>NZ_LPWG01000014.1 GCF_001723285.1 Methyloceanibacter methanicus | reverse complement strand
TCTCTCGCCGCTGCTTTCGCTTCGGCTGCGGCCCGCGCTTCCGTTGCGGCACGTGCCTCCGCCGCGGCCCGTTCCTCGGCGGCGGCGCGCGCTTCAGCGGCCGCACGCTCTTTCTCGGCTTCCGCCGCGGCGCGTTGTGCCGCCTCTTCGGCCTCCCGCGTGGCCCGTTCAGCTGCCGCCTTCTGTTCGGCGGCGCGTGCTTCGGCTTCGGCCTTGTCACGAGCGGCCTTCTCCGCGGCGATCTTCGCAGCCTCGGCTTCGGCTGCTTCACGCGCGGCCTTCTCGGCCGCCGCTTTCTGAGTGGCGATCCTCTCGGCTTCTGCCTTTTCGGCGGCGGCTTTCGCCTCGGCCTCGGCCTGTTCGCGGGCAGCTTTTTCGGCGGCGACTTTCTGCGCTGCGGCCTTCTTCGCTTCAGCCTCGGCGGCAGCCCTCTGCGCAGCGGCCTTCTCCGCTTCGGCCTTCTCGGCGGCGGCCTTGGCAGCAGCCTCCGCGGCAGAGGGGTCCCGTCCCCCCGAGACGTCGAGGCTCTCGAGCCGCTCGACATCCTCGCGCAGCCGATCGATGGTCAGCTTGTTCTCGATGGCGGCGGTGCCGACCGCAGGCGCGATCGTCCCCGCTTCGTCGAGCGGTCCGGCAAACACCACAGTCAACGGCGGCACGTTTGCGAATTGCGCATGCGTCAGCCGCATCTGCCACTCGCTGTCGAGTTTGAGACCCACAAGATCCACATAGGTCTCAAGCGCCGTCTCGACGCCCTTTCCGGCAAGGCTTGCCGGCGCGAAGCGCAAGGTCCCGTTCTTCACTTCGTAGTCCAACGTCACCGGCGCGAACGCGTAGCGGCCGTTCTTGAGCTCGCCACGGATGGTCTCGGCATCCGCATCGATCTGCTCCTTGGTCGCGGCCACGTTGCTTGCCGCCGCCTTGTCCGCAATCTGCCGCAGCGGCGCCGCCGTGAACGATGTCAGTTCGCCCGCGCCAAGAGTGAACGCGCCCTTGCCGCCGAGATCGGCGACGATGCCGGGGGGGCTCAGGCCCTCGCCCGCAACATCGATGGACAGGTCGAACGGCCCGGTAGCGAGCGGCGCGCCCGCCACCGCCTCGGACAAGGCCGAGAGGTTGCCCCCTTTGAGTTCGGCTTTCGCCGTGAACGCCGCGCCGCTCCCCCGAGGGGCGAGCGCGCCCGAACCGGCGAAGGTTCCACCGAAGAGCTCTCCGTCCATTGACTCGACGGTCAGGCTGCCGCCATCGACCTTGGCCTTGAGCTTGCCGTCCGCGATCTGGAACGGCTTGCCCAGCGACAGCGTCTTGGCGCTCAACGACACGGTCCCTTCCGCATCGTCGAGCAGATCGAGCGCGAACCCGCGCGCGGCCAGACCGGCGCCGCATCGCCATCGACGGCACCCAGCATGTCTTTGGTCGACTCCGCCCGCTCCCAGGCCACGAAAAGCCCCATCACGGCCGGAACCGAAATGCGTTCCGCCCTCGCCGAGATGTCGAACGTCGTGACGTCGCCCGAGCGATCGAAATCGGCGGCCCCTTCGATCGGCTCCTCCGAGACAGTCGCCTTGATCTGTTCCAAATGGACCTTGCCGGAGTCGCTGGAGACATTGGCGCTCACCGACAGCGGCACGCCATGCGCGCTCGGCGGCGGGTCGAGGCCCAGCAGCGGCAGCACCAGGCTCGCATCCTCGGTCCAAACCGCGGCATAGCCGTTGAGCGTGGGCCCGTCGTCCTTCAGCGCGCCATTGCCCTCGAACTCCATCTGCAAGACCTCGGTCTCCAAGGCCGACCGTCCAGACAGTTGCTGGCTGGGGATGCCGGCAACCTTCAGCGACAGAGTGCCCTCGGCGCCCGCAGCCTCGGCGAGCCGGTCCTGCGGCAAATCCGGGAACAACAAGACCAGGAGGGCTTGCGGCCGTTCGCCCGTGACACTCCCGGCAATATCGATTTCCGCGTCGCGGGCCTCGGCGAGCGTGCCCTTTGCCTTGGCCATGAGCGCCAAGTTCGAGCCCCCGACCTGACCGCTCAATTCAAGCGATGCATCGGTGGCGGCGCCGTCCCGTCCGGCCACAAGCGCGGCCCGGATGTCGAAGGGCGCCAGCGCTGCCAGATGTTTCGACTTCGCGACCCGGTTTCCGAATCCGAGAAGCCCCGCAAGTGCCCGCAGACTGTCGGTGCTTTGCGCCTGGAGCGACATGTCGATCTGGCCGGACGGCGCATCCGCAACGCCGACGATGCGCCCCTTGCCATCCAGCGTCATCGCGCCCGGGGCGATGAAGGCAAGGGACTGAACGTCAAGATCGCCGCCGTCGAGCGAGAGCCTCGCATCGAGCCGGCCCGGCGCGATGTCGGGCAACAAGAGCTCGCCGATCTCCAGACTTGCGTGCACCTCGTCGTCGCGCAGAAGTTCGAGAAGGGACGTCCCGTCCGACGCGCTCTCCGGTGCGGGCTCTGGGTTCCCGGACGGAAGCCAGGCGTCCCAGATGGGCTCGCCGCCGAGTGTCTCTCGCAGATCGAGACGGTCGCTCTTGAGATTGAGGCGGATGAGATTGGTTTCGCCTGCGCGGTAGAGAAAGTCGCCGCCGAATTTGGTGCCGCTGACGGCGCCATTGGCATTCGCCAGCACGATGTCGCCCTCGCCGATCGTCGCGTCCGCGGACAGCGAGAAATCGCCGACGAAGGCTTGACCGGTAATCGCGCGGTCCCCCGCCGCCCAGCGCGTCAGGGCCCGCAAGCCCGAGCCGTCGATCTCGGCCGGCCCTTCGAAGAGCGGTCCGGATGCACCGGGCCGCAAGGACCCGGAGGCCGAAACGCGGTTCTCGCCGGGCAGGGTCGCGTTCAATTCTTCGATGGCGACACCGCCATCCGTACTTGCGAGCTTGAGATTGAGACCGCCGGCAAGATCGCCGCCGAGACCGGCCTGTTCCACGTCGAGGGAGAGTGTCCCCTTCCCCACCTTCGCGGCTTCCTCAAGCACCCAATCGGCGAAGATGCGCACGACCGCCGCTGGCGAGGGCCGATCTTCCGCCGCCGACACACCGAACAGGGCATCGAAATCGATCCAACGGGCGGCCAGCTTCGCATCCGCCCTGAACGGCGGACGGAAGTCCAATGCGACGTTGCTTTCAGGATTTGCGGCCGCCCGGAGGCGTGAAGGGTGAGCTCGAAATCGGTCAGGTCGGCGCCGTGGGGCGTGGCCTTGAGCGGGCCCTTCACCTCGATGAAGGAGGCCGTCTCGCGCAGGTCGCGCAATCCGCCCTCCTCGTCGGCAAGGGCCTCGGCGGGAAGGGCCTCAGCGGGAAGGTCCGCGGCGGCGTCAGGTGGCGTGTCGTTCGGCTGTTCGGCTGCGTCCGGCGCGGGCGCGCCGTCGCCCTGCGGCGGCTCATCGGCGCCCGTTGTCTCCTGGTTGGTGTCCGCCTTGGACATGCGGAGGACAAAGGTTCCGTCGTAGGTGGGAACCGCACGCAGACCCGAAATCAGACCGTCCAATTGATAGAACGAAGAGCGATTGGGATCGCGCAGCGCCGTCTTCACCCGGAACGTGCCGCTGTCGTCGATGATGCCCGTTGAGAAGCGGATCGATTGGGGCCGGCCGTCGAAGTCGTAGGTCGCGTCGACCTTGTACGGTCCTGCGATCGACGACGAACTCGCCTCGCCATCGATATTCGTGAAGACGAAAGTGGGGCCGCCGTCCTTGGCGAGCTCCAGCGTGCCGCCGGTGACGCGCACCGAGTCGAGGAGCACGTCTGTGGGCACGAACGTGGCGCCCATCTTATGCGGCCCAAGATCGCTCCAATTGCCGCCGCCCGCGCCATCGAGCCGAAGGCGCAACGTGGGATCGACGATCGTGAGCTCATGCGCCTCGACCCTGCCGGTCAGCAGCGTGCCCACGTCGAGCTTGGCCTCGAGGGACTTCGCCTTGAGGAAAGGCGTGTCCAGGCTGCCATTGGCGTTTGCGACCTTGATGTCGTCGAATTTCAGCTGCGGCGCCGGGAGCACGACCAGGTGGACCTTGCCGTCCACCTTGACCGGACGCCCAATCAGCTTGGTCATCTGGGCTTCGATGGCCGGACGATAGTCGTTCCAATCGATGAAGAGCGGCGCCGCAAACAGCGCGCTCAGCACCAATATGAACAGTGCCGTCAGTGTCAGCAGAAGCGAATTCACCGATCTCTCTGCCTAAGGCTGGGTGCGTCGGCGCATGGTCCCCGCGCAGAACAAGAGGCTAAGAGCCGTTGCAAGACAATGAGCCAATTGCCGCGTACGCCGTTCCTCTCAACATTACCGCATACCACTCCGGGTCATGCGCGAAACACTTACACATCTAGAGCAAAAATCTTGCCAGGATTGAGAATATTCGACGGGTCGAGTGCCTTTTTTATGGCAATCATCACGTCAACTGCCTGTCCGTGCTCCGCAACCAGATAGCCAATCTTTCCCTGGCCCACGCCATGCTCGCCGGTACAGGTGCCCTCGAAGCGCAGCGCCCGTTCGATCAGGCGATCCAGAAACGCTCGCGCCCGTTCCAACTCGTCCGTCGAATCCGAGTCGATCAACGGCATCACATGGAAATTGCCGTCGCCCACATGGCCGACGATGGGAGCGACCAGGCCCAATCTGTCGATGTCCTGCTTCGTTTCGATGACACATGCCGCAAGGGCAGAGATCGGCACGCAAACATCGGTCGCGATCAGATCGGTCCCCGGCCGCAGGTTCTTCGCCGCCCAATAGGCGTCGTGGCGGGCCCGCCAGAGCCGGTTGCGATCCTCGGGCCGTGCGGCCCAGTCCAGAGCGCCGCCGCCCTCGGCCTGCGCGATCTCCGAGAAGATCTCGACCTGCTCGCGGGCGCCGGTCGGGGTCCCATGAAACTCGAGGAACAGGGTCGGCTGCTCCGGCACGGACAGCTTCGAATAGGCGTTGCAGGCCCGGACCTGAACCTCGTCCAAGAGCTCGATGCGGGCCAGTGGCAGCCCCATCTGCAGCGCCGCGATGGTCGCGTTGCACGCCCCTTCGAGCGTCCGGTACGTCGACACGCCCGCGAGGATGGTTTCGGGGATGCCGAACAGCTTGAGCGTCAGCTCCGTGATGACCCCGAGCGTGCCTTCGGACCCCACGAGAAGCCGCGTGAGGTCGTAGCCGGCGGCGGATTTCGCGCCCGCGCCGGTCTTGACGATGCGCCCGTCGGCGAGCACCGCCGTGAGGCCGAGGACGGCGTCCCGCATCGTGCCGTAGCACACCGCGTTCGTGCCGGAGGCGCGCGTCGCCGCCATGCCGCCGAGGCTCGCATCCGCCCCCGGATCGACGGGAAAGAAAAGCCCCGTATCGCGCAGATAGTCGTTGAGCTGTTTTCGGGTGACGCCCGCCTGCACGACGCAATCCAGATCGTCTTCATGAACGGAGACGATCTCCTTCATCTCGGACAGGTCCAGCGACAGCCCGCCAAAGGGCGCATTGAGCTGGCCCTCCAGAGAGCTTCCGGCTCCGTAGGGGATGACGGGAACGCGGGCTGCGGCGCAGGCAGCCACGGCCTCGGACACCTCCTCCGTGCTCTGCGCGAACAGGACGGCATCCGGCGCCTGGACCTTGAGCCAGGTCAGCGTATTGGCATGCTGCGCGCGTAGGGCCTCGCTGCGCGAGAAGCGCTTCCCGAAACGCGCAGAAAGGCGCGCAAAAAGCGCGTCCTTGTCCGCCGGCGAGGCCGGGTTCCGGTGCGGTTCGAGCGTTACGAGGGTCGTCATCCCGCCAGTCTAGCCCGAGTTCCTGAACAAAATCAGTCCAGTTCTCGCGCCACGGCCGCGGGGTCAGGCCGGGCGGGCAACGCGAAAGCGCGTGCCGGCGGCCGAACTAGTTGCCGCAGGCGGTCGCGCCGGCCGTGCAGACATAGGGCACCACGACGCCCTTCCAGCACTGCGCATAGGTCTTCGAGGTGACGCGTCCGGCTTCAGCAGCATGTCGGGGGTCACGACCGGCCGCACGGCCTTCCAGAACGGATCGGGCGTCACCTTGCGGGGACGCAACCGCACATAGCTCCAGCCGCGGCGGCGGCGGATCTGCTCGGCGGTTTGGAGGGCGTTGGCGTAGGCGGCCTTGGCCGCGGCGGCCTTCGACTCCGCGCTGTTGGTGGCGCGCACAATCTCGCAACCCGCGTCGGCGGTTTGGACGGCGCCGAAAAGCAGCACCGAGAACCCCAAAATCGCGAAACCCGCTTTCCAGACACGAAGCATTCCAACCTCCAAAGTCCCGTTAACCAGCGGCTGATCCCATTTGCCACCGCTTGCGGCCACCCGCAAGTACCGCAGTGCAACATTTCGAATAGTGTTGCAATTCACACGCACCCAACTTGGCGTGATCGGGGCGGCCCGCGACCGGAGCCCGCCGTGCCGGCCACGTCGGTGTCGCAGCTTCCACGCGCGCCGGTGGTGGTATAGTCCCCGGTCATGGGCAAGATTCGCAACAATGCCGCCGAGACCGTTCCCCCGCAGGCGGAGGGTTTCGAAGAGGCGCCTCAGACGCCACCGGCCGACATGCTCCCGATCTCGCGGCGCGCCATGCGCCGCGGGGCTGACCGCTACCTGGAGGCGCTCAACCCCGAGCAGCGCGAGCCGTCGAGACCCTGGACGGGCCGCTTCTGGTCCTCGCGGGGGCCGGGACCGGCAAGACCCGGGTGCTGACCACGCGCATCGCGCATCTGCTTCGCTTGGGCCGTGCCCATCCGGGGCAGATCCTCGCCGTCACCTTCACCAACAAGGCCGCGCGCGAGATGAAGCAGCGCGTGAGCGAACTGATCGGCGGCGCCGTGGAGGGCATGCCCTGGCTCGGCACATTCCACGCCATCGGCGTGAAGATCCTCCGGCGCCACGCGGAGCTCGTCGATCTCAAGCCCTCTTTCACGGTACTCGACACGGACGACCAGATCCGGCTCATCAAGCAGCTTCTGGCGGCGGAGAATATCGACGACAAGCGCTGGCCGGCGCGGGTCCTCGCCAGCATGATCGACGGCTGGAAGAACCGGGGCCTCCGGCCCGAGCGCGTCCCCGACGGCGAGAGCTACGGTTTCGCCAACGGCAAGGGCCGCGACCTGTATGCGGCCTATCAGCGGCGTCTCAAGGATCTGAACGCCGTCGATTTCGGCGATCTCCTGATGGAGAACCTGCGCCTGTTCCAGGACCATCCGGACGTGCTCGCGCGCTACCAGCAGCGTTTCCGCTACATGCTGGTGGACGAGTATCAGGACACCAACGTGGCGCAGTATCTGTGGCTGCGGCTGCTGGCGCAGGGCAGCGAGGACGGCCCGCAAAACATTTGCTGCGTCGGCGACGACGATCAGTCGATCTATGGCTGGCGCGGCGCGGTGGTGGACAACATCCTCCGATTCGAAACGGACTTCCCGGGCGCCAAGGTGATCCGGCTCGAGCGCAACTACCGCTCCACCGCGCATATTCTCGGCGCCGCCTCCGGCCTGATCGCCCACAACCAGGGGCGCCTCGGCAAGACCCTGCGCACCGACGGCGACGACGGCGAGAAGGTCGTGGTGCAAGGCTGCTGGGATGACGAGGAAGAAGCGCGCGTGATCGGCGAGGACATCGAGCAGCTTCAGCGTCATGATCATGCGCTCAATGAGATCGCGATCCTGGTGCGCGCCTCGTTCCAGATGCGCGCCTTCGAAGACCGGTTCATCACACTCGGCCTCGACTATCGCGTCATCGGCGGTCCCCGGTTCTACGAGCGGCAGGAAATCCGCGACGCCATCGCCTATCTGGACGTGACGCTCAATCCGGCCAACGACCTCAAATTCGAGCGCATCGTCAACGTGCCCCGGCGGGGGCTCGGCGAAGCGACCCTGAAGACGCTGCATCAGCTCGCGCGCGCCGATGAGATTCCGCTCACCCAGGCCGCGCGGTTGATCGTGGAGACCGAGGAACTGAAGCCGAAGCCGCGCCGCGCGCTCGCGGGGTTGCTCTCCGACTTCGACCGCTGGCGGTCCCTGGTCGACACCATGCGGCATACGGAGCTTGCCGAGCTCATCCTGGACGAGTCCGGCTATACCGGCATGTGGCAGGCGGACCGCTCGCAACAGGCCGAGGGGCGCCTCGAGAACCTGAAGGAGCTCATCCGCTTCATGGAGGAGTTCGACACGCTCGCCGGCTTCATGGAGCATGTGTCGCTGGTCATGGACGCGGCAACCGAGGAAGGCACGGACCGGGTGAACTTGATGACGCTGCATTCGGCCAAGGGGCTCGAGTTCGACACCGTGTTTTTGCCGGGCTGGGACGAAGGGCTGCTGCCCCATCAGCGGAGCCTGGACGAGGCCGGCCGCTCCGGCCTGAGGAAGAACGCCGGCTCGCCCATGTCGGGCTGACGCGTGCGCGCAAGAACGCGAAGATCACTTTCGCGCAGAACCGGCGCACCTACGGCATGTGGCAGACCGCAGTGCCGTCGCGCTTCATCGACGAACTCCCCCACGAGCACGTCCAGGTGGCCGAGGACGACGGCTTGCGCGGCTATGGCCCCAGCCGCTTCGACAGCGAGCACATGTTCGCTTCCGGCTATTACGAAACGCCCGGCTGGCAGCGGGCCCGCGCGAACGCCAACGCGGCGGCGGCGGTTCGCGGCGCGAGCCCGTGACCATCGAAGGCACGCTGGTCGCGGCAAGCACCGCGGAAGGCGCGGGCCTCGAGGTCGGACAGCGCGTCTTTCACCAGAAGTTCGGCTATGGCCGCGTCGCCGCTGTCGACGGCAACAAGCTGACCGTCGATTTCGAGAAGGCTGGGCGCAAGAAGGTGGTCGACACCTTCGTCGAACGGGTGTGACGCGAAACCATGTGGCTGTTCGGTTACGGCTCGCTCATGTGGGACGGATGGGAAACGGCTTACGGCTGCGTCCGGCGCGAGTACGCCGTCGCACACAACCACCGCCGCGTCTTCAACAAGAAATCGCTGGAGCGCTGGGGCACCCGGACCCAACCGGGCCTGACCTTGAATCTTGCGGGCGCAAGCGAAAACGGCTCCCCGTGCCACGGCATCGCCTCGAGTTTCCCGATCGTCATCAGGGTGAGATCGAGGATTATCTGTCGGAACGGGAGACCTGCACGGCAACGGAGATCGCCGTGCACCTGCCCGGCGAAACCATCGCGGCGCAGACATACATCTACGAGGGCCCGCGTCTGGTCGAAGCGGACCTCCCGCTTCGCGCCCGCGCGGCCATGATCCTTTTGGCCGAAGGCGTCGCCGGGTCGAGCTACGAGTACATCCGCAATGTCCGGGATCACCTCGCCGAACTCGGTGTCGCCGATCCGGCGGTGGACGCGTTGTGGCGGGCGGTCGTCGCCTTGAAGGATGGGAATGCCCATGGCTGAGTCTTCGCCCCAAGGACTCCATCGCGCGGCCGTCGAAGCCGAAGCGCCGGCGGCAGGCCGGATCGCCGTCGCCCTCGACGATGCCGGCGACCCGCAAGCGCTCTCCGTCAGCTTTTTCGAGCTTGGAAATGGGCGCTACGAGGTTTCCGCACTCTACGAAGAACTTCCCGACGAGGGGCGTCTCCAAGCCTTGATCGACGGCGCCGCGGACGGCGCGCTGGTGTCGCCGTTGCGCATCGAGCCGGTGCCCGATGCCGATTGGGTCACGATCAGCCAAGGCCAACGGGGACCCGTCCGTGCGGGCCGCTTTCTGGTCCATGGTAGCCACGACCGGGAGCGGATCGCCCGCAACCGCTACACGATCGAGATCGACGCCGACCAGGCGTTCGGAACGGCCCACCACGCCACCACGCGGGGCTGCCTGCTGGCCCTCGACGAACTCGCCAAATGGGGGCGCCCGGACCTGGTGCTCGACATCGGCACCGGTACCGGCGTGCTGGCCATCGCGGCGGCACTGGCCTTCGACAGGCCCGTGATTGCCACCGACAACGATCCGATCGCCGTGCGGATCGCGGCGGATAACGCCGCCAAGGCGGGGCTCGGCCAGACGGTCCATGTCTTCGTGGCGGATGGGCTGTCCCACCCGACCTTGCGCCGTCTCGCGCCGGACCTGATCGTCGCCAATATCCTAGCGGGGCCGCTCTACGATCTCGCCCCCGCCATGGCGCGAGCGGTGCGGCCGGGCGGCTATGTGCTCCTGTCCGGGATCACCACGGACCAATCGCACGCGACCGCCGCGCGCTATGCCTCGCTCGGCTTCGTCCTGGAAAAGCGAATCCTTCTCGACGGTTGGGCGGCCCTGCTGCTCGGACGCGGCAACGCAAGCACTTTGTTCGATTGATCGGCGGCAACGCTTCGGCTTACAAAGCTGGCCATGTATCAAGTGTTCGATGAGGCCAGCGCTCCGGCGGCTAGCGGCGACCGGGTCAAGGCAGTGTTGCGGGAGCTGAAGCGGCAGCAGCTCAAAGCCTTCCTCGTTCCCCACAGCGATCAGCACCAGAACGAGTTCCTGCCCCCGAGCGAGGAACGGCTGGCTTGGCTCACGGGCTTCACCGGGTCGGCGGGCGTCGCCATCGTCACGGACAATGGCTCGGCGTTGTTCGTGGACGGACGCTACATCCTCCAGGCGCCACGACAGGTCGACACGGATATTTTCGAGGTCCTGCAGATCCCGAAGGCCAAGCCCTCGGAATGGCTGAAGGGGACGCTCGTGCGCGGCAATGCGGTCGGCTACGACCCGCGTCTGCACACGATCAGCGAGATCGAGCGGCTGACGAAGACGCTGGATGCGGCCGGCATCCGCCTGACCCCGGTCGACGAGAACCCGATCGACAAGATCTGGGGCAAGGACCGCCCTGCCCCGCCGCGCGCGGAGATCTTCGCGCAGCCAATGGAGCTGGCGGGCAAGGGCACCGGCGAAAAGCTCATGCAGGTGCAGATGGACCTGGTGGATGCCGGACACGACGCGGTGCTCCTCACCGCGCCGGAATCCATCTGCTGGCTGTTCAACTATCGCGGCGGCGACATCAAGCACACGCCGGTCGCCCTCGCCTATGCCATCGTCCCCGCAAAGGGGCGGCCGACGCTCTTCATCGACCCGGACAAGGTCGGAGAGCCCATGCGCATCGCCTTGAAGCCCTTCACGGAGATCGCCAAGCCGGAAGACCTGGACGGGGCTCTGAAGGCGCTCGCCGAGTCCGGCGCGAAGGTCCGGCTCGATCCCGGTTCGGCCCCGATGCGTTTCGCCACTGTTTTGGAAGCCGGCGGCGGCAAGCATGTCTCGGGCGACGATCCATGCATCCTGCCAAAGGCGATCAAGACGGAAGCCGAGCAAGAGGGCGCAAGACGCGCTCATTTGCGCGACGGCGTGGCCATGGCCCGGTTTCTCGCCTGGCTCGACGAGGTCGCCGAGACGGGCCGGGTGGACGAGGTTTCCGCCGCGATCAAGCTGGAGGACTTCCGCCGCGAAACCGGTCAGCTCAAGGACATCAGCTTCGATACTATCGCCGCGTCCGGGCCTCATGGGGCGGTGGTGCATTACCGCCCGACGACGGACTCGAAGCGTGTGCTCGACAAGAATTCGCTCTTTCTCATCGACTCCGGCGGGCAATATGTGGACGGCACCACAGACATCACCCGCACGGTGGCCGTCGGCAAGCCGACGGCGGAGATGAAGCGCCATTACGGCCTCGTGCTGAGAAGCCATATCGCCATCGCCGCGGCGCGCTTTCCGGCCGGCACGCGCGGCCAGGACCTGGATCCGTTCGCACGCGGACCGCTCTGGACGGCAGGGCTGGACTTCGACCACGGCACCGGCCATGGCGTGGGCAGCTATCTGTCGGTGCACGAAGGGCCGCAGCGGCTCTCTCGTCTCGGTACGGAGGAATTGGAGCCCGGCATGATCCTCTCCAACGAGCCGGGATATTACCGCGAGGACGAATACGGCATCCGCCTCGAGAATCTGGTCCTGGTCCGGCCGGCCGAGGCGATCGAGGGCGGCGAGCGCAAGATGCTCAGCTTCGAGACGCTGACGCTGGTCCCGTTCGACAGACGGCTGATCGATCCGAAGCAGCTTCTGACCTGGGAGCTGGCCTGGCTGAACGACTATCACGCGCGTCCGCGAGAAGATCGAGCCGCTCATCGCCAGCGAAGACCGGCCCTGGCTCCGCCACGCCACCGCACCGATCGGTTAGCGCTCAAGTAGCGCGAAGCGCGGTAGCGCGAGTAAACAAGCGCTCAAGTGGTGCCTACCCGATTAGCTTCAGCCACTCGTCCTCCGTGAGGACGTCGACACCAAGCTCCTTCGCGTTCTTGAGCTTGGAGCCCGCGCCCGGGCCCGCCACCACGTAGTCCGTGTTCTTGGATACCGAGCCTGCGACCTTCGCGCCCAGCCGTTCGGCCTGCGCCTTGGCCTCCGCGCGGGTCATGTGTTCGAGCGTGCCCGTGAACACGACCGTCTTGCCGGACACGGGCGAGCCCTTGTCCACGGCCGCGAGCGGCTTCGGGCTCACCTCTTTCAGGAGATCGTGGACGACCTGGACATTATGCGGCTCGCCGAAGAAGTCGGCGATGGCGGCGGCGGCGGTCGGCCCGATCCCGTCGATGTTCTCGAGCTCGGTGTAGGCCGTGCTTTCGCGATCCTGTGCCGCCTCGGCCGTCGCTTCGAGGAAGTGCTCGATGGAGCCGTAATTGCGCGCCAGCAGCCGTCCCGTGATCTCGCCAACATGGCGGATGCCGAGCGCATAGATGAAGCGATCGAGGGTGACGTTGCGGCGCGCGGCAATCGCATCGAACAGTTTCTGTACGGAGGTTTCGCCCCACCCTTCCCGCTCGGCGAGCTTCGTCTCGGCCTTGGCATCGCGGGCCGCCAGGGTGAAGATATCGGGCGGCGATTGAATGAGCCCTTCGTCGTAGAAGCTCTGAATGTTCTTCTCGCCGAGGCCCTCGATGTCGAAGGCATTGCGCGAGACGAAATGCTTCAGGCGCTCCGCGCGCTGGGCGGGGCAGATCAGGCCGCCCGTGCAGCGGCGCACCGCGTCTTCCCTGCCCGTGTTGGGATTGATCTCGCGCACCGCGTGACTGCCGCAGGCCGGACACACGGTCGGAAACACAAACGGCTTCGCGGATTTGGGCCGCTTGTCGAGTACGGGCCCGAGAATTTGCGGGATCACGTCGCCTGCGCGCTGCAGGAGGACCGTGTCGCCGATGCGCACGTCCTTCCTCGCGATCTCGTCCTCGTTGTGCAGGGTCGCGTTCTGGACCACGACGCCGCCCACGGTCACCGGCTCCAGCTTGGCGACGGGCGTCAGCGCGCCCGTGCGGCCGACCTGAATTTCGATGTCGCGCAGGATCGTCATGGCCTTCTCTGCGGGGAATTTGTGCGCGATGGCCCAGCGCGGCGACCGCGACACAAAGCCGAGACGTTCCTGCAGATCGAGGCGGTCGAGTTTGTAGACGACGCCATCGATATCGTAGTCGAGACCGGCCCTGCCCTCCTCGATCTCGCGATAGATGCCCAGCATCTCGTCGAGTGAGTTGGTGAGCTTCGCCAGCGGATTGAGCGGAAAGCCCCATTTGGCGAAAGCCTCGTAGACGCCCCATTGGGTGTCGGCGGGAAGGCTCGCCGCCTCGCCCCAGGCATAGGCGAAGAACTGGAGCGGTCGCGAGGCGGTGACCGACGGGTCGAGCTGCCGCAAGGACCCGGCCGCCGCGTTTCGCGGGTTGGCAAAGATCTTGGCGCCCGCCTTCTCCTGCTCCGCGTCCAGAGCCGCGAAGGCGCTGTGGCTCATATAGATCTCGCCGCGCACTTCGAACGAGTCGGGGAAGTCGCGGGCTTTGACCTGCTTCGGGATGTCGCCGATGGTCATGACGTTGACGGTCACGTCCTCGCCCACATAGCCATCGCCGCGCGTGGCCGCCTGGACCAGGCATCCGCCCTCGTAGCGCAACCCGATGGAAAGCCCGTCGATTTTGGGTTCGGTGGTGAAGTCCAGAGGCACGTCCGCATCCAGGCCTAGAAACCGCCGGATGCGGTCCACGAACTCGCGCACGCCCTCATCGTCGAACACGTTGCCGAGCGACAGCATCGGCACCCTATGGGTGACCTTGCCGAAGCCGTCGACCGGCGCGGCGCCCACCCTCTTGGTGGGGCTGTCGGCGCGCACGAGTTTCGGGAACCGGGCCTCGATCGCCTCGTTCCGCTGGCGCAGACGATCGTAGGCCGCGTCGGAGATCACCGGCGCATCCTGCTGGTAGTAAAGCGCATCGTTGCGAGCGATCTCGGTCGCAAGGCGCGCAAGTTCCTTGGCCGCTTCCGCTTCGGTCAGCGCCTCGACAGGCTTGTCGGCTGTCGTCGCGCTCTTGACGGGCTTCTTGACGGGCTTCTTGGCCATGCTCTTTCCGCCTTACGCCGATTTGCGCATCAGACGATCCGCGGCGGCGCGTGCCTCGTCCGTGATCGTCTGACCGGCGAGCATCCGGGCCACTTCCTCGCGCCGTTCCGCGTCACCGAGCACGGCGACGCGCGTCGACATGGCTTCGCCCTTGGCCGTCGTCACCGCTTCCTTGGCGATGCGCAAATGGCCGCGTGCGAGCGCCGCCACCTGTGGCGCGTGGGTCACGGCCAGCACCTGCACGTTCTCGCCGAGGCCCGCCAGGCGTTCGCCGACAGCCGCCGCGGTGGCGCCGCCCACGCCCGACTCCACCTCGTCGAAGATCAGCGTCGGCGCCGAGCCGCGCGAAGCCAGCACGACCTTCAACGCCAGAATGAAGCGGGCCAGTTCGCCCCCCGAGGCGACCTTCATCATGGGGCCCGGTTCCGTGCCTGGATTGGCGGCGACGAAAAAGGCGATGCGGTCGATGCCCGAGGGACCGCCTTCGCGGATGTCGACGCTCTCGATCCGCGTGAGGAAGCGCGCCTTTTCGAGCTTCAGCGGCGCAAGTTCCCCCGCCACCTCCTTGTCCAGCTTCTTGGCGGCCTTGATGCGCGCCTTGCTTAGGGCCAGAGCCGCCAGTTCGTAGGCATCCCGCGCCGCCTCGGCCGCTTTGGCGAGCTCCGCGGCCGTGGACTCGCTGGTGGTAATCGCCGCGAGATCCGCTTCGAGCTTCTCCTGAAGCGCGGGCAAGGCATCAACCTGGACCCGATGCTTGCGGGCGAGCGCCCGCAGCGCGAAGAGCCGCTCTTCGGCGCGTTCCAGATCGCCCGGCTCGAACGCCGTGGCGGCAAGGGCCTCCTCGATTCTCTCGCGCGCGGCCTCGGTTTCGCTCAACACGCGCTCGAGCGCATCCGCGACCGCCGCAAAGGGCGATGAGCCGTCCGCCCCGGCCGTGGCGGCCTGGCGCTCGATCCGCCGCAACGCGGAGGCGAGGCGCGCGCCCGCGGTGCCCTCGCCCTCGAGCGCGTCCCTCGCTTCGTTCAGTTCGGAGGCTATCTTCTCCGCGTTCATCATCAGCTGGCGGCGAGAGGATAGCGCCTCCTCCTCGCCCGGTTCCGGCGCAAGGGTCTGCAGTTCCTCCAAGGCATGGGCGAGATAGTCCGCGTTGGCACGGGCCGCGGCGACTTCGCTCTCGTGGCGCAGGCGCGCGGCATCCGCGTCGGCCCAAGCCTCGTAACATGCGGCGACGCCGGCGGCTTCGCGCTCCAAGCCGGCAAACGCATCGACAAGATCGCGATGCCCACTCGGGTCGATCAGTGCCCGCTCGTCATGCTGGCCATGAATTTCCACGAGCGCGCGCCCCACCTCCCGCAAGAGCTGCACGCTGACGCTCATATCGTTGATGAAGGCGCGGCTGCGGCCGTCGGCCCCTTGCAGCCGCCGCAGAATGAGAAGGGACTCTTCGATGGCGATCCCGTTCTCCGACAGAAGCGCAAAGACTGGGTGACCCTCGGGAAGTTCGAAGCTGGCGCTCACCTGCCCCTGCGCCGCGCCGCTACGGACCAGCGCGGCATCGCCTCGGCCGCCAAGCGCGAGCGACAAGGCATCGAGGAGGATGGATTTCCCGGCGCCCGTCTCGCCCGTAAGCGCCGACAGGCCTTCGCCAAACTCAAGGTCGAGCTTGTCGATCAGAACGATGTCGCGGATCGACAGGGCCGCTAACACTGGACGCCTGTTAGGTTTGTCCGCCGCCGGTCCAGCTTTGGGTCTTCCAGGCCCGGGTGATCCACGATCCCTGATATTGCTGGGGTTCGAGGCCGCGCTGTCCTAGGAGGCTGTAAGCGTGCTTGTACCACTTACTGTCCGGAAAGTTATGGCCGAGCACGGCAGCGGCCGTCTGGGCCTCGTTGATAATCCCTAACGCCATATAGGCCTCGGTGAGCCGCATCAAGGCCTCTTCGACCTGTTCGGTGGTCTGATACTCGGTCACCACCGTCCGGAAACGGTTGATGGCAGCGAGGTAGTTGTTGCGGCGCAGATAATAGCGCCCGACCTGCATCTCGCTCGCCGCGATCAAATCGCGCAGGATCCGCGCCCGGTTCGCCGCGGTTGCCGCGTATTGGGACGACGGATAGCGCTGAAGCAACTTGTCGTACGCCGCAAGCGACCGGCGCGCATAAGTCTGGTCGCGTTTGGCATCCAGGATCCGATCGTAATACGACATGGCGATAATGTTCTGCGCCATGGCCGCTTCCGTCGTGCCCGGATGCAGCGTCAGGTAACGGTCCGCCGAGGCGACGGCCTCGTCGTATTTCCCGGCCTTGTAGTAGGCGTAGGAGGCCATGATGATCGCCCGGCGCGCCTCCCGCGAATACGGGTGGGTGATATCGACTTCTTCGTACTGGCGCGCGGCTTCCTTGTATTTGCCCTGATCGATCATCTGATCGGCTTGACCGTAGATCACGTGGGCCGGATCGGTGTTGAGCGGCTCGACCTCGTCCTTCTTGCCGAACCACTTGCTCAGCGGGCCGCCGCCTGAGCCGATGGAATCGAAACCGCCGAAGGAGCCACAGCCGCCGACGAGCGGAACGCACAGCAGCACGGCAATCGTCGGCAACGACGACAGCAGCCGCACGCTCTGCTTCCTCCGCGTTGTCGCCGAAGACGGCCGACCCGGTCCGGACATGTTCCCCCTCAAATCGCCGGTCATGATGCGCTCAATCACACGCAAAACCCGCCCGCCGCAAGGGCTAAGCGGACCGGCCCACAACAAACGCCCGTAATATGGTGTCTTTTGGGCCTCGGGCGCCCTTGCCGGCGTCCGCAGCCGCGCTCCATTTGCGGCACAGTGCCACAAAATGACTTAGAATCGTTTAGGAAAATCGCCGGCTAGCTGCGATCGGCCGCGAAGTGCGCCGCCGCCAGGCCCGGTGTGAGCTCGGCATGGCGAACGTCGCGGTAGCGGGGCGCTTCGACCATGGTCGAGGCTTCCGGATCGGCGAACAGCGCCTTGAGAACCAGCGCGTTGAGCCGGTGTCCACCGCGGCGGGTCCGGTAGGCGCCCGAGAATCGGGCTCCCGCCAGCGCCAGATCGCCGACCGCGTCGAGCGCCTTGTGGCGCACGCACTCGTCATCGTAACGCAGGCCCTCGCGGTTGATGACGCGGTCGTCGCCAATGGCCACGGTGTTGTCGAGCGAGGCACCGAGCGCCAGGCCAGCGGCCCAGAGGCTCTCCACGTCCTTCATGAACCCAAAGGTGCGGGCCCGGGCGATATCGCGCCGAAAGGCGCCGGGGTTCAGGTCGAGCGAGAGCTGCTGATTGCCGATCAGCGGCGTTTCGAAATCGATCTCGACGTCGAGCTTGAAGCCATTATAGGGGGTCAGTTCTCCGACCGCGCCGTTGTCCTCGACACAGATCGGCTTGAGAATCTTCAAGAACCGGCGCGGCGCCTCGAGCTCCATGAGCCCGGCTTCGTCGATGGCCTCGACGAAGGGCGCAGCACTGCCGTCCATGATCGGAACTTCACCGCTGTCGATCTCGATCAGCGCATTGTCGACGCCGAGGCCGCGCAGCGCGGCGAGTACATGCTCGACCGTCGCGACCGACGCCCCGTTCCCGTCGCCGAGAACCGTGCAGAGCGTGACGCCGGTGACCCACTGCTGATCCGCAGCGATCTCGATGCCGTCCGCGTCGTCATTGGAAATAAGGAAGCGAAGTCCGGTGTCGTTATCGGCCGGACACAATGTCATGGAAACAGGAGCGCCGCTGTGGACCCCGATACCTGTCAGTGAAACCTCGTTGGCAAGCGTTGTTTGCCTTGCCCCGATGAAACCTTTCATGGCCCCCGTTGGCCCCCGCGCAGTCTTTAGGTCCCTACTCAAGCCCGGAGAGAACCCCGAGCCCCCCAATCGATCAGCCGTCCCTGGCACTTCATTCGATCCTTTTCCCCGTTTCGGTTAGGATCGTGACACCCGGTGTTGTTGCCCTGGCGGGTGTGCCTTTTTGAGTCGATCAATCAATCTATTAGGAACCATACCCCTTCGGTCAGACGCGGGACAAATCACGGTTTCTTACACTCTATTACCGGCGATCTGTCTCTCTAGTGCATTGATTTCAAAACGTTTTTCTGAGACGCTGATGAGGAGGCGGGCATTATCGTTAACGCCCGCCCCCGGCTTCAGTTCGCCCGGCGGCGCAGGAAGGCCGGAATCTCCAGATCGTCGTCCGCGGGTGATTCCATCTGGGCGACGGCCATGGCCGCCTGACCGTGGACGACACGCGGCTGGGCTTCGAGGCGCTGGGGCGCCGGGGCCTGTTCCGGAGGCCGCTGCACGCTGAGCGACCGGGGCGCTTGGGCCTGGGGCACCTGAGCGTGTGCCACCGCGGCGGGCGGTGCTGGCGGGCGCGGTGCCGGACGGCCCGCAACCGGAGTCGGTGCGAAATCCGGCTCCATCTTGGGCGACATCTCCGCATCCTCGTCGTTCTTGCCCCGTCCCACGTTGGCGAGACGCTCCAGGAAGCCGACTTTCCGCTTTTGCGCATGCAGGCCGACCGCATCCTTGTCGCCGGCCTTGGCCTGCAGGGCCTTCTGCGCGACGATGGGCAGCTCCTCGACATTCGGCATGCGTCGAACCGGCCGCTTGATGGCGGCGGGCGGCGCAGGCTGGAAGTTCCGCGGCGCTTCCGCGGGCTTCGGCGGCGCGGGCGGACGCGGCAGGGCGACGCCGCTGACCGCCTGGGGCCGCTTCTCGATGGTCACGTCGTTCGGCGCATGCCAGACCTGGGCATCCTGGGCCGGCTCCGGCACCATGAGGCTTTCGTCGAGATCGACCGGCTCGTCGGGATTCCCGTTCGGCACGGTCGCAAGTCCGGCCAGGCGCTCGGTCAGGCGTCCGCGATCGGCTTGCGGCTGCGCGGCCCGGTCTTCCGAAGACTTCTCCTCGCTCAGCGTTCCGATGCCGGTGGCAACCACCGAGACCCGGATCATGCCGTCGAGTTCGTCGTCGTAGGTCGCGCCGACGATGATATTGGCGTCCTCGTCCGCTTCGGCACGAATGCGGCTCGCCGCCTCGTCGACTTCGTACAGGGTCAGATCGCTGCCACCGGTGATCGAAACCAGCAGGCCGCTCGACCCCTTCATGCAGACATCGTCGAGCAGCGGATTGGATATCGCAGCTTCCGCCGCGTCGATCGCGCGCCGCTCACCGTTCGCCTCGCCCGTCCCCATCATCGCCTTGCCCATGCCGGCCATGATCGTGCGGACGTCGGCGAAGTCGAGATTGATGAGGCCTTCCTTGACCATCAGGTCGGTGATGCAGCCGACACCGGAGCGCAGCACGTCGTCGGCCATGCCGAAGGCGTCCGTAAATGTCGTCTTTTCGTTGGCGACCCGGAACAGGTTCTGGTTCGGGATGATGAGTAGCGTATCGACATATTTCTGCAGTTCCTCGATCCCGGCTTCGGCGGCCCGCATGCGCCGGGAGCCTTCGAACTGGAACGGCTTGGTCACGACGCCGACGGTCAGAATGCCCTCTTCGCGCGAGGCGCGGGCGATGACCGGGGCCGCGCCCGTGCCCGTGCCGCCGCCCATGCCGGCGGTGATGAAGGTCATGTGGCAGCCGACCAGGTGGGCCTTGATGTCCGCCATGGCCTCTTCGGCGGCGGCGGCGCCGATCTCGGGCTTCGATCCCGCCCCGAGCCCCTCGGTGACATTGTTGCCCATCTGAATGCGGCGTTCGGCGCTGGAGCTGGTCAGGGCCTGCGCGTCGGTGTTCGCAACGACGAATTCCACCCCGTTGAGCCCACGCTCAATCATGTTGTTCACGGCGTTGCCGCCGGCTCCACCCACACCGAAGACGGTAATGCGCGGCTTGAGCTCTGTCAGATCTGGCACTTTGAGATTGATCGTCATGGCGGCTTCCAATCCTTGCGAATTGCCCCTTGCTATTGAGCCGGCACCCACACCCCCATTAACGCGCGGTGCCCCAGCTTCGTGTCCGTTAAAAGTTCTCCATGATCCACTCGCCCACCCGGGCGAAGTAGCCTGTCCCCGTACGCAAGAACCGTTGCCCGGTTTGGGTTCCGAGCTTTTCGTCACCGCGCGCCCAATGCAGAAGCAGACCGATCGCGGCGGAGAAGTCCGGCGCGGCGGCGGCTGGCGGCAATCCCGTCATGACGCGCGGGCGGCCGAGCCGCGCCGGGCGTCCAAACATGTTCGAGGCGAGCTCCACGAGACCCGTGAGCTGGCTGCCGCCACCGGTCAGCACCAGATGCTGGGCGACCTCGGCGGGGAACCCGCTGGCCGCGAGCCGGTGACGCATCAAGTCGAGGATCTCCTCGACGCGCGGCCGGATCACGCAGGCGAGCTGGGCTTTGGTGATCTGATTGATGTTGCCTTGGCCAATTCCGCTCACGCACGGATAGGTGATGATCTCGCGCTCGTCGGAGAGCGTCGCGAAGGCGCTGCCGTGCAGGGTCTTCAACCGCTCGGCATGTTCCATCGGCGCGCCGAGCGTACGCGCGATGTCGATGGTCACGCCGTTGCCGCCGAGCGCGATGGCATCGGCGTGCAGAAAATGCCCGTCGGCGATGACCGACAAGGTGGTTCTCCCGGCGCCGAAGTCGATATTGGCCACGCCCAGCTTCGCTTCGTCGGGGGTGACGACCGACAGCGCGCTCGCATACGGCGCGGCCACGAGACCCGACACGCCGAGATGGCAGCGCTCGACGCAGAGCATCAGGTTCCGGGTCGCGGCTTCGTCCGCCGTGACGGTGTGCAGATCCACGGAAAGGCGCTCGCCGCACATGCCGCGCGGCTCGGCGATTCCGCCGTTGTCGTCGAGGCGAAAATCGGTGGGCAGAGCATGTAGCACGGTGCGGCGATCGCGCGCCGCGTATTGGCGGCCGCCCGCCAGCAGGCGCTGCACATCGGCCTCACGGACCGAACCGGACGGCAGGCCGACGCCCGCGGAGAAGCTGTCGCTCTTGAGGCGTCCGGCGGTGACGGAAAGATGCACATCCTCGACGACCACGCCGGCCATGCGTTCGGCGGCATCGACCGCGGCACGAATGCACTGCTCGGCCGTGTCGAGATGGGTGACCATGCCCGCCTTCAGGCCTTCGGCGCGCGTATGCCCGAAGCCGAGCACGTCGAACTGCACGGCCTCGCCGCTGCCTTCGACCCAGTCGGGCATCGCCGAGGTCTTGCCGACCAGGCAGCACACTTTGCTCGTGCCGATATCGAGAGCGGTCACGATGCGCTGGCGCTTTCCTCTGATCGATGCGTTGTAGGTCATCCCCCTGCCTTCAAGCTCCGTGTCACGTTCTGCCGTCGGGTTGGTTGGTCGTGCCGGTCGCCGATGTGGGCACCCCGGCGGGCACTGTTTCATCCACGGCCGCGGCCGTGGTTTCACGCATACGCAGTGTGATCCGGTCGAGAAGACGCAGGTCGATGGCCGCGAGGTCCCGCTGCAGAACACCGCGCTCCTTCTCGAGCTTCTGAAGCGCATTCAGCGCCATCTCGATATTGCCGTCGGGCAGCATGATCTCGGTGCCGGTCCGCAGCTTCAGCGTCCAGCGGCGGTCGCCGACGCGCAAAGCCGCCAGCATCCGGTTCTTCAAGTCCGTGTAGGACGCGAGAGTCCCGTAAAGTGCCGCGGCATGCTTGCCGGCGCCCTCACCCACGACAAGCGGTAGGTTGGGGAAGGCCTGGGGCAAGGCTGGCGCCAGGACCACGCCTTCGCTGTCCACGACGAAGGTCTGACGTTTGTTCTGCCACATCGCGTAAGGATCGCGCTCTTCGATCTCGACCTGCAGGGTCGAGGGCAGAAGGCGCATCACGCGCGCATGCCGGATCCACGGCACAGCTCGAGGCGGTCCTTGGCCGCGTCCGTATCGAAGGCGAGCATGAACGTGTCGGGTCCCGCCGCGAGGGCGGTCGTAATCGCGGCATCGGTCGCGTTCCGCTGCCCCTCGACGACCACGCGCTTGACCCCGAATCCCATCGCGACGGCGGCGCGCTCGGCACCGGTTACCGCCGCGTTAAAAATCTGCTCGATTTGACCGCCGACGATCGCGCCATAAAGGACCGCGCTGGCCGTGAAGGCCGCGCAAAGAAGCGGCCATTTGCCCGACATGGGCCCACGCCGCGTCCGGCCCAGATGCACGCGCCTCGGCCCCCGCGCAACGACCGTCCGGTTGGCCTGAGGCACCGGGAGCTGGTGCGCGTACGGGTTGGCCGCGACAGGCGCCCGCGGGGCCCGGCGTGACCCTCCTTGCGTATGGTAACGTCCTGACGTGCCTAGCGATTGCACGACGCATCCTCCACGATCCAACGGACCAGGTCGCCAAAAGAGCGCCCGGCATGGGCGGCGAGCTCGGGCACCAGTGACGTGGACGTCATGCCAGGTTGGGTGTTGACCTCAAGACAGATCAGTTCCCCCGTTCCCTCTGGCCGGTCGTCGAACCTGAAGTCGCTACGACTGACCCCACGGCAGCCCAGTGCCCTATGAGCCGCTACCGACAGCTTCTGTACCAATTGGTAAACATTTAGTTTAATTGGCGCCGGCAGGACGTGAATTGAGCCTCCAGGCGCGTATTTCGACTCGTAGTCATAAAAGGTGAGCCCTTCGGCCGGGCGGATCTCAATCACGCCGAGCGCTTCGTCGCCCATGACCGCACAAGTGAGTTCGCGGCCATAGATGAACCGTTCCACCATGAGCTCCTCGCCAAGCGCCCAATCGGCGGAATGCAGCTCCTGCGGCGGATGGGCCTGCCCCTCGCGGATGATGTAGACGCCGACGGACGAGCCCTCGGCCGGCGGCTTGATCACGTAAGGCGGCGCGATGGGGTGGCCCTTGGCCGCTTCGGCGCGGCTCACCACCCGGCTTTCGGCGACCGGGACCCCCGCTTCACGCAACACGGCCTTGGCGCGTTCCTTGTGCATGGCGAGCGCCGAGGCCAGCACGCCCGAGTGGGTGTAGGGCAAGCCCATGGTCTCCAGCACGCCCTGGATGCAGCCATCCTCGCCGAAACGGCCGTGGAGGGCGTTGAAGCAGACATCCGGCTTGAGCGCCGCCAAACGCTCGGCCACGTCCCGGCCCACGTCGACTTTAGTGACCTGGTATCCTTCGCCTTCAAGGGCCTCGGCGCAGGCGGCGCCGGACCGGAGCGAAATCTCGCGCTCGTTAGACAGGCCTCCCATCAGAACGGCGACGTGCGTTTGTTTTTCTGCCATGGAACGGCCCCTGTCGGTTGGTCTGAAACGCGGATCGGCGCCTTGCGTCTCTCAAGACGCAACACACCTTGAATCGGTTAACGCTGCATTAACCGTGTTCGCGCGCGAACGCACGCCGATGGGGGCGAAAAACGGGTTGGCGCGCGGGCTGGCCGCGTGCGGGCGCCTAGGCGGGCTTGCCGAGGCGCTTGATTTCCCATTCGAGCTGAACGCCACTCGTTTCCTTGACCCGCGCGCGCACGGTCTCGCCGAGCGTTTCGAGATCTGCGGCGGACGCATTGCCCTCGTTGATGAGGAAGTTGCAGTGGAGCTCCGAGACCCGCGCATCGCCCACGGCCAGCCCCCGGCACCCGGCCGCATCGATGAGCTGCCAGGACTTGTTGCCGTCCGGGTTCTTGAAGGTCGATCCGCCGGTGCGGCTCTTAATGGGCTGCACCTCCTCGCGATAGGCGGCGATCTCGTCCATCTCGGCGAGGATCTCGTCCGTGTCGCCGGGCCGCCCCTGGAACAACGCCTGGGTGAAGATGTAGTCCTCCGGCGCGCCGCAATGGCGGTAGCTGTAGTGCATGTCCTCGACGGACAGGACGTGGATATTGCCCTTGCGGTCGACGGCCCGGGCTTCCGCGAGCACGTCGCATGTCTCGGTCCCATGCGCGCCGCCGTTCATCCGCAAGGCGCCGCCGATACCACCGGGAATGCCGCGATAGAAGGCGAGCCCCGCGATGCCCGCATCCGCGGCCGCCCGCGCCACTTTCACATCGGGGACCGCGGTGCCGACACGTAAGCGGCTCCCCTCTTCGACCGTGATCTCGTTGAAGCCGCGGCCGAGGCGGATCACCACGCCGTCGATCCCGCCGTCGCGGACGAGGAGGTTCGAGCCGAGGCCGATCGTCGTCACCGGCATCTCCGCCGGCAGGGCTTGCATGAAATACGCAAGATCCGCTTCGTCGGCGGGCGAGAACAGCACCTCGGCCGGGCCGCCGACGCGGAACCAGGTGTAGTCCTTGAGGACCGATCCGGCCGTAAGCCGTCCGCGCAAGTCCGGCATCGCCGCCTTGAGCGTCTCGAAAAGTTCGGTTCCGCTCACGATGCGCCCCCTTGCGTTGCCAGTTTGGCGGGCAGCGCGTTGATCCAATCGGTGATCGTGCCGGCCCCCAGTCCAACGACGAGATCACCCTCCGTGACGACCGAAGCGACCGTGACCGCAAGGGAGTCCGCGTCCTCGACCATCAGCACCTTGCGCATGGCCGTGGCGCTGAGTCCCGCGGCGAGCTCGTCCCGGTCGATCCCGGGGATCGGCGCCTCGCCGGCCGAATAGACCGGCGTGAGGATCACCACGTCGGCATCGTCGAAGCATGCCGAGAAATCGTTGAACAGGGCTTGGAGCCGCGTGTAGCGGTGGGGCTGCATCACCGCCACGATACGGCCGTTGCCAGCCGCATTCGCGCCGCGCAACACCGCGGCAATCTCGACCGGGTGGTGGGCATAGTCGTCGTAGATGGCGACGCCCTGCCATTCGCCAACGCGTGTGAAGCGCCGTTTCACGCCCGAGAAATTCGCCAGCACCGTGCGGATCATGTCGTCGCCGACGCCGGCCTCCGTCGCCACCGCAAGCGCGGCAATCGCGTTGAGCGCGTTGTAGTGGCCGAGTGCCGGCAGCGTCAGGTCGTTGATTTCGCGGGCGCCCCCGGCACGCCCGATCCGGCCGGACGTCGAACGTGGTGGCGTGATCGGGCCGCACGTTGACAACCGGATATCGGCCGAACGCGAGACGCCATAGGTCAAGATGCGCCGCCCGTTTTCCGCGCCGCCCAGCGCCGCGATGAGGCCGCGCACGACCGGATGATCGATGCAAGCGACCACGGTTCCATAGAACGGGATCGACTCGATGAACTGCTCGAAGGCCTGATAGAGCACCTCCTCGGACTCCCAGAAGTCCATGTGCTCGGGATCGAGATTGGTGATGACACCGATCTGCGTCGGCAGTTTGAGGAAGGTGCCGTCGGACTCGTCCGCCTCGACGACCATCCACTCACCCTGGCCGATGCGCGCATTCGTGCCCCAGGCATTGATGATCCCGCCCGTAATCACGGTCGGATCGAGGCCGCCGCCGTAGAGCAGGTCGGCCACGAGCGAGGTGGTCGTGGTCTTGCCGTGGGTGCCGGTTACCGAGACGGTCGTGCAGGGGCGCATGAGCTCGGCCAGCATCTCGGCACGCCGGATAATGGGGATGCCGCGCTCCCGGGCCGCCTCGTATTCGGGGTTGCCGGCCTTCACCGCGCTCGAGATCACCAGATAGGACGCCCCCTCGACGTTGCCGGGATCGTGGCCAATGATGCAGTCGATGCCGTGCTCGCGCAGCCGCGTCAGGTTCGGTCCGTCTTTCAGATCGCTGCCTTGCACGCGATAGCCGCGCGTATGCATCACCTCGGCGATGGCACTCATGCCGATGCCGCCAATGCCCACGATATGAAACAGGCCCGTCGTCTCGGGCGGTGGCAAATGCATGGCCGCCTAAACTCCGTTCGGGCCGGCCAGGTCCGCGACGAGGTCGGCGAGCCTGTTCACCGCGTAGACGTTGCCCATGGCCTTGGAGTTCGCCGCCGCCTTGACCAGGACATCCGGGTTGCCGAGCAACTCCTCCAGCCGCGCGGCCAAGCCTTCGGGCGTGATGCTGGACTGGTGCAGGCACCAGCCGCCGCCGTTGTCCTCGAGGCGGCGCGCGTTTTCGAGCTGATCGTTGTCGATGGCATGCGGCAGCGGAACGAGAATGGCGGGCCGTCCGATCGCCGTCAGTTCGGCCACGGTCGAGGCTCCGGCTCTGGAAATGATCAGGTGGGACCCGGCGATCCGCTCGGGCAGGTCCTGGAAGAAGGGCGCCACATGCGCCGTGATCTCGGCCCCCCGGAAAGCCTCGCGGACCTCGGCAACGTCCTCCGGGCGTGCCTGCTGCACGACCGACAGCCGCCATCGCAAGGGCGACGGCAGTTGCGTCAGGGCCTGCGGTATCATCTCCGTGAAGAAGCGCGCGCCCTGGCTGCCCCCGAAGACAAGCAGCAACAGGCGCCCGGCGGCTTCCGGCGCGGCGTAGTCTTGATCGCGGAACGCCACGACCGCATCGCGCACCGGATTGCCCGTCACCACCGCGCGCTTCTCGGCGCTGCGCCGCAGGTGTTTCGTCGTGTCGAACGACAGGGCAATCGCGTCGGCGAAGCGGGACAACAGTCGATTGGCGCGCCCCATCACCGCGTTCTGCTCGTGCAGCACCGTGGGGATCGCCAGAGAGCGCGCGGCCAGCAGGGGCGGCAGCGTCGGATAGCCGCCAAAGCCGACGACCACGTGCGGCTGCACCATCTCGAGCAAACGGCGCGCCCGGAAATAGCCCTTGCCCAAGGTCGAGAACGTCTTCCACAGAGCGCCGGGCGATTTGCCCGCCACGGTCGCCGAGGGAATGCGGTAGACGGCGCGCGCGGGGAAGTCGGTGCCGTATTGCTCGGCCCGCTCATCGGTGGCGAGCTCCACTGCGAATCCGCGCCGTGTTAGCTCCTGCGCCAAGGCCGTGGCCGGGAAGAGATGCCCCCCCGTACCACCGGCGGCGAGTAGAATGGTCTGGCTCAAGCCGTCTGCCCCCTTGCCTCGGCATGATCGCGATCATGCGCGGCGCTTGCCGGATGCTTCATGCGCCCCGCCATCGGTCTCCTGCGGGTCAACCCCAGCGTAAACCCCATGGTGAGCGCCATGGCAAGCATGGATGAACCGCCATAGGAAATGAAGGGTAAGGTCATGCCCTTGGCGGGCAGCAGGCCCACATTCACGGCCATGTTGATCAGGGTCTGCAGGCCGAACAGCATCACCAGGCCCGCGACCGCGTGCCGAATGAACCCATCGGGTTCCTGCGAGGCCTTGGACAGACCGCGCAGCACCACGAAGGCGAACAGGGTGAGCAGGATCAGGCAGGCGATCAAGCCGTACTCTTCGGCCGCCACGGCAAAGATGAAGTCGGTGTGGGAGTCGGGCAGCACGTCCTTGACCGTCCCCTCGCCGGGCCCCCGCCCGAACCAGCCCCCGCGCAGGAAGGATTCCAGCGACCGGTCGGACTGGTAGGTGTCGCCGGAGGCCGGATCCAGAAACCGGTCGATGCGCGAGGCGACGTGGGGCAGCATGATGTAGGCGCTGATCAGGCCCGCGACGCCAAGCGCGATCAGCGCCACGATCCATATCATGTTGATGCCGGCCATGAAGAACAGCGCACCCCAGACGATACTGATGAGCAGCGTCTGTCCGAAATCCGGTTGAAGGACGAGAAGCAGCGCGAACACCGCGTAGAGCAGGATCGCCAGTTCGAGCCCCGGAACATCTTTCCGCTTCTGGCTTTCGTTGAAGAGCCAGGCGGTCAGCACGATGAAGGCCGGCTTTACGAATTCCGACGGCTGCAGCGAGAACTGACCGAGCGGCAGCCAGCGCTTGGCGCCTTTCACCTCAGGGCCGATGAACAGGATGCCGAGCATCAAGACGATGCCGACAAGGAAGATGACGAGGCTCGCGCGCCGGATCTGTTTCGGCGTGAGCGTGGAGACCGCGAACATGATCGCGAAGGCGGGCACGAGCAGCGCGATGTGCCGGCGCACGAAGTGGAACTGCTCCAGTCCGAGCTTCTCGGCGATCGGCGGACTGGCCGCGAGCGACAACACCACCCCGGCCCCCATCAGCAGCATCAGGCCGACGAGCATCAGCCGGTCGACGGTGAACCACCAATCGGAAAGGACGCTTTTGTCGGCGCGCGTAATTCTCATGACACGCTACCCTACCCCGTAAGGCTTGTGACACCGTTACGCTGCATCACGAGTTTCCGGAACGCATCGCCCCGCTCGACGAAATTGGCATACTGATCGAATGAGGCACAGGCCGGCGACAATAGCACAACCGGTTCGTCGCCTCCCGAGCGGCTCGCATCCTCGGCCGCCTGCTCGACGGCGCGCGCCAGCGTGCCGCAGGCGGTATGCGGGACCGCGTCGCCGAGCTGGTCCGCGAAGGCTTCGGCCGCCTCGCCAATCAGATAGGCACGGGCGATCCTCGGATAAAAGGGCTCGAGCCCGCCGAGTCCCCCGTCCTTCGCCACGCCGCCGACGATCCAGTAGATATTGTCGAAGCTGCCCAGAGCCTTCCCGGCGGCGTCGGCATTGGTCGCCTTGGAGTCGTTCACGAACAGAACCTTCCCTGCCCTTGCCACCTGCTCCATGCGATGCGCGAGGCCGCCGAAGCTGCGGAGGCCCTCCCGAAGCGCCGGCGCATCGACACCTTGCGACCGGGCCAGCGCATAGGCCGTCGCGGCCGTCTGCCAGTTATGCGCGCCCCGCAGCGAACCGATGCCCGTGAGGTCCACGCGCGCCACCTCGTTGCCGTCGTCCGTCTCGAAAAGGGTCGCATCGGCTGCCCAAACGCCATTCCGGACCGTCCGGCCTATGGCGACGTGCTTCACGGCATAGGGCCCATCCAGCGTTTCGGCGATGGCCCGGCACGGCGCATCGTCGATGCCGATCACCGCGGTGCCATCCGCCCCGAGTTGAGCGAAGACGCGCGCCTTCACGCTCGCGTAACCCGCCAGCGAGCCATGGCGGTCGAGGTGGTCGGGCGTGATGTTCAGGAGTGCGGCCGCATCGGGCTTCAACGAGGGCGTCAGATCGATCTGATAGGACGACAATTCCAGGACGTAGATCATCCCGGGCGCGAAGGGCGCCAGATTGAGCACGGCGTTGCCGATATTGCCGCCAAGCGCAACGTCCCGGCCAGCGGACTCCAACAGATGCGCCGTCAGCGCCGTCGTGGTCGACTTGCCGTTCGTGCCGGTAATCACGATGACCTTGCAGCCCGCGCCGGCCGCGGCCCGGGCCCGGAAGAACAGCTCCACGTCGCCGATGACTTCGATCCCGGCCGCGCGCGCCTTCTTAACGCTCCAATGGGGCTCGGGATGGGTGAGCGGGATGCCGGGTGCCAGGACCAACGCCGCGAATGCGCCGAAGTCGGCTTGCCCCAGATCCTCGACTGGAAACCCGGCCTCTGCGGCCTGGGCGCGGCCCGCTTCCTTGTCGTCCCACACGACGACGTCGGCACCGCCCGCCTGCAGGGCGCGCGCCGTCGCAAGGCCGCTCAGACCTGCGCCGACAACCGCCAGTTTTCGTCCAGCGAAGATCGTGACGGGAATCATCGTGGGTGAAGCTTAGCGCAATTTCAGCGTTGCAAGACCGGCGAGCGCGAGCACCACGGAGATGATCCAGAAGCGGATGACGACGGTCGACTCCGGCCAGCCCTTCTGCTCGAAGTGATGGTGCAACGGTGCCATGCGGAACACGCGCTTTCCGAAAAGCCTATAGGACGTGACCTGAACAATCACCGACACGGCTTCCAGAACGAAGAGGCCGCCGACAATCGCGAGCACCAGTTCGTGCTTGGTCGCGACGGCGATCGTACCGAGCGCCCCGCCGAGCGCCAGTGAGCCGGTGTCACCCATGAAGATGAGCGCAGGCGGTGCGTTGAACCAGAGGAAGCCGAGGCCCGCGCCCACGAGCGCGCCGCAGATGATGGCAAGCTCGCCGGTCCCCGCGACGAAATGGATCTGCAAATAGTCGGCGAAGAGCGAGTTGCCGACTACGTAGGCGATGAAGCCGAAGGTTGCCGCGGCAATCATCACCGGCACGATCGCGAGACCGTCCAACCCGTCGGTCAGGTTCACCGCGTTGCCGGCGCCGACAATGATAAAGGTGCCGAAGATGACGAACAGCCACATGCCGACCGGAAGCACCATGTCTTTGAAGAAGGGAATGGTGAGCGAGGTCGACAGGGGCGGCTCCCCGACCGATGCAATCACGTAGGTGGCGATGATGGCCGCGCCGGCTTCGATGACAATCTTGATCCGTCCCGCGAAACCAAGCACGGATTGCTTCGTGACCTTGAGATAGTCGTCGTAAAAGCCGACCGCGCCGTAGACGAGCGTCAGAAACAGCACGACCCAGACATAAGGGTTGGACAGGTTGCCCCAGAGAAGAACCGAGACGACGAGGCCCGAGAGAATCATGAGGCCGCCCATGGTGGGCGTGCCTTGCTTCTGAATGATGTGGCTCTGCGGGCCTTCGGTCCGGATCGGCTGCCCCTTGCCTTGCCTGACACGCAAGGAGCGGATGACACGCGGTCCGAAGAAGAACACGAACAACAAGGCCGTGACGATCGCGCCGCCTGTCCGGAACGTGATGTAACGGAAGATGTTGAGAACAGCGACGTCGGGCGCAAGCCCCGCCAACCAGTAAAGCATCGCGTGTCTCCCCCCTTCAATTCCGGCCCGTCGGGCCCTTCGCGGCCAAGTGGGCCGAAACTATCGTTCTTCGAACCGGCGCTTCAGTGCGGCCACGAGCGGCGCCATGCGGCTCCCCAGCGAGCCCTTCACCATAACGATGTCGCCGGGCCGGACCGCCGACAGCAGAACCGGCGCAAGCCCCTCCGATGTCTCGGCATAAGCGCCACGGCGCGCTTGCGGCAACGCCTCGAACAAGGACGCCATGCACTCGCCGCAGGCAAAGACAACATCTATACCGGCCGCGTCAACGGCTTCCGCCAATTCCCGGTGAAGTCGCGGTCCCTCGTCCCCGAGCTCGAGCATATCGCCAAGCACGGCCACACGCCGCTTGTAGTCGTCACGGGACGTGAGGCCCAAGGTCGCGAGTGCCGCGCGCATGGACGCCGGATTGGCGTTGTAGGACTCATCAACAATGCAAACGGGGCCCTGTTCCGTCGGTATGACAAATCGCTCGCCGCGGCCCGCGGGCGCCCCCACAGTGCCCAGGGCCTTGGCGCCCGCCGAAAGGTCGGCGCCGGCCAGTTTCACGGCCGCAAGCACCGCAAGCGTGTTCTGCACCACGTGACGTCCGGGCGTGCCGACGCGAAAAGTGAGCGTTTCGCCGAAGACGTCCGCCGTGACGGTCGAACCCTCGGGACCGAGATCGCAATCGATGAGCCGGACCTTCGAGCGCTCGTCCTCGCCGAAGGAGACCAATCTCGCGCCTTCGCCGCGCGCGGCCGCGGCCAATCGTTCGAAATGCGGATTGTCGCGGTTGAGCACGGCGGCGCCGCCCGGTTCCAGCCCCTCGAAAATCTCGGCCTTGGCATCGGCGATCTCCTCGACCGAGGAGAAGAAGCCGAGATGGACCGGCGCCACGGTCGTTACGATCGCGATATGGGGCCGGACCAGCCGGGTGAGCGCGGCGATCTCTCCGGCGTGATTCATGCCCACTTCGAAGACACCGTAGTCGATGTCGCGCGGCATATTGGCGAGGGTGAGCGGCACGCCCCAATGGTTGTTGAAGGACTTGGCGGAGGCATGGACGGTGCCGCTGGGACCGAGCGCGGCTCGCAAGGCTTCCTTCGTACCGGTCTTTCCGGCGCTGCCTGTCACCCCGATCACGACCGCATGGTCGGTACGCTCGCGGCCTGCCCGGCCGAGATCGTTCAAGGCATCGAACGTGTCCTCGACCCGGACCAGCCGCGTCTCGTCGAGACCGGCCGGCGCCGTATCCGCCTCGCGCGTCTCAAGATCGCTCTCGCCGGGAAACGTCTCCTCGACGACGGCGCAGCCGGCCCCTGCATCCAGCGCTTTGGGAACGAAGTCGTGACCGTCGCGGTTCGGGCCCCGAATCGCGATGAAGCCTTCGCCGGGATCAAGCGCGCGGCTGTCGATCGAAAAGCCGGAAATGGGCGCGGCAGGGTCTCCCTCGCAACGTCCGCCCGTGGCCTCGATCACCTCGCCCAAAGTCCAAGTCGGATCAGCCAAGCTGTGCCCCCTTGCTCAGCGCGGCGGCCACCGCGCCGTGATCGGAAAACGGAACAACCCGCGTGCCGATGGTCTGGCCCGTCTCGTGCCCCTTGCCCGCCACGAGCAGAACATCGCCCGCGCGCAACATGCGGATCGCCTCCGAGATCGCCATAGCGCGATCGCCGATCTCCCGGCCACCGGGGACGGCCACCAAAATCTCGTCCCGAATGGCGGCGGGATCCTCGCTGCGCGGATTGTCGTCGGTCACGATGACCACATCCGCCTTGGCGGCCGCGGCCGCGCCCATCTGAGGCCGCTTGCCCCGGTCGCGGTCCGCGCCGCAGCCGAACACCACGAACAACCGTTTCGCCGCGTAGGGCCGCAAGGAGTCGAGGGCCTTGGCCAAGGCATCGGGCGTGTGCGCATAGTCGATGAAGATCGGCGCACCGTAATGCGACGTGCCGGCGAGTTCCAGCCGTCCCGTCGCGCCTTGCAGGTGCGCGAGCCGCGGCAGGACCTCGTCCGCGCTTGCGCCCGTCGCCATCGCAAGGCCGGCCGCCACGAGCGCGTTGCTCGCCTGGAATTCTCCCACCAGCGGCAAGAGGACCGTATGGGTTTTCCCCGCATGTTCGATCTTGAGCTCTTGCGCGAAACCCTCGACCTCCGCCGAGACGAGGCGTAGCGTCTCGCCGGCCCGTCCCACGGTGAGGGCCTTCAGGCCACGGGCCTTGGCGGCGTCGGCGACGCGCGGGCTCTCCGCGCTGTCCATGTCGATCACGGCTGTCGCCCCGGGCGGCAAGAGTTCGGTGAACAGGCGTAGCTTCTGAGCGAAATAATCCTCAAAACTCGCGTGATAATCCATATGGTCCCGCGAGATGTTGGTGAACGCCCCGGCCCTCAGGGCGACCCCGTCGAGACGCCGCTGCTGCAAGCCATGACTTGAGGCTTCGAGCGCGAGATGCGTCACGGACTCCGCATGGAGTCCGGCCAGGAGGCGGTGCAGTTCGACTGGGTCGGGGGTCGTGTGCCGGAGGACCTTGGTGCCGGTCGGCGACACCACGCCCACGGTCCCAAGGCTCGCGGCCGAATGACCCGCATCGCTCCACAGTTGCCGGGTGAAGGCTGCCACGGAGGTCTTGCCGTTGGTGCCCGTGACCGCGACCGCCGTCTCGGGCTGCGCCCCAAAGAACCGCGCAGCGATCAGCGCAAGGGCTCTACGGGGGTCCGGGACGGCGACGGCCGGCACACCCACATTGATCTCGTCGGCCGCGAGAACCGCGACGGCCCCGCGGGCCACGGCATCGGCGGCGAACCTCGCCCCGTCCGTGTTGACGCCGGACAGCGCCGCAAAGAGATAGCCCGGCTTCACCTCACGGCTGTCGGCGGTGATCCCTGCAATCGGGAGCGCCGCAACTGCCGCGCTCAACTTCGCCTCCGGGCCTATCAACTCACCGAGGGTCATGTCCGACTGCCCGTAACCGGCTATTATCAATTGAGAATCTCGAGGCCGCGACGAAGGGTCTTGCGCCCCGGCCGTCTTCTAATAGGTGGCCGATCTCTTGGCGTCAAACCGGGAAGCCGTCTCGCCGAGCTTGGGAGGAACCCCGAGGATCGGGGCAATGCGTGCCACGACCTTGCCCACGGTGGGCGCCGCGTTCACACCGGCGGTGGAATTGTAGTTGGTGGCTTCGACCCGCTGCGGCTCGTCCAACGTGATGAGGACGACATATTGCGGGTCGTCCGTCGGGAACACGGACAGGAAGCTGTTCAAGAGAGAGTGGCGCGCATAGCGGCCGTTGACGACCTTTTCCGCCGTGCCCGTCTTGCCGCCAACGCGATAGCCCTCGGCATTGGCCCGCTTGCCGGACCCGCGCAGCACGTTCTCCCGCATCAACCTGACGAGCACGGCGCTGGTCTCGGGCTTGAGGACGCGCTTGAGACCGCCAAGGCCTCCTCGCGTGTGCGCGGCAGGAAGGTGGGCGGCACCGCGAGTCCCCCATTGACGAGCGGCACGGTCGCCGTTGCCAATTGGAGCGGGGTCACGGACAGCCCGTGCCCGAAGGCGATCGTCATCGTGTTCAACTTCTTCCAGTGCTTGGGCACGATCGGCGCCGCGCTCGGACCGAGCTCGGTGACGACAGGGTCGAGAAGGCCGAGCTTCTTGAGAAAGGCGCGATGGGCCGGAACGCCCATATGCATGGCCATCTTCGCCGACGCGATATTCGAGGAATAGATGAACGCCTCCTCCACGGTGAGCGGACGCCGCTTGCCGTGGAAGTCGCTAATCGAGAAGCGCCCGAAATAGATGGGGCTGGTCGCGTCGTAGACCGTGTTGACGTTGGCCAAACCGGAGTCGAGCACGCCTGCGACCGTGATGGTCTTGAACACGGACCCCATCTCGTAGACGCCGAAGCCGATACGGTTGATCCTCTCCTTGTCGAGCGCTTCGCCCCGGTGATGAGGATCGAAATCCGGCAGCGAGGCGAGCGCAACGACTCGCCCGTGTGCACGTCCATGATGATGCCCGAGGCGGCCTTGGCTCGTAGAGCGTGATCGCGTTCCTCAGCTCTTCCCGGAGGACATGCTGCACACCCACGTCGAGGGACAGCGCCACGGTCTCGCCGCCCGACTCGGTCTGCGGGTTCATCATGGTCAGCTGCGGGTTGTTGTCGATGAACTTCTCAATGCCCCCGAGACCGCGATTGTCGACGTCCACCAGGCCCACGACATGGCTGGCGGTTCCACCCACGGGGTAGAAGCGCCGGTATTCCTGAATGAAGCCGAGACCGGGAAGCCCCAGGTCGTGGACTTGCTGCTGCTGCCGCGGCGCCAGCTCACGGGCGATGCGCACGAAGCGCCCGCGGCCCGCGAGCTGCTTGCGCAGCCTGGCCTTGTCGACGTTGGGCAGGACGCTCGCGACACCGTTCACGACCTCGTCGGCATCGAGAATGCGTTTTGGATCGGCATAGAGCGTCGCGCCCCGAATATCGGTGGCCAGCAATTGCCCGTTGCGATCGAGGATGTCGGGGCGATGGATCGTCGTCGAGATGTCGTAGGCGCCGTTGCGGCCGGGACCTTTGTCAGCCAGTCCCAACGACACCAACCGCCCGCCAATGAGCACGAACGCCAGGGCGAAGCCGAGGCAGGCCAGCCGGAACCGCGTACGGCAGCGCGCGTGATAGGCGCGGGCCGCGCGCGCTTCGGCCGGATCGGGTGTGTGAGTTTCGCGCCGCGCCATGCTGTCCGTGCCTACTGAGCCGCCGCACTGAAACTTGCGGCTTTCGCGCTATCCGTCTTGGCAGACTGCGCCAACGCCTGGGCACGCTCGAAGTCTTTCTCGGTCACTTCATCCAGAATGACGATTTGCTGCGGTTGGACAGGGCTCAGCTCGAGATATTTCTTGGCAAGGCGCTCGATGCGTTCGGGCCGGTTGAGAAGACTCCATTCGGCCCGCGCGACAGCCAGGGTGTCACGTTCTTCCTCGATCTGCTGCTGCAGCACGACGATCTTCTCGTCGAGGCTCCGCGCCTCGTATTTGACCTGGTAGATCACGTAGGCCAAGGCGACGAGGCCGAGGAGCAGGCAGATATTCACAAAGCGCAACATCACATCTACGCGTACGCAAACCGACGCGTCCCTCAACGCAAAGTCTAAGCGTCCCCCTTGCGGCGCAGCTCGGGGACTCCAAGCCCGGCCAGGCCCGAACCGTGGGCCGGAGCCTCCGTCCGGCGGGCGGCTCTCAGCCGTGCCGACCGCGCCCGGGGATTGCTACGGACCTCTTCCTCGTTCGGTTCTACGGGGCGACGGTTAAGAAGCTGGAAGCTTGGCAAAAATTCTTTCTCCCCCGAATCCGGCAAGAACCGGGACCCTTTCTGTGGCGGCGCGCTCCGGCTGGCGAGAAAACGCTTCACAATCCGGTCTTCCAGGGAATGAAACGTGACCACCACCAAGCGCCCGCCAGGTCTCAGGAGCCGTTCGGCCGCGCCGAGCCCTTCGGCGAGTTCGTCCAGTTCCGCGTTCACATGGAGCCGAAGCGCCTGAAACGTCCGTGTCGCGGGGTGCTTCGCCTCGTCGCGCTTCCGGCCGAGGACGCCCGCAACAAGATCCGCGAGTTCGCCGGTCCGCGTCATCGGCGCTGCGGCGCGCCGCCTCACGATGGCTTTCGCGATGGCGCGCGAGCGCCGCTCCTCGCCAAAAATATAAATGATATCCGCGAGTTGTGCCTCGTCGAGGCTATTGACGATGTCGGCTGCCGTCGGCCCTTCCGCCCCCATGCGCATATCGAGCGGACCGTCCTTGGCAAAGGAGAAGCCGCGCTCGGGCTGATCGAGCTGCATGGAGGACACGCCAAGGTCGAGCACGACGCCGTCGACGGCCTCGATTCCCTCCGCGTCCGCCACCCGTTCCATCTCGCTATAGCGGCCGAGCACGGCCCTGAATCGCCCCGGGAACGTCTCCGTCAGCTCCTGTGCATGGGCAAGCGCGCCCGGATCGCGGTCGATGGCGATGACGCGGCAATCGGCGGCTTCGAGAATAGCCCTGGAATAGCCACCCGCGCCGAACGTGCCGTCAATGATGGTGTCGCCGTCTTCAGGCTCGAGCGCCTTCAGGACCTCGGAAAGCAACACGGGAATGTGACGGGCCAGTCCGCCAGCGGCAAACGATGGCCTGCCGCGGCCCGTCATCATTCCCGTGTTCCCTCTGCACCGCCGCTTTCGCGGCGCCCCGCGCCGAGTAACTTGCGAAGGTCGCGGACCTTGTCGCGCGCCTCCGCCAAATGAGCCTCAAAGCGTTTCGGCTCCCAAAGCTGAAATTTTTCGCCCAGCCCCACAAAGGTGACGTGGCTGGTGATGCCAGCGTGTTCACGCAGGCGCTCCGGGAGACTCGTACGACCGTCTTGATCGATCGACAGAATTTCGGATGTGCCGAAGAGTGCGGTCGCGAGCTGATCGCGCTCATCGGAGTAAGGTGCGAGTCTTCGACCAAAGAATTGATTTTATCGACGAGGCGCTGGCCGCCGGCGTCGAGCGCCGGGGCATCAAGCGATGGATAGCAGTAGATGCCGTCAAGCCCGTCTTTGGCGAGAACCGTACGGAACGAGGCAGGGACCGAGACCCGGCCCTTGGCGTCGATCCTATTCGTGAATGACGAGACAAACTGATCCATCCCCTCCCTCACGCGCTACGAAGCCGACTGGACGATGCGGAACTGAAACAAACGGCGCTTCGGCGCTGGCCTTCCGCGAGTTCGAAAAATGGGTGGAAGAAGCGGCGCGGATCCCCCCGTGGCCTCAAAGGAAGCGCTGCCTGCTTCCTCCACCCCACTCACCGAACGGGCATTTATGGGATACCATGGGATAGCATGGGCGTCAATGGAGATACGTGGGAGATCGCTGGTTTTTGCGGGAAACGCGTGGGTCATCCAGCGTTCTGCCCGCGACCGGAGCGCGACGGCCCTTTCGCTTGCACGGAGTCCGATTGCTGAGTGGGCACGAAGCGCGATAAAGGTATGGTTAAGGCCACGCGCAGGACGGCGCTCGAACCGCGCGAAGCGCATGCTCTTGGATGCCCCCCGCGCACGTGGTCATTTGCCCGGCCGGGCTCTTGGACATGGCCACATGGGAACCGGCCACATGGGAACCGGCCACATGGGAACCGGCCACATGGGAACTGGCCACATGGACGGCGTATTTGGGACGCCTACTGACGGCCTGACGTGAGCCCTCGACGAGGCGGCGATAGACGGTTTGGCGGCAATGCAGGGAAAGACACTCCACCGCATCCTACGCGTGACGGCCTTGTCGGTCCTTCTGCTGGCCTCCGGCTTCCCATCCGCGCGCGGCGCGGCCACGGCGATCATGGCCGAAGGCGCCGCCTATGCGCGCCTCGGGCCGCCAGAGGCCCCGGTCAAACTGTTCTACGAGTCGAAAGGTACGGGCGCGCCGATCCTGCTGATCCATGGATTCGGCGCGAGCACGTTTACGTGGCGGCGGATCGCCCCAGCTTGGCGGAAAACCACAAAGTCATCGCGGTGGATCTGAAGGGCTTCGGACAGTCGGACAAGCCGTTCGATGAGCATTATTCGATCTTCGATCAAGCCGAGCTCATCAAGCAGCTCATCCTCGACAACGACCTCAAGAATCTGACCCTTGTGGGCCACTCCTACGGCGGCGGCATCTCGCTGATGCTGGCGCTCGACGAGGACCCGCGCCTTGCGGGGCGGATTGCCAAGCTCGTGCTGCTGGATACGATCGCTTACCCGCAAAACATCCCGGTGGCCTTCAGGATGATGGACATGCCTCTCGTCTCGCATCTAGGCGTGCGGATGGTGCCCCCCGAGGTGCAGGCGCGCGTCGCGCTCAAGCTTGCGTATTACGACGACAGCAAGATCGGCGAGGAAGACGTGGAGATGTATGCCGCGCCACTGCGGACCGTGGCCGGCAAACACGCGATGATCCATAGCGCGCGCCAGATCGTGCCCCAGGGGCTCGAGGAGATTTCCAAGCGCTATCCGTCAATCAAACAGCCGACGCTGATTGCCTGGTGCGACAACGATCGGATCGTCCCGCTCGATATCGGCGTCGAACTCCGCCGCAACATGCCAACCTCCCGGCTCGAGATCATCGAACGTTGCGGACACATGCCTCAGGAGGAGCAGCCGGAGGCGACGTTGCGGCTGATCAAAGACTTTTTGGGGCGCTGAAGCGAACCTGTCTTGGGCAACGCGTACGCTCGCGGGCGCCGCTCGGCTCGGGCAGTTGCTCGACTGGACGGCATTAGTTTTTCTTATGGACGTAATAAGGAAATACGATTTGCGCTTATGGTCTGCGGCGCGCACTGTGCCTCCTATACCGGCGCATGCCCTTGAGGCACCCCCACCGCAAAATCACGAATCGGAGGAAATGAGGATAATGGACGCAAAAGTCGATAAATCGGGTGGCTGCCCGGTGATGCACGGGGCGGTTACCGAGACCGGCAGTTCGGTCATGAGTTGGTGGCCCAACGCCCTCAACCTGGACATCCTGAGCCAGCACGACACGAAGACCGACCCCATGGGCAAGGACTTCGACTATCGCGAGGAAGTGAAGACGCTCGACTTCGAAGCGCTCAAGAAGGACATGACCGCGCTGATGACCGAAAGCCAGGAATGGTGGCCCGCCGACTGGGGCCACTATGGCGGTCTGATGATCCGCATGGCGTGGCACGCTGCCGGTTCCTACCGTCTGGCCGACGGGCGTGGCGGCGGCGGCACTGGCAACCAGCGTTTCGCGCCGCTGAACTCCTGGCCGGACAATGTCAGTCTCGACAAGGCGCGCCGCCTTCTGTGGCCGATCAAGAAGAAGTACGGCAACAAGGTCTCCTGGGCCGACCTGATCATCCTGGCCGGCAACATCGCCTACGAATCCATGGGGCTGAAGACCTTCGGCTTCGGGTTCGGCCGCGCGGACATCTGGCATCCGGAAATCGACACCTATTGGGGCGCCGAGAAGGAATGGCTCGCGCCGAGCGACGGCCGCTATGAGGACGTCGACGATCCCTCGACCATGGAGAACCCGCTCGCAGCCGTTCAGATGGGCCTGATCTACGTGAACCCGGAGGGCGTGAACGGCACTCCCGACCCGCTGAAGACCGCGGCCCAGGTGCGCGAGACCTTCGCCCGTATGGCCATGAACGACGAGGAAACCGTCGCCCTGACCGCCGGCGGCCACACCGTGGGCAAGACCCACGGCAATGGCGATGCCGACGACCTGGGGCCGGATCCCGAATCCGCGGGCCCCGAAATGCAGGGCCTCGGCTGGGCCAACCCCAACCAGGAGGGGCTCGCCAGCCGCGCAGTGACGTCGGGCCTCGAGGGCGCTTGGACGACCCATCCGACCCAGTTCGACATGGGCTATTTCGATCTGCTGTTCGGTTATGACTGGTGGTTGAAGAAGAGCCCGGCCGGCGCCAATCAGTGGGAGCCGATCGGGATCAAGGAAGAGGACATGCCGGTGGATGCCAGCGACCCCTCGATCCGCCACAACCCGATCATGACCGATGCGGACATGGCGATGCGGTTGGACCCGACCTACAAGGCCATCTGCGAAAAGTTCATGGCCGATCCGGAGTACTTCAAGGACACCTTCGCGCGGGCCTGGTTCAAGCTGACCCACCGCGACATGGGCCCGAGGGCCCGTTACATCGGTCCGGACGTGCCCGAAGAAGACCTGATCTGGCAGGACCCGATCCCGGCTGGCGCCACCGACTACGACGTGGACGCCGTGAAGGCCAAGATCGCCGCGAGCGGTCTGAGCACCGCCGAAATGGTTTCCACCGCCTGGGACAGCGCCCGCACCTATCGCGGGTCTGACATGCGCGGCGGCGCCAACGGCGCGCGTATCCGCCTCGCCCCGCAGAAGGACTGGGAAGGCAACGAGCCGGAGCGTCTGGCCAAGGTGCTGTCGGTCCTCGAGCCGATCGCCAAGGACGCCGGCGCCAGCATCGCGGACGTCATCGTGCTCGCCGGCAATGTCGGCGTCGAACAGGCTGCGAAAGCCGCCGGTTACGACGTCTCCGTGCCGTTCGAGCCGGGCCGTGGCGATGCGACGGACGAGATGACCGATGCGTCGTCCTTCGACGTGCTGGAACCGCTCGCCGACGGCTATCGCAACTGGCTGAAGAAGGACTATGTCGTCAGCCCGGAAGAGCTGATGCTCGACCGCACCCAGCTGATGCGCCTGACCGCGCCCGAGATGACTGTTCTGGTGGGCGGCATGCGCGCCATGGGCACCAACTACGGCGGGACCACGCACGGCGTCTTCACGGACCGCGAAGGCGCTCTGACGCCCGACTTCTTCGTCAACCTGACCGACATGGCCTACAAGTGGGTCCTCGTGGACGACGGCATCTACGAGATCCGCGACCGCAAGACCGACGAGGTCAAATGGACCGCGACGCGTATGGACCTGGTCTTCGGATCAAACTCGATCCTGCGCGCCTATGCCGAGGTCTACGCCCAGGACGACAACAAGGAGAAGTTCGTGGAGGACTTCGTTGCGGCTTGGACCAAGGTCATGAACGCGGATCGTTTCGACCTGGCCTAGAGGCCGGCCTCGTTCAGAGGACAGGGCGACACGCGTCGCCGCTCAACCAAAGCCGAAGCGCCAACATCCCGAGGTGCTTCTTCAAAGAACGGCCGGCGCAGCCCCCTACCGCCGGCCGTTTCTTTTGCGCGAGCCCTTGGGGCGCACTTCTGGGGGCACTCTTTGGGGTTTGGGGACCTGTCTTGGGGCTTGGGGACCTGTCTTGGGGTTTGGGGGCCGGTCTTGGAGCTCGGGGGCCGGTCTTGGAGGGCGCTTGCGGGGTCAGATGGGGATCAGGGCGCTGCGCCGCGCACGACATGCATAATCAGCGATGCGACAAGCAAAACGAGGAAAGTGAAGAACAAGATCTTCGCGATTCCAGCAGCGGTGCCGGCAATGCCGCCGAAGCCAAGAAGTCCTGCAATCAGCGCAATTACAAAAAACGTCAAGGCCCAACCAAGCATGACGATTTCCTTTCGTTTGGGTTGCAGTCTATTGGACCAACAACGAAGCTCGGCCTCTTGTTCCATGACAGGCCCACGAAATACGTCACAGGACGCCAAAATTGGAGACCGGCGCGAGGGGGTATCCCTCACGCCGGTCCTGTCGTGTCACCAAGCCTGTAAGCCGGGTTCTGTTCCTCGCGTCACCGCGAGGTGATGGCCATTCATCTGGGACGACTCTTGCGAGACGCCTCGTGCAACCAACCCGGGCCGCCGGTCTGGAAACAGACCTGGGCGATCTCTCGTGCGTTACGGTCGATCGTCCTTGCGGCCCCTATTTGGTCTTGCTCCCGGTGGGGTTTGCCTTGCCGCCTTTGTTGCCAAAGACGCGGTGCGCTCTTACCGCACCCTTTCACCCTTACCCTCTCCACGGCCTTTCAGCCTCGAGGGCGGTTTGCTTTCTGTGGCACTTTCCCTGGGGTCGCCCCCGCCGGACGTTATCCGGCACCGCGCTTCCATGGAGCCCGGACTTTCCTCTCCCCAGGTCCTGAGGAGCGGCCATCCGGCTTGCTGACTAACCAAAATAAGGGGAAGTCGGGTGTTTTCGTCAAGTACCGGGACCCGCTCGCGGCTCTTCCGGCGTTCGCCCAGCCTTCGAAAGAAGAGCTCCCGAAGTCGTCACGGCTTTTTGATCCCCGGGTTACCAATGTTCCCATATGCTCGCGGCAATCTGACGCATAACCGCGCAAGCCGTCACTTTCAGGAACTTTCGGCCCATAACAAGCTGGGTAAGACCACTTCGAGCGATGACCAATCAGGTGCTGATCACACGCTGGCTCAACGTCTTTCCGGAACTCGCCGAGCTCGAGCCGGAGACAAGGGACGTGCTGCTCGACGTCATACAGTTCGAGCGGCTCCGTCGAGGGGATGTGGCCTACTACCAGGGCCAGCACTGCCGGAACTATCTCATGTGCATCGAGGCCAGACGCGCGTCTTCAGACCTCGGAGTCGGGCCGGGAAATCATGCTCTACCAGGTGGGCGCCGGTGAGACCTGCGTTCTGACAACGTCCTGTTTGATGGCCGGCAATCCCTTCCCCGCGGAAAGCACCGTGCAAGCCGACGTCCTGCTCGCCGCCATCCCGGCGGATGTTTTTCTCAAGCTCATGTCGTCGTCCCCAAGGTTCCGGCACTATGTCCTGTCGAACTATGGGGACTTGCTGTCGAGCCTGATCATGCTCGTGGACGAAGTGGCCTTCGCAAGTCTCGATCTTCGCCTGGCACGACGTCTTCTGGCCGAGGCCGAAGGCTCACGTGTCGTCTCGAAGACCCATCAGCAGCTCGCGCTCGATCTCGGCAGCGTGCGCGAAGTCATCAGCCGGTACGTCTCCGAATGGGAACGCCTGGGTTGGCTCCGCTCGTCGCGCGGCTCGATCGAGGTGCTCGACATGGCCGCGCTCGCCACCTATGGCGCGGGGGACGCGGCCCTTTCCCGGCCCGCATTGCGATCAGGCTCTCAGGCGTGATGGCTGCGCAACGTAACTCAGGTCACAGACAAGACCCCTGAACGAGCCCTAAGGACATAACGGTCCGAAGTTTTGAACAACCCGCCAAACACTTCGCTAACGAGACCCAACGCCCAAGGATCAATGACAATGACAGACATGACATCAAGACGGCTCATCTCCCGTTTGACATTGCCTGTGCTCCTGGCCGGTATGCTCGCCATGGTCCTGCCCGCCACGGCGCCCGCCATGGAGGATCATGGCGATGTCGAAGCCGAGTTCGATGAAAGTTGCGCCATGGGCCTCGCCGACGGGCAAATGGTGAAGACCGATTGCTCCGTCAGTTGGACCGACGAAGACGGCAAGGTGTACTGCTTCTCGAGCGAGAATTCGAAGGCCGCGTTCTTGAAGGACCCCAAGGGCAATATCGCCCGGGCCAAGACGTTTCTCCAAGAGCAGCAGGCGAAAGCCGCCTCCGGCGCAAAGGTCTTCACCGAGGCGGACGTCACGCCCGAGTCCAGCAAGTGATCGACGAGCGTTCGGAAGGCGATGCCTTCGTGTTTCACGACCCCAAGCTCGATACGGATCTCAAGCTGAAATTCGAGGAGATCAAGATCGTACGCGGCATGGAAGGCTATGGCTGGTTCGCCAATGTCATCTTCCACGACGTCGACGAGCCCAAGAAGCAATATGCCATCGACTTCTGGTTCAAGCCGGAAGGCCAGCAACTCACGCTTCAGGATATCCGCGTGCAGAAGGGCCCCAAGCGTGACGGCGACGGCTACTTCATGATCACGCGGCTCCCGGTCGCGTGGTGGTGGCTGCCGGTCCAGGAACATCCCGGCAGCATCGAAGGGGCGCGCGCCTGGCAGGTGATGGCCTCGATCCACGACTACATCCTCGAGAACAAGGACGAGGACGGGAACATCACCGTCAAGGACGACAAGACGGGCGAAGACCTGAAGCTTCAGTTCGTGGAGATGCATCGGCCCGTGCGCCGGCTCAAAGGCGAAGGCAAATATTTTGCGTGCACCGATTTCCGCAAGCCCGGCAGCAAGGACGAGTATTACGACTTGGACTTCTGGGTCGACGAGACGGACGGTTCGCTGAAGGTCGGCAACGTCAAGGTCCACAAGGTTCCGGTCCAAGAGGACGGAATTTGGACTCAAGTGGACCGGTACACCTTTGAAGGCATGGATTTCGAAGAAACGCTGTAGCGGCGCGAGCGCGCCTTTCGACGCCGTTGCCAAGTTCTCCCGCCTCTCCGCCCGGAGGGGCGGGTTTCTTTTGCCAAACATCCAAACCGAAATCGCGAATATGTGATCGCACCTGCGTGATCCCAGTCACACTCTCGGCGCGTTGTGCACTTGTAAGCTGCGTATACGCTGACGGCAGGACCTGCCCGAAGCGCGCAGACACGGAACAGACAGTGATATGGAGGAATCCCCGATGAAATTCTTGACCCCCGCCATCGTGACCGGCGCCCTTCTCTTCGCCAGCTCGGCGATGGCGGCGACCGGCGAATACGACAATATGTGCGCCATGGGCCTGTCTCTCGAGAAGAAGGTCGAGACGGACTGCTCCGTCAACGCGGAGATCGACGGCAAGACCTATTGCTTCGGAAACGAGACGGCCAAGACGCTGTTCATGAAGGACGTTGAGGGCAACCTCAAAAAGGCTCAGAGCTTCTACGACGACAACCAGTAGCCGCGCCATCGGCCCTCCGTGCGCGCACAGGGGAAGACCCTCCACGTCGAAGCGGGTCTTCCCCGCCCTCTCCCGGCGCATAGGCAAGATGGCACTGCAATTGTCCATTGACGGCGAGAGCATTTCTGCCGATTCCTTGGCACCTCAACGGCCAAATGCGCCACGTGAATACAAGTCCTGGAGGAAGTATTGATGAAGAAGGTTGTTCTCGCCGCGGCGGTCACCGGCACCGTGATTGGTCTTTCCGGTTCTGCCGCGCTTGCCGCCGGTGCTCTCGGTGAGTTCGGAAACAACTGCGCCTGGGGTCTGACCCAGGGCCAGAAGAAATACACGGACTGCTCGATCCACGAGACGGTCGGCGAAAAGATCTACTGCTTCAGCAAGCAAGCCGCCAAGGACGAGTTCATGAAGGACCCGGACGGCAACGTGCAGAAGGCCGAGAGCTTCTATAACGACAACTAGCGTCGGCCTGGCGCCCCGCGCCGAACGATACGAATTCGAAAGCTCGCCCAACCCTTGGGCGGGCTTTTTTCATGGCCATTCACCGAGAGCCGCAAGCGCAACCCAGCAGATCAAACCACCGCGCCCGACCGGACGATGAGGAGCCGTTTCAGCGTCTCGCGGGTCGAGCGGTCCGCACGGCCGTCGACCCTTGCGGGCCTGTAGTGCCGCTGGAAGGCCTCCACCACGATTTCGGTTCCGCGCCCGTATGTGGACGTGTCCTCGACGCCGTACCCGAAATCCCTGAGATCACGCTGAAGTTCGGCGACGGCCTCGCTCTCGTCGCCAAGACCGAGGCCGGCATCGTCGCCGAGGGGCACGGGTTCAGTCCAAAGTCCGATGCCGGCGCGGGCCAGCCGGGCCCAGTCGAACCGTTCGCCGGGATCGCGTTTGCGGCCGGGCGCGATGTCCGAATGGGCCAGCACACGCTCTTTCGGGATCGCGTGGCGGCCGAGAATGTCGAGACACAGGGCTTCCACCGCCTGCATTTGCACCTCCGGAAACGGCGGGTAGTCGAAGTCGTGGCCGGGATTGTGGATCTCGATGCCGATCGACGCCGAATTGAGGTCCGTCTCACCGGCCCAATAGCTTTGGCCCGCGTGCCAAGCCCGCTCGGACTCCGCCACCATCTGGGTGACGACCCCGGCCTCGTCGAGGAGATAGTGGGCGGAGACCTTGGACTCTTCGGAGGCGAGCCAGTCGCGGGCCGCGTCGCACGCTTCCATCCCCGTGTAATGCAGGATCAGCGTGTCGGGCTTCCGTCCCTCGGGCCGCGGTTCGAAATTGGGCGATGGCACCCAATGCGCGGCAAGCTTGCTGTCCGGTGCGGCCGTCATCCAAGCCAATCCATTCTGCAAGGGCCGTCGGTCTCGCGGCCATCCCGCCGACGGGAAGACCGTCCAGCCATCCGCCTACGCGGCGGCAAGAGGGGTTAGAGGCCCCGCTCTTTGGCAATCTGCTGATAGGCCTCGTTGATGGCGGCCATCTTGTCCGTGGCGATGGCGATGAACTCTTCCGGCACGCCGCGTGCGATCAGCTTGTCGGGATGGTTCTCCGCGATCAACTTGCGGTACTGGGCCTTCAACGCATCGTTCGTAACCGACGGATCGACCTCGAGCACTTCGTAAGGATTGCGCTTCGAGGCAACCACGTGCCGGGCCTTGATGTAGCCGAACTCCGTCTCGGTGAAGCCGAAGCGCTTGGACACTTGCTTCAGGAACTCTTCCTCGCTCGGATCGAACTCGTCGTCGGCCTTGGCGATGTGGAACAGACCGTCCAGAACGTCTTCCAGCAGCTTCCTGTTGCCCTTGAACATCCCCGCCAGCTGGTCGGCATAGGCTTCGTAACCGGCTACTTCCTGCTTGGCGAGGTTGAACACCCGCGCCACGTTCTTCATCTCGCCGTCCGGGACCTTGAACACCTCCTTGAAGGCGTTGACCTCGTCCATGGTGACGACGCCATCAGCCTTGGCCATCTTGGCGCCGAGCGCGATGACGCCCACGGTGAAGGCCACCTGGTCCTCGCCGTCGGCCCCGCCGGCCTGGTCGCCGTCCCGGTCAATCACGTAGTGCCCCGCGACGCCGCCAACCACGCCCCGATCGGCCCTCCGACCGCGAGTCCTGCGGCTGCACCTGCGAGTTTTCCCCAAACCGACATAGCGGACCCCCTTAGAACCACTTGATCCAGTTAGACCATACGGGCTTTTCCGTTGTCCCGCATGGGATAATCGTCCCGGTGGCGCACCGCCGCCAGGGCAAGAACATGCTGCTATCCCCGGAGATTGCCAAGGATCGACATCTTCGGTTCATCGACCTCGAGACCGGCCCCGAGGCGCCGCTCCACGTGCCACGACCTGACAAAGGTCCAGACCGCGAACCACAAGGCCAAGAGCGCATTCGCCCCGCTCGTGATCCAGACGAATGTGGACCCCAGCTCGAACAGATTGGCCGCGGCAAGGATGAAGGCCTCGATCACGATCGCGAAGCCGCCTGCCATCACGATGGCGGCACACAGCGAAACGATGAAGATCGTCAGCGGATTTCCGCCTTTTTTGGTGTCTTCGGTGCTCATCGGCGCGTTCAAACCCTTGAGAATCTGCTGGGGGCGCTTTTCCTTACCGGTGTGATCGGGTTGTTACAAGAGGTTCCGGTACCTCCGTGCCGGGCGGGACCTCCCGGCCCTGTAGCCCGATCTTGAATGACAAGGCTATCTCAGAATTGTATCCACGGCGCTTGAGGGGCGAAAGGAGCGACGATGGCGGTCTACGAGCTTGATGGGCAGGCGCCCGAATTTCCGGCGGACGGGCTCTATTGGGTCGCCGATACGGCCACATTGACCGGCAAGGTGCGGCTCAAGTCCGACGCCAGTGTCTGGTACGGCTCGGTGCTGCGCGGCGACAACGAGTGGATCGAGATCGGCACACGCTCTCAGGTGCAAGACAATTCCACGCTCCACACCGATCCGGGGTTCCCGGTGACGATCGGCGAGGACTGCGTGATCGGGCACAACGTGATCCTTCATGGCTGCACGATCGGCGACAACACGCTGATCGGCATGGGCGCGATTGTCCTAAACGGCGCCAAGATCGGATCCAACTGTCTTGTGGGCGCCGGGGCGCTCATCACCGAGGGCAAAGAGTTTCCCGACAATGCGATGATCATCGGGTCGCCCGCCAAGGCCGTGCGTGAGGTGGACGACAAGATGCGCGCCATGATCGCCCGTGGCGCGGATGTCTATGTGCGGCGCTGGAAGCAATATGCGTCCGGCCTGAAACGGATCTCGTGACAGGCGACCACCCGCGGCATGACCGGCAAATGGCAGTTCTTCATCGACCGGGGCGGCACCTTCACCGACATTGTCGGGCGTAGCCCCGACGGGACGCGCCTTACCACGAAGCTGCTCTCCGAGAATCCGGAATCCTATGAGGATGCGGCCATTGCCGGCATCGCCGACCTGATCGGCGTCCCGCGCGCAGGGCCCCTCCCGCCCCATCTCATCGAGACCGTGCGCATGGGGACGACCGTCGCCACCAACGCACTCCTGGAGCGCAAAGGCGACCGCGTTCTCCTTGTCGCGACCGAAGGCTTCCGTGACGCGCTTGAGATTGGCTACCAGGCGCGTCCGAAAATCTTCGCGCGACGGATCGAGAAGCCGTCGATGCTGTATGAGCGCGTCGTGGAGGTGCCCGAACGCGTCCGCGCCGACGGAACGGTCGAAGTTCCGCTGGACCTCAAGGCCACGCGCGAAGCGCTGGAGGAGGCACGGCGAGACGGCATCGACGCGGTCGCCATCGTCTTCATGCATGCTTATGCGCATCCGGACCACGAACGCCGGGCGGCCGCCCTCGCCCGGGAGCTGGGCTTTGCCCAAGTGTCGGTCAGCCACGAGGTAAGCCCGCTCGTGAAGTTCGTGGGCCGGGGCGACACGACCGTCGTCGATGCGTATCTGTCGCCGCTGCTCCGCCGCTATGTGGACCGCGTAGCGGGCGCGCTCTCCGCCCTTCGCGGCGGCGATGCCGGCGAGACCGCACCGAGGCTGCTATTCATGCAGTCGTCGGGCGGCCTCACGTCGGCGCATCTGTTTCGCGGCAAGGACGCGATCCTGTCCGGCCCCGCCGGTGGCGTGGTCGGTGCCGTGGAGACGGCCAAGAGCGCGGGTTTCGCCAAGGTCATCGGCTTCGACATGGGCGGCACCTCCACGGATGTGTGCCACTACGACGGCGTACTTGAACGCACCTTCGAAAGCGTCGTGGCCGGCGCGCGTGTCCGTGCCCCCATGATGCTCATTCATACGGTCGCTGCGGGCGGCGGATCGATTCTGCATGCCGACGAAGCGCGGTTCCGGGTCGGACCGGATTCGGCTGGAGCCGATCCCGGTCCATGCGCCTATCGCCGGGGCGGACCGCTCACCGTGACGGACGCGAACGTCATGACGGGCAAGCTTCAGCCCGATCTCTTCCCGCATATTTTCGGCCCCGGCCAAGACCAGCCTCTGGACCGGCGCGCGGTGGTGAAGGCGTTTCATGCGCTCGCCCGGGAGCTGGGCGACGACCGTCTGCCGGAAGAGATCGCCGAAGGCTTCATCAAGATCGCCGTCGCCAATATGGCCAACGCCATCAAGACGATTTCCGTGCAGCGGGGCTATGACGTCGCCGGCTACGTGCTCAATTGCTTCGGTGGCGCGGGCGGGCAGCACGCATGCCTCGTGGCCGACGCGCTCGGTATCGAGAGCGTGTTACTGCATCCGCTGTCCGGGGTGCTGTCCGCCTACGGCATGGGCCTTGCCAGCGTGCGCGCGACCCGCACCCATGCGGTGCTCGCGCCGCTCGACGAAGACGGCATGGCGACGCTCGCCGAAACGTGCGGGCCCTTGGAACGTGAGGCCCGCCGCGAACTCGAGCTCCAGGGCATCGTCGCGGACACGATCGCGGCGCAGGTCCATTTGCGTTACGAGGGCACGGACAGTTCGCTGCCGATCCCGTCCGGCTCGCTCGCGGAGATGCGCGCGGGGTTCGAGGCGGCGCATCGGAAACGCTTCGGCTTTATCAGCCCCGAAAAGGGGGTCGAGATCGAAGCCGTGGAGGTGGAAGCCATTGGCGGCGGCACCCTGATCGAAGAAGCCGATAGCCCCCTCCCCGCCAAACGGCCCGCGCCGCAGAGCCGGGCCGACATCTTCACCCATGGCCACTGGCACGATGTCCCCGTCTCGGCCCGCGCCGATCTAACCCCGGGCGCCGAGATCGACGGACCGGCGCTCGTGATCGAGGACCATCAGACCGTCGTGCTGGAACCGGAATGGCGCGCGGCGGTGACGGCGAAGAACCATCTTCTTTTGTCGCGCGCCCAGCGGAAGCAGGCAAAAGAGGCGGTTAGCGCCGAGGCGGACCCCGTCATGCTGGAAGTGTTCAACAGCCTGTTCGTCTCGATCGCCGAGCAGATGGGCTATGCGCTGCAGAACACGGCGCGCTCCGTCAACATCAAGGAGCGTCTCGATTTCTCCTGCGCCCTCTTCGATGCTGGCGGGGCTCTGATCGCGAATGCACCCCACATCCCCGTCCATCTCGGCTCCATGGACCGAAGCGTGGAAACGATTCTGCGAGAGGTGGGTACAGACCTCCGCCCCGGCGATGTGTGGATGCTGAACGCGCCCTATAACGGCGGAACGCATTTGCCCGACATTACCGTCGTTACGCCCGTGTTCGACGAAGCCGGCGCGGAGATCCTCTTCTTCGTGGCCGCGCGCGGTCATCATGCGGATGTGGGTGGCATCAGCCCCGGCTCGATGAGCCCCCGCGCGTCCTCGATCGAAGAGGAAGGCATCTATATCGATCCGTTCAGGCTGGTTGGCGGTGGCCGTTTCCAGGAAGATGCCGTGCGGCGCCTGTTCACCGACGCGCCCTATCCGGCACGCAATGTCGACCAGAACGTCGCCGATTTGAAAGCGCAGGTCGCCGCCAACGAGAAGGGCGTCGCCGAACTGCGCAAGATGGTGCGCCAATACGGTCTCGCCACGGTCGCGGCCTATATGGGCCATGTGCAGGACAATGCCGCGAACGCGGTGCGCAAGGTCATCGGCACTCTGAAGAGTTCGCGTTTCGCGCTTCAGACCGATCAGGCAAGCCGGATCGCGGTGGAGATCACGATCGACCGCAAGGCGAACAAGGCCGTCGTCGACTTCACCGGCACGAGTATCCAGACCGAAACGACCTTCAACGCCCCCGAGCCGATCACGCGTGCCTGCGTGCTCTACGTGTTCCGGACGCTGGTGGATGAGGACATTCCGCTGAACGCCGGTTGTCTGCGCCACATCGAGATCGTGCTGCCTGACGGATCGCTCTTGAAGCCGCACTATCCGGCGCCGGTCGCCGGCGGCAACGTGGAGACGAGCCAAACCGTCGTGAACTGCCTTTATGGTGCGCTCGGGGTTCTGGGCTCCGCGCAGGGAACGATGAACAACCTGACCTTCGGAAACGAGCGGGTGCAGTATTACGAGACGATCTGCTCTGGGGCCCCGGCGGGGCCCGGTTTCGACGGGCCGGCGGCCGTGCAGACTCACATGACCAACTCCCGGCTCACCGATCCGGAGGTCCTGGAACTCCGCTACCCTGTGCTGTTGGAGCGGTTCGCGATCGAGCGGGGCTCGGGAGGCGCGGGGCAGTGGCGCGCGGGAGACGGTACGGTCCGGACACTGAGGTTCTTGGAAAAGATGGACTGCGCTATCCTCTCGGGTTTCCGTAGCGTGCAGCCCTTTGGCACAAGGGGCGGTGCGCCGGGCCGCAAGGGGGAAAACTGGGTGCGCCGGACGAACGGAGCGCTGGAACGTCTCAAAGGGTCAGACCAAACGAGGCTTGCCCAAGGCGAAGCCGTGATAATCAGAACACCGACCGGCGGCGGTTATGGTAAGCCAACCCCGGACGAGACCGCATAGACGACAGACGACGGTACTGGGCGCAATCGCGACGAAACCGGGCGGCTGTCGCGCAAGAAGCATGGGCGCAAGAGGCACGAGCGTATGGCAATTGACGGCAGGGCTTTGATTTCCGGCGCGGGAATCGCGGGTCTTACGCTCGCCATTTGCCTGAAGGAATACGGAGACGATCCGGTTGTCGTGGAACAGAGCCCCGCTCTGCCCGACGACGGCTACATGATGGACTTCTTCGGCTCGGGCTGGGACGTGGCCGAACGCATGGGCCTTACCGGCGCGCTCCGTGCCCTGCGCTACCCCATCGACAAGCTTCAATTCGTGAATGCCGAGGGCAAGTCCTATGCGACGGTCCCGATCAAGCGTATCAAACGCGCGCTGGACGGCAAATATGTCTATCTGCGCCGCCCCGACCTCGTACGCATCCTGTACGAACGCGCCGAGGCCCTCGGCGTGGAAGTCCGGTTCGGCACGGAGATCGCCGACATAAGGGACCAGGGGACCCACGTCGATGTCGCCTTCGACGATGGCAGCACGGACGAATTCGCGCTGGTGTTCGGTGCCGACGGCGTTCATTCGGGGGTCCGGCGCCTGATGTTCGGCGACGAGAGCCAGTTCGCCCGATTCCTCGGCGCCTATGTGGCCGCGTTTCACATCGAGGATCACGATCTCCCCGTGGGCCAGGTCGCGCAAATCCACGAAGAACCGAATCGCGTCGCCTTCTACTACCCGCTTGGCGACCGTAAGCTCGACGCGACCTTTGTGTTCCGGCTCGACGAAGTGGACGTCCCGCCCGAGCAGCAGCTTTCGTTCGTGCGGCGCGCCTTCAAGGGCGCCGGGTGGATCGGCGAGGCGCTGATCGATGCTTACAAAGGCAGCGCACCGCTCTATTTCGATACGATGACGCAGATCGCCATCCCACGCTGGTCGCGGGGACGGGTGACACTATTGGGCGATGCTTGTGGATGTCTGTCGCTTCTGGCGGGACAAGGCTCGCACATGGCGATGGCGGGCGCGTATATCCTGGCGCAGGAGCTCCAGCGCTACGACGGCAACCACGCGGCTGCGTTCGCCTCCTACGAGGCCATGATGAAGCCCGCGATCGCCGAGCGTCAGGAAGACGCCTCGGCCTTCGCGAAGATCTTCATCCCAACGGCGCAGTCAAAACCCTGGTTGCGCCGTCTCGTGATCCAGACGGCGTTCAATCCGCTCGTCCTGCCGTTCGCGTTTCGAGCGTTCGGATCGCGCAGCATTCTCGAGGACGACGAGGTCTAGCCCGGCTAGAAGCTCACTTTGGCGGTCTTGGTGTTGAAGACCACGACGTCCCGGTCCGGCTCGATGACGCCCGACGTCGTAAAGGAGTGCGGCTCGAAGCTGATGGTCGTCTCGCACTTGCCGCCGGCGCAATCGTCGGCGAGCTTCGCCTTGGCCTCTTCGGGCGTGATGTCGCCGGTATTCACGTAGACGCCGTCCTTCGTGGTGCACTCATAGCCGAGCACATCGCCAGAGCGTCCCCCCTTGATGCAATACGCCTTCATCTCGATCTCTTGCCCCAGATAGTCCTGCGGGTGCTTGACGAGATCCTGGATGTCGCTTGCCTGGACTTGCGTGACGCACGCCGACAGTCCCATGCCCGCAATCAAGAAAGCCCTGCGACCCCCCTTGGACCAAACCATTGTTTCCTACCTCGAACGCTTCGTGTTTCGCTGTGGCGCCACTGGCCGCGGCGCGTCGGCCCGCATCCTACAAAGCCGGCCGCCGATGAAAAGCCTCTGCTGCACACAAAATGAAGGGCACAGGCTTTCGCCTGCGCCCTTCAGCGCCCGTTCGCAGGGGATGAACGTGCTTAGCTCGTCTGAACCGGCTGGACCTGCTTGCGCTCGGCCATAAACTGGTCGAACTCCGCCTTGTCCTTGGCGTCGCGAAGACGCTTCAGGAAGGACTGGAATTCCTCGGCCTCTTCTTCGAGCCGCTTCAGGGTCTCCTCGCGATAGGCATCGAAGGCGTAATTGCCTGTCGAGGCAAAACCGCTGTGAAACCGCTGCGCCTCTTCCTTGAAGTACGAGCGCCAAGCCTTCCTATTTCCGCATCCCATTCGTCCACTCCAGATTAGATAAGCCAAAACACCGAGCCAACCGGCCACCAAACGATAAAACCGAGAATCATCGCGGCGAACCAAGCGGGCTTTCCGTACTCGTCGAGGGTCGCAACTAGCTGCATCGGGGTCCTTTCAGGGCTCAAGTGAATGTTATTTACATTCACATATATGGGTCTGCCTGGCAAGCCGTTCAACGTCTCGTCGTCTGATTCTCGTCTGCCGTTCGCGGATTCCGTCTCCTGGGCGGCTGGCCCAGGGCGCGCCAGCAGCCAAGACAAAATTAACCCCAAGTCCCGAGAGTTCCCCGCCAATTCGCCGAAAATTGTAGGCTAATCGGGCTTTTTTTTGGGGGGCGTCACCATGTGTTCTGCTTATCGCCGGTTCCTGAGTCTTGCGGTTGCCGGGGCCGTTGCGCTCACCGCTCTGGGCAGTGGTTCGGCCGCGGCCCGGTCGCTGAAGGACCACAAACCGCACAAGGGCGTCACCCGGGCCCATTCCATGCCGGTCCAGGGAATCGACGTCTCTTATTGGCAAGGCGATATCGACTGGGAGCGCGTGCGCGAGGCCGGAATCCACTTCGCCTTCATCAAGGCCACCGAAGGCGGCGACCACATCGACCCCAAGTTCCGTCAGAACTGGTATGCCGCCAAACGCGCCGGCGTTGCGCGCGGGGCCTATCACTTCATCTATTGGTGCCGGTATGCCTCGGAGCAGGCCGATTGGTTCGTCCGGAACGTGCCGAACGATCCCGACGCGCTGCCGCCCGTTCTCGATCTCGAGTGGCACCCGGATTCGAAGACCTGCCCGAAGAAGATCTCTCGGAGCCTGGCCCTCAAGAAGATCAAGATCATTCTCGAAGCCATGGAGCGTCACACCGGCAAACGGCCGATCATCTATACCGATCCGAGATTTCACCGGGACATTCTCCAGGGCGAATTCGAGGACTACCATTCTGGCTGCGGTCGGTCGCGGCCGAACCGCATGAGAAATATCCGGGCCGCAAATGGGCCTTCTGGCAGTTCACCGCAACAGGAAGCGTGCCCGGCGTCCCCGGCAAGTGCGACCGCAACATCTATAACGGGTCGCGGTCGGACTGGAATCTCGTGTTGAGATGGCTGGAGGCGAGCGGCACCGGCCACGGCGCGCGGACGGCCAGCCGCTAGGGCGTTTCCTTCGACGACTCCTGGCCGTCACCCTCCGGCAAGACGCCGAGCCCCTTCAGATAGATCAGCATGCCGCTTTCGAGCACCTCCTCCGGCGAGAGCGGGATCTTTCGCGCCGCGCTCCCCTCCTGGATGAAGAGCGATGCGATCCCGTGCGACATGGTCCAGATATGCATGGCCACGAGCTTCAGCGGTGGGCGTTCGTTCTCAGGCAGTTGCCGGCAAAGCGCGGCGGCGGCCCTCTGAAGCACGTTGAAGGCCTTCTCGGCGGCGGGCGACGAGGCTGCAGCGTGAACGGCCTCACCGCCGTGCTCCGCCGCGGCGCCCGACTCGAACATGACCGCGTAGCTCGCGGGTTCCTCGCGGGCGAACGCAAGATAGGCGCGCCCCAGGGCCTCGAAGGCTGACAGCGGCGTCGGGATCCCGTTGTTCCACGCCACGTCCAGGCGCGCCGCGAAGCGCTCGAATCCCGTACGGGCAACCTCGGCGAGCAGCGCATCGCGATCGCGGAAATGGCGGTAGGGCGCCGCAGGGCTGACCCCGGCCAGCCGCGCGGCTTCCGCAAGGCTGAAGCCGAACGCGCCGTGCTCTTCGATGAGCTTGCGCGCCGCTTCGAGTAGCACCTCCTTGAGGTTGCCGTGGTGGTAGGAGCGCCGCTGCCAGCGGCCGCTGGAATCGTTCATGTAAACGGCTATTACATAAAAGCTGCCCCCTCGGCTAGGTTCACCGTCATCGCCCGCCTGTTACACCGGCATCGGAATCAGTCCAAAGTCGCCGCTGCAGAGCGGCCAACAGGGTGGGCCATGGCCGGGGAGCCGTCGCGTCGAAACGTCATGAACAAGCATGTCCTGCTAGATAGCGTCGCGCCGGCGGTCGTCGGCGGCATCACAGCACTCCTCTTTGTGGCCTTCGGGGACGACATGATGTCGAACCTCGAGAATCACCCGAAGTCCGCGCTTCTCTTCGTTTGGCTGTTCGCCGTCATGATGTGGTGCGCCTATGCCGTGATGCAGCAGGGCGAGGCCGTGGCCGAGGAACTCGGCGAGCCCTACGGCACGCTGATCCTGACGTTCTCCGTGATCATCATCGAAGTGGCCATGCTGGCGGCGATCATGTTGAAGGGCGAGAACAACCCGACACTCGCGCGCGATGCCATGTTCGCGACCTTGATGATCGTCTTGAACGGCATGGTCGGCACGGCACTCCTCATGGGGGCGCTGCGCTATTGGGAGCAGGACTACAATCTTGCCGGGGCGCGCGCCTTTCTCGTCGTCCTGACGGCCCTATCGGTGTTTGCCCTGATCCTGCCGAACCACACCGAAATCCCGCCCGATCCCGTCAAAGCACCTGGCAAAGCCATCCTGTTCGCGGCGATCACGCTGCTGTTCTACGCCGTGTTCGTGATCATTCAGACCATGCGGCACCGCACCTTCTTCGCCGAGCCGGAACAAGGGCCGCAAGACGCGCAGCCGCAAGACGCGCAGCCGCACGGCACACGCGCGGACGAGGACCCGCTCCGGGAGACAGGAAAGAAGTCCCATTCGCTGGCCTTCCACACCATCATGCTGCTGCTGTGCCTGCTACCCGTGGTGATTCTTGCCGAATATCTCGGTGAAATCGTCAATTACGGCATCGAGGACATGGAGCTGCCGGATGCGCTCGGCGGCGTGCTGATCGCCATCTTGGTGCTGACGCCCGAGGGCCTCAGCGCGTTCTCCGCCGCCCTGTCGAACCGCCTGCAGCGATCCATCAATATCTGTCTCGGCTCGGCCCTGTCGACCATCGGTCTGACGGTGCCGGCGGTCCTGGCGATCGGGATGCTGACGGGCCGCGACGCCGAGCTCGGCCTGACCGAACAGGAAACCGTCCTGCTGGTTTTGACCCTGTTCGTGAGCGGCATGACCTTCGGCGGAGGGCGCACCAACGTCATCAACGGCGTGGTGCACCTCCTGCTCTTCCTCGTCTATGTGGTCCTGATTTTCAGTCCCTAGTTTGGGTCAGGACGGCGTCATGAGAGGGCCGCGCCCAAACGATATCCCGGTTTTTCTGCCATTCCGCAGCAAAAACAATTGGGTTATGATTGGCAAAATCGCCTATGGAGCAAGGAAACTATGCAAGATCGCGGCAACGTGTTTGCAATGCAGTGGCGGAAATTCTGGGTCGCCGGCCTTGCAGCTGCGGCCGTGGCCGGTTCGGCTTTCGTTGCGAGCGCCGAAGATGCCGCCACGCCGGAGACGAAGAAAGCCCCTTGCACCGACGACGCCATGATCGTCTTCGATGCCTCCGGTTCCATGTCGGGCAATCAGGTCCTCGGCATTCCCAATTCCAAGCCCCGTATCGACGAAGTGCGCTGGGCCTTGCGGCAAGTTCTTCCCAGCGCCACGCGCTACCGCCGTGTCGGCCTCGTGACCTACGGCCCCGGCCCCTACAATCAGTGCAACGTGTCGCTGGCCATGAAGCCGACATCCAATGCGGCGAAGCCCATCATGCGCGCGGTCAACCGGATCATTCCCGCGGGCAAGACGCCGCTCACATCCGGCGTGGAGCAAGCCGCCGAGGCGCTCGACTATCGCAACAATCCCGGTGTGGTCGTCGTGGTGACGGACGGCGAAGAAACCTGCGGCCGGTCGCCGTGCGAACTGGCCAAGCGGCTTCACGACAATGCCGCGCAGCTGACCGTCCATGTGATCGGCTTTCGCTACGAGAGCTATTCCTGGACGGGCGGGAACAGCGTGATGGACCTGATGTGTCTGGCGGAGCAGAACAACGGTCTCTACATCAAGGCCAATGACGAACAGGAGCTCGTCGATGCGCTTGAGAAGACCTTGGACTGCCCCATGATCTCGCAGGCGCCGCTCAACCCCATTCGCTGACGCAGCCCTCCCCGCCCATCTTTTCATTGACGCGATGCGCACAACTGGCTCAAGAAGCCGCTTGTCTGGTGTCTACGGGTTGGGGCGGCAATGCATCTATGGCGACGGGTCATGTGTGCCCTCGGGCTCGTCTTGGCGAGCCTCGTGCCCGCTGCCGCGGACGACCGACCCGATGCAGCCAACACGGCCTCGACGCTGCTGTCCGGCTGCTGGAGCGACGAGGCTCTCGCGGGCACCGAACCGGAGCGGCGCTCCACCTGGAACAAGGCGCGGCTGGATCTCGACGCCCTTCGCAAGGTGACCCGGCCGGACCGCACGCCCATACCTGAGCCGTTGCGCGGCTCGATCCGGAGCGTGAGGCTTGCCGACGGCGCAAAGCTGATCGCCCTCACCTTCGATCTTTGCGAGAGCAACGGCCATCGCACGGGCTATGACGGGCGTGTCATCGACTATCTGCGCGACGAAGACGTCAAGGCCACGCTGTTCGTCAGCGGCAAATGGCTCGAGAGCCATCCGGAGCGGGGGGCGCAGCTCATCGCGGATCCGCGCTTCGAAATCGGCGGGCATGGCCTCAGCCACCGCGATTTTTCAAGGGCCAGCGCATCCACGCTGCACGACGAAATCTACCTGATGGAGGCCGCGTTCCTGCGCGCCCGCGGGCGGCTGATGGCCAAGAGCTGCGCCTGGAATGCGGAGGGCGTCACCTCCCTTCAAGACGAGCTGACGCTGATGCGTTTTCCCTATGGCTGGTGCAACGCCCAAGCCTTGTCGGCGGTCGCCGAGGCCGGCCAACTCGCCATTCAATGGGACGTCGTGACCGGCGATCCGGACCCGAACCTGTCGGCGAAGAGAATCGCCAACGCCATTGTCAGCCTAGCCCATCCCGGCGCGATCGTGATCGGCCACGCGAACGGCCATGGCCGCAACACGGCCGAGGCCTTGACGCTGGCCATTCCCAAACTGAAGGAGGCAGGCTATCGCTTCGTGACCGTGAGCGAGCTTCTCGCCGCCGGCGAACCCGTGATCGCGCAGAGCTGCTACACGGAGCGCCCCGGCGACCAACGGCGCGTGGCACAGGTCAAGAAGCGCCGCCGCGATCGAAGAAAGTGACACCGTCAGCACTGCCCCCAACGGCCGACCTCGGCACCGTGCAGCTGCGCCCTCTCGCACCGGAGGCGCCTCGAGCCGTGGCCGCGGCGCTCGCGGCGACCCCGCCCTGGTCGACACTGGGGATTTCGGCGGAGGCACTGACGGCATTTCTGCAAGCCGAGGATTCCGGCGCACGGCGTTACGCCATCGTCGTGGACGACGCTCTGGCCGGAGTCGCGTCCATTCGCTTCCCTTGGCTCAAAGGCCCCTATGTGGAACTCCTGGCCATCCTCCCGGGGGTTCAGAGACGCGGGCTTGGCACAAAGGTGCTCACGTTCGTCGAGGCGGAGGCAAAGCGGCTTGGAGCGCGCAACGTCTGGGTCTGCGCCTCGCAGTTCAATAGCGATGCGATGCGTTTCTACAAACGCTGCGGCTTCACCGAAGCGGCAAGCCTGCCCGACCTCGTTACGGATGGTTTCGCCGAAACGCTTCTCAGAAAGACGTTGACGTAGCGCGGCGGGAAGCGGATCGGCGCGCGACCCCATTTTTGACCGCGCGCGATGCTTCGGCGCGCTCCGGACACCAGGATTTTCCACATGCTGTGCACCGGTGGCTGCGGAACGATGTCGCAGCCCGACAGCGCTCACAGGGGCGTCGATCCGTGGTGGAAAACCGAAAAAAATGTTCTCCGCGTGAACCGAAATCCTCTTGACGCGTTGATTGGCAACGTATGTCGCGCCCATTTGCTTGTGCGGCGCAACAAGGAAACAGCTTGGCACGCAATCAGGGGAGTTTGTAAAATGATCGCATTGCAGAACGGGCACCCCTCCAATCGGAAAGGAGAGCTTCCGATGGAATTGACAGCCAAACTGACCGTGGCTTCGGTCATCATATCGTTCAGCTTCCTCGCCGCCGTCATTCTTGGAATGATCTAGGGCGAGTGTATTTGGCCATTGGGCCGCCAACACCAAGCCAGCAGAGACAAAACGCCGTAGACGAACCACTTCGTCTTGGCGTGCCCTCTGCCGTGTTGGCTCCTACGCCGCGGCGTCGGCGGACTGCTTCGGATCGTAGTTGAGGATAGGACCGAGCCAGCGCTCGGCTTCCTCGAGCGACCAGCCTTTGCGCCCCGCATAGTCGGCCACCTGGTCGCGGCCAACCTTTCCGACACCGAAATAGCGCGCCTCCGGGTGGGAGAAATAGAGGCCGGACACGGCCGCGCCCGGCCACATGGCGCACGATTCGGTGAGTTTCACACCAATCTCGTTTTCCGCATCGAGCAGACGGAAGAGGGTTCGCTTCTCCGTATGGTCGGGCTGGGCGGGATAGCCCGGTGCAGGACGGATGCCCTGATACTCTTCGGCGATGAGAGCCTCATTCGACAGCGTCTCGTCCGGCGCGTAGCCCCACAGCTCGCGCCGGACCTTTGCATGCATCGCCTCGGCGAAGGCTTCAGCCAAACGATCGGCAAGCGCCTTCACGAGAATCTTCGAATAGTCGTCGTTGGCCAGCTCGAAGCGCCTGGCGATATCTTCTTCGCCAATGCCCGCGGTGACAGCGAAGCCACCGACGTAGTCGGCAATGCCGCCGTCCTTCGGCGCGACGAAGTCGGCCAGAGCCAGATTCGGCTTGCCGGTGCTGCGCGCCATTTGCTGGCGCAGCGTGTGGACCGTCGCAACCGGAACCTCGCGGGCTTCGTCCGCATACAGCTCAATATCGTCACCGACTGAATTCGCCGGCCAGAAGCCGACCACGGCATTCGCCTTGAGCCATTTCTCGCCGACGATCTGCTTCAACATTTCTTGCGCATCTTCGAAGAGCGGGCGCGCGGCTTCGCCATATTTGTCGTCATTGAGAATGCGCGGGTATGTCCCTTTGAGCTCCCAGGCATGGAAGAAGGGCGTCCAGTCGATATAGCGCGCAAGTTCGCCGAGATCGTAAGCGGTGAACGTGCGCGTTCCCAAGAAGGCCGGCTTTGGCGGCGTGTAGGCCTTCCAATCGAGCTTGAGGGCGTTGGCGCGGGCCTGCGCGATGCTCGCCCGCGCCTTCTCCGCCTGACCGCGTGCGTAGGACTCGGCCATCTGCGCATATTCGGCGCGGACCTTGGCAATGTGGCCGTCCCTGTGCTCCTCGGAGATCAACCCCGAGACGACGCCGACCGCGCGGCTGGCGTCTGTCACGTAGATCGCCTGGTTCCGCTGGTAGTTGGGGCTGATCTTGACGGCCGTATGGACCTTACTCGTCGTCGCGCCGCCGATCAGAAGCGGAATGTCGAACCCTTCCCGCTCCATTTCGGCCGCGACGTGGCACATTTCGTCCAGCGACGGCGTGATGAGACCGGACAGACCGATGATGTCGACGTTCTGTTCCTTTGCCGTATCGAGAATGACTTGCGAATGCACCATGACGCCGAGGTCGATCACCTCGTAATTGTTGCATTGGAGCACGACGCCGACGATGTTCTTGCCGATGTCATGCACGTCGCCCTTCACGGTCGCGAGCAGAATCTTACCGGCCGCCGGCTGATCCACGATGCCGAGCTCCTGCTTCTCCTTCTCCATGAAGGGCATGAGATAGGCCACGGCCTGCTTCATCACGCGCGCGGACTTGACGACCTGCGGCAGGAACATCTTGCCGGCGCCGAACAGATCGCCGACCACGTTCATGCCCGCCATCAGCGGGCCCTCGATCACATGGAGCGGCCGTTCCGCGCGCTTACGTGCCTCTTCGGTGTCCACCTCGATATAGGCGCCGATGCCGTGCACCAGGGCGTAGGAGAGCCGTTCCTCGACCGGCTTTTCGCGCCAGGAAAGGTCCGCCTCCTTCTTCTGCGATGCGCCGCCCTTGTAACGCTCGGCCGCATCCAGCAGGCGATCGGTGGCATCGTCGCGGCGGGTGAGGATCACGTCCTCGACGAGCTCGCGCAGCTCCGGCTCGATGTCGTCGTACTGGCCAAGCTGGCCCGCATTGACGATGCCCATATCCATGCCGGCCTGAATGGCGTGATAGAGGAACACCGTGTGCATGGCCTCGCGCACGCGCTCATTGCCGCGGAATGCGAAGGAGAGATTCGAGACGCCGCCGGACACATGCACGTAAGGCAGTTCAGCCTTGATGCGACGCGTGGCCTCGATGAAGGCCCGGCCGTAATCGTTGTGCTCCTCGATGCCGGTCGCGACCGCGAAGATGTTGGGATCGAAGATGATATCCTCCGGCGGGAACCCCACCTCTTTCGTCAACAGATCGTAGGCGCGCTTGCAGATCTCGAACTTCCGCTCCGCCGTCTCGGCCTGTCCGGTTTCGTCGAACGCCATCACGACGACGGCCGCGCCGTAGCGCAGCACCTTGCGCGCATGTTCCAGGAACGGTTCCTCACCCTCCTTCATGCTTATGGAGTTCACCACCGCCTTGCCTTGCACGCATTTAAGCCCTGTCTCGATCACAGACCATTTGGAGGAGTCGAGCATGATCGGGACGCGCGAAATATCCGGCTCCGAGGCGATCAGATTGAGGAAGGTCTTCATGGCCTCCTCGGAATTCAACATGCCCTCGTCCATGTTGATGTCGATCATGTTGGCGCCGTTCTCGACCTGCTGGCGCGCGACTTCGAGCGCCGCGGCGTAGTCGTTGGCCTCGATGAGCTTGCGGAAGCGGGCGGATCCCGTGACGTTGGTTCGTTCGCCGACCATGACGAAGTTTTGCGCTGCGTTGGTAGACATTCGGTCGAAGCCCCGTTCTTGTTGGCGGTCAGTGGACGGGCTAGTTCGCGCTAGGCGAAGGCAAGCCAGCCCTTGATGGAGAGTCCACGAAAAATCGGTGTCAGGCGCTCGAATCCGGCGCTGGTCAGCAGCTCTTCTTCACGCTCCGCCGACACCACAGCGACTTTTTCGAGATTGTCCGCGTTCTTCTGAGCGACCTCTTCCGCGGCGCCGTTCCGGATGGCATGCCGCTTCCAGATGCGCCGCAAGAGCTCGGTCTGAGGCTCGCCCGAAACGCCGACGCCGTCGACGATCGCAAGCGGCGCCCCCGGCTTCATGCGCGCATGGATGGCCTCGAAGAACGCCAGCTTCGACCCATCGTCCGGAACGAAATGCGCGGTCAGGAGACACGTGGCGGCATCGAAGTCCGATTCGTCCAGGTCGTCGATCGTCGTGGTCTCGACGCGCGCGCGGGCGCGACGGTCGAGCCGGCAAGACGCCGCCGCGCCAGTTCCACCATGGGCTGATACGTATCGGCACCGACGAATGACCAGTCGGCACTATCCGAACCGAGGCGCAAGATGTCCTCGCCTCCGCCGGCACCGACCACCAAAATCCTGGCCGGCCCTTTCGGAAGAAGCTCGAGAAACGACGCCGCGACGATGGCGAAGATTGCCCGCCGGCCGGGAATGAACTGTTCGGCCAGGGTGGCGTACTCGTCCAGATCAGGAATCTCCTGATCTTCGAACTTCAGTGCCGTCATGGCGTCACCCGTGCACGAAAGGTTCGAGGCCGGACAGACGCAAGGCATGCTCCACCTGCGGGACCACCCGCGGCTTGTAGGGCGCGACGGCTTTCGCGATGGCGCGGATGTGGTCGGGCGTCGTGCCGCAACAGCCGCCGACAATATTGATCAGGCCGTTCTCGGCCCAATCTTCCAGCAGCGCGGCCATCTGTTCGGGCGTCTCGTCGTACTCGCCCATTTCGTTGGGCAGCCCCGCATTGGGATAGATGCTGACATAGGTGTCGGTCACGTGGGAGATCTCGTCCACGGACGGCCGTAGCTGTTCGGCGCCGAAGGAGCAGTTGAAGCCGATCGAGAACGGCCGGAGGTGCCGCATGGAATACCAGAACGCTTCCGGGGTTTGGCCCGACAGGTTCCGTCCGGAAAGATCTGTGATCGTTCCCGAGATCATGACCGGCAGGTGCACGCCCTTCTCGTCGAAGACTTCCTCGACCGCAAAGCCCGCGGCCTTCGCGTTCAACGTGTCGAACACGGTCTCGATCAGGATCAGGTCGGCGCCGCCGTCGATCAGTCCGCGCACTTGCGTGGAATAGGCTTCGACCAGCGTGTCGAAGTCCACGTTGCGGAAGCCCGGATTGTTGACGTCGGGCGAGATGGACGCGGTGCGGTTCGTCGGACCGATGGCGCCCGCCACGTAACGCGGCCGGTCCGGCGTCTTGGCTTCCCAGGCATCGGCCGCTTCGCGCGCGAGCTTCGCCGCCGCCACGTTCATCTCATAGGCCAGGTCTTCCAAACCGTAGTCGGCTTGGCTGATGGACTGGGCGTTGAACGTGTTGGTCTCGACAATATCCGCACCGGCTTCCATGTAGGCGCTGTGAATGTCGCGGATGATGTCCGGCTGGGTCAGGACCAGAAGGTCGTTATTGCCTTTGAGGTCCCGGTCGAAATCCTTGAAGCGCTCGCCGCGGTAGCCGGCCTCGTCCAGCTTGTGCCGCTGGATCATGGTGCCCATGGCGCCGTCCAGGATGAGGATGCGCTCCTTGACCGCCTCGTAGAGGCGCTCGATGCGTTCTTCGCGGGTCATGACGCCACCTTTGCCGATTGCACAGGAACCGGTTCGAGCGTAGCGCCAGGCGAGACCGCCTTCTCGGCAAAGGCCTTGGCCGGCCGCAAGCCGAGCAGATGGCAGATGGCATAGACAAGGTCGGCGCGGTTCAGCGTGTAGAAGTGGAACGAGGTGATGCCCTGGTCGACGAGGCCAAGCACCTGCTCGGCCGCAACCGCCGCAGCCACGAGATGCCGCGTTTCCGGGTCGTCCTCCAACCCTTCAAAGCGCCGTTCCAGCCAGTCGGGCACGGTCGCGCCCGATTTCTTCGCGAAACTGGCCGCTTGCTTGAAATTGTTGATGGGGATGAGACCCGGGATGATCGGAATGTTGATGCCCGCGGCCCGCACCCTGTCGAGATAACGGAAATAGACCTCGTTATCGAAAAAGAACTGCGTGATGGCGCCATCCGCACCCGCGTCCACCTTGGCTTTGAGCATGGCGATGTCCGCTTCGACGGAGGGCGACTCCGGATGCTTCTCCGGGTAACAGGCCACCGACGTCACGAAAGGCGCAATTTTCTTGATGCCGGCGACCAGGGCCGCGGCGTTTTCATAGCCGCCCGGAGTCGGAACATAGCGCTCGCCGACGCCCTCCGGCGGATCGCCCCGCAAGGCCACGAGGTTGCGAACCCCAAGGTCCCAATAATCGCGAATGATGTCGTCCACTTCGGCCGTGGTCGCGTTGACGCAAGTGAGATGCGCGGCAGGCACGAGTGTCGTTTCGCTCAAGATCCGGGCCACGGTGGCGTGCGTGCGCTCGCGCGTCGACCCCCCGGCGCCATAGGTCACCGAGACGTATTTGGGGCGCAGCGGCTCCAGCCGCCTGATTGCATGCCAAAGCGTCTCCTCCATCGCCTGGTTCTTCGGCGGGAAGAACTCGAACGAGACCTCAATGTCCCCGCGGCCGAGAAAGCGGCGCTTTGGCGGCTCTTGGCCCTGAGTTTGTTGCGTTGCAGGCATTACGCGGCGACCTCCACTTTGCCGTTCCGTTTTCTTGTCTTGCCTGTGGCGGCCGGCCTTTGGCCGAGCCACAGCGATACCGTCAACTTGCCTTCCGGAGAACTGCCGCCGGGAGACTCTGCGTCCGAAGCCCCGGCGTCGGCCGCATGCGGGTTCAGATCCCGAAAGCTCAGGAGTTTAAGCCCAGCGGCCTCCAGCATGCGGCCGAGCTGACCCCGGCTGAAGCCCAGACGGCGATGGGCCGATTGTTCCCTCAGGAACTCCAACTCGTGCGGCGCGAAATCGACGACCAGCAGCCTGCCGCCCGGGGCGAGCAGACGCGCGGCTTCGGCGACCGCGGCGGCCGGGTCGTCCAGAAAGTGCAAGACCTGATGCACGACGACGGCGTCCGCCGCGCCGTCCGGCAAGGGGATGTTGTAGAGATCGCCGTGGCGCACCTGTGCCTGGGTCAGCCCGGCCCGCTCCAACTTCATGCGGGCATAGGCCAGCATGTCGTGATTGAGGTCGAACCCCAGCAACTTGTTGGCGCGGGGGCCGAACAACTCGAGGATGCGGCCCGTGCCCGTGCCAAGATCGACAAGCAGCTCGAAGGGCCCCTGCCCCAAGGCCGCGTCCATCGCCGCCTCGACCTGGCTTTCGGCCACGTGCAGCGTGCGGATCGAATCCCATTCGGCGGCGTGGGCCCTGAAGTAGTCCTGCGCGGCTTCGGCACGTGCGCGCTGGACCGCCTCGGCCCGGGCGCGGTCTCGGGCAAGCGTGAGATCGGACGGATCGAGACTGTCGACGATCGCCCGCGCCAGCGCGCCCTCGGGCCCGCTATCGGCGATGCGGAAGAACACCCAGGAGCCTTCGCGAAAGCGGGTGATGATCCCGGCCTCGGCCATGAGCTTCAAATGCCGGCTGATCCGCGGCTGGCTCTGGATCAGGATCTGGGTGAGATCCTTCACATTGTGCTCCATCTCCGCCAGAAGCGCCAAAATACGCAAGCGCGTCGCTTCGCCGGCCGCGCGCAAGGCCGCGAGCACGTGGGCGCTGGACAGGCCCTGCGTAGCGGTCACGCCTGGCGCGGCCGTCACGGCCAATGGCCCGTATTGCGATTGCGTGGTTTCCTGGAGCCCATCTGACATAAAGATATGTTTATATCTTCTTTCCAGGGGGCGCAAGAGCCGTCGGAAGGACGTCAAGAACCGTCCGTTTTCAAGCAAACTTGAACAGGCAAAGGAGTCCGCGTGCGCCTTTCGGCTGCTACGTTGCCGGCACTCGACCTTATCACCACCCAGCACGGGGAAAACATGATCGCATTACGCACCGGTCTCACTTGCCTGCTTCTAGCGCTCGGATCCTTCGCACTCGGCTCTCTTGACGCACGCGCCGAGCAATCGCCGGCCCAAGACGATCGCCTGAAGGAGGTGATCGCAGGCGATCACAGATCGGCCGACAACGCGGCGCGCGACGCATACCGTCATCCGTACGAGACGCTGAGCTTCTTCGGCATCAAGCCGGACATGACGGTCGTCGAGATCTATCCGGGCCGGGGCTGGTACACGGAGATTCTCGCGCCTTATCTCAAGGAGGCCGGAACGCTCTACGCCGCCGAGCCTCCCGCCGATCCATCCTATGAGGCCCTGCAGCGATCCCTCGACGCGTTTGACCAGAAGCTGAAGGACGCGCCCGAGCTCTATGGCCAAGTGAAGCGGACGAAGGTGACCGAGGATGGCGATATCGCGCCAGCGGAGTCGGCCGATCTCGTCGTCACCTTCCGCAATACACACAGCTTCATGCGGGCGGGCACCGAAGAGGCCTCGTTCGCCGCCATGTTCAAGGCGCTCAAGCCGGGCGGCGTGCTCGGTCTGGTGCAACATCGCGGCGATCCCGACGTCGAGCAGGATCCCAAAGCCGGCAAAGGCTACGTGAACCAGGACTATGTGATCGCGCTGGCTAAGAACGCCGGCTTCGAACTCGTGGAGACGTCCGAGATCAATGCCAATCCGAACGACACGAAGGATTATGCGAAGGGCGTGTGGACGCTGCCGCCCTCGTTCCGTCTCGGCGACGAGGACCGCGAGAAGTACGCGGCCATCGGCGAGAGCGACCGCATGACGCTCAAATTCGTGAAGCCCGCGCCTTAGGGCACTCGGCCCGGGCCGTATCAGGCCCGGGCGAACTTCTTGTACTTGATGCGCTTCGGGACAATCGAGTCCTCGCCGAGGCGGCGCTTCTTGTCCTCCTCGTAGTCCTCGAAATTGCCTTCGAACCACTCCACGTGGCTGTCGCCCTCGAACGCCAAGATGTGCGTGGCGATGCGGTCGAGGAAGAAGCGATCATGGCTGATGATGACGGCGCAGCCGGCGAAGTCCTCGAGCGCCGCTTCCAGTGAGGACAGCGTCTCCACATCCAGATCGTTGGTCGGTTCGTCGAGCAGGATCAGGTTGGCGCCGGACTTCAGCATCTTGGCGAGATGGACGCGGTTGCGCTCCCCGCCCGAAAGCTGGCCGACCTTCTTCTGCTGGTCGCCGCCCTTGAAGTTGAACCAGCCCACATAGGCGCGCGACGGCACTTCGCGTTTGCCCAGCGTCACCACCTCGGCGCCTTCCGAGATCTCCTCGTAGACGGACTTCTTGTCGTCCAGCGCATCGCGGGACTGATCCACATAGCCGAGCTTGACCGTGTCGCCGACGCGGATGGCGCCGTTGTCCGGGCTCTCCTGCCCCACGATCATGCGGAACAGCGTGGTCTTGCCCGCGCCGTTCGGCCCGATGACGCCCACGATGCCGCCGGGCGGCAGCTTGAACGACAGACCGTCCACGAGGAGCCGGTCGCCGAAGGCCTTCTCGAGGCCGTCGGCCTCGATCACCACGTCGCCGAGCCGGGGACCCGGTGGGATCGTGATCTGCGCGCGCGCGCTCTTCTCGTTGCCGGCCTCGGCCAAGAGTTCGTCATAGGCCTTGATACGGGCCTTGGACTTGGCCTGGCGGGGCCTGGGGCTTGCCCGGATCCAATCCAGTTCCCGGGCCAGCGTGCGCTGCTTGGCCTCTTCCTGTTTGCCTTCGACCTCGAGCCGCTTCTGCTTCTGTTCGAGCCAGGACGAGTAATTGCCTTTGTAGGGAACCCCCGCTCCGCGATCGAGCTCGAGCGTCCACTCGGTGATGTTGTCGAGGAAGTAGCGATCGTGGGTCACCATCACGATGGTGCCGGGATAGTCGCGCAAGTGATGCTCCAGCCAGGCGACGCTTTCCGCATCCAGATGGTTGGTCGGCTCGTCGAGCAGCAGGATATCGGGCCTCGCCAGAAGCAGCCGGCACAGGGCCACGCGCCGCCGCTCGCCGCCCGAGAGCTTGGCGACATCCGCGTCCCCCGGCGGGCAGCGCAGCGCGTCCATGGCCTGCTCGACCTGGGTATCCAGATCCCACAGATCCTGGGCGTCGATCTCGTCCTGGAGCTGCGCCATCTCGTCGGCAGTCTCGTCGGAATAGTTCACGGCCAACTCGTTGTAACGGTCGAGCTTGGCCTTCTTCTCCGCCACGCCCTCCATGACATTACCCATCACGTCCTTGTCCGGATCGAGCTGGGGCTCCTGCGGCAGATAGCCGACGCGCACGCCCTCGGCCGCCCAGGCCTCGCCCGTGAACTCCTTCTCCTCGCCTGCCATGATGCGCAGGAGCGTGGACTTACCGGCGCCGTTGACGCCCACCACCCCGATCTTGGCACCGGGAAGAAAGGCGAGCGTCACATCCTTCAAGACCTGCTTTCCGCCGGGATAGGTCTTGTTGAGTTTCGTCATGACGTAGACGTATTGCGGGTTGGCCATCAGCGTCCGTTCAAGGTTTGCGTTTCGAGGAAATTTGCCCGCAGCTTTAGCCAAACAACCGGCCCAACTCAATGCGGGATCGCGGCATCCGCGTTCGATCGCGACAGCCACACTAGACGGATGTGTGGTCGTCGAAGAGCTGTGGCAAGCGCTGTTTCAGCTTTTCCGCCAAGGCGTCGAGCGGGTTTTCCTGCAGGGGCGCGATCTCGGACAGCGTCGCCGCAAATGTCTCGGGCGAGAGGTCGGCGATGGGCAGCGTACGCGACCAGCCATTGTGCATAAGGAAGTCGCGGTAGAGTTGCTCGTCCTCGGTGAAGCGGCAGGCTTTCGGCGAGACCCCGACCACTGGCAACCGCGCCGCTACGGCCTCCGAAATCATCGAACTCGAGTCCTCGGTGCAGACGATGGCATCGGCCATGGCGAAAACCTCCATCAAGGTCCCGGGTCCCGCGGTGCGGAAGTCGATGAACTTGGCCACCACGCTATCGTCCTTGGCCAGCTCGGCGATGCGGTCCGCCACGGAATCGGGCGTGCGGCGCGAGGTGGAGATCAGCCAGCGCGTCCCCCAGGCCTTTGAAACCTCCTTCACGAACGACAGAAGCGTCTCCCACTCGCTGTCGCGGTAGTGGAAGCGCCCTGCCCGCCCGCCGATCAGAAGGCCAAGGGTCTTGGGAGGCAGATCGGGGCCGTAGCGCGGCACGGTCTTGGGACGTCCGAGTTCGTCCGGATCGATCGACGAGGGCTTCAGGACGACCAGATGCTTGTCGCTGCCCTCATCGCGTTCGTAGGACGAAATGATCAGGCTGAAATTCTCCGGCTCCAGCCCCCGCAGAAGCGAGCCGCAGAAGATGTTGGGTACGCCCAGGAGGCGCGTGACGCAGATATTGGGCATTTGCGTCTCGCCTCCCGCGGACACGACCAGATCGGCTTGCGGCACCGTATCCGCGTCGATGCGGTAGGCCATGCGCAGCATGCGGGGCGGATAGAAGCTCTTGGCGTTGATGCGCGCCCGCAGCCACCTGGTCGGCACGATCCATTTGCGTTCGACGTCGATCCGTGTGACGTCGACCGGCCGCAGCCGCGCCAGGGCCGCAATGACGCCTTGGGCGATGTGATAGTGCCCGGGCCGGGTATCGGCGAGGAAGATGACCCGAAGAGGCGTTTTGTCAGGCATGGGATGCGGTGGCTCTTTTGCGGCGGCGGCAGGTTGATACCGCACCCTGGCGGCCTCTTCAAAGGCCTTCAAGGCCGCTTGGCAAACCGGGCCGGTTTCCGCACAATCGAGCGCGCCAACCGGCCTCTAGAAGGAGCCCTCCGTGAGCGACGAAACGCCCCAATCCGATTGGGTCCTCAAGGCCATGGTCGCCATGGCGCCTCCGACGGTCATCTCGACAGCCGCGAGATCGGCCACGTTCAAAGGATCTACGAGGCGAGCAAGGGGCACCCCCTCACCGCCGATGCGATCGCGCGCTCGGCGGCGGAGAACGCCAACATCAATATTCGGGACGACCTTGCGGCGGCAGCGCCGGCGCTCGCGAAGTCCGAAAAGGAAGAAATCATTTGCGCGGCCTATCGCGTCCTGCTAGCGGACAACCGCGTCGCCGGCGAAGAGCGCAAAAAGCTGCACGACATCGCCAACGCCCTGGAAATTTCAGAAATTCATCTTGGCGCCATTCTCGAGGAGCTGAGTGCTTCGCTCGACAACAAGGCCTGAGACCGGCTTGCAGAAGCCCGGCGGAAACAACTAGCATGCGCGGCCCGGGCCGTTCCGGAGCCATCCCTCGACCGTCTACTGACGTCCATGATCGTTTCGCACAAACACAGATTTATCTTTTTGAAGACGAAGAAGACGGCTGGCACGAGTATCGAGCTGGCCCTGACGAAGCTGTGCGGCGAGGACGATGTCATCACACCGCTCGCCGAGGCCGACGAGGCCGCACGGGCGGGCGGCATGGGAGCGCGGAACTGGGAGCGGCACGGGTGGTGGCAGAGCCGGCGGCCGTTCCTGAAGCGCCGCATGTTCCGGCGCGTCGCTCAAGACTACGGCTTCTACAACCATATGACGGCGAAGGCGGCGAAGGAGCTGCTCGACGACGATCAGGTCTGGCGCAGCTATTTCAAGTTCGCGTTCGACCGGAACCCTTGGGACCGGCAAGTCTCCTACTACCACCATTGCTACCGGAACCAGTCGGAGCGCCCGAGTTTCGACCGTTTCGTCGAGAGCGACCGCCGGGCGCGGCTGAACAATTTCGACATCTATGCGATCGACGGCGAGGTCGCGGTCGACTTCGTCGGCCGCTACGAAACCCTCGCGGAGGATCTGAAGCATGCGCTGTCGCAAGTGCATATTCGTGACGACGTCGCGCTGCCGCGGGCGAAGGGCACGTTCCGCAAGGATCCGACGCCCTATCGCGACTATTACACCCCGGAGACGCAACGCCGCGTCGGCGAGTGGTATCAGCGCGAGATTTCGCTGCTCGACTATGAGTTCTAGCCAGGCATGATCGTTTCACACGCGCATCGCTTCATCTTCATCAAGACGAAAAAGACCGCCGGCACGGCTGTCGAGGCGGCCATCTCGCAGCTTTGCGGTCCGGACGACATCATCACGCCCTACCGCGCCGCCAGCGAAAAGGATCGCCAAGGACGGCCCCCGCAAAACTACCGGATCGAACATCCGCTGAAGCCGCAAAGACCGCTCTGGCGCAAGCTCTTGGGACGGCCTGAACGCTACTGGCATCCCACGATCGGCTATTACGAGCACATGCCCGCCTGGCGCATTCGCAACTATGTGGGCGAGGACGTCTGGAACAGCTATTTCAAATTCTCGTTCGACCGGAATCCGTGGGATCGGCAAGTGTCCTGGTATCTCTACAAGACCAAGTCGAAGAAGACGCGCCCGAGCTTCGAACGCTACATGCAAAAGCCGACAGCCTATGTGGACAATCACGAGCTCTACATGCAGGACGGCGGCCTCGCCGTCGATTTCCTCGGCCGCTACGAAACGCTCGAAGAGGATTTGAATGCCGCGCTGGCGCAGGCCGGCGTCAAAACGCCGGTCAGCGTTCCGAAAGTGAACGTGACGCCGAAGAAGGATGCGGCCCGCGGCTATCGCAGCTATTACACGCCAGAGCTCAGGGACCAGGTGGCGAGATGGTACCAGCCTGAAATTGCCCTACTCGGATACGACTTCTGACGTTTCGAGACGAAAAAGTGCGGCGGGCCGCGTCCGGCCCACCGCTCGAAGGGGCTTACTGGGTGCAGGTGTTGCTCTCAGCATTCCAGGTGCCGCCGGCAGCCTCGCAGTCGGCTTGGTTGTCCGGACCGGCGAAAGCCGGCGCCGCGGCAGCGAGCGTGGTGGCGACGGCAAGCATGGCAACGAAATACTTCATGGTCTTATCCTCCGTTTGAACGCACCTGCATCAAGTGCAGGCGGACGGAAGAACGCCGACTCACAGGGTTGGTTCCGCGTGCCTATCAACTAAGGCAGCGTGCCCTCGAATGACCTTAATGTGGGCAGGCGGACTCAAATCTCACGATCGAATTTACGGCCCTCGCCGGACGATGGAAACGCTCAGAGCGCTTCAAACATGGTGGGCCCGGCTGGACTCGAACCAGCAACCAGACGGTTATGAGACGGAATTACGTCCTATTTGATATGGTTTGGCCTGGTTCGAAATTGTCGCGCCACGGCCCTTAACCATATCAAAACATTGTCGTTTTTGGTTCGCAAGTGTATGGTTCGGTTTGAAGGCATCGCACCGATGTTGTTGCCCCGTTGCTGCCCCGAGGACCGAAATGACTCAGAAGCGCCGCCTGTCAGACACCTTCGTCCGATCCGTGAAGCCACCGAAATCTGGCAGGCAGGACCACTGGGACGCCGCAGTCCCGGGATTCGGGCTGAGGGTGACGAGCACGGGCTCCAAGAGTTTTGTCGTCGTTGCGCGGTGGCCCAGCACGCGCAAAACGGCCCGGCGGAAGCTCGGCGATGCGAAGCGCCTCGGCCTCTCCGAGGCGCGAAAGAAAGCTAAGGCTTGGCTTGCACTGGTCGAGGATGGCAAGGACCCGGTCGAAGTCGAACGGGCGCGCCGTGAAGCCGAGGCCCGCGACCGTGCCGTCACGTTCGAAAGCGTGGCAAACAATTACATCCGCGAACACCTCGCCGGGAAGCGTCGCGGGTCTCGGACCGCCGCCGAGATCAGGCGAGACGTGGTGCCGGTCTGGCGGGACCGGCCCATCTCTTCGATTCGTCACGGCGATGTCGTTGCCCTAGTCAGGGCGATCCGGGACTCGGGCCGGAGCCGTACCGCGCACAACGCGCTGACGAACATCAAGTCGATTTTTTCATGGGCCGTGAATGAAGGCGTTGGGAGGTTCGGAGTCGACCAGTCCCCGGCCGTCCTGGTCAAACCCAAGCTCGCCATCGGCGAGAAGCGCGCCCGCGACCGAGTCTTGAACGACGATGAATTGTTCGCGCTGTGGCGAGCCGCGAAACGGATCGGCTACCCGGACGGCGATGCGGTCCGGTTGCTCATGTTGACCGGGGCCCGCCTGTCCGAAGTTGGCGAGGCCCGGTGGCGCGAAACGAATCGCCACGACGCAACCCTTGTCGTTTCGCCTGACCGCTACAAGACCGGCCAGACGCACACCATCCCTCTAACTGAAACGGCCCTTGCGATCCTGGACGGCGCGCCTCGTTTCGATGGGGATCGTGACGCCGATTTCATCTTCACCACGACGAACGGCGCTAAGGCTGTGAATCGGTGGGGCCCGATCAAGAAAAAAATCGATGCACGGATTATCGTCACGCTGCGAGCCCTGGCCCGGCGGCGCGGTTACGATCCGAACGACACCGACCTGCCCCATTTCGTGTTTCACGACATCCGCAGAACGTTCCGTACACGTCTCGCCGTTGCACGCGTACCGCTTGAGGTTGCTGAGCTTTGCATCGGGCACGCCAGGACCGGGATCGAGGCCATCTACGATAGGCACGCCTACGCGTCCGAGATTCGCGAGGCGTTCGAGCGGTGGGAGCGCGTCCTGATGGAGATCGTTGGCGAAACCGGACCCGCCCCGAAACGCGGCGGAAACGTGGTGAGCTTCGCGACACGACGCGGCACGGCGGCATGACCCGCGCGGAACAATACCCCATCGATCCGGAAGGCGAGGAATTGCCGGACTGGCACGACGACGATGCGCTTCGGGTCTGGACCTTGGAGGCGCTCGACTTCGCCTATTTCCAGCGCTACGGCGCGCGACACCTTATCGAGCGTCACGCCGACTACGTTGTCGATCTTGATCCGAAGCGCCACCTGATGAATCAAATCAGAACGGGCCAGACCGAACACGACAGAGAGATCGCTAAGGACGACTTGGCCAGGATCGTCATGGCTGAAGTGGGCGTGGCCTACACGCCACCGCCACGTGTCGCGCTACGGGGCAGACCCCGGAACGACCTGCCTCGCCAGGTTATCCGTGACGCCGAAACGATCCGTGAGATTTGGGCCCGCTACTTCGGCCGCCGGAACCGAGACCGTGGCCGGATCGGTGCGCTGGAAATCGCGGCGGAGTGGTGCCTTACCAGGGCTGGCCAAGACCCGACCCGGGTCGCGATTCACGATCTGGTCCGTAGCGCATCGAACCTCGTGAAAAACGGACCGCTCCGGTCCCGCTAAGTTTCTCCGTAAAAATACGATGATTTATGTGGGTTGTTTTCACGAACCCGCATCACCCATTTTGTCACGGTCTGATTAATTTCGACCGGAGATGAAATGATGCGTACGGATGATTTGCAGCTCCTCTCGCTGCGGCAGGTCTCGGGGCTTCTCGGGATTTGCAGGACTACGATCTGGTCCCGGCTCAAGAACGACCCCGACTTCCCGAAGCCGCTTCGCAACCTTGCAGGGCAAAAGAAGCTTTATTGGCGTCGCTCCACCATCGCGGCCTACCTCGACCGCCTCGAAGCCGAGGCCAACGCCAATGCGGAACAGGGCCACGCGGCGTGACGGCGCAAAAAAAACGGGCCCCGCAGTGGTGCTGCCGGGCCCGTTTTGACGGAAAAGAAATTCGATTTGGGATCATCGAATGACCCACCATCCAACACCCCAGCCGCGCTGTCAATGCCGCACCGATCCGTTGGCTGACGATCCGGGCCATTCCTTCGGAACGGTTCGGCTTCGGCCCTACCAGTCGTACGTTGTCGACGAGGCGCTACGGCACGCCAGGCCCTTGATCGTTGCACCGACCGGCTCCGGAAAAACGGTAATCGCCTCGGAAATCATCGCGCGCGCCACGGACCGGCACGTCCTTTTCCTCGCGCATCGCCGCGAATTGATCTTGCAGGCCCAGCAGCACCTGGCCGGGTTCGGCGTTTTTGCTGGGGTGATCCTGGCGGGCGAGCCGCGCAACCCGACCCGGCGGGTCCAGGTCGCGTCGGTCCAAACGCTTTGGGCTCGGTGCGTTCGGGGCAGTGCTGACCTGCCACCCGCAGATTTCGTCTTTATCGACGAGGCGCACCACGTCACGGCGAGGACTTATCAGCGCCTCATCGCGTCCTACCCCGACGCCACCATTATCGGACTGACCGCCACGCCGTGCCGCCGGGACGGCCGTGGCCTGGGCGGCACGTTCGATGCGCTGGTGGAGTGCCCACAGGTCCACGAACTTGTTCGCGACGGCCACCTTGTTCCGGCCCGAGTCTTCGCCCCGGCCCGGCCCGACCTGAAAGGCGTTAAGACGCGAGGGGGTGATTACGTTGAGTCCCAGCTCGCGGCTCGCGTAGATCGGCCCGACCTGATCGGCGATGTGGTCCAGCAATGGCTCCGGCTCGCGGAGCGGCGCGGGACGGTCGTGTTCGCCACGTCTGTGGGGCACTCGATTCATTTGCGCGACGAATTCGTTAGGGCCGGGGTGCGGGCCTGCCACCTTGACGGCGCAACGCCGAAACCGGAACGGGACGAAATCGTCGGTGCGCTTCGCGACGGTCGGATCGAAGCCGTGACGAACTGCGCCGTGCTCACGGAAGGCTGGGACTGCCCCGAAGTGTCGTGCTGCGTCCTGGCCCGGCCCACAAAGTCGCTCGGGCTGTACCGGCAAATGGTTGGCCGGGTGCTTCGGCCCGCACCGGGGAAAACGGATGCAATCGTTTTGGATCATTCAGGGGCCGTGTTCAGTCACGGCCTGCCCAGCGATCCCATCAAGTGGAGTCTTGGACCGGACCACAGAGCCGTTTCGCGGGTCCAGGAGCAACGTAACCGATCCGACCGGGCCCTACTGACCTGCACGAGTTGCGGCGCTGTACGGACCGGAGGGAAGCCCTGTCCGGAGTGTGGATTCCTGCCGACCCGTCGCGCCGAACAGGTCACGAACCGCGACGGCGATCTTGTCCGGGTCGGAGCAGCGGCGCGTCGGGCCAGCCCCGAGGAGAAGGCAGAGTGGCACGCCGCCCTGACTTGGGTCGCGGATCGCCGTGGCTATAAGCCGGGCTGGATCGGGCACAAATATAAGGAAAAGTTCGGGACCTGGCCGCCGCGCCGCACCGTCGAACCCGCTCCCCCCAGCCCCGAGGTCCTGGCCTGGATCAGGGCGGGTCAGCTCAGATACAAGCGGGGCCTAGCAAATGGGTAGGCCTCGATCAAAAGGTGGTCGGCAGTTCTTAATGATCTACCGCAACGTCAAGAGGTCTGAGGCGTATCACGGACTCTCAGCCGTCGCGCGTTCCGCCCTCATTGAGGTCCTCGACCGATACACCGGAATCAATAACGGCATGATCGGGCTCGGGGTTCGCGAACTCGCCTACGAACTGGGCTGCACCAAAGACACCGCGTCCCGTGCGATGCGTGAGTTGGATGACGCCGGGCTTGTCGTACCGATGAAGGTCGGCGTGTGGCGCGGCCGGAGGGCGACGGAATGGCGGCTCACGTTCCATCGTTGCGACGTGTCAGGCGATCTTCCGAACCAAAATTTCCCCCAACGAGAATCGATGTCCCAGTCCGATGAGAAGGACGCAAACGCTAAGTCTTGAGTCCGATGAGAAGGACGCAGAAGTCCGATGAGAAGGACGCAACGAAAGTCCCAGTCCGATGAGAAGGACGCAAATTCGAAATTCCTCAATAAAACCGATTCCCCCCAGTCCGATCACAAGGACACATGTACATTGTACCAGGTGGGTGGGTGGGGCGGTGCGCCCCGAGGGGCGCTGGTGCGGGTGACGCATCGGACCAGGTGGCCGGGCCGGTCACGGGACAGATCACGAATCGAAACGAGAGCGACGCGGGGCGGGCCACTTGGCCCGACACGCCCGCCGTCAGGGCGGAACCTGACTCAGAAGCGGATGGTGGAGTCTGTGGAACGAAGGAACGCCCCGAACCGGTTCCGTATCTGAACGGTGTCGAGGCGTGGCACTGTGCCTGGGTCACGTGTCGGAACACGGCAGGCGCTGTTGCGGCCAGAGCTGCCCCAGGAGCGACGGAACGGTCGTTGGGCTGGTCTGGGGACCCGGCCCCACCGAAACGGCATCACGGATTTTAGATTTCCGTCTCAGGGTGGGTGTCGTTTTCGGTTCGGAACCGGATCGGGTTGTGCCCGGCAGGAATCGATCCGGCGGGTACGGATTCTTTGTCCTCCGTCTACGGCATATTTTTTCGGCGCTGCGCACCGATGCCACGACCAGACGGTCCACAACCGTATCTGGCCCAAAAACCCCGTAAAAAATCGCAGGTTTTCTTGGGTAGTTCCGGACTCGATCCGGGGCTATCAGGTCGATCCGCGCTGGCCTGCTGCCCAACGTTTGCCCCGGGCTAGCTGTGCATTCGCTGGACCTGACCATTTACGACGCGGAACGAAGCGAGTCTATTGATCGGCATGGTGACGAATATCGATACGCAGAGTACGGACAAAGTGAAACCGCGTGTGACGAGATCAGCCGTGACGAACGGATCGCGTCTGTTCCGGCGTCCCCCGAAGAACAAGGGGAGGCTCCGCAGGTTCCGCGACCTGATCGATGAGGTGTCGCGGCCCCTCGGCGGGTTCGCGTCGCTCAGCGAGGCAAAAAAGCAATCCGTTCGGCGCGTCGCGGCCCTTTCGATGAGTCTCGAAGATTCCGAGGAGCGACTCGTCGAGGGTGCGGTGCTTGACCCTGAAAGTTTCGCTCGATCCTCGATGGCTCAGAACCGGCTTCTTCAAGGATTGGGCCTTCTCGCGAGAAACGGCGCGTATGTCGGTGACCGTGACGGTGACGGTGACGGCGATGAGCCCCGGCACTTTTGGGACCTGTCCCGGCTGAACGCGGACGAGCTTGATGTCTTGTACGGGCTCGCCCTCAAGGCCGGGGTCGATCTGATCGAGGGTGACGACGGAACCTTTGCCCGGGAGGTGGGCGAGGACTCAAGACTTGGAAAAATAGGAGAACACGAAAATGAGAACTGACAAAAAGAAGCGCGCGCGCCGCGCCCCGGAGCCGGTTCCGGACGGCGAATCGATCCGGGTCCCTCTGATGATGTGCGACGGATTTCAAAAATCGGTGGCGATGACCTCGCCTGGCGAACTCTACCGCGATGCAGCGGATCAGAGGATCGAAGACGGGATCAAGAAGCGTCAAGAGGCTTATGACGCGATGTGCCAGCGTCTCCGTGACGCCCACAAGAAGAAACCCGGCACCGCCACGGGCGAGCCCGGCCCGGCGCGGCCCGGCGCGACTCGGGTCGCGGACCGGAACCTGGAGGACGGGATCAAGAAGCGTCGCGACGCCTACGATCAATACTGCGAACGCCTGCGCAACGCGCACAAGAAGCCCCGCGCCGCGTAGCGCGTCCCCCCTCAACCCACGTGACGGAGAAGACGATGACGATGACAGAAACGATAATCGATAAGGCCGAAACAGCACCGGCACCGGCACCAGCACCTGCCCCGAAGACCGTAACGCTGGCGCCCAAGTTGCCGCGCGCCGTAGAACTTAAGTTAGCCGAGCTTAGGCAGGCCATGACCGACTCGCAGACCCTCGCTCAAAACATGGCGGCGAAGGTCCGCACGCTGAGCGACACGCTTGCCGATCCTCGACTAACCCCGGAGACGCGCGATTCGATCCGAGCCGAGGTTGAGATTGCAGAGCAAATCCGCGACGAACGTGTCGAGCAGGCGCACCACATCAAAAGCATTCATCAGTTGACGAAGGGGTTCTTGAACATGGTGAAGCCGGGCACGGAAATCCGCGCCGTGCCGGGCCCGGTTCCCAAAGCTGGCTCCGATCCGGTCCGGCGAGTCGCTGTGATCCGCGACGAGATCGCGGCGCTGAAACGGGCCCGTGCCGAGGTCGGAGATTCACCGTTGAGCCGGGAGGAACTTGTCGCGCGGGCCAAGGAGCACGTTTTGGCCAGAGCGGCACAGGGCGTGCCGTACGGGCTTCATACGGTTATCCCCGGCGAACCACGACTACGGTCCGACCGAGGCCGTAGTTTTAAGAACGAGGTCGAGGCCTTGTTTTCGTTCATGTGTTGGTTCCGCCAAAGCGATGTGGTGGAGAAGCTCACCGCCGACATCGATGCCGCGCTCGAAGGAAAGGACACCCTGACCAGTGTCGAGCGAAACGCGCGGCTCGCCGAACTCGACGTTGAAATCCTCACGGCCGAGCGGGACGAAGAGGCGACGATATGCGCGGCACTGGCGCAGGGTCACAACGTGACGCGGCGTCGCGACGCTGATCCGCGCGCCGTGCTTGGCCTTGAAGTTGGTCGGCCCCGTTAATGCGGGACCGGCCCCGGCGGGGGTGTGGTTTTATGGCTTCTCATCTTGCCAGGTGTCGGCCGCGCCCCCGCATGACATTGAGATCGGTTCGGGCCGGTAAGGCTCGTGCCGTGACGGTGCGGGACGTTTCTGTGATCTCTTGCTTGGGTTGGCGTCCCGCACCGCCCCTAAACAGTGAGGAAGGATTTGAAATGGCCGGACTTTTCGATGGTGACGTGCCGAAACGGGTCGTGACGATTCGCGGGGCCGAACTCGCGATCACGGGAGTTTCGGCTGATCACGTCGCCGATCTGCTCGCTCGATTCGATCTGCTCCGTGAGGTGATCGTGACGCGCGGTGAGAAGGTCGGTTTCGATGATATCCGCGACGTTCTCCCGGACGTATCGCCGCGACGATTGCGGCGGGGTGCGGCAGGGCAGGTGATGCCGATGCGATCCGGGACGCCCGCAGTCTCGGCGTCGGGGAGCAATGGGAAATCATCGAGGCCATTCTCGACACGACATTTCCTCAAGGCTTCGACGCCTTTGCGACGAGCCTGACCACATTTTTCCAGAACGTCGGCACCCGCATCGCCGACGATCCGGCGCGGTCCCTCTCGTGATCGCGCCGGACCAGGGCCCCGACGCGACCCCCCCCCAGTCGAGTCGGGCCCGTTAGCCGAGGCGCTGTCCCGGATCGAGGAAGGCGCGGCCCGGGCGCAACGCGTCCTTGATAAGGCTCGCACCGGCAATGGGGTCGCGCTTTTGTGTGTTGAGGTGCAGCTAGAAATGATTCGACGACACGCGCGGGACGCGCTTCACGGCGCAACGGAAAAATAGGATGGCCCGGGTTCGCTTCAAAAAGGTGCGCGGTGCCGATGATGCCATGGCTTCGATCAAGGACCGCATCACGCGGGCCGTTCGGGGTACCACGACTGAGGCTGCGCGTGTCGTCGTTAAGGAGGGCCGCCGTGACATCACGAGTGCTCCGGGAAACTGGGGGACTCGCTGGCCTGCCTCGTTGCGGGCCGACACCGAAGTGAACCAGTCCCGTGGCGTCGTCACGGTCTATTCGACAATCCCCTACTTCAAGATTTTCGAGTATGGCGGAAAGATTAAGGGCAAGCCCTTGCTCTGGATTCCGCTTGGGTTCGCGAGCGATGCACGTAACGTCATGGCTCGCGACTACCCGGGCGGATTGTTCCGTGTAGATCGTACCGGCAAGGCTCCGCTGCTCTTGTCGCGCAGTACCGGTGAGCCGAAGTATTTCGGCAAGGAAAGCGTCGACATTCCCCAGAAGTTCCACATCCGCGAGACGTGTCGCAGCGTGGGGCGTCGCGTGAAAGACATCTATTACCGAGTGTATCGTTCGCTTAAGGGATAAAACGACATGGCCAACGACAACGACATTATCTCCCGAGTCATAATCGAAGGCGCGAAGAGTGCCGCTGAGCAGGTCGATGCGATTGGTGAGGCTGGCCGTGAAGCGTTCGACGCTTTGGCCGAGGCGGCCGGTGCCGCCGCCGATGCGCAGGAAAGAGTCGAGGCTGGTCTTGCGGGGAGCCGTGCGGCTCTGGAAGGCTTTGCCGATCAGGTCCGTTCCGGTGTTACGGCATCACAGGAACTTAGTGGCGCTCTGACCGGGATCGGTGACGCGTTCGTGTCTGGGATCGGTGAGGGCGTATCAGGTGCGTTCGGACCGCTGTTCCAGGCTCTTGACCGGCTCACCGCCGGTGCGTTCAGTGGCGTGGCGAGTGGCGTTGCGTCGGTTGTTCAATCGTTCGGCGATTTGCGCGCCAGTGCTAGTGCCGCAGCACCAGACATCCTTAAGGTGTTCCAGGTTCTTGGCTCGTGGGCCGGGATCGGTGACGCTGCGCTCGGCGTGAAAGAGCTGAGCGCCGCGTTGGGCAGGCTTGGTCCCGTAGCATCGGCGGCCGGGGCCGCCCTGGCCGGTCTCGCCGTGGTGGCGACCGGGATCGGAACGGCGCTCCTTGCCGTTGCCAAGGGTACGGCCGCGAATACGGAAGCCATGAAGGCGGGCGGCGCTGAGATCGGTGCAACGGCCAATGAGTTTCAAGCCCTGAGCGACGTGGCCGAACTGGCCGGGGTGCCGGTCGGTGCGCTCACCTCGGCGATTGCCCAGATCGGCTCTGGGAATAAGCGCGCCGTGGCTGGCCTGAAAGAACTCGGCGTGTCGCTCCGGGACACGGAGGGCAAACTCAAGCGGCCCGTCGATCTGTTCGACGAATTCGCCCAGCGACTCGCCGCGATCCCCGACGCCTCGGAACAGGCCCGGATCGCGATGACCGCGTTCGGTGAGGACGTGGGCCGGTCCATTCTTCCCGCCGTAGACGAGATGAAGAACGGTCTCGGGGAGTACGTCACGGCACTCAAGGACCAGGGTCGCGGGATCGACGAGATCACCGGAAAGATCGCAAAGGACTTCACCGCCGCGACCCTTGAACTCGGTAAGTCGTTGGAGGGTGTCGGCGCTTCGATTGGCAACGCTGTTCTGCCCGCCTTCACCGCCATGGCGGAGACCCTGGCCGATCTGGTCCGTGTCACTCGTTCCGTGGTGGTTCAGTTCACCGGCCCGGTCATCGATGCGCTCGGCGGCGTGCTGAACGTGGCTGCTGCTCTGACCGGCGCGTTCCGTGCCCTGGTCGGAAGTATCGCTGGGATCAAGGGGCTCGGAGAAGCGCTTCGCGCCTTCGACGTGACCGGCATTTCAAGCTTCCTCGGTGTGCTGTCCGGTGCGGGTCGCGCCCTGGATGGTGTGGCTGGTGCGATCCGTAGGTTCGCCGGAACGTCGGATCAGGCCAGCACGGCTCTGGCCGTGATGGGGGACAAGGCCCAGGACTCGGTCGGGCGGGTCAAGAACTCGTTCGAACAATTGGCCGCAACAGGACAGCAGTCCGTATCCGTCCTTTCCGATTCGGTGAGCAAGGCCAGTAACGCCTTTTCGTTGCTCGGCGAGAAGTTCGGCAACAAGTCGGGCTCGATCAGCGTCCTCGACGAAGAGTTCCGCAGAACAGGCGCAACGGCCCGGACCGAATCGGACCAGATCACGGGGGCCGTGAACAGTATTCGGAGCGCGATAGATGCGATTGACTTCTCGGGTCTGTCCCGGTCCGCAGGTCAGGCATTCGCTCAGGTCTATGACGCCGTTGCGGGTGGCGCGTCTCAACTGACCACGACTCTCTCCGGCCTGGCCGGAACGCTTCAAGAGTATTTCACGCAGATCGATTTCAGCGCCTTGCTGGGATCGCTCCCCATCGCTGCCCAGGAAGCGTTCGATCAGACCACGAAAATCGTGGCGGTAGGGGCGGAACAGATCGGCTCTGCGCTGAGCTTCGACTTCGCATCGACGTTTAGCTCCCTGGTCAGTGCTGCGCAGGGCGCGTTCCAATCCGTCACGTCCCAGGCGAACGCGAGCACGGCCCAGATCAGGACGGCCCTGCAAGGCGTTAGGTCGGCCACGGCCGGGCTTTGGGACGCGATGGATGACGGGTTCGCTGAGGCGGTGTCGTCGATCCTGTCGGGCCTGGGTCAGATCATTGCCACCCTGGATCGTGTCGCGGCACGGGCCGCCGCCGCTGCCAACGAGATCGCCAGGGTCAACTCTGGCGGATCGGGAGGTTCGGGTTACGCCAGGGGCGGTCCGGTCTTCGGTGCGGGCACCTCAACGTCGGACTCCGTTCCGGCCTGGCTCAGCACCGGGGAATGGGTGATCAGAGCCGCAGCGGTGCGCCGGTACGGGTCTTCCTTCTTCGCCGCACTGAACAACATGCGAGTCCCTGTAGCGGCGCTCCGTGATCTTGTGAACGGGTTTAGCGCCGGTGGTCCGGTGCGGGTCCCGGTGCATGATCTGGTCCAGGGCTTCGCATCTGGTGGCCTCGTGACGGGACAGTCTGATCCGTTCCGGGTCGTGGCGGATGCGTTGCGGTCCGGAGGTTCGGAACGGGGCGATGGCGCTACGACTCGGCTCGATCTGACCATTGGCGGTGAGACGTTCCGTGGCCTGATCGCGCCGCGTGACGTTGCCGATAAGCTGACCAGGTTTGCGCTTGGCGAGCAGGTCAAATCAGGTGGTCGTAAGCCGGGCTGGTATTTCAGCTAAGCGAGACGACACGCGCGGGACGCGCCCGCCGGAAGGCGGAAACGTTAAGGGGGCACGGAGTCGGCGGATCAGGGCCAAGGAAAAGGCCCGAGCGCGGGGCACGGGCCTTAGGGGCTGTGTGATCAGCCGTTGTCCTGGCGCGGTAAGAAGGGGCCGGGGCGATCAGGATAGCTTGGACCGGCCCGGCCCGCAACACGGATCAGGCGGTTTTCGGACAGCCCTTAAAAAATGCGGGATGGTTTTGAGGCAGCCTGACAAGCGCCCCGTTCCGGGGTCCCGGACCGCCCAAGGTCCGTTAACCGTGTCGCCAGGTGGCCAGATTTCTGGCAATTCCGCCGGACCTAAAAACGTGCAACGCTTCCCAAGCGACACGTTCGCACCGGCCGTGCGCCTGACACGCCCGGCCGGTACTTGACAACGCAGCACTGAAAGGAAGCGCCGCGATGACCAACGACCCCAATATCACAGAAGCGCGTCTCGAAACCGCAAGGGACGCCATGTCTGACCTGGACGACGCGGTGGCCGCGCTTGACGATGCGTGGTTCGGAACAGGTCTTGCCGACCGGATCGATGGCACGGCAGGAACTGGGGCGGTGAGCTACCTTCTCAGGCGCGTCGTGGCTGAAACCGAAAAACTCCACATCGCCCTCTATCCGAACGAGACGAAAAGGGCGGCCTGAGCGAGCGCGGAGCGTTGCGGCCCGCTCGATCCATCACCACATAAGTCGGGCTTGGGTTTAGCATGGCGGGGCCGTCGTTTTGTTTCTTGGTACTGTGCGGCGACGGCTCCGCACCCCGCCTCCTAGATCGATCTCATCTCGTCACGACCCGCGCGCGCTGTTCCTGCAGCGCCTGGACCAGCGCGGAATAGAAATCCCTCATAGCGATGACCTTGTGGTCCGGCCCGATGTAGCCCTGGATCAGTCCGTGCGCCACGGCCCTCGCCTCAGCCTCTGAGGCGTCTTCCATATCGCAGTGCTCGCGGATCATGCCGTCGATCCGCTCCGCGAGCCGTTCGACCTCTTCTGATCCTGTTCCGGTCCGTGTCGTGCCCCTCGTCATGACGGCATCCCTCCCCTGATCTGATCCGGCACGTCGCTGAACCGTGGGTCAAATCTGAACCTTGTTGCCCCGGCGCTGCCCCGGCCCGACGCGCCCCGATCCCGGATTCTCCTAACACATTGAAATCGTTGGTGGGCCCGGCTGGACTCGAACCAGCAACCAGACGGTTATGAGCCGCCGGCTCTAACCAATTGAGCTACGGGCCCCCAATGCGCAAAGGACGGATGATAGTCCAGACGACACCATCCGGAGCGAACACGTCGCCGTCGATGGAAGCCTCGCCTTTTAGAGGTTTCTGCTGCAACTCACAATTCCGCCTCATAACAGATTCCTTATGGGCCCCAAATTCGAGGACCAACCCGAAGAACCTGGAGACCCCAATGCCCCGCGCCGCCGCTCTTCGCATCGCCCTGCCTGCGCTCGCCATCCTCGCCGCATCCCTGCCCCTGTCCGCGACGGCCGAACCCGCCAAACGGACGATCTCGCTCGCCGCGTCCGGCACTGTGAGGGCCGCGCCGGACATCGTCAGCATTACGACGGGCGTGACCTCCGAGGCCAAACCGCCCAAGCAGCGCTCTCGAAGAACACGCAGGCAATGACCGAGGTCGTCGGCACGCTGAAGGAAGCGGGGATCGAGCCGAAAGACATTCAGACGACGAACTTCGCCGTGTCGCCTGTCTACGAGCAGAAGAAGGATGGGCAGGCCGCCTTCATCACGGGGTACCGGGTCAGCAATCAGGTCCACATCACCGTGCGCGACACCAAGAAGCTCGGGGACGTCTTGGACAAGGTGGTGCAGGCCGGCGCGAACCAGGTCGGCTCGATCGGCTTCGACATCGCGGAGCCCGAGAAGCTCAAGGACGAGGCCCGGAAGCTCGCCATGCGCAACGCCAGCGACAATGCCAGGCTCTACGCCGACGCGGCCGGCGTGGAACTCGGCCCGGTTGTGACCATTACCGAGGAGGACGGCATGACCCCGCGTCCCTACAAGGCCCGGGCTGCGACCATGATGGCCGAATCCAGCCCGGTCCCGGTCGAGGGCGGAACGTTGTCCGTGGAAGCCAAAATCCGGGTCACGTGGGAACTGAGATAGGGCTCGCCCGGACCGGTCCCCCTCTTCTGGCAAGGCCGACGCCGACGCTCTCTGATCCGAATCAAAGCTGAGCCCCGCAGGATCGTGTACTGTATTTTTCTATGACATCCGCTCTTGGAAGATCGCCGGGCGAGGAAGACATTCACGCCCATGATCGCGCCTTGATGGTCACCCGCCATCTCGAGGCGCGGGGAATCGTTGATGCCCACGTGCTCGGGGCGATGGCGAAGGTGCCGCGCGAAGTCTTCGTATCGGAGCCGCTGTTGGAGTTCGCCTACGAGGACGCACCGCTGCCCATCGCGGCCGGGCAAACCATTTCCCAGCCCTATATCGTCGCCCGGATGATCGAGCTGGCCGAGGTCCGTCCCGGAGACACCGTGCTCGAGGTGGGGGCCGGCTCAGGTTACGCCGCGGCCGTAATGAGCCGCATCGCCTCTTCCGTCTACGCGATCGAGCGCCATGAGGAGCTCGCCAACCTTGCACGGGAACGAGAGGTGAGGCTCGGCTACGACAATGTGGAGATCATTTGCGGCGACGGCACCAAGGGATGGCCCGAGGCAGCGCCCTTCGACGCCATTATCGTGTCGGCCGGCGGCCCGAAGGTTCCGGAGGCCCTGAAACGGCAGCTCGCGATTGGCGGACGGCTCGTCATTCCCGTGGGCCAAGACGTGCAGCAGCGCTTGGTGCGCGTGCGCCGAACGGGCGAGGACACATTCGAGGAAGAGGACCATGGCGGCGTGGCCTTCGTGCCGCTCATCGGAGAAGAAGGCTGGAGCGCCCCCGAGCAGCCGAAGGCGGAAACCAATATCGACGCCGAGGCGTCGGGCTTTGCCAATGGGCTGCAAATCCCTTCAGCACGCGCCGACGATCTGCGTACGAGCCTGAGCCACGTGATGGCCAGCGCCGCCGAGCCGTTTGGCGACCTCACGGAGCTCACCGCGCTCGCGGAGCGCTTCGCCCATCACAGGGTCGTGCTCCTTGGCGAGGCGACCCACGGCACCGCCGAGTTCTACGACGCGCGCGCGCGGATCACGGAGATGCTCGTTGCGCGGCACGGCTTCAACATCGTTGCCGTCGAGGCGGACTGGCCGGATGCATCGGTCTACGACGCCTTCGTCAGGGGTCTTCCCCGGCCCGAAGTTCCGTCCGGCGCGTTTACGCGCTTCCCTGCGTGGATGTGGCGGAACGGGCAGGTCAACGATTTCCTCCGGCGGCTGAAAGCCGTCAACGAGACCATCGCCGACCCCGACCGGCGCGCGGCTTCTATGGGCTCGATGTGTATAGCCTCGCGACATCGATCAGCGCGGTGCTCAACTATCTGGACGACATCGATCCTCAAACGGCGCGCATCGCCCGCGAGCGCTATGGCTGCCTTGCGCCGTTCCGGTCGGACCCGGCGCGCTATGGCCGGATGGCTCTTTCGCAGGGCTATGCCCAATGCGAGAAGCCCGTGGCCGACGCGCTGATTGACCTCTTGAAGAAGCGTCTCGGCTACCTCTCCCGCGACGGCAGCGCCTTCTTCAACGCCGAGCAAAACGCCCGTATCGTGGTGGCCGCCGAGCAATATTATCGCATGATGTATTACGGCAGCGCGCGCTCATGGAATTTGCGCGACCAGCACATGTTCGAAACGCTGGGGCGCGTGCTCGAGCATCGCGGCCCCGACTCGAAGGCCGTGGTCTGGGCGCACAATTCCCATATCGGCGATGCGGAGTTCACCGAAATGGGTCAGGTTCGCGGCGAATTGAACATCGGCCAGTTGGCCCGCGCGCGCTTCGGCGAGGACTGCGCGCTGATCGGTTTCGGCACGGATCGGGGCACGGTTGCGGCAGCGTCCAATTGGGACGAGCCCATGGAGATCAAACGTGTGCGGACGGCCCGCGCGGACTCCTACGAGGGTCGCGCACGTGATGCAGGGATCGATGCGTTCTTTCTCGAAACGGGTCCGGGCCAGAAGGCGAGCGTTCGCGAGGCGCTGGCCGAACCGATGTTGGAGCGCGCCATCGGGGTCATCTACGGCCGGAGACGGAGTTGCTCTCGCATTATTTCCAGGCCGAACTCTCCAAGCAGTTCGACGCGTGGATTTGGTTCACGGAGACCGAGGCCGTCGCCGCGCGGCCACAAGCCCATCCGCATGGGCCTGACGAGACGTATCCATTTGGATTGTAGGCGCTTAGCGCCGACGCGGCCTCAAGACTTCGAGACGATCTCGTTGCCCTCGCCCAGCAACACCACGCTCGGGTGGTAGTTGCGCGCCTCTTCGGCCGGGATCTGGCAGTACGCGACGATGATGACCTTGTCGCCTTTCTGCACAAGGCGGGCCGCGGCGCCATTGACGGCGATTTCGGACGAGCCGCGCGGGGCCTCGATGGCGTAGGTGGTGAAGCGCGCGCCGGTGTTGATGTTCAGCACGTCCACCTGCTCATGGGGCAGGATGCCGGACGCATCTAGCAGGTCCCGATCGATCCCGATCGAGCCTTCGTAATGCATATCGGCACCGGTCACCGTGGCGCGGTGCAGCTTGGCCTTCAACATGGTCAGGAACACGTGTTCGCCCCAAGATTCCTATACGAATCCCAAGCAGGCCCAACTCGGGGCCTCTCTCTTGCCTGTGGATATAGAGCAAGTGCCGAAGTGTTGCAACGCAACATCCGCGCGAATCTGCGATTTTCTACCCGCAGTCTGGCGTATGGGGCTCAAAATCTCCGCGCTACGCGCCATTGGCGGGCGCGATTCCGGCATTATGCCGCAGCGCCCAAAGCCGCTTCGCTGCCGGAATGCCCCGCAAATCGTGCAGGCCCATGTCGTTGAGCCGCAGGCCTGCCTCGGGGCGCGTGCGGCGCACCACCTGGTCCGTCGCCACGATGGGCTGGCCCAGGAGTTTCGACATGTCCTGGGTCCGGGCGACCTCGTTCACGGCTCGGCCGATGACGCCGAATTTCAGACGCTCGGGCGTGCCCGCATTGCCGAACACCACATCGCCGAAATGAACGCCGACGCCGAAATTGATCTCCGCGGCGCATTTGCAGGACCTCGCCTTGGCCGCGGCCAACCGCTCTTGCGCCTTGAGCGCCGCGCGCAACGCGGCCGTGGCGGCCGCCTCTTCGCCGGCCGTATCCGCCGGAAAGAAAGCCAGGATCGCATCGCCCACGATATCGAGGACTTGGCCGCCCTCCTCGATCACGGCGCCGGCCGCGCAGTCGAAATAGACGTTCAGCAGTTCGAGGAAGCCCTCCACGGAGAGCTGATCGGCCAGCCCCGTCGAGTTCCGCAGATCGCTGTACCACAGCGCGGCGGCGAGCCGTTCACCATCGCCACGCTTGATCGTGCCGGACAGGATGCGTTCGCCCACGAGCGGCCCGTGAAACGCGTTGAGCGTGTTCCGGGCGATCTGATCCTTGATCATAACCCGCAGCGCCAAGGACAGCGGCGCCAGGATCTGCTGCATGATCGAGATGTCCCGCGCGGAGAACCCGGACGGCGACTTGGTCGACCAGGACAGCGCGAGCCCGTCATTGGTGCCGACTTCAATGGGCTTGTTCCCGAAGGACACCACGCGGGCGAAATAGCCGGTGAAGCCCTCTCCGCGCAGGCGCTGCAGCAGCGGAAACTTATCGACCATCGCGTCCCGGTCGAGCCGCAGCGGCAGTTGCTCCACCTGCTCCTTCATCATCCAGTAGAACGGGCTCAGCGTGAAATCCGGATTGTCCTCGTTCAGCGCCTGGAAATATTCGACCTCCACGCCGTGCTCGTCCGTCCAGGCGATGGTCATGCCGTCGAAGAGCGGATGGAGAATGCGAAAGCCCACCATCATCCGCGCCAAGGGCACGCCCGCCGCCACAAGCCGGCCCATCACCTGCTCGATGAGATCGCCCACGGGCCGGTCCGTCAGACCCGACGCGATGATCGCATCGGCGATCTGACCGGACACGCACGCATCGGTGTCCAGCGCCCCCGCCACAGGCTGCGCGCCATCTGCGGTATCCTGAATCAAGACATCGCTCATGAGGCGGACCTTATCATGCATCCAAGTGTCTGCATCGGGGCGGCGCGTCACATTTTCGTTCGCCCTACCGCCTAGCGGCTGCTTGAGGGCATGATCGTTCGCCCTACCGCGCTTCGCGCTGCTTGAGGGCAGGATCTTTCGCCCTACCGCCTAGCGGCTGCTTGAGGGCGTAAGACCCTGAAGGCATGAGGCAATACGCCGCTTCCCGCGCCGCAAAAACTTCACCATCCGGCCATGGCTTTTGCTCAAGCTATGCCTATCTCTCATAGCAACAGCCGAGCGAATCGGCGGCACAACGCAAGGGAACGGCGCCAAGGTCGGCCAGAGGGCCTCTGTTAAGAGGCTTTCACGAGAACCAACAGACCAGAGCGTAAATCCATGGGCCAAGCCCACCAGACCAGCCAAGCCATTCAGGCGCGCCACGCGGCTCAAATCGCCCCGCACGCCGGGATCGACCCTGCGCGGCCGTTCTCCCCGTTGCGGGACCGGCTCATCCGCCGCAAGGTGACCATCGCCGGTAAGGACGGCCATCCCCATCTCGCCCGGCCCATCAACGAGACGGACGCCGGCGCGCTCATGCGCTGCTACGACGCCATGACGGACCGGGGCCGGTGGTTCCGCGTGCTCCATCACCTGCCGCACCTCTCCGAAGACATGGCGCGCGACTTCTGCATGCCCGACCCCGAGCGCGACCTGTGCATCGTGCTGGAAGGCGACGGGCCGCTCGAAGGCGAGATCCTGGGCGGCGCGCGCATCACCGGCAGCCGGGACGGCAGAACCGCCGAATACTCCGTGACGCTCCGCCCGGAGGCGGAAGGGCTCGGCCTTGCCCACCAGGCGCTGGAGCTCGTCTTCGCCGCGGCACGCGAGATGGGCTACACCCATATCTGGGGCACGATCCATTCTGAGAACGGGCCCATGCTCCAGCTTGCCCACAGCCTCGACCTCGACATCCACCGCGACCCAAACGACGCCGCGCTGATGGTCTCCGAAAGCGATCTCTGATTTTGCGCTACCGGCCTTCCTTGTTTGCGCTACCGGCCTAGCGGCCTACTTGAGCGCGTGATTGTTTGCGCTACCGGCCTTCCTTGTTCGCCCTACTGCCTAGCGGCTGCTTGAGGGCTTGATCGTTTGCCCTACCGCCTAGCGGCTGCTTGAGGGCTTGATTGTTTGCGCTACCGCGCTTCGCGCTACTTGAGCGCGGGTTTATCTGCCCTAACGCACCGCGGGCGCCCCCCGGCCGCGGGCCAGCATCATGAACACGTAGAACAGCCAGACGCCGACCGCCGAGACAGCCGCGGCCACATAGGTCCAGGCCGCCGCGTCCAGCACCTTGTCGACGCCGCCGATCTGGTCGGGGCCGATGATGCCGTGGCTGACGAGAAGCGCCTTCGCCCGGGCGCTGGCATCGAACTCGACCGGCAGGGTCAGCAGCGCGAAGAGGAAGGAGGAGCCGAACAGCATCACGCCGGCCCAGGTCAGCGCGCTCGAATTCAGCATCAGCCCCGCGACGAAGGCCCAAGGCGCGATCTGCGAGGCGAGCTGCACCACGGGCACGATGTAGGTGCGCGCCTCCATGGGGAAATAATCCTCCGCATCCTGAAGCGCGTGGCCCGTCTCGTGGGCGGCGATGCCGGCGGCGGCGACGGACGGCGTGTAATACACCTGCTGGCTGAGGCGCAGCACCTTGGCGCGCGGATCGTAATGATCGGAGAGCACGCCGTCGGTGCTCTCGACCTTCACGTCCTGCAGGCCTTGCGCGTCGAGCAGGCGCCGGGCGACATCCGCGCCCGTGACGCGCGCGGTGTCGGCGCTTGCCCGTATTTGGCGACATTCGCCTTGATACGGCCTTGTGCATAGAGCCCCAGCAGCACGCCCGGGGCGACCAGCAGCCAGAACAGCGGATCTTCGAACATCGCCTTCGCTTCCTTCGAGAGCAAAGGATGCGCTGGGGCGCCCGGCTTGTCCAGATTGGCGGGATGAGGAGTCTCTTTTGTGCGCTATCGCCTAGCGGCTGCTTGAGCGCGGGTGCGGGGTATGACAGCGGAGTAGACATGCAAAAGCGTCCCGGCGCGTGAATGCACCCGGCCTCCGAACAAGTCTCTCTACGTCTCAAAACTCAAGCCCGCGAAGCGGGACTTGCGGGGCGCTGGTCGGCCGCCGTCCGTTTGTTTTTTGTGGGCAGCCTTCCGGCGCCCCGCATGGCGTATCGAAGTCGCTTCGCGACATGCATCGCACGTCGCAAAGCGGCCCCTCGACGCCGCAGCGATGTTTTAGAGCCCCCATCCGCTCTGCTTACCGCCGGTGGCACAGGCGCACGCAAACCGCATGCGCCTCACCCGATGGCCCACGCGTTACAGCGCAGGCGGGCGGAGCGGGGACCCCCGAGGCTGGTCCGTTAGCCGCGGCGCGGGTGTCCGGGGCAGGCCTCCACGGAGACATCAACACCCTTCCGTTCCGCGCCACCTCGGGCGCTGCGTCCCCCGCCCCGAGAGCAGACGGTCTGCAGCTCGCGTCCTCACGAACGAGGGATGGGACGGAGTGTACGGCAGGTTTTGGGGAGGGGGGATAAGTTCTAGCGGCGACAGCCTCCAGACTAGGAATACTCAGCATGAAGAGGTAGTACTCACCAACCTATGGTAGAATCACTCTGAGCCCCTATGCTTATTCACGCAGAAACACTGGATGATGCTCTCTTGGCGCTCTATCCAAAATTGTTGGACGTCACGTCCAAAGTCGTCTCATCTCGTGGCGACAACGTCGAGCTTGTGGGTGTACTAATCGAGATTGAGCAACCACGGGCTCGGTTGAGTCGCTCGGAGACGCGAGGAAGACTGTTTAGCTCACTTGGCGAGTTACTCTGGTACCTAACCGGCAAAAACGAGCTTCAGTTTATCAAACCCTATATCGATCGCTATCAAGACGAGAGCGAAGACGGACTCACGGTATATGGGGGATATGGCCCACGCCTGTTCGCTCAACGCGGAAACAATCAGATCAACAACGTATTGGACTTGCTACGACAGCGCCCGAGTCGCAGGGCGATGATTCAGATCTTCAATGCCGAGGATATTGCCGAGCTTCACCAGGAAATACCCTGTACAGCCACGCTCCAATTCCTTCTTAGAGACGATGGCCTCCATCTAATTGTGAGCATGCGCTCCAACGACGCCTATCTCGGCCTACCGCATGACGTGTTCTGCTTCACTATGCTCCAAGAGATTTGCGCTAGGAGCCTGAATTGTGAAATGGGGACCTATCGTCATTTCGTAGGGAGCATGCATTTGTACGATGAGCACCGCACACACGCCAAGGAGCTGATTAGCGAGGGGTTTCAGGCCCGCAAGAGGATGCCTGAGATGCCAATTGGCGATCCATGGCCTTCGATAATGGTCGTGTTAGACGGAGAGCAGCGCGCGCGACAGCAAGAAAAGTTTGACGCTGGCAACCTCGGCGTTGACGCTTATTGGGCCGACATTGTCAGACTGCTCCAAGTGTTCTTCCAATCCAACGTAGACACGATGCGAGCGCTCCGAGAAAACATGTCTTTCAAAGGCTACCGTCCATACATTACCGCACTCATAGACAGACGTCGCGATGGCGAATGACATGTGGCCAAAACGAGCGGCACGCCAGGCAATGATCGAAGATGGACTGGCCCTTTTTTCGCAGAAGGAGACTCGGCTAAAGGGCATAGAAGACGTGCGCGCTCGAAAGACGCTAGCGATGCAGATGATCGCAAGCCTACGACGACTTGAGTACACGGCCATCCTTAAAGGTAGGGATATTCATCCGGATCGAGCCGATCCCAGCGATCCGCTCTTTGATCCAGAGCGAGCAGCTATCTTTCACGCGCGCGGGGACGATGTCGACGAGGCGATCTGGCTCGTCTTCCTATCAATCCACCTTGGACAACATCGTGAGCACGGGTGGAAAAGACTTCGCGATGTGTATTCTGGACTCGGAACTGGCACTTGGACTTGGCAACGGGCTAGTGTTGATCCTGATGCTTTCCGGAAGTGGCTAGAAAAGAACCACAGCCGAATCGGTGGCGCGTTCGGAAATCACCGGAAATACGAGACCCTCAATCCAGCCTCTAAGAGTAGTACGGCAAACGTAATTCAGAGCTTCGTCGATCTGGTGTCGCCATCACCTTCAGGCTACTTCAGCGCACTAGCACGTGCCGTTGGAAATGACCCAAAGACAATTTTTGACGTCGCCTACAGGACGCTTCAAATCAAACGGTTCGGCCGATTGGCCAAGTTCGATTTCTTATGCCTGCTGGGGCGCTTAGACCTCGCACCACTTGAGCCAGGGTCGGCGTATTTGCGAGGCGCTACTGGACCCCTGAAAGGCGCAAGATTGCTGGTGGACAGGAATCGTTCGTCAACGACGCCCAGCGACGATCTAGAGGCCATCTTGCAGCGGCTTGATTCCGTGCTCTCAGTCGGCATGCAGGTGATGGAGGACGCGCTCTGCAACTGGCAGAAGAGCCCACAAAGGTTCAAGCATTTCCGCGGCTAGATACAGCCGATTCTATATCGGCCCAATTATAACGCCGCTTTAGATAGTTCATCTGCTTCCGCTTGATAAGGCCATGATGCTGCATCTGGCCCACGACTATCCCTGGCGAAACACCTATAGAATACGCAAACTTAACTATGCTCTCACGCTGCGGCTTCAGATCAAGCAGTTCGTCACGTCGATCAAACGGCACCAGCACCTGCTCTGAAAACTCATTCGCTTCCTTCTCCTTTTTGTTCGTGAAACCCTCCTCACCATCAATAAAAGTTAGTTCGGAGCTATGCAGAAGCAGATGAGCGATTTCATGAAAAACCGTGAACCAAAAATGATCATCGGACAAATGTCGGAAACTCAAAATGATCATCGCCTTGGTGGGGGAAATAAATTGCGTAGCTCCACTAGCGACGCAGCCAGACGGCGCACGAACAAACACCACCGCGACACCAGCCTCAGAGCAAAGCCGCTGTAGGCGAGGCAAAAAGTAACTGAGATTCTTCGTTTTGCATAAGGTTCGAATCTGCGGCACTGACGCCCGTAGAGTAGCTTCGTTCCAGGGTTTGCAGCGAACTTGTTCGGCTTCTATCTCGCCTTGCCGCAACCATGCTGAGAGCGGCCCAGCCTTAGACTGAAACGTGGGCGACGTCCGAAAATGCGTTTGCTTTAGAAACTTCGCGTAGCGGTCTTCCCATTCATTCGGGTCTGTAACTCCAAAATAGGCGAGGTAAGCTCGAGCGAGTTCATCCCTGTTCCGCGAGTGCTTGATCCATCCGTTCTTGGCTATTTCGCTATGAGGAAATCGCCTGACCCATTCCGTTTTCGTCTCTCGCGGAACGGTATCAGCAACTCGTGAAAGGGCCTCTTGATACTTGCGCTCGCGCGTTTCCCAAAATTTGGGCGTACCACCGACGTGCTTCGAGAGTCGCTTTGCGAGATTGTGATCAATGCTCACTGCACCTGAGATAACGCCCTGGACTACTGCATTCGTACAGCCAAGCTGTTGTGCGAGTTCCTCAGCAGTAAGTTCCCGCTGTTCCATCAAGGTCAGCAATGTGTCGCCGGGCTTTGAGAACCAGTTCGGTTGAAAAGTGGCGTCATCCATCGATCTTTCGCACCTCCAAAATCTTCACCCGGTTTGTCTTTGACCAATCTGTCGCGTCTTTGGAAGCAATGTCTTTGGGGTGTGCGGAGCCGATGCGAATTCGATGATTCGATTGAAGCACTAATTCCTTCTCCTTCGGCCCGGCGTCGACAACTGAAGCACCCAACAAGTCCGCCAATTCGTCGACGGTATCAACCGCAACGATATCCGCTAAGCGTTCTTCAAGTTCGCGCGCAGCCTCGTAGCCCAGCTTGTCAGAGGCCGCTTCCCGCTTCTCGCAAAGGTCTCGAATTTCCGCGGTAAGAAAGGTGATCTCCAATAAGAGGGCCTCGAGGCAGTCTTTCCCTTGGTTAGGCTTACCCCTGATTCGATGATTTGCGCAACCCTTGCGGGTGCCCTACCATTCTTCCCCTCAACTCCCCGAGTTGGCGGCGCTCTCCGCTGCCAAGCGCGCGATGCCCGTGTCGACGGCTTTGAGTGTGACGTGGACGGGACTGTCATGCCCGCGAAGGCGGGCATCCAGTAACCACCGCCCATCGCGGACATAGATAACACGCGTTACTGGATCGCCCGGTCAAGCCGGGCGATGACAAACTAGGGAACGAACTGGGGAGCGACCCGCGCCTAGTTATCCAAGAAGCTGCGCAGCTTCCGCGAGCGGCTCGGGTGCTTCAGCTTGCGCAGGGCCTTGGCTTCGATCTGGCGGATGCGTTCGCGGGTCACGCTGAACTGCTGGCCAACCTCTTCGAGCGTGTGGTCGGTGTTCATGCCGATGCCGAAACGCATGCGCAGCACGCGCTCTTCGCGCGGCGTGAGGGACGCCAGCACGCGCGTGGTGGTCTCGCGCAGGTTCGACTGGATCGCCGCGTCGATGGGGAGCACGGCGTTCTTGTCCTCGATGAAGTCGCCGAGATAGGAGTCTTCCTCGTCGCCGATGGGCGTCTCGAGGCTGATCGGCTCCTTGGCGATCTTCAGCACTTTGCGCACCTTCTCGAGCGGCATGGCGAGCTTCTCGGCCAGCTCCTCCGGCGTCGGCTCGCGGCCGATCTCATGCAGCATCTGGCGCGAGGTGCGCACGATCTTGTTGATGGTCTCGATCATATGCACGGGGATGCGGATGGTGCGTGCCTGGTCGGCGATCGAGCGGGTGATCGCCTGACGGATCCACCAGGTGGCATAGGTCGAGAACTTGTAGCCGCGGCGGTATTCGAACTTATCGACCGCTTTCATGAGTCCGATATTGCCTTCCTGGATGAGGTCCAGGAACTGCAGGCCGCGGTTGGTGTATTTCTTGGCGATGGAGATCACGAGGCGCAAATTGGCCTCCACCATCTCCTTCTTGGCCTGGCGCGCTTCGCGCTCGCCCTTCTGCACGATGGAAACGATGCGGCGGAACTCGGCGATCTGCAGGCCGGTCTCCGTGGCGAGCTGGTGAATCTCGGAGCGGAGCTCCTTCACGAGCCCGCGCTCGTCGTGGATGAAATCGGCCCAGCCCTTCTTCTTCAGGCGGCCCACGCGGCGCAGCCAGTTGGGGTCGAGCTCGTTGCCCTGATATTCGCCGAGGAAGTCCTCGCGCTTCACGCCATAGCCTTCGGCGAGGCGGAGCAGCCGGCCCTCATAGCCCATGAGCTTCTTGTTGATGAGGTAAAGCGTCTCCACCAGGGTCTCGATGCGGTTGGCATTGAGCTGGAGGGATTTCACCTCGGCGACGATCTCGTCCTTGAGCTGCTTGTAGCGGCGCTCCTGGCTGGTGGAGAGGCTGTCGTTCTTCAGCGCCTTCTCGACCTGCTGGTCCTGGAGCTTGCGGAGCTTCTTGTAGTTGTTGGCGACGAGGTCGAAGGTCTCGAGAACCTGCGGCTTCAGCTCGGCCTCCATGGCGGCGAGCGAAAGCGAGTTCTCCATATCGTCGTCGTCGTCCTCCTCGGCCTCGCCCTCGCCGGACTCCTCGTCTTCCTCCTCGTCCTTGCCGTCGGCCTTGGCCTCCGCCTTGCCGTTGGGCTTGCCCTCTTCGGCTTCCGGCTCTTCGCCGGGCAGGGGCTGCGAGGGCACCTGCTTGGCGTCGGGGCCCTGATAGGTGGCTTCGAGATCGATGATGTCGCGGAGCAGAATCTTGCCCTCGTTCAGCTCGTCGCGCCAAATGATGATGGCCTGGAAGGTGAGCGGGCTTTCGCACAGCCCCGCGATCATGGCCTCGCGGCCGGCCTCGATGCGCTTGGCGATGGCGATTTCGCCTTCGCGGGACAGGAGTTCCACCGAACCCATCTCGCGCAGATACATGCGGACCGGATCGTCCGTGCGCTCTGCGGGCTCGCGGGCCGCGGTCTCGGGCTTGGCCACGGCGGACTGCGCCACGACGGCCTTGCCGCCCTCGCCGTCCGCGTTCTCGCCTTCCTCGGCCTCTTCTGAATCGATCACATTGATGCCCATATCGGAGAGCATGGACATGGTGTCCTCGATCTGCTCGGACGAGACCTCCTCGGAGGGCAGCACTTCGTTCAACTCGTCATAGGTGACGAAGCCGCGCTGCTTCGCCGTCTTGATCAGTTTCTTGACGGCGGCATCGGACATGTCGAGGACCGGTCCGTCCTGGGACTGGGTCTCGGTCTCTTGTTCTTCGGCTTGGGCGGTCTTGGTGGCCATGCATGTCACTCCGGGGCGCGCGCGAAAATAAGGGCGCCAATATGTCGACGGGAAGCGCGCGATGCGCCTCGGCTCTCGTCTGCTTCAGCCGTGCCTGTCTAAAAGGCCTGTCTTAGGGCTAAAGCCTCTTCGGTTGTCTCTGGTTCCGCCTAACCCTCCAGACGGACCAGAAGCGATTAACGGGCACATCCTTAATCGTCAATTAAGCATGGGCCACAGCCGAGCGGCGCTTTCCGCCCGGAAACTTTCAACCCCGGGGATTTTCCCGATTTTTGCCCGGGAATCCGGGAATTTCTCAAAGACGCAGGCACGGCGGAAAAAACGCACGTTCGCAAGCAACCGACATCTGAGTTATCAGGATGACTTGGCGAGCGGGGCGCCCCCTGTCAAGGGCGCAAACAGCGCACCCGGCTGGTTTTTTCGTGGTTCTGAGGTGTCTGGCGGAAGGCCGCTCCGGAAAGCGCCTCACCCCCGGCTCTCGCGGCGGCGGCCCTTGGACAGCGGCGATTTTTTCAGGCGCGCGAGCGTGTCCTCGAAGCGCTGCTTGGCATCGCGCATGGCCGCATCGTCCGTGTCCTGCTTGAGCCCCACGCTCGCCACCTCCTGCTGCAGCACGGCGAAGCGCTCGAACTCGGCCTCGGACATGTCCGCAAGGCTTTCCGCGTTCTCGGCGATCTCGCGCGTGAGCGTGGGCAGCGCCCGCCAGCGATACAGGATCTCGGTGAACTGATCCTCCACCTCCTCGCGCGGGGCCTCGGGCTTCAGGAAGGCCATCCGCGAATAGGCACTTTCCCAGAACAGCCTGTCGAGCAGCGGCCCGTGCGGACCGTCGCGCAAAGTCGTGATTAACGTCTCGCGGGTGATCGACGGTTCATCGAAAATCGCCCGCGAGCCCGCGGCGAGCAGCGCAGCCAGCTTCCTGTCGGGCACCTCGACGCTGGCGATCTCCTCGGCGAAGCGGTCGAGCAGCCAGGGATGGTTCACGAGCGCGAGCGTCACGATGGTGCCGAACCCATAGGCGGTCGGCGGCGGCAGCGCTTCGCGGCGGGGCGGCGTCGTTCCGTTCCGTTTGCCGGACCGGTTGCCCTTGGTCCCGGACCAGTCCCCTTTGCGCTCGCGCGGCTGGGGACGCCAGAGCTCGAACAGCCGGTTCTTGATGTCGCGGCGGTAGTGCTCGCGCACGCGGGTGTTCTCGATCTCGGTCAACAGCGCCTCGAGCCGGGCCTCGAACGCCGCGCGGCGCTCGGGCGTGTCGATGGCCCCGGCCCGCATCTCGCGCCGCCAGACCATGTCGATCAACGGCATGGCGTTCTTGAGATAGGCCGAAAAGGCCGACGGGCCAGCGCTGCGGACGAGATCGTCCGGGTCCTGGCCCTGAGGCAGAAAGGAGAAGCGGAAGGAATGGCCCTCGCGCAGCACGGGCAGCATGCGGTCCACGGCGCGTGCCGCCGCGGCCTCGCCTGCCCGGTCGCCGTCGAAGCAAATCACGGGCTCGGGCGCGAGTTGCCAGAGCTGCTCCATCTGGCGCGCGGTGAAGGCGGTCCCGAGCGTGGCGACTGCGTTCTTGAACCCCGCCTGATGGAGCGCGATCACGTCCATATAGCCTTCCGTGACGATCAGTTCGCCCTTGTCGAAGGCGGAGGCCCGCGCGCGGGCGAAGTTGAACACCATCGAGCCCTTGTCGAAGAGTCGCGTCTCGGGCGAGTTCAGATATTTCGGCTGCGCGTCGGGGGAGAGCGCGCGGGCGCCGAAGGCGATGACCCGCGACTTCGCATCGAGGATGGGGATCGTCAGCCGGTTGCGGAAGCGGTCATAAGTCGGCCGCCCGTCGTCCGGCTTGATGATGAGGCCTGCGTCCAGAAGCTGCGGCTCGGTGAAGCCCTTCTTCAGGAGCGCGGTCTTGAGCGCGTCGCGGCCGCCCGGGGCATAGCCGATGCGGAATTCCGCGATGGTCTCGCGGCTCAGCCCCCGCCCTTCCGCATAGCCAAGCGCTTCGCGCCCCGCGCCCGAGCGCAAGGCCTCCTCGAACAGTTTGGCGGCGGCCTCGAGCGCGTCCATGAGCCCGAGCCGTTCCTTCACCGTCCGCTCGTATTGAGGATCGGGCGCCGGCATGGGCACGCCCGCCTCGCCCGCCAGCCGCTCGACGGCTTCGGGGAAGCTCAAGCCCTCGGTTTCCATGACGAAGCGGAAGATGTCGCCATGCCGCCCTGAGGAGAAGCAATGATAAAAGCCCTTCTGATCGTTCACGGTGAAGGACGGGGTCTTCTCCTTGTTGAAGGGAGACAAGCCCTTCCATTCGCGCCCCGCCCGCTTGAGCTGCACGCGGCGCGACACGACCTGGCTCACGGGGAGCCGGGCACGGACCTCATCCAAGAACGAATCGGAGAACTTCATTTCCGTGACAGTGGGGCTTCAGGCGCGCCAAGGCGCGGCGCGATTCGCAGTCTTCACCACTATCCACTGTTTGGAACGAAAGGGGAACCAAAACAGCCCGCCGGTGCGCGGCGCCGCCAAAGGGACGGCATGCGGGGGGCCTGCGTCACGCGGGCCGGGGGCGCAACCGCCCCGCAATCCTGAGACCGTCGCGCATATTGAGGCCGAGCAGCGTGATGTTCATCGCGCCGGCAACGAGTTCGACCGTTTGCACCAGATAGAAGGCGGCATCGAACTGTCCGGCGCGTGCCTTGGAGGCGAGAAAGAGGGCCGCCGGGATCAAGACCAGGATGCCGTTCGCCGCAATGAGCGGCATGCGTTTGATCTTCCGGCCGATCAACCCGGCCCGGCGCCCATGCGCCAAGGCAAAGCCCGATCCTCCCGCAGCGGCAAGGGCCGGAATCAGCAGGAGGAAGCCCCACGGGATGGCCGTCTTGACGGCGGTCACGGCCGCTTCGGACCCGAAGAGCTCGCTGAAGGCCGTCGAGAGCCAGAAGGTCGCAATCGTCAGGAGCGCGACCGCGCCCGCCACGGGATGAAGGATCTTGAGCATCGTCACTCTCCGTTCGTGCGCGTTCGCGGCCGCTAGGCGACGCAGATCCCGGCCACCCCGACCTTCTGGAACAGGTGCGGGGCGGCGACGGCGGATTTTGGATAGGCCGCATGGGTCGCGACGAAGTCCGGATTCTCGAACGCGGCCCGGAACGCGGCCGTGGACTCCCAGACCGCATAGTTCAGGTAGGCGGGGCTGTCGCCGATCGCGCGGTGGAGCTGGGTGGATATAAAGCCCGGCTGCCGCTTCATGAAGTTCGCATCCTCCTGCCACGCCGTCAGAAACGCCTCTTCGTCCGCCTTTTCGAGCGTGAAGACGTTCACCAGCACAACGGGAGAGGCCTCGATCGCGAGCTGCCGGTCGATGGGAAAGGCCGGGTCGAGGGGGCGCAGGAAAGACATGGCGGGCTCCGTTCAATTTGGTTATATGATGTCAACATGACACAATACATCACATAGTGTTTTGACATGATGATGTCAATACGAACTCATGGTGACACAATGAAGGATTTCGCGCGAACGCCCGCCGGAGCCGCCTTGACGGACCTCGTCCTGGACCTCTTCACCCTCAACAACCGGGTGCTCGCGGCTGGTGACCGGCTGATCGCCGATCTTGGCCTGACAAGTGCACGCTGGCAGGTGCTCGGGACCGTCGTCGCCGCGGCGCGGCCGCAGCCGGTCGCGTGGCTTGCCCGGGACATGGGCGCCAACCGCCAGAACGTGCAGCGGATCGTCAACGATCTGGAGAAAGAGGGCTTGGTCGCTTTCGAACCGAACCCGCATCACAAGCGGGCGCAACTGGTCGTTCTGACCGAGAAGGGCCGGCGGACATTCGAGGCGGCCATGCGGCTGCAGGCGCCCTGGATCAACGCGCTTTCGGACGGGCTTCGCGTGAAGGACATCGAAACCACGCGCCGGGTCATGGCGGCACTCCTGGACAAACTAGAGCGAAACGGAGAGGACGAGGAGCCAAACTGACCGCCAGTGCGATGCCGGGGATCGGCCTCACTGCGCCGTCGCCGCGCCATAGTACTGTCACGCGTAAACACTACGCAGGATGGATGCGCGGCAGGACTGGCTCGGGCCTGAGCAAACTCATCACGAAGATCACCGGCGGGGTCTGCATGGCCGCGGGCGTCGCCACGGTGTGGCTGCCATCCCCACGGGTCTGATCCTGATGGTTGTCGGACTGACGCTGCTGATCGCCAGCAGCCCGACCGTCGCGGCCCACGCCCGGCTCTTGCGCCGGCGGAACGGCGGACTCGATGCGCAGCTCAATCGCGCCGAGCCTTACCTGCCCAAACAGATGCAGAAAGTCCTGGCCAAGACCAAGCCCAATAGGAACACGTCCAAGCGGACCGACTTCACGGCGGGCCCGGGCGGCCAGCCCGAAACCTTTTAGGGCCGCCCGCAGGCAGGGAAGTGCGGAAAATTTCCCCGGACGGCGTCCGGCCCTTGATGTGCCGCAATGCCGCATACGTCCTTTGTCTTGAGGATGAGATCGACATGCTCGAACCCGCCACCACGCAGTTGCTGGCCCATCTGGGTCCGACGCCCAATCACAATGACGCGCATCCCGCCAAGATGCGCGTCGAGCACGTGGATTTCTGGTACGGCGACAAGCATGCCTTGAAAGACGTTTCGCTCGACATCTACCGCAACGAGGTCACGGCGCTGATCGGCCCGTCCGGTTGCGGCAAGACCACGCTGCTGCGCTGCCTCAACCGGAGCAACGACATCATCCCGAATGTACGCATGGAGGGTCGGATCCTTCTGGACGGCGAGGACATTTACCGCCCCGAGATCGACCCGCCGCTCTTGCGCCGCCGTTTCGGCTGGATCGCGCAGAAGCCCAATCCGTTTCCCTGGTCGATCCGCACGAACGTCATCTATGGGGCCAAAATCAAGGGCCTCGTGACCAACCGGCGGGAAGGCGACGAACTCATGGAGAAGTGCCTCCACGCCGTCGGCATGTGGGACGAGGTGAAGGACCGTTTGCGCTCGCCCGGCACGGATCTGTCCGGGGGCCAGCAACAGCGCCTGTGCATCGCCCGCGCCATCGCCACCGAGCCCGAAGTGCTCCTCATGGACGAGCCGTGTTCGGCGCTCGATCCCGGCGCGACGGCCCTGATCGAAAATCTGGTGGATGAGCTCTGCAAGGACTACACAATCGTCATCGTCACCCACAACATGCAGCAGGCTGCGCGAATCTCGCAGCGCGCCGCGTTCTTTCACCTCGGCACTCTTGTGGAGGTTGGCGACACGAAGGACATCTTCGTCCGGCCGAAAACCATTCGCTGCTCCGATTTCGTCTCTGGCCGCTACGGGTGACGCTTGGGTGACAAGTCCCCGCCATTTCTGCTTCATTTCTTCTTGTGATGCCCTTTGCTTGAATTCATTGCGAAAGATGCCGCGGGCGACACCCGCGACCGATATTGGGAGAACGAATTGGATAGTTCAGGAGGATTGCCCGACGTCGCCACTGTGGACCTGAAGGCGCCGTTCCGGTGGCTGGCGGGCGGCTGGCGCGACCTTTGGAAAGCGCCCGTGCCGTGCCTCGTCTACGGCTTCCTTCTTGCGCTGGTGAGCCTTGGAATCTCCTATGCGCTGATCGCCTCGGACGCGGAATTCTGGGCCCTGGCGCTCACCTGCGGCTTCGTGTTCGTCGCGCCCATGATCGCCATGGGGCTCTACGAGGCCGGGCGCCAGATCGAACACGGGCAGACACCGACGCTGGGGGAGATGCTCTATGTCCGCGACGCCGTGCGCGGCGACCTCGCCTATCTCGGCCTGTTCCTGCTGCTGATCTACCTCCTCTGGGGGCGGATCGCGCAGATCGTCTACGGGCTCTCCACCTATCAGCTGCACCGGACGGTCGACGACTTCGTCGACTTCGCCCTCCACACGTCGGACGGCAACACCATGCTCGTGACGGGCACGGTGGCCGGCGGCCTGATCGCCTTCCTCACCTATTGCGGGGTGGTCGTGGCGGCCCCGATGCTGCTCGACCGGCATACGGGTGTCTTCGCCGCCATCGCCACCAGCGTGCGCGCGGTGGCTGAGAATTTCTGGCCGATGCTCCTTTGGGCCGCGATCCTCGGGGTCCTGACGCTCGCCAGCGCGGCAACGGGCTTTCTGGCGCTGACGATCGTGTTCCCGTGGCTGGGCCTTGCAAGCTGGCGCGCCTACCGGGAGCTGGTTCCCGGACCGCTGGCGGACTGAGGCCAGGTTCCTCGACGGCCCTCCATTGGTGCGCCCTTTCCCCGGCGCGCCGGACGTGGCATCGCAAGGCATGTGTCCGCAGCGAGTACACCGCCCCGTCCGCTGGCGCCCGCCTCCCAGATCGCGCGACCGCGCGGTCGCACTGCCGCTCGCGCTGCACGCGCTCCCCGGCCCCGGCGGCGAGGACGCGCTGATCGAACCCTCGGGCTCCGTGGTCACGGGACTTGGCAATGGGGACGTGGTGCGCCTCGGGCGCGAAGGCGCCACGGTGCTCGGCAACACGGGCGGGCGGCCCCTCGGCATCGAGGCCTGCCCGGACGGGAGCCTGCTGGTTTGCGACCACGACAAGGGTCTGTTGCGCCTCGATCCCGCGAGCGGACGGATCACGGTCGTGGTGGACGAGATCGAAGGCGCGCCCTTGCGCTTTTGCAGCAACGCCGTGCTCTGCGACGACGGGACGCTCTATTTCACCACCTCGTCCGACACCGCGACCTGGGACGACTACGATGCGGATACGATTGCGCACGCGACCTCGGGCCGCCTGGTGCGCCTCGGCCCCGGCGGCGACGTCACCGTGCTGGCCCGGGGCCTCGCCTTCGCGAACGGGCTCGCGCTCGCGCCGGACGAGTCGTTTGTCCTCGTCGCCGAGACGCTCGCCTACCGGATCCGCAAGTTCCAGCTCAAGGGCCTGGACGCCGGGAACTGGTCCGACTTCGTCACGGGGATGCCTGGCTTCCCGGACAATATGAGCCTGTCGGAGGCGGGACTCCTCTGGGTAGCCCTGCCCGCGCCGCGCATGGGCCTCCTCGATTTCCTGCTGCCCCGGCCGCCGGTCTTACGGGCCCTCGCGCTGAGGATGCCACCGGCGCTCCGGCCACGGCCGCGGCGCGTCGTCTGGGTGCAGGCCTACGATCTCGACGGACGGCTGGTCCACAATATCAAGATGAAGCACCGCCGGTTCTCGTTCGTCACCGGCGTCGCCCAATCCCATGACGCCGGCGACGCAACTGGCACGCTCTGGCTCGCGAGCCCCCATCACGCCGCGCTGGGACGGATGGCGCTACCGCCTGCCGGTGCCGCCGCCCAGGCGCGAGACAAACGCGGCCTGTAGAAGGGCAAGACAATCGGTTCTGACTTCGCCGCGCCGCCGCAGCGTGACGAGCACGGCGACCTGCCAGATCGCAATGGCGGCAAGGACGGCCAGCGCCGCTCCGAATGCACCGAGTGCGGGGATCAACAGGAAGTCGGCGATGGCGAGCGCACACAGCGCGATGCCGCACAGACCCGCATTGTCCCGTTGCGCGCCCGACAGCGTCATCATGGTCACGCTCGGACCCGCCAAGGCCATGAGCACCTGCGCGCCGATGAGAACGGCGAGGACGGGACCGCCGCGCGCGAAGTCTGGCCCGAACAGTGACAGGATGGCGTCGCCAAAGAACACCGCCGCCAGCATGACGGCGAGCGTTGCGAGCGCGGGCAGGAACACGGCCCTGCGCAGAGCCTGCTGAAGCGCCTCCCCATCGCGCGCGTTGCGGGCGTCCGCGAGATCGGGCGAGGCCACGTGGTGGGCGATCTGGACGATGAAGCCCACCAGGAAGGAGAGCTTCAAGCACAGGCCGAACACCGCGATGTCGGCCTGGTTCATGAGCGGCGAGGACAGGACGATGGCCACGTCGGCGAAGGCCGTCATGAACAGCGCCACGACTATGGCCATATGGGCCTCGCCCCGCCAGCGGCGCGACAACCGCGGAGGGACGGCCGCGGGCTGTCCCTTCGGAACGAGCGGCCAGACCAAACGGGTCTGGACAAGTGCGACACCGGCGGTGATCGCGGCGAAGACGACCAGGAAGACCATCGCGGAGTCCGTGGCGCCCGTCCCGGCAAGCAGCACGATGGCGGCCAGAAACAGCAACGGCCGCACGAAGACTTCCGGGATGTAGCTAACGGCGAACCGGCGGGCCGCGGCGGCAATCGCCGACGTCATGTTGATGAGCGCCACGAATGGCAGCATGGCCGCGCCCACGAGGAGCGCCCAGCGCGTCTCCGTGTGCTCGAACGGATACAGAAGCGCGGCGAGCACGAGCGCAGCACAGGCGAGCAACACGGCCAGCGCGCTCTGACGCGCTGAGCCGCGCAGGAAGGCGAGAAATTTCGGGATCGCAGCCCGGTAGCGGGCGGCGAAGCGGATCATGATGACCGGATAGCCCTGGACGACGATCAAACCAGCGACCGCGACGAGACTGGTGACCGCGTAGAACAGGCCGAGTTCGGAGGCGCCGAGCAAACGTGCAAGCAGAAGCTGCGCGACGAAGCCGCGCCGGCGCCAAGAAGCCTTACTCCGGTAATGACCGCGGCGGAGGCGTCCGGAAGCGCTCTCTTGAACGCCGGAGCGATCGCGCCGCCGGCCTTACCCATGCCAACGATAGGCGCGCACCCGGTAGGGACTGAACAGCCGCAGGAGCCTCGCCGAAGCGCCCTGGAGCGCGATCTCGTCGAGACCGGGCCGGTCGAACAGGTGAGCCTGGGTCGGATTGACATAGAGGATGCACACGGGCCTCGGATGCGCCTTCAGGCTTGCGGCCAGACGGTCCAGGAAGCGGGCCATGATCTGCTCGCCGAACGGATTGGCCAGAAGGACGACCAGAGGCTCCGCCGGCAAGTCCGTTTCCAGCGCGCTTTCATGCTTGAGCGTGACCCGGCCGGGCGCGACCGTTCCGCGCGCCGCGAAGTCCTCGAAATTCCGCACGGCCATCTCATGGAACCCGCCGTCGAATTCCACCCCGGTCAGACTCCGGAACGGCAGTTCCGAGGCGACCTCGAGCGCGAAGCCCCAGCCGGACCCCACATCCACGAGATGATACTCGGCCGGATCGAGCCCCGCGGCGTCGATGGCCCACTTGACGGTCTTCGACGGCAAGGGCGCGCAATGCACGGCCTCGGCGACTTCCTCGGGCATCGTTGTGCGAACGCGCGGCGCATCGGCGTTGGTCGCCTGCTCCAGGGAGGCCACGAATTTTTCGCGGCGCCGACGGTCGACGAACCGGTTATGCAGCCGCAACAAGGAGATCGTGCGCACGTGATCGAACGTCGCCGCAACGCCGGCACTGGCGAGCATCCGCATGGCGACGAGCGGTTCGCGAATAATGGCTGGATACGAGCCAAGCCCGTACTGATCTGTCTTGCTGGCCGCGCCAGTCATTGGCGTTTGGCCCATAGTGACTCTCCGTACGCTGGGGCATGGTTTAAATGATCTTGAGGCCGGCACTCCGACTGGAACACGCGCTTTGGTACCGTTACAGCTATTGTTCAATTATTGCTTAACCCTATCGCGGGTGGGAACCGCCGTGCCAAGAGGCCGAGTTCACTGTAGCCATGCGCGCATATCGGCCTGTAAAAGAGAGCTGCCATGCGGTCCCGCCTGCTCATTCTCGTCCTGTTGCTTCTGTCCGCGCCGGGACTCCCCAAAGCGGCTCTGGCCGGTGCCAAGGAGAGCGTCAGGGCCCTGGCGCCAGACGGCATCGTCTTCGTGATGGACGAGCAGGGCAACGAACTCGTCGCGCAGAACGTCGACAAACCGTTCGTGCCGGCCTCGGTCGCAAAAGTCGTGACGGCGTGGCTCGCCATGGAAGTGCTGGGTCCCGACTACCGCTTCAAGACGCACTTCTATCTGGACGAAAATCGCGTGCTCTATGTGCGCGGCGGCGGCGACCCGATGCTGGTTTCCGAGGAACTGGCATTGCTCGCACCCGAACTGGTCGCGGCCATCGGCACCGAGCCAGTTGCCGGGATGGTGCTGGACCCCAGCTACTATCCCGAAAAAGTCAGCATTCCGGGCATCGAAGACAATAGCCGGTCCTACAACGCGCTGAACTCCGCGCTGGCGGTGAATTTCAATACAATCGCCGCGGTGCGACGCGGCAACACGGTCGCCCCCGGCGAGGAGCAGACACCGATTACGCCGCTGGCGATCAGCCAGTTCAAGGCGCGAGGGCCGAAGGGCCGCGGCCGCATCAGCCTCGCCAAGGATCCTAAGCTCAGCCTGCTCTATGCGGGCGAGTTGCTGTCGGCATTCATCGCAAAGTCCGGCGGCAAGGTCGAAGGCGACATCACCGTCGGGCCGGTGCCCGAAGGCCTCGAGCCCGTCTACATTCACCAGCAATCGCGAAGCCTTGCAGCGATCATCAACCTGCTGCTGATCGGGTCGAACAATTACATGGCCAATCAGGTGTTCCTGGAGATCGGGGCGCAGCGCTATGGCGGGCCAGTGAGCCTCGAGAAGTCGCTCCAGGTCGCCAACGAGATGCTGGCGGCGCATGGGCTCCAGGATGACATCTATCTCGAGGAGGGCTCGGGCCTCAGCCGCGGCAACCGGTTCACGGCGCGCGGCCTGGCCCAGGTGCTCAATCTGTTCGTGACCTATGCCGAACTGATGCAGGGCCACGACGGCGGCACGAACAAGACGGGCACGATGTCGGGAATCCGGACCCTGGCCGGCTACGCCGATACGGCCAATCACGGCCGCGTCCGCTTCGTGATCGCCCTCAGGGGCGGCGGCCGTCTACGCTATCAGGTCCTCAAGGCGATCGAACGGGGCCTTTAGCCGCCGGGGCCCGAGCGAGGCCGTGCACCGTGTGCGTAGCCCCTGCCCGCGGTCGGAAAATGTGATATCTCAATGCTACGGCGTTTTGGGGACAGGTGATGGTCGAAATCGTACTGGTCGTGCTGCTGGCGCTGTTCGCCGCGGTCGCCCTGTTCGTGTGGTGGCGCTTCGACATCGACGTGGCCGACATCGTGGCTTCGAGCGTCACGCCGGCGATCGGCTTCGGGCTCATCTACGCCTATGGCACGCCCCTGGCCTGGGCCGGCGGACTTGTGCTGCTCGCGATCGGCGCCTTCGCCCTCTTCTACCTGATGACGCGGCGCACGCGGCGCGGCCATTATCCCAACGCACAATAGCCAGCCCAAACACAAAGGGCCGGGCAGGCTTTCGCCTCCCGGCCCCGTTCCATGCAGTGCGCGCACGGTGTTCGCATTGCGCGCCAATGCCTATCTGCCGATGCCTATTGGGCTTCGACGCAGCTACCGAACTGGGTGTAAGCGCGTCCCGCTTGGGCGATCGTTCCGGACATGGCGCCACTCGGCTTCTCGACGACCGCCGTCCAGGTCTGGAGGCCCTTGCGCCCACGCATGATGAGCACCTTCTCGTCCTCGTAGACGTCGCCCTTCTCCAAGAGATTGACACCGCCAAAGAGACCCGAGAAAAGACCCTTCTCCTTGACGTTGAGCGTCACCATGGGCGGGATTCCGGCTTCGCTGTGCTTGACCCGCTTGCAGCCCGAAACGGCCGTGCATTCGAACACTTCGTGTACGGCGCAAGCATATTTCGGCGCCGCGTGCGCGGTCACAGGCGAAAGAGCAAAAGCCGCGAGCGGCGCCAAGGCCGCCAACTTCAGAAGTCTCATCACATCATCCTTGTCTCGAGTGGTGGAAATCGCCGCGCATGCTGCCCCGGTTGCACCGAAGCCACAAGGAAAAGTGATGCAAAGACCCCGTCAAAAAAGAACCGGGCGGCACCGAAGTGCCGCCCGGCTTTCGTCCCCGCTCGCAGCTAGGGCCGTCTGACAGAGTCTGTCTTAGTAGAGAACGTTGCTCGCCGACCGGGTGAGGATCTCGCCCTTGTTGAGCACGGCCATTCCCCTGGCGTTCGGCGCGCACGTGATCACGACACGCTCGTCCGCAACGCTGTCGAGGTGGAACAGCTCGCCAGGGTGTAGCACCACACGGACGCGCATGGGCTTGACGCCACCGTCGTCGGACATGACCACGCTCACCGCGCACCGGCCGTCGTCCGGCTCGTAATAGGCAACAAGACGCGACTTGCCGACCGTCGTCAGGATCGGCTCGTACGGACCGACCGGCCCAAGATTCGTGTGGTTCGATTCACCGGCACCGGCAAGACCGGTAACGGCGAACAGCGACAGCATGACCGCCGCTGCCAAAGGAAGGATGTTCTTGAACATCAGTAGGCCTCCAATTTCCGAGTCGGACACGAACTGATTCCGCGCCCCGTTGACTCGATAGGTAATGCTGCATCGCGATATGTCTATGGTGCAACGCAATGACATACTGCCGCGTGGCCGGCTGCCGCAGGAATTTCCGAATGACTCGATCAGCATTTCTGATCGAAAAAACAAGGCGAGTCGCGGGCTTATTAAGGTAAAGAAACGGTTAATGGCAGGCCAATGTGTGGCGATGCGCGCGCGCTCCAAGCGCCCGTTTTCGAGTCAAAATTGTGCAGGTGCACAATGCTCCATCAGCCCCGTGCGCGTGCGCACGCGCCACGCACAAACAAGCGGCACGCGTCTCGATTGTGGTCTTGTCGGGGCGTCGGTTTGGCGCGCGTGTGTGCGGCGCTCACGCCGTGTGTGCTTTGCCCGCGGCGTCCGTTACAGCGTCCAAGTCGCGGGATGACTAGCCGAGCTTCGCCTTCACCGCGCCGCTCGCCTTGCCGAAGTCCATCTGGCCGGCATAGCGACCTTTGAGCACACCCATGACCTTGCCCATGTCGCGCATGCCGCTCGCGCCCGTTTCCGCGATGGCCTCGTCGATGGCTTTGGCCATGTCCGCGTCGGACAATTGCTTGGGGAGAAAGTCGCGGATGATCGCGGCCTCCTCGGCCTCCTGCTCCGCGAGCTCTGTGCGTCCCGCCTCGGCATAGATCTTTTGGGACTCTTCGCGCTGCTTGATCATCTTGGCGAGCAGCTCGAGCAAGTCGGCGTCGCTCGCCCGTTCGGCCCCGGCGGTGCGCGCGGCGATATCACGATCCTTGATGGCGGCGCTCACAAGCCGAAGCGTGGAGACACGGCGCGCCTCGCGCGCTTTGGTCGCCTCTTTCAGGGCGGCGGTGATGGTCTCGCGCATCGATCTCGCGTTGGGCTGCTTTTGGAAGGAAGCCCCCAACCTAATCGACGGCACGGACACACGCAAGCGAATTTGCGCATCTAACGCATTGTTTTCACAAGAAATTTTTTGACGCCATGGATTGACCGCGTCACAAAGCTGACGTAAACAACGCATCTTAAGGACGCGCGCTCCTTAAGATTCGTGGTTCATGAGCCTGACCGACCCGAGCGCAACGCCCCCGTTTGCAGCTTTCGACTTGGCAACCGACTTGGCGACCACCACCGACACCGGCCGGACATAGATATTCGCGGATGACTGACGAGCACGACACAGGGCCGACCACGGCCGCGCCGACGCATGCGAGCGCGCCGGCGGCACCGCCCCGGACCGAACCCTGGACGGACGAAGCGCCGACGGCCCTGCTCGTTCTGGCCAACGGCACGGTGATCGAGGGGCGCGGCGCGGGCGCGACCGGCAGCGCCGTGGGCGAGGTCTGCTTCAACACGGCCATGACCGGCTACCAGGAGATCCTCACCGATCCGTCCTATGCCGGGCAGATCATCACCTTCACCTTCCCCCATATCGGCAATGTGGGCGCGAACACCGAAGACATCGAGACCTCGAACCTTGCGGCCTCTTCCGGCGTGAAAGGCTGCGTGCTGCGCACGTCGATCACCGCGCCATCCAACTGGCGCGCCGCTCAGGACTTCGATGCCTGGCTGAAGGCGCGCGGCATCATCGCCATCACCGGCGTCGACACGCGGGCGCTGACCGCGCTGATCCGCGAGAACGGCATGCAGAACGCCGTCATCGCGCATGCCCCGGACGGCATCTTCGATGTGGAGGCGTTGAAGCGCGAAGCCGCCGCCTGGTCCGGCATGGTGGGGCTCGATCTCGCCAAGGACGTCACCTGCGGCCAAAGCTACACCTGGGACGAAACCTCCTGGCAATGGGGCCGCGGCTTCGGGCGGCAAGAGGAACCGCGCTTCCACGTGGTCGCCATCGACTTCGGACTGAAGCGCAACATCCTGCGCGAGCTGGCCACCGCCGGCTGCAAGATCACCGTGGTCCCGGCCGACACCAGCGCCGAAGCGGTCCTCGCGCGCGATCCCGACGGCGTGTTCGTCTCGAACGGCCCGGGCGATCCGGCCGCGACCGGCGCATACGCCGTCCCCGAATTGAAGAAGATCGTCGAGAGCGGCGTTCCCACGTTCGGCATCTGCCTCGGCCATCAGATGCTGGGCCTGACGCTGGGCGCCGAAACGGCGAAGATGCATCAGGGCCACCACGGCGCCAACCACCCGGTGAAGGACTACGCGACGGATAAGGTCGAGATCACCTCGATGAACCACGGCTTCGCGGTGACGCGCGAGAGCCTGCCCGACACGGTCGCCGAGACCCACATTTCTCTGTTCGACGGATCCAACGCCGGCCTCAAGGCCAAGGACAAGCCCGTCTTCTCGGTGCAGTACCATCCGGAGGCCTCGCCCGGTCCCCAAGACAGTCACTACCTCTTCACGCGCTTCGTCGACCTGATGGCCGCCCACAAGGCGAAGGCTTAGTGCGCGCTCCGATGCTGCTTACGCGCCTACCGCGACCGCGCGGCATCGACCGAGAAAAGCCGATCGCGATCGCGCAGCACGAAGAGCGCCAAGATGGACCCGAGCACCGGCACCGCCGCCCAGAACAACAGACCGCGCGGGCCGGCGTCCCAAGGAAACAGGAGCTTGTCCCAGGTCGAGAGCGTCGACACCGCGTGCATCACGAGCATGGCGCCATAGGTCCAGAACCGCATGAAGCCAACCGCGAAGGCGAGGATGATGACGATCTGCACGACACCGGCGATCACGAGCGGCGAGGCCGCGAGCTCGGTGAAGTAATAGGTGGAGAAGACCCGTTGCGCGTGATCGGGCGCAATGACCTTGTCCACCGCCCATACCATGATGAATGCAGCGAAGGTCAGCCGCATAATGAGAAGACAGACTTCTAGCTTGGTGTCGCGTGGCACGTTTTCCCTCGATTGTAGTCCCGCCGCTGGAATGGGCACCATGTACGCGCCCGCACGCGCCATTGGAACCGGCCCTCACCGGCTTGTGATGCGCCGCTTGCGAGCCGACCAACTTCCGCTATAAGCGCACAGCCGAGAGCATTTCCTGTCATGCCGAAACGCGAAGACATCGAGTCCATCCTGATCGTCGGCGCCGGTCCGATCGTGATCGGCCAGGCCTGCGAGTTCGACTATTCGGGCACGCAAGCCTGCAAGGCCCTGAAGGACGAGGGCTACCGCATCATCCTCGTCAACTCGAACCCGGCCACGATCATGACGGATCCGGACCTGGCCGACGCCACCTATATCGAACCGATCACGCCAGAGTTCGTCGCGCGCATTATCGAACGCGAACGCCCGGACGCGCTGCTGCCCACCATGGGCGGCCAGACCGCGCTCAACACGGCGCTGAGCCTGCAACGCTCGGGCGTGTTGGACGAGTTCGGCGTGGAGATGATCGGCGCCAAGGCCGAGGTCATCGACAAGGCCGAAGACCGCGAACTGTTCCGCAAGGCCATGGACAAGATCGGCCTCGAATCGCCCAAGTCGCGTCTCGCCGATGCCGGCACTCTCAAGCGCGCCGACCGCGAAACCCATGCGGCCGAGGTGGCGCGCATCGAGGCGGAGCATCCAGATCCGGACGCCCGTGCCGAAGCGATGCGCGCGGTCGAGGCCGACTGGGCCCGGAACGACTCCGAACGGCGGCGGCGCTATGTGGAGCGGGGGCTGATCGAGGCGCTGGAGGCGATGCAGGACGTGGGCCTGCCCGCCATCATCCGTCCATCCTTCACGCTCGGCGGCACCGGCGGCGGCGTCGCCTATAACCGCGAAGAGTTCCTGGAGATCGTCGAACGCGGCCTCGATGCCTCGCCCACCTGCGAAGTGCTGATCGAAGAGTCGGTGCTGGGCTGGAAGGAATACGAGATGGAGGTCGTCCGCGACAAGGACGACAACTGCATCATCATCTGCTCCATCGAGAACATCGATCCGATGGGTGTGCATACGGGCGACTCGATCACCGTCGCGCCAGCGCTCACGCTCACCGACAAGGAATACCAGATCATGCGCGACGCCTCGATTGCGGTGCTGCGCGAGATCGGCGTCGAGACCGGCGGCTCCAACGTCCAGTTCGCCGTGAACCCGGACGACGGACGGCTGATCGTCATCGAGATGAACCCGCGCGTGTCGCGCTCCTCCGCGCTGGCTTCGAAGGCGACCGGCTTCCCGATCGCCAAGATCGCCGCCAAGCTCGCAGTGGGCTACACGCTGGACGAGCTCGCCAACGACATCACGGGGGGGGCGACGCCGGCCTCCTTCGAACCCACGATCGACTACGTGGTGACGAAGATCCCGCGCTTCGCTTTCGAGAAATTCCCGGGCTCGACCCCGACGCTGACCACGTCGATGAAGTCGGTCGGCGAAGCCATGGCCATCGGCCGCACTTTTCCGGAGTCGCTGCAGAAGGCGTTGCGCTCGCTCGAAACAGGCCTCACTGGCCTCGACGAGTTCCATTTCGAAGGGCTCGGCCAAGGCGAGGACAAGAACGTGATCCGCGAGGCGCTCGGCACGCCCTCGCCCGACCGCCTGCTGAAGGTTGCGCAAGCGCTGCGGCTCGGCGTCGATCACGAACAGATCTACGACAGCTGCCGCATCGATCCGTGGTTCATCCGCCAGCTTCAGGACATCATCGATACCGAGAACCGGGTGCGCGAGCACGGACTGCCGACAAGTTCCGCATCGTTCCGTACACTGAAGGCCATGGGCTTCTCGGACGAACGGCTTGCGACGCTTGCGGGCGTGACTCCGGGCGAGGTGCTGCGCGCGCGGAACGCGCTTCAAGTGCATCCGGTCTATAAGCGCATCGACACCTGCGCGGCCGAGTTCGCGTCCCCGACGGCCTATATGTACTCGACCTACGAGACCGGATTCCCGGGCGGCGAGTCGTGCGAGGCCCGGCCGTCGGACAAGGACAAGATCATCATTCTCGGCGGCGGCCCGAACCGGATCGGCCAGGGCATCGAGTTCGACTATTGCTGCTGTCACGCCGCCTTCGCGCTATCCGATGCCGGCTTCGAGACCATCATGGTCAACTGCAATCCGGAAACCGTCTCCACCGACTACGACACCTCCGACCGGCTCTATTTCGAACCGCTCACGGAAGAGGACGTGCTGGAGATCGTGCGGAAGGAGCAGACCAACGGCACGGTCAAAGGCGTCATCGTGCAGTTCGGCGGGCAGACCCCACTGAAGCTCGCAGCGGCGCTCGAAGAGGCCAACGTCCCCATTCTCGGCACCTCGCCCGACGCCATCGATCTGGCGGAAGACCGCGACCGCTTCAAGGCGTTGATCGAGCGGCTCGGTCTGCGGCAGCCGAACAACGGCATCGCACGCTCGGAAACAGAGGCCATCGCGATCGCCAAGCAGATCGGTTTCCCGGTCGTGATCCGCCCCTCCTATGTGCTGGGTGGACGGGCCATGGAGATCGTCCACGACGAGGCGCAGCTCGAACGCTACATCGCCGAGGCTGTGGTGGTCTCAGGCAAGAGCCCCGTGCTGCTCGATTCTTATTTGCGCGATGCGATCGAAGTGGACGTGGATGCGCTGGCCGACGGCAAAGACGTCTTCGTCTGCGGCGTGATGGAGCATATCGAGGAAGCGGGCGTCCATTCCGGCGACAGCGCCTGCTCGCTCCCGCCCCATTCCTTGAAGCCGGCCATCGTCACGGAGCTGGAGCGGCAAGCCGGGGAGCTGGCGCGCGCGCTCAACGTGGTCGGCCTGATGAACATCCAGTTCGCCATCCAGAACGACGACATCTACATCCTGGAAGTCAATCCGCGCGCCTCGCGCACGGTGCCCTTCGTCGCCAAGGTGATCGGCAGACCGATCGCGGGTATCGCCTCCGAGGTGATGGCGGGGAAGCCGGTCGAAGCCTTCGGCCTGACCCCGGCCAAACTCGACCATATCGCCGTGAAGGAGGCGGTCTTCCCCTTCGCGCGGTTCCCGGGCGTCGATCCGGTGCTGGGACCGGAGATGCGCTCGACCGGTGAGGTCATGGGGATCGACCGCGACTTCGCCGTCGCCTTCGCCAAGAGCCAGCTCGGCGGGGGCGCGAAACTGCCGCTGGCGGGAACCGTGTTCGTGTCGGTGAAGGATCTCGACAAGGACAAGCTTCTCGTACCGGTGCGCACCATGATCGACATGGGTTTTCGGATCGTCGCGACACGGGGCACCCAGCGCCATCTTGCCGCACATGGGATCGACTGCCAGAGGGTCAACAAGGTCCTGGAAGGGCGCCCGCACATCGTCGATGCCATTACCAATGGCGAAATCGACATCGTCTTCAACACGACGGAGGGGGCCAAGGCGCTGGCGGACTCCATGTCGATCCGCCGCTCGGCCTTGCTGAACCACATTCCTTACTATACAACCCTCGCCGGCGCGTTGGCCGCTACCGAGGCGATTAGAGCCTTGCGCGCAGGCAGCCTGACCGTCGCCCCGCTCCAAAGCTATGTTGGCCAGGGCCCTGAAGAGCCCGCCCAAGAGCTTTAGAAAACGGTCAAAATCAACAGATTCTTGACTTCGCCGGGTCACTTCCTTGACAGTATTGTCATGGGGGACCCCCTAAGGAGTTTGAACGGATATGGAAAAGGTGCCGATGACCGCAGAGGGCTATACGTCCCTCGAGGCCGAGATCAAGAATCTCAAGACCGCCGAGCGGCCGCGGATCATCAAGTTGATCGCCGAAGCGCGCTCCCACGGAGATCTGTCGGAGAACGCGGAGTACCATGCGGCCAAGGAGCTGCAGGGCATTACCGAAGCGCGCATCGCCGACCTTGAGGACAAGCTCAGCCGCGCCGACATCATCGATGTGTCCAAGCTCAAGGGCGATCAGGTCAAGTTTGGCGCCACGGTGACGCTGATCGACGAAGATACCGAGGACAAGGTCAAGTACCGCATCGTTGGCGAGATCGAGGGTAACGTGAAGGAGGGCAAGATCTCCATCACCTCCCCGATCGCACGCGCCCTGCTCGGCAAGCGCAAGAACGACGTGGTCGAAGTGTCGACGCCCGGCGGCGGCAAGTCCTACGAGATCGTCAAGGTCGAGTACAAATAGACCGACCGATCCGGGGCTCGCACGGCCGGAATCTTTCTTCTGCCGATATGTGCACGTAAGTGAACCCTATGTTCTCGCGCCGCATGTTTGTCGCGGGCGCCTCCGCGGCCTTGACCTATGCCTTGCTGCCAGGTGGCCGGCCCGTTCGCGCGGACGCCACGCCCGGCGCCGCGCTGACACGCCGGTTCTCGGAGATCGAGACGGCGGTGGGTGGCCGGCTGGGCGTCGCGGTTTCGGATCCCGGAACCGGCCTTGCGGCAGAGCTCCACGGCGATGAGCGTTTTCCCATGTGCAGCACGTTCAAGCTGCTTGCGGTCGCCGCAGTCTTGAACCGGGTGGACAAGGGCGAGGAGACTCTCTCGCGCGAGGTGCCCGTGCCGAAAAGCGCGATCCTGTCCTATGCGCCGGTCACCGAGAAACATGCCGGGGGCGTCCTATCCCTGTCGGATCTGTGCGCGGCGGCGATGGTTTGGAGCGACAACACGGCGGCCAATCTCGTGCTCGAGACGGTCGGCGGGCCCGAGGCGGCAACCGCGTATGTGCGCTCCCTCGGCGACGACGTCACGCGGATGGACCGCATGGAGCCGGCGCTCAACGATGTCGGCCCCGGCGAGGTCCGAGACACCACGACACCCAACGCCATGCTGGGCAATCTCGACAAGCTCTTCGTGGGCGATGCGCTTTCGCCCCTCTCCCGGGACCTGCTGACCGAATGGTTCGTCGGCTGCAAGACGGGCACGGCGCGCCTGAGGGCGGGACTTCCGGAGACCTGGCGCGTGGGCGACCGGACGGGAACCGGCCCGCACGGCACGAGCAACGATGTGGCCGTGGCCTGGCCGACCGGGCCCGATCCCATTCTGATCGCCGCCTTCCTCACCGGCTCCAAGGCCGACGAAACGGAACGCGATGCGGCCCTGGCCGATGTGGGCGAGGCGATCGCGTCCGCTGTGAGCTGAACGCCGCCGAGCCGAACGCTAGGCGGCGTTGGCGAGCTTGGTCCGCAGGCCGGCCGCCGCGCCCTTCAAGCCCGGGTAGTCGCTGACGATCACGTGGATCGGGATCGCCTCCACATAAGGCTTCATGCGGCCCTTGCGCTCGAACTCCTCCCGAAAATCGGCCTGCTCAAGCCGGGGCAGCATTTTCGGCGCGATGCCACCACCGATATAGACCCCGCCGCGGGCGCCGAAGGCCAGCGCCATGTCGCCGGCGAAGCGTCCGAGCCAGCGCACGAAGAAGTCCAGGGCTTCCGTGGCCATGTCGTCCTCGCCGCCGATGGCCATCTGCTCGACCTCCTTGGGCGAAAACGCCATGTCGCTGAAGCCGTAAGACGCGGCAATCGCCTGATAGATGTCGGCAAGGCCCGGTCCCGACAGCGCACGCTCCACCGAAAGGCGCTCGAGGCCCTTGCGCATGCGCTCAAGGATCGCCAGTTCGCGCTCGTTTTCGGCCGGAAAGGTCTGATGTCCCCCCTCGCCCGGTACCGGCACCCAGCCGGACGGCGACCAGACGAGGCCCGCAACGCCGAGGCCCGTCCCGGGCCCGAGCACGACTTTGGGGGCCCGATCTACAGCTGCCCCGCCGCCAAGCGCGTGGAGTTCGTCGTCACCCAGAACGGGAAGCGCGTAAGGCTGCGCCTCGAAGTCGTTGAACACATAGGCGGCGTCGAGCCCCGCCTCTTGGGCGAGCGTGCTTTGCTTGAAGGTCCAGACCGCGTTCGTGAACTTGACGGTGTCTTCCCGCAACGGCGCTGCCACGGCGAGGCCCGCATGCGCAATTTTCTCCGGCGCGTCCTTGAGATAGGCCCGCATGGCAGCCGCGAGGGTGGCGTGCTCGGCCGTCGGAAAGGTCCGGATGTCCGCCAGCTTGAGCGTGGCCAGATCGGCGATGGCGAAGCGCGCGTTGGTGCCGCCGATATCGGCGACAAGAGCGTGCGTCGGGCTGGTCTTCGTCATGGCGTTGGGCACTCGAGACGTCTGCGAATTGAGATCGGGGTCGTGGAAACGGCGATCGCGGCACGCCGCGCTAGTCCTTTTAGCGCGGGCCCGCGAGATGTTCCCCCGCTCTTATGCCTTTTCCCCACGTTAGGATATGATTAATAATGCGGCATGGGATTGGGGGATTTCCATAGGACTCGCCGATTTGCGGGCGCCTTGGCGCTCCTGGGCGTTTTGCTGTTTACGGCGCTGGTGCCCGGCCACGTCGTGTCGCAGGCGACGGCGTTCGCGTTCGGCGACGACGGCCTGACCTTCGAAATGTCCTGCCACCGGGGCGCGGCCATGCAGGACGCCGGGCACCGCCCGGACACCCCCGACACCCCGCAGAAGAAATGCCCGTTCTGTAAGGGCTATGCGGCCTTCATGGTCGCGCTGGCCGCCGCGCCGGTCACCGCCATGATCGACGCCGAACGCGTCCGCATCGCCACCTGGGCGATGAACGAGGGCGCGGTCCGGCAGGTTGCCAAACACACCAAGAGCCGCGGCCCGCCCACCCTCCTCTGACGACTTGATTTTCCAGCGCCGTTGCACCGGCCCCTAAGGGGGCCCTGTGCCGGGGCCACTGGATCGCATCGATTCAACAGAGGACTTCGAAACAATGTTCGACCACGCTCACGCGCGAAAGCGCCATACGTGGCTGGCGCTCGCCGCGGCCACCGCCGTTCAGACGCTGGCCTTCACCGCGGCAGCCGATTCCACCCTGCCCGCCGGCACCAGCTACGACATGATCTACGAGGACGGCACGTTCAAACATGCTCCGCGCGCCGATGCCCACGGCCCGATCGGCGTCATGGGCGACCACCGCCACCATCAAGGCGAGCTCATGCTCTCCTACCGCTACATGAATATGTGGATGGAAGGGAACAAGATCGGCTTGGACGATGTCTCGCCCGACAAGATCGTGACGACCGTACCGAACCGGTTCGCCGGTCTGCCCATGCAGCCCCCGACGCTGCGGGTGGTCCCGACCGAAATGAACATGAACATGAACATGTTCGGGGCCATGTACGGTCTGACGGACCGGGTGACGCTCAACGTGATGCTGCCCTATATCGACAAGGACATGACTCACATCACCTACAAGGGCGGCATGGGAACGACGCAGCTCGGCCGGTTCAGTACCAGCACCGACGGCGTCGGCGATCTGTCGTTCGGCGGCATCATCGGTCTTTACGACTCGAAGACCGAGGACAGCGAGCAGCATTTGAACCTGCTCATGAGCCTCAGCGCGCCGACCGGGTCCATCACTGAAAAGGGCCGCATCCTGACCCCGATGGGTGCGACGCCGATCGTGCGCCTGCCCTATGCCATGCAGCTCGGGTCGGGCACGTGGGACCTGCTGCCGGGGATCGTCTACACGACCCGCACGGGCAATCTGTCGTTCGGGGCCCAGTACCGGGGCAATTTCCGCCTGGAAGACGAGAACGCCGAGGGCTACCGGCTGGGCAATCTGCACCAGGCGACCGGTTGGGCCGCCTATGAATGGGCTCCCTGGGTCAGCACATCGCTCCGGGTAGCGTATCAAAGCCTCGGAGAAATCGACGGCATAGACCTCGACATCGTGGCGCCCGTGCAGACCGCCAATCCCGACTTCTATGGCGGGGACCGGGCGGACCTTCTGCTCGGCGTCAACCTGATCGGCCAGAAGGGCATCACGTGCGGCCACCGCCTCGCGGCGGAGTTCGGCGTGCCCTTCTACCAGCGGCTCAACGGTCCGCAATTGGAGACCGACTACACCTTCACGGTGGGCTGGCAGAAGACGCTCGGGGACTGCTGATACGGGTCCCGATCACACAGGCGTGACGTCGTGCAATCTTCCTGAGACCCTTCACTTTCCCTAGTCTGGCGAGTGGGAGTCTCAGGGACCCTTTTTGGGTGACGCTTACCCGGCGTGCGTGTTCGCTGGGACCGTCGCCAACCCTTACACTTGCTCGGGAGTGATTCATGATTTCGAAGCTGGCTCAAATCGTTGCGGTTTTCTCTTTGGTGTTCCTGCCCTTCGCGCTCGCGGCCCACGAGGAAGCGACGGGCGTCGTCAAGGAACGCATGGACGTGATGGACACCCAGAAGGACGCAATGAAGGTCCTCGGCGACATGGCCAAGGGCAAGGTGCCGTTCGACGCGGCAAAGGCAGCCGCCGCGGCAGCGGAGATCGAGACCACGGCGGCCAAGATCCCCGAGCTCTTTCCGGAAGGCACGGTCGGACACCCGAGCGAAGCCAAGCCTGAAATCTGGACCCAATGGGACAAGTTCACCGGCGATGCGGAGGGGCTGGAAACGGCGGCCGCGGCGCTGAAGACCGCGTTGGAGGGCGACGCGCCGGAATGGCAGGCCAAATTCAAGGGCGTGGTCGATGCCTGCAAGACCTGCCACAAGACGTTCCGGGCCGAAAAGAAGAAGAAGTAGGGCAAGCCACTTCAAAGGTTGCTGTGACGGCGTGCTGGCCCCACTATCGGCCTTGGCTGCGGAACGAGAATTGGGGCCCGCCCCCGGCACGGCATGATCGATAAGCTCGAGTTTCTCATCACGCTCTCGCGGGAGCGGCATTTTGGGCACGCCGCGGAAAGCTGCGGCGTGAGCCAACCCACGTTTTCCGCCGGAATCAAGCAGCTGGAGGACACGCTCGGCGTGCTTCTGGTCGAACGCGGGTCGCGCTTTCGCGGGTTCACGCCCGAGGGAGAGCGCGTGCTGGACTGGGCCCGGCGGATCGTATCCGACACACGGGCCATGCGGCAGGAAATCGACGCTCTCAAGCATGGTCTTGCGGGACATTTGCGGATCGCAGCGATCCCGACGGCCCTGCCCATCGTGGCCATGCTGACCACGCCCTACCAGGCCCATCATCCGGACGTGCGCTTCACCATTCACTCCCGGACCTCGATCGAGGTCTTGAGCATGCTGGAAAATCTCGAGGTGGACGCCGGCCTGACCTATCTGGACAACGAACCGTTGGGCCGCGTGCAGTCCGTTCCGCTCTACACCGAGTACTACCGCCTGCTCGCTTCAAGCGAGGGCCCGTTGGCGGACCGGGAGAGCGTCACCTGGCAGGAGGTCGGCCACATGCCCCTCTGCCTCCTGACGCCCGACATGCAGAATCGCCGGATCATCGATGCTCAACTGCACGAGGCGGGCGTCGATATCGTCCCGAGGCTGGAATCGGACTCGGTCATCGTCCTCATTGCCCATGTCCGCACCGGAAAATGGACGAGCGTCATGCCGGCGCGGCTGGCGGAGGTGCTGGGGGTCACCAAGAACGTGCGTGCCATCCCGATCGTCGATCCGGTTGTCACACACTCGATCGGGTTGGTGGTACCACACCGCAACCCGCTGACTCCGCTGATAAATGCCCTCGTGGTGGAGGCCAAGCAGCTGGCGCCCGTCCTGGAGGGCATTGCCGCGGTGAAAACGCCGCCCGAGACCCTCGAGGTCTAGCGATTGAGAAAACCACCGGGACAACTGCATCGCGGACGGCTATACCCATGAGCTCAATCAGGAATCCCGATCCCCCAACGGACTTCCTTTATTGATTTCATATGGGGATATGTCCATCTTGGACATGGCTCAAAAAACGTTGCTGGGCAATGCCAAAATACGAAACATGGAACCCTGAGCGCGCGGTAGAAATCATCGCGGAGCATCAGGATCAAAGAGGCGCGACACTACCGATCCTCCATGCGCTGCAGGAGGTCTTCGGGTGCGTCCCGCTGGACGCGGAACCCTTGATTGCCGACGCCCTCAATATCACACGGGCCGAAGTGCATGGCTGCGTGACATTTTACCACGACTTCCGGCGCGAACCGCCCGGACGCCGCACTCTCAAGATATGCCTTGCGGAGTCCTGTCAGGCCGCCGGCGTGCGTGCGCTGGAGAGCCGCGCCAAAGAGAAGCTCGGGGTCGAGATGGGCGGGACCACAGCCGACGCCCGCGTGACCCTGGAGCCCGTTTATTGCTTGGGGCTTTGCCATTCGTCTCCGGCTGTGATGCTGGACAAGGACGTCTACGCAGGCCTTGACGAGGAGCGGCTCGACGAGCTGCTCAAGGAGGCCCAGTCGTGACTCGCATCTATATTTCCCGCGATTCCGGCGCGCTGGCTCTCGGCGCGGAAGCCGTCGTCAAGCGCTTCGAGAAAGAGGCCAAGGAGCGCGGCCTGGACCTTGAGATCGTGCGGAACGGATCGCGCGGCATGTATTGGCTGGAGCCGCTGGTCGAGGTCGAAACCGACCAGGGCCGCGTGGGCTACGGCCCGGTGCGGGCCTCCAAGGTCGACGATTTGATCGATGCCGGCATGCTCGAGGGCAAGCCGCACAAGAAATGCATCGGTGTCGTGGACGACTATCCCTGGTTCAAGAACCAGACGCGCCTCACCTTCGCCCGGGTCGGCACGACCGATCCGCGGTCCCTGGAGGATTACCAGGCCCATGGCGGTTACGCGGGCCTCAAGAAGGCCCTCGAAGTGGGCCCCGACGGCATTATCGAGGAGGTTCTGGCCTCCGGCCTGCGCGGCCGCGGCGGCGCCGGCTTCCCCACCGGAATCAAGTGGCGCACGGTCGCCGATTGCCCGCCCCAGCAGAAATACATCGTCTGCAACGCCGACGAGGGCGACAGCGGCACCTTCGCGGACCGCATGATCATGGAAGGCGATCCCTTCGTGCTGATCGAGGGCATGACCATCGCCGGCATCGCCGTGGGCGCGACCTACGGCTACATCTACCTGCGCTCCGAGTATCCCCATGCCAGCGTCGCCCTGCGCGCGGCGATCGATGCGGCGCGCAACGCGGGCCTCTCGGCGACAACGTGGCGGGCTCGGGCTACGCCTTCGACATGGAGGTCCGCGACGGCGGGGCGCTATGTCTGCGGCGAGGAGACCTCGCTGCTCGACAGCCTCGAAGGCAAGCGGGGCGAAGTGCGCGCCAAGCCGCCGCTTCCCGCTCATGTCGGCCTGTTCGGCCAGCCCACCATCATCAACAACGTGCTGTCGCTCGCGACCGTGCCGATCATCATGGACAAGGGCGGTCAGTATTATCATGACTTCGGCATGGGCCGTTCTCGCGGCACGATGCGAATCCAGCTCGCCGGCAACATCAAGCATGGCGGCCTCTACGAGACGGCCTTCGGCATTACGCTCGGCGAACTCGTGGACGACATCGGCGGCGGCACCTATTCGGGCCGTCCGGTACGCGCGGTTCAGGTCGGCGGCCCGCTCGGCGCCTATTTCCCGCGCGACCTGTTCGACACGCCGTTCGACTACGAAGCCTTCGCAGCGCGCGACGGGCTGATCGGCCACGCTGGCGTGGTCGTGTTCGACGACACGGTCGACATGGCCAAGCAGGCGCATTTCGCCATGGAGTTCTGCGCCATCGAATCGTGCGGCAAGTGCACGCCCTGCCGGATCGGTTCGGCCCGCGGCATGGAGGTGATCGACAAGATCGTCGCCGACGAGGACCGGGCGGAAAACTTGGAGATCCTGGAAGATCTCTGCAATACGATGAAGCTTGGCTCCCTCTGCGCGCTCGGAGGGTTTGCCCCCTATCCCGTGATGAGCGCCTTAACCCATTTCCCCGAAGATTTCGGCGCCGACAAGAAGCGCCTCGAGGCCGCTGAGTGAGGAATATCCGATGCCTTTGAACCCGGAAATCGACTACGGAACCCCCCAATCGAAGTCAGAGAAGCTTGTCACCCTGACCATCGACGGAACCGAAGTAACCGTTCCGGAGGGAACCTCCATCATGCGCGCGGCGATGGAGCTCGGCACGCAGATCCCCAAACTCTGCGCCACGGACATGCTGGACTCGTTCGGCTCCTGCCGGCTCTGCCTCATCGAGATCGAGGGCCGCAACGGAACGCCGGCCTCCTGCACCACGCCGGTCGGCGAGGGCATGGTGGTCAAGACGCAGACGGACCGCTTGAAGCGGCTCCGCAAAGGCGTGATGGAGCTCTATATCTCCGAGCATCCGCTGGACTGCCTCACCTGCTCGGCCAATGGCGATTGCGAATTGCAGGACATGGCGGGCGCCGTGGGCCTGCGCGACGTGCGCTACGGTTATGACGGTAAGAAGCACCCGAATCCGGGCATCGACGCCTCGAACCCCTATTTCACCTACGAACCCGCCAAGTGCATCGTGTGCTCGCGCTGCGTGCGCGCCTGCGAGGAGGTGCAAGGCACCTTCGCCCTGACGATCGCCAATCGCGGCTTCGGGTCGGTGGTGTCGCCTTCGATGGAAGAGAGCTTCCTGGACTCCGAATGCGTGTCCTGCGGCGCCTGTGTCCAGGCCTGCCCGACGGCGACGCTGAACGAGAAATCGGTGATCGAGATCGGCACGCCCGACACGGCCACCGTGACGACCTGTGCCTATTGCGGCGTGGGCTGCTCCTTCCGGGCCGAGATGCGCGGCGATGAGCTGGTGCGCATGATCCCGCAAAAGGAAGGCAAGGCCAATCGCGGCCATTCCTGCGTGAAGGGCCGCTTCGCCTATGGCTACGCGCACCACAAGGACCGCATCACCAAACCGATGATCCGCGAGAAGATCACCGATCCGTGGCGGGAGGTCTCCTGGGAAGAAGCCATCCAGCACACCGTGTCGGAGTTCAAGCGCATCCAGGCCAAATACGGCCAGAGCTCGATCGGCGGCATCACCTCGTCCCGCTGCACCAATGAAGAGACCTTCCTGGTGCAGAAGCTGATCCGCGCCGGGTTCGGCAACAACAATGTCGATACCTGCGCCCGCGTATGCCACTCGCCGACGGGATACGGCCTGAAGACCACCTACGGCGAGAGCGCCGGCACCCAGGACTTCGACTCCGTCGAGGACACCGACGTGATCCTGGTGATCGGGGCGAACCCGACCGACGGCCATCCGGTCTTCGCCTCGCGCATGAAGAAGCGCCTGCGCGAGGGCGCGAAGCTGATCGTCGTCGATCCCCGCAGGATCGACCTGGTCGAGTCGCCGAACGTGAAGGCCAATTACCATCTGCCCTTGAGGCCCGGCACGAACGTCGCCGTGCTCACCTCGCTGGCACATGTCATCGTCACCGAGGGCCTGGTGAACGAGCAATTCGTCCGCGAGCGCTGCGAGTGGGACGAGTTCGAGGACTGGGCCCGCTTCGTCGCCGACCCGCGTCACGCGCCAGAAGAAGTCGAGAAACTGTCGGGCGTTCCCGCAGACCTTATCCGCAAGGCCGCGCGGCTCTACGCGACGGGCGGCAACGCGGCCATCTATTACGGCCTCGGCGTCACCGAGCACAGCCAAGGCTCGACCACGGTCATGGCCATCGCCAACCTCGCCATGGCGACCGGCAATATCGGCCGCAAGGGCGTGGGCGTGAATCCCTTGCGCGGTCAGAACAATGTGCAGGGCTCCTGCGACATGGGCTCCTTCCCGCACGAACTGCCCGGTTACCGGCACGTGTCCGAAACCGCGACGCTGGAGCTGTTCGAGTCGCTTTGGGGCCGTCCGCTCCTCAACGAGCCGGGCCTGCGCATTCCCAACATGATCGATGCCGCGCTGGATGGGTCGTTCAAGGGCATCTACATTCAGGGCGAGGACATCCTGCAGTCCGATCCCAACACCCAGCACATGGCCGCGGGGCTTGCCGCGATGGAATGCGTGGTGGTGCAGGATCTGTTCCTGGTCGAGACCGCCAACTACGCTCACGTGTTCCTGCCGGGTTCGACCTTCCTCGAGAAGAACGGCACCTTCACCAACGCGGAGCGCCGTATCCAGCGCGTGCGTAAGGTGATGGCGCCGATGAACGGCTACGAGGACTGGGAGATCACCCAGATGCTGTCCAATGCGCTGGGCTACCCCATGCACTACGATCATCCGTCCCAGATCATGGACGAGATCGCACGCCTGACCCCGACCTTCACGGGCGTCTCCTACGAGAAGCTCGACGAGCTGGGTTCGGTGCAGTGGCCCTGCAACGACGAGGCGCCGGAAGGCACCCCGATCATGCACACCGAGACCTTCACGCGCGGCAAGGGCAAGTTCGTCGTCACCGAATACGTGGCGACCGACGAGAAGACGGGCCCGCGCTTCCCGCTGCTTCTCACCACGGGCCGCATCCTGTCCCAATACAATGTCGGCGCGCAGACGCGGCGCACCGAGAACGTGGTCTGGCACGAAGAGGACCGGCTGGAGATCCATCCCTTCGACGCCGAGACCCGCGGTGTCCGCGACGGCGACTTCGTGAAGATCACGAGCCGGGCCGGCGAGACGAGCTTGCGGGCGCTGATCACCGAGCGTGTGGCGCCGGGCGTGGTCTACACCACGTTCCACCATCCGACGACGCAGGTGAACGTGGTGACGACCGAGTACTCCGACTGGGCTACGAACTGCCCCGAATACAAGGTCACGGCCGTTCAGGTCGCGCCGAGCAACGGGCCGTCCGAGTGGCAGGAAGAGTATGAGGAGCTGTCGAAGGCGGCACGCCGTATCGCCGAACCTTTGGTGGCAGCGGAGTAGTCGTCCGCGCCTCGCCACGCACAACGGAAAGCCTTGCGTTCATGAAGCCCGAAAATCTCGTCTACATGGCGAACCAGATCGGTAAGTTCTTCCAGTATCAGAAGAAGGACGAAATCGTTCCGGGAATTGCTAGTCATATCAAGAAGTTCTGGGACCCGCGCATGCGCGAGGCGATCTTCGCCTATATCGATCAAGGCGGAGACGGGCTCGACCCGTACGTGAAAGAGGCGATCCTTCACCTGAAGGAAGTCAAGAACCCAGCGGAAACGAGCTTCCAGGGCACCTAGCGCGCCGGGCGCTAGGGCCCCGAGCCGGCGGTCTCCTTATCGGTCCGCCGAGACGGGCGGTACCACCCCTTCCCTCATCCAGCGTTGCGGTGCCTGCGCAGCGTCGCGCCAGCATGGTGGCAAACGCCGCCATGAGAAAACGGCCGCCCCAGGCGATGGGACGGCCGCTCACAGCGTTTCTAATCTGTTGGGCGTAAGCCTCTACGCGCCAGGCTTGCCGGGCATCACGGCGACGCCCCAGGGAAGACGTCCCACGGGGACGGACTTCGTTGCCTTCAGCGAGTCGAGGTCGATGATGGTCATGTCGTTGGTCAGGCCGTTGGCGACGTAGTAGCTCTTGCCGTCGGCGCTCGGCTCACCGTGCCAGGGACGCTGTCCGACCAGGATATAGTCGACGACCTCCTTCTTGGCGGTGTCGATGACCGCCACGCGGTTCGACGGCCCAAGCGGCACCATCATCAGCGTGCCGTCCTTCACGAAGTCCATGCCGACCGGCTGAAGCTGCTCGGGGCGGACGCCGGGGACCTCGAAGGTGATCTTCTTAGTGATCTCCCAAGTCTCCGGGTCGATCACGGCGACCGTACCGCCGACCTCCGAGGAGACCCACAGCTCCTTGCCGTCCTTGGTCCACTTGGCCTCGCGCGGCCGGGAGTCGACCAGGACATTGGCCACGAGCTGCTGGGACGCATTCTCGATGATATGCGCCATGCTCGTGCTCTCGGAGGTGGCCGCGGTGTACTTGTTGTCCGGGCTCACGGCCATGCCTTCGGGCTCGACGCCCACCGGCACTTCGGCCAGCACGTCGCCGCTGGCGACGTCCATGATGGTGACCATGCTGTCGTCTTCGTTGGCGATGTAGATGATCTTGCCATCCGGGTCGACGTCCATCAGCTCCGGATCGGGACCGCTCTCGAGCTGCCGCGTGATCTCCAGGGTGTTGGTGTCGATGACATCGATGATGTCGCCATCGCCGGCGGCCACGAACAATTCCTTGAAGTCCGGGCCCAGAATGATGCCGCGCGGACGCCGCGCCGTCTCGATCGTCTTAATCACCTCCATCGTGTCGCCGTCCAGGACCGTGATCGTATTGTCCTTCTCGTTGGAGACGAAGATCGTCTCAGCATGGGCTACACCCGCGGCGCCCAAAAACAGGGTCGTCGCGCAAGTAATGGCAAGGTTGGTGCGTTTCATGAGCGTCCCTTTACGTATGCTTATTTGAACTTGCATTTGGATTCAGGCTTATCAAAACCAAGCGTGTCGGTCACGTATTTTGGATGCAGGAAGCCCTCCTGCGGCGACGTCGAGACGGGAACACGCGGACCGCCACCAAGGATAATAGGCTGGCGAAGCTGGTGGTCCCAGTCCCGGAAGTTCATGGCTTGCCCCTTGTAGGCGGCGAGCTTGAAATCGTCCGAGAGCATATAGGCTTTCACTTCTTCCGGATCCACGCTCCCGGTGTTCTTCAGGGTGTCTGACAGGGAGCGGAAGGCGATCCACGCCAGATAGTCCCGCTCGACGGGGTTCCGGTTCGCCAGCTTGGGAAGCGCGTTCTGGAACCGCATCGCGCCATATTCGGTGTAGGACGGGTCCCAGGCAAGCGCCTGCAGGCCTTGCGTGCCGACGACGGGCCGCGGGCTATAGGTGCGGTAGGCCAGGTAGTCGCCGAAATCGTCGTCGCTGTTGACGACCCAGACGACGTCGTGCTCGGGCGCACGTTGGGTTTCCTCGGCCATTTGCTTCTGGATTTGCTGGTGGCCCGAGTCCAGGTTCCGGGCACCCGGGGGCAGGTTGTAGAGATGGTCCTCGACCACCTTGCCGCCGAACCGGCCCGCCGCCCGCTTCACCTGCTCAGCATAGTCCTGATCCTCCACGGTGTCGCGCCGGATCAGGAACCAGCGCGGCCATTTCTTCCAGATCATGTACTGGGCAATGGCGTCCGCGCGCTGGGCATAGTCGGGCGCGATATGGAAGACGTTCTGGCGGCACTCCTCCTGGCGCAGCTTCGTGGCGCTGGAGCGGATATTCATGAAGATGGCGTCCTCGGCCTCGGGCAGATCGGCCACGGCCAGCAGATCGTCGGGCTCGAGGTCGGTGAGGAAGAAGCGTTGACCGGCTGCCAGCGCCTCCTTGGCCTTCGCCACCACATCGCCGTCTTCGGGAACGACGCCCTCCTCCAGCTCGAAGGTATTGCCGAGGAAGGAGCCGGCCTTGTTGGCGTCCTTCTCGGCAAGACGGGCCCCTTGGATGCCTTTGTCCTCGATGACTGCTTCGGCATAGGAGAGCGGGAGCGGCTCTTCATATTTCTTGCCGAGGTAGAAGACGCGCATCAGCTTCTTCTCTTTGACACCCGGCATGGCCGCGGCCGGCGCAGCGCTCTTGGACTTGGGTTCCGGCGGCGTCTTGGCTTCCGCCGGCGCCTCCGCGTCTTCGGCGCCTGCCGGCAAAGATCCAATCGCTATCGATGAGAAAAGGAAGGCCGCGATCGCCATCCCAGAGCAGAGGGCACGCGGCGGCGGGGAAACACGTAAACTCAGTTTCATGTCTCGAACGTTTCCAAGTTTGGTTGTTGTTGTCAGAGGGCTTTTCGCGCCCTTCGGTCTCGGGCCGTCTCGCCCTCGACAATGCGCACCGCACGGACGGATCAATTGTCCACCCGCTTGGAGCATTGTTCCGCCAAGAGCGAAGGCTCAGTTCCCAAAATGGTACAGGGGCTTCGTCCGACCAATGCCAAGTGGTGGCAATCTTTGTTGCCACTGTTGCAGGACGCGGAAAGGCCGCCATTCCCAAGCGAGCAGCGCCGCTCAGGAACTTGGTCTTCGGTCCTTGGCGCGAGTGCTGCAAGATGGGCAGCCGCCATAGCGCCGGCGGGAACACGCCGCGCGCATCACCGGATCCCCTTAGCCGGAGATCGCGTTTAGAACTTGCACTTGGATTCGGGCTGATCGAAACCGAGCGTGTCGGTGATGTTGGTCGGGTGCAGGAAGCCTTCCTGCGGCGACGTCGTGACAGGCACGCGCGTGCGCCGCCAAGGATGACCGGTTGCCGCATCTGGTGATCCCATGGCCGGAAGCTCAGGGCCTGCCCCTTGAACGCTTCGAGCCGGAACTGATCGGAGAGCATGTAGTCCTTCACGCCCTTGGGATCGACCGTGCCCGACTTCATCGCCGCGTCGGCCAGCGACCGGAAACCCAGCCAGGCCGTGTAGTCGCGTTCCACCGGCGCGCGATTGGCAAGCTTCGGAATGGCGTTCTGAAAATGCATGCCGCCGGACTCCGTATAGGACTTGTCCCACGCGGTCGCCTGAAGCCCTTGGGTACCGACCACGGGTCGCGGCAACGTGGTGCGATACATCAGGTAGTCGCCGAAATCGTCGTCGCTGTTGATCGCCCAAACGACGTCATGCTCGGGCGCGCGTTCGGTCTCCTGCGCCATCTGCTGTTGAATTTGCTGGTGACCGGAATCGAGGTTCCGGGCGCCGGGCGGCAGATCGTACAGATGATCCTCCACGACCTTGCCGCCAAACCGCTTGGCGGAGCGCTCCACTTGCGCAACGTAATCCTGATCCTCCGGCGTATCGCGGCGCACGACGTACCATTTGGGCCACTTCTTCCAGATCAGATATTGGGCAATGGCGTCCGCGCGCATCGCGTAGTCGGGAATGATGTGGAAGACGTTCTGGCGGCACTCCTCCTGACGCAGCTTCGTGGCACTGGAGCGGATGTTCATGAAGAGCGCGTCCTTGGCCTCCGGCAGGTCGGCCACGGCCAAGAGATCGTCGGGCTCCAGGTCGGCGATAAAAAAGCGATCGCCCGCGGCCAGCCTCTCCTTGGCCTTGGCGACGACGTCCCCGTCCTCGGGCACGATGACCTCGTCCATCTCAAAGGCATAGCCGACGAAATTGCCGGCTTGATTGGCCTCTTTCAGCATGAGGCGCGCGCCTTGAATGCCTTTGTCGGTGATCTCCTTCTCCGCGTAGGAGAGCGGGAGCGGCTCGTCGTACTCCTTGCCGAGATAGACGATCCGCAACAACTTCTTATCGGCGGCGGGGGCGGCGGTCTTCTTGGTCGCGGCGGCAGGCTTTGCCGCCGGGGCCCTCGAAGACGGAGCGTCCGGGGCCGGTGTCTCCGCGGACGGCGTCTCGGCCGTCTCCTCCGCGGCAGCAGGCACCGGCGTGGCGACGCCAGCGAGCAAACACACACCGATCAAGGCTGGAAATTTCGAGCGCAACAGTTGCATCACTTTCCTTGGCGTTCCCAATCCAGCGCGGAGCATTCTCAAGCGCGCTCCGTCGCGTCTGACTCCTGTTCCGCGCCCGCTCACGTTCGGCAATCTGACCTGCCAAATGCGGCAGGACAATTGCCCGTGTGCTGACACGGAATTCCGACGCAGAGTATATGGATTTCGCCAACTGCCTTCCAGATGTTGGCAAAAACATTACCAAGGTTTCAGGATGCAGAAAGGCCGCCGTCCCGAGGGAGTGGCGGCCTTTCAATCTCGTCTTGGTGAAAGAGTTTTGAGCCTTGTTACTCGGCGGCGCCACCGGGCGTCTGCGCCGGGTTGGACACGTCCTTCATGGAGCTCGGATTCTTGGCGCGGATGAAGGCGATGACTCGCCACAGTTCGTCGGAGGTCTTGATGATGTTGCCGAACGGCGGCATCGGCCCCGTCACGATCTCTTTGCGGACGCGCGTGTAACCGTCCTTCTGCAGCTCGTCGGAGCCCAGCGCGATCAGGCGGAACAGCGTGTCGTCGTCAGCGCCATACACGAAGGTATCGTTCGTCAGGGGCGGGCACATGCCGCCGCCGCCGCCGCCGCCATGGCAGCCATTGCAGCTGTAGGAAAGGTATTTCTTGTGGCCGACCTCTTCCATGCCCGTCACGTCGTCATTGTAGGGGTTGTGCAGACCGCCAATCGGGGTCTTCTCAATGAGCTCCAGCGGCGGGGTCTTGTCGTCCTTGGCACAGCACTCTTCCGCCTTGGCGCCCAACGCGAACGCGCTCATGGCGCCCACGAAGGCAACTGTCAGTACTCCAGTGATAATCTTGCGCACGGTACGTCTTCCTTACCCTAGTTTCAGTTTTGGTTGAGCCTATCGAAATCAAAGTCCGGTCCGACCTTCCTCTGGCGTTGAGGTGCCATGCCTTCGCCTGAGGGCATGCCGAGCAACACTAACGCTTCGAAGGCGATTGAGTCAGAAAAAAGTCGGAAATTCGCCTGCTGGCAGAGGGCTTACGCGGCATTCGAGCATGCCAGAGGCTGCCCGGAGCGGGACGAAACGCCCTTGCCCCAACGGCCCCGTTCTGCCCAGCCGCGCCGCTTACGGCGCGGCCCGTTCGCTTCTTCGCCACGGTCGTAATGGCGTTGTCCTCCGCCGCCCCTTTCGGCGGGGCGCCATCTCTAGCTTAGGAACAATAGGAATTTGTTCTTTGCTTTTTTGGGCACTTTGGCCGTTTTGCAAACGTCATAGTCGAAATGACGGGAAGCGCAAGAGGCAGCGATGTGCGGCAAACCGCTGCGCCCCGGGGACGCCCCTGCCCTGCCGGCCTTGGGCGAAGGCTGCCTACTGGGTGATCTCGAAGTCCATGTCCTCGAACGTATAGCGCGGCACCTGGATCCAAACACCGTCTTCCTTCACGGGCACTTTGTGGATCTTCGCGTCGGTGACCGTCAGCCGGCCGGTCTTCTCGTCCACCCAAAAGTCGACGTCGTAGTACTCGTCCTTGCTGCCCGCGCGCCGGAAATCGGTGCACGCGAAATAGTGGCCGTCCTTCTTCAGATAACGGACCGGCTGGTGCATCTCGACGAACTCGAGCGGGATCGTCTCTCCGGTCTTCTCGTCGGTCAGCTCGAGTGCCCCGTCCTCGTTCTTGTTCTCGGCGATGTAATTGTGGATCGCGCTCATCACATGCCACGCCCGCACGACTTCCATGTCGCCTGGATGCTCCTGCACGGGCAACCACCACCAAGCCACGGGCAAACGCGTGACCATGATGTAACCGTCGCCATCGCGCTTGGGGCCCTTCTGGACGCGGATATCGATCAGATCGAGGCTGTCGCCGTCGCGCTGGGGCTTGAACCAGAAGTCGATCGCGTATTGTTTCTTCGGCTCGTCCTCGTCGTGGAAGATCGCGTTGGCGAACCAGCCATATCCCTTCATGCCGCGCACGACCCGCATCTTCTCGTAGACGAGGTTGAGGTCCTGGTTGAGCTTGGGATCGTGAAAGACGAACACCCCATCCTGCGAACGCTCCTTGATGACCTCTTCGGTCCGCGCGGTCACCGAGGCATCGTCGAAGTCCGGGTAGTCCGCCGCCGTTCCTGGACTGGCCGCACCTAAACAGAAGGCCACGGCGATTGCCGCGGCCCCCCATTTATTCAGTCCCTGTGCAACCCAGGTCATCATTGCTTCGCGGTCTCGCCGCTGCTGCTGCTGCCCGCCTGTTTGGGAACGCTCGCCCGCGACAAGGACAGGACCCGGATGGCCTGAGACGCTTCCTTGTTGTCGTTGAGATTGGCGACATCCTCCGCCGTCTGGCCTTGCGCGTTTTTCAGGCTCGGATCGGCGCCGGCATCCATCAGCAGGCCGATCATCGGCGCACTGTTGTTCGCGGCCGCGATCATCAGCGCGGTCATGCCGTTCGCCGCCTGCGCATCCACGTCCGCGCCGGCGTCCACCAAGGCCTTGGCAATGTCCGTCGGCCGGGCGCTGCCGGGCAGGAAGATCGACCCTTCCGCCGGGCCCGTTTGGGCCGCCACGATCATGAGCGGGGTCAGACCCTGGCTGCCAGAGGGCACGCTGACATCGGCGTTGCCGGCCATCAGCGCCTTCGCGGATTCATACTTCTTTTCCGCAAGGGCCAGAGCGAGTGGCCGGTAATCCTCCTGGCCAGGCTCCTCCACGTTCGCACCATGCTCGATCAGCGCCGTGATCGAGGGTACGTGATCGCGCATCAGCGCGGCCGCCAACGGGGTCAACCCGTTGCCGTCGGCCTTGCTGGGATCGGCGCCCAGTTCCACCAGAAGATCGATCGTCTCGTTCCGGCGCTGGCGGGCCGCGGCCGTCAGGGGCGTCCAGCCCTGGAGATCGGGCTTGTTGACGTCGGCACCCTTGGAGACCAGGAACTTGATCCGATCCTTGTCTCCGGACAGCAGGGCATTGCTCAATTCCTGATTCGGGTCGGCGCCCTCTTCGAGCCAGCCTTCAAGCTTCTCCTGGGTCACCACCTGATCGGGAGACGCCAGATCCGGGCGCGCTTCGAACTTCTGATCCGCGAGCTTGATGTAGCTGCCATGGGCCGGCAGATCGCCCGGGACATAGCACTTGCTGCACTGGACCAGCGGGACGCCAAATTCGTTCAGGATCGCCGCAATTTCCTCGGCGTGGTCGTCCATGGCCCATTCGAGCAGGTATTTGAGGAAGACGTCGGTCTTCCGCACGCCGAGGGACATTTCGAATTCCATCGGCACCGTATCGTCGTCCAGGTTGATCGGCACGATGTCGATCGGCTCGTTCTTCATCGTCTTGACCCAGCCCGCGAACGGCCCGAAGACCGAGGCGACGTCCACCTCGCCGTCCAGCATCTTCTGGATCACATACCAAGGCTGATTCTCCGGAACGAGATCGCCGTCATGGGTCTGAAGCTGCAGCTTCACGTTGTCGATGATGCCGCGCTTCGTGAGCGCCAGGCGCACGCCCGATGTCTGGAACACGCCGATGGTCAGATCCTTCAGCTTGGGATCGTCCAGGCCCGACAGCTTCAACCCTTCGTCGTTCCGGTACACCAAGACGTACGGGGTCTTGTAGATCGGCTCGGTCGTGAGGAGCCGCTCATAGGTCCTCGGAATGTCGAACATCACGTCGCAAAGGCGCTCGTCGAAGGTCGAGCGGGTGAGACCGCGTTCGATGAAGGGCTGCCAATGATATTTGATCTCGGCGCCGGTCGCGTCGGCCAGCAATTTGGCAATCTTGTTCTGGAAGCCTCTCTTTGAATGTTCGAGAGCGGCATGTTGCCGGGGTCGGCGCAGATATTGAGGGTCTTGAGCTTCTTACCCTTGTAGGCGGCCTTTGCGGCGGCACGAATCGCGATGTGCTCGCTCGGCGTAAGCTCCTCGTAGGTCTTGTTCAGATCGCGCCGGATCGGGGTCTTGTCGTCGGCATGGGCGGAAACAATGCCGATAGAGAGCGCTGCGACGGCAATCGTCGCGGTGATGGTGGAAAAACGGATTAACACGGGCAATCGCCTCAACTGGTAAGGCGGGCCGGTCTGCGGGAGGTTTTCCCGCCAGGCGTACCCGCCGTGGGGGTCCATATCGTCCCGAGATATATAAGGAAGAGGCGCCCGATGCCACAAGGGCATCGGGCGCCATTAATCTACACGTTTACGAGAGACTTACTCGTAAATGCGGAAGACGTTCAGCGTACCGCCCTGCGGGATATGCTGCAGGCCAGCGGCCTTGGTCATGGCGGTAGCACCGATGGCGCCGAACTTGTCGTTCAGGTCCAGACCAGCGGTGACCGGGAGGCCAATCCAGCCGCCGATGCCCGAATAGACACCAACGTACTGCTTGCCACCGACCTTGTACGTGACCGGGTTGCCGATGATGCCCGAACCCAGCTTGCGGCTCCACAGGACCTTACCGGAACTCCGGTCGACCGCGCGGAAGTCGCCACCAAGCGAGCCGTAGAACATCAGACCACCGTCGGTGACCATCGTACCACCCCAGTTCGGATACGGATCCGGGATCTCCCAAACGGTCTTGCCGCTCAGGACGTCGTACTTCTTGATCTTGCCGGTGGTGCCGGGCTTCTCAGGATACATGTACACGTTCGCGAACACGTAGACCGTGCCCTGGTTCGTGTGCGTGCGCTCCTGAGGCTCCAGCTCCATGCACCAGTTGTTGGTGGGCATGTAGAAGAGGTTCGGCTCCTTCGGATCGACCGAACCAGGCTGCTGGTCCTTGCCACCCATAGCAGACGGGCAGGCAGAGACGTTGCGGCCAACTTCGAGCGGCGAGTGGTCACGAACCTTGATCGGACGGCCGGTCTTCATGTCGACCTTCTCGGCCCAGTCCGTGGTGACGTACTTCGTGGCGCGGAGAAGCGTGCCGTCGGTACGGTCCATGACATAGGCAAAGCCGTTACGGTCAAAGTGAGTGAGGGCCTTCACCTTCTTACCGTCGATATCCATGTCGGTAAGGAAGTTCTCGTTGATGCCGTCATAGTCCCACTGGTCGAACGGAGTCATCTGATAAGCCCAGACAGCGTCGCCGTTTTCGATCTTGCGAGCGAAGATCGTCATCGACCACTTGTTGTCGAACTCACCAGTGTTGCACTCCTCATGGGTCTTATCGGGGCAACGATAAGAAGGGCTCCACAGGCCGGGGTTACCGGTCGAGTAGTAGACCAGCTTCAGCTCGGGGTCATAGGAATACCAACCCCAAGCAGCACCACCACCAATCTTGTAGTCCTCACCGGGGAAGGTCTTGATACCAAGATCCTCACCAGCCTGACCGAATTGGGGGTTGGCCTTGTTGGTCTCAGGCGTCAGGCACACGTCCTTGTCGGAACCCGTGCTGTGGCAAACCCAAGCCTCGGAACCGTCCGACAGATTGAAGGCGGCAACGCGGCCACGAGCGGCGAACTCATCACCACCAAAGCCCATGAACACCTTGTTGTCGGCGATCAACGGAGCGGGGGTAATGGTTTCACCCTTCTCAGGGTAAGCGTACTTGACGACCCAGACTTCCTTGCCGGTCTGGCCATCGAGGGCAATCACGAACCCGTCGAGCGTGCCATACACGAACTTGCCATCGGCATAGGAGCCGCCACGGTTGACGGTGTCGCAACAAGCGCGCGGCACAGCCGACTCGTCACGGTCGGTCTTCTTCACATACGACCAGACCTGCTTCGGATTGTCAGGATCCGAAAGATCGAGAGCCTGAACCACGTTACAGTTGGCCATGGACGGGCAACCCGAAACCATGAACAGCATGGTCTTGCCGCCGACGTCCTTGATCACAAGCGGCTGACCCTCGTGACCGCGAAGGGCGTTCGTGCCCTGGGCCCAAGACATCTGCAGCTTGTTCACATTGTCGGTCGTAATGTCAGAGAGCGTGCTGTGACGCGTCAAAGCAAAGTCACGACCAGGGGCAGGCCACTGGTCGGGATCAGCCATACGCTTCAGCTGCTCCTCGTCGGTATTCATAGCCGACGCCTGGCCAGCAAGACCCATCGTCACCGCGACGATGGTGCCAGTCAGGACACCATACTTGAGTTTCATATCTTTCTCCTCTCCCTAGCTACTCAGTTCACCAAAACGAACTCTGAGTAATTCTGTGTGCCTCGGTTCCCGCAGCCTTGAGCGGCGCTCAAGGTCTCCGAGCCCTTAGGCAAAATTCCAAGCTGTCATCGTGTTTGTGGAAATTGGAGGCTGCCAGAAAAACGCAGAAGCAAAAAACCGCCTCGCGCCCGCTCCTGGCTGCGGGTTCTCCGATGAACACAAGACGCGTTGACACCTCACGAGGAAATTGAGCCCGACGCTTTGTAAGTCACGTTGTATCCGTTCTTAACTGTGGAACTTCGCTTCTCACTCATTGCCGAGCAACATCCCCATAATTGCCAAATGTAATGCCATTGCAAGTGAAATGTGGCCTTGGCAACGAAATCTGCCAAATGGGTTTTTCATTTGTTGCGCTGCACCACAGCCCGGCGGCGAGGCACGGAGGCAGCGATTTCGGCGCCGGCCCGCGATCCGGGACCCGCAAGACCGGTGCACCCAAGCATGCCCCGCGCCGTTCTCCGACGACCATCTTGGCCTCAGGGCGCCCAGGATCTTCGGCAAGAGCCGATCTTCAGAAGAGCCGATCCGCGGCACGGGCTGGGCGCAGGCGCCCGGGCGCGGCCCTCCCCTCTCATTCTGAGGCCGTCCCGAAACGAAGAAGCGCCCGATGCCGCGTGGGCATCGAGCGCCATTCGTTTCAAGAGCCTGTCAGCGTCAGTCGTAGACGCGGAAGACGTTCAGTGTACCGCCCTGCGGGACATGCTGCAGGCCGGCGGCCTTGGTCATGGCCGTGGCACCGATGGCGCCGAACTTGTCGTTCAGGTCCAGACCAGCGGTGACCGGAAGACCGATCCACCCGCCGATGCCGGAGTACACGCCGACATACTGCTTGCCGCCGGTCTTCCAGGTGATCGGGTTGCCGATGATGCCCGACCCCAGCTTGCGGCTCCACAGGATCTTGCCGGAACTCCGATCGACCGCGCGGAAGTCGCCGCCAAGCGAACCGTAGAACATCAGACCACCGTCGGTGACCATCGTGCCGCTCCAGTTCGGAAACGGATCCGGAATCTCCCAGACCGTCTTACCCGTCAGGACGTCGTACTTCTTGATCTTGCCGGTGGTGCCGGGTTTCTCAGGATACATGTACACGTTCGCGAACACATAGACCGTGCCCTGGTTCGTGTGCGTGCGCTCCTGGGGTTCCAGTTCCATGCACCAGTTGTTTGTCGGCACATAGAAGAGGTTCGGCTCCTTCGGATCGACGGACGCGGGCTGCTGGTCCTTACCACCCATCGCGGACGGGCAGGCAGAGACGTTGCGGCCAACTTCGAGCGGCGAGTGGTCACGTACCTTGATCGGACGGCCGGTCTTCAGGTCGATCTTCTCGGCCCAATCCACGGTCACGTATTTCGTGGCGCGGAGAAGCGTGCCGTCGGCGGCATCCCACACATAAGCGAAGCCGTTGCGGTCGAAGTGGGAGAGCACCTTCCGCTTCTTACCGTCGACTTCCATCTCGGTGATGATGTTCTCGTTGATGCCGTCATAGTCCCACTGATCGAAAGGCGTGATCTGGTACACCCAGACGGCCTCACCGGTCTCGATCTTCCGAGCGAACATGCTAAGCGTCCACTTGTTGTCGAACGCGCCGGTGTTGCACTCTTCGTGGGTCTTGCCCGGGCAACGATATTGCGGGCTCCACAGACCGGGATTGGCGGTCGAATAGTAAACCAGTTTCGTGTCCGGATCGTAGGAGTACCAGCCCCACGCCGTGCCGCCGCCGATCTTCCAGTCCTCGCCGGGGAAGGTCTTGATACCAAGATCCTCGCCAGCCTGACCGTAATGCGGATTGGCCTTGTTGGTGTCCGGCGTCAGGCACACGTCCTTGTCGGAACCCGTCGTATGGCACACCCAAGCCTCGGAACCGTCCGACAGATTGAAGGCGCCGACACGGCCGCGCGCGGCGAACTCACTGCCGCCGAAGCCGATGAACACCTTGTTGTCGGCGATCAAGGGCGCCGGCGTGATGGTCTCGCCCTTCTCGGGATAGGCCCATTTCACGACCCAGACTTCCTTGCCGGTCTGAGCATCGAGGGCAATGAGGAAGCCATCGAGCGTGCCGAACACGAACTTGCCGTCGGCATAGGAGCCGCCGCGGTTGACGGTGTCGCAGCAAGCGCGCGGCACGGCCGACTCGTCACGATCGGTCTTCTTCACATAGGACCAAACCTGCTTCGGATTGTCGGAGTCCGTCAGATCCAGACCCTGAACCACGTTACAGTTGGCCATGGACGGACAACCCGAAATCATGAACAGCATGGTCTTGCCGCCCACGTCCTTGATCACGAGCGGCTGGCCTTCGTGACCGCGAAGGGCATTGGAGCCCTGCATCCAGGCCATCTGCAGCTTGTTGATATTGTCGGTGTTGATGTCCGAAAGAGCGCTGTGACGCGTCAGCGAAAAATCACGACCAGGGGCGGGCCACTGATCGGGATCGGCCATGCGCTTCAGTTGCTCTTCGTCGGTATTCATAGCCGACGCCTGACCTGCAAGGCCCATCGTCACCGCGACGATCGTGCCGGTCAGGACACCAAACTTGAATTTCATGTCTTTCTCCTCTCCCTAGCTACTCGGCTCGAAGAGAATTCGTCTCGAAGAGACTCTTCTCGAAGAGACCAAGCATTCGATAGCCCGAGAAACACTTGCGTGAACTGGATGTCATTCAAGCAATCGTCGTGCCTTCCCCGGCCCCAAATTCGGAATGCCGGCTTGAAGGACTTGGGAGGATCGAAACGGGCGGAGCGGCGCTTGGCCGGCTACCCATTCACGATATCTCTCATGTCATCTCGCGCATTCGCGACTTCCAAGTTAGCGCAGAATGCCGGGACCACTTTCGCCATAGTGATTGGAAGATTGCAGCGCACAGGTTGCCAATTTGCACCTGCAACTTTGCAAATCAGTCTGCGGGAGATGACACACTATTCCGCGCGTCTGCCGTTTGCTGGAACGAACATTGGCATACGACTCATCGGCACGGTGCGAAGACGCACATGGCGGAATGGGAGACGTAGGACGTGCTTAGCGCTGCATCTTTCCGTTAGCCGCCGGAAGATGCTGAATGGCGATGCGCATCAGCTCGGGCAGCGTCCGCACGCCGAGTTTTGCTTTCAGCTGCGTACAGGTGTTCGCCACGGTCTTGTAGCTCACATGCAAATGCTCGGCGATGACGCCGTAGGGCTTGCCTTCCGCGACAAGCGCGAGCGTCTGCAACTCGCGGACGGTCATGCGGCGCAGAGGATTCGTCGTGCCGCGCGCCTCCATGAAGGCGACCTCCGAGGCGAGGTCGTGGCTGAGATAGGGACGATTCTCACGCACGCGCTGAAACGCGGTCTGCACCTCCTCGGGCGGCGTGTCCTTGAGGACGTAGCCCGTGGCCCCGACTTCGAGGGCACGCGAAACGATCACGGGATCGGAGTGCATGGTGAAGACCAAGATCGGCGTGTTCTGATCGTGCAACCGCAATCGCCGGATGAAGGACAAGCCTCCGAGCGAGCCGCTATGCATGGCAAGATCGACGATGATTGCGTCCGGCTTCTGGGTGCGGTAGGCGCGAAAGCCGTCCGCCAGGCTCTGCGCCTGATGAACGTGTTTCACGCCGACATCCTCCAGCAATTGCTGGGTTCCTTGCAGAACGATCGGATGATCGTCGATGACAAGCACTCTAGTCATGTTAGCTCCCTGACCGATTGAGGCGCCTGCGCGCGCGCGGTCGTTTGTTTTCTTGTCTGCTTGATTGGAATTTCGACCCTGACGGTCGTGCCCTTGAACGGTACGCTCTCGATGGTGCACTCACCGCCGACCGACCGCACGCGCTCCGTCATGGTTGTGAGCCCGAAGCCCTTGGAGACCTTTGGCATACCTTTTCCGTCGTCCGAGACCGTCAGCCAAACTTCCTTATGGTCGCCACCACGTCCATTTGCCCGGTGCCGCTGGTCGAGGTCCACGTAGACGTTCTCCGCGTGACCGTGGCGAATCGCATTGGTGATCGCTTCCTGGATACAGCGGTAGACCGCAAGGTCGACCGGCTCCCCGTAGGACTTCTCGATTGACCGCACGGTTGTGTGAACCTGCGTATCGGGGTGCCGGCCCTGGAGGCCTGCGGTGAGCTCGACGATGAGATCGGCCAGTTTGACCTGGCCGAGCGGACCCGGGCGCAGCTTCTTCAGAAGCGCCCGATTCATGGCTTTCAGGCGCTCGGCGATCGACAGAATTTCACCGGCGCGGTTGGCAATTCTCGCGGCACGCTCGCCCGACAACTGGCCGGCCGTGGTCTGGATCGACGAGGCATTCGCGGCGATGCCAAAAAGGCAAGGCCCCGCCTCGTCGTGAAGCTCGTTGGCGATCTCGCGGCGCTCGGCTTCCTGAACGTTGATGAGCTGGCGGTAAAGATCCTCGTTCTCTTTTCGGGTCACGTCGAGCGCACTCGCGAGCGTGTTGAACCGATCCGTGATGACGGCCAGTTCCTTGACCTTCGAACCCGGAACCCGGGCTCCGTACTCGCCACCTTCGAGCTGATGCATGCCTCTGGACAAGCTCGCTATCGGATTGAGGATACGCCCGAGGACAATATAGAGCACCACGAGCACGATCGTGTTGATTGCGATCCAGATCACGGCGAGCGACAGGAAGTCCTGCCAGGCCTCGGTGATTTCGTCCGACGGTTCCCCGAGAATGATGACGGGATGCGACCCGTCGGGCAGCAGCCGTACCTTCCGCTGTGCCACCTCGGGATGGACGAGCGACACGAACCATTCGGGGGCGTGCGATGGGTTGACCCCGCCGGCCTCCCCTTTGGGCGAAATGATCGCCAACTGGCCAGAATTGCTCATGAACATGATCCGGACGTGGCGCAAGTGCCGCAACAACGGCGGCAACTCATCGTCGAGAGTGTCGAGTTTGCCTTGCGCGGCAAGGTCCCTGAGCGTCACGTCGACGAAACGCTCGGCCACTTCGAGCGAAGCATCCATTTCAACCTTAGTCGCCGTACGGGTGTTGTAAATCGCCACGGCGCCCGCGATCAGGGCCGCAATAAGATTGATTGTCGCCACGACAACAATGAGTTGCGTGCGAACGGGCTGATCGTACCAGAGCTTCTGCAGCACTCTCAGAACGTCTCCAAAGCGAACGGACCTTGCAGGCAGGCAATGAACCTGGGTCGCTTGTCATCGGGCACGCCTGCACTCATCGGCCACGTCTATGCAAACATATGCCGGACATCGCGCTCTACCGCGGGCGCATTGCGTAAGGCATTGGGATTCCACGGTTAGGCCAAACGCAGTCCACGCCCGAAGTCGCCAAATAGCAATGCCAATCGTGGTAATAGCATTACCGAATTATCCCGGCAAAGACCGGGAAAAACGATGTCGGAGGCGCGGTTTGTCCGGTTCGGTGGCGCTTCAGACCTACCCCGGCGTCCCAGCGGCGTCCTTGCAGTTCCCTCAAGGCTTCCCTTGGGGCGATTCCGAATTTCCCGGAATTTCAGGGAACTCTCGCAAAGGCCAATCGTTGTCCACGCGCAAGGCGAACCGGGCCGTTAACGTCTCTTAATGAATCCGACGCCATCGTCCGGGTGGTCGAGGCGCCTATGACGCCACGACAACGATAACAATGCAGAATTTTCAACCGGGCCGCAGGGCCTGTGAGGTCCTGAGCCTATCTAGAGAGGAGTACGACCAATGACGCTCGTGAAACTGACGTGCTCGGCGATTGCTCTGACCTTCGGACTTGGCCTCGCCGCTGCCCATGCCGACGACAAGATGGATGCAGACGCCTGCAAGCGGGCCTGGAGCATGGCTTCCCCGGACGGAGAAACGCTCTCGAAGGACAAGGCCACCGACTATGTGCTGAACTTCACGATGGTCGACAGCAACAAGGACGCCATGATCGATGCCGACGAGTTCAGCGCGGCTTGTGCGAAGGGCGAGGTCAAGGCCGACGCCGCTACCGTCAAGGACATGAACTAGCCGTACGGCACCCCTGAGCCCCAAGACATGATGGGAGCGGGTCCAGGACCCGCTCCCTTTTTTTGCGGCGTACGCCAGGCGCTCGGAACCCAAGCGCCATTTCGCCGTTTTCTCGGCGTAGGTCCCGCGACAATTCCGCCGGAACACAGTGTGACGCGTTGACGTCGCAAGCGGCCCCGGCGGAAAGAGCGTCTCCGGTTCCCCTATGGAGCCGGGTGGAACCAGACGGCAGAACTGGCCCCTGATGGCCTGCCACAACAGGAGCGAAAACCAATGACTCGTATGAAAATCACCAGCGCGGCGGCGACCCTGATGCTCGTCTTGGGCGTTACCGCCGCACAGGCCGGCGACGTGAAGGAAGGCGCTGAGGAAATAACCGACGGCGCGGCGCAAGGCACGGTCGGCGCGGCCAAGGGTGCCGGCGAAGGCGCCGTGGATGCGGGCAAGAGCGCCGTCGAGGGTGTCGGCGGCATGGCCAAGGGCGCCGCGGAAATCCCCTCGGCTCCGGTCAAGGGTGCCGGCGACATGGGTAAGAGCGCCGTGAAAGGCACGGTCGGCGTTGCCAAGGGCGTTGGCGAAGGCGCGGTCAAGGCCGGCAAGAACGTGGTTGGAGGCGCGCCGATATCGTCGGTGGTGCCGCAAAGGTGACCAAGGGTGCCGTCGAAGGCGTGGTCGGCGGCAACTAGCGCGCCGATTCACCTTGCAAAGCGCAACCGGGGTGTGTGATGCCATCGGGCACACACACACCCTACAGGTGCGACTGAACGGGATTGTCAGCCCTAATGGCACAACGGGACCTCACAACAGGGAGACGAAAACAAATGAATATTGCCAAGAACGCCTGCATCGTGCTGGCTTTGACGATCGGGTTGGGGCTCGGCACGGCGCACGCCGAGGAGAGCTGGTTCGACAGCATCAAGGGTGCCCTGGGCCTCGGCGACGATGCAGCCGATGACGCCGGCAAAGCCGCCGGCGAGGCCACGGACGCGGCTGGAGACGTGACGGAAGAGGCCGTCGAAGGCGCGACGAGCGCTGCCGAGAGTGCCGTCGAAGGCGCCGCCGACATGGCCAAGGAGGCAGGCCGTGGCGCCGTCGACATGGGCAAGGAAATGACCAAGGACGCCACGGGCATGGGCGACGCGGCCGGCGGCATATCGAAGCGCTGGTCGAAGGCGCGGCCGGCATGGCGAAGGAAGGTTCCGACGCCGCAGTGGACATGGGCAAGGACATGACCAAGGACGCCATGGGCATGGGCGAGGACGGCCAGTAGACGGCCCTCCCCTTCTCGGTCTTAAGAAGACTTGATCTTAAGAAGACTTGGGGTGCGCGATGCCGAAGGGCGCGCGCGCCCTTTTTCGTGCCCGGTGGGCGGCTGGATGCGCCCAAGTGGCTCATCAGGCTAGTGGCTCATCAGGACGGCCACGTCGGTGTGCCGGAGGACGTGGTCCGTGGCGCCGCCGAAGATCCATTCGTGCCAGCGCCAGCGGCCGTAGCCGCCCATGACGAGCAGCACACCGGAACCGGCTTCCTCGAGAATCGCATCGCCGACCTCCCGGTCGCCGAGCTCGACGGATTTCAACTCGACCGGAAGGCAGGCCGCGGTCAGATAGTTGGCCATCGCCACGGCCGTCTCGTCCTCGGGTTCGCCTTCCTCGATGAGACTGATCAGACGGACGCGCCGCGCGCCATCGAGAAACGGGCCAGCGGCCGCGACCGCGCGCGCCGACTCGACCGAGTCCTTCCAGGCAATGACGACGGTCTCCCCGACATGACCGCTCGCCTCGTCGGGAACGAACAGCACCGGCCGGCCCGATGAGAACAGCGCGGCATCCCGCGCCTTCGTCGAACATCTCGTCGTCCGCCGCGGTGACGGTCGGCAGCACGCAATCCGCGGTCTTGGCCCGTTGGGCCACGGCGGGCCCGACCAGGCCTCGACGGTGAGCAATTGCGACTCCACCTCGCCCCAATTGGCCGAGGCCTTCTCGAACCAGGCGATGGCCTCTTTTTCCTCGTACGCGACCTGTTTTCGAGAGACGTCCAGATAGGCCTCGAAATAAATCGGGCTGAGCTCCGTCGCGTAAGGCAACCGCTGGGAGGGCGGAGGACAGGGATGCAGAACTTCGAGTTCGGCTTCGAAGCGCCGGGCGAGGCCGAAAGCCACGTCCGCACAGGCCGAAGTCGTCCCTTTTGCGTTGATGGGAAGCAGTACTCTTGTCGGTTTCATGAAACGCCTCCCAGAACCTGTCTCGTCCGTCCTTCAGGCTCTCTTATGGCCCGCCGGGGCGCCTTGACGCAACGCAAAGAAGGCACTCGCCTTTTCTCCACATTTTGGCGCAGAATAACGGACGCTGTTTGCGAAATTGAGACGCAGTTAGGAGGCACTTTATGGACTTTCCCTTGGATATCAGCTTCCGCAACATGGATCCGTCCCCTGCAGTCGAGACTCGAATCCGTGAGAAAGCGGCCAAACTCGGCCGACTCTACAACCGCATCATCGGTTGCAGCGTTGTCGTCGAAGCGCCGCACAGGCACCAACACAAGGGCAAGCTCTATAGCGTTCACATCGACCTCAGCGTTCCCGGCAAGGACCTGGTCGTGGACCGGGCCAAGCCGCTCGACCACGCGCATGAGGACGTCTATGTCGCCGTGCGGGATGCGTTCAACGCTGCCGGACGGCGACTGGAAGACCACGCGCGGCGCATGCGCGGGGACGTGAAGAACCACAACGCGACCACCCCGCCACCGGCGGAATAACGGCGGCTACGCCCTCCAAAACGGTCCGACTTTGGCGAAGCGCGCATAGGCGTTCCTCGCCGTCTTCATCAGCGACTTCTCTTCGGTCGGGCCGACCTTCGGCATGGGCAGCGTCGCCGGGTCGGGACCGTCCTCGCCGAGATCGAAAAGGGTCTGCCGGTTGGCGATATCGTTCAGCATGCCAAGCGAATCCTGAAGCTCCTCGAGCGCCGCGAGCGATTTCTGGCACCGCTTGGCGCTCCGCTTTCCCGGAAACGTCGCGCCGAAAAACTCGCTTCCGTAGCGCATACGCTTTGCAAGAATGCGCAGCCGGTGGCGTTTGGGCACGCTGAGCTTATGGAGGTCCTTCCCGTTCTTCACGACACTGCGGCGCAGTTGCGAAAGTTTCGCCGACGCGTAGCCCTCGACAGGCGCCCGGGCCAGGCGATTGCCGTCCTCCGTCCAATCGCCGAACTCGATCCAGGCGCCGACGTCCAGCAACGCGAGGCGGAAGCGCGCCGAGCCCGTCGCCGCAACGGCGGCCTTGTACGCCTCCTCCCGGGCGCGCGAACGCGTCCCTCGACGGCCTTCCAGCCCGGATCGTCCGGATAGTCCGCGCGATGGGGCTCGACGATGTCCGAGATGAACACGTCGAGATCGCGGGCGGGTCCGAGCTGACCGGCGATCCATTTCAACTCCGTGGCGACTTGCGCCCGGTGGGGACCGTCGACCACGTCACCAAAGAGCGTGACCGCCGCCCGCAAGCGCCGGAGCCGACGCGCATCTGATGCAGCGACTCGGCACGGCCGGCGCGCGTACCCGGCAGGTTCACCAGCACCTGGCGCAGGCAGTTGCGCGCGGCGATGCGGAAAGCGTCCGCACAGGTCTCGTCCGGCGCGATTTCAACAGGCAGGGCCTTTTCGAACTCGGGCTCGCCGCCGTCGAGCAGATCGAACCCGCGCTCCGCCTTGGTCTTCACGCTCAGGGTCAACGGCACGGTTTCGGCCAAACGCTTCGCCAGCGAAAACAACGCGGCGCTTTTCCCGGATTTGAGCTCCAGCTCGAGCTCGCAGACCCGGGTGCTCTTGTCCCCCGCGACGATGTCGCCTTGATCGACGGCGACCTCGACCAAGGTCCCGTCGTCGTCGATGAGGTAAGTTTGCCGCGCGAACCGGGTTTCGAACCGTGGCCCGAGCGCCGCCCGTACCGCATCGCTTAGAAGTGGTGCGAGCGCGGTCCCTTCCGCCCTGGATAGATCGAAGGCATCCGACGGCAGTTTGCATTCCCACTCGCGCCGCTCCAGAAACTCGCTCTCGGCGCGCGCGGTCTTGATCGTCTGGACAAAGCCCGCGCCGGTGTTGCGCACGCGCAGGAATACGCCCGCTTTGCGCAAAACATCGTCCGGCGTGTCGTAATAGATGGAGATGAGCGCGCGCTCCTTCCTTTCGAGGACGCGCGGACCCACAGCGGTGTCGCTGCCCGCCTCGAAGAGAGGATGCGCACACAAGGCCGCGGCCTGCTCGGGGTCGAAGACGAGCTTGAGCTCGATCTCCTTGGCCTCACTCTCCGGTGCCTCTGCGGACACGGTCTCCTCCCAACACGATCTGGCGGCACGCTTTGCCCGCGGCGTCCAGCACCACCATTCTAGCCTTGCGGAAATGGAAGGTACATCTCGTCGGCGGCCCTATCGTGACCGACCCGCGTCCGGCTCGCCCCGTGTGCGCGTCACATGGACGGGACCTGTTTGCACTGCATCAGATAGACTGGCTCATCGTCCACACGCGTGGGAGAGGTGCGGACCGTGCCCGGCAGCGCAGGCAACGCCGTGCAGTCGTCCGCGCCGATGAAGACCACGCGGTTCCGTCCCGCACTCTTGGCGGCGTAGAGCGCCGCGTCGGCCCGACGAAACAGGCTGGTCAGGCCGGGGTCGACTTGGTTGTCGGCGGCGACACCGATGCTCAGAGTCGCGCCAACCGGAAGGCCGTTCACGAATTCCGCCTCCTTCGCGAACGCCTCGCGCAGAGCTTCGGCCTCTTCGACGGCCATTTCGGCATCGACACCCGGGAGGATGGCCGCGAACTCCTCGCCGCCCAGACGGCCAACGACATTGGTCACCTTGAGGTCCGGGTCGCGATCTTGGCGAAGAGGCGTAGGACCTCGTCTCCGACCGTATGTCCGAACGTATCGTTCGTTTCCTTGAAGCAATCGAGATCGATAATCAAAAGCGAGACCGGGGTCCCGCCGCCATGAACTCGGCGTTGCACTACCGAATCCGCCACTTCGAACAAGGCCCTTCGATTCGGCAATCCGGTGAGACTGTCCGTGAGCGCATAGCGCCGCTGCTGCTCCTCGTCGCGCTCCTTCGCCATGGATAGGACCACGAACGCCAGGGCGACGCGCAGCAACGTCGCGGCGAGCACCACAAAGGGGAGCCAATCGTTGTTCAGTGCGGCGGTGACGGTTCCCAGCGGCGAGGCGACGGCAACCGGGATCCAAAGGAGATAGGACCCGCTGCCGAGGAACAGCAGAGCGATGGCAGGCCAGGACTGGGAGGCATCCGGCATCCGCCTGAGCTCCAGTCCCGTGGCAACGCCATAAGCGGCGAGGAGCGAGCAAGCGGCGACGAAGCGCTCGTCCAGCGACGATGCCAGTCCCGTGTAGACGAGGAGGAGAAAACCGGCCGGACCGAGCACAATCCCGATCCGTGACGAAGCCCGTCCCGCGAAGCGGCGCGCGGCGTCCCAGCTCAATGCGCTTGCCAGAACGACGAGACTGGCGCCGAGCACGATCCCGCCGGCGCTTCCCATCAGCGCCGAGGCGAGCATCGCGGCGCCTCCGGCACTGAAGACGATGATCGCGATGCCCCAGGATCCGACGAAGCACGGCGCTGTCTCCAGCGACCAGCCGTCGCGACCCCAGGTCAGGATCAACATCCCAGCCAAGACCGCGCCACCGCTATATCGGCGGCCGACATCGTTACCAAATCGAGATGCATGCTTGTGCGCTCTGCGAGATTCGTCTGCCCGCGAGGAGTCCTAGCGGTGCGACATCACCGCGTGGTTTCCGCGGGACGAAAGTTTTCGGAGAATTGGAAGGACCGCGCGCTAGAAGACCGCGCGCCGGCGCGAGGCAGACGGTGCGTTTGACGCTTCGGCGCGTCGCTCCGAGCCTTCCGTCCTAGCCCTTCACCACCTGAAACAGGTTCGCGTTCGGGCAGAAGGACTGCGGTTCGCCTTCGGCGTTGCCGGCGAGCCATTTGCGGCACTCGTCCTTGCTCCGGCAGGCGTGGCAATTGACGCGCGCGCGAACGTAGGACTTGCCGCCGTCTAGGTCGACGACGTCGAAATGGGCCACGCCGACTGTTTCCATCATGTCCTCCATGAGGACCTGTCGATGGAAATCGGCGAGGTCTGGTCTTTGGTCGGTCATGGGCGTTCCCTTGGGCCGCGCGGATTGTTTTCGCGCGTGGCTTCACTGAACGCCGGTTGGGACGAGAGAGCCTTGAGCTGGATCAAGCGCTTCGGGTGCCTCAAGATTGTCCGTTCCGCTCGATGCCGGCGCGAATGAGCTCTCCGGCCTCGCCGACCTCGGCCCAACGCACGACCTTCACCCATTTGCCGGGCTCCAGGTCCTTGTAGTGCTCGAAGAAGTGCCCGATCTGCTCGACGAGAATTTCGGGAAGATCGCGGTAGCTCGTCACGCGCTTGTAGTAGGGATGCAGTTCGTCGATCGGGACGGCGATGATCTTCTCGTCGATCCCGGCTTCGTCTTCCATCAGCAGCGCGCCGACGGGCCGTGCGCGGATGACAGCGCCCGAGGCGACCGGCGTCGGCGTGATCACGATACAGTCCACCGGATCGCCGTCTTCCGACAGCGTGTGCGGGATGAACCCGTAGTTGGCCGGATAGAACATGGCCGTGTGCAGGAAGCGATCGACGAAGAGCGCGCCGGACTTCTTGTCGACTTCGTATTTCACCGGCGATCCGCCTTGCGGAATTTCGATGATCACATTGACTTCGTGGGGCGGATTGTCGCCAACCGAAATGTGCGGGATATCCATGAAAACTCAGCCTCCTCAGCTCTTGCAGCAACCGGTGCCGAGACTGCCGGCGGCAGGCCCAGTGCGCGGGGCGACGCCCCTCCCTATGCCGGCGAATGAATTCGGCATGCTGATATCACGTCCCGACCGGGTTGCCAGGGCCATATCGGGAAACCTGATAACGAGTCGCACCCTCTCCGGCGCTCTTCGTGGAGGGTCTTGCGCACCATGCCCAAATGGCACCGAAATGAGGTCGCGAGCGTCATGAAATCGGCAGCCCGATCTGTGAGAATCTCGTCTCTTCGCCCCATCGCTTACCCTGGACCGGGCCCGCGGGTCTAGAAGCCAAAAGTAGGACGCCGCCTATTTTCCCCGACTGCCGGGGCCCGTAACCTCCCCTCAAGCCTTGCAACAGCACCGGACCGCGCGACGTGCCGACAATCTACGAGTTCATCGCCAGGCTCCTGGTGATCACGGCGCTTTTCGCCTGGATCAACCAGCGCTATCTGCGCCTGCCCAACACGGTCGGGATCATGGCGATGGGGATCTGCGCCTCGCTCATCCTGATCGCCCTCGAGGTCGCCGTGCCGCAGATCGCCTTGTTCGGCCAGATCGAGGGCCATCTGCGCACGATGGATTTCTCCTATGCCCTGCTGCACGGGATGCTCGCCTTCCTCCTGTTCGCCGGCGCGATCCAGATCGACCTGTCCTTGCTGCGCGAGCGGGCCTGGACCGTCGGGGCCATGGCGACGCTGGGCGTCATCATCTCCACGGTGCTGGTGGGCGGCCTCATCTGGGGGGCGTCCCAGGTTCTTCCCCAGCCCATCCCTTTCGCCTGGGCGCTCGTCTTCGGCGCCCTGATCAGCCCGACGGACCCCGTCGCGGTGCTGAACGTGCTGAAACAGGCCAAGGTCGACAAGACGCTGGAGATGGACATGGCCGGGGAGTCCTTGTTCAACGACGGCGTCAGCGTGGTGCTCTTTACCGTCCTGCTCAGCGCCGCCGTGAGCGGGGCGGGCGACAGCGGCATCGACTTCGGCCGGATCGCGGAACTGTTCTTCGTCGAAGCTTTGGGTGGCGCTGCGCTCGGTCTGTTCGCCGGCTATCTGGCCTATCTCGGCCTCCGGAGCATCAAGGACTATCCGACCGAGATCCTGATCCTGCTCGCCCTCGTGACGGGCACCTATTCCTTCGCGCAGGTCCACGGGTTCAGCGGCCCGATCGCCGTGGTCGTGGCCGGTGTCCTTATCGGCAATCGCGGCCGCAGGCTGGCGATGGACGGCGATACGGAGCGCTACATCTATGCGTTCTGGGGCCTGGTGGACGAGGTCCTCAACGCGATCCTGTTCCTCTTGATCGGACTGGAGGTGATCGTGGTCCAGTTCGACGTGTCGCTCCTGCCGCTCGCGCTCGCCGCCATTCCGATCGTTCTCGCCGCCCGCTTCTTCGCGGTGGCGCTGCCCATGGCCTTTGTCGGGTTCAAGCAGCACTACGTGAAGGGCACCGTTCCCATCCTCACCTGGGGCGGCGTGCGGGGCGGCGTCTGCGTGGCCCTGGCCCTGACGATTCCGCATATCGATTCGCGCCCGCAAATTCTAGCCGCGACCTACGCGGTCGTCCTATTCTCGCTTGTGGTCCAGAGCCTGACGCTTCCGGCCGTGGTCCGGCGTTTCGCGCCGGAGACCAAGCGGACTGACGAATAGCAGCGCCGGGACTGTTCACCGCCCGTTCGTTTCGGCTAAAACCAGGAACGGACGCCCCAACAAAATTCAAATGGAGGACCTATGCGCTCTGGCTTCATTGCTTCCGGCCTTGCTTTGGCGGCCCTGATTTCGACAGGCGCCTTCGCCGCGGAACCGGACATGGACACCGTCCGTTGCAGCGCTGTCCGCGATTCCGCCCAGTGCGCGGCGCGGCCGGACTGCTGGTACGATGCCGCAAACGGCAAAGGCTGCCTCGACGGGCCTGCGCCGGCGGTGGACCCTTGCGCCTCTCACCAGGGCGAATCGACCTGCAACACCAGCAGTTTCGGCTGTGCATGGAACACGGACGCCGAAGCGTGCGTTTCCAAAGCTCCTTGAGGCAAGGCACCATGAGGCAAGGTTCCTCGAGGGTTGTCGATTCAATGATAGGGAGCGGCGCATGATCGAACTTCTCAAAGGCTTTCCCAGTAATGTCGTGGCGATTGCCTGCCACGGCGACGTGTCGAAAAAGGACTACGACGACGTGCTGATCCCCGCGGTGGACAAGGCACTCCAGGAGCACGATAAAGTCCGTATGCTGTACGAGGTCGCGCCCGACTTCACCGGCTACGATGCGGGCGCGGCGTGGGAAGACTTCAAGACCGGCATGGAGCACTTCTCCAAATGGGAGCGCATCGCCGTCATCACCGACATCGATTGGATCTCGGCGTCGGTGAAGATCTTCGGCGTGTTCATGCCCGCCACGATCCGCGTCTATCCGCTCGCCGATGCGGCCCAGGCGCGGCTCTGGATCACGCAAGCGGCGTGAGCTGCTACTCGTGGCGGAGCGCGTCGATGGGATCGAGCTGCGCCGCGCGGCGCGCCGGAAAATAGCCGAACACCACGCCGATCAAAGCCGAGAAGGCAAAGGCGATCAGCACGATCCCCGGATCGAACACGAAGGGGATTTGCATGCCCGCCGAAGCGGCGCTCGCGAGCCCGAGACCGAGCGCGACGCCGATGGTGCCGCCGAGGAGCGATAGGACCACCGCCTCGACCAGGAACTGCATCAGGACCTGGCTCTCTTGCGCGCCAATGGCCAGGCGAATGCCGATCTCGCGCGTGCGCTCGGTGACAGAGACGAGCATGATGTTCATGATGCCGATACCGCCCACCAGCAGGCTGACGCCCGCCACGGCGCCGAGCAGCGTCGTGAGCACACCGGTGGTGGCCGTCTGGGTATCGGCGATCTGCTTCATGTCGGCGACGCGAAAATCGTCCTCTTCGCCGGCGGAGATTCCGCGCCGCTCCCGGAGCAGACGCTCGATATCCGCTTGAACCTTGGACGTATCCACCCCGTCTTGAGCCGAGATCGTGATCCGGCCGATGTCCGAATTGCCGGCGATCCGGCGTTGATAGGTGCGCAAGGGGATCAGGACGACATCGTCGCGGTCGTTGCCGAATCCGGATTCGCCCTTGGGCTCGAGAACACCGATCACCTGGCAGGACACATTGCTCAGGCGAATGCGTTTGCCGAGCGGATCGACGCTGCCGAAGAGCTCCTTGCGCACCGTGTCGCCGAGAATGCACACGGCCTGTCCGCTGCGCGTCTCGCTTTCGAGGAAATTACGCCCTTGGGCGATGTCCCAATCCTGCGCGATCATATAGCTCGCGTCGGTTCCGATCGTGCCCGTGCTCCGGCTCTCGTTCCCGTAGACGACCGTGACTGATTGCTGTCCCAGCGGCGCGACGGCGCGGATGCCGCGCAGTTGTTCGCGCATCGCCGCCACGTCGCGGGCGTTGAACGGTTTCGCCGTCGAGCTCGAACGCCCCGGCCCCCATTGGCCCGGACGGACGAACAGGACATTGGTGCCGAGCTTGGCCATCTCTTCCTTGACCTTGGCGGTCGTGCCGTTGCCGATCGTCACCATGGCGATGACGGCGCTGACGCCAATCATGATGCCGAGCGGGGTCAGGAACGAGCGTAAGGCATTGCGCCGGATCGCCTGCACCGCCAGTTTCAAGGTTTCCGTAGAACAGGCCGCCACCTGAACGCGCGAGTCGCTCGCAATACGCCCATCGAGAAAGTGCACGACCCGGCTGGCATAGGCGACCATCTCGGGCTCGTGGGTGACCATGAGGACGGTGATGTTCTGGGATCGGTTGAGATCGACCAGGAGCTCCATGATCTCCTCGCTGGTCTTGGTGTCGAGATTTCCCGTCGGCTCATCCGCCAGCAGAACGGCGGGCTTCGTGACGATGGCGCGGGCGATGGCGACGCGTTGCTGCTGTCCGCCGGAGAGCTCCGCAGGCGTGTGGGCGGCCCGACCCCCAAGGCCCACCCGGTCCAAAGCTTCCATCGCCAGCGGACGGCGCTCCGCCTGGCGCATGCCGCGATAGATGAGCGGCAGCTCGACATTCTCCACCGCCGAGGTGCGGGCGAGCAGGTTGAACCCCTGGAACACGAAGCCGAGATAATGGCGGCGCAGAAGCGCGCGCTGCTTGCGGTCGAGGCGCCCGACCTCGACGCCGTTGAAGAGATAGCTGCCGCTGGTCGGCTGATCGAGACAGCCGATGATATTCATCGCAGTCGACTTCCCCGACCCGGACGGGCCCATAACGGCGGTGAACTCGCCCTGGCCGATCGTCAAGTCGACGCCGTCGAGCGCGCGAACCTCCGCCTCGCCTTGTCCGTAGACCTTGGTGACGTTGCGCAGTTCGATCAGCGGGCGGGGGGCTGGCGGCGACATTACCGCGCGCTCTCCATGTCCACGACGACCGCTTGTCCGGGCGCGAGCGCGCCCTCGACGATCTCGGTGCGTTTGCCGTCGGTCGCACCCGTCGTGATGGAGACCGCCTCCGGGACGCCGTTACGCAAGGTCCACACCGTCCTGTCGGGGCCCGTGGCGTCCGCCGCAGTGCTGGGTTTGCGCAAACGCGGCGGTCCGGGCATCAGCTTCTGCAGAAAACTACGTTGGTCGACCGGTTCGCTGCTGGGCGGAGAAAAGCGCAAGGCGCGTTGGGCACGGTCAGCGCGTTATCCACCTCCGCCACGATGATCTCGGCGGTGGCCGTCATGCCGGGCCGCAGCAGCAGCTCGGTGTTATCGGTGGTCAGCACGGCCTTGTAGGTCACGACACCCTGGACCACTTCCGAGCCGTAGCGGAGCTCGCGAATCTGCGCGTCGAACTTCTTGCCGGGATAGGCGTCGACGCTGAAATGGGCGTTCTGCCCTTCATGCACCTTGCCGACATCGGCTTCGTCCACGTCGACCTGCACCTCCATCTTGGTGAGGTCCTCAGCGATGGTGAACAGAATGGGCGCCTGGAGCGACGAGGCCACGGTCTGCCCCGGCTCCACATTGCGGCTCAACACGACGCCGGTGATGGGCGAACGGATCAGCGCCTTCTCCAGATCGGTCTCGGCCTGGGCAAGGTCGGCGCTCGCCGCGGCGACATCGGCCTTGGCGCTCTCCTCGGTGGCCAGGGCCCGCTTGAGCTTGGCCTCGGCCACCTCCAAATCCAGAATCGAACCGGCGTGACGCTCGGCCAGCCTGGCCTTGCGCTCATGGTCGAGCCGCGCTTCCAACACGCTCGCTTCAGCCTCGCTGACCTTCGCTTGGGCGGCTTGGAGCTTTGCCCGCGAACTGTCCACCGCGGATTGGAGTTTGTCGGTGTCGAGCTCGGCCAGCGTCTGGCCCGTGGTGACGGGACTGTTGTAGTCGACGAGCACGTTGCGCACGATGCCCGACAACTCGGATGAAATCTCGACGTCGTTGGTCGGCTGAACCGTGCCCGTGGCGGTCACGGTTACCGTCAGGTCGCCGCGCGTGACGGACTCGGTGACGTAGCGCGTGCCGTCGGCGGAGCCGCCGCCGCCGAAAAACATATAGGCCAGCGCGGCAGCTCCGGCAGCGAGCCCCACCAGCAAGAGCGGTTTCAATAGCCGAAACCGTGACGCGGATTTGCCGGCGCCCAGGACGGCCTCGAGTTCGGCCCGCGTCTCGTCGGGCGTGATCTTCTCTGACGGCACGACTTCGTTCATGGCGTTCTCTGCAGTCCAGACCTTACATATGGGCACCGCGCCCTCAGTTGACGAACGTCAAAATAACTCGCCGGGACGTGGGCCGCAGGAAAAATTTGTAACAAAACCAAGCCCCTCGGCACGCAGCAATGTTTCGACACAAAAATCGCAGCTCGGCAACGTTCCGAAACGCACCGGCCCCATCCCGGCAATGATCGGCCCCTAGTCTCGCCATGCAAATCGGGGAGACCGACGATGCAGATCGAGTTCATGGTTGCCGCCCTGCGCGTCTTCGCCGCCGCGCTGACGATCGGCGTGCTTTGGCCGATCCTCTCTCCGATCTGGCAGCGGACGCGCCGGACCTGGGCGGAAGGCGCTTCGAAGCAAACGCATCACAGCGCGAGAAGGATGAGATGAACGAAACCTTGAAGAAGTATATCACCGCGGTCTCCGCAGCTCTGTTCCTCGTGGTGGCCGGTTCCGGCCTCGCGATGTTTTTCGGTGTCGGAGAGGATCTCGTCAAAGAAATGCACGAATGGCTCGCGGTCCTGTTCGTGGTGGCCATCGGCCTGCACATCGTCCGCAACTGGGGCGGGATGATGACTTATATCCGGCGCCGGACGATCGTCGTGCCGGTCGCTCTCGCGGGCCTCGCGGCCGCGGCCTTCATTGTCCCAGCCGCGCTTTCGGGGCACGAGAACCCGATGCCGATCCTGTTCCAGTCCCTACAGAAGGCCAATCTCGACGATCTCGGGCGCGTCCTTGACATGGCGCCCGAGAGCATGGCCAACGTCCTCGAACAGAAAGGCTTCGTCGTCGGCTCGACCGATCTCAGCATCTCGGAGATCGCGGCCGAATCCGGCCGGCCCCCAATGGCCGCGCTGATGACCGTCCTCCAGGCCAAGCGTCAATAACAAGCGCCACCGGTCGACCGGTTCGGTGTCTACGCCGCCGCTGCCATGGCCGTCTTGCGCTGATCGATCACCGGCTTCGTGTTGGGGTCGGGATCGAAGATGCGATAGGCCAGGAGCTTCACGCGGTCGTTGAGCAGGAACCAAAGGATCGCATAGCCCCACACCATGCCCGCGAGCTTCCAGGAGATGGCCGGCATCAACAGTCCCGAGACCGCGATGATCGTTGCCAGGGCCTGGGTCCCGAACACGGCGATCAGCAGGATCTTTGCCGGCGCGATGGACCAGAACGGCCCGCGCGTGCGCGTGACGAAGATGTTGAGGTGTCCCGCCACCGAGAGCTTCAGATACATCAGCGTCTGGACCACTTCCCGGTCCAGCTTCAGCACTTCCTCGCCGATATAGAACATGCCGAAGGACGCGGCGACGCCGGCGAGACCGAGCAAGGTCGAAACGCCCAGAACGCGCCGCATATTCCACGCCTCCGGTTTCGGCGACGGCTTCACGTTGTCATAGGCGATGGACAGGATCGCGCCGTCGTTCAGGAGAGCGAGCAGGACGATCATGATCGCGGTGACCGGGTAGAAGTTGAAGACGATGATCGAGAGCGTCATGAACAGCAGCACGCGGATCGTCTCGGCGATGCGATAGATCGCGTAGCTGTTCATGCGCTGGAAGATCTTACGCGCTTCCTTGACCGCATCGACAATCACGGTGAGCCCCGGCGTCAGCAGCACGATCGCCGCGGCCGCGCGCGCCGCGTCGGTGGCGCCCGACACGGCGATGCCGCAATCGGCCTTCTTGAGCGACGGCGCGTCGTTCACGCCGTCGCCCGTCATGCCGACGATGTGACCGTGCTTCTGCAACACGTCGATGATGTGGAATTTGTGCTCGGGGAACACTTGCGCGAAGCCGTCCGCCGTCTCGATGTCGTGGTCGAGCTTGGAGGTCTCATGGGCCTTGGTGTCGCCGAACTGGCTGGCATCGAGAATATCCGTGCCGAGCCCGAGCTGGCTCGCGATCTCCTTGGCGATGGCAAGCTGGTCGCCCGTGATCATCTTCACGTCGATGCCGAGCGCCTCGGCTTGCGCGATCATGTCCTTGGACGACGGGCGCGGCGGATCGTAGAGCGGCAGCACGCCGAGGAACTCCCAGTCCCCATCGCCCGAGGCCTTCGCCACGCCGAGCGCGCGGTAGCCGCGCTTCGCCAGCGCTTCGGTCGCCTTGTCGACATCGGCTTTGACGGCGTCCGCATTCTTCGACAGGGCCAGGACCACCTGGACCGCGCCCTTGGTGACTTTGAAGGCGTTGCCGGCCTTGTCCGTGACCGTGGCCTCGGTGCGTTTGTGGACGGGGTCGAAAGGCTGATAGTGGGTGACGGAAAAGGCCCCGAGCGCGGCCTTGTCCTTCACGCCGTCGATGACCGCCATGTCGATCGTGTCCTGATCCTCGGCCCGGGAGGCGAGCGCGCCATCCAACACCAGATCGTCCTGGCTGGCGCCCCCGACGGAGATGGGATCGCCGAGGGTGAGCTTGTTCTGGGTCAGCGTGCCCGTCTTGTCCGAGCACAGAACGTCGACACCCGCGAGTTCCTCGATGGCCGCGAGCCGGCTGACGATGGCCTGACGGGCCGCAAGCCGCCGCGCGCCGACGGCCATGGTCACGGAGAGCACGGCCGGCATGGCCACGGGGATGGCCGCGACCGTCAGGACAAGCGCGAATTGCAGCGTCTCCATCACGGCGTCGCCCCGGAACAGGGCGACCGCGAAAATCAGCGTAACCAGCGCGATGGCGATGACGATCAGATAGTCGCCGATCTTCATCACCGCTTTCTGGAAGTGGCTCGTCGTGTGGGCCTCCTGCACGAGCGCGGCGGTCTTGCCGAAGAACGTGTCGCCGCCCGTGGCGTAAACGAGCGCATCCGTCTCGCCCTGGCGCAAAATGGCGCCCGAATAGAGGACCTCGCCGGTTCCCTTCGAGACGGGCAGCGACTCGCCGGTCAGCGCGGCTTGGTCGACCTCGACGGCGTCGGGGCCGAGCGAGCGGGAATCGGCCGGAACGATGTCGCCGAGGCGCAAACGGACGATGTCGCCCGGCACGAGGAGGCGCGCGGGCATGTCGGACCAGGCGCCGCCGCGCTTCACCCGCGCATGGGGCGCAAGCTTGGCTTTCAGCGCAGCGATGGCGTTGCCGGCCTGGAACTCCTCCCAGAAGCCGACAATGGCGTTGGCCAGGAGCAGCACCATGATGATGATGAAGTCAGACCAATGATGAACGATACCGGAAAGGATGGCGGCGGCTTCGATCATCCAGGGGATCGGCCCCCAGAAATAGGACAGGAACTTCAGGATCGGGCTGGTGGACTTCTCGGCGATCTCGTTGGGGCCGTATTGCGCCAGGCGCTTCTCCGCTTCGGCCCCGGTCAGCCCCGTCTTAGGCGCGGTACCGAGCGCCGTCTCGAGCTTGCCGAGGTCGAGTTTCGACAGGTCCGGTTGCGTCTTTCCCGATTGCGTCGTTTCCAAATGCGTGTTGGCGCCGGATGTCGCGTCAGCCATTGGGCATCCCTCTGGTCCAAGCCTGCCTGATCGACCGAAGAAGCGCCATGATGCGCGATCCGCTTACCACGCTCCAGGCTTCCTGCCGCCTTATGCAAATTAATCGCGTACAAAACTCATACGTCAGTTCTAAGACTTGATCGAAACGCCATTGGCGGACACTGTGCGTATCGGCTCCGGTCGTCTCGGGGCCGTCATCGGCGCAAAGACTTGGAACGGGCGGTGACTGTGGGCTTCACCCGCGTGTCATCCGCGTTTGTGATTTTGGCGCAAGCCTTTGGGCTCCTAACGACGAAGGCACGGGAATTCCGGGAGGTTCGGTGGCGGTGGCGCAGACGCAAGACAAGATCGACGAGCTCGCGATCAATACGATCCGGACCCTCTCGATCGACGCCATTCAGAAGGCGAACTCCGGACATCCGGGAACGGCCATGGATGCCGCGCCGGTCGCCTATACGCTGTGGCAGCAGTTTCTGCGCTACGACCCGAAGACCCCGCACTGGATCAACCGCGACCGCTTCGTGCTGTCGTCCGGCCACGCCTCGATGCTGCTGTACAGCCTGATTCATCTCGCAGGAATCAAAGCGGCGGACACGGCCTACCAGAAACAAGACGGGGACGCCGTCACCCTCGCCGATATCGAGAGCTTCCGCGAGGACGGCAGCCGCTGCCCGGGGCACCCTGAATATGGCTGGACGACCGGCGTGGAATCCACCACCGGCCCGCTGGGCCAAGGCATCGCCACCAGCGTCGGCATGGCCATGGCCGGCAAATGGCTGGCCGCCACCTACAACAAGCCCGACTTCGAGCTCTTCGATTACAATGTCTACGCCCTATGCGGCGAAGGATGCCTCATGGAGGGCGTCGGCAGCGAGGCGGCCTCCGTCGCCGGACATCTCAAGCTGTCGAACCTGTGCTGGATCTTCGACAACAACAACGTGACTATTGACGGTCACACGAACATCACCTTCACAGAGGATGTGGCCAAACGCTTCGAAGCCTATGGCTGGCACGTCGTCCAGGTCGAGGACGCGAACGACATTGAAGCGCTCGCCGGCGCCTTGAACGAATTTCTGGCCACGGACGATGCGCCGACGATCATCGTCGTGCACAGCCATATCGGCTACGGTTCGCCCGAGAAGCACGACACGCCATCGGCCCATGGCGAACCGCTGGGCCCGGAGGAGGTGCGCCGCACCAAGGAGTTTCTCGGCTTCGACCCCGACAAGGTCTTCGTGGTGCCCGAGGGTGTGCGCAAGCATTTCGCGTCGCACATGGGACGCCGCGGCGCGGACGCGCGCGCCAAGTGGGACGCGCTGTTCGCCGAATACGGACGCGCCCATCCCGACGAGGCCAAGCAGATCGCGCTGATCGGCGGCCGCGACCTCCCCGAAGGCTGGGACGCCGACATTCCCACGTTCGACGCGGACGCCACCGGCATCGCCACGCGCGAAGCCTCCGGCAAGGTGCTGAACGCGATCGCCGCGAAGGTGCCCTGGATCGTCGGCGGCGCGGCGGACGTGGCGGGCAGCACCAAAGTCATCCTCGACTATCCCGATGCGGGCGAGTTCCAGCCTTACGGCGAACTCGGCGACTATAGCGGCAACAACCTGCGCTACGGCATTCGCGAGCACGCCATGTGTGCCCTGGTCAATGGCATGGTGCTGTCGGGCCTGCGCGCCTACGATTCCTGCTACCTCATCTTCACGGACTATGCGCGCGGCGCCATCCGCCTCGCCTCGCTGATGGATCTTCCCGTGCTCCACATCTGGACCCACGATTCCATCAGCCTCGGCCAGGACGGCCCGACCCATCAGCCGGTCGAGCAACTGGCCTCGTTGCGGGCCATGCCGGGCCTCGTGGTCATCCGGCCGGCGGACGCGAACGAAACGGCGGAAGCCTATCGCCTCGTCCTGCCGCACAAGAACCGGCCCGTCGCCCTCGTCCTGACCCGGCAGGCGGTGCCGATTTTCGACCGCAGCACCTATGCGCCCGCTTCGGGCGTGGCGAAAGGCGCCTACGTGCTGGCCGATGCGCCGGACGGCAAGCCCGACGTGATCCTGATCGGAACGGGCAGCGAAGTCGCGCTGTGCGTCGCCGCGCGCGACCTGCTGGCGAAAGACAACATCGCCGCGCGCGTCGTGTCGATGCCCTGCCGCGAATTGTTCGAGGAGCAGCCGGAAGACTACCGGAACGCGGTGCTGCCGCCGGAGATCGCTGCCAGGGTCACGGTCGAGGAAGCCTCTCCGCTCGGCTGGGACCGGTACGCGGGCGCCGGGGGCATCGTGCTCGGCATGAACACGTTCGGCTTGTCGGCGCCGCTCAAGGTCGTTTCGGAGCATTTCGGCTTCACGCCGGAGAAGGTCGCCGAGGCCGCGAAGAGGACATTGGGACGATAGTGACTGTCGCGCGCCACCCGACCGGGGCGCTTGGTTTTGAAGTTGCGAATCGAGGAGACAGACAATGCAACTCGGCATGATCGGCCTCGGCCGGATGGGCGCCAACATGGTCGTTCGCGCCATGAAGGCGGGACACGATTGCCACGTCTTCGACACCCACGCCGAGGCGGTGCAGGGACTGATCGACAAGGGCGCCAAGGGCTCGACCGATTTGGAGACGTTCGTGAACGGCCTCGATAAGCCCCGCGCCGTGTGGATGATGGTGCCGGCCGGCGCCGTGGATGCGGTCATCGCCGAACTGGTCCCGCTGCTGGAGGCGGGCGACATCGTCATCGACGGCGGCAACTCCTACTACCACGACGACATCCGCCGGGCCGGCGAACTGAAGGACAAGGGCATTCATTACGTGGATGTCGGCGTCAGCGGCGGCGTGTGGGGTCTCGAACGCGGCTATTGCATGATGATCGGCGGCGAGGACGAGGTGGTTGCCCGTCTCGATCCCATCTTCAAGACCTTGGCGCCAGGCGTCGGCGAAGCGCCCCGCACGCAGGGCGCCACGGGCGAGGCCTCACCGGCCGAGAACGGCTACCTCCATTGCGGACCGAACGGCGCGGGCCATTACGTGAAGATGGTGCATAACGGCATCGAATACGGGATCATGGCCGCGTATGCCGAAGGCCTGAACATTCTGCACCACGGCAATATCGGCAAGACGGAGCGCACCACGGACGCCGAGACGACGCCGCTCCGCAACCCGGAATATTATCAGTACGACATCAACCTGCCCGAGGTCGCGGAAGTCTGGCGGCGCGGCAGCGTGATCGGGTCGTGGCTTCTGGACCTGACCGCAAGCGCCCTGCGCAAGAGCCCGGACCTCGCCAATTTCGAAGGCCGCGTGTCGGACTCCGGCGAAGGCCGCTGGACCTTGCTCGCCGCCATCGACGAAGGCGTGCCCGCGCCCGTCATCTCATCGGCGCTGTTCTCGCGCTTCGCCTCGCGCGGCAACGCCGAGTTCGCCGACAAGCTGATGTCGGCCATGCGCTTCGAATTCGGCGGCCATCTCGAAAAGAAGGACTAGGTAGACAACGCCATGGGAATTCCGAATCAAACGCATTCCGACGCGTTCGTCTTCTTCGGCGCCAGCGGCGATCTCGCGTTTAAGCAGATCTTCCCCGCCCTTCTCGGCCTCGTGCGCGACGAGGGACTGGACATTCCCATTATCGGGGTCGCGCGGACGGGCTGGTCGCTCGATGAGTTCAAGAAGCGCGCCGAGGAAAGCGTCAAGACCCATGGCGGCGACATCAAGAGCGATGCGTTCAAGAAGCTCTTAAGCCTGCTGCATTACGTGTCGGGCGACTATGCCGACCCGAAGGTCTTCGCACAGCTGCGCAAGGAGTTGGGCGATGCGAAGAGCCCCCTGCACTATCTGGCCATCCCGCCGTTCCTGTTTTCCGAAGTCGCCGGCCAGCTCGCGCATTCCGGCTGCGCGGAGAATGCACGGCTCGTGGTCGAGAAACCGTTCGGACGCGACCGGGAATCGGCGGACGAGCTCAGCCAGATTCTCGACAAGTATTTTTCCGAGAAGAACATCTTCCGGATCGACCACTATCTCGGCAAGGAACCGGTGCAGAACATTCTGTACACACGGTTCGCGAACTCGATCTTCGAGCCGCTCTGGAACCGCAACTATGTGCGCAGCATCCAGATCACCATGGCCGAGAATTTCGGCGTGCAGGACCGCGGCTCGTTCTACGACAGCGCGGGCGCCATCCGCGACGTGCTGCAGAACCACATGCTGCAGATTCTCGCCTCGCTCACCATGGACCCGCCCACCGGCCAGGAGCACGAGGCGCTGCGCGACCGCAAGGCGAGCCTTCTCAAGTCCGTGCGTCCGCTGGATGCGAACCATCTCGTGCGCGGCCAGTACAAGGGCTATCAGAGCGTCCCCGGGGTCAAGCCGGGCTCGACGGTGGAGACCTACGCGGCGGCCAAGCTCTATATCGACAGCTGGCGCTGGGAGGGCGTGCCGATCTTCATTCGCACGGGCAAGTGTCTGCCGGTCAGCGTGGCCGAGGCCGTGGTGGAGTTCAAACGGCCACCGCGGGAGACGTTCGGCGAGATCAAGGCCATCGGCTGCGGCCATATGCGGTTCCGGATTCAGCCGGACGTGGCAATCGCACTCGGCACGCGCGTCAAGGTGCCGGGCGACCGCATGATCGGCGACGACGTGGAACTGATCCTGACCCGGCAGCCGGGCGTGGACCGGCCTCCTTACCAGCGGCTTCTGGGTGACGCCATGGAGGGTATCGCCGACCTCTTTACCCGGGAGGACATCGTGGATGCGGAGTGGCGCATCGTCGGGAACATTCTCGACAACGTCACGCCGGTCTACAGCTACGACCAAGGCACCTGGGGACCGAGCGAAGCCGAGCAGCTCTTCGGGGCCGACGGACGCTGGCTCAACCCCAGCCCGAAATAGCCGAGACCCCATGTCCGAACCGCGCGAGATCGTCTTTCTGTTCGACGTGGACGACACGTTGCTGGACAACGACCGCATGAAGTCGGATCTCGGCGACTATGTTGCGGCGACGTTCGGCGACGGCGCGCAGCACGAACTTTGGGCGCTCTACGAGGAACAGCGCGACAAGCACGGCTATGCGGATTTCCTCGGCACGCTGGAGCGGTTTCGCCTCGCCCATATCGAGGACATGCGCGTCGTGAACCTCGCGACCTGGGTCATCGACTACCCGTTCGCCGAGCGGCTCTATCCCGACGCGCTGGCGGCCGTGCGCCATGTCAGCCAATGGGGCCTGCCGGTGATCCTCACCGACGGCGACGGCGTCTACCAGCCGCACAAGCTGGAGCGGGCCGGGCTGGTCGATTCGTTCGGCGGGCGCGTCCTCAACTACGTACACAAGGAAACCGAACTGGACGCCGTGCAGCGGGCTTTTCCCGCCGCTCACTATGTGCTGATCGACGACAAGCTGAGCGTGCTCGACGCGGTCAAGCGCGCCTGGGGCGACACGGTCACGACCGTGTTCCCGCGCCAAGGTCACTACGCCAACGATCCGGACAAACTGAAGGATTTGCCGCCGGCGGATATCGAAATCGCCCGCATCGCCGATTTGATGATGCACGACTTCGGTCGGATCGGCCGGCCTAAGGAGGAGATAGACCCGTGAAGCCCACGAAAGCCCTGCACGATCTCGGTCAAAGCCTGTGGATCGACGACATCACCCGCGACATGCTCGATAGCGGCACGCTCAAGAAATATATCGACGAGTTCTCCGTGACGGGCCTCACCTCGAACCCGACGATCTTCGACAACGCCATCTCGAAGAGCGACAGTTACGACGGCGAGGTGAAACGTCTATTCAAGGGGGGCTATTCGGGCGAAGCGCTGTTCTTCGAACTGGCCTTGCAGGATTTGTCCCGCGCGGCGGACATGTTCCGGCCCGTCCACGAGCGGACCGCGACCGTCGACGGCTACGTCTCGCTCGAAGTCTCGCCCCTGCTCGCCTACGACACGGACGCGACGGTCTCCGAGGCCAAGCGTCTGTTCGAACGCGCGCACAAGCCGAACCTCTTCATCAAGATCCCGGGGACCAAGGAAGGCCTGCCCGCGATCGAGGAAGCGATCTATTCGGGCGTGTCGGTCAACGTGACGCTGTTGTTCTCCGCCGAGCACTGCGTGAACGCCGCCGACGCCTATATGAAGGGGCTGGAGCGGCGCGTGGCCGAGGGGCTCTCACCGGATGTCCGCTCCGTCGCCTCGATCTTTATCAGCCGCTGGGACAAGGCGGTGTTGGACACGGTGCCCGCCGAGCTGAAAGACAGGCTCGGAATCGCGGTTGCCCATCGGGCTTATCGCGAATACCGAACGCTCCTGGACAGCGACCGTTGGCAGCAGCTCGAGTCACTTGGCGCGCGGCCGCAGCGCCTGCTGTTCGCGTCCACCAGCACCAAGGACCCGTCTGCGCCGGACACGCTCTATGTGGAGGCGCTCGCGGCACCCAATACGGTCAACACCATGCCCGACAAGACGCTGCTTGCCTTCGGCGATCACGGCAAGCTCAGCGGGGTCCTGTCGCCCGATGGCGGCGATTGCGAAGACGTTCTCGCTGCGTTCGAGAAGGCGGGCATTTCCATCTCCGGCCTTGCGGCGCAACTGCAGAAGGACGGCGCGGCTTCCTTCGTGAAGTCCTGGCAGGATCTGTTGCAGTCCATCGAAACCAAGAGCAAGGCGCTCGGCTGAGGGAGGCTAGTCACATGTCCAACGTCACCGATACGCCTGCCTGGCAGGCCCTGGCCGCGCACCACGACAAGATCAAGGATGCGCATCTGCGCGATCTGTTCGCGGAGGACTCGGGGCGCGCGGCGAAATTCACCGTCGAGGGCGCCGGGCTGACGCTCGACTATTCCAAGCAGCGCATCACCGAGGAGACGGTCGCGCTCCTGGCCGATCTCGCCAAGGAGCGGAAAGTCGCCGAGCGGCGCGACGCCATGTTCCGGGGCGACAAGATCAACGTCTCGGAGGATCGCGCCGTGCTGCACGTGGCCCTGCGCGCGCCGACCGGCGAAGTGATCGAAACGGACGGACACGACGTCGTCCCGGACGTGCATGGCGTGCTCGACCGCATGGCGGCGTTTGCCGACAAGGTGCGCGACGGGACCTGGGTCGGCCACACGGGCAAGCGCATCAAGAACGTGATCAATATCGGCATCGGCGGATCCTATCTCGGGCCCGAGATGGCCTATCTGGCGCTGCGCCCCTACTCGGACCGCGACATGACCTTTCGCTTTGTCTCCAACGTGGACGGGGCCTGCTTCGACGAAGCCACGCGCGATCTCGATGCGGAAGAGACGCTGTTCATCGTCTCCTCGAAGACCTTCACCACGCTCGAGACCATGACCAACGCGGCGACGGCGCGCGCCTGGGCGGTCGAACGGCTCGGCTCGGAGGATGCCGTCGCCAAGCATTTCGTGGCGAACTCCACCAACACCGAGGGCGTCGAGAAGTTCGGCATCGACACCGCCAACATGTTCGAGTTCTGGGACTGGGTCGGCGGCCGCTACTCCATGGACTCGGCCATTGGCCTCTCCACCATGATCGCGGTCGGGCCGGACGGGTTCCGCGACATGCTTGCCGGGTTCCACGAGATGGACGAGCATTTCCGCACCGCGCCGGTGGAGAAGAACCTGCCGATGCTGATGGGCCTACTGACGGTCTGGTACAACAATTTCTTCGGCGCGCAGACGCTCGCGGTGCTGCCCTACTCGGAGCACATGAAGCGCTTCCCGGCCTATCTCCAGCAGTTGCAGATGGAGAGCAACGGCAAGCATGTGGACATGGCCGGCAAGCATGTGGACCTGCAGACGGGCCCGATCATCTGGGGCGAGCCGGGCACGGACGGACAGCACTCCTTCTATCAGCTCATCCATCAGGGCACGAAGCTGATCCCGTGCGACTTCATCGGCTTTCTCACGCCTTTGAGCCCGCTCGCGCATCACCACGATCTGTTGATGGCGAACCTGTTCGCGCAGGCCGAGGCGCTCGCATTCGGGAAGACCGCGACGGAACTGACGGCGGAAGGCTCGTCCGCCGCGCAAACGCCGTTCCGCGTGACCGAAGGCAACCGCCCCACCAACATGATCCTCGCCGACAGGCTCGATCCGAAGACGCTGGGCCGGCTCGTGGCGCTTTACGAGCACAGCGTGTTCACCCAAGGCGCTGTATGGAACATCGACTCGTTCGATCAATGGGGCGTGGAGCTCGGCAAGGTGCTGGCCAACCGCATCATTCCGGAGCTGGAGGCGAAAGAGGCGCCGAAGCTCAGCCACGACTCCTCGACCAACGCACTGATCGAACGCTACCGGGCGCATAAGTTCTAGGTTTTGACGCGCGTTTCGCTTCGTCGGGCTTGCTCGTCCTGGTGCCGGCTGACGCCATTCATCTGCTTAGTGCTAGAAGCCGACAGGTTACCCATTCGCCAGACGCGCTATCCGGCCAAGGGCCGCGTTTTCTTGCCGAGCCGCTTCACTGCCGCAATCTCGCGTGCCCACTCGTTGAACGGGCGGGCAGGCGTTCCACCCATCCGGGCCCCGCTCAGGCTGGGATCGATGCGACCGGCTGCTATTTCCGGTTAGCGTTCACATGCATCAGCAGGGGCAGGCGAATCCGGATCGCTCTCATCATCGCGCTCCGCTTGACGCTTGGCCGTCTCGTCCTCGAGCCGCTTGAGCTTTTCCTGCTTCTTCCGATTTTTTGCCCGCTCTCGCTCGGCCTTCTGGAAATTGTAGTTCGGCTTAGCCATCGGCACCTCGGTGTTGGTCTGAGGCTGCGATCACGTTTGCTTCGATCGGCGCGGTCTGGGGCGTTTGACAGGCGCGGGCTTGAGTGCTGCCTCTTCCCTATCGGCGGCTTCCTTTGCCAGTCGAAGTTCGCGTAAGCGAGCGGTCTTTTTGGCGGTTGCTTCGCGTTCCCGTTCTTGATCGCGCATCAGGTTGTTATGGCGCTGCTGGCTTTGGCTGCGAACCAGTTCGGCACTGCGCTTGCCTGCTGACATGCGCGCGGTAAGTGACGTTCTCATGTCGGGCCTCTGCGTCGGTTCAGCATCCAATGGACACGTTCGTGCAAAGCTAACAAGCCGCCCCCGAAGGGACGGCTCTAATTCATTGAGGCGTTAGTCCGAAAAGACTACGCGGCCTCAATGGTGCTCACAGCGGTCTTGCCGCTGCGGCGATCGACCTCAGTGTCGAACGTAACGCTCTGACCTTCGGTCAGGTGCGTGATGCCGGCGCGCTCCAGCGCAGTGGCATGTACGAACACGTCATTGCCGCCGTCGGCGGGCGCAATAAAGCCGAAGCCACGATTGGAGTTATAAAACTTAACGGTTCCCGTATTCATCGGGGTTCCTTTCGTCGAAGTGTATGCAGTCGTGCCTGGAGACGCGCGGAAGCGCGACTCGAAGCGAGATTGTCGATGTTTGGGAGGGTCTGAAACGCGCGCTTGTGCGCTACGGCCAATTGTCCGGCCAAATGTCGATTACTTCATATAGGCGCATTCGGTGAAAACCACAAGGTGTCGTGAGCAGGGTCACCTCATGCAACGGCTGCATTGGGCCAAAAGCCGACGCTCACGCGGCACCGGCCGACATGGCCGCGTCGCGGAGGGCCCTGATGTTCGCCGCGTAATCGCCGCCGTCGAACACGCCGGAGCCGGATACGAGGGCGTTGGCGCCCGCCTCCGCGACGAGGGGCGCGGTCTGCACATGGATGCCGCCGTCAACCTCGAGATGGATCGGGCGGTCACTGATCATCTGTCTGATCGCGCGGATCTTGCGGAGCTGTCCGGGGATGAACGACTGTCCGCCGAAGCCGGGATTGACCGTCATCACCAGCACGTGGTCGACCTTGTCGAGCACGTAGGCGATCGCGCTTTCGGGCGTGGACGGCGTGAGACTGACGCCCGGCCGCACGCCGAGGCTTCGAATGAGCTGGAGCGACCGGTCGAGATGGGGCCCGGCGTGCACATGGACGGTGATCATGTCCGCACCGGCGTCCGCGAAGGCTTCGATGAACGGATCGCAGGGCGCGATCATGAGATGCACGTCGAACGGCTTCTTCGTGTACGGACGGATCGCCCGCACCACATTGGGCCCCATGGTGATGTTGGGCACGAAGTGCCCGTCCATGATGTCGATATGGATCCAGTCGGCCCCGGCTTCGTCCACGGCCCGGACCTCTTCGCCGAGCCTGGCGAAGTCGGCGGACAAGATCGACGCGGCGATGACGATGTCGTTGCTCATGGCGGACTTATCGATGGGCCCATTAACGGGCTCGGGCCGGCCCTCACCCTAGCCCGAGTCGAAGTGCCGGGCCCTATTCTTTCCCGCGCACGGTTGCGAGGGTCGTCACTTTCTGCCCCTATCGTGTCCCGATCCTGGAACGAAACGAGGAAGACGCGATGGCACCGGCATTTGGGACATTGCGGATTTGCGAGGACGCGGCCGATCTCGCGCACAAGGGCGCCACGTTTCTGTGTGCGCACGCCGCGGCCCGCTCGGAGCGCACGATCGTGGCCCTGTCCGGCGGCAACACGCCCAAGCCGCTCTATGAGCGTCTGGCGCAGGAGCCGGCGAAATCGGCGATGCCCTGGGACCGGGTCCATTGGGTGCTGGGCGACGAGCGCTTCGTGCCGCCATCGGACCCTGCCAGCAATTACGGCATGGCGCGGGCGGCCTTCCTCGACCACGTGCCCGTGCCGCCGGAGAATGTGCATCCCGTCAGGACCGAGGGGGTGACACTCGACAAGGCCGCACACGACTACGAAGCAATGCTGCAGGGCCTCTACGGCGCCGACACGCTTCAGCCCGGCAAGCCCTTGCTCAACATCACGCTGCTCGGCCTCGGCGACGACGGCCACACGGCCTCGCTCCTCCCCCACGAGCCGGTCTTGCAGGTGCGCGACCGCTGGGTGCGCCCGTGCCCAAGGGCCGCGTGGGAAGAACGCGTCACCCTCACCTACCCGGCGATCAATGCCAGCGAGATCGTCGCCTTTCTCGTTTCCGGCGAAGGCAAGCGCGAGATTCTGGACAAGATTCTCTCCGGCGACGACAGCTTCCCCGCCTCCCATATCCGGGCGCATGGGGAGGTGCTGTGGTTCGCCGACCGCGCCGCCGCCGGACGCTGGGCATGAGGCGCGGCGCGGCCGGCACGCCGTAACATTTGTTCCGAACCGGGCCGCGGCACGTGCTTCGAAGAGGACGGCGCAAAGAGCGCCGATCTGACAAGGAGCAAGACCCATGCAAAAGATGAAATTCTTCATCGATACGCACGACCAGGCCAACGGCACGTTTCCGAAAGGCATCTCGAAGGAAGACTTCGCGGGCTTCTATGACAAATACGAAGCCGCCTGCGAGGAAGAAGGCGTCGTGAGCCTTCGATTGCATGTCGGGTTCGAGGCGGGGCGCGCGTTCTGCCTCAACATGGCGCCAGACGCGGACGCCGTACGGCGCGTGCACGAAAAGGTCGGCCTCCCGTTCGACGAGATCACCGAGGTGAGCACGGTCACGCCTGGCGACATGTTCTTCGCGCGGGTGGCCTGACGGGGCGGTTTGCGACTAAAAGGGGCGGATGACCGCACAGGACGATGTCTCAGCCGCGTTTCCTTTTGTCGGCGCCATGGCGCCGACGGCCCAGGACCGCCTTCTCCGTTCGATTGCGTCCAAGACCGTAGCGCCGGGAACGGACCTTCTCCGGCCCGGCGATGCGGTCGATGGCGTGTATCTCGTTCGGCGTGGCGCAATCCGCGTCTACTACATCGAGGCGGACGGCCGGGAAGGCACGCTCTACTGGATCGAACCGGGCCAGAGCTGCATCCTGGCTCTGAACAGCCTTTTCGCGGAGATCCCCTACCCGGCCTTCGCTTCGGCCGATGCGGATGGCGCCGATTTCCTGGCCATCCCCGGCGGCGTGTTCCGGGACCTGTTTTCGCACGAGCCCGCCGCCCAGCGCTTCCTATTCGATCAACTCTCGGGGCGGGTATTCGGACTTCTCCAGCTTCTCGAGCAACGCATGCGGCTGCCCCAGGAGGAACGGCTCATCGCACTGCTGCTCGCCAAAGCCGGCGACACCGCGATCGTCGAACTGTCACAGGAAGAACTCGCCCGCCATCTTGGAACCAGCCGGGAGGTGGTGTCGCGTCTCTTGCGGAATCTCGCCAATCAGGACTTGATCGACTCGCGCCCGCGCCGTATCGCCTTGCGCGATCCTGGGCGCCTGAAGGACAGGCTCACGGAAACGGCGGGATAGACGATCGACAGCATTTCGGCCGAAAAAGTCACGCGTGCCGCAGTATCGTCATCGTTTCCTTTTCCAGATGGACCCATTCCCCAAAGCACCTGACCCGCGAAGGACTTGACCGTGACGCGACTTGCCCCGACCCCGAAGGATCCTCTGCCGCGCAAGAGCTGGATGCCCAGCCAGGCCGAGATGGACGCCATCGTGCGCGGCGAGCACGGCGATCCCTATGCGGTCCTCGGACTGAAACGGAACCGCGAGGGCGCCTCGGTCCGCGCCTTCCTGCCGGATGTGCAGTCCGTGACGGTCTTCGATCCGGAGACGGGCGAGGAGATCCCCCTCACCCGCCTGCACGCGGAAGGCCTGTTCGGGGCCAAAGTGCCCATGACCTTCACGAGCGCCTATCTCAAGCGCATCGAGCGTGGCGGCACGACGAAAGAGATCGACGATTCCTACCGTTTCGGACCGATCCTCGGCGAACTCGACCTGCATCTCTTGGCCGAAGGCACGCATTTGCGGCTCTACGAGAAGCTCGGGGCCCATCTCATCCGGCACGAGGGCGTGGACGGGGTCGCGTTCGCGGTCTGGGCGCCGAATGCCAGTCGCGTCAGCGTGGTCGGGCCGTTCAACGAGTGGGACGGCCGCCGCCATGTCATGCGCAAGCGCCCCGAGGCGGGCGTCTGGGAGATCTTCGTGCCGGGCCTCGAAGCCGGCGCGCTGTACAAATACGAAATCCTCGGACCCGGGAACGAACTCCTGCCTCTCAAGGCGGACCCGTTCGGGTTCCAACAGGAGCACCCGCCCGCGACCGCGTCGATCGTGCACGGCCTTCCCGAACGCGCGCCGACCGATACGCCCTGGCACGCAAACCGGCAGGCGGCCCACACCATTCATGCGCCGATCTCGATCTACGAGGTCCATCTCGGCTCCTGGATGCGCGGACCGGGCAATCGCTATCTGAGCTACGCCGAGCTCGCCGACAAGCTCATTCCCTATGTGCAGGATCTGGGTTTCACCCATATCGAGCTGATGCCGGTGAGCGAGTTTCCGTTCGACGGCTCATGGGGCTATCAGCCCATCGGCCTGTTCGCGCCCACCTCGCGCTTCGGCACGCCCGAGGACTTCGCAGACTTCGTGGCAAGGTTTCACGCGGCGGGCATCGGCGTGATGGTGGACTGGGTCTCGGCCCACTTCCCGACGGACGCCCATGGGCTCGGCCGCTTCGACGGCACGGCGCTATACGAGCACGAGGACCCGCGGCTCGGCTTCCACAAGGACTGGAACACGCTGATCTACAATTACGGCCGCCGGGAGGTGTTGAACTTCCTCTTGGCCAACGCGCTGTTCTGGATGGAGCGTTTCGGGATCGACGGCCTGCGCGTGGATGCGGTCGCGTCCATGCTCTATCTCGACTACAGCCGCGAGAACGGCGAGTGGGTCCCCAACAAATACGGCGGCAACGAGAACCTGGAGGCGATCGCCTTCATCAAGCGCTTGAACGAGCTGGTGTTCGCCGAGCAGCCCGGCGCCACGACCGTGGCGGAGGAGTCGACCGCCTGGCCCGGCGTCTCCCGGCCGACCTATGTGGGCGGGCTCGGCTTCGGCTTCAAATGGAACATGGGCTGGATGCACGACACGCTGGTCTATATGCAGACCGAGCCGATTCATCGGAGCCATCATCAGGACAAGCTCACCTTCGGCCTGCTCTATGCGTTCTCCGAGAACTTCGTGCTGCCGCTCTCCCATGACGAGGTGGTGCACGGCAAAGGCTCGTTGCTCAACAAGATGCCCGGCGACCGCTGGCAGAAATTCGCGAACCTGCGCGCTTATTTCGGCTTCATGTGGGGACACCCGGGTAAGAAGCTCCTCTTCATGGGCGGCGAGTTCGCGCAGGAGGCCGAGTGGAACCACGACAAGAGCCTCGACTGGCACTTGCTCGCGGACGGCCTGCATCGCGGCGTGCAGAAACTCATCGGGGACCTCAACCGGCTCTATCGCGCAATGCCGGCCTTGCATGTCTACGATACGGAGCCACGCGGATTCGATTGGGTCGACACGAGCGACAACGAAGCGAGCGTGATCTCCTTTCTGCGCTTCGGGGAAGACGGCGATGCGCCGGCGCTCGTCGTCTGCAACTTCACGCCGGTCCCCCGCGAGAACTACCGGGTGGGCGTGCCCATGGGCGGACGTTGGATTGAACGGCTCAACACGGACTCGCGCGACTATGGCGGCTCGGGTAAAGGCAATCTCGGTGAGGTCAAAGCCGACAAGGTGTCTCGTCACGGACGCCCGTTCTCGTTGGATCTGACCCTGCCACCCCTCGCGACGGTCATCCTCACGCCCGAAGACTGAGCGTCCGGCTAGGCGGCGACCGGCGGGTAAAGCTCGTCGAGCGGCACCGATCGCCCGTTGTGCTGGACGATGCGGCAGTGGAAGCGCTTCAGAGCGCGCGGATGCGGCACACCGCAGGAATGGGCAATGGCGCCCACGTCGTAGCGCAAGCGCTCCACATAGTTCATGACCCGGACCGCCTTGTCTTCGGGATCGAGGCCGCGCTGCAGCCGCGCATCGTGCGTGGTGATGCCGGTGGGGCAGGTGTTCTTGTTGCACTTCAGCGCCTGAATGCAGCCGAGCGAGAACATGAACCCGCGCGCGGACACGACCACGTCGGCGCCCGCGCAATAGGCCCAGGCGGCCTCGGCCGGCGTCACGAGCTTGCCCGATGCGATCAGCCGGATGCGGTCGCGCAAGCCGTGGCGGATCAGGACGTCGGCGACCATGGGCAGGGCCTCTTTGACCGGCAGGCCCACATTGTCCATGAGCGGCATGGGCGCCGCGCCGGTACCGCCATCGCCGGAATCGATGGTGATGAAATCCGGGGCGGACCCGACACCGCGCTTCTTGATTTCCTCGCAAAGCGCATCGAGCCACCCGTAAGCGCCGATTACGGCCTTGAAGCCGATGGGCTTGCGGGCGGTGTCGCGCACGCGTTCGATCATGTCGACCAGCTGCGGCACGTTGCGAATTTCCGGATGGCCGTTCGGCGAGATCGAGGCTTCGTGCACGGGAATGCCTCTGATCTCAGCGATCTCCGGCGTGACTTTCACCGCCGGCAGGATACCGCCCTTACCGGGCTTGGCGCCCTGGCTCATCTTGAGCTCGAACATCTTGACTTGCGGGCGTTCGGCCACGGCACGCAGCTTGTTCAGATCGAGACCGCCATCCGCATCGCGGACGCCATACTTCGCCGTCCCGATCTGGAAGACGATATCGCAACCGCCGCTCAGGTGATAAGGCGACAAGCCGCCCTCGCCCGTGTTCATCCAGCAGTTCGCCAGCTTCGCGCCTTTCGACAGCGCACGGACGGCCGGCTGCGAGAGCGCGCCAAAGCTCATGCCGGAGATATTGATGATGGAATCGGTCACATAAGGATTGTCGCACTCGGGCCCGAAGGTGATCGGCGGCGGCGGGACCGAGTCCTCGCTCAGCGTGGGGAACGGGCAGTTCACGAAGATCACCGTGCCCACGGGCGTCAGGTTCTTGGTCGAACCGAACGCGACCGTATTGTCGTGGCCGGCGGACGAGGCGTAGACCCATTCCCGTTCGGCGCGGTTGAACGGCATTTCCTCGCGGTCCATGGCGAAGAAGTATTGGCGGAAAAATTCGCCGAGCTTCGAGAACACATAGCGGAAGTGGCCGAGCACGGGGAAGTTCCGCCGCACCGCATCCTTGGTCTGGATGACGTCGACCAGAAAGACCCCGATGACGAACAGCGCGACGAGCCCGATGACGAAGATGAACAGCGTCGACAGGAAGTTCAACCCGTCCATCGTGACGTGCGAGACGGCGCCTAGGTCTGACATGGTCGTTCCTCCCAGCGAGAGTGCGCGCGGTATGTTGGCCCGTTATGACTCGGCTGAATATCACTTGGGCGGTTCGTCCGTCCGCGTCATCACAAAAGACATCACGTTCGCTTTACGGGCCGGCCATACTTGCAACCACGATGCGGACATCGTAGCAGGCGCGGTATGACCGCACTGTTCGATCAGGGGGCCCCGCCGCCCTGCCCCGCTCCCTTCAATCTGACCGCCTACGTTCTCGCGCATGCGGGACGGCTCGCCCACAAGACCGCGCTTTCGGTGGTTGCGCCAGATGGCGTCGAAGCCTGGAGCTACGGGGCGCTGGAAGCGGCGGTGCGGGGTGCCGCGACGGGGCTCAAGCAGCAGGGGCTCGGCCCCGGCGACCGGCTGCTCATGCGGCTCGGCAACAGCGTCGAGTTTCCGATCTGCTATCTGGCCGCGCTCGCCGCCGATCTCATCCCCGTGCCGACGTCCGCGCTGCTGACGGAGGACGAGGTCGCCCGGATCGTGGAGGACGTCTCGCCCGGGCTGATCGTGGCCGGAGACGGAATCGCCGTGCCGGCCAATCCGCCCTGCCCCGTTCTGGGCGCCGGCGCCTTCCGGGCCTTGTACAGCCTACCGCCCGCCGCTTATGCCATGGGCGATCCGGATCGTCCCGGCTACATCGTCTATACGTCCGGCACGTCGGGCAGCCCCCGCGCGGTGACCCACGCGCACCGGGCGATCTGGGCGCGGCAGATGATGTGGGACGCTGGTACGCCTCACCGAGCACGACCGGCTGCTGCATGCGGGATCGTTCAACTGGACCTATACGCTGGGAACGGGCTTGCTGGATCCGTGGTCGCGGGGTGCGACCGCGCTCGTCCCTGCGAACGGGGTTAGGCCGGACGAGTTGGGCGCGCTCATCGAGGCGCACGGCGCCACCCTGTTTGCCGCCTCCCCCGGGGTCTACCGGCAGCTCCTGAGGACCCCGCCGGGCCGGTGTCGCGCGTTGCGGCACGGGCTTTCGGCAGGCGAGAAGCTGCCCGACGCGATCCGGGCCGCATGGGAAACGGCGACCGACACGCCGATCTTCGAGCCTTCGGCATGTCCGAATGCTCCACATTCGTCTCAGGCAGTCCCCGACACCCCGCGCCCGCCGGAACGCTGGGCTTTCCGCAACTGGGCCGCCGCCTGGCGGTACTGGGCGAGGACGGACCGGTGGCCTGCGGCGAGCCGGGTGTGTTGAGCGTTTCGCGGCGGGACCCCGGCCTGATGCTGTACTACTGGGGCGCGGAGGCGGAGACCGAGGCCCGTTTCGACGGCGAGTGGTTTCTCACAGGCGACCTTGTGAGCATGGCCGAGGACGGCGCGCTCACCTATCTCGGGCGCGCCGACGACATGATGAATGCCGGCGGTATTCGCGTGTCGCCCTTGGAAGTCGAGAACGTGCTCAACGCCCATCCGGACATCGCCGAAAGCGCGGCGGTGGAAGTCCTGGTCAAGGCGGACACGACCGTGATCGCCGCATTCTACGTGCCCAAAGGGCCTGTCCAGCACGCCGATCTGGAGCGGCACGCGGCGGAAAAGCTCGCGCGCTACAAATGCCCGCGCCTCTACGCCGAAGTCGAGAGCTTGCCCAAGGGGCCGAACGGCAAACTGCTGAGACGGCACCTGCGCGAGCGCTACGAGAAGATGTAAAGCCAGAGTTAGGGCACGGCTCGGTTGGCAAACCGCCGGCTAGCGGCGCCCGAAGAGCCTGAATCCGCGCGGAGCAGAGACCTTACGACTGACGGTCGACCTGGCTTCACCGCCGTCCGTTGACGCTGCGTTTGCGTGCGGGCAACGCGCTTCTTGGGCGCGGCACGCCGTTTTGGCTCGGCATATTTGCGCTTCGTGGCCTTGGCCTTCTCGGCGACCACGTTCGAGGCGGCCGAGTCATTGGTGCGCACGATGAAATCGTCGCCCTCGGGAAGAACCGACGAGTGCTTGCCGATATCGGCGACGATGAACGAGGCGCCCGATGTCAGGCCCTCGGAGATCCGGTCCTGCATGTCGTCAGGGATGGTGATCCTGTCGAGCACGCTCTTGGAGTCCTCGCCCTCGAGGCTGATGCCAACCCAGCCGGCCTCGCCGCCGTCGCTCGGCCGCACATAGGTGAACAGATGCGTTCCAAGCGGCTTGCTGGGATCGCGGAGTTGCACCGGAGCGTGCGCCACCCGGCTGAAACCCTTCCGTAAGAAGAGATAAGCGTCCGGCAGCGGCCCCTTGCCTGCGGCTTCGTAGATCTTCGCGGCGACCTCCTCGGTGAACTGCCCGCGCGGCCGCAGGCCGTGATCTTTCTCGAAGCCCGGATCGCCCTCTTCGTGCCATCCCCGAGATAGCCGACGAAATTGTCCTGGGGATCCAGGTATCCCAGTGCCGCGAGAGCTTGCTGCGAGCCGATCGCGATATCCCGCTCTTCGCGACGGGTCACCAGGATGTGCCAGGGCCTATCGTTCTCGTTCGCGGCGTCTTCCGTATCCGCAAGCTTGGCGCCGGGCGCCAGGACCGCCGCCAGGACGCCTGCGCGAAGACCCGCATCGACGCTGTCCTCAGCCGCCACGTCGTCCGACTCGTCCGGCGACGCCGGCAGGACGAGGGTCGGGCTCTTGATCCGCTGGGGCTTGACCATGGGGCCCGTCATCATCGCAACCTTTCCGCCAACCTCCGTCATGCGGAAGAGTTTCGGTGCGAACGAGTACGGCATCCGCACGCAGCCGTGAGACGCCGGGCGGTTCGGCACGGCGCCGGCATGCAGCGCGGTCCCTGACCGCGTCAGACGCTGCATCCACGGCATGGGTGCGGCGTGTACAGGTTGGAGAAGTGTTCCGGCTTCTTCTGCAAAATACCGAAGACGCCCGTCAGGGTCTGGTATCCACGCATGCCGCTCGATACGCGCGTCGTCTCGATGCGCTCAAGACCGCGGTACACATCGAGGCGCTGATCCTCCAGCGATACGATGAGTGTCAGCGGGTCGACGAGAGTCTGGCCGGTAAGATTCGTGGATGGGATCTCCAAGGGCTCGATCAGCTCTCCAGACGGGCTCTGATCCTCAAGGGTGTCGCCGGAGGCGCCAGTTCCCTCAGCGGCTCGTCTATGACGGTCGAATTGAGAGCCGTCGCCTTGAGAGGCGGAGCCGTCAGCAGTGCAGGCTCCGCGACGGAGACTTCGAGCGGCGTCGCCTCCGGGAGATGGAGCGCCGCCATTTCCTGTCTCTCAGGCACCGCGGTCTCAAGCCCATCGGCGGCCACGATCGGCCTCATGAGCGGGAGCGCATCGGGGAAATCTGCGACGTGCCCCTCATCCTCCGAGGCTCCATCTTTCATGGGCTCATTTTCCATGAGCTCATTTGCGAAGGGCGCATCGGCCGAAGACTCCGCCGCGTCCTCGCCGTAGAGCGACGTCGCCGCGACCATGTCGGTCGGGGCCGTCGCAATCAGCTGATCCGGACGCATCTTGGAAATCGCAGCATCGAGGACCCCGCTGGGGTCCGGAAGCGCGGGCTCAGCGGCGGCCGGACAAAGGACGAATGCCGGGGAAAGGAGTACTGCTACGGTGCAGAAGCGGGCGGCCCACATGAAAATTCCTCGTGGCAGTCTATTCGGTTGGCCTTCTAACTCTTTTTCGTAGAAACGGGTTACAGCAACGTGACGCGAACCCAGATTTCTACATCGCTCTATTTCGTTAACTTCACGTCGACGCGGCTCGAGGGCACGAGACGCTGGACGCAATCGCTTCTGGTCTTGGTGCCCTGCTTGCACTCCAGAACACCGTTGATCAGGAAACTTCCGATCTTGTCGCAGGACATCTTCTTCATCTCGAACAGCTTCACGGTGCGCTTCTTGGCGTCGAGCGGCGCGACCTCCATGGCGAAGCGGCGCTCAATGACATCGTCGGCGTTGAACACCACGAGGTCGAGCTTCAGCTTGCCGTAGTCGGCACCGCCTTGATTGTCGAATACGAAATAGGCTTGGCAACTGGCCCCCTCGTCGCTCAGCTTGTTGAGCTCGATCCCGATCGTCTCGCCGCTGGCTTTCGCCGAGGTCTCACCGGCAGACATCGCGCCCGCGGCAATCACCGCTGCCGCCAACAGGGTTGGCTTCACACCGCTGCCGAACTGAACACCACGCATACATCCCCCTTTGATGCCCGTTGCCTGTCTGGAATAACCGATACGTGTTATCACGTACGCTAGATTGCAAGGCTCTCCTTGTCATAAAGTGCCACTGCGAGGCATTAGTGTGCCAATTTGATTGCCGAGCGGTGCCGCACTGTCGCGAACCATGCGGTAAAGTATTCGGCCATGGCAGAAGGGCCGCCGCCTTTTACGTCGCGTGAGCGCACCGGTCGGACATCGCATGCAGGCGGGTCGATGCTATCTATGCATTCGTGAGGAGGCGCCGATGACCAGCAAGCAGGACTTCACCCCAGTGGAATGGACCCAAGTCCTCATGAGCCCCACCATCGCCGGCATGGCGATCACCGCGGCCGATCCCAGCGGACTTTGGGGTATGCTCAAGGAGTCGTTCGCAAGCGGGGCGGCGCTCGTCGCCGCCAAGTCCGACCCCGGGGCCAATCCCTTGGTCAAGGCGGTCGTCGCGGATTTCGAAACCGCGGACGGGCGGGACGAGATCAAAGGGGCGTTGCAGGCCCGCTTCGCCGGGGCCACGCCAGATGACGTTGTGTCCAGGGCCCTCGCCGCGCTGGCGGAGGTCGCCGGAATCCTCGATGCTAAAGCCCCTGACGATGCGCCGGCGTTCAAGGCCTGGCTCGAGGAGATCAGCCTGAAAGTGGCCGAGGCTCCAAGGAAGGCGGATTTCTCGGGTTCGGCGGGGTCAAGGTCAAGCGATGCGGAAAAGGCGACCCTGACCGAGATTCAGAAAACCTTGAACACCTGAGCCAGGAGCAACGCTCGAAAGGAAGACCGGCATGGCGACTTTGCAAGACATTCTCGCGCGCTCTCAGCACGGCGATGCCATGACCCTAATCGCGCGTGCCTACGACCTGACCCCGGAGCAGGCCGGGTCCGCCGTCGCGGCCCTTCTGCCGGCCATCTCCCTCGGCCTCAAGCGCTCCACGGCGACGCCAGAAGGCTTAGGCGAACTCTTCGACGTGGCCGGCCGGCAGCCTGGTCTCTACGCCATGTACGAAGACCCGGACGTCGCGCTCTCTCCAGAGGGCGTTGCCGCCGGTAGCGCGGTCATGCGTAATCTTTTCGGTTCGCCGGAGGCCAGCCGGGCCATCGCAGCCCATGCACAGCAACTCTCCGGTGTCGGCGGCGCGATCCTCGAGAAGATCCTGCCGGTCCTTGTCGGGATGCTTCTGTCCGGCTTGATGCGCGGCGGCTCTGGAGAGGCTGCCCCAGCACCGCAACAGCCTGTGCCGCATCAACCCGCGCCGCGGCAGCCAAGTCCCGAACCGGGCGGCGGCGGCATCTTCGACATCTTCCGCGAGATCTTCCAACAGGGCGGCGCCTCGTCGGCCCCCTCTCAGCCGGGACAAAGCCCCGTGCCGCCGATCGGCGATATCCTGGATTCCATCGGCGACGGCCGCCAGGCTCGCACCGATATGGACCCTCCGAAGTTTCCGCTCCCCGACGCCACGCCGGAGCTGCCCGGCGGGGCCCCGCAATCGCAACCGGTTCCACAGCCACCGGCGTCGGGCGGCGACCAGACCTTTCCGAGCGGGCCAGGCACGCCGGGCGGCGACGTTTTCGCGGAGATCCTCAAAGAGCTCGGCAAGGCAATCCAGGAGGGGCGGGTGAAACCCGTGATCGTCGGCCCGGGCGGGGCGACCTTTCCCGGTCAACAGGCCCCTTCGGGCGGCGGTCAGCCGCAGACGCAAGGCGGCGGCATCTTCGGCGAAATCCTGAAAGAGGTTCTGGGCGGCGCCCTCGGACAGCGCGCATCGGTCCGTCAATCGCTGATGGCCCCGGCCGATGGTGCGGGCGCATGGTGTTCGGCGACGCGCTCGAACACGGCACGGACCTGGCCGAGCATCAGGCCGAGAGCCTCGAGGAGATCTTCGGACGGTTCGGGGCGGTGCCGCCTCAGGCGGATTGACCGTCCGCGACGGGTCGCCTGCGGTATGACGGATTCGCACCACCGTCACGCCTTTGCGCCACGCGCGGCACAGCTCTTCGTGCCCACCCGGCAATGGCGGTGCCGTACACTGTCATTGCACTGACGCGTACGCACCATCATAGTGATCGCTACAATTGCCGATTGCGTCTTGAGAGATCGAACATGGCCGCTTTCCGGACGGGTCGCCTGTTGTCGGCGCCCTTGCAACACATATTCGCAGCGTCGTGCCTTGCCGCCGGTCTGCTGATCACGCCAGCGGCCAGCGCCGAAGACGGCCAGACATCGACCCAAAAGGAATTTTCGGAGTTCGATCTCGCCCCCGTCGACGCCAACGCCCTCGAAGACGCGCTCTCCAAGGACAAGAAGGACGGCCAATTCGAGCAGACGATCCCGGCGACGGAGTCCATGAAGGAGCTCTTCGAGGAACCGGCTGGCAAATCGAGTGAGCGCTCGGCCGCTAAGCAAGCCGACGATGAAGACCAATGTGCCGATACGGACGGCGGGGTCGCGACGGTCAAGGCCTGCACCGCACTCATCGAAGCCGGCGAGACCGATCCCGCCTACTACTACAATCGCGGCGATGCCTATCGCGCCTGGGTGACAATGACGCCGCACTCAAGGACCTGACCGTCGCCGCCGGCGCCACCAACGCCCGGGTCAAGGCCTATGCCTATTATGGCCTCGGCCGGGTTCACGCGGATATGGGTGCCTATGAAAAGGCCCTTGCCGATTTCGATACGGCCCTTGCGACGAACGGCCTGTTCCAGCCTCAGAACGCCCACATCCACAAATCCGTCGTCTACGAAAAGTTGAAGGACTTGGACAAGGCACTCGGCGAGCTCGATAAGGCCGTCAAAGTCATGCCGGGCGATGGAACGACCTATTTTAATCGCGGCCGCGTGCTCGCCTTGCGCGGGCGTACCGACGACGCCCTCGCGGACTACACAAAGGCGATCAAACTCGATCCCGACTTCGCCGCGCCTACGGCAATCGCGGCAACCTCTACGCGGACAACCAAGACTATGACGCGGCGATCGCGGACTTCGATGCCGCCATACGTTTGAAGCCCAAGGACGCGAGCTACCTCGCCAATCGAGCTCCGTCCATGCGGAGATGGGCCAGTTCGCCAAAGCCCTTTCCGACTACGAAGCCGCGGCCAAGCTTTCCGGCGGCACGCGCTACGACAAGCAGATCGCCTATCTTCGCACCGTGAAAGAGAAGGCGGCGCGCCAGGCGGACCGCAGCGCGAACGATTGTCTCAAGACATCGCTGGACAAGGCGCCGGGCACCAAAGAGTCCGACAGAAAATATGAGTTGAAACTCATCAACGACTGCGCCTTCGGCATCGTGGTCACCGCACTCGGCGTGACGGAATCCGCCGCCATCAACATCTTCACCCCGCTCCCGGCCAACCCCATGGGCGCGGAAGGCCGCGGGGCTCAATGGAATTTCTGGACGCTGATCCTCGCACCGGACGAGACTCCGAAGGACGCACTCGGCGGCATCGGATTTTCCGCGGTGACGCTATCGGAATTCGAAAAGACCTGCGGCCAACCCGGCGGAAAAACCGAGTCCGAAAACATGCACTGCATGGCCAAAATTTTTGCCGCTCGGGCCGAGGCCATCGAGGATCAGGCCCTACGCAAGACGAAAGAGAAGACGGAAAACCGAAATATCCGCATCGGCAAGGATGTGGCTCTGTGCATGGGCGCGAAGACGGCCCCGCACAAGGACGCGGTCGAGGCTTGCACGCGGCTCATCGAGATCGGCTCCGACGATCCGGATGAGACGAAAGCAAAAGAACTTGCCGCGTCCCGCTACTTCTTCCGGGGCGGCCATTACGGCAAGTTGGGGGAGATTGACGCTGCCATCGCGGATTTCACCAAGGCCATCGCGCTGGCGCCCGACCACGCGGCGGTGTCCTATTTCAATCGCGGTGTTGCCCACGCGAAGCGCGGCGACCGGGATGAGGCGGTGCAGGACCTGAATACCGCCTGCAAGCTCGACAAGAAATTCTGCAGGAAACAGTGAACCGCCGCCGGGGCGTCAGATAGATCCACTGGCAGGCATCTACGGGGCGCCTAGGTGTCCGCCTCGGCGCTCGCGGGTATGCAAACGTCGCCCGGCAGGCACGGATTGCCGAAGAACCCTTCCGCCCATTTGAGCCGCGCCTCGAGATCGCTTGCGCCTCCGGCACGAAGATCGTGTTCTTGCCGACGTGATAGGCGAGAAACGCGTGCGTACGGAACTCCAGTTCCGCCCCCTCGAACCCCATCTCCGCGAACAGCGACCGGCAAAACGCGTGTCGCTCCGCATCGACCTTGCTGACCACCTCGGCCACTGACGGCTCCTGGGCCGCCCAACTGTGGAACGCGATGTCGTATCGGTCCAGGCGCTCCCGCTCGACGAAGCGCATCACTTCCAGCACGCGCTCCCGCGGGGAAACCCGCAAGGCGCTGATCTCCTTGATGACCCGGTCCGAATAAGTCCGCGACCAGTAGTCCAGAAGCTGCTGTACGAAATCGTCGCGGCCGTCGAAGTGGTGGTAGAAGCTGCCTTTGGTCACGCCCAGATCGCCCGCGAGCTTGTCGATGCGCAGCTTCGCCTGCCCCTCCTCGGCAAGGACATCGAGCGCGGCGGCAAGCCAAGCCTCACGATGGAAACGCGGTCCCGATTCCCTCGGTCGATTCAACATGTTGCCTCCTGGTCCAAGTCCATCGCCGGCGCATTCGAGATTCAGTATAGGGACCACAAGCAGGGTGCCAAAATGTATGTACGGCAATAATGTAGTGAATGGTATGCAATTCAATATGCCAATATTCTGGTGATCATTGCCAAACAACGACGGCACGGGACGGCGGGTGGACCCCCGCGCGGGCGTCTCCCCGCGGGCCGGACGCCGGCTAAAACTTGCCCCTGCAGCGAAACTTTTTCGCAAGCGGCGCCTTGATACCCTGTCCGGCCCGGGCGGCGATCACCACATAGCCGTAATGGGAATCTGCTACCGCTGAAGCGATCACGCACGGCCTTGTCACTATCGGCGCGCGACTTTCGTAAGGCGACCGCAGGACCAAACAACACTTCAAGATCGATCGGAAACGCGAAGCAAGTGAGGCTTGAGAGATGAGCGACCAATCCCCCCTACAAAGCAGCGTGAATGTTTTTGTCGACTGGGCGAAAGCACGCCTCGACGAGATGGCGGCCAATGCGGGAGCCTTGCAGGCCAATCTGGACAAGCTCGATTCCAAGACGCGCGAGCAAGCCGAGCAGGCCATTGCCCAGCTGAATCAATGGATCGAACAGGGCAGTCCAACGTGAAGACCGCTCAGGCGCAAGGTGAAGCCTCGGTCGCAGAGGCCAAGGCCAACATGGACGCGCTCTGGAGCAAGTTCCAAAGCGATTCCGAGAAATGGGCTCAGATGGCCCAGGATCAGCACGCCACCTTCCAGGCGCGCGCCCAAGCGCAAGTCCAAGCCTGGCAGGACACGGTCAACGCCTATATGGAACGTCTGAACGACGTGCACGACCAGAACAAGAAGCAAGCCGAAGCGCAGGTTGCCCAGCTTCAGGCCGACGCCAAGAAGGCGCAGGCCGACCTCGCGGCCAAAGTCGATCAGCTGACCAAGGCCGGACAGTCCTCCTGGAGCGCCATGAGCCAGGCGCTCGATCAGTCGCGCGATGCCTTTTCAAAGTCGATCGAGACGGCAGCGAAGAACTTCAACGAGGCGCTCAAAGGCTAGCCGGCCGGTCCGCCGGAGGAGCGTATCCAACGGCGGACGCTGCGCCCTAGCGACGGGAGGTACCGAACGGTGCCTCCCTCCCTTTGCCTGAGCCGCAAATATCAGCGGCCCTGGCGCCGCGCGTGCCTGCGGCGGCCTCTACGGGAGCAACGGGCCGAGAACCGCCGTCAATGCCGGACCGGGGACGAAAACGTCGGCGCCGGCGACGACGTTGCCCCGGACGACCACCCCGCCAAAGCCGACGACGAAGACACCGGCGCCGCGTGCCTCCAGGTCCGTGGCGCCGTCGCCGACCAGCGCGACCGTCCGCCCGGGTTCGCTCAATGCGCGGCAGATTTGGGCCTTGCCGCCCGGACGGGTCAGGGGGGAGCCACGGTCGAAATCCGCGTAGGACCCGTCCGTCGCGAGGACCACGTCGACAGCGTGAACGTTCCGGATGTCGACGCCGAGCCGCTCGGCCAGAGGCAGGATGCTTGCCGTAAGCCCCCGCTGACAATGTGCACGTCCTTCCCGGCGCCGCGCAGCCTCTCCACGCCTCGACCGCGCCCGGCACCATCTCGTCCACGTAGAGACCCGCCAGCCAGTCGAGTGATACCCGGTCCGGGCGCACCAGATCGAGGCGCCGGCCGTACACCGCATCGAGCGCCAATTCGCCCGCCATGGCCGCCTCGGTGAGCGGCGCAACCTCCCGCTCCACACCGGCGCGGCGCGCCAGTTCGTCGATGCCTTCGACCCGGCTCAGCGTGCTGTCGCAGTCGAAACAAACGATGTCGAAGCCTGCGGCCGACGGTGTCACAGCTCGAAGTCCACGGCCTGCTCGATCGGGGGCAGAGACCGGATCTCGTCCATGGCCGACGGCGACAGGTGGGCCGAGGTGCTGATCAGCGCAATGGCCGTATTGGGATCCCCGCCCACGCCGACTTGCATACGCGAGATATTGACGTTTTCCCGTCCCAGGATGCTGCCTAAGGCGCTGACGACGCCCGGCTGATCCTGATGGCGGGTGAAGATGAAGTTCCCTTCCGGCACGGCCTCTACCTCGTAGTCGTCGATACGGACGAGCCGGGCGCGGCTCCCGCCGAGCAACGTGCCGGCCACGGTGACCGTCTGGTCCGTCGAAATCCGCCGATATCTCCACCAACGACACGAGTCCCGCGCCTCCTCGGTTTTCGACTCCGTCACCTCGATGCCTTGCGCCTTGGCGAGGTGGCCCGCGTTCACGCGGTTGACGCGCCCCGTCATGCGCTGGCTCAGCAGCCCGACCAGCGCCTCCGCCGTGATGGGCCGGGAATCGAGCTCGGCCACCCGTCCGAACAGGTGCACGTCCAATCGCGAGATCGGAGCCTCGCACAAGGATCCCACGAGACGGCCAAGCGCATAGGCCAATTTCTGATACGGCACTGTCTGCGTGAGCTGGTCGGAGGTGACGCGCGGGAGATTGACCGCCGTCTCCGCTGCGCCCGTGGTCAGAAACTTGACCATGTCCTCGGCGATCCGAAGGCTCACGGCCTGTTGCGCCTCCTCCGTGGAGGCCCCCAGGTGAGGAGTCAGGACCACGCTGTCCAGGCCAAGGAGCGGCGACGACGACGGCGGCTCGGTCTCGTAGACATCGAGCGCCGCGCCGGCGATGTGGCCGCTCTGCAAGGCATCGAACAGGGCCGCCTCGTCGATGAGGCCGCCCCGCGCGCAATTGACGATGCGGGCACCGGGTTTCATGGCGGCGAGGCGCGGCCCGTCGAGCAGATGGCGCGTCTTGTCGCTCAGAGGGCAATGCAGCGTCACATAGTCGGCCGCGGAGAGCAGGGCCTCGAGTTCGGCGCCCTGGGCTCCATGTTCGGCCATGATCTCGGGCGCCACGAACGGATCGTAGGCGAGGACGCGCATCTTCAGGGCCGCGCAGCGCTGCGCGACCAGCCGCCCGATCGTCCCGAAGCCGACGACGCCGATGGTCTTCCCGGAAAGCTCGACGCCGGAATAGCGCGCCGGTTTCCACTCGCCGGCCCGCACGGCGCGGTCCGCCTGGGGCAGGTTGCGGCTCAGCGACAGTAGATGGGCGATGGAGAGCTCGGCCGTGGTCGTGGCGTTGGCATCGGGCGTGTTGAACACCACGATGCCGCGCTCGGTGGCGGCCGGGATGTCGATATTGTCGACACCGATCCCCGCGCGCCCCACGGCGCGCAGCCGGGTCGCCGCCTCGATCACCGGCCGGGTGACGCGGGTTTTCGAGCGGACGATCAACGCGTCGTAGTGGGGGATGCGCGCGACCAACGCCTCTTCTTCCAGCCCCGTATCGAGATCTGCCTGGATGCGCGCGTCCTTCTCGAGAATGTCGCGGCCCGCGGCATGGATCGGATCGGCGATCAGCACGTTGTACAGTGCACTCATTCGGCTACCCTTCGACGGTCTGGGAAACTCGCAATTTGCTGCAGCGCAAGATCGCCAGTCTTGGCGCCGTCCGCAAGGGGGTCCGTTCGCCACGCCCCCAATCCCCCCGTTCCGGGCGCGGACCCCCCGCCCCGCATGCCGGGCGGCCTTAACCACGGCTGCTAACCAACGGAGCTAACCAAGGAAACAGGAAGAGGAGGCGGCCGCCACGCGCCGGCGCTAGTCTCCCGCATCGTTTCGGCTTCGGCATCCGAAACCAGGGTGAGACAACGCGTCCCCAGGGAATCCAGTGCGGCCGGTTGAAACGTCAGGTGCGCTCCCCCATTTACGAAACACGGGGGGCCAGGTTTGGAGATCTGGCCATGATACGATTTTTGCTATTCGTCGGTTTCTTGGTCGCTATCGCCTATGGGCTGACCACGCCGCCCCAGCCGGAAACGGCTTTCAGCGCGAACGAAACCCTTACCCAAAATGACAAGCCCCTTCTGACGTCCTGGGGGCCGACGCTCGGGTCGCTCCGGGACGGCGTTGGCGTGCGTGCGCGCACGGACGGTGGACCGACGCAGACCGCCACCAACGAAGACTTCCATAAATATGGTCCCAAGACCGAACTCTGGCTTCTTGGGCAGAGCAATGGCTTCAAGGACCCGGCCGATGCGGCCGCCAAGGACCAGGGCTGGACATCCGACGGTTATGTCGAGACGGCCGCACTTGCCGCGACAGCGCAGGCGGCCAAACCGGCTGTGGCGTCCGACAAACCCGCCGAGGCAAAGAAACCCCACGCCATGACCGTCGCGACCGCGGACCACCGCAATGCCCGGGCAAAGCCGAGGGTCACCGAACCGGTCATCGACCGCATCGCGGCCGCGCGGCCGCCGCAGCAACGGCGTGGCCTCTTTGCGCGGACGAGCGCCCCCCAGCGTGCGGCCCGGCCTCACGTCGGCGCGCGCGAAGCCCAACCCGTCACGCGCAATCGCGGCCTCTTTGCCCGTCTCAAGGGACGCGGCAAACAGCCCCAGCGTGTTTGGGCGCTCGGTCCGGCGCGTTAGATCCTCAAAACCGGCCCTTCATCGTGACCGGGAGAATGGCGTAGTCTCGTGCGCGTTGCCCGCATCGGGCGAGCAAAGCGCATTTCACGGGAGATGATGACATGCAGGGCGAAACCGTCACGCTTTGGGGTGTCCTAGGCGCCGTGGGGATCGGCGTGATCCTCGCCGTCCTCATCGCATTCGCGATCAACGCCTGGAAGAGACGCTGACGCGGCACGAACGCGCAAGAGGCGTACAGGCAGAACGCGGTCGCGAACGTCTAAGCGAGCGTCATCTCCGCCGGCGGTTCGTCCACGATCAGCTCGGCGGACGTTGCCGCCAGGACGTCGTCCACGCTGGAATCCGAGGCGACCTCGCGCAGAACGAGCCCCTTCTCCGTCGGCTCGATCACGGCCATTTCCGTCACGATCAGGCTGACACGGCGCTCGGCGGTCAGCGGCAAGGCACATTCAGGCACGATCTTGGGCGTTCCCTTGGCCGTGTGCACCATCGCCACCACCACACGCTTGGCGCCGGCCACCAGGTCCATCGCCCCGCCCATGCCCGGCACCATCTTGCCGGGAACCATCCAGTTCGCCAGATAGCCGCGCTGGTCGACCTGCAGGCCGCCCAGCACCGTCATGTCGAGATGGCCGCCGCGAATGATCCCGAACGACATGGCCGAATCGATCGAGGCCGCGCCCGGAACCGCGGTGACGAAACCGCCACCGGCATCGGTGAGGTTCGGATCCTCCATCCCCTCCGGCGGGCGGGCGCCAAGACCGATCACGCCGTTCTCCGCCTGGAAGAAGACATCGACGTGCTCGGGAAGATAGTTCGCGACCATGCTCGGCAAGCCGATACCGAGATTCACCAGCGAGCCCGGCTGGACCTCGAGCGCGACGCGGCGCGCAATGCGTTCCTTCGGATTCATACGGGAGCCCTCTCAATCAGGTGGTCGATCAGAACACCGGGCGTCTTCACCGCGTCGGGCGGGATGACGCCGATGGGGACAATGCTTGTTGGCTCGGCGATGACGGTCTCGGCCGCCAAGGCCATGACCGGATTGAAGTTATGGGCCGTCAGAGAGAATTCCAGATTGCCCACATAGTCGGCCCGGTTGGCCGCAAGCAGAGCGAAATCGCCCTTGATGGGGAGCTCCAGGAGGTAGGACTTGCCGTTCACCTCGACCTTCTGCTTCCCCTCCTCGACCGGCGTGCCGATGCCCGTCGCGGTGAGGACGCCGCCAAGACCGACGCCGCCGGCCCGGATCCGTTCGACCAGCGTCCCTTGCGGAACCAGTTCGACCTCCATCTCGCCGGAAATCATTTGGGCCTGGGTTTCGGGATTGAGACCGATATGACTGACGATCGCCTTGCGGATGGCGCCGACGCTCACGAGCTTGCCGATCGCCCTCCCCGGCATCGCCGTATCGTTGGCGACGACCGTCAGATCCTTCCGCCCGGCTTCGATGAGCGCGTCGATCATCCTGAGCGGGGAGCCGACGCCCATGAAGCCGCCGATCAGCAAGGTCGACCCGTCCGGAATCAGCTCCGCGGCGGCGGCGGCCGAAATTGCTTCCCTCATGCCAATCTCCCCCGTTGCGCGGCCAAAGATGTGCCCTGCCCGTGTCACCCCGGTGACATGACATCGCTCGGCCGCCAGCACTGAGTGTAACGAGCCGGTGCGCCACATTTGAGTGCGCCGTGACGCCGCAGACTGACGTTTTGGGAGGCGATGCGGCCAATCGGCCACGGGCCACTTGGCCCTGCAATGGCGCACAGACCAGGGTGCAGAACGGCGTGGGCTTCGTCGGACCCATGGCAAGGAGAATAACAATGGTGCCGCTGCGCCGAAGATGACGGCTTCCGGCGCCTCTGGAATGCCTTGGCGATTCAGGCGCCCGTCGCGCGCGAACACAAGGTGCCGGAAACCGCCGAATGAGTAGCTGAATCAAGACCGTGCACGGACAGGGCCGCGCTGTGGTGTCGCAGATGGCACCTGTTCAAGCCCATCAATTAGGGCTACAGGTCGTTGCCAATGGTTCGCGCTGGGTAGCGGAAGTAGACTGGATTCGTGGCGCACTGCTGGGAGGAAGACTGTAGATGACGGCTGGTTTTGGAATAGAGAAGCTCGGGCTCGTTTCTCTGCGGTATCCTTGGATATGCCTCCTCGTCGTCGCGGTGATCACGCCGTTCGCAATTTTCGGCGCCACCCATAATCGCTTTTCCAGCGACGTCCGCGAAATCTTCCGCTCGGACGATCCGGCGTTCGTACAGCTCGACCTCCTCAATGAGCGCTTTCCGGCCAGCCAGCCAGACCTTCAGATCGTCACCGAATCCGAGACTCCGTTCGACACGAAGGATCTGGAAGCGCTGCGGACGCTTCGCGACAACCTGCTGAAGATCGACGGGGTTACGGGCGTACTGTCCATGTTCACCGCGGTCACGGCGCCCGAGGATGAAGACACCGAGCCGCAGCCTGTCTTTCCGGAAGACCTCTCGAAACTCCAAGGCAACGCGGCCGCACGAAAAGAGATAACCGATCACCCGCTGGTCCACGGCAAGCTCCTGGACGACGACTGGACCATCGCGGTCTTCGCGCTCACGCTCGAGCAATTGGCCGAGGACACGGAAGGGCAAGCGGCGGAACGCGCGCTTGTCGCCGAGATCGGAAAGACCACGCAAGAGACCTTGGCCGGAACCAACGTGACCGCGCGCCTGACCGGGCTTGCGGTGATCCGCGACGAGATCCTGTCGGGACTTTCGCGCGACCAGCGCAGTTTCGGCCTCTACGCGATCGGAATCGGCATCATCGTCTGCTGGATTTTCCTGAGGAGCGTTCCGCTCATCATCATCGCCGTCGTTCCCGCCATCATCGCCGTGGCCTGGCTTCGCGGCGGCATGTGGCTGTTCGGCCAGGACATCAATCTGCTGACGGGGATCGCGCCGACGATCATCCTCGTCATCGTGCTGTCCAACTGCCTGCATCTGCTGTTCTCGATCCGCCGCGGGCTCGAGCGCGGCGACTCCCTGGAGACCGCGATCGACGGAGCCGTCAGGCGTGTCGGGCCGGCCTGCGTGCTGACCTCTCTGACGACGGCTCTGGCGATGTCGTCGTTGATCTGGATGCCGCATTCGTTCATCGCTCACTTCGGCATCACAACGGCGTCCGGCACCGCCATGTCGCTGATCCTCACGTTGTTGATGGTCCCGGCCCTGTCGGTACTGCTCCTGCGGGGCTTCGCCAAAAAGGTCCACGGCAAAACGCAACAGACCGATATTTTCCGGAAGGGCATCGACGGCCTTTGCGCCAAGGCGGCGGACGCCGTCACGTCATACCCGAGGGCCATCGCCCTGGTCGGGCTGTTGCTGACGGTTGGTGGCCTTTGGCTCCATGTCTTGAACGAGCCGCAATACAGCTATGCCAACAACATGCCGCCGCAAAGTACGGCGTTGAAGGCAATCCAGGCCTACGACAGCAAGCTTGCGGGCGCGAGCACGCTCGAAGTGCTCTTGTACTTTCCCAAGGACCACGCTCTGAAGTCGTACAAGACGATCGAGATCATTCGCGAGGTCCACAAGATCCTCGACGACGAGCCCGCCTTCGGGGCCGTCACCTCGCTCCACACGGTCGAGGAATGGCTCGGCGGCGGCGATGTCGGCGAAGACCGGCTGATCGGTTTCCTGGAAGCGAAGAATACGCGGGACTTCGCCGCAAGCTTCGTGGCGCTGAAAGAAAACGCCATCCGCATCTCGGCGCAGTTCCACGCCATGACGTCCGACCAGATGACCCCGATCCTCGACAAGGTCGAGCGCAAGATGCAGAAGGTCGAGGCAAAGAATCCGGGACTCAAGATTGCCGTCACCGGCATCGTGCCGGTGTCGTCGGCGGCGAGCCACGAGATGATCAAGCAGCTCAACATCAGCCTGATCACGGCGATCGGCCTCATTCTGGTCCTGATCGGTGTGGGCATGCGCTCGCTGCGGGCGGGCCTCGCCAGCGTTCTGCCGAATCTCTTTCCAATCGCGATGGGCGGGGCCTATCTGCATCTCGTGGAGGGCGGCCTCGAGTTCACCAGCCTTGTGGCCTTCGCGGTCGGGTTCGGTATCGCCGTCGACGCGACGATCCACTATCTCACCCGCTACCGCCTGGAGCGCGAAAGCCTCGACTCCGTGGCGGCCGCCCTCAAGAAGACCACAATGGATGTGGGGCCCGTCGTCATCATGGCCACGGTGCTCATCGCCGGCGGTATCGGCACCACCATGTTGAGCCGGTTGCCCACGGTGGCGCTGTACGGAACCATTGTCGTGATCGTGCTCACCTCGGCGGTGATCGGCGCGCTCCTGTTCCTGCCCGCGGTCATGTCCACCATGGAACGCTACTGGCCCTCGCGCTGGACCGGCAAGAGCAAGGTGAAGACGGAAGCCCCCGAGACCGAACCGGCCGGCTCCGACGAGCCTAAGACCGAAAGCACCTAGGTCAGCGCGTGCGCGGAATGCCGAGATAGCGCGTGGTGCCTCTCCGGATCATACGGCTCGGCACTTTTCCGCGCAGGAAGAAATCCAGCTTGGCAAAGAAGCCGACCGGATAGCGGAACCTCGGATGGGGCGTCTCCAGCGCCTTGGCGACGACGAGAGCCACCTCTTGCGGATCGCGCGCATGCTTTTCCGCATGGGCATCGGCGCCGCGCATCACCAGCCGGACCCAATTGGTATAGGGGCCGCCCGGCGGCGTGACCCGCTCGGTGCCCTGCCAAATCTCGGTCTTGTACGGGCCCGGCTCGACCAGAATGACGTCGATGCCGAACGGGTCCAGCTCATAGGCGATAGACTCCGCCCAGCCCTCCAAGGCCCATTTGGATGCGCAATAGATCGAATTGGTCGGCTGGCCCGCAAAGGCCGATTGGCTGGAAATACAGACGATCCGGCCATGCTTTTGTTCGCGGAATGTGGGCAGCAGCGCGCGGGTCAGCCCGAGCACCCCGAAGAAGTTCGTTTCCATGACGCGCCTGATCTCGGCGTCGGGCAGGTCTTCATGGGCCCCGGCGATGGCGACGCCCGCGTTGTGCACGACGGCATCGAGCGTGCCGCCGGTCTGAGACAAAATGTCCACCACCGCCGCCTCGATCGAAACCGGATCGGTCACGTCCAGCGCCACGAACGTCACGCGGCCGGGGCCGCCGTTTTCGCCCAGCATCGTCTCCAGCGGCCCCTTCTTTTCGAGATTCCGCATGGTGGCGAAGACATGCCAGCCCTTTGACGCCAAGACCTTGGCCGTAACCCGGCCAATGCCCGTAGACGTCCCCGTGATCAGTACCGTTCTCATTTGACTCCGTGCCCGTCGCATCATCGTCGTGTCAGCCTGCTGCGCGTGTCACACACAGCCGCCCGGCATCGAAATTTCCGCAATCCAAACTCAATCTGTCAGATGTCAAACTATGGCTTTTCCCCGGCGACCAGATATGTAGCATAGGGCCCGTTGGCACTGACAAAGGCAATACTGCACGAAGAGAAGCGTCGTGGTTTCGTCGACTAACGAGGCGAAGATGCGCCGGACGTGGGGATCCGGCATCCTTGCAGCCGGGCAATACGCCTCGGCCAACGTTCTGCTTCTGCTGGGCTCCATATCCCTCCTCGTCGGCGGATGGATGCCGTTTGCCGTCATCATTCTGATCATGGTGTTCGGGTCGTTCGCCGACGAGGTGAGTGGCGACGATTGGGACAGGTTGGGAGACAGGGCGCGGACCTTCTACAACGTCAATCTCTATCTCGCGCTGCCGTTGATGTGCCTCCTGGGGGTGACGCTCGCACTGTACGCAAGAGAGGCCAGCTTCACGGAGCGGCCGCTGCAGACCATCGGCGCCATCTGGGTCGCCGGCTATCTCTTCGCTCTTGTCGGCGCCACGGTTGGCCACGAACTCACCCACCGGCAGGGCTGGATCCCGCAAGCCGTCGCTCACGTGTTGCTCGGCTTTACCCTCAACACGTCCTTCGTCATCTACCACGTCCATGTGCATCACCGGCGCGTGGGCAGCTATGACGAGGCCTCGACCGCGCGCCGTGGAGAGCGGCTCGTAGCCTTCCTGGGACGCGCCGTCTACGGACAGTATGCCCAGGCCGCGGCGGTCGAGGCCGAGCGGCTTCGCCGCAAGGGGCTGCCCGTCTGGTCTCTTCACAACAGATTCATTCAGGCTCTGGCGGCGCCGCTTGCCATCATCGCCGTCGTGGCGCTGATCGGAGGGCCCTTCGCCCTCCTGCTGTTCGGGCTGGCCGCCCTGCTCGGGCGGTTCTTCCACGAGCTGATCAACTACGTGCAGCATTACGGTATCGTGCGCGCCGACAATGCGCCCATCCGGCCGCGGCATAGCTGGGACTGCTACCGCCGGCTCTCGAACGTCTTGCACTACAATCTGCCCCGGCACTCGGACCATCACATGTTCGCCACCAAGCCGTTCTGGCGCTTGGATACCGCCGAGGATGTGCCGATGCTGCCGTACGGCTACCAGACCATGGCGACGTTCGCGCTCGTGCCCCCGCTGTGGCGCCACGTGATGCGGCCGCTGCTTGTCGATTGGGATGCGCGCTTCGCGAGCGAGGCGGAACTCGAGATCATCCGCGCCCGAGGTTGGGACAACATCTAGCGGTCAAGCGCGGCCTTAGCGCCGCGGGGCGTCGTCGTCGTCCGGGGGCTCGTCCTCCAGCGCGCGATAGGCGGCGCCGTCCATGTCCTCGAACTGACCGGAGCGCAAGGCCCATAGAAAGGCGCCGAGGCCAAGGCCGCCAAGAATGAGGGCCGCCGGAACGAGCCAGGCAAGAGCGGTCATGGGCGTTTACCTCCCGCGAGCCGCGTCGCGTTGAGGGTCACCAGAATAGACGAACTCGACATCACGATGGCCGCGATCAACGGCGTCACGAATCCCGCCATCGCGAGCGGAACGCAGATCGCATTATAGACCCAGGCGACGCCGAAATTCTGGAACGCCATGCTCCGGGCGCGGCACCCCGTCTCGACGGCCTCCACCACGGGGGACAACGCACGTCCCTGGAAGATGAAGTCCGCAGCCCGCTGACTGATATCGGCGGCCGTCGCCGGCGACATGGAAGCATGGGCGGCCGCGAGCGCGGGCGCATCGTTCAAGCCGTCGCCCACCATCAGCACCTTGCGGCCCTCGTTCGCGCGATCTTCAAGCCAGGCGATCTTGTCCGCCGGTTTCAGCCCGCCCTGGAACACATCGATGCCGGCGTCCTGGGCCGTACGCGCAACCACCGCCTCCCGGTCTCCGGATAGAAGTGCGACGGCAAGGCCACGGTCCTTCAGCGCGGAGACGGCTTCAGCCGCATCGGCGCGCAACCGGTCCGCAAAGCGGAAACAGACCGGGGCGTCTTCGCCACGCCGATACCAGACTTCGGCGGTTTGCCCCGATGCATTCTCGACGCCGCACCAAGCGGCGGAGCCCAAACGTTCCTCACCGTAGTCCGTCCGGGCGAGAAGCCCCTCGCCCGGCGTCTCCTCGACGTCCCTGGCGATTTCGACGCTCCCGAACCGCTCCTCGGCGGCGGCCACGAGGGCCCGGGAGAACGGATGACGGCTCCCGCTCGCGAGCTTTGCGGCGGCGGCGAGAGCGGCGCCCGGCACGGTCTCGGCGTCCAGAAGCCGGGGTTCGCCCAGGGTCAACGTGCCGGTCTTGTCGAAAACAACCGCATCGACCTCCGCGATGCGCTCGAGCCCGTCGGGGACCTTGACCATCACGCCGCGCTTGAACAGCCGCGAGGCGGCGGCGATCTGAACCACGGGGACCGCAAGGGCGAGCGCGCACGGGCACGTGATGATCAGCACGGCGATGGCGTAGGTGAGCGCGGTCTGCCAGGACGCGCCGAACGCCAGCCAGCCGACAAAGGTCGCAAGCCCGAGGCCGTGCACGGCGGGTGCGTAGATCTGCGCCGCGCGGTCGGCGAGCACGCGATAGCGGGCCTTGCCCTGTTCCGCCGCCATCATCAGACGGCTGATCTCGGCGAGCAGCGTGGCCTCGTCCGCCGCGGTCACCTCGATCTCGAGGCTCCGCGTCAGGTTCAGCGTACCCGCGTAGATTTGCGTTCCCTCCCGAACCGCCGCGGGCATCGTCTCGCCGGTAATCAGGCTCTGATCGACGTCACCGCTTCCACGCGCGACGACACCGTCGGCACCCACGCGCTCTCCGACGGCGACAAGGATCCGGTCGCCCGGCCGCAACGCATTGGCGGGGACCTTGGACTGGCTGCCGTCCTCGCCAACGACGGTCGCGATGCCGCTTTGCAGGCTCAGGAGATTCTGGGCCTCGCCGCGCGCTCGGACACGCAAGGCTTCGTCCAGATAGCGGCCGATCAACAGGAAAAAGAGAAGCGTGACGGCGGCGTCGAAATAGACCTGCTCGCTCGCGTGCATGGTCTGGTAGACGCTCATCCCCGTCGCCAGGATGATCGCAAGCGAGATCGGCACATCCATATTGAGGCGCCGGCCTTTCAATGCCGAAACGGCCGATACGAAGAACGGCTCGCCCGCATAGATGATCGTCGGCAGGGCGATCAGTGCCGACAGCCAGCGGAACATCTGCGCCAGCGCCGGATCCATGTCGCCTCCCTCTCCGGACCAAACGGCGATGGAGATGAGCATGATGTTCATGGCGGCGAAGCCGGCCACCGCAACGCGCCGGAGCAGATATCTCTGGCGCTGGTCCCCGCGATCCTGCTTGGACGCCTCGAGCGGGGCGGCCTCGAACCCGACCCGGTCCAGCGCGGCCATGACATCGGCCTCGCCGGTCTCGGCGGGGTCGTAGGTCACGGTCACCCGCTTCGCGGCAAGAGAGGCCCGCGCGCTCGCGACGCCGGGCACGCGCATGGCCGCGCGCTCGACGGACCGCAGGCAGCCGCCGCAATGCATGTCCTCCACCGCGAGCGTCATGGTAGCGGGGCCGGCCGAGGCACTCTTGCGCGCATGCGGGTCGGAGTCTTTGTGGGATGCGGTGCCCTTGAACGGCGCCGCGTTTTTGTAGGGTGCGGTTTGGGCCTCCGTCATGACCCTTCGGCGACGATCAATCGCTTCTTCAGGCGATAGACCGGTGCTCCGCCCTCCTGTTCGGACGACTCGACGTTCAACACCCAATTGCCCGGGCCGAGCGCGACATCGGACACGTACACGCCTTCGGCCCATTCCCGAAAGGTGACGGCGCGGTCGTCGCTTCCGACAGCCGGACGAACCAGCGTCCCCGACAGGGAGAGCCCCGTGACAGGCGCCGCGGACGGATCGGTGAAGCGCAAGGTCAGCCGGCCGGCGCCCCGGTCGTAGTCGGCCTCCGTGGACCAGCCGAGAGCGGCCTGCTGCTCGGCCTCGGCAATGGTCTCGTTGTAGTTGAGGCCACTGCGATAGGGATTCGGGCGGTCGCCGCCGCTGAACGTGGACACGGCGTAGTAGACGAGCAATCCGTTGGCCGCGAACATGATGCCGAAGAAGACGATGAGGCCGATCAGCACATGGCGTCCCGTAATTCCCCGCGGGAGAGGTGCGGCCGCCATCATCGTGCCGGGCCGCCCTTGGGCGGTCCCTGGAAGGTCGCGTTGTGCTCGGTGCGTTCACCCGTCGCGATATTCGTCACCACGAATTTGAAGGGTGTCGCCTGTTCGGGGAGTGCGCGCACACCCGCCTTATCCAAGGTGACGTAGAGCTTGACCGCTTGCAGCTTGTCCGGCGGGACCGGAACGATGCCGCCCTCATGGCCGATCATCTGCACGCTGGCGTCCGGCAGCCCATCGACGCTCAGTTTGAAGGCGCGCGGGACATACTGCTTGTTCAGAATCTTGACCTCGTAGCCGTTGCGCACGCCGCCGTCGGAGAGCTTCACGTAGAGCGGGTTGCGATCGTGCAGGACGTTCACATCAAGGTCGGGACGCATCATGAGCGCGACAACCATGATAAGCCCAACAAGCGCAATGGCCCCTGCGTAGAGCAGGACACGGGGACGAAGTAGCCGCAGCGGCTCGGCACTTTCCGCGCCGGCATCGAGGTTGCGGATCGTATCGTAGGCGATGAGGCCCCGGGGTCTGCCGACCTTATCCATGATTTCGTCGCAGGCATCGATGCACAGCGCACATTGGATGCACTCAAGCTGCGCGCCGTCGCGGATGTCGATACCGGTCGGACACACCGCGACGCATTGGTGGCAGTCGATACAGTCGCCCCGGCCCTCCCAAGACTGGCCGGCCTTGTGCGGCCCGTGGGGCTCGCCACGCCAGGCCCGGTAGGAAATCAGGAGAGAATCGCGATCGAACATCGCGCCCTGAATGCGCGGCCAGGGGCACATATAGATGCACACCTGCTCGCGCGCGATTCCACCCAACACATAGGTCGTGAGCGTGAACAGGCCGATGAAGAAATAGGCCGCCGCCGGTGCTTCGAACGTCACGAGCTGCCTGGCCAGGGTCGGCGCATCCGCGAAGTAGAAGACCCAGGCACCGCCCGTGGCGATCGCAATCGCCAGCCAGGTCAGATGCGTGGCGCCCTTCTTCCGGAGCGTTTCGAACGACCAAGGATGCTTGTCGAGCTTCAGGCGCGCATTGCGGTCACCTTGCCAAAAGCGCTCCACGGCGATCATCAGATCCGTCCAAACGGTCTGCGGACAGGTGTAGCCGCACCAGACGCGCCCCGCCACGGACGTCACGAGGAACAGCGCGAGGGCCGCCAGCACCAGCAGGCCGGTGACGTAGTAGAATTCCTGCGGCCAAATCTCGAGAAAGAAGAAGTAGAACCGCCGCGCAGGCAGGTCGATCAGAACGGCCTGGTCCGGCAGGTACGGTCCGCGGTCCCAGCGCACGAAAGGCAGCAGATAGTAGATGCCGAGCGTGACCGCCATGACGATCCATTTGATCGTCCTGAACTGGCCGTGGGCCTCCTTCGGGTAGATCTTCTCGCGGCCCGCGTAGAGCTGCCCCCCCTCTCCTGAGGAGGACGCGCCGCCGCCGCCCAACTCGACATTTGCCATCTTCATCTCAAGCTACCGCCGGACGTTATTGTCCGCCACCCAAGGAATGCACGTAGATCGCAAGTTCCTTGATCGTTGCCGGATCCAAGCGTCCTGCCCAAGCGGGCATGATGCCCCCACGGCTATTTGTAATCGTCTCGACGATGGTTTCCTTGTCGCCGCCGTACAGCCAGAGCTCGTCCGTCAGATTCGGGGCGCCAAGCGCCTTGTTTCCGGTGCCGTCGGGTCCATGACAGGCCACGCAATTGGTCATGAAGACCTCCTTGCCCCGCGCGGCCGCCTCCGCGTCGTCCGAATTCCCCGAGAGCGACATGACATATTCCGCCGTATCGGCGACCTGGTCGCGGTTCAGCATCCCAAGCTTGCCGAACGCGGGCATCATGCTCATGCGCGTGGCCGAATCCTCCGCGCGGATGCCATGCTGAATGGTCTGATGGATGGCGTCGAGCGTGCCGCCCCATAGCCATGCGTCGTCGCGCAGGTTCGGATAGCCGAAGGCGCCTTGCGCGCCACGGCCATGGCAGGGCGCGCAGTTGTCGCCGAAGGCCGCCTGACCGCCGGCGAGCGCGAAGTTGAAGAGCTCCGGGTCGGCCTTGATCGCCTCCATGTCGGCCGCAGCGATCTTGTCGCGGAAGACCGCCTTGTCCGCCTGCGAGGCGGCCACGTCCTTGGCGACCTGCCCGCGCTGGCTATAGCCCATGAAACCTTTCGAATAGGACGAAACGGTCGGCCAGGCGGGATAGACGAGCCAATAGCCAATGGCCCAGACGATGCAGGCATAGAAGACGTAAAGCCACCATTTGGGCAGGGGCTTGTTCAGCTCCTCGATACCGTCCCATTCGTGACCGGTGGTCCCGACCTCCTCCGGAGTGTTGGCGTCCTTCTTGGCCATGGCTCAGCTGTCTTTCTCGTTGTCGGACTCTGGGTCGTCTTCCAGAGGCAGTCTTGCCGCCTCGTCGAAGCGCTTCTTGTTGCCGGGCCAAAACGCGTACAGAACGACACCGGCGAACAGCACGATGAAGAAAATGAGTGCGGCGACTTGGCTTATCGAAGCGACTTGTTCGTATTCCATCGTCCGGTCCTCACCTCAGATTGGGGCCGGCTTCGTCGAAACTGGCGAAGTCGACCAGCGTTCCAAGCATCTGCATATACGCAATCAAGGCGTCCAATTCGGTGATCTCATCCGGGTTGCCGTCGAACGAACGCGCCTGCGCCTTCGGATAGCGCGCCAGGAGTGCCGCCACGTCGGCGCCGTCCTTGCCGGCTTGCGCTTCAAGATCCGCCTTCGCCGCCTCGACCATCTCGTCGGTGTACGGCACGCCGACAACCGCGTTCGTCTTCAGCTGATCTGCGATATCGTCATAGTCCAGCTCACGCTTCGCCAGGAACGGATAGCCCGGCATGACCGACTCCGGGACGACCGAACGAGGGTCGATCATGTGCGCGCGGTGCCATTCGTCGGAGTACTTTCCGCCGACGCGCGCGAGGTCCGGCCCGGTGCGCTTGGAGCCCCACTGGAAGGGATGGTCGTACATGCTCTCCGCAGCCAGACTATAGTGGCCGTAGCGCTCGACCTCATCCCTGAGAGAGCGGATCATCTGGCTGTGGCACAGATAGCAGCCCTCGCGGACATAGATATTGCGGCCGGCCAATTCGAGCGGCGAATAGGGCCGCATGCCTTGCACTTTTTCCACCGTCGAACTCAGCCAGAACAACGGCGCGATCTCGATCAGCCCACCAATGCTCACCACGATCAGGATGCCGATCAGCATCAGCATCGGGCTTTTCTCTAGGATGTCGTGCTTTCCCCAGCTCATTGGCCCCTCCCTATTCCGCCGGCGCCGTGTATTCGCCAGGCCGGAACTCAGGAGCCGCAGCGACAGACGGTTGATCGGTCGCATCGACGGGCTGATCGCCACGCGCCGTGCGCCACAGATTGTAGGCCATCAACAGAGCCCCAATGACGAAGAGCAGCCCGCCAATGGCCCGGATGACATAGAACGGGTGCATGGCCTCGACCGTCTCCACGAAGGAGTATTCGAGGAAGCCGAGAGAATCGTAGGCCCGCCACATCAGCCCTTGCAGGATGCCCGACACCCACATGGAGGTGATGTAGAGCACGATGCCGAGCGTCGAGACCCAGAAATGCCATTCGACCAGACGCTGCGAGTAGAGCGCCTTGCGGTGCCACAGCCACGGCACGAGGCAATACAGCGCGCCAAAGCTGATATAGGCAACCCAGCCCAGCGCACCGGAATGCACATGGCCGATGGTCCAGTCGGTGTAGTGCGACAGGGAGTTCACCGACTTGATGCTCATCAGCGGGCCTTCGAAGGTCGACATGCCGTAGAAGGCGACGGCGACGATCAGCATGCGGATGACCGGATCGGTCCGAAGTTTGTCCCAAGCGCCGGACAGCGTCATGAGGCCGTTGATCATGCCGCCCCAAGAGGGCATCCACAGGATGATCGAGAAGGTCATGCCCAGCGTCTGGGCCCAATCCGGCAGCGCCGTGTAGTGCAGGTGATGCGGACCCGCCCAGATATAGATGAAGATCAGCGACCAGAAATGGACGACCGAGAGGCGATACGAGTAGATGGGCCGCTCGGCGCGTTTCGGCACGAAGTAGTACATCATGCCGAGGAAGCCGGCCGTCAGGAAAAAGCCGACCGCGTTGTGGCCGTACCACCACTGGGTCATGGCGTCCTGGACGCCCGAGTACAGGACGTAGCTCTTCGTGCCCAGCAGCGACACCGGCACCGCCAGATTGTTGACGATGTGCAACATGGCGATGGTGACGATGAAGGCCAGGTAGAACCAGTTCGCCACGTAGACGTGGGGCTCTTTCCGCTTTGCGATGGTGGCGACAAAGACAAGGAAGTAGACGACCCAAACGGCCGTCAGCCAGAGATCGACGTACCACTCCGGCTCGGCGTATTCCTTGCTCTGCGTGACGCCCAACAGATAGCCGGTGGCCGCCAACACGATGAAGAGCTGATAGCCCCAGAACACGAACCAGGGCGACCATTTGCCCGCGAGGCGCGCGCGGCAGGTCCGCTGCACCACGTAGAACGACGTGGCGATGAGCGCGTTACCGCCGAAGGCAAAGATGACCGCCGAGGTGTGGAGCGGACGCAAGCGCCCGAAATTCGTCCAGGGCAAGTCGAAGTTCAGAACCGGGAAAGCGAGCTGCCAGGCGATGATGTCGCCCACCAGAAAGCCGGCAACTCCCCAGAAGACCGTAGCGATCACGCCGGCGCGGATGACACCGTCCGCGTAGCCGCTCGTATCGGCCGGTTCGCGGCTCTCCACGAACTGCGCGAGCATATACAGAAGTGCAAGGCCCGAGGCGCCGAGCAGGAGACAGCCATGAAACTTCATGACCAGGTCCGCGCCGGCCACCGCCAGGACGAGGCCTAGAATAACCAGGAACGCGGCGGCCCCAATCGCGAGAATGTCCCCAAGCGCTTTCCACTCATCCCGCTGCGATGTTGCGGCCATGTGTCCAACCCCTCAATCTCAAGCCTTGCCCACTCAAGCCTTGCCCAGGTCTTGACTTCATTGTCGACCGGCAGCCCCGAGCCTCCGACGGCAATCTCATCCTGTCCGCGTCAATCCGCGCGGGCTCATTATAGCGCTGTTACACGCTGGCCGCCCACCTCCTACCTTGATCCAGCGCAAGCTTGGGCGATCTATCGCAAAGTTTGATTGATCCGGCCGCTGCCTACTCTCCGCGCAGGCTCATGATGTAGGCCGAGACATCCTCAAGTTCGGGCTTGGTGATCGGAATCACCGGCATCGGGTGCATGGGCATGACGATCCGGGCCATGACCGCGCCTTCGGTTTGGTCCGGCTTATTGGCGATCGCGGCAAAGCTTGGAACGTCCGCAACGGCTTTGGTCTGCCGATCGGAAACCAGATGACAGTTGGTGCAAAGACGCTCGGCCAGCGCCTTGCCGCGCGCGGGGTCCGGCAGACTCGTCACCGCTCCCTCGGTCCGCGCGGCCGAGCCCAGCCCGAGAATGAGCACGAACGCCAAGAGCGCACTGGCAGCAAGCGATAGTCCGTGGCAGAACGGCCTCATGTCGCCATGGCCTCGAGCTTGGACATGTCGAGCACCGATACCTGCCGGGCCGATTCGAGCTTGATGATGCCTGCCTCTTTCAGTTCGGCGAACATCCTCGAAACGGTCTCCAGCGTGAGGCCGAGATAGTCGGCGATGTCATGGCGCGGCATTGCAAGATGCAGCGAGCGGTCCGAGCCAGTCCGGCGCGCCATCTCGATCAGGAACGCCGCGAGCCGCTCCAGCGCATTCTTGCGGCCAAGAAGCAGCAGATGATCCTGAGTCTGCCGCAGCCCGATCATGGTGCGGTTGAGCAGCTCATGCACGAAGCCGCGCGAGGACGTCGCGCTCAGCAGGCTCTGCCATTTATAGGCAAGAACCTTGACGGGCCCGATCGCCTCGGCGGACACGTGATGCACGTCGTCCACTTCGAAACCGAACATGTCACCGGGAAGATGAAACGCGCTGATCTGCCGGCGCCCGTCAGGCAGCAACTTCGACACGCGAACCACGCCGGAAACGATTTTGTATACATATCCGGCCCCCTCGCCCTCGGCGAAAATCTCGCTGTTGCGGGCGAAGTTGATCGGAACGCTCGATGTCTGAAGGTCGTCGTCGTCTCGAGCATGCGCCAGGAGCGCCGACGTCGGCGACGTTTGTGTCTGCGGGAAGTCGAGCACGGGATTCGGCGTCAGCATGATAACCCCCGAAAGGTTAATTTGACTGACGTCAGAGATAGAGATTTTTGCGCTCGATCAAAATTCGGGCCTGTTCCCTAAGGGAAACTACGTAGGCCGATACGGCCTAGGACGGCAGGAGGGGCCCGCCCGAACGCCCATTCTTTTCAATCACTTGCCGGATCGTCTCCAACATGACCCCGCCAAGGATCGGCTTTTCCAGAACCTTCGTGACCCCGCCTGACTTGGCTTTGGCAAGGAGCTGCTCGGTTTTCTGGGACACCATGAGGATGACCGGGACACAGGGATTGCAAGGAAGCTCCGATTCGCCAGCTTCCGCGACCCGCGAAAAGACGTCCTGGTCCAACACCACGCAGGTGCCGTGGCGGCTTGGTGCCCGCAGGATCGGAGAGAGTGCATGCTCGTCGCAGAAACGTGTCTCATAGCCCTCGAGCTCCAACGAAAACCTTAGACTATCCGCAAGCGTGCCGTCGCGAACGGCAATCAGCACGGTGCCGGCATGACTCATTTGTTTCTTCCCCAAACATCGGCCGTCGCCCCCGCGGTTCACCACAGCCACTTGAAAAGTCTATGTGATGCGGGGCGTGCGACCTTGAGCCACGTCAAACGGCAAAGGGGGCGGAAGCGGCGCGCGCGCAGCCCTATTCGGAGGCGCCGGCAGGCGGTCCGATATGGGCCAGAAGGGCCATGCGTACCAAGTCCGGCAGACTGTTCGCCTGCATCTTGGACATGACATTCGCGCGATAGACCTCGACCGTTCGCGGACTGATGCCGTACGCGGCGGCAATCACTTTATTGGCCTGCCCCGCCACCAGCCCCTCGAGGACCTGACGCTCGCGCTCGGACAGGCTTGCAAGCCGGCTCAAGACCTCCTGCATCTGGTCGGCGCCCTCGCCGGTCGCCCTTTCAAGCGCCGCTTCGACCGCCTTGAGCAGCACTTCTTCATCAAAGGGCTTTTCGATGAAGTCCACCGCGCCGGCCTTCATGGCCTCGACGGCGAGCGGAATGTCGCCATGACCGGTGATGACGATCGCAGGCAGGAACGGTATCTTGTCCTTGATCCGCCCAAGGAGCTCGATGCCCGTCATGTCCGGCATGCGGACATCCGTGATCAAGCAGCCGCATTGCATCGGATCGACAGCCTCCAGGAACAGTTGGGCCGACTCGTAGAGCCGGACGGGAAACCCCGCCGAACCGAGCATGAACGCCAAGGACTGACGCACCGCCTCGTCGTCGTCGACGATGTGCACGACGGGATTGACGGGCATCAGGCCCTGTCCTCGCTTCTGACGGGCTCCAGCGTGAACCGGAAGACCGTGCCGCCCCCGGGGTTCGGTTCGACCCACAGGCGCCCTCCATGGGTTTCCACCAGGCGCTTGGAGATCGACAGCCCCACCCCCATGCCATTAGGCTTGGTGGTCACAAAGGGCTGAAACAGCTGGTCGGCGATCTCCTCGGAGATGCCGCTCCCGGTGTCCGCGACCGTGATCTGCACCATCGGCTCGCCGGCGTCGTTCTTATCCGTGGAAGACCGCGCCGTGGACACCAATAGGACTTTCGGGTCGCACCCTTCCATTGCTTCGATGGCATTGCGCATCAGGTTCAGCAGAACCTGTTGAACCTGGACCTTGACGACTTTCACGTCGGGAAGAGAGGTGTCGAACAGAAAGCTCGGCTTCACGCCCTCGTCCGGCGCGCCGATCAGCGCCAGCGCGCTGGCTTCCTCCACGAGATCGTTGATGTCCGCGGGATCCCGTGCGGTCTCGTGGTGGGTCACGAAATCGCGGAGTTGGCGGATGATCTCGCCGGCCCGCAGCGTTTGCTTGGTCGTGGCCGCGAGCGCCTCGCGCACCATGGGGACCTTATCGCCCTCGATGGACTCCAGCAGCCGGTTGCACCCTTGCAGATAGTTGGAAATCGCGGTCAGGGGCTGGTTGACCTCATGCGCAAGGGTCGAGGCCATCTCGCCCATGGCGGTCAGGCGCGACAGCCGCGCCAGCTCCGTCTGCAGATCCTGCAACTGCTTTTCGGTTCTCTGGCGTTCCGTCAGGTCACGGATGAACCCGGTAAAGAATCGCTGCTCGCCGGATCGCATCTCCGCGACCTCGAGCTTCATGGGGAATGTGGACCCGTCCTTGCGCTCCCCCGTCACCACGCGGTCGAAACCGATGATCCGCTTCTCGCCGGTGCTGATATAGCGAGAGATATAGGCGTCGTGCTCCTCACGGAACGGCGAGGGCATCAACACCGCCACGTTCTTCCCGGCGACATCGACTTCCCGGTGGCCGAAGAGCCGCTCTGCCGCCGCGCTGAAGGACCGGATCATGCCGGTCTCGTCGATCACCACGGTCGCGTCGGGAACGGTGTCCAGGATCGAGCGCAGATGCGCCTCGCGCGAGCGGACCGCCTTGGCGCTGCGGCGGCTGCGCAGACGCGTGCGGCGCAGTAGTTCGCCCAACCAGGCAATGCCGAGTCCGACGCCCGTGAACACGCCGACCTCGGCCAAGGCCGGGAGGGTGACGTCGCTTGGCGGAACGAGGGCGAAGCCGATCGCCGCGGAAAGAAGCGTTGCCAGGAGACCGGGGCCGAACCCGCCGAAACCGGCCGCGATCGCCAGACCGGGAATAAAGATGAGAAAGGAGGCGCGCCCTTCAAGCCAGGGATAGAGCCCCCAGGCGAGGCACGCCATGCCAACGACAGCAGCTACGGCGACACCATAGTGAACCGCGCTTGTCGCCGGATCGAGAATTGCGCGCCGCAACCGCTCGATGGCGTTGCGGGGCCGCTTATTGGCCAAGGGTCCATGCATCGCAAGGACAGTATCATCTTCACACGCCAGTCCTAGGCTGGGCGTGACAGTCCCTTGCCGGCGCACCGGCGGTTCAACCCGTCCGCAGCCTGATGGCCGCGCGTGGGCGAGAGGCGCCCATCAGGGATGCGCGGGCACCGTCGTGCCCAAACGCTAGATGCCGCGCGCGACGCTGAGCCCGTCGAACGGGGTCACCCAAGAGGCTGTCCACCCCAAGCGTCCGTCCTCGGCGAAGCGAAGCCCGGCGAGCATGAACAACGAACCGTCTTGATTCTTGGTCTTTTCGACCTCCACAACGGCATAGCCGATGAAGCGGCCGCACACCTCGGAACCCGCGGTCTTGTTCACGGCATTGATCGCCAAGGGCTCGGTCTTGCCCGTCGAAAGCGCCGAGGCCAGGGCAATGGCCTGTGCCTCGGTATCGCACAACATCGCGTTGATCTTTTGGGGAGAGCCGGCACCGCCCGCGACCGCAGGTGCGGCCGCCAGGATGCCCGCCAACGCAACTAAGAGATATCTTGCCTGCATGGATGACCCGTCCTGGTTCTTCCGGATTTGCGTTGATGCAAAAGTGTCAACATTGCCTGGAGGCGGGTCAAGAACATCATGGGGGTTGGTAGGAAAGTTTGCCACTCTGATTTGGCGACTCTTCTTGCCAGGTTTTGTGCGCTTTCGCCCTGGTTTCTGTCCGGATTACCTCCTTTCGGGAGAGAGTTGAGGCCATCTGTCACAGGCATTTATCCAGGGACAGAATTGCCAGACATGGCATCGCTATCGGGACCCGGGATCGTCTACAGGAGGTCGTTTGTACCCCCGTCTCATGAAAGTCTCCCCCATGTCCCTTCGCATCCCGGTCATTCGTATCCTGGCCCTCGACCTTCTCTGCTTGAGCATGGCCGTAAGCCTGAGCCTTGCGGGCTTTAGCCCTGCCAAAGCGCAAGACAAGGTGCAGGATACCGGGCAAGACAAAGTGCAAGCCCAAGGGCTGGCGGAAGGTGGCTTCGACCCCGCGCAGCTCGAGGCGATGACCGCGTCGGTGCGCCAGGTCGACCTCACGGAGGACATGGTGACCCGGCTGATCGCCTCCTTTCCGAAGATCCGGGAGACGGGTGCGAAATTTCCCGGGACGGAGATGCCGGAGCAGCCGCCGGCTCCCGGCAGCGCCGCATCGGACCTCGACGCCATGTCCGCCGAGAAGCGCGCGGCCCTCGAGGCTGTCGCCAAGCACACGGATTCAAGGACCTCCAGGATTGGTCCGACACCGCCGGCACCGTGGTCCGCGGCTACATCTTCCTCGCGCAAGGCAAGACGCCCGGCGCCACGGACAAGGCCCTGCGCTTGAACGTGGAGCATGCGGAGCGCAATCCAAACCTGACCCCGGAGCAGAAAGAGCAGACGATCGAGATCTACCGGAAGGTGGCGGCGACGCTGAAGCGCCTCGAGCCCTCCAAGGAGAATTACGAGATGATCGTCGCCATGAAGGACAAGCTCGCCCCTCTCATGGATCCGAACTAGCGCGTCCGTATCCAAGAGACCGCGCGGTTTCTTCTATGAAATCGAGATTTGCTGAAAGCGCCGTCGCGGCACTCTGGCGGCGTCCGGACACGGTGGCCAGCTCGGGCGGCAGACCGCGCTGGGCCGAGATCACGCCCACATAGCGCAACGCTTCGTCCTCATCCTCAATCAGCAAGGCGCCGCCGCTGTCGCCAGGCAGGACGGTCTCGTCCATGCACCATATGGTCTCCGGCAAGCCAGCGTCGCGATCGAGGCGGGTCTTGAAGCAATCGGCGGCGTCTTTCAACGTGACAGGCAGATAGCGGCGAACGCCCGCGTCGTCGCAGTCTCCCGGCGCCAGACAGCGCGTGCCGCCAAAGGCCACCAGCACGCCCGGCCGTCCCGTCTTCACCGTGGACGGACGCGGCAGCGATGCGGGATCGGTGTCCGAGACGGCACGCGGCAAGTCGACGGCGATCGGTGCCGCCGTCACCAGCAATGCCAGGTCGTGAGGAAGCCGCGCGCTGCTCGACTGGCTCTTCTCTCCCCCAAGCCAGCCGGGCGCGATCTCGACCGACGCCACCGCGAAGGACCGCATGCGGCCTTTCATGACCACGTGCACGAAGAGTTCCTTGGGCTGCAGATAAGCGTCCACATAGAAGCGGCGCCCCAGGGCCCGCGTCACCTGTTGCAGACAATGGGCCGACGTCACCACGACGCGGGGATAGAGCACCGTGCCCGAGCAGATCATGCGGCCGTACTGGGCGATCTCCACGACGAATGGAAAGCGTTCGCTCCGATCCTCGATGCCGCGGGGTAGCGTCTGCGCCGCGCTGTTCGGGAAGGCGAGCGCGACGAGAAGAACCAAGAACGGCCATCCGGACACGGTTGTCGGCACGCGCGGCATCGGCCCGACCCTAGTCCGAAGCCGCGACGGCAAGTCCGCGGATGCCCTCGCCCACGGGAATGCGCTTCACCTCCCGTCCCGTTTCGCCGTCCAGGACCGAGATGTCTCCCGCCATCCAGTTGACCACGTAGAGCCGCCGGCCGTCGGGCAGGATGGCGACGGTTTCGGGGTATTTCCCCACCTTGGTGCGCTGGAGCGCCTCGAGGGACGCCGCGTCCAGCATCTTGACCGTTCCCGATTGCTGGTTCGCCACGAAGACCCGCGCGCCGGTCGGCGAGACCGCGACGCCGTAGGGCATCGAACCGGTCCGGACGGTGTTACGGATTTCCAGCGAGGCGGCATCGACAACCGAGACGTCTCCGCTCCGGACGTTGGCCACGTAGACGCGGTCGCCTGTGGGCGAGACCGCAAGCGCAAACGGCGCCTTGCCGACCTTGACCGTGGCGACCGCCGTCAGGCGGTCCATGTCGACCACGGTGATCGAGTCGTCCTCCCGGTTTGCGACATAGGCGCGCCGAAGCCTCGGGTCGAGAGCCACGTGCGCGGGCGCGCGCCCAACCGCAATCTCGGCAACGGTCTTGCCCGTTGCGCTGTCGATGACCGACAAGAGATCCCGGTTCCAATCGCTGACGAAGAGGCGCCCTCTTTCGCCGACGGCGATCCCGAAGGGCGTGCCCGCGACAGACAGGCTGCGCGGCCGGTCCGGCGCGCGCGCGTCCAGCACGTCGATCTTTCCGATCTCGGGATGGGTGACGTAGAGAGTCCGGCCGTCAGGCGATGCAGCGATGACCGCCGGCCCCGGGGCGAGTTCGACGGTTGCCAGTTGCTCATGGGTTGCGGTGTCGATCACCACCACCTGACCCGCCGCTTGATTGGTGACGAAGAGGCGTGGCGCAGCCGCTTGCGTGTGTGCCGACAAGGCAGCGGAGATGAGGGCGGCGAGGATCGCGGCCGCGACAGCCAGCGCGCCAAAGCGTCCGGCGACACCGCGCGGGGCCGCGATCATCCTTACTGCTCCGCCTTCTTCTTAAGCTCCTCCAGACCCGCCCTGTAGAACTTGGTGACCGCGTCGATGGCGGCCTGGTCGTTCTGCGTCTCGGACGGGAAGTTGCCGGTGTCGGCGCGATAAAGACGCGCGTCCCAGGTCACCTCGCTGCCGCCGTCCGCGCCCGGCTTCACGGCCAGCGTGGACGAGTAGAAGCTGACGGGAAAGGCGTCGACGTCCGGCGTGTCGAGCCGGTAGGAATAGGACATCTCGTCCTCGAGATATTCGTCCAGACTGTCCTTGAGTTGCCCGCCCGACCGCAGGACCACGACTCGTTCCGCGCCGGGCTCGTTGCCGCCGGTGCCCATGCTGGTTTCGACAAGGGGGTTCCACGAGACCAGGCTGTCGAAATTCTTGACGACGGCCCAAACCTTTTCCGGCGGGGCGGCGACGGCAATGCTCTCTTCGACCTTTTGCGGCGTCGGGCCGTGCGCGCCCGCCGACGCAGCCCCAAGGACAAGAAGAACTTGGAGCATGGCAGTTCGAAACAACCTCATGGGAGAACCTCTTTCAGTGCTGGTTTCGGTTGGTGGCGGCGGCGCCCGATACGCTCGCGCAACGGCAAGACGCCGTAGAGAACGATGAGCAGCAGGAACGCCAGCCCCGCCGGATAGGGACGAATGTCCGCCGCGACCCGAACGTCGCGCGGTTGCGCGACCGCCGTGAGGTCCCGGAGCAAGGCGCCGGAACTCTGCAGATGGGCGTAGGTGAGCCCGGTCTGGGTCGCGATCTCTTTCAAATGATCCTCCTTCACGGAGGTCATGTGCTCGCTGTTGTCGACCAGCATGTCGCCAAACGGCGCCCATTTCGGGTGCCAGCCAGGACGCGACGACGCATCCGGCGGCGGTGCTCCCGAGCGATTTTCCTGCAGGACATCGGTCGCGCTCATCGTCCCGATTTCGCGCCCCGCGTCGTCGAACTTCGGTAGCGGCACGAGCGTCTTGCCCGCCGACGCGACCAGAAGGCCGGGCACCTCACCCGCCTCACCCTCGAACGCAGGAAGGCCCGTCCACGGCAGCGGCGGCGCCTCGTGGCCGTCCGTGAAGAAGAGCAACGTCGCATCGAGTGGTTTCACGACGGCCAGGGCATCATGAATGCCGAGCGTGACGTAGCTGTCGCCTTCCCACGCCATGCGCCAGTCGAGGGCGCGGATCGCCGAATCGATACTCGAGAAGTTCTCGCAGACCTCGATGGGCTCGAACAACACGAAGACGCGCCGGGCGGTGAAGATGCCAAGCCCAAGCTTGGACTGGCACGGCAACTGCGCGACGAGCGCCGTCAAACGATCCTTGACCAGATCCATCCGGCTGGCCGGACGGCCGCGAACCACGGCATCGCGCGTGTTCATACTCGCCGTCACGTCCACGAAGGCCATCGCATCGTAGGCCTTGCGGGTCAGCGTCACGCGCGGCAGGAGCAGCGTGGCGGCGGCGAGCGCGAACGCGGCCGCAAGAAGCCAGAAGCGCAACGCGCCGAGCGCGGGCGGGACGGCCAGGCGGCGGCTCATGGCGCGCCTCGCGGAACGCCGGGCAGATCGCTCCAGAGGTCCTTGCGCGGCTCCTGCTGCATGTCTTCTTCGCTGGGTGCGATATTGGGCAAATCCCGCACCAGTCGCGCCGCCACATCCATGTTGTATTTGACATCCCAGGCGCGCGGTTCGAGCCGCAACGCTTGGATGTAGTCGGCCTTGGCGAGATTGACGAGCGATGTCGCCTTATCGAACTTGCCCTGTTCGATCGCGACGAAGGTGGCCCGCAAGCGCGCGTTGCCGTCGTCGTAGAGCATGGCCACGCGTGTCTTGTCGTCGGCGCGGAAATTCGCCTGATCGAGCAGCACTTGCGCCTCGCCGACCCTGTCGCGCTTTAGAAGATAATGTGCGCGGGCGAACAGAACCGCCGGCGAGGCCTTGTCCGGCGCGATCTCGACATTCTCTCCCGCGCCCAGCGCGCGGATGGTCCGGTTGTCGTGCCAGCCCGCGTACCATTTCCATCCGGATGCGATTGCGAGGGCGAGCCCCGTGGCAAGCAAGAGCCACACGAACACGATGCGCGCGCGATACAGCGCGCCGAGGGTCCGGCTCAGCGGTCCGGGCCCGGGAGCCGCGTGCCGCGCCCCGGTCATCGTACGTCCTCCGGGAAGCCCGTCGCGGTCTCAACGCCCTTCAGCCCGGACACCGTGGCGCCCTCGAGATCGGCGTTGGAAAAATCCGCACCTGTGACGTCGGCCCCGTCCAGCTGGGCGCCGGGCAGCTTGGCCCAATTGAACCGCGTCTTGACCAGGATGGCATCGCGCAGATTTGCGTAAGAGAGGACGACATGGACGAGGTTCGAGCCCGTGAGATCGGCCCCTTCGAGCTTGCGCCGGACATGTCGAGGCGCACCGGCACCATGCCCTGGTTGGCGGGGTCGGCGCCGAGATCGGCATCGACCATCTTGACCTTGTCCATGCGCGCCTTGATCAGCTGGCCGATGATGCGGGTGTTGGAAAGATTGGCACCCGTCAGGTCCGAACCGTTCATGACCACGGCGAACATGCTCGCACCGTCGAAATTCGCGTCGGAGAAATCCGCACCTTCCGCGACCATGCGGTTGAGGTTGGCGCCGGCAAAGCTTGCGCCCTGCACCGCCGAACCGCTCAGGTTCGCCGCGAACAAGTCCGCCTTCTTGAAATCGATGCCGGAGAGGTCGATACCGGTCAGGTCCCGGCGCGAGAGGTCGGGCCGTTCCTCGCCATAGGCCTCCAAAACAGCCAAGAGCTGCTCGCGCGTGACTTCGGCGCCACGCGCCGGATCTTGCGAGGTGCCAACGAGGCTTGTGGCGCAGAGCACAAGCCCGAGGCCCACGCGCAGGAGCGTTGGCCGACGCGCAGCCGGCTGCGAGACTCTGGTCTCCGCGAGCCTGGCGAGAACCAGAAGAAGCAGGGCACCGGTGGCGATCCCATACGCGAGGCCCGACAGGTCCTTCTGGGGAATACGCTCAAGGTAGCGCATGGGGCGCCGCTCGAGCTTGTCGATGGTGGCGATGGCTTCTCCGACGGCAGAGGGGTTCTCCACCTCGAACGCCTTGTAGGGAATCTTGAGATTTTCGAAGAAGAGGTTGAGATGGCGCTCCGGCATCGCCCGCGGTGTGTCCGGTTTGTTGGGGTCCGGCGCCTGGAAGATTCCCCGCGATCCTTCAGTCCTCAGGAAAATCCAATACAGGTTCACGGGGCGCTTCAGAAAGGCAGCTTCCAGCTTCTGCTGCATCTTCCGGTCGATCACGGCGGCGCCGTCGGACACGAGCACGATGGCGCGGTTGGACACCCCTGAATCCGTATCCCGAGTCGAGACGATGTCCGTGTCGTGCAGGGAGAGCGCTATGGCGAGCCCCTTGCCGACATTGGTGAGCGCAAGCCCCGGCTGCACGATGGCGTCGATGGCGGCGACGGTCGCATCCTTGTGGTCGGACAACGGCAAGACGAACATGGGCGCAGTCGAGAAGGCCGCGACGCCGAAACGATCGTGTTCGCGGGTCTCGACGAATTGTTTCAGGAACCGCCGCGCCGCGGCCGATTTCGATTCCTCGCCGCTGCGCGTCGGGGCTTGTCCGGCGAAGGTGTCGTTCATACTCGCCGAGCGGTCGAACAGCAGGACGATGCTGGCGCCCTCGCCCGTCCGTTCGATGCTCTGCCCCCTGATATGCAATCCTGCGAGACCGAGCACGAGCGCGGCCACGGCGAGGCTGCCCAGGACGCGCAAGGCAAGGTCCACAGCCTGCGACAGCGGATCGGGTTTCGCGGCGCCCAAGGACGGATAGGGATCGGCCTCCTGCGCCATCGTCAGAAGCGGCAGGATGGCGAGCGGAAGCAGGAACAGAACATACGGGTGGCTCACTGCGAAATTCATGCGGCCCTCCTTTCGGCGGCACTGAGTTCCGTCCCGAGTGCGGCCACGCCGGCAACGGCATCGCCGTCTCGGCACCGCCGATATCGTTGGCAAAGAAGGCTTGGCGAGAGGCGGCGAAGAAACGTCCGATCTCGCGCTCCTGGGGCCGGAACACGGCATGGCTTTCCAGAAATCCGCTGACGTCCTCGGCGAGCACGCGGCGGCCGGCCGAGGCATCAAAGGCCCGGTGCAGATCGAGCAGGCCCTCGCGATAGGCGTCGTCGCTTGACGAGCGCGCCAGCGACCGCAACCGGCGGGCCGCGCGCGCAAACGGACGGCTGGGCCGGCTGCGGAACGGCCACCAGGCGCGATCGTAGGCGAGGCCGATGAGAGCCAGGACGGTGAGGCCGAGGCCCGCGGCAAACAGAAGGCGGTCGCGGCGCGTGGAGATCGGCTGCGGCGCCGCATCCGGTCTCAGATAGCCTTCCGGTCCTTCCGCGGGCACCTCCGGAATGACCTCGCGCAACGGCGCCATGACGAATCTCGACGCCGGCACCTTGGCCGCCACGGTCTTGTCGCCATCGGTGAAACGCAGTTCAAGCGCGGGCAACTCCCGCACGGTGGGCGACAGGGGCACGTAAAGGGTCTGATAGACGAGTTTGACGCGATAACCGGTTGCACCGCGCTCACGCCGTTCGGACACGTCGACCGCGCGAAGATCGAGCCAGTAGGACAGCCGCCCCGGCTTTGGCTCCGAGGCCCTTTCGAGGACATAGGGCTCGGCAACTACCACGTCGACGTCGCGCGTCAGAAGGTCCCCGACGAAATAGCCGAAGCCGCGCGGCTCGATCGTGCTGACGGACACGATGGGCGAGGCCGGCTCGTCGGCCGCAAGGGCCGGTGTCGACACCAGCAGGGCGATCAGGAGCGCGATCATCCCACCTCCCCCATCAGATAGGCGCCGAATCTGTCCCAATCGATCCGGCCCACGACTTCGAAGGGCGGCCTTCCATAGCGCATGGCAAGAGCGCGCAGCCGCGCGCCGCGCGCCGCGTTGTCGGCGATCAGCGCCGCCCGCAGCGCGGGCCGCATCACATAAGCGTCTGCGGCCGGTCTCCAGATCGGCAAGCGAGACGAGGCCGTAGCGCGGCAGCTGTTCCACTCCCGGGGATCGCGCAGCACGATCGGAATCACGTCGTGCTCCGACAGGGCTTCGAAGACGGACTCGATCACCTGATCGGGCATGAAGAAGTCCGAGATGACGAACACCAGCTTTCGCCGCCCGGCGATGATCGCGGCTGCATCGATGAGCCCCTCCGCGCTGTCGCCGAGATCGCCCTGCGCCGTCGGATCGAAACCGCGCAGATTGGTCAGCATCTCTGCTTCGGCGCCGCGCGAGCTTGTGGCGGGCCAGAAGCAGTCGGGGACAATGCGGCGGTTCGCGCCGATAAGACCGAAGGAATCGCCAATGCGCCGGGCGGACGCGGCCAGTGCCGCACACAGATCCGCGGCCACATCGACCTTGCGCGCCTGCCCGGCGAACCCCATGGAAGCCGACAGATCCACCAGGGCGTAGAGCGTGACCGCGCTGCGTTGCGCGAACCGTTTTGCATAGAGATTGCCGAACGGGTCGCGCAGCGAGACGCGCAGGTCGATCCGGCGCGGATCCCGGGCGCGAATGAGAAGATCGTGGTCCTGAAACAGGCCCCCGGCCCCCTCCATCTTCCCTTCATGGGCGCCGATACGACGCCGGCAGCGCGCCAGGCCAACCGGTAAGGCACGTCGATGGCAGATGCGGCTTCGTGAGAAGCCTCGCTCATGGCGCGGGCACCTTCGCAAAGACCTCCGCGAACAAGGCATCGACCAGGGCCTCCCGGCGGAGTTCGTAAATGGGATCGAGAAAGACACGATGCGACATGACTTCCGCGAACACGGCACGGATGTCTTCCGGGACCACCATGTCGCGCCCATTGAGCCACGCCTCGACGCGCGCCGCGCGCACCAGATAAGCGATCCCGCGCGGAGACGCGCCGCCCTGTACCAGCCGGGACATATCGACGCCGCCGATCTCGATCCCGACTGAGACCGGGTCGCGGACCGCGGACCACAGATCCAGCGTGTATTTCTCCAGCGTCTCGCTGGCCTGGACGCGCCCTTGGATGGCGTGCGCAACCTCGTTCAGAAGCTGGTGGTCGAGAACATCCTCGGTGACCGATTGCACCAGCGCGTCCGCGTCGTAGAAGCGGCGGTCGAAGGCGAGCGCACGCCGGATCTCTCTGTCTTTCGGAGTCTCCATGGAGATCTCCATGAAGAAGCGGTCGCGCGCCGCCGCTGGCAATTCGAAGGTCTCTTCGCGCTCGATCCTATTGCGATCCGCAAAGACGAGCAGATGCGGGAAATGATATTCGCGGTTGAACGCGGTGACGCTCCGCTCGGCCATGAGGCGGAGCAACAGCGAGTGGACCTGCGGACGGGCGCGGTTGATCTCGTTGAAGAAGAAGACCGTCAGATCCTCGCCATGACGCAGGACCGGGCCCGGGTCGACGCGCGGCCGCCCGTCCTCGGCGAGGTAGGTGTGATAGATGAGGTCCGCGGGCATGAGGTCGATCGTCCCCTCGACCCGCTCGAAGGCGCCGCCTAGAGCGCGCGTCGCCGCTCGCAACAATGTGGTCTTGCCGACGCCGACATCGCCTTCCAGCAACACATGGCCGCGCGCGAAAATGGCGATCGTCAGCAGACGCAGAACGCGGTCCTGACCGATGATGGTGTTCCGCAACACGTCCTCGAAGGCCCGCGCCCGGTCGCGCCAGTTGGCGAGATCGATCGTCTGGTCCCGGTTGACGGGGTTGGCGTGCGAACCTGCAAGACGTGCCATGGCAATGCCCCTCTCTTCCGCTGTGCGGCAAGGCTTTCGCTGGCGCGCCGCGTGACGTCCGAGTTGTCGAAGACAAAAGGGGGTGCAGCTCTAGGCTGCACCCCGCCCCCGAAAAACAGTGATGGACACCCTGTTCCGAGGGTTAGCTCTGGGAGAAGCAAGACAGAGCTAGAGCTTGGAAACGTCGTAAACCCACGTGCCGGTCTTCTTGAAGTTCTCGGAACGCTTCGCGTTGCGCGCTTCCATTTCCTTCATGGAGTCACCCTGCTTGGCGAGCTCCTTCGGATCGTGCTTCGGGTCGTATTTCGATCCAGCGACCTTCTCGGGGTAGCCGGGCTTGGGCTCCCAGCAATTGCCGGGGGCCTTGCAGTTGGTGCCGTCATAGGCCAGAGCGCCTCCAGCCGTCACGGCAAGCGCAAGAGCGCCTGCGAGCGCCGCGCCTGTAATGCGTAGTATCGTCGTCATGGGTCAGTTCCTCCGTGCTCAGTCGCTACTTTACCGACGGTGTTCCCGTCTTCTTCTCCGCGCCGGCCGCTCTTTATGCGGTCACTGCGCGGGAATCTCGCATTCCAATTCTTCCGCTTCGGGCTTGTGGTGATCGGGGTCGAAGGCAACGAAGTTCGCCTTCTGCTCGTCGGTGAGCCAGACGGCACCCTCGACGTCCCCTTTGTACAGATGACGAATCCAGGCGATCACCAACAGGATCTCGTCCATTGTTCTGGCGGACGCCTGCGGTCCCATCATGCTCCGGGCACCGCCATAGATCGTCTCGAACAGGCCTTTGTCGGTCTGGTTCTTCGGATAGGTCCAGTAGTCGTCGTTGAGACCTGGGCCAAGCTTGCCTTCGCCGATATGACCGTGGCATCCCGAACACGCCGTCAGGTACACCTCCTCGGCCTCATGCATGCAGCTCTCGACTCCGTTGTAGGGATTGACGCCGGTCTCAGAAGATTCCTTCACGGCGGGCGTATCTCGGCCATTCTCTGGAGAAAGACTGAGATCGAGCGGCATTCCGGTGATGGTGTGGACAAGTTGAATCTGTTGGGCGAGAGCCATCAGCGGAATCAACGAAAGCGCTGCCACAACAGCTGCAACCTTAAAACCCTGCCTCATTACGTTTCGCTTCCTTCTCAAATCTTCTTTCTCGAGTCTTCTTCATGCGGGCGCCCAGACGCCCGCGTTCAACATCCTAGGACTTCGTTATCCTAGGACTTCGTTCCTGCGGGCGGCTGTGTCGGCTCCTCGACCGGAATGCCTTCATCGGTGAGAATCTCGATGATCTCCGGCTTGGCCTTTTTCAGCGCCTCTTCGACTTCCTCGAAGAACTCCTTATCGTCCTTGCGCACGCCCATCGATTGATCGAAGTGAAACAGGACCGGCTCGCCGTCGAAGCGGAAATTCTTGTCCGGCACCGGCGTCATTTTGAGCTTGCCGCCCGATTCCTTGACGTAGCGCGCCACCGATGGCGCGAACGCAATGGCGACATCGGACTTGCCGTCCAGGACATTGCTCACCATCAGCGCGGGATCGATGCGCAGGAACTGGTTGCGCGAGCTCTTGTAGTTCGTCAGCGACTTCACGTAGTTGAAGTTCTTGCTGAAGAGGCCGTGCTTCACCATCATCACTTCGGCTGGACCGCCGGGCTCGTAACCGACATTGTTGGCCCGCGCGAGATCGGGGCTGTCAAACGCCTCGATTTCAAGCTCGGAGTCCGCCGGCTGCACGAAGACATAACCGGCGCGGTAATAGGGCGTCGTCGTGAGCAGGCGCGGATCGCCCGTGTCGACGCCGACCACCAGATCGCAATTGTTCTTGTCCAGTTGGTCGCGCACCACATAGATCGCGGGCTTGTCTTCCCAGGCAAAGACCACCTTCTTGCCCATGACCTCGCCGAGCGCTTTTGCAATGCGGTTCTCGAAGCCTTTTTCGTCCTTCGTGGAATAGGGATTCTCCTTGGCGCCGGCGCAGACCCGCAACATGTCCTGCGCGGTCCCATCGGCATCGTCGGCCGCATGTGCAGGGCTGGTCAGGAGAGCGCAGACGGCGACACTTGCCAAAAGTGCTTTGCCGAAGAGTTTCGTTATCTTGTCCATCGTTCTTGTCCTTGCAGACGTGTCGTTCTCGTTTTGGGGAGAGCGAGAACCGGCGCATCGATGGGACGATGATGGGGGCATCACGACGCAACACTCTTGGCAGTCTTGCTCGGAGGTTGTGGCGGAGATGCCCACCTTGCGTCCCGGTCACCGGACGTCCCGCATCCCACGGTAGTTACGGGGGAGGCGAAGCCCTGCCAGGCCGCGAAATCGCGGCCTGGCAGAACCGTTCGTCTGACTAGGTTCCGTCCGTGACGATCTCGTTCGAGTACTCGTCGAGATTCACGTCCTCGCTGTACGGGCCTTTGCCGTCGAGCGAGAAGACCAAGAGGCCACCGCCCTGCTGGGTCCAGTTCTGCAGGTTGCGGAACGCACCCACGGCACCGAGACCCGCCGTCGGATCCTGGAGGTCGAACACCAGACCAACACCCGGCCAGCCGCCGACGCCGTAGTACACTGCGACATACTGCGTGCCGTTGTGCTCGTAGGTCATCGGATAGCCGATACCGCCAGACGGCATCTTGAACTTCCACAGAAGCTCGCCGGTGTCGGAGTTGCGGGCTTTGAAGTAGCCATCCAGGGTCGGGTAGAACATCACACCGCCCTTGGTCGCGAGCGTACCGCCCCAAGCGGCGAAGCGCTCCATGACCGACCACTTGTACTTGCCATCAGGCGCGCTGTAGGCCTTGACCTGACCGAGACCAAGATAGTTGGCACGGTCGCCCTTCGGACCCGGGTACATCGACAGGGTGGCACCGACAAAGAACTGGCCGGCGCGATAGGGAAGCATAAAGGGCTCCCAATCCATGCAGATGTGGTTGATGGCGAGGTAGAAGAGACCCCGCTCCGGATCGTACGAGTCGTGGGCTTGGTCGTGGTAGCCCATGGCCGACGGGCAGATATCCTTGCCCTTGTGCTCCATGCGCGTGCCGTATTCCGGGTTACGCACCGGGATACCCGTCTTCATGTCGACATGCGTCCAAACGTTGACGGTGTCGTCCAGGAAGTCGGCACGGACAAGATCGCCGTTCACGCGGTTCAGCGTGTAGATGATGCCGTTCCGGTCCGGGTGGGTGACCAGCTTCAGGTCCTTACCGTCGATTTTCTGATCGGAGAGCATCATCACGTTGACGCCGGCGTAGTCCCACTCGTCATGCGGGGTCTTCTGGTAGCCCCACTTGAGCATACCGTCGTCGGCGTTGCGGGCCATGATGGTCATGGTCCACTTGTTGTCGCCCGGACGCATCGTCTCGTTCCACGGGCGAGGGGTTGCCCGAGCGTAGTAGATCAGGTCCAGGGACGGATCGTAGGCATACCAACCCCAGTTGGTGCCGCCGCCGATCTTCCAGGCATCGTCTTCCCAAGTCGCAAGGCCGAGACCTTTCTGACCATACTGGGGATTGGCCTTGTTGAAGTCGTCGCCGATGCCGATCTCGTCGTCGGGACCGGTCGCAAACCGACGCCACACCATCTCCGCCGTCTTGACGTTGTAGGCGGTGGTGACGCCACGCACGCCGAGCTCAGCGCCCGACGATCCGATGATGACCAGATCCTTGACGACATACGGCGCCACGGTAAGGGTCGAACCGACCTTGATGTCGGCGTTCTCGACCTTCCAGTACATCTCGCCCGTTTCGGCGTTCAGCGCCACAACGTGGCCGTCGAGCTGGTTCGAGAAGATCAGGTTGGGCGTCTTGCTCGCGTCGTCGCTCGGCCAATAAGCCAGGCCGCGGTTCACGAGATCGCAGCATGCCACGGCACGGGCCGCGGGATCCTGCTTCGGCTTGTACTGCCACTTGATCTTGCCCGGATTCTTCAGGTCCAGCGCATAGACGTTGTTCGGGAAAGAACTGTTGACGTACATCACGCCGTCGACCACGAGCGGCGTGCCTTCGTGACCATTCAGCAGACCCGTGGAGAAGGTCCAAGCGACACGGAGGTCCTTAACGTTCTCCGCGGTGATCTGATCCATCTCACTATAGTTGTCCGCCGTGTAGTCGAGACCCGGCATGACGTAGTTTTCTGGATTCTTCGCCATCTCGATCAGGCGATCGTTGGCGTTGGCGGCCCCGGTTAGAAGGCCACCCAGGGCCAGCGCGACGCATGACGCCGACACATACCCACCAATACTGTGAAGTCTCCTCATATGCGAACCCTCGCGTTTTCGCTCCCATTATGACGAAGAAGTCCGAGAGCCCTCTTGATCGGAGGTCCTCGTCTTCTCCGCTCGGTTCCTGTGCATCGGCTCCTCAAGCGAACAATGCCGTCTGAGCCTCACACAGCCGCCAAGCCAAGCGTCGAAGTCTGGCCATGTCAGGAGAGGCGAACAGCCTGCAAAGACAGGATGCTGCCGTCCCTAGCGGTGAACGAAGTCTATGGCGACGCTCGTCGGAACGTCTTTGGGCCTATTCCCAGAAACCCGTCTGGAGCATTGCTCGAAACCGGAGGGCGCTACTTCACCGTAAATGCATGGATTAGTGCCTGGTCGGTCGTGCGTTTTATCCCGGTTGCGTTTGGGGAATTCGCACGCCGAAAGGTCGCCGCGAGGTAGTTTTTCGGGAAGACCGAGCAGACGGATTGGGCAACGGTAGCAAGAAACTTGGTGACATTATTGCTACCGAGTAGATGCCATGGAGACCGAGCGAAGAAAGAGCGTGCAGTCCGGGCATCTTGCCGAACAACCAAGAGCTGCCCATGCCATGCCCCTTTCCCTCATCGCCCGTCCCTCGCGGCGTTCCCGCCTTTTTCCGGTTGTGCTGATGGCGCTCAGCCTCGCTGGCTGCGACGACGCATCCGAAACGAGCACGCTGACGCCGGCCCCGCAGGACGAAGGGGGCTCCGTCTATGCCGAGATGACCTGGCTGGACACGGGCTCCCCCATTTCCCCGGCGCAATGGCTCGCCAGCCGCGCCGCGAAAACCGAGCTCCCCCAGAACGATCCACGGGTCGAAGCTACCCGAAAGGAACTCGGCTTGGCCGCGCACCGTTTCGGCGACGAGCCACGCATGATCGCCAACCGCGCGGTCCAAGTCGAGAACATGCTCGCGGAGCAAGGCATCCACGAGAACGCCTCGGACATCATCGCCGCCCTCGTCCCCATCGCGGCCAAGCCCGGCGCCCTCCAAGGGTTCGGCACGCTGTGCCAGCAATACTTCATTCTTCGCCAGCAGGGTTTCGATCGCGACGACGCCGTGGAGCGCTTGGGAGGTCTCAGCCTTCATATGCTTGGGAGCGACCGGCACCATGGCTAGCATCTTGAACGCCATCTGGTACGACAGAACCATCCGTATCCAGCTCATGATTGTGATCGGCGTCATCAATATCATTGCGCTCGCCGTCATCGGAATCATCTTCGTCGCCAATGCGCGCGAGGCGACAAAGGTCGAGATGGAGGCCTCCGTCGAGCTTGCCAAGAACTTCGTGCGCGTCGCCATCCAATCGCTGTCGCCGGATGTACGCCCTGCAGATCTTTCCAAGAAGGTGAACCAACTTTCGAGCCGCCTGCGCATCGGCAAGCTTCGTCACGTGCGCATCTACATGGCCGACGCAAGCGGTGATCTCGTGCAGCTGTCGCCGGCGCCGAACACGTCGCGCGCCCCTGACTTGCCGCCGCCCGCGCCACACTGGTTTGAAGCCCTGATCGCACCCGAGGTCGCGCCGCAGACGGTCAATGTCGTCCTTTCGAACAGGATCGCCGGCTCGGTTGTCATGATCGAGATGCCGGCGATCGACGGCCCGCGAATCTGGGATCTCGGCACCGTCGTAATCGCCGGCGAGCCCTCGGACGAGATCGCCGAAGTCTGGGCGGACCTGTCGTCGTTGGGGCCCGTCGTCGGTGTTATCGACCTGCTGGTCCTTGCGACGCTCTATGTCGTGCTCGGGCGCCTGCTCGACCCGATGGCCAACGTTGCCGGCGGGCTTTCCAGGCTCGAGGACGGGGACTACGGCACGCGCCTCACACCGCCGCGCGTCAAGGAACTGAGTGACATGACATCGAGCTTCAACCGGCTCGCGGAGACCCTTGGACGCACCCGTGCGGAGAACGGGCGGCTCTACGGTCAGGTGCTCACCATCCAAGAAGACGAACGGCGCGAAATCGCCAACGAGCTCCATGACGAGGCGAGCCCCTGCCTGTTCGGGATCATGGCCAACGCCATGTCGGCGCAACGGCTCGCCAAGGAGCAGCGCGGCGCCCCGGCCGCGGAGATTGACGAGCATATGACCGAGATCCTGACGATCACCAACCGGCTCAAGCAGATGAACAGAGTTATGCTGAAGAAGCTGCGCCCCGTCGCGGTCGGCCATGTGGCCTTGTCCGAATTGGCGCGCGACCTCATCAGCGAAATGCAGCGCCGCTACGTGGACGTGGACATCACCTGCTCCTTGCGAACCCGGGGCGAGCGCTACGGCGAGGCCATCGACCTGACGATCTATCGCTGCATTCAGGAAGGCGTGACCAACGCGATCCGCCACGGCGGAGCCAGCGCCATTCGGGTCGACCTTTTCGACAAGCGTCTGAAGCGGGGCGCCAGAGTGCTTCAGCTTCTCATTCAGGATGACGGCCGTGGCCTGTCGCCGAACACGCCACTCGGCTTCGGACTGACGGCCATGCGCGAGAGAGTCCGCGCGCTCTCCGGCAGCTGGGATATCCAGAGCGTGTCCTCGAAAGGAACGTTGCTGGAGATCGTCATTCCAATCACCGCGGCGCGGGCCAAGGCGAGGGCCTCCGCGCCCGCGACATTCGAAGATATCGAGGTTTCATAAATGCAGGTTCTCGTAATTGACGACCACCCCATCGTGCTGGAAGGCTGTCGGCAACTTCTGAAATACGCTGGCGCCAAGAAGATCGTGCAGACGGAAAGTCTGGCGGAAGGGTTTCAACTCTACCGTAGCAAGAAGCCAGACGTGATCATCGTCGATCTGGCAATGCGTACGGGCGCGCTCGGAGGGCTCTCCTTCATTCGGCGCCTGCGTCTTCACGACAATCGGACGCCCGTTCTCGTGTTCAGCATGCACAGCGATCCCTTCATCGTGTCGCAAGCGCTGAAACTCGGAGCGAACGGCTACATCCTCAAGGACACGTCAGGCGACGAAATCGTCAAAGCCTTCGAGGCGATCCGCAACGGCGTGCCGTATCTCAGCCACGAACTGGCTTCCAACATCGCGTTCATGGAGGCCCGCGGACACACCAAGAACCCCTTGCACGCGATCACCGAGCGAGAGCTGCAGATCCTGTCGTTGCTGGCGGAAGGAAAATCCTACGCGCAGATCGCCTCGGACCTGCATGTCAGCTACAAGACGATTGCGAATACCTGCAGTCAGTTGAAGACCAAGTTGCGGGTGCAATCCCTGCCCGAGCTCATGCGGCTTGCGATCGAGAACCTGCCCTCGATGCCCGGCAAGACGCTTAAGCAATAAGCTCCATTGGACGTAGACCGCGCGGCGCCGCGACGGCGCGGCTGTCTGGCGATGTGCGGGGCTCGCACAAGACGCGCGACTGCCTTACGGCTCGCGAAGGGGCTTGGGGGTTTCCAGGCCGTGCTGGACCAGCCGGGCCCACGCCTCTTCGGCCGTGTCGACGAACTCCAGCAACGCGGCGTCCTCGGGCCGAATTGTACCAAACGCCACCAGGCGTCGAAATTCAAGACCGCCTGCCAGTACGCGCGAGAAAACAAGAGCACGGGGATCGGTGCCATCTTCTGCGTCTGCTTCAGGGTCAGCACCTCGAACAGCTCGTCGAGGGTGCCGAGCCCGCCCGGAAAAATCGTCAACGCATTGGCGCGCATGGCGAAATGCATCTTCCGAATGGCGAAGTAGCGGAAGTGGAACGTCAGTTCCGGCGTCGTGTACGGATTGGCCGGTTGTTCCTCGGGCAGGTCGATGTTCAATCCGACGCTAGGGGCCCCGGCGTCCATGGCGCCCCGGTTCGCGGCCTCCATGATGCCCGGTCCGCCGCCCGTGACCACGACGTTGCGCCGCGCGCCGCTGGCCGCGCGTGCCCCGCCCCGTTCCGACACGATCGTTGCGAACCGCCGCGCCTCGGCGTACCAGGCGGAGAGGTTCAGCTGCTGCTCCGCGACGGCCAGGCTCTCGGCGCTCTCGGCCCGCCTCACGGCGGCCTCGGCGTCCTCGGGCGAGAGGATAAGGTGACTGCCGAATACGACGATGGTGGAGACGATCCCGGCGTCGGACAGCATGAGATCGGCCTCCAGGAACTCCTGTGCGAGCCGCAAGGGGCGCGCGTCGTCGCCTTCCAGCCCTTCAGCCTGCTCCACGGCCAACAGCTCGCGCAGCACCCGTTCCCGCCCGGGCTCCGACCCCTCGGCGATCCGGGCCCATAGGGCCTTCTCTTCGTTGCGGCGAGCGTCGTGCTGCTTGGACATCTGCGATAGGCCGCGGCCCGGTTGGCGGAAAAGCGCCCCACGGCGGGGCCCTCTCGTGTGCTAGTCGACCTTCTTGGCAGCAACCGCGCTGGCGGGTTTCCCGGACATGGGCGTCCCGGGACGGAACGCGGTCTCTTATAATCGTCGCCGTCCTTGGTGAGCTTGGTCGTCCAGCCGGTCGTCCATTTGATCACGGCCCCATCGCCGGAGTCCGACCAGCTTCCCTCCATCGCATGGCCCTGCTTCTCGCCCGTGGCGTTGCCGTCGTCTCCGAGGACGATGGTGAAGGCGTTGCCCTTGGAATCCTCTGTGAGGTATTGGCCGGTCCAATCGGCAGCAAACCCTGCGCCGGCGCTCATCAGCGTCAGAAGGGCTGCCGTGACAAAGCCGAACCCCCATCTATTCATTTTCATGACTGCTCCTCCCAGGGGCTTCGCCGCGAAACGGCATAGGCCATTTCATCGCAGCGCAGCCGGCACTCGCCGGCCTCAACGCGTCTTTTTCTTGCGGCGCCGGTCGACCTCTCGCTGGCTGACTTCGCCGGACTGTACCAGCGCCCGCACGCAAGCATCTGACAGCTTGTCGCCGTTGCGATCCATGCAGTTTCGCAAGGCGTTCGTTTCGAGCCCGTACTCACCGCAATACTTCTTATAGTCGGCCCGGCAATATTTCCGCACCGCCTCGCTATACGCGGAGGCATTCGCGGCACTTAATTGCGCCGCGCCCGCGAGACAAACGGTCAAAGCAAAGATGATGAAACGTCCCATGCTGCGGCGATCCCGGATTTGAGTTGGTCTGACCTATCCTTAGGCCAGCATACCGCATTGACGCCAATCAAAAGAGAACCGGAGTCCTCGATGCAGCGGACACCGCTCTGTGGACGTCGCGGCCGCTATCGACCACATTGACCGTGTCGCAGTTGCGACGCGGGATATCCGGCACTGTATGCTGGACGGGGCGCGGGTCGGATCGGTGCGAGGGGCTTCATGAGAGACACGAGCCGCGAGGCGGGGAGCCAGGGTGGGTTCTGGCTGGTGGTCGCGGCGGCTGTGCGGGCACCTTCGCGGTGGCCTACAACACAACCGCGGTCATGACGGCCCTGCCGGCCATCAAGTCGAGCCTCGATCTCGACGTCGACACGCTCCAATGGGTGATCAACCTCTATATGCTCGCGGCGGCGGCGACACTCGCGGCCATGGGGCATTTCGGCGACACGTTCGGCCTGACTCGCATGTTCGCCATCGGGCTTGGCCTGTTCGGGCTCGGCTCGATCACGATCGCCCTGTCGGGCGATGCGGTGATCCTGCTCGCGGGCCGCGGCTTTCAAGGATTGGGCGTGGCCACTCTGATGGCGACCTCCGTGGCGCTGATCAGCGTCTCGGCGCCCCCCGACAAGCGCGCGTCCGCACATGGTGTTTGGGCCGCGACCATGGCTCTCGGCTTCGCTCTCGGACCGCTCATCGGCGGCACGCTGACCGACATCGTCAGCTGGCGCGCGATCTTTGGCCTCGATGTGGTCATCCTGGCGGCTGCCGCGTTCCTGTGCTTTAGGGTCGCTCGCGCGGGTCTCGTCCCGCATACACCCAATGCCGATAAGCGGATAGACTTTCCCGGCATCGCGCTCCTCTTCGTGGTGCTGGCCGCGTTCCTCTACGGCCTCACAAGCGGCCAGCTCCTCGGCTGGACCTCTCTTCAGACGCTCGCCCTGTTCACACTGACCGCAGCCGCCGGTGCCGGCTTCCTTTGGCGTGAACTCCACACCGCCGAACCCCTGATCGAATTGGGCTTCCTGCGGCATCTGGACTACGCCGCGGCGACCATCGGCATGTTCTTGAACGGCGTGACCCAGATCGGCGTGCTGTATTTCACGAACCTGTTCCTGCAAGCACCCAACGGCATGAATCTCAGCGCCGCGCAGGCCGGCCTCGCCCTCCTTCCCTTCACAGGGGCGATGTTCGTGATCTCGCTGGTGCTGCCCCGGCTGATAGCCGCCGGCAGGTACCGGATTCCGCTCGTGGCGGGCATGTTGATCTTGGCCGCAGGCTACTGGGTGATGCACAACATCGACCATCAAACGCCTTACGGCGCGGTCTGGTGGCCGCTCGCGATCCTCGGCGTGGGCGTCGGCTTCAACCTGGCGCTGCAGCCGCGCCTGGGGCTAGGCGCCCTGCCCGACGCGCATGCGGGTCAAGGATCGGGCGTCCTCACGACGGCCCTGTATGCCGGTCTTGCCACGGGAACGGCCCTCGGCGGCGTGGTCGTATCGCAGATCAAACGCAACATTCTCGACCCGGCCGTCGGTAGCCTTGCATCCCAGACGTCCGACCTGGACGCCCTCAAGGTCACGCTCGTTCATGGGTCCGAAAGTCAGATTGAACGTGCCATGGCCAAGGTTCCGCACACGGACCTAGACAAGCTCCAAGGTGCCATGCTGGATGCGTTCGACAACGGCTTTTCCGGTGTCATGATCTTGATGATGTTCATGGCGCTGCTCGGTGCCCTCGTCTGCGCCGTGCTGATCCGGCCGAACCCGCCAAACGCTGACACCCAACCCCGACGGCTAGGCCTTGGCAAGCGCGACGGCTTTGATCTGCGCCACGACGGTCTCGCCCGGCTGAAATCCGAGCCGGTCCCAGGACAGGCGCGACACCCGGCTGAGGAGCGGCGCCCCGGTTCCATCGGCTCCGAGTTTGAGCCGGACCGTCATCTGCGTCTCGCCAACGGGGGCGACAGAATCGATGCGGACCGGCAGCGCGTTCAAGATGGTCGTGTCCGTCACCCCTTCGCGGCTAAGGCTCACGTCACTGGCGGCGATCCGCAACCGCCGGATCGTTCCCGTCGGCCCCAGTTCGCCGGCCACGAGGAGCGTGCCGCCCGGCACGTCGACCGTGGCAAGACCGTAGCCCGGGTCGTACGCCTTGACGGTTCCATCGAGAACCGCCGCAGGCTCGGGCATGCGCACCATCGGCAGGGACGGATCGGCCAGCAATTCGGCGATGGGGCCCGCCGCCCGCACGGTCCCGTGCTCCATGAGGACCAGGCTGTCCGCGAGCCGTTCGATCTCGCCAATGTCGTGGCTGACATAAAGGACCGGAATCGACAAGGCGTTATGCAGCCGTTCCAGATAGGGCAGGATCTCTTCGCGCCCCAGCCGGTCGAGGGCCGAAAGAGGCTCGTCCATCAGGAGAAGGCGCGGCTGCGAGAGGAGCGCCCGGCCGATAGCCACGCGCTGACGCTCGCCCCCCGACAAATGGGCCGTCGGGCGATCGAACAGCCGCGCGATCCCGAGCAGTTCGACCACGTCGTCGAAGCTGATCGTGCGCGCGTCTCCTTTCACGCGCTTCTGCCCAAACTCGAGATTGCCCCGGACCGAAAGGTGCGGAAACAGGCTCGCCTCTTGAAAGACGTAGCCGAGCGCGCGCCGGTGCACGGGAACGAAGCGGCGGTCCGATTGCCAAACCTCGCCATCGACGACCAACCTGCCCTTTTCGAAACGCGTCAGCCCCGCCACACAGCGCAGCACCGTCGTCTTGCCGCATCCCGAGGACCGAACAGGCCCGTCACACCTTGGCCCGGTGCGGTGAACTCGGCGTCGAGCCGGAAACTGCCCTGTTGACCGGAGAAGCGCGCTTCGATCACGGGAGCTCGCTCTTGAAACGCGACTCGATGGAGCGCATTGCCAGAATCACGGCAAACGACATCAGGAGCATCACGCCCGCAAGAAGATGGGCCTTGCCCCATTCCAAGGTCTCGACGAACTCGAAGATGGCGATCGAGAGAACCTTGGTCTCGCCGGGAATGCTGCCGCCGATCATCAGCACGACGCCGAACTCGCCCATAGTGTGGGCGAAACCCAGTATGGCGCCGGTCAGAATGCCGGGACTCGCGAGCGGCAGGGCGACATTGAAAAAGGCGTCCAGCGGGCGTGCCCGCAACGTCGCCGCGGCTTCCCAGTGCCGCTCGCTCATCGCTTCGAACGCATTGCGGATGGGGTTCACGACGAAGGGCAGAGAATAGAGTGTCGATCCCACCACGAGCCCTTCGAACGTGAAGGGCAGTGTGTGCCCCACCAGCGCGGTCAAGGGGCTGTGCGGCCCCATGGCGATGAGCAGGTAAAATCCGAGCACCGTGGGGGGCAACACGATCGGGAGAGACACGAGAACCGCGACGATTTCCTTGCCCCAGGCCTTACTCCGCGCGAGCCACCACGCCAGCGGAATGCCGACGACAAGCAGAACGGCCGTCGTCACCGCCGCGAGCTGCAACGTGAGCACGATCGTCTCGATCATCGCCGAGTCGAACATGACTGCGCCCTCCTTCAGTCCTTGTCCGGCACAACATACCCTAGTCCCTCGATTATCTTGAGCGCTTTGGCGCTTCGCAGAAACTCCAGAAACGCCTTGGCGGCGGCATTGTCACGGCCATGCGCCAGGAGAATTGCGTCTTGCCGTAGAGGATCATGCATGTCGCCGGGCACGACCCAGCGCGAGCCGGACGGGTCTTCCGAAACCTGCGAAAGCGCCACGAAGCCGACCGGCGCGTTGCCGGTGGCCACGAACTGATAGGTCTGGCCGACAGACTTTCCTTCGACGAGGCGCGGTTTGACGTCCTGAAGCACGCCGAGTTTGGTCATGGTCTCGATCGCCGCAGCGCCATAGGGCGCCGTGACAGGGTTCGCGATCGCGACATGGGCAAGCTTGGGGTCCGACAAGACGGAGGGCGATCCATCGATCAGATCGGAATCGGCGCTCCACAGGACGAGCACCCCAATCGCATAGGTGAAGCGTGTCCCCGGAACACCGAGTCCCTCCGTCTCGGCCCGCTCGGGGCGAGCGGTATCGGCGGCCAGGAACGCGTCAAACGGCGCCTCATGGGCGATCTGCGTGAAGAGCTGCCCCGTCGAGCCGAAGCTGAAGACGACGCGATGCCCCGTCTCTGCCTCGAAGGCCGCACCGATGCGCTTTGCGGCCAGGGTGAAGTTCGCTGCGACGGCGACAGTCGCCTCGCCCGCGCGGACGGGCTCGGCGGACAGACATGCCAGGCTCGCCATCGCGAGGCCGACACAAAATCTCAAGATGGCGTGTGCCATTGCGCTCCTTTCTTAAACATGGGCAATGGCAAGAGAGATGGCTGGCACCCCGGGGAACCGGCAGCAGCCGCCCTAATCGCCACCGTCCACGTTATCGGCAGACTCGGCATTGAGCTGACCGTAATTCTGCGCGCCGATGTCGTTCAGGAGGCCGAGCTGGGTCTCGAGATGGTCGATATGCCCCTCCTCGTCCTTCAGAATATCCTCGAACAACAGCATGCTCACATAGTCTTCTTCTTCGCGGCAGGCGGCGCGAGCCTCCATATAAAGGGCGCGCGCGCCATATTCCGCTTTAAGATCGCATTCGAGGATTTCCTTGACGTTCTGCCCGATCATGAGCGGATCGAGCTTCTGCATGTTCGGAAAGCCTTCGAGGAAGATAATGCGTGTCGCGAACCTGTCGGCGTGATGCATCTCCTCGATCGATTCCTCGCGCTCCTTCTGGGCGAGCTTCTTGTAGCCCCAGTCGTCGAGCAGCCGGTAGTGCAGCCAGTACTGGTTCACGGCCGTGAGCTCGCTGGTCAAGGCCCTGTTCAAATAGTCGATGATGCGTGGGTTGCCTTTCATGCCGTGCTACGTCCTCATCGTTGTTGGTTCGTTGGCTTGTCCGGGACGACCGCCCGGTTGGTCCAACATGCACGCATCGTCGCAAGACACCCTGCATGAGATCAAAGTATCCGGACTATCCTCGTCGTCGTCGAGACCGAGTATGATCTTGATCACTTGAGGAAGGCAGTTTCCGCATTGCGGGCGCTTGCCAAGCGTGCGGCATATCAACCCAGCCGTGAGGACCACGGCGGGATCGTTCGTGCGCAGTAACGAAACGACGTCATGGATGTCGCTCTCGCAGATCGTGTGGCAAGAACACACCATCATGCTCTTCCCGGCGCCGGCGAGACGCGAGGGGCGGCAAAGATCGGCTTGCGGAGCCTCAACCTCAGAGAGCTTCGCGATCAACCGGCTCTCCGAATAGGCGCGTGGGGCGGCGCCAACCTTGGATGGCGAGACATTGTGCCCCCTCTCCTTCGAGGCTAGCCGAACTTGAAAGAAATGCCGTAGCCGCCGCGCGGGTAGTTCCACTCGATGTCGCCGGACGCCTCGCCGATGATCCGGCAGGTCCCGCATTCGATGCAGCCGTCCGCCGTGATCTCGACTTGGCCCTTGTCGTTCAACTCGTAGCAACGGGCCGGACAGGCCGTCAGCAAGGCGCGAAGCGGGCCGCTGGGCTTGTCGTGCTCGCGCACCTTGATGTGCACCTTGCCCGAGTCAACCTGGTAGCGATTCTGGTAGAGCTTATCTTCCACTCTCACGGAAAGATCAGTCATTTTCGGTACCTCCGGTTAGGTCGTTGTTACGCGTTGCATCGACTCACGTTAGCGCCACGCCCGGGCGAGACGGACCGCATCGCCGGCCAGCCCCCACCATGAGCGCGCGGATACAAAAGATTTCAGGCTAGCCTTTTCCTTCTGGATCTTCGGCGTCCCGTCCACACGCAGGAAGTCCTGCATCGCCTTCGAAACGAGCTGCGGATAGGTGAGGAAGAAATTCTTGGACTGCGTATGCAGCAGGGCCGGCATGTCCTTGTACTTCTTCAGGTCCTTCATCACGAAGGAGTCGTCGATCATCTTCTTGTAGAGCGAGAGGTTCTCCGCGGTCATGGGGTCGCGGCGCGACTTGACCTGGAAGATCGCCTCGGCCGCCAAGCGGCCCGACGTCATTGCAAGGTTGGAGCCTTCGCGATGGATCGCGTTATTAAGCTGAGCGGCGTCGCCCACCATGACCCAGCCGTCGCCATAGAGTTGCGGGATGGCGTTGTAGCCGCCCTCGGGAATGAGATGGGCCGAATATTCCTTCACTTCCGAGCCGGCGATGAGCGGTGCGACAGAGGGATGCATCTTGAAGCGCTCGATGAGATCGTATGGCGTCTGGCCCGTTTCCTGAAAATCCGACACGAGACAGCCGATCCCGAGCGAGATGCATTCCTTGTTCGTGTAGATGAAGCCCATGCCGGTCATGCCTTGGGAGATCGTGCCCGCGGCCTCGATGACGACACCTTCATCGCCTTTGAGATTGAACCGGGCCTCGATCGTCTCGCTCGGCAGGAAATGGCATTTCCTTGACGCGAGCGCGACCTTGTCGGCTTCGGGACGCTCGCGAAGCCCTGCCCGCGTACCCAGCAGCCCGCTGACGCCTTCGGCCAGCACCACGACATCGGCGTGCACCTCGCCGTCCTTGCGATCCGTGCGGACACCGATGACCTTTCCTTCCCCGTTCTGCACGAGACTCGTGACCGTCGTCTCGCAAATGACCAGCGCGCCGGCGTCGCGCACCTTCTGGGAAAACCACTTGTCGAACTGGGTGCGGATGATGGTGTAGCGGTTCGGCTTCTCCTCGTTGAAGTCGTCCGACCGGTACTGCATGCCGGTATGGGAACGATCGTCCATCATCCAGAAGCGCTGCTCGACCAGATGCCGCTCGAGCGGCGCATCCTCGCGGAAGTTCGGGATGATCTTCTCCAGCATGTCGGAATAGAGAATGGCGCCTTGCACGTTCTTGGCGCCCGAATATTCGCCGCGTTCGAGCTGCAGCACTTTGAGCCCGCGCTCGGCCAGCGTGTATGCCGCCGCGTTTCCGGCCATTCCGGCCCCGACAACGATCGCATCGAACCTTTCGTCGATCATCTCGCTCTCCTACTCGCCAGCTTGTCGCGGTTGTGAGGCGACAGCCGCTTGCGGAACGCCTCGGTCAGTGCCGGCAACAGGCTGATCGCATCGGTGACCAGGCCCACATGGGCAAAGTCGAAGATGGGCGCGTTCTTGTCGGTGTTGATCGCGACGATGAGATCGGAGCCTTCGACCCCGACCCGGTGCTGAATGGCGCCGGAAATACCCGCCGCGATGTAGAGCTTGGGCCGGATGGTCTTGCCCGTCTGCCCGATCTGGCGGTCGCTGGGCACCCATCCCTTCTGCACGAGGGGACGCGAACAGCCATATTCGGCTCCAAGCGTCGTCGCGAGTTGCCGGATCAGCTGGAAATTCTCCGGCGAGCCCAGCCCGAGGCCACCGGCCACGACGACATCGGCATAGGCCAGATTCGATTTGGAGGAGTCACGCGCCGGAAGGAAGTCCAGCACCTTGGTGACGATGTCGTCCTCCACCAGCCCCAACGGATGGGTGATGACCTTGCCGACGGGCCGCTCGACGCGCTCCGGCATCGCCATCACGCGGGGGCGGACCGTGGCCATTTGCGGCCGGTAGTTGAGCGTGTAGATCGTGCACAGAAGCGAACCGCCGAAGGTCGGCCGCGTGGCCGCGAGCGATCCGTCCTCGTCGACGTCGAGTTCCGTACTGTCCGCGGTCAGGCCGGTCAGGAGGGTCGTGGCCACGGAGCCGGCAAGGTCGCGCCCGAGCGTGGTCGCGCCGAGAAGCAGGATCTCCGGCTGGTAGGTGTTGACGAGATCCGTCAGGGCCTTGGTGTAGGGCTCGTTCCGGTAGTCCTCGAGGAGCGGGTCGGCGACGAGATAGGCGAGGTCGGCGCCATAGTTGAACGCTTCGCCGATCACGTGCTGCGTCGCCTCGCCCTCGGGCCCCAAGACCACGGCAGCCAGATCGACCTTCAGCTTGTCGGCAAGCTTCCGGCCTTCACCCAGAAGTTCCCAGGACACGGGATGGGCTTGGCCGCGCTCTTGCTCGACGAACACCCAGACGTGCTTGTACGACTTGAAGTGCTCCGGCAGTTCCTTCTTCGACGCCGCGCGTCCCCCGGCTGGAGGCTGCTTCGAAGGTGCTTTCGGGGCTTCGGCCATGCGTCGGGCTCCTTCCGCTCAGTATCCGCCCGCAAGCGCGGCGAGATCTTCTTGCAGCGCGGGCTGCCGCTCGAAGATCGCTTCCACAAGCGCTTCCGCGGGCGTCTGATCCTCGGCCTCGACGAACGCCGCCTTTTCCGAACGGGCGCTCGGCGCGAAGACCTTCTTGACGATGGTCGGAGAACCGCGAAGACCGCATTTCTGCATGTCCTCGACGCCGGCATCCGCGGCACTCCATGTGACGATCTCGGCGCGGGTGGCGGCGATGGCCTCTTCCAGCGTTCCGCGCCGCATCTCGTTGGTTCCTTCGAGCATGGTGACGAGAACCGGCAGCTTGCTCTTCAAGACTTGGACACCGGCCTCGGACCGGCGCTCGACGACGATCTCCTTGGCGTCGGGATCGGCGGATACGAGCTTGGAGACGTAGGTGAGCTGGCGGAAGTCGAGTCGCTTGGCGATACCCGGGCCGACCTGGGCGGTGTCGCCATCGATGGTCTGCTTGCCGGTGAAGACGATGTCGGGCGCGCCGAACGTCTCGCCAATCTTCCGAATGGCCGTGGCCAGCGCGAATGTCGTCGCCAGCGTATCGGATCCTGCGAAGAAGCGATCGGTGAGGAGCACCGCGCGATCGGCGCCGAATGTCAGGACACGCCGCAAGGAGTCCTCGGCGGAGGCGGGCCCCATGGTCAAAACCGTGACCTCGCCGCCATGGACGTCACGCAGGCGCAAGGCCTCTTCGACCGCAAACAGGTCGTAGGGATTGATGATCGTGGGCACGCCCTGGCGCATGATCGTGTTGGTCACCGGATGAACACGGATCTGCGCCGAGTCCGGAACCTGCTTTATGCAAACGACGATGTGCATCTGGATCTGCTCCTAGCGAGAGGCGTGCGGCCTTGCAGATTGAAGGAGCAAGCGGCGTGCCAAGCCGGGTCCGCCCGAAATAGAAACGTATTTCCAATGACTTAGTTCGGATGCACGCCATGCCGTTCGAAACCCGACATAGCGTTCGCGGGCGCCCGACGAACGGGCGTGTCGGGAACGCGACAGAGGCGCTGCCGCGGTCCGGCGGCGAGGCGTCATTTCAGGGAATCGAGGGATACGAAGTTCGCAGGTGCCTCTGGCTCCGCCTTCGGCTGGATGGCCTCTTTATGCACCTTGAAAACCCGCTCATCGATCGGCGAAGACCGCACGAAGTCTTCGTAGGCGCGCTCGAGCACCGCCTTGCAGCGTGCCTCGGCGACGGTGGCCGGGATGCCTTCAATATCCTCGCTTGCGAGATATTCCGCCATTCTCCTGAGAATGTGGAGCCTGGCCACGTTCACGACCTTCGGGTCGTACGCGACACCGAGAATGTCGAAGAACTCCTCCGCGGCCGAAGCCTCGTGCAACTTGTCGAGCACGGTCTCATCAGGCGTCGTCATGGGCTTTGCTCCTTTCGGTCGCGCGTTCTTCGAATCGGCCTTCGCGAACATGCCGTTGCAAGAGCCCGAGCCGGGCTTCGACAAAGTCGACACGATCGATGATGTGGGCGAGCGCCGCGCTCACGGGATCAGGCATGAAATGATGGTTCAGGTCGATGCGGCCGCTCTTCCTGCCGGCGCCGTCCGGGTGCACGACCTTGGCCGGAATCCCGACCACCGTGACATCGCCGGGAACATCGTCGATGACGACGGAGTTGGCGCCGACGCGGGTTCCCCGGCCGACGGTGATGGGTCCGAGAATCTTCGCGCCCGCGCCGACCACCACATCATCCTTGAGCGTCGGGTGGCGCTTGCCCGGAGACCAGGTGGTGCCGCCAAGGGTAACGCCGTGATAGAGCGTCACGTCGTCACCGATTTCGGCCGTTTCGCCGATGACGACGCCAGCGCCGTGATCGATGAAGAAACGCCGCCCGATGGTCGCGCCCGGATGGATGTCGACGTTTGTCAGGAAGCGGCCGAGCCAGGAGAGGAACCGGGCCGGAAAGCGCCAGCCCCGTCTCCACAAACGATTCGACAGGCGATGCCAGATCACGGCATGGACGCCCGGATAGGTCAGCAGGCTTTCGAGTTCGCCACGGGCCGCGGGATCGCGCAAGCGGACGCAATGAAGGTCCTCGCGGAGCAGTTGGAGAAGCGACGGCGTTGCCGCTGTCTTCTCCCGGACGGCTTCCGCCTCGGTGGGAGCATCCAAGCCGGCTTCGGTTACGTCTGCGCTCTCGGTCACGTCTGCCTCACATCGCGACTTCCAACACGGCCTCACGATGGATCTCTTTCCAGATCTCGGTGAGGGCCTCGGCGGTCACGGGGTTCTTGGTCGCGGCCGCCTGCTCGCGCACGCGCTCCAGGATCGCGCGCAACTCGATTACCGTGGCCGACAGGTTGAGATTCGAAAGGGACGCCGCAAGCGCCGCAAATCCCGAATGCTTACCCAAGACGATGGAGTGGGCGCGCCCCAGCGTCGCCGGGTCCAGAGACTGATAGGTCCGCGCGTCCTTCAGAAGGCCATCCACATGAATGCCCGACTCGTGGGTGAACACATGATCGCCGACGATCGCCTTGTTGGGCGGAATTGGACGAACGGCGGCCGCCGAGACCAGGGAGGCGATGGGTCCAAGCGCCGTCATGTCGACGGCGGTGTCGCAGCCATAGAGGTGGTGGAGGCTGACGGCGACCTCTTCCAGCGGTGCATTGCCCGCCCGCTCGCCGAGACCGATGACCGTGACCGAGGCATGCGTGGCGCCGGCCCTGATCGCCGCCAGCGTATTGGCTGTCGCAAGCCCAAGGTCGTCATGGGCGTGGATTTCGAGTTCCAATGCGGTTTCGGCGCGCAGCGCCGCAACCAAGGCATGGGCGGCGAAGGGCTCCAGTACGCTCAGCGTGTCGGCAATCCGGAACCGTCGTGCGCCGGCCTGTTCCGCCGCCTTGACCACCTCGATCAGGAAGGACGGGTCGGCGCGGGACGAATCCTCGCCGCCGACGGCGACCTCCAATCCGTTTTCGCGTGCATAGCCCACGACCTGCACGAGCCTGTCCAGCGCGTCCTGGCGTCCGCCCCGAAGTTTGGCGGCGATCTGAATGTCGGAGACGGGAAGCGACAGATTGACCATCGGCACGGCCGCGGCGAGCGCCGCGTCAACGTCGTCGAAGCTCATGCGGCACCACGCGATGGGCGTGGCGGGCAAGTCCGCCTCGACGACCGCGCGGATGGCGGCAATCTCCTTTCGGCCCATGGCCGGCGTGCCGACTTCGATTTCCGGGACACCGGCCTCGGCGAGCGCGGTGGCGATCTCAAGCTTTTCTGCAAGGCTGAAGGCGACGCCCGGCGCCTGCTCGCCATCGCGCAAGGTCGTATCGTTGAGAACGACGGGGATCGGGCTCGTGGACTGCTTACGCATAGGCGTTCTCCTGCGAGGCTGCATCCGCGCCCTCTCCGAACGGAGAAATCTCCCGGAGCTTCGCAACGATGCCCGGCAGCACTTCGAGAACGCGATCGATCTCCGCTTCCGTGTTTTGGCGCGACAGCGAGAACCGGACCGCCCCGCGCAGCGCCGTCTCCGGAACGTTCATCGCTTGCAGCACATGGGACGGTTCGAACGAGCCCGACGAACAGGCGGAGCCGGACGAAGCGGCGATGCCCTCCTTGTCGAGCAACAGGAGAATGCTTTCGCTCTCGATATAGTCGAAGACGACGCTGGTCGTGTTCGGCAGACGGTCGTTCTCGAACGCAACGATGCTGGCGTTGGGAATTTCGCGCAAACCCGCTTCGAGCCGACCCCGGAGCGCCGTCAGATAGGCGGCGTCGTCCGCCATACGCTCGCCCGCGAGTTCGGCGGCCCTCCCCAACGCTACGATGCCCGGCACGTTCTCGGTGCCGGCCCGTCGCCCGCGTTCCTGATGGCCGCCTTTGATCTGCGGGCGGAAGCGCAAGCCCTTGCGCAAATAGAGTGCGCCGATGCCTTTCGGGGCATGCAGCTTGTGACCCGACAGGGAGAGCATGTCGATCTGGGTGGACTTCAAATCGATCGGAATCTTGCCCACCGCTTGAACGGCGTCGGTATGGAAGGTCGCGCCGACCTCCTTGGCCATTTCCGCAAGTTCCACCACGGGCAGGATCGTGCCGGTTTCGTTGTTCGCCCACATCATGGACACGACCGCCACCCGCTCGGACAACGCCTCCTTGTAGGCGACGACATCGATGCGGCCATTCCTGTCGACGGGGATCGTGTGAACGCGAATGCCCTTGTTCTTGGCGAGCCAATCAGCCAGCGTCCGCACGGCGGAATGCTCGATCGCGCTGACGATCATCTCGCGTCGCAACGGCGCGCTCTCCAAGGCGGATATGATCGCGCTGTTGACGCTCTCCGTGCCGCCGGAATTGAACATGATCTCGCTCGCCTGGTCCGCACCAAGCAGGGCCTGAACCTGACGGCGCGCTTTCTGTACGGCCATCGCGGCCGCCTCGCCCGGCCCGTGCTTCGAGGACGGATTGCCGTAGGTCTCGGTGAGAACGGCAGCATGGTCTCGAGAACGTCGGGATCGACGCGGGTCGTGGCGTTGTGGTCGAGATAGATGGTCATTGCACGGGCACCACGCGTAAGGGCATTCCGGTCTTCTCGATCAGTCGCTGCTGCACGCCCGACAATGTCACCGAGGCCATCTGGCAGCCCATGCAGGCGCCGGACAGCTTCACGAAGGCGGTGTTCTCCTTGACCTCGACCAGCTCGCAGTCGCCCCCATCGGCCTTGAGGTAGGGACGCAGCTCGTCGATGGCCTTGCTCACGACCTCGATCCGTTCCTCGGGCTTGAGTTTGGCGAAGGCCGCCAGGCCCTGCGGCGTCGGCTGCGCTTCCCCGCCCACGGACGGCGCCGCATTCGGCCGTGGCACGCCGGGTCCAATGCTCTTGCCGTTCGCCTCCGTGACGCCGTTGGGCCTCGGCGGTGCGCCGTTGCCATTCATCTGGAACTTTGCGGGCATGAAGGGCGTGGCCTTGACCGGCGCATGGTAGGCCTTCGCTGCATCCAGCACGCCCTCTTCCACCATGTCCGCATTGACCGCCGCGAGCAGTTCCTCGATCGGTCTCTTGCAGCTCTGGCACCCGCCGCTGACCTTGGTGTAGTTCGTGACCTGGCCCGGCGATGTCAGCTTGTTCGTGCGGATAATGCGTTCGAGAAAGGCTTTGCGCGCGGGGAAGCACTTGCAGATCCTCTCCGAGGAGTCCGCGGCGTCGTTCTCGCCGCGATAATGCGCGATTGCCGTTTGCAGGGCCTCGTGACCGAGCACGGCGCAGTACATCTTGTCCTCGGGCAAGCCGCCGAGATAATCGACGATTTCAGCATCCGAGACGGCGCTCGCCTCGTCAATCGTCCGTCCAATGATGATTTCCGTGAGTGCGGATGCTGCGGCGATCGAGACGCCACACCCGAAAGACTTGAAACGCGCATCGGTGATGACGCCCGAGTCCCGATTGACCTTTATGGCGATCTTCAGCGCATCGCCATAGGCGATCGTGCCCGCTTGTCCTTCCGCGTCCGGCTGCTCCAACGCACCGACGTTCCGCGGGTTGAGAAAATGATCCTGAACTTTATCGGAGCACTGCCACATGCGCCCTCCTCGCCGATTCGAAAGGTCAGCCGAAAGACTTGCCGCAGGAACACTGCGAGGCCGCGTTGGGATTCTCGAACACGAACCCGGACCCTTGCAGGCTGTCGACGAAACCGACGGTCATGCCCGCGAGGAGCGGTTGGGAGTCGGGATCGACAAAGACTTTGACGCCCGAGGACTCGAATACGGCATCATCGTCGCGAGGTTCGGTATCGAGACCCACGAGATATTTGTGGCCGGCGCAGCCACCGGTCTCCACCATGATGCGGAAACCCGCACCGACCTTCCCAGCGCGCTCCATTGCGCCCTTTACGGCGGTCGCGGCTTCCGGGGTCAGGTTGATCATTGACGGCACCTCCAAGTCATGTCTTCAGACACACGTCATGTCTCTTGACGATAGAAGGAGCAATCCCCGTGCCAGTCTCTAATTCATTGATTCTACGTGATTTTTCAGCGCGTCGGATTGTCGGGTTCATGACACGCGTCGGATAAGCGACGCGGTCCGGCTACGACTTCGCGGAGGCGCCGGTCTTCCGGCGCAAGCGCACCACCACGTCAACCCGGTCGATCTCGAATCCATCCGGCGCGACAGGGAGCTTGCCGAACTCGACCTCGCCATGGGGGATGTCGAACAGAGCGCCCTCGCCACTGACGAAGAAGTGGTCGTGGTCCGCCGGATTGGTATCGAAAAAGGACTTGGTGCCGTCCACGCCGACTTGCCGCAGGAGGCCCACCTCCGTGAACTGGTTCAGCGTATTGTAAACCGTGGCGAGCGAGACGTGGATCTTCGCGCGCACGGCTTCGTCGTGGAGCATCTCGGCAGTAATGTGACGCCCGCCCTTGGAGAACAGCAGCCAGCCGAGCGCGATGCGCTGCCGGGTCGGCCGGAGATTGACGGCGCGCAACATCTCCTCATAATCACGCCAGGGGCAGCCAGACAGCCCGGCGCGCAAGGCTGCCCCTGGACGCGACTCCTCCGCCGAGGTTTCGTCGACAGAGAACTGTTTGAGGTCTGGTGGCACCATCAATATCGCCCCTCGGATTCTTTCTTATGTCGCATCGCCGAGATCTTCGGCGCGGCGGGCGGCCGCGAGCCGGCTCTCGCCGGTCTCCTCGCCAAAGCAGAGATCGAATTCGTTGCAGTCCGAGCACACCGGCGTACTACACAGGGTGAAGCCCTCACCCTCGCAGAGCTTGCGGTAGAAGAAGCGCTTCCAGCGCATATTCTGCGTATTGCCCGCGGCGAGCGGCGCGAAATGACGCTCGAGCAGGCGGAGCAATTCGGCGCGGTCGCGCAGACCGAGATCCTCCCAAAGGTGGCTCGGCTCCATGCAGCGCCGCGCAATCATCTGCGCGAGCAGCCGGCCGGTCTCCCCCTCGCTCGACCTGTTGGCGAGCAGAAGCTCCCGCACCATCGCAATCTCGTCTTCGTCTTGCACCTTGCCGTCCGGATACCAGGCTGGCGCCAAGGGCACGGCATGGGAGAACCAGCGCCAGAGCAGGCGGTCGAGGTCGGATGCGGTCAGCCCGGCCTGGCTCGCCACCTGCCCCTCCTCGGTCGCGGACACGGCCAGGATCGAGGCGAAGACATGCGCATCGAAGCTCTCGTCTTCGACCGTCCACAGATCGCTCGGATCGCGGCGGGTCAGCATGCGATAGGTCGCGATGCCGAGACCCGCGGCATTGCTGTCCTTGCCCTTGAGCGGGGGCCAAGGGCCGTCCGCCGAGATGTTCAGTCCATCGGGTAGGATAACGGGCTTGGTCACGTTTCTCGTCCTCAGGCCGCCGCGGACTCAAGCTCGCTTGCGGCAGTGAAACTCTGACAATCCTTCGGGCACACGCGATTACACGCGGAGCAGCCGATGCAGTTCCCCGGATTTTCCATCACCATGACGAGACGATCGTAGTCGTCGCCGTCATCGTCTTCCGGGTCGAAGGGGACAAGCTCGCCGTCCTCGGTCATGCCCTGAAGATTCATCACATCCCGGCCGCAAACCTTGTGACACCGGCCACAGCCGATGCAGGTCTCCGCATTGATCGCCGTGAGATAGGTCGGTTCCCAGGGCTTGCCGTCGCGCCTCGTGAACATTCGTTTGCCCTTTCCTTCAGCCTTCCGACGCCCTCGCCCGCTACGAGGCGAGCGCCTCCTGCTCTTTCAACTCCTTGCGGGCGGCCTCGAGCGCCTCGTAGGCGTCGTAGGCCTGCTGCGCCACCGACATGATGTTCGTCCAATCGATGGGCAGATCCTCGGCGAGGTCGTGCAGATTCATCTTCTGCGTCACCGCGCGGGACGACAGCTTCTTGATCTTGGCCTTGAGTTCCTCGACGTCGGACATGACGAATTCCTTTCTCCTTTCGGGTTACCGGTCCCTAGTAGTTCGCGACGTCGGGAAACTTGCCGATCATTTCCACGGCGGAGGCCACGGCCTTGTCGCCCTCGGATGCAAGCTTCTCGAAGCTCGGGAAACCGAAACGGTGCACGTCCCGCAGGTGCTTGTTGATGACGATCAGACGGCCGGCGGCCAGGATCATCCGGCCGAAGCCTTCGTGGTGCATCTTCATCATCGGCGAGACCATGATTCCGGTCTGACGTTCGATGGCGAGCCCGATGGCGTTGTAGTAGAGCTCGAGCCGCCACAGCGTCTCCGGGTCCGGGTCCCCCATGATCGGGATCTGCTTGCGCTTCTCCTTGTCCAGCACATAGGGCTCGAGCAGTTCGAGGTCGGTCTTGTTCTCCCAGGCGCCATGGGTGTCCTGCGCGCGCCATTGCTTGATGAGCTCTTGAAAGAACGGCGAGTCCGTCGGGATCGTTTGCTCGGGCGGAACCGCCGCTTCCCCGGTCTCGGCAATCGCTTCTGCGGCTTCAGCCATGTTGCACCTCTTCTTCGAAATCGAATGTCCGTTCCTTGCCCTTGAGCAGCGCCTTGCGCAGCCAAGGCGGCGGCGTGCCCTGCAGGACGCCGCACAGCTTGTCGAGGAGCATGTCGATCTCCTCCGACTGCGTGACCTTGATCGGGTGGATATTGTTGGCGACCACGCGCGCCGCGCCCGAGCCGCCGATCGCGGCGACATAGAGAATGGCGCAGTCCTTGATCGCTTCGATCTTGGGAAGGAGCTTGTCCTCGTTCCCGTCTTCCTGAAGGTCGCCGTCGAACTGGATCGCCTCGATGAAGCGATGGCCGTCCGCCGAGATTTCGTGGATGGCGATATTCTTGGCCCAACCGAAATGCGCATCGACGTGCTTCAGATCCTGCGTCGAGAACGCAACCTTCAAGGTGCCCGTCTCTTTCGTCGCTTCCATGGCTAGTCTCGACCTCCTCTCAATGAGCCGCAAACGCCGAACCGGTGTCATCCGAAACCTCTGCGGTCTGGCGCCACGTTTCCGTATCGGGCTCGTGCGCGTTGGCTATGAAGATGTTGCCGATCTCGAAGACGAGATCGCGCGTGCCGCGGTAGCCCACCGTGGTCTGATGGGCGGCACCGAGACGATCGAACATGGGAAGCCCCATGCGGAAGAAAGGAATGCCGAGCCGTTCGGCGGCCTGGCGCCCGTGGCTATGGGTGATGAGAAGGTCGCAGCCTTCCGCGCGCTCTTCGAGATCTTCGAGATCCCCGATCAGGACCTCGTCCGTTTCGATCTGGCCGAGCAGCGGGCCATGGGTGGTCGTCACCGCCGCTTCGATGTTGCAGCCCATCTCGGTCAAGAAGGATGACACGGACCAAAGCAGGTCCGGGCTCGCGCCGATGGCGATCCGCTTGTTGCCGAAGAAGAAGTGCCCGTCGAGCATGGCGTCCACGAGCTGGCTGCGTTGGCGCCGCCATTTCTCCGGCACGGGCCGGCCGCTCAAGCGTGCCAGAAGCGCAATGAGATCGTCGTTGGGCGCAAGCCCCGTCAGCCGGTCGTAAAGCGTGAAGGGCACGCCGGCTTTCTTCTCGAGAGCTTCGGCCGCCGCCCGCATCTGTTCGCCGACGGCGATCGTCCAGGCCGAGGTTCCGAGCGTTGCGACCTCCTTGACGGAAATCCCGCCAAGGGTCGTCGGCGTGAACTCGTCCGGAATACGGCCGTCGACGGACCCGGACAGGTCGGGGAGGAAGACCGGTTCCAACCCGAAGGACTCGACGATGTCGCGGATTTCGTAGAGGTCCCCAGGGGTCAAATGGCAGCCCGGCAGCACATTGATGCGCTTTTGGGTACGCGGTGCCTCGGGCGCCGCGGTCTCGACGAGTTCGTCGACGATCCGCGTGACGGTGCGCGCCCAGCCATCCTGAAACGCGTCCTTGAAGTCCGGCGTCGAGACATAGACGATGGCGATGTCGTCGAGCTCCGGGTGCTTGTCGCGAATGAGCTTGATGTAGCCGTCCACGTCGTCGCCCTTGGTCTCGGTGACGCCTGTGGAGCAAATGCCGATGACTTCCGGCTTGGCCCGCTTGGCGATGTTGACGATCGCCTGTTCCACGTTTTCGAGCCCGCCCAGCACGGTCGCGACCTCGCTCATCGCCGTGGTCTGCATGGGGATGGCCTCGCGGAAGTGACGCACGAACAGCACCAATCCGAACGAGGTGCATCCCTGACTGCCATGCAGCAGCGGCATGGCGCCGTTGAGCCCCATGAAGGCGAGCGCGCCGCCGATGGGCTGGCTCATCTTGAGGGCGTTGACCGTGCAGGCCTTCTTGGAGTTGCGAACCTCAGCCATGGTCTGCCTCACGCGCCTCGGCTTTGGTCGCGGCGAGCGCGGAGAGAATCCCGGCGATCCGCTCGTGACAGCCGGTACAGCCGCCGCCGGCATTGGTGGCGGCCGTGACCTCCTTGACGGTGGTCAGGTGATCGGCCTTGATGGCGTCTTCGATCGTGCCGGTGTCGACCGTCTTGCAGTTGCAGATCTGGGTCGAGCGCCGCATCTCCTCGGCGAGCACAGGGTCGGCAGCGATGGCCGCGGCTTCCGCTTCGGCTTCCGCAAGCGCGCGGGCTTCCCAGCTTTCTTGCCCGTCGTCCCAGGGTGCGGGCTTACGCACCTGGTCCCAGATCGGATTGGAGAGGGCCTTGTCGATCTCGCGGACGAGATCGACCATGCCCTCGTAGCCCGCAAAGGCGTGATGGCGCTCCTGGTTGATGTCGAGCCAGGGCATCTTGGCCTTGAGCGCGATGAACTGCGACCGGCCGCCGGAGAGCATGATGTCGGCCTGCGCGTCGCTCAGCATCTTGAACATCTCGCGCGGCGTCATGTCTTCGATCATGTGGGCGTCCTGCCCCATGAGCTCCTTGATCTTGTCCTTGTCCTCCTTGGTGGACTTCTTCACGGATGTGCCGACCAGTTCCATGCCGGCCTCTTGAAGCGCGGCCACCACGGACCAGGATTTGACGCCGCCGGTGATGAGAAGAACTTTCTTGCCTGTGAGTCGCTCTTTGTAGGGCGCGATGCGTTCCCAGGCCCGCGCCTCTTCGCGTTCGATCACGGCCTCGGTGCGGTCCATGAGTTCGGGATCGGCTCCCTTCTCGATGAGCAGGCGGGCGATCTCGCGCAGCGAGTCGCTCATGTCGCCGATGCCGTAGAACGAGCCCTCGAAGAAGGGAATGTCGTAGCGCTCCTCCATCTTCCGGGCGATGTTGATCATCGCCTTAGAGCAGACCATCATCGCCGCCTTCGCCCGGTGCGAGCTGGCGACCTCGTGATATTTCGCATCGCCCGAAATGCAGGACAGGATGCGGATGCCGAGCTCGTCCAGCAGCGGCTTCACCTGCCACAGCTCGCCGGCGAGGTTGTATTCGCCGATGATGTTGATGTCGTAGGGCGTCGTGTATTCCGGCTCTCCGGTGCCGATCACATGATCGAGAAGCGCCTCGCCCGCGAGCTTGTTGCCGAGGTTCTTCGGTCCGACAAAGCCCGGCGAGATCACCGGCACGACCGGCTTGCCGAATTTCTCCGTCGCCGCCTTGCAGACCGCGCCAATGTCGTCGCCGATCATGGCAGGCACGCAGGTCTGGTACACGAACACGGCCGGCGGGTCGTATTTGTCGAGAATTTCCTTGATGGATTTGAAGAGATGCTTCTCGCCGCCGAAGACCACGTCGGTCTCGTTGATGTCGGTCGTGAAGCTCGTGCGGTAGAGGCGCGAACCGGACGATTTCGCGCCTCTATTGTCCCACGAATTGCCTTCACAGGCGATTGGCCCGTGCACCAAATGCGCGACATCGGTGATGGGCTGAAGCGCGATCTTGGCGCCGTCGAAGGCGCAGCCGCCGGCTGCGCCTCCAGGCTGGAGCTGCTTGGTGCAGCCCTTCTTGCGTTCCTTATCCGACTTGCCCTGATTTTTGGCACAACCAGGTTCGTTGAAGACGTCCTGTACCTTGTTCGCCAAAGAGCTCATCGTTGTTTTTCCTTCACCGTTTCAGTTGCGTCTAACTCGCTCCGTTAGCGGATGATGTCGAAACTGAAGTCGGTCTTGGCGGGAACGTTGGTGTTCCGGTCGATCTCGTCGAAGATTTTGTCGAGAATCGTGATCAGAACATTCATGCCACCCTGGTAGCCCCAAACGGGCCGGCGATGGTGGTGATGCCGGTCGAACACCGGGAAGCCGATGCGGATCAGGGGCGTGCCCGTATCGCGCTCGAGATACTTGCCGTAGGTGTTGCCGATCAGGAAATCCACCGGCTCGGTGAAGAGCAGCGACCGCATGTGCCACAGGTCCTTGCCCGCATACACATGGCAGTTCGCGCCATAAGGCGAGCTGTCGAGCAGCGCCTGCACCTTCTTCGCCCATCCCTTGCTGCCGTTGGTGGCCAGGATGTGCGTGGGCTCGGCACCGAGCTCCAGAAGGAAGCCGGCGAGACCGAGGCACAGGTCCGGATCGCCGTAGATCGCGAACTTCTTGCCGTGGATGTGGGCGGACGAGTCACCGATGGCGTCCACCAGACGGCCGCGTTCCTTGGCCAGCTCCTCGGGGATCTCCTTGCCCGTCAGGCGGGAGACTTCCATCAGGAACTTGTCCGTCGCCGAGACGCCGACCGGGTGGTTGAAGGCCGCGACCTCATGGCCGTGCCCCTCGATGAAGGGCAGCGTCTTCTCCGTGCAGTATTCCTGCATGGAGATCGTCGCCTTCGCATGGAGAGCCTCGGCCGCTTCCTCGAGCGTGGTGCCGCCGTCATACATGCGGAACTCGCCGTCGGTGGGCGTGTCCCACACATCGCTGTTGTCGCCGAGGATGGTGTACTCGACACCCATTACGTCGAAGATCCGCTTGATCTCGCGCAGATTGCCGACCGTGTAGCCGTCGAACCCGCCGATGAAGTTGATGCTGTTATTGGGCTTGCGCTCGAGCTTCTCGGTGGTGCCGGCCTTGCCGTCCCAGAAGTGCTCGAAAATGCCCTTCATAACGTTGTCGTAACCGGTGACGTGGCTGCCGACGAAGGCCGGCGTGTGCGCGAACGGCACGTCGAATTCCTCGGGGACGGAGCCCTTCTCCTTCGCATTCTTGATGAAGGCGTTGAGGTCGTCGCCGATCACCTCGGCCATGCAGGTCGTGGACACCGAGATCATCTTCGGCTGATAGAGCGAATAGGTATTCGCCAGTCCGTCGACCATGTTGTTGAGGCCACCGAAGACCGCGGCATCTTCCGTCATGGAAGACGATACGCAAGAACTCGGCTCCTTGAAGTGGCGCGAGAAATGGCTGCGATAGTAGGCCACGCAACCTTGGCTCCCGTGCACGAAGGGGATCGTGCCTTCGAAGCCGACGGCCGCGAATACGGCGCCGAGCGGCTGGCAGGCCTTGGCCGGATTGACCGTCAAAGCCTCGCGGGCGAAGTTCTTCTCCTGATATTCAGGCGTCTTCGTCCACTCGCGGATTTTCTCGACCTCATCGTCGGGATGGGGGTCCTCGAAGTTCGCCTTCTTGTTCTTCAGCATCTCCGTGTATTCGGGCTGCCGGAACAGGTCGAAGTGGTCAAGGACGTTATCAGCGTTCTGGGTCATAACATCTGTCCTTGCGCTCAAGCGCTGTTAGGGTCTCCCGCTCCGGTCCAGGCCGGAGCGGGAGAGGCTAATTCGGTTCAGTTCTTCCAAGGGGTCTGGGCCAACTTCCAAACGGGAGCGTTGATGGCCATGTCCATATCGCGGGCGAAGATGGCGAAGCCGTCGTAGCCGTGATAGGGGCCCGAATAGTCCCAGGAGTGCATCTGCCGGAACGGCACACCCATTTTCTGGAAGACATACTTCTCCTTGATGCCGGACCCGACGAGATCGGGCTCGATCTTCTCGACGAACTTCTCGAACTCGTAGCCCGTGACGTCGTCATAGATCAGCGTGCCGTCCTTCACGTAGTGAGTGGTCCGCTGATAGTCGTCGTTATGGCCGAACTCGTAGCCCGTCCCGACGACTTCCATGCCGAGATCCTCGTAGGCGCCGATCACGTGCCGCGGGCGCAAGCCGCCAACGAACAGCATGACTTTCTTGCCTTCGAGACGCGGGCGGTACTTGGCGATCACGTCATCCATCAGCGCCTGGTACTTGGCGATGACGCGCTCGGCGCCTTCCTTGATCTTGTCGTCGAAGTGGCTGGCGATCTTGCGCAGGCTCTCGGCGATCTTGCAGGGGCCGAAGAAGTTGTACTCGACCCACGGGATCCCGAACTTCTCCTCCATGTGCCGGGAGATGTAGTTCATCGACCGGTAGCAATGCAGGACGTTCAGCTTCGCCTTGGGCGTGGCTTCGAGTTCGGCGATCGAACCGTCGCCGGACCACTGGGCGATCACCCGCAGGCCCATTTCCTCCAGCAGGATGCGTGAGGACCACGCGTCGCCACCAATGTTGTAGTCGCCGATGATCGCAACGTCGTAAGGGGTCGATTCAAACTTGGCCGGCTTGTCCCCCGCCTTGTCGAACACCCAATCGCGAACGGCGTCGTTGGCGATATGGTGGCCCAAGGACTGGGACACACCGCGGAACCCTTCACAACGGACCGGAACGATCGTCTTGCCGTCGTACTCCTTGGACTTCGCCTTAGAGACGGCCTCGATGTCGTCGCCGATCAAACCGATCGGGCACTCGGACTGAACCGTGATGCCTTTGTTGAGGGGGAACAAATCCTGGATCTCGTCCATGATCTTGGCGAGCTTCTTGTCGCCGCCGAAGACGATGTCCTTTTCCTGGAAATCGGAGGTGAACTGCATCGTCACGAAGGTGTCGATGCCGGTCGTGCCGATATAGTAGTTGCGGCGGGCCGCCCAGGAATACTGTCCGCAGCCGACCGGACCGTGGCTGATATGGATCATGTCCTTGATCGGACCCCACACCACGCCCTTGGAACCGGCATAGGCGCAACCGCGAATGGTCATGACGCCCGGGATCGACTTGACGTTCGACTTGACGCCGCAGTCGGGCTTTCCTTCATCGAACTGGTTGAGGTGCTTGGCGCGCTTCTTCTTCGCTTTCGCGGGGTAAGCCTCCAAGACCTCGTCGACCAGTTCCTTGTTTCTCGCTTTGATGTCTTCAAGCTTCTCAGCTGTCGCCAAGCTCATGGCGCTACCTCATCTCGTCTAGAAAGTTGATCGGGGCACCGGTCCCTCCTCGCGCGGAGGGACCGGTACGTTGGTCTGCTGGTTAGGCGCTCGCTGCTTCGAGCTCGGCGGCGGTCATGCCGACCTGGCTTTCGTCCACCTGCTTCATGATGCCGTGAGACATGAGGATGTCCTCAAGCTCGTCCATCGTGATCGGCGTCGGGATGATGCCGTTACCGGCATTGGCGTGGATCTTCTTCGCCAGGTTCCGGTAGTGCTCGGCCTGCTGCGACTCCGGCGCATACTCGATAACGGTCATGCGGCGCAGTTCCGCGTGCTGCACGATGTTATCGCGCGGCACGAAGTAGATCAGCTCGGTGCCGAGACGCTTGGCCAGGGTTTCGGCCAGCTCAAGCTCCTTGTCCGTCTGACGCTCGTTGCAGACGAGACCGCCGAGACGCACACCGCCGGAGTTGGCATATTTCAGAATGCCCTTGGAAATGTTGTTGGCCGCGTACATGGCCATCATCTCACCGGACATGACGATGTAGATTTCCTGGGCCTTGTTCTCGCGAATGGGCATGGCGAAGCCGCCGCACACCACGTCGCCGAGCACGTCGTAGGACACATAGTCGATGTCCTCGTAGGCGCCGTTTTCTCCCAGGAAGTTGATCGAGGTGATAACGCCGCGGCCGGCGCAGCCGACACCCGGCTCAGGACCGCCGGACTCGACGCACTTGATGTCCTGGTAGCCGATCTTCATGACGTCCTCGATCTCGAGGTCCTCAACGCTGCCCTCTTGAGCGGCGAGGCTGAGGATCGTGTCCTGCGCTTTGGCGTGCAGGATCAAGCGGGTCGAGTCGGCCTTCGGATCGCAACCAACGATCAGAATCTTGTGGCCCATCTCGGCCAGAGCGGCGAGGGTGTTCTGGGAAGTCGTGGACTTGCCGATACCACCTTTGCCGTAGAATGCGATTTGCCGCAGTGACATGGTCGATAATCTCCTTCGTAAGCGTTTGCCGTTTGCCCGATGCACCCGCACCGGTTCCGGGATAGCCTGTCGTCTCCAATGACTCTGTCGCGCGGCGCGCAGCTTGCGGACTTTGCTCCGGGCCGCTTTGCCAGCAACCACTCGCCTTGCACGGATCACTGGTGCAACGGGTGTGCCAAACGCCGAATAATTCCAATAACGCCTCTAAGTCAGCTACTTAAGCGTCCAAGACCGCCCCATCGGGGGCGTGTACAGAACCCGACATCGCCGGCGGATCGGCGCATATCGCCATCTTTGTCTGTAGGGATTGGAACAACGGGGGGCGCCGCCACCGTCGCGGTCTCCAAGGGAGGGCCTTGGCCGCCAAGGACTTTGCCCAGGCGCGCTTGCGAGCCCTTGCACCGGTACGAAAATTGCTTGGACTCACCCACCAACAATCGGTGCGGGAGACGACATGCAAATCGGCGTCGAGACGGCCCGGTCCGTCGAAAACAAAAGGATCTTCGTCGTGGTGGACGACGAGATCGTTCGCGCGGCCCTGCAATTCATGCTGCACGACGAGAACGAGACCCATGAGCTGGCCAATCTCGATCAGGCCTATGACAAGGGGCGCGACTGGAAGCCGGACCTCGTCCTGCTCGGTCAGGACATTGTCGAACAACACGGCGCAGACGTGCTGGGCGACATCAAGGCCAAGCTTCCCAGCGCCCAAGTCGTTCTGATTGCGGAGAGCGCAGACAACCCGACGGCAAAGGCCGGCCTCGCGGCAGGTGCCGCGGGCGTTATTCCCAAGCCTCTCACGATCGAGGGTGTGCGCTTCAAGGTCGACGTTGTCCTCGGACGGCGCGAGCTGCCGATGGTTCCGCTGGATATGCTGAAATGAGCATGGCGGGTGCGCTCGCCGACAGCGACGGAATCGATTTTGGCCCCCTGCCCGACGCCGTCGATGCGTTGCTGCAGGAAGGCGTTGTCGCCTATCGGAACGACAAGCCGGCCGCCGACCGGATGTTCCGGCAAGCGCTGGAAGCGGCGCCGGACTCGCTGCCGGTGTATTATTGCCTCTACAAGATCCACACCTATCAAGGCAGCCTCGACGAGGCCAGGACGATCGCCGAACGCGGCACGCGCGAAGCCGCCCGTCAAGCCGGCTGGCCCGAAGCCTGGTGCATGTGGACCCCGCAGGTTCCCGTTCCCGACGGCGCGGGCCGCTTCGCGCTCTATACGCTGAAGGCCCTCGCGTTCATCTATCTGCGGCGCGGCGAAGGCGAACGGGCGCGCGCGATCCTGGAGCATCTGGCGACGCTCGATCCGGCCGGCACCGTCGGCTGGCCGGTTATCGCGGACCTGGCCAACGGGCTCTGAGTCCTAGCCGCGGACCGACATCTTTCTGCGGGGGTCGTCGCCGCTGGTCATATAGACATGGCCGAACGCGGTCTTGTCCCAGCTGATCTCTTCGGCCGGAAGCGGCATGCGCATGGCCGTCACGGAAATCGGATACCCGCCCATAGCCGAGACCTCCGAGAGCTTGATCTCGGTCTTGCCGGGACCGACTGAGAAATCCGCGACCACCGTGCCGTCGGCGGTGAAGGCCCGCGCGAAGCTCGGCGTGCCGACATTTTCCGCTTCCACCGATGTTTCGGCGAATGCCGGGGCGACCTCGGCATCCCCCTCCTCGCCGCTCGGCTCCGCACCGAAGGCCGGCGAGGCAAAGGTGAACGTGGCCAGCTTGCCGCTCCGCGTCACGTCGTGGTCGGGCAGCGGGGGGCGGCCCGTGGAGTAGATGACGAGCGATCCCCCATCCAGGGCCGCCTTCAGTTCGTCGCGCGTCGCCGACGAAAACGCTTCTGCCAGTCTCATGGTCTCATCTCCGAAGGATCAGGCGCCGAGCGCCATCTCGGGTTGTTGGGTTTTCGCCTCGGGCTCGCCTCCCATGAGCGCGTCCGCAAAGTCCTCGAGCGGCATGTCGATCCGCTTGATGTTCTTTTCTTCGAGGAAGCGAAGTTCGTTCTTCGTGAGCTCGCCGGGCAGAACGGCCCAATGGAACTCGGATGACCGCTTGGAAACCTGCCGTGCCCAGAGGCGATCGAGCTGCTTGCCGAACCGGCAGCCGAGAAAGAGAAAATGCCGGCCTTTGCGAATATCGCGCACGGGCTCGGGGATCGGTGTCTGGATATCGATTTCCGTCAGCACCTCCACGAAGTCCGTGTCCGACACGAGATAGTTTTCGGCCGGTGCAATCGAACCGAGCGGTTCGTAGAGGAGCGTCTTCCAGCGTTTGGCCTCGTCCGGCGCCACGGCTGGGGCGCAGCTATCGACGCTGAACCTGCTTTCCGGGGGATTTGGCAACAGCGTCGCATCGGATTCGAAGTAGTGAACCCAGTTGCCGAAATGCTCGCTCTGGCTGATGCCCTGCGCGATGCCCCAGGATTCCGTCCGGGCCGCCAGCGCCTTGCCGGGAAGATCGTCGTACCAAGCATGCACCATCAGCGGGAGCTTCGGCATCTGCGCCAGATAACGGTGAAAGGCTGTCGGCTGCATGGCGTTGGTGAAGGCCTCGGTCATCGCGGCCTTCACCGTGTTGCGATGCTTGAAATTCTCGATGAATTGCGCCGCCGCGGTGAGGTTGTTGCGAATCTTGTGCGGCACGCTGGCCTTCTCCGTCAGCCGGGCGACCAGCGCATCGGGAGACGCAGGGACAGTGCACGCCTCGCCCGCAAGCGCCAGAACGCCCGGCCCAAGATACGGGATCGCGAGGCCCTCGCCGAAGGCGCGCGGATTTCATCGATCAGTTCAGCCGACATAGCGTCCGCCTTTCTAGTTCGCGGTCATGGTCTTGAGCGCTTCGACGTCCTCGGGCGGCAGGCGGAAAATGCCCCGTCCGCCAGAGAGCGCCTGGTACCGGGTGCCCGCCTTGTCGCTCAAACGGTTGAACCAGTCCTGCGGCGTCACGCTCGTTGGCCGCTCGCCGATCTCGGTGACGCTACCGTCGGCCGAGAACCGCACATGGATCATGGTTACGGACGGCTCCGGAGCCGCTGCTTCCTCTGTGGCCTTGGCGTCTTCTTCGGCCGCCGTCTCTTCCTTGGCCGCTGTCTCTTCGTCAGCCATAGCTCTGTGCTCCTTTGCTTCTACAGTCCCGAAAACTCACCAAGCAGTTCGACCGTCACCGGCTCCGAACCGAGCCGGATCTGGCAAGCCAGACGCGACTTGGAGCCGACACCGACAATCGTATCGAGCTTGGCATTCTCTTCAGGGGTCATCCGGGAGATACCCTTCCGGCCCTCCTGCACGAAGATGTGGCACGAGCCGCATTCGGCCTTGCCGTCGCATTTGTGGCCGATCGGCTCCCCGGCCCCGAGCAAGGTTTCGAGCACGCTCGCCCCTTCGTTGGCCTCAATCGTTTTGCCTGACGGCATGATCGTTAGTGTTGGCATTGCCCAGTCCTCTTCTCACAGATAAATGGCAGCTCCCGCGCCCACATTGATGGACGCGTCCTTCATCGTGGAAACGAGGAAGGAGATCTGCTCTTCGGTTAGGTGGATATGAAACGGCAGGGCCACGGCGCGGTCGGCGACCTTCTCGGTCACGAAGAAATCGCCTTTGCGGTAGCCCTTGTCGAGATAGTAGCGCTGCAGATGCATCGGGCTGCTGTAGATAGCCGCTTCGACATTCTCGGTCCGCAGGTCCTCGACAATGGCCTCGCAACTCGAACGCGTGAAGCGCGTGCCGAGATGGACCAGGAACAGGAACCAGTGCACTTCGTCGACATCGGGTCCGATATAAGGCGGCTTGATTCCCTCGAAGGACTGCACCGACTTCGCATACCAATGCTCGATCCGCTTGCGCCGTTCGAGGATCTCCTCGATGCGGTTGAGTTGGGCCAGACCGAGCGCCGCGCTGAGATCGCTCATCGTGGCGCCGAAGGCCGGCGTGCCGCCGATCACGACGGAACTCCGCTCATCGGGGGCATGGGAACGATAGCGGCGGAGCGCGGCAGCAATGTCGGGGTCGTCGGTCACGACCATGCCGCCCTCGCCGCAAACGAGCGGGCCGGGCTGGGAGAAATCGAACACCGCGCAATCGCCGAAGCTGCCGACCTTCTTGCCCTTGTAGACGGAGCCGATGGCCTCCGTGGAATCCTCGATGAGAACCAACCCGTATTCTTGGGCGATCTCCCGCAACTCCGACCACGCCGCCGGGTGGCCGTTGGTATTGGCGGCGACGATGGCATAGGTGCTCGCGTTGACCGCCTTGGAAACCTTGTCCGGCACGATGGTGCCCGACCAGTAATCGATGTCGACAAAGAGCGTGTTGGCGCCTGTATGCGCGATCGCGGCCGCCGTTTCGCGCCAGGAAAAGGGCGAGGCGATCACCTCCTGGCCGGGGCCCACGCCATGCGCGTAGAGCGCGAGCAGCATCGCGAGCCGTCCGCTCGACGTCGCCACAGCGTATTTCCGGCCCGTATAGTCTGCGAAGGCGGCCTCGAACGCCTCGACCGCCGGTCCCGCCGACAGGCGCGGCGACGACAAGACGGCGTTGAGCGCCTCGAGTTCGGCGGTGGTGATGTCGGGATCGGACAGGGGAATCGCGGTTGTCTTCATGGCCCCACCCGCTTCTTCGCGATGACGATGCCTGTGGCCACCGACGGGTCGCCCGTCAAATGCCAGCAATGATCGCTGCCATCCACGAGATAGAGGTTGAATGCCGGATACTCCCGGAAGGGATCCTCCGCATCGACATCGGACTGATCGCAACGCGTCATCGACAGACTGGGAAATTGCGCGCGCACGGCTTCGACCGCGCCCGGCTCGCCCTCGGCGCCGCCGAGCAGGCCCTCGATTGCCGTGATGTCGTCGGGAGCGAGCGCCATGGCTATTGACTGAGCCGCCGTGCGTCGACCGTGATCGGCAACGTCGTGTCCGGTTCCATAGCGGGCAGCTGAAGCTCCCAGCCATTGGCCAGCGTCACCTTGCCGCCCCACATGTCGGGCTTCTCCATGGCGACGATCGGCTCTTCAAGATCTTTCTTGGCGACGTAAGCCGATAGTTCGCCTTCGTAGTTTCTCCGGATCATGACTTTCACGGGCTGTCTCTCCTGGTTTGGTTGACTAGGTTGCCTCATGCCTCGAGCAGCATGATCTCCTCTTCGAGGCAGCCGACCACGCGGTCGGGCGAAAACTCGACGAGATAAACGGGTGTGTTCGATTCCTCGTGGCGGCCCACCTGGACGACCTCGCCCTTCTCGCCCGCGCGGACAAGCAGCGCGTTGGGCGCCTTGTCCGGGTAGCTGCCGTCGTTGACGAGGTCGGCGATCGCCTGGACGCGTTGGCCCCAATCGAATTTCGGGAGCCGCGGCTCGATGATCGGGGCGCGCGCTTCCGTTGCGGCCGGTTCCGTCTGTTCGGTCTCGTCGCTCATGCTGCACCTTCCGTTTTCGGCTTCTTGGGCTTCGGCGGCTCGGGCGGATTGTCGACGGACTCGAGTTCTTTTCTCTTCATGCCGACCCGGTAGCCCGTCTCCACGAACTCCACGCCGTAAATGTAGAACTGCTGCAGGAAGGTGCCGATGGAGGTGACGTATCCCTCCTCGCCCTTCTTCGCCAAAACCTCGCCGATGTCTTTTCCGGGAAACGTCCCGTCGTTGCGGATCGTCCGTTTGGAGAAAACGCGTTCGCCATAGGCGAAGGCCGGCGGATCGTTGATCTCGACGACGCTGCTGTCACGGCTGATATTCGTCATGACGTGCCCTCCAGAATTTCGCTCTCCAGAATTTCGTGCTCCAGGATTTCCGCGGCCTCGTCCTCGGTCACGGCGCCGGCGTTCGGACGCGCGAGCCGCGCATAGACGAGTTGCCGGACGACGGGATCGCTATCGTCCTTCATCGCCGCGAGCGGCTCGCCCTCGATATTGCTCGCGACGTGGAAGCGCACGCGCCAGTCCGGATCGCGGCGCAGGAGAACAAGCTGATGGGGCGTCAATCTCCGCGCGGCTTCGAGGCGAACACTTGGCTCCGCGTCGTTGGCCATCTGCATCAGCCAGCGCTCGTCGACGCGGCTGACGACGACGCGGCGCACCGCCGCTTCCGTATCGTGAATCATCGACGGCAGAAATTTCGGATCGATCCGGCGGGCGACGACCGTGCGAACGTAGTAGTCCGGGTCGTACATCATGGACGGGAGATCATCCCCCTTCAGCGTCAACGCGATGCGAATGCGCACCTCACGATGCGGATCGGTTCTGAGCTCGAGAAGGTACCGGTAGGGCAGCCGCTTCACCGCGGTCCAGCGGACGGTCTCTTCCGGATCCTTCAGCAAGGGCGGGAGCCTGAAGACCGTCGCGTACTTGGCCGCGACCGCGCGCAGCTCGAAGTATGGGTGCGCGAGAAAGCCGTCCGCCAGCGAAGGATTTGTCTCGAAGAAGCGATCGATACGGCGGGCATAGCGGTCTTCGACGCACGCCTTCCCAGGCTTGCACTTGTCCTCGCCGCGCAGCCCCTCATATGCGCATGCCTCACAATCGATCTCGTTGCCCTGCCAGTCCAGGGTCTCTTTGATGTCAGTCGTCATCGCCCTGGTCCATCCGGTCTAGCACCCCCAACAGGACATGAGCGCCGAGCTTGTCGCTCGGATCGAGCTCAAGCAGCTTCGCGACGATCTCGCGCCCCATGGCCGTATCGCCAAGGCGCATATGCAAATAGGCGCAACCCTTGAGCGTGAAGAGGTAGAAGCGCGGCAGGATCGCCTCGAAGCTCGAAAAGTCTGCGTCTCCGGGACGCACCCGCCGCCAATCGAGCGGGAGGTCGTTGGCCCGGGCCGCCTTGTCGAGACAGATTTCCGCGACACCCAGCGCATCGGCCAATCGGCCCTTGTAGAAGTAGAAGCGGTAGAGCCCGATCAGGACCGCCACATGCTCCGGTGCCAGGCTTTGCGCCTCGCGCAAATGTTGCTCGGCCAGCGCATCGTCCTGATAGGCAAGACCGGCCAGGTTCAAATGCTGCTCCGCCTTGGCGGGCAGGCCTCCGCCCAGCACGGCCTCGGCCGCCGTCACGTCCAAGGCGAAGTCCGCGATCTCTCCGGTCTGAACCGCCGCCATATCCATGCCCTGCCTACTCTCCCGCCACGCTCTCGGCCGGCTCTTCGGTCGAACAGCCGCAGGAGGAGGCCTTGGGGTCGTGGAAGACGAAGCCGCTCTCGGTCGGCGTTTCGGAGAAGTCGATGGTCACGCCTTCCAGAAGCAGCCGGCTCTCCGCCGGCAGAAAGAAGCGGAGACCGCCGACCTCGACGAGCTTGTCGCCTTCGCGGGGAGTGGTCTCCACGTCGAACTCGGCCGCAAGGCCGGAGCACCCGCCCGGACTCACGGCAAGGCGCAGCGCACTACCGGGGCCGCCGTCGAACATCAGCAGCCGTCGGATAAATTTCTCGGCGGCGGGCGTAACGGTAAAGCTCATGGTTTTCCTCCTTACGCCGCCTGATAGCGCGGGACCGCATTGTCGATGACGCAGGTGTCATCGACGGGACAGACCGCGACGCATTGGGGCGTGTCGAAATAGCCGATGCATTCCGTGCATTTCTCGGGGTCGATGATGAACGTGCCGTTCTTCTCCGTGATGGCGACGTTCGGGCATTCCGGCTCGCAGGCGGAGCAGCCTGTGCACTGCGAAGCGACAATCTTGTATGACATTGTTCTTGGCTTCCTCTTCTCGGTTGGACGCCGATCCGGCCGTCGGGAAAATGCGGGGCGGCCGGCTCCGTACAACCTGCGCCGCCCCGCGCCTCATCGTCCCGTGGTCATGCGGCGATGTAAGCTCCTTGCCGAATGGTGGCGTCGGCACGTTCGCTATGCTCGATCTCGCCGCTCTTCACCTTCGCGAGGTAGTCCTTGAAGTAGGCGATGGCCGACTTCTCGATGAACTCGAGCGCGTATTGGTCGACCGGGTCGATGCCCGCCTTGATGAGATCGTTCTTGGGACAACCGCCGATCTTCGATACGAACACAGCCGTGCAATCCTGGATCGCGCGGATGACAGTCTCGAGCGCGTCTTCCTCGCCGTAGCCGCCCTGGCAGTAGAGATCGACGCGGCGGTGGCCGACGAATTTGGCCCCTTCCGTCGAGAGCTCGTAGACCTGGAACTCCTTGGCGTGGCCGAAGTGCTCGTTGATGCGGCCCCCGCCCTTGGTGGCGACGGCGACGAGGATCTTGATATCGGTGAACTCACCGGCGAGCGACTCGAGCTCTTCCTTCTTCGCGGAGACTGTGGCCTGCCGCTCTTCTTCCACCTTGGCCTGATAGGCCTGACGCGAGGAGAGGTCGTACTGGACGTCCATCTCCATGATCTTCTCGGTGGTGAACTCAGCGCTGCGGTCCTCGCCCAGAAGGCCCACGGCGTCGGCCCGGCACTGACGGCAGTGCCGCATCATGTTCATCTCGCCTTCGCAGGCGTCCTGAAGCGCCTTCAGCTCCTGGGCCGAGGGCCCGCGCTGGCCGTTGAGGCCGAAAACGGTGCCATGCTCGGGTGCGGAGATCAGCGGCATGATGTTGTGCAGGAACGCGCCGCGGGATTTCACGGCCTTGTTCACCTCGACGAGATGCTCGTCGTTGATGCCCGGGATCATCACCGAGTTGACCTTGCAGAGAATGCCCCGCTCCGAGAGCATCTCGAGCCCCTTGAGCTGACGCTCGCTCAGGATCCTCGAAGCTTCGACACCGGTGACGCGCTTGTGCTCCCAGAAGATCCACGGATAGATCTTTGCGCCGACCTCGGGGTCGACCATGTTGATGGTGATCGTGACGTGGTCGACGTTGTACTTCGCGATTTCGTCGACATAGTCCGGCAGCGCCAAACCGTTCGTCGACAGACACAGCTTGATGTCCGGAGCGGTCTCCATGATCATCTCGAAGGTCTTGAAGGTCTTAGCGGGGTTCGCCAGGGCATCTCCAGGACCGGCGATGCCGAGCACCGTCATCTGCGGAATCGTGGAGGCCACGGCCAGGACCTTCTTGGTCGCCTGCTCCGGCGTCAGGCGTTCGCTGACCACGCCCGGGCGTGACTCGTTCGCACAATCGTATTTGCGATTGCAGTAATTGCATTGAATGTTACAGGCAGGGGCGACCGCCACATGCATGCGCGCGTAGTGATGGTGGGCCTCTTCGCTGTAACAGGGATGGTTCTTGACCTTCTCCCAGATTTCCGGGGGCAGATCGGTTTCGCCGGCCCCGCTCCCGCAGCTTGCCTTGCCGCTTCCGCCGCTTGTGCCGCACCCTTTGTGCTCGGCCATCTTCTGCATGATGTCGTCCATGGCCGTCGTGGCTTCCGCCGTTTCGGCCTCGGGCTGCTCGATCAATCCTTCCATGTTCGGGTCCTCGCTGATCCGGGTGACCTAGGGCCTCGTGCCCCACACGGCGCGCCGCGCACGTCTAGAAAGAGTCTACGCAACTCGCGTGCCAGCCCTCGGTCACCCCTTAGACCCTTGATCGAGATCAAGTTTTTCGAAAACGCCCGCTGTCGCGATGCCGACATCGCCAAGCGCCGTTCGAAACCGTGCTGTGCGAAAGACGACATTGTCATAGGCGTCACAACGCGTTGGCGGCGGCTGATCGTTGATTAGACGTCGCTAGGCGAACAGCGCCTGGACGCGGCCGAGCGCGGTCACGAAGGCATCCACTTCGGCCTCGTGTTGTAGAGGCCGAAGGAGGCCCGGCAGGTGGCCGCGACGCCGAAGCGTTCGAGGAGCGGCATGGCACAGTGGGTGCCCGCGCGTACGGCGACCCCGGACTTGTTGATCAGGGTTGCATAGTCGTGCGGATGGCCCTCCTTCATTTCGAAGGAGATGATGGCGCCCTTGTCCTCGGCGTTGCCGATGATGCGCAAGGAGTTTATCTCGCGGAGGCGGTCTTGCGCGTAGCGAAGCAGCTCGGCTTCATGGGCGCGGATACGCGACTTGCCGATCGAGTCGATATAGTCGAGAGCCGCGTGAAGACCGATGGCCTGCACGATCGGCGGCGTTCCGGCTTCGAATTTGTGGGGCGGCTCTCCGTAAGTCACCGTCTCCTGGAACACTTCGCGGATCATCTCGCCCGCCCCGTTGAAGGGGGCCATCGCGGCGAGGTGCTCGTACTTCCCGTAGAGCGCCCCGATTCCCGTCGGACCGTAGAGCTTGTGTCCCGTGATGACATAGAAGTCGCAGTCGATGTCCTGCACGTCCACATCGAGATGGACGGAGCCTTGCGCGCCGTCGACGAGAACGGGAATGCCCCGCGCGTGCGCGATACGCGTCACCTCCTTGACCGGAACGACCGTTCCCAAGACGTTCGACATCTGCGTGATCGCGACCATCTTGGTGCGATCGGTGAGAAGCTTCTCGAACTCGTCGATCAGGAAATTGCCTTCGTCGTCCACCGGCGCCCATTTGAGGACCGCGCCGTAATGCTCGCGCAGGAAGTGCCACGGTACGATATTGGCGTGGTGCTCCATGATCGAGAGCACAATTTCATCGCCAGGCATGATGCAGTCGCGGCCAAAGGTCGAAGCAACGAGATTGATCGCTTCGGTCGCGTTGCGGGTGAAGACGATTTCCTCGTTTCGCTCCGCGTTGAGGAATTGCGCCACACGGGTCCGCGCGCCCTCGTAGGCCTCGGTCGCGACATTGGACAGATGATGCAGGCCGCGATGGACGTTGGCGTATTCGGACGTGTAGGCGGTCTGCACCCGGTCGAGGACCGCGGTCGGCTTCTGCGCGGAGGCCGCGTTATCGAAATAGATCAGCGGCTTTCCTTCGATTTCGAGGTCGAGAATCGGAAAGTCCTTGCGCACCCGCGCGACGTCATAGGCGCCGTTCTTCACTGCCTCATGCATGGCTTGCGCCTCCCGCTTGCAGCCAATCGGCCACGGCGCTCATCAAGACCGACTTCAAGCTCTCGTGGGCGATATTTTCGAGGGTCTCGCCGACGAACGCCTGGATCAGCAGCGACTCGGCCTCGTCCGCGGGAATCCCCCGGGCCATGAGATAGAAGCGCAGATCCTCGTCGAGCGCGCCGGCGGTCGTGCCGTGACCGCACTGCACGTCGTCTGCGAAGATCTCGAGCTCGGGCTTCGAGTCGAACTCCGCGGTCTCCGACAAGAGCAGCGCTTGGGCCATCATCTTGGCGTCGGTCTTCTGCGCGTCGGGGGCAACGGAAATCTTGCCCTGAAAGATGCCCCTGCTCTCGTCCGCGAGAACGGACTTGAACACCTCGCGGGCCTGGCAACCCGGCGCCAGATGATCGGCGACGAGCGTGGTGTCGGCATGCTGATTGCCGCGCAAAAGATTGGCGCCGCGAATGTCGACGCACGCGCCTTCGCCATTCAGCTTCAAGAACAGCTGATTGCGGACGACAGCACCGCCCGTGGTCAGCGAGAAATGGTTGAAGACCGCACGCGCACCGAGCGCGGTCATGAAGCTCGCCAGGTGCTGCGAGGCCGTGCTCTCCCGCAAGCACTTCACGTAGTCCACTTGCGCGTCGTCCCCGACCACGAGTTCGAGGCCGATATTCGGCTGATAGGCCGCCGCGCCCAAGGCCTGGTGGCTCTCGGCCAGCGTCAGCTTCGCACCGTTCCCGACCACAACCAGCGAGCGGACGAAGGTCGAGGCCGGGACGTCTCCCGTGGCCACGAACACGAGATGGATCGGCCGTTCAATAACGGCTCCTTCGGCAACGCGGATGACGACGCCGTCCCCCATGAAGGCCGTATTGAGTTCAACAGCCGGGTCATCGACGGGGCGACCGGTGCCGAGATGAGAGGCGACGAACGGATCGCCTTCGGACAGCGCCGCAGCCATCGTCGAGACGGTCAGTCCGGGTTCCAGCCCGTCCATGTCCGACAGCGCCGGTACGACGGTCCCATCGATAATGACGAGACGGCGGGCGCCGAGGCCAGCAAACAAGGTTTGCGCGTTCCACGCCGCGGTCTTGGCTTCGGCGGACGGCGGGGCGGCAAGAGGAAGCGCCTCGCGCTGCAGCGATTTCAGATCGGTATAGTGCCACGCCTCGACCCGGCGATGCGGCAGCCCCACGCTGCCGAAGCGGGCGAACGCCTCTTCGCGCTTGGCCTTCACGTCGCTGTTTCCCGGCAGCTTCCCGTCAAGTTGGGCAAACGCCTCGGCGAGGCCGATCTCTGCCGGGGTCCTGTTCGCGGTGACGTTCTCGCCCATCGGACTACGCGGCCTCCTGCTGGTACTGGGCATAGCCCGAGGCTTCGAGTTCGTGCGCGAGCTCTTTTCCGCCCGTCCGCACGATTTTGCCGGCCGACATCACATGCACGATGTCCGGCACGATGTGATCGAGCAGGCGCTGGTAGTGGGTGATGACGACGAAGCCGCGCTCCGGAGAACGCAGACGATTGACGCCTTCGGAGACGACCTTGAGCGCATCGATGTCCAACCCCGAATCGGTTTCGTCCAGGAGACATAGCTTTGGCTCCAGCAAGGCCATCTGCATGGTTTCGGCGCGCTTCTTTTCACCGCCGGAGAAACCCACGTTCACGGGGCGCTTCAGCATGTCCATGTTGATCCCCAGCTGGCCGGCGACGTCCTTCACCTTGCGGATCGCGTCCGGCGAGGACAGTTCCGGCTCGCCGCGCGTCTTGCGCTGCGCATTGAGCGCCGCCCGCAGGAAGGTCATCGTCGCGACGCCGGGAATCTCCATGGGATATTGGAACGCAAGGAACACGCCTTTGCAGGCTCGCTCCGACGGTTCCATTTCCAGCATGCTCTCGCCGTTGAGGAGAACGTCGCCTTCCGTCACCTCGTAGCCGTCGCGGCCGGCGAGTACGTAGGAAAGCGTCGACTTGCCGGCGCCGTTCGGTCCCATGATGGCGTGGACCTCGCCCTTGTTCACGACGAGATCGAGACCGTTCAAGATCTTCTTGCCGTCGATCTCCGCGTGGAGATTCTTGACTTCCAAAAGGGGTGTCATCGTGCACGTCCTTCCTTCACCGTAAGTTCCATCTCAGCCATCCATCGCGGCGCGGGACGCCCCTAGCCGACACTCCCTTCAAGGCTGATTGAAATCAGCTTCTGGGCCTCGACCGCGAACTCCATCGGCAGTTGCTGGAGCACGTCGCGCACGAAGCCATTGACGATCAACGCCACCGCCTCCTCCTCGGAGAGGCCGCGTTGCAAGCAATAGAACAGCTGGTCGTCGGAGATCTTCGAGGTGGTCGCCTCGTGCTCGAATGTCGCCGACGCATTCTTCGCTTCAATGTACGGAACCGTGTGCGCCCCGCACTCATTGCCGATCAGCAGGGAATCGCAACAGGTGAAGTTCCGCGCGGCCGACGCCTTGCGATGCGCCGAGACGAGGCCGCGATACGTGTTCTGGGAGCGGCCCGCGGAAATTCCCTTGGAGATGATCCGGCTCGACGTGTTCTTGCCGAGATGGATCATCTTGGTACCGCTATCGACTTGCTGACGGCCGTTCGAGATCGCGATCGAGTAGAACTCGCCCCGGCTATTCTCCCCGCGCAGAACGCAAGAGGGATACTTCCAGGTAATCGCGGAACCGGTTTCGACCTGCGTCCACGAGATCTTCGAATTCCTGCCACGGCAATCGCCACGCTTCGTCACGAAGTTGTAGATGCCGCCCTTGCCGTCCGCATCGCCCGGATACCAGTTCTGGACCGTCGAATATTTGATTTCCGCATCGTCGAGCGCGACCAGTTCCACAACCGCCGCATGAAGCTGGTTCTCGTCGCGCATGGGCGCCGTGCAGCCCTCGAGGTAGCTCACATACGAGCCCTTGTCGGCGATGATCAGGGTCCGCTCGAACTGTCCGGTCTGGGCCTCGTTGATGCGGAAATAGGTGGACAGCTCCATGGGGCAGCGCACGCCTTCGGGCACGTACACGAAGGACCCGTCGGAAAAGACCGCCGAGTTCAGCGTCGCGTAGAAGTTGTCCGTCGTGGGGACGACCGTTCCGAGATATTTCCGCACCAAGTCCGGATGCTCTCGCAGCGCTTCGGAGATGGGGCAGAAAATGACGCCCGCCTTGGCCAGCTCTTCCTTGAACGTGGTCGCGACCGAAACGCTGTCGAACACGGCATCGACGGCGACCCTGGCTCTGGGCTGGCCGGACGCGGCCTCGTCCCCGCCTGCGTCCTCCCCTTCGTCGCTCACGACGCCGGCGAGCATCTTCTGCTCTTTCAGGGGAATGCCGAGCTTCTCGTAGGTCGCGAGGATCTCGGGATCGACCTCGTCCAGCGATTTCAGCGCCGGCTTCTTCTTGGGTTCCGAATAGTAATAGAGATCCTGAAAATCGATGGGCGGATAGTCTACCCGCGCCCAAGACGGCTCCTGCATCGTCTTCCAACGCCGATACGCCTCGAGACGCCAATCGAGCATCCATTCCGGCTCGTTCTTCTTCGCGGAGATGAACCGGATGATATCTTCGGACAGGCCCTTGGGAGCCTTTTCGGATTCGATATTGGTGACGAAACCGTATTTGTACTGATCGACGTCGATCTGACGCACTTGTTCGACGGTTTCTTGGACTGCCGCCATGATGACCTCCGCTTATTCCTGCTCGTATCGTTGCCGCGCGACGCGGCGCACTTCGGGATCGGGATCGTCGATGAGTTTTGACAACGCTTCCGCCATACCGCGCTCGGCCACGACGAAACGCACGCGCAAATCTTCGTCCGCCACCAGCGGCGTCAGTTGCTGCGGCTCCAACCTTTCGGCCACGGTCACGCGCACCAGCGTGTCGGGATCGTGCATCATGCCCGGAAGGAACTCCGGTTTGATGCGGCGCGCCACTTCGCGGCGCACTTGGGGGTCGGCATCGTTCATGGCGATGGGAAGAACATCGGGCGTCACGCGCCGCGCCGCGACAACCCGGATCCAGTAGTCAGGGTCCTGGAACATCGAGACGAGGCTTCGCCTTCGACCCGTTGCGTCACGACCATCCGCACCTTTCGATCCGGATCGTTCCGCAGCTGCTGCACGCGGTTGACCGGCAGCCTGTGCGCGACCATGGCCCGCACATCGGGTTCGGGGTCATGCAACAGGCGCGGCAGCAAGAAAATGCTTGCGTATTTCGCGGCCAGAACGCGCGCCTCGAAATACGGGTGATCCAGGTACTTGTCGGCCTCTTGCGGGTTCGCGGCAAAAAAGCGGTCGATGCGGCGGGCGCGCCGGTCGCGAACACAGATGCGCCCGAGATCGCAACGTTCTTCCGCACGGATCAATTCGTGCGGGCAGTCGCGGCAAGAGACCGGCCGGCCTTCCCAGTCGACCGGATCGGATTCCGCCATATTGCTGCTGCCGGAGACCACCTTGTCGAGGCCTTAGGCTGGCACGCAGGTATCTTCGACAGGGCATACCGCGGCGCATTGCGGCGTGTCGTACTGGCCTTCGCACTCCGTACACAGATTGGGGTCGATGACATACATGTCATTCTTCAACGAGATCGCGGCATTCGGGCACTCGAACTCGCAAGCACTGCAAACCGTGCATTGAGAGGCGACAATCTTGTAGGCCATGGCTCCTGGTTCCTTCCTTCGGTTACAGCTCGGTCTTGCGACGCCAACCGTCGAAGCACCGGCCGAAGAACGAGTCCGGCCCGCGATGAGCGAACGGCCGTGAGCACGCGGGACGGCACGACAGTCGCAATACAGGGCTCACGCACGAGCCGGACATCGAGCTTCTTTCAAGCCCCATGCCAGTCGCCAATCTTTTGAATTATAATGATTTTCAAAAACGCCCGCGCACGCTGCGCCTGTCAGACCCCAAACAATGTCGGAACCCCGACAGGCCTTGTCAGAAGCGCTTGATCTCGATGCCGTACTTCTTCAGGGCGTATCCCACCTGGCGCGGCGTAAGTCCGAGCAAACGGGCGCTTGGCTTGAACCCATCCCGAACGTTCCATCGCATCGACGTAGCGTTCGCGCTCGGACATGGGCTCCTCGGACCCGAAACCCTCGGTGGCCGCGAGGACGCCTGCACCGCTCTCTGCGACAACGTCGCGACAGTCGGGGCCCGGCTCCACGGGCGCGGGACGCGCAGGAGACACGGCCGCTGATACGACCGGCAAAGGAATCTCCGGCCTGGCGCGGACGGAATCGTCGTCGGAGGTTGCCCAAAGCGTTGCCGACAGACATTCGTTGTGGCGGCAGGCGAAGTCGTCCGCGGAGATCACGGGGGCTTGAGTCAGCGTCGCGGTTCTGCGAACGCAATTTTCGAGTTCGCGCACATTGCCCGGAAAATAGCAGGCTGTGAGGACGTCCAGCGCCCCGCTTCCGAATGACAGTTCGCGCTCGTTCTCCTTGTTGAATCGCGCCAGAAACTCTTCTGCGAGAAGTGGGATGTCGGTCTTGCGCTGGCGCAAGGGCGGAAGCATCAAGGGTACGACGCTGATGCGGTAATAGAGGTCGGCGCGGAACTCCTTGCGAACGACCGCCTCTTCCAGATTCTTGTTCGTGGCCGCGATGACCCGCACATTGACCTTAAGCGTCTGATTTCCACCGACGCGTTCGAACTCCTGTTCCTGCAGCACGCGGAGGAGTTTGGCCTGGAACGCCGGCGAGATCTCGCCAATCTCGTCCAGAAACAAGGTTCCCCCGTCGGCCAGTTCGAAACGGCCTTTGCGGGCATTGACGGCACCGGTGAAGGCGCCCTTCTCATGGCCGAACAGTTCCGACTCCAGAACGGATTCGGGAAGCGCGGCACAGTTCATCTTGACGAAGGGTCCCTTGGAACGCGGCGACAGCTCATGGATTGCCTTGGCGATGAGCTCCTTGCCGGTTCCCGATTCGCCGCGCAACAGCACGGTCGAATGCGACTTGGCGACGATCGACACCTTATCCAGCAGGGAACGGATTACGGCGCTGTCGCCGACAATGCCCTCGATCGGCATCTTCTTTTTCGTGGACCTGCTCTTCGTCGGCTTGAGCTCCATGAGCTCTTTCTGCAGCCGGTGGCTCTCGGCAATGAGGCGTTCGCGATCGCGGAAGATCACGCGCTGAAGCTGGACCGTCTGGCCGATAAGATTGGCAACCATCGTGAGGAAACGCACATCGGCGTCCAGACGGATGGACCGCGAGGAGTCCCAAGGGCGATCGATCGTCAGTGTTCCGACCACGCGCGTATCGACGCGAATGGGCACCCCGATGAACGACACCTTGGTTCCGTCACCACCCCCCAGAAGTTCAATGTCGCGGCGGATGAAGAGCGGGTTGCTGGCGATGTTCTCGACCACGAGCGGAATGGACGTGGTCACGATCTGCCCGATCGCCCGTTCCGGCAGGCGCGCGCGATAGCGTTCATCGGACCCTTCGTTCCAACCGGCGCCGACCGTGATGTCCGGAATATCGTCGTCGGACAACAGCGAGATCACGCCATGGCGCATCTGCATGAACGACGACAGCAGGCTGACGACATTGGAAAGCGTCGTCTCAAGCCGGTTGGGTTTGTTGAGAATCTTGGAGATTTCGTAGATTCCGATGAGTGCGATTTCACTCATCGAAGCCCTATGGGATTCAATGCGAACCGGGTGGTGCGTCATGGCGATTTCTCGACTCCGACGGGGGCGTGCATTTTGCCGTCTCGGGGTCCTGCGCTCTCAATCCCCGTCTCTCATGTGTTTTGGAATTGCTCTTATCTTGGGCCAGACCTGCCCTGTTGTCGTGCCTAAGGTTCTGGCCGGTGGTGCTATAGATTTGGTCGCTCTGCTGCCTGACATGGGTCTTTGTGGCAAGGACCCCGCACATTCGGTCACATTGCTCTGCGGTTTCTGATCTGGATCACAGAACCAGGGTTAAGACGCAGCGCCGATCGCCTATTGTTTGCGCACATCTTTTCGCAGGTGCAGCAATTCGCCGCATGCATGTCGGTTATTGCAGGACAGTCAGGACCCTGAAGGCTCGATCGCCACGGCAATGTCCGCCGGGCGCGCCGTATAGGGCCAGGAACTGACCAGCACGTCCGCGCCGGCATGCACATAATCTCCCGCATTCTCAGGCGTGATGCCGCCGGCCGCTGCAAGAATCGGGCGCGGCGCAACGGTATCGAGGCACCGGGCGAGCTCGCCCACGTCTCCGGGCCGGAACTTCTCCGTCTGGATCACATCGAACCCGGCGCGCGCGGCGGCGATTCCCTCATCGACCGACAGGACCTCGATCACGCATTTCTTCTCCGGCGCGGCGACTTTCAGCCTCTTCGCCAGCAAGGCCAGATCCTCATCCGGAAGGAAGGCACGGTGCTCGGGAAACACGAGCAATGTCTCGGACAGTCCCAGGCGATGCATGACGGCGCCGCCCGCATGGACCGCTGCGGCGGCCATCCTTTTTGTGCCGGGAACATTCTTGCGGGTGCAGGCGACGATGGCATCCGGACGGACGGCCCTCGCCGCATCGGTCAAGGCTTGCGCGCCCGTCGCGACGCCCGACCAGATTTCGAGAAAGGTCTGACTGACTTTCCAGGCGCGGTGCAACGCCGACGCCGGCCCCTCCCCCTCCAGGAGCACCGTGCCCGGCGCGGCCCGATCGCCCGAACGGGTCGTCGGACTGACTGCAACCCCGGCAAGCGACAGAAGCGCAGCGGCATCTTCGAGCCCGGCGACGGTCATGTCCTGCCGCGCGGCGAAGCGGATCTTGCCTGCGGCTTCGCCGATGCCGAGGCTTTCGGTCGTCAGATCCCCGTGCGGCGCGTCGTCCGCGAGCAAGGCCCAGTGGGCTTCGGGCGACAGGACGGGACGTGGTGCAAACGCGGTCATGATGCCGGCCCCTCAGCGTCCGCGATGCTGCGCACCATGATGCTGGACATCGTGCGGATTGCCCGGGTCGTTCCGCATCCAGTTCGCGAGTTTCGCCATCGCTTCATACAGTTCATCCCGCAAGGCCGCGTCCGCGACGGTTTCGTCCAGCGCCTGGCGCATACAGGTGAGCCAAGCGTCGCGCTCCGCCTTGCCGATCCTAAAGCGGATGTGACGGCTGCGCAGCCGCGGGTGGCCGCGCTCAGCGGAGTAGAGCTTCGGACCGCCCATCCATTCGCCGAGATAGCGCCGCAGCACCTCCTTGGTCGCCGAGAGGTCGGGCGCATGCATGTCCCGGATCGTCCGCGCTTCGGGAAGCGTATCCATGCGGCCGTAGAAGGTCTCGACCAGCCGGGCGACGCCGTCCGCACCGCCGATGCGCGCGAACAGTGTCGCCGGAGCCCGTTCGCGGGTCTCTCGTTCAGACTCGGCATCGGCGGCGGCTTGCGCCGAGACCGCCTGGCATTGATGGGTCATCCTGGTCATCCGTCTTTACTCTCCTCCGGGCTCACTCGCTCATATCGGGGATGAGCAGGACCTCGTCGGGCATTCCATTGGTGCCCGCAAGCCGCTCGACCGCGCCCACACGCGCCAGACCGTTGTCCTCCTCGACCAAGACCACGGCGTTTTCGGGCATCGCCGACAGGGCCTTCAAGAGCTGTCCCACGGTCATGGCGCGTCCTCCGCTGCCGCCTTGGCCGGCGTCTCATCGTCGAAGCGCAGAACCCGCGTCTCCTCGTCCAGCATGGTGACCTCCGCCTGCTTCAAGGCGCCGCTTGCGTCATACTCATAGCGATGGGTCAACTCGACCTCGCCATAGACGACCTTCTCGCATTCCAGGAGCCGTCCCGCAGGATCGAACCGCGCCCGGATGAACGTGTTCCGGTTCGTCAGCGCCGCCGCCTCGATGGGCGTGACGAGGCGCAAGGGCAGCTTGACGCCGCTATAGGTCGCGAAATAGCGCCAGTCGCTCGCACCGTCTTGAGATTCGGCCAACGGCATGGGCCTCCCTTTCCCGTCTTGTCTTCCGCGCAGGGCTGCCTCGTGTCGGAAACGCGACACGTCTGGCCCGCCGGGCCAGAGCGATGCAAGTTCCCTGCCTAGAGAGCGAGCAAGACTTCCCCTTCGAAATTGCCTCGGCACCTGGCCGTGAATCGGCGTTGGGCGTCATCGCGCCGCTCAGTCGATGTCGTGAGTCCGCTCGTCCGGCGCATCCGTCTCGGCGGGCCCGGACCACGGCGTGGTGCGGGCGAATCGTCCAGGTCGGGAAAGCCCGCACGCAAATAGGCGACGATCTCGAAGATCTGTTTACGCGTGAGCCGATCTTTGAACGCTGGCATGGCCGTGCCGAAGCGCTTGCCGCCCTCGGCGATGCTCCACAGGAGATATTGATCCACGGCGACGGGCTGGCCCACCAGATAGGCCAGCATCGCGGGCGAGGGCTTGAGCGCAAAGGCAAGATCCCCGTTGCCAAGTCCCAGTTCGCCGTGACACTCGCTGCAATGCGTGGCGTAGAGCTGCCCGCCGTGCGCGATAGCGCTGACCGTATAGCCCACCGTGTTTTCGGCGTTCACATATTCTTCCGGGATGTCCCCGTTCGCAAACGTCGAAAAGCGCAGCATACGTTGCCGCTGGTCCGGATCGAAATTGCGCAGATTCCAGTCCAGGACAGGCGGTCGCGCTTTGGGCGCGGGCTGCGGCGCGCCGTTTTCGTCCGGCGGCGCGTCCTCCCCGAACGCCCTGAGCGGAAGCGCAGCAAGCAGACCGATCAAAACGAGCAAGACGGCCGAGCGCGGCATGGATGCTGTCCTTTTCGGCAAACTCTTTACCAAGATTTATCGTAGCCACCCCGGTTGTGCGAGACCTTATCGCAGATCAAACACGGCCAACACAGCGGGCACATTGCCGGGGTCACCTCGCCGATAGGCTAGGCCTCGTCGACTGGCGGACCTCCAACCACATGCACGTCCCGCTGCGGGAACGGTATGGTGATGCCGGCGTTCCGCAAGGCTTCCAGGATCGCGAAGCGCAACTCGCTGCTCGTCGTGATCCGCTGGCGCACGTCGCGGAGGAAGACACGCAGCTCGAAGTCGAGCGAGCTGTCGCCGAAACCGGCAAAGTGCACGACGGCCGGCGGATGCTTGAGAACGCCGCGATGGGCTTTCGCCACGCCGAGAAGCGTCGAACGCAGGAGCTCCATATCCGTGCCGTAGTCGACGCCCACCGCAAGATCGACCCGGCAACTCTTGTCGAGGTGCATCCAGTTGCTGACCGGGTCGGTGATGAGGGTTGCATTCGGGATAATGACGGACTGCCGGTGAATCGTTTCGATCTCCGTCGAGCGTACGCTGATCTTCTTGACCGTTCCCTCCTGGTCGCCGACCTTGATGTAGTCGCCGATCTTGATCGGCCGTTCGGCAAGGAGGATGAGGCCGGACACGAAGTTGTTGAAGATGCTCTGCAGGCCGAAGCCGATGCCCACCGACAGCGCGCCGGCGACGATGGCGATATTGGAGAAGTCGAAGCCGAGAACAGAGATGCCCGCGAGAGCGGCCAACACGAATCCCAGATATCCAATGCCGATCCGAACGGATTCGTGCACGCCCGAGTCGGTTCGCCGGCCGGCAAATACGCGCCCCGTCAACCAGCGCTGCACGAACCGCGTCAGGGCCAGGCCCAGTACAAACACGCCGAGCGCCACGAGGACGGTCTGCAGCGAAATCCGCAACGGACCGAACTCGAAGCCGAAAAAGGCTGCCTGGATCCAGCCCTTGACTTCCACCCAGTCGAATCGCCACAGCAGCAAGAGGATCGTGATGCCGACCGCGAGGATGGCGATGTCGAGAAGCAGACTGCCGATGATCCGCATTGTCAGAAGCGAGGGCGCCCCCATGTCCTCGTCTTCTTCCACGCTATCGTCGATGGTCTGGCCGGAGATTACGCTGGCGCTCGAAATGGACTCGGCGGCAAGATGCATCAGATACATGATCCACAGCACGCCGGCGGTCGAGACGATGTGGCTCCCGATGAAGTGGGCCAGGGACACGTAGCCGAGCAGCATCGCAAGGAGAATGACGCCGGTCAGCCCGGCCACGATGGAGAAGAGCCAGCCCCGCCAGCCGCTGAGCGCGGCCTTGCGCATCATCGGTCCGCCGTGGACGGTCCACAAGATTCCGATCAGGAGGAGCCCGCACAGGCCGGCGAGCATTGCCGATCTTAGGATCGAGACCTGATAGGGTGTGAACACGATCAGGTCTTTCAATACGAACAGCCTGTCCAGTAGCCAGACGGCGATGAGGGCCCAAAGCAAATAGGCCACGCGCCGCGCGACGGCGTCGGTCGCGGGAACGAGCCTCCAGCTGCTCGCCCGTGGGACAAGCGTCTCGCGAACGAGACAGGCAAGCAGCACGGCCCAGGCGATTGCCAGCAGCGCCTGCGCCAGAAAGCCGTCCATGCCGGGAACGGCCAGTCCCGCCGAGCTCGCAATGAGATAGAAGGCGGCGAGTGCCGCCCATACGGGCAGACAGGTCCAAAGCGAGCCGGTGATGGCGGCGACGCCGCGGGCCTGCATGCTGGGGTCCTGCTCTGTCTCCGGGATTGCCCCGCGGGACGTCAGCCGGCCGATGAACCGGCTCGTCAAACGGGCCGCGGCGAGCGGTACAAACAATAAGAGAATGACGACGACGGCCCCTTTGCTCCAAGCCAACGCAACCCAGTCTTCGGCCGCTTTGAGGATGCGGGTGACCTGTTGCGGCACGGTGGCGAAGGCCGCCGGGAGAACGGAGGAATAGAAATTGGGGACCGGTCGAAACAGCGACTCAGTGAAACGACCGCGGCGGGCAGCGTTTGCCTGGTCGATCAGCTGACCGGCGCGCACGAACAGGACGTCGGCCTGCTTAAGCTTGCCGTCGAGGTCGGCGACCTCGTTCTCGAGGCGCCTACGCTGCGCGGCGATCTCGTCGCTTTCCCGCGGCGCTCCCTCTTTGGGCGGAGGACCGAGCTTTCCCAGCCGCTCGCGACTGTCGCTCAACTTGGGCTTGAGCCCGGTGCGCTTCTTGGCGATGTCCTCGCGCAGGTCTTCGAGCCGGTCCGGGATGGCCCGTAGCTCCTCGCCCGTCGTCGACGGATTGGCGATTTCCTGCTCCGTGGCGTTGATTTCGCCCTGCCATTCGTCGAGCGCTTGCTTGAAAGCCTGAACGGCGGGACCGGCCGCGCCCGTTTCGGCCTCCAGGGCCGACGGCGAATCCTGCGCCAGCGCGTCTTGGGCATGGGCGAGCGGACTGGCCGTCACCCCCGGGATGGCCGCCAGTCCAAGGACGAGGCCCAAAACCGCAAGAATCCGAGCATTTTTCAACATTGGCTTAGAGCTTGGCACCGTCGTCACGTCTCCTCAATGCCCCGTTCCCGGAAGAACGTCGTTTAATTTCCGCAACCTAGTCCGATCGGCGAGAGATCAGCCACGACAATGAGGAAGATTGACGGCAGAGGGCGACCCCGCCCAACGGGGTCCCCCCTGGATTTGAGCCGGGTTTCCATGTCAGCGTCGGCCCAGACGTGGACAAGCGGACCCTTCGGACCGGATGTCCGCTCGGGACCAACAGCGGACACGTGCAAGCCGCCGTGAACTGGGAGATTTGCGGACAATGCATTCACGGGGCGGCAAGACGCGGACGCGCGTGCCTGACATGCGCCGCTATCCACCGGAGCGAATCGTTTGCCTGACCGAGGAGACGGTCGAGACGCTCTATCTCCTCGGCGAGGAGGACCGGATCGTCGGCGTCTCGGGCTACGCCGTACGGCCGCGGCAAGTGCGCCGCGAAAAGCCGCGGGTCTCGGCCTTCACGTCGGCGGATATCCCGAAAATCCTCGCGCTCGACCCGGACTTGGTCCTGATCTTCTCGGATCTTCAAGCCGAGATCGCCGCGGCGTTGATCAAGGCGGGCGTCGCGGTCCACGCCTTCAATCACCGTGACGTTGCGGGAATCCTGGCGATGATCCGGATGGTCGGCGCGCTGACCGGTGCCACGGACAAGGCGGAGCGGCTCGCCCTGCACTATGAGCGCCGTCTCGACGAGGTCGCGAAAGCGGCCCCGGCGGCTAGCAGGCCGCGGGTATATTTCGAGGAATGGGACGACCCCATGATCAGCGGCATCGGCTGGGTGTCCGAGCTGATCGAGATCGCCGGCGGGGACGACGTGTTTCCGGCGCTCAGGGCGCAAAAGGCCGCCAAGGATCGAATCGTCTCGTCGCGAGAGGTCATCGGTGCGGCCCCGGACGTCATCCTCGCCTCATGGTGCGGCAAGAAGGTCGTGCCCGAAAAGATCAAGCAGCGCGCGGGGTGGCATGCTATCCCGGCCGTGCGAAACAACCGCATCATCGAAATCAAATCGCCGTTGATTCTCCAACCCGGGCCCGCGGCACTGACCGATGGTCTCGATGCGATCTTGACGGCACTCGGAAACGAATCACGTGCAGGCGCACCTAAGTCGGGGCCAGGAACCTGAATGAAGCGAAACGTTTTCGTCATCGGCATTGGAGCGGGAAGCCCGGACTACATGACCGTGCAGGCCATCGATGCCCTCAATCAGGTCCGCGTCTTTTTTGTCCCCGACAAGGGCGCCGAGAAGAGCGACCTCGCGCGCCTCAGACGGGAGATCATCGCACGATTTGCCATAAACGCGGACTACAGGATTGTCGGCTTCGACAATCCCGTTCGCGACAGTGCGAACGCAAATTACCGCAAGGGCGTCAGCGATTGGCACGATGCAGTCGAAGACGTCTACGGACGATTGCTGGCGGATCAATTGCAAGAGGGAGAGTGCGGCGCCTTTCTCGCCTGGGGCGACCCGAGCCTCTACGACAGCATCCTGCGCATCTTGGAGAGGCTTCGCGCACGCGGAGATTTCGAGCTCGACTACGAGGTCATTCCCGGCATCAGCAGTGTCCAGGCCTTGGCCGCGGCACACAAGATTCCCATCAACCGCATCGGCGAACCCATCATGATCACGACCGGGCGCAAGCTCCAGGAAGGCTTCCCCGACAATGCGGACAGCGTCATCGTGATGCTCGACGGACAAGCCGCTTACAAGACCGTTGATGGTGATATGGAGATCTTCTGGGGCGCTTATCTTGGCACCGACGACGAGATCCTTGTTTCCGGACGGCTGCGCGACGTGCTCGACGACATCGAACGTGTCAGGCGGGAGGCCCGCGCCAAGAAGGGCTGGATCATGGACACCTATCTCCTGCGCAAGCCGGAAGGGCATTGAAAGGCCCGGCCGTTGCTCCGACGGGAAGATTTCCCGTCGCCGCGGCAAAGCTTCCATCCTCCTTCCCTCGCTATTGACACGGTCGCAAATATGCGGCCCTTTCTAAGCGTCAACGGTTCCCGGTCGTCATCGGCCGGGACTAAGAGGGAACACGGTGCGTTCTTCCTCGATCGGATCGAGGAGACAATCCCGTGGCTGCCCCCGCAACTGTGAACGGTGAGCACGGCTAGACCAAGCCACTGGGGATACTCGACCCTGGGAAGGCATAGCCGATGCGACGATCCGTGAGCCAGGAGACCTGCCGCTGACATCCGACGCCGGCTCTTGCCCGGTGTCTTACCGCAACCGGACGCCGGGGTGAGCGTCTGGCGGTTGAGCGGGTGTCCGGTGGCCGATCTTCCGTTCCCGCTCATGACACCGCCACTTCCCCGATCGTCCTTTCCTCATGCCCGATGCGGCGCGTTCCGCACGGGCTGCTTGGGAGAGACGACCTATGAAACTTCGCAACGGACTATCCGCTGCCATTGGCGTTGCCGCGCTTCTCGCGCCGCTCGCCGCGGCGGCCCATTTCCAACTCGTCTATACGCCGGAGGTCAATTTGACCAAGGCCGGTGACGTGCCGGTCAAGCTGATCTTCTGGCATCCTTTCGAGAACGGCCACGTGATGGACATGGACGAGCCCCTCGAATTCTACGCCATCAACCGCGGCAAGAAGATCGACCTCAAGAACACGCTGAAACAGATCAAGTTCGAGGGCGCCGAGAACGCCGCGACCGCCTACAACGCATCCGTTCCGATCAAGCGCTCGGGCGACTATGTGCTCGTCGCCGTCCCGGCCCCCTATTACGAGGAGAGCGAGGACATCTATATCCAGCAGATCGCCAAGAGCTATCTCAACCTCAACGAAGTCCCCACGGACTGGATGGAGCCGCAAGGCCTTGCAACGGAAATCATTCCGCTCAACAAGCCGACCAACATCGTGGCCGGATCGACCTTCACGGGCCGGGTGATGGCCGACGGCAAGCCCGTGCCCGGTGTCGAGATCGAGGTCGAGTACATGGCGGCCGAGCCCTCCATGGAGGAGGACAAGCCGAAAGACCCGACCGCCTCGCCGATGCCCGGCGGTGCGCTCGTCGCCGTCAGCGATGACGACGGCTACTTCACGTTCGGCGTTCCCAAAGCCGGCTTCTGGGGCTTCGCCGCGCTCGGCTCGGGCAACACCAAGGAGCACGAGGGTAAGGAACTCTCGCAGGACGCGGTCCTGTGGGTCCGTGCCTACGACGTGAAGTAGGCAGACCCACGACACCGACCCCAAGACCTGGAGGGACCCATGCACATCGTCGACGGTGCTCTATCGAACGAAGTCTTGATCGGCGGCGCGGTTCTCGCCGCCGGCGGCATCGCGTTGGGGCTGAAATCCCTGCCGGCGGAGAAGATGCCCGCCGCGGGTGTGCTCAGCGCAACCTTCTTCGTGGCGTCCCTCGTGCATGTGCCGATCGGGCCCTCCAGCGTCCATCTGATCATGAACGGCCTGGCCGGGCTGGTGCTCGGCTGGGCTGCCTTCCCGGCCCTCTTTATCGCGCTGCTCCTGCAAGCCGTGTTCTTCGGCTTCGGCGGGATCACCGTGCTCGGCGTCAACACGGTCAACATCGCCCTGCCCGCCGTGCTCGTCTACTGTATCTGCCGGCGCGGCATCGGGTCTGGCTCGCCCACCGTGGCCGCCATCTGGGGCGGGATCGGCGGCGGCCTCGCGATCGCCCTGACTGCGGGCTGCGTGGCCCTCGCCTTGGCGCTCACCGGCGACGAATTCCTGGCAGCGGCCAAGCTCACCTTCTTCGCGCATATCCCCGTGATGATCATCGAGGCGCTGATCACGGCCGCGGCCGTCTACCTTGCGCGAAAGGTGAAGCCAGAACTGTTCGAGAGCTTTACCCAATCCCCATCACAAGGAGTTTCTTCATGAGGTCCCTTCGCCTTGCGCTCATCCTCCTTTTTCTAATGCCGGTGCATTCAGCACTCGCGCACAAAGTCATCGCCTCCGTCTATGCCAGCGGCGATGTGATCGAGGGCGAGATCGGGTTCTCCAACGGCGACATGGCGCCGAACGAGCTTGTCGAGGTCTTCGACGAGGACGGAACCAAGCTCGGCGAGACCATGACCGACGAAGAAGGCTTCTTCACCTTCCGCCCGACAAAGCCCGTCGCGCACGTGTTCAAGTCCAATCTCGGTTCCGGACACGTGGCAACGGTCCGCATGGAGGCCGATGAGTTGCCGGACAGTGCCGGTGCCGAGACCGCTGCTTCGGATGCACCGGCAACGGCTGAGACAAAAACAACTCCAGACGCAGAACCCAAGGGGAGCGGCCAAGCCGAGACGCTGACGAAAGCGCAGTTGGCGTTGCTCACCCGCGCGGTGCAGAAGCAGATCATCCCGCTTCGCCGCGATATCGATGCCTACAAGGAGAAGAACGACCTTCAGAACATCCTCGGCGGCATCGGCTACATCTTCGGCCTGTTCGGGCTCGGCTTCTACATCGCGGCACGCCGCAAGATGGCGGAGGTTTAGCCTGTGGGACATGTGGTCGGGTCCGGGCGCCCGACACTCCTGGACACCGGCGCCCCAGAGGACAGGACCCTTATCAACGAAATCGATCCCCGGACCCGGATCCTGGCGGCGATCGCCTTCGCCGTCGTCGTGGTCAGTCTTCACGACCTCCGCATCCTCACCGGTGCGCTGCTGTTCGGGCTTGCCCTGATGCTGATGGCCCGGTTGCCCACGCGCTCCACGCTGAGGCGTATGGTCACGATGGACAGTTTCATTGTCTTCATGCTCTTGCTGCTGCCCTTCACCGTGCCGGGCGATGAGATGTTCACAGTCTTCGGCTTCCCCGCGACGTGGCAGGGTCTGCGGCAAGCTGTCGAGATCGGGCTGAAGGCCAATGCGATCATTCTGACTTTGATGGCGCTGGTCGGATCGGTGGAGCCTGTCCGGCTGGGTCACGCCCTTTACCGCCTGAAGATGCCCGAAGCGCTGGTCTACCTGCTGATGTTCATGGTCCGCTATGTCGACGTGCTCCAACAGGAGTATTTGCGTTTGCGCGTGGCCATGAAGGCGCGCGGGTTCCGGCCGGGAAACAACCGGCACACCTACCAATCCCTCGGCTATTTGATCGGTATGATGCTGGTCCGGGCGGTGGAGCGGTCCGAACGGATTCTCGGTGCCATGAAGTGCCGGGGCTTCTCCGGCGGCATCCCGCTGTTGGGCGACCTCGCCTACACGGGATCGGACGTCTATTTCGCGCTCGGTTTCGGTGGCGTCCTCGCGGCGCTGCTCGCGTTGCAGTTTCTCGTCTGACGCGAACGCGGTCCACATGTCATCGCTGATCGAGCTGACCGACATTCATTTCGCCTACCCGGCATGCCCTCCCGTCCTCAAAGGCGCTTCGCTTCGCCTCGACGGCAAGGAACGCGTCTGCGTCGTGGGGCACAACGGTGCAGGCAAGAGCACGCTGCTGCACATTGTCGTCGGCCTGCTGCGCCCGAGCCGGGGGCGCGTCGTTGCCTTCGGTCAGGAGCGCCGCATCGAGGCCGACTTCCTGGCGGTGCGCCGCCTTGCGGGACTGGTCTTCCAGGACCCCGACGATCAGCTGTTCTGCCCGACAGTGGCCGAAGACGTCGCCTTCGGTCCGCTCAACCTCGGCAAGAGCAAGGACGAGGCGATGGACATCGTCGATCGTGTCTTGAGCTCGCTCGACCTCGGCGGTTTCAGAGATCGCATCACCCATAAGCTCTCGGGCGGAGAGAAACGTCTGGTGACCCTGGCGGCGGTGTTGGCCATGGAGCCGAAGGTTCTTCTCCTCGACGAGCCGACCAACGCCCTCGATGAAGACAACGAGGCACGGCTGATCGAGATTCTGCTCTCGCTGCCCCAAGCGATGATCGTGGTGTCTCACGATACGCAGTTCCGCGAGCGCATCGGGTCGCGCGCGGTCCGGCTCGCGGACGGTGAAATCGTACCCGGTTAGTCTCGCGGGCGTCGCGGCATGCTGGCCGGCCCTTAGTGAGGCTTCGCTTTCCCGCTTTGGCGATCCGGCGGGTCGATGCTTCCCGACTCGGACATGATCATTGCGATTGGCCGCGTGGACTCGAAGTTGGCAAGCACCAGCATCATGATCGCCGTGATCGGCACGGCAAGGAACATGCCCACGACGCCCCATATGGCTCCCCAAGCGAAGAGCGACAAGACGACGACAAACTGGCTGAGATTGAGACGTCGCGCTGCCAACCTCGGTTGAATCATGTTGCCGACGACGAATTGAATGGCACCGACGGCGATAAGCACCGTGAGGAACGGCGCAAGTCTCTGGAACTGCAACAGGGCATAGAGTGCCGGCAACGCCGTTCCGATGATCGACCCGATGGTGGGAATGAAATTCAAGATGAAGATGAGGAATGCCCAGAAGAATGCCTGTTCGAGGCCAACCAGAACCATCACGCCGTAGGACAGTACGGCCGTCAACGCACTGACGATTGTCATGATCCATAGGTAGCCCTGCACGTCTTCCGCGATCCGCTGCAGGATTGCCTGGAGACGCGCTCGTTTCTCTTCATTCGGAACGATCGCGCGCAGTTTCAGGTCGAAGTACCGTTGCTCGATGAGAAGAAAGACGACGTAAAGAAACACGACCGTGAACTGACTCGCCAGGCTGGCCATTCCCGCGACTATGTTGCTGACGAGCGGATCCAGCTGGATGAATGCCAAGACGTGATCGACGACTTCTTGACTCTCAACGCCGAGGAGTTGCGCCGCCTTCTGCGTCAGAACGGTGAGCGCAGCGTCGACATTGGCTCTTTGCTGTCCCATCGCGGCGACATTGGCGACCACCAAGTCGATGACGATGAGACTGGCGGCAAGGATCGTCGCTGAGGCCAAAAGGAGCGCGAGCAGCGGCGGCATTTGGAAAACAGGGGTCGCCACACGCCGGTACGCGTCCGATAGAGCGTTGATAAAGAACCACAATAGGAGTGCAACCGCCAATGGCAGAAGAACGCTGGCGCCATAGGTGAGAAAGAAGAGGACCAGGGCGATCAGCAAGAACACCCGCACCATCTTCGACAGCGTGTCCATATCCCCTATCTGCCCTCCTGCTCTTGGAAGCCTTGCGCGCATACGCCTTGTATCGAAGGGGCGCGTCAGGACGGCCGAGCGCCAGCACCGTGACCCTTGTGCTTCCACCCCCTGCGAGTCGGCTCAAATCTAGCACTCCTTGTGCAACCATATCAGGGCGTGATTTTTCTGCGCCGGCGGGCCGGCATCCGCCCCAACAGCAGGTTCGACAACGAGACCGCCTTATGGTTTCGTCGGCTATGCCCACCACCCACGCCAGATCATGATTTCTCCCAGGCCGATCAGCACGCGCAGTGCGCTGCTGATGATGCTTTTGGCGCTCGTCTTCTTGATATCCGCTTCGATTCTGATCGTCGTGGATATTGGCGCCCGGCGAACCATGCGTGACCTGTCGCAGCGCTACATCGATCAATCCGCAGATCAAGTGCAGTCCGAGATGGGCCACTTCTTCGGCTCGATCGAAGAATTCTTGAATATCTCCAGAGCGTGGTGGGAGGCCGGAATTCTTGACTATGACGGCGCGCGGACCTGCAGCGCCTGAACGCGATGTACATCCCCCTGCTCGATCAACATCGGCAGATCACCTCGATGATGCTCATTCGGGATGACGGCCTGGAGTATCTCTTGTTCCGCGATTTGCGTGGGGGCGACGACTACGAATGGTACAACCGCCTCGTCTGGGCCGATAAAGGTCCGGCGGCGGGCTATGTCGTTCGGTGGACCCGCGATCTACAGCTCCACTCCGGAGAGCCGCTACCCGACGATGCACGGGATTACGATCCTCGACGCCGTCCCTTCTATACCGGCGCGGATCTCGAGGAGATCCATTGGACGTCCCCCTACTATTTCTTCATCACCAAAGATGCCGGGCTCACCGTATCCCAGAAATGGCGCGACCCCGCCTCCGGACAGATCAGACTTGTTGCCTTCGACCTGCTTCTTCGAGACCTGTCCGATTTCACATCGAGCCTCCGTCCAAGCCCGAACGGAACAGCGTTTGTGGTCCATGACGATGGATCGTTGGTCGGTCTCCCGGCCGATGCCCGCTGGACCAATTCCGACGAGATACGCGAAATTCTGCGCAAGGCCTCCAATCAAGCCGATTCCGATCAGGCCGCCACTCTTCTGACGCCCGAGGACTTGGGCCTCACGGTTGTCGGGGACGCGGTATCGGCATGGCGAGACAGGGGCGACGATCAACAAGGCGTCTTCAGTTTCAGGAGCGACGGCGGTGCTTGGTGGAGCGGGTTTCGGAAATTCGACCTGCACGATCAGGCGTTGTGGATTGGCATCGCGGTTCCGGAGAGTGACTTCTTGGGCGAGGCGGAGCGCCAGCGCTACACGGTGCTGGCGGTTTCGACCGCGGCCGTGCTCTTGGCGCTGTTGCTGGCCGGCATCGTTGCCCGTCACTTCAGCCGGCCGCTGGAAGCCCTTGCCGAGCAGAGTGCAAAGATCCGTGATCTGAACCTGGCCGACGCACCTGCGGTGCGTTCCAGCGTTCGGGAAATCAAACAGCTGGCCGAAGCACAATCACAGATGCTGACGGGCATTCGGTCGTTCTCACGCTATGTCTCGGTTGCCCTTGTCCGCGACCTCGTCCGCAGGGGTGAGGTCGCGATGATTGGCGGCAAACGCACAAGCCTTACGGTGCTGTTCACGGACATCAGGAACTTCACCCGGATCGCGGAGAGCATGCGGCCTGAAGACCTTACGCGTCATATGTCGGACTATTTCCAGCTCATGATCACGGCCCTGCAGAGCGAGAGCGGCACGGTCGACAAGATCGTCGGCGATGGCATCGTCGCGTTTTGGGGAGCGCCCGATCCACTCGATCATCACGCCGTCCACGCCGTGTCCGCGGTCCTGAAATGCCAGCGTCTGCTAAGCGATCAAAACCAGCGATGGCGCGAAGAAGGCCGGCCCGAGCTGACGACGCATTTCGGTCTCTGCACGGGCGCGGCCGTCGTTGGCAATGTCGGCGCACCCGAGCGGCTCAGCTACACGGCGCTCGGCGACACCGTCAACACAGCAAGCCGACTCGAAGCCTGAATGTCCGCTACGGCACTGAAATCCTGGCCACCGAGTCGGTCGTCTCCGCGACCGCTTCCAAATTCGTCTGGCGCCGGATCGATCGTGTCAGAATGAAAGGCAAAGCCATCGCCATCGACATCTACGAGTCGCTTGGCGAGGCACCGCAGGTCTCCAACGGGATGCGCGAACGGGCCAAGACTTACGAGGAGGCGCTCCGCTGCTCGACCGAACGCCGCTTCGCCGATGCGGTGCAACTTCTCGACACTGTTCTGGCTGCCGACCCGCAAGACGGGCCATCGCTCCGTTTGCGTGAGCTATGCCGTGCGTGGATGAACATGCCGCCGCCCGAGGACTGGGACGGCGTCACGCTTTTCGCTGAGAAATGATGTCGCACCTCCGGGAACGCGCGACGTGTGGCGCGATCGAGCGAGGGTGTTCGGGGCTGCCCGGTCCAGCGCTCAAGCGGAGTTCGCCCGGGAAGCCTGTTCATGTTCGTCTTGTGTCAGACGACGAAATCATGACGGTGCGTGGCGACGTCCAGGCTGGGCCGTGTCGCGGCATTCTTGACTTTCGCGCCGGCACCCGGTGCAAATTCAGACCAGAAGGGTCGCTCGAGACCGCCGGTCTTTGATACAACGCAGGAACTCTTCGTGAGGGTTCTCTTAGTTTGATCGACATCCGCCCGGTCCGGAGTTGTGTTCGCCCCTAGAGAGGCAGCGTTGTTGGACACCGCGTATAGACCCGTCCCGCTCGAAATTGTGCACGATGCCGTTCCGGGGCGGATCCGGTTCCGGAATCGCGCCATCGTGCGCCGCGAGGTCTTGGCAAAAGCCATCGAGAAGACGCTTCGGCGCACGAGCGGCGTAACCTCCGCCAGGGCCAGCCCGTTGACGGGCTCCATCGTCGTCACCTTCCGGGCACCTGCAACCGTCCGCAGCGTAGCCGCGATGATCGACGCCGTTACCGAGGGCCGCCAGCCAGAGGGGCTCTTTGCCGAACCGCAACCGTTGTTCGACACGAACGGACCCCGCGGCGCCGCAGGCCTCGACCCCCCCCTGGCATGCGCTCCCGCTCCTTGCCGTGGTCGAACGGCTGGCAACCGATGCGGAGAACGGCCTCTTGGCCGCCGATGTCCGGAAGCGCCTGGCGGCCTATGGGCGCAACGACGTGCTTCGGTTGGAACCGCGCTCTCTTCCTGCGCTCGTGGCCGAGCAAGTGACCACCCTGCCTATCACCCTGCTCAGCGGCTCCGCCGCCCTGTCGCTCTTGACGGGAGGGTTGGCCGACGCCGCCATCATCGCCGCCGTCGTGTTGCTCAACGCTGGCATTGCGACGGCAACCGAACGTCAGGCGGAACATACGATCGTCGGCATGTCTCGCTACGCGCCGCAACCAGTTCGCGTGATGCGCGGCGGCCAACTGAGCCTCGTTTCGCCTTCCGATCTCGTTCCCGGAGACCGCATCTTGCTCGAGCGCGGCGCGCTCATCCCGGCGGACGCTCGCCTGATCTCGAGCGACGACCTCAGCGTCAACGAGTCGGCGCTGACCGGCGAGGCCCTGCCGATCCAAAAGAATGCCGACGTCGTGTTGCCGGAAGACACCGAACTGGCCGGGCGGCGGAACACGGTCTTCCGCGGCACGGTGGTGACCGGCGGCTCGGGCATCGCCCTGGTGACGGCGACCGGCATGCGGACCGAAATCGGCCGGGTGCAGGAGATCCTTGGGACGGTCAGCGCGCCCCAGACACCGATGGAACGCCAGCTCGGCGACGTCGGCCGTGAGCTGATCATCGTCAATACGGCGATCTGCGGCGGCATTCTCGTCCTCGGCTTGATGCGTGGCCAACCGCTCGTTCCACTCATTCGCAGCGCGATCTCCTTGGCTGTCGCCGCGTTTCCCGAGGGGTTGCCGGCCGTCGCCACCACGACACTCGCGCTCGGCATCCAGGACATGCGCAAGCGCAATATCCTGGTGCGCAAGCTCGACGCAGTGGAAACGCTTGGTGCCGTGGACGTGATTGGCCTGGACAAGACCGGCACCCTCACCGAGAACCGGATGACCGTGGCGGAGATCCACGCCGACGGGGTTGCCCTGACATTGGCGGGGGGCGGGATCAGATGCGCCGACCAACCGGTTCCGGACACGAGACGAGCGATTGTCCGCCGTCTGTTCGAAGTCGCCGCTCTGTCGAGCGATGCGATCGCGCGGCGCGTCGATAATGGCTTCAGCATCGAAGGGACCCCGACGGAGAACGGGCTACTTGAAGCGGCGATCGTCCTTGGAATCGACGTGCCGCAGTTGCGCCTCGGCGCACGCGTGTTGACAACGGCCCCGCGCAGCGACCGGCGCAAGCGCATGACCACGCTGCACGAGACCGACAACGGGCAGCTCCTATGCGTGAAAGGCGACCCTGTCGAGGTGCTCGCACGCTGCACGCATTACCGCACCAGTCAGGGCATCGCGCCTCTCGACGCGGCCGTCCGCACCGGCATCTTGAGAGCCAATGAGCGCATGGCCGGTCATGCCTTGCGTGTGCTCGGCGTCGCGGCAAACGAGTCCGGCGGCAACCCCCATGACGAACAAGATCTTGTCTGGCTGGGCCTCACAGGCCTTGCCAATCCGATCCGGCCAAGCGTCGTGCCGGCCCTGGACCAGCTCCACCGTGCGGGCGCGCGCGCGGTGATGATTACCGGCGACCAAAGCCCGACCGCCTATGCCATCGCCTCGGATCTCGACCTGGCTCACGGCGACGAGTTGAAAGTGCTGGAGGCCGGCAAGATCGCCAAGATGGACCCGGAGCTGCTCACCGCCCTCGTGGGTCAGCCCCATGTCTTTGCCCGCGCAAATCCGGTCGACAAGCTGAACATCGTGCGCGCGCTCCAGGCCGGCGGCCACATTGTGGCGATGACCGGCGACGGTATCAACGACGGTCCTGCATTGAAGGCGGCGGATATCGGCATCGCCATGGGCGGCGAAGGCACCGACGTAGCCCGCGAGGTCGCCGACATCGTCCTGGCCGGCGACGATCTCGCCGGTGTCATCGAAGCGATAAGGCTCGGCCGCGCCACCTACGCCAATATCCGGAAGGTGCTGCGCTATCTCGTCTCGACCAACGCGGCGGAGACGTTCACGATGCTCGGCGCGGCGCTCACCAATAGCGGTGAACCGCTGACGCCGATGCAGCTTCTGTGGTTGAACCTGATCTCCGATCCCGCGCCGGCTTTGGCACTCGGCCTGGAGCCTCCGGAGCGGGACGTGCTGGACCAGCCGCCACACGATCCGCAAGCCCCCATTCTGAGTGCCGTCGATTTTCGCCACATCCTAAGAGAGGGCGCGGTCATGGGTACGGCGGCCCTGGCCGGCTACTACCTCGCTGGGGGAACTGCGAACCCCGTTCGGGCGAGCACGATCACCTTCCATGGCCTGACCTTCGCTCAACTGATCCACGCACTCTCCTGCCGTTCCGAGACGCTCGGACTGGCCGCCGAGCGGAAACGTCCGCCCAGTCCCAAACTCTACGCAACGCTCGCCGGATCGGTTGCGCTCCAGATCGGCGCACAATTGTTCCCGCCCGCCCGCAAGCTCCTGCGGCTTGCACCGCTTGGTATGGGCGACGTGCTCGCGATCGCCGGCATCGCCGTAGCCAGTACCGTCACCAACGATGTCTTGGGGCACGTGCTGCGCGACTTCGAACAGCCGACCCCTCGCAACGCCTCAAAGGCCAAAGGAACCGCGTAAAGATGGCATCGAACCTGATCTTCACATCGGAGTCGGTGACCGCCGGCCATCCCGACAAGCTGTGCGACCAGATCAGCGATGCCGCCGTCGATGCGTTCCTGCGAGACGATGATCGCGCGCGCGTCGTGATCGAATGTGCGGTTGCCACCGGTGTCGTCTTCCTCGCCGCGCGCTTCACCGCCGACAGCGTGGTGGATATCCCGTCCCTGGCCCGCGACGTCATCAGAGACGCCGGCTATGTCGGACCCGACTTCGACGCCAGAAAGTGCTCGATCCTGACGAGCTTCACGGAGTTGCCGCGCGACATGCGCGAGGCCCCGCTCTCGGACATGGATGACGGCGCCATCGACCACTGGCCCGCCTACAACCAGGCCAATGCCTTCGGCTACGCGTGCCGCGAGACACCGGAATTGATGCCATTGCCGATCGTCCTTGCACACCGCTTGGCCCGCGCGTTGGACACCGCGCGCCGCGACGAGGTGGACTGGCTCACGCCGGACGGCAAGAGCCAGGTCTCGGTCGAGTACCATGACGACAAGCCGGTCCGAATCCATGCGATCTCGCTCACCGTCACCGAAGCCGACGAGGTCAAGACCGACGACGCCGATGCGTTCTTGCGCGGCCTTGTCGCGCAATGTTTCGACAGTGACGAACTCCAGCCCGACCGCGACACCGTGGTGCGCATCAATACCGGCATGGGCTACGAGACAGGCGGCCCCGCGCGGCATGCCGGTCTCACCGGGCGCAAGAACGGCGTGGACACCTATGGCGAGATTGCGCGGCAGAGCGGTGCGGCGCTGTCGGGAAAGGACCCCTCGCGCATCGACCGCACCGGCACCTATGCGGCGCGTCATGCGGCCAAGAACGTGGTTGCCGCTGGCCTCGCGAACCGCTGCGAGGTCCACCTCGCGTACACGATCGGGCAGGCGAGACCGCTGAGTATCGACGTCGAGACCTTTGGCACCGGACGCCTCGCCAACGAGACAATCGCGGCGCGCTTGACGCGCTGTCTCGACTTTCGGCCCGCTGCGATCGCCAAACGCTTCGGCCTGCGGACCCGGCCGGCCCAGTCCGCGACCGGGGTTTTTTCCGTCCGCTCGCCACCTACGGCCACTTCGGTCGCCCGGAGCTGGATCTGCCATGGGAAGCGCTCGACGCCGTGGACGCTTTGCGGGACTGAATCCTAGTCGCCCCCGTCTCCTCCGGCCTCTTCGATCGGACCGGGCGGCTGCAGCCAATCCGCCAACGCGGCCGCGTACCACGCCAGCGTCACCGCTTGCGGCAAGATCTGGCCTCTGGACACCTGCAGCAATGCCAACGCGCCGAAGCCCAGCGCCGCGAGAACATTTGGATCCAGCGAAAGCACCTCGGCTGGCGCGGTGACCCGGCCTACGCGGGTGGGATCCAGGGCGAAGAGCTGCACGTCACGCGCCGCCTTGGCGATGCGCTCCAGCGGCAGCTCATGGTGGATCACAATGCTGCCCGTGAGCGGGGTCACATCGGCCCGCAACACGCCCTGAAGCGTCGAGAGCCCCGAGGCGATCGCGGCGAAGAACACCGCATCGCCGCGCCGCGCCGGAATGCGCAAGCGGCACCGGCCCGGAATGGCATGGATCAGCTCGGCCTGAGGCAGCGAACTTTCGATGGACGGGGACTCAAGCGGCTGCACTTGGAGGACTCTCGGCGCTTGGGGGACTCTCGGTGCTCGGGGACCGCTCCGCGTCTTGGGACGCCTCCGTTGCCGGGAACGCAGGCTCGGCCACGTCCGTCTCAGGTGCCTCCGTCTCGGGCGCCGACGGCCCCGTTTGGACGGCCTCCTCATCCAGCTCAGCCCTCACTTCGGCGTAGAGGTCCTCCGCCGCCTCGGCAACCTCCGCGCCGCGCACTTGCGCCTCATGCAGGGCCGCGAGAGCAGTCTTCAATGCGGCTTTGGCCACAGGGCGCGCCTGCTGAACGAGCTGCGGCGCGAGGAGAGCTGCAGTCGCGGCGCCCGCGACGAATCCAACCGCCAAACCAAAGGGAAACATGACCGAACTCCAGATAGCTACTGCCGACGCCTGACTTTATAGCCGCCTACGATCGTTCAAAAGGTGCCTCTTGGCGCATATCAGACCGAGCCGAGAGATACCGCTTCTTAGGTTAATGCCAGCGCGGCATTGTCGCAGTCCCTAAACGCGTGGCCCGGCGGCTCGGGCTGGCTTTGGACATGGGGGCTCGCGGCGCGGGGTCTCGCTAAAGGGCCAAAGCAATTGCCACGCCCTCTCGACAACTTTTGTGCGGGCAGACATAGAGCCTTCAGCATGCCCCGAAAACTTGGCTTGGTCGCCGACTGCATCCGTCGAACCGGAGGGTTCACGCTAGGGTCATGCTGAGTTCGTAAAGTGTCATACAAAAATCAAAAACTAGGCACCGTGGGAGGATCACAATGAATCGGCCGACGACGCTATCTGACTCCACGAAAAAGGGGCTCCACGTCTATTTCGAAGAGAACCCCGAGGAGGCCGATCGCGTGGTCTTCGGCCGGGTGTCCCATGCGGACCGCCGCGGATTTTTGCGCGGCGCGGGACTGGCCACAATGGGCGCCTTGCTGGGTGCCGCAATCCCCTTTCATCGCTCCATGCCGTCCGGCCTCATCCCGGTCGCCCTGGCAGAAGACGACGTCCTCGTCGGCAAGGACGGTCTCGTCCTTCTCAACGACCGGCCGGTTAACGCCGAGACGCCCCCGCACCTGCTCGACTCGCCGATCACACCGAACGACCACTTCTTCGTGCGCAACAACGGCATCGTGCCACAAGACACGAGCGCCGACGGCTGGGAGCTCACGGTCGACGGGATGGTCGACAATCCCCTGAAACTGACGATCGCCGATCTCAAGAACGACTTCGAGGTGGTGAAGCTCGCGCTGGTGATCGAATGCGGCGGCAATGGCCGGGCCTTCTTCGATCCCCCGGCGAGCGGCAATCAGTGGACCTACGGCGCCGTCGGCTGCGCCTATTTCACCGGCGTTCGCCTCGCCGATGTCCTGAACAAGGCGGGCGCAAGGCCGGCGTCGTCTATACGGCCCATGAAGGCGCCGATGCGCATCTGTCGGGCGATGCCAGCAAGCTCCCGATCTCGCGCGGCGTTCCGATCGAAAAGGCCATGACCGAGAACGTGTTGATCGCCTTCGAGATGAACGACACGGCGCTGCCCGTGCTGAACGGCCAGCCGTTGCGTTTGGTCGTGCCCGGCTGGCCGGGTTCGTGCTCGCAAAAATGGCTCACGCGCATCTGGCTGCGCGACGTGGTGCACGACGGTCCGAAAATGACGGGTACGTCCTACCGCGTGCCGAAATATCCGGTGGAGCCCGGCCAGGACGTGCCCAAGGAGGACTTCGCCATTATCGAGCGCATGCCGGTCAAGTCGCTCATCACAAACCCGGCGACCAAGACCGACCTCTCCGGGAATGCAGTCGAAGTACGCGGCCATGCCTGGTCCGGCGACCGCACGATCGAGAAGGTCGAGATCTCGATCGACTTCGGCGCCACCTGGATGGCGGCGGAGCTTGAACCGCCCGTAAATTTCGGCGCCTGGCAGAACTGGAAGAAGACCGTGACGTTCCCGCAAGCCGGCTATTACGAGATCTGGTCACGGGCAACAGATAGCGAAGGCGTCTCCCAGCCCTTCGGCATCGCCTGGAACCCGAAAGGCTATCTCAACAACGCGATGCACCGGGTTTCCGTGCGCGTGGCGTGAGGGCCGCATGAGGTTGCATCGCATTGAGGGGCGCCTCGTCCCGCCGATCCTCGGTCTCGTCCTGCTCGCACTCGTCATCCCGGGTGCAGCGCAGGCGCAGACGCTCGGCGAGACCCTGGCCGCGGCCGATCCTGCCAAAGGCGAAACGGTATTCGCCGCCTGCCGGGCCTGCCACACGATCGAGGACGGCGGCGGCCCGCTGATCGGGCCCAATCTCTGGGGCGTCGTGGGACGCCCCGTCGCGCATGCCGAAGGCTTCAACTACAGCGAACCCCTCAACGCCCATGGCGGAACCTGGCAGGTCGACCGGCTGGACGCCTTCCTCCAAGACCCGCAGGCTGCGGTTCCGGGGAGCCTGATGGTGTTTCCCGGCGTGAAGAATCCGGGCGACCGCGCGAACCTGATCGCCTATCTCAACCAGAACAGTTCGAGCCCCCTGTCGCTCGCGGACGCGCCCGGTGCCGAGGTGGCCGCAGCCGCTCCCGCCGGGGGTTCCCGGAACTATGGCGGTCTTGTCGATGCCCCAGGGGTCGAGAAGACCTTCGCCTATTGTACCGCCTGTCACTCGGAAATGATCGTCGCGCAGCAGGGCAAGACGCGGAAGCATTGGGCCGATTTGCTCGAATGGATGGTCGAGGAGCAGGGCATGACGCCGATTGGGGAACCGGACATGTCGGTCGTTCTCGACTACCTCGCGGCCAATTACGGCGTGGACCGTCCGAATTTCCCGCAGCGCTAGCGGACCAAAACCGCTTTGTCGCTACGTTGCGGTGCGACTGGCGAGACCGCGCGGGTCTGGAGACCACCTGCGCGGTCTCGTGTAGTGTGCTCGGGGTATTGGAGCGGGCTCAGCCGTGTCTCTTTCTTTCAGGCGATCGACAGCACGCCCCGTTCGCAAACCATCTCGGACCCCACCGGCCGCCCAAATGCTCTCTGCAAGTGCCTTTCTTCGCTACTCAAAGCAGGGCTTGGCCCGCGTCTGGCGCCCCATTGCGCGTCTTCAGAGTCTCATCGCTTACGGCGCCTATTTGTTCTTGTGGTCGAAGATCTTCGTCATTAGATCGCCGCTCTCGGCCATCGACCCGGCCGCGCTGCGCCTCAAATCCGTCGCGCACCTGCCGCCAAAGCTGACCGTCACGGCCGCGGAGGAGAACGGCGCGCGCTGGTCCGAGGGCTTCGGAGCCGTCAATGGCGCCCTGTTCAGCAATTTGAGGGCAACCGGCCAGGCTTCCGCGGCGCGCATGCCCATCCAGCGCCATCCTTTCGCGCCGTCTATCTTTGGGACTCGGCCTTCATTGCCCAAATATGGAAGTGGTGGGACATGGACGTTGCCTGGGACATTCTCCGGTCGGTCATCGACGCCCGGCACGGCGACCGGCTACAGCACTTCACCTCGGACTTCGCCCGCTCGAGCTTCACGCAGCCGCCTCTTGTCGCATGGTCCTTGGAAAGGCTTTGTCGTCTGGCCGGCCCTGAACGGTCTAGCCCGTGGATCCGTCATTCCTACGAGCCTCTACGCCGCTATTTGGATTGGCTCAATGACCATCGGCGCCTGCCAAACGGTCTCTTCGCCTGGGCGCATCCTTATGAATCGGGCGCGAGAACGCCCCACGTTTCAGCACGCGCGACGAACGTCTCCTCGACGACACGACGAAACTCGCGGCACCCGACCTCTGCGCCTACATGGTTCTCAAATGCGAGGCGCTTGCGGGACTGGCGCGGCAAATTGGCCGCGACGACGAGGCCGCGGCTCTCGACGACGAAGCCGATGCCATCCGGGCAAAGGTCAACAACGAACTCTGGGACGCCGAGGAAGGTCTCTATTTCGACCGTCATGTCGAAAGCCGCACACTGGTGCGCAGCCGCACCATCGCTTCGCTCCTGCCCCTTTGGGCGGGTATTCCAGACCGGACGCAAGCGGAGCGGCTCGTCGGGCACATCATGGATCCCACCGGTTTCAACACGGTCATTCCACTTCCCTCCGTATCGATCGGCGACCCGGCATTCGAGAAGGACATGTGGCGAGGACCTGTCTGGCTGAATACGGCGTTCGCGGTGATCGAGGGACTCAAGCGCTACGGTTTCCATGACGTCGCGGCTGATTTCGCCTATCGCCTTTGCGAAGGTGTCTACCGTACCTTCGAGCACACCGGTCACTTTCACGAGTTCTACGACCCCGAACGCTACGATACAGTCGAGTTGCATCGCAAACGCGGGAACCGCTGGAAGCAGCTGACACTTGGATCGAAGCCGGTGACCGGTTTTGTCGGTTGGTCGGGGCTGGTGAACACGCTCGTGATCGAAGTGCTCTTCGGGCTTGAGCGCAAAGCGGAAGGATTGGTGATGGCGCCGCGGTTTCCGCCAGCGGCGAACGGGCTGGACTGGACGCTGTTGCTGCCGCAATTCGACCTGAACATAAGGCTCTCGGTTGAGCTGGGTGGAGGCGTACGCGGTGTCTGGAGCCGCGAGGGCGAGAGGCATAGCTTCGTCGCCGCATCCGGTGAACGCTTGTTGATCGGATCGGGACGTTCGCAATGAGATTCTGCGACATCACCATTGCCTACAATCGGGAGAGCGGCGGCATTCGCACCTATATCGATCAGAAGCGCCGCTATCTTCTCGAGAACACGGACGATGAACACCTGCTCATCGTACCGGGCGAATCCGATGGGATCGAAAGGGGCCCGCGAACAGCCACCATCTCGATCGCCAGCCCGCTATTGCCCGGGCAAGACACCTATCGGCTCTTCGTGCGCCCCGACAAAATTCTGGCGGCCTTGCGGGAAAGCGCTCCCGACATCGTCGAGCTCGGGAGTTACTACCTCGCGCCCTGGGCTGCCTGGGGCTACCGGCAAGGACTGCGAAACACCGGACTTGACTGCATCATCGGATGTTACTTCCACACCGACGTTGCGAATGCCTATGTCAACGCCCCTTTACGTTCCCTGTCGAAAGAGTGGGTCGAGCCCCATAGCGAGACCTTGGCTACCCTGGCGAACCAACTGACCCAGATCGCGGAGGTTGGCGCCGAGCGCTATATCGCAACGGTCTTCGGGCTGTGCGACCTCGCAATTGCTCCATCGCCGGCACAAGCCGCGCGGCTCGCCGAGTACGGGATCGACGAGGCCGAAGTCGTCCCCCTTGGCGTTGACCTTGAGCTGTTCGATCCTTGCCGGCGGAGCGAGAGCCTGCGATCGGCCCACGGGGCAAAGCCGGAAAGTCTGGTGCTCCTCTACGTGGGGCGCCTGTCGAACGAAAAGCGGGTCCTCTTGCTCGTGGAGGCGCTCAAACGCCTTCCCGAAGATCTTGAGCCCGTGCTTTGGATCGTTGGCCAAGGTCCGTTGCGGGACGCGTTGACCGATCTGGCGACCCGGACGCCCTCGCTCCATGTGCTCCCCTATTGCCACGACCGAAACGAACTTGCCCGCTTGATGGCGTCGGCGGATATCTACGTGAGCGCGGGCCCTTACGAAACCTTTGGTCTCTCCGTTATCGAGGCGCAGGCCTCGGGTGCGCCGGTTGTCGGCGTCAGAGCCGGGGCGCTCATAGACCGGGTGCCGGAGGGCCTCGGCTATCTCGGGCCCGTCGACGATGCCCAGGCCATGGCCGACAACATTGTCCGGGCGGCGGCGGAACGGGAAGCGATCGGCCGCCGAGCCCGTCGTCACGTGGAAACCCATTTCGCCTGGGATCGCACGTTTCGCCAATTGATGGCGCGCTACGAGACCAAGATTCGCGGGCTGTCAGCGCCCATCCCTTCGGCCCGCCACGGGGCCCATTCCACAGGCTGAGATCGAGACACTAGGGCCCTCCTGACAGTCTCAAGACTCAGCCTCGTTGCGACGAGGCGCATCAAGGGGATTGCGGATACTTCGGACGGATCCGCGACCGGCTGCTTGTGACCCAAAGCGAACGGTGTGCCGCTAATTGAACAGCCAAGTGAGGCGGCCCTTGACGGCGTTGTCGGCGACGGTGTCGGCATATTGGCCGGAATAGGAGACGCCGGCGCTGAGTTTGTCGCTGATAGCGAAGTCGACGCCCGCGTCCAGAAGCGCCGAGTCTTGCGCGAGTGGTACGCCGGTCACCTCGAAACCGAGCCCTGTGGTGGCGAAGGCGAGGCTTGCGCCGGGCGTCACGCCGTCGAAGGCATGGAGCCACGCGGCCGAGAGATGCGGGGTGATCTCAGTGTCGCCCCAGCTAAGCGTCTTCGCCGCGCGCAGGCCCACGGTCGTATAGCCCACGTCCTGGTCGAAGGAGGAGCCGCGGAGTGAGGCCTGCGGTCCGCCGCGTTCGCGGATGCCGTCCGAGTCCACGGACACATAGGCGAGACCGGCGAAGGGCTCGACACCGATAGAGGCAACTTGCGTCGGGTAGGCGATCTCGCCGAAGATCTGGCCGGTGCCGGCGTCGTAGTCGGCCTTCTGGCGCTCATAGAAGTTCGGGAACAGGACCGCCCGCGAGGTCTCGATCTCGTTCCAGGTCCACATGCCCCCGCCGCGCAAGGCAAGCGGTCCGACCATGCCGCCCGCATAGCCGCCCAGATGGTAGCTGTCCACGTCGGCACCGCTATAGCGGTCGTCCACGCTCACATTGGAGAACGAGGCGCCCGTCGCCACGCCCACCCGCCAGGTTCCGAAGAGTTGCGCGTCCATGCCGGAGACGAATCCGCCGAGATCGCGGCCGGCGCTCGCCGCATTCCCATTGCGGTCGAAGTCGCCCCAAGCGCCGAACGCCCGCGTCCAAAAGGCGAGCGGCGCGGACGCTGGCACCTCCACCAGAGACTTGCCGTCATATAGGTCCGCACCGCCAAGCATCATGGCCCCGCTGTCATAGGTGGCCATTTGCGGGCCGCTGGCCGACAAGGCCTCGCCCGAATGCCCGGCCTGCATCAGACGCCCCAACACCGCCTCGCGCACATAGCGGCTGTCGTCCACAAGCGTGCCGGCCACGGTCGCATGCACCTCGCCCGAGAGCGCGTTGAAAGCCTGCCGCGCACCCGCGACGGTTTGGGTCAGGACCGACCCGAACAGCGGGTTGCTTGTGGGGAAGGCATCGAGCGCATGGGCCACGTTGCACTGGTTCCGGGTCTGGGCCACCGAACAGAAACTCACATAGGTGGGCGCGCCGCCGCTCGTACCGCCGCCGCTCGTGCCGCCGCTGCTCGTGCCGCCGCCACTGGGACTGCCACCTGTCGTGCCACCGCTGCCACTGGTGCCGCCACTGCCGGTCGTTCCGCCACCGGTATTACCGCCGCCGCCCGTGGTCTTGCGGACCATCGTGAGCACCACGTCGTTGCCGTCGCCGGCCTTGTAGTTCACGCTCGGCGTCAGGAAGGCGAAGTTGGACGTCACTGACGAGAACGTGCCCGTCACCGCGTCGGCGCCGTCATTGTCGATGATCGTGTAGTCCGTGGTGGGATTGTAATTGCCGTTCTGGGCCATGACGCGCAAGACCGAACCGGTCAGGTTCACCGAGCCGCCGCTCCGCACCAGAACCTTATCGCTCTGGCCCGCCGCGTTCACCTCGACCTCGAAGATCGACCCCGACCCCAGCGTGAAGTTGCCGTTCACGGTCATGGTGCCGATGGAGTTGCCCGGGGCGAGCGTGCCATTCGTCACGGTCAGGCCGCCGAACGTGCCCGTGCCTTTCATGGTGCCACCCGTTTGCGAGAACGCTTCCGTCGTCGTGCCCGAGAAGCTCCAGGTGCCGCTCTCGACCCGGAAGGTCTCGAAGCTGCGGAACTGCTTCGTGTTCGTGCCGTCGTCGATGTCGCCGAGATCGAAAGTGTCCTCGCCCGTGCCGCCGAAGGCCAGCGTATCGGTGCCGTCGCCGGCGAGCACCGTGTTCTTGGCGCCGGCGGCGCCGTTCGTCGTGATTTGGAAGCCCGGCCGCAGCTCCAGCCGGTCGTTATAAGCATTGGTCTGATCGAACTCGACCGCACCGCCACCCCCGCCCTTCAGCGTACCCGACACGATCAGGGTCGTGGAGGCGCCGGTACTGGCGACGGCGAAGTCGTCGCCGTGCGGTCCCAGGCTGGTCACCGTGCCGGTCGAGGCCACCGTGATCCCGATGTCGCCTGCGTTGACACTTCGCGCATAGATGCCTTCGTCGGCGTTGCCGGTGACGCCGCCGCCGGTGGTGATCTTGATGGAGCCTTGGCCGAAATTGCGGGCGTCGATGCCCCTTGTACTGCCTTGGACCGTGCCGGGTCCCGTTTTCACCGTGATGTCGGTGCTGTTGGCGCCGCTGTTGAGCGCGTAGATGGCAGCCGATGCGTTACTGGTGACGTCGCCGGTGGTGGCGATGTCGATAAAGCCCGTGCCCCAATTATCGGCGCGGATGCCATTTCGCTGGCCTTGGACCGCGCCGGTCCCCGTGGTCACGGTGACGTTGTCGCCGACCGCCACAAATCGGGTGTTGTAAGCGAAGATGCCGTCAACGCTATTGCCGGTGACCATGCCCGCGCCGGTCTCGATCACGACGGAGCCTTGGCCCTTATTGCGGGCGTCGATGCCGTAGACGCCGCCTGTGACCGTGCCGGCCCCCGTGGTCACCGTGAGGTCGCCGGTGCCGCTCTTCCTGGCGTAAATGCCGCTCCGGCTGCCTTTGATCGTGCCCGACCCCGTTTTCACCGTAACGTAGGTGCCGGCCGCGGAGTTGTCCGCGGAGATGCCGTCACCGGGGATGACGGTGCCGGCGGTGACCGACGTACCCTGGACGCGATCATGACGGAGCCTGTGCCTTTGTTATAGGCTCCGATGCCGTTGCCGCCGCCAGAGACCGTGCCGGGCCCCGTGGTCACCGTGATATTGCTGCCGTTGCTGCCGTTGTACGCGCGGATGCCGTCGCGGTCGTTGCCGGTGACGTCGCCGTTGGCGGTGACAACGACGGAACCTTGGCCAAGATTGCGGGCGTGGATGCCGTAGTCGCCGCCTTCGACCGTGCCGGTGCCCGTTTTACCGTGAGGTCGCCGGTGCCGGCTTGGAAGCGCTGATGCCCTGTTGCCGCCGTGGACCGTGCCGGACCCGTGGTCACCGTGACGTGGGTGCTGTCGGGATCGAGGTTTTGCGCGAGGATGCCGATCCCGCCGCTAACGCCGGTACTGTTACCGGTGACGTTGCCGTTGGCGGTGACCTCGACAAAGCCTTGACCCTTGTTGAGGGCGTAGATGCCATTGTTGCCGCCATAGACCGTGCCGGCCCCTGTGTTCACGGTGATGTCGGTGCCATTGGCATCGTCGTTGACCGCGTGGATGCCGTTCGAGGTGTCGCCGGTGACGTCGCCGGTGGTGGTGATGTCGATGAAGCCACTACCGTCATTGCGTGTGTAGATACCGCGAGCGCCGCCGCTGATGTCTCCCCCGGTGTTCACGGTGATACTGCCATAATTGGCGCCGGAGTCGCCGGTTGACTTGATATAGAGACCCGTCACCGCCGCCGTCAGCGGCGACATGTGGTCGTCGGTATAGGAGAGGGCGCCGTCGCCGGTGATCGTAATGGCATTGCCGCCAGCCAAGGTCGTGTCCACGCCGAAGCCGAGGTTGGTGATGACCTCGGCGTCGTCGTGGTTGATGTTCTGCGTGGTTGTGTTAACGGCGGCACTGTCCGAGCAGTGATAGGTCGATGTGCCGGGCGGCAAGGTATCGAGAGTGCACGCCGCATAGGCCCGGTTGCCGTACCCCGTCAGCGCGCCCAGAAGGGTCGCCGTCGACAATAGCAACTGCCTGCGCCGGTCACGCGTACTCATCCGTTCCCCCTGTCGCCGCACCGGGCCCGGCAGCGCCGGAAAATCCATTCCGCCACTGATAGGATTTCAACCATTGTGGAGCCAATCAACAATAGGGACGCCCTTATTGCGGGTGGTGGACTCTATTTCCGCCTTCTGTTGCCGGAAGGCCACAGATTTGGTCTTGCTGGAGAGGCTTTCCGGACCGGGTGAAGGATGGCGTGAGAGCCGTCATTCGTTCCAGGGGCACCCGCCGGACGCGCAGCGCCCGCGCATGTATTCACAGCGGTAATAGACTTCACCCTGCACCCCCCACACGCTTGACCGCGCATCTTCAAGCACCCTAAGTGGTGGAGAGGCCAAACTGAAATTCAAAGGGGTGATGAGGTCTATTCAGCCCATGAATTTAAGAAAGCTGGACTTGAATCTGTTGCTGGTTTTCGACGCGATCTACGCCGAGGCCAGCATCACCCGCGCGGCGAAGAAGCTTGGAATAACGCAACCGGCGCTGTCCAACGCGCTGCGGCGCCTGCGCGATCATCTGGGCGATCCGCTTTTCGAACGCGAAGGACACGGGGTGGCGCCGACGCCGGAGGCACGGCGCTTGGCGCCGGGCATCCAAACGGCCTTGCGCTCCATCGACCGCGTGGTCTCCCGCGCCGAGGATTTCGATCCGGCCAGCGGCGCGCGCGAATTCTCGGTTATCGTCCCAGACGCGCTGGAGCCGCTGCTCATGCCGGCGCTGCTGAACGCGGCTTCACGGGAAGCGCCGAATGTCACCTTCGTCATGCGTCCGCTGTTCGCGGCGGGCATCGAGCAGCCCTTGTGCGACAAGACGGTCGATCTCGGCTTCTATCTCGAGGCGATCGACAACGAGGACATCCAATCGTCCTTCGTCACCGCGATGCCGATTTGTGTCGCCGTGCGTGCCGATCATCCCGTCTACAGGACGAAGGAGAGCTTCACGGCCGAGGATCTGTGCGAAGCCGGCTTTGTCGTGATCGACTCTGGGCTTCGTAAGATGACTCGCATCGAGCAGGCCATTCAGGCGCGCGGCCTGAGCCGGCGCGTGGTCTGCGCCGCACCCCGCATCTGGTCTTTGCCCTACATCGTCGCCGAAACGGATCTGGTGGCGACGGTGCCGCGCGTCCTCGGCGAGTACCTGGCGCCGAAGCTGAACCTCAAACTGTTCGACGTGCCGTTCGACCTACCAAACCAAGACTGGTACATGGTCTGGCACAAGGACTTCGACCTCGATCCGGCCCATGTTTGGTTGCGGCGGCAGGTCCTAGCCCTGTTCCACGACGCCTGACTCTTCTGCGACCGGATCGCCCGCGTCCGACGTCCGCTCCATGGCGACGCCCGCCAGGGCGAACACGACGATGCCGACGATGCCGGCGAACTGGACGGCGATCAGTCCCGCGCCGAGACCTGCGCCCTCCCCGCCCCAGGCTTCCGAGACGGCGCCGACGATCAGCGGCCCGAGCCCCATGCCGATCAGGTTCATGCCGAACAACAAGAGCGCCGAGCCGATGGGACGCTGCTTGAGATTCAGCCTGCCATGCAGCACCGCGATGGTGGGCGCGATATAGGCCGCGCCCAGCGTACACGGCACAAGCAACAGCAGAAGCGCACCGGCCTTCCCCGTGGCCAGCAGGCCGGCGATAGCGAACGGCTTGGCGATGAGCAGCAAGAGGCAGGGCACCCAAGCGATCCACCCCGCGTTGCGCATGGCAAGACGGTCCGCGAGCCGCCCGGCGAACATGGTGCCCATGGCGCCGGCGACGCCGATTGCGGCGGCAAGATACAGCCCGACCGCCGAAAGCGACATGCCATGCTCGCGCACCAGGAAAGTCGGCAACCAAGCGACCATGCCGAACGTGGTCACCGTGTTCAGGACAGTCGCGAGGAACATCAGGCGCATTGGCGCCGCGTGCCAGATCGTCGCCGCCGTCTGGCGCAGGAGCGCAACCCCCGGCACGGGAGGCGCCTCGCCCGCGCCCAACCGCTGCGTGGGCTCCGGGACCGTCAACCGGATGACCGCGGCAAGCAGCAGGCCCGGAACGCCCGCGAGCAACAGGGCTGCTCTCCAGCCGTAGTGTTGCGCGATCAAGCCGCCGCCGAGCAACGCGATCGCGACGCCGATATTGGCGCCCGACATGAACACGCCCATCGCGGAGGCCCGCTCGCCCGGCCCGTAGCGGTCCGAGATCACCGCATGACTTGCCGGCAGGGCCCCGGCCTCGCCGACGCCGACGCCCATCCGCGTCGCCAGAAGCTGCCAATAGCTCTGTGCGAGCCCGCTCAGCATCGTCATGGCGCTCCACAAGGCGATGGTGATGGCGATCAAATTGCGCCGGTTGTACCGCGTGGCGGCAAGCGCAAGCGGCAGGCCGAGCGTCGAAAAGAAAAGCGCGAAAGCGAGCCCCGAGAGCAGGCCGAGCTGCACGTCGTTCAAGGCGAACTCGCGTCCGATCGGTGCAAGCGTAATGGCAAGCACCTGACGGTCGAGATGGGCGATGACGAAATAGACAGTGAGAACGAGCAACGTGTACCGGCGCGAGGCGACGAGGTAACGGTTCAGCCAAGCTGGAGGCGGGGCGGTATCGGTTGGCACCTAAGTCATCTCGCGTCGCGGCGGAGCTCCGTTCGTACCACACCCAATTCGCTTGTGGCACCCATCTCGTAAGGCGACAACTTTCAAGTCATTGGGCGCCCGCGCCGTTGTGCCGTGTTATCCCGTCGACTAGACGGCTCGTTGAACAGCCCAGTGGGGCGGCGTTTGACGGCCTTGTCGCAGACGGTCCCGGCCGGTTGGCCGTGCCGGAACCCCAGCGAAGAGGTCTCTCGTTTCCGAATCCCTGATCTGAGGGAAAGAGAACCAAAGGACGCGTTTCACACGGCGTCGGCTCAGTCTGCGACACCAGCGCGTCTTCCTCCGTCTGCTCGGCTTTGACATAGGACGCCAAGGGCGCACAGGAACAGACCAGGTGGCGGTCGCCGTGGACGTTGTCGACGCGATTGACCGGCGGCCAGTATTTGTCGACGCGGAAGGCGCCCGCGGGAAAACACGCGCATTCGCGCGAATAGGGTCGCTGCCACTCGCCGATAAGGTCTTCGACCGTGTGCGGGGCATTCTTCAAAGGATTATCCGTGCGATGGTATCGGCCTTGCTCAATGGCCGAAGCCTCCTCGCGGATCGCGAGCATGGCGTCGCAGAACCGGTCCAGTTCCTCCTTGGTCTCCGATTCCGTCGGCTCGATCATCAACGTGCCCGGCACCGGCCAGCTCATCGTCGGCGGATGGAAGCCGCAGTCGATGAGCCGCTTGGCAATGTCATCGACGGTCACGCCCGCGCTCGCGTTCAGGGGACGGGTATCGATGATGCATTCATGCGCGACGCGTCCATGGCTGCCCGTGTAGAGCACGCCGTACGCCTCCGACAGCCGCGCAGCGATATAGTTCGCGCTCAGGATCGCGACCCGCGTGGCTTGCGTCAGTCCGGCCCCGCCCATCATCAGGAGGTAGCTCCAGGAGATCGCCAGGATGCAGGCAGAGCCGTAAGGCGCTGCCGACACCGTCATGGCATTGCCGCCGGTCTCGGGATGGCCCGGCAGGAACGGCGCCAGGTGCGCCTTGACCCCGATGGGCCCCATGCCCGGGCCGCCGCCGCCATGCGGAATGCAGAACGTCTTATGCAGGTTCAGATGGCCGACATCGGGGCCGAAATCGCCCGGCCGTGCGAGACCCACGAGAGCATTCATGTTCGCGCCGTCGAGATAGACCTGTGCCCCGTTCGCGTGCGCTATGTCGCAGATCTCGCGCAGCGTTTCTTCGAACACGCCATGTGTCGAGGGATAGGTGATCATCGCCGCGGCGAGGTTTGCCGCGTTTTCTTGCGCCTTGGTCCGGAAGTCCTCGAGGTCGATATTGCCGTGCGCGTCGGTCGCCACGACAACGACCTTGAAGCCGCACAGGGTGGCCGATGCGGGGTTGGTCCCGTGCGCCGAGGCCGGGATCAAGCACACGTCCCGATGATCGTCACCACGGGCCTTGTGGTAGGCGCGGATCGTGAGGAGCCCTGCGTACTCTCCTTGCGCACCCGAATTGGGCTGCATGGAGAAGGCGTCGTAGCCGGTAATCTGGCACAGCTTGTCCGAGAGGTCCGCGATCATCTCGGCGTAACCCAGGGCCTGATCGGCCGGCGCGAAGGGATGAATCTCCGCAAACTCGGGCCATGTGATCGGCTGCATCTCAGCCGTGGCGTTGAGCTTCATGGTGCACGAGCCGAGCGGGATCATGGCGCGATCCAGCGCCAGGTCGCGGTCGGCAAGGCGGCGCATGTAGCGCGTCATTTCGCTTTCGGCCCGGTTCATGTGGAATACGGGATGGGAGAGATAGGCGGACTGGCGGATCAGCGCGCGGGGCAGCCGGTACTCGGGATAGTCGTCGGAATAGACCAGCCTGTCTCCCCCGAACGCCCGCCAGACGGCTTCGAGCGTGGCGGGCCGCGTGCACTCGTCGACCGTGATGCCAACGCGATCCGTTCCCACCTTGCGCAGGTTGATGCCGTTGTCGACGGCATTCTTCATGACAAGCCCCTGATAGGGTCCGACCTCGACCGTGATGGTGTCGAAGAAGGCGCCGGGGCTGACCTTGAAGCCGAGCTGCTCGAGACCGTCGGCCAAACGTGCCGCCTTGCGGTGCACGCGCTCGGCGATTGCCTTGAGGCCCTTCGGGCCATGGAACACCGCATACATGGAGGCAATCACGGCGGGCAGGACCTGCGCCGTGCAAATGTTCGAGGTCGCGCTCTGACGCCGGATGTGCTGCTCGCGGGTCTGCAGCGCCAAACGGTAGGCGCGGTTTCCCCGCGAATCGATCGAGACGCCCACCAAACGCCCGGGCAACGCACGCTTATACGCGTCCTTGACCGCGATATAGGCGGCATGCGGCCCGCCATAGCCCATCGGCATGCCGAATCGCTGCATAGAGCCGACAGCGATGTCGGCGCCCATCTCGCCCGGCGGTTTCAGCAGTGCGAGCGCGAGCGGATCGGCCGCAACGACGGCTAACGCCTGGGCCTCGTGCAATTTGGCAATGACATCGGAGAAGTCGTGGAACGCGCCCTCCACGCCGGGATACTGGAACAGTGCGCCAAAAACGGTCTCGGGCCGCAAGTCCTTGAACGGATCGCCGACGACGATCTCCCAGCCGAGCGGCTCGGCGCGCGTCTCCAGGACCGCGATGGTCTGCGGCAGGCACTGCGCATCGACAAAGAACGCGTTCGCTTTCGACTTCGTGACCCGATGCGCGAGCGCCATGGCCTCGGCTGCGGCCGTCGCCTCGTCGAGCAGCGAGGCATTGGCGATGTCGAGCGCCGTCAGGTCGGCGACCAGCGTCTGGAAATTGAGCAGCGCCTCGAGCCGCCCCTGACTGATCTCAGGTTGATAGGGCGTGTAGGCCGTGTACCAGGCCGGGTTTCGAGGATGTTGCGTTGGATGGCGGGGGGCATGATCGTGCCGTGATAACCCTGGCCGATGAGTGAAGTCAGGACACGGTTCTTGTTGGCCGTCTCGCGCAAGCGATCGAGCGCGCCGCGCTCGGAGAGCGGCCGGCCGAAGTCGAGCGGCTCCGACTGACGAAGATCCGCCGGCACGGTTTCCGCGATCAGCCCATCGAGGTTGCCTGCGCCCACGACCTCGAGCATCGCCGCCATCTCCTCCGGAGAGGGCCCGATATGCCGGCGGTTGGCGAAGTCGTACGGCTCGTAACTCGTTCTTCCGGGTGCCATGACGTGTTCCATTCAGCCGATGAGCTCCTTGTAGGCGGCCTCGTCCAGGAGACCGTCGATGGCGCCCAAGTCCGAGAGCTTCAACTTGTAGAACCAGCCGTCGCCTTCCGGAGTGGCGTTCACGATCGAGGGGTCATCCACGATGGCTTGGTTGGTTTCCACCACCTCACCGGACAGCGGCGCGTAGACGTCCGAGGCGGCCTTGACCGATTCAACGACGGCGGCCTCCTGCCCCATGTCGAGCTTGGTGCCGAGGTCGGGCAGTTGTACGAAGACCAGGTCGCCGAGTTGCTCCGCCGCGTGGGCTGTGATGCCCACCGTCGCCACGTCTCCATCGATCTTCAGCCATTCATGATCCTTGGTGTATTTCAGCAAGATCGCCTCCTTGCGGGCTCACCCGCGTTTGTACCGATGCTCAACGAAGGGGAGAGGCGTGACAACGGCCGCCAGCCGCGTGCCGCGAACCTCGGCAAACAATTGGGTGCCGGCCTCTGAAAGCGCGGCGGGGACGTAGGCCATGGCGATGGGCCGATCGAGGCTTGGGCCGAACCCGCCTGAGGTTACGTGACCGATTTTGCGCCGCCCCGATCTCGTCCGCGAACAGCGGTGCTCCGGCGCGGACAGGGGCGCGGCCTCAGGCAACAACCCCACGCGATGCATGGCCGTGCCTTTCGCCAGCTCGCCGAGAATGACTCCGGCGCCCGGGAAGCCGCCGGTCCGTTGCCCCTTCTCGCGTCGCGCCGGCGAAATGGCCCAAGACAAGCCGGCCGTCACAGGCGAGGTCGCCGCGTCGAGGTCGGCGCCATACAGACACAATCCGGCTTCGAGCCTCAGCGTATCGCGCGCGGCGAGACCCGCCGGCGCCACGTCCGGGTTCTCCAGCAGACCTTCCGCGATCTCACGCGCGACATCCGGCGGCGTGGAGATCTCGAAACCGTCCTCGCCGGTGTAGCCGGAGCGGGACACAACGCACGTGGCGCCCATGATCGTCATTTCACGCACGTCCATGAAACGCATCCGGGCACAATCGGGCGCGAGGCGCGCCAGCGCGGCTTCCGCCTTCGGTCCCTGCAATGCGATCAAGGCACGGTCCGTCGCTTCGATGGCACAGTCCGCCGAAAGCGCGTCGCGCAAGAGTGCCAGGTCCTGCTCTTTGCAGGCGGCATTGACGACGAGGAGATAACGATCGCCGAGGTTGGCGACCATCAGGTCATCGAGAATGCCGCCCCGATCATTCGTGAAGAACGTGTAGCGTTGCCGCCCCGGCCCCAAACCCACGATGTCGGCGGGAACGAGGCGCTCGAGAGCTTGCGCGGCATCGGCCGGGGCGCCCGACTTCGCGCGCACCAGGATCTGACCCATATGCGAGGTGTCGAATAGACTTGCCGCGGCGCGCGTATGCCTATGCTCCTTTAGAACACCCGCCGCATAGTTGAGCGGCATGTCGTAGCCGGCGAACGGCGCCATGCGAGCGCCCAGCGCCAAATGCAGCGCGTGCAGTGGCGTTCGCTTCAATGCAGCCGGCGATTCGTTGGCGACGTTGACACTCATGCAGAGGCTCCATGAACTCGCCGCCGGCGAAATCCCGCCGGCAAGAGCCCCCTCTGTCGCGAAACCTGAAAGATTCGGCGCATGCCCTAAAGGGATACGGCGCCTTCTCCTCTTCGGTGGGTCACGGAAATCTGACCGCTTTCCAGAGTGTCAGTATGCCTTGCGGTCCTTGTTGCCTGAGAGTTTCCGGGGCGGTTGCTCCTTCGGCGCGGGGGTTAGCCGGTCTCTTCCGCAAGACAGCGGTGACTTCTACACAATGGTGATTCCGGGTCACGAGGTCAACCGCGCGCGATGCCCAATTGTTCGGCAGGCAGCCGCTTTCGGGAGAGACGCTGTCGCACAGTCACTGCGTGGAGAATTCGGCTCTGCCGGCATTGCCGGCTTGAATGTCATCCTGTGAGCCCGAAGCCATCTGTCCCGACCGCACCGACACCACGGACGAGACTTGCGACCGCGAGGTCGACCTGGCGTACGATCTCGGGTACGGCCGTCATTTCCCAAAGCGATCCCTGGCACAACGGGCCAAGCGCATAGAGTCCGGGCATCGGCATGTCCCGTGCGCCCAGCAATTGCCCGTCCGGATTCACCGCCAGGCCCAGATTGTGCGGGTCGGCGCGCGCGAGGCCCTGTTCGATCAAACTGCCGACGAACGGCGCGCGTATGTCCGGTTTGTGGCCCCTACAATCGAAGGCCAAATCGGCCGTCAAAGTCTCGCCCTTAGACGCGCCGTGACGCCTCAGGTTTACGGCGAAGCCGGTCCCCGATCTTTGGACGCCAAGCACCCGCGCACGGAGAAGGCTCGAGCGGCCCTGTTCCAACTCGAGATGAAGCTGGCGGTATATCTCCGGCGGGAGCCTGTGACGATGCGTATCCCAGAAGGGCCGCACATGACGGAGGAACCGCGACTGTTCTGTGGGATCAAGACCCTGCCAGATGGCCGAAATCGTCGGCCGCAGTCCATTGATCACGGCCTGCCAGGCGTCCCATAAGCCTCTGCGGCCTCGCACGCGATGCGTATCGAGGCCGTGAGCCGGGCAAGGCTCTTCGTCTTGGGGAGCGCCATCTCCTTCGGCACGACGCCTTGGCCGCGTGCTCGCGAGGGATTTGACCGCGGCGCGAGAGGATCGTCGCCTCCCCCGCAAATCCTTCGCGGCGCGCGTTGAGCAGCACGTCCACCATGGTCAGGCCCGAGCCGATCAGAACCATGGACCGTGCGCCGGCGAATTGGTCCGTGGACACGAATCCGAATGGAGGTAGCGACTCCTGTCCTGATGCGGTGGATGCACCATAGCCGGTAGCAACGACGACCACGTCCGCCTCGACCGTTCCCGCCCGGTCCGTGCGAATACGGAATCCCGTTCCTTTGCGGCTGCACGCGACGGCGCTCGCCGCCACGATATCGAATTGGACGTCGGGACGGCGAGCAATTGTCTCGTTGAGCCGCTGACGCACATATTCTCCGAACAGCTGCCGCGAGAAGAAGGCGTGGTTCACGCCTTCCAGCAGCCCCACGTCGTCTTCGCCTTGGTCCAAATGCCGGAAAGCCCAAGTCGAAAAGTCCCCGGGCCTATCGGCACACACCGAGAGGTCCCTCGCCCGCACGTTAAGAAGGTGCATCGGATCGTGGCTGCCATAGGCAATGCCACGCCCAAGAGATCCGGTCGGCTCGATTATCACCAGGCGAAACGGCCGTTCGATGTGCCGCAGACAGGCAATCGCGGCGGCGGCACCGGTGAAGCCCCCACCGACCACGCAAATATTGATTTCATGCTGCATCAGTCTGGGCCGCCGTGCGGAGATTGCCGGTATGCGAGGTCCCAAGCCGGGTGCGAAGGCATCGCCGCGGAGAGCAACATCGCACCCGCAATGGCAGCGAGAAGAAAAGCGAATGCGGCCACCAGGCTGGTTGCCCGATTTGCAAGACGCCGCACGCGGAATTCGATCGTCTCCGCGGCAACGCTCTCTCCGAAATGACAGGCACAGACCAACGCGTGAAGCTGCCAATGGGACAGACGAAAGAATCGTACAGCTTCGCCAAAGCTGTCTCCGTGCAGACCCGCTGACGAGAGGACCGGATCTTCAGCCGCCACGCTCAGAGGCGAGTCTCGCATGCGCGCTCTCAGGCGCTGCGTCCGCGGTTCGTGTTCAATGCCTCTGAAGGTACGGAGCAGCCTGCCTCTGTGGCGTTCCAAGGCATACGCCCACCTCAACAGGCGTTGTCTCTTGGAGAGGCTCTGTGAGCAAACCACCCGCGCCACCGGTTTGAGTTCGTCGCGAGACCAGTGTTTCATGACACGCTCCTAACGCTCCTTAGTCGTAGGCAAGGTTCAGCGTGGCTTGCTCACGGGCGTCTACCAGCTGCGCATCGCCAAGCCGGGGCCCGCCATACGCTGCCTCCGCGAGATAATCGTGGGCGGTCTGAATGAGACGGGCCTGCACCTCGCCGTCGTCCGCCAGCCGGGCCAGTCGACGGCACAGCTCCGATTGCTGTCGCTTACGCTCTGCAATGAACATGTCGCTTCTCCTTTTCCGACAAAAATGGGCTTCCATTCCGCACTCGACCCGCCTGCCCTCACACGAGTCACTCAAACGGCAGGCGTGGTAACCATCGTTGGCGAGGATCGAGACATCCCTCGCAGTTGGACAACGCCAACAACCCACTCACTGTCCCTTCGGTGCGATGAGTTCGTCGAACACGCCTCCGGACGCGAAGTGGGTCTTCTTGACTTCGCTCCATGGCCCGATGAGTTGTTCGACATCGAAGGTCTCAATCTCGGGAAATTTCGAGGCGTACTTCTTTCCGACACCGGGATCGCGCGGCCGGAAGTTCTGCTTTGCGATCACCTCCTGCGCCGCCGGCGTGTACAGGTAGGTCAGATAGCCCTCAGCCAGCTTTCGGCTCCCATGCTTCTCGACGACCGTATCGACCACCGCAACCGGCGGGGCCGCTTCCACGCTGGTCGAGGGATAGACCACGTCGAACTTGTCCGAGCCCAGCTCCTTGCCGATGAGAATCGCCTCGTTCTCAAAGGTCACCAGCACGTCGCCAATGTCGCGCTGGGTGAACGTCGTGGTCGCCCCTCGTCCGCCCCCGTCGAGAACCGGCACATTCTCGAACAGCTTTGTCACGAATGCCCGCGCATCGGCCTCGGTCCCACCCTTGAGCAACGTGTCTCCCCAAGCGGCGAGATAGGTGTAACGGCCGTTACCGGACGTCTTTGGATTGGGCACGATGACTTGAACGTCGTCGCGAATGAGGTCTTTCCAGTCCTTGATGTTCTTCGGATTGCCTTTGCGAACCAGGAACACGGAAATTGTGGTGTAGGGCGATGCGTTGTTCGGGAACTTCTCGCGCCAATCCTTCGAAACCAAATCGCCTTCGGCGAGGATGTCGATGTCCGTGGCTTGGTTCATGGTCACTACGTCCGCCTCCAGACCGTGGAGCACCGACGTCGCTTGCTTGCTCGACCCGCCATGGGACTGATCGACCGTCACCGTCTCTCCGGTCTTGGCCCTCCAGTCAGCTACGAAGTTGGGATTGATCTCCTTGTAGAGCTCGCGCGACACGTCGTACGACGCATTGAGGATCGACGTTTGTGCCTTGGCTGCCTGGACCGTGGTGAGGGTGAAGGCGGCGGCGAGTGCCATGCCGATGAGGTGCTGGTGTTGCATGGTCTGCTCCTTATTGTGCGGGATGGGGTGCCGCATCGCGCTCGATAGGCGCGACGTGGGAACCCGATTTCTGTCTGACGTGCGGGAGGCGGAAGCGTGCGACGTGCGGCGCGTTCCGAAGCAGTCGGGCAGCGAGTTCCAACCCGCGTGGCCACGGCCCATAGCCGCTCGCGGCGTTGATGTGCCCGCCTTCCCCGGCGTGAACGAGTTGCGCGCCCCAGGCCCTTGCGAGCTTCGTCGCCCGCTCGATCCGCAGATAGGGATCGTTCGTGCTGGCGACGACGATGGAGGGGAACGGAAGACGTGCGTCGGGAATCGGGGCGAAACCCGGGGCTATTTCGCGCAGAGCGGCGCTCTCGTCCGCATCCGCAGGCGCGACAATCAGAGCGCCCCGGATGTTCAATTGCGGCCGGGCCCGCGCCAGGAGGGGGATGAGCGTAGCCCCAAGGCTGTGTCCGACCAAAATGGAGTCCGGATTTTCGCTCACTGCGGCTGCGAGTCGATCGACCCAGGCCGAAGCATCAGGATTGGCCCAATCGTGCTGCGCGACAATGCTCGCGGCGGGGTCGCATGCCAGCCACCATTGCTGCCAATGGCCCTGCTCCGAACCGCCGAGGCCAGGGATCAGTAACTTCTTTGCCATGTGGTCCTCCTCATGATCTGCGCCAGGGGACCGGCTCTGCGGCCCCCGGACTGACACGAAGGCTAGGCGGACCAGGCTGTGTCCGTCGACGTATATACTACTAAATCGGTAGAGATTTAGTAGATTATTTTTCGCGGCTTCTCAATTTGATGGAACGGCAGCCCGTTGGCTTCGACTGCTTGCTGCGACTGCCGGACGATCCCCGGAAGACAACGCGACGTGGCGCGGGTCGGTCGGGGCCGCGGACCATTCCGGTAGCTGAGCGCACTATCGTCACCCAGAGATTGGCGGCGACGTGTCAGCCTCCTCCCACACGATGAGCCCCCCCAAAATGGAAAGGGCTGCCCGCTAGGGGCAGCCCTTGTTGTCAGCCTCGCCAGGGACAGAGAAGCCGACGCTTGGTAGAGCAGGTGGCGACCCTACCAATCCACCTGGGCGCGCATGCCCACGCCCGTGATCTCGGCACCGTCATTCACGCCCCCGTCGATCTCGGACTGATTCACATTGAGCATGAGCCGCGTGTAGTCGTTGAGATGCCAATTGACGCCGAGGAGCCAGGTCACCTGCTCGCCGCACGCCGAGCAGGTGACGACGCCGCCGGCCGTGATTTTGTCAGCCTGATCCGATAGGTCGAGCACGTCATACCGGCCGGCGATCTGCCAGGCGCCCCAGCCGCCGCTGCCGTCGAAGACCGGATCCTTGACCTTTACGCGCCCGAACACGCCGTTCTTGTAAGGGCGAGACTCGCCGGTCAGAAACCAATTCGCGCCGACGTACCAGCCGGTATAGGTCGGATCCGCGTTCGCGATGCCCGGGGCGACCTCGACCCTGTTTTGCGAATATTCGCCCTGCAGGGAGAAGGAGCCCAGTACAACCGCGCCTTCCAGGCCCCAGAACGTGTCCGACTCGCCGATATAGGGCGTCGCGATAAAGCGGTCGGCCAGGTGTAGGTCGGCGCCGCGCGCACGGTATCGGAAGAGATTCTCAGCGTCATTGCGCGGATCGCCGGCGGCATCGCGTTGGCGGACACTCGCACCGAGATGCACCACCTTGCCTTTCTCGTTGATAGGGGCAACCGTCAGTCGTGACGAGAACGTGGTGCCGTCTTCGTAGAACTCGGTCTGATCGCCTTCCGGCGTCGTCGCGAAGACACCGGCCGACAGAGTCCAGTGCTTGTTCTCGTCGTAGCTCAGACCTAAACCGATCAGACGATCGAGTCTGAACGCCTCGACGAAAGCCGCACGCTCCATGAACGTGATGTAGTTTCCGCTTATCAGCTCATCGAGCGAATTATAGGGTTTGAAGTTACCGATCGTGATGTCGACGGGCAGACCGGTATATCTGAGATACGCATCCTTCACGGACGTGTTGTCGCCGGCGAAATCGACCTCGAATTTGTAGGCCACGTCGTAGAACACGACACCCTCGACGCCGATACGCGCACGCCGCAGTTCGACAGAGCTCACGTCCGGGTCGCCGGTGATCGATTCGTCTTGGTCGATGCCGTCATAGTCGACGTTCAAGCGCCCGCGAACCTTGAATTGGAATTTGCCGTCCTCGCTCGAAATCCGCGGCGCACCCTTCCAGGTCACTTCAGGCTGCGACTTCTTGTATGCGTCGAATTCCTGCTTCGTCACGTACTGGGCGTTGGCAGCCGGCACGGCCGAAACGAAGAGTGCGAGCGCACTCGCGCCCGCAAACAAAAAAAGACCGGATTTCTTGAGTTCCCCGGTCAACAAACGGTCCTGCGTCCTCTCTAGTCCCTGCCTCATATCCCCGCTCCATCAGTTTGAAATTACGATACTTTCTTGTTCGGTAGACTAATGTCCTAAAACTCTACCGATATTATCGTGTTATTCAAGCGGCGAGGTTTCTAATTGTTGGCCGTGTCGTGGAAAACCATTTCTCTCTTTGAGCGCGGGAGCCGGCGGACCCCCGCCTCAAAAACATCAGCCGAAGGCGAACTGGATCAGGACGATGGCTGGAATCACGGTGCAGATCGTCAGAAGAAGACCCACGCGCGGAAAATCGCCGAACCTGTAGTTCCCGATGCTCATCACCAGCGTGTTGTTGTGGTGGCCGAAGGGAGTCAGGAAATCGAGCGAAACGCCGATGGCAACGGCAACAAGGAGAGGTTCCGGCGAGACTCCCGAGGTCTGCGCGATGGCCACCGCGATCGGGGCGAGCGCCACAGCCGCCGAGACATTGTTCACGAACGGCGTGATGGCGAGCGCGGTGACGAGGACGGTTGCGATGAGAGCGATGGAATCGGTCGATCCGATTGAGGCCACGGCTCGTTGTGCAACGACGTCGGCGAGACCCGTCGATGCGACGGCATCGCCGATGGGAATCATCGCCGCGAGCATGATGAGGATCGGCCAGTTCAGCTCGCTGACGGCGGCTCGCAAGTCGAGATCGCCTCCAAGGGCCAGAAAGAGAAGCGCCGCGCCGAACGCGAGCTCGGGCGGGACCAGATTGGTCCCGGCGAGCGCGATCGCGCCAGCGAATGCGATGAGACTTCGCCATCCTTGATTGCTGCCGGTCAGGTTCGTTCTCGGCGTCAACTGGAGGCAGTCGGTCTCGTCCAGGGCCTGCGCAATGGCCTCGGGGTCCCCGCGAAGCAGCAGAATGTCCCCCACCCTTGCCTGAAGGTCGGCCAATCGTCCCTCGATCCTTTGCAGGCGCGTCGCCATCGCAACGATCCGAATTCCTTTGCTGGAGAACGCCTCCATCGTATGCGCGGTCGACCCCACGATCGTGCTGTGCGGAAGGACAATCGCCTCGACCCAGGCATCCCCCGGTTCCGGTCCGTCCGGTAGGGACAAGTCGGCTTTGCGCAAGTGGCTTGCTTCGCTGATGGCTTGCGCGTCCGCTTCGATCAGCAACACGTCGCCGGCACGGATGAGGTGATGTTTGCGGCTGCCGAACAGGTGATGCCCGTCGCGGAGGTGGGAATAGATGGTGCCGCGAAGTTGCCTTTCCGCCTCCGCGATGGACAAATCCAGAAGAGGCGATCCATCCACCACCTGAAGCTCGGTGAAGAATTGCCTGGATTGTTCCAGATCCTGGGACGGCTTGCGCAGACCGCGTCCGGCCAGCAACTGGGGCGCCGCCGATACGAGCCAAACCAAGCCAATCGCCGTAATGGGAACGCCGACCCAGGCCAGCTCAAAGAATGCGAACGGCTGGCCAATGGCCTCCATCTGAAAGCCGGAGACGACAAGATTGGCTGGCGTGCCAATGAGCGAGCAGGTTCCCCCGAGAAGCGTGGCGAAGGAGAGCGGTATCAGCACATTGCCAGGTGCCACGCCGCTCGACCGGCAAAGCGACAGGGCTACCGGCACCCAGAGCGCCAAGGCTCCGATATTGTTCATGAAGGCCGAGGTCACCGCACCGAGGCCGCAGACGAGTGCGATCGTCGACAGCTCGGACGTCGCGAACGGGGCCAGCCACCGGGCCACTCTGTCCATCAGAAAGGAGCGGGAGATCAGCCCGACGAGCATCAGGATCTCCGCGACGGTGATGACCGCCGGATTCGCAAAACCGCTGAACGCCTTCCCGAAAGGTACGATGCCGAGCAAAATGCCTGCGGCCAACCCCGCGATGGCCACAATCTCGATCCGGAACCGGTCGACCGCAAAGGCAACCAGCAGAGCCAACAGCAAAACGAGTGTGGCCGATTGGGCAAAGGTCAATGGACGATCCCCTCCCCTGGCAAGGCGTTCCGGGCCCGATACCGTGAAGCGATTAGCCCAGCAGCCGCTACCGATAGATGCGCCATCGCTGTGGAAGAACGCTGATCTTGCTTCCCACCGTCTGCTCGGCCAGTGAGGGAAGCTCGACCTCAATGCGCTCCTGCGTCTCGCCAACCCCAAGTTCAAAGCGGCGCGATCCGCCGTGACGCCGGACCGCTGTGACGACGCCCGTGATGGCATCGCGGTCGTCTGCGACGACCTCGACGTCGTGGGGTCTCAGGAAGAGCCGACCCTGCCCGTCGGCGAGATCACGGACCGGCAGGTCAAGGCGCCGATCGTCGAACCAGACCTTGCCGCCTTTCACGCGCACCGGCAGGGTGCTCGATTCCCCAATAAAGGAAAAGACAAACGGCGAGTTCGGCGCGTCATAGATCTCGTCGGGCGTACCAACCTGCTCGATCCGGCCATTGTTCAGGACCACGATGCGGTCGGCGAGTTCGAGCGCCTCTTCCTGGTCATGTGTGACGAAGACCGTGGTGTGGCCGGTCCGGTCGTGGATCTCGCGAAGCCAGCGTCTCAAATCCCGGCGAACCTTGGCGTCGAGCGCCCCAAACGGCTCGTCCAGCAGGAGCACACGCGGCTCGATGGCAAGCGCCCTGGCGAACGCCACGCGCTGGCGCTGGCCGCCCGACAGCTGCGTGGGATACCGCTTTTCGAGCCCTGAGAGTTGCACGAGATCGAGCAATTCGAGCGCGCGCCTCTTGATCTCGCTGCGACTGGGCCGTCGAGACCTCGGACGGACCTGCAGTCCGAACCCGACATTCTCCAGGACGGTCATGTGCCGGAAGAGCGCGTAGCTCTGAAAGACGAGGCCGACATTGCGCTCCTGGACGGTCAGACTCAGCGCATCGGCACTGTCAAACAGCACACGCCCTGAGGTCGGCACATCGAGACCGGCCAGGATGCGAAGTAGCGTCGTCTTGCCTGATCCCGACGGTCCAAGCAGCGCGATCAACTCGCCGGCGCGGATATCCAGCGACACGCCATGCAGTGCCGCCGTGGTTCCGAACGTGCGGATGACGTTCTCGACTGTTACATCCACCGGCGCATCCTCGTGACGGTCCCCACCCCGTTGGCGTGGCGATTGATCGAATGTCTTCGAAGCCCAAGCGTCCATGATCGTCTCCTAGTGCCGGCGAGTGGCGGCGATTTGGTCGGCGTAGCGCCATTCCAAGGTAACTTTGATGGTGAGGGTGAGCAGTGCGAGAAGCGCCAACAGAGACGCCACCGCGAAGGCGGCCGCGAAATTGTACTCGTTGTACAGAATCTCGACATGCAGGGGCATCGTGTTGGTTCTGCCCCGGATGTGGCCCGAGACCACCGATACGGCGCCGAACTCTCCCATGGCACGCGCGTTGCACAGCACGACGCCGTACAGCAACGCCCAACGTACGTTCGGAAGCGTCACCTTGAAGAAGGTCTGCCAGCCGCTGGCGCCGAGCGATAGGGCCGCCTCCTCGTCCTGTGTGCCTTGCTCCTGCATCAAGGGAACGAGCTCACGTGCGACGAAGGGAACGGTGACGAAGATCGTCGCGAGAACGATGCCCGGAAGCGCGAACACGATCTGTATGTCGTGACTCTGCAAATAGGGCCCGAGATAGCCCTGAGCGCCGAAGAGCAGCACGTAGATGAGACCCGCGATCACCGGCGACACGGAGAACGGCAGATCGATAAGCGCGTTGAGAAAGCTCTTGCCGCGGAACTCGAACTTGGCGATGGCCCACGCGGCGGCAAGACCGAACACGAGATTGGCGGGAACGGCGATGGCGGCGACGAGCAGAGTGAGCCGGACGGCAGCCAACGCATCGGGCTCGGTAATGGCGTCGAAATACGCCGTTGCCCCAACCCGGAACGCTTCGACAAAGACTGCCGCGAGCGGCAGCAAGAGAAACAGCGCGAGGAACACCACGGCAACGCCAATCAGAAGCGCGCGGACAGGCCAACGCTCCGTGGTCACTTCCGTTCCGTGATTTCCGGGCCGCAACACTGGCGTGAGCGAAACATCAGTCATTGCCGAATCTCCTACGCCGCCAGGCTGGACCAAATGTATGAACAGGAGCAGGCCAAAGGAGATCAGCAGCATGGCCGTCCCGATAGCGGTCGCTTCGGCATAGCCGAACTCCTCGAGCCGGATGACGATGAGAAGGGGTGCGATCTCCGACACATAGGGAATGTTGCCGGCGATGAAGATCACCGATCCGTACTCCCCGACGGCGCGTGCCAGAGCAAGGGCAAAGCCGGTGAGGATGGCCGGTACGAGGGCCGGCAGGATGATCCGTACGATCGTCTGGTCCCGACGCGCGCCGAGAGTCGCGGCCGCCTCTTCGATCTCGCGGCTGAACTCTTCGAGGACAGGCTGGACCGTGCGCACCACGAACGGCAGGCCGATGAAGATCAGGGCCACGAGGATGCCGAGCGGCGTGTAGGCGACCTTGATGCCGAGCGGGGCCAGCCAGCTCCCGATCCAGCCGTTCGGCGCGTAAATCGCCGTTAGTGCGATGCCGGCAACGGCGGTGGGTAGGGCAAAGGGCAGGTCGACGAACGCGTCGAGCAACCGTTTGCCGGGAAAGTCGTAGCGGACGAGAACCCAGGCGATGATGACGCCAAAGATGGCGTTGATGCTGGCTGCGACCAGAGACGTGACGAAGCTCAAGCGCAGCGCCGCGAGCGTGCGCGGACTTACGACGATGTCCCAGAAGCCGGCGAAGCCGAGAGTTGCCGCCTTCAGCACCATGGCCGCGAGCGGTATGAGGACGATCAGGCCCAAATAGGTCAAGGCGAAACCGAGCGCCAACCCGAACCCGGGAATGACGCTCGGCCGCTTCAACGCAAGGCCGTTGACGGTGGCCATGTGTTCGCTCAGTTCGTGGATTTGGGTTGATAGATCTGGTCGAAGATGCCGCCGTCAGCGAAGTGCTTCGGTTGCGCTTCCTTCCACCCGCCGAACAGCGGATCGTCCACCGACACAAGCTGCACGTCCGGAAAGCGCTCGAGGTCTTTCGCATCGGCATATTTGGGCTCGGCGGGACGGTAGTAGTGCTTGGCGATCGCCTTCTGCACTTCCGGCCGGTAGAGGTACTCGAGATAGGCCTCGGCGATTTTGCGCGTGCCCTTGGCATCGACGTTCTTGTCGACGACGGTCACGGGCGGTTCGGCCTTGATCGAGAGCGACGGAACGACGATCTCGAACTTGTCCTCACCCAGTTCGTTGAGTGCGAGAAACGCCTCGTTCTCCCAAGCCAGAAGCACGTCGCCAATGCCGCGCTGGACGAAGGTCGTGGTCGAGCCGCGTGCACCGGTGTCGAGAACCGGCACGTTCTTATAGAGCTTGCCGATGAACTCCTTGTTCTTCTCCTCGTCGTGGCCGAACTTCTCGTCGGCGTAGGCCCAAGCGGCGAGATAGTTCCAACGTGCCCCGCCCGAGGTCTTCGGATTCGGCGTGATCACCTCGACACCGTCGTTGAGGAGATCGTCCCAATCCTTGATCCCTTTCGGATTGCCCTTGCGGACCAGAAAGACGATCGTCGAGGTATAGGGCGAGCTGGAATTGGCAAGGCGGGATCGCCAATTCTTATCGATGAGCCCGGTCTCGGCGACCTTGTCGATGTCCCCTTCAAGCGCGAGCGTCAAGACGTCCGCCTTGAGACCGTCGATGACCGCCCGGGCCTGCTTGCCGGATCCGCCGTGCGACTGCTCGATAATCACGGTTTCCCCGGTCTTCTCCTTCCACTCCTTGGCGAACTGCGCGTTCACCTCTTTGTAGAGTTCCCGTGTCGGGTCATAGGACACGTTGAGCAGCGTCGTGTCCGCGAGGGACGGTGTGGCCGCAGCGGTCAAACTGAGGGCCGCGGCGGTAGCAAAAATGCGGATGTATGTGTTCATGGACTTGCCTCCGTTTCACAATATCCGAAAACTCTATCTAGTCAGTAGAGTTTAGCAAGCCGAAGATCGACCATTTTCGCTTCCTTCCTGAGAACGGAAATTTCGTCGGAACGTCGCCTCGGCGAAAAAGGTTCCCAACGGCAAGGCCGGGCTGTGGCCTCAGGCGCGCTTACCGGCGGCGGCGCCGGCCGGCTGCTCGGCCAGGGAGCTCTCGTCCCAATTGCCGTCGATGGCTTCTGCGATGGTCACTCGGTCCAGGACATCGCGGGCGGATTCGGCGACCCGCGCAAAGACTCTCCGGATCTCGCACGTCGCCTCGGTCTTGCAGTCCGCGCAACGCTTATAAGCCATCCGGCTCAAGCATGGCAGCGGCGCGATCGGCCCGTCGACAATCCTCAGGACCCGGCCAAAGGTGATCTGGTCCGGGGGCATCAGCAGGTCGTAACCGCCGAACCGGCCCCGGCGGCTCGCCACAATGCCTTGATGTTTGAGGTCCAGCAGGATTTGTTCGAGGAACTTGCGCGGGATCTGCTGCTGGTCGGCGATCTCCGCGATCATCATGGAATCGTCGGCGCGTGCCAGCGCCACGAGAGCTCTGAGCGCGTATCTGGCTTTCTGAGAAATCATTGGTCGCGGTAAAGATCGAATAATCTCTACTGAGCTAATAGATTTTACCGCGAAAAGCAAGGGGGCGCCGTCGCGTGCGATGCGTGCGTGCGGTAGCGCGACACCGTTCCTAACGCCTGTGGACTCGAGGTCCTCGCGATTGGCAAGCTTGGCAGCCATCTCGTCTTGATGGAGTCCTGCCCCCGCCGCAACGCCGCCGGCCGGCGGCGGGTCCACGGGGAGGAACTCGGTGGCCCCCCGGTTCCCGAGCAAGATCGCGCCGGTCTTGTCGAGAAGCAACGTGTCGACGTCGCCTGCGGCCCAATTCCCCGATCTCCGGGAAGATACAGGGAATCAGTTCCAAGTGCGGCCATCGAGCAGGGCCGAAGGCCAGTGCTCCCAACGGATTGCGAGTGAAATTCCCTGCCGGACGGAACAGGGAACGGTCGAACTTGAACAGGGAAAGTTCTCTGAGCAACGCGAAACGCCCCTCACGTCTCAGTGAATGTCCGCAACCTCCGAAACACCGGACATTACTGAAGCAGTGGGTCATGCCTGCTTCTGACTCCACAGCGGAACTCGGCCGGGAAGAAAGCTTCCGCTGTTTCCCGTCCTACTCCGCCGCTTCCGGCTGTTGCGCCGCCCCCGGGACGTGCGCGGAGCCTGCTGTCTCGTCGAATTCGATGAACTCTCGCCGGGACAAGTACGTGTAGACGACAGGGATCACAAACAGCGTGAAGAGTGTACCCACGAGCAAACCGCCCACGATGACCCAGCCGATATCCTGGCGCCCCTCCGCGCCAGCGCCCGTGGCAACAGCCAAAGGGACGGCCCCAAGCACCATCGCACCTGTCGTCATGAGGATCGGCCGAAGCCGCAAGGCTGCCGCCTCAATCACGGCCTCATGGATGGGGCTCCCCCCACCTCGAAGCTGGTTCGAGAATTCCACGATGAGAATTCCATGCTTCGTTATGAGCCCGATAAGGGTGACGAGCCCGACTTGGCTGTAGATGTTCAGCGTGCCGCCGCTCCACCACAACGCCAGCAAAGCACCGGTTACCGACAGCGGCACCGTCAGCATGATGATCAAAGGGTCCGTGAAACTTTCGAACTGGGCGGCCAGCACGAGATAGATGAACGCGAGCGCCAGCATGAAGGTGAGGTACATGTTCGCGCTTGCCTCGCGGAACTCGCGCGATTCCCCCGCATATTCGATATGAACTGTCGGCGGCAGCACCTTGTCCGCTGCTTCTTGAAGGTAGGCCAATCCATCGCTCACCGAATAGCCGGGCGCGAGTTGCCCTGTAATGGTGGCGGCGCGAAGCTGGTTGAAGTGGTTCAATTCCTTCGGCGCCACGGTCTCCTTGATGGTGATTAGGTTCGACAGCGGCGTCATGGCGCCGTCCATGCCCCGCACATAGATCCGACGCATGTCATCGGGGTTTTCGCGATCGATATCCGCCACCTTCACGACGACATCGTATTGCTGGCCTTCCCTCTTGAAGCGCGTCACTTGCCGGCCGCCCAGCATGGTCTCGAGCGTGCGCCCAAGCGTTTCGATCTCGATGCCCATTGAGGCTGCCTTCTCGCGGTCGACGGACACGTCGAGCTGGGGCGAATTGAGCTTTAGGTCGCTTTCGACGTCGACGAGACCGGGGAAGTCCCGGATGTGCTCGAGCAGCGCATCGACGTTCTTCTGAAGCTCACTATAGGGTTGGGACGTCTGGATGACGAAATTGATCGGCTTCGAACGCGAACTTTGACCCAGGGGGGGAGAGTTGCTCGGATACGCAATGACGCCGGTCACAGCCGACACGGCCGGTGCGATGGATCTGCCGATCTCCTGCTGGGAACGCTCGCGTTCGTCCCAAGGCTTGACGCGCAGGATGACGCGGCCCTGAGACACCGTCGGGTTGCCTGACACAACGAACACGCGATCCGCCTCTGGCACGGAAAGAGCTATGTCCTCGATCTGGCGAGCATACTCGTCCGTGAACTCGATCGTCGCGCCCTCGGGCCCGCGGAAGTTCACGTTGATCCTCCCCTCGTCTTCGACCGGTGCAAGCTCGCTTTTCAGATTGGCGAACAGAAAGTAGCTCGAACCGGCAACGGCCAGACCAATCAGCAATACGAGAGGGCGCATCGCGAGTGCGCCTTTGAGCAGGGAGCGATAGAGCCGGGAAACCCCATCCAGAAAGCGCTCGATGATGCGGTAGGCGAGATTGTGGTGAGTCTGCTGCTTTAGAAGCTTCGAACACATCATCGGAGAGAGCGTGAGGGCGACGAAGCCCGACACGATCACCGCGCCCGCAAGCGTCCAGGCAAACTCCGTGAACAAACGTCCGGTGAGGCCGGTCATGAACCCGATCGGCGCGTAGACCGCCGCCAGCGTGATCGTCATTGCAATGATCGCGAAGCTGATCTCCCGGCTTCCGAGGAGCGCTGCCTTGACAGGCGGCATGCCGTTCTCGACGTGCCGGTAGATATTCTCGAGCATGACGATGGCATCGTCCACGACGAGGCCAATGGCCAGCACGAGCGCCAACAGCGTCAATGTATTGATGGAGAAGCCGGACGCATACATCAGCGCAAAGGCGCCGATCAGAGAGACCGGTATGGTCACGAGCGGGATCAGCGTCGCGCGAATAGAGCGCAGGAACAGGAAGATGATGAGGATGACAAGAACGATGGCCTCGCCGATCGTGGTGTAAACGTTCTTGATCGACTCGGCGATAAAGATGGACTTGTCGTGGGCGACGCGGACTTGCATGCCCTCCGGAAGCGAACTCCGAATCGTCGGCAGCATCTCGTTGACCGCATCGGAGACTTCCAGCGGGTTTGCCGTGGCCTGCTTGATGACGCCGACGGCGATCGCCGGCTTTCCGTTGAAGCGTACGATCCTGCGTTCGTCGAGCGGTCCCAATTCCGCCATGCCGACATCCCTCAGGCGCACCAAATAGCTGTTGGCGTCTTTGATGATGAGATCGTTGAACTGCTCGGGCGTGCGCAGATCCGTCTCGGCCAGAACGGTGAACTCGCGCTGCAGACTCTCGATACGGCCCGAAGGCACTTCGACGTTCTGGCGCCGAAGCGCATTCTCGACATCCTGCGGGGTCAGCTGATATGCGGCGAGGCGCTCGGGATCGAGCCAGAGACGCATGGAATAGGCGCGATCGCCGAAGAGTCTGACTTCGGCGACGCCATTCAGCGTTTGCAGCTGATCCTTGACGTAACGATCGGCGTAATCGGTGATCTCGAGCGCGGAGTGGTTCGTGCTTGAGAAGGCGAGATAGAGGATCGGCCGCGCGTCGGCTTCGCGCTTTTGGATGATGGGCTCCTCGATCTCCTCCGGAAGGTGGCCGCGCACGCGCCCGACCCGGTCGCGGATATCCGCCGCGGCATAGTCTGGGTTGCGATCAAGCTTGAAGGTAACGGTGATTTGGCTCGATTCCTGGCGGCTGATCGAGGTGATGAAGTCGATGCCCTCGATTCCGGCAAGTGAATCTTCGAGAACCTGCGTGACCTGCGTCTCGACAATGGCCGCGCTCGCGCCCGGATATGTGGTTTCCACGGTAATGACCGGTGGGTCGATGGCCGGATATTCTCTGACGCTCAATCGCTGGTAGGACACAAGCCCCACGAGAACCAGTACAAGACTGAGAACCGTGGCGAAGACCGGCCGCTTGATCGAGAGTTCTGAAAGCGTCACGCCTAGGCACCGGTGCTGGTGACGACTGATACGAGTGACCCGTCGTGCAGCTTGATCTGGCCGGCGGTGACGACTTCGTCGCCCACCTTTAGGCCCTCGAGGATCTCGACCTGGCCGGAGCGGCGCATACCGACGCTCACTTTGGTCAGCGCGGCTCTACCGTCCTGTACCTTGTAGACGAACTGATCGTCGCCTTGGGGCACGATAGCCTGCTCGGGGATGGTCAGGGCATCCTCCTTGATTTGGAGCAGCACCGTCACCCGCGCGAAAAGGCCAGGGCGCAGGCGCTCTTCGGCGTTGGGCACCTTAGCCCGCACCAGCAAGCTCCGCCCAGAGACATCGATCCGAGGGTCGATGGCGGAGACTTGACCGTTGAACGTCTCCTTCGGAAAGGCATCGACTCGGAGCCGGATATTCTGTCCGACCTTGATCGCCGGCAGGAACCTTTCCGGAACCCGGAAGTCGGCCTTTACCGGATCGATCGCCTCCAGATTGACCAGGGCCTGCCCCGCGGTGATGTATTCACCGACAGAGACATGGCGAAGTCCGATGATCCCGGAGAACGGGGCCACGATCCTCGTCTTCTCAAGTTGGACGCGCGCTAGTTCGACCGCCGCCTTGGTCACCGCGAGATTTGAGGACGCTTCATCGGCCGATTGGGCCGTCGCGTATTTGCTGCTGAACAACTTGGTCGTGCGCTGATAGGTCTGCTCGGCGAGTTTGAGCTTCGCTTCCGCATCGGCCAGTTGGGCCTTGTAGACAGAGTCGTCGAGGCTGAAGAGCGGGGCGCCTTCCTTGACGGGTTGCCCCTCCTCGAAATGAATAGCCTCCAGGCGCCCTGGGATCTCCGAGCTGATCGTAACCGCTTCATCAGACAGGAGCGTGCCGACGGCAGTGACTTGCTCATTGAGGGGCCCGGCGACGACGACAGCCACCTCGACCCTCACCGCCTCCCCATCGATGCTCTGATCCGCACCATCGGCCGGCACGGCCGTGGCCGCCAAAAGCAGGCTGGCGGCCACAATGCAATGCGCTGCAAAACCAAGGCTCTGCGACATCTGGATCCCTCACCAGCCGATATATTTTACCACTATTACGGCATTTAATAGCCCGATTGCGGGTTCGGCGTCCGCGATGCCCAAGCGACATGGACGACGGATGATTTCGTATCGAAGGGAAGTTCGGCAGCGCACTGCGTCGAACTCGTATCCGTGAGTTCCCTCGAGACTGTCTCGTTCAACTACTCTTGCTTGGCGTGCCCGATTGCCCAGACATAGGTGGCAACCGCAGCGAGATTGTCATCCGACAAAGAAACGCCGCCAAAAGGAGGCATTGCGCCGGGATGTTGCTTCGGCTTCGGCACGCCGTGCCTGATGGTTTCGGTGATGGCCTGAACCGTGCCGTCACCCCAAAGCCACGTCCCGCCCGTCAGGTCAGGTCCGACCGGTGTCCCGATGCCATTGGCGCCGTGGCATCCCGCGCAGGTCGCTCCCGCAGCCTTGCCGTGAAAGATCGTCATGCCGAGCGCAATTTGCTCGCGCGTCGCTCCGGGCGGCACCGGAAGATTGGCGATCCCATCCTGCACGACCTCTGGCGGGAGGGTCCCGTCAGACGAGGCTGCGGCCTCGGCTGGCGGCTCAGGCGCCGCGTGAATCTGGGCATCGGGATCGCCCTTGTAGGTCACGCGCCAGATGCGGCCACCTTTGTCGTCCCCGATATAGAGAGCACCATCCGGCCCGATCGCAAGCCCTGACGGGCGATGCGCGGCCCCGCCCGGCTCCTTGCTCTCACCGGCAAATCCGTCCGCGAAGACCACGTAGTCGCCGGAAGGCTCGCCATCGGCGAACGGCTGGAACACGACATTGTATCCGGCCTGGGGACCCGGCGCCCGGTTCCAGGAGCCGTGGAACGCAATGAAGGCACCGCCGTGATAGGCCTTCGGAAATTGCGATCCTTTGTAGATATTGAGATCATTGGGCGCCCAATGCGCAGGAAAGACCGCGACCGGCGGTTCGTACTGACCGCACGGACCCACCTTCTTGCCGCCGTCGCCGCCATATTCGGGCCCAAGCACAAGCTTCTTCTGCTCCGGATCGTAGTAGCAGAAGGGCCAGCCGTAATTGGCCCCGTCCTTCAAGACCATGACCTGTTCGGCGGGACGCTCGAAGCCTTGCGCCTGCGAGTAGAGCTCCGGCCAGTTTTCGTGGAGCTGGTCCCGGCCGTGCTGGGTCGTATAGAGGCGCCCGGCCGAGTCGAAGTCGTAGCCCTCCGCATTGCGAATGCCGGTCGCGTAGCGCTCCTTCGGCGAGAAGACCTGTCCTGTCTCATTTGCGTCGTAGCGCCAGACCCCACCGCGCGTCTCAAGCTCCGTACAGGGCTCGTTCCCTGGCGAATGCGGCATGCGGTTGCTCACTTCGCAAACATTGGTTGCCGAAGCGCTTGTGACGAACAGATTGCCATCATCGTCGATGGCGAAGGGATGCATCGGGTGGTCGCCGGTCAGCGGCATGCCGCTCAAGATCGTCTCTGGATCACTTGACGGCTTTATGTCGTCACCTTTCAGTTCATAGCGGACGACGCGGTCGTCGCTCTCCGCATAAAGCCAGTTCTTGTGGAGCCAGATGCCGGTACCGCCCTTGACCCCGGACGTGGAGGACGGACCGAACCGCTCAATCACATCGGCGTTGCCGGTGCCCTTCGTGTCCTTCAGCGCGACGAGAAAGCCGCCCTCTGGAGCGGGGTCGTTCGGGTAATAGACACCGCTCCAGGTATTCGCGTAGACGACGCCTTCGGGCGACACGGCAAGCTGACGGACGTGACCAAGCTTGTCCGCGAAGATCGTCGCGCAAAATCCTTCAGGCAAGCTTATGTCTGCGGGCTCAGGACAACGCTGATCCTCAGCATGAGCGGTCGTCCAGCCCGACACGAGGAGCGCGAGACCCAGGGCTACACTGCTCATGGTTCTTGGGCTTCGGTCAGTGTGCATCATCATATTCACTGCTCCAGACGGTACGCGGCGAGAACGCCGTCTTTCATGAACGGGATCATCACGAGCTTCTCGTCACTTCGGTAAGAGAGATCCGCGGTTCCCTGGTTGAGATCGAGCAGTTTCTCCGCCTTTCCGGACGGTTCGACCTGGAACAGAGCGCCGGCCACCCAGTCAGTCACGAGGAAGCCCCCGTTGCCGTCGGGTGCGAGGCCATCGAGATTGCCGATCGGCGTGCCATCGCCGAGAGCGGCGATTTCTTTGCTTTTCAGGTCGATGGTCCTGAGATGGTCGGGCTTTGCCGACATCATCTCGCCTTTGCCCCAAGACGCCACGATCAATCTGTCGTCGTCAGCGTAGAGCCCGTTCGGACCAGCGAGATCGTCACTGCTCAGCCATACGCCGAACGTGTCGCCATCGAGCGCGTAAATCGTGTTGGTGAGCGTCCCCGAGACAAAGACGCGTCCGTCTTTGTCCACGGCGACATCGTTGAGGAACTTGGCGTCCGGTGCTTCGTAGACTTTGGAGATATCTCCTTTGCCGATGTCGATGACGACAAGCCGGTCGATATCCGCGACATAGAGCCGGTCTCCGCGAACCGCCATCCCCTTCGGGGCATTCAGTCCCTTCACCCATTCCGCCTCGAGAATTTTTCCGTCAGGCGACAGCTTTGCGATGTAGCCGTTCCCGTCCTTGTCCGTGGGACCGCCTACCATGTTGGACACGTAGAGGACGTTTCGCTCAGGGTCGAACAGGACGGACTCGGGCTGCTGCAAGCCTTGTGTACGCCAAACCTCCTTCCATTCGGCAGCCAAGCAGAGGCTAGGAACGCTCACCACGGACATCAAAGTGACCGCGAGCAGAAGGGTCCTGATTCTCGACATTCAGTGCTCCTTGATTGGTAATTTTGGCGGGGGTGCAGCGCGAGCGACCGCATCGTCTCTCGGTCTTAGATAAACCGTGCCCCCGGCTCGTATTAGGTCGTATAATTTGCATAGTCTTATGAGATGGATTCATAAATGAGCCGCCAGAACGTCAACGACCTTCCGGCTTTCCTCGCCGTCGCCCGAGAGCGCAGCTTCACTAAGGCGGCGGCGAAGCTCGGGGTCTCTCAATCGGCGTTGAGCCACACTATTCGGGCGTTCGAGGAACGACTTGGCGTTCGGCTGCTGACCCGGACGACACGGAGTGTCGCGCCGACGGAAGCAGGAGAGCGCCTATTGCGTTCCGCCGGGCCGCGGTTCGATGAGATCGAGGCCGAGCTGGAGGCCCTGAGTGAGCTTCGTGATAAACCCACTGGGACCATTCGCATCACCGCAAGCGATCACGCCGTCCGCTGGCTCTTATGGCCGAAGCTTTCGGCCTTTTTGCCAAGCTATCCCGACATCCAGGTCGAGATCGCCGTCGACAATGCCCTGACCGACATCGTCGCCCATCGGTTTGACGCAGGCATTCGCTTCGGAGAACAGGTAGAAAAGGACATGATCGCGGTGCGCATCGGACCCGACCTCCGATCCGCGGTGGTCGGTGCGCCGTCGTACTTCGCGCGGCGGGGAAGGCCGACAAGGCCGCATGATCTGGTCGACCATAACTGCATCAATCTCCGCCTTGTCGCCCACGGCGGTCTTTATGCCTGGGAATTCGAGAAAGGTGGCCGCGAGACGAACGTGCGCGTGGACGGGCAACTTGTGTTCAACAGCGTCTTCCCCGTTCTCGAGGCCGCCCTGGCCGGTTTCGGTCTCGCCTATGTGCCGGAGGACATGGTTCGGGCTCATCTTGCCGACGGACGATTGGAACGGGTGCTTGGAGATTGGTGCCCGCCTTGGCCCGGATACCGCATCTATTTCCCAAGCCGCAGGCAACCCACCTCGGCCTTTACCCTGCTGGTCGATGCGCTGCGCCACCGGGACTGAGCAGGCAGATTGGCCGTCGACGGGACATGGGCCTGTCTGCCTACATGGGCCTGTCTGCCTATAAGTCTGAAGACTGACGTCGCCTGACCGAATTTCCCGGATTGATGTTGAGCAGGCATTCAGGACCACGGACCTGATGACTGCTTCTGGCAAGAATCCGTCGTGCCGCGGGCTAATTTTGCGTCAGCCTTTGACCCCAAGCGGACATTCGGACAATCAGGCCCATGACATCGACAATCCCTAGGTGAATCTTTGGCAATGCATTGCCCGCCCAGCGCATAATAAGCTAGGTCCTGTAAACGGAACTGGCGAACAGCCGGAGTCGGGCTGTTCACGTGCTCTGGGAGTGCTGTTGATTCGACATGGACGCGCCGTCTTCCGAACCGACAAAGGGCGATTCTCCGTCATTTTTTGCGCGCGTCGTTGATCTCTTTCTGCGGACCAACCTTGCACCGCTCTTGATCGTCGTGGCGCTCATTGCCGGCGCCGCCGCCATCTATTTGACGCCCCGCGAGGAAGAACCGCAGATCGTCGTGCCGTTGGCCGACGTCGTCGTCTCCGCCCCCGGCCTGCCGGTGGAAGAAATCGAGCGGCAAATCGCGACGCCGCTTGAGAAGCTCCTCATGCAGATCGACGGTGTCGAGCATGTTTACTCGGCCTCGTATCCCGGACGGGCCATCGTCACGGTGCGCTTCTTTGTCGGGGAAAATCGGGAGGCCAGCCTCGTCAAGATCTACAACAAGATCTTCTCCAACACGGATTCGATCCCTCCCGATGTCACCAGCTGGGTCGTCAAGCCTCTCGAGATCGACGATGTGCCGATCGTCATTGCGACCTTATGGAGCGAACGGCCCGATCAAGTCGACGATCATGCGCTCCGGCGTATCGCCGAAGAGTTGGAGATCGAGCTTCAGGCGATCGAAGATACGAATCGCACCGAAATAGTCGGAGGCCGGCCCCGTGTCGTTCGGGTCGAACTCCAGCCCGACTCATTGTCTGCGCGGCGCACCTCTCCACTCGATGTTGCCTACGCTCTCGGTGTCTCCAATGTGCGCCAGCCGGCGGGCAGCTTCGACTATCTTGACCAGAATTTCACGGTTGACGCGGGCAGGCTCTTCAGCAACGCGGAACAGCTGAAGAATACGGTCGTCAACGTCGTCGACGGAACGCCCGTACTTCTGCGGGACGTTGCCCGCGTTGTTGACGGGCCGGAGGAGCGGACGAGCTATAGCTGGATCGGCTTCGGTCCCGCGGACGGCGGCAACGACATCGGGGATGACTTCTTTCCCGCCGTGCACATCGCGATCGCCAAGCAGAAAGGCGCAAATGCGGTCTGGGTTTCCGAGCGAATAAGGGATCGCCTGGCCGAGCTTGCCAAGACGCATCTTCCGGAAGGCGTGCACTATCGCATCACGCGCGACTACGGCGAAACTGCGAATGACAAAGTCAACGAACTGCTTGAGGCGCTCACGGTTGCCATCGTCATCGTGGTCGGGCTGATCGCCTACAGTCTGGGATGGCGCGCGGGCCTGGTCGTCGCAGCGGCGGTGCCGATCACGTTTGCCCTGACTCTGATAATCAACTACGGGGCGGGCTACACCATCAACCGCGTCACGTTGTTCGCGTTGATCCTGTCGCTTGGTCTGGTTGTCGACGACTCCATTGTCGGCGTGGAGAACATCCACCGGCACCTCGCCATGAGGAGGCAGTCCGCACTGGATGCGGTTCGCTCCGCGGTCAATGAGGTCCTTCCGCCAATCGTGATGGCCACGCTCGCCGTCATCGTCTCTTTTCTACCGATGATGCTGATCACCGGAATGATGGGCCCCTACATGCGGCCGATGGCGCTTAACGTCCCGGTCGCCATGCTCATGTCGATGCTGGTCGCCATCACCATAACGCCCTGGCTCGCGTACAGAATGCTGAAGGGCACCGCGGGAGAAAGCAACGCCGAGGAAGGGGCGGAGATTCCCCCAAGGCTCTATCGTGCATACGCCGCGACGCTCGGACCATTGCTCGACAGCCGCGCGAAGACGTGGACGCTTCTGGCGCTCACTCTGGCCCTGTTCCTCGGGGCGGCGTTTCTCGCTGCGATGCGGGCCGTCCCGCTCAAAATGCTGCCCTTCGACAACAAGAACGAACTCCAGGTCCTGATCGATCCTCCGGAAGGCACGACCCTGGAACGGACTGATGCCATCGCCCGGCGCTTGGCGGAAGTCCTGCGGCGCGCGCCGGAGGTCACGGACGTCACGCTCTACAGCGGACTTGCCTCGCCGATGGATTTCAACGGCTTGGTTCGACACTACTATTTGCGCAATGGCGCGAACGTGGCGGACATTCGCGTGAACCTCGTGGGCAAGCGTGACCGCGAGATGCAGTCACACGAGATTGCGCTGAGGCTGCGCAAGGATCTGGAAGGGATCGCCGGCGCTGAAGGGACGCGTATCAAAGTCATCGAAGTCCCGCCTGGCCCGCCCGTATTGGCTACGGTGACGGCGGAGGTCTACGGTGCGCCGGGAACACCCTACGCAAAGGTGCGGGAGGCAGCGCGCGCCGTGGAAGCACGGCTGCGCGCCGAGCCGGGCGTTTCCGATGTGGACACGACCGTGGAGGACGACTCGGAACGCTATCTGTTCGTGGTGGACCAGGAGAAGGCGGCGCTGTCGGGCGTGGCGGCGGAGGATGTCGCCAAGACGGTCACGATGGCGCTCTCGGGTTACGATGCCGCCCGGATGCATGAGCCGGGCGAGGCGAAACCGTTGAATATCCGCCTGCGGCTGCCTCGCGATACGCGTTCCGGACTTGCACCTCTGCGGGGCATGACAGTCAAGGGCCGGGCCGGCATCGCCAAGATACGCGAACGCGGCGGCGTCCGCGATGCGCCGGTTCCCATCGTTCGACTGGGTGAACTGGGCGCTTTTCACACGCTTTCGAACGAGAAGGCGATCTACCACAAGGATCTGAAACCCGTCGCGTTCGTCTATGCCGAGTCTGTTGGCCGCGCGCCGGCGGCAATCGTCGCGGATGTGGTCTCCGATCTTGGAAGCACAAACGCGGCGGAACCCGGCGGCAAGCCGCGGCCGCTTTTGGGACGCACGTACCTCGTCAACGGTGGCGGCCTTCCCTGGGCCTTGCCGCCGGGGATCGAAGTGCGGTGGATCGGAGAAGGCGAGTTGAAGATTACCGTCGACGTTTTCCGCGATCTCGGTATCGCCTTCGGGGTGGCGCTCATCGGCATCTACCTCATTCTCGTCTATCAGACCGCGAGCTACGCGATGCCGCTGATCCTGATGATTTCGATCCCCTTGACGCTGATCGGCATCATGCCCGGCTTCTGGCTGTTGAATGCCCTGAGCGGCGGTCCGATCGGCAGTTACCTGAACCCCACGTTCTTTACGGCGACCGCGATGATCGGAATGATCGCGGTTTCAGGCATCGCAGTGCGTAACGCGATCCTCTTGATTGAATTTCTCCATATCGCCCTGGCGCGCGGGACGAATTTGCGGGAAGCCCTGCTCCAGGCCGGCGCGGTGCGGACTCGAGCGATCCTGCTGACCGCGGGAACGGCAATGCTGGCGGCGGTGCCGATCACGCTTGATCCGGTCTTCTCCGGCCTTGCCTGGGCGCTGATTTTCGGCTTGCTGGTTTCGACTGCCTTCACGCTTCTCGTCGTGCCCGTAACCTATTTCCTGGTGTATCGCGACAAACCCAATCACGGCCTGCCCGCGGGCGGCAACAAAGAGATGGCCCAATGACCCTTCGCAAAGCGGTTCCGGGACTCGTTATCCTTGTTGGCATTCTGCTCGCTGTCGCGTGGCTTTCCGGCTGGTTCGAGGAGAAGATCCCACCTGGAGAGATCGAGACCGTCGGCGTCGAACTCCCGAGCGGCGCCAAGACGGCTGTCGTGGAGCGGGTGCTTGCGCCTCGGTCGAGTGGGCGAGCGGTGCCGTCGAGTCGGCGCGGCGGACGACCGTTGCGGCACGCATCCTGGCACGGATCGAGGACGTACACGTCGTGGCGGGCGACGAAGTCGCGAAGGGCGATATCCTGGTAACCCTTGACGCGCGCGACCTCATGGCCCGCGTGCAGCAGGCGCGCGAGGCGCTCAAGGCGGGCGAAGCCCAACGTGACCTCGCCCGCCAAGAGCTTACCCGCACTGAGCAGCTGCTGGAGCGTGGGGTTTCCACGCAACAACGTTTCGATCAAGCGGTGTCCAATCTGCGGGTTGCCGAGGCTCAGGTCGATCGCCTGAAGCAAGACCTCAACGAGGCGCAGACGGCTTTGTCCTTCACGGAGATTCTGGCTCCGGTCGCAGGTCGAGTGGTCGACCGGCTGGCGGAACCCGGTGATACTGCCACACCGGGCCAATCGCTTTTGCGGCTCTACGACCCCCTGGCGCTGCGCGTCGAGGCGCCGGTACGCGAGTCTTTGGCGTTGAACCTGAAGACCGGCGATGTCTTGCGGGTCGAGATACCGGCCCTTCAGGACACACTGTCGGGGCAAATTGACGAGATCGTCCCCTATGCCGAGCCTGGCGCACGCACGCTCCTCGTGAAGGTTCGCCTGCCGAGCGATACGGCCGCACTTGCTGGCATGTTTGCCCGCATAGCGGTTCCGGCAGGTGAACGCGCCCGGCTTCTTGTGCCTGCGGATGCTGTGAAGGGCATCGGCCAGCTGGAGTTCGTGACCGTGGCAAGCGACGGACAGATCGGCCAGCGTATGGTCACGACGGGACAACTCTCCGATGATGGCCGCAGGGAGGTTCTCAGTGGACTGAAGGAGGGAGAGCGCGTGGTGAGGTGAGCCGAGCTAGCGCGCTGGGGCCTTCCCGACATCCTTGGCTGACTGGTGAAGAGGGCCTTGTCACGTTATCGGCTCGCAGTCGCGGAGAATGTAGCAGGCCCCAGGCTTTGTGCGGCAGCCGATGCCGCCGCCCTGACCCGGCTGACATTCGGCGCCTCAGTCTACGTTGGGGTGCGTGCCCGCTCTGCAAGATTGGCGATACGTCCTGGGAGGCACGCCATAAGCTGCCCGAAACACTCGACCGAAATGCGTAAGGTCCGAAAACCCCCAGGAGTATGCAATCTCGCTCACGGAGCGTTCAGCGAGCGCTGCGTTTTCGAGGGCTTTTCTGCAGCGATCCAAGCGCATTGTCGCAAGTAACCGGCTGAGCGAGGTACCCTGCTCAGCGGCCAGTACGGCGTTGGCGTGCCGCACGCTCACGCCGGCTGCTGTTGCAATATCCGAGACTCTAAGACCGGGGTTCCTCATCAGTGACTCAACTGCGGACCGGATTCGTAGGACTAGCGAGGCTCGCGAGGACTTGCAGGGTGCCCCTGCCATCTCACAAACGGCGAGAGCCACGAGATCCAGGCATTGTCTCTCGACCATGTCCTCGGCAACCGGACTAAGCTGACCCTCATGCACGGTCATCGCGGTCAAGTATGACGATGCGAGACTGCCGTGCTCGGCACTGGACCGCGCACCAAGATCGGCGCGCCTTCCAATGCGCGCCTCAACTTCGGCGCGCGGCACGCTCAGGACCAAGAGATCCGAGTTGTCGGCCAAGGTACCGCTGTAGGGAATCATCGGATCGATCAAAGCAAAATGCCCTGAACGGAGAACGGCTTCCCGACCGTTCTGTTCTACTGCGAGGAGTCCGTGCGTCAGGCGGAACACGAACAGGTGATTCGGGGCCGTGTTGGCGATGTGTCGATCCTCGTGATTGAAGTTCACAGCGGAACACGACAACCGCCAGACGTCGAGGGAGCCGACCGATCCAGCTTCGAGATCGCCGGTGAAGCTGTGATGCTCCCTAGGAACGCTGTTGTGCGGTACGACGGCGTCGCATACGGCCGCCCGCCACCCCTCGAATCGGTCACGTGGGTGCACATCCTTTGTGCAAAAGACCGCTCTCACGACATCCGCCCTCCTGTTAAGCCGAAATAGTCAGCCTGCCAAGCCGAGAAGGATGGCGTGCGCATAGGAATATGACAAGTGTCAGCATATGGCTCCCAGCACAGGTGCTGCACATTGGACAGCGAATGGGTGGAAAATGAGCAAGCGATCAGCCTGTGAGACTGACGCCGTTGTCGGGCGCAACATCCGGGCCCGCCGGCTGGTCTTGAACATGTCGCAGACGGCCCTAGCCGATCAGCTTGGGCTGACATTTCAGCAAGTCCAAAAATATGAGAATGGCACGAACCGCATTGGAGCCAGCCGGCTCCTGCAAATCGCCCAGTTGCTCGCAGCTCCCATAGCAGCGCTGTTCGACGGCACGGAAAGCGACGGTGACAGCCAGTCCGCGCTCCCAGACTATCTTTCAAACGCCCAGGCGGTGCGTTTGGCTCGCGCCTTCGCCGATGTCGACGATACGGACGTTCGGCGTGCGATCGCGGATGTGGTCGAGAACATTGCGGAGAGGGAACGGCGAAAAGCCCGGAACAAGCAGTGATTGCAAGCCACGCTTAGTTCAGTCTGTCTGAAGACGGCTCCGACTGGTCATCGCCGTTGCTCCGCATCGCCGTGGATTCGACGAGCGCAATTTCCGCCTCTTCGAGGCGTTGAACGAAGGTGGTCAGTTGGTGCCGCCTGCCCTCCTCAATGGCGTAATCCAGCAACCGCAGCAGGGTCCTCCTAGGTGCGGCTGCCCTGGCTGTTGAGCCTGAAGCCGGCGCGCTACCGGCGTCACCATCCTTTGGCTCAAACCAATCGGCAGTCCCCTGTACTTTCGGAGCATCTTTGTCACGCCTGGCCACGTCTACGGTCTCCCTCTGGTTCTCTGATCCGCTCGCGCATGTTGCCCTCCTGCTGCCACAGATAGGCATAGAAGCAGTCGTACAAATCAAAACTTGTGCTGTTCCGTAGCGGCCCGCTGCTGCAATTCGTTTCGGTGCTGCATCGCTACGGCACACTGCTTACGGCGACCCAAAGTGAAACGAGCCCCGGTCGCTTGGGGCCGGGGCTCTCGGGGGATTCCAGCTTGAAAGGACAAACTGTCACGAAGACAACCTATAGATATGTCTCATGACAGAATTGCTACAGCTTAGGCCCTGTCTTGAGCCGCCCCTGAACCCCTGACCACTCGACAATAGGCGCGGCTGGATTCGACGCTATGGCCTCGATCCGTCGCTGGTTGGAGCGCGCGCCCTGCGATGGACGAAGGCAACCCTGTTCGATCGGAGGACCGGCATCCTCCTCGTGGCTCAATGGCTCCTTCGACACGCAAAAATTGAGAGCACCGTCAGACATTCTTGCGTCGAGGTGGACGACGCCTTGGCCATGCCCGAGGGGGCGGAGGTGCGAATACCACGGAAGAGCAGACGCGCCCCGCCCCACTTCCCGTCTCCCCTCCGTGTCCCTCAACGTATTATAATCCGCGAGATGCGACGCTGCTGGGAGAGTTGAGATGAGGACTTCGACGATCGCTTGGCTCGCCAGTGTGTGCGCAACCCTTCTTGCGACGGCTGGTCTTGTTCTTGCGACGGCTGGTCTTGCCGCCGAGCCGGAGCCCACTCAGGTCGCGAGAGTTCAAGCGGCGCTCGATACGTGGGTGGAGGCGCGCGCCCCGGCCGAAAAGGTCACGGGCATCGCGGCCTATATCAGTTTCGGCGCCACGGGACCGGCGATTGAAGCCTTCGCCGGTACGATCGGACGAGCCCCAGGCGCAAAGCCCGTCGACCAGGATACGCTCTACCAGATGGGGAGCACATCGAAGTCGTTCACCGCGGCTGTGATCCTCAATCTCGAAGCGGCGAACAAACTCTCCCTCGACGATACGGTCGGCAAATGGCTGCCAGAATATCCCGCATGGGGACACGTCACGGTTCGCCGCCTTCTCAACATGACGAGCGGCATTCCCAACTACTCCGAGACGGAGTGGATCTCCGAGGTGTGGGCGAGCGAGCCGACGCGCACGCTGACCCTGAAAGAGCTGGCCGACGCCGCTTATCCAAGCCCCACCAACCAACTGCCCGTGACAAAGGGCTATCACTACTCGAATACGAACTACGTTCTCGCAGGCATGATTGCCGAGAAGGCCGCCGGCACGCCATTTCGCGATCTCGTGCAGAAATACGTGATCGCGCCACATGGACTCACCTCGACGTTCTACGAACCGAGCCACTACCCGTCGTCGGTCCTTCAACGCCTGTCGCACGGCTATTTCGAAAACGGGGCCTGTGCCGAATATCAGCCCAGTTGCACGACGACCTGGAACGCACCGCTTATCGGGCGCGACGTACGCGAAGACAGCGTCTCGTGGATGCAGTCAGCCGGGGGCGGCGTGTCCAGTCCCCGCGACGTGGATCGCTGGATACGCGCGATCTTCGCGGGGAAGACCGTGCCGGCGGAGCAGCAGGCCGAGTGGACGAAGCTCGTTTCGATGAAAACCGGGGAGCCGATTGCGGATGTCTCGGCCGACGATCCCGGAGGCTTCGCACTCGGATTGGTCAAGAAAGTTCTCGGACCGCTCGGTGCACAATGGTTCTACGAGGGCGAAAGTCTGGGATACCGGACGCTGTATGTCTGGTTCGCCGACGAGAATTTGATGATCACGGTCCAGACCAACTCGCAACCGCCCGACGGCACCGACAAGCTCAGCGAGGCGGTTGGCGCGCTCTATCAGATCGTCGGTAAACGGGCGGCCAACTAAGTACCGAACTCACGCACTGTTTTGCATTCGCACGCCATGGCGGAGACGGATGGCTAGACGATGAGATCACGGTGTGTCGCTGAGAGGATTTCGGCGTCAGTGACACGACCCGCCAGCCAGGCGCCCATAGTGTCTCAATGCAATGAACACTGGAGCTTCGCAGCCGCAGATCTGGCCTTGAACCGTCGAGCCGTGCTCCGCCTGCGCCAAGGCAAGAACGGTGCAAGTGCGGTCCGGGTCGAGATTGGGTCTACCGCAAAAGCCACGACTTGCGTGGCTGTGCTGGCAGTCAGAGGCGAACGTGTCTCCCGAATTCCCTGTTATTCCCTCTGTCGGTCACAGTCACATTCGCTCGGCAAACACGCGTAAGTGCCCCGATCTCTGGGTGTTTCTGTCGACGCCAGATGCCGTTGGCTAAGGGCCTGCTCAATGCGTCCCGTGGCCAAATACAACTTGCACGTAGACCGGCCTCCACTCTCACTAAATGTATCACCGAGCTGATTCGCATTTGTGTGGCGTTGCGTAAGTGTCCGTTCCGACCGTTCAAATTGAGCTTCAGTCCCTGTCGTCTCTCACCTCCTATCCGGGCAATGCAAGACGGCACTCGAGGCGGCAGATCCGGCAAATCGCCGATAGCATCAGGCGCTTCGGCTTTACCAACCCGGTTCTGATCGGCGACGACGGGCAGATCATTGCTGGACATGGACGGGTGGCTGCCGCCAAGAAACTTGATCTCAAGGACGTTCCCACGTTGAGACTATCCCATCTGCCACCGGCAGAGAGACGTGCCTACGTGCTCGCCGACAACAAGCTCGCCCTGAACGCAGGCTGGGACAAAGAGACGTTGGCCATCGAGCTTCAGGCTCTCGTCGACATGGAATTCGATGTCACGCTGACAGGCTTCTCGCTCGCTGAGATCGACCTCTCATTGGACCAAGCGCACGAAGCATCGACGGACATGCCATCGCTCAGTCCGCCGTGATGGCTCCATAGACGGCCTCGCGATCGACCGCGTTCCTGATGGAATACAGCCTCTCGGGCTTTCTCAGCGCTCGGGCAGCGCAGGCGAGCGCGTTGAGTTGCTCACCGTTCTCCGTCTCAGGCAACAAGAGCAAGAAGACGATATCGACCGGCTGATCGTCGATCGCGTCGAAGTCAATGGCTTGGTGCAGGCGTGCGAGGAACCCGAATGGCAGCTTTAGCCCCGCGATGCGTGCGTGCGGTAGCGCGACACCGTTTCCGACGCCCGTGGAACCGAGTTCTTCACGTTTGGCGAGCTTCATCGCCACCTCGTCTGGATCGAGTCCTGCCCCCGCTGCCGCCTGAGCGGAAAGCTCTCGCAACAGCTGATGTTTATCGGCGGCACGTACGCCGAGAACGACATCGGTCGGCGCGAGAAAGTCCACGATCTGCATTGCTCCAGCCATCCGTCTGCTCTGTGTTGAAACGCCTGTGGGTATCCGCGGCTAAATAGGTGCCCTCAGCCGATAGCCCACGCCCGTCTCGGTCATGATGTAGTGTGGGCGCGCCGGATTCGGCTCAATCTTCTGCCTGAGTTGCCGCACGTAGACGCGCAAATATTGCGGGTCAATGGGCACGGACCAGAGCTCGTTCAGCAAGAACTTGTGCGTCAACACCTTGCCTGCGTGTTGCACCATCGCCCGGAGCAGGTCGTATTCTTTGGGCGTCAGTTTCACCTCCGTGCCGCAAACCTTCACAACGCGCCGGACGAGGTCCACCGACAGGCCGTCGACTTGGAAGACCGGTCGCTCCCCATGCGCCTGAAGTTGGTGCCGCAGGGCGGTCCGCATGCGCGCCAGCAACTCCTCCATGCCGAATGGCTTGGTGACATAGTCGTCGGCGCCAAGTCGAGCGCTTCGACCTTTGCCGTTTCGTCACCGCGGCTCGACAGAACGACGACCGGTAGATCCTCGCGCTGGGCGCGAATCGTCCGGAGCAAATCGAGCCCCTGCATGTCGGGAAGCCCGAGATCCAAGATCACCAGATCCGGCTTCTCTGCCATCAACTCCACGCCGCTTTGGCATTTGCGCGTCGAGGGTTTGATAGCCCTGGGTGCTCAATCCCGTGCGCAGTAACTTGCGGATTGGAGACTCATCATCAACGACCAAGACTTTGAGCGGGTTCGTGGTCATGCCGCGGTACCCAGGTGCTCTGTGGGCTCAGGCACCGGCATTGTGATGGTGAAGACGGCGCCTTGCGGGTCCGAACGATTCGAAGCCGTCAACGTCCCACCCATGGACTCGATAAAACCGCGAGAGATCGCCAAGCCCAGCCCTGTGCCAGCGCGAACCTGATCCATCTTCTCGGCGCGATGGAACTTCTCGAAGATCCGATCGATCTCCTCTGGAGGAATCCCCACCCCCTGATCGTATATCTGTAGCTTGACGACATTCTCATCGCACCACGCCTCGACAAGAACCGTGGTCCTTGGTGGGGCGTACTTCGCCGCATTGTCGAGAAGATTAAACAAGGCTTGCTCGAATAGGACAGGGTCGATGTCGAGCATGGGCAAGTCGTCGGCAATGTCGGTTTCAATATTGTGACCAGCAAGGACACCGCTTGCACGCTCCAGAGCCGTGGCGATGATCTCACCAACGTCGTGACGCGCCGTCCTCGGGCTTATCGCTCCGGACTCGAGCCGCGTCATGTCCAGAAGATTAGCGATGAACTTGTTGAGACGCTCCGATTCCTCGATCACCGTCTCGATCAGTTCGGCTCGCGCCTGATCATTCAGCTTGCTCGAGAATCCTTTCAGTGTTCCCGCGGCACCGACAATGGCCGCGAGCGGCGTCTTCAAGTCATGGGAGATGGAGGTCAGGAGCGCCGAACGAAGCCGATCCGCTTCCACCCGGCGCTCGGCCCGATCGAGGTCGTCGACAAGATGCACGCGCTCGATCGCAAGAGCGGCCTGATCGATGAGCGCATCGATCAATCGCCTTTGGTCGGGAGCGAGCAAGGGCCCCGGCTTGTCGCCGTCCAACCCCACGATACCGATGGCACCACGTCCGGTTCGCATGGGCAGGAACAATCGTTCGGCACCGGGTAGCGTATCCGAACCTCGCCCGGCAGGGCGATCGTGCTCCCAGGCCCATTTGGCGGCTGCGATGTCCGCCTCGTCGAGGACGTCTTCCGGGGGATATCCCGCCTTGACCGCGAGAACGCCATTCTCGGGCAGCAGCAGCACCACCCGCAATTTCAACATCATGGCGATCTGGTACACCGTCGCCCAAAGCACATCGTCCAGTGTGCCGACCCCGGAGAGCTTGCGGCTGAATGCGTACAGCGATTCCGTCGTGCGTGCGCGCGCCATTGCCGCGACGGCGAGAGCGCGCGCCCGTGCCGCCACATTGGACACGATGATGGCTACGACCGTGAAGAAGAGAACCGCGATGACTTCGTGCGGGTTCGAGATCTGGAACGTGTAGTACGGCTCGGTGAAGAAGAAATTGTAGCAAAGAGCCGACATGGCACTGGCAAAGAGGGATGGCCACAAGCCGAAGCGAACCGCAATGCCGACGACTGCCGTGAGAAAGACGAGATCGGTGTTGGGAAGCCCGATCCACGGCCACAGCATCTGACTGACCGCGACGGCCATGGCCACCGCGGCGAGCGCGTAGACGTAAGGCCACGGGGGCAACGGCTCCGATCGCTCGGCGGCATTGACGGTCCTCTTCGGGACGGCGTCTTGCCCGAGGTCGTGCCCCGCGATGACGTGCACACTGATATCGCCGGACCGCCGGACCAGATCGCCGACGATAGAACCGTGCAGAAGGGCGAACCACCAAGACCGGGTGGATTTGCCGACAATGATCTGAGTGATGTTGTTGGATCGGGAGAAGCCAAGCACGTCGTCGGCAACACTGCGGTGACCACCCGGAATGGTAACCGGTTCTCCGCCCAGTGCCTGCGCAAGACGAAGCGTATCCGCGACGCGATATCGCTCTTCCTCGCTCAGATGCAGACTGCGTCCCGTCTCGACGTAGAGCGCGCTCCATGTCGCGTGCAACCTGTCGGCCAGGCGTTTCGTATAACGGACCAGCCCGGCCGCGCGCGGATCCTCGTTGACACAGAGCAGCAGACGTTCGCCCGCGGCCCATGGCCCCGCGATGGCGCGTGCCCGCATCTCGGTGCGGAGTTGCTCGTCGACGCGCTCGGCAGTGCGGCGCAAGGCCAATTCGCGAAGGGCCGTCAGATTGGCCGGCGAGAAGAAGTGCTCCAGCGCACGCTCCGCCTGCTTGGGCACGTAGACCTTCCCCTCTCTCAGGCGCTGGATCAAATCATCGGGCGTAATGTCCACCAGTTCGATGGCGTCGGCGCGATCGAGGATTGAGTCGGGCACCGTCTCGCGAACCCGGACACCGGTAATTTGCGCGACGACATCGTTGAGGCTCTCAATGTGCTGGATGTTGAGGGTCGTGTAGACGTCGATGCCGTTGCTCAGGAGCTCCTCGACATCGAGATAGCGCTTGGGATGTCGGCTGCCCATGACATTCGTGTGCGCGAGCTCGTCGACCAGGGCAATCTTCGGCTTGCGGGCAAGGATGGCGTCTAGGTCCATCTCTTCGAACCACTGCCCTTTGTATTCGATACGCTGGCGTGGAACGACCTCCAGCCCCTCCAGCAAGGCCTCCGTCTCCTTGCGGCCATGGGTCTCTACACGCCGACGACGAGATCGTCACCATCCTTGGTTCGCGATCTCGCCTGCACAAGCATTTCGTAGGTCTTGCCGACGCCAGGCGCGGCCCCGATGAAGACCTTCAGTTTGCCGATGCGGCGCTCCTCCCGGTTCGCCTTTTCGAGAAGTGCGTCGGGAGACGGCCTGTCGTCGAGATTGTGCGGCTCTTCCGGCATTCACGCCCAGACCTTTCCGCGCTCAGAGGATCAACGAGCGTTTGCCGCCGGACCGGCCGGATCGCTCATGGCGCCTCCTTGGCTCGATCGAGCGCGAGATTGATTTCCAGAACATTGACGAGGCGGCCCAGTGTCAAGAACCCGCCCGGCGAGGAGGCGTGCATATCGATTATAGTCTGCACTTCCGGGAGAGGAAGCTGGCGCGCCTTGGCCACCCGCACGGCCTGATACCGGGCGGCGTCCACACTGATGTGCGGATCCAGCCCGGCGCCAGACGCCGCCGCCAACTCCGCCGGCAGCGGATTGTCCGCGGTGGCCCCATATTTGGTGACGATTTCCTTGGCGCGCACCGTGAGGTCGGCGCTGGCCGGCGATTTATTGCTCCCTCCAGCGCCCGCCCCGTCGTAGTCCACGGCGGACGGACGCGGCCAGAAGTACTTGGCCTCCGTAAAATCCTGCGCGACCAAGCGGCTGCCGATAACCGTCCCGTCAGACGCCGTAATCAGTGAACCCTGGGCCGTCCACGGGGTGAGGATATGGCCGACGCCCCAGATGACGGTCGCGTAGCCGGCCACGCAAATCAGCATGGTCGCGATGACGAGACGACAGCTAGTGAGAAGAGCATTCATGGGCTTGCCTCCAAGGCGATTTACCGCACCGCGTATGCGAAATGCTCCGCGACCGGGCCCAGCGTCCCCGCCGGAAAGAAGGTCAGAGCACCGACGATGAGGATCGTCAGAAGAAGCATGGCGGCGAAGGTGCCGTCGTCCACACCGAGGGTTCCCGCGGATTCGGCCGTGCGCCGCTTTGTCATGAGCGAGCCGACGATCGCGAGCGGAAGGATGATCGGAATGAAGCGCGCGAGCAGCATGATCGTCCCCGTCGAGACGTTTCCAGGGGACCGTGTCGTCGCCCAACCCCTCGAAGCCCGATCCGTGTTGGCGCTGGCCGAGCTGAACTCGTAAAGGACTTCGCTGAATCCGTGCGGCCCCGTATTGTTGAGTGCTTCGGTGCCCCAGGGCGTGGCGGCGAAGATCGCCGTGCCACCGAGAATGAAAAGACCGTGGGCGACCAGCGCCAAGATCGCCAGCCTGACCTCTCGCGATTCGACCCGCCAGCCGAGATATTCCGGCGAGCGGCCCACCATCATTCCGGCGATGAACACCGCGACGATGATGTACAGGAACATGTTGATCATGCCGACGCCCACGCCGCCGAAGGTGGCATTGAGCCACATGCCGACCATTGGCATGACGCCCGTGAGCGGGTTGAGGCTATCGTGCATGGCACCGACGGAGCCGTTGCTGGTCGAGGTGGTGAGCACCGCCCAAGTCGGGCCGGACGTGGCCCCGAAACGCATCTCCTTCCCCTCGAGGTTGCCGACATTCTGCGTGATGGGAAGGTCGGCGAAGGCCGCGGTGGGCGCGGACTCGAAATAGACGGCGCCGGTGATCTTGGCGAGCAGCAAGACCAGCATCACCCCGAATACGACCGCGGCGTGACGAAGGCGCCCCACGATCCGGCCGAACATCCACACGCACGCCATCGGGATCAGGACGATCGAGATCATCGACAGCGCATTCGTCCAGAAGTTCGGATTTTCCAGCGGATGCGTGCTGTTCGGCCCGAAGAAGCCGCCGCCGTTTGTCCCCAGCTGCTTGATCGTCAGGAATGCCGCCACCGGACCTCGGGCGATCACCTGTTCCGCCCCTTCCAGGGTCATGACATGCGCGGCCCCCTGGAAGGTCATCGGCATGCCGCCGATCAGCATCAGCGACGCGACGACCAGTGCAGCCGGCAAGAGCACGAGGAACGTGGCACGCTGGACGTCGACAAAGAAATTGCCCACGCTTTCCCGGCCGGCGAGGCCTCTCGCCAGCGCGGCCAGAGCGGCAATGCCCGTCGCCGCGGACACGAATTGCAACCACATGAGCGCGCCAAGCTGCGAAAAATAGCTCAGCGAGACTTCACCCGAATAGTGCTGGAGGTTCGTGTTGGAGGTGAAAGACGCCGCGGTGTTGAAGACGAGGCTGCCGTCGATCGCTCCCTTTCCGTCTGGGTTCAGGGGCAGATATTGCTGGAGCGCCAGGATTGAGAAGCTGACGATGAACATCACCACGTTGAAGATGAGCATGGTGACGACGTAGCGCTTCCAATCTTGCTGCACCCGCGCAATACGGCCGCCGGTCCATTGGAATGCCCCGGTGAACCGCGCCGCGACGCCGCCGGCCGGCGCCGGGTCCATCGCCCATCTCATGTAGCGGCCGAGCGGCCAGGACAGGGCAATCGCCGTGCCGACGATGAAGACAACGAAGAGAATGGCAGTGAGAGGCATGGATCACACTCCGGGACGAATGCTCTAGATGCGGTCGACCGCATCGGTCATCAGGTAAAGAAGCACGAAGATTCCGATTCCAAGCACGAGGTAGAGGATGGTCATCGAAGCCGGTCCTTCCGTCAGGCTAGGTGCAGGGCTGTCACGAGGACGTCGATGAGCTTGATGCCGATGAACGGCACGATGAGCCCACCAAGGCCGTAGATCAGCAGATTGCGGCGCAGAACCGCGGCGGCCCCCAACGGACGATAAGAGATGCCTCTTAGCGCCAGCGGTATAAGCGCGATAATGATCAGCGCGTTGAAGATGATGGCCGAGAGAATTGCGCTCTGGGGGGTGGCAAGCCCCATGACGTTCAGCGCGTCGAGTTGCGGATACAGAGCAATGAACATCGCCGGGATGATGGCGAAATACTTCGCCACATCGTTGGCGATAGAGAACGTCGTCAGAGCGCCCCGCGTCATCAGGAGCTGCTTTCCGATTTCGACGATCTCGATGAGCTTGGTCGGATTGGAGTCGAGGTCCACCATGTTCCCGGCCTCGCGCGCCGCTTGCGTTCCGGTGTTCATGGCCACACCGACATCCGATTGCGCCAGCGCCGGCGCATCGTTCGTGCCGTCGCCGCACATGGCGACGAGCTTGCCCTTGGCCTGCTCGGCGCGGATCAGCTTCAACTTGTCCTCGGGCGTCGCCTGGGCAAGAAAATCGTCGACTCCCGCCTCGGCGGCGATCGCGGCCGCCGTCATGGGGTTGTCACCGGTGATCATGATGGTGCGAATGCCCATGCGCCGCAGCTCCGCGAAGCGCTCGCGGATGCCGCCTTTGACGATGTCCTTCAGGTGAATCACGCCCAGCAGCTTGCCGTCCTTGGCGACCGCCAGCGGGGTTCCGCCCGACTTCGAGATCGATTCGGCGATTGCATCGATCTCGTGGCCGGCTTCGGTCAAACCGGTCGTCTTCTTGCGATTGCCCTGCGTGCCACTGGCATCGAGATGAACAAGCACCGCATCGACCGCGCCTTTGCGAATCCAGGAGCCGCCGATGTCAACGCCGCTCATCCTGGTTTGCGCGCTGAACGGGATGAACGTTGCGCCGAGTTCATGGATGTCGCGGCCGCGGATGCCGTACTTCTCCTTGGCGAGCACGACGATGGACCTTCCCTCGGGCGTCTCGTCGGCAAGAGAGGCGATCTGGGCAGCGTCGGCCAGTTCCTGCTCTGAAGCGCCCTTCATGGGGATGAACTCCGCGGCCTCCCGGTTCCCGAGCGTAATCGTGCCGGTCTTGTCGAGGAGCAACGTGTCCACGTCGCCGGCCGCCTCCACTGCACGTCCCGACATGGCCAGCACGTTGAAGCGGACGAGCCGGTCCATGCCGGCGATGCCGATCGCCGACAAGAGCGCCCCGATGGTGGTGGGGATCAGCGCAACGAACAGCGCGGCGAGGACGAGGAGCGGAATCGTACCGCCAGCGTAGCTGGCGAAGCTCGGAATTGTCGCGACCACGATGAGGAAGATGAGCGTGAGACCGGCCAGCAGAACGGTGAGGCGCAATTTCGTTGGGTGTCTTCTGGCGCTCGGCGCCTCGACCAGCCTGATCATGCGGTCGAGGAAGGTCGTACCCGGCGCCGCGGTGATGCGTACCTTCAGCCAGTCGGACACGACCAGCGTGCCGCCCGTCACGGCGGATCTGTCGCCGCCGGCCTCGCGAACGACCGGGGCTGATTCTCCGGTGACCGCGGCTTCGTTCACGGAAGCCACGCCCTCGACGACCTCGCCGTCCGACGGAATCAAATCGCCCGCCTCCACCAACACGATCTGACCCAAACCGAGTTTGCTTGCCGGAGTCGGCACGGTCAGCTCCGTTTTCTCGTCGACAATCAGCTTGGCGATGGTTTCCTCGCGGGTCTGCCGAAGAGTCGACGCCTGTGCCTTGCCCCTGCCCTCGGCAACGGCTTCGGCGAAGTTGGCGAACAGTATCGTGAACCAGAGCCAGGCGACGATCTGCAGCGCAAAGCCGAGATCCTGACCGTCCCTCGCCAGTACGTCTTGCAGGAGAAAGACGGTACTCAGCGCGGCGACGATCTCGACCACGAACATCACGGGATTCTTGACGAGCGTTCGGGGATCGAGCTTGGCGAAGGCAGAGCCGACGGCAGGGACGATGATCTGCGGATCCGTCAAGGAAGCAACGGACATCCGCTTCCGCACATGGGAAGATTGCATGATCGTTTCCCTAGAAGTTCTCGGGACCGAGCAGGACGAAAGCGAGATAAAGCAGGAGACCGGCCGCAACGATGCCGGCGAGCCAGTGGTCAAAATCCATCGAGCTTGCCTCTTCGCGAGTTTCAGCCGCAACGTGCGACCGCTCGGAAGCTAGTCTCTGGTCTCATAGGATTTCGAGGTGGAAGGCGGATCGACGATATAGGAATGGTATAGGGACGTGCCGAAGCCCCGTTTTCACGGGAACTCAGCGCCAAACAGAGAGTGTCTGCCGCTGAATTGTTGACGATGAAGGCTCCGTCATCGACGTGGCCCCCGTCTTGGCCCTTTGGCCGGGCCGTGGAAGCGCCTCGCATCGGGCCGGAGAGACCCGCTCAGCGCTCCCTCAAAACAACTCCACCGCAAGGTGGCGGCGAAACTCCGGGCCTCGCAGCGCGTGTTTGTGAGATTTGGGAGAGAACCAGAGAGGCCACACTCAAGTGGCTGTGCTGGCAGTCAGCAGCGAACGTGTCTCTGCATTGCGTTTCCCTGATCTAGGGGAAAATACAGGGAAGTTCGGCTCTTCTTGCGCCACCCTGCCCTCCTGACACCGGTTTTTCCGTTTTGCATCAACAGGAAATAGTAAAATTCCCTAAGCTGCAGATCAGGGAATTTTTCAGACGAAACAGGGAATTCCGGAGCGGAAACAGGGACCTTAACTGCGAGAGCAGGCAAGTGGTACAGAGGACTCTGAGGCGGTCGGCTTAGGTCGGTCGCAGCCGCGCTCATCGTGTCCGCTCCTGAGAGCAGAGCGGCCCTCCCTGCTCCGCTCACCGATGTCCGCTTCTGACTGCCGATTCAACCGATCGCCGCAACACACTCGGCGAACTTCTCCGCTGGTG
>NZ_LPWG01000013.1 GCF_001723285.1 Methyloceanibacter methanicus | reverse complement strand
CAAGGCGCCGGTGCCGCCATCGGCCTTGGGGGTGCCGCCGCGCCAACGCCTCAGCCGGCTCCGGCGACCCTGCCGGCCCCCGCGTCTCAGCCTGCGCCCGCTCCGAGGACGGCTCCGCAGCCTCAGGCCGCTCCGGCTCCGCCTCCCGCAACGCAGGCAAGCCCGCCGCAAAAGAACTTCGCACGCCGCAGCTGGGACTGCATGGTGTCGTTGTTCAGGAGTGCGGAGACGAGTAAGGCGGCACGCCGGCTCGCGCTGGCACACCGCCCCGGAGTGCGCCGTGGCGCACCCAACCTCGACGTCGTCCAATCCCGAAGTCGTCCAAGCCTAATGGCTCTGCAGCCACTCGCGTGCTTGACGCTGCGCCTCGGCGATCTGGTCCGAGGTCATCTCCCCGGCCAGTTCGACCCGATAATCCCGCGCCGAAACATTGCCCCGGGCCGCCGAGAGGTTGAACCATTTATGCGCCGTGACGAGATCCACATCCACGTCGAGCCCCGTCGCATACAGCATTCCAAGCTCGAAGAGCGCATCCGCTCCGCCGGCCTGAACCGCAGGCTCAAACTGGCTACCCAAGATCGTTCCAAGTTCCATTCGTGCCATGACGTCCCCCGTTTTTGGCTCGTTAGTAGCGCCGCGTATCTGGCTTTCCCCACGAAAGACATGCGATGCGCGGTGCTGTGTTCAACGAGGACGATCATCGGCCAGGTCTTTGAAGAACGTCTGAATCGATGTGCTTAATGCAAGCTCACCAAAGCTGAATCGCTTGGTAAGTTTGCTTTACGCAGGACGCAATTCGGCGGGGTAAAGATTAAGATCGGCGTTTTGCAAGACTTCTTTGACCATCCGCGCTCACCCCGCGATAACCACGACCAACAAGGGGCAAAAAAATTCGCCGCCCTACGGGATCAGCACGGACGACCCGGTGGTCTGGCGCCCTTCCATGGCGCGGTGCGCCTTGGCCGCATCCTTCAAGGCGAACGTCTGGTTCACCGAGACCTTGACCGCGCCGCTCGCCAACACGGCGAACAAATCGTTGGCCGCCGCGACGAGCTCCTTGCGCGTGGCGATGAAGTCCCAAAGCGAGGGCCGCGTGGCGATGAGCGAGCCCTTCTGGGCCAAGAGATTGATGCGGAACTCCGGCACGGGCCCTGACGACTGGCCGAAACTGACCCACAGGCCCCGGCGCTTCAAACAATCGAGCGAGCCGGGAAACGTTTCCTTGCCCACGGAGTCGTAGACCACATCGACCCCCTCGCCCTTGGTGTACGCTCTCACCTTGGCGACGAAGTCCTCTTCCAGATAGTTGATCACATGGGTGCAGCCATGGGAGCGCGCGATCAGCGCTTTCCCGGCCGAGCTCACCGTGCCGATCACCGTCGCGCCAAGGGATGCCGCCCACTGGCAGGCAATGGTGCCGACCCCGCCGGCCGCGGCATGGAATAGCAATGTCGTTTTGGGACCGACCTTGAAGATTTGACGCAGCAGATATTGCGCGGTCATCCCCTTCAGCATCACGGCGGCGGCGACTTCGTCGCTCACCCCGTCGGGAATGCGCACCACGCGATCCGCATCGATCAGCCGCTCTTGCGCATAGCTCCCCACCTGCCCGGCATAGGCCACCCCGCGCCCCACCTTCAAGGTGCGAACGCCTTCGCCGAGCGCCGTCACGATGCCGGCGCCTTCCGTTCCCGGAATGAAGGGAAGTGCGTCCTGCGGATACAGGCCCGACCGCATATAGGCATCGATGAAGTTGAGGCCGATCGCGGTCTGTTCGATGCGGATCTCGCCCGGCCCCGGATCGCCGATTTCGGCCTCTTCCCATTCGAGGACATCCGGCCCGCCATAGTCGTGCACGCGGATGACGTGGGTCATGCTCGGGCGTCCCGGCCACCACGAGCGAACGCCGATATCCACGGTCCAAGCTCATTGTAGCTGCTCCACGATTCCGGCGTGCGCTGGAACGACGAGGTGCGGGAGCAAGAAGCGCATGGTTCGAGGCGGAGGCCGTCATCCTGAGGTGCGCGCCGTCGGCGCGCCTCGAAGGACGGCCTGCGCACCTCACCATGACGCACAAGTGGAATCCGGCCTGGGCCGGAAGGACGACATGTAGCCATGTCCCTCGATCCCACTACTCCAAACCGAGCTTCGACTTGAGCAGCGCGTTGACCGCCTGCGGGCTCGCCTTGCCGCCGGTCGCCTTCATCACCTGACCGACGAACCAACCCGCCACCGCGGGCTTCTCCTTGGCCTGCGCCACCTTGTCGGGGTTTGCCGCCATGACCTCGTCGACCGCCTTTTCGATGGCGCGGGTGTCGGTCACCTGCTTCATGCCGCGCTTCTCGACGATCTCGGCCGGGTCGCCGCCTTCGGTCCAGACGATGTCGAAGACGTCCTTGGCGATCTTGCCGGAGATGGTGCCGGCCTTGATGAGATCGACGATACCGCCGAGCTGCGCCGACGAGATGGGGCTGTCGTCGATGGCGAGGCCTTCCTTGTTCAGCCGGCCGAACAACTCGTTGATGACCCAGTTCGCCGCCTGCTTGGCATCGCGCCCCTTCGCCACGTCCTCGAAATAGTCCACGCTCTCCCGCTCCGACACCAACACGTCGGCATCGTAGGGCGTGAGCCCGTAATCGGCGATGAAGCGCGCGCGCTTCTCGTCCGGCAGCTCGGGCAGGCTCCCGGCGATCTCGTCGACGAAGTCCTGCGTGAGCTCGAGCGGGAGCAAATCGGGGTCGGGGAAGTAGCGATAGTCATGCGCCTCTTCCTTGGAGCGCATGGAGCGCGTCTCGCCGGTCTTGGCATCGAACAGGCGCGTCTCCTGATCGATCGTGCCACCGTCCTCGATGATCTCGATCTGGCGGCGCGCCTCGTACTCGATGGCCTGTCCGATGAACCGGATCGAGTTGACGTTCTTGATCTCGCAGCGCGTCCCGAACCCGTCACCCGGCCGGCGGACCGACACGTTCACGTCCGCGCGCAAGGAGCCCTCCTCCATATTGCCGTCGCAGGTGCCGAGATAGCGCAGGATCGTGCGCAGCTTGGACACATAGGCTTTCGCCTGTTCCGACGACCGCAGGTCCGGCTTCGACACGATTTCCATCAGCGCCACGCCGGAACGATTGAGATCCACATAGGAGTTCTGCGGGTGCTGATCATGCAGGCTCTTGCCCGCGTCCTGCTCCAAATGCAGCCGCTCGATGCCCACGACGACGCGCTCGCCGCTGAGGAGATCGACGATCACCTCGCCCTCGCCCACGATCGGGTTCTTGTACTGGCTGATCTGATAGCCCTGCGGCAGGTCCGGATAGAAATAGTTCTTCCGGTCGAAGACGGAGGAGAGATTGATCTCCGCCTTGAGCCCGAGCCCTGTCCGCACGGCCTGGGCCACGCAGGCCTCGTTGATGACGGGCAGCATGCCGGGCATCGCCGCGTCGACAAGGCTGACATGCGCATTCGGCTCGCCGCCGAATTCGGTTCGAGCGCCCGAGAACAACTTGGCGTTCGAGGTCACCTGGGCATGCACCTCCATGCCGATCACGACCTCCCAATCGCCGGTCTCGCCCGCGATCAAATTCGACTTTTCCGTCTTGGCGTCCATTTCAGTGACCTTGGAAACCCGCTACGCTTTCGGCTCCTTGCGGAGATTCTCTTCCTCATACTGGATGAACCAGCCAATCATTTGACGCCAAAGCGCCTCGACAAGTTCCGGCGGCAGCGCGTTTTTCTCGGCTCGCGCGCGGACCTTGTCGATCACCTGCTGGATGCGCCACGGCACGGTCGCGTCCGCAGGCGAATTCTTCAACTGCCAGGCCCGGTCCACATAGGCGAAGCGCTCGCAGATCAGATCCACCATCTGCTCGTCGATGCGATCGATCTCGACCCGGACCTCGTCCATGCTGTTGCAACTCTGTGCCGCTCGTGTCGCCATGACTCTATCTCTCCTGCCGGAACGCCCCGGCCAGCGCGCGCATCAGCTCTTGCTCCACCAGTCTTGTGGCTTGGCCATGGGCCCGGCCGCCTCCTCGAGCGCATGGCCGACGCGAAACAGCGTCTCCTCGTCGAAAGGACGTCCAATCACCTGTAGCCCCAAGGGCGTGCCTTCGGACGACAGGCCCGCGGGCACCGAAATGCCCGGAAGCCCGGCCATGTTCACCGTCACCGTGAAGATGTCGTTCAGATACATCTCAAGCGGATCGCCGGACTTCTCGCCCGCCGCGAAAGCAGGCGCGGGCGTTGTCGGCGTCAGGATCGCATCCACGTTCTCGAAAGCTTGATCGAAGTCGCGCTTGATCAGGGTGCGGACCTTCTGCGCCTTCAAATAGTAGGCATCGTAGTACCCGGCGGAGAGCACATAGGTGCCGATCAGGACGCGCCGTTTCACCTCGGCGCCGAACCCGGACTCACGCGTGTTCTCGTACATGGAGAGCACATCCTTGCCCGGCTCGCGCAAGCCATAGCGGACACCGTCGTAACGGGCGAGGTTCGACGACGCCTCCGCGGGCGCAACGATGTAGTAGGAGGGCAAGGCATATTTCGTATGCGGCAGGCTGATGTCCTTGACGGTCGCGCCCGCTTCCGTCAGCCAGGCGATCCCCTGCTGCCAGAGGGCCTCGATTTCGGGCGCCATACCCTCGACGCGGTATTCCTTGGGAATGCCGATCGTCAGCCCTTTCACGCCCTGGCCGACCGCCGCCTCGAAATCGGGGACGGGCAGATCGGCGCTGGTTGCGTCCTTCGGGTCGTGGCTGGCCATGACGCCGAGCAGAATGGCTGCATCTCGCACCGTGCGCGCGATCGGGCCCGCCTGATCCAAAGACGAGGCAAAGGCGACGATGCCCCAGCGGGAACAGCGCCCGTAGGTCGGCTTCACACCGACGGTCCCGGTGAACGCGGCCGGCTGCCGGATCGACCCGCCCGTATCGGTGGCGGTGGCCCCGAGGCACAGGCGCGCGGCGACGGCCGCTGACGATCCGCCTGACGAGCCGCCCGGCACGAGCGGCGCATCGGACCCCGCGCGCCGCCAGGGATTGACCACCTCGCCGTAGAAGCTGGTCTCGTTCGACGAGCCCATCGCGAATTCGTCGTTGTTGAGCTTGCCGAGCATGACCGCGCCCGCGTCCCAAAGATTGGCGGTCACGGTCGACTCGTAGGGCGGCGTGAAGCGATCGAGAATGTGCGAGCACGCGGTGGTGCGCACATCCTTCGTGCAGAACAGGTCCTTGATGCCGAGCGGAATGCCTTCGAGGGTCCCCGCCTCCCCCTTGGCAAGGCGCGCGTCGCTCTGCTTGGCCATGTCGAGCGCGCGCTCCGGCGTCTCGAGCACATAGGCATTGAGCGCGCGATTGGCGCACCTGATCGCCGCCAGGTGCGCTTCCGCCAGCTCGACCGCCGAAAAGGATTTGGCGGCAAGGCCCTCACGGGCATCGGCGATGGTCAGGTCAGTGAGGTCCGTCACGATGGGTTACTCGACGATTTTCGGGACGACGAAATAGTGGTCGTCCTCTTGGGGCGCGTTCTTGACGATGTCGGCGGCACAGAATCCGTCGGTCACCTCGTCCTTGCGCATCTTCATGGTCATGGCCTCCACCCGCGTCATGGGCTCCACGTTGGCCGTGTCGAGCTCGTCCAGCTGCGCCACCCAGTCGAGAATGCCGGAAAGCTCCGATTCCAGCCGCTCGGCTTCCGCATCGGTAATGGCGATGCGGGCGAGACGGGCGATACGAAAGACGGTGGCGCGGTCGACGGACATGGTTCTGAAGCTGGTCTTGATGTGCGGCCCTGGGGCGCGATGATCGGGAGGCCGGTTCAAATCCGGGGCATCCCCTGTAGCACCGCCCCGGCGGAGCGGCAACCGGGCGAAACCTCTGAAACCGTTGAAATCCCGGGCCTCGACGTCAAAGCCCTCGAAAACCTAAGCCTCGAAGGGAACGCCGACTTCGGGCACCGTGACCTCGTGATCCCCCATCGCCGCGACGAACTTGTCCGCCGTCTGGTCGATGATCGGAAAAGTCCCGTAATGGCAGGGAATGACGGTGTCGAAATCGAAGAACCGCTTGCAGGCCAGTGCGGCGGACTTGGCGCCCATCGTATAGCGGTCGCCGATGGGCACGATGCCGATCTGCGGCTCGTGGAGCTCGTTGATGAGCGCCATGTCCGAGAACACGTCCGTATCGCCCATGTGGTAGAGCGTCTTGCCGCCCTTTGCCGCGATCACGATCCCGCACGGATTGCCGAGATAGAGCGGCCGCCCATCCACCATATTGGAGGCCGAATGGAGCGCCTGGACGAAGGTCAGGTCGAAGTCGCCCAGCGCGATCGTCCCGCCCGTATTGCCCGGCTCGTGCTTCTCGACACCCTGGCCGGCCAGGTAGGTTCCCAACTCATGCACCGCGACCAGCGTGGCCCCGGTTTCCTTGCAAACGCGGACCGTGTCGCCGAGATGGTCTTCATGGCCGTGCGTGAGAACCACATGGGTCGCCCCGTCGACGACGTCGATGAACGGGATTTCAGCCTTTTCGAAGGTGGGATTGCCGGTGAGAAACGGATCGATCAGGATGCGGCTTGCGCCGAACTCAACGCGAAAACAAGAATGGCCGAACCACGTAATCTTCATCGTCTCACTCCTCGCCTGACCAAGTGACTATGGCTCCGCCCTTTCCTATCGAAGAGTTGCCGTCGAAGCTACAGCCGGGAGCGCGGCTTCTTGGCTTCGATGTGGGAACGAAGACCATCGGCCTCGCGCTCTCGGACGTGACCCGCGCCATCGCGACGCCCTACGAGACCGTGCGCCGGACGAAATTCACGGCCGACGCGAAGGCCATCGCCGCCATCGCCGCCAAGGAGGGCGTGGGCGGGCTCGTGATCGGGCTCCCGCTCAATCTGGACGGCTCGGAAGGACCCCGGGCCCAATCCACGCGGGCCTTCGCCCGCAACCTCGCGCAGCACGTGGACCTGCCCATGGCCTTTTGGGACGAACGCCTGTCGACGGCCGCGGTCGAGCGCCACCTCATCGAGGCCGATGCCTCGCGGAAGCGCCGGGCCGAGGTGATCGACCGCATGGCCGCCGCCTACATCCTGCAAGGCGCGCTCGACCGGATGAAGGCGCTTGCGCGCGGCCAGGGGTAATGTCTGCCGTCAATCGTTGAGTTCGAAGAGCTCGTAGTCCACCGGCTCGTCGGGGCACAGCCCCGTGCCACAGAGGGCGAGCGTCGAGAAGACATTGGCAAGCGTCAGGACCAGGAACAGAAGCAGCGCGATGAAGGGCAGCCCCTTCAGGCGCCCGGATATCGGCTGCACCTGCGAGAACTGCCGGTCGCCGAGCAGCATCAGCCCGCAGCCCAGCACGATGGCGACCGCGAACAGGAAGGCCCAGGTGTAAAGGTGAAGGCCCCAAACGGGCGGCCCGTAGAAGCCGGTCCCGGGAACGATGTGCTGCAAGATCTGCCGCATGGAAATCGCCGCGCTCGCGATGGCGCCAATGATCGCAACGCCGTAATGGCTCGGCTTCGGACCGAACACGATGTTGAGCGCAATGCCGCACCCGGCCGCGATCAACCCCGCCCGCTGCAGAATGCATAGCGGGCACGGCAACTCGCCAAACCAGACCTGGTCGATGAACGCCATCGTCAGGATCGCGCCGATGGCGATCAGCCCGAGCGCATTCAGCAGCCTCGAAAGCTCTGTGGACACCGCACCCCCCTCAGAGTTGGATGCTCAACACTTCGCTGACATGGACACGAAATAGGATCAGCATTGTGACAAGGCCGACCAGCCAGAAGCCTAAGGACACGCCGCGCTGACGCATCCACGCGGCGCCAATCGCGCACGCAAACAAAACGAAGGGCAAGCTCATCATGGGTCTGCGTTCCTGTTTGTCCTCGCCCGCCGACATACGATTCGTCTCTACCCAAACTATTTGGGATTGTGCCCGTCTTGACAAGTCCGTAGCCGGCGCAGCGCAGCCTGCGTAAGCAGATTGTTCCGCCCAACCGCTCCAACTTGTAGTATGTTTGCTGCGTCCGATGCGAACCGGGGCTTCGATGCCATTTGGTATGCTCTCGCCCGGTCTCACGCCGCCAACGGGTTCATACGGACGACGCCAAAAAAGGCGAACATTGCAGAGATTGTAGACTGCCAAGCTGTGCGCAGCGCGTCCACCACGACGGTGGTTCGATCTTGGAACGCGGTGCGATCCGTTCGAACGGGAGACCTGCCATGCGCTGCGCGATCCGTTTCCTGCCTGCGGCCCTTGCCGCCGTTTCCATCCTCGTCCTCGCGCTCCTCACCGCACCGCGAACGGTCTCCGCCGAACCGGTGGAGATCGACAATGCGGGCCTGGTCACGATGCTCCAGAATTTGGGCTACGAGCCGGTGGAACAGAAATATCCGAACGGCGACCCCTATCAACGCATCAAGGGCAGCGCGCCCGACCTCAATTGGACCGCGGATCTCGCGGTGAACCCCAACTCCAAGCTGGTTTGGCTGGAAATGGATTTTTGGGGCCTCAATGAAAACCAGAAATTCCCCTACGACGTTCTGCTCGAAGCACTGGAGCGCAACTTCAACCTCGGCACGGTGCGGTTCATCTACCTCAAAAGGTTGCGCAAGCTCCGCCTGGCCGGCAGCCTTCCCAACCGCGACGTGACGCCGGTCCAGATCAGGAAACTGATCGACGAGGCCGTGAACGAGGCACGGCAGACACAACATCTTTGGAACCCAAACAAGTGGCGCGTGGACGCGGCACAGGAACAGCCTGCGGAGGAACCCGATCAGGGGACTCCGGCGGAGCCGGAGGCGAAGGCCGCGGCGGGCGAGCCCGAGGAGCCGGCCGTGGAGTAACCGGCGGATCGGCGGCGTTTCGCCACACAGAGACAGCGGGGATGCAGACAGCGGGAGTAACCGATGACGCTCTCGATTGCCAAAGCGATGGCGGTCCTGGCGGCCATGACCATAGCGCCATCGGCCGCGCTCGGCGAGGACGCCCCCTCCCCCGTCGCCGGCGGCGCCCAACTGCCGGAGGCGCTCGCCCTCTGCACCGACACCAGCCGGCCCAGCTACACCGCCTCGCCGGAGGTGCAGAAAGAGCAAGCGGACGCCCGGAAGAAGGCTTGCGTGGCGGTCCTCGACTTCCCGGGCGCGAGCGAAGACGACAAATACGCGGCCCATATCGGCCTCGGCCAGCTTAGAGTCGAATATTTGCGGATAGGCGGCTTCGCGGACTTCCATAGCGCCATGGAGATCAAGCCGGGCGCCGCCGAGCCGCGGTTTTTGGGGGGCCGAGACCTCATGCACAGCAGCGGCACGCTTGAGCAGTCCCTCGAATATCTGGATGCGGCCCTGGAGCGCGACCCGAACATGGCCGAGGCGCAGTTCGCCCGCGCCGAAGCGCTCTATCGCCTCAAGCGCTACAACCAGGCGAAGGCGGCATACGAGGCGGCGATCAAGATCGACCCGGACGCCAAGGCGGCGCCATTTGCGCGCGGCGGCGCGGCCTTCGTACTCAAGCGCTACGACGAGGCCATCGCGGCCTTCGATGCCGCCCTCGCGCGAGATCCCCGCAATGCCCTGGCGCGTCTCTTGCGCGGTTATGCCCATCTCAACGCCAGGCAATACGACGAGGCGATCGCCGATTTCGGCAAGGCGCCCGACGGCATTCAGGGACACGGCCCCCGCGTCGGCCTCTATCTGTGGGACAGGTGGTGCCATTCGGTTCGGACTTGCGCGACTTGGGGTGCCAACAAGGCCAAACAACAGATCACGCTGACGAGGCTCGCGCGGGAAGAAAAAGCGAAGCGCGAGAAAAAGCAGGCGGCGCAGCGGGAGAAGGAGCAGGCGGCGCTGAAGGAACCGGCGGGGCCGTGGCCGCAAGCCAAGATCGACAAGGCGCTCGACGAGGCGGTCGGTGCTCTGGAAGCCAAGAAGTTCGACGTCGCCGTGTCGGTGTTGACGCCGCTGGTGGAGGACAATCCAGACTACGCACTCGGCCGCTCGTTGCGGGCGCGTGCCTATGTCTCGACTGGAGAGCTTGCCAAGGCGGAGGAGGACCTGACCGAGATCCTCCAGATAGCGCCGGCCGATGCAAAACAACGGTTACTGCGCGCATCGCTCTACTTGAAACGCAACAACTATCAAGGCGCCGTAGACGACCTCAGTAAGATCATCGATGCCGGCTCCGACGACTGGACCGTCTGGTTCCGCCGCGGGCTGGCCTACAAGGAACTCAACCAGCCGGGCGATGCCATCGGCGATTTCCATGAGGCCTTCAACGTCCTCAAGGCGAGCAAGCTGGACGGGGCCCGCGCGCGCGACGCCGAATTCAACGTCCGCTACGAGCGTGCCATCGCTTACTCCAAGTTGGGAAAATACGACCAGGCGGTCGAGGATTTCGACGCCGTCATCACGATGAAGCCGGACGCGGCCCAGCTCTACTTCCTGCGCGGCTCCGCGCTCGCCTATGCCGGCCGGATGGACGAGGCGATGAAGGACGCCAACGAGGCCCTTGAACTCGAACCGGATCATGAACTGGCGCAGCGGCTACGCGCCGGTATCGAGAGCGCCCAAAAGAAGAGCAATTGACTGCGTGGTGCAGATTCGAAGTTACTCCGCCGGCACACTCCGTTGATTCGGCGCGCACAAGTGTTCCCCACACAAATGAGATTAACGGCAATCCCTTGTTTCTGCGGGAGGGTCCGCCCCGCGCTTGAAGCTTTTTCGGCCGGGGCCTATACAGTGCACTTCAATGAGCATCGCGGCTGAAGCCCCTACCCCATCCTTTCCGCATCGCCACCTTCTCGGCATCGAAGGTCTGAAGCGGGACGAGATCGTGTCGTTGCTCGACCTCTCGGAGGAAGCAGCGGCACAAAGCCGTAGGGTCGACAAGAAGAGCAGCGACCTGCGCGGCCGTACGCTCATCAATCTCTTCTTCGAAGCCTCGACCCGCACGCAAAGCTCGTTCGAGCTGGCGGGAAAGCGCCTGGGCGCCGACGTGATGAACATGTCGATCCCGACCTCGTCCATCAAGAAGGGCGAGACCCTGATCGACACCGCCGTCACCCTCAACGCCATGCGCCCCGACCTGCTGGTGGTGCGCCATCACGCGGCCGGCGCGGTGGAGCTCCTGTCCCAGAAGGTCGATTGCTCCGTCATCAACGCCGGTGACGGCAGCCACGAGCATCCCACCCAGGCCCTGCTCGATGCCCTGACCATCCGCCGCCACAAGAAGCGCTTCGAAGGTCTCACCGTCGCGATCTGCGGCGACATCATGCATTCGCGCGTCGCGCGCTCGAACATCCTGTCGCTGAACACGCTCGGCGCCCGCGTCCGGGTTGTGGCGCCCTCGACCCTGCTTGGCGAGGGCGTGGACCGGCTCGGTGTGGAAGCCTTCACCTCCATGCATGAGGGTCTGAGAGACGCTGATGTGGTGATGATGCTGCGGCTTCAGCGCGAACGCATGGCCTCCAGCCTGATCCCGAGCCAGCGGGAGTATTTCCACTTCTACGGGCTCGACGCGGACAAGCTGGCGAACGCGCGCGAGGACGCCATCGTGATGCATCCGGGGCCCATGAACCGCGGCGTCGAGATCGATGCCCTGATCGCGGACAGCCCACGCAGCGTGATCCGCGAACAGGTGGAGATGGGCGTCGCTGTGCGCATGGCCGTGCTGCAGGCCTTGGCGCGCCACCTGCCGAACGAGCCGCAATGGACCAGGAACACGAAGCCGAAGCCGCCACGCGCGCCCACCACAAGCCCCTTGCGCTGGTCAATGCGCGGCTGATCGATCCGGCCTCCGGTTTGGACGCCTTTGGCGGGCTCTTGATCGCCAACGGCGCCATTGCCGATCTCGGCATGCACATCACCGAAGGATCGATCGCGGGCGCGGAGTCGCTCGATTGCGGCGGGCGCACCGTTGCGCCCGGCCTCATCGACATGATGGTCTTTTGCGGGGAGCCGGGACACGAACACCGCGAGACGCTGGCGACCGCGAGCCGTGCGGCCGCGGCCGGCGGCGTCACCACCATTTGCTGCATGCCGAACACGGACCCGGTGATCGACGACGTGGCACTGGTGGATTTCGTGCTCCGCCGCGCCCGCGACACCGCCCTCGTCCATGTCCATCCCATGGCGGCCATGACTCGTGACCTGAAGGGCGAGGACATGGCCGAACTCGGCCTGCTGCACGATGCCGGCGCCATCGCCTTCACCAACGGCAAGACGAGCGTCGCCAACGCCAAGCTGATGCGGAACGTCCTGTCCTACGCCAAGGACTACGGTGCGCTGATCGTGCACCACCTCGAAGACGCGAACCTTGCCGAGGACGGCGTCATGAACGAAGGTGAAGTGGCGACGCGGCTGGGCTTGCGCGGAATCCCGACGGAAGCCGAAACCATGATGCTCGACCGGGACATCCGCCTCGTGGAACTGACCGGAGGCCGGTACCATGCGGCACAGATTTCCTGCCGTGCCTCCCTGGAGGTCATCCGGTCCGCAAAGGCGCGAGGCCTGCCCGTGACCTGCGGCGTCAGCATCAATCATCTGACGCTGAACGAGAACGACATTGGCCCCTACCGCACCTTCTTCAAGATGACGCCGCCGCTCCGCTCCGAGGATGACCGGCAAGCGATGGTCGAAGGCGTTGCCGAGGGCGATATCGACGTGATCGTCTCCGCGCACGATCCGCGCGGGGCGGAAGGCAAGCGCCGCCCCTTCGCCGAGGCCAATGACGGGGCGGTCGGGCTCGAGACCATGCTTGGCGCGGGCTTGCGTCTATATCACAACGGCGAAATCACCTTGCACCGGCTCCTGAACGCGCTGTCGGCACGCCCCGCCGAGCTGTTGGGCCTTCCGGGCGGACGGCTGGTCAAGGGCGCGCCCGCCGACCTCGTCCTGATCGACCTGGAGATGCCCTGGACCGTCGCGCGCGAGGATCTCCGCTCCAAGTCCAAGAACACGCCATTCGACGAAGCCCGGTTCGAAGGACGCCCGCTGGTGACATTCGTTGCCGGTCGCCCCGTCTATCATTACGGTTGACCCGAACGGCCGCGACAAGGCTGAGGGGGAGGAAGAATGCTGCCATCTGAGGGCTGGGCCGCCGTCTTGCCGATGATGCTCGGCCTTTGCCTCCTGAGCTTCGTGATCGGCTACCTCCTGGGCGCGATTCCGTTCGGTCTCATTCTGACGAAGCTCGCAGGACTCGGGGACGTCCGGCAGATCGGCTCCGGCAATATCGGCGCGACCAACGTCCTGCGGACCGGGAACAAGGGCCTGGCCGCGCTGACGCTTCTCCTCGATCTCCTCAAAGGCACCGTCGCCGTTCTGATCGGCGGGATGGCGGGTCCCTACGGCGCACTCGCGGCCGGGCTCGGGGCCTTTCTCGGTCATCTCTTTCCGGTCTGGCTCGGCTTTCGCGGCGGCAAGGGCGTCGCCACCTATATCGGCGTCGCGCTCGGCCTCTACTGGCCGGCCGCGGTCGGCTTCTGCCTCGTCTGGCTGCTCGTGGCGGTGCTGACGCGCTATTCCTCGCTGGCCGCGCTCGCCGCGAGCGCGGCCACGGTGCTCGGACTGGCCGTTGCCGGACAAGGACCGGTTGCCATCCTGTTTGGCTTGATGACCGTGCTCCTCTACCTTCGTCATGAGGAGAATATCGGCCGGCTGCGACGGGGTGAGGAATCGCGCATTGGCGGGAGCAAACAAGACGCCTGAGACGGGACGGCGCCTGAGCGACACGCAACGTCTCGCCTGGCTCCGCCTCCTGCGCAGCGAGAATGTCGGTCCGGCGACGTTCCGGGCCCTCGTCAATCAGTTCGGCGGCGCGGAGGCGGCGATCGAGGCCCTGCCCGAGCTGTCGCGGCGCGGCGGACGGGCGCAGGCCATCCGCCTCTGCAGCATGGAGGACGCCGAAGCCGAGCTCGCGCGTGCTAAGCGGATTGGCGCCCATCTTGTCGCCCATGGCGAAGCCGGTTACCCGCCGGCGCTCGCGCAGGTGGATGCGCCCCCGCCCCTGATCTACGCGAAGGGGCGGCTGGAGCTCGCCGACATGCCGATAGTGGCCATTGTCGGCGCGCGCAACGGGTCCGCCGCCGGACAAAAGTTTACGAGACAGATCGCCAACGCGCTCGGCCTCGAGGCTTCGCCATCGCATCGGCTGCTGCGCGCGGCATCGATACGGCGGCCCATGCCGCAAGCCTCGACGCCGGAACCATCGCGGTGGTCGCTGGCGGCATCGACGTGGTCTACCCCCCTGAGAACGCGGAACTCCAAGAGGCGATCGGGGAGCGCGGCCTTCTCGTCAGCGAGCGAATGCCGGGCCATAGACCGAAAGCAAAGGACTTTCCGCGCCGTAACCGCTTGATCTCGGGCATCGCCCTCGGCGTCGTCGTCGTGGAAGCCGCCCAGCGCTCCGGCTCGCTCATCACGGCCCGCTTGGCGGGCGAACAGGGACGCGAGGTGTTCGCCGTGCCGGGAAGCCCGCTCGACCCGCGCGCCACCGGCACCAACAACCTCCTGAAACAGGGCGCGACGCTCGTTACGGCGGCGGCCGACATCGTCGACGTTCTCGCGCCCATCCTCGGCAGGCCCGCGGGTGCAACACGGACGGAGCTCTCATCCAGCGAAGACCAGGAGGTCCCCCGCCCGCTTCCCGATATCGGCCCGAACGAACGCAGCCGGGTCTTGGAGGCCCTGGGACCAAGTCCGATCGATATCGACGAGATCATCCGCTGCACAGGGGTCGAGACGCGCAAGGTCCACATCATCTTGCTGGAGCTCGATCTCGCGGGACGCTTGCAGCGCCATCCGCGCCAACTCGTGTCGCTGGTGGAACCGTGATTTTTCGGGTCGAGCCGTGCGGTCTCGGCTGGAGCCCCGATAGGGGTCAGTCCTGCCCGGCCTTCTGCGCGTTCGCCTCTTCCAGCGCGACCCCGATCAGATACGCCAACAATGCCATATCCTTTCGATGCGCCAGCAGCCGCAGGCTCGTGAGCATGGACGCGATATAGTCGGCCACCTCTTCGCGCGTGGCATCCGGCTCTTTTGCTTCTGCGGAACGCGCTTTGGCGCCGCCGCCTCGTTTCGATCCGCCGCTTTTCGTCACCGCAGCCATGTCCAAATTTCCAAGATATCGGCGGCCGCGGCCCCGCGTCCCACAGAGTCTCTTCCTTCTCTCTCCGGTTGCGGACTAGTATTATATACACTTGTTGCTTGTCAATCGATCTCGGCCCGAATTTGACAGCGGCTGATCGAGACACCATTTTCGCCCTCGAGTCTGGGGGCCGAATCCGAAATTCCCCCTTGGCTGCGCGCCACTCGCGCGGCTAGGAACATCCCAATGAACATCGTCATCGTCGAATCGCCGGCCAAGGCCAAAACCATCAACAAGTATCTCGGGTCCGATTACCGGGTGCTGGCTTCCTATGGCCACGTGCGCGATCTGCCGTCGAAGAACGGCTCCGTGCTGCCAGACAACGACTTCGAGATGCACTGGGACGTCGATCCAAAGTCGGCGAAACGGCTCAACGAGATCGCCCAGGCGGTCAAGGGCGCCGATAAGCTCATTCTCGCGACCGACCCCGACCGCGAAGGCGAGGCCATCTCCTGGCACGTGCTGCAGGTGTTGGAGCGGAAGAAGCTGCTCGGCAAGATCCCCGTCGAGCGCGTCGTCTTCAATGCGGTGACCAAGGATGCGATCCGCGATGCGATGCAGAACCCCCGCGCGATCGACGAGCCGCTGGTCAACGCCTATCTCGCCCGCCGCGCCCTCGACTATCTCGTGGGCTTCACGCTCTCCCCCGTCCTGTGGCGCAAGCTTCCCGGCGCCCGGTCCGCCGGCCGGGTTCAGTCCGTGGCGCTGCGGCTTGTGTGCGAGCGGGAGCTGGAGATCGAGAAATTCGTCGCCCAGGAATACTGGTCGATCACCGCGAGCCTCGCGACGGCCAAGAACGAGACGCTCGCCGCGCGCCTCGTCTCGGCGGACGGGCAGAAACTCGGCAAGTTCGACGTCCCCGACGAGGAGACGGCCAGCGCCCTGAAGGCCGCGCTCGAGGGCGGGCGCTACACGGTCGGGAACATCGAGAGCAAGTCTCAGAAGCGAAACCCCGCCGCCCCGTTCACCACGTCCACGCTCCAGCAAGAGGCCTCGCGCAAGCTCGGCTTCAGCCCGCGCCAGACCATGCAGGTCGCCCAACGGCTCTACGAAGGCGTGGACTTGGGTGGCATGACCGAAGGCCTCATCACCTATATGAGAACCGACGGCGTGCAGATCGTGCCCGAAGCCGTCTCGCAAGTCCGCGCGCTGGTGAGCGGCCTTTACGGATCGCGCTACGTGCCGTCTTCCCCGCGCCAATATTCGACCAAGGCCAAGAACGCGCAGGAAGCCCATGAGGCCATCCGGCCCACCGACTTCAGCAAGGCGCCCGACGAGGTCAGCCGTTACCTCCAGCCGGACGCCCTAAAGCTCTACAAGCTCATCTGGCAGCGCACGCTTGCAAGCCAGGCGGCAAGCGCGGAGATCGAACGCACGACGGTTGATATCGATGTGGCCGGGTCGGACGGAAAGCCCTACGGGGTCCGCGCCACCGGCTCGGTCATCCGCTTCGACGGATTCCTCAAGATCTACGAGGAAGGGGTCGACGACGCGGTCGGCGAGGACGGTTCGCTGCCGGCGCTCTCCCAAGGCGAGAGCCTCGATCCGCGTGCTGTGGAAGCCAAGCAGCATTTCACCGAGCCGCCGCCCCGCTACTCCGAAGCGACCCTCATCAAGAAGATGGAAGAGCTCGGCATCGGCCGCCCGTCCACCTATGCGGCCACGCTGAACGTGCTGCGCGAGCGCGAATATGTGCGCATCGACAAGAAGCGCCTCTTCCCCGAAGACAAGGGCCGGCTTGTCACCGCGTTCCTCGAGAGCTTCTTCCAGCGTTACGTGGAGTACGACTTCACCGCCGACCTGGAAGAGAAGCTCGATCTGATTTCCGCCGGCACGCTCGAGTGGAAGGACGTGCTGCGCGAGTTCTGGCGCGACTTCATTGGTGCGGTGAACGACATCGGCGATTTGCGCATCGCGCAGGTGCTCGACGCGCTGAACGACCTGCTGGGGCCGCACATCTTCCCGGACACCGGCGACGGCAACCCGCGCGCCTGCCCGTCCTGCAAGGACGGTCAGCTCAGCCTCAAGGTGGGCAAGTTCGGCGCCTTTGTCGGCTGCTCCAACTATCCGGATTGCCGGTACACGCGGCAGCTCGCGAGACGGGCGAGAAAGGCCGCCTTTGCCGACGGCAAGGTGCTCGGCCTCGATCCGGAGACCGGTTTCGAAGTCAGCATCCGCACGGGCCGGTTCGGGCCGTACATTCAGCTAGGCGAAGCCGAAGGCAGCGAGAAACCCAAACGCGCCTCCATTCCCAAAGGAACCGATCCGGACGCGATCGATCTGGAACGCGCGCTTTCGCTGCTGTCGCTCCCCCGCGAGGTCGGCATTCACCCCGAGTCGGGAAAGCCGATCACGGCCGGGTATGGCCGGTTCGGTCCTTACGTCCAGTGCGACGGCAAATATGCGAGCCTGTCGACGCCGGAAGAGGTCTTCGAGGTGGGCGCGAACCGCGCCATCACGCTCCTGGCCGAAAAAGCCGCGAAAGGCGCCCAGCGCGGCGCCAGCGTCATCAAGGAGCTTGGCGAACACCCCGAAGCCGGCGGCAAGGTCCAGGTATTGAACGGGCGCTACGGGCCCTACGTCAAACACGAGAAGGTCAACGCCACCATCCCGGGCGACCGTGCCCCTGAGGACATCACCCTGGACGACGCCGTGGCCTTGATAGCGGCACGCGCGGCCAAGGGCCCCGCCAAGAAGAAGGCCGCGAAGAAGGCCCCCGCCAAAAAGAAGGCGGCCAAGAAGACGGCTGCGAAGAAGGGCACCGCGAAGAAGCCCACGCGCAAGAGCGCCCCGTCCAAGGAGGCCGCCGACGAGGCGGCCAGCTAAGCGGCGAACGTGGCCACATCCAAGAAGACTGCCCCGCCCAAGAAGACCACTTCCGCCGGAAGACCCAAGACCACGGCCAAGACGAAGGCCAAAGCCAAGACCCCTGCGAAAACGAAATCGCCTGGGAAGAAGAGGGCCCCCGCGGGCGGCAAGCCGACACCGGGAAACAAGCCGGCATCGGGAAAAAAGGCCGCCGCGAAGACGGGCCTGCCTTCCAAGAAAGAGATCCTCGAATTCCTGGAGACCACGTCGGCCAAGGCCGGAAAACGTGAGATCGCCCGGGCGTTCGGAATCAAAGGCGCGGACCGGATCGCTCTGAAATCGCTCCTGCGCGAGATGACCGAGGATGGCCAGTTGGCCGGCTCGCGGCGCAAACTCGCGCGCCCCGGCCTCCTGCCCTCGGTCACCGTGCTGGAGATCTACACCCGCGACGAGGACGGCGAGTTCATCGCGCGTCCCGCCACCTGGGACGACGAATCCGGCCCTGCGCCCAAGATCCTGATGGTCGAAGGCCGGGGCAATCTCGCAGCAACCCCTGGCGTCGGCGATCGCGTCCTCGCCCGGATCACCACCCAGAGTGCGGATGCCGACTACCCCTATCATGCCCGGACCATCAAGAAGCTGCCGCGCACCACCGCGCGCAGCCTGCTCGGCATCTTCCGGTCCCTGTCGGGCGGGCGCGGCGTCATCGATCCCATCGACAAGAAGCAGCTGAAGGAATGGACGGTGCCGCAGGGCTCCACCGACGATGCCGAAAACGGGGAACTGGTGCGCTTCGAAATTGCCCGCTCGGCGCGATACGGCGTTCCCACGGCCCGCGTTGTCGCGCGTCTCGGGAACCCGGAGGCCCAGCAGGCCATCAGCCTGATCGCTCTCCATGCCCACGGCATCCCGGACGTGTTTCCGTCGGACGTCAGCGCCGAAGCCGACGCCGCCAAGGAGGTCGAACTTGGCGCGCGCGCGATCTCCGCAACACCCCGCTCATCACCATCGACCCCGTGGACGCCCGCGACCATGACGATGCGGTGTTCGCCGAACCGGACACCGACCCGGGCAACGAGGGCGGCTGGACCGTCGTCGTCGCCATTGCCGACGTGGCGCACTACGTCACGCCGGGGAGCGCCCTCGACAGGGAAGCGCGCAAGCGCGGCAACTCGGTGTACTTCCCCGACCGCGTCGTCCCCATGCTGCCGGAGCGCATCTCGAACGAGCTGTGCTCCCTGAAAGAGGGTGTCCCCCGCCCCTGCCTCGCCGTGCGCATGATCTTCGACAAGAACGGCCACAAGAAGAGCCATCGCTTCTTCCGCGCCCTGATGCGGTCGGCGGCGAGCCTGTCCTACGAACAGGCCCAAGCGGCCATCGACGGCCGCACCGACGAAGCGACGGGGCCGCTGCTCGACACGGTGCTGCGCCCGCTCTGGGGCGCCTATGGGAGCCTCGACAAAGCCCGGAAGGCACGCGGACCGCTGGAACTCGACCTGCCCGAACGCAAGATCCTGCTCGATGACGAAGGCCGGGTCCGGGCCATCGCGACGCCGCCGCGCCTCGACGCCCACCGGCTGATCGAGGAGTTCATGATCCAAGCGAACGTGGCCGCCGCCGAAGCGCTCGAAACCAAACGGTCGCCGCTGGTCTACCGCATCCATGACGCGCCTTCGAAGGAGAAGCTCGTGCGCTCGGCGAGTTCCTGGCGACGATCGACATGAAGCTCGCGAAGGCCGGCACGCTCAAGCCCGCGCAGTTCAACCGCATCCTTGCCGAGACACGCAAATCGCCCACGCCGAGCTCGTGGCCGAGGTGGTTCTGCGGAGCCAAAGCCAAGCCGAGTACAACCCGCGCAATCTCGGCCATTTCGGCTTGAACCTCCGCCGCTACGCCCATTTCACCTCCCCGATCCGGCGCTACGCCGACCTGGTCGTGCATCGCGCCCTGATCCGCGCTTTCGGCCTCGGCGAAGGCGGGCTGACCGACAAGGAGATCGACGAGCTGGAGGAGGTCTCCGCCGCCATTTCCGATACGGAGCGGCGCGCGATGGCGGCCGAACGCGATACGGTGGACCGGCTCATCGCCGCCTATCTCGCAGACCGTATCGGGGCCTCGTTCCCGGCGAAGGTCTCGGGACTTGTGCGCTCCGGCCTGTTCGTACGCCTGGCCGAAACCGGCGCCGATGGGTTTGTGCCCGCCTCGGCCATTGGCCATGAATATTTCTACCATGACGAGGTGCGCCAGGCCCTGGTCGGCGAAGACACGGGGCTGGCCTACCAGCTCGGCGATCCTGTCGAGGTCCGCCTGGTCGAAGCCATCCCGACCGCCGGTGCGCTACGATTTGACATGTTGAGCGAGGGACGCAAGATCGCTACGTCTGGGAGCCGGCGGCGGTCGCCTGGCCCCGATCGGAGCAAGCGGGGCGGTCGAGGCGGTTCGCGAAGCGGCGGCCCGCCCCGAGGCGGACGGTCCAAGAAGCGCCGGTGACTTGTGATACCGGTAACTTGGAGCGCCGGTAACATGAAACGCCGATAGTGTTGGGCAATTTGCCCGGGCAAAGTGAGAGGAACGCAGGACATGTCAGACCATGCAGGCCAGTCGACGGGCGAACGCCCCTTGCAGCAATCGCTTCTGCGAGGCGCGCTGATGAAATGCCCGGCCTGCGGCGTTGGTTCACTGTTTTCGCGCTATCTGAAAGTCGCCGACCATTGCCCGGAATGCGGCGAGGCCTTGCATCATCATCGCGCCGACGATGCCCCGGCCTATTTCACGATCGTCATTGTCGGCCACGTGATCGTCAGCCTCGTGCTTGCGGTTGAAATGGCCTTCCGCCCGCCCCTATGGCTTCACGCCGCCATCTGGCTACCCATGACGATCCTGGTCGCGCTGGCGGTCCTCGCCCCCATCAAGGGCATGCTGGTCTCGCTGCAATGGGCGCTTCTGATGCACGGGTTCGACCCCGACTACAAGGAAGAGATCGGAGACCGGCTGGCACCGCCATCGGCCTAGGGTACGGCTCAGCTTGACTTCCGCCCGCGAAACATTAGGTTTCGCGCAACTTGACGCGGACCAGAAGGTCCCGCGCAACATCCCGACAGTTTCATCCGAGGACGATAATGGCGAAGCCCGTCACCCAAAAGATCAAGCTCTTGAGCACCGCCGGCACCGGTTACTTCTACGTGACCAAGAAGAACCCGCGCAATCAGACCGAAAAGATGGTCTTCAAGAAATACGATCCCGTCGTGCGCAAGCATGTCGAGTTCAAGGAAACCAAGATCAAATAATCTGTCGGGGCGATCAGCGCCCTGCAAGCGATTGGGACCGGTCGCGCACGCGCATCCGATGCACCGAAAAGCGCTTGGCGAATTCGAACGCGCAATCGCGTGACGCCGCGCCATGACAGAAGCGCCCGGTGTCAAATCCAGCGAAGTGTTGGAGTGTTCGATCCGCCCATAAGGCAGTCCGCCAAAGGTGGTGGCCGGTCGACACGCGGCGCTAACGAGGAGGCCACTCTACCGCGCCCCGACCGGCCAAACCCCACGGACGCAGGAGATGCGGCGGACCTGAGCATTCCGCAGGGTTGTTCACTGGTGGAAGGACGAGATAACAGCCACGAAGGCGAACGCCTTGCGTCTGTGTTCCCATGTCGCCTTCCACACGGCGCATTTGGAACTAACTCAAAGCATATAAACGGCGGCAACGGGAACCAAATCAATCGTTGCCAATTGATTAATACGATAAATTCCCTGGTAGTGTAAAGCGTTAAGCATTGACCCTAAGCTGGGGTATCAAGTCGGAATTTAGGGCGAAATCGGCTCTCGGCGCCCCGAGCGGCCATTTGGAGCCTCACCCAAGTGATTCGGTGCCGATCGCGGGCAAAGCGCCGCGGAAGTTGAATGGCTCAGGCGGCGTCGGCGACGACCCGGTTGCGACCGTCGCGCTTGGCGCAATAGAGGGCCTGGTCCGCCCGCTTCATGATGAGGTCGGGCGTATCGGTTTCGTATTCGAGTGCGGCCACCCCCATGCTGGCCGTGACACTGATCGGCCGGTCGTGGGCTCCCACGATAAAGGGTGCCGCGGCGATACATTGCCGGAGGCGCTCACCGACCAAATAGGCGCTGTCGAGACTCGTGTCCGGCATGACCACCACGAACTCCTCGCCGCCGAGCCGGCAGGCAAGGTCGATGCCCCGGATATTGCGCCGAAGCCGTAAGGCCAGTTCCCGCAAGACGTCGTCGCCAGCGTCATGGCCGTGCGTATCGTTGATCGCCTTGAAGTGATCCACGTCGATCAGCAGGACCGAGAGCGCACGGCCGCGATCGGCGGACTCTTGGAAGAGCGTGTCCAGGTGATTGCTCAGATAGCGCCGGTTATGCAGGGCCGTGAGCGGGTCGAGCACCGCCATCTCCACGGTCTGCTCCAGCCGCGAGCGCAGGAAGTCCGTGTAGCGTTTCCGCTTCACCTGAGTGCGCACCCGCGCAAGAAGTTCGCTCGTGCTGACGGGACGCACGATGTAATCGTTGACGCCCATGTCGAGCCCGCGATGCAGCCGGTCTTCCTCGCCGGGCTCCACCACGATCATGATCGGCAGATGCCGCGTCCGGTCGAGCGAGCGCAACTGCGAGCACAGGCGCAGCCCGTCCGCGTTCTGCAGGTTCAGACTCACGATCAGAAGGTCGTAGTTCCCATCCGGCGCGCCAAGCAGCGCCTCGGCCGGATCCGTCAGATGCACGACGTCGTTGTCCGCCTTCAAAGCATCGACCATACGCGCGGCGGCGCCTTCCCGGTCTTCGACCAAGAGGATCCGGCCGCTTCGGCCCGCTTCGACAACCTCTCCGCCCATCGCCGCGGCAAAGCCCATCTGCTCCTCCGTGGAGGCCCTCATGAGCATTTCGTCGGTGAGAAGCTTGAGCCGCGCCAGATTCTTGACCCGGGTGATCAACGCCAGATCGTTGACGGGCTTTGTCAGAAAATCGTCGGCGCCGGCCTCGAGGCCCTTGAGCAAGTCGTTTGGATGATCGAGCGCCGTGACCATCACGACCGGAATATGCTGCGTCCGAAGATCCGCCTTGAGCCGCCGGCAGACTTCGAACCCGTCCATGCCGGGCATCATGACGTCGAGCAGAATCACATCCGGCAGGTCGCGGTCGCAAAGCTCCAGGGCCTCGGCGCCGTTGCTTGCCGTCCGGACCTCGAAATACTCGGCCACGAGCCGCGCTTCGAGCAGCTTCAAATTGGCCAGCATATCGTCGACGATGAGAACCCGCGCCGTCATGGCCTCTAACGCGCCTCACCAATGAATTGCTTGACGGTGTCCAGAAACATCATCACGGAAATCGGCTTGGAGATATAGGCCTCGCAGCCCCCTTCCCGGATCCGCTCTTCGTCGCCTTTCATGGCGAACGCCGTCACGGCAACGACGGGAATGTCTCTCAGCTGATCGTCCTCTTTCAACCACTTCGTGACTTCGAGACCCGACACTTCCGGCAGCTGAATGTCCATGAGAATGAGGTCTGGACGGTGCTCGCGCGCCAGCTCCAGCGCTTCGACGCCGTTGCGGGTTTGAAGCGTCCGATAGCCATGCGCGTCGAGCAGGTCGTGGAACAGCTTCATATTGAGCTCGTTGTCCTCGACAATCAGCACTGTCTTCGTCATCGGCGTCGGTCCTGGCGATTCTGGTCCGTCACGATCCGCGATCTGGCTACCATACGCCATAGGCTTTGGCGTCACCGGCGGCCGAATGGACGACGCCAATGGCGCCTGTAGGGCGCTGAAGTCCGGTGCGCGCGCCTCCACGGAAATTGATCTTGTCCTCCAAAACATGGTGTCATCGCCCCTTATGGTTTCGGGCACTATCGCCTTCAACCCGTAACTAAACTCTGAAGCGGAGCGGAATTTCGCAGAAATCTCTGACCCAATTTGGGACTTCGGCAGCCCGCCGGACGGGGTCAAATCCGCGTTCGAAGCGGCCGTGAAGGCGATGATCCGTGCTCTGACTATTTACACTGCTTTTCCTTCAAATACTCCAGAGATGTCAGCCTGCCCTGGACCGTGAACTCGCCATAGTCGATGAGCAAATCGCGGCTAACGCCGTTCTCATAAAGCCGGAAATCGATTTGATAGCTCGGGGTGAGATCTCCATCGGTCAGGTCGAAATAGCCGATCGAAATCGGCCACGACGGTAGCTCGCCGAGCTTCTTCTCCTGCGCCACCTTCTCGAGCCGGTCGCGGTCGCTGCCCGGCCTCACTCTTTTACCGATGAAAGCGGTCGTGTCGTAGACTTTTTGGCCCTTTTCCGAGCCGTCATAGACCTTCGCCTGGAACACGGTCTTGCCGGTGACGGCACGCTCGATCAGAGCAAGGCTGTGTTGCGTCGGGAAAAGGACCGGCTCCGCCAGATCGAGTTCGTCGCGCACCGGCTGGCTCAGCCGCACCGTCACGCTGTCGTCCGGCGTGCCGCGGACGGCCCGGCCCATGGTCACCTCCCCGAGCTTGTCGTTCAGATACTGCGCCGACTGAAACCGGAACTTCTTGCCGTTGCCCTGCTCCCAGGTCGAGGATCGCAAATCGGAGAGATTGGATTCCCCTTGGGAATCGGTCATCTGCGTGACCATGCGCATGTTGAGCGAATAGCCGTCGCAGGAGGATCCGGTGAATTCGAACACCATGCGCCCGTCGATCGCGCTGATGCTCGAGCCCGAGCGGGCTTCGCCCAGGGACATTTCGTAGATCGCCCGGTGGGGCGCCAGATTGCTGGCGGCGATCGCACTGGCCTCATGGGACATGCCCCACGTGGCGAGAAAAACAAGGATTGGCAGCAAACGGCCTTTGGCGCGTATCATTTCTTCGGCATTCTCAAGCTGCGTGGTGGGCGGCAACCAAACTGCCCTGTACAGGGCGTAATTCTTGTCACTATCGCTTCGGTCCGGCAAGAGGCCGGACGCGCCTCGTCCCGGCCGGTTCCGGCGCGAATTTGGCGTGACAGCCTTGCGGGATAAGGCGATTTGCTCAACTGTAACGGTAACGTCGAGTATTGGAGGAATCATGGCAGGAACGATCGAGGCGCGCATCAAAGCCCTGGACCTGGTTCTGCCCGAACCGAAGCCGGCCATCGCGACCTATGTTCCCTTCGTCCATATGAACGGCCAGCTCCTGATTTCCGGGCAGTTGCCTATGAAGGACGGTGCAATCGCAGTCACGGGACACCTTGGGCGCGACGTGGCCTTGGAGGCCGGTCAAGACGCGGCCAAGCTCTGCGCCCTGAACATCCTGGCGCAAGCCAAGACGGCCCTCGGCGACCTCGACCGGATCACCCAGCTCTTGCGTTTGAACGGCTTTGTGAGCGCCACCCCCGACTTCGCCGACCATCCCAAAGTGATCAACGGCGCATCGGACCTCCTGGTTGAAATTCTCGGCGATAAGGGCCGTCATACGCGGATCGCCGTCGGCTGCTCGAGCTCCCCCTGAACGCCGCGGTCGAGATCGATGCGGTGTTCGCCATAGACTAGTCGCGACAAGGCTACGCGCGAGCGAGGGCGCATATGGGCGAACTCTACTGGCTGAAGCGGCCGATCGCCCATCGCGGTCTTCACGATGCCGGGCGCGGGATCGTCGAGAACAGCGTGTCCGCGGTGAAGGCGGCCATGCGCAAGGGGATCGCCGTCGAAGTCGATCTGCAGCGGGCCGGCGGCGACATGCCGGTCGTCTTTCACGATATGACGCTCGACCGCCTCACCAACGAGAGCGGCCCCGTGGCCGCCCGTGACGTCGGCACGCTCCGCACCATCCCCTTGAAGGACGGCGGCGACCGGATCCTGTCGCTGCCCGACCTGCTCGATCTTGTCGGCAACGCGGTGCCGCTCCTTCTGGAGGTCAAGAGCAACGGCAGCCGCACCGGCACGTTCGAGGCGAACATCGCCAACCTGCTGGCCGGCTATGACGGCGCGGTGGCGGTGATGTCGTTCGATCCCCATGCGGTCGCGGCGTTCCGGCATCATGCCCCGGACCTGCCCCGTGGCCTCGTCTCTTGCCGTTTCGCCGATGGCGTCTCGAAGACGCACCTTTCGATGGTGCAGCGTTTCGCCATGCGGCATCTCCTCACATCCGTCTTCGCGAGACCCCATTTTGTCGCGTACGATGTGCGGGCGCTGCCGGCCGTCGCACCGCTGATCGCCAAGTTCGTGGCAGGCCTCCCGCTTCTGGCGTGGACCGTTCGAACGCAGGCGGATCTGGAACGGGCCTTGCGTTACGCCGACGCGCCGATCTTCGAGGAGATCGCGCTCTAGTGGCCGCAGGGCATGGGCCCCGGGGCGGGATCGCATCATTAGGGCCGGATCACAGACCAACCATCATGGGCAGCGTCGACAGACCAGCGAAGCATCCAGACCAAGAGGCGCACGACGAGGCGCACGAAGCAGTCGTGCGCGTCGCCGGCCGCATCGCCGATGTCCCCGAGGACCAATGGGACGCCTGCGCGCGCGGCGACAACGCTTCAGCCAAACCGCCCAACCCCTTCGTCTCTCATGCCTTTCTGAGGGCGATGGAAGAGAGCGGCTCGGCCACGCGGGAGACCGGCTGGCTGCCGCAGCATCTCCTGTTCGAGGACGATCAGCGCCGGTTGCTCGCCTGCATGCCCTGCTATCTGAAGGGCCATAGCCAAGGTGAGTACGTGTTCGATCACGGCTGGGCGGAGGCCTATCTGCGTGCGGGCGGCGATTACTATCCGAAGCTGCAGGCCGCCGTGCCCTTCTCGCCCGTCCCGGGACCGCGCCTGCTGGTGCGCGGCGGGGGCGCCCGCATCGAACGGCAGGCGCTCCTCCTTGAGGCGGGACGGACCCTCACCGACAGGCTTGGCGTCTCTTCGCTGCACATCACCTTCATGCCGCGGGACGAGTGGCGGCTCGCGGGCGAGCTCGGCTATCTGCAGCGCACCGACCAGCAGTTCCATTGGCGCAATGACGGCTACGACAGCTTCGACGACTTCCTCGGCGCCCTCGCCTCGCGCAAGCGCAAAGCCATCAAGCGCGAGCGGCGCAGCGCCCTGAGCGACGGCGTCGCCATCGACTGGGTCTCGGGCAGCGACCTCACCGAGGCTCATTGGGACGCCTTCTTCGCCTTCTATCAGGACACCGGCGCGCGCAAATGGGGGCGCCCCTATCTCACCCGCGAGGCGTTCAGCCTCTTGGGTGAGACCATGGCCGACCGGATGCTCCTGGTCATGGCCAAGCGCGGCGGCACCTATATCGCGGGCGCGCTGAATGTGATCGGCGCGGACACGCTCTACGGACGCTACTGGGGCGCGCTCGAGACCCACGACTTCCTACATTTCGAAGTCTGCTACTACCAAGCCATCGACTACGCCATCGCACATGGGCTGGCGCGCGTCGAGGCCGGAGCCCAGGGCGGCCACAAGCTGGCGCGCGGCTATCTCCCGGCCGAGACGTACAGCGCCCACTACATCGCGGACCCGCGCCTCCGGGGCGCCGTCGCCGACTACCTCGCACGCGAGCGGCGGGCCGTCGCCGACGAGAACGCCCTTCTCGCCGCGGAGTCGCCCTATAAGCGGGACGCGTAAGTGGGATGAGGCGAAGCGCGCCTAATCCAGGACGAACGAGATCTTCCCGTTGATGCGGTACTTGCTGATCTTGCCGTTCTCGACCGACGCCTCGAGGTTCTTGATGTAGATCGAGCGCACGTTGCGCACGCTTTCCTGAGCCGTCTTCACGGCGCTTTGCGCGGCGTCCTCCCAGCTCTTATTGGACTCGGCCAGAACTTCGATGACCTTGAGCATTGTCATGGAAACCTCCTTATGGGGTGGAGTTTCGAGAAAGATATTCTATCACAATATCTTAAGCGGCGTCACGGGGCCTGGCCGCCGAGCCTGGGCAGCTCTCCGCCCGCCTGAACAAGACCAATGAATGGCGTGCGGGAAAGTTCCGCATAGCCCTGCCCGTTGACGAACGGGTTGACCTCGCGGCGTTAGGGACCCGAAATGAATCGGAAAACGTCCGCGGCTCAGAAACGACGAGAGGAGGGACAGCCCCATGGCAGACAACGGTGCGACCTACGATCCGGAGAACATCTTCGCCAAGATTCTCAAGGGCGAGATCCCTTGCCACAAGATCTACGAGGACGAGGACACGTTCGCGTTTCTCGACATCATGCCGCGCACGGACGGCCATGCCCTCGTCATCACCAAGGAGCCGGCCCGCGACCTGTTCGCCATCTCACCGGGCGCGCTCGCCAAGGTCATGGCGGTGGTGCAGACGCTCGCGCCGAAGATCAAGGAGGCGTCGGCGCGACGCGTCCTGATCCAGCAGTTCAACGGTGCGGCCGCCGGCCAGACCGTGTTCCACCTCCACGTCCACATCGTGCCGCGCAAGGCGGGTGTGCCCATGCGGCCCGAGGCGGCCAAGATGGCCGACCCGGAGGAGCTCAAAGCCACCGCCGAGAAGATCAAGGCCGTGTTGGAGGGGTAGCCGAAACGCAACTCGCGGTCCGCAATCGGTTCCGGATCAAGTAGCCGGCACCAACCTCGTCATGTTCGGGCTTGTCCCGAGCCTCCACGATTTGCAGCAAAGCAAGGTTGCCCGTGGATGCCCGGACCAAGTCCGGGCATGACGGTGGTCAGAACGATCATGGCCGGGGCTCTGTCGAGCGCCCGGCCATGAAGTCGATCCGACAATTTGATCTGCGATGAAGCGCGAAGCGCAGGACGAAGTCCTTAGTCCTCGCCGAGGGGCACTTTGGGCACGGAGCCCGACCCGCTCTCCTTGGAGTCCTTGGCGCTGCTGCTGCGGGGCTTTCGGGCGCGCTTGGCCCTGGGCTTCGCCGACTTGGCCTTCGCCTTGACGTTGGCCTCGGCGTCCTTCTCGTCGGAATCGCGCGGCTTGATCGGTGCGTCGGCCGAGATGTAGTCGAAGTCGAGACCCTTCTCGCCGTCCTTCTCTTTGACGACCACGCGCACCGTGCCGCCATCCTTCAGCGCGCCGAAGAGGATCTCCTCCGCCAGCGGCTTCTTGATGTTCTCCTGGATCACGCGCGCCAAGGGCCTCGCGCCGAACTTGTCGTCATAGCCACGTTCGGCGAGCCAGGCATTGGCTTCCGGCGTCAGCTCGATGGTGATGTTCCGGTCTCCAAGCTGGGCTTCGAGTTGGAACACGAACTTCTCCACCACCTGCGCGATGACCGAAGGCGGCAGCGCACCGAACGGAATGATCGCGTCGAGCCGGTTGCGGAACTCCGGCGAGAACAGGCGGTTGATCGCCTCCTCGTCGTCGCCCTCGCGCTTGGTGCGGTTGAAGCCGATGGCCGCCTTGGCCATGTCCGCCGCGCCGGCATTGGTGGTCATGATCAAGATCACGTTCTGGAAGTCCACGTGCTTGCCGTTGTGGTCGGTCAGCTTGCCGTGGTCCATCACCTGGAGAAGGATGTTGAACAGGTCCGGATGGGCCTTCTCGATCTCGTCGAGCAGCAGCACGCAATGCGGATGCTGGTCCACGCCGTCGGTCAGGAGACCGCCCTGATCGAAGCCCACGTAGCCTGGAGGCGCACCGATCAGGCGCGACACGGTGTGGCGCTCCATGTACTCGCTCATGTCGAAGCGCAGAAGCTCCACGCCAAGCAGCGTGGCGAGCTGGCGGGCCACCTCGGTCTTGCCGACGCCGGTGGGGCCGGAGAACATGTAGGAGCCGATGGGCTTGCCCGGTTCGCGCAGCCCCGCGCGGCTCAGCTTGATCGCCGCGGCCAAGGCCTCGATCGCCTTGTCCTGCCCGAACACGACGCGCTTCAGATCCTCGTCCACCGCGCGCAAGACTTCCGCGTCGGTCTTGGAGATGGTCTTGGGCGGGATGCGCGCCATGGTCGCGATGGTGGTCTCCACCTCCTTGACGCCGATGGTCTTCCGCCGCTGCCGCTCGGGCACCAGCATTTGCGAGGCGCCCGTTTCGTCGATCACGTCGATCGCCTTGTCGGGCAGCTTGCGGTCGTGGATGTACTTCGCCGACAGCTCCACCGCCGACTTGATCGCCTGGTTCGTGTACCGGATGCGATGGAAGTCCTCGAAATAGGGCTTGAGGCCTTTCAGAATTTCGATCGTGTCGGGCACGGACGGCTCGTTCACGTCGATCTTCTGGAAACGGCGCACCAGCGCCCGGTCCTTCTCGAAGTGCTGACGGTATTCCTTATAGGTGGTCGAGCCGATGCAACGCAGCGAGCCGGACTGCAGCGCCGGCTTGAGCAGGTTCGAGGCATCCATGGCCCCGCCCGAGGTCGCGCCCGCGCCGATCACCGTGTGGATCTCGTCGATGAACATGATGGCGCCGGGGAAATTCTCGATCTCCCGCATCACCGCCTTCAAGCGCTCTTCGAAATCGCCGCGATAGCGCGTGCCGGCCAGAAGCGCGCCCATGTCCAGCTGAAAGATTGTGGCATCGGACAGGACTTCGGGCACGTCGGCCATGACGATCCGGCGCGCGAGACCCTCGGCGATGGCGGTCTTGCCCACGCCCGGGTCGCCCACGAAAAGCGGGTTGTTCTTCTGGCGCCGGCACAGGACCTGGATCGTGCGCTGAACTTCCGCCTCGCGTCCGATCAGCGGATCGATCCGCCCGGTCCTGGCCTTCTGGTTGAGGTTGATGCAGTAGACCTCGAGTGCGTCCGCGCCGCGCTTCTTGTCCTCGCCGCCTTCCACGGTGGCCGCGTCGTCATCGATCCCGCGCACGGGCCGCGCGTCCGACATGCCGCCACGCTTGGCAATGCCGTGGCTGATGTAGTTGACCGCGTCGAACCGCGTCATGTGCTGCTCTTGCAGGAAGAAGGCCGCATGGCTTTCCCGCTCGGCGAAGATCGCGACCAGCACGTTGGCGCCGGTCACCTCCTCGCGGCCGCTCGACTGTACATGAGCCACGGCACGGTGGATGACGCGCTGGAAGCCGGCGGTCGGCTGCGCGTCGCCGTGACTGTCGAGCACCAGGCCCGACAGCTCGTTGTCGATATAGCCGGTCAGCTTTTCCCGCAGCAGGTCGAGATCGACGTCGCAGGCGCGCATCACGGCCGCGGCGTCGCGGTCGTCCAGGAGCGACAGCAACAAATGCTCGAGCGTCGCGTATTCGTGACTTCGCTCGTTGGCATATTGAAGCGCGCGCCGCAGGGCCTGCTCTAAACTAGTCGAAAAAGAAGCCACGGATTCCTACTCCTTCTCCATCGTGCATTGAAGCGGATGCTCATGCTGACGGGCAAAGCTGGTGACCTGAGCCACCTTAGTCTCGGCAACTTCGTAAGTGTAGACCCCGCAGATCCCGACGCCCTTTTGGTGGACGTGGAGCATGATGCGGGTCGCCTCCTCCGGAGATTTGTTGAAGAACCGCTCGAGAATATACACGACGAAATCCATCGGCGTGTAATCGTCGTTGAGCAGCAAAACCTTGTACAGGCTCGGCCGTTTTGTCTTCGGCCGCGTCTTCGTAACAATCTGGGTGCCGGAGTCGTCGTCCCGGCGCGGGTCGCCATTGCGCGCCATCGTAAGCCTTCAATCGTCGTCCCTTATGTGGGACGCGCCGCGCCTCTTCCAAGGCCGAGCGCCCTGCTAGGTCCGAAAACCCTCTCGAAACCATTCTAGCGTGATCACAGCTGGCGCAGCAATTCGGCGAGACACGAAAATGCGAATGTGACGCGGTTTGCCGACAGAAAAGGGACAACACGCCGCATGTTGTGGCAACCTGCCATAAAAAAAGGCTCGGAGCCGAGGCCCCGAGCCTTTTTTGGGAGGAAGAAGTAGGTGCGGTCGCGTTACGCGGCCTTCTTGGCCATGGCCTCGACCGGCTTGTAGGCATCCTTGGCCAGACCGACATACATCTCGCCGATCTTGGACATCTCGGCCATGTAGCCGTCATAGGCCTTTTTCGCGAACTCCGACTGAATCTCGATGGCCTGCTCAAAGGACTTGCAGCCCGCGAGCTGTTCGAAGGCTTTCGTCGAATCCTCAAACGCCTTCTTGGAGTAATCGGTGAACTCGGCGGCAATGGCCTGGAAACCTTTGTTCATCTCGCCGAACGAGCGGACATAGGCATCGAAACCGTCTTTGCCAACTTTCTGAAACTCTTCAAAACCTTTAATCATCGGGCCCTCTTCACGAGTTGGATTGGGGAGAATTGCTGCGAACGCGAACTCAAATATATGCATTGCACAAAAAACGTCAACCTGGATTTTGCACTGCACAACATTGTGGCGCTTTCGCCCCCTCAAACCCCCTTAACGCTTTGGCAATCGACAAATTCTAGCCTTTCCGCTTGTCGGCGTTGCAACGCGGAATTTCTGATCCGCAACCGCCTAGCAGGGACGCGCGCGCAAGCGCTTGAAGGCGGCGTGACAAACGGGGAAGGGCGTAAGCCACAGTGTTCTTACAAGTACAGTTTGGGGCCGGGACGCGGGTGGCTCGGATGCGCGCGTCGGGTAGGCGCGCCTCTTGGGGGCCAGTACGTCGTACGGTGCGGATGTGCCTGGTGGCCTTGCTCGCGCTCGGCGTGACGCTGACCGGCCTCGGCGAGGCCTACGCGGACAAGCGGGTAAAGGCGCGATCATCGTCGATGCGAATACCAACAACGTTCTGTATTCGCAGTCGGCCGATGTCTTGCGCTCGCCCGCCTCGCTCACGAAGATCATGACTCTCTACGTCCTGTTCGCCTACATGCGCGCAGGCCGGTTCACGCCGGACACAAAGTTGAAGGTCTCCAAGCATGCCGCGAGCCAGGCGCCGACCAAGCTCTATCTCAAGCCCGGCTCCACCATCTCGGTCAAAGACTGCATCAAGGCGTTGGTGACGAAGTCGGCCAACGATGCCGCGGCCGTCGTGGCGGAGAATGTCGGCGGCACGGAGGAGAACTTCGCCCGTATCATGACCCAGACGGCGCACAACCTGGGCATGAAGAGGACGACCTACCGCAACGCGTCCGGGCTGCCCAATAACGAGCAGCTGACCACCGCGCGGGACCAGGCGATCCTCGCCATGCACATCATGCGCGACTACCCGGAGTACTACACCGTCTTCGAGACCAAGTACTTCGACTACAAGGGCCGCAAGTACCGCAATCACAATCGTCTGCTGTTCAGCTACAAGGGCACGACCGGCATCAAAACCGGTTACACCCGCGCCAGCGGCTTCAACCTCACAGCCGCCGTCGAACGCGACGACAAGCATCTGATCGGCGTTGTCCTCGGTGGCCAGACGAGTTCACTCCGCAACGCCGCCATGGTGTCGCTGCTCGACAAGCACTGGTCGAAAGCCTCTTCGTCCAAGCGGAAACCGACGAGCTTCATTGCCTCGCTGCTGGGTGCGCCCACACCGCCTCCGCCGTCCAGGAAGCCCATCTTCTCCGTGGCGAGCGCCGCCGTTCCCGTCGCGACCCGCACGCCTGCCCCGGCACCCGCCGTTCAGCAGGCTGCGGCGGACCCGGTCGTCGCGCAGCCGGCCGTGGCACAGCCCGCAGCGCAGCGTCCCTTCGTACAGGCCAGCCTGTCGCCGACCCGCCTCTCCGCGCCGAGCCCCGCCGCCGCAGACCGCATGGGCAGCTATCACGTCCAGGTCGGGTCCTATGCCTCGCCGGCGGATGCGCAGAACCGGCTCGGGATGGTGCGTCAGCGCGCGCCGAAGCTTCTGGAAGGCCACCTGCCCTTCACGGCCACGTTCTACATGGACGATAAAGAGTGGTATCGGGCCCGGTTTGCCGGCTTCTCCAAGGACGATGCGCGCAGCACCTGCGAGGCCTTGAAGCGCATGCGGCTCGACTGCATCGCGCTTGCTGCCGAGTAACTTGCCGCCGAATAACGCACCCACGCCTAGCCGCCGAGCAGAACGTCCTTGGCTTCGTTGATGCGCGCCGCCAGGTAATTGGAGCCGCCCTGGTCCGGGTGCAGCTTCATCATGAGACGCCGGTGCGCCTGCCGGATTTCCTCCTCCGAGGCATCGGGTGCGACTTCGAGCACGGCCCGCGCTTCTTCGGTGCTCATGCGCCCCTTCGAGAACCCGCCCGGGGCGGTCTCGCCCGCGCTTCCGGCGCCGCCGGTCTTATCCTGCCAGTCCGGAACGCGCCAGTTGAGGTAGGCTTCCATCAGCGCGGCTTCCTTGAGGCCGTCGGTTTTGAAGCTGAGATAGAGCTCGATCGCTTCGGTTTCGCTCAAGGACGAGAGCGCGCGGCCCGCGAACTTACCCTTGAGGCACTTGCCGTCCATGTAGCCCGTGTCGTGGTCGAGCTCCATTTCGAGCCGCTCGGTTTGCACCTGCGAGGTCTGCCCTTCGGACTTGTGGGCCGAACCGCCAAAGCCTCCGAGACCGCCCCCGCCGGCGATAAGGCTCATGGCGAAGGCGGCAAGCGGGATCGCCAGCGGCAGCGCGCCGCGCAATGCGAGGAAGCCCGCAACGCCGAAGAGCGCGACCGCGCCGACTTTCCGGACCGTGCCGGCGAGCTGTTGCGGGTTCGACCTGACAATCACGCGCCCGACGAACAGCAGGGCAAGGAGCAGCGCGCAACCGATGAAGAAGTAGACCATGCGATTTCAGCCTACCGGAGCTGTTCGAGCAGCAGCGTCGCGGCGTCGCTCTTCGCGTTCTGGAGCGCCTTGCGCCCGCCCGTGGCGTAGACCGCGACCGCCGTCAGCAGGGCGCGAAGCTGTGCGGCCGACCCCGCGTCGAAACGGCAATAGGCGCCGCGCGACAGCCGCGCGATCTCCTTGAACGCCCGCTCGGCGCGCGCATCGTGGCCTTCCTGGAAGACGAAGACCGGCACGCCCACGAGGCCGAGTTCGCCCGCGAGCTGGCTCAGATCGTCGATGCTCTCTTCCATGCAGTCGCCCACATAGACCAGGGCATTGACGGTCTGGCGCCCGGTCTCGTTGCGCGCATGAGACAGGACTTTCCGGATCTGCGTATGCCCGCCCTCGCAACGGACCTGGCGCATCAGCCGCGCCAGCGCATCCGGGTCGCGGACCCACCGGCTGGAGCGGCATTCGCCGAAGCCCCGGAAATAGATCAGTTGCACGTCGAGCCCGCCGACCTCCTTGACCGCGCGAAACATCTCGCTCTGCAGGCCGAGGGCAAGGTCCCAGGTGGGCTGCCGGCTCATGGTCGCGTCCATGGCGAAGATCAGACGCCCGGTTCCGGATGCGGCGGGCTGGAGGCTCTGCACCTTGTTCAGAAAGGCATCGACCTCCGCCGACGAAGAACGCCCCGGGGCGACATCGCTCGAAGCGGTCTTAGACGGCGTCTTCGGTTCACTCATCGACCCGCTCCGCGATGCCGTTCAAATCCAAGAAAATCCATACTCTCGTAGATGGTCATTTTTTGCCGCATTCACAATGCCGATCGAGGCTCAACTGTCGTCGCCGCCCGCCGCAAGCAGGCTCGCATTGCCGCCCGAGGCGGTCAGATTGGTCGTCCGGACGCGCTCCACGGCGAACGCCTCCAGATAATGCGGACCGCCCGCCTTGGGGCCGGTTCCTGAAAGACCTTCGCCGCCGAAGGGTTGCACGCCGACCACGGCGCCGATCTGGTTCCGGTTGACGTAGAAATTGCCGACCCGGACCCGCGCGGCGACGAAATCCGCCGTGGCCTTGATGCGGCTGTGCAGACCGAGCGTCAGACCGTAGCCCGTCGCGTTGATGGCCTCGCAAACCTCCCCGAGCCGGTTCCCGTCGAACCGCACCACATGAAGGATCGGGCCGAACACCTCCCGTTTCAAAACGCCGATCTCCGGAATCTCGAAAATCGCGGGCGCGACGAACCTGCCGTGACGGAGTGCGGGATCGGTCGGCGGGTCGAACAGGACCTTCGCCTCGGCGCGCATTCTCTCCTTGTGCGCCTCGAGCGCCGCCTTGGCTTCGGAATCGATGACGGGGCCGATATCGGTGGCAAAGTCGAGCGGGTCGCCAAGGGTCAGTTCCCTCGCCGCTCCTATCAACATCTCGATCACCGGGTCGGCGATGTCGGACTGAAGGAACAGGACGCGCAACGCCGAACACCGCTGACCGGCGCTGTCGAAGGCCGAGCGCAGCACATCGTCCGCCACCTGCTCCGGAAGCGCGGAAGAGTCCACGATCATGGCGTTGAGTCCGCCGGTCTCGGCGATCAGCTGCGGAATGGGACCGGGCCGCATGGCAAGAGCCTTGGCGATGGCCTTGCCCGTATCGGTCCCGCCCGTGAACACCACGCCGTCCACACGCGGATCGGCCACCAGGGCCGCGCCGACAACTTCGCCGGGACCGGGCAGCAGGTGCAGAACGTCGGACGGCACGCCCGCTTGATGAAGGAGGCGCACAGCGGCGGCGCCCGTGAGCGGGGTCTGCTCCGCGGGCTTGGCCACGACGGCGTTCCCGGCGCCAAGCGCGCCCGCCACCTGCCCGGTGAAGATGGCGAGCGGGAAGTTCCACGGCGAAATCGCCGCGAAGACGCCGCGCCCATGCAGCGCCATCTCGTTGCGTTCGCCCGTCGGTCCGGCGAGTACTAGCGGGTCCTCGAACTTGGCGCGTGCTTGCGCCGCGTAGTAGCGCAGGAAGTCGACCGCCTCGCGCAGGTCGCTCTGGGCATTGGCCAGCGTCTTTCCGGCCTCGCGTACCAGCAGCGCATCAGGTCGGGCCGCGCCGCCTCGAAAAGCTCCGCCGCGCGGTCGAGGATCGAAGCGCGCGCCGCCCCGCCAAGCCCGTCCCAGTCCTGCGCGCCCCTCCCGGCAGCCTCCAGCGCAGCATCGATGGCGGCGGAGTCCGCGTCCCGGCACGTACCGACCACGACCCGGCCGTCATGGGGCGATGTGACCTGCGTGACCGGACCCGTCTCGATCTCGTTGCCGCAGACGATGGGTGCCGCGGTGGCGGGCTGTTCCAAGGCCCGCCCGATCCCATCGAGGAGGGACGCGCGCGTCGCCTCGTCCCAAAGCGGCAGACCGAGGCTGTTCCGCCGCGCCCCGCCGTAGAGATCCGGCGGCGCAGGGATCGCGGGATTGGCTTTCTCGGGCAGCCTGGCCGCCTTCTCGACCGGGTCGGCGATGATGGCGGCGATCGGCGCTTCGTCGTCCGCCAGACGGTGCACGAAGGACGTGTTGGCCCCGTTCTCGAGAAGCCGCCGCACGAGATAGGCGAGCAGGTCGCGGTGGCCGCCGACGGGCGCGTAGATGCGGCAGGGCTTCTTCAGGTCCTCGACCACGGCCCGATGGACGCCCTGGCCCATGCCATGGAGGCGCTGGAACTCGTATGGGCCGTCGCCCGCGAGGTCCGCCACCGCCGCGATCGTATGAGCGTTGTGGGTCGCGAATTGCGGATAGAAGCAATCGGGACGCACGAGCAGCGCCCGCGCCGCGGCGAGATAGGCCACATCCGTGTTGACCTTCCGCGTGAACACCGGATAGCCGGCGAGCCCCGCTTCCTGCGCCCATTTGATCTCGCTGTCCCAATAGGCGCCCTTCACGAGACGAACGGGAATGCGCCGCCCGGTCTCCTCGGCGACGCGCGCGAGCCACGCGATCAGCGGCAGCGCGCGCTTGGAATAGGCTTGGACGGCGATCCCCAGCCCGTTCCATCCCGACAGCGCGGGGTCGGCCAAGAGCGGTTCCAGCATGGACAGTGACAGCGCGAGTCTCTCCGCCTCCTCCGCATCGACCGTGAGCGGCAACCAGGCATCGCGCATCTGCAGCGCGAGGTTGCGAAGACGGGGGATCAGTTCGCGCGCAAGGCGCGCCTCTTGCGAGGCGGCGTAGCGCGGATGCAGGGCCGACAGCTTGACGGAGAGCCCCGAGCGCGCATGCAACGCGTCCTCGGTTCGCGCCTCCGGCGCGCCGGCCCACGTGGCGATGGCCGACGCAGCCTCCGTGTAGCGCCTGAAATAGCGGTCGGCATCCCGGGCCGTCCGCGCGCACTCGCCCAGCATGTCGAAGGAAAATCGATAGCCCTCCCGCATGTCCGGCGCGGCATTGTCGAGTGCGCCTTGGATCGTTTCGCCGAGCACGAATTGCTTTCCGAGAATGCGCATGGCGCGGCGCACCGCCTCCGCGGATAACCGGCTCGCCGCTGCGGGCCACGAGCCGCTGCACGCGGGCGCCAAGATCGCCGCCCGTGTCGTCGCCCCAATCGAGCAAATGCCCTGTCAGCATGAGCCCCCAGGTCGAGGCGTTCACCAGTACGGAGTCGGAGTGCCCCAGATGCCGGGCCCAGTCTCCGGACCCGATGGTGCCCGCGATGAGCCGGTCCGCGGTCGCCCCGTCCGGAATCCTGAGCAGCGCTTCGGCGAGGCACAGGAGCAGCACGCCCTCCTCGCTGGAGAGCCCATACTCGGCCAGGAAGGAATCGATGCCGCCCTGCGCGTGCCGTCCCGCCCGGGCGGCCTCGACGAGCCGCGTGGCGGCGGCGGCGATCCGGCGGCGGTCTTCGCCGCTGAACCGCGCCGCCTCGATCAGCGCCGTGACCAGCGCATCCTCGTCGGCCAGCAAGGCCGCGCTCAGCGCCGCCCGGTCGCCCTCCGGGGCGCTCGAACCCAATGCGGCGGTTGGCGCGTTCATGCCCCCAATTTAGGGGTTTCGGCCGCTCGCGGCGAGGCGTTATGGTCGCGCCCTTTCCCGGCAATGCGCAATCTTGGACCAGCCCCGATGACCACCGAGATCGAGACCGTCAGAACCGTGGCCGATTTGCGCGCCCGCGTCTCGGCCTGGCGTGCCCGGGGCGGGAGCCTCGCCATGGTCCCCACCATGGGTGCGATCCACGAAGGCCATATGTCGTTGGTGAGGCAGGCCAAAGGACTGGCCGGCCACGTCGTCGCCTCGATCTTCGTCAATCCGCTGCAATTCGGTCCCAGCGAGGACTTCGAGGCCTATCCGCGCGGCGAGGCCCGCGATGCGGCGCTCCTGGCGGAGGCCGGTGCGGACCTGTTGTTCGCGCCGGGCGCCGGCGAAATGTATCCGGAAGGATTCGCCACCACGGTCCACGTGGCCGACATCACCGAGGGCCTGTGCGGCGCGAGCCGTCCGGATCATTTCGACGGCGTCGCCACCGTGGTCGCGAAGCTCCTTCTGCAGTGCGGGCCCGATGTGGCGATCTTCGGCGAGAAGGACTACCAGCAGCTCCTCGTCATCAAGCGCCTGGTGCGGGACTTGAACATTCCGGTGAAGATCGTCGGCGGTGCGATCGTGCGCGAACCGGACGGCCTGGCCCTGTCCTCGCGCAACGCCTATCTCTCGGCGGAGGAACGCGAGACGGCGCCCTTGCTGTACGCCACGATCCAGCAGGCCGCGCACGCACTGGCGGCGGGGCATGCCACCGAGCATGCGCTCGAAAGCGCGCGTGCCGCCCTCGAGGCCGCCGGCTTCCGTGTCGACTATCTCGAGGCGCGCGACCCGGAAACGCTCGCGCGCCTTTCCGGGTCCGTGGCCACGGCCCGCATCCTCGTCGCGGCCTTTCTCGGCAAGACGCGTCTGATCGACAATGTGCCGGTTCCGCCGCGGGCCTAGGCGCGTCAGTCGATCAGCCGGAGGGCGCGCAGTTCCTCGCGCATGCCGGGCGGCATCTCGGCGGCGCCGTCGTCCGACGCGGTGAGGTCAGGCGGCGCCTCGCCCGCCTCCAAATAACGCCAGCCCTGAAACGGCCGGCGCGGTTTGGCCCGCGTCTCGACGATCCTGGGATCCAGTACGATGCCGCAACACGGGCTGCCGTCCTCGCGCGCCGTCTCCTTCAAATCGAGGATGCGCTGCCGCGCGCAGATGAACCCTTTGATCACCCAGTAGAGCGAGCCGCCATCGAGCACCTCGGCCCGGCGGCGCGGCATCTGCTTCGTCTTGTGGCAGAGTTCCGCCACGCGTCCCGCCCGCGCCAAATCGTCCAGGCGCTTCGCCTGCCAGGTCCTCAGGTCCTGCAGCCGGTCGATGCCGACGCACAGCTTGACCAGGTGAAGCGTCATACGGTTACGGCCATCGCTAATGCGCCATGAACAGCGGGATGGTCGCCTCTTCCAGCATGGTAAGCGTAACGCCGCCCAGGATGAACTCGCGCCAGCGCGAATGATGGAACGCGCCCATCACGATCATGTCGGCCTCCAGCTCCTTCGCGCGGGAGAGCAACAGCCGGCCCACATCGCCGCCCTCGCTCATGGTGACCTTGACGGCCTCGGCCTTGACGCCATGACGGGCCAGATGCGCCACCATGCCGTCCGCCGAGACGCCGGTATCGTGGCGAGAGTCCTCGCGAAGGCCGGCCAGAAGCACGACCCGCTTCGCGGCCTTGAGGAATGCGAGGGCATCGCTGACGGCGCGCGCCGCCTCGGCGCTTCCGTCCCATGCCACGACAATCCTATCGCCGCCGGCCAGGTCCCCAGGCGCGGCCGGCACGATGAGCACCGGACGGCCCGAGGCGAACAGGCAGCGCTCCAGCAACGCATATTGACCCACAAGCGGGTCCCCGTCCCGTGGCTGGCCGAGGATCGCGAGGTCGGCAAGGCGCGCAGCGGCAGCGAAGTCGTGCGGGAACTCGTCGCTCGTCCCATGCATGAGCCGGGTCTCATGTGAGACCCCGGCCGCATCCGCAGCGGACTTGAAGCGCGCCAACGCCTCCTCGCCTTGCGCCCTCACGCCTTCGAGCACGCCGCTCATATCGGCGAAGGCGACGTCGGCGCCGTAAAGCGGCATCAGCGCCTGCGGCGCAAACGCGACCGCGACGAGATGAGCGCCTTGGGCCTTGGCCAAGGCGACCGCGAGCCCGTCGCGCGCCTTGGACGCCTCGGTCCCGTCCACATAGACAATGACATCCTTGAAACTCATCCCGAGCTCCCCCTGGACAATGGATGATAGCGGTTCGGAGCGCCCAGCGGAAACACTGCAAAACCGAAACAGACGCGGCGCGCCATTATTCACGCCAGCGTGAGGCAAGTCACAACGCTTTGAAGAGGTGTGACGCACCCTCCACAGCAATCGAGGCTACCGTTTCGAAATGGCGTTCGGCGCCAGATTTAGGGAACCCCCACAAACAGGAGAGTACTGATGAAGATGACTCAGAAGACCGGCACTTCGATTGCCCTCACCGCAGCTGCGCTGCTGGTGTCCGGCACGCTTGCCACGTCTGCGATCGCCGCTGGCGGCACCACCGGAAAATGCTTCGGTGTCAACGCCTGCAAGGGTCAGAGTGCCTGCAAGACCGCCTCGAGCTCGTGCAAGGGCCACAATGCGTGCAAGGGCAAAGGCTTCGTCGTCATGACGGACACCGAGTGCGCTGAAAAGGGCGGCGATTTCAAGAGCTAGCCCCACGCCACGTGACGCCGGCCGCCTTTGCGGCCGGCCTCGCCTCTCATTGGGATAGATCGACGCATCGAGCCTTCGGAGATCGCCTTGTCGGACCACAAACCACCCTATCTCGGCTTCGGCCTTGGGCTCCGTCCGGAGCACTACGACGAGATCCTGTCGGGAGAACCGAACGTGGATTGGTTCGAGGTCATCTCCGAGAACTACATGATCCCCGGCGGCAAGCCATTGCGGATCCTGGACGAGATTCGCGAACGGTATCCGATCGTCATGCACGGCGTGTCGCTGTCGATCGCGTCCACCGCGCCGCTCGATATGGATTATCTGACCGAGCTGAAGACGCTCGCGGACCGTGTCGACCCGAAATGGATCTCGGATCATCTGTGCTGGACCGGCGTGCACGGGGTCAATCTGCACGACCTCCTGCCCATTCCGTATACGAAGGAAGCCCTGGACCATGTGGTCGACCGGGTCGCCCGCGTGCAGGATTTCCTGGGCCGCCGCCTCACCCTCGAGAACGTCTCGAGCTACGTAACCTTCGCGGAGTCCGAAATGAGCGAATGGGACTTCGTGAGCGAAGTGGCGACCCGCGCCGATTGCTGGCTGCTCTTTGACGTCAACAACGTCTATGTGAGTTCCTACAATCACGGCTTTTCCACGCGCGACTTCCTCCACGGCGTACCGCGCGACCGCATCGTTCAGTTCCACCTCGCCGGCCACAGCCATGAAGGGGACCATATCGTCGACACGCACGACCATCCGGTCTGCGACGAGGTCTGGGACTTCTACCGCGAGACCGTCGCCCATTTCGGCCCGGTCTCGACGATGATCGAGCGCGACGACAATATTCCCCCGTTGGCGGAGGTGATCGCCGAACTCGACATTGCCCGCAGGATCGCCGGCGAGGTCGCCGAGGCGAAGCACGTGGTCGCCGCGGAGTGAGAGATACCTCATGACGACGCTCAAAGATCTGCAGGCGCGCTTTCAGGCCGGAATCCTATCCGCGACGAGGCGGTTCTCAGCGAGATCAATCCGAGCAGCCGCGAGGACGAACGCACCCTGTTCGGCGTCTACCGCAACGCCTATGGGCTGCGGCTCGCCGAGATCCTGGAGCACGACTACGAGTTGACGCACGCTTATCTCGGCGACGAGGCCTTTTCGGACCTCGCCCGGGGCTATATCGCGGCCCACCCGTCCGACAAGCGCAATGCGCGCTGGTTCAGCCGTTATCTTCCCGAATTCGCGCGGACGACGGCCCCCTTTTCGGAGCACCGGGAGGTCGCCGAACTCGCCGCGCTCGAGAAGGCTCTTGCGGATGCTTTCGACGGACCCGATACCGCCCCGGTCAGCCTCGAGGAACTCGCCGCGATCCCGCCCGAAGACTGGGTCAATCTTGTCTTCACGCCGCAGCCGGCCGCGACGCGGCTACGGTTCAAGACGAACGCCGCAGACATTTGGACAGCGCTCAACGGCGAAGACTCCCCCCCTGAGCCCGCGCAACTTCCGGAGCCGCAAACGATCCTGGTGTGGCGGCAAGACCTCATGTCGCGCTTCAGGCCGCTTGGCCCCGAAGAGGCGATGATGTGGGCCGAGGCCGCCAAGGGCGTGCGCTTCGGCGTTCTGTGCGAGATGGTCGCGACTTCGCCGGCGAGGACGAAGCGGAGCTCCGCGCGGCGACCTATCTCAAGGCCTGGCTCGAAACGGGCGCGCTCGCCGGTGTCAGCCCTGACTGTCCCCAGTCCGATCTGGTGATGGGAACAGCGCATCCGTGCGGCCGGTAAGCCGGTAGGCGAGCAGCCCCACCCATTCGCGCATCGCCGTATCCACACGCCGCAAGCCTTCCGAGACCTTGTCGAACGGTTTCGAGAGATCCTGCGGCCCGCGCGTCCGGTAATCGACCGGCCAGGGCTCCACGTCGAACCCCGCCTGCCGGAAGGCCCCGATCGAGCGCGGCATGTGGTAGGCCGACGTGATGAGAAGCCAGCGCGCGCCGTCACCGAACGCGCCCGACGCCTCGAGCTCTTTCCTCAGATAGATCGCGTTCTCGTAGGTATCCCGCGCATTGGCTTCCAGGATCAGCCGGTCCCGGGCGATACCGAGTTGGGCGAGAAGCTCCGCGGCGCCCAGCGCCTCGCTCCCGGACTTATAGAGAATGCCGGCATCGCCGCCGGAGAACGCGACTTTGGCGTCCTGAAACCGAAGCGCGAGGATCGCCCCTTCCACCAGGCGTTCGCCTGCCTCGTTCAAGGTAGGGGCGTTGCGCGCCCCGCCCACCAGACGATTTTCCGCGCCTCCTAGGATGATGAGACCCGCCGGCGCCGGCGGCCGGGCGAGATCGGCCCGCGGGAAACGGTCCTCGAGCGGCAGGATGAGCGCATTGCCGAGGGGCGACAGACCGACCACCAGAAGAAGGATCGCCCCAATCGTCACGAAGCGCCGGCCCCAGCGCGCCCAGCCCGTCCAGATCAGGATCGCGCCGTAGCCGATCAGCAGCGCGATAAACGTGGACGGCTGAAAAACGAACCAAACCGCCTTGGCCAGATAAAAGAACATAAAGCCCCCTCGCCCCTAAGCTAACCACAAAGCGGCGAGTCCAAGAAAGGCGAAGAAGCCCACCACGTCCGTCACGGTCGTCACGAAGACGCCGGACGCGATCGCCGGATCGAGATCCAGGGCGTCGAGCCCGAGTGGAATCAAGATGCCCGCGAGGGCGGCGGCGAAGAGATTGACGACCATGGCAACGCCGATCACGAGCCCGAGGCCGTCGCTCCCGAACCAGAAATAGGCGATGAGCGCCATGATGACGGCAAACAGGAGCCCGTTCAGAAGACCGACGGCGCATTCGCGCCAGATGACCCGCGCCGCGTTGGCGGGCCCCAGATCGTGGGTCGCGAGTGCCCGAACCGCGACGGTCATGGTCTGCGTTCCCGCATTGCCGCCCATGGACGCCACGATGGGCATGAGCACGGCGAGCGCCACCATCTGTTCGATCGTCGCTTCAAAGAAGCTGATAACGATGGAGGCGACGATGGCGGTGATCAGATTCGCCACGAGCCAGCTGAACCGCAGCCGCGTCGTCTCCCAGACCGTGTCGACCATGGACTCGCCCCCGACGCCACCCATGGCCAGGATGTCTTCCGAAGCCTCTTCCTGAACCACCTCGACGATATCGTCCGCGGTGATCACGCCGACCAGCCGTCCGTCCGGGTCCACCACCGGCGCCGAGTTCATATTGTAGCGCTCGAACTGCCGCGCCACCTCTTCCTGGTCCACCGCGACGGGAATCGGATGCATCGTCTCATCGACGATGGCCTCCATCTCCGTCGGACGCTTCGACCGCAGGATCCTGTTGAGGGGGACGCAGCCGATTAGATGGTAGGCCGGATCGACCACGAAGATCTCGTAGAACCGCTCGGGCAGATCGGACGCTTCGCGCATGTAGTCGATCGTCTGGCCAACGGACCAGAACGGCGGCACCGCGATCAGGTCCGTCTGCATCATGCGGCCGGCGGAATCTTCCGGATATTCGAGGCTCCGCTGAAGCGCGATCCGCTCGAAATAGGGAAGCTTGGAGAGGATGTCTTCCTGGTCTTCCCGGTCGAGGTCCTCGAGCAGATAGACCGCCTCGTCCGAATCGAGCTCCTGCAGCGCTTCGGCGACCTGCTCGGGCGGCATGTCCTCGAGCACCTGGTCGCGCACCGCCTCGTCGAGCTCCGGCAGTGCCGCGGCCTTGAACTCATCGCCCAGGGCCGCGATGAGCGCGGCGCGATCGTCCTGCCGCAGAACCTCGATGAGGTCGGCAAGGTCGGCTTCATGCAGATCGAGGGTCAGCGCGCGGGCGCGCGCGATGTCGTCCGCCTCCAGGGCATCGGTCACCGCATGGAGGAATTCGGGACGAATGTCCCCTTCCTCGTCGCGTAAGGGAAAATCGCTTACGACGTCCTGCATCGACCGTCCAATCGCTGGGTTCTCAAGGCTCGAAGCGGCAGGTCATCGGGCCCCATCGGCGCCACGTCCCCGCCCGAGACGATTCGTCCGCACCGGCCCGCCTGTGATAACAGGCCCGCCGCCCGATGCCTATGAAAGAGGGTGACGGGGACAATCTGGAGACGAAACGGACCGCGCCCGCCCCTTGGGGTTGGGGTCGCGCGGCGCGTCTAGTCGTCTTCCGGGCCGAGGACCGGCGCGGGCGCGGTGATCTCGAACGTCGTTTCGCCGCCCGGCGGCACCAGCATCTCGATGCAGTTCCCCGGACCGTCCGTGATCATCCAGACGTGTCCCTCGAATGTGGGAACGGTGACCGACTCCCCTTGATTGAGGCCGGTATTGTCGATGGGCGTCCCTTCCGGGTCGATCCAGACGAGGCCGCGATAGCCGTCCGACGTGTTGACGAAGGTCACGGTTGCCGGCGTCTCGGAGTCTTGGGAACGGAGCGTGCCGAAGTCCGCGCAAGACGCGGCATCCGCTTTCGGGCTCGCGGGGGCACCGTTCGGCGATCTCGACGCCAAGTCGTTGAGCGAGGCGGCCACAGCAGAGCCAGCGGCTTGCGCCACGAGATCGCCTGTCGGCACATCGCCCCGCGCGGCCTCGTCTCCAGGGCTCGACGAGGCTCCGGCCTTGCACGCGGCCGCGAAACCGCCGACGGCGATGGCCGCGTCCTTGAGTTGAAGCGTCTCGCGCTTACCGCCCGCGATCCCGTAGCTGAGCGCCGTGCCCGTGGTCATGGCCGACCAGAGCGGCGCGCTCGCATCGATCGTCATCTGGATGCCGGAGACGCCCACTTCCGCGTCCCTGCCGTAGACTTTTCCCGGCAACGCGTCCTTAAAGCTCCCGCTCGAGAAGGTGACGACTACGTCCTCGTTCTCCGAAAGATCGACGACGTCGTACCAGAAGACGGCGCGCGGCTCCGGTCCGTCCCGCCCTCCGCAGACCGCCTCGAAGGCGACGGCGTCGGTTTCGGGAATGCCGTAGGTCAAAACCACGGTGTCGGCGTCGTCCGGCACGTCGCTTTGGTACCGGTTCACCGTCCAGGCCATCTCCTCCGCATGGAGCCTCGCCGAGGGAAGGCCCGTGGAAAGTGCGATGGTTGAGCCGGCGGCAATCCCAACGGCCAACGAGACACGAGGAAGCATTTCTTGGTTCTCCAACGAAGCGGACGGGCCGAGCCTACACGAACCGACGTTGTCCGACATCAGACAGTGGGCGTCGGATCGGCATGATCGAGCCCCCGGCGCGCGCCGCCCTCTTCTACCAGTCCTAGACCTGCCGCTTCCCGTTTTCCTTCGACCGGTCTGGAAACAGTGGCATCGTACAATCGGCTAGCTCCCTGCTTCAGCGACTCAGTCAGGGAGCGTCGGCAGCCTTGCCCAACGCCCAAGCCCAAATTGGCCGGCGACACGGCCCGGATACGCGCATCCTCATCGTCGACGATCATCCGATCGTCGTCGCCGGATTTCGCCGCCTGCTGCACGATGCCGGCTGGCACGCGGTTGAGCACACGTCCAGTTTCGCAAAGGCGTTCCGGCTCTGCCGCCGTGCCAGGCCCGAGGCCGTGGTCGTCGACCTTGCCATGAGCGCCGGCAGCCTCGCCGGGTTGAGCTTCGTGCGCCGGCTCCGCCGCTACGATTCCGATATCCCGATCCTCGTACTCAGCATGCATGACGATCCGCTCATCGCGCGGGCGGCCCTGAAAGCCGGGGCGAACGGGTATGTGGTGAAGGACACCTCTCCCGAGGAGCTCGTCCAGGGTCTGGCGGCGATCCTGCACGGCACACCCTATGTCAGCCGCGTCTTGGCCTCCGACCTTGCGTTCCACAAAACGCACGCGCCGGAGTCGATGGCGATCGATGCGTTGTCGTCGCGGGAACGCTATGTCCTGTCTCTGCTCGCGGAGGGGAAATCCTACGCCCAAATCGCGGACAACCTCGCGCTCAGCTACAAGGCCGTCGCTCATCTGTGCAATCGCCTGAAGCCGAAGCTTGGTGTGCAATCGCTGCAAGAGCTGGTGCGCTTTGCCGTTCAGAACTTTCCGGCGGCCTCCACCACCACGCGCAAGCCTGCCAAACATCCAAAAGATTCGGGGTAAGTCTTCCCGAAAGCCGGGAGCAACATTGGGACAATCTGTTGTGCGTTTCCGGGACAAATTCCCCAAAACCCGGACAAGTCGTATCGAAGCCGGTCCGAAAACTTCTCGTCGAGGTCTGGAACACCAAGCACAGGGACACTCTGTACCATTCAAGCGTCGGGAGCTTTGACGGCGCTCGGCTTGTCAGAGTGCTGACATCGTTTCGAACACGCGGCTGGGCAATTCTTCCCAAACCGGGCTTCCCTAGAAACATCCTGCACTCTGACAAGTTGGCCGGTCGGCGCTTCCCGACATAGCGCCCCCAACAGGGCAAGTCTGGCCCGCCGGGAGAACATCCCCGCGAGCCATTGGACAATTCGGGAGGAGCAACCGAGATGAAGTTTGGAAAGCTAGGCCTAGGAGTGGGCCTGACCGCGGCGCTTCTGCTCGCGCCGGTGTCGGTGATGGCGGATGAATCCGCCTCGGCCGGGATCGACAAGCGAGCCGAAGATCCCAATCTGTGGCCCGCGCCGGGCCGCGACAATCAGCTGACCCGTCACAGCCCGCTTTCGGACATCAACGCCGAGAACGTCGACCAGCTCGAGATGGCTTGGGCGCAGTCCATGAACTCGCTGCGTGGACAGGAGGGGCAGCCCGTTGTCGTGAAGCTCGACGACGGCACGCCCATGATGTTCTTCGTGAGCGGCTGCCCGTCCATGCCGCTCTGTAACGTCGTGCAGGCTCTCGATCTGTCCGATCCCGACAATCCGAAGCAGACCTGGAACTACGTGAAGAAGAACGATCGTGACGAGTCCGCGATCCCGCGCGCCTGTTGCGATACGGTCAATCGCGGCCTGAACTATGCGAAAGGCAAGGTGGTCTTCCACACGCTGGACGGTTTCGTCATCGCGCTCGATGCCAAGACCGGCAAGGAGATCTGGACCGTCAAGCACGCCTATCCGGAACACGGCGAGACTCACACCGGCCCGACCATGATCGCCGAGAATCTGGTGATCGCCGGTTTCGGCGGTGACGAGTTCGCCGCACGTGGCCGCCTGGATGCCTACAATATCGAGAACGGCGACCTCGTCTGGACCTGCCACTCGACCGGCTCGGACAAGGATGTCTGCCTCACGCCGGACTCGAACAAGGCCAACCCGCATTACGGGACCTACGGCAAGGATCTTGGCATCGTCACCTATCCGGAAGGCGAGTGGAAGATCGGCGGCGGCGCCCCGTGGGCCTGGTTCAGCTACGATCCCGAGCTGAAGATGATCTACGCCTCGACCGGCAACCCCGGTCACTGGAGCCCCGGCCTTCGCTGCGGCCTCAAGGGCGACGAGCACACCCACGAGAAGTGCAACGAGTTCGATCCGGATCTCACCTCGGGCAAGTTCGACAACAAGTGGTCCATGACGATCTTCGGCCGCAAGGTCGACACGGGCGAGGTCGTCTTCGCCTATCAGATGACGCCGTTCGATCAGTGGGACTATGACGGCGTCAACGAGAACATCCTCGTGGACATGGAGATCGACGGCAAGCCGCGCAAGACGCTCGTGCATTTCGATCGCAACGGCTTCGCCTATGTGCTCGACCGGACCGACGGCACGCTTCTCCGCGCGCATAAGTTCGTCACCGTCGACTGGGCCGAGAAGGTCGATCTGAAGACCGGCCGTCCGATCAAGGTGAAGGAGCACTCGCCCTTCAACATCGGCGTGAACACGTCGGCCTGCCCGTCCGCCATGGGCGGCAAGGATCAGCAGCCCTGCGCTGTCGATCCGAAAGAGCCGAACATGTTCTATTGCCCCACCAACAATTGGTGCATGGAAGACGAGCCTCAGGAGCGCACGCACACCCAGCAGGGCACGGTCTATGTGTTCGCGAACGTGTACATGTATCCCGAGAAGCCCGGCGTCACCGGCAAGTTCAAGAAGTTCAACGTGCTGACCGGTGAGACGGTCTGGGAGATCCCGGATCCGTATCCGAACTGGGGTGGCGGCATGGTGACCGACGGCGGCCTCGTCTTCTACGGCTCGCTGGGTGGTGACTTGCGCGCTGTCGACCGCAACTCGGGCAAGATCCTTTGGAGCCGCAAGCTGGGCTCCGGCATCATCGGCAATCCGATCACCTACAAGGTGGGCGGGAAGCAGTACGTGTCGGTGCATTCCGGTATCGGCGGCTGGATCGGCCTCCCGGTCACGGCGGGTCTCGACATGAACGACAAGTTCGGCGCGATCGGTGCGACGGCCATGGCCAAAGCCACCGGTCTCACCAACATCCCGCAGGGAGGAACGGTCTACACCTTCAGGCTGTCCGACTAGCTATGGCTTGTCAGCGGCGCCAGGTGGAAGAACCCGCCTGGCGCCGCCCCCTATTCGAGAACCCGTTCGCTATTTGGGATTACCGCGTTGACCCGCCGAATGACCTGCACCGCCGTCTTCACGGCGTTTCTCTGTTTTATGAACGGCGCAATCGAACTTGCGCAGGCCGAAGAGACGGCCGAGTTCCTGAGCCAAGGCTTTGCCGACAAGACGTGGGACGAGCTGACCTCGGCCGAACATACCAAGGCCAAGGAAATCGCGCGCAAGATGAAGATCGACACGCTGCGCGTCTGCGCCGACCCCGGCAACATGCCGCTGTCGAACGAGAAGCGCGAAGGCTTCGAAAACAAGATTATCGACATTGTTGCCGAGAAACTCGACGCCGGGATCGTCTATTTCTGGCGCCCTCAGATCGATCGCGGCCTCACCCGCCAGACCTTCGACAATTATGAATGCGACGTCCTGTTGGGAATGCCCGCCCACTACGAAAGTGTGCTGACGACCACGCCGATCTATCGCACGCCCTATGTCTTCGTCACCCGCGCGGATGACGGGATCGTCATCAAGGACTTCGACGACCCCCGCCTGCAGGAACTCCGCCTCGGCCTGTTTCAACACTCCGGCCTGCGGCTCGTCCTGTCGAAACACGGCGTCATGCAAGACATCAACATCCACGTTCTGAGCCACGACGCCGATCTCGTGCCCGAGAAACAGCCCTGGCGCCAGGTGCAGCAGGTCGTCGATGGAGAACTCGATGTCGCGGGCGTGTTCGGCCCCTTCGCCGGGTTCCTGAAGACCATGCGCGGCGAGAACATCGCCATTCAGCCTGTCAATCTCATGGACGACGAGATTCCGCTCGAGTTCGATCTGGCGCTTGGCGTGCAGCCGACGAACATCGTCCTCAAATACATGCTGGACAACGCCCTTGAAGAGAGCCGGGACGAGATCGCCGACGTGCTCGCGGAGTACGGCGTTCCCCTCGTGCAATGCAGCAAGTGCGTGGTGCAAGGCGATCTTCCCTCCCACGGCACGTTCTTCACCGACCGTCAGAAAAAGATCCGCGCGCTCTACCTGACGGCCCTGACCAAGACGAGAGAGGCCCTGAAGAAGGACCAGGCATCGGCCGATCAGGTGGTGACGGAGAAGCGTCTCGATCAATGGCTCAATGACGGTGCCAACATCGACGAAGAGCTCAGCAACGCGGTGACGGGAACCGACCGCGAGCGCACCGCCTTCCTGCTCGGGCGTGGCGCCGACATCAACAAGCTGAACCTCATGGGACTGGCGCCGTTGCACACCGCCGCGCGCGCACGCGACTCCGAAATGATCGCGTTTCTGATCGCGCATGGTGCCGATCCCAATCGTCTCGACCGCGATGGCTGGACGGCCCTGCTCCATGCTGCGTTCCGGAACCACGTTCCATCGATCGAGGCGCTGGTCCAGGCCGGCGCCGACATGGAAATCGCAAGTCCCAATGGTGCGACACCGCTCGCCATCGCGATCATGGAGCGGAAGTACTTCGCGGCCGACGCGTTGATGGATGCCGGCGCCAAGCTTGACGAAGCGGTCGGGTCGGAGGGCTTGACCCCGCTCATGGTTGTCGCGAGCCAGCCTCTCAAGAAGGGCCGCGCGGCCCGCTTCAATCAAGGCATGAGTTCCCTCGATGTCGCGCGGCGCTTGATCGAAGGCGGCGCCGACGTCAACGCGCGGAGCAAGAACGGCGTGACCCCGCTGATGATTGCCGCGTCCCACGACAACCCGCCTTTGATCGGCATTTTGCTGCAGTCCGGCGCCGACCCGAATGTCAAAACGCCGACCGGCCAGACGGCTCTGGATATCGCCAAGGCCAACCAGAACAAGGCCGCCGCGATGCAACTCGAGCTGTCAACCAAGCGCCGTACGCCGAAGACGAACAAGTCCGGGCGCGGTCCGGACGATGCCCCCGGGAAGGCGTCCGCTGCCCTGATGGAGGTGAAATGACATACGGAACGACACTCTTGCGTCTGGCCGTCGCGGCCCTTCCCCTTGCGCTGTGCGCGCCGGCGCACGCCGTAGAGGACCCGGGAAGGACCCTTTCCGAACCGGCCGAGAAATCCCGCCCGGCCCGGAAGCGCCCCGCGCCGAAGCCGAAGACGGTCGTCGACATCGTCTATCTCGGCAAGCAGTACAAGGAGCCCATCCCGCTCTCTCTCATGGAGCCCGTGCTGAACGACAAGGGGATCCAGGGCGCGCGGCTCGCCGTTCTCGACAACAATGCCACGGGACGGTTTCTCGGCGTCGAGACGGCCCTTAAGGAGCACATCGTTCAGGAAGATGACGACGTCGTCGCCGAAGCCAAGGCGCTGCTCGCCGATGGACCCAAGCTGATCGTCGCCGACCTGGAGCCGGACGACCTGCTCGCCGTCGCCGACCTTCCGGAGGCGCACGACTCCCTCATCCTAAGCATGCGTTCGGCCGACGACCGGCTCCGTCAGGAGGACTGCCGCTACAACGTCGTTCACATCGTGCCCAATTGGGCCATGCGCGCCGACGCGCTCGCGCAATATCTCATCTGGAAGAAGTGGCCACGCTGGATGATCGTCAAAGGCGTCACGCCCGAGGACGACGATTACGCTGAGGCGGTCAAACGCGCGGCCAAACGGTTTGGCGGCGAGGTCGTCGAGGAACGCACATACAAATTCGAGGCGGGATCACGGCGCGTCGAGACCGGTCACCAGCAAATCCAGACCCAGATCCCGATGGCCACGGACAACGCCGCCGATCACGATGTCATCTTCGTGATCGATACGGGCGAAGCCTTTGGACTCTACTTCATGTATCGCACTGCCGATCCCGATCCGGTCGTCGGCACGCATGGCCTCACCTCCTCCATCTGGCATCGTGCCTTCGAGCAATGGGGCGGCATGTCCCTGCAAAGCGGGTTCCAGAAACTGGCCAAGCGCGACATGACCGAGCAGGACTATGGCGGTTGGCTGGCCGTGCGCGCATTCGGGGAAGCGGCCACGCGCTCGCCCAAGCACGATGTGAAAGCCCTGCGCGACTACATCCTTTCGGACAAGTTCCGCGTGGCCGGCTTCAAAGGGCAAAAGATGACCGTGCGGCCCTGGGACCACCAGCTGCGTCAGCCGATCCTGATCATGGCGCCGCGCGCGCTCGTCTCCCTCTCGCCGCAGGAGGGATTCCTGCATCAGCACTTCCCCGCCGACACGCTCGGCTTCGACGAACCGGAAACGGCTTGCCGTTTCCCCGAACACAAGACCCCAAAAACAACTGTCCAGAGGTAGTGGAGATGAAACGCCGAAATGCCGCCATGCTGGTCGTGGCGCCGATCGCGATGCTCGCGGTCACGCCGGCCTATGCCGACAAGATCTTTGTTTCGAATGAGCGGGACAACACGGTCACCGTGGTCGATTCCGACAGCTTGGAAACCATCAAGACGATCGCGACGGGGCGCCGCCCCCGCGGCATCGTCACTTCGCCCGACAAGTCCGAAGTGTATGTGTGCGTCGGTGACGACAATGCCGTCGAGGTCATCGATGCAGGTTCGCTCGAGATCGTCCGCAACCTGGACTCCGGCCCCGACCCGGAACTGATGGACGTCTCGAAGGACGGAAAGACGATCTACATCGCCAACGAAGACGATTCGATGGTGACGATCATGAAGCCCGACACCGGCGATCTCATCGTCGAGGTTCCCGTTGGCGTCGAACCGGAAGGCATGCGTGTCAGCCCGGACGGTACGATGACCGTCGCCACGTCGGAGAGTTCCAGCATGGCGCATTTCATCGACACAGAAAGCAACGATCTGGTCGCCAACGTCCTTGTCGATACGCGCCCCCGCCACGCGGAATGGCAGCCGGATGGAAAGAACGTTTGGGTCTCCTCCGAAGTGGGCGGCACCGTGTCGGTCATCGACGGCGGGACGTACGAGATCGCGAAGGTGATCGGGTTCGAGATTCCGGGTGTGTCGCCGGAACAGATCCAGCCCGTGGGCATTCGCTTTTCCAAGGATGGCACGAAGGCCTATGTGGCGCTCGGTCCGGCAACCGGGTTGCGGTGGTCAACACCGACACGTTCGAGGTGGAAGACTACGTTCTCGTCGGGCAGCGTCCCTGGCACGTGGAGATCGCACCGGACGGCTCCAAGCTCTATGTCGCGAACGGTCTCACCAACGATATGACGGTCATCGATCTGGCGACCCTCAAGCCTGAGAAATCGGTCCCCGTCGGGCGCCTGCCTTGGGGCATCGCCATCACGCCCTAGCCCAAACGTGGCGCGCGCGGGCCGCGGCTCTCCGAGCTAGGCTGCGGCCTCGCCCTGCTGCGCGCGCGCCTTATGCCTGCGGAGCGACGTCACCGAGCCGGCCACCAGGGCGAAGCCGCTGAAGAACAACACGACGAAGATGCAACCGTCATGCGCGGCCGCGATCAGGTCGCCCGTTTGGCTGTCCGCGGACACCAGCACGCGGCTCGGGAACATCGACGTCACGACCAGGAGCGCGAGCAGCCCGTTTTTCACGACGACTTCGATGACGATCGCAAGCGTATCGCGCTCGATCATGCCGCAGGCAAAGGCGCAAAGGCGCGTCACAAGGAGCGCGCCGACGCCGAACACGATGATGATGGCCGGCCCCAGCCAGCCATAAGGGGCGAATTGCAGCCGCCCTGCCCCGAGCGACCCGACGATGATCACCCCAAGCAGGAAGAGGCTCGCGCGCACCATGTATTTCGTGAACAGGATCTGCTGCTTTGAGTGCGTCCACCGCCGGACGATCATGCCGACAAGCAGCGGCACGATCAGGAACAGGCCGATGTCCAACATGATCTGCGACGTATCGATTTCGAAATCGCCGGGCACCTGAACCGTCACGAGCGCGGCCAGCACGATCGGCGTCGCGAAGAGGCAGATGAACGTCGTGATCGCCGTCAAGGACACGGACAGGGCGACATTACCGTTGCCGATGAAGGTGAGCAGGTTCGAGAGCGAACCGCCAGGCATCGCCGCGATCAGGGCGATCCCCGTCGCGATGCCGACGGCGCCCGCGAACGACAAGCCGCCAAAGTCCTCGGGCACCAGTCCGACGACGAACATCGTCAGCCCCGCCCAGATCGGGACCAGCACCAGTTGCACGACGAGGCCGACCGCCAGTCCCCGCCAGGCGACGAGCGTGTTCGCAAAGTCGCGAACCGTCAGCGTCGCCCCCATGCCAAGCATGGAAAAGGTGACCATCGTCGCCGACAGGACACGCTCGTAGTCGGAGAAATTGGCAAAGAACGAGAAGACGGGGTCGAGCATTCGGACTGCAGCCTAGGCCAGCGCCCGCGGCACCGGCAAGAATGGCGTGATGGACCTTAAGGGCAAGGATGCGTTTGGCGCGATTCGCGATCGGGTTGCAATGGGACTTGAGACCGCTCCCGAGACGGCCCTGTCGCTTGTTTTCCCCAAACTACCCACCGCGGGGGTCCGTGCGCGCGGAAAGCGTGTATTTGAGGTTTTGTCACCACCGTTTTCGCGGTAGCTTTGGCCATCGGCCGAGGGAGTCGGGACGGAGGGTCCATGCTGCCTGTACGCCAGCCCAGTGTATGTGCTGCGATCACGCCATTCCTGGTCGCCTGTGCCCTGGTCGCTCTCCTGCAAACGCAGGCGAGGGCCGAGGACGCGGCTTCTGTCTGCGAAGAATTCGGATTGGCGCTGCTGTCGACGCCGGTCGCGCCCTGGAAAGGGGCGCCGCTGCGCGTCGTTGTCGCCACCGAGAAGCCGCAAGACGGCGCACTGACGCTGATCGCGCCTTCAGGCAAAGTCGTGGCCCAGACCTCCGGCCGGCAGGGCGGGCCCCCCTATTTCTGGCACGCCGAAGTCGCCGCCCCCGAGGCCGGCACGTGGCAAGCCAAGCTCACGCGGGACGGCGCGACCCCGGACTGCCGCGACGTCACGCGCGAGATCGAAGTCGCGGCTAAGCGGCCGCGGGGCCCGGGTGGCAGCAAGGCCGTCTGGCCCTTGCGCGACTCGTGGGATCGCGCCAACGAAAATCTCTATTCGGCCTGGCTCCAGATCCTGTTCGACGCGCCGCTCGACGAAGACCTGTCGTGGAAGGCCTTGGGCGAGGTTCTGCACGACGATTCGCGAAACGTCTTGTTCAACCATCTCGGCCTGCGCGAGGACCAGACGCGCGCGACCATCCGGCCGGATTGCGCGGACCTCCCCTATTTCTTGCGGGCTTATTTTGCCTTCAAGATGGGATTGCCGTTCGGCTATGCAAAGTGCACGCGCGGCGACGGCGGCAGACCGCCACGATGCCCGAAATGGTGGAACATCGTGCAGGAAGAGCCGTTGCCCGTCGGCACAGCCGGGGGCGGGAGTGCCCGATCGAACAGTCTGTTCGGGAGCGCGTCCAGGCCCGCGCCGGTCCGCTACCGCGTGCCGGCAAGGCCGAAAGGCCTGGTCCCGGGCTTTCAGCACTATCTGAGCCGGACGGTCGCGGACGGCGTGCATTCGGGTAACGGCCGGACGGCCAACGATGACGACGACACCGATTTCTATCCGGTGCCGCTGACGCGCGAAGCACTGCGTCCCGGAACGATCTACGCGGATCCCTATGGGCACATTCTCATGCTGGTGAAGCGCGTCCCGCAGACCGACGAAGGCGCCGGTGTGTTCCTTGCGGTTGACGGACAGCCGGACGGCACCGTCGCCCGCAAACGCTTCTGGCGCGGCAACTTCCTGTTTGCGCAGAATCCCGCGCTCGGCGGCCCGGGTTTCAAGCGCATTCGGCCCATCGAGCGGAACGCCAACGGCACGTTGCGGCGTCTGACCAATGCGCAGATTGCCGAGCACCCCGACTACGGCGACTTTTCGCTGCAGCAATCGACGATCGACGTCGAAGCGTTCTACGACCGCATGGACGACGTGATGTCGCCAGCGCCGCTCGATCCCGTGAAGGCCATGACGGAGGCCGTCACCGCCCTCGAAGAGCAAGTGAACGCGCGCGTGACGTCCGTCGAGAACGGCCGCAAATTCCTGGTCGGCAATCGCGTGACCGTGGCGATGCCGAGCGGCCCGTCGATCTTCGAAACGAGTGGCGCATGGGAGAACTTCGCGACGCCGTCTCGCGACCTCCGCCTCTTGATCGCCATGGATGTGGTGCGCAAGTTCCCCGAGCGTGTCGAGCGGCGCCCCGAGCGCTATGCGATGCCGGCGGGCAAGTCGCCGGGGGAAGTCCGCAAGGAACTGGAGGAGACGCTCCTGTCGGAGCTCAGCACACGCAAGTTCTCCTATACGCGAAGCGACGGCTCCTCTTGGACCCTGTCGCTCGACGACCTGCTCGTGCGCATCAACGATCTCGAGATGGCGTACAACATCAACGATTGCGCGGAGATGCGGTGGGGCGCGCTGGAGGGCAGCGAGGAAGCGGCGACATGCAAGCGCGCGCCCGTGGCCCAGCGCCGGAAGATGGCCTCCGACTACCGCCCGTGGTTCAGCGAACGCCGCCGCCCGCCGCGCGGCTGAGACCTCCCTCCCCGACATCGAAATCCCCGCAGCGCCGTCCGCGCCGACGCGGCCTCACGGCTCGTTTGCCGATACGCTGCGAGCGGACGCGAGGGCAAAACGCAGGTAGTGTCGGCTGACGCCCATAGGAGGGGGACACGTGCCACGCGACACCGTGCTGTTCGACATCAATGAGACGGTCCTCGACCTCACGGCCCTCAGGCCGAAATTCGCAGGCATCTTCGGGGACCCGGCCGTGGCATCCACGTGGTTTGCCATGTTGCTGCACGGCTCCACCGTTTGCGCGCTGACCGGCGTGAGGACCGGATTCGCCGAGTTGGCCGGTCTGACGCTGGACCGGCTCGCCAGCCTTCACAGACGCATGATCGGTGAGAAGGATCGGTCGGACCTCCTTGGGGCCTTCGCGAATCTCGCACCGCATGCGGACGTTGCGCCGGCCCTGGCCCGGTTGCGGTCGCGCGGCTATCGGACGGTGGCCTTCTCCAACTCGTCACTGGACCTCATCAGCAGGCAGATCGCGAACTCCGGGCTGACCGGAAGCTTCGATGCGGTGATCTCCGTCGAGGAGCCGGCAGCTTCAAACCCGACCCCAAGGTTTACGCGTTTGCCGCCGCCCGTCTCGACCGGCCCATCGGTGCGTTACGTCTCGTGGCCGCGCACGATTGGGATACGCACGGCGCCATGGTCGCCGGCATGCAGGCGGCCTATCTCGACCGCACCGGCGCCCCTTACAACCCGCTCTACCGCCGTCCGGAGATCCAGGAACGACCATGGAGCGCGTGGCCGAGCGGATCATCGGGACCGACGCGAGACACGCTTAAGGTCCGCTTCCGGCCGAACAGCGCCTATCCCCTGGCGCGCCTTCCGCGCGCCGGGCCTAGTAGAGCAGGAAGGCCACTCCAAACAAGATCAGGATGAGCCCGAAATAGGAAAGCGGAAAAATCCACCGGCACAGGAGATCGACACGATGCGATACGTCGTGCTTTCCACGCTTATCAAGCCTGCCCACCACGAGGTTTATGATGACCGTTCCAACCATCAGTAGGAAGCTGACATTCAAGAAGGCGTTGATCCACGTGGGGTAGGCAATCCGGGGCAAGATGTCGTTCATCACCACTTGGTAGGCGACGGCGGTCAGGATCCCGATGAACGAGACGCTGATCCGATCGCCCAGCGAGGCTCGATCCATCCAGAAAACTGAAAAGGAGAGGAGTACAATCACGATGAGAGGGAGGATGACGAGGCGGCTGACGTAGAACGGCTTTCGCTCCACGTCCACGCTGGCTATGAGCGCGGACTCGATATCCCGGCCGCCGGAATGGGATGCAGCGTGGGGCCGGACGGACATACTGACACCGGCGATGATCCATTGAGGCACCCACAATTTGCCCGCCGAAACGGGAGCCTGCGGGTCCACCTCCAGCACAACCTGGTTGTCGTCGAATCCCAAGACCTCGAAAACAGCCTCCAACCGTTGTTTGTCGAACGGGTAACGCCTCAAGTTGAATTTCGTTTTGGCAACGGCCAGCAGCTTCGTCTTGAGGATCTGGGTCCCGTCCGGCTGCACGCGGAGCACGACCCCTTGCTGTTCGAACGAGTCGGAACTGTTGACAAGAACAACTTGGGGAAACCAGCTCGGAGCGAGTTCGTTGAACTGATAGTCGCCTTGGTAAACCTTTTCGCTTACCCCTGCGGCGGCGGGGTCGAAGGCCTGTCTTTTGTCTTGCCACGCTAGCGTTAGAACACCTGTGAATTCGAAGGACTCGTTCTCTTCGCTGATTTCATCGATGTCATGGAACTCGAAGCTGGCCCGAACCAGGACCGGACCGTCTTCCGTCGGAGGCCCCAAAACTGAGGCGGGATTTGATGCCGCTTGAGAGACGTCGGTCACGGGCTCGGCCGCGGGCTGTGCCATAGCGGTCGATAGGCCACAAATGGAAATCGCCGCCAGGAGTGCGGCGAGGCAGGCATGCTTCGTCATTCTTCGCTACTTCAAGATTCAATGCCGGGAGCGATCGCATCGATTGAACCTGCCGAGCGGCGTTGCACGTGGATGGCCCTTTTGCCCTGACGAGAGACTCTTTAGGCCCGATCAACAGGACCAGATAGCACAATGGCACGCGAAGAAAAGGATTGGTCGCAAGGAGGCCTTTGCCCGACATACTGACGTTATCCGGCAAAGTGCGCTGAGGATCTTGGACCGACCCTATGGCCATGCCAGCGCACTTCGGCCCTCTCTTGGAAGCGCGCAACTCCACCCGCGAAGGCCGGTTTGTGATCTCTGATTGGGATGAGTGTTGGTGCGGTCGAGAAGACTCGAACTTCCACGGGAGTTACCCCACAGCGACCTCAACGCTGCGCGTCTACCAATTCCGCCACGACCGCAAGATGTTCCGAAAGCCGCCCAGCCATGCCAATCGGCTAGTCCAGGCGAACCGTTTCGTTTCGGTGCGCTGAATTAGCAAACCTGCCCCTTTGGTGCAAGGTTTGCCGGGCAGCGGTTTGCCTTAAGATGGCGGGACGATGAGACCCTCGCTCGAGCCCCAATTTGCGCCTTCTGCCGAAGCCCCCGCGCCTTTGGAGTGGATCGTGGCACCCGCGCCCGTCCCTTACGAGGCAGGTCTGGCCTTCATGCAGGCCCGCGCGGACGCCATCGCCGCGGGGCGCGCGGGCGAATGCGTATGGCTGCTCGAACACCCGCCTCTCTATACGGCGGGCACGAGCGCGGACCGGGCAGAGCTCGTGGATCCGGACCGCTTCCCGATCCACGTAGCCGGGCGCGGCGGCCGTTACACCTATCACGGGCCCGGCCAGCGCGTGGCCTATGTCATGCTCGACCTCAATCGGCGCGGGCGCGACGTGCGGGCCTTCGTGGCGGCGCTGGAAGATTGGCTGATCGCCACCCTGGCGGCGCTCGGCGTCGCGGGAGAACGCCGGGACGGTGCGGTCGGGATATTCGTGGACGAGGCCAAGATCGCATCGATCGGCATCCGCGTCCGCCGCTGGGTCACGTTCCATGGCGTCAGCCTGAACGTTAACCCCGACCTCGACCATTTCTCGGGCATCGTGCCGTGCGGCCTCCACGGCACACCGGTGACGAGCCTGGAGGCGCTCGGCGCCGAGGCCGAGATGACCTGCGTCGATGCGGCCCTGCGGGCAAGCTTCGCGCAGGTGTTCGGACTGGGCGGGACAGCGTGAGCCCGCCGGACCGACGTGCGGGCAAGACTAATGCGTCGGCAAGACCTGGAACCCGGAGGGCGGCGCCCCGCCTTCATCCGTCACAACGACATTGGTGACCCGGGCGTCGGGCGGCCCTTCGGCACAGCGGCGGAGCATCTCGTCCACCTGCAGCGCGGGCCCTGAAAACACCGCCTCGACGCTCCCGTCCCGGCGATTGCGGACCCAGCCATCGAGATCGAGGCGGCGCGCGATCTGCTCCGTCCAGGCGCGGTAATAGACGCCCTGCACGCGGCCTTCGATGCGAACGGTGACGGTCTTGGTGCCAGGCGGCGTCACGCCCGCGCTCTTACTCGAACTCGAGGATGACGGCGTCCACGTTCAGGCTGTCGCCCGGTTCGGCGTGAATCTTGGCGACCGTGCCGTCCACCTCGGACTTCAACACGTTCTCCATCTTCATCGCCTCGACGACACAGAGCGTTTCGCCGGCCGACACCTCCTGCCCTTCCTCCACCGCGAGCGACACGACGAGCCCCGGCATCGGGCAAAGCAGGAACTTGGACATGTCCGGCTTTTCCTTCACCGGCATGAGGGCGAGATAGTTCGCCTCCCGCTCGGTGAAGACGCGGACCGGCACTTCCACGCCCTGATAGGTCAGATGCACGCCGTTGAGTATGGAGCGGACCTGGACGGCAACCGGTTCGCCGTCGGCGGTCCCCTCGAAGACCGGCTCGCCGAACCACCAGCGCGAGTCGAGCACGATCGTCCGCGCCGGCTCGTCCGTCCCCGCCCCGCCAAGCGTGGCAGTCGTCGGGAAGTCGCGGCCCTCCACCTTGACACGGACCAGATCCCCTCCGCCGAGCTCCACCAGACGGACCTCGGAAAAACAGACCGGCTCCCCATGCATCTGCTGGGTGATCATGCGGCGGCGATTATTGGAGAGATGATCGATACTCGCGGCGACGGTCGCAAGCACATCGCGAACGCGTCCCTCCGGCACGGGCGGGTGAAACCCGTCCGGAAACTCCTCGGCGATGAACTTCGTCGAGATATCGCCCGCGCGCCAGCGCGCGTTGCGCATCAGCACCGCGAGGAAGGGAATGTTGTGCCGGAAGCCGTCAATGGCGAAGGCGTCCAGCGCGCGCCCCATCTCGTCGATCGCCTCGATCCGCGTCGGCGCATAGGTGATCAGCTTGGCGATCATCGGGTCGTAATAGACCGAGATCTCGCCGCCCTCTTCCACGCCCGTGTCGAGGCGCGTGGTCACACCGTTCTCCGTGCCGAGCTTCGGGGGCCGGAAACGGACCAGGCGCCCGGTGGACGGCAGGAAGTTGCGCACCGGGTCTTCGGCATAGATGCGCGATTCGATGGCCGATCCCGTCAGCGTCACGTCCTTCTGCTTGATGGCAAGCTTCTCGCCGCTGGCGACCTTGAGCATCTGCTCGACAAGGTCGAGCCCGGTCACGAGTTCCGTGACCGGATGTTCCACCTGAAGGCGCGTATTCATCTCCAGGAAGTAGAAGTTCTTGTCCTTGTCGACGATGAACTCGACCGTGCCGGCGGAATCGTAATCCACCGCCTTGGCCAGCGCGACGGCCTCGGCGCCCATGGCCTCGCGGGTCTTGGCATCGAGGAACGGGCTCGGCGCCTCTTCAAGCACCTTTTGATTGCGGCGCTGGATCGAGCACTCGCGCTCGCCCAGATGAATGACGTTGCCGTGCTTGTCGCCCAGCACCTGGATTTCGATATGGCGCGGCTCTTCGATGAATTTCTCGATGAAGACGCGATCGTCGCCGAAGCTCGATTTCGCTTCGGACTGCGACGAGGCAAAGCCCTCGGCCACCTCGCCGCTGCTATAGGCGATGCGCATGCCCTTGCCGCCGCCGCCGGCCGAGGCCTTGATCATGACGGGGTAGCCAATGTCGTCGGCGATCTTGACCGCTTCTTCCGGCGTCTCGATCACGCCGAGATAGCCGGGCACGGTCGAGACCTTCGCATCCGCCGCGAGCTTCTTGGATTCGATCTTGTCGCCCATGGCCTCGATGGCCTTGGGGTTCGGACCGACAAAGACGATGCCGGCCTTCTTCAGCGCTTTGGCAAAGGCGGCATTTTCGGACAGGAAGCCGTAGCCGGGGTGGATGGCGTCGGCGCCGGTCTCCTTGGCGGCCGCGATGATCTTGTCCATGACAAGATAGGACTGTGCGGCGGCCGCGGGCCCGATTCCGACGGCCTCGTCGGCCATATAGACGTGCAGCGCATCGCGATCGGCCTCCGAATAGACAGCGACGGTCTCGATCCCGAGCCGCTTCGCCGTGCGCATGATCCGGCAGGCAATTTCTCCACGATTGGCGACGAGTAGTTTTTTGATCATCGGTCCCCAGCCCAAAAATTCGTCCAGGCTTTCTAGAGGGAAGCGCGTGGCGAGTAAACTAGCCAGAGAGCCTATTCTGCGGCTCCGGGCAGCGCCTTGCAGCGCCTCACAGCGGCTCGGCCACGGCGCAATCTCACGATCCCTCCGCCTCTTCCCCCGCTTGGGCAACAGGCTTTGTTTAGTTTGTTCAGTCTTGACTGAACAAACTAAACAACCTACCTGTTCGGCATGCCTGATACAGCGGACAAAGCGATCTCGGAATTCGTCGAGCAGATGGGCCTGATCATCCAGTCGGAGGGTCTGCCGCGCATTGCCGGCCACATTGTGGGCCTCATGATCATGCATGAGGGACCGTTCAGCCTGACACAGCTGGCGGAACGTCTGAGCGTCAGTCGCGCGAGCATCAGTACCAACACGCGGCTCTTGGAGGATCTCGGTGTCATCGTGCGACACGCAAAGCCCGGTGACCGGCAGGACTATTTCAGGCTGGGCCAGCAGCCCTATGCGCGCATCTTGCGCGGGGTGGTTCGGCGGATGCGCCGCGCGCGCGACGTGATCGAGAGCACGCGGGACGCGCTACCGGAGGGGATGGCGGACGCCCAAGAGCGGCTCCAGGAACTCGATGCCTTTTACGAGGCGCTCACGGAGAGCTTCTTGAATGTCATCGATGCGTGGGATGCGGAGACACAGGGTTCGACGAAGCAGAAGCGGGACGGCGTAAGGCCGTCCCCGTAGTCGGAAGCAGCAGGTCACCAAATTAACGAGTGAGGCTTCAGCCTTGAAGAAGTCATACATCATCGCTGCAGTCCTGGCCTTGGCACTCACCGCGTGGGTGCTCGGCGGCTATGTCTTGCGAACCGCCGGAAAGGAGGTCGCGACGGCGCCCGAAGACGCGAAGACGCTTCCCGCCATGACGGTTTCCGTTCGGACGCAAGAGGCAAAGCCCGTAGCCCAGGTCATCGTCGCCCAAGGGCAAGCGGAGCCGAACAGGACTGTAACCGTGCGCGCCGAGACCATGGGACAGGTGGCCGAGATCCTGGCCGACGAAGGCAGCGCCGTGGCCGCCGGCGACGTCATCGTTCGCCTGGAAGAGAATGACCGCGAGGCGCGGATCGCGCGGGCAAAGGCGCGCGTGCGCGAGCAGCAGAGCGCTTACGATGCCGCCCAGGCCCTCGGCAAGAAGGGCTACCAGACCCAGAGACAGTCCGATCAGATCTACTCGTCGCTACAGACTGCGAAGGCCGAGCTGGAAGAAGCGCTGATCGAGTTCGAGCGCCTTGAGATCAAGGCGCCGTTCGAGGGCGACGTCCTGTCGGTCCCCGTCGAACTCGGCGCCTATGTGGACACCAACGGCGAGATCGCAACGATCGTCGACAACCACCCTCTCGTCGTCAGCGTTCAGATTACCCAGCAAAAGATCACCGATCTCCGGGTCGGTCAGAGCGCGTCCGTGAGCTTCGCGACCGGCCAGGAGCGTCAGGGCAAGATCCGGTACATCGCCGCCCGCGCGGACCAAGGGACCCGGACATTTCGGGTCGAAATCGAACTGCCCAACGCGGACGGCGCCATACCGTCCGGCATCAGTGCCGAAGCGACGATCCCCACCGGGTCGGTGTTGGCGCATTTTCTGTCGCCGGCCGACCTGTCTCTGAACGAGGCCGGCGCGCTCGGGGTCAAGACGGTCGACGACAAGGACCGGGTTGAATTCCACGAGGCGACCATCGTCATGTCGGATGTCAACGGGGCCTGGGTTACGGGCTTGCCCACGAAGGCGCGCATCATCACGTTGGGGCACGGCTACGTGCAGACCGGCGAGAAGGTGCAAGTGGCCGACGAAGATAACAGCAGCGGCATCGCCAGTTCGACCGGCGTATCGGTGGACCTGACGGCAGGCCGTTCCGACGAGCCGACGACAGCCCAATGAATGCGCTCATCGACGCGGCGTTCGAACGCACACGCACCGTTGTCCTCGCGTTCGTCATGATCGTCGTGACGGGCGCGATCGCCTACACGACCATCCCGAAAGAAGCCGATCCGGATATTCAGATTCCCATCATCTACGTGTCGCTGACCTATGAGGGGATCTCGCCTGAGGACTCCGAGCGGCTCCTCGTGCGCCCGATGGAGAAGGAGCTCAAGTCCATCGAGGGCATCAAGGAGATGCGCTCCATGGCGAGCGAAGGCTATGGCTCCATAACGCTTGAATTCTACGCCGGATTCGATTCCAACAAGGCGCTCGAGGACGTGCGGGAGAAGGTGGACATCGCGCGGGCGGAGTTGCCGCTCGAAACCGACGAACCCCGCGTCAACGAGGTCAACATCGCGCTCTTCCCCGTGATCACGGTCGGGTTGTCCGGAAACGTCCCCGAACGCACGCTCGTGCGCATCGCCCGCGATCTCCGGGACAAGATCGAAGGTCTGAGCGGCGTGCTCGATGTCGATATCGGCGGCGACCGGGAGGAGCTGCTGGAAATCGTCGTCGATCCGATGACGCTCGAGACCTACAACATCTCCTTCGCCGACATTTCCAACACCGTCGCGCGCAACAACCGGCTTGTCGCGGCGGGCGCCATGGAGTCCGTCGCCGGGCGCATGGTGCTCAAGGTTCCCGGCGTCCTCGAAGACGTCCAGGACATCTTCAGTCTGCCCGTCAAGGTCGTCGGCGACACGGTCGTGAAATTCAGCGACGTCGCCTCCATCCGGAGGACTTTCAAAGACCCGCAAGGCTTCGCACGGGTCGGCGGCAATCCGGCTTTGGCCCTGGAGGTCAAGAAGCGCGTTGGCGCCAATATCGTCGAGACCATCGAAGAGGTGCGCGCCATCGTCGCCGAGGAGCAGGCCAACTGGCCCGTGGGCGTCGAAGTCAGCTACATGCAGGACAAGTCGAAGCAGATCCGCGACATCCTCGCCGACCTTCAGAACAACGTGCTCGCCGCGATTGCCCTCGTGATGATCGTGATTGTCGCCGCGATCGGCGTGCGGCCGGCCATCCTGGTCGGACTGGCGATCCCCGGCTCGTTTCTCGCCGGCATTCTCGCCATCTCGTGGATCGGTCTCACCCTGAACATCGTCGTCCTGTTCAGCCTGATCCTTGTCGTCGGCATGCTTGTGGATGGCGCGATCGTCACGACCGAGCTGGCCGATCGCAAGATGCTGGAAGGTCACGCTCCCAAGCGCGCCTACGCGGAAGCCGCCAAACGCATGGCCTGGCCGATCACCGCGTCCACCGCCACGACGCTGGCCGTGTTCCTGCCATTGCTGTTCTGGCCCGGCATTGTCGGTGAGTTCATGAAGTTCTTGCCGATCACGGTCCTCGTGACGCTTGCCGCCTCGTTGGCGATGGCTCTTGTATTCATTCCGGTGCTTGGCGGCCTCATCGGCTCCGCCGACAAGAGCAACACGCACCTGCTGGAGGCCATCCGGGCCGCCGAAGACGGCGATCTCGGCAAGATCGGCGGGATGGCCGGCGCCTATCTTCGAACGCTGGAAGGGCTGCTCGCGCACCCCGCCAAGGTTCTGGGCGTCGCGGTGACGCTCCTGATCGGAACATATGTCGCGTTCGGCCTGTTTGGACGCGGCGTGGAGTTCTTCCCCGATGTCGATCAGGATATCGGTCAGGTTCAAGTCCGCGCCCGTGGCGACCTGTCCATCACGGAAATGGACGCCATCGTCCGCAAGGTCGAGGCGCGCCTGCTGACAATGCCTTATTTCGACGCGGTCTACGCGAGAACCATCGGCTCGGGCGCGGGACCGTCGCAGAACGAGATGGCCGAAGACGTCATCGGCGTCGTCCAGTTCGAAATGAAGAATTGGCGCAACCGCCCCCGCTCCTCGGAGGTTCTCCAAGAGGTCCGCAAGCGCACCGCCGACATCCCCGGGGTCATCCTGGAAGTTCGCAAACAGGAAGCCGGCCCCTCGGCCGGGAAGCCGCTCGAACTTCTGGTGACCTCGCGAGACCCGAAGAAGATGACCGGGGTCGTCGAACAACTCCGTACACAGATGGATCAAATCGGAGGCTTTGTCGACGTTCAAGACAGCCGTCCCCTGCCCGGCATCGAGTGGCGCCTGAAGGTCGACCGGGAGAGAGCCGCGCGGCAGGGCGCGGATATCACCCTCATCGGCCAAGTCGTGAGCATGGTCACCAACGGACTCTTCGTGGCCGAGTACCGGCCCGACGATGCCGACGAAGAGGTGGAAATTCGGCTGCGCATGCCGTTCGCCGAGCGCAACCTCGAGCAACTGGACCGCCTGCGCTTGACGACGGAAAAGGGTCAGGTCCCGATCGGCAATTTCGTGCACTTCGAGCCCGCGCAGAAGACGGGTTTCCTCAAGCGCACCGACGCCCGCCGTGTCCTCGAAATCAAGGCTGACGTTGCCGAAGGTATCCTGGTCGACGAGCAAGTACGCAAGCTCAAGGCCGCGGTCGCGGACATGGACATCGACCCCGCCGTATCCTTGCGGTTCAAAGGGCAGGACGAGGATCAGCGCGAGGCGGCCAATTTCCTCATCTCGGCCTTCTTCATCGCCATCTTCTTGATGGTTGCGATCCTGGTGACCCAGTTCAACAGCTTCTATCAGACAGCCCTGGTGCTGAGTGCGATCGTCTTCTCGACGGCCGGTGTCATGATCGGTCTGCTTGCGACCGATCAGCCCTTCGGCATTGTGATGTGCGGGATCGGCATCATCGCGCTTGCCGGCATCGTCGTGAACAACAATATCGTCCTGATCGATACGTATAACGACCTGAGATCGCAGGGTCTGCCGGCGCAAGAGGCGATCCTGAGGACCGCCGCCCAGCGTGTCCGCCCCGTTCTCCTGACCTCCATCACGACCGTCTTGGGGCTCGTTCCCATGGTCTTCGCCATCAGCATCGACATCATCGGTCAGGATGTCTCGATCGGCGCGCCCTCGACGCAATGGTGGACGCAGCTCTCCAGTTCCATTGCCGGCGGTCTGACCTTCGCGACGATTCTTACGCTCTTGCTGACGCCGTGCCTGCTGATGTTGGGCGACAACGTTTCGGAGTGGTGGCGCGGCCGCGCCGGGCGCCGGGCGAAACGCCAAGACCGCGCGGACCGGCCGCAGACCGCCGGCTGATTTGCCTGGCGGTGCGTCAAACTCGGGCCCCGGACGAACGATGTGCCGCGCCTGCGCGGAACACTTTGCGTCGGTCAAGACAGCCGTCCGCGGGCCGCTAGCCGAAAGCGGTCGGTTCGGCCTCTTTCGGCATGGCCTCGGCGCGGGACGGGCTCGAATTGAGGATGGCGGCCAACTCGTCGAGCGAGACGAGGATGTCGTTCAAGGCCTCGACGACTTCCTCCGACGGCGCCACGGCGCTCTCATCGGCAAACGAGTAGTCCTTGAGGATTTCGAGGGCTCGCTCGAGGTGGCGGATCGTCCCTTCGTTCTTCTTGATCTGGCCCTGAATGGCGAGTTCGTGCCAATCGAGCACGCGCGCCACCAGGTCGCCCTCGCCTTCGCCTTTACGCTTGCGCGCGCCGCGCAGCTTGGAAAGTCGCTCGCCAGCCCGCTGCTGGTGCGCGACGCTGGCTTTCCGCGCGGCAATGTCGTCCTGAATCGCCCTTTCGATCAAGGCGCCGACGTCCAGGGACGCCAGATCCTGCTCCGCGTGGATCACGAGCCCCAGCTTCTCGGCGATAATCTCGATGGCCCCGCCGTCCAGATTGTCGGGCTGTTGAGGTTCGATCTCGCCGGTCTCGTCGTAACGGGCGCGGCGCCCCTCGTCGGACAGCACCGAGTACGCCACAACAAGCTGGTTGAAAGCCTCGGTCGAGCCCCCGCCGTCCGGATGCGCCGTTTTCGCTTTCTTCCGATAGGCCTTGTGAATGTCCTTGCGCGGCGCGGACCGCTTGATTCCCATAATTTTGTACAGATCGATCACGCTAAATCCCCCGCAGCGCTAGGAAATTTCCCCACCGTCCGTGTCCCCCCGGAGCGGCTACATTCCCCAAACGCAGCACTGAAACCTTAACGTCTCATGACGATTGTTTGTGTCTTGCTCATGGCATCCGGCGCGCCGGTAGCCCCATTTGCACACCAAAAACAGCGATCTTCGCCCTGCCGGGCCCCGCCGGACCGGCGTTTGACCCGGAAGGTTCCAGATTTGGCAACACTTGCAGCAAACTTGGCAAGCCACTATGCCAATACTCTCTTATGCCTCAAGGCCAAGAACGCCTAACATCCAGTGCCCGCGACTGGGTTCCACGAGTTCAAACTAGGGAAGAAACACCTATGCTACGAGCAATTATCCTTGCCGCCTTCGCCCTGTGCGTCGGTCTGACGGGCCTGACCACGGCAACTTATGCCGAGACGAAGTCCAAGGCCAAAATGATCCTGGACCCGGCGGTCCATGGCCTGAAGCGGCTCGAGCCGCTGAAGCTTGGTGTCGACGGTGACAGCACCAAGATGACCCCCACCGAATACACGTTGAAAGTCGGCCAGGGCTACCGCTGGAAGATCGAGGCCTCCGACCTGACCGAGTACGCGCTCGTCATGCCGGAGTTCGCGCGCAATATCTGGATCCGCAAGATCGAAGCCGGAGATCCCGAAGTCGAGATCAAGGTCGTGACCTTCGACGAACTGGAATTCGAGAATGGCGGCGAACTGGAATTGTTCTTCGTCGCAGTCCGGCCTGGGACATACAAGTTCGGTCCCCGCGGCCTGATGGACCGCGGCATGGTCGGGACCATCACCGTTGAAGGTGCCGAGAGCATGGATATCGCGCCGATGAAGAGAGGCGCTGCCGCAGACGATGACGACGATGATGATGATGACGATGACGATGACGACGAAGGCTAGCCGACGTCCGATCGATCGCTAGAGTCGCGATGAAGATGCCCGCCCTCTCACGAAGGCGGGCATTTTCTATGGGTTCCGTGGTTCTTTGGGGTCCCTGGCTCGGGTCCCTGAAACGGCCTCGGCGCGCGGGCGCTAGAACTCATGCCCCCAGCGCTGGGCCGCGCGGGACTTGCTGACCTCGCCGGAATTGATCAGAACCGCCACGCAGGTCCGCGACAGGCTGTGCCCCGCTTTGTCCATACAGCGGCGCAGGCCGGGATCGTCGACCGCATGGGCCGCGCAGAAACGCTTATAGTCCGCCCTGCACGCACCTTTGACGGCGCCGGAATACGCCAACGCCGAAGACGCCAAGGCCGAAGACGCCAAGGCCGAAGACGCCAAGGCCGAAGACGCGACCGCAACAAGCATCGCGCCGAACACCAGTGTGGGGAGAAGTCTCCCTGACATGGGCATTACTCCAGTTGGCTCGGCACCCCCGGAAGCAAACGCCATAGTTTAACCGAGGCGTTATGAACGGTTGATAAACAAGGGCTTTTGCACTGTTTCAAGCAACCCGGCAGGGGCGGCGTCCGGACGGCCGACGGATGCCCCCGGAACCAATCTTCCCCGCACGAACCCGGCTGGAGCTTGTGAAAGTTCCAGATTGCGCAGGCCACGGACGCCGAACTCATGCCACGGTTGCGGGCCATCATGAGGGCCAGATCATGATGCTCGGAGCGACCGGGACACCAGATGTATATTCTCCTTGCCGCAATCGTCCTTCTTCTCCTTTTCGTGGCGTCCTATGGCGGGCGGCGCACCTGGGTGGCGCTTGCCTCTGCGACGCTGTCCGTCCTGCTCGTGGCCGGCTGCGCCTTCATCGCCAATGCCAGAAGCGCCGGTCCGTATTTCAACGCCCTTGCCGCGCAAGCGCCGGCGCTCTTCGACGCAGGTCTCCAGGACCTTGCCGTCGCTGCCGAACGCCTCGCGGCCTCGCATGGGCAAGCGTCGCGCCGCATGGGTGCCGCAACGCAAGCGCCACCCCCCTCCACGCCGGCCGCGGATCAGGGCGCGCGGGCGGAGTGGCTCGACCTGAGCGCAATCGACCTGAATTGGTTGGACCCCTCCGACTGGCTGTCGTCTGTTGCCAGCGGGCTCAACCCACTGAACTGGTTCGAGGCGACAGAGCCCAGCAAGCCCGAGGTTCATCTCAAGCTGCAGCAAGGTGCCGAGACCACCGCCGCGGCCAGGCCACCGGCCGAAACAGAGGCGCCGCAGGCCTCCCAAACCCCCGTGCCGACGGTGCGCTCGATGATGCGCGAGCAAGACGAAGCTCGGGAGCAAGGCGAGACAGCCCAGCAACAGGCGGCCGCCGCGCCGTCCTATCGGATCCTGACGGCCCCGCCGCAAGCGGACGCAACCCCGCCTCGATGTCCGGTGCACCGGTGAAATGGCTGGCGAATGCATCGGCGCCCGATGGCATGGACAAGATCATGCTCACCGGCACCAACACCTCGAATACGCCGCTCGAGAATATCCAGGCGGTGCTGAAACCCGATTCGGACGCAAATGCGCTCGGCATCGACACGGTCGCGTTGAACTTGCGGGTCGAGCGGCGCGACGGAACTGCGGCGCCGGGGGCGTCCATTCCCCCCGGGGCACGCTTCTACCTGGAAGCCGCGGAACTGTCGGAAGCTGACGCAAGACGGCTCGGCGGCGCCATCTTGTCCTTCGCCTATTCGCAAGACGGACGGCGCCGGACCTCGATCATGTATCTGGAGCGGACCGCCCTCTCGGGCCCATCGGCCGACCCGCAATAGCGCCGTGCGCTACTGCGCGCCCGCAGGCGCTTCGACTTCCTTGGCCTTGCGCAACAGCTCGTTCATCGACATCTGGCAATAGGGCCGGAATCCCGACTCGCCGCTGCGTTCCAGGATCTTGAAGCTGTCGTTCTTGTCGGCGATCGCCTGCTTCTTCAGATGCGCCTTGTTGAGACCGTCGTCCCTGCCGAAATAGTATTTCTCGATCGCCGCCATCGCGGCGCCGGCCGTCTCGACATCCTCGACGCTCAGCTGCGCCTGGCGCGCGCATTGCTGCACGATCTCGTACTCGGCATAGTAGTTCTTCAGCGCCACCGCCAAACTGATCGCCGCATCCGCCTGCGTCCCCATCAAGCCGGCACCGGCCACAAGCAGTCCCCACACGCCGAAACGGCGAGCCCCAAGCCGCATCTCATTTCCCCTTTTTCCGGAAGACCTATCGAAGCGCGTTTTCGTAAACAAAACACTGCGGCGCAACAATGACCGGAAGGCAACACTTGATGACTGAATAGGGCAGATGGCTCCTGCCCGGCCGGGCCCTTCGCGGTGCCGCTGCGACTGCGGCACGGTCTAGCGTGTACGCCAACCACGTCGTCCGCGCGGCGGCGCTCAGTCCGTCGTGCAGTCCGCGTAGGTCATGGTCTCGTCGGGGCCCTCGGTGATGAAGGCCGTGTTGCCTTTGTTCCAGAAGACCACGCTCTCATCACTGTTGGCATAGCGGGCGCCGGAGCCGGAAATGACCTGCGGCAGGGTCATTTCGCGCCCGTCGCTGAGGCTGAGTTCGACATTGTCCGAACCGAAATTGGCGGCGATGGACTTGTCGTCGGCGCAGGCGAACTTGGCCGTGACGGCCGCATCTTCCGCATGGGCGGCGGTGGCCAGAAGGAGAGCGAAAGCCAGACTCGCCAATGCCGGCACATCTCTCATCATGACCGTACTCCTCCCCTTGGTGAGGCCGCGGCGGAGCCCACGGCCGGCTTGGGCGGCACGAGGGCCCGCAGGCATAAGAAACACCGAAAAGCGACCGCGGCAACCGATTCAAATCAAAGGGGAAGGCTATCGCGCGCCTTCCAGGGGTTCTCGGCTCGATTGTTTGCTTCTACCTTCGGCGTCGTGGCGCATTTCGCGCGCGGCACGCCCGCGCGGACGAATACGCCGATCCGTCTCCTTTCGTGTCAGGATTCCTCGATGAATTACCGATCTGCCTGGGTTGCCCTCATGCTCCTGTTCGCCGTCCCGGCACTTGAGGCTGCCGCCGAGAACGCCGAACCGACTGAAGCCGAGAGAGCCGACCAATCGAGACACCTGTCGAAGACCTATGGCGAGAAGCTCAAGAGCGCGCTCGTTCGGGCCATCAAGGCCGGCGGACCCGAAACGGCCATTGCCGTGTGCAACGTCTCGGCTCCCGCGATCGCGAAGCGCGACACGGCGAGCTCGGGCTGGTCCCTGAGCCGCACGGCCTTGAAACTACGGAATCCGAAGAACGCCCCCGACGCCTGGGAGCGGTCCGTGTTGCTGAAGTTTCAGGACCAGATCGACCAAGGCGCCGACATCGCGACGCTGGAACACTACGAAACCACGACGAAGGACGGCGAGCGCGTGTTTCGCTACATGAAGGCCATTCCGACCCAAGGCCCGTGCCTCACCTGCCACGGTTCGAATGTCAGTCCGTCGGTCAAGGCGAAGATCGCGGAGTTCTACCCCGAGGACCAGGCGACAGGCTTTGCGCTGGGCGACCTGCGCGGCGCCTTCACGATCACCCAGCCCGTCCCGTGAGGCGGCCAAACCTACGCGATTGATCTTGCCCGCGAGCGGAATGCCCGGCGCCTCATGGCGTTGCGAGCCCGATCCGTCCGCTCATCGGCGTCCTTCCAGGCGTGCAATTGTTCGGCGAGTCCGCTCTTATGGCGGGCGACCCGAAGCGCGAGGGTCGTGGACGGCACAGGAGAACGGCGATGCATACGCAAACGATGGATGCCTGGCGGCACGAGCATATCTTTCTCGGATCCCAGCATGACCAGAACGAGCGGCGGACATGGTTCGTCGTGGCCCTGACGGCAACCATGATGGTGGTCGAGATCGTCGCCGGCAGCATTTTCGGTTCGATGGCGCTCGTCGCCGACGGTTGGCACATGTCGACACACGCCGGCGCGCTTGTCCTCGCCGCTTTGGCCTACCGCTACGCCCGGCGCCATGCGCAGGATGCGCAGTTCGCCTTCGGCACCGGCAAGGTTGGAGAGCTCGCCGGCTTCTCCAGCGCCATCATTCTCGCGATCATCGCGCTGCTCATCGGGTATGAATCGGTCCTCAGGCTGATCAATCCCGTGCCGATCCGGTTCGAATGGGCCATTGCCGTGGCCGCCGTGGGGCTCGTGGTCAACCTCGTCAGCGCCTGGCTGCTCCATGAGGGCGGCAATCACGGACACCATCACCACCATGGAGAGGCGCATCGTCACGACCACGATCACAATCTGCGGGCAGCCTATATCCACGTTCTTGCGGACGCGCTCACATCCGTCCTGGCCCTGGTCGCGCTCGTGACCGGCCTCCTTTACGGCTGGGTGTGGATGGACCCCATCATGGGCATTGTCGGCGCCGTGGTGATCGGCGTCTGGTCGTTCGGATTGCTCAAGTCGGCGGCCACGGTGCTGCTCGACGCCGTCCCGGACCGGCGCCTAGCCTCTCGCGTCAAGGAGCGCTTGGAAGTCGGCTTGGACCGCGTGGCGGACTTGCATGTCTGGCGGCTCGGTCCAGGCCATTTGGGCGTCATCGCCGCCATCGTCTCGGATACACCGCAAGCGCCGGACGTCTACAAGGAGCGCCTCGCCGGCCTCGGCCTGTCGCACGTCACCATCGAAGTCCACCAATGCCCCGACCGCCACGACACGCCCCTCGCGGCGTAAGGTAGCTCAACGAGTCGCGTTCCTCTCGTCGTCATGCCCGGACTTGATCCGGGCATCCACGCAGACCAGCCGTGCAGAATTTCGAGCCGTGGACGGCCGGAGAGTTCGCGCTTGCACTACCGGCCTTCGGCCTACTTGAGCGCAACCCCCGGCCATGACACCGTAGAAGCGGCACACCCCTACAGCGGAATGTTGTCGTGCTTCTTCCAGGGGTTTTCGACGTGCTTGTTGCGCAGCATTTGCAGGCCCCGGCAGATCCGCATGCGGGTCCCTTGGGGCATGATCACCTCGTCGATATAACCCCGCTCTGCGGCCACGAACGGATTGGCGAAAATGCCCTTCAGCTTCTGACAGTTCGCCTTGCGACGGTACCGATTGCCCTCGTCTTCCTCGGCATCGCTCATCATTGCATCACCCGGTTTGAGGACAAGGCTTCATGACCGCTTCGAACCAACGAACGGCTCGGGTCTGACTTCGCCTACCTCTCCTATTTCAAAGCGAAACTGGTCGTGACGCTGAATCACTTGTCGCAGAGCAATTTCTCGCTCAGCGCAAAATGACGTCATCCAAGCTTGGTTCGCAGGTTCAACGTGCGCTCCGAGAATGATGGCTGATGGCTTTGGCATTTCCAGAGGCCTCGTTGCCTCCGATGGTCCGAGTGGATACACGATCCGCCATTCTCTCTCGTACTTCCATTCATTGCTCTTCAAAAGACAAAGGTATGTCCCGAAATAGTTGTTGAAGTCCTGAAGGTCTCCTCGGGCCATGTAACGCGTAATGTCTACGAGCTTTTTGCGATAAAAGACCGGAAAACAAAGACGACGCCTGAGATCCTTTGGAGATAGCGCGGAAAAATCGTACGCAATACAGAAGCCTTTATGATTGTCTGAATAGTGTGACCACATAAGTGCAGAGGTTGGATTCTCACAGAGCGACAGGACGCTTAGTCCCTCACGAGACTGCCGGGACAAAGACCGGACCATCTCCTCATTCATCTGCTCCCTGAACGCACTTATCGAACGCAGCAGTGCATTTCTGACCTCCAGCCGTTCGTCATTGAACAACTCGGTGTGAATTTTATCTACCCACGCTCGATGCTGGATAGGCCTATCGATTTTCTTTGGGACAAAGGATTCCTCCGCTTCGGAGGCTTGCTTCAGCGCTTCCACTTGCGTCAGGGCTTCGTCAATCGACATGTCCTCGACCAGGAATCTATCAGTGTCAAAGGTCGCAAAGGAATCATAGGGATCATTGAAGAGCTCGGGCGCAACCCACCAAAGCTCCCCTTTAGCCAACGCATCGGTATGTTTCGTATCAAATGTCCGATACTTGTATAGGGCTTGAGGAATGTGGGAATTTTTGATTCGAAATCCGGTCTCTACATCCACGCGCCGCATTGAATAGTGGAACTTTTTGCGGATCAGTTGGCACTTCCACTTCTCCATGGCGCGCTTGCTCTCCCGACCCCTAAAGCGGAATGTTGTCGTGCTTCTTCCAGGGGTTTTCGATGTGCTTGTTGCGCAGCATCTGCAGGCCCCGGCAGATGCGCATGCGCGTCCCTTGCGGCATGATCACCTCGTCGATATAGCCGCGCTCGGCGGCGACGAATGGATTGGCGAAGCGCGCCTGATATTCGTCGATGCGCTTCTGGATCGCCTCCGGATCGCCGAGCTCGGAGCGGTAGAGGATCTCCGCCGCGCCCTTGGCGCCCATCACCGCGATCTCGGCGGACGGCCAGGCATAGTTCAGATCGCCCCGGATGTGCTTTGAGCTCATGACGTCGTAGGCGCCGCCATAGGCTTTGCGCGTGATGACGGTGATCTTCGGCACGGTCGCCTCGGTGAAAGCAAAGAGCAGCTTGGCGCCATGCTTGATGAGGCCGCCATATTCCTGGTCGGTGCCCGGCAGGAAGCCAGGCACGTCCACGAAGGTCACGATCGGGATCGAGAAACAGTCGCAAAACCGGACGAAGCGCGCGGCCTTGCGGGAGGCGTCCGAGTCCAGCACGCCCGCCAGCACCATGGGCTGGTTGGCGACGATGCCCACCGTGCGCCCTTCCATGCGGGCGAAGCCGATCACGATGTTGCGGGCAAACGTCTCCTGCACCTCGAAGAAATCGCCCTCGTCCACGACTTTGTGGATCAGCTCCTTGATGTCGTAGGGCTTGTTCGGGTTGTCCGGGATCAGCGTGTTGAGCGAGATGTCCTCCCGGTCCCAAGGATCGCGGGTCGGCATCTCCGGCACGCCGGACAGGTTCGACGACGGCAGGAAGTCCATGAGCCGGCGCATCTGTAGAAGGGCCTCGATGTCGTTGTCGTAGGCCCCGTCGGCGATGGAGGACTTGGTGGTGTGGACCGAGGCCCCGCCCAGCTGCTCCGCCGTCACCTCTTCCTTGGTGACGGTCTTCACCACGTCGGGACCGGTGACGAACATGTAGGACGTGTCGCGCACCATGAATATGAAGTCGGTCATGGCCGGCGAATAGACGTCGCCGCCCGCGCACGGGCCCATGATCACGCTGATCTGCGGGATGACGCCCGAGGCCTGAACGTTTCGCAGGAACACCTCGCCGTAGCCGCCGAGCGCCGCCACGCCTTCCTGGATGCGCGCGCCGCCCGCATCGAACAGGCCGATAACCGGCGCGCGGTTGCGCAGCGCCATGTCCTGGACCTTGATCATCTTGTTGGCGTGGGCCTCCGACAGCGAGCCGCCGAACACGGTGAAGTCCTTGGCGATCACATAGACCACGCGGCCGTTGATCGTGCCCCAGCCGGTCACGACGCCATCGCCCGGCACCTTGGTGTCCGCCATGCCGAAATCGGCGCAGCGGTGCTCCACATACATGTCGAACTCTTCGAACGAGTTGTCGTCGAGAAGAAGCTGAAGCCGCTCCCGCGCGGTGAGCTTGCCGCGCTTGTGCTGGGCGTCGATGCGGGCCTGGCCGCCGCCCATGCGCGCCTTGGCACGGCGGATTTCCAGCTCTTCGATGACTTCTTTCATTCTATCGGCTCCCCCGGCGAACGCGACAAAGGGGCCCCACGGCGGAGGCCTCGATCAGTATGACAGTTTTGCCACTATTCCACTTTGGCATGGTCCATAGCATGGGCTTCAAGCCACGCAAATGGGAGAACGCGCCCGCCGGCGCAAAGCTCAACCAATCTGTGAGCGCCCTGAATCGCTATCGCAAAGCGGCCGGCCCAACCGATTCAAAGGATTCACGAAAGAGCCAGCATGCGGGCGGCGGCCTCGAAGTCCCGCTTGCGGTTCTGACGGCGCTGCCTCGCCTCCGCGTCCTCGCCCCATTGGCCGATCTGCCAGTCCTCGTCCACATGGGCGGCCTCCCATGCGGCCTCCGGAGAGAGTTCCCCACGAGCCACGGCCAGGGGCAGGAGCGCCGATCCCGTGAGCGTGGTCATCACATGGAGGGCGGCCAGGGCATGGGCGTTGAGGGCCTCGATTTGGCCGCGCAGAGCGGCCAGAGACGCCTCCGGCTGGGTCACATGCACGATGCCTTCGGCAAGGCTCAGGGGCGCACCGAGGGCGTCCGCGGCCCAGGCCAGCACCGGGTCCCAATGCTGCGTCTGGAGCGCGAGCAGCCCCTCGGGACCGCTCGCCCGGTAGCACAGCAGGTCCGAGCCCGCATGGGCCACAATGTCGTCGACGACGGCCGCCTCCTGGCCCTCAACGCCGTCGATGGCCGAGTTGGCGAGCTTCGTGAGCGGCATGGTGTGCGGGTCGATCTCCTCGCCTTGCGCGCGCCACTCGTCGGCGATGGCCTCGGCCAACGCGGCATTGGGCACGGCCAGATGCGCCTTGCCCGGCGTGCGCACGGGACGCCCATCAAGGAGGATGGCGGCGTGCCCGTCCTCGTCCGAAACGGTCACGTCCTTGTAGAAGCGCTTCGGAAGACTCGGCTTTTCGAAGCCAAGGGCCGCCTTCAAGCCATCTGCCGTCTTCTTGTCCTGATCGCTCACCCTGTCTCCATCGTTTGCCGGGGCACCACCGAGGGCTCGCCGTTGCTAGCCGCAGGACGTCCCGCAAATCTCGGCATCGTGTTCGGCATCCAACCCTTTGGGCGAGAACCCGAAGGCCGCGAAGGCCGTCTCCATATGGGGCGGCAAGGGCGCGGTCACGTCCACGACACCCTCGCCGCTCGGATGCGGAAAGCTGATCCGCCGCGCATGCAGATGCAAGCGCCGTTCGATCCCCTCGGGCAATTCGATGCCGCTCGGGTATTTCTCATCGCCGAGGATCGGATGGCCCAGGATCGCCATATGCGCCCGGAGCTGATGCTGCCGCCCCGTGACGGGCTTCAGCGACATCAGCGCCACCTGCTGGGCCGCGCGGTCGATCACCGCATAGTGGGTGACGGCGGACTGCGCCTTGTCCTGCTCGCCGGGGCGCGCCTTGCGCACCCGGTCGCCGTCGGGCGTCGTGGCCTTCACCAGTGCCGCGTCGATCTTCCCTTGGGGCGGCTTCGGCACGCCGTGCACCAGCGCCCAATAGATCTTCCGCACCGACCGGGTCTGAAAGGCCTTGCCGAGTTTGGCGGCAACGCTGCGCTTCTTGGCGACCACCAGCACGCCGGATGTGTCCCGGTCCAGCCGGTGGACCAGCCGCGGACGCGTCCGCGGGCTGTCTCCCATCCCCTCCAGCAGCCGGTCGATATGCTGGGTGGTCTTCGTGCCGCCTTGCACGGCGAGCCCCGAGGGCTTGTTGAGGATCAGAAGGTCGTCGTCCTCATAGAGCGTGATGGATTCGAGGAACGCCCGGTCCGCCTTGGACAGCGGCTTGGCCGCGCCGGCGGGCGGCGCCGTATCGGGGAGCGGCGGCACGCGCACGCTCTGACCGGCCTCGAGACGGGTGCTCGCCTTGACCCGGCCCCCGTCGACCCGGACCTGGCCGGTGCGCAGGAGCTTCTCAAGACGGCCATGGGGGACTTGCGCGTAATGGGTCTTGAACCAGCGGTCCAGCCGCATGCCGTCTTCGTCCTCTGCGACGTGACGTGTTTCGACGGGCGATCGTTGGGTCATCTTGCCAGAACCAGGAGGGGTTGGCGGACGGGAATCCACAGGCCAGCGACAGGACACCCGGCCGCGCTTGATCCGCGGATCAATTCAAGTAGCATACTTGACGACAATTCGAAGGGGATGGAGTCCCCCTGAACCGCCCTTGGCTGATGACTCCTGCCGTGTCGAGGCGTGCGCGGTGGGAACTTCGGTCCGCGAACCCGCCGGGAGGCGGGTTTTATTTTGGCCGCGGCCTCCATTTGCGGACCGATGCAAAGGAGCAAATATGTCCCATTTTGACTTGGACATTTTCCGCACCCGGTCTCGTTGCGTCAGACCAAGCGGCCCAGGGACCGTGGGGGCATGATCTCTCTTCCGAATACGCTCGTCGTCTACTTGTCCATTGCCGCCGGCAGCGCGCTTGGCGGGGTGGGCAGATACTGGTGCTCCGGGGTAGCGGCGCGGCTCTTCGGCGAGACCTTTCCCTGGGGCACGCTGCTCGTGAACGTGGCCGGGTCCTTCCTCATCGGCTTCTTCGCCACACTGACGGGGCCCGACGGACGCATCTTCGCCGGCTCCACCGTGCGCCAGTTCGTCATGCTCGGGGTCTTCGGCGGCTTCACCACGTTCTCCTCGTTCAGCCTCCAGACCCTCAATCTCGTTCAAGACGGCGAGTTGCTCCATGCGGGCAGCAACATCGTCGGCTCCATCATGCTCTGCCTCGTTGCTGTTTGGCTCGGGCATATTCTGGCCCTCTCTATCAACACCATGAAGTGGATCTGACTATGCCACTTTCGAGCGACGCCGCGCTGTTGCGCATCTTTATCGGCGAGGACGACATGTTCGAGCACCAGCCCCTCTACGAAGCGATCGTGCTGAAGGCACGCGAGATGGGGCTTTCCGGCGCCTCCGTGTTGCGGGGCGCCATGGGCTTTGGCCATTCCAGCACGCTGCACACCACAAAGATTCTCCGGCTCTCCCAAGACTTGCCGCTCGTCATCGAGATCGTCGACCGGGAGGATGCCGTGCGCGGCTTCGTGGACGCCATCGAGCCCATGATGGGCAGCGCCCTCGTGACGCTCGAGAAGGTCAAGGTGATCCGTTACGGCAACGGTAAGCCAGACGATAGCGCCTAGCGCGCCTTGTTGGCCCGGATCGCCGCCCAGCGGTCCAGCCGGGCCTTGACCTCCGCCTCGTAGCCGCGGCCCGTCGGCGTGTAGAAGCGCTGCCGCTCCATGCGCTCCGGGAAGTAGTTCTGGCCTGAGAAGCCTTCCGCCTCGTTGTGGTCGTAGGCGTAATCGCGGCCGTAGCCCTCCTGCTCCATGAGCTTGGTCGGGGCCGTGAGAATGTGCTTGGGCGGCAGCAGCGACCCGCTCTCCTTGGCCACACGCACCGAGGCGTTGAAGGCCATATAGGCCGCGTTCGACTTGGGCGCGGTGGCGAGATAGACGGTCGCCTGGGCCAGCGCGAGTTCGCCTTCGGGCGAGCCGAGGAAGTCGTAGGCGTCCTTCGCCGCGTTCGCCTGCAGCAGCGCCGCCGGGTCCGCCATGCCGATGTCCTCCACCGCCATGCGCACGAGACGCCTTGCGATATAGAGCGGGTCCTCGCCGCCGGCAAACATGCGCGCGAGCCAATAGAGGGCCGCGTCGGGATCGGACCCCCGAACCGATTTATGCAGCGCGCTGATGAGGTTGTAATGCCCGTCCTGACCCTTGTCGTACAGCGGTGCGCGCCGTTGAACCAGACCGACAAGCCCTTCCCGGTCCACAAGCGCCTCGGTGCCGGCAGGAACGGACAGGAACACGTCCTCGACCAGGTTGATGAGGCCGCGCCCATCGCCGTCGGCCATGGAGATCAAGGCCGCCCGGGCGTCCGCGTCGAGGGGGAGCTTGCGTCCCTCATGGGCCTCCGCGCGCTGGATCAAGGCTTCGAGCGCCGCCTCGTCGAGCCGCTTGAAGGTCAAGACGCTGGCCCGGGACAGAAGGGCCGAGTTCAACTCGAAGGACGGGTTCTCCGTGGTCGCGCCGACCAGGACAATGGTGCCGTCTTCCATATGCGGGAGAAACGCATCCTGCTGCGAGCGGTTGAAGCGGTGGATCTCGTCGATGAAGAGCAGCGTCCCGCGCCCCGCCTCGCGCTTGGCCTTTGCCGCGTCGAACACTTTGCGCAAGTCCGCGACGCCCGACTGGATCGCCGAAAGCTGCTCGAAATGAAGATCGGTCACCTCGGCCAGGAGGCGGGCCACCGTGGTCTTTCCGGTCCCGGGCGGGCCCCAGAAGATCACTGAGGTGAGGCGCCCGGCCCGCACCATACGGCCCAAGAGTCCGTCGCCCAGAAGGTGGTCCTGACCGATGACCTCTTGCAGCGTTTTCGGGCGCAGACGATCGGCCAATGGACGGGGGGCGTCGTCGCCGAGCCCCGCGGCCTCGAACAGATTTGTTGCCCCTTTAGCCGCCCCTTTGGCCATCGCTCAGCCCCGCACCGTAAGATCGAACACCTTGCCGCCCCGCTCGATGGCAAGGCGCCAGTGGCCGGTCGGCACTTGCAGGACGTCGGTCAATTGCTTCACGGACTCGATTTCCCGATCGTTGACCCCGACGATGAGGTCGCCGGGACGTAAGCCGAGGCGGTCCGCATTGGACCGGCGCTCCACATTCATCACGACAACGCCTGTCAAGCCGTCGTTGTCCAGGCCCAATTCGGCGCTTACCGCCGGAGACAGATTCGCCACGCGGCTGCCGGAGAACGGATTGGCCCCGGTCAGATCCTGCTCATTGCGCGGGGGATCCTCGATCGGCACCACAGTCGCAATCGTCGTGCGAAACCGCTTGCCGTTGCGATAAAGACCAAGCTCCACGGTGCTGCCGATGCCTTTCGTGACAAACCGGTATTGGAGCGCTTCCGGATCCTGAATGTCCTTGCCGTCGAAGCTCACGATGACGTCGCCCACCTGGAGCCCCGCGCCCTTCGCAGGCCCCCGGGCATGCACCCGCGTGACCATGGCACCGGCGGGACGGTCCAGGCCGAGCGACTCCGCGAGGTCGGAGGTCAGCGGCTGGAGCGACGCGCCAAGCCAAGGCCGCTGAACCTTGCCGCCTTTGAGCGCCGATTGAACGACCACCCGCACCATATTGGAAGGAATCGCGAATCCGATGCCGTGCGACCCGCCGCTCTTCGAGAAGATCGCCGTGTTGATCCCGACCAGTTGCCCATCCATATCGACCAGCGCGCCCCCCGAATTGCCTGGATTGATGGCCGCGTCGGTCTGAATGAAGAACTGATAGTCCGAGATGCCGACCTTGGTGCGCGCCAGCGCCGAGACGATGCCACTCGTCACGGTCTGCCCCACGCCGAACGGATCGCCGATCGCGAGCACCAGATCGCCGACCTCGAGGCCGTCGGAATTGGCGAACTGGATCGCAGGGAACCTGGCCCCGTTGCCTTCCAGGCGCAGCACCGCCAAATCCGTCTGTTCGTCCTTGAGGATCAGCGTGGCCGGGAACTCGCGCCCGTCGTTCAGCGCGACCGTGATCTCCGACTCCCCGCCGCTGCGGATCACATGGTAGTTCGTCACCACCACGCCCTCGGCGTCGACCAGAACGCCCGACCCGAGCGAGTTCTGGATACGCTCTCGCGGCACGCCGAATTGATGGCCGAAGAAGCGCCGGAAAAACGGGTCGTTGAACAGGGGCGAGACGGACTGCTGGACCTTGTGACGGACATAGACGTTCACGACGGTGGGCGCGGCCTGCTTCACCACCGGAGCGAAGGACTGCTTGATCGCGGCCGCGCTCTTCGGCACGACCCTGGTCACCACCTCGTCTTGCGCGCCGGCCGGACTCAAACCACCCAGGCAAAGTGCCAGCCCAATAAGGACAAGATTGCCACCTCTTCGCAGCAAAAGTTCCAAACGTGTCATCTTTGGCTCTGTTAACGATTCCCAGGAAGATGGAACGCGCACCTTGGTGCGTGCAAGACAGATCAACCGTCTTCCAAAGAAAACGGGCCTTCTTGCGGCAAAACCTGACGCAATCAAACCCCTCGAAAACGAGCGAAAAAGGGACCTCGGGGACGGCGCGCAAGGATTGCCGCCGGACCCTTTTGAACTAAGATGCCGCGCCGGTGAAGACCTTCGCCGACAAGGAATGACAAACGATTGGAGAGAAACACATGCGTATTGTCAAAACAGGTTTGGCCGCGCTGGCGGCTACAGTAGCCCTCACCGCCGCCGCGCACGCCGTGGAGGTCAAAAAGCGCGCCGAGGCGCCCGGCACACCGGAGAGCGTTTGGGCCATTGTGGGCGATTTCTGCGCCATCAAGGACTGGCACCCGGCCGTGGCCGACTGTGAGCAGTTCGAGGAAGGCGGCGAGACCTTCCGCACGCTCACCTTGGGCGACGGGGGCAAGATCAAGGAGAAGCTGACCAAGACGGGCGACACCAGCTACAGCTACGAGATCATCGAGAGCCCGCTGCCCGTGAAGAACTACTCCGCGACGCTCGAAATCGATGAAGACGACGAAGAGAACGCCGTCGAGATCGAGTGGGAGGCTGAATTCGATGCCGCCGATGGCGTGGAAGAGGCCAAGGCCGTCGAGGTCATCACCGGGATCTTCAAAGACGGTGTGAAGGGTATCCGCAAGAAGGCCAAGGCCGCCGACGAGGCGCAATAGCCGCGACAGGCCCTCCTCCCGGACCCGTTCGCTGGAGCTCCGGCAATACGCCAACCGGAACAGGACAAACAGAAAAGGCGCATCGCCGAGCGGTGCGCCTTTCTTCGATTCCGGTGGAGCCGGGTAGTCTCGGGAGTGCCGTACGGCGACCGCTACGCCGCGACGGGCTCGCCCTCCTCGTCGTGGTTCTGAGTCGGCCCGGAGTCCTGACCGCGCGCATCCTCGTCGCGGTCCACCAGCTCGATCACGGCCATCGGCGCGGAATCGCCGAAGCGGAAGCCGGCCTTGAGAACGCGCGTATAGCCGCCCGGACGCTCCGCGTAGCGCGGGCCCAATGTCGAGAACAGCTTCGCCACCATGTCCTCGTCGCGAATGCGCGCATAGGCCTGACGGCGGGCATGAAGATCGCCCCGCTTGGCCAGTGTGATCAGTTGATCGACCACGCGCCGCAACTCCTTCGCCTTCGGCAAGGTCGTCACGATCTGCTCATGCTTGATGAGCGCGGATGCCATGTTCGCAAACATCGCACTGCGATGCGTTGACGTCCGGTTCAGCTTCCGGCCTGACTTGCGGTGTCGCATTGACTTATCCTCTTTCGAAGCGCGTCAGGCCGCCCAAGACGCGGCCCCGCGGCTAATAATGATCTTCGAAGCGCTTCGCCAGCTCTTCGATATTCTCAGGCGGCCAATCCGGCACGTCCATGCCGAGGTGCAGGCCCATGGAGGCCAAGACCTCCTTGATCTCGTTCAGCGACTTGCGCCCGAAATTCGGGGTCCGCAGCATCTCCGCTTCGGTCTTCTGAATCAGGTCGCCGATATAGACGATATTGTCGTTCTTCAAGCAGTTCGCCGAACGGACCGACAATTCCAGCTCGTCGACCTTCTTGAGCAGCGCGGCGTTGAACACCAGCTCCGGCTGCTGCTGGAAGGTCTGCTCCTTCTTCGGCTCTTCGAAATTGACGAAGACCGAGAGCTGATCCTGGATGATGCGGGCGGCCAGCGCGATCGTATCGTCGGGGCGAACGGACCCGTCCGTCTCGATGTTCATGGTGAGCTTGTCGTAGTCGAGGATCTGACCCTCGCGGGTGTTCTCCACGCGGTAGGAGACCTTCCGGACCGGGCTGAACAGCGAGTCCACCGGAATGAACCCGATCGGTGCATCGTCCGGACGGTTGCGCTCGGCCGGCACGTAGCCCTTGCCGGACGCGGAGGTGAACTCCATATGGATCGCCGCGCCTTCGTCGAGCGTGCAGATCACATGGTCCGGATTGAGGATCTCGACGTCGGAACCGCCCTGAATGTCCCCGGCCGTGGCGACGCCAGGTCCTTCCTTCTGAAGAACCATGCGCTTGACGCCTTCGGAATGCTGGTTGACGGCGATTTCCTTGATGTTGAGGACGATGTTGGTCACGTCCTCGCGCACGCCCGGAATGGACGAGAACTCGTGCAAGACGCCGTCGATATGGACGGAGGTGATGGCCGCGCCTTGAAGCGAAGACAGCAGCACGCGGCGCAGGGCGTTGCCGAGCGTCAGACCGAAGCCACGCTCGAGCGGCTCGGCGACGACGGTCGCGAAGCGCGCCGGGTCGCGGCCGGGCGTGACATTGAGCTTGGTGGGCTTAATGAGATCTTGCCAGTTCTTTTGCAGCACCGGTGTCGCCCTTTCTTGATCGTTGTGTGGAGCCTGGGGCTCCGGAATACGAATGTCTTCGTCGAGCATCGTGGGTCGGGTTGCCTTCTTGTCTTAGACGCGGCGGCGCTTGCGCGGCCGGCAGCCATTGTGCGGGATCGGTGTCACGTCGCGGATGGAGATGATGTTGAAGCCCGACGCCTGAAGCGCGCGAAGCGCGGACTCGCGACCGGAGCCAGGACCGCGAACCTCGATCTCCAGGTTCTTCATGCCGTGCTCGGTCGCCTTCTTGCCGGCATCCTCGGCAGCCACCTGGGCCGCGTAAGGAGTCGACTTCCGCGATCCCTTGAAGCCCATGGCACCGGCCGAAGACCAGGAAATCGCGTTCCCCTGGGCGTCGGTGATGGTGATCATGGTGTTATTGAAGCTTGCATGCACATGGGCCACGCCGGACGTGATATTCTTCCGTTCCCGGCGGCGTACCCGTGCTTTTTCTTTGGCCATGCTCTATTCCCGCAAATTCCATTGAGCGGCGGCGAACGCATCGGATCGAGGCGTGCCGCGCGTGCTTTCGTCTCTACTTCTTCTTACCGGCGATCGGCTTGGCCGGTCCCTTGCGTGTCCGCGCGTGGTATGGGTGCGCTGGCCGTGGACCGGCAGACCACGGCGGTGCCGCAGGCCGCGATAGCATCCCAAATCCATGAGGCGTTTGATATTCATCGACACTTCGCGCCGGAGGTCGCCCTCGACCACATAATCGCGGTCGATCGTCTCACGAATCTGGATCACTTCGGATTCGGTGAGCTCGTTCACCCTCCGTTCGGAAGGAATCGAAACCTTCTGGCAAATTTCCTTGGCAAAAGCATCGCCAATCCCATGGATATAGGTCAGCGCGATCTCAACCCGCTTGTGGGTCGGAATATTCACGCCTGCAATTCGGGCCACGTCGTCGCCTCCTCACACAGCACGCGCCAACGTGCTGAAATTAAAAACCAAATTAGCCTATATGAAACACAACAAGACCGACCGCGGACAGGCAGCGCCCCCGGGTCCGGTCAGTCCATCAAGCCATGGAACGCGTCTATGTAGCGATTCCGCTTGACAAGGTCAACTGGCCCGGAGCCCCGAAAAACCGTGTTTGAGCCTATTCACCGTCCAGCGCTTGATCTATCTCCTTCTGAACCGCCGCAATATCGGCCATCCCATCGACGGTCCTGACCTTACCTTGTGCCGTGTAATAGCCGACCAGCGGTTCCGTTTGTGCGTGATATGCCTTGAGCCGCTCGCGGACGACTTCTTCGGTATCGTCCTTACGGCGCTTGAACTCGGTCCCACCGCACCGGTCGCACACACCCTCGACCTTCGGCTTCTTGAAAAGGGTGTGATACCCCTCGCCACAACTTGCACATGTATACCGGCCGGTAATCCGGCCGACAAGCGCATCGTCGTCCACATCGATCACCACGACCCGGTCCACCGCGTCCCCGCGGGAGGTCAGAAGCTCGTCGAGGGCTTCGGCCTGGGCGATGGTCCTCGGGAAGCCGTCGAGAATGAACCCCGCGCCGCCTTCCTCCTGGTCCATCTGCTCGGAGATGAGGCCGATGACGAGGTCGTCGGGCACGAGTTCGCCGCGCTCCATGATGTCGCCGGCCTCCTGGCCGAGCTTGGTGCCCGCCGCGACCGCCGCCCGCAACATATCGCCCGTCGACAGCTGTACCAGGCCGCGCATGTCCTGCAGCCGCTTGGCCTGTGTTCCCTTGCCGGCGCCAGGCGCGCCCAGCATCACCAAGTTCATCTGCGCCGTCCTCTCAGCTTCGCCTTCTTGATCAGCCCCTCATATTGGTGGGCCAGGAGATGGCTCTGAATTTGGGCCACCGTATCCATGGTCACACTCACAACGATGAGGAGCGAGGTGCCGCCGAAATAGAACGGAACGCCCCATTCGGCGATGAGAATCTCAGGCAGCACGCAGACGGCGGCCAGATAGAGCGCGCCGACCACGGTAATCCGGGTGAGCACGTAGTCGATATATTCGGCCGTGCGTTCGCCGGGACGGATCCCCGGCAGAAAGCCGCCATACTTCTTCAGATTGTCGGCCGTTTCCTTGGGGTTGAACACAACGGCCGTATAGAAGAAGGCGAAAAAGATGATCAGCGAAACATAGATCAAGATGTAGAGCGGCTGCCCGCGGCCAAGCATGGCCGTCACAGACGTCAACCATTCGGGCCCTTGACCGGCCGTAAAATTCGCAACCGTAATCGGCAGCAGCAGCAGGGACGATGCAAAGATCGGCGGGATCACACCGGCGGTGTTCAGCTTCAAAGGCAGATGAGAGGCATCGCCTTGGAACATCTTGTTGCCGACTTGTCGCTTCGGATACTGAACCAAGAGCCGCCGCTGCGCCCGCTCCATGAAAACGATGAAGCCGATCACGAGCGTTGCGACCACGAACAGGGCGAGGATCACACCTGTGGACAAGGCCCCTTGCTTGCCGAGCTCAAGCGTCCCGATCAAGGCCGCAGGCAGCCCCGCCACGATGCCCGCATAGATGATCAACGAAATGCCGTTACCGACGCCGCGCGCCGTGATCTGCTCGCCGAGCCACATCAGGAAGACCGTGCCGCCCACCAGGGTGATCACGGTCGTGATGCGGAAGAACCAGCCCGGATCGGTGACGATATTGCCGGCACCCTCGAGGCCGACGGCAATGCCGTAACCCTGCAGCGCGGCCAGAAGTACCGTCCCGTAGCGCGTGTACTGATTGATCTGGCGGCGGCCCTGCTCGCCCTCTTTCTTGAGCTGCTCGAGCGTCGGCGAAACGGTCGTCAGGAGCTGAATGATGATCGATGCCGAGATGTACGGCATGATGTTGAGCGCGAAGATCGCCATACGGCCGACAGCACCGCCGGAGAACATGTTGAACATGCCCAGAATGCCGGACTGCTGCTGCTTGAAGACGTCGGCGAGCGCCTGGGGGTTGATCCCAGGGATCGGAATGTAGGTTCCGAGCCGGTAGATCACGAGCGCAACGAGCGTGAACATAATGCGCTGCTTGAGTTCGGTAGCGTTCTTGAACGCCCCGAAATTCAAGTTCGACGCGAGCTGTTCTGCGGCGGATGCCATTAGCGCTCTTCCCTTCCCCAAGTCGATCCGGCGGCCTCACAACAAGGCCGCCGCGCATCGGTTCGGACCTGTCCTAGTCGGACGCATCCTTCTGCGCTGCGGATTTCTTCGTCGCCGCCTTCTTGGGGGCGGACTTCTTCGCCGCCGGCTTCTTCGCGGTCGACTTGGCAGCGGCTTTCGCCGCCTTCTTTGCAGCTTTCTTCGGTGCAGCCTCGCCTTCCGGCTTGGCCGTCCGCTGCGGCATCGGCGTCAGCGTCACCGTTCCGCCGGCCGCTTCGACCGCCTTCACGGCACCGCTGGAGGCACCCGTCACCTCGAAGGAGACCTTGGCCTTCAGCTCGCCCTTGCCAAGCAGGCGGACACCGTCGCGTGCGCGCCGGACAACGCCGGCGTTCACCAGCGCCTCGACCGTGACCGGTTTGGAGGCGTCCAGCTTCTTGTCGTCGATGGCAGCCTGAATGCGGCCGACATTCACCTCGTTATAGTCCTTGGCGAAGATGTTGCTGAAGCCACGTTTCGGCAGGCGCCGGTGCAGCGGCATCTGGCCGCCTTCGAAGCCCTTGATGGCAATACCCGAACGCGATTTCTGACCCTTCTGGCCATGACCGGAGGTCTTGCCCAGGCCGGAGCCCAGACCGCGTCCAACACGCTTCTTCGACGTTGTCGCGCCGGGAAGGTCGCGAAGATCGTTCAGTCGCATCATCTCTATCCTTAGGCTTCGGCCTCGTCCTCGACGATCCGCACCAAATGGCTCACCTTGGCCACCATGCCGCGCACCTCGGGACTGTCGACCAGCGTCCGCCGCTTATGCATCTTGTTCAGGCCGAGCCCGATAAGGGTCGCGCGCTGATTGCCGGGCCGGCGGATCGGGCTTCCGATCTGCTCCACGACGATTGTCTTCTTGTTCTCGGCCATCTTACTTCAACCCTGTCTGTCGGCTTTAGACCTGCGCCTCGGCCCCTTCGCCCGCCTGATCGCGGCGGCGGGACACGATTTCGCTGACCTTCTTGCCACGCCGTGCCGCAACACCACGCGGGCTGTCCTCATGGCGCAGCGCGTCGAACGTCGCACGCACCATGTTGTACGGGTTCGAGCTTCCGAGCGACTTGGCAACCACGTCCTGGATGCCGAGCGTCTCGAACACCGCGCGCATCGGGCCGCCCGCGATGATGCCCGTACCGGGAGGCGCCGCGCGCAGGATCACCTTGCCCGCGCCATGCTGGCCGCGCACGTCATGGTGCAGCGTCCGGCCCTCGCGCAGCGGCACCTTGACCAGGTTGCGCTTCGCCGACTCGGTCGCCTTGCGGATCGCCTCGGGCACTTCGCGCGCCTTGCCGTGGCCGAAACCGACCCGGCCCTTCTGATCGCCAACAACGACCAACGCGGCAAAACCGAAGCGACGTCCGCCCTTCACCACCTTGGCGACGCGGTTGATGTGAACGAGCTTGTCGACGAATTCGCTATCGCGTTCGCGATCGTCGCGCTCTCTACCTTGCGGGCCTCGTGCCACGATCGATCCTTTCCGAATACCCTAGAAGTTCAGACCCGCCTCGCGGGCCGCGTCTGCGAGCGCCTTGATGCGCCCGTGATAAATGTAAGCGCCACGATCGAAGATCACGTCCTTGACCCCGGCCTTCACGGCGCGCTCGGCAACGAGCTTGCCGACGGCCTGCGCCGCGGCCGTGTCGCTACCCTTTGGCAGCGCGCCCTTGAGATCCTTGTCGAGGCTCGATGCGAATGCGAGCGTCTTGCCCTCGCGATCGTCGATCACCTGCGCATAGATATGCTTCGAGGAACGGAACACCGACAGACGCGCACGTCCGTTGGCCGCCCGCTTCAGCGAATGCCGTACTCGGCGCGCACGCCGCGCAAAGCTGTTGTTCAACGTACCCATCTTCTTGTCCCGCTACTTCTTCTTGCCTTCCTTACGGAAAATGTACTCGCCGGCATATTTCACGCCCTTGCCCTTATAGGGCTCCGGCGGACGATAACGGCGAATCTCCGCCGCGACCTGGCCGACCTGCTGCTTGTCGATACCGCTCACCACGATCTCTGTCGGCTTCGGACACTGGACTTCGATACCTTTCGGGATCTCGAAGTCGACGTCGTGGCTGAAGCCGAGCTGCAGTTGAAGGGTCTGCCCCTTCATCGCCGCGCGGTAGCCAACGCCGTTGATCTCGAGCGTCTTCGAAAACCCTTCGGTCACGCCGGTCACGAGGTTGGCCACGAGCGTACGCGACATGCCCCACATCGCCCGGGCATCCTTGGTGTCCTCGACCATGCCGATCTCGATCCCGTCGTCGCCCATCTTGGCGATGACCTGGTCGACCAGCACGTGGCTGAGCTCACCTTTGGGTCCCTTGACCTTGATTTCCTGACCGTCCACCGAGGCGGTGACGCCGCCGGGTAGAGAGACTGGTTTCTTGCCGATGCGCGACATTGTTCAAACCTTCGCTTCAAATAGCTCCGCTAGAATACGCTGCAGAGAATCTCGCCGCCGACATTCTCGTTGCGCGCCTGCGAATCCGACATGACGCCCTTCGGCGTCGAGAGAATAGACACACCCAGACCGTTCGCGACGGTCGGAAGATCCTTCACCGAGGAGTACACGCGCCGCCCCGGTGTCGACACCCGCTTGATGTCCTTGATCACCGGCTCGCCGTCGAAATATTTCAGCTCGATCTCGAACTCCGACTTGCCGCCGTCATAGTCGACGCGCGCATAGCCGCGGATATAGCCCTCGTCGGCCAGCACTTCGAGCACACGCTCGCGCAGCTTGGAGGTTGGCGTTGAGACCTTGGTCTTCCGCCGCATCTGCGCATTGCGGATGCGGGTCAGCATATCGCCAAGAGGATCGTTGATGCTCATCGAAGTCCTTACCAGCTCGACTTAACCATGCCGGGGATCAGTCCGTTGCTCGCGAGGTCGCGCAAGGCGATGCGCGACATGCGAAGCTTGCGGTAGTAGCCGCGCGGTCGCCCGGTGAGATCGCAGCGGTTGTGAATACGCGTCGGCGAGGCATTGCGCGGAATCTCCGCCAGCTTCAGCCGCGCCGCGAAACGCTCCTCGGCCGGAATCGACTGGTCGGCGGCAATCGCCTTCAGCCGCGCGCGCCGCGCCTCGTATTTCTTGGCAAGGCGGCGGCGCTTCTTGTCCCGCTCGATCATGCTCGTTTTAGCCATTCAGTCCTCCTGTCGCAGCCGATCCAGGCCTAGCTGCGGAACGGAAAGTTCAAACCCTTCAAAAGCGCACGCGCCTCGTCGTCGTTCTGCGCCGTCGTACACACAATGATGTCCATGCCGAGCACGTCTTCCACCTTGTCGTAATCGATCTCGGGGAAGATGATGTGCTCCTTCAGGCCCATCGAATAATTGCCGCGCCCGTCGAAACTCTTGGGATTGAGCCCGCGGAAGTCGCGAACGCGCGGAAGCGCGATATTCACCAGCCGGTCGAGAAACTCGTACATCCGGTTCTTGCGCAGCGTGACCTTCACGCCCACCGGCATGCCCTCACGCAGCTTGAAGCCGGCGATCGACTTGCGCGCCTTGGTGATCACGGGACGCTGACCGGCGATCAGGCCGAGATCGTTCGCCGCCGCCTTGACCTTCTTGGAGTCGCTCACGGCCTCACCGACGCCGATGTTCAACACCACCTTGTCGAGGCGGGGAATCTGCATGACGTTCTTGTAGGCAAACTCCTTCTCGAGATCGCCCTTGATAACGTCGTGGTACTGCTGCTTCAGCCGCGGTGTGTATACCTGCTCAGCCATCGATGACCTCGCCCGAACGCTTGGCAAAACGCACCTTGCGTCCGTCCTTCAAGAATTTGTAGCCGACGCGGCGTGGGTTCCCCGTCCTTGGGGTCCTCAAGCGCGAGATTGGAAATATGGATCGGGCTTCCTTGGTGATGATGCCCCCCTCCTGCGACGCCGTCTGGCGCTGGTGACGGCGCACCTGCGCCACACCCTGCACCACGGCACGGTCCTCGGCCGGCAGGACCTTCAGCACTTCACCGCGCTTGCCCTTGTCCTTGCCCGTGAGCACCACCACGTGGTCGCCCTTCTTGATCTTCAAGCCAGCCATAATCACAGCACCTCCGGTGCGAGCGAAACGATCTTCATGTGCTTCTTCGCCCGCAACTCGCGCGTGACCGGGCCGAAGATGCGCGTACCCACCGGCTCGCCCTGCGCATTCACCAAAACCGCGGCATTGCGGTCGAAACGGATCAGCGAACCGTCCTGACGGCGCACGCCCGTGGCGGTGCGCACGATCACGGCCTTCATGACCTGACCCTTCTTCACGCGGCCGCGCGGAATCGCTTCCTTGACGCTGACCACGATCGTGTCCCCGATCGAGGCGTATTTCCGCTTCGAGCCGCCCAGCACCTTGATGCACTGCACGCGCTTCGCACCGGAGTTGTCGGCGACATCGAGATTGGTCTGCATCTGAATCATGGCATTCGCCTTATTCAGGCCTTCATCGAGGCCCTTCGTTAGTCGCCTTAGCTGGCCGCCTGCTCGCGCGGCAAAACCACCCAACATTTTTGCTTCGAGATCGGAGCGCACTCCTCGATCCACACCTTCTCGCCGACCTTGAACTCGTTGTTCTCGTCGTGGGCGTGGTAGTTCTTGGAGCGGCGAACCACCTTGTGAAACAGAGGATGCGTGAAGCGGCGCTCGACCTTGACCACGACGGTCTTGTCGTTCTTGTCGCTCACCACGGTCCCAATCAAAACGCGTTTCGGCATCGTTCCTACCTTTAAGCCTTCGCTGCGGCGCTCTTGACGCGCGCGATCGTTTTCACGCGTGCGATGTCGCGGCGCACCTGCCGAACCCGCGCCGTGTTCTCAAGCTGCCCGGAAGCGGCCTGGAAGCGCAGGTTGAACTGCTCCTTCTTCAACTTGACCAACTCGTCATTGAGCTGATCGATCGTCATATCGTTTACTTGGCTCGCTTTCATCGCCTAGCCCTCGATGCGCGCGACAACACGCGTCTTGATCGGCAGCTTCGCCGCGGCGAGCCGCAGCGCCTCGCGGGCCACCGGCTCGCCCACGCCGTCGATCTCGAACATGATGCGGCCCGGCTTGACCTTGGCCGCCCAAAACTCGGGCGTACCCTTACCCTTACCCATGCGGACTTCGGTCGGTTTCTTCGAAACCGGCACGTCCGGGAAGATGCGGATCCACACACGGCCCGCACGCTTCATCTGACGCGTCATGGCACGGCGCGCCGCTTCGATCTGTCTGGCGGTGACGCGGCGCGGCTCCTGCGCCTTCAGCCCGAAGGTCCCGAAGTTGAGCGCAGAACCGCCCTTGGCCGCACCTTTGATGCGACCCTTGTGCATCTTGCGGAACTTTGTGCGTTTCGGTTGCAGCATAATTCTTAAGTCCTGCCCTTAGCCCTGCGCCCGTGCGGAATCGCGCCGGCCACCGGAACGTCCGCCCTCTTGGGCCTCAAGAGCCTTGGTCTCCTGGGCCATGGGGTCGTGCTCCATGATCTCGCCCTTGAAGATCCAAACCTTGATGCCGATGATCCCGTAGGCCGTGCGCCCGAGCGCCGTGCCGTAGTCGATATTGGCCCGCAGCGTGTGCAGCGGCACGCGGCCCTCGCGATACCACTCCATGCGCGCGATTTCCGCGCCGCCAAGCCGGCCCGAGCAATTGATCCGGATACCCAGCGCACCCATGCGCGTCGCGGACTGCACCGCCCGCTTCATGGCCCGGCGGAACGCCACGCGGCGCTCGAGCTGCTGCGCGATACCCTCGGCCACCAGCGTCGCATCGATCTCGGGCTTGCGCACCTCGACGATGTTCAGATGCACGTCGGAGTCCGTCATCGTCGCGAGCTCCCTGCGGAGAAGCTCGATATCGGAGCCCTTCTTGCCGATCAGGATGCCCGGACGGGCGGTATAGACCGTGACGCGGCACTTCTTGTGCGGACGCTCCACAACGACCTTGGAGATACCGGCCTGCTTGCGCGTCTTCAGAATGTGCTCGCGCATCTTGAGATCTTCGTGCAGCAGGTCCGCGTACTCGCCACGCGAGGCGAACCAGCGCGAATCCCAAGTGCGGTTGACACCGAGCCTAAGCCCGATCGGGTTGACTTTCTGTCCCATCAAGCAGGCTCCTCAACTTGACGCACGACCACGGTCATCTGCGAAAACGGTTTCATGATCCGCGCAGCCCGGCCACGTGCGCGCGCCTGAATGCGCTTCATCACGATGTTCTTGCCGACATAGGCTTCCGACACGACCAACGCGTCCACGTCGAGGTCGTGATTGTTCTCAGCGTTCGCGATCGCCGACTCCAAGGTCTTCTTGACGTCCTTGGCGACTCGTTTGCGCGAGAAGGCGAGATCGGCGAGCGCGCGATCGACCTTCTTGCCGCGAATGAGCTGAGCAAGCAGGTTCAGCTTTTGCGGGCTCACGCGAATGAGCCGCGTGACGGCCTTCGCCTCGTTGTCTTTGAGCGTGCGCTCTCTGTGCGGCTTGCCCATGACTACTTGCCCTTCTTCGCTTTACGGTCGGCGGCATGGCCGTGATAGGTCCGCGTCGGCGAGAACTCGCCGAACTTGTGACCCACCATGTCCTCGGTCACGAGCACCGGAATGTGCTTCTGTCCGTTGTGGACACCAAATGTCAGTCCCACGAATTGCGGGAGGATGGTGGAGCGGCGCGACCACATCTTGATAATGGCGTTGGAGCCGCTCTCGCGCGCCTTCTCCGCCTTCTTCAAGAGATAGCCGTCGACGAACGGGCCTTTCCAAATCGAACGTGCCACGTCTTATCCCTTCTTCTTCTTCAGATGGCGGCTGCGCAGGATGTACTTGTCGCTCGCCTTGTTGGTGCGCGTCCGCTTGCCCTTGGTGGACTTGCCCCAAGGTGTGACCGGATGCCGGCCACCGGACGTCCGCCCCTCGCCACCGCCATGCGGATGATCGATCGGGTTCATGGCCACGCCCCGCACGACGGGCTTGCGGCCCTTCCAGCGGGTGCGGCCGGCCTTGGACAACGACACATTGGAGTTGTCCGGATTGGAGACGGCCCCGACCGTGGCCATGCAGGCCGCCGGAACCATACGCGTCTCGCCGGAATTCAGACGCAGGATCGCGTAGCCCGAGTCGCGGCCGACGAGCTGCACATAGGCGCCCGCGGCGCGCGCGATCTGCCCGCCCTTGCCCTGCTTCATCTCCACATTGTGGACGATGGTGCCGATCGGCATGTTGGCAAGCGGCATCGCGTTGCCCGGCTTCACGTCGACCTTCTCGTCGGCGACGACCGTGTCGCCCGGCGCAAGACGCTGCGGCGCGAGGATGTAGGACAGCTCACCGTCCTCGTACTTGACCAGCGCGATGAAGGCCGTGCGGTTCGGATCGTATTCCAGCCGCTCGACGGTCGCCGGCACGCCGCGCTTGGTCCGCTTGAAATCGACCAGACGATAGGTCCGCTTGTGACCGCCGCCACGGTGCCAGATCGACACGCGGCCGGTGTTGTTGCGCCCGCCCGACTTGGTCAACCCCTCCGTGAGCGGCTTGACGGGCTTGCCCTTCCACAGATGGCTGCGGTCCACGAGCACCAGCTGACGCTGGCTCGGCGTGGTCGGTTTGAATGTCTTCAACGCCATCGCGCTAGATCCCTGTCGTCACGTCGATCTTGTCGCCTTCGGCGAGCTTGACGACGGCCTTCTTCGTATCCTTCTGGGTGCCCTTGATGCCCCGGAAGAACTTGGTCTTCCCCTTGCGGGTCAGCGTGTTCACGGCCAAGACCTTGACGCCGAACAGCTTCTCGACCGCGGCTTTGATCTGCGGCTTCGTCGCGTCGAGGCGAACCTTGAACACCACCTGATTGGCTTCGGACGCCTCACTCGATTTCTCGGTGATGACTGGCGCCAAAATCACGTCATAGGCTTGAAGCGCACTCATTTGAACCGAGCCTCCAGCGCCTCGAGCGCGGCCTTGGTCAGCACGAGCTTCTCATGCCGCAAGATGTCGTAAACGTTGATGCCCTGAACCGGCAGCACATCCACATGCGGGATGTTGCGCGCGGCGAGCGCGAAATTCGTCTGCACCTCGGCGCCGTCCACGATCAGCGCGGAGCCAAAGCCCAGCTTGTCGAACTGCGTCTTCAGCGCCTTCGTCTTGGCGTCCTTCACATCGCAGGAGTCGATCACGATGAGCTCCTCGGCCTTCGCCTTGGACGACAGCGCATGCTTCAGCGCGAGCGCACGGACCTTCTTCGGCAGATCGAAAGCGAAGCTGCGCGGCTTCGGACCGAAGGCCTTGCCGCCGCCACGGAACACACCGGGCTTGGCGCTGCCGTGACGGGCACGGCCGGTGCCCTTCTGCCGGAACATCTTCGCGGTCGTCGCGGTGATCTCCGAACGGTCCTTCGTCGCAACCGTACCGGCGCGGCGCTTGGCCAGCTGGTAGCGCACCATGCGGTGCAGCAAGTCGGCGCGCGGCTCCAGTCCGAAGACGTCTTCGGACAGATCCACGGTTCCCGCCTTCTTGGCGTCGAGCGTTGTCACATCCGCTTTCATTACGCGTTCTCTCCGCCCTCTGCCGCCTGGGCCTGCCCGGCCTCGGCGGAAGCCTCGGCCGCAGGCGCCTTGGCCGGCGCTACATCTTCGCCGCTCTTGCGGAACGCGCCGGGGACCGGCGCACCCTCGGGCAGCGCCCGCTTGACCGCATCGCGCAGGAGAACCCAACCGCCCTTGGAGCCGGGAACGGCGCCACGGATCATGATGAGCCCGCGCTCGGGGTCCGTCTTGACCACGCGCAGATTCTGCGTCGTGACGCTGACGTCACCCATGTGACCGGCCATCTTCTTGCCCTTGAACACCTTGCCGGGCTCCTGGCACTGACCGGTGGAGCCGTGGCTTCTGTGGTTGATCGACACGCCGTGGCTGGCCCGCAGACCGCCGAACCCGTGCCGCTTCATGCCGCCCGCGAAGCCTTTACCGATCGACGTGCCGGAGGCATCGACGAACTGGCCCTCGACGAAGTGGTCGGCCGTGATCTCCGCGCCCACGTCGATCAAGTTCTCGGGGCTGACGCGGAATTCCGCGACCTTCCGCTTGGGCTCCACATTGGCCACGGCGAAGCCGCCGCGCTCCGCGCGCGTCAAACGCTTCACTTTGGCACGGCCGGCACCGAGCTGAAGGGCCGTGTAGCCGTTCTTCTCAGCGGTCCTTTGACCGACGACCTGGCAATTCTCCAGACGCAGCACCGTAACGGGGATGTGCTCCCCGGCATCGGTGAAGATTCTGGTCATGCCGACCTTTTGCGCGATAACACCTGATCGCATCGAACTTGTTCCTTGCCTCGTCCAGCAGCCGGTTAAAGCTTGATCTCGACATCCACGCCGGCGGCGAGATCGAGTTTCATGAGAGCATCGACCGTCTGCGGCGTGGGATCGACAATGTCGAGCAGCCGCTTATGCGTCCGCATCTCGAACTGCTCCCGGCTCTTCTTGTCGATATGCGGAGAGCGGTTCACGGTGAACTTCTCGATACGGGTCGGCAGCGGGATGGGCCCGCGGACTTCCGCACCGGTGCGCTTCGCCGTGTTGACGATTTCCTTGGTCGACGCATCGAGAATGCGATGGTCGAAGGCTTTCAGCCTAATTCTTATGTTCTGGCTCTGCATCTCGACGGCCTCAAGTTAGAAAAGCGCGCCGCCCCAAAACGGAGCGGCGCACTTCTCAATTCCCTTTACTCGATGATCGACGACACCACGCCGGCGCCGACGGTGCGGCCACCTTCACGGATAGCGAAGCGGAGCTTCTCTTCCATGGCGATCGGCACGATCAGCTCAACGGTCATGGCGATATTGTCGCCCGGCATCACCATCTCGGTGCCTTCCGGCAGCTCGACCACACCGGTCACGTCGGTGGTGCGGAAGTAGAACTGCGGACGGTAGTTGCCGAAGAACGGCGTGTGGCGGCCACCCTCTTCCTTCGTGAGAATGTAAGCCTCGGCCTTGAACTTCGTGTGCGGCGTCACCGAACCCGGCTTGGCCAGAACCTGACCACGCTCGACACCTTCGCGATCAACGCCACGGAGCAGGCAGCCCACGTTGTCGCCCGCCTCGCCCTGATCGAGCAGCTTGCGGAACATCTCAACGCCGGTCACGGTCGTCTTGGAGGTCGGCTTGATACCGACGATCTCGACTTCCTCGCCAACCTTGACGACGCCACGCTCGATACGGCCGGTCACCACGGTACCGCGGCCCGAGATCGAGAACACGTCTTCGATCGGCATCAGGAATGGCTGGTCCTTCGGCCGCTCCGGCTGCGGGATGTACTCGTCCACGGCCTTCATCAGCTCCATGATGGCCTTCTGGCCGATCTCCGGATTGGAGTCCTCGATCGCGGCAAGGGCGGAACCCTTGATGATCGGGATGTCGTCGCCCGGGAACTCGTACTTGGACAGGAGCTCGCGAACTTCGAGCTCGACGAGGTCCAGAAGCTCCTCATCGTCGACCTGGTCGACCTTGTTCAGGAACACCACCAGCGCCGGCACGCCGACCTGACGGGCAAGCAGGATGTGCTCGCGGGTCTGGGGCATGGGGCCGTCGGCGGCGGACACCACCAGAATGGCGCCGTCCATCTGCGCCGCACCCGTGATCATGTTCTTCACGTAGTCGGCGTGGCCAGGACAGTCGACGTGCGCGTAGTGACGGTTCTCGGTCTCGTACTCCACATGCGCCGTGGAGATCGTGATACCGCGCGCCTTCTCTTCAGGCGCCTTATCGATCTCATCATAGGCGGTGAACGTCGCGCCGCCGGTCTCAGCCAATGTCTTGGTGATGGCAGCGGTCAGGGTCGTTTTGCCGTGATCGACGTGACCAATCGTACCGATGTTGCAATGCGGCTTTGACCGGTCGAATTTCTCTTTAGCCATTGTGGCTCTCCATTCCTCTCACCAGAAGATAAAAACTCAAACGCCCAATCGCTTAGGCGAACTTTGCCTGCACTTCTTCAGCCACCGCCTGCGGAACCTGCGCGTAGCTGTCGAACTGCATCGTGAATTGCGCCCGCCCCTGGCTCATGGAGCGCAGCGTGTTCACGTAACCAAACATGTTGGCTAGCGGGACCATGGCATTGATCACCGTCGCGTTGCCCCGGGCCTCTTGGCCCCGGACCTGACCGCGGCGGCTGGTAAGATCGCCAATGATACCGCCCACATATTCTTCCGGCGTCACCACTTCAACCTTCATCATCGGCTCAAGCAGTTTCGGCGCGGCTTTCAGGGCCGCTTCGCGGAAGGCCGCACGGGATGCAATCTCGAACGCCATGACGGACGAGTCAACGTCGTGCGATGCACCGTCAACCAACGTGCACTTTACATCAAGGATCGGGAAGCCCGCGAGAACACCCGCCGCGATGACGCTCTGAACGCCCTTCTCGACGCCCGGGATGAACTCCTTGGGCACGTTACCGCCGACAACCTTGTTCTCGAAAATGAAACCTTCGCCAGCCTCGGCCGGCTCGATCTCCATCTTGACGCGGGCGAACTGGCCAGAGCCACCAGTCTGCTTCTTGTGGGTGTAGTCGACACTGGCCGGCTTCGTGATCGTCTCGCGATACGCCACCTGCGGCGCACCCACATTCGCCTCGACCTTGAACTCGCGCTTCATGCGATCGACGATGATGTCGAGGTGAAGCTCGCCCATGCCCTTGATGATGGTCTGACCGGATTCGTGGTCGACCGTCACGCGGAAGGACGGATCCTCCTGAGCCAGACGGTTCAGAGCAACACCCAGCTTCTCCTGGTCGCTCTTGGTCTTGGGCTCCACCGCGACCTCGATAACGGGATCGGGGAATTCCATGCGCTCCAGGATCACGGGCTTGCTGGGATCGCAGAGCGTGTCACCAGTGGTGACGTCCTTGAGGCCCGCAATGGCGACAATGTCGCCCGCATAGGCTTCCTTGATGTCTTCGCGGTGATTGGAGTGCATCAGCAGCATACGGCCGATACGCTCTTTCTTGTCCTTCACCGTGTTGGCCAGGGTCTGGCCCGACTCGACCTTGCCCGAATAGATGCGGCAGAAGGTCAGCGAGCCGACGAACGGATCGTTCATGATCTTGAAGGCCAGCATCGACAGCGGCGCATCGTCCGACGCCGGACGATCGACCTCTTCTTCGGTCTTCACGTCGATGGCCTTGATGGCCGGCACGTCGATCGGCGAGGGAAGATAGTCGACCACGGCATCGAGAAGCGGCTGCACGCCCTTGTTCTTAAACGCCGAGCCGCACATCACCGGCACGAAGTCGAGGTTACAGGTTCCCTTGCGGATCAGCTCCTTCAGCTTCTCCTCGGGGATCTCCTTGCCTTCGAGATAAGCCTCCATGGCCTCCTCGTCGAGCTCGACCGCCTGCTCCACCAGAGCGTCGCGGTATTCTTCGGCCTTCTTCTGCAGGTCGGCCGGAATATCCTCGTCGTGGAACGATGCGCCAAGCGACTCGTCGTCCCAGACCACCGCCTTCATGCGCACGAGGTCGACGATGCCCGCGAAATCGGACTCCGCGCCGATCGGCAGCTGGAGCACGATCGGGTTGGCGCCGAGGCGCTGCTTGATCGTCTCGAGCGACATGAAGAAGTCGGCGCCGATCTTGTCCATCTTATTGACGAAGATCATGCGCGGGACGCGGTACTTGTCGGCCTGACGCCACACGGTCTCGGTCTGCGGCTCCACACCCTGGTTGGCATCGAGCAGCGCAACGGCGCCGTCGAGCACGCGCAAGGAGCGCTCCACCTCGATCGTGAAGTCCACGTGACCGGGCGTGTCGATGATGTTGATGCGCTTGTCGTTCCAAAACGCCGTCGTCGCCGCCGACGTAATGGTGATACCGCGCTCCTGCTCCTGCTCCATCCAGTCCATGGTGGCCGCGCCATCGTGGACTTCGCCGATCTTGTGGCTCTTACCCGTGTAGTAGAGCACGCGCTCGGTCGTGGTGGTCTTGCCGGCATCGATATGCGCCATGATACCGATGTTGCGGTAATCCTTGAGGGGCGTCTGGCGAGGCATCGTTCGAGTTCCTTGAGACGGTTACCAGCGATAGTGCGAGAAGGCCCGGTTGGCTTCCGCCATCCGGTGCGTGTCCTCGCGCTTCTTCACGGCCGAACCGCGATTGTTGACGGCATCGAGAAGCTCACCCGACAGCCGCTCGACCATCGTGTTCTCGTTGCGCCCGCGCGCGGCGGAAATAATCCAGCGAATGGCCAGGGCCTGACGGCGGTCGACACGGACCTCGACGGGCACCTGATAGGTCGCGCCACCCACACGGCGCGAACGCACCTCGATCGCCGGCATGACGTTCTGCAGCGCCTGATGGAACAGCTCGATCGGGTTCTGCTTGACCTTGTCTTCCATCTGGTCGAGCGCGCCATAAACGATCCGCTCGGCGGCCGATTTCTTGCCGTCAAGCATGATGGAGTTCATGAACTTGGTGAGCACCTGATCCCCAAATTTGGGATCGGGGATGATCTCCCGCTTATCAGCTTTGTGCCGCCTGGACATATCGCTTCAATCCGTTCCTTAAAAACCAGAAAAGCGCCCCACTACTTGGGCCGCTTGGCTCCGTATTTCGAGCGCCGCTGACGGCGGGCGCCGACGCCTTGCGTGTCGAGCACGCCGCGAATGATGTGGTAGCGCACGCCGGGAAGATCCTTCACACGGCCGCCGCGGATCATCACCACCGAGTGCTCCTGAAGATTATGACCCTCGCCAGGAATGTAGCTCGTCACTTCCTGCTGGTTCGTCAGGCGCACGCGCGCGACCTTCCGAAGCGCCGAGTTCGGCTTCTTCGGCGTCGTGGTGTACACGCGGGTACAAACCCCACGCTTCTGCGGGCAGGCCTGCATGGCCGGCACTTTGTTGCGTTTCACCGGAGCCTTGCGCGGCTTCCGGATCAATTGCTGAATCGTTGGCATGGCAGCCTTAGCGTCCAATCGTTCTGAAGGCGAAATCGCCTCGTTCACCCATGGGCGACAACGCCCAAACCAGCTGGGCGAGAGCGCCCAAAACACAAGAGCTGAAGCTGCGAGTCGTCCCTCGCGTCCTTCAGCGCCAAAAACAGAGGACCTTGAGGGATAGCCCCCAAGATCATGACCCCGATCTGATCCCGGTTAGTCCGGCAGCGTCTAACCCGCGCCCGCTAGGTATTATCTCCTAATGGGCAACCTTTCGGTGGGCTACCGCCTGCCGCTAAGTGGCCGCGTTGTATCAGGCCATTTCTCGCAACGTCAAGGGCTCAAGTGCCCGAATTCAGGGGCCAAGCGCCGTTTTTTGACGGTTTTGCCGCTTGGCCCCCAATATCTCCGGATACGGCCTAAGCCGAAGCGCCATCCCCGGTGTCTTCCGGCACCGCTTCGGCGCTCTCCGCCTCTTCCGGGACCGCCTCTCCGGCCTGCTCGATCGCCTCCTGGGCCGAACGCTGGCGCTCTTCCAGAATCAGCTCGTCACGATGGGTAGCGATACGGTTGAGCCGCGCCAGCATGCCGCCCGTACCGGCCGGGATGAGCCGGCCCACGATGACGTTCTCCTTGAGCCCTTCGAGCGCATCCTTCTTTCCGTTGACCGCGGCGTCGGTGAGGACGCGCGTGGTCTCCTGGAACGAGGCCGCCGAAATGAAGGACCGGGTCTGGAGGCTCGCCTTCGTGATACCGAGCAGGACGTGCTGACCTTCCGCCTTCTTGCCGCCGGCGGCTTCCGCGGCCGCATTGGCGTCTTCGAAGTCGATACGGTCCACTTGTTCGCCCTTCAGGAACTCGGTGTCGCCCGGATCGTCGATCTCGATCTTCTTGAGCATCTGGCTGACGATCACTTCGATATGCTTGTCGTTGATCGTCACGCCCTGGAGCCGATAGACCTCCTGGATCTCGTTGACGAGATAGTTGGCCAGTTCCTCGACGCCCTTGATGGCCAGGATATCGTGCGGCGCCGGGTGCCCGTCGAGAAGGTACTCGCCCTTCTCGATCCGGTCGCCCTCTTGCACTGTCAGATGCCGGCCCTTCGGAATCAGGAACTCGACGGGCTCCGCGCCCTCCTCGTCCGGAACGATGCTGATCCGCCGCTTGTTCTTGTAATCGCGGCCGAGCTGCACGATGCCCGAGATCTCCGCGATAATGGCGTGATCCTTGGGACGACGCGCCTCGAACAGTTCGGCGACGCGCGGCAGACCGCCCGTGATGTCGCGGGTCTTGGCGCTCTCCATCGGGATACGCGCCAGCACATCGCCCGCCTTCACCTCGCTGCCGGGTTCCACGGACAAGACCGCGTCCACCGGAAGCAGATAACGGGCTTCGCCGCCGCGCGACAGCTTACCGATCTCGCCCGTCTTGTCCTTGATGGCCATGGCCGGACGGAGATCGGCGCCACGCGGCGAGGCACGCCAGTCGATGATCACGCTGTTGGTGATGCCCGTCGATTCGTCACGCTGCTCCGAAACGGAGACACCTTCGACGAGATCTTCGAACTCGACCGTACCTTCGATCTCGGTGAGCACCGGACGGGTATAGGGGTCCCACTCGGCGAGACGATCGCCGCGCTTGACCTTGTCGCCGTCGTCCACCCGCAGATGCGTACCGTAAGGCAGCCGGTGCGTGGCCAGCTCGTTGCCGTCCTCGTCCAGGATCACGATGGCCGTGTTCCGGGTCATGACCATGTGCCGGCCTTGCGAGTCCTCGACGACGTTGCGCTGCTTGATCTTCACCGTGCCTTCGAACGCGGACTCCAGCGAGGACTGATCGGCGACCTTGGAGCTCGCCACGCCGCCCAGATGGAAGGTCCGCATGGTGAGCTGGGTCCCCGGCTCACCGATCGACTGCGCCGCGATGACGCCCACGGCCTCGCCCATATTGACGGGCGTGCCCCGGGCCAAGTCGCGCCCGTAGCATTTGCCGCAAATGCCGTTACGGGTTTCGCACGTCAGCGCCGAGCGCACACGAATCTCTTGGACCCGCGCATTCTCGATGGCCTCGACATGCTCTTCCTCGATCAGCTCTCCCGCCTCGACGATGACGTCGCCGGTCGCCGGATTCTTGACCGAATCGGCGGCCGTACGGCCCAGCACGCGCTGGCCGAGCGACACCGTGACCTCACCGGCATCAAGAATGGCGCGAACGGTGATACCGCCGTCGGTGCCGCAATCCTCCTCGGTGACGATGCTGTCCTGCGCCACGTCGACGAGGCGGCGGGTCAGGTAGCCGGAGTTGGCCGTCTTCAAGGCGGTGTCGGCCAGACCCTTACGGGCGCCGTGGGTGGAGTTGAAGTACTCCATCACCGACAGGCCTTCCTTGAAGTTCGAGATGATCGGCGTCTCGATGATCTCGCCCGACGGCTTGGTCATCAGACCGCGCATACCGGCGAGCTGCTTCATCTGCGCAGGGCTGCCACGCGCACCGGAATGGGACATCATGTAGATCGAGTTGATCGGCTTCTCGCGGCCGGTCTCCTCGTCGATCTGCACCGAGGAAATGCGCTTCATCATTTCCTTCGCGACGAGCTCGGTGCACTCGGTCCAGGTGTCGACCACCTTGTTGTACTTCTCGCCGCGCGTGATCAGACCGTCATTGTACTGCTGCTCGTATTCGCGCACGAGATCGGTGGTCTTGTGGATGATCTCGTCCTTGGTCTCCGGGATCACCATGTCGTCCTTGCCGAACGAGATGCCGGCCCGGCAGGCGTAGCGGAACCCGAGACCCATGATCTTGTCGCAGAAGATCACCGTCTCCTTCTGACCGCAGTGGCGGTAGACCACGTCGATCATCTTCGAGATCGCCTTCTTGGTCAGGAGCTGGTTGACCAGATCGAAGCTGACCTCCGCACGCCGCGGCAACAGCTCGCCCAGCAGCATGCGGCCAGGGGTCGTGTCGTAGATATAGGCGACCCAATTGCCGTTCTCGTCCTTGGTAATGTAGCGGCCCTTGACCTTGGCATGCATGGTCACCGCGCCGGCTTCGAGCGCGTGATGGATCTCGGCGACGTCGCCGAAGATCATCCCCTCGCCCGGCTCGTTGTCCATGACCAGCGACAGGTAGTAGAGGCCAAGCACGATATCCTGAGACGGCACGATGATCGGCGAACCGTTGGCCGGGTGCAGGATGTTGTTGGTCGACATCATCAGCACACGGGCTTCGAGCTGGGCTTCCAGCGACAACGGCACGTGAACGGCCATCTGGTCGCCGTCGAAGTCGGCGTTGAAGGCCGCGCAGACCAGCGGATGGAGCTGAATGGCCTTGCCCTCGATGAGCACCGGCTCGAACGCCTGAATGCCCAACCGATGGAGCGTCGGCGCGCGGTTCAGCATGACCGGGTGCTCGCGGATGACCTCGTCGAGGATATCCCAGACTTCCGGCTTCTCCTTCTCGACCAGCTTCTTGGCCTGCTTGACAGTCGAAGCATGCCCCTTGGCGTCCAGCCGCGAATAGATGAACGGCTTGAACAGCTCGAGCGCCATCTTCTTCGGCAGACCGCATTGATGCAGCTTCAGCTCGGGACCGACCACGATGACCGAACGGCCCGAGTAGTCCACGCGCTTGCCGAGCAGGTTCTGACGGAAGCGGCCCTGCTTGCCTTTGAGCATATCGGCCAGCGACTTCAGCGGACGCTTGTTGGCGCCGGTGATGACGCGGCCACGGCGGCCATTGTCGAACAGCGCGTCGACCGCCTCCTGCAGCATGCGCTTTTCGTTCCGGATGATGATGTCCGGGGCGCGCAGCTCCATGAGCCGCTTCAGACGGTTGTTACGGTTGATGACGCGGCGGTACAGGTCGTTGAGGTCCGAGGTCGCAAAGCGGCCGCCATCCAGCGGCACCAGCGGACGCAACTCCGGCGGAATGACCGGCACGACGGTGAGGATCATCCATTCGGGACGGTTCCCGGACTGGATGAAGGCCTCGACCACCTTCAGACGCTTGGCCAGCTTCTTGGGCTTGAGCTCGGTCGTCGCCTCGGCGATCTCCACGCGCAGATCCGCGGCGATCTTCTCGAGATCGAGTCCCTTGAGCAGTTCGCGGATGGCCTCGGCGCCGATCCCGGCGGTGAAGGAATCCTCGCCGAAATCGTCCTGCGCCTGGATGTACTCTTCCTCGGACAGAAGCTGCAGCGGCTTGAGCGAGGTGAGTCCCGGCTCCAGCACGATGTAGTTCTCGAAATACAGGACCCGCTCCAGATCCTTCAGCGTCATGTCCAGCAGAAGGCCGATCCGGGACGGTAGGGACTTCAAGAACCAGATATGCGCGACCGGCGCGGCGAGCTCGATATGGCCCATGCGCTCGCGGCGCACCTTGGCCAGCGTGACCTCGACGCCGCACTTCTCGCAGATGACGCCCTTGTACTTCATGCGCTTGTACTTGCCGCACAAGCACTCATAGTCCTTCACCGGCCCGAAGATACGCGCGCAGAACAGTCCGTCGCGTTCAGGCTTGAACGTCCGGTAGTTGATCGTCTCCGGCTTTTTGATCTCCCCGAACGACCACGACAGGATCTTTTCCGGGCTCGCAATACCGATCTGGATCTGTTCGAAGTGCTGCTGCGGAGTCTGCGGGTTGAACAGGTTCGCGAGATCTTGGTTCATTCTGCTTGTCTCCAAATGGGCGGGGGCGCCGCCCTTCGGTTAGTCGAAACGGGTGTGTGTCGAAGCGTCCGCGCCAGACGCTTATTCCGCCGCCGGCTTGGGCAGCTGCATGGCGTTCGGCTGCACCTCGTCCGGCTTCGGTTGCACCAGTTCGACATTCAGTCCCAATGCACGCATTTCCTTGACGAGCACGTTGAACGACTCGGGGATACCCGCCTCGAACGTGTCGTCACCCCGGACGATCGCCTCGTAGACCTTGGTCCGGCCCGCAACGTCGTCCGATTTCACGGTGAGCATTTCCTGGAGCGTGTACGCGGCGCCGTAAGCCTCGAGCGCCCACACCTCCATTTCACCGAAGCGCTGACCGCCGAACTGCGCCTTACCGCCCAGCGGCTGCTGGGTCACAAGGCTGTACGGGCCGATCGAACGGGCGTGGATCTTGTCGTCCACCAGGTGATGCAGCTTCAGCATATAGATGTAGCCCACCGTCACCTTGCGCTCGAACGGCTCGCCCGAGCGGCCGTCGTAAAGCGTGACCTGACCCGACGGGTCGTAACCCGCCATTTCCAGCAGGTCGGACACATCGGTCTCATGCGCGCCGTCGAAAACGGGCGTCGCCACCGGAACGCCCGGCTGCAGAGCCTTGCCGACATCGATCAGCTGATCGTCGGCCAGTGCCGCGACGGCCTTGTCGGCACCGTAGATGGTCTTGAGCATGTCCTTCAGCGGCTTGGGCTTGTTGGACTCGTAATATTCCTCCAAGGCCTCGCCGATCTTCTTACCAAGACCGCGGCACGCCCAGCCGAGATGGGTCTCGAGGATCTGACCGACATTCATGCGGCTCGGCACGCCGAGCGGGTTGAGCACGATATCGACCGCCGTGCCGTCTTCGAGATACGGCATGTCCTCGACCGGAACGATCTGAGAGATCACACCCTTGTTGCCGTGACGGCCCGCCATCTTGTCGCCGGGCTGAATCTTACGCTTCACGGCCACGAAGACCTTGACCATCTTCATGACGCCAGGCGGCAGCTCGTCGCCGCGCTGCAGCTTGTCGACCTTGTCCACGAAGCGCTGCTCGAGGCGCTTCTTGGCCTCGTCGTACTGGCGGCCGATAGCCTCGACTTCGCTCATCGCCTTTTCGTTCTTGAGCGCGATTTCCCACCACTGGCTGCGGGGGAGCTCGTCGAGCATGACCTCGGTGATCTTGGCGTCCTTCTTGACCGCCTTGGGACCCTTGGCGACGATCTTGTGCAGCAGAACGTCGCGCAGCCGCGCGAACACGTTGCGGTCCAGGATCGCCATTTCGTCGTCCCGGTCCTTGGCGAGACGCTCGATCTCCTCGCGCTCGATCGCCATGGCGCGCTCGTCCTTCTCGATGCCGTGACGATTGAACACGCGCACCTCGACAACCGTTCCCGGCACGCCCGGCGGCAGCTTCAGCGAGGTGTCGCGTACGTCGGACGCCTTCTCGCCGAAGATGGCGCGCAGCAGCTTCTCTTCCGGTGTCATGGGGCTCTCGCCCTTCGGCGTGATCTTGCCGACCAGGATGTCGCCCGGCTGCACTTCGGCGCCGATATAGACGATGCCCGCCTCGTCGAGATTCTTCAGAGCCTCTTCGGAGACGTTCGGAATATCGCGCGTGATCTCCTCCGGGCCGAGCTTGGTGTCGCGGGCCATGACCTCGAATTCCTCGATATGGATCGAGGTGAACACGTCGTCGCGGACCACGCGCTCGGAGATGAGGATGGAGTCCTCGAAGTTGTAGCCCATCCACGGCATGAAGGCGACGAGCACGTTCTTGCCGAGGGCCAGCTCGCCCAGATCGGTCGAGGGACCGTCGGCGATGATCTCGCCGGCCTGGATGGCATCGCCCACACGCACCAGCGGACGCTGGTTGATGCAGGTGTTCTGGTTCGAGCGCTGGAACTTGCGCAGATTGTAGATGTCGACGCCGGACTTCGACGGATCGGTCTCCTCCGTCGCGCGGATGACGATACGGGTCGCGTCGACCTGATCGACCACACCGGTCCGGCGGGCGCTGATCGCCGCACCCGAGTCGCGCGCGACGACGGATTCCATGCCCGTGCCCACCAGCGGGGCTTCCGCCATCAGCAAGGGCACCGCCTGGCGTTGCATGTTCGAGCCCATCAGCGCGCGGTTGGCGTCGTCGTTCTCCAGGAACGGAATGAGCGCCGCGGCGACCGACACGAGCTGCTTGGGCGACACGTCGATGAGGTCGACCCGGTCCTGCGGGTACAGTTCCACGTCGCCGGCATGGCGGCAAACCACCAAGTCCTCGACGAAGCTGCCGTCGGGCTTCAGCTCGGCATTGGCCTGCGCGATGATATAGCGCGCCTCTTCCATGGCGGAGAGATAAACCACCTCGTCCGTCACCTTGCTCTTCACCACGCGGCGATACGGGCTCTCGATGAAGCCGTACTTGTTCACCCGCGCGAACGTGGCGAGCGAATTGATCAGACCGATATTCGGACCTTCCGGTGTCTCGATCGGGCAGATGCGGCCATAATGGGTGGGGTGCACGTCGCGCACCTCGAAGCCCGCGCGCTCGCGGGTGAGGCCGCCCGGGCCAAGCGCCGACAGACGCCGCTTATGGGTGATCTCCGACAGCGGGTTGGTCTGGTCCATGAACTGCGACAGCTGCGAGGATCCGAAGAACTCGCGCACGGCCGCCGCAGCCGGCTTCGCGTTGATGAGGTCCTGCGGCATCACCGTGTCGATGTCGACAGAGCTCATGCGCTCCTTGATGGCGCGCTCCATGCGCAGCAGACCGACCCGGTACTGGTTCTCCATCAACTCGCCGACCGAGCGCACACGCCGGTTGCCGAGGTGATCGATATCGTCGATCTCGCCCTTGCCGTCGCGCAAGTCGACCAGCGTCTTGATGACCGCGAGGATGTCCTCCTTGCGCAGCGTGCGCATGGTGTCCGGCGCATCGAGATCGAGGCGCATGTTCATCTTCACGCGGCCGACCGACGACAGATCGTAGCGCTCCGAGTCGAAGAAGATCCCGTTGAACAGGTTCTGCGCCGCTTCCGGCGTCGGCGGCTCGCCCGGACGCATCACCCGGTAGATGTCGAGCAGCGCCTCGTCCGTGTTCGAGTTCTTGTCGACCGCGAGCGTGTTGCGGATGAACGCACCGACATTCACGTGGTCGATGTCGAGGATCGGAATCTCCTTGAGATTGAGCCCCTTCAGCGTCTCGAGCAGCTTCTCCTCGATCTCCTCGCCGGCCTCGCCGTAGATCTCGCCCGACTCCAGGTTGACGATGTCCTCGGCGAGGTAGCGGCCGTAGAGGTCCTCGTCCTTCACGAGGAGCTCCTTCAAGCCTTCCTCGGAGAGCTTCCGGGCCAGCCGCGCCGTGATCTTGCGGCCCGCCTCGATCGCGACCTTGCCCGTCTTGGCGTCGATCAGGTCCGTCGCCGGCTTGATGCCGCGCATCCCGTCGGCGTTGAACGGCATCTTCCAGCCATCCTTGGCGGCCTTGAGCGTAATCCGATCGTAAAACGTCGAAAGAATCTCTTCGTCGTCGAGACCGAGCGCATAAAGCAGCGTCGTCACCGGCAGCTTGCGGCGACGGTCGATGCGGACATAGACGATATCCTTGGCATCGAACTCGAAGTCGAGCCAGGACCCGCGATAGGGAATGATGCGCGCGGCGAACAGCAGCTTGCCCGACGAATGGGTCTTGCCGCGGTCATGGTCGAAGAACACGCCCGGCGAACGGTGCATCTGCGAGACGATCACGCGCTCGGTGCCGTTGATGACGAACGTGCCGTTCGAGGTCATCAGCGGCATGTCGCCCATATAGACGTCCTGCTCCTTGATGTCCTTGACGGAACGCGCGCCGGTCTCCTCGTTCACATCGAACACGATGAGGCGCAGCGTGACCTTCAGCGGCGCGGCGAAGGTCATGTCCCGCTGCTGGCACTCGTCCACGTCGTATTTGGGCGCTTCGAACGCGTAGCGCACGAACTCGAGCTGAGCCCGCTCGCCGAAATCCTTGATCGGAAACACAGAGCGAAATACGGATTGAAGCCCCTCGTCCCCGCGACCGCCTTCCGGCTCCTCCACCATGAGGAATTGATCGTAAGACTGCTTCTGAACCTCGATGAGGTTCGGCATCTCGGCCACTTCGGTGATGTGACCAAAAAATTTCCGATATCGCTTGTGACCGTTCGTTTGCGCCATGTGGTCCTCTCAAAGCTCGTCGCGACCGCTCTCCTAAGTCCCCGCCTTGGCGGAAACTCAGGGGAACCGTCACGTCATACACATGTTGATGGGTTGGAAGCCCGGGCCGACCCCATCATATGGGATCGGCCCGGGAATTCTTCAACCCAAGCTTTTAACTCAAGTCTACTTGAGCTCGACAGACGCGCCGGCGTCCTCAAGCTGCTTCTTGATCTTCTCGGCTTCTTCCTTGTCAACGCCTTCCTTGACGGGCTTCGGCGCACCTTCGACCAAGTCCTTGGCCTCTTTCAGGCCGAGGCTCGTGATCGCGCGCACTTCCTTGATGACGTTGATTTTCTTGTCGCCGGCGCCGGTCAGAATGACGTCGAATTCCGTCTTCTCCTCGGCCGCGGCGGCATCCCCACCGGCACCGCCGGCGACAGCCGCGACGGCAACGGGAGCTGCGGCGGAAACGCCCCATTTCTCCTCGAGAATCTTGGCCAGTTCGGCCGCTTCGAGCACCGTCAGGCCCGAAAGATCGTCTGCAATCTTCTGAAGATCTGCCATTTCGTTATCCTCGTACGTTCAACTCTTGTGTTTCGATGTAAGTCGTCAAAGGCCTACGCTGCGTCCTTCGCGCCATATGCGCCGAAGACCCGCGCGAGCTGAGCGGCCGGTGCACTGACCGTGCGGGCAATCTTGCCCGCCGGTGCCTGAAGCAGACCAACCAGCTTTCCACGCAGTTCATCGAGCGAAGGCAAGTCGGCTAGCGAGCTCACCCCCTTGGCGTCGAGAACCGTGGCGCCCATCGTGCCGCCGAGGATCACGAACTTCTCGTTCCCCTTGGCGAACTTGACGGCCACCTTCGGCGCCGCGATGGGGTCGTCGGAATAAGCGAGGCAGGTCGGCCCCGCCATGAGATCCGAAATCCCCTGGGCGTCGGTTCCATCCAGCGCGAGCTTAACGAGCCTGTTCTTCGCCACCTTGACCTGGCCGCCAGCTTCTCTCATGTCGCTGCGCAGCTTGGTCATTTCGGACACCGAAAGACCCGCGTAGTGAGCCACGACGACCACGCCGGTATTGGCGAAGACATCGCTAAGCGCAGATACGACTTCGCGCTTTTCAGCTCTTTCCATGCTCACTCCGTTGTTTCAAACCCGCGAAAGCAAAAGCCGATGCGGGCTTAGGCCACACTGAGCCGCGAGACATGCGGGAGAAGGCATCGACGCCATCCCGCGATTGTTCGCGGCGCTCTGTTGCCTGTCCCGCTCGTTCACGCAAAAACGCGCGTGAGCCACATACGAGGTTCAACCGATCTTCCGAATGCGTGTCCCTGCCAAGCAAGGCCCACACCCCTCGAACCGTTTGTCTCCCGTCTCATGCAGGCCCAGAAGGCTTAAGCGGTTTCCCACACCTGCAATCTCGGACAGGTTTGGGCCGTACGGCGAACCGGACGACCCTTCGGGACAAAACGTCCCCTTCGGGACCGAAGTCCCGAAATTCTTTTTAGACTAAGCGCCGCCGACGCTGGCGGGCTCAATCTTGACGCCGGGCCCCATCGTGGAAGTCACGGCAATCTTCTTCACAAAGGTGCCCTTCGCACCCGACGGCTTGGCCTTGATCACCGCGTCCGTGAAGGCGCGGATGTGCGACCAGCGCTTCCTCGGTGAAGCTCGCCTTGCCGACGCCGGCGTGAATGACGCCCGCCTTCTCGACGCGAAACTCCACGGCGCCGCCCTTGGCGCCTGAACGGCGGCGGCGACATCGGTGGTCACGGTCCCGACCTTCGGGTTCGGCATCAGACCGCGGGGCCCAAGCACCTTACCGAGACGGCCCACGAGCGGCATCATGTCGGGCGTGGCGATGCAGCGGTCGAACTCGATCGTGCCCTTCTGCACCTGCTCGACGAGATCCTCGGCGCCAACGACCTCGGCGCCGGCCTTCTTGGCTTCCTCGGCCTTGTCGCCCTTGGCGAAAACGCCGACGCGCAGGGTTCGGCCCGACCCGTGGGGCAGCTGACAGACGCCGCGTACCATCTGGTCGGCGTGGCGCGGATCGACGCCGAGATTCATCGCAATCTCGACCGTCTCGTCGAACTTGGCCTTGGCCGCCCCCTTGAGCAGCTTCACCGCCTCTTCGACACCGTAGAGCTTGGTGTTGTCGACCGTCTCGGCCGCTGCACGAAACCTCTTACCGGGCTTGCTCATCGTCTCTACTCCTGGACCTCAAGACCCATCGAACGGGCGGACCCGGCGATGATCTTCATCGCTTGCTCGATGGAGTTGGCGTTCAAATCCTGCATCTTCATTTCGGCGATCTCGCGCAACTGGTCCTGTGTGACCTTGCCCGCAACCGTGCGGCCCGGCTCCTTGGAGCCGCTCTTCGCCTTCGCCGCCTTCTTCAGGAGATAGGACGCCGGCGGCGTCTTCATCTCGAAAGTGAAAGAGCGATCCGCATAGACCGTGATGACGGTCGGGATCGGCGAACCCGGCTCGATCTTCTGCGTGGCCGCGTTGAACGACTTGCAGAACTCCTGAATGTTCACGCCGCGCTGCCCCAGCGCCGGGCCAATCGGCGGCGAGGGATTCGCCTGCCCGGCGGGCACTTGCAGCTTGATGTAACCGTCTACTTTCTTCGCCATCCCAGTACGTCCTGCGTTTACACGTGTTGCGCGCCTTGAAACGCGCGTTCGCTACAGTTTTTCCACTTGCGCGTATTCGAGCTCGACCGGCGTCGCCCGGCCGAAAATCGAAACCGCCACCTTGAGCCGGGCCCGCTCCTCGTCGACCTCTTCCACGAGGCCGTTGAAGGAGGCGAATGGGCCATCGGCGACCCGAACCTGCTCTCCGATCTCGAAGGTCACGGACGGCTTCGGCCGCTCCACGCCTTCCTGAACCTGCTGGAGGATGCGGCCCGCCTCCTCCTCGGTGATCGGAATGGGCTTGTTCTCCGTGCCCAGAAAGCCCGTCACCTTGGGCGTGTCCTTGATCAGATGGTAGGTCTCGTCGTTGAGCTCCATCTTCACCAGCACATAACCCGGAAAGAACTTCCGCTCCGACGCCACCTTCCGGCCGCGCCGCATCTCCACGACCTCTTCCATGGGCACGAGCACTTCCTCGAACTGCTCTCCGAGCCCCGCGGAATCGGCGCGCTCCCTGATGGATTCGGCGACCTTCCGCTCGAAATTCGAGTAGGCGTGGACGATATACCAGCGCATAGCCATCGGACTGAAGCTTCGACCTCCTAGAAAAATCTGATGCCGAGAATCAGCTGAACGACCGTGCCGAGCACCCAATCCACGCCGAGAAAGAACAAGGCGGCGATGATCGACATGACGACCACCATGATCGTGGTGATGATCGTCTCGCGCCGGCTCGGCCAGGTGACTTTCGACACCTCGGTCCGCACCTGCTGCAGAAACTCAAACGGGTTCGTTCTCGCCATCTCTGTTCTTACTCGCGGGAATCGACTGTTCCCGCCGTTGCGTTAAACGTTTGGACCGTGTGCGCCTGGCCGCCGCCGCAAAACCCTGTCCCCGACCGTGGCAGGAGTGGAGGGACTCGAACCCCCAACCCCCGGTTTTGGAGACCGGTGCTCTAGCCAGTTGAGCTACACTCCTATCGTCCTCGTCGTCCTCAAACCAAATTCAACAATCAAACCAATAGGCTAGACGCCTAGGAAACTGGAGCGGGTGAAGGGAATCGAACCCTCATCGTCAGCTTGGAAGGCTGCTGCTCTACCATTGAGCTACACCCGCAACCGTCTGCCTCTAACTCCTAGAGCGCTGGTGGAGGGGGTTGGATTCGAACCAACGTAGGCATAGCCAACGGGTTTACAGCCCGTCCCCTTTAGCCACTCGGGCACCCCTCCTGAAACCAATAGCGTCAGATGGATTGACTGGTGATTTTAACCAAGCAAAAACACCCCGCCGTCGGCCGGCAGGGTCCGCAATAGCCGCTGTTTATGAGTAGCCAGGCGGTCCGTGTCAACTGTAAATCAGGGTCGAGCGCCTGGAATCCTTGGGATTTATGCTAGGCACCGAAAGCAGCGCCGATTCTCGCCCCGGAAAGTCCGCCCATCATGACGCAGCAAAAGCCAAGGCATTCCAAATCCGTAACACGCGGCGGCGGGCGCCCGGGCCGAAAACCGGCGAAAGACCGCGATTCCGGGCGGGTTCAACTGTTCGGTCTTCATGCGGTCGAGGCGGCCCTCGCCAACGAGAAGCGGCCTGTCTATGCCATCCAGGCGACGGAGAACGCGGCCCACCGGCTGGCCCCCCTGATCGCGCGGCGCGGCCTCGAGCCGGAACGGGTTCTGCCCAAGGCCCTCGACCGGCAACTCGGGGCCGACACGGTCCATCAGGGCGTTCTCCTGGAAGCCGGGCCGCTCGATTCGCTGGCGCTGGAGGACCTGGACCTGTCGGGCACGCTTCTGGTGCTGGACCAGGTGACCGACCCTCACAATGTGGGCGCGGCATTGCGCTCGGCCGCGGCTTTCGGCGCGAAGGGCCTGATCATGACCCAGCGCCATAGCCCGCCCTTGAGCGGCGTGCTGGCCAAATCGGCGAGCGGCGCGCTCGACCTCGTGCCGATCGTGCAGGTTCGGAACCTCGCCGAAGCTTGGCGGAGCTTGGCGAACGCGGGGTCAACCCGGCTGGGCCTGGCCGAAGAGGCGGACCAGACGCTCGAGGACGCGCCCCTGACGTACCCGCTCGCGCTCGTCCTCGGCGCGGAGGGGCGTGGCTTGCGGCAACTCACGCGGGAGCGCTGCGACATCCTGTGCCGGATTTCGACGGCGAGCGCGCTCGCCAGTCTCAACGTGTCGAACGCGGCGGCCGTCGCGCTGCACTGGGCGCGCGTGCGCAAGCCGTGATGCCGGACGAGCGGGAGGAGGACGGCACTTTCGCACCCTCCCCCTCACGCCCGGGAATCAACCAGTACGCACTGGAAGCTCGAAGTCTCTAGTCGCAGAAGCGGCGGCCGAAGGAATCGTACCAGCAGTTCCGGCGCCAGTAGCAATTGCCGGGGCCGAGATTGCAGCCCCCGGCATAGGCCGGCTGCGTGTAGTTCGCGTAGTAGTTCGGCGACCGGTAGTAGTAGGCCCGCGGCGCAGGGACACCGCATGGCGCCACACAGGGCGCAACCGGTGCGACCACGACCGGCCGAGCGGCACACGGCGAAACACAGGGCGCGACGGCAGCGACGCGCGGACGGACCCAGCGGCGGCGCAGCGGAATGGGCTGAGGCGTCGGCACGAGCACTGCGCCGGCGCAACCATAGCCGACCGCGCAGCCTGCCTCCGCCTCGGGTGCCGACATAAGGCTGAAGCCGGCCGCCACGATCACGGCGACAACGACAGTCATCAGAATCTTCATCTTGGAACTCCACTCGGAACTTGCAGGTCCGCCGCCCCCGGCCTCTGAGAGGCGGCGCGGCTGACAGTTCCGAGGCTAATGGAGTCAAGTATCGCTAAAGTTAATACGTTCGAACTTGCCCAAGAAAAAGCATTGATACAGCATTAATGGCTGCATCAAAATGGAACACTTTCGATCGCGGCAAGCATTGCGGCACAAATTGCACGGAAAAACTTAGAGCCGGCGCCGGAGCCGCCCTATTTCATCGCGCGGTCCGCCCAGGCATTGCCAGTACCGCCCCCGGTGTCGAGGTAATGGAAATAGGGCTCGCAGCGGGGGAAGTCCTCGCCGGCCGTCGTATAGGGCCGGTAGAACCACCAATAGTTCCGGTCGAGGCAATGGGCCTCGGTGACCCGCTTCATATGGCCGAAGCCGATCAGCCCGCGGCTGGTCACGATGTCCACCTGCTCACCGGCGCGCGCAGGGCCTTGCGGCGCCAACGCGAAGGCGACGCATAGGCTCGCACCGAGTGCGCACAAGGATCCCAATTTCACGCCAGCCATACCTGCTGATCCCCTTTTGGGGCCATTTGCGGGACCCCGTTAAGCGTTCGGACTCTAAACGAAGCGAAAGGTGCGGGCAATCAAGCGACTGCGCCGATTGAGCAACAGTCAGGCAAGAAATGTCAGGGCATGGTATACCCGCTGAGCTTGATACCGACCCCGACCCACCTCACCTGAATGCAGAACACGTCAACCGTTTTCCAAGGAGGACACTGAACATGGCGACCTCGCGTAACGAGACTGAAGACCTCGCCGCACAGATCGAGGCGATCCGCGCCGAAATGCAGAATATGAGCGCGACTATGGGGCGCATCGCCGAAAAGGGCATGCACCGCGCCCAGGACAAGGCGCTTGAGACGAAAGAGAGCGCCGAAGAGGCCATCAAACAGAACCCGCTCCAGGCCATCGCGATCGCGGCCGGGCTCGGCTTGCTCGTCGGCATCCTGACCCGCCGTTAGGAGAGCGCCCATGCTGCGGCTCGCGCTTACGCTGGTCTCCTCGCTGCGGACCGGCGCGAGGATCAAACAATCGGTCGAACAGTCCATCCGGCGGGCCGTGATCGTCGCGGCCGCAATCGTGGTGCTCCTGTTCGCCGTCGGCTTCGGCCTGACCGCGGGCTACCATGCCCTGCTGGTGTACGATTTCTCGCCGCTCGCCGCCGCGGGGCTGATCGCCGGCATCCTTGCGCTGATCGGTCTCGTCCTGCTGTTCATCGGCTTGCAGAAATCCCGCCCGCGCGAACCGGATTTCGTGAATGCGCCAGCGGAGGGCCTGGCCTTGGTCGATCAGAGCGTGAACAAGGCCATGAACCAGGTCGGGCCCCTAACCCTCCTGGCCGTGGCCTTCGCCGCGGGCCTGCTCGCCAGCCGCCGCCGTTGAGCCGCAGCCGGAGCGCCCCCGAACAGGCGTTTCGGGCGCCGAACGTACCATTCCGGAACGCGTCTTAAGCCTCTCTTAACCATGCGCCGTGCACCTTCTGGATAACGAAAACGGTATCCAACAAGGGGCGAGGCCAAGAGAAGATGCTGAGGAGCCTAGGTCTGGCGCTGCTGGCTGTCGCCGGCATCGCGGACAGCGCATATGCACAAGCGGTCATCGCGACCGACGGCCCTCTGCAGAACGCTGTGGACGTTCCGCGCCCCTACGCCATCCCCCTCCCCCCGAACGCCAATCCGCGGCCCCAATGGGAAGTCGGCATGCGCTATTGGTGGAGCGAGGGGTCGAACCGGTTCGACCTCGATTCCTCGCGCCAGACCCGGACTATTACGGCAGCCCCACCTCCACGCTCACCTATGACGGCGTCACGGGGAACTCGCTCGAGTTCTTCATGTCCGTGCGCAACGAGACGGACACATTCTTCAAGGGTTTTATCGGCGGCGGCTGGCTCGGCGGCGGCAGCCTCGACGACGAGGACTACTTTGCCGGTCAGGTGAAGTTCTCCGACACCTACAGCAGGATCGACGGCGAAGGCACGTTCTACGTCACCTTGGATGTCGGTCAGGACTTCGACGTCGGCTATAGCGGCAACCTGGTCATCAGCCCCTTCGTCGGCTTCAATTACTGGCAGGAATCGATGAGCGCCTATGGCGTCCGCTGCAACCGGGACGACGTGGGCGGGGCCTATTGCGGGGCGCCGGGCACCATGGTCGTAGGGTTCGGAACCGAGGCCATCAACAACAAGTCGATGTGGTCGTCCTTGCGGCTCGGCACGGAGATCACCGCGCGCCTGCTGGACCGGGTGACCTTCCGCGGCGATGCGGCCTTCCTGCCCGCGGCCTATCTCATGAACGAGGACAGTCACTATCTGCGCTCGGATCTGGGGCGGACGCCCAATATCGAGGACAGCGGCACCGGCTGGGGCTACCAGCTCGAAGGCGAGTTGAAGATCGACGTCGACGACAACTGGACCCTCGGGGCGGGCGTCCGCTACTGGTACGCCGAGACCGGGGGCATCAGCGACTTCGTCAACATCAACGTCGAATCGGACCTGCAAGACTTCAAGAGCGAACGCTTCGGCGTGTTCGGCAACGTGTCCTACCGCTTCAGCACGTTCTAGCGCCGGGCCCAAGCCAGACAATCGCTCCCCTGGCCGCGCTTGGGCTTGAGACTTGAAGGCAAAGTGGGATAAAGGGCTCACGGACGCAAACGATCCGCCCCGCGTGCAAACGCGAGGTGCACCAAACGTCCTCTAGCGTGCCGGCTTAGCTCAGTTGGTAGAGCGGCTGATTTGTAATCAGTAGGTCGCGGGTTCGACTCCTGCAGCCGGCACCAACAAAATCAATAAGTTAGACGGTTTTTCTCATTTATCGAACCAAGACATTTGGGGTCCATAGCTACCAAATAGCTACCACTGAAACTCCGCTGTGGTGCTCTTGCGATTGGAGCCAGGGACATGTACCCAGCCACAAGGAATCGTCTTGCTGAACCATCCGAAGCATCACTATCACGACCTCGCTCAACGAAGGTTCGAGTTTCGAGCCCGTCGACTCGCACCACTGCTTGACCGGCCAAGCGTTCTAAACCGCTTTCCACATTGACGTTAGGGTGACGACCACGCACCGTTCCTAGTCATCCAAAGGCTAGATGGGGATCGACGACCGTTAAATAGCTGTATCCTGCGAACGGCTCCCAACGCGCAATGGCAAGGTTCGCCTATGAGACGCGAAGATTTCTCCTGCCAGATCCAGATCGACGATATGGACCACCCGCAATCTATACTTGTTTTATTATAGATAGCACCTCATAGTAGAATTAGAAAAGATCTTGGGGGGAGGCACGATGAGAACGGGTGAAGTTATCAGGCTGATCCGCGCGCACGAACAACCCATACCACAGACTAATAATTCAGCAGCTCTATGGCTTCATCGGGCGCGACTTCGCAAACCATGACTAAGACCTACCAGCCACTGCTATCCGACGATTTTCTCTGGTCTGTCTTCGCTAAAGACTTCGCTGAGTTCTCCGGCTCCGACACAGAGAATGCGCTCATTGTGCGCCTCACCAAGTGGCGCGACAAAGCCTTTCAAACTGAAACCCAGGCTGAAGCGGCGTTCCTAAACGTCTTCTTCGAGGAAAGCTGGGGCTATACGCAAAGCGGCAAGACAGGAGATGGTCAGGGTTACACATGCCATCCAAAATTCCCTGTAGCGGGTGCCGGCGCGACCGGAGGCACTGGTGAAGCCGACGTCGCTCTGGGCTTCTTTGATCGTCCGAAAGTGCCTGCCACACCGCAGGTACTTTGCGAATTTAAAGACGTTCGCTCAAACCTCGACGCGCCCCAAAAGCGCAAAGGCAATACGCGCTCGCCCGTTAAGCAGTGCACGGATTATCTGAGGGAAGCCTCTAAGCCACTCTTTGGCAATGAGGCCGTTCAACCCACATGGGGCATTGTCACTGATATGAACGAGTTCCGCCTCTACTGGCGGAACAATATGCCTGCGCAGTATCAGAAATTTACCATCGCGGCCAAAACGGGAGACGACGTCATCTCCCTACTGGATAATTCGGAAGCAGCTTCTTTCCAACGCTTTCTGTTTCTGACCCTGCTGAGCCAGAAGTCCCTCCTAACAGAGGCCGGGCGATCACCGCTCCTGCAGTTGCTTCATAAGCAGTGGGTTCAAGAAAAGGAAATCGAGAACGCCTTTTATCGAGAATATCGCGCTTATCGGGAACGCCTCATCACAATCATCACAGAGGCCAATCCCAGCTTCTCGGGCACCAAGGGCCGCCTCGTCCGCCTCGCGCAGAAGCTGATTGATCGCTGCATCTTCGTCTTGTTTTGCGAAGACATGGGTGAGGCGTTGAGCTTCCCCCCAAATGCACTTCGTGACTACCTCGCCGAGCTAAGCCGTATGGTAAGCTTTGACCCAGAGGGCCTCGACGCATGGAACAAACTTAAAGAACTTTTCCACGCGATGAACGAAGGCAAGACGTTCCTGTCCAAGCCCATAAATCGCTTTAACGGCGGACTCTTTGCAGACGATCCGGCACTTGAGAACCTGACTGTCCCAAACAAGGCTTTCTGCGCTCCAATGCAAGGCGAGAACGAGGAGACGCTGGTCGGCTCACCGGACACGCTTTTATACCTCTCGGGGAATTACAACTTTGGGGCGGCGGGGAATTCTGGTTACGCCATCACGCTTTATACTCTCGGCCGCATCTTCGAGCAGTCCATCACCGAGCTTGAAGTTCTAGAGGCTGAGGCCGAGGGCCGACCATCGCTTACCAAGGTCACTCAGCGCAAACGGACGGGAGTCTATTATACCCCCGAATCAATAGTCGAACACATCGTTCGTGAAACACTCACGCCTCGCCTCGACCAACTTCGCGCCGAATGCGGATGGGATGTTGAGATAGAAGGTGACGACAAGCTCGTAGCCAAGCAGATCGCCCTCTCACCCTCGAAGAGAAGCGCCGCATTTACGAGACATGTTGAGGGTGTCCACAAATTCCGTGATGAACTCGACAGATTCACGGTTTGCGACCCCGCCTGTGGCTCCGGTGCATTTCTCATCCACACATTGGAGTTTTTGCTTCGTGAGCGCCGCCGCGTCATCAATGAACTAGCGCGCATCACCGGTGGGAAGGGAGCCAGTCTCTTTGAGTTCAAACCAGACGACGAAATCCGCAGCATCCTTTCGAAGAACATATACGGCGTCGATATCAATCCGGCCTCGGTAGAGATCGCTCAGCTCGCGCTTTGGCTCCACACTGCTAAATCCGACCAGCCTCTTTCAAACCTCGACAGCAACATCAAGTGTGGCAATAGCCTTGTTGGGCCGGAGTTCTATTCCTGGCGCGAGGATCTCCTTAGTTGGGGGCAGGAGAAGCAAGAGACCGTCAATGCCTTCGATTGGGGCACGGAATTCCCGAATGTGTTCGGCGGCTCGCAAGCAAATGGCCCCGGATTTGACTGCGTTGTCGGAAATCCACCCTATGTGAAACTTCAGCACTTCCGAAAAGTGTATCCGGAGATGGCTGAGTTTCTTGTCAAAGCAGAGACCGCGCCCGGGCTGCCTCTGTACCACAGCACTCAAACCGGCAACTTCGACCTGTTCCTGCCATTCATCGAAAAAGGAATCACCCTGCTCAATGCGCACGGCAGCCTTGGGTACATTGCCCCGAGCTTATGGCGCTACAACGAGTATGGAGAAGGACTGCGCAGTTACCTACACAAGGGACGCTATCTCGACCGCTGGATTGACTTTGGCTCCTACCAGATCTTCGAGGAGGCTATCACCTATACGGCGCTACAGTTCTATTCGAAGGGGGCTCATGACCGCGTGCGCTTCGTGCTCGCACCTGATGGCGAGATCGCAAAGACGCCCGATTGGGATGATCCCAACTGGTATGTAGCTTATGAAGAGCTGCCACAGAGAGACCCCTGGATTTTCGTTCCGCGGCATGAACGTGCTCTACTAAACAAGCTTGACGCCATCCATCGACGGCTCGACCACACCGACGTAACAAGAGAGATATTTGTCGGTATCCAAACAAGCGCAGACTATGTCTACCACCTCGACCGCGTGGGGCCCGGGCGCTATTTGCACCATCCCAAAAAGAAGGACAGTGACTCTCGCAAGCCAGCCCCTGTTGAAATCCAAATCGAGGATGCAATTATGCATCCCCTCGTTTCAGGCGAAGAAGCCAACAGATACGAGCTTCCCCAAACGGAGACCTACATACTCTTTCCGTATGAGGTCAAAGCAGGCAGCGTGCGATTGCTGTCGAGGAACGAGCTGGCATCATCCTTCCCTAACGCATGGAAGCACCTCCGCTCATATGAGAAGCAACTGCGCACCCGAGAGAACGGCGCGTTTGACGACGACATCTGGTATCGCTTTGGACGTAATCAGAACATCGACAAGCAAGAGACCACAAAACTCATTGTGGCACAGACCGTCCGGAACATGGCGGTGTGCCCAGACCACGATGGACAGTTCTACGTCAACAACGTCCGCGTCAATGGGATAATCCCTGCCGACCCTAACGATTTCTGGTATCTCCTGGGGATTCTTAACTCTCGTGTAGCCGATTGGGTTTTCCAACGGATTGCGAAGCCGAAAGGCGGCGGCTACTTCGAGGCTAACAGGCAATTCATTGCACCGCTGCACATCCCAAAAGCAGACGTTGACCAATGTCGGGCAGTAGCAGAACATGCTCAGGAACTCACCGACCTGTACTCCCGCCGCCGGGACATAATTGAGTTGATGGAGCGCCGCTTCTCCAAATGCGAGGAGGACGTTAGGCCGCCGAGCTGGCTGTGGCCCTCGCTGCGTGATGCCAAATACTGGAAAGCCCAAGCCCCTTGCGCACTCTCAGCTCGCCAGAAAACTGCATGGGGGAAGGAGAAGTTCGCTCAACTCCTCGAAGAGAGGTTCGAGGATCTCCAATCATCGATGCGAATTGGTGGTTCAATACAGCCAGAATTCGTAGAGGGCGAACTAGTCGTAAGAATCGATGGGACACCTGCGATCGATGGCATCTTCGTGTCTGAGGAGGAAGGCCGCCAAGCAATACTGTCTTGGAAACGCGTCGCCCGCTCCGTAAGCATCACGGAAAAGCTCAAGCCTAATGAGTTCATACGCAGACTGCTATCGCTAGCCACGACTAACAACATCGCTCTGGTGGACCAGCTTGAGGGGCTACAGGCTGAGCTTTCCGAAGTTGAGACCGCAATCGACTCACGTGAGCGCTCTCTCAACGAAACGGCGTACGAATTATACCAACTTTCCGAAGATGAAATTCAGTTGGTGGAAGAGACATGAGTTTGGCTGCCCGCCGTGCTGTTAAGACCCAACACCCCTCAGATGATGGAGTCGTACCAGGCGGCTTGTTCATTAGTCATGCAGCTGAGGACAAGGACTTTGCCCTCTGGATCGGCGCACGTCTTAGTGCGGCTGGTTACGATGTTTGGGCAGACGTATTGAGCTTGAAAGGTGGTGACGATTGGGCGCGGATCTGGAGCAAGCACTTCGCACCAAGTCTCGGAAGATGCTCCTCGTCGCGACCTGCCAAGGCGTCAAGAAGCAGGGCGTAGAAATGAGATTCAGATCGCGAGCGAAACCGCCAAGAAGCTCGGCGATGACAGCTTCATTATCCCGCTTCGGCTTGAGCCATTTGAAGCGCCCTTTCTAGCAGTCCAACATCAGTGGATCGACTTCAGAGACGGCTGGGGCAGCGGTCTAGCCGAACTTCTGGACACACTCGATACAATTGGCGGCCTTTTCAAAACCGACGGCCTTAACGCAGAGAGCATGGCCCGCTGGTTGGCCGCGCAAAGCAGTAAAACTGCAATGCTTGATTCGACACCAGAAGTGCTTGTGTCTAGCTGGCTTCCCATAGTGCAGCTTCCGATAACGGTGCGATACTTCTCCTTCTTGGGGTCCGCCTCCGAAGAGCAGATAGCTGCCTCAACGCGAAACTTTACGGTCTCTCATTATCCCTATGCGAGAGGCTTCTTTGGTTTTGGCGGCACCAAAGACTACGCCGGCACTCCAGGAGCGGCCACGCCACGTCTTACCCATGAAATTCCCCTTGATGATTTTCTCGAACGTGGGTTCCACGACTTCAATATCCAGTCTCGCGAGGCCAAGAACGTGGTCTCCGTTCTCATCCGCACAGCCTTTGAGAAATTGCTTCAACAGAAGGGCCTGGCAACCTATAGCTACTCTGGTCATTCACTAGCCTTCTGGGTTCACTCTGGCATTGCCCCTGGCACACAACCCATCACCTTTGACTGGAACAACGGGTGGAAAGGCCGCCGCAATCTTGCCGGCCAAATCACCCGAGGTGGTGGCAAGAAGATTCACTGGCATTACGGCGTAAGCCCATACGTACGCCTTGGTGACGAACCCTACATCCAGCTCACTCCTCGTCTGATTTTCTCAGACAATGGCCGCGAACCAATCACCAGTGCCGCGAAGATGCACTCCCTTCGGCGCTCAGTACCAAAGAGCTGGCGAAATGATCGCTGGCGAGACCTCGTGCTTTCGTTTCTCTTTTGGCTCTCAGACGGGAAGACTCAAATTGAGATTCCCCTTGGGGAGAATCGCACTCTGCGTCTTGGCGCAATGCCAATAACGATGCAGGTGCCGGCTAGCATCACCTCTGCCAATGACACCGCCGATCAAACCCATCTCGAAGAAGATGATCCGGTGTTCCGCAGCGAACCGGACGACGAAAGCCCGGATGATGAAAAATAAGACCCGAAAAGCACGCGCAGAACGCCCCAAACCATCTGCCTGGACGCGTCGGCTCGATTTTGTTCCGGAACCTCTATTGGAATTTGCTCACGGCCAATGCGCCGAGCATCCACGTGACGGTCTCTACCTTTACGGACCATTGAAGGAGCCCGGCTCCCCCACGTCTATGGACTACGGCGTAATCGGCACCAGCGCCGGGCTGGAGCGTTTTTCCCGGTGGGCTAAACGAGTTAGCTTGGCCATTCCCCGTTACACACCCAGACTCAATCCCGACGCCCTCCACCACATCACTTTCCCGGGATTTGAGGCCGCTTTCGACACCGCTTGGCCGATTCATCCCGCAGCACAAATCCAATTGGACGAAGCTTATCTGGATGCCACAATCCACATCAGGAACCGAGCAGAGGGAATCAAAAGAACCGTCGACCTATTCGTCACAAAACTCGTCGCCCACGCTGATCGAGAGGAAAGCGCACCGAAATTGTGGTTCGTCGTGGTCCCCGAGTTTGTCTACCGCCTTGGCAGGCCAAACCAGACCGTGCCTAAAGCGGAACAAACTAGCGGCAGCGTAACCCTCACAAGAAAGCGCGCCTTGAGATTGCAAACCGAACCCCCTCTCTTTCCCGAGGAGAGTGAGGAAGCGGAGGTATATCATTATGGCCAGGACTTTCGCCGACAGCTGAAGGCTCGCTTGCTTGAACACCGAATTGTTACGCAGCTTATTCGCGAAACCACTATTGCCCCTGATGACTTCAAGAATGATCGCGGCTTCCCGCTCCGACCGGTCGAGGATCCCGCCACCATCGCTTGGAAGCTCTGCACCACCGCGTACTACAAGGCAGGCGGTCAGCCGTGGCGTTTAGCCAATGTTCGTCCCGGCGTCTGTTACGTAGGCCTGGTGTTTAAGCAAACGGACGCGTTCGCGAACGACACCAACGCCTGCTGCGCCGCTCAGATGTTTCTCGCTTCTGGTGACGGCGTTGTTTTTCGCGGTGCGTTGGGGCCCTGGCGCACACCCTCACGGAAGGAGTTCCACCTCACACGCTCCGCCGCTAAGGACCTCATCACCATGGTCCTGAGCGAATATGAAGAAAAACACGGAGCCCCTCCGAAGGAGCTATTTCTTCACGGTCGCTCCCGCTTCTCAAAGGAAGAGTGGGAAGGCTTCAGCGAGGCCGCGCCGCCAGAAACGAAACTCGTCTGCGTCCAGATCAGGCCTTCAAAGAATGAGATCAAGTTGTTCCGATGGGGCAATTACCCCGTCATTCGCGGCACGTCGCTACCCTTAAGCGAACATGCAGCCTTCCTGTGGACGTCTGGATACGTCCCCCGGCTAGACACTTACCTCGGCCCGGAAACCCCGAACCCAGTCTTTGTAGACGTCCACTGGGGCGAGTGCGAGCTGCAAACCGTGCTCAGTGACGTCATGAGCCTCACAAAGATCAATTTCAATAGCTGCCTTTTCAACGACGGACTGCCAGTGACAATACGCTTTGCAAATGCCGTGGGTGACATACTGGTCGCCGCCCCCCAGAAAGATGGGAGTCCGAAATTGCCGTTTAAGTTCTATATATAATCTGACCAGCATATAATCTGACCAGCCCCGCTTGAGCGGTCCATTTCGATTGCTAGTGCATGACCGGCCCTGGATCCATCGGAACGACGGTTTGCGGGGCTGTCCCGTACTTGCGGCAAACATCGGTGGTCGCCAGGCCGGCCTCCTGCTCCCTCAAAACTTCAATGATCTGCTCTTCCGTAAACCTTGAACGCCTCATTCGTCCGTCTCCTGCTATCGACGGACTCTACCTTCCTATGGACGAGTTTATGGGGCTCAGGTCAGATGATGAAATCCCCTTCTAGAGAATTCGAGATTCGTTCGGCTTGAAAACGGAGTGGTCTGTGTGTGATCATTTCGGCTTAACCCGGTGGCGATGACCCACGGCTTGGCTGTTTGACCATGCAATAGTTTAGCTTGGACGAGCATGCCTTTAGAGCACCTAGGGATTGAATGATCCCATGGCTGCGCTCTCAGTTGACGGCTCCATTCGGATGGAGCCGTGGATAGCCATCGGGAGAACGATGGAGTGTCCAAGATGAAGAAATTCATTCGCTGGACGCACCTTGTTCGTGAGGTATTGTTCCTCTTGTTGACCCTTATGAAGGTCATCGAGGCGGTCCATGAACTCGCGGACAAGGTCGTCAACTGCCATGCGCGAAAATTACAGGTTCTCCTACCAGCGTAAGGGCAAGCACATCTTCGTACCAAACGATGAGTGCAAGAGGCGGGGGAAGGACATCATCGAATTCTGCGCCGGGATTGAGCTGCCCGCGTACGTCTACCATTACAGGTCCGGAGGTCACGTCGCCGCACTCCATGCTCATCGAGAAAACTCTTTCTTCTTCCGTATCGACTTGAAGGACTTCTACTACTCGATCGCGAGAAACAGAGTCACACGCGTGCTCCGTGGGCTCCGATATCGAGATGCACGCACGTCTGCCGAATGGTCGTGTGTGAAGAATCCCTACGTCCGGCCTTCGTATACGCTGCCAATCGGTTTTGTTCAGTCTCCCATTCTGGCGACACTGGTAACTCTGCAGTCGCCTTTAGTACAGGCAATTGAAGAAGCGATGGCCGAGGGCGTACTCGTATCTCTTTACTTCGACGATTTTGTCGGCTCTGCCGCGGACAAAGCTCGCCTAACCAGCGCCTACGAGCGTATCCTTTCGGCGTGTGCGCTCGCCAACTTCATTGTCAATGAGACTAAGTTGGCACCGCCTAGCGATGCCATTGTTGCATTCAATTGCAACTTGACCCATCAGAACTCCGAGGTGCGTCTCGATCGCATCGCTGAGTTTTACGCTGATGTCCGTAGCACTTCGTCCGCTCAATCTTTTGAAGACTACTGCGCGCGCGTCCGCAGCTGAGTGAGCCTCCCCCAATGAAGGTCCGCCGTCATGTTTAGGAAAACGGAGGATCAGATTGCGAACATAATTGCCCGAGAAGATGCCAGTGCCTAGGAAGGGCCGCCTCGCCTTGTATGGCGATCTCTGTCCCCACTCCGGCCCTGCTTAACTGCCATCTCGTCATCGAAACTTGCGGCCGCATCCCACGCCTTGGCATGTTCCACCAATTCAATCAGCTCGGGTGGAATTGCGCCAGCACGATACACCTCGCGGCCAAAGCCATAGCGGTTGGCTGTCTCATCGTTTTGATTTCTCGTCACCTACCAACCCCTTCGATCGAACTTTGCGCCCGCCCGCAATTCTTCCGACCATAGTGCCCTTTGTCGCAGCTCTATTGCTTCGATTGCTGGCTCCCTCGTAGCTACCATATAGCTACCAACTTTTCGAAAAGTGCCGAAATCGTCCCCGATCACTGACAAGGCTGCGCTTGATTTTTCCTAGGAAAACCCTGTCTATCTACCGATTCCTCCAAAAACATAAGTTATTGATTTTAATACATAATTTACTAAAAATGATTTGTAATCAGTAGGTCGCGGGTTCGACTCCTGCAGCCGGCACCACCACTCTCCAAGTCCACGACGATGGACGCGTTCATTGTCGCACTATCGTCCCTCTTCCGGGGTGTCGTCGAAGCCGAGCCACTGCTTGAGCGTCGTCGTCAAGGGTGGCACGCGAGGGTCAATCTCACCGGCATCGAGGCCTTCCAGTTGACGCGCGGCATAGGCGAGGACGAGGACGATGATCGCCAGGACCAGGATCTCCTTGAGGATGCGCATCGAAGGAGCCCGCCTCTCCGTCACCTTCCACGTCGGTGCCTTGTGCCGTGCGAACCAGCGGCCCAGAGCCTCCACGGCGGCTCTGGAATGGGGGCTCATCAAAAGCGGCCCCGTCTCGTGTGTCGCGAACCACTTCATGGCCTGACCTTCGCCGAGGACCAGCGCCGCACCGTCATATCGTTCGAGAAAGATGTGTTGGGTGTAGGTCCGGCCCTCATGGACGAAGGGCTGGGTCAACCAGTGCTGGGGCCGCTTGAGCGTATAGGACAGTTCCTCGAGCGCTTCCCGGACAGCCGCCTGTTCGGGCGTCTCCCCAGGCTCAACCCCGCCGCCGAAAAAGGACCAATAGCCCGGAAAGGTGGGCGCATCGTCCGTGCGATGTTGCAGCAGGATCCTGTGTTGAGCGTCGTACAGGATAACGGCGGAGAGCTCGCGTGCGGTCATAGACGCGTATACAGCGTCCTGACGGAGCGGCCGTCAACGCGCCAGACCGCAAATGCTGTGGACGTCGACCGGCACGCAAACGGGGCGGCTCTGGCCAGTGCCGCCCCGCGATGCCGATGGACCCGCCGCCGAAGCGCCCGGAAGCTATTCTTCGGTCACGTCGACGTTCTCGGTGTCGACGCCGTCTTCGATCTCCGAGTCGACGATCCGCAAGGTCCCCTCGCCGCTGCCCTCTTGCAGCACTTCCAGGCCCGACTCCTCGCCGTCGTCATTGCCTGCCGTCCGGCTCTTGTTGACGGTCACGTTGAGATTGCCGTCGTCTTTCTGCTTGAGACCGCGCCCTTGCCGCCATTGTCCTTGGACGTCAGCTTGGCCAGCAGAGCCGCGACATTCCCCGCCCCGCTCTCGACCATCTTGAGTCCGTCGTCGGTGTTGTTCTTGGCTTCGGTGTTCCAGACGCCAAGCTTGAGGCTGCCCTCGTCTTCCTCGCCGAAATCCAGCCCCTCGTCGTGATTGCCGTTGACCGAGGTGTCGACGATCAGGGCCCACAAATCGCCGGGACCCGCCTCGTCGACATCGAAACCGTCGTCGAAGTCGAGACCGATCTCGTATTCCTTGACCGAACCGGACTCGTAGAGTTCGACCTCGCGCTCGAAGCAACCATCGTCCGGCGTGCCCGTCACGGCAGCCGGAATGTCTGAATCCTTCTTCTCGCCGTCCTCGAATTCGCCTTCCGGCTCCTTGGGCAGGAAGCTCTCCAGGACCTTGCCGTCGCAGTAATTGCCGTTGTCGTCGAACTTGGAGTCGACCACGGTCACGAACACGCTGCCCTCCTGGCCTTCGTCGAGTTCCAGACCATCCGCGCCGGCATTCGTAAATTCGGAGTCCTTGGCATAGAAGAAGATGTCGCCGCCGCCGCGCTCGTCCACCCGCATGCCGTCCGCATCGAAATGCCCATTGCCGACATCGTCGATCTCCACGTCGTTGAGCCGCACCACGATCGAGGCTCCGAGCCGCCGCCCTTGCCGCCGCGGCCCGCGCCGCACTCGTCGGCGAGATCGCAATCGGAGATGTGGACACCGTGATAGGCAACGCCCGACACTTTCACATCGTCGAGGACGAGCGTCACGACGCCGATCTGGTCCTCACGCATATCCACGAAGAGGCCCTTGCTGGCTTTGCCCCGGTTCTCGACGCTGAAGTTTCCCGGTCCTGCGAAGTTCAAGCTCTCGACCGTGAGATCGGCGCCTTCGCTGACGACGAACAGCGTCGTGTCCACCTTCGACTTCACGGTCTGACCCTTGCCGTGGATCGCAAGCGGCGCCCTGCCCGCATAGACGAGCGCGGAATCGATTTCGACATCGCCGTCGGTCGCGACCAGGATTTGGGTGAGGCCGTCGGACTTGGCGGCCGTCTCGAGGGCCGCCCGCAGCGAACCTTCGCCGCTATCCTCAGCGTTCGTGACGAGGATCGGACCCTCCGCAACTGCGGAGATCGTGGAGAGGGCCGTCACAGCGGCGGCCAGAGCAATCGTCGAAAGACCGTTCAGCGCGTGTTTCACCTGAATTTCCTCAGCGTCATGGGGATCGAAGGAACACGCATAGGTAACGCGCGAATGCGATGCTTTCGTAACAGGGTCTCCCGCCCGTCCCCGGGGCCGTCCAAGGGCCAACTGCGGCACGAGAAGGGGTTTCGCATCGCGTGACGAGGACCCTATGATGGCGCCGCCGAGGGGGCGGCCCGCCGCCCGACGGGCACGGGGACCCCACAAGGGTGAGACGTTCAAGGATCAGATCGATAGGGTGGCGCGTCACATGACACGGTTCGGAGTGCTTTTGCTTGTGGTCCTTCTTCTCGGCTGCGGGGCCTTTGCCCAAACGGCGCACGCCCAAGATGCCTCGCAACCGGCCCAATCGCTCGTGCCCACGCCGTCGGCTTGCAGTGCCGGAAGCCAGTCCGTGCGCGTCTGCACCAACGGCCTGCAGTCCTGCAACGATGTCTGCGCCGCGCGCGCGCTGTCGGCGAACGCCGATGTCGCCGGGTGCAGCACGTCCTGCTGCAACCGCTACAATGTCTGCGTTCAGATGCGGAACTGCGCCGCGCTCAAGATCGACTGCAATTAGCCCTCAAACGCATTTGGCCTAGGACTCGCCCGCTTGGGCGGAGACCTCGTCGAGCTGCGTCTTGAGCATCTCCGGCTCCAGATATTGGATCACCGATTTCTCCGTGCCGTCCGCGGCATAGCGAAGCGTCAACAGGAGGCCGCCATAGGACTCGAAGAAGTCCTCGACCGACAGGCCGTCCGCGCTACCCGTCGCCTCCGGGGGAAACAGGAAGTTCAAGCGGAAGGACGCGCCAGGCGGCACGCTCAAGGCGTCGTTTGTCCCCGTCTTGGGATCCTGGGGCACAACGGCCACTTCGAGCCGCAACTCGGGCCGTTTCACATCGGGGCTGAGGGCGGCTTCCAAGCCCGTCAGCGTCTCGTCGGAATTGTTGACGCCGGCGATGGAGATCCCGTTGATCAGGAACGACTCGGGCGACCCCGAAAGGGTGAAGACGGCCCGCTCCGCCAGCGGCAGCGCGGGCTCGTCGAAGGCCCAGGAGATCTTCGAGAAGGTCTCTTCCGGGGCTTCGGCGGCGATCACGGGGCCAGAGGCCGAACGCATCAACAGGCCGCCTCCGAGCAGGAGGCCCCCAAGGAGCAGCAACACGGCACCGGCGATGATCATCATGTGACTGAGGTCGAGCCTTTCTTTCGCGCCCAGTCTGCGCCCCGCGCGACGACGCTGTCCTGCCTGCTTGCGACGCGGTCGCCCAAGGCATCGACGCCGGTCTGCACAAAGGCAACGGCGCGTGCAGCCTGTCCGCGCAGCCAGACCGAGCCGGTCGTGGCGTTACGCCGCGCCCGCGCCGCAAAGCCATCGGCCCGGCCCCGCACGTCCCGCGCCCACGATGACACCACAGTCGCCGTCCCGACGGCAACGCCTGAAACCGCTGCGGACAAGAGGCCTGCGCGTCCGTGCGGCCTTGGGCTCCTGCGACGTCGTCGTCGCTCAACCTCCGGACGCCACGATCATCGACGGCACCTGCGGTCCGGAGCGCGCTTGCCGTCCACGGATCGTTCGCGGGCTGGCCGAAAAGCATCGTGCCCTCGGGGTGGGGCCCATAGGTCTCGAACACATGGACCGACGCCGTATGCGCGGCACCATCCACGTCCGCCCGGGGCACATTATGGCTCTGGGATCCCTCTGGCAGCGAGCGCGGCGCGGCCGCGCGGACACGCGCAAAATGCTGAACCTCGTGACCCAGCCGCGCGACGTGAATGTACAGTTTCGAAGGGATGGCGGCGGCGCGCGATGCGGTCCACGCGAAGGCATGCGACAGGCCACGGCCGCCCGACGCCCCCAAGGCGGACGCCCTTTGAGCGGCGGCCGAAGCGCCGGAGGAAAGGCCATGGCCGGTGGTCGCGGCAAGAGCCGCCGCGCTGTGCCCTGTCGTCGACAGCCCGCTGCCGAGAGCACTCCCGGCCTTGCGAGAGAAGTTCGCGGCCTCGGAGGCGACGGACGAGCGAGCCGGCCCGACAGCGCCTGGCCGCCGGCCCGGGCCGAGGCCTTCGCTTTCCCTCCGCTCCAGGCCGCTCCGGCCGCAACGCCCTTGCCGGCCGCGCGCCCGGCCGCGCCGATCTTGGACGCGGTCCATAGCGCCCCTTGCGCAGAGGCGCCCCCCACGGCGCCAAGGAATTGACCCGCGCCTCGGAACGCGGACGAGAGGGCCCGCACGATGGCCCGCCACACATAGGTGGCGCCCATCGCGATGGAGCGCGCGATGAAACCGACGCCTCCCGCAACCTTGCCTAACCCAAAGGCGACCCACGACCAGAAAAATCCGAAGAGATCGAGAAAGGCCTGCCGGAGCGCCTGGAGTGCACGTTGCCGCATGACCCTGCGGTGACGCCGGAGGCGGTCCTTCTTGACGCTGGCGGCCCGAAGGTCACGCTGACGCTGAAGCCACCGCTCATGACGTTCCCGGTCCCGACGGACGGCGGCACTCTGGGCCTGGAGCCAACGCTGATGATCGCTGAGGTCTTCCTTGGCGCTCGACAGAAGCGCGCCGGATTCGGCGGCCCGATCCTTGGCTGCGGCAAGCGACGCCTCTAGGGCCGCGGACTCCTGCGCATCCACATCGTCATCAAAGGTCGTCCAGGCACGTCGTTTTCGCGTCGGACTGCCCATGCGGTTGCCCTCACCTGACTCCCAGCCGGCCCCTTCTCCGCGACCGGCTTCCAACCACGACGAGCCTCGCGGCACGGCGCGAGCCTCGATCGGCAACGACTTCGAAATGAGCGGGCCTTCGCCGCCCACGCGCCTTGTCACGTCCCTCGCCATGCACCCTGCCATGGGCTGGAACGCCAAGTTCCCCCGGCGGGACCCTTGCGTGCGACCCACTTCTGCCAGGCTGAGCCGGGGAGAACAGCACGTTGTCAATTTCCGCCAAACGGCACTTTAGCCGTCATCGCCATGACGGCCAATAGCCCTCTAGCAAGGCGTTCTGTATCGTGACGAATTTAGGTGGAACGGAGAGGTTCTTGCCGCCTAGAGGTCGTTGAGGCCGCCGAGAACCCGGTCGAAATCGCGTGCTTTCTGATAGTCGATTTCGGCCTTTTGGGCCCGTTTCGCCGCCAGATCCTGCCGGCAGGCCTCGTAGGCCGGTTCGCCCGGCGTCATGTCCGCGCTCCGGCATTTCGCATCGTCCTCGGCCTTGAAGGCTTCCTCCTTGGCAAGGCGCCCAGCCTCCACCTCCCCACGCGAGGCGCAAGCGGAGAGCACAAGCGCAAGAGACAGCAGGGCCGCCGGAATGAAGAACCTTCTCACCATCGCCGGTTGCTTGAGCCCCAATCATGGCGCGGTCAAGGTCAAAGCTCCGTGATTGCAGCGGGCCTGCCTTGAGACCGCCCGCATATGCGCTTAGCTGGCTATATGAGCGTGTATGCCCTCAGACGATATCGAAACCGGAGACACCGTGACCGTTCCCCCAGCGCCCCCCAGACGCCGTTCCCCTGGAGCCCCCGCCAGTTGGGTCTTTGTCTGCCTTCTTGCCGGCCTCTTACTCGCCGCCATGACGGCGGCCTTGCCAAGCGCAGGCTTCGCCGACGAAACCTATCAAGGCGACGCCGCGTCCGACGAGGCGCCGAAAACCGAAACCAGCAACAACACCGAGTCCGGCGCAGAGGACTCGAAGAGCGCGGAGAAGAGCGAAGGCACCGCGGAAAAACCCCTCCGCCTGCCGCCCGACGTGACGACCCATCACGTGCTGAAACAAGACGGGCAGGACATTCCCTACACGGCGATCGCAGGAACGATCAAACCGCACGACACGTCCGGCAAACCCGTGGCGGAAATCTTCTACACCGCCTATACCGCGCAAGCGGCGGACCCCGACCGGCCGATCACCTTCGTCTTCAATGGCGGCCCCGGCGCGGCCTCGACCTATCTTCACCTTGGCGCCATGGGGCCGAAGGTCGTGGCCACGACGGAGGAAGGCGCGCTCACCGGTCCGCCCCCCCGACTCATTCCCAACGATGCCAGCTGGCTGGACTTCACCGATCTCGTGTTCGTCGATCCTGTCGGTACGGGCTATAGCGGGGCCGCCGGCACGAAGTCCGATAAGGATTTTTGGGGCGTCGACCAGGACGCGGAATCGCTCGCCGAATTCGTTCGCCTTTATCTCACCCAGACGGGCCGCATGGGCGCGCCGGTGTTCCTTGCCGGCGAAAGCTATGGCGGCTTCCGCGTGGCCGTGGTCACCCGGAAACTGCAGCGCAAAGGCAGCGTCTCCCCGAGCGGCCTCGTGCTGATCTCCCCGGCGCTCGAGTTCTCTATGCTGCGTGGCGAGGATTACGACCCGCTGCCTTGGGCCCTGCAACTGCCCTCCTATACCGCGGTGAAGCTGGAAAGCGAGGGAACCACCACGCGCGAAGCGCTCGCGAGCGCCCTGAAGGACGTGGAGCGCTACGCCATGACCGACTACCTCGTGGCGCTCGCCGCAGGGCTGCAGAAGGGTGGCGAAGCCGCAAGCGCAAAAGTGGCCGAACTCACGGGTCTTCCGTTGGAGAAGGTTCAGCGCCATTTCGCCCGCGTCCCCCAGTCCTTGTTCGTCAAGGAATTCGACCGGAGCGGCGGACAAGTCCTCAGCCTGTATGACGGCAGCGTCGGCGGCCCCGATCCGCACCCGTCGAGCGCCTGGCCACGCGGCCCCGATCCGGTGCTGGATGCGACCGTCCCGCTGTGGTCGTCGGCCTTCGTGCGCTACGTCTCGGAGGACCTGCAGTACAAAACCGACGAGAGCTTCAATCTGCTCAACCGGAAAGTCAGCAAGAGCTGGGACTTCGGCACGAGTCCGACAAAGCAAGGCTATGCCGGCGTCTTGGACGACATCCAGGATGCCCGCGCCGCCAATCGCAAACTCGAAGTCCTGATCGCCAGCGGTTACACCGATCTGATCACGCCCTATTCCGTGCCTGCCTATCTCGTGGCGCAATTGCCGCCGCTGAAAGGCGCGAACCCGATCGAACTGCGCAACTATGCGGGCGGGCACATGCTGTACCTGCGCGCCTCATCGCGTCAGGATCTGAAACAAGACGCCAAGGCGATGTACGCCCGCGCGCTCGGCGACAACGGGTCCTAGGCATCCGATTTCTAAGGGCTGGCTTCCAGGCCGGGTTTTGTCCGCGCGGTGCGGCGCGGCCAGTGCTGCTTGCACACGATGGCAAGCGCGCTGAACGCCACGAGACCGATGACGACGATGGCCAGCGAGTCCGACCCGAACGCCACCAATTGCTGCCCCGCCGCCACGACGATCAGCGTATAGGGCAGAAGCGCGGCGAAACTCGCGAGGCAAAAGCGCCACGCGCTGAGTGCGGTGATGCCTGCCACGTAGCTGAGCGCATCCATATTCAGCCCTGGAACCAGCCGGCACAGGAAGACCGCCAGCATCAATTGCGACTGCGGCGTATTCTCGTCGAGCAGCCAGCGGCCGATGCGCGTTTGGGCGACCCGGTCGAGCCAGCCGCGGCGTCCACGAAGTCGCGGCCGAGATGCCGGCCGACGAGAAAACCGGCCAGCGCGCCAAGCTCCGCCCCGATCAGGACGTAGAGACTGCCGAGCAGGAGGCCCTCGGATGCTCCCGCGGCCAGCAACAGCGGCGACGTCGGCACGATGCCGACGAGGCTTGCGACGAGGCGCAGCGCGACGATCGCGACCGGTCCCCAGACCCGGAGCGAGGGCAAATTCCTCTGCAGGTCGAAGTCGGCCAGGGTGACCGCTCCGGCGGGACCGGCAAGAACGAGGGTCGCCAAGACGAGCGTCGCGACCGCGCACAGGCGCGCGATCCCCATAGGACGAGCTGGCTGAAACTTTCGCTTCATGTCACGTCCTTAGGCGAACCGCGTAACCGAACGACGACAGTTTCGCGCAAGGAGAACCTGGCCGTCGCACGGCTGTTGTCTTGACGGGTTTCCAGATCAACTTTGTCAAAACACGACAATGTGCGGCATGGGGATCTCTGCCCCCTTGCGGATGCCCCTTTTTTGTGGTCCACGGCTTTGACCAATTGATCGGCGATTAGAGGATCGGTGATGTCTCTTAGAGGTTTCACACACGATATGCGTGTCACGCTGGCCGTGGCGATGCTGTGCACTGGGTTTGCGGCGTTCGGCCTGCCCGGACGCGCGGGGGCCCAAGACGCCGCGACGGAAGACACCGCGAAAACGGACGACGCTTCGAAGGACGAGGCGGCACCACTGGTGTGGCGCGAGTTCCATTATCCCGAGCGTGGCTTCGTCGTCTCTTTTCCGGGCGTCGAGGAAAAGCCCAAGGCCGAGAGCACACCCGTGCCCGGGCAAAATCCGCTGCTGCAGCACGAATACAAAGTCAAGACCGGCAAGGACACCGTCTATTGCGTGGTCGTGTTCGAATATCCTGAGGGCCGCGCACCGAACCCGCCCAAGAAGGACTATTTCGAAAAGGTCGTGACGGCATACGCCAAAGGCAGCGATACGGAGCTGCGCCGCCAGACGCCCTGAAGATCGACGAACGCCCGGGCTTCGAAGCCAAAGCCGAGGACGGACGCGGCAAGCTCAATCACTTGATCACGATGGTCGCCAATGGCGATCGGATTTACATGCTGATCTCCGCCGGTCCCAAGAAGCACGCCACCAGCGTCGACGCGCTGCGCTTCCGCGACAGTTTCCGGCTCCTCGGCGGACCGCCGCCCGAGCTGGCCAAAACGCCTGACTCTGAGTAGGGCCCGGACCGCCCCGCAGCGCCGCTAAGCCGCCTTCGTCCGCAGGTTCTCGAAGAAGCGCCGCCGTCTGGCCGACGGCGCGGATGCGAACAGCCCCACAAGGATGGTGACCAGGAAGCCGACCGGCACCGCGAAGACGCCGGCCAAGACGCCGTGCACACCGAGCCAATTGGCGATCGGGCGTACCGACGCCTCCCACTCGGTCAGGATGGCCGCTTGTGCGGCCGGATCGCTCGCCGCGTAGTAGCCGTAGCGCAAGGCCTCATAGGCGGAGGTTTGTGCGCTCGTCGCGTCCGATAGAAGACTCGACGACTCGTAGAATAGGAACGGGATCGTCTGCGGCGCGATCATGTAATAGAGGCACACGACGAGGCCCGCGACCGTGCCGGCCACGGCCGCGTCGCTGCCGAGCCGCTTCCACCACAGTCCCAGCACCAGAACCGGCAGGAAGGCGCTTGCCGCCAGCGACAAGGCTGCCGCGGCGCCGAGCAGCGTCTCTTGTGGCCTCAGCAGCGCGGCAGCGCCGGCCAAGACGGCGACCAGGACAACAGACAGACGCGCCACGAAAAGCTGCCGGCTGACCGGAGCGTGGGCGATGCGCTCTTGAAGTAGACGTCGTAGGCCAGCACGGTTCCCATGGACAGGGCCAGCGCGGCCCCCGCGGACAGGAGCGCGGCCACGGCCCCGACGACGAGAACCGCTTCGCCGATCATCGACAGCGCATCGCCTGAGGCAACGGACGCCGCCTCGTACAGCGCGGCAAGCGCGGGCGCCGTGGCGCAAAGCAGGAATAGGAAGACGGGCGCTCCCAGAAACGAGACCCGGGCATCGCCCGCATCAGGCGCGGCGAAACTCCGCATCAGCAGATAGGGCAACGAGGCGAAGCCCGTGACGAGGCAGAAGAGGAGCGCAAGCGAATTGACCGGGCTTGTCTGCGCAAAAGGCCGCCACGTCAGAGTCGGGACGACCTCGTCGATCAGCAGCGAGTCCAGCGCCGCGGCCGACCCTGTCTGCCAAAGCACGGTGAGAACGGCGATGAGCCCGGCGAGAAGCATCACCGCGTAATACGCGATCTGCGACAGGCTCAGCGAGCGCATGCCGCCAAGGAGCGTTGCCACGAAGATCATCACGAGCCCGGCCGCGATGCCGGTCCACACCGGCAGTGCCAGCACGGCTTGGCCCAACAGGCCGAAGCCGACCAACACGGCACCCAGCGCCGGAAACGAACACAGGACAACGGCGAAGACGCCCAGCGGGCGCATCGTCTCGGCATCGAACCGCTCGGCCAGAAAGTCCGGCAGCGTGTAGCCGCCATAGCCGCGCAGATACGGTGCGATCAACAGGCCCGCCAGGACCAGCCCCACCCCCGCGCCCAGAAGCAGCAGGATCGCCCCCTGCCAGTCGAAATCGATCGCGCCGGCCCCGCCGACAAAGGCAAGGACCGCCACCGAAGATCCCGCAATGGCGAGGCTATTGAGAAACGCGGGCACGAGCCGGCCCGCCGCGTAGTAGTCGGCGAGCGGACGCGTCAGCCGGACCAGTCCGGCCCGGGCGAACAGCAGCGCAGCCATCAGAAGCGAGAGCTGTGTGCTTAGGATTTTCGGTCTCCCTTCCGGCCCTGCGTTGCGACTGGATCCGAGTGTGGCGGCGCGGCCTGGCACAACAAGGTGCCAAGCTGCATGAATTCGGCCTTTCGCGGCGAACTCTTGCGCCACGCGAGTCCGACTTCCCGTTTGGGCCGCGGCTCGGCAAAACGCAAGAGCCGAATCTCGTCGCCGCGATGGACCTCGATTGAGCTCGCCATCTCCGGCAGCAGCGTAATCCCGTACCCATTCGCCACCATCTGCATGATCGTGGCGAGGCTGGAGGCGCCGAAACTCTGACGCAGATCGGGCGCCATCAAGTGGCAATAGGACAGGGCTTGCTCCCGGAGGCAGTGCCCCTCCTCCAGCAGCAGCAGGCGGCCCTGCGCGAGCATATCTTGGGTGGCGGACTCGATGCCCGCATTGTCCGGCGTGGCCTTGGTCGCGAGAATGAAGGCGTCGTCGAACAAGAAATGGGTCTCCACGGCAGGATCGTCGATCGGCAACGCGACGAGAATAACGTCGAGGTCGCCGCTCACAAGCTCGCGCACCAGGGTCTCGGTGACCGTTTCGCGCAAGCGCAAAGACAGGTCTGGAAACCGCGCCTGCAAGACGGGCAACGCGGCGGGCAGCAGGTATGGCGCGATCGATGGGATGGCCCCCAGTTTGAGGACACCCGTCAGCATCCCCTCCTGCCCCTTGGCATAGTCCACAAGGTCCTGGACCGATGCGAGAATGGTCCGGGCCCGGCCAGCAACCTCTATGCCCTTGTCGGTCAGGCCGATCCCGGATTTGCGCCGCTCCACCAGTTTCAGCTTCAGCTCGTCCTCGAGATCCTTGATCTGCATGCTGAGCGCGGGCTGGCTCACCGCGCAATCCCGTGCCGCCCGACCAAAATGCCGCGTGCGGGCAAGCGCCTCCAGGTAGCGGAGCTGTCGGAAAGACACCATCGGCGATAACGCTTAGTTATGAACTCAGCTTCGGAAAGGGCATTTCCTTATCACACCCCGCGCGAACATGCCATTTGCGACCCGCGCGCAATGGAACGGACTAGGGCCTTCCAGTAGAGTGCCTTGACTGGAGAAGCCGTGCCGTCCTCGCGCATCGGCGCGCTTCAGGTGTTCTTAATCCGGGTTCAAGCCCGTGTTCATGAACACGCCGTAGATTTCTTGCGGATTCTCCCCATTTATCTAGGAGAGACCGTTCGCGAGGCGCCGGAAGAAGCGCCGCACAAGGAAACCCGATGAGGAAGTAGGCCCGTGACCAAGATTCTAAGCCCCGAAGAACTCGAGGAGGAGCTGCGCGCCATCGGCGCCGTGCAGTACCACGACAAGCATCCGTTTCATAAGCTTCTGCACGGCGGCAAGCTGAACAAAGGCCAAGTGCAGGCCTGGGCGCTGAACCGCTATTGCTACCAGGCGGCCGTGCCGCGCAAGGACGCGGCGCTGATGAGCCGTTGCCACGATCGCGAATTGCGGCGGGAGTGGATCCACCGCATCACCGACCATGACGGCGAAGGCGCCGAAGAAGGCGGCATCGAACGCTGGCTCGTGCTCACCGATGGGCTTGGCCTCGACCGCGATTACGTGATCTCCCGGAAAGGCGCCCTACCCGAGACGGTCTTCGCCGTCGAGGCCTATGTGAATTTCGTGCGCGAAAACACGCTGGTCGAGGCGGTCGCGTCTTCCCTGACCGAACTGTTCGCGCCCAGCATTCACAAGGAGCGTATCTCGGGCATGCTCGAGAACTACGACTTCATCAGCGACGATGTGATGGCCTATTTCAAGCGTCGCCTGACCCAAGCGCCGCGCGACGCCAATTTCGCGCTGGAATATGTCAAGCAGAACGCCCGGACCCCCGAGGCACAGCAAGGCGCCCTCGACGCGCTCCGCTTCAAGACTCATGTCTTGTGGGCGCAGCTCGATGCGCTTTACCTCGCCTATGTGGACCCGGGCATGATCCCGCCTGGCGCCTTCGTGCCGGACGCGGCCTGATGGCAGACGTGAAGCAGCCCGGCCGGCTTGTGGTCGACCGGGCGACGAAACCGGTGATGCCCCGTTACTTGAAGCTACGCCACGACCCGGGGCGGGACCGTTGGGTGCTGCTGGCGCCGGAACGGATTCTGACGCCGGACAACATCGCCGTTTCGGTGCTGAAGCTGTGCAACGGAGAAAGCACCGTGGACGACATCGCGGCGAAACTGGCCGAGGAGTATTCGGCTCCCGTCGACGTGATTACCGCCGACGTGGTCGAACTGCTCCAGGACATGGCCGACAAAGGATACATCAAGGGATAATGGGATGACCGAGGACCTCAAGATTGACGGACATGTCGACGCCATCGCCGTCGACGACGAGCCGACGACGGGCGTCATCGGCAGCGCGGACGAATCCGCCATGCTGTGCGCCGTCGCGCCGGTGGGACTGCTTGCAGAACTCACCCACCGCTGCCCACTGCAATGCCCTTACTGTTCGAACCCGGTGGAATTGGAGAGCGTCAAGAACGAGCTCTCGACCGAGGAATGGTGCTCGGTCATGCGCCAGGCCGGCGAGATGGGCATTTTGCAGGTTCATCTGTCGGGCGGCGAGCCGACCGCGCGCAAGGACCTCGAGGAGATCATCAAGGCCGCCGCGGACGCAGGCCTCTACACCAATCTCATTACCGCCGCCGTCAATCTGAAGCGTGAGCGTTTGGAGAAGCTCCAAGAGCTCGGGCTCGATCACGTCCAGATCTCGGTCCAGGATGTCGACCCGGCCGGGGCGGACCGCATTGGCGCCTTCAAGAACGCGCTGGAAAAGAAGCTGGAGGTCGCGCACTGGGTCACCGAACTCGGCATGCCGCTCACGATCAACGCCCCCATCCATCGCCACAACATCCATAACGTGCCGCGTTATCTCGATCTGGCGGTCGAACTCGGCGCGCAACGCATCGAGATCGCCCACGCGCAATATTACGGCTGGGCCTATCTCAACCGCGCCGCGCTGATCCCGACCTATGAGGAGACGGTCTCCTCGATCGAGTATGTGGAGGCCGCCCGCGAGCGTCTGAAAGGCGTGCTCACCATCGACATGGTGGTACCGGACTATTACGCGAAGCGCCCGAAGCCCTGCATGGGCGGCTGGGGCAAGGGCTTCATGAACATCACGCCCGCCGGCAAGGTGCTGCCCTGCCATGCGGCGGAAAGCATCCCCGAGCTACACTTCGACACCGTGCGCGACAAGAAGCTGCTCGACATCTGGATGGACTCGGAGGCGTTCAACGCCTTCCGCGGCACCGACTGGATGAAGGAGCCGTGCAAGTCCTGCGCGTTCCGGGAAGTGGACTATGGCGGCTGCCGCTGCCAGGCCATGGCCATCACGAAGGATCCGCGCAACACGGACCCCGCCTGCTCGCTCTCGCCCTATCACAGCGAGATGGTGAAGCTGGCCAAGGCCGAAGCGGCGAAGCCCGCGACGGAGTTCGTCTACCGCAACACGCGCAATGCCGCGCAGGTCGGCAAGGCGCACGGCGAACCTTTAGTCCCGGCAGAATAGGCGGCCGTCGCAGATCCGTTCCAAAGGCGCCCCCGTCGCGGTGCGCCTTTGTCTTTTCAGCGATCAGGTGTGAGGCGCCAGGTTTGAGGCGCCAGGTATGAGGCGCCAGGTTTGAGCCGCCAGGTTTGAGGCGCCAGGTTTGAGGCGCCTTGGGCGTCACGCTGCGAGCCGCGCATCAACCGGGATCGCACCGGGCACGCCCGACAGCAATCGGTAGGCATAAGCCGTGGCGAGGCCCACGATCGGGATCGCCACGAGCAGCCCGACCCCGAGCGCCAACACGCCAAGCGCGACGATGAGCGCCGTAAGGAGGGCAAAGCCGAACAAGGGCCAGCGATTGCCCTTAGTCAACTCCATGCTCGTCTTCAGCGCGTCGAGCGGACCCAAGCCGCGGTCGACGACGAGGAAGGTCGAGAACATGAACAGCACCATGGCGATGAGGCCCGGCACGATCAGGAGCACGAGTCCCAAGCCAATGGCGAGCGATGTCAAAAGCGAGGTGGCGAAAAACTTCCAATAGGGGGTCGGATGCCACAACGCCGAATAGTCGACGCCCTCCGGATTGTCGTGGGCGGCCAGGAAGAAGGCGATGGCCCCCATGACGATCAAGGCGCTCAAAGCGAGATTGACGAGGTTCGATAGCAGGCTCGGCTCTTCGAGCGTGCCGCCCGTCAAACTGTTGACCCCGCTCGTGACACCCATGTTGACGATATTCGCCAAGACCAAAATCGCCGCGGCGCCAATGAAGAACCAGGGGCGCCTCTTGAACGTCTCCCAACCAAACCGGATTGCATCGCCAGGTGAGAACTGCATGGGCCGAACCTACCACCGCCGCGCGAGATATTGGAGAGGGATCGCGATTCGCCAACAGAATCCTCATTTTGGAAGGCCGGGATGAACGAACAGCAGTATTTGCCGTATTTTCCCGTCACTTTTTCTAACTTGCCATACGCGTTTTGCCATCTGTACCATGCCCCAAAACCACTCGGCCGCCCCTGAGGAAGCCGCCGGCAAGGGGCGAACCGGGCTCCGAGGAAACGCACGCCCGGCGTTTGAGGTCTCCTATGCGCACCCACACGCTTACAGACGCTTCTGCCGGACCTCTCGCCTGCGTGGCGCTTGTCGCCGCGGGCCTGTTGCTCGCGTTGACGGCGAGCCCGGCCTCCGCCGCCGACGAACGCGGGCCATCCCGTCAGCGAGACGGCGGCTTTTCGATTCGCGTTCAGCAAACCCCCGAAATGGTGCCGATCGATATCGGCTATCTGCGTGAAGAGGTCCGGGGCCCGCAGCCGGCCTCGCGCTTGGATATCGAGCCGGAGAATGCGGGCATCGCCGGCGCTGAAATGGGCATCAAGGAGAACAACGCGGGCGGCCGTTTCGTGGGCCATCTCTACGCGCTTGACGTCGAAACGGCTTCCTCCCCCGAGGATGCCGTCGCCGCGCTCGAGAAGCTCTACGAGTCCGGCCACAACTACATCGTCGTGGATGCCTCCGCGACCACCCTGCTGAAGCTCTCGGACTGGGCCAAGGACAAGGACGTGCTTCTGTTCAACATCCGCGCTGAGGATGTCTCGCTGCGTCAGCAGGACTGCCGTGCGAATATCATGCATGTGGTGCCGGACCGCTACATGCTGGCCGACGCGCTCGCCCAATATCTCGTCAAGATGGACTGGACCGACTGGCTCGTCGTTCATGGCTCGACCGATGCGGACATCGCCTATCGCGACGCGGTCGAACGGGCGGCAGAGCGATTTGGCGGCAACATCGTCGCGTCCGCGAATATGTCGACGTGTCGGGCGGGCGCCGGGATGGGGTCGGCCCCATCCCGCCCGCGAAGCCGCACAAGGAAGCGAACGTCGGCAGCGGCATCGTCCCGCGCGCGGATTACGATGTGATCGTGGTGGCGGACGAAAACCAGCAGTTTGGACCGCTGATACCGTATCGCGGCGGCGGACAAGCGCGCCTCGTGGCCGGCACCACGGGCCTGACGGCCACCACCTGGAGCCCTGGCCACGAGAAATGGGGCGCGACCCAGGCGAACAACAATTTCGAGAAACGCTTCGAGCGGCTCATGCTGCCGATCGACCACATGGCCTATGTGGCGACACGGACCGTCGGCGAGGCGGTGACCCGCAAGCCGAAGAACGATTTCGCCACGGTTTCGGCCTTCATCCATGGCCCGGACCTCCAGCTTGCTCCCTTCAAAGGCATCAAGCAGCAATTCCGGCCCTGGGACGGACAGTTCCGCCAGCCCATCCTGATCGCGACCGAGAAGGTGCCGGTCTCCGTTTCCCCGCAAAAGGGATTCCCCCATGCGAGCCATCCGGAGATCGAGGTGGACACGCTCGGGATCGACGAGCCCGAGAGCATCTGCAAGATGTAGGCGTCAGGGACTTGGCGGCGTCACGCCGTCGCTGGTGACAGGCTCCCCGTCATGGTCGAGGACCGGGACGTCGTAGTCTTGCAGGATCGCGGTGATCTCGGCCGAATTCTCGGCCAGCACCTTGTTCAACTGATGCTTGAATTGCGGGTCGTTAGGACGGACCCCCAGGGTGATCCCGTAGAACGTCGCCGGCCCGGCGTTTTCCTTGACCAGCGGCACAACCGTCAACGGAACGCTCGAACGGGACGCGTAGTAGCCACCGATGGGCCCCCATAGAAGCCCTGCATCGAGTTCGCCCGACTCGATCTCGGCGATCATCTCCTGTGCCAGAGCCGCTTGGCTCCCTCCGGAGTGATCGTCGAACGGCTTTGCATTGGCGATCAGGCCATTCATGGCCAGGATGCTCGCGGGCGGCGTCCGCGCCACAAGGCCGATGCGCTTCGATTTCAACCGGGGGTCCGAAAGGGACGTCACGCCGTTCAGGCCGGCGTCGTCCCCGCGCGTGATCAGAACGTAGGAGGCGTAGTAATAGGGGTTCGTATCCTCGATGAGCCCCGTTCCTTGCGCATAGCCCATCACCAGGTCGCAGGCATTGCTCCCCATCGTATTCGGCACGTAGCCGGTATTCTCCGGGAACCACGTGTAGACGAGCTCGCGTCCCAGACGGTCGGCGATGAGCTCCGCGAGCTTGTTCTCGAAACCTTCGCCCTTGGCGTTGGAAAACGGCATGTTGTTGGGGTCGGCACAAACGCGCAGCGCGCGCGCGCCTGCGGCGGCCGACCCCGCACAGCAAAGCGCCGCGATGGCAACCGCGGTCGCGACCCAACGCACGGCCCTCGACCATGCGGTCGCCTGCGTCCTTGGTGACTCGCCTTCAGTCAAAACCACTTGTCTGCCCTAGTCGTGAGCCTTCTCCCCGCATCGGGAGCCGGACCAATGAACATTGGCGCGCACTCGGATCGGAGATGACGCTTGTAAGATATGGTGCTTGCGACCGTCTTACACCAAAGACCGCGGGCTTGGTAACGGCTTACGGGTCGAGCTCCGCACAACGGCGGATCGTCTCGACGCGCTGCAAACCGGTCGGGTAATGAGCGCCCGTCGGTTTTTCGCCGAATTCGGCCATGGCAGCGGCCCCCGCATCGATCCCGTCCTGTTGGTGGCGCTCGCGCAAGAGCCTCACGGCACAGCAATCGGCCTCGAGTTCCATACGCTTCAGCTCGGGAGCGATGTAGAAAAAGGCTTGCGGCCCCACATGCCCGAGCCCCTGCTTCGCCTTGGCGACATGGCCCAGCGTGTGGTGGCAGCACTCGTGGGCAAGAAGGAACTGGCTGTAGCTCGGGTCGTCGCGCAGTGTCGAGGCGTTCACCACGATGACGGGGCGTCCGCGCCGGTCCGTCATCGACGAGGCCTGTTCCTCCACGCCGCGCAGCTTGTAGGTCGTGATGCTGCAATACGGGTTCTCGACCTCGGGCAGGAAGCGTCCGGCCCGCGCCGGCGTCGAAACCTGCGTCAGGCAGGCCGCCACGAAAACAGACGAGATCACGGCGGCCAGACACGCCGGCAACCGCAAGACGGCGCCGTTCCGTCCAAGAGGGGCTGTGCCCCAAGTATCCCGAAACAAGGGTCGCCGGTGCTCCGGCATCTTTGTCTGGCCCATTTGCCCGATTTTAGCGCAAACGCGCGGGCTGCACGATAAATACTGCGTTATTTGGGAACTGTGACGTTCGTCACACCCCGTTCCAGGCCACGTTGATCCCGGTCATGCCTCCCACCATATACGGCAGACCCCCAACCGCCGATCGGCGAACTGTCGCCCCGGAGGATCCGATCATGATGACTGAATTGCTGAAGCAACTGAGCCTTTCCGTTTTTGGCCTCGGTCTTGGCGTGGCCGTCCTGGCCGCTAGCACCGATACGGCCCTGGCCGACCGCGGCAAAGCCCGCTGGATCGGCGGCCCCGTGCCGTACACCAACGATGTCGTGGTGACGAAGCGCGGCGCAAAGGCCGCCCCCGCCTACCGTACCAAGCGCAAGTTCGTCGATACGCTCGACACGGAGACCGAAGCCGTGTGGCGCAACCTGCGCCCGACGCGCTTCTCCGATTAGCCCGCGCCGGAACGCCCCCCTTCGGGGCGTTCCCCCCTTCCGGGCCGGCCTCCCGCTCCCGTCGCCCCGATTGACAGGCCCGTGTCAACGGCTAGGGTCTGGCCGCTGCGGGCCCCTCGCCCGGCCGAAAACAACGGACTTCGAGCGGGATGGGTCCACGTCTTCTCTATAGCCTCATCGTGGGCGCCGCGATTTTGGCATCCCTGGCCCTTCGCGTCTGGGACCCGGCTCCCGTCGCGCGTCTCAGATCCCTCGTCTTCGATTCCTACCAGCGCCTGTCGCCGCTCAAATTCGATCCGGAACTACCCGTTCGTATCGTCGATATCGACGAGGAGTCCCTGAAGCGCATCGGCCAATGGCCGTGGCCCCGGACGATCCTGAGCGATCTCCTGTCCAAGCTACGCGACGCAGGGGCCGCCACCATCGGTTTCGATATGGTGTTTCCGGAACCGGACCGGATGTCGCCGGCCAACGCGGTGAAGTTCTGGCCCCAATCCGACCAGCTCACCCAGCTCAAGACCGAGCTCGACGAATTGCCCTCCAACGACCAGATCTTCGCCGAGACCATTGCCACAGCGCCGGTCGTGATGGGGTTCATCGCATCGCCCAGCAACCAGACCGCCCTGCCCGAATCGAGTCCGGCATCTCCTTCGGCGGCGATGATCCGCGCCTGTTCGCGCCCCACTATCCGGGGGCAACCTCGAGTCTTAAGGCGCTGCAAACCCCCGCGATCGGCGCGGGCGCGCTGAACTGGGTCCCCGAACACGATCAGATCATCCGGAGGATGCCTATTCTGGTGACCCTGGATGAAACGCTGTACCCGTCCTTTGCGGCGGATCTCTTGCGCGTTGCCCAAGGGGCGTCGACCTATGTGGTCAAGTCCTCGGGCGCGAGCGGCGAGAAGCCTTCGGCGAGCAAACCGGAATCGTGAAGGTGCGTGTCGGCGACTTCGAGATTCCGACCGACGCCAACGGCCAGATGTTTCTCCACGTCTCGCCTCAGACTCGCGATCGCTACCTGCCGGCCTGGAAGATCCTGAACGGCGAACTCGGCGAAGAAGAGATCGCCGGGCGCATTCTTCTGATCGGCACGAGCGCGGCGGGTCTGCTCGACCTGCGTGCCACGCCGCTCGAAGCCTCGATTCCGGGCGTCGAGTTGCACGCCCAGGCGGTGGAGCAAATCATTCGCGGCAGCTATCTGTTGCGGCCCGACTTCGCGACCCCTGCCGAACTTCTCTACATCCTCCTGCTGGGCCTCCTGATCGCCGTCCTGATCTACCGCGCCGGCGCACTCGGCAGCGCCGTTGTCGGCGGCGTTGCGTCGGCTTCGTCGTCTGGCTCTCTTGGCATGCTTCGAGAGCTGGGGCTGGCTGGTCGACCCCGTCTATCCGACGATCGCGTTGACCGCGATCTATCTCACCGGATCGTCCTTCGTGTTCTTGCGAACCGAGCGCGAGCGCAATCGCGTGCGCAACGCGTTCTCGCACTACATGGCCCCGGCCCTCGTCGAACGGCTGGCCGACGAACCGGACCGGCTGAAACTCGGTGGCGAGACGCGCGACATGACGCTCCTTTTCAGCGACGTCCGCGGATTCACGACCATCTCCGAGGGTCTCGACGCGGAGGAACTCACGCGCTTTCTCAACGAGCTCTTCACGCCGCTGAGCAACATCATCCTCGACGAGAACGGCACGATCGACAAATTCATGGGCGATGCGTTGATGGCCTTCTGGAATGCGCCCCTCGACGACCCCAATCATCCGGGCAATGCCTGCGCCGCCGCGCTGCGCATGGTCGACGAGATGGCCGTGCTGAACGAGCGCTGGCAGCAAGCCGCCGACGAGGCCGGACGGACCTTCAAACCGGTCAAACTCGGCATCGGTCTGAACACGGGGCTGTGCTGCGTCGGCAATCTCGGCTCGGAGACCCGGTTCGACTATTCCGTGATCGGCGATAACGTCAATGTCGCCTCACGCCTCGAGGGCCAATCGAAGACCTACGACCTCGTGATCATCGCCGGCGAGGAGACCGCCACGCGCGCGCACGACTTCGCCTTTCTCGAACTCGATCTCTTGAAGGTGAAAGGAAAGACGGAGGCCACTCGCATTTTCGCCCTAATGGGCGACGACACCGTTCGGCAAAGCGATGCCTTCAAGGCGTTTACGGCCAAACACGAGGCCTTCTTGTCCGCCTATCGCGACCGGGACTGGGACGGTGCGGACGCGCTGCTCCGGGAATGCGAAACGCCGGGCGGCGAAAAGCTCAAGGGCCTTTACGCCCTCTATCGCGACCGCATCAGGACCTTCCGGACAACGCCGCCGCCGGATGACTGGGACGGCACCGCACAAGCGACCTCGAAGTAGTCCACCGCGCCAAGTCATCCACCCATCGCCAGTTCGAACCGGAAGCCTCTTCAGCAAACGCGCTCATGCCCGAAATTGCCATTCTCTGTCTTGCCGCACTCGCCGTCCTGCTCGTCAAGCACACCGCTGCGGATTTCTTCCTTCAGACGCCCTACCAGTTCTGCAACAAAGGCATCTACGGACATCCTGGCGGCCTTCTCCACGCGGGCATTCACGTGGCAATGACGCCGTTCGTGTATCTAGTGCTGGTACCCGCGTCCTTGCTGCTGGTCCTTGGCATCGCCCTTGGCGAGTTCGTGATCCACTACCACGTGGATTGGGCGAAGGAGCAAGTCGGCCGCCGCCTCAACGCAACGCCACAAACATCGATCTATTGGCATGCGCTTGGCATGGACCAGCTCCTGCACGGACTGACCTATGTTGGGATCGTCGCCGTGCTTGTCTGGGCGATGTATTAGTGAAGCGCCGAAATTTCGCGGTTCGCGAATTCAAGCCGGTCGGACAACAGCCTGATGATGAGCTTATGGAGCGCGGCCGCGGCGGCCGGGTCCTCGTCCTGCATCTTGTCGAAGGACTCGCGGGTTAGGATGTACACCACGCTCGCGCCCTCGGCGACGACGTTCGCGCCGCGCGGCACGTCGCGATAGAAGCCCATCTCGCCCACCACCGTGTGACCGAGCATGCGCCGCAGGCGGATCGCCCGTCCGTATTCGCCGGTGATCGTGATGGCGACGCACCCGGAGGCCTGGAACACGACGGAATCGGACGGCTCCCCCTGCCGGAACAGCACGACGCCGCTGTCCAGTTCCCTCCGTGTCATGTAGGGCTCGACCCGCTCGAAGGTGATGTCGCCGCCGAGCTCGGTCTGCAGCCACGACTCGAAGGTGTGCGACGAGGCCTCGCCCACCTCGTGATAAAGCAGCACCATGTCCTCGCACCACTCGACGGCATCGTTGCGCGTGGGAAAGGCCTGGTGGGGCCGGTCGGCGCCGAAGAAGCCCGCGCCCATGAACGCGGCATGCATTGAATCGCTCAGACCACTGAAGACGAGCGTGACGTCCCGTTCTTCGCAATAGTTGCGCAGCTTGACCAGGCTCAGAACCGCCGAGGTGTCGAGCCCCTGCACCGCGCTGAAGTCGAGAACGATATAGCCGACGGGCTTCTCCTTCTGTCCCTCGATCACGCGCCGGATGCGTTCGAACAGGCCGTTCGAGGATCCGAAGAAGATGAAGCCCGACAGCCAGAAGACATGCACGCGCTTGCCTTCCTCTTGGAGAAGGCGCGATTGTTCGGGCGAGCGATCCACGCTGCTCGACAGTTCGTAGCGTGTCAGGTGACGCCGGATCACGCCGATCCGGCTATAGGACAGAGCAAACAGCAGGCAGGCGCCGATGACGCCGAGCACCACGCCGACCAGATAGCCGAAATACAGAATGACGAGCGCGATGGCGATCGCGAGCGCCAAATCCGTCCGGGACCGCTGCGCCGGGGAATGCACCAGCGCCTCGATCAGGATCATCGTCCCGAGATAGGCGAGCATCCCACCGAGGATCGCCTTGGGTACGAACGAGCCCACATCGGCGCCTGCGAACAGAACCAGCCCGCAGATCGCCGCGACCGATACGCCGCTGATCCGCGTGACGGCGCCCGCCTGCTGCAAGAGTAGGCTGTTGTTGAGGGAGAGATTGCCCGCGACGCCGCCGAGGACGGACGCCAGCACGTTGGCCAGACCGTTGGTGCGGAACTCCTTGTCGAGATCGGCCGATTTCTGCCGCGCGACTTCGAGACTCGACACGTCGAGCAGCATCGAGATCGCAGTCACGCCGCAGACGGCGCCGATTTCCGCGCTGCTCATGGCCATGACGCCCCAATCGATGTCATGGGTCGTAAGCGCCTCGATCGGCCACCACAGTTGCAGCGCACCCACCGCGGCAAGATACCAATCGGCTTGCGTCTCGGGATCGCGCACGAACCAAAGCAGGATCACGTTCAGTACGACCAGGAAGACCACGAAGGCGATGGGCAGTGTCAGGTAGTCGTCCATCCACCGCTTCAGCAGAACGATGAAGAAGGCGAAGGCCAGACCCACCCCGATTTGAGGCGCATAGCGGCCATCGGCCATGACGGTCCAGCTCGACGGCGACAGGGTCAGATTGCTGCCTGTGATGACCTCGACGCCACCGGTAATGAGCAGAAAGCCCGATGCCGCCAGGAAGCCGCCGATGACCGGGAACGGAACGAACCGCAGCCATTGTCCGAGTTTCAGCCCGCCCAGGCCGAACAGAACCGCTCCGGTGAGAAACGTGCTGACGGTGATGGCGATCATCACGTTGATGATCATCGTCTCCGTATCGACGCCCTTCGCGGCAAGCCCCGCCGCCACGGTGGTGGCCAGAACGCTCATGACCGCGACCGCAGGCGTGTCCGGCCCCGCATCCGCCGGAACGAGCGTCGTGGTCAACGACACGACGACGCCCGTCACCATGGTGCCCATGATGAGCGCGGCCAGTCCCAACGGAAAACCGGCGGCAATGGAGCCCTGGAAAATCAGCGCGCTAAAGGAGATGCAATAGGCGATATTGACGATCGCCGAGATCGTCCCCGCCATAGCGTCGCGCCCAAGCGTTGCAACGTCTATGTTCTGCGGGCGCTTCGGCGCGAAATTTTCCAATAAAGACAAAGGCGTATCGGGAATTCACGGGGTTGATTTCGGACCGATCATGGCCGGGCAACACGACAATGCAAGCAAAAATGCCCTGGTGAGCATTTTCTTGGCCGCAACGCCGACCGCGCCCGCGATCCGACAAGGCCCGCATTGGCCGTGGCCGCAGCAAAAAGCACCCGCCCACGCGGACCGGCGCAAATCCTCAAGCCGATGGGGGCAGCGTGACGGGGTCCTTGCGCGGCGACCGCCCGGTTGCCTTGCCCGTGCCGGCGTATTTCGGATTCCAGCGCGCGGCGTCCAGCCCGGTTTCGACGCTCCACCGGCACGCGCGTCGGAGACAGGATCGCCTTGGACAGGAGCCCGTTGAAGGCAAAGCGGGGCACGACCACGAAGCCGAGCTGGCTCAGATGACCGCCCATGCGTTTACCGTCATTGAGCTTGAAGCCCCAATGCTGCAGATGGCAGCTCAGGGTCACGAAGCCCACATTGGCGGCATCGCGCTCGCGCGAAAACAAGCCCTCGGTGAAGAAGGCGCGTCCGACCGACAGTCCGAAAAGACCGCCCGCGAGACGTCCGCTGCGGTCCCAGGCTTCGACCGAATGCGCATAGCCCGCCTGATGCAACGCCATGAAGGCTTCTCCGACGGCGGGTTCCGGCGCGCAGCCGCGCAGCACGGCCGCGAAATCCGCATCGAAGGTGACACCGTAGGCCTGCGTTTGCAGCAGCCGCCAGACGCGCTGGGAGATGCGGACATGCTCGGGGAACGAGACCGCGCGCTCGGCAGGCGCCCACCACTTCTTCTCCTGCGGATAAAGCCCTTTCGCATAGGCCGCGACCATGGTCGGCACGTTGAGAGACCCGCAGCGTCCGACCAGTCCCTCCGGCTGACTCAAAGCCTTGTCAGGATCGGGCAGATGCGGGCCGAAACCCACGAATTGCTTGGCAAGCAAGGCCAGCGCGGCCGGCTTGCTGTACAGCCCCGACGACACAAGGCTGTCTGAGACCTGCTTCAGGACACTCTGTCTCGCGGACACGGGCAACTCCAACGCAATACTCGACGACGCGGCGGCAACAACAACCCGTTGCCACTCCTCGCGCCAAGCTTGCCCGCAAAGGATTCCCAACGCGTTAACGCGCCCCGAGGCCTTGCAGAACGGGCCCTGCGAGCAGCCTTTCGGACTTGGATGAAGAGGCTAGGCTCTCCCGCTGCGGACGCGGTCGACGGCCTCCAGCCAGCCGGCGTAACGGGCCTCGCGCTCGGCCGCGGCCATTTGCGGTTCGTAGCGCCGGGCCGGCGCCCAAGCCTTCGCCAGCTCCGCATCGTCGCCGTAGACGCCGGCTGCTTGCCCCGCGAAATAGGCCGCCCCCAAGGCGGTCGTCTCCGGGATCGGCGCGACCTCGACAGACTCCCCCAAGATGTCGGCGAGACGCTGCATGGCCCAGACGTTGTCGGTCATGCCCCCGTCGACCCGCAGCGTGTCGTTCTCGCCGATTCCGGCCGCCGCCATGTCTTCGCGCATGGCCCCGAGAAGGTCCCGCGTTTGAAAGGCGACGGACTCGAGCCCCGCGGCGACGATGTCCGCCTTGGTCGATGCGCGGGAGAGGCCGAGGATCGACCCGCGCGCGCCCGCGTCCCAGACCGGCGCGCCGAGCCCCTGGAAGGCGGGCACCAGATAGACTCCGCTCTCCGGGTTCGCCTCCCGAGCCAACGCCTCGCTGTCGGCCGCCGCCGCGATGAGCCCGAGATTGTCACGCAGCCATTGAATGGTGGCCCCGGCCATGAAGATCGCGCCCTCCAGCGCAAAGGTCCGCACGCCACGCTCCTGGGACAGGATGGTCGACAACATGCGGTTGGCGGATTGGGCCTTGCTGTCGCCCGTGTTGGCAACAACGAAGCAACCGGTCCCGTAGGTCGCTTTGATCATGCTGGGCCGCACACAGGCCTGCCCTTTGGCCGCAGCTTGTTGATCGCCCGCGACGCCACGAATGGGCAACACCGCGCCGAACGCCTCGTCTTGCGTCTGGCCGAAATCGCCACACGTGTCGCGCACTTCGGGCAGGATGGCGGGCGGAACCCCGAGACGCTCCAGAAGCGGCGGATCCCACGCACCTTTGCGGATATCGAACAGCATCGTGCGCGCCGCGTTGGTCGCGTCGGTCGTGTGCAACGCCCCGCCCGTGAGCTTGAACAGGAGATAGCTGTCGACCGTGCCGAAGCACACCTCGCCCCGCGCGGCCCTTTCACGAAGGCCGGGAACATTGTCCAGCAGCCATGCCAGCTTCGTGGCCGAGAAATAAGGATCGATCAGCAGGCCGGTGACATCGGTGATATGCGCGCCCCAGCCTTCCCGCTCGAGATCGGCGCACAACGGCGCGGTCCGCCGGTCCTGCCAGACAATGGCATTGTGCAGCGGCGCACCCGTCGCGCGGTCCCACACCACGGTCGTCTCGCGCTGGTTGGAAATGCCGACCGCGGCGATGTTCGCCGCCCCCACCTCGCGAACGACCGCGGCGCAAACCTCGCGGACCGCACGCCAGATCTCATTGGGGTCGTGTTCCACCCAGCCCGGTTGCGGGAAGATCTGGGTCAAGGGCCGCGCGGCCGAAGCGCCCGGCCGTCCGGCCGCGTCGAACACGATTGCGCGCGTGCTCGTGGTCCCCTGATCGATGGCCAGGATATGCCCCATCATACCCTCCCGCCTTGTGGCCCGGCTTGCGTCTCCTCGACGATCCAAGCGCAATACTCCGCGCCGCCCCCTTGCGTGGGCAAGACCAGCAGCGCGGGCACCTCATAAGGATGCAGCCGTTTGACCTCGGTCAGGACCGCGTCCGTCAGCCCGGCGCGGGTCTTGACGATCATCGCCACCTCGTCCGCCGTCTCCCGCACACCCTCCCATTGGTAGATGGAGACCATGCCCGGGAAGACGTTCACGCAGGCCGCGAGACGCGCATCGACCAACGCGCCGCCCACGGTCTTGGCATCGTCGAGGCTGGCGAATGTCGTGTAGATCAGAACCGGCAGTTCGGTGTCTTCCATGATCGCTCCCTAGTCGCCCTTCTTGAGAGGCGTTTGCCACTGTCGGACATGGTTCGAGACAGAGATACTTGTAAGAGATACTTGCACGACATTAACACCACAGCTTTAGTGTGGCCTCTCTCAATGGGCGGTTGAAAGCGCAGCAGACTTGTCATGGCAGACTTCGAAAAGATCGCGTTCGTAGCCAGCGAGACGCGCGATGCGGAAGACGCATACGCCGCGCTCGTCAAGCGCTACGGCAACGTCCCGCCCGAGCAGGCGGACGCGATCGTCGCGCTTGGGGGCGACGGCCTGATGCTCCAGACCATGCACGACCACCTTCACAGCCGCATCCCGATCTACGGCATGAACCGGGGCTCGGTGGGCTTTCTGCTCAACGACTACAAGGAAAACCGGCTCAAAGAGCGTTTGGCGGCGGCGGAGGTCACGGTCATCCACCCGTTGCGCATGCTCGTGCGCGACGAGAACGGGGACAGCCACGAGGCCCTTGCCATCAACGAAGTGTCGCTGTTCCGGCAAATCCACCAGGCGGCAAAGCTCAAGATCGGCGTCGATGGCACCACGCGGATGGGTGAACTGATCTGCGATGGCGTGCTTGTCTCCACCCCTGCGGGCAGCACCGCCTACAATCTGTCGGCCCACGGACCCATCCTGCCGATCACGGCGCCGCTGCTGGCGCTCACGCCGATCAGCCCGTTCCGGCCCCGGCGTTGGCGCGGTGCACTGCTGCCCAACGACGCGCGCGTCCTGATCGAGGTCCTCGAGCCCGAGAAACGGCCCGTCAGCGCGGTGGCCGATCACACCGAGTTCCGGAACGTGGTCTCCGTGGACATCGCCGAAGCCAGCGGTGTCGACATCTTCATGATGTTCGATCCCGGCCATACGCTGGCCGAGCGGATCCTGGCCGAACAGTTCGGTTACTGAGACCCGCCGAGCTCGAACACCTCGTCGATCACCGCGTAATCGCGATAGCCCAGCCGGGCGATGGGCCGCAGCTTGGTGACGTCGACCTTCCCGGCGACCAGCGCGTCGTCGTCGATATGAATCCCCACGACCTGGCCCAGCACGATGGCATGGCTTCCCGGCTTTCCGTCCACGCCGGGAAGCTCGACCGTCCGCCAGTACTTGCACTCGAACGCCACCGGGGACTCCGCCACGCGCGGCGGCGCGACCAGGGTCGACGGTGCGGGGCTGAGCCCTGCGAGCGCCATCTCGTCCACATGGGGTTCCACGTGCTTCGAGGTCCGGTTCATGGCCTCGCGCAAATCGTACGTCGCCAGCGAACAGACGAACTCGCCGGTCTCCTCGGCGTTGCGCTGGCTGTCCTTCCGGCCCCCGGACGAAAACATCACGAAGTGCGGATTGGTCGAAACCGCGTTGAAGAAGCTGTAGGGCGCGAGATTGACCACCCCGTTCACGTCGAGGGTCGAGATCCAGCCGATGGGCCGCGGACTGACCAGAGCCGTGAACGGGTCGCGCTCCAGCCCATGCGTATTGGCCACTGCATCGTAGAACATGAAGCCTACCGTACGTCCGGCCTAAGCCGTTTCAACATCGGTCCTGCCCGGAAGCGAACGTGAGCGATGACACGCGCGCCCGCACCAGGACGACGTCAGCCCTGCCACACCGACACGACCTCGTCCAGCGCCGGACGCGGCCGTTCCTCGGGCCGCTCCTTGGCGGTGCCCACATAGATGAATCCGGCCACCCGCTCGTTTTCCGCAAGCCCCAATGCCCGGTTGACGCCCTCGCTATAGGCGCACCACTCGGTGACCCAGTTGACGCCGTAGCCGAGCGCGCTCGCGGCCACAACCAGATTCTGACACGCGGCGCCCGCCGACAGCACTTGTTCCCACTCGGGCGCGGGAGACGGCTTTGCCACGCGCGAAATCACCGCGATCACCAGCGGCGCGCGCATGAAGCGCTTGGACTCCGTCTCGAGCCGGAAGGCGCTCGGCTCGGGCTGCTCCTTGCGGCAGATTTCGGCAAGCTCGCGCCCGAACGCCTCCCGGGCGCCGCCTCGGAACACGATAAAGCGCCACGGCACCAGCTTCTTGTGGTCGGGAACCCTCGCCGCGGCGGTCAGGATTTGATCGAGCTGGGCGGAATCAGGCCCGGGTTCGGAAAGCGCGTTGGCCGAAACGGAGCGGCGTGTCAGCAGGTGTTGGATGACGGGCTGGGACATGGAATGCGTTGGATTGGCTAAGTCTGTGGTGCATATCGCGAAACGGCGTACGTCACAATGGCGCCTTTTCGACCTCCGTACGGGGAGCGCCCTCCAAAAATCGGCCTCATTCCGCGTCAATTTACAGGAGGGGCGCCCCGACAGAGCCTATAGTGGAGCGCCGCACGGCAGAGAAATCTGAAAGAGAATCAGCATGCGCGGAAAGGTCTTAGCGGCGCGAAAGCTTGTGCTTTTGCCCGTTCTCGTCCTCGGCGCCGCATCGGCGGCCGCCGAAGACGCGTCCGCGCCCGCTCTGGAAGACGCCGTCGTCGTGCTCGATGCCTCGAAGAGCATGAGCGGCAAGATCGGCGACACGGCCAAGATCGACACCGTCCGCGCCGCCCTTGCAAAGGCGCTATCCAAAGAGGCCGACAAGCGCGCGTTGGGGCTGGTTGCCTTCGGAAACGGCAAGAGCGACAGCTGTGCCGATATCGAGGCGCTGGCCGAACCCGGCACGGTGACAGCGGCGACGGCGCCCACGCTGCTCGAGAGTGTCGAGCCGAAAGGCAAGGCACCCGTTGCCTCGGCGATCGGCGCGGCCGCCATGCTCGGCGGAATGGGGACGCCGCTCAACATCGTCTTGATCGCCGATGGCGGGGACAATTGCGAGGCGGACCCCTGTGCCACGGCTGAAGCGCTCAAAGAGAAGCACAAGGACTTGCGGATCCATGTGGTGGGCCTGAGCGATAAGCCGGACGACGTCCAGCCGCTTGCCTGCCTGGCAAATACCACTGGCGGCAAATTTGTCGCCGCGACCAACGGAGCCGGATTTGAGATCGCCCTCGGCGCGGTGTTCGCGGACATCGACGCGTCGGCCGAAGCCACCATGGCCGCCGTACCGCCAGCGGCGATGCCGCCGAGGACGTCCTCCGCACCCGCCATATCCCGCCTGAGCGCCCCCGGCGAATCCGCCGTTACGAAGTCCGGCGGATCGAGCAGCGTGAACACCGCCGAAAGCATCATCGCCGTGCTGCCGCCGGACCCCGTGCCGACCCCGCCGGCCGAACCCGTACCGGTCAGCTTCCATGCCCTCGTGACCGAGGGAGGGCCGCGGCTGCAGTCGGGTCTGATCTGGCGCATCTACAGTACCGAGACCGAGGCCGACGGCGGCTTCACGCTGATCAGCACGCACCGCGAGGCGGCGCCCTCGACGACGCTGCTGCCGGGCGAATATCTGGTCAACGCCGCCTACGGACTTTCCAACCTGACGAAGAAGATCAGGGTCGAGGGAGGCGTCACGCGGGACGAAGCCTTTATCCTCAACACCGGCGGGCTGATGCTACGGGCCGTCCTTGCCGATGGCGTGGAATGTCCCGAGGGCGACGTCGACTTTGATATCCAATCCGACGAGCAGGACCAGTTCGGCAAGCGCGAAACGATCCTCGCCGACGCGAAACCGAACCGCGTCGTGCGCCTCAATGCAGGCGCCTATCACATCCAGAGCCTTTACGGCGACGCCAACGCGAATGTCGGCGTGGACGTCACGGTGGAACCGGGGCGCATTACCCAAGCCACCATCAAGCACACCGGCGCGAAGATCACCTTCCGCCTCGTCCAAGCCGCGGGCGGCGAAGCCTTGGCCGACACCAAATGGCAGATCTTGACCTCCGCCGGCGACAACGTGAAAGCCAATGTGGGCGCGCTCCCGACCCACATCCTCGCCGCCGGCAGCTATGCCGTGGTCGCCGAACATGACGGTCAGTCCTATTCGCGGAAGTTCTCGATCGAACCGGGAAGCGACAAACAGATCGAAGTGGCCATCGAGGACGGCCCCATATCGGCCGAAGCGCTCCAAGCCCTGCTCGATCCGCCGGAGGCGCCGCGTCCGGGGACGGGCGGCCTTGCGGGCGAAGGACCGGGCGGCTTCGACGGGTTCTCAACACCCGCCGATCCCAATGCACCGCTTCTCAACCCAGGTGCTCTGTTGCGCCCGTCGCGTTAGCCCGGCCTGAGAGCACGCAAGGCTCAAGCGGCTTCGGCCGTGTCCGGTTCGTCCCGCATGTCGGGCGGCACCGCCTCGGCGGCGATCATCGCGACCGCGTCGTCGAGGCTCATCACCTCTTGCTTCTGCGAGCCGAGCCGGCGCACGGAGACCGTGCCCTCTTCCGCCTCGCGCTTGCCGGCCACCAGGATCACCGGCACCTTCGCCACGGAGTGCTCACGGACCTTGTAGTTGATCTTCTCGTTGCGGAGATCCGCGTCGGCGCGTAGCCCGGCCGCCTTCAGCCGCGCCAGCACCTTTTCGGCATAACCGTTCGCGTCGGAGACGATCGTTGCCACGACCGCCTGCGTCGGCGCGAGCCAGAGCGGCAGATGTCCCGCGTGGTGCTCAATGAGAATGCCCGTGAAACGTTCCAGCGACCCGAACATGGCGCGATGGATCATCACCGGAACCGTCTTCTCGCCGTCGGCGCCAATGTAGTAGGCGCCGAGCCGCTCAGGCATGTTGAGGTCCACCTGAACCGTGCCGCATTGCCAATCGCGGCCGATAGCATCGCGCAGAACATATTCGAGCTTGGGCCCATAGAAGGCGCCCTCGCCCGGATTGAGCTCGTAGGAAAGCCCCGCCGCCTCGACGGCGCGCTTCAGCGCGGCTTCCGCCTTGTCCCAGACCTCGTCCGCACCGACGCGCTTCTCCGGCCGGTCCGAGAACTTGATGCGGACATCGGTAAAGCCGAAGTCGCGATAGATCGAGAGCACCTGCTCGTTGAGCTTCACGCATTCCTCAGTAATCTGATCTTCCGTGCAGAAGATATGCGCGTCGTCCTGCGTGAAGTGCCGGACGCGCAACAGGCCATGCAGCGCGCCCGAAGGCTCGTAGCGATGCACCTTGCCGAACTCGGCAATCTTCAAGGGAAGATCACGGTAGCTCTTCAGGCCGTTCTTGAAGATCTGCACATGGCCGGGACAATTCATCGGCTTGCAGCAAAAGACGCGTTCGTCCGGCGTCTCGGCAATGTACATGTTCTCCTGGAACTTCTCCCAATGGCCCGACTGCTCCCAGAGCGTGCGTTCCATCATGTCCGGCGAGTTCACTTCGGAGTAGCCCCACTCCTGCTGACGCCGGCGCATATAACCGATCAGCGACTGGAACAGCGACCAGCCCTTGGCATGCCAGAAGACGGACCCCGGCGCCTCTTCCTGGAAGTGGAACAGATCCATCTCCCGGCCCAAGCGGCGGTGATCGCGCTTCTCCGCTTCCTCCAGCATATGGAGATAGGCCTTGAGGTCGTCCTCGTTCGCCCAGGCCGTGCCGTAGATGCGTTGGAGCATGGGGTTGTTCGAGTCCCCGCGCCAATAGGCACCGGCGATCTTCAGGAGCTTGAAGCCCTTCCCGATCCGGCCAGTCTTGTCCATGTGGGGTCCGCGGCACAGATCGAACCAGTCGCCCTGGTGATAGATCTTGACGTCCTCGCCTTCGGGGATCGCATCGACCAACTCGACCTTGAAGTGCTCGCCCTTCTCGGCGAACACCTTCCGCGCCTTGTCGCGGCTCCAGACCTCCACCGTGAACGGGTGGTTGGACGCGACGATCTCGGCCATCTTCTTCTCGATGACCGGCAGGTCTTCGGGCGTGAACGACGTTTCGCGCGCAAAGTCGTAATAGAACCCGTTCTCGATGACCGGGCCGATCGTGACTTGCGTTTCGGGATAGAGCGCCTGCACGGCCTCGGCCATCACATGGGCGGTGTCGTGACGGATCAGCGTGAGCGCCTCGGGGTCGGTGCGCTTGACGATGCGAATGTCCGCATCGCTCTCGATCGGCTCGCCGAGATCGCGGAGCTGGCCGTCGATCGCGACCGCGACCGCGTTTTTCTCGAGCGACTTGGAGATCGACTGCGCAACGTCACGCCCCGTGACTCCGGATTCGAAGTCGCGTGCGGAACCATCGGGAAACTTCAGGGAAATCATCTTATCTCTCCTCTCACTCCTGCGTACCGGCGCAGGTAAGATGGAACTTGAGTGTAGGCGGCGTCCTTTTATCGGGAATCGCGCGCCGCGTCACCCGTATATAGGCATTCAGGCCGCAGACGCCAGCGGCCATAGCGCCACGGCGCGAACCGATGACGCTCGGCGCGGATGTCCGGCACGGGGTCGTGCCCGTGGCTGCCCCAGGGATGGCAGCGGCACAGCCGCGCCAGCGTGAGCCAGCCGCCTCTCCAAGCGCCATTCAGATCGATGGCCTCGCGCGCATAGTCCGAGCAGGTCGGAAGATGACGGCAATGGGCGCCGACAAGGCCCGAGAACGTATAGCGATAGGCCATGATCGGGGCGAGCAGGACGGCCTTCGCCACACGCCGGCCCCAGACCTTCGGCCCCCATGCGGACGGCGCGTTCTGGTCGTTGGCGTGTTTCATGCCGAACGCTGCGCGACCATCGCCCTTTTCTCCTCGATGTGGGCGATCGCGTCTTCGACCGCATCGAAGACCAGCAGCGTGGACGGCTGGCGGGCCTTGTAGTCCCGGACGGATTCGAGCAGGGCCAGGTCCGCCCACCGGCCCCCGGGCGGCGGGCCGCCTTGCTTCAGCATCGCCCGCATCGCGGCGCCCACCGCGCGTAACTCCGCCGCGGTCGAGCCCACGATCTCCCGGCCCATGATCGAGGCCGCGGTCTGCCCCAGAAGGCACGCCCGAACGGTCTGCCCGTAATCCGTGACGACGTCGCCATCCATGTCGAGATCGATCTCGACCGTGCTGCCGCACAGTTTCGAGTGCGCCTTGGCCGTGGCTTGCGGCGACGCCAGCCGTTCCGTTCGGGGGATCGAAGCGGCCAGGGCAAGCAATCGATCGTTGTAGATGTCCTCGGGCCGCGTCATTCAAATCCTCTTCCAAATCCTCTTCGATGAACCTGTCGTCTCGGTCGCAACGGCCCTTCGGCTTGCAGGCCATGGTTACGCACTATATATGCTCGGAGGATTTTATCTTCTATGCGCCACATGACGCGCTGCTGCACCTTGCGTCATTCGCCTTGCGCGATCTTTCTCTTTGAAAGAAAATCAAGCGCTTAGACAACCTGAAGGATCAGTCACGTCATGGCCACGAAGACCGATGACCGCAAAGGTCGGAAACTCTATGCGGGCATCGAGATCGGCAAGGGACCGCAAATCGCCCGTCCCTCGCGCGAGGAAGCCGAACGGGCCGTGCGGACCTTGATCGCCTATGCGGGCGACGACCCGGAACGTGAGGGCCTGCGCGATACGCCCAAGCGCGTGGTCGGCGCCTATGACGAGTTCTTCGCCGGTTACAAGGACGACCCGATCGAGGTCCTTTCCCGCACGTTCGACGATGTCGGCGGCTACGACGACATCGTCATGCTGCGCGATATCGAGCTCAACTCCCATTGCGAACACCATATGGTCCCGTTTATCGGCAAGGCCCATATCGCCTATTTCCCGACGGACCGGGTCGTGGGGCTATCCAAGCTCGCCCGTGTCGTGGAGGTGTTCGGCCGCCGCCTGCAGACACAGGAAACCATGACGGCGCAGATCGCCGAAACGATCGATCGCGTCCTGAAGCCGAAGGGCGTTGCGGTGATGATCGAGGCCGTGCATCAGTGCATGTCGATGCGCGGTGTCCGCAAGCCGGGCGTGGCCACCATCACGACGCAGTTCACCGGCGTGTTCAAGGAAGACCCGGCGCAGCAAGCCCGTTTCATGCAGCTGGCATTGGATCGCGGACGCTCGTAAAGGCACGCGCCGGCCGCAACAGGAAGACATTGCGGTGACCGACGCTAAACGTTTCCCCAAACTCGACGACAAGGCCGCGCTGGAGGAAGGCGACATCTTCGCGCCCGTGTTCGACGCGCACGGTCTCCTGCCCGTCATCGTGACCGCGGCCGAGACCGGCGAAGTCTTGATGTTCGCTCACATGAACGACGAGGCCCTGGCCCGCACGATCGATACGGGCGAGGCGCATTTCTGGTCGCGCTCGCGCAATGCGTTGTGGCGCAAGGGCGAGACCAGCGGCAACACGTTGCGCGTCGTCGAGATCCGCACCGATTGCGACCAGGATGTGCTCTGGCTCACGGCCGAGATGACCGGCGCCGGCGCGTGCTGTCACACGGGCCGCCTCTCGTGCTTCTATCGCGCCGTGCCCTTCGGCGCGGGGGCCGGCGGCAAGCTCGTGATGGTGCACGCCGAGCGCCATTTCGACCCGGACGCCATTTATGGCGGTCCCTCCAAAACGAAACTTTAAAAGCCTCGTAGGATTGTTCTATTGGATAAGGCTGCGACTCGCGGGGCCGGCCTGAGGCAGATTGGCGCGCGTCTTGCGACAGCAGCGTATGATCGTTGCGACGTGTCGATACGGGACCCATATGTCCCGTAAGAGGCTTTGAGAATGGCAAGACCTACAGTCGGTATCGCGCTCGGTGGCGGATCCGCCAGAGGCTGGGCGCATATCGGCGTCCTGAACACGCTGATCGCCGCGGGACTTGAGCCCGACGTCGTGGCCGGCACCTCGATCGGCGCGGTGGCCGGCGCCTGTTACGTAACCCGCAACCTGGACCGGCTCGAGGACTTCGCCCGCAGCCTCACACCCCGGCGGATTTTCGGGTTCCTGGATTTCAACCTCTCCGGCTCCGGCCTGATCACGGGCCAGCGGCTGTCCCGGGAGCTTGAAGATCATCTCAAGGGTCTCAAAATCGAAGATCTCGATCCGAGGTTCGTAGCCATTGCTACGGAACTCGGGACGGGGCACGAGGTCTGGCTCAACAAGGGCGACCTCGTCACGGCCTTGAACGCGTCCTTCGCCCTGCCGGGCATCTTCAAGCCGGTGCAGATCAACGGTCAGTGGATGATCGACGGCGCGTTGGTTAACCCGGTGCCGGTCTCCGTTTGCCGGGCGCTTGGCGCCCGCATCGTGATCGCGGTCAATGTCACCAGCGATCCGTTCGGCAAGGCCGGCGTGATCCATGACCATGCCTCGTTCGGCGAACCGTCCGAGATGGAGATCCCGGCCATCCAAAGCGGCACCGGTGCGGCCGAGGACGGCGGTGCCTTGCGCCTTCTGCATCGCCAGCTCTTTGGCCGCGGCAAGGGCGCGCCGGGCATTTCGGCGGTGATGATGGACGCGATCAATATCACCCAGGACCGTATCGCCCGGTCGCGGCTCGCGGGCGATCCGCCGGACATCACCATCAACCCCAAGACCGGCCGCATCAACCTGTTCGATTTCCATCGCGCCGACGAGGCCATCGCGCTTGGGGCGCAGGCCGCCGAGTCGCAGCTGGACGAAATCCGCCATGCGCTGAAGGCGGTCGCGGCGTAGCGGTCAGGCGGAGAGCAATGCGGTCGCGTGCGAGCACGCCCGCACCCCGAACGCGGAGCGCTCACAATCATCCGGAGAGGTTGCAGTCTCGCTCGGGAGCGGCCAATCAGCCGGTGGCGATATATTCCCGCATCGCGGCGGCTTCCATCTCGGCCTCGGCGATGCGCATCCGCACCACGTCACCGATGGAGACCAGGCCCACCAGACGGCCTCGTTCGACCACCGGCATATGGCGGAAGCGATGGGCGGTCATCTCACCCATAAGCTGATCGGTGGTATCGGCTTCGCGGCAGCTGACGACCGACTTGGTCATGCAGACTTCCACGGGCTCATCCATGACGGATGTGCCAGCACGCGCCAATTCCTGAACAATGTCCCGTTCCGAGACGATACCGACGACGCTGCCCTCGCCGTCGACAATCACGATGCAACCGATCTTGTGCTCGCCGAGAAGCTGGGCGATGTCCAATAACTTGGTGCTCGGAGGCGCCGTCAGGACGTCCCTGCCCTTCAGCTTCAAAATCGCCGCGACGTTCATCGGTGTGTCCTCCAGCACGCGTCCACAAAGTCGTTTGCGGCAGCATTTTGTCGGCAAGTCGGAGTGCGCGCAAGCCGTCTGCAAAACACCGGACGATTCCCGATGCTTACCGCAAATGCGAAACGTCTGGCGCGGGGCGAATGGAGTCAAAAAAACCGAACACCAAAAGCCCGCAGAGAAACCCGCCGATATGGGCCTCCCAAGCAATCTCGCTGTCGGGTCCAGAGCCGAAGGAAACGGCGTTCATCCCGAAATAGACGTTGAGGGCCAGCCAGAAGACGATAAATCCCATCACCTTGCCGTCCCGCAGGACCTGGCTCAGGGGTGCGAGGGGGACGTGGGCGAAGTCCGGAACCCGGCCGGGTGGTCCGCCGCGCGCGAAGAAGATGAACCGCAGCGCCGCCGCCATCTGTCCCGAAATGGCAGCCGAGGCTCCCACCATGGGAGACATTTCGCCCCAATGAAAGACAAGATGGGTTAATGCGCCGGCGACCCCGCACAGGATCGAAAACCAAAAAAAGCTGGCCAGCGAGACCCGCCGGGCCACGGCCGTCCCAAAGGCCAGCATCCACAAGACGTTCACCGTCAGGTGCAGCCAGCCGCCATGCACCAGCATGTAAGTGACGAAGGAAGTGACCGCCGCCAGGTACCCGCCTGGCAGCTCCGCGGCGGCGCCTGCGTAACGCGCTGGAATCATTGCCAAAGTCAGGAACAGGGTCAGGCCCGTATCGAACGGCAACACGCTCATGACGAGTTGCATCGCGATCATGGCGCCGGCGGAAAGCGTGACCGCGCGCGGCACGTTCAGGATTGGTTCTCTAGTGGGCATCCGAGACTTTCTGAAAACCAGCGCGAAGGGGGACCGGCGGCAACCTTAACGGCAACGGCCCGTCGGCCTCACATCCTGCGATTCCACCCCGCTGGCACACTCCCTGCTTTCTTAGCCCCTATCGCACCGGGCCAACTGCGGCACAAACCCGCAAGACAGGTCCTGGCGCGGCAACACGCATTCCGAATTGGACCTTTGTCGAGTAACCGATGCAGCAGGCGACCACCAGAAAGCTTTACGCGTACTGGGACACGATCCGCAATGGGAGGATCGCGCCGCGGCGCTTCGAGATCGAGCCGGCAAAGATCTCCGAGCTCTTGCGGGACACGTTCATTGTCGAATGCAGCGGCCGGCTGGCTTTTCGCTTTCGCTTGGCCGGAACCCGAGTTTGCCACCACTTCGGACGCGAACTGCGCGGCGTCGACTTTCTAAGCCTCTGGTCGCTCGAGGACCGGCACACCATGTCCTCGACACTCGGGAACATCGTCAGTGGCGGCGCGGTCGGACACGGCACCTTCATCGCGGTGACGCAGAGCAATCGCGAGGCGGTGTTCGAGTTCGCGCTGCTCCCGTTGATCCACACCGGCACCGCGATCAATCGCATCCTGGGATCCATCACTGCGATCGACGCGCCGTTCTGGCTCGGCGCCGAACCGCTGATTGCGTTGGAACTCCGCGATGTCGGCCTTCACTGGCCCGATGGACTCCCTGCGTTTCTGGCCACCAACAACGCGGATGCGGCGCTCCATGCCAGGCAACAATTCCGCGTCGTGCAGGGGGGCCTGTCGCGCAGCAACCATAGGTAATGGCTTCGCGAAAAATTGTCGCCGACCGCAACTTTCGAGCGATACCCTTATCGATTCCTTAATGCCTAGCCGTGTAGAAACGGGTGGTTGAATAGACAACGTCTATCTGAAGGCAAAGACCCTGAGCACGGCATGAGAACGTCGCCCATCACAGAGGCAGAGACCGAGGCACCGCAGGCGCGGGCGGAAGGGGCGGTCGGCCGCCCGAAGATCCAGGAGGAGCGCCGCCGCTTCAAGCGGATGGACGTGTCGCTCAGCGGACGCTTCATGGTCGAGGACACCAAGGAATATCCGTGCGAGGTGTTCAACATGTCGCCGGGGGGCATGGCCGTGAAGGCGCCCTTCTGTCCGCGCGTCGGCGAACGCGTCATCTCCTATATCGAACAGCTCGGCGGCCTGGACGGAACGGTCGCGCGGACCTTCGACGGCGGCTTCGCGGTCGAGTTCAAGATCAGCGCCCGCAAGCGGGAGCGCATCGCCAACGTTCTGACGTGGTACAGCAGCGAAGACCACAATATCGAGGATCGGGTGCACGAACGCTTTGCACCGCGGATCGCCGCCCAGAAACTGATCCTGCCGACAGGCACCGTCAGCGATTGCCGGGTCATCGACGTGTCCTTGAGCGGCGCGTCCATTGCAACGCGCTTGCGGCCCGAACTCGAATCGCTGGTTGTCCTTGGCCGCCTGCGCGGCCGCGTGGTGCGTCACCACGACCAGGGCTTTGCGATCGAGTTCGTTGAAGTTCAGGACCCGGATAACCTGGCCCGGACCTTCGGCTAGCCTAACGCAAGACTAACCTTTCCCAATTCTTTCGGCGGCAACCGCCTCCCCGCGCAGCAGCGCGGGGACAAAACCCTATTTAATTCAAGCTATTACGCGCTCTTCCTGGGTTACCTAAAAGCCTGGGTAACTAAGAACGTTCAGCTTTGAGTAGGCGCCGCTAAAAATTTCCTACCAACAACCGTTCAAAACGCAGGCTTTCCTTATCGGGATCGCAAATTGTTTCTGGGATAGTCCTACCTAACAACAGGGGGACGTAATGAAACACTTTGTACTAGGGGCAGCTTTTCTGATGTTTATTTCGTCGTTGCCAGCAGACGCGACAAATAGACATGCAATCACACTGAAGACTCCGTCCGAGTCACACCAGATGGTCTTCATGCAATCCTATGGCGAAACCTTGCCGCCCATCGGTTATGTGAACTTCTGCCGGGCACGCGAGGCCGAGTGCCGGCCCTCGCGCCGCTTTGCGGATCGCATTCAGCTTACCCGCGCCAAGGCGGCCGAACTGCGCGAGGTGAACACGAGCGTCAACGGGGCGGTCGCGCCGGTCACCGACATGGATCTGTACGGCGAGATCGAACGCTGGACCTACCCGGTGAAGAAGGGCGACTGCGAGGACTATGTCCTGCTCAAGCGCCGCATCCTGATCGAGCGCGGCTGGCCGGAAACCGCCCTGCTCATCACGGTCGTCCGCGACGAGAACAATGAAGGGCATGCGGTGCTGACCGTGCGCACCGACCGTGGCGACTTCGTGCTCGACAATAAGGTGAACCCGGTGAAGGCCTGGGCCGATACGCCCTACACCTTCGTGAAGCAGCAATCGTCCCGCAACCCGCTGGTCTGGACCTCGCTGCTGCCGCCAGATTTGACCCCGCAACCGGCGATTTCCGCCTCCAACCGCTAATAAACGCGTTTTGCCTCCTGGTATCCCCCTCTACGGGAGGCATTCCAAAGGCCCGGTGCAGTCCCCCACCGATCCCCACCAAGCCGGGCCTTTTCCTTGAGCCGGTCCTCCGTAACTGGAGACCGGCTCCTTCTTTTCCGGGACCTCGGGTCGCCGCGCGCTAGACGGCCAGCAGAACGTCGATCAGGAGGCTTCCGATCAGAAGGCTCCAGAAGCCCGCCACCCCCGCGGCGAGCCAAAACCAGACCTTCGAGCGCCGTTCGAAGATCATGCCGCGCCAAGCATTGCGCATCAGAATCTCAGGGCCCGCAAGAACGCGCAGCAGAACGCTGCCGATCGATTTGGTGAAGGAGCGGTGCTCGACGGCGAAGCGCATCGGTTCGCCGGAAACGAGCTGAATGAAACTCGACAGCAGGCCAGCCAGGACGAACCCGACCGCCATCACATAGGCAAAGACCAGAGCCTCGCTCATTGCCACCCCCATGGCGCGCTCGATGAGACGCACCATAGCCAGAGCGGCGCCGCAGGTGTCGCTTATTCTTAACGAGTGGTTAACGCCCGTCCCAATGGATCGCGCGCGCCTGCTACTGCAGATCGAAATCCAGAATAGCCATCTGGAACTGATAGGCCTTGTCGTCCTCGTCTTCGTCGTCCCGGAAGAGGATGCCGATGAACTCGTCGCCGATATAGACCTCGGCGGAATCGTCCTTCTGCGGCCGCTGACGCACCTGGATATCGCCCATGCGGAACGTCTTCTGCAGATATGTCTCGAGCTTCAGGATCTCGTCGCGTGTCACGGCACTTGCCCCCTTCTGAATCGCACTAAGAATCGTCGTCGCCGTGCACATCCTCACCCGGGACGAACTGATCCATGGTCAGCGCCGGTTCGGGGCAAGTGTTGTCGCCGATCTCGCGGGCCGGGACGCCGGCCACCGTCCGGCGGGCCGGAATATCCTTGAGCACCACGCTGCCGGCGGCGATGCGCGCGCAATCGCCCACCTTGATATTGCCGAGGATCTTCGCGCCGGCGCCGATCATTACGCCGCGCCCGATCTTGGGATGGCGATCTCCGTGCTCGTTACCGGACCCGCCAAGGGTCACCGCATGGAGCAGCGAGCAATTGTCCCCGACCACGGCGGTCTCGCCGATCACGATCCCGGTGGCATGATCGATCATGATTCCGCGGCCAATCCGCGCCGCAGGATGAATGTCCACCTGCAGAAACCGCGACACGAGGCTCTGGAGGTAGAGCGCGAAATCCTTGCGGCCCGCTTTCCACAGCCGGTGGCCGATGCGGTGGGTCTGCAAGGCATGATAGCCCTTGAAATAGATGAGCGGCTCGATCAGCCGGTCGCAAGCCGGGTCGCGTTGGATCCAGGCCATGGCGTCGGCGCGGAAGTCCTCGCCGAGCGTGGGGTCCTGCTCGAGACTCTCGTGAAAGGTCTTGTGGATCAGGCCCGGATCGAGCACCGCGTGCTGCAGACGGCGCGCGAGACGGTGGATCACCGCGTCCTCGAAACGGCTATGGCTCAGAATCGAAGCATAGAGAAACCCGCCGAGCGCGGGTTCGGCCGCGCTGACCTCTTCGGCCTCGCGCCGCACCTGGCTCCAGATCGGATCCCAGTTTTCGACTTGCGGCTGTGCCGCGACTGCCGGCTTGTTCATGGTTCACCTCTTCGGGGTTCCCCTCGGTTGAGCCCCCGTAGCAGGATCGTTTCAGTTCGTCTAGCGCGGGCCGCCCTTTTGGCAAATCGGGCGTTCAGGGCCGCGACGCCAGAAACGCGAGCACGCCCTGCTTGAACTGCTTGTCGCCCACGGCCTTCATATGGTCGCGGCCGACGATCTCTAGGAACTGGGCATTCGGAATCAATTCCGCAAGCGCGGCGCCCGATCCGCCGATCACATCTTTGCTGCCGACAGCAACAAGGACGGGAACCGTCAAGGCGCCGAGCTTCTCCGGCGGAACCTTCTCGCGCGGACCGCGCATACAAGCCGCGAGCGCCTTGAGGTCGCTCTTGGTCTGCTCGGCGAAGATGCGAAAGCTGCGCGCGGTGTCGTTGGTCACGTCTTCGAGCTTGGGCGCCTCCAGGGCGGCTGCCAAGGGCCCCGCGCCTACCATGCCCCGGACCATGTGAATCCCGAGCCCGCCGAAAACGATGCTGCGGACCCTTTCCGGATGAGCGAAGGCGAGAAACGCCGCGATCCGCGCGCCCATGGAATAGCCGAGCACGTCCACGCGGTCGATCTCGAGGTGGTCCAGGAGGCGGATGGCATCGTCTGCCATCTCGGGCGCGCCGTAGCGCGCCGGATCGTAGAGCTTTTCGCTCTGGCCATGTCCGCGATTGTCGAGCGCGATGACGCGGCGGCCGTCCTGCGTCAACGCGCGCACCCACTGAGTATCGACCCAATTGGTCGCCGCATTGGACGCAAAACCATGGATCAGAAGGATCGGCTCGCCCGCGCCCTCGTCCAAATAGGCGATCTGCACACCGTCGGAATCGAAACTCTGCATTGTTTGGTCTACCGCATTGCATCGCGGGTCACTATGCTGGCCTTAGCGACCTTCAACCACAGTCGAACGGAACACCATGGCCCAAACGCTCGTGCCCCATTTTGTGAATGACATAGGCGTCAACCGGATCAAGGTCGGCGTCAAGGAGTTCCAGTGCATGGGCGCCTCTCCGCCGCAGGACCATCCGCACGTCTATCTCGATATGGGCCATGACGACGAGATCATCTGCCCCTATTGCTCGACGCTCTATGTGTACGATCCATCTCTTGCTCCAACCGAAAGCGAACCCGATGGATGCGTCTACGTGGCCACTGCCCCGGCAGGTGCGCCAGCGGCCTAAGATGTCGGCTCAATGACAACGCCTCGGCCCGTCCTGATTGCAGGCGGCGGCATTGGTGGACTGACGACCGCGATAGCGCTGGACCGCGCGGGCCTCGACACGCACGTCCTCGAACGTTCCGCCTTCACCGAGGAAAGCGGCGCGGGCATTCAGCTCGGCCCGAACGTCACGCGGATTCTCCGTGCGCTGGGCGTGCTCGACCCGCTTCTCCCGCAAACATTCCGCCCCGACGCCGTCTGGCTCTTCGACGGGATGAGCGGCAAGAAGATTGCGACTGTTCCCCTGGGCGCGGTGGCGGAGCGCCGCTATGGCGCACCTTACATCACCGTGCATCGGGCCGATCTGCATAAGGCCTTGAGGACCGTCGCCGCCACTGGCGAGCGCATCGCTCTGACACCGAACTTCACGGTCGCCCAAATCGACGACGTCGACGGCGCGGATGGCGCCGGCATCGCCGGTCCGGGCGGCGAGACCCTGCAAGCGCCGCGCCTGATCGGCGCAGACGGGCTCTGGTCCACGGTGCGCCGATGGGTCGCCCCCGGCACGGCGCCGTCCTTCACCGGAGCGACCGCCTTTCGCAGCCTCCTGCCGCGCGAGACGCTGCCGGAGCCCTTCTCGGCCCCGGTCGTCGGGCTCTGGCTCGGCCCGCGCGGCCACGTCGTCCACTATCCGGTTCGGGGCGGCGCAGCGCTCAACGTTGTGGCCGTAACCGAATCGGGCCACGAGGAACAGGGTTGGAACCGGTCGGCCCCGCGCGAAACCGTGCTCGGTGCTTTCGCCCGTTGGTGCGATGCGCCGCTCGGCCTGCTGGAGGCCGCGCCCGACTGGCGGGCCTGGTCGCTGTTCGCCTTGCAGCCCTTGCCGCAATGGCATCGCGGCGCGGCCGTGCTCCTCGGCGACGCGGCCCACCCGGTCCTGCCTTACCTCGCACAAGGCGCCGGCCTCGCCATCGAGGACGCCGCCAAACTGGCCGCACTCATGGGCGCCGCGCGCGAACGGCCGGCGGCGGCCTACCGGGCGTACGAGACAATACGCCGCCCGCGTGCGCGACGCATTCAGCAGACCTCGCGGCGCCTTGGCCGCGCCTATCACATGGGCGATACGATTCTCGGCGATGTTTTTCGCATTTCACGGAATGCGATTCTCGGCCTCCGGGGGGAAACGGCCACCTTGCGCAGCTCGATTGGCTCTATGGTGCACCGGGTGCGGAGGGGTAGTGCGAATCCGGTTTCCGGCGACTTTCCGCCTTGATACGTCTATGTTTGGATGACATCACACGAACCTCATTGGGTCGTCTCCGTCCCGAGTGGCCGCCCTCCCCATAACACCCGGTAGTCTCACGGATGCTCCTTGCCTTTGCCACGCTCACGCCGTTTCTCGGCGCGGTTGTTCCCCTGCTGGCGGACCGACTTGGGCGCGACATTTGTGCCCTTGCTGCGGGCGCCGTCACCCTGACGGCCTTAGCGCTCGTCCTGTCCAGCGCCCGCGGTCTATGACGGCACGGTCGTCACGTGGGGCGTTCCGTGGCTGCCCGCGATCGGGCTGTCGTTTTCGTTTTTCCTCGATGGGCTGGGGCTGTTCTTCGCCACACTGATTCTCGGAATCGGGCTGCTGATCATCCTCTACGCCCGTTACTATCTCGGCTCGAAGGATTCGCTCAGCCTGCTCTATTTCTATTTGCTGCTGTTCCAAGGCGCGATGGTCGGCATTGTCCTGAGCGACAACATCCTGCTGCTCATCGTGTTCTGGGAGCTGACGAGCCTCACCTCGTTTCTGCTCATCGGCTATTGGCGGCACCTGCCCGAGTCCCGTCAGGGCGCGCGGATAGCGCTCATCGTCACCGGCAGCGGCGGGCTGGCGCTGATGGCCGGCATGCTGATCTTGGGGCATATCGCTGGCAGCTACGAGATCACCGAGATTCTTCAGCGCGGCGAGGCCGTTCGCGCATCGCCGCTGTTCCTGCCCGCGCTGCTCCTGATCCTGCTCGGCGCGTTCACCAAGTCCGCACAGTTCCCCTTCCATTTCTGGCTGCCGCACGCCATGGCCGCGCCGACACCGGTCTCGGCCTATCTGCATTCGGCGACCATGGTGAAAGCGGGCCTGTTCTTGATGGCCCGGCTCTGGCCCGTGTTTTCGCCGGCCGATGCGTGGTTCCTGATCGTCGCCCCGGTGGGCCTCATCACGATGCTGATCGCCGCTTGGATCGCGCTGTTCCGGGACGATCTCAAGGCGCTGCTCGCCTACTCCACGGTCAGCCATCTCGGCCTGACGACGATGCTGCTGGGATTTGCCACGCCGCTCGCCGTCGTCGCCGCGATGTTCCATATCCTCAACCACGCCACGTTCAAGGCCGCGCTCTTCATGAGCGCCGGGATCGTCGATCACGAAGCCGGCACGCGCGATATCCGCAAGCTCGGCGGACTGATGACGCTCATGCCGATCACCGCGACGCTCGCGCTCATCGCCGCGGCGTCCATGGCCGGCATTCCGTTCTTCAACGGCTTCCTCTCCAAGGAGATGATGCTGGAGGAAGCCGCGCACACGGTCTATGGCGGGCACCATTGGGTGTTCCCCACCCTTGTGACGTTGGCGGCGCTGATCTCGGCGGCGTATTCCTACCGCTTCGCTATCAGCACATTCTTGGGCCCCGTTCGGGACGACTATCCGAAGAAGCCCCACGATCCGCCGTTCGGCATGTGGCTGCCCGTCGCCATCCTGGCGACACTCGTGGTCGTCATCGGTCTGTTCCCCGAGCAGACCGCGGGCGCATCGTCGAACGCACCGCGCTTGCGGTCGTCGGCACGGCGCTGCCCGAATATCACCTGGCACTTTGGCATGGCTTCACGCCGGCGCTGCTCATGAGTGCCATCGCCCTTATCGGCGGCGCGCTGCTGTTCCGGGCCTACAACGCGGCCGACCAGCTGCGGCTCGTCTTCGCCGGGATGGATGCGAAGAGCGTCTTCGACGCAGGCATTTCCGGCCTTGTCCGCGGCGCGCGCGCCTTCACGAACGCGACCCACAACGGTTCGTTCTCCCGCTATGCGGGCATCATTCTGGTGACGATCCTTGCAGTCGGCGCCGCGGCCTTCTTCGATGCCCCGCACGAACCGGGAAGCCGCGCGGTCATCCCGGCGGGCTTCCCCGCCACCGCCGCCTGGGTCGTGCTCGCGACCCTGTGCATCTCGCTGCTGTTCTGGCACCAGAACAGATTGCTGTCCCTGATCCTGACCAGCGGCGTCGGCTTGATCGCGGCCTTGTTCTTCCTCCAGTTCTCCGCACCCGATCTGTCGTTGACGCAGATCTCCGTCGATATCGTCACGACGATCCTGCTGCTGCTGGCACTCAATCTCGTGCCCCAAACCTCCCCGCAAGAGATCAGTACCGGCGGGCGGTTCAGCCGGGGCCTGGTCGCCGCAGCCGTGGGCCTTGGCGTTGCCGCCCTCGCCTATGCGATCCTGACGCGCGATTTTCAGACGATCTCGGACTACTACCTGGCCGAGGCCAAGCCCGGCGGCGGCGGCACCAACGTCGTGAACGTGATCCTCGTCGACTTCCGCGGCTTTGACACCTATGGCGAGATCATCGTTCTCAGCATCGCTGCGATCACGATCTACGCTTTGCTGGACAACGCCCTGCGGGGCGCGGCGGCCCGCACGCTTGCCTCCCTCCGCAGCGACCGCGAACAGAGCGTCAACGCCCATCCGATGATGCTGGTGATTGCGACCCGCGTCCTGTTTCCGCTGGCCCTCGTGGTGGCGGCCTTCGTCTTCCTGCGTGGCCATAACGAGCCGGGCGGCGGCTTCGTCGCGGGTCTGATCGTCGCGATCGCGCTCATCATGCAATACGTCGCGAGCGGCTATAACTGGGCCGCGGCGCGGATGCGCTTGGATAGCCAGGTCCTGATCGGGACCGGCGTCCTGATCGCGGGACTGACCGGCGTCGTCTCGCTGATCTTCGGCTGGCCCTTCCTGACCAGCACCTACACTCATGTCCACCTACCCATCGTCGGCGAATTCGAGCTCGCATCCGCCATGTCCTTCGATCTCGGCGTGTTCCTGGCCGTGGTCGGCGTCGTCATGCTGTCGCTCGCCGAGATCTCCCGCATCGAGTCGCGCGCCGAGCCCGAACCCGTTCCCAAAGGGCCCATGGACGTGCCCCTGAAGGACGGCCGGGTCGTCGGCGCGAACAACGGGGAGCGCTGACATGGAGCTCATCGTCGCCAGCGCAATCGGATTGATGACGGCCGCCGCCGTCTATCTGATCCTCCAGCAACGGACCTTCCCGATCGTGGTCGGGCTGACCCTGCTGTCCTACGCGATCAACATCTTCCTGTTTTCGTCGGGCCGGCTGGTCGTGGACAAGCCGCCGATCATCGACGGCGCCGGCTCCTACACCGACCCTCTGCCGCAAGCTCTGGTGCTGACGGCCATCGTCATCTCGTTCGGCATGACGGCCTTGATCGTCGTGCTTGCGCTGCGCGGCTTCCTCGAGACCGCGACCGACACGGCGGACATTCCGGAGGATGACGTCCCCGGCGAGACGGAGTCCGACACATGACGGATTTGCCGCTCGCAACGAGCTGGATCATCGCGCCGACCATCCTGCCCGCGATCACCGCCGCGATCATGATCCTGGTGCGCCGGCGCGACATCGAAATGCAGCGCGTCCTTTCGGTCGCCTCCACGGTAGCCCTGCTGGGCATCGCGCTGTTTCTCTACAACGCGGTGAGCGACGGCGAGACGGACGCCTACCGGCTGGGCGCATGGCCCGCCCCATACGGCATCGTGCTGGTGCTCGACCGGCTCTCCACCACCATGCTCGTCCTCACCGCGGGGCTTGCCCTTGCGGTCCTGCTCTACGCCATCGCCGGCTGGGACAGAGGCGGGCGGCACTTCCACGCGTTGTTTCACTTCCAGCTTCTGGGCCTGAACGGCGCCTTCCTCACGGGGGACCTGTTCAACCTCTTCGTCTTCTTCGAGGTGATGCTCATCGCGTCGTACGGGTTGATGCTCCATGGCGGCGGACCCAAGCGCCTGCGCGCCGGCTTCCAATACGTCGCCATCAATCTCATTGCATCGTCCTTGTTCCTGATCGCCGTTGGACTGATCTACGGCGTTACCGGCACGCTCAATTTCGCGGATCTTGCCGTCAAGGTGGGCGACACGGCGCAAGCCGACCAGGCGCTGCTGCAGACCGGGGCGCTGTTGCTGCTCCTGGTCTTTGCCATCAAGGCGGCCTTCGTACCGCTGCATTGGTGGCTGCCGGCGACCTATGCCGCGGCGTCCGCGCCCGTCGCGCCCTGTTCGCCATCATGACCAAGGTGGGCGCCTACGCGATCATCCGCGTGTTCGGAACCGTGTTCGGCGACGGCGGCGAAGGTCTCGGTTCTGTGGCCGCCCCTTGGGTCGTCCCGGCCGCTCTCGTGACGATCGCCGTCGGGACGGCGGGACTGCTCGGCAGCCGCAGGCTCCTCGATCTGGCCGCCTTCAACACGATCACCTCGATGGGCGTCCTGCTGGTCGCGATCGGGCAATTCAGCGTGGATGGCCTGACGGCCGCGCTCTACTACCTGGTCCACAGCACGATTGTCGGCGCCGCCCTCTTCTTGATTGTCGATCTCATCGCGGCGCGGCGCAGCGTCAAGCTCGACGCACTAGTGCCCGGCAATCCGATCAGCCAAGCGGCCATTCTCGGGGCCTTGTTCTTTCTCGTGGCGATCGCGTCGTGGGGCTCCCGCCGCTCTCCGGCTTTGTCGGCAAGCTGATGGTCCTCGATGCGACCTTCGATGCGCCGCGGGCCTGGCTGATTTGGGCCACGATCCTGCTATCATCGCTCATGATGACGATCGCGTTCGCGCGCGCGGGCAGCATTGTCTTCTGGAAGGCGGAAGGACAGACGACCGGCCCGACCTGGGAAACAGCGGCCGCGACGCCCATGATCGTGGTGGCGCTTCTCGTGGGCGCGAGCCTGATGCTCGCCGTTTTCGCCGGCCCCGCCGTCAAGGCGCTGCACGCAACGGCTGGCCAGGCTCTGGACACGCAGACTTATGTCCAAGCCGTGCTGGGCGTCAGGACGAACAGGGAACCTGAGCGGCCCATTACCGAACCGGCGGACGCGGTGATATCGCCGCCGGCGCCCGTCGATGCGCCAGCGGAGCACTGATCATGTTCAGAAGGCTGATTCCCCATCCCCTGCTGACACTGCTGATTGTCGTCGTCTGGATCTTGCTCAATGGCGTCACCCCGGGTGCCGCGGTGCTCGGGCTGACCCTCGGTATCGTGGTCCCGCGTCTCACCAGCGCGTTCTGGCCGGATCGGGCCGTGGTCAAGAGCCCGCTCACCATCGTCGAGTACGCGTTGGTCGTGCTTTGGGACATCGTCGTCGCCAATTTCCTGGTCGCTATCTGATCCTGTTCCGCCGCGGCGACGATTTGCATTCGCATTTCGTCACCGTGCCGCTCGACCTGAAGACGCCAGAGGCCATCACGGCGTTGGCCGGCACGATCACCATGACGCCCGGCACGGTCAGCGCGAGCTTGAGCGCAGACGGGCGCGCGCTGCTCGTCCACTGTCTCGAGACCGACGATCCCGAAAAGACGGTGTCCGACATCAAGTCACGGTATGAATCCAGACTGCAAAGGATTTTCGAGACATGATCGAAATCGCCTGCTCCATCGCCTTCGTCGCCATCAGCGCGGCGATGCTGCTCTGCCTGTACCGCGCCTTGGTCGGGCCGGACATGCCCACGCGCATCCTGGCGCTCGACACGCTGACGATCAACGCGATCGGACTGGTCGTGCTAGCCGGCATCTACTGGGGTACGGGGCTCTATTTCGAAGTCGCCTTGCTGTTTGCGATGGTCGGCTTCCTGACGACCGTCGCCTATTGCAAGTACATCTTGCGCGGCAATGTGATGGAGTAGGCCCATGACAAATTTCGGCGACATCGTGGTGGCAGGCCTGATCTGCCTTGGCGCATTCTTCCTGTTCGTCGGTTCGCTCGGCTTGGCGAAGCTGCCGGACCTCATGCGGCGCCTGCACGGTCCGACCAAGGCGACCACGCTCGGCATCGGCGCGACGCTGATCGCTCGATGCTCTACTTCCTCTTGAAGGGGAACGCCTTGTCGATCCAGGAGTTGCTGATCACGACGTTCCTGTTCCTGACGGCCCCCGTCACGGCGCTCATGGTCGCGAAAGCGCATCTCTTGCTCGATAAGAGCGAACGCAAGAACCTGCCGCCAACCGGCCGCGACGTGGGCTGGTCCGTGTTCGATGCGCCGGAGCCGGCGCCCAAATCCGCAGACGCCGGCGCGAAGGAAACCTAGCCGGGCTTGGACGCCCAACCGGGTGCAGTCCAACCCCCACGAGAAAGTCGAAAGGAACGAATGAATGTTTATCGCCATGAACCGATTCAAAGTGCTGAAAGGCGCGGAGAAGGACTTCGAGCAGGTCTGGCTGACGCGGGAGACCCATCTCGAGGATGTGCCCGGCTTCGTCGAGTTCCATCTCCTGAAGGGACCGGAGCGCGACGATCACGTGCTCTACGCCTCGCACAGCATCTGGCGTTCCCAGAGCGATTTCGAAGCCTGGACACGCTCGGAGGCCTTCCGCAAGGCGCACGCCCGGGCGGGCGAAGGCAAGCCTCTCTATCTGGGTCACCCGGAGTTCGAAGGCTTCACGCCCCTGCAAGAGGTGCGCGCGCGGAACGTCGCGGCCTAGCGGAACCCCGCCGGGCCGCCGGCCTTCCCGTTCCCTAGTTCACGCGCCTGACCTGCACCAGATTGTCGGAGAAGGTCGGTGCGTGACCGAGGCTGGCGAATTCGTCGGAACTGATGCAGTTCACCGCGCCATCCGAACGATTGAGGCTCCGCCAGTAACCGAGCGTGGCAACGATCACGCCTTTGTTCACGTCGTCGCTCACCCGCGCCAGACCCTCGAAGTCGCCCCTGTCGTTGTACACGCGCACAGGGTCGCCATCGCGGATCGAGCGGGCCTTGGCGTCCGCCTTGTTCATGAGGACGAACTGCTCGCCCTGGCCTCTGATCTTGTGGGGCTCGTTGGCGTAGCACGAGTTCAGGAAGCCGTGGCTCTTCGGTGAAATGATGTTCAGCGGATACTGGTCCGCAAGCTTCCGGTTCGTGGCCGGCGACTCGCGCGGCGGCAGGTAACCCGGCAGCGGATCGACGTCCTCTCCCGACTGCTTGTCCTCGTACATCATGCGGAACGGCGGTGCGACGAAGTTCGTCGCGCCCTTGACGAGGAACTCCACCTTGCCCGACGGCGTGGGGAAATTGCCGTCCGCGTGCGGCAGACGATCGTCCGGGGTTCCCACGGCCAGATGGAAATAGCCGTGCCGCCGGAAGTAGTCCATGTCGACACCGGCCATCTGCGGCGCATCCCATTGGATGTAGTGCTCCGCAAGCTCCATGTCCGACATGGTGAAGCGCGGATCGTCGTCGAACCCGAACGCCTTGGACAGCAGACGGAAGATCTCCGCGTTCGACTTGGCTTCGCCACGGGGCTCGATGGCCTTCTCGTTCAACGTCAAATAGAAGTGCCCCCAGGAGAACATCATGTCGTCGTGCTCGCCCGCCATGGTCGCGGGCAGCACGATGTCTGCGTAGGCGGCCGTGTCGGTAACGAAGTGCTCGGCCGTCACGAAGAACAGATCCTCGCGCGACAGCCCCTCGACAATGCGATTGCTTTCCGGCGCTTGGCTCACGGGATTCGTGTTGTAGACGAACAGCCCCATGACCGGCGGATCGAGGCGCATGTCTCCGGTCAGCGCCCGGCCGAGCTGCAGGTTGTTCACGACCCGTGTGCAGGGCCGGATGTAATCGGGCCGCGAGACCTTCGCCCAATCGATGGGAAACTCCCACAGCGGCATCTGCAAAAGACCGCCGCCCACGTGACGCCACGAACCGGCAAGGGCCGGAATGGCGCAGACGGCACGCACGGTCTGGCCGCCCCCCGCGTGACGTTCCAGCGCCACGCCCATGCGGATCACGGACGGTTGCACGCTGGCGAACTCGCGTGCGAACTGGGCCACGTCTTCGGCGGAGACCCCGGTGACCTTCTCCACATAGTCCGGCGTGAAATCCAGCGCGCGTTGGGGCAAGCTCGGGATAGCGACCGTATGCGCGTGGACCCAATCGTCGTCCACGTAACCGCCCCGGATCATCGCGGCGATGATGCCCATGGCCAGCGCGCCATCCGTGCCGGGCTTCGGCGCGATGTGCCAGTCGGCCGCCTTGGCGGTGCGCGAGCGGTAGCTATCGATCACGACGACCTTGGCGCCCTTCTTCTGCGCCTCCAGGACGAACGGCCAATGATGCAGGTTGGTCGAGATCGAATTGCACGCCCAGATCACAATGTATTTCGAGTGGACGAAGCTCTCCGGATCGACGCCGCCCGTGGGCCCGACGGTCAGCAGCCACGCCGTCGAGGAGCCGGATGCGCAAAACGTCTTCTCGTTCACGGTCGTGCCGAGGCGATTGAAAAAGGCATCGCCGCAAGTGAGCCCCTGCACCAGCCCTTCGTTGCCGAGATAGCTGTAGGGCAGGATCGCCTGCGATCCGTATTGCGCAATGATGTCGGTCCACCGCGTATGGATTTCCGTGATCGCTTCGTCCCAAGAGATGCGCTCGAACTGGCGGCTCCCTTTGGGCCCCACACGGCGCAACGGATACAGCACGCGATCGGGATTGTAGTGGTGCTCGTGGAAGTCCTTGAGCTTCACGCACAACCCGCCGCGGGTCATCGGATGCTCTTTGTTGCCCCGCACATCGACGAGCTGTCCGTCCTCGACTTCGTAGAGCATGGCGCATGTGTCCGGGCAGTCATGGGGACACCCGCCAAAAAAGGTCTCGCGTTTCGGCTGTTCGTTCACAAGCGTCCTCCCTCTCACGCGCCCATCGAAGCTGCGACATTTTGAAGCCTACGATGCGTCCAAAACGTTGTCGATGGGCGCCGCCGCGGAAGGCGCACGCATTATTGGCGTGAGCCGCACGGACGTCGCCAGTTTGATCGGAAAGAGCCTGAATTGGTGCGGACGGCGGGAGTCGAACCCGCACGGCCTGTTCGGCCTCAGGATTTTAAGTCCTGTGTGTCTACCAATTCCACCACGTCCGCGACCCGGGCCGGTCCCCGCGAAAGAAGGCCGGCAGCCAGAATAGCCCTACTAGCCGTTGCGTAACGGTTTGTCTAAGGGCGCCGCGCGGCGCGTCCGTGGCGGTGCCCTTAGGAGGGCTTCTTCTTGGCCCTGCCCTTCGGCTTCGGAGCGTCCTCGGGCTCTTTGTCCTCGATGGATTCGTCCTTTGACGCTTCAGCTTTGTCAGCCTCATCGTCAGAAGACTCCTCATCCGAAGGCTCCGCTTCCGATGACTCGTCCTTGGCAGGCGCTTCCTCCGGCTCCTTGTCCTCGGACGGTTCGGTCTCCGCTCCGTCGTCCGGCGCCGTCTTGTCGTCCGGCGCATCCGCGACATCGTCCTTCGGCGCCTCGCCGGCTTTGGCCGCCGGTTCGTCTTTGGGCTCGTCCTTCGGCGCGTCCTTGGACTCATCCTTGGCTTCGGGCTGGGACTCAGGCTCGGAAGGCGCCTCCTCGGGCTTCTCTTCGGCCGGCTCCTTGACCGGAACCGGGGCCGGCAACGGTTTCGTTTCCGTCTCGAGGCTCGCGCGCATCAGGAGGAACAGCACGATCGCGTTCAGGATGTGCCAGATGAAGTGCGTGCCCGTGTTCCGCCCGTCGACGACGATGCTGCTGCAATAGGCCATGTCGAGCGACCGCAGCAGAATGGAGACCGCGAAGACGACCGTGGCCGCGAGGAGATACGGCGCGGCCTTGTGCCGGCGCTCGGCCACCAACATGCTGACGATGATGAGCGCGCCAAGGGCGGGCAGATAGCCCACGCTGCCGTTCAGACAAACCTTGGCGCCGGGCGCGCCACCGGCAAGGCCGATGCCGCCGTCCCAGCAATGGATCTGCATGGAACCGGCTATGAGCCCCGCAAAAACCACCACAAGGAAGACCGTCCATCCCGGCGGCACGTTCAAGAACCGGTTCAAGGCGAAGCCGAGATAGACCAGCATGAACACGGCGATCGGGATGACGTCGGCAAGCTCCGTACCGCGATCCGCGTAGACGTGGAAGGCGACACTGCCGAAGCAGATCGCGAAGACGAGCGCCACGAACAGATAATGATCCGCGCTGCGTTGTTCCGGCGGCCGCCACAAGACGAGCTGCCAGAAGATCAGCGCGGCCAGGAAGAAGCCGGCATTGGAGATGGCGTTGATCGGCTCAGCCCAAAGGGCCTCGTTCGTTCCCCGCTCGCAATATAAATAGACGCGCTCGCCTAACGTCATGGTCCCCTATCCTTTCGCCCATCACTCCAGGAAAGAGTCCCTCCCCAACGGCATGCAGAACACCGCCCACGGACTTGCGCCTGCACCCCAGACGCGCCCGTCGTGTTGTGTTTTCAACGGCACCCTCCGAGGCATGTTAACCTCGAATGGTGCGCGCTGTCAGCGCTGTCATGAAAATGACGAAAGCCGGGACGCGCGCGGCACGCATGCGCGACGGGCGCCGAGCCCTAGCTCTTGGCCTTCTGCAGGGAAATCCGGATGCTGAGCTCTTTGAGCTGCTCGGGAGAGACCTCGGACGGGGCGCCCATCAGCAAGTCTTCCGCCTGCTGATTCATCGGGAACATCACCACTTCGCGCAAGTTCTCCTCGCCACAGAGCAGCATGACCATGCGGTCGATGCCCGGCGCGATGCCGCCATGGGGCGGTGCCCCATATTGCAGCGCGCGCAGCATGCCGCCGAAGCGGGCCTCCAGCTCTTCCCTCGGATAACCGGCGATGGCGAAGGCCTTCTCCATGATCTCCGGCTTGTGATTCCGGATCGCGCCCGACGACAGCTCGACGCCGTTGCAGACGAGGTCGTACTGATAGGCCAGGACCTCCTCCGGCTCCATCGTGTCGAGCGCTTCGAGCCCGCCTTGGGGCATCGAGAACGGGTTGTGGGAGAAGTCGATCTTCTTCTCGTCCTCGTTCCACTCGAACATGGGGAAGTCCACGATCCAGCAGAAGTCGAAGCGGCCCGACGCGATCAGCTTCAACTCCTCGCCGATCTTGGTGCGCGCCTTCGCGGCGAAGTCCACGAACTCCTTCGGCAGGCCGGCCACGAAGAACACCGCATCGCCGTCGCCGAGTCCGAGCTGATGACGGATCGCCTCGGTCCGTTCTGGCCCGATATTCTTGGCGACGGGCCCCGCCCCCTCGCCGTCGCGGAAGAAGATGTAGCCGAGGCCGGGCTGTCCCTCGCCTTGCGCCCAGGAGTTCAGACGGTCGCACACGGCGCGGCTGCCGCCGGTCTTGCCGGGGATCGCCCAGACGCGCGCGTTGGCATCCTTCTCCAGCATGCCGGCGAAGACCTTGAACCCCGAGCCCCGGAAATGCTCGGACACGTCTTCCATCTCGATGGGGTTGCGCAGGTCCGGCTTGTCGGTGCCGTATTTGTGCATCGCCTCCTTGTAGGCGATACGCGGGAATTCTTTCGTAACCGGCTGACCGTTGCCGAAATCCTCGAACAACCCGCGGATGATCGGCTCGACCGTGTCGAAAATGTCCTCTTGGGTGACGAAGCTCATCTCCAGGTCGAGCTGGTAGAACTCGCCCGGCGAACGGTCGGCGCGCGCATCCTCGTCGCGGAAGCACGGCGCGATCTGGAAGTAGCGGTCGAAGCCCGCCATCATGATGAGCTGCTTGAACTGCTGCGGCGCCTGCGGCAGGGCGTAGAACTTGCCGGGATGCACGCGGGACGGCACGAGATAGTCGCGGGCCACTTCCGGCGAGGACGCCGTCAGGATCGGTGTCTGAAATTCGAAGAAGCCGGCGTCACGCATGCGTGTGCGGATCGAGGAGATGATCTCGGCGCGCTTCATGACATTGGCGTGCAGGGTCTCGCGTCTGAGATCGAGGAAGCGGTAGCGCAACCGCGTCTCTTCCGGGTAGTCCGGCTCGCCGAACACCGGCAGCGGCAGTTCGGCAGACTCCGAGAGAATCTCCAGGTCCTTGACCCGGACCTCCACCTCGCCCGTCGGCAGGTTGGGATTGACCGTGTCCTCGGAGCGGGCGACGACGGTCCCGTCCACGCGCACCACCCATTCGGGCTTCAAGGTCTCGACCGCCGCAAAGACGGGCGAATCCGGATCGGCGACGATCTGCGTGATCCCGTAATGGTCGCGCAAGTCGATGAACAGCAACCCCCCGTGGTCGCGGATGCGATGCACCCAGCCGGAAAGACGAACGGTGTTGCCCACATCGGCGCTGCGAAGCGCGCCGCAAGTATGAGTGCGAAAAGCGTGCATGGCTCTCGTGTCTGTGGCGGAGGGACGGTTGTATCGCTGACGCCTGCGGTTCGAAGGCGAGCGGAACACCGCACGGGAAGGCTCCCCTTGTCAAGGCGGAGGCGCGAGTTTCGGCGCGGCGCCGGACGGCCGGACCGGCTGCCTCGCCAAACCCGATTTTTGAGCCGGCGCCGCTGAGGACACTTGGCCACGCGCCTTGCATTAGGCTATATCCGCCATCCATGAATCTCATCACAACCACGGAACACCTCGAGGCGGCCTGTGCCGAACTCGCCAAAGCCCCCTTCATTGCGGTCGATACCGAGTTCATGCGCGAGCAGACCTTCTGGCCGCGCCTCTGTCTCATCCAGATCGCCGGCGGCGACACCGAAATCCTGATCGACAATTTGGCGCACGACATCGATCTCGCGCCGTTCTTCGACCTGATGGTCGACGAAAATGTCCTGAAGGTCTTTCATTCTGCTCGCCAAGACATTGAAATCGTGCATCATATGGCCGGCGTCGTGCCGCACCCGATCTTCGACACGCAGGTCGCGGCCATGGTGTGCGGTTTTGGCGAGGCGGTCAGCTATGCCATGCTGGTCAAGCGCCTGCTGAGCCGCAGCCTCGACAAGAGCTCCCGCTTTACGGATTGGAGCCGCCGCCCCCTCTCCGAGCGGCAACTGACCTATGCCTTGGGCGATGTCACCCATCTGCGCGATCTCTACCCCAAGCTCCAGGCCCAGCTCGACAAGTCCGAGCGGGCAAGCTGGCTCAACGAAGAGATGGCGGTGCTGACCGATCCCGCCACCTACGAACTGCATCCGGAGCATGCTTGGCGGCGGCTGAAAATGCGGATCAAGACGCAAAAGGCGCTGGGCGTGCTCATGGAACTTGCGGCGTGGCGCGAACGCGAGGCCCAGACCCAGGACGTGCCCCGCTCGCGCGTCCTCAAGGACGAGGCGCTTTACGACATCGCCGGCCAGGCGCCGCGCACGGTCGAAGACCTCGGCGCGCTGCGCTCCTTGCATAACGGATTCGCCCGGTCCTCGCGCGGCCGTGCCGTGCTCGAGGCGGTAGAGCGCGGTCTCAACCGCGATCCGGCCACGGTGCCGCCGCTTCAGCGTGGCGAGCCCATGCCGCCGGAGGCGCAAGCGGTGATGGACCTGCTTCGGGTGCTGCTGAAAGCTACGGCGGGGCGCCATGGCGTCGCGCCCAAGCTGATCGCCACCGCCGACGAGCTGGAACAGATCGCCCGGTCGAACGAGGCGGATACGGCCGCGTTGCGGGGCTGGCGGCGCAAGCTGTTCGGCGAAGACGCGCTGGCGCTCAAGCGCGGCGCACTGTCCCTCACCATCCGCAAAGGCGAAGTGACGGTCCTACCGGCGGACGATCCAGAAGACGGCGCCTAGGAGCAGCGCCACGATCAGCCCTGTGGTGAACGGCACGTAGAAATAGACGCTGCCGAGATCGACGACGATGTCGCCCGGCAAGCGTCCCAATCCGTACTGCACGCTCGCCATGGTGAGCAGGATCACCAGCAGCACGTAGAACACAACGACGCCGGGAGAGCGCATCGGCTAGCCCCGGCGCCGCTGCTCGATGCGCAACCGCACGGTCGTGCGCATGTCCAGCGGCAGTTCCTCGATGGCTTCGACGAAGCGCGCAGCTCCGAGCGCAGCCCATGAATCTGGTCGATGAGGCTCAAAAGAACCGGCACGTCCTCTTCATGGAAGCCCAACTCGTCCTCCAGATTGCAGATCAGCGCCGCACGAGCGAGATCGGCTTCGGAATAGCCTTGGGGCGTCGCCTCGTCCGGCTCGGCCACGCGGGGCTTGATCAGCCCTTGGGATACGAACACACGCAGCCGCGTCACCGTGAGACGGGACACGCGCGCGACGACGTCCTCCTCGGTCAGCATCACGCCTGCTCCTTCATCGTCCGCCGCGGGTCGTAGGCGTGGGTCTGTTTCCACTCCTCGATGAACCGCTTGAGATCGTCGTCGATCGTCTCTGGCATCGCCACGTTGAGCTTGACCAGTTGATCGCCCTTGCCCTTGACCCCCCGGCCCTTGAGCCGGAGCGTTTGCCCGGATGTGGCGCCGGCCGGAACCGTCATGGCCACCTTGCCGGAAATGGTCGGCACCTCGACCTTGCCCCCGAGAACCGCCTCGTCGAGGCTGATCGGAAGCTCGACGACGATATTGCTGCCGTCGCGCTTGAACACCGGGTGCGGTTTCACGCCGACCTCGACCAGCGCGTCCCCGGGCGGGCCCTCGCCGAGACCCGGGTGCCCCTTGCCTTTCAGCCGCAGCACCTGGCCTTCGTTGACGCCCGGCGGGATGGTCACGTCGAGCGTGCTCCCGTCAGGCAGCGTGATCCGCGTCTTGGTGCCGTTGACCGCGTCGAGAAACGGAATATCCAGATGATACTGCGCGTCCTGACCCGGCATGGAGAAGCGGGCGCCGCCACGCTGGCCCCCACCGTGCATCCCTGCCCCATGCATACCGGCACCCCCGCCGAAAAGATCGCCAAACAGATCGCTGAAATCGCCCATGTCTTCGTAGCCGGCCGAGGAACGATAGCGCGTGCCCCCAGGACCGCCGGCATATTCGCGGTAGTAGCGTGCCTCGGGCCGCTCCTGCCCGCTCGCGTCGATCTCGCCCCGGTCGTATTGCCCGCGCTTCTCCTCGTCGTTGAGGATCGAATAGGCGCTGGAGATTTCCTTGAACTTCTCCTCCGCGGCCGCATCGCCGGGATTGAGATCCGGGTGCAGTTTCTTGGCGAGCTTGCGGTACGCCTTGGTGATTTCCTCGGCGCTCGCGGACTTCGCGACGCCTAGAACGGAGTAGAGATCCTCTGCCATCGGTATCTTAGGTCTGAGCCAGTCTTAGGGTTTGCGTGGGGTGGAAACGGGTGTGCTCGAAGAGTGTGGGGGCGCCCTTTCCGGGCATGTTTCCCTTCGCTCCTCGTGATTTGGGGATTGTCCCGTCATTCAGCAAGTTCGCAAGGCAAACCTCGCGCGGGCCCGTCAACTGGCCACCAATTGAAACGGCTCTCCCATCCGGACCTCCGGCTCGCGCTCCAGGAGATTGGCCAGCGTTTTGAACCGGCGGCTGACGCGTTCGCCTTCGAGGTCGGCATAGGGCTCGGGCAGCGTCCAGACCAGCCGGTCGCCCTCGTATGCGAGCGGGGTGTGCGGCAGGACCCCCGGCATGGCCGCCGAGACCATATGGGCGACACGGAACGCCGCCCCCAGGATCTTCGCCCGCTTCAGAGCCTCCTTGTCGACCAGTTCGACCAGACCCTGGCTCAGCTCGTCGCTCACCACGCCCTCGTTCCGGTAATAGGCCGTGAGCGCCAGGAACGCGCGGCCGGGGTGATCGACGCCCACGAGATCGCCGTTCGCGATCAGGTTGAGGCTTTGGGCGCCGCGGTAGTCGGGATGCGCGCGCCAGCCGATATCGGACAGGAGACACGCGGCGTGGCGCAGCCGGGTCTGCTCGGGCGTCTCCACCGGCCCCGGCACGCGAAAGAGCCCATCGGTCCAGGCCAGCAATTCGTTGGCATTCTCCACCGAGCGTGCGCGCTGCAGCGCGAGCGTATGGCAGGCCTCGATCAGCGGATCCTTGGCCCGTTCCTCGGCGCTGAGCAGGCTGTAGAGCAGGCCTTCGCGGATGCCGAAGACCGACGTCACGATGGATCGGGGCTTCATTTGCTTGATGAGCCGTTCGAGCACCAGCGCGCCGTAAGGCAAGGTCTCCCGCCGGGCGCTGGAGATTTCGCGCAGGCCCGGCATATCTTCGTCCAGCCGGCCATACAGCCCCGAGACGAATTTCAGCAAATCCTGCGCATCCATCCGGTAGTTGTGCATCACGCGCAAAGGATAATCGGTCTGGGCCATATGCAGGCGCGCGACGGCCCGCCAGGTTCCGCCGATGGCATAGAAATCCCGGCCCCGGCCCTTTTCGAGCCAATCGACCTTGGAAAACTCCGCATCGATGACCTCGCGCGCCTTCTTGAGGTTTCCGCCCGAGACATCGATCAGACGCAAGCCCCCGAGCGGCAATGTGAGCGCATCGGACAACCGCCCGCCCCGCACGTCCACCAGTTCCAGGCTACCGCCGCCGAGGTCGCCCACGAAACCGTCGGCCGCGTAGATCCCGGACACGACCCCAAGGGCTGCGAGTTCCGCCTCCATCGTGCCGGACAGCACGGTGATCTTCTTCCCCAGGACCTCTTGGGCCTTGGCGATGAATTCCGGGCCGTTCTTCGCATCGCGCGCGGCCGCCGTGGCGATCACCTCGGTCCGGTGGACGTGAAGCTGGGCGATCAGGGCCCGAAAGCGCCGGAGCGCCCGCAAGGCGCGCGCGACGCCGGCCGGTTCGAGAGTTCCGGTGGTCGCGATCGACCGGCCCAGCCCGCAGAGGACCTTCTCGTTGAAGAGCGGCGCGGGCGCGTGCGTGGCGCTGTCGTAGACGATCAGCCGCACCGAGTTGGAGCCGATATCGACCACCGCGACCGGCGCGCGTTTCTTCCTCCCAGCCATGGCGAGAGACTAGAGGTTCTCTTCGACCCGCGTAAAGCGCGGAGGCATGTTTTCCGGTAGAGAAGTGCCGCGCCCGGACAGGCTGGGATTGGTCATGAAGTAGTTTTGAGCGCTGAAGGGCTCCTCGCCCGCCTCGGGATGGATCCGCACGGAGTTCCCGTCCGGCAGGACGCGCCAGCTCTGAAGGTTGTCCTTCAGATTCGCCACCATGATCTGATCCAGAATCTGCTCATGCACCCGTGGGGTTCTTGATGGCGTCATGGCCTCGACCCGGCGGTTGAGGTTGCGCGGCATCATGTCGGCGGAGCTGATATAGACCGCGGCCTTCCGGTGCGGCAGACCGTGGCCCGCGCCGAAACAGTAGATCCGGGAATGTTCCAGGAAGCGCCCGACAATACTCTTCACGTGGATATTCTCCGACAGACCCGGCACCCCTGGCCGCAGGCAGCAAATGCCACGGCAGACGAGATCGATCTCGACACCGGCCTGGCTCGCCTCGTAGAGCGCGTCGATGATCTCCGGATCCACAAGCGAGTTCAGCTTCATCCAGATCGCCGCAGGGCGCCCGGCCTTGGCATGGTACATCTCCTCGCGGACGTGATCGAGAATGCGGGCCCGGATGCCGCCCGGCGAGACGGCCATGGATTCGAGCTCCGCCGGCTCCGCATAGCCCGTCACGTAGTTGAAGATGCGCGACAGGTCGTTACCGATGGAGCGGTCGGCGGTGAAGTAGGACAGGTCCGTGTAGATCTTGGCCGTGACGGGGTGGTAGTTGCCCGTCCCCACATGGCAATAGGTCGCCAGCTCGCCGCGCTCGCGGCGGACGATGAGGCTGAGCTTGGCGTGGGTCTTCAGCTCGATGAAACCGTAGACCACCTGGACGCCCGCGCTTTCCAGATCGCGGGCCCATTTGATGTTGGCTTCCTCGTCGAACCGGGCCTTCAGCTCGACCACCGCCGTCACCGATTTGCCCGCGTCGGCCGCGTCCTTCAGCGCCTCGATGATCGGGGACGTCTTGCTGGTCCGGTAAAGCGTCCACTTGATCGCCACCACGTCCGGATCGGCCGCGGCCTGCTTCAGGAACTGCAGCACCACGTCGAAGGACTCGTAAGGGTGATGAACCACGATGTCCTTCTTGGCGATGGCCGCGAAGCAATCGCCATGGTGCTCGCGGATGCGCTCGGGGAAGCGGCTGACATAGGGCGGGAACTTCAGGTCCGGACGCTCGGCCACGATGAGCTGGTCCGTATCGGCGAGTCCGATCAGACCCTTCTGCACGAAGCTCTCGCGCTCGGTGACCTTCAGTTCCTGCATGACGAAGCGCTGCAGCCGGGACGGCATGGTCGCTTCCATCTCGAGCCGGATGACGGAGCCGCGCTTCCGGCGGCTCAGAGCCGATTCGAACACCCGGACCAGGTCTTCGGCTTCTTCCTGGACCTCGATGTCGCTGTCGCGCACCACGCGGAATGCGCCTTGGCTGCGCACGCGATAGCCCGGGAAGAGCCGTGAGACGAAAATGCCGACCACGGTTTCCAGCCGCACGAAACGAATGCCCGTGCCGTCGTCCGTCTTTTGCGGCAAGCGGATGAAGCGGTCGAGCTGCGGCGGGATCGGCAGGAGCGCGTGCATGGTGCGGAACGACCCTTCGCGCACCAGCTCCAGTCCGAGCGTGAATCCGAAATTCGGGATGAACGGGAACGGATGGGCCGGGTCGACCGCAATCGGCGTCAGCACCGGGAAGATCAGGTTGAGGAAATGATCCTCCAGCCAATTGCGCTCGGAGTCCGTGAGCTGATCGGCGCTGAGCACATGAATGCCGGCCTCGCCGAGCTGTGCCTCCAGCGTCACCCAAGTCTCTTGCTGAAGCGCCGTGAGATCGGCCACGGAGCGATTGATCCGGTCGAGCTGCTGCGCCGGCGTCAGACCGTCCTGGCTCGGCGTTTCGATCCCCGCCACCATTTGCGCGCGAAGTCCGGCGACGCGGACCATGTAGAACTCATCGAGATTGTTGGCTGAAATCGACAGGAAGCGCAGACGCTCCAGCAAGGGGTGGCGGTCGTTCTCCGCCTCCTCCATCACCCGCTTGTTGAAATTGAGCCAGGAAAGCTCGCGGTTGAAATAGCGGCTAGGGCCATAGGCCGCGATTCGGGCAACCGCGCCTTCCGGCTCCATCGTTTCCGGAACGTTCATCGATATCCTCTTGAAACAACGCGCGTTGCGCGTCCGGCAGAGTCGTCATGTTAGACTGGCAACTGTATCACCAGCGTAACGGTAAAGGTCAATTGCGGCTGGCTACTCCATCGTCGCAGGCGGCCCCAACGCCTCCACGACGAGCTGCCGGCTGATCTTACGGCCGGAGCGCAGGGCCGCGCGGTCGACCGCATCGACGGCGGCCGCGGCCGCTTCCAGCGAACGGTCGATCCGAAGCGCGAGAAATTCAAGCACCTTCGGTTCGATCGTCAGTTGACGGTCGGAGAAATGTTTCAGCATCACCGTGCGCAGCAGCGCCTCGTCCGGCGCGCCGATCTCGGTCACGGGTACGGCGCTCAGACGCGACAGCAGGTCCGGCAGGGCGAAGGGCCAGCGGTTGGGGCTGACCCGGGCGGTCAGGAGGACGGAAAGGCGTTTCTCCCGGGCAAGGTTGAGGAGATGGAACAGCGTTCTCTCGTCGAAGCCGGCGCGGTCGGCATCCTCCACCGCGATCGCCGCCCCCGGCGCGCGCGCATCGAGCGTCGAGATGTCCAGTGTCGATGGATCGAGCGCATCCGCGCCCGACCGCTCCTGCCAGACCCGCACGAGATGGGTCTTGCCGCTTGCCGCCGGCCCCACGAGAACCTGGACCGCCCCATGCCAATCTGGCCACGCATCGACCATCCGCACCGCGGCGAGATTGCAATCGCTGACCAGAAAATCCTCCGCGCCAAGAGCCGCCCGGTGCGGCAGGTCGAAGGCAAGCTGACCGGGGTTCACGGCGTCCGGACCTCAGCCCGGGATGCCCCATTCGCGCCGCCGGTCGCACGCGATGCATGGCTCGTGGCTGGCCGGGCCTTCCCCTTGGAACGCCGCCTTGGCTCGGGGGGCTCGGGCTCGTAGCTCATCATGTGCCGGAGCCATCCCAGGAAATAGGCAAAGGCGGACAAGATCGTCAGGCCGCCCGTGATCCAAATCAACACGCCGACCAGACCCTCCAATCCCAGTCCGAGTCCCAGCTTGGCAAGGACGAGGCCGGCTAGCGCAATCTGCGCGAATGTATTGATCTTGCTGACGGCGAGCGGCTTGACCTCGACCGGACGGCCCATGATCCAGGCCAGGACCACCGCGCCGACGATGAGGATGTCGCGGCTGACCACCACGATGACGAGCCAGACCGGCAAATGACCGCCGAGACCCAGTGAGACGTAGATGGCGACAAGCAGCGCCTTGTCGGCGATCGGATCGAGATAGGCGCCGAGTTCGGTGTGCCAGCCATAGCGCTTGGCGAGATAGCCGTCGGCCGCGTCCGAGATTCCCGCCAGCATGAAGACGACAAAGCTCGCGAGGAAATCCTGATCGATAATGAGCCAGATCAGGAGCGGAACGGACACGATCCGCGCGAATGTCAGCGTGTTGGGGATATTCACCGGCGCTTCTCCAGAGCGTCTTACTTGGATCTCGTTGGTACCGTCTCGGCCGCGTCGCCTTTTGGCGTTTGGCACGGAGACTATCAGACTGCTATCGGCGCGGGGCCGATTTTTGGCGAACCGATCGTCTCAGGGAAGCGGCATGCCATCACCGGGCGCGCATCACAAGCGTGCCATCCCGCTCGTAAAGGGCAATGCCGTTCCGCGCGAGCACGGCCTGCAGTTGATCGACACTTCCATCGAAATCGAAGGACACCGAGGCGGCGCGGGCGGATTGGGACGTCACCGCGAAGTCGCGAAGCCCTTCCACCCGCTGAAGCCCAAAATGAATCTGCTGCCAGTCCCTTGCGCTGAAGAACTCGATGACCGCGTCAACGGGGCCGAGCGCCGCCGCGTCCGTCGCGGGCTCCTCGTCCGGGTAGAGTGAACGGCGCCTGAGCAACCCGTCGGCGGCTTCCTCGTACCCCGGATCGAGACGCGTCTGCCAGCGCCGTTCGAGCTGTGACCAACCCACGCGCCCGCGTCCGCCGTGGCGCCCCGGTCGCTGGCATCGACCGCGCTGGTGACGACGGCATCGACCCTGCCGGCCGCGTCCTCGCCGGCTAGACGGACACGGAAGAACCCGCCCGCGATCTCGCCAGCGGCGACGACGAGACCGCCATAGCCGTAGAGGCTGCGCAAGCCCGCATAGGCATCCACGTCTCCCGCCAGAACCGCGCGGACCGTCCTGGCATCGAGATCTTCGCGTGGTGCGACCAGGGTCGCCGGCGCGACGCCGTTCTCGAGATCGAGGCGCTCCCAGGCCGCGCGCCAATCCGCGCTCGCATCGTGCGCAACACCGTCGCCTTCGAGCATCACCGGCAGGATCGAAATGGCCGAGGCCGGCGCATCGACGAAAGGAATAGAGCGGCTGATCAGGAGTTGCTGGACGGACCCGGGATAGAACCGCACATCGAGGACGCCGATATAGCGGGTGGCGGACGTCTTCTCGCTCCGGATCGCAATGCCGGCCACGAGCCCTTCGATCTCGCCGTGGGAGAAAGTGGGGAGGGAGGCCTGTGAACTCAGCGGCACGAGACGGCGCAGCAGAATCTCCATGGCCCGCGTCTCCGCCTCCGCCATGCCCTTCTCGCGCGCGATCACCGCGTCCTTGGCCGTGACGTCCACATGGACCTTGGCGACATTGTAGAGGCTGGCGGCGCCGGCAAGTTCCGCGCCCGCCAGCAAGCCGGCCCCCACCAGAACGGCGCGACTCAATCTGGCAAAAAATGGCGCCAACCGCCTGAAACCTTTGCCTGACTGAACCCCCATCGACAGCTCCCCGGCCCGCCGCCGGACGTGTTCGTCCGGAAATGTTCGCCTGACGATGGGCGCCCCGCCTTTCCGCCGCGCGGGCTCTTGCCTGTGGCGCCCTTGCCTCTATCCCTCTGGCCTGCCAAGAGTGTTATGACAGAACTCCGGAACATGCACTCCGCGTGGCCGCGGCCCCAAAATCTCAACGCTCACACGACCCGACGTGCCCCACCCTTCCGACGTGTCCAAGCCTGGCGGCAAGCCGCTGACCTATCGCGAGGCCGGTGTCGACATCGATGCCGGCAACGCCCTTGTCGAGGCCATCGGCCCCCTCGCCGCCAAGACCAAGCGGGCGGGCGTTCTCGGCAATCTCGGCGGCTTCGGCGGACTGTTCGACCTGGCCGCGTGCGGCTTCAAGGACCCGGTCCTGGTGGCCGCGACCGACGGGGTCGGGACCAAGTTGAAGCTCGCCATCGACACGGGGCTCCATGGCGGAATCGGCATCGATCTGGTCGCCATGAGCGTCAACGACCTCGTGGTCCAGGGCGCCGAGCCGCTCTTCTTCCTCGACTATTTCGCGACCGGCAGGCTGGAGGTGGGGGTGGCGGCGCAAGTCGTGGCCAGCATCGCCGAAGGTTGCGCCCAAGCGGGCTGCGCGCTGATCGGCGGCGAGACCGCCGAGATGCCCGGCCACTACGGCGACGGCGACTACGACCTTGCGGGCTTCGCGGTCGGGGCCGTGGAACGGGACGCGATCCTGCCGCGCACCGACCTCGCGGCCGGCGACGTGCTGATCGGCCTGCCCTCGTCCGGCGTCCATGCCAATGGCTTCTCGCTGGTGCGCCGCGTCGTGGCCGAAAGCGGCCTTGGCTGGGACGACCCCGCACCGTTCGCGCCCGACACAAAGCTGGGCGAAGCGCTCCTCGCCCCGACCCGTATCTATGTCCGCCAAGTTCTTGATACGATTCGCGAGAAACCGGGCGCCGTGAAGGCGCTGTGCCATATCACCGGCGGCGGGCTGATCGACAATCTGCCCCGCATCCTGCCCGACGACATTGCCGCTGGGATCGACACCAATACCATCGACATGCCGCCCGTGTTCGAATGGCTGCAGGCGCAAGCACGGCTCGATGCGCATGAGATGTACCGGACCTTCAACTGCGGTGTCGGGATGGTCGTGGTGACGTCGGCGGCCGATTCCGATGCAGTCATCGCGAACCTCGGCGGCGACGCGAAAGTCATCGGCACGCTGAAAGCACGCGGTGGCGGCGCGGCTGTCCAACTCGGCGGCGCGCCGGCATGAGCGCGAAGCGGCGAGTCGGCGTTCTGATCTCCGGCCGCGGCAGCAATCTGCAGGCGCTGATCGACGCCGCCAAGGCGCCTGACTACCCGGCCGATCTCGTGCTCGTGATTTCCAACGTGCCTGGCGTCCAGGGTCTCGACCGCGCCGAGGCGGCCGGCATCCCGACCTCTACCGTCAACCACCGGGACTTCCCGTCGCGCGAAGCCTTCGAGGCCGCGCTGGACGAGGCGTTGGGCGCAGCTGGCGTGGACCTCCTCTGCAATGCCGGGTTCATGCGCTTGCTGACGGAAGGCTTCGTCTCCCGCTGGCTGGACCGCCACCTCAACATCCACCCGTCCCTGCTGCCGGCCTTCAAGGGCCTCGACACCCATGCGCGGGTGCTTCGGTCCGGCGCGCGCATCACCGGATGCACCGTCCACTTCGTGCGCGCGGCCATGGACGACGGCCCGATCGTGGGACAGGCGGCCGTACCGGTCCTCGAGGGCGATACAGAGGAGGCTCTCGCCGCCCGCGTGCTGGCCGCCGAGCATCGGCTCTATCCCCATGCCTTGCGGCTCGTTGCGTCCGGGCAGGTCGCCGTGGACGGTGAGCGGGTCGCCGGCATCCCCGTGAGGCCAGACGAGTCCAATGGGGCCGATGCGCCCGAAGGACGCGGCGAATCCGCCCTTTTTTCGCCCCCGCTTCGGGGCAATTTTTGATTGAGTCCTCAGAAACTTGGAAAAATACGCCTGCGGACCCGCGAAACTTGACGCATCGCAAGACTGTGCGGCGCAAGGCCCCGTAGACAATGCAGACAAGCGGATGCTAGGAACAACGTCTATTCAGTCGATCTCCGCAACAACGACCCGCGCGCGGAAGTCCTGCGCGCGCGAAGGTTGCCCGAGACCTGGTGCTGATCTTGCGGTTTGGCCTCAAGCCCTGTCCGGCACACTTGGCCCAATACTTGGCCCAATGGGGACAGTCGGCCCAACAATAAGAGGGATGGCGTAAATGGCGGACATGACGGTCGCCTACTCTCCGTCGCACGGTCTCGGAGAAGAAGACAGTATTTGGTTCAAGCTTTCGGCGCTTCTGAATCAAGAGGACCCCATGCAGGTTCTCATGGCGCTGTGCGAAAAGTACAACGGCGTCCTGCCGGTCAATCTCAAGAACCAACGCATCGTGCTCCTGAGCGAGCCTGAACACGCCGAACGCGTTCTGGTGACGAACGCCGACAACTACACCAAATATTTCGACGGGCTCCGTCCCGTTTTCGGCCGCAGCATGATTACCATCGACGGCGCGCTGTGGCAGAAGATCCGCGTGCCCCAGCAGGCGGCGTTTCATCCGAAGATGTTCGAGGAGTACTTCCCCTATCTGATGTCGGCCATCGACTCCAAGATGGAGCGCTGGCAGAAACTCGCGGAGTCGGGCGAGACCGTCGAGATGGTGGAAGAGACCTGGACGATGGCCGCCGACATGGTGTGCCGCGCGCTGTTCGACCGCGAGATGCCGTTCAACCCACATTTCGTCTTCAAGCAGGTCAAGACCTACACCGACGTCGTGAACCACAAGAACGTGCGCCTGAAGAACGTGCGCGGCGAACTCGAGGAGATCACGGACGAGGACCCGGCCAAGGCCATGGAGGTTTGGCACTCGGTTCCGGACACGGTGATCGGCGCAAACGTGATCGATCACCGCGAGAAGACCCTGCTGACGGCGATGCAGGAGGCCGAGGCGGATCCCGACTTCCCGGAGTTCGACCACCGCCAAGTCATCGACGAGATGAAGCAATATCTGTGGGCGGGCACCGAGACCACGGCGCTGACGCTGGCCTGGTCGCTCTATCTGTTGTCTCAGCATCCCGAAGCGATGGAGCGCGTCCGCGAAGAAGCGCACCGGATCTGCGGCGACGCCGATCCCCAATGGGACCAGGTACATCAACTCAGCTACACCCGCATGGTCATCCAAGAGACCATGCGCCTATACCCGCCGATCTGGGGGCTGATCCGCATTGCCGCTGGCGACGACGAGATCGCCGGACACAAGATCAACGCGGGCGACAAGGTCTCGATGCTGACCTACATCGCTCATCACAGCCCCAAATATTGGGAAGATCCCGAGAAGTTCGATCCGGAGCGTTTCGCGCCCGAGCGGGCCAAGAAGCGGCGGAAATATTCCTACCTGCCGTTCGCGGCCGGAAAGCGGGCCTGTATCGGCGGCGCGCTCTCCCAGATCGAGAACACGCTGGCGCTGGTTCAGCTCTTGCGCCGCTTCACGCCGGAATATGTCGGGCCCACCCCGGCCAAGATCCGCGCGACCGTGACGCTCTGCCCGCAGGGCGGCCTGCCCTTCCGCATCCGCGAACTCAGCTAGGCGCGGCCGTCGGCGCGCGGTCACACGCGTACCGGACGTCAGGGTCGTCGGTTCGCAATCGTGCGTCCAGGCGAGCGCCCCCTACCCGACGATTTCGCTCTTCTTGAAGCAGAGGTCGATCTCGCGCTTCGCGTTTTCCGGCGTGTCCGAGCCATGGACGGAGTTGCGCTGCAGGCTAATGGCGAAATCCTTGCGGATCGTGCCGGGATCCGCATCGACCGGGTTGGTCGCGCCCATGACCGAGCGATTGCGCTTGATCGCGTCTTCGCCTTCGAGCACCTGGACCACGATGGGGCCGGAGGTCATGAATGCGACGAGTTCGTCGAAGAAGTCGCGCTTCTTGTGCATTTCGTAGAATTCTTCGGCCTGCTTCTTCTTCCACCAGACGCGCTTCTGTGCGACCACGCGGAGCCCAGCCCCTTCGAGGCGCGCGACGATCAGCCCTGTAATATTGCGCTCGGTCGCGTCGGGCTTGATGATCGAGAGCGTGCGTTCCATGGCCATGGCCGTAAGTCCTTCTAGTCTTTGATTCTTCGGGAATTTCGAATCTCGGCCGGGCTTATAGCCATCGGTCGTGACAGCCACAAGGCGCGGGCGCAAAAATCGATTGGTGTGTGATATGAAAGCCCCAAAGCGTTGCTCAGATAACGCAGTGAGGACGTAGCGATGCTCTATGCCACGATCAAGGTTCTTTTGACGAGCGTCCTTGTGGTCGCAGTCTCCGAAACGGCCAAGCGCAGCGCCTTGTTCGGTGCACTGATCGCTTCGATCCCGCTCACGTCGGTGCTGGCCGTGATCTGGCTCTACGTGGATACCGGCGACACGGAGAAGATCGCGCGCCTGTCCACGGGGGTCTTCTGGCTTGTCGTGCCGTCCCTCGTGTTGTTTGTCAGCCTTCCCATCCTGTTGCGTGCGGGCCTGGAATTCTATCCGAGCCTCGCGGTCTCGATGGCCCTGACGGTCGCCGCCTATTTCACGATGCTCTCCATCCTAGGGCTGGCCGGCATCAAAATCTAACGATCCGACCACGGATTGAATCAGGCCTTCTGCTGCCATCGGCCGTCTTCGTCCTGCTGCCAATAGCTGACCGCGAAGCCCTGATGCTTCGCCGCCGCCCACGCCTCCCGCGCGCGCGCCACCGCATCGGCGTCGTGGCCGTCGAAAATATGGACCACACGCGCATACGCACCAACCGCGTCGACGTTCGCCCCGTCCACCAGGAAACGGACGGCCGCGCCGTTGGGATTGGTGTCGGCATCGGTCAGATAGACAGGCTGGGCGTCCGGTGCGCCGTCGGCGGCGGCGCCATGCGGCAGGAAGCTGTCCTCGCGGTAGGTCCAGAGCAGCGTGTTGAGCGCCTCGACCCGTTCCGGACTCGAGGCCTGAACCGCGGCACGCCAGCCCCGCTCCAAGGAGCGCTCCAACAGCGCCGGCAAGACCTGATCCAGCGTGCGGCTCTCCAAATGGTAGAAGAAGACCTCCGTCTCGCCACTCATCACGACTTGGCTTTCACGTAAGGGTTCGTGCCTTTGCGTAGATTGAAACGGATCGGCACGCCCGGCAAATCGAACGTTTCGCGCAAGCCGTTCACGAGATAGCGGACATAAGAGTCCGGCAGCGCCTTGGGCTGGGAACAGAACGCGACAAAGGTCGGCGGACGCGCGTTGGCTTGGGTCATGTAGCGGATCTTCAACCGGCGACCGGCGACGGCCGGCGGCGCATGCGCGTCGATCATGCCGGCCAGCCAGTCGTTCAATGCGGCGGTCGGCAAGCGCCGGTTCCATACCGCGTCCGCCGCCAGAACCGCATCCATGAGCTTGTCGACGCCCTTGCCGCTTTGCGCCGACAGCGTCACCAAGGACACGCCCTTGACCTGAGGCAGCAGGCGCTGACACATCTCGCGCAGCTCGGCGAGCCGCGCCTGCTTGTCGCTCACGAGATCCCATTTGTTGACGGCGATGACGAGCGCGCGCCCCTCTTGGGCGATCAGATCGGCGATCTGCAGGTCTTGTTTCTCGAAGGGCTGTTCGGCGTCGAGCAGCAGTACCACGACCTCGGCGAACTTGATCGCCCGCAGCGTGTCGCCGACCGACAGAACCTCGGCGCGCGCGTCGATCCGCGCTTTGCGCCGCAGCCCCGCCGTGTCGAACACGCGGAGGCGCCGCGAACCCCAAACGATCTCCGTGGCGATCGCGTCGCGTGTGATCCCCGCTTCCGGTCCCGTGATCATGCGGTCCTCGCCCAGAAGTGCGTTGACCAGCGTGGACTTGCCCACATTGGGGCGCCCCGCGATGGCGATCCGCAACGGATAAACGCCCTCCTCGTCCGGTTCGCCCTCTTCGGGGCCGGCCTCCGCCGAAGTCTCGCCTTGGGCGCGGCGATAGGCCTCCGCGATCGCCTCGGTCACGTCGCCGATCCCGAGGCCGTGCTCGGCAGAGATCGCCAGGGGCTCGCCGAGCCCCAAGGAGAAGGCCTCGTAGTATCCGGGCTCGGCGCTCCGCCCTTCGGACTTGTTCGCCGCAAGGACGACGGTCTTGCCGGCCTTGCGCACAAGATCGGCGAAAATCTCGTCCGCCGCCGTGACGCCCACCCGGGCATCGATGATGAACAGGACAAGGTCGGCCTGCGCAATCGCCGCTTCGGTCTGGAGCCGCATCCGCGCGGTCAGGCCGTCGTCACCGGATTCCAACCCCGCCGTATCGATGAGCGTGAGCGGGCAGCCCTCGAGAACCACGTCGGCCTCGCGCCGGTCGCGTGTCAGCCCGGGCTGATCGTCGACGAGCGCGAGCTTTCTGCCCGCGAGGCGGTTAAACAGCGTGGACTTGCCCACGTTGGGGCGTCCGACAATGGCGACGGTAAAGGGCATGACGGCGAGAGCACGGAGTCCGGTGTTTCAGACCAACGAAGACACACGAAGGAACACAAACGAGGCGGCCAAACAAGAACCGCCAAATGAAGACGACGGAGCGCTAGTTGGTCGCCGACCCGTCCATCTCGGTGCCGTCCGTTTCGGCATTGTCCGTCTTGGACTCATCCGTGTCGGCCCCGGTATCCGTGGTGGTCTCGCTGAGAATGAGAGCAAGCATCACGTTGGCGCGCTCGCGCATATTCCGCGGCGTTCCGCCATCGGCCAAGAGCGCGCTGAACTGGTCCTCGGCCGCTTTCATGTCCTTGTGCTGATAGGCCGAAAGCCCCAACAGCTCGCGCGCGGAAAACCGCCAAGCGCTCTTCCCGCTCGCCAGTCCGTCGAGACGCTTCTGCATCTCGGCATAGTCCGCCTTGTCGAGCCGCAGCGTGGCAGCCTGAAGCGTCGCGAGGCCCTTCAGAATCGCATCGACCTGGCGGTCCTTGGCCAGCGCCTCATAGGCCTCGACGGCCTTGTCGGTCTCGCCGACCTTGGCCTGGCTCGAGGCGAGCTGAAACCGTGACAGAACGCGATAGCCGGACGGCCCGTCCTTGGCCAGCTCCTTGAACGCTTCGTTCGCCTTGTCCTGGTCGCCGCCGCTCTCGAGCGCGAGCGCGCTCGTGAACGCATCGCCCGCCGTCTCGGCCGCGCTCTCTTTAAGGTAGGTCCACACATTGTAGGCGACGACGCCGATGATGAGCGCCAGCGCCAGGCCGATAACATAGATCCCGAACTTGTCCCAAAGTGCCGTGTACCGCTCCCGACGAACCGCTTCGTCGACCTCGCGAATGAAACTGTTGTCGCTCATGTGGTTAAGGGCTCTTTCGGCTTTCGTATCGGCCCGCGGGCGCGGGTGAACGGGGATGGCTGCGGAACCCGGGCAGACGCCCGGCCTAACCCACGCCGTATAGTGAAGGCCGCTAGCTCGCGCAAGGCTGAATGCCACCGGCGTCCCCTGGCCGCCCCGGAGACGCCTGCATGATCGGCAACGCTATCAGACTGATATCTTGACTTTTTTGGGCGCCGCGGGAACCTCGTCCAGCGTCGAATAGGTGTGTTCGGCGGCCGGAAACGCGCGCGAACGGACGTCCTGCGCATAGGCTTTCACAGCCCCCTCCACTGCGGACCGGAGCTCGGCGTATTCCTTGACGAATTTCGGCACCCTGGGGGCAAGCCCAAGCATGTCCTCGAGCACCAAGACCTGCCCGTCGCACTGGGCCGACGCGCCGATCCCGATCGTAGGGATCGGCACCTCCCTGGTGATGCGCGCGGCAAGCGCCTCGGCAACGGCCTCGATCACCATGGAAAACGCCCCCGCCTCGGCCACAGCGCGGGCATCGTCCTCGAAGCGGGCCCACTCGGCGCGGCGACGTCCGCGCGCCGCGAACCCGCCGAGCTGATTGACGGCCTGGGGCGTCATGCCGATATGGCCCATCACGGGAATGCCGCGCGCCGTCAGATAGGCGATGGTCTCGGCCATCGGCACGCCGCCTTCGAGTTTCACAGCGCCACAGCCCGTCTCCTTCATGATGCGGGCCGCGCTCCGGAAGGCGACGGCGGGGCTCTCCTCATAAGAGCCGAAGGGCATATCGACCACGACAAGCGCCCGCTCCGAACCGCGCACGACGGCCTTTGCATGCGCGATCATCAGATCGAGCGGCACGGGCACCGTGCTTTCCAGGCCGTGCAGCACCATGCCGAGCGAGTCGCCCACCATAAGAACGTCCACATGGGGATCGACGAGCGCGGCCGTCTGCGCATGGTAGGAGGTCAGCACCACGATGGGCTCGCCACCTTTTCGTCCGGCGATATCCGGCGCGGTGGTGCGCTTGATGTAAGTCTGGTGTGACACTGGCCTTGACCTCGCGAATTTTCGTTCGTTCGACGGGTGTTATGCCAGACATATAAGCATTTGTGCAGCGCAATGACAGTGTGCCGTGCGCGCGCCTACATCGCCACCACCGGCTTGCCGATCAAGAGCGGGTGCAGCCAGATCAGGAACACTGCGTAGAACACGAGCCCCAAAACCACGGCGATGACGTCGTTGCGCGGGCTCCCCGGCCCCGGCGTCTCGATGAGCTCCGTGGGCCGGCGGTGCTTGAGCGCGATCCGGTCATAGACAGCGTAGGCCAGGAACGACCCGAACAGGACGATGCTGGCAAGATCGCCATTGACGAGCAGATGGGCGAGCGCCCAGGTCTTGATCGCGGTCAGCATGGGGTGCTTCACGATCTTCTTGATGCGCCCCGGAAAATAGGCCGCCACCAGAAAAATGAAGGCGGGCAGCATCAGCAGCATCGCCACATGCCGCATCCAAGCCGGAGGCGACCAGACCGGGATGAACGGCGCTTGGCGAACCCGTAAACGAGCAGCACAAGGCCGAGAATCGAAAGGATCGAGAAGAGCGCCTTGTAGCCGTTCTCTCCGAGCCTCTCGATCAACCGATCGCGCAGACCGCTGAACGTGGGCAGCAGGTGAATACCCAGAAACACAACGATGCCAATGATGAGCAGCGCCATAGCCGTCCTCCCTCAATCTCGCGGGGGAACCTATCACGCAGACCGGCGCGTTGCGATGCGTGGTGCGTCCCATACGTTGCTACGCATCATCGCAGCCGGGCCTAGCCGGAGCTGCAGATCGGGATCGGCCGCGGCGGCGGGGCCGGGCGCGCCTTTCGATAACGGGCGATGATCGGCTCCAGCTTCTCCTTGGGCCAAAATGTCGGCGTGCCGATCTCCTGCAAGCATCGGGCATTCCAATAGAGCCCCTCGCTGGAGAGTTTCTGGTGCGCCTTCACGGCCTTCGCGACCGCGTCGATGTCACCCGACTCCGGATAGATATAGACCGTGGTCGGCTGCTCCTTGATCATATCCACGATCAGCTTGGAGTCTTCCGGCGTCCAGCTGGTGCAGCCATTGCTGCGCCCGGAGCTGTAGTTCAGCAGCCGGCCGTAAGGCACATAGCCCTTGTCGTTCGCGTAGGGGCTGTCGGGACGCTTGCGAAGACACATGCCCCGCAACAGCACGGCCGAATGCCCGCCGATGGCGCGCTCGCGCGCGTTGGCCGTATCGCCCTCGCCCTCGAACTGCACGAAGGGGCGCACCAGCGCCACGGACTTGCCGTGAGACCGGTAATAGCCCTTGAACGAGGTTCGGGTTTCGGCGGTCACATAGCCGCCGCCCGTCGTCAGTTTCGAGCCCTCGGCGTTGCTGAAATTCTTCGCGCAGCGCCGGCCGTTGGCGAAGTTGGCGCCGGGCAATCTCCGTCCGTTGCCGTAACCGGAGGAGATCGCGCGGAACGACATATCGTGTTCGCAGATGATGTAGAACCGGCGCGCCACCCGGCCGCTGCTCGCAACGCTGGGCCGCGTCGCATCCATGGCAAAATAGCAGGGGTTCTTGGCCGACCCCTCCACGACCTTCTCCATGTAGAGGGCGCGCGCCCGCTGCAGGACGATCTCGGAAATTTGCCCGTCGCCGTTCCCCACATGGCGCTGCAGCCAGGGCGGAACGGCTTCGAAGTGCTCGCCGGCAAGCGCAGAGGGCGGCTCGAGCCAAATGGCCAGCGCCGCCGCGGCCAAAATAGCCAGTAGACTGACGACCCTCGGACGGAGAGGAATCAATCTCACCAAATGTCGTCTCCTATCGAATCGTTCCCTTTGCGATTCTGCGCGGAAAAATGCCCCTATTGCGGCGTTTTGCTGGCGCGAATCGAACACGCAGAACAACCGATGCTAATCATAGACGATAAATCCTCCGTGTAACCCCTGCGCCGTAAAAAGAGGCGTTTCAGGCGGAAAACGCGTCCTTTGGCCGCCACGCACGGTCCGAAACCCGATCTGCGTCAGCATTCACGCACGGGCGTAAAGGTGCAGCGCCCCGCCGAGCGTGCCTTGTTCCAGGCAATGCAGCATGTCCGCGTATCTCTTGCGCACCGCCTCGAAGACCTCCGGCGAACGCACGGCCGCGAGCATCTCCCTATTCTCGTCCATGCGGGCAAGGAAGCGGGCATACCAGGCGGCATAGGCCAGATCGAGGTTGACGATGCCGGTGCACGCCCATCCCTGGCGTTCGGGCAGCTGGCGCATCTGCGTCATGGAATGAACGCTTGGCGGCAGGCAGCCGGTCGCGGCCAGGGCGCCGGCGTCATAGGCGATGTAGTCGAACACCCCGATGCGCGCGCCCGGGTTCGCAACCTCGTTGAACGACGCAAAGCACGCGTCCAGGTCGGGGCAGGCATAGAGCGAGTTGAAGGCGTAGATCACGTCCATCTTGGGCAGCGCCAGCTCGCCGAGCTTGGTGACGTCGCCCGGTATGAATTGGAAGTCCCGGTAGGTGGCGTTGGCGTGGCGCACGGACTCCGCGTCGAGATCGACCCCGACGACCACCGCGCCCGTCTTCTTGCCGATCGCGTCGGCCGTCGCCCCCAGACCGCAGCCCGCATCGAGCACGGTCTCGCGCGGCTGCGGCTTCACATGGGACAGGACGAGATCGATGGCCTCTTCCTCGCCGGGATGGGCGAAGTCGCCTCCGCGAATGCGCGCAAGGAACCTCTTGTTCTCGAAGGTGTTCATGGCCGTCATCGGGCAAGCCTACCCTCGCGCGGCGGCCCTAGCGAGCGGACCCGACGACCGTCTTCTTGCAGACCGGCAAATCGGACAAGGTCCGCGGCCGCCCGCTGCTCTTCTTTGCAAGCAGAAGGAGCGCGGGCTCGAGCTTCTCGCGCGGCCAGAAATTCGGCGCCCCGATCTCTCGTAAGCAGGCCGCGCTCCAATAAAGACCCGCGCGCGACAGCGACTGGCCGGCCCGCACCGCGCGGCCCACGGCCACGATGTCCTTGGCTTCGGGGTAGACATAGACCGTGGTCGGCTGGTTTTTCACGATGCCCAGGATCGTCTCGTTGATCTCCCGCGGCCAGCTGGTGCAGCCGCTTGAGCGCCCGGCGCTGTAGTCGACCAGCTTGCCGTAGGGAACGTAGCCGCCGCTGTCGGCATATTTGCTCGACGGCATCTTCATCCGGCACTGCCACCGCACGATCGCCGCCGAATGGCCGCCGATGGCGCGCACCCTGGCGGTCGCCGTCTCGCCCTCGCCTTCATACTGGAGGAAGGAACGCATCAGCGGCTGATAGCCGTCGTCGTCGTGGTAATAGCCCTTGAAGGACGTGCGGACTTCCGCAGTCACATAGCCGCCGCCCGTCGTCAGATGGGAGTTGCGGGCGTTGCTGAAGTTCTTCGCGCACTGGGTATTGTTCGAAAGATCGGCGATGCCCGGGAAGTTGCGGCCCGCTCCATGGCCCGACGAGACCGCCCGGAACAGGCCGTTGTTCTCGCAGATCACGTAGAAGCGCTTGGCGCCGTCGCCCGGACGGGTCGCGTCGAAGGCGAAGTAACAGGAATTCTTAACCGCGCCGGCACGGACCTTCGTCCGATGAAAATCGTGCGCGCGCTTGAGGACGGTGGCGGAGATCTGCCCCTCGCCGTCACCGATATGCGGGTTCAGCCAGGCGGGCACGCCCGGGACGACCGGCACGGCGGGCGCCGGTTCCGGCGCAAGCGCGGGCCGCATGGCAGGCGCGGGCTGAGCATAAGGCGGAGCCTGATGGGCCGGCCCGATCGGCGCGTTCGGCACGGGCATCACTGGCGAGGGCGCCGTCGCGGCAGGCGCATACCCGGGCGGCATTGTCTGCGGCGCCGGAGCCGCCTGTGGCGCCGGCATGGCCTGCGGCGGCGGCGCCTGAACGTCCGGCACATAGCGGGACCCGGGAACGGCCCGGTTCAAGGGTGTCTTCGGGACGGTGGTGACCGCCGACGGCGCGCCTTGCGACGGTGCGGCAAGCCAGGGAAGCTGTTGCGCGTTGGCGGAAAGAGGAAACGCGAGCGCGGCCGTCACCACGGCGCCGACGACAACGCCCGGCGTGCCGCCAAAGACCTTGGTGGCCTGAGATGTCCATTGAGACGTCCCTAGCACGAGACAGGCTCCCTCAAAACGCACAGTCCGGCCCGCCCAGGAGCGCCCCGGCCGGCCAAAACCCGACCCGGACACACGCAAGGCGGGTTGCTCTACTTAATATACCTCAATTTGAGACGTTAGAGCGGCGAGGGTTAATCGGCCGTGAACCGGGGGCGAGGCCCAATCTGCCGCCGTTCCCTGCAATCGGCCATGCCTGCGGAGCTCAACGGTGCGGACAGCCGGGCCAGCAACACGGGCGCCGCTTTCCGGCCTGAAGGTCGGAGCAGCCCCAATCGATCCGGCGCGTTCGGGTCTCCGCCTTCTTGGCGGACTCGATCCAGCAAATCCATTCGTTGCGGGCGAGCGGGGTGATGTCGCCCCAGGTCGCCAGCGCTTTCGGATTGGCGGTCAGCGCGCGTCTCAGATCGGCGGGCAGATCGTGGACCACGCCGCCGGGAATCTCCGTCTTCGAAGGCACGGTCGTCTTCGCCTCGGTGCAAGCCAGACAATCGCGACGCGGCGCCCGCGCGCCACATCCGCCGGAGAAGCATACGTCACCGCGGTGCGGAGCGTCACGCCGAACTACTCAAACCGCGCCAATCGCCATAACATGGCGGCCAAGACGTCCGGCAAACCCACCAAGAACCCGAAGAGTACGAAACAAGGACCAACGCAGAGGACGAACCGATGACCTCACGAACGACGACCGGACAAGGAAAACTCTACGACAGCATTGTCGACACCATCGGCAACACGCCCTGCATCCGCGTGAACCGCTTGGCGCCGGAGAATGTGCGCCTCTATGTCAAGGCCGAGTTCTTCAACCCGGCCGCGTCCGTGAAGGACCGCCTGGCCATCAGCATCATCGAAGAGGCCGAGAAGCGCGGCGCTCTCAAGCCGGGACAGACAGTAGTCGAGGCCACGAGCGGCAATACGGGCATCGGCCTTGCCATGGTCTGCGCCGCCAAGGGCTATCCGCTCGTGGTTACCATGGCCGAGAGCTTCTCCATCGAGCGGCGGAAGCTCATGCGCTTCCTCGGCGCCAAGGTGGTGCTGACCCCGAAGGAGCTTAAGGGCTTCGGCATGGTTCAGAAGGCGGTGGAGCTCGCGAAGAAACATGGCTGGTTCCTCGCCCACCAGTTCGAGACGCCCGACAATGCGCTCGTCCATGCGAACACCACCGCAAGAGAGATCCTCGCCGATTTCGACGGCGAGCGTCTCGACTATTTCGTCAGCGGCTACGGCACCGGCGGCACGGTGGCCGGTGTCGGCCGCGTGCTGCGTGAAAGACGCCCCGACACGAAGATCGTCCTGAGCGAGCCGGCCAACGCGGCGCTGGTCGGCAGCGGCATTCCCCAGGAGCGCGGGCCCGACGGCGCGCCGAGCGCCGGGCACTCCGCGTTCGAGCCGCACCCGGTGCAAGGGTGGACGCCGGACTTCATTCCGCTCGTCCTGCAGGAAGCCATCGACGGGCACTATTACGACGCGCTCATTCCCGTGGCCGGCCCCACCGCCATCGAGTGGTCCCGGAAGCTCGCGGCCGAAGAAGGCATCCTCACAGGCATCTCGGGCGGCGCGACCTTCGCCGTCGCAAGGCAGATCGCCGAACAGGCGGAAGACGGCGCCGTCATCCTCGCCATGCTGCCCGACACTGGCGAGCGCTATCTCTCGACGCCGCTGTTCGAGAACATCGAAGAGGTGATGACCGAGGACGAACGCGCCCTCATGAAGTCCACGCCGGGGTACCAGATGGCGGAGCGCTAGGTCTGTCAGGACCGAGTTGGGTATCCACCCACACAATCCAAACTTGTCATCTCAATTGCCCCGGCGGAATATCATGGATTATGAGTCGGGGTTGGAAAACAAGAATTCGACCGAATAGGCTGACCGGCACGTCACGTCGGTTTTTTCAGCCGTCTGTCTGGGCAATGCTTGCCCTCTTGGTCCTTGCTCCGGCTGCAGCCTTCGTGATCGATGTCTTGGATGCGCCAGCCAAGTTCAATTCTTTCTTTGACGAGTTACCCAAAGCGGCTACTCGGGTCGACGACTGGATGTTTGTCGACAAGATGCTCAGCGGCAAGTGGTCTAGCGCCCCGGAAGGCGATGTCATCGCCGGCTCTATAGGACCGCAGCAACTGGACGGTCGGGGAATGCCCGTGGACATCGACATGAGAGTCCATCGAGGCACCGTCACCGGCGCCATAGGCTCAGGCGGTCTCGGCAAGCACTATGTCTTTTCGGAAATTCAGATTGACGGACAGGTTTCTGCAGGAAATATCGAAGGGATCGCGTGGGACGCGATTGGCGGCGAGAAGGTTGCTCTAGCAAAGTTTGAGCTTCAGCAGGGGCAACTGGATGGCGAGCCGGTTTTGCTCTTTCGGATCATTGACCAAGCGAAAGCCTTCTTCCCAGCGCGCGCCACGCTGTGGCAGACTGACGCCATTCGCCCAGGCGAACTGAAAACACAGTTCTTCCGTACCATTGTTGAACAAAGGAAGGCACGACAAAGGGGCGCGCTTAGCGATTAAGGGCAAGTCCACGCAGCCACCGACGCTTGCTCTAACCTGACTGAGGCGAGAGCCTATTCAAAATATCCCTGTAGTCGGCGTCAATCAGGTCTTCCATAAAGCGCCACGAAACCAGGACTTCATGCGAACCAAGTACATATGGCAGCACATCGTAGGGAGAAAAGTTGAAAGTGAGCCCCCTTGTGTCAAAGCCGAATTGTGAGAGCAGCTTCCAAAGCGCATCTTCGTCGTCCGCATAGCCCCCAAAGAAGGAGTCCTGGCCGATCTCATCTTCGAACTCCGCAATGATGACCTTCTCACAATAACGAATTACCCTGCGCGCATTATCAGGTGAGTGCCCGAGTAATTCTTGGATGCTAATTGAACCGGCATCCTCCCCAAAAAAGTTCAGGGTCGTGATGTAGTGACTGGGATGTGCCGCATGAGCTAGGCCAATGTAAGAGTAAAATCTAACGGACAACATGTCACCGAAGCGAAAGAACTCCTCTGACCTGATTGACCACTCATGTTTCCTCTCGCCGCTGTCCTCGCCCATGTTGTCCGGGTACAGCCGTTTGAAATCACTCAGAGCACTAAAGTAACCCTCCAATACCAAGGCCGCGATAGCACCGTTCAAGTAGGTCCAGTACAAACCTTCATTTTCGTAGTTGAGATACTCCCCGCGGCAATCGTGGTCCTCCGTAATGTTTTCAAACTCGACCTTCCGCAGTCCCTCATGGGAACGCCCCGCTGTCACTGCCTGCCTGGACCGCTCAGGTGCCCCAACGGAAATCTGCTCCCGACGCTTTTCCACGCCGCTAGAAAGTTGTTCCTCCCAACCGTCACCGAAGTCAAAGTATTGGAACCGGGTCAATTCGACGGGCAAATTGAATGAGCCAATCCTAATCGGGATGATGTAGCGAGCTCCAAACGGTTGATCCTCAGCAAGCCGTAACGATTGGCGAATCTCTCGATTGACGACGCCCCGACGCTCCCAAATCGCATCAGAGCAGAGATGAATAGCGAGATCCGCTTCGCGCTGTCCCTTGTCGCGCTCCGCGTCCCAATCCATTCCCGGTACGAGCCGCTCCTTGTCAAACCAGACGTCATCGCCTTTCGCCGTTAGGAGTCCAAAAACTTCCCGAGCTATGTTTTCGTGCTCAGCAGGGTATCCGAGAAATATCTTCATGCCCGCCCCCCGCTCCCACTCAATAGTCCCCGGTGGCTTTAACGTCATGTCGGTGACGACGCGGCCCGCGCCGCGCACCGCGTTGCTGTTGCGGGGGCGCGGCTGCTAAACATGCCTAGCATGCTCGAACCCATCCTGATCCTCGTCGACGCCGATGCCTGTCCCGTAAAAGACGAGGTTTTTCGGGTCGCCGCAAGATACGCGGTCAAGACCGTCGTCGTTTCCAACGCCTATATGATGCTGCCGAAGGACGCGAACATCGAGCGCGTGATCGTCGATCAGGGCCTCGACGTTGCCGATGATTGGATCGCGGAGCGGCCCGCCCCGGGCGTGATCGTGGTGACGAACGACGTGCCACTCGCCCATCGCGCCGTGACAGCAAAGGCCGAGGCCATCGCGCCGAACGGCAAAGCCTTCACCGACGCGTCCATCGGCATGACGCTGGCCATGCGCGATCTGATGACCGATTTGCGCTCGGCGGGCGAGATCACCGGCGGCCCGCGCCCGTTCTCGAAGGCCGACCGTTCGGCCTTCCTCCAGGCGCTCGATGCGGCAATCGTGCGTCTGAAGCGCACCGGTCACCCCACGGATTAAGGGTCACCCGACGGATCGGCCTGGGCCGTGATGCGCGCCGCAGAGAGGGATGACGCCCACGCGATCGTGCCGGGGGGCTTTGAGTGATGTCGTAGACAGACGCGCCCGCGCCGCACACCTTGTCGATGATGCGCCCCAAGTCGATGCCGGCGGCAAGCGCTATCTCTCGACCCCGCTGTTCGAAAACATCGAAGAGGTCATGACCGAGGACGAACGCGCCCTCATGAAGTCCACGCCCGGCTATCAGATGGCGCAGTGGTGAGGGGATTAGCAAACGGACATCGTACTCAACATCGTCGAATCAGCTGATCGCCAACACCGCGCACATGTTCTTCACCCTACTGGAAACGGCGGAAGCGCCAGCGGCCGAACTGCCGCTACGCAATCTCCTTGGTGCATTTCACAGTTTGAATTTTCCCTATTTCCTCAATCACGCTCACCTTGAAGTGATTTTGCAATTCCGCAACGCCATCGGTGCCTTTTCGCACATCAATAATAAGAACTCCGTCATCGCTCAATATCTTAGCAACACTATCAATATAGGTGCTGACAGGATAATGAAATCCCCAAGATATAGTAGATAAAACGAGATCAATACTTTTTTCTTCGAGGGGAATTTCGCCATTGCTAGGCGCTTCGATAAGTTTAACTATCGACGGGTCAACACCATTAATCGTCAACGTCTCTTTCGCGAGGTCAAGTGAGTTGTAGAAGGCCCCCTTCTGCTCAAACATGTACCAGATTTGGCTTTCCATATCCGTTTTGTCCAGCAAAAAGATGTCGCGAATATTTAATCTTTCGAATAAGAACAAATCTAGGGCCGCTATTCCACAACCAATATCAAGAACAGATGATACAGAATTTGGTATAAACTCAACTATGCTGTCAGCTTTATTCTTCATTATACTGAAATACTGTTCATCGATATTATGACCGTCCTGCTCGGCGACACTCCTCACAAAATCTCTATAGTTATCTTTCATGAAGCCGAGGCGGAGAAGTTTTATTTTTAGCCATCCTGCATTCCACTTTGGAAGCAATTCTGTTCGTTGGTACAAAACATATTCACGTGCAGAATCTGGCAATTTGTACGTCATGTCTTCTTCCTACCTTGAGCCAAGGAACGCTTGAGCATGCCCGCAATAAATCAAAGCACTTTGCACAAATGTTTAACTGCTTGGAGAAAGTGGCGCGAAGCTAAAAACTTACGCTAAATCAAGGTTATAAATATCTACTCCCACTCGATCGTGCCGGGGGGCTTGGAGGTGATGTCGTAGACCACGCGGTTGATGCCGCGCACCTCGTTGATGATGCGCGTGGCGGTGCGGCCGAGAAAATCGTGGGAGAAGTCGAAATAGTCCGCCGTCATCCCATCGGTGGAGGTGACGGCGCGCAGCGCGCAGACGAAGTCGTAGGTGCGCGCATCGCCCATGACGCCCACGGTGCGCACGGGCAGCAGCACGGCGAAGGCCTGCCAGATCGTGTCGTAGAGGCCCGCGTTGCGGATCTCTTCGAGGTAAATCGCGTCGGCGGCGCGCAAAATCTCCAGCTTCTCATGCGTGATCTCGCCGGGAATGCGGATGGCGAGCCCCGGCCCCGGAAAGGGATGGCGCCCCACGAAGGTCTCGGGCAGGCCGAGCTCGCGGCCGAGCGCCCTCACCTCGTCCTTGAACAGCATGCGCAAGGGCTCGACCAGTTTCAGTTTCATGGTCTCAGGGAGTCCGCCCACATTGTGGTGCGACTTGATGGTGACGGAAGGTCCCCCCGTCGCCGAGACGCTTTCGATCACGTCCGGATAGAGCGTGCCTTGGGCAAGGAACTGCGCGTCTTCGAGCTTCTCGGATTCCTCCTCGAACACCTCGACGAACAGCCGCCCGATGATCTTGCGTTTGGCTTCCGGGTCGGAGATGCCGTCGAGCGCGCGCAAGAACCGGTCCGACGCATCCACATGGACGAGCGGAATGTTGTAGTGCCCGCGGAACAGCTCGACGACCTGTTTGCCCTCGTCTTTGCGCAACAGGCCGTGGTCCACGAAGATGCAGGTGAGCTGATCGCCGATGGCCTCGTGGATGAGCAGCGCAGCCACGGACGAATCCACGCCGCCCGATAGGCCGCACACGACGCGGCCCGTGCCCACCTGTTCGCGCAGGCGCTGCACCTCGGCCTCGCGGAACTGGGCCATGCTCCATGTCCCGGAGCAGCCGCCTATTCTTCGCACGAAGGTCTCGATGATCGCGGCCCCCTTGGGCGTGTGCACCACCTCGGGGTGGAACTGCACGCCGTAGAGCTTGCGCGCGTCGTCGGCGATGGCGGCGAAGGGCGCGCCGGTGGAGACGCCCACCGCTCGAAAACCGGGCGGCAGCTTGGTCACCCGGTCCCCATGGCTCATCCAGACTTGCGCGCGCTCGCCCGTTTCGAACACGCCGTCGAACAGCGCCGTGTCACCGACGACCTCGAGCTCGGCGCGCCCGAACTCGCGCTCGTGCCCCGCTTCCACCTGGCCGCCCAGCGCCGCCACCATGGCCTGCTCGCCATAGCAAATGCCGAGCACGGGCACGCCGGCGGTGAAGAGCGTATCCGGCGCGCGGGGCGTGCCGCTTTCGTGCACGGATGCCGGCCCGCCCGACAGGATGATGGCTTTGGGCTTTGCCGCGGCCAGCGCCTCTTCCGCCTTGTCGAAGGGGACGATCTCCGAATAGACGCCGGCTTCGCGCACGCGCCGGGCGATGAGCTGGGTCACCTGGCTGCCGAAGTCGACGATCAGCACCCGGTCCGGGGCGGCGTCGATAGCGGTCTCGTCGTTGGTCTTTTGATCCATCTGCGCCGTGTTCGGTTCCGCCGTTTGGGCGTGTTGGTTTGGGCCTTGCGATCTGGGCCTCTTTGGCCGCTCGTTATAGCAGGAGTCTCATCGAGAACAGGGGTTTCAGGCGGCCCTTTCCGAGTTTTCCGCTCGGAAAGGCGTCGCTTTGCTCCTATCAAGGGAACGCGAGTCGCCCTCAAGGAGAATTGCCGCATGGACGAGAACGAGCAGCGGGCCATCGAGGAGCGGCTCAAGGACAGACTAGCCTCCTATCACGAAGCGGCCCTGCTCTTCACGGCGGTCACGGCGGGCCTGCCCGATCTGTTGAAAGCCGAGCCCCGCACGCCGGAGGTGCTGGCCGCCGACTTAGGTCTGAAGCCCGAACCCTTGCGCCGATTCCTACGCGGCCTCGCCGCCATGGGGCTTTGCGAGGAACGGGAGGACGGGCGCTTTGTCCTCACGCCCGCCGCCAACGCGCTCACCTTTGGCAATCCCTCGAACCTGAGCGAGAAATCCTTCGTCACCGTGGGCCAGTACTGGATGCCGTGGATGTCGATGATGTATTCCTTACGCACCGGCGAACCCTCGCTCCCCTTCGCGCTCAACAAATCCGTCGCCGATTGGCGCGGGGCGAGATCCGAGGAAGGCCGCTTCTTCTTCCGCTACGTGGCCAAGGAGGACCTCGCCAATCCGGGCGGGATCGCCGAAGCCCTGGGCGCGGTGCCGGACGGCGCCGTCGTCGCCAGCCTCTATGGCGGCTATGGCGCCTGGCTGGCACCTGTCCTGAACGGCAACCCCTCCCTGAACGCCATCGTCTACGACGCCCCGCCGGTGCTGGACGATGCCATGCGGCTCTTCGATGCCCTGGAGCTCGCCGACCGGGTCCAGTTCCTCCCCGGCGATATCCTCGAGGAGGTCCCCGTCGAAGCGGATGTCTATGTCCTCAAGAGCGTGCTCCAGCAGCGTGACGACGACGCAGCCGCGACGATCCTGAGGAACTGCCGCGCCGCCATGGCTCCAACCGCGCGGCTCATCGTCCATGAGCGGCTGATGGCGGCGGAGCCCCTCGACGACCCGGACGCGATCATGCTGGACCTGCATATGCTGGCGATCACGGGCGGCAAGGCGCGCACCCGGATGGAGATGGAAACCTTGCTCGCGAACGCCGGGTTCGAGATCACCGGAGACCGCACGACAGCAGACGGCATGACGGCCATCGAGGCGCGGCGCCTTGATTCGGAAACGCAAGGCTAGCGGCCAACCGATTCAAAGGACTCGCGAAACCCGCGTCGCGGATCAGGCCCGGCGTTCGAGACTCGCGACGAAGAATCCGTCCGTGCCGTGGCTGCGCGGCGTCATCAGCAGCGTCTCGTCGGACCCGTCCGCGGACGGCGGCGCCTCTGCATCGATCGCGGCGTCCCAGGCCTCGCGCCAGGGCTTCACGGCGAAGTCCGGGTGCCGGGAGAGGAACCCGTCGACCTGCTCCCGGTTCTCGGGCGGCAGCACCGAGCAGGTGATGTAGGTGAGGCTGCCGCCCGGCTTCACGAGCGCCGCGCCGGCATCGAGCACCGCCGCCTGGTCCGCCACGCGCGCGGCCAGCATGTCCGGGCTCAAACGCCATTTGGCGTCCGGACGCCGCCGCCAGGTTCCCGACCCCGTACAGGGGGCATCGATGACCACGCGATCCATCCGGTCCCGGAGCGGCTTGAGCCCGTCCTCTTGCCCGGCCTCCAGCACCTGGACGTTTCGCGCGCCCGCGCGCCGCAGCCGCTCGAAAATCGGACGCAGGCGCACGCGGTTGGCGTCATAGGCGTAGAGCTGACCGGTGTTCTCCATCGCAGCCGCCAGCGCCAAGGTCTTACCGCCCGCGCCGGCGCAAAGGTCGATGACCTGCTGCCGAGGGCCCGCCCCCGACATGAGCGCGGCGATCTGAGAGCCCTCGTCCTGCACCTCGATCCAGCCCTTCCCATGGGCGGCGTCCGCCTCCACGTTCGGCGTGCGGGCGGGGCCCTGCCGGGGGGCGATGCGCAGGCCCGGCGCCGCGTAGGCCGGTGGGCTGGGGTTCGAACGCGCGAGTGCTTTCAAGACCTTGTCGCGCTTTGCTTTGAGCGTGTTCACCCGCAGATCGACCGGTGCGCGGAGCGACAGCGCCGCGCCCTCCTCGGCCGCCGCCGCGCCGAAGATGCCCGCGAACGCCGCCTCCAGCCATTGCGGGTAATCGCCCCGAACCCAGGATGGGGCGTCCGGCGGGAGCACCCGCGTCAGTCCCGCCTGCTCGGCATCGCTCAACGGCTCGGGGGCGAACCGGCTTCCGTCGCAAAGCGTGCCCATGCTCTCGGGGGTCATGCCCCAGGCGCTCACGAGCGCCCGCAGCACCAGTGCGCGCGGGCTGTCGTCCTCCATGGCGAAAGCAGACGAGGCGCGCTGCCGCAGACAATCGTAGACGAGGCTGCCGATCGCCGCCCGATCGCCCGATCCCGCGAAGCGGTGGCCAAGCCCCCAATCCTTCAGCGCCTCGGCGGCCGGCCGCTTGCGCGCCGCCAGATCCGTCAACACCTCGATAGCCGCGCTGGCCCGCCCTGCCGGTGTCATTACAGCGTCTGGAACACGATGATCCGGCCGCCCACGAGGATCCACATCAGCGCCAGCGCGATCGCGCCCAGCAGAAACATGGGCGTGCGATGCGCGAGCTTGTTGCTCGTCACGTGGATGGCGGTATGGCCGATCCGGGAGAGCGTGAACATCCACATCAGCACGTAGACGGTCGTATCGAGGGTCTTGGTCATGAAGCCGAGTAGCACGACGACGTAGAACAGCGTGGGCATCTCCATGGCGTTGTGAAAGGCGTTGCTCACCTGCTGCACATAAGGCGGCCAGTCCGCCTGGCGCGTGGCGGCGGCCTCGAGTTGGACCTCGCCTTTCCGGACGGCCCGGAGCCTCAGAATGATCATCCAGAACAGCAGGGCAAAGGTCAGCGCGACCTGCAGAAACATAGGCAGTAGGATGGCTCCGAACGACATGCGGTATCCTTTGTGGGGTGCGATGCGCGGCAGCATCGGCATTGCGCGCGCTTTGCGCCTTTATACTCCGCGGCGCCTAACCTTGTAGAGACGACGTTCGTCCAACGTCTCGAATTTCCGCCCCGACCCCGATCCATACCAGAATGTCCTCGAAACATGGAGGGATGTTCAATTGACGGGACAGCTCCGCCCCTTTTAAACCTACGCAAAACAGCAAAGTTCAAAGCGTTCCTAAGGAGGATTTCCATGCGCATCCGCGCTTTTCGTAATTTTTCGGCAAGCGCCGCGTTGTCCGTGAGCGCCGCGCTCTCGGCCGGGCTGCTGGCCACGGCCCTCATCGCGGCCCCTGTCGCGAGCCCTGCCGCCGCGATGGACGACGCGGCCTCTGACCCCTGCTTCGACGGAAAGTTGAGCATCAAGGAGGTGCTGGACGCCTGTCAGGCCTTCATCGACAACGGCAACGACGACAAGAAGCTCCTCATCCGCGCCCACAGCGTGCGGGCCATGGGCTTGTCGGCCACCGGCGATATCGACGCCGCCATGGTCGAGATCAACGCCGCGGTCGATATCGATCCGAAGCGCGCCAACAGCTACTTCATGCGCGCGGCCGCCTACGATGCCAAGAAGGACTACGACAAGGCGGTTGCCGACCTGGATACGGCCATCGAATTGAAGGACGACGACGCGGACTATTACCTCCTGCGCGGTCTCGTCTACAGCCACAAGAATGAGTACGACGCCGCGCTCGACGACCTGAACAAGAAAGTCGCGTTGGATCCGAAAGCGATCAACGGCTACGCGAGCCGCGGGGAGCTTTATCGGAAGCGCAAGGAGTACGACAATTCGGTTGCCGACTACACCAAGGTCATCGAGCTCGATCCGGAGACTGCGAAGGGCTATGTCGACCGCGGCTGGGTCTATGTCTTGCAGGACGACCTCGACAAGGCCGGTCCCGATTTCGATACGGCGCTGAAGATTCAGGGCAACAACGCATTGGCCCTGGTCGGCCGCGGCGTCGTGAAAAGCCGCTCCGGGGATCCCACCGACGGCAGTGCCGACCTCCGAATGGCTGAGAAGCTCGAGCCGGGCATTTTCGAACAGGTCCGCGCGCTCGGCGTCAAATAGCGCGTAACGGAGCGGTCTGGACAGGTCCGCAACGTCTCCCGACACCGATTGATTGAGATATACGAATCGTATATGGTTCGTATATTCATCGGTTATGGGAGACGTCCATGGGCATTGTGAAGATCGACGACGCCTGCACGAGGAAATCCGCCGGGCCAGCACGGTCATGTGCCGGTCCATCAATGCGCAGGCCGAATTCTGGATGAAGATCGGCATGCTTGCCGAGGCCAATCCGGCCCTGTCCTTCAACGACATCATGAAGATGCAGTTCGAGGCGGCGCAAGTGCGTCCCGCGGAGGTCGCAGCCGCCTGACATGGTGAAGACGCCGGACGAAGTGGCGCTCATGCGCGTCTCGGGGAGGTTGCTGGCGTCCGTGTTCGAGATGCTGGACCGGCTCGACCTCGCCGGCATGTCGACGTTACAGGTCAACGATCTAGTCGAGACCTTCATCACCGTGGACCTTGCCGCCCGGCCGGCGAGCAAGGGGCAATACGGTTTCAAACATGTCCTGAACTGCTCGATCAATCATGTGGTCTGCCACGGCGTACCCGACTCAAGCGAGATCATCCGCGACGGCGACATCGTCAATCTCGACATCACACTCGAAAAGAACGGCTTCATCGCGGATTCGAGCAAGACCTACCTGGTCGGCAATGCATCGCCTGCGGCGCGGCGGCTCGTACGCGTTGCGCAAGGGGCGATGTGGCAAGGCATTGGCCAGGTCCGGCCTGGCGCCTATCTCGGAGACATCGGCTTCGCGATCGAACGGCATGCCAAACGGAGCGGCTACTCGGTCGTGCGCGAATATTGCGGGCACGGCATTGGACGGGCCATGCACGAGGAACCGCAAGTGCTGAATTTCGGACGGCCGGGAACGGGCCTGAGGCTGCGCGAGGGCATGGTCTTCACCATCGAGCCAATGGTGAATCAAGGGACCCGCAAGGTGGCGACCGGAAGCGACGGATGGATGGTCGTGACCGGCGACCGGAAGCTCTCCGCACAATTCGAGCATACGGTCGCTGTCACGAAGACCGGCTTCGAGGTGCTGACCTTGCGCCGCGACGAAACGCCGATGCTCAAGCGTGGCTTCTGACGGAAGCCTAGTTCTCGCGCGGATAGTTGGGCGATTCCCGCGTGATCGTCACGTCATGGACGTGGCTTTCGCGGAAGCTCGCCGTCGAGATGCGGATGAACTGGGTCCGCGCCTGGAAGTCCGCGATCGTGCGCGAGCCCGTATAGCCCATGGAGGCGCGCAAAGCCCCGATGAGCTGGTGCAACACGCTGCCGGCCGGCCCTTTGTAAGGCACCTGCCCCTCGATGCCCTCGGGCACCAGCTTCAGCGTGTCCTTGATCTCCTGCTGGAAATAGCGGTCAGCAGAGCCGCGGGCCATGGCGCTGATCGAGCCCATGCCGCGATAGGACTTGTAGGATCGCCCCTGGTAGAGGAACACCTCGCCCGGGCTTTCGTCGGTCCCCGCCAGCAGCGAGCCGAGCATGACGCAGTCGGCGCCGGCGGCCAGCGCCTTGGCGAGATCGCCCGAATAACGGATGCCGCCGTCGGAGATCACCGGCACGCCGGCCTTGTTGGCCTCCTCGACCGATTCCAGCAGGGCGCTGAATTGCGGCACGCCTACGCCCGCGACAATGCGGGTGGTGCAGATCGAACCCGGACCGATGCCGACCTTGATCGCATCCGGCCCCGCATCGATCAGCGCCTTGGTGCCTTCGGCCGTTGCGACGTTACCCGCCACGACCTGCACCGCATTCGACCTGCGCTTGATGCGGCCAACCTGATCCAGGACGAGCCGCGAATGGCCATGGGCCGTGTCCACCACGATGAGGTCGACGCCCGCATCGATCAACTGCTCGGCGCGCTCGAAGCCGGAATCCCCCACGCTGGTCGCGGCCGCCACGCGCAAGCGTCCCTGATCGTCCTTGCAGGCGTTCGGGTGCGCGCGGGCCTTCTCGATGTCCTTCACCGTGATCAGGCCGATGCAGCGATGCTCGTCGTCGACAACGAGCAATTTCTCGATGCGATGCTGGTGGAGAAGCCGCTTCGCCTCCTCCATATCCACGTTGTCCGTCACCGTGACCAGATCCTTGGTCATCAGCTCGGACACGGGCTGGGCCTCATTGGTGGCAAAGCGCACGTCGCGGTTGGTGACGATACCGACGAGACGTCCCGATCCGGGCTCGACCACGGGGATGCCGGAGATGCTGTAGTGCGCCATCAGGTTCAGGGCATCCGCCAGGCGCGCCTCGGGGTTGGTCGTGACGGGATTGACCACCATGCCGGATTCGAACTTCTTCACCTGCGCGACCTCGGCGGCCTGCAGCTCGGCGTCCATGTTGCGGTGAATGACGCCGATACCCCCTGCCTGGGCCATGGCGATGGCGAGCCGGGATTCGGTGACCGTGTCCATCGCGGAGGAGAGGATCGGAATGTTCACCGAAATGGATTTCGTGACTTTCGAGGAGACCTGCACCTCGTTCGGGAGCACGTCCGATGGACCCGGACGGATCAGCACGTCATCGAATGTCAGCGCCATGGCGCTGTCGGGAAAACGGGAATTTTCGTGAGAAGACTGCCCGTCGGGCATAGGCCAACCTCTTATGAATGTGAAATGCCCGCGCCGGCGGAGTAGCCGAACGCGGGGCCGGTTGACGGCGTTCCATATCAGCTTGCCCGCTCCTTGGAAAGCCATGGCGCGGCGTTACCCTCAGACTTCATATCGCCCTGAGCGCCTTCCGCAGCAGTGGCACCGCAAGTTCCACAAAGCTTTGCACTTTTGCCTGCGGCAGGCGGTCCTCCCGGTGGACCAGACTGACCGGGATCGGCTCCGGCTCGTACGCCTCCAGGATGCGGCGCATCGACCCGTCCTTGAGGGCCTCCTGCGCCTGATAGGACAGGACGCGCACGATCCCGAGCCCGGCCTTCGCGGCGTCGATGGCTGCCTCTGCGGTATTGACGATCAGGCGCGGGCGAACCGGAACGTTCTGGGCCCGCCGTTTCTCGTGTCCCGCATGACCCTTCTCCCGCGTGGCGGCGCCGGGAAACCCCCACCGGTCGGGCTGCGAGAACGAGGTGAAGGTAATGCAGGAGTGCTCAAGAAGTGCCCTTGGCTCGGGCGGCACACCGGCAGTCTCCAGATAGGCGGGGCTCGCACAGCAGATCAGCCGGACCGTGCCCAGCGTAGTGGCGCGCATGGCCGAATCCGGGAGATGGCCGATGCGGATGCCGAGATCGAGGCCCTCCTCCACGAGATTGACCACCCGGTTCACCAGCAGCATCCGCACGCTCACTTGCGGGTATGCGTCCAGATAGGCGTTCACCACGGGCCGCACATGCAACCGGCCGAAGAGACTGGGTGCGGTCAGCGCAAGCTGCCCATGCGGTTCCGCCTTCTCGCCCGCCAAATGACGCTCGGCCATGTCGAGATCGTCGAGCACCCGGCGGCAGGTTTCCAAATAGGTCCGGCCGGGTTCGGTCAAGGCCAGGCGCCGCGTGGTCCGGGTCAGAAGACGCGTCTTGAGCGCCTCTTCCAAGGCTTTGAGGTGTCGGCTGACCGTCGTCAGCGGCATGCCGAGCCGTTCGCCCGCGGCCGACAGCGAGCCCGCATCGGCGATGGCCGCAAAGACCCGAATGGCGGCGAGGCGGTCCATCTATTCTTCCAATATTTGGAAAGATATCTCCATCAATTGACCCATACCGCAATCAATTGGAATAAGCCATATGGAGGGCGACACAGGCAGGAGGCACGGAGGAACCGCCCAATGACCGCTCGCACGCTGCACGACATGGAACTCTCGGGGAATTGCTACAAAGTCCGGCTCTTTTGCGCCCTGCTCGGACTCGATCTCGAGATCGCGCCCGTCGATCTGATGGCCGGCGCCCACAAGGAGAGTCCGTTCATCGACCTGAACCCGTTCGGCCAGGTTCCGGTGCTCGAGGACGACGGCAACGTCCTGCGGGATTCGCAGGCGATCCTCGTCTATCTCGCCCGCAAATATGGGGGCGAGTCCTGGCTCCCCACCGACCCGGCCGGCATGGCGAGCGTCGTCAATTGGCTGATGGTGGCGGAGAACGAGATTGCGCGCGGACCCGGCGACGCCCGCCTCCACGACAAGTTCGGGTTCCCCATCGACGTGGAGAACGCGCGCGAAAAGGCGGCACGCATCCTGGGCCTGATTGAAACCCAGCTCACCGACAACGAATGGCTGGCGTTGGACCGCCCGACCATCGCCGACATTGCCTGCATGCCCTATGTGGCGCTCGGCCATGAAGGCGGCGTCACGCTGGAGGCCTACCCCGCGATCCGCGCCTGGGTCGGCCGGATCAAGGCTCTTCCCGGCTTCATCTCCATGCCCGCGCTCTAGGTCCGGTCAAGGGCACCACCATGGCCTCCTGGATGGACATCGCCTTCACGCCTTCGGTCAGGGCCGCGCAGACCCGCCGGGGCTCGCGCGATGCCTATGCGCGCAAGGCGGTCAAAGGCACCGCGCGAACCGCGATCGACGCGGGGTTTGCGGCGTTCGTCGGGACCGCGCGGTCGTTCTATCTGGCGACGGCCAGCAGCAACGGCCAGCCCTACATCCAGCATCGCGGGGGGCCTCCGGGCTTCCTGCACGTCCTCGACCAGCGAACGCTCGCCTTCGCCGATTTCGCGGGAAACCGTCAGTACATCTCGACCGGCAATCTGGACGAGAACCCGAAGGCGATGATCTTCATCATGGATTACCGCACGCGGCACCGGGTGAAGATCTGGGGCACCGCGCGCGTCATCGAAGACGACGCCGCGCTCACCCGAACGCTGATGCCCGAGCGCTATGCGGCGCGCGCGGAGGCGGCCATCGTCTTCTCTGTCGAGTCCTGGGACACCAACTGTCCGCAGCACATTCCGACGATGGTGTTCGCCGAGGACGTCGAGGCGCTTACCGATAGCCTCGCCGCGCTGGAAGCGGAGAACGCGCGGCTGCGCAACCAACTTGCCGAAGCTCCTGTTGCCACCCCCGATCGCCCTTGATCCGACCCTAGAAATGCAAAAATCATGGGTCACACTCCCAGCCTGGGTGTGCAGTGCGTGGTGGAGCGGCTCACGATGGCGACAACGATCGAGGCGGATTGGGTTCTCAAGACCATGGCGGCCATGGCGGCGGCCGACCAGCGGCTCGATGCCCGGGAGGTGGATCTCATCCAGCGCGTGTACGAGGAGCTGACGGGCCGGCCGGTGGATGTGAGCGGCGTCGTTTCCGCGGTGCAGATCTATGCGCGAAAAGACGTGATCGAGGAACTGTCCGAGGTTGCGGGCGGCCTCACCCCGGACACCAAGGCCGCCATCATGGAAGGGGCCTACCGGACCCTCCTCGTCAACGGCCACATCTCGGACGCCGAACAGAACACGCTCGACCGCCTAGCGCTCGCACTCCGGCTTTCGCCGTCCGCGTTGGACGCGATCCTCGCCCGGACGAAAGAGGCCTAGTTTTTTTCAGTCTCCGAGCCCGGCCGGAGGAGCCAGCCGAACAGGAGCACGGCGGCGGCCGAACCCACGAGCTGCGCCACCAGAAAAGCCGGCACGTGGGCCGGTGCGATGCCGGAGAAGGTGTCGGTGACGGCACGGGCGATCGTCACGGCCGGGTTGGCGAAGGACGTGGACGAGGTGAACCAGTACGCGCTGGAAATATAGAGGCCAACCGCCGCCGGGATCGCGGCGACATTGAAGCGGACGCAGCCGAGAATCGTGCCGACAAGCCCGAACGTCGCGATGAACTCGCCGAGCCATTGTCCAAATCCGGTCCGGGCGTGCTGACTGATCTGGACCGGATCGAGACCGAACATCAGATGGGCCGCGACGGCCCCCAAACACCCCCCGGCGATTTGGACCACGACATAGGGCAGGACTTCCCCCGCCGGCAGCGACCCGCGCAAGAGCATCGCCATGCTCACGGCCGGGTTGAAATGCGCCCCCGACACCTGGATGAAGATCGTGATGATCACGAACAGGACCGCGCCCGTCGCCACGGTATTGCAGAGCAGGGCCAGCGCGACGTTCCCGCCCGCGAGGGTCTCCGCCATGATGCCCGACCCGACGACCGCCATCACGAGAAAGAACGTGCCTAAGGCCTCGGCGCCGAGCCGCCGCGTGAGATCGAACGTCATCATCCCCCCGGTTTGCCGCGCTAGCAGCAGCTGACTGATCCGTTCCCCGCGTTGTCCGTTTGCTCGAATGGCGACGGCGTTCCGCAGCCCGGGAAGATACCGAAATGTCTGGAAAAGTCACCGACGAAGTCGAAATAAGGCGCAAAGCGCGTACCGGCAAGCATGCGCCAGACATTGCCGCACACCGGAAAGACCCGGCCGCGCTCGATCCTGTGGTGGTCGTCGAGGACGAACGTCTCCGGCTGTTCGGCGATGCCGCCGCGATAGATCACCGCCTGGCCGTAGTCCTCGCAAGCCGGCTCCAGATCGTCGAGTTTGAACAGGCGGTACGTGGCGGAGAAGAAGCGCGCATTGCCGAGCTTCTCTGCCATCTCCGGGTTCTCGATTTCGATGGGCTGGCTGCTGACAAGGCGCGGATCCAGGAAGCCGGCCTCCTTCGCCATGGGCAGGAAGTCGTTCCAGTAGAGCGCGCCGCCCAGGCACTCGCCATAGAGCAGCGGATCGGCACGCACGTCATCGGGGAGCCGCCGATCGCAATAGACGTCGGCGAAATAGAGTTCGCCGCCTTGGCGCAGGAGATTGTAGGCGCCGCGCAGCACCGCCGGCTTGTCCGTGCAGAGATTGATGACGCAGTTCGACACGATCACGTCGAAGCCGCCGGGTTCGAGATCGAGCGCGTCGAGCTTTTCCAGATAGCCTTCCAGAAAGCGCACGTTGGACTTGGCGTAGCCGAATTTCTGCGTATGCCAATCCTTGTGCGCTTCGGCGGTGGCGAGCTGCTCCGCGGTCATGTCGACGCCCGCGACCGATCCGTTCTCGCCGACGAGCTGCGACAGGATGTAGACGTCGCGCCCGGCACCCGAGCCCAGGTCCAGCACGTTGCAATCCTGGAGCGCGGTCGGGATGCACAGCCCGCAGCCGTAATAGCGCGCGACCACCTCCTCATGGACGTTGGCGATCAGGGACGCGAGATAGCCCGGCATCTCGGCGCCATCGCAACAGGCGCTGGTCTGCAGATCGCCCGAGCCTTTCAGAACCTTGCCGTAATAGTCCTTCACCACCTCGACATTCATGGCATCGCTCCGGAATCCCCTGCCCGTCCCATTCCAGGCCGGTCCAATGGTGGCACCCTATCAAGACTCGGACACGCGCGGCAGCACACGCGACTGCACAGTCGCGTGAACAGACCATGGAGAAAGTGCCGCCGTCCCCTCTGCAACACTAGGACTGAGCATCTGATTGCGACTGAACCGAGGTGTTTGGACGCTTGTCTATAGCCGCTAGGATTACCAAGTGTACGGGCTAGAGAGGTCGCCGACCGCTACGCCAAGAGAACGTATAATCGACCATGGTAATACCTGCTGACAATGACAAGGAAGGTTGGCAACCAAGCTTCATCGACATTGAGGCGCAGTTCACAGATTTTGTCGGGACATTCAGACAGGGGACCAAGGTCACAGACGTGGGCGTGCCAATTCCCGAAGGAGCACTCAACGCTGACTTCTACTTCCCTCAAGACCATGTCATTGCCGAACTCAAGTGTCTTGAGACTGATTCGGCAGATGCGACGTCCCAAGCCAAAAGAGTCGTCGCATGCTTCAAGCACTTTGGATACAGCGGCGATGCGCTCCTCGACTGCATCCTTCGAGGAAAACCCGTACCTGACCGCGTGGCTCGACGCTTGGCCTCGATCCGCGCACGATCAATCGTCGACGCCATCAAGAAGGCAAATAAGCAAATTGGCTCGACGAAGCAGATCCTGGATAAACAGAATGCCGAGGGCCTAGTGCTACTAGCCAACGATCGAAATCTTGGATTTGATCCGCGGCAGATGATGGCCATCATCTGCAAAGCATTCCCACAACTATCGCCTTGCCATACTGACTGCGTCGTCTACTTCACACCAAACGTCTATCATGACCGCGGGGACGGTATCGCGTACACACTCTGGACTCCGATATATAATGTAGGGAGCGAAGATTTCTCAGATTTCGTGAACGCGATTGGCGCTGCCTGGGGTGACTACGCCGAGGCCTTAGGTGACAGTTATCTCGTGCGTGAAACCGGTGGAGAGGAGCTATTTGCTCAGTATTCGGCCTCTGAGCCAATAGCGAAGTTCAAAAAGCCTTAGTGGGCGCCTCCCCGCGATAGCCTTTCGCGAGCACGTAGACTTCGGACGAATCCTGCCGGCTGGCCTTGGGCTTCACATGGGCGACCTTGGCGAAGTTCTTGCGCAGCCGGTTGAGCAGATCGCCGCTCGCCCCGCCCTGCAACACCTTGGCGAGATAGGCGCCGCCCGGCTTCAGCACGTCCTCGGCGATGTCGAGCGCGGCCTCGGCCAGGGCGATCACGCGCAGATGGTCCGTCTGGCGGTGCCCGGTGGACGACGCGGCCATGTCCGACAGCACCACGTCCACACGCGCGCTGCCGAGCGCGGCGCGGATCGTCTCGCCGGCCTCCGCGTCGGTCACGTCCAGCTGCATGAACGCCGCGCCCGGAACCGGCTCGATCTCGTTGAGATCGGCGGCGATGACGCGGCCTCTAGGGCCCTCCTTGCCGTCCTTGCCGCCGCTCGCTTCGCCTTCGCCCACGTCCGCCTTCACGCGCGCGACCGCCACCTGGCTCCAGCCGCCCGGCGCCGCGCCCAGATCGACCACCACGCCGCCCGGCTTCAGCAAATGGTGCTTGTCGTCCATTTCCAGAAGCTTGAAGGCCGCCCGGCTGCGATAGCCCTGGCGCTTGGCCTCCTCCACATAGGGGTCGTTCAACTGCCGCTGCAGCCAGCGCGTGGAGGCGAGCTTCCGCCCCTTCGCGGTCTTGACGCGCACCGTCAGACCGCGCCGGCCCGCACTGCCCCTCGGACCGCTTTTCCCGCCTCTTGCCATATCGCCCGTCTTATCGCCGCTGTTTCGGTCTACCGGACCGTCTCGCCCAATCGCCGCACACCCGTGACCCGCGCGCACTTGACCGGAAGAGGCCGGGAGCGCATGTCGTGCTCACCACTCTTTTAGCACCTGCCTCATGCCCCGCTACTTCATTACCCTGATCGTCGCGGTCGCCCTGTTCATGGAGACCATGGACTCGACCATCATCGCCACGTCGCTGCCCGCGATCGCGGCCGATCTGGGTGAAGACCCCATCGCGCTGAAGCTGGCGCTGACATCCTACCTGCTGTCGCTGGCGGTCTTTATACCAATCAGCGGCTGGATGGCCGACCGCTTCGGTGCCAGAACCGTGTTCCGTGCCGCCATTGTCGTCTTCACGCTGGGCTCGGCCGCCTGCGGTTTCGCCACCTCGCTCCTGGACTTCATCCTGTTCCGCATCGTGCAAGGCATGGGCGGGGCCATGATGGTGCCGGTCGGGCGGCTGGTGATCCTGCGCTCCGTCCCGAAGGCAGAGCTGATCTCGGCGCTGGCCTGGCTCACCGTGCCCGCGCTGATGGGGCCGGTCATCGGTCCGCCGCTCGGCGGGTTCATCACCACGGTGTTTTCCTGGCGCTGGATCTTCTGGATCAACATTCCGGTCGGGATTCTCGGCGTCTATCTCGCCACCCGCTTCATCGAGAACTTCCGCGAGGACACCGTCCCGCCGCTCGACCTCAAGGGCTTCTTCCTGTCCGGCATCGGGCTCGCGGGCCTCGCCTTCGGCTTCACCATTATCGGCCAGCCTCTGTTTCCGCCCTGGGTCGTGGCCGGGCTCCTCGCGGTGGGCGCCGCGTCTTGTGCGCTCTACGTGCGTCATGCCTTCGCTATTCCCGCCCCCCTGCTCGACCTGCGCCTGCTGAAGATCGATACGTTCTTCGCCAATATCGCCGGCGGGTTCCTGTTCCGGATCGGCGTCGGCGCGACGCCCTTCCTGTTGCCGCTCTATTTCCAACTCGGATTCGGCATGACCCCGCTGCAATCGGGGCTGCTCACCTTCTCCATCGCCGTCGGCGCCGTGGCGATGAAGACCACAGCGGCCCCGATCCTCCGGCGGTTCGGATACAGGCCCGTACTCATATGGAACGCGCTCATCACGGCCGGCTTCATCGCCGTCTGCGCCCTGTTCACGGCCGCGACCCCGCACGCGCTGATCCTGGCCACACTCCTCGTGGGAGGCTTCTTCCGCTCGCTCGAATTCACCGCGATCAACACGATCGCCTATGCGGATATCGGCGAGCACGAGATGAGCAAGGCGACGAGCTTCGCCAGCGTCTCGCAGCAGCTCTCCATGTCGGCAGGCGTTGCGGTCGGCGCGCTGGTGCTCGAACTCCAGCGTATGGGCCGCGCCGGTCACGAGGTTCTGGCGAGCGATTTCCACCTCGCCTTCCTGATCGTCGGCGCCTTCGCCGCGAGTTCGGCGCTGATCTTCCTGCGCTTGCCGAAAGACGCGGGGTCAAGCCTCTCCCGAAAAGCCCACGCCTTGGGCGAGCCGGAGCGACAGCGCGATCTGGTGCCCGAGGACTAGAGCGGCGATCGGCGACGTCCCCGCCGTTTCGGACGACCGACTCCGTCGCGCGGCGGACATCCGAAGGCCGCTCAGCCTTCGAAAGCCGACCGCTTGCCGTTGGGCGACGTGTCGTTCGCAGGATTGCCGGCCGAGGCCCTGCCGCCGCCCCGCCCTCTCCGGCGCCGGCGGCGCGGGGTCTTTCGGTCGTGCCCATCCTCGGCCATGAGGGTCGTGAGAATCCCTTCGCGCAAGCCCCTGTCGGCCACGCGCAGGCGCTGACACGGCCAGGTCCTGAGCAACGCCTCGAGAATGGCACACCCGGCCAATACGAGATCGGCGCGCTCCTGTCCGATACAGGGCTGGGCGATACGCTCGGCATAGCTCATGCCGATGAGGCTGCTCGAGACCCGGCGTACATCGGTGGATTTGAGCCAACAGCCGTCGACCCGCGCGCGATCGTAACGGGACAGCCCCAGATGGATGCCGGAAATGGTCGTGACCGTCCCGGAGGTGCCGAGGAAATGCGCCCGCTCGGGCGCCACCCGTTCGCCGAACCGGTATTGGGATTCGAAGCCGTCCAGCGCGATCGCCACGTCCTCGACCATGGCCTCGTAGTTCTCGATCGTGACGTCGCGCCCGCCGTGGCGCTCGGCGAGGTTCACGACACCGAGCGGCAAGGACGTCCACGCCGCGATGGCATCCTGAATGCTGGCGCGGCTCTGGAGCGAACGCTTCCAGTCCGTGCCGATCCGACGGAGATCGAGCCAGATCAGTTCCGAGCTCCCGCCGCCAATGTCGAACACCAGCGCCCAATCGCAGGTACTGTCCAGCAGAGAGGCGCAGCCCGAGACCGCAAGCTTGGCCTCGGTCTCGCGGCCGACGATCTCCAGCACGAGGCCCGTTTCATTCTCGACGCGGTCGATAAAGGACGCACCATTGGTGGCGATCCGGCAGGCCTCGGTGGCGATCAGGCGCGAACGGGCGACGCCGCGGCGGCGCATCTTGTCCGCGCAGACTCGAAGCGCCGCAATGGTTCGCTTCTGAGCGCTTTCGGAGAGCTGGCCCGTCGCCTGGACGCCCTCGCCCAGCCGAATGATCCTGGAAAACGCATCGACCACCACGAAGCCGCGCCGCGACGGCTTGGCCACGAGCAAACGGCAATTGTTGGTTCCAAGGTCGAGCGCGCCGTAAACGGTCTGACTCACGCGTGACGGTGCACCCGCGTCGCGCACGGCTTTGCCCAAATCGCTGGCTGCCCCGGCAGGGCTCGCAGCCGGAAGGCCCGCATCAACGGACATCCCTGGCGCCGCGGTGCTCATGGCGCCGCACTCGCCGGCATCGCTCCGCATGGCAGTGGCGCAAGGCAGCGCGCCGGCGTCACGCGGAAGATCGGGACCACGCGCCGGCTCCTCGCGGCGCGGATTCCCGGCAGCCGTGCGGGAATTTCCGCTCGGCCCAGTCACAATGTTCAACCTTTCGAGCCCTTCGTCGGGCGCTTTCTCGCCCGCTCCGAAGGCTGCGGTGTTGGTCCTATGTGACTAATCTAGCAACCTGTTCGGGCAGGTAAACCCCAGGCAGCCACGCCGGACAGACAGGGCCGGCCGCCGGTGCGTGCCCGTTCGGGGTTATCGCGGTCCAGGCGTCCCGGAATCACCTCGAGCCGGCGACGGTCTTGATATCGGCTTCGGTCTGCCACCGCCCGGGATGCACCGGCTCGCCCCAATGCTCCGGCAACTGCCCAAGATACGCGCTGCGGGGAATTTCCCGGAAGCCCGCGTGTGCCGTGGCAGGCGTCAGCCATTTGTTGTCCACAAGGACGAAGCCCCATTTCGCCAGATGCCAGGCAAGGACCGCGAAGCCGATTTTCGACGCGTTGGACTCCCGATAGAACTGGGACTCGATCACGAACACCCGGCCCACCGCCACGCCATAGCCGCCGCCGACCAGCTCGCCGTCCCTGTTCCAAACCTCGAAGGAATGGACATGGCCTTCGTCGAACAGCCTCCCATAGGCGGCCATGATGTATGGCGTGATCCAGGTGAGATTGAGCCAGCGCCTGCGCGGGGCGGCGCAGCCCACGATCACACCCTCGAAATCGGTGTCGAAGGTCACGCGGTAACAGCCCTGCCGCATGAGGCCGCGCAGCCGGCTCGAGATGTGAAAGTCGGCGGGCCGCACCACCGCCCGGGTCGGCGGGCAGACCCATTTCAGCGGACGGATATGCCCGTGTGGAAAGAGCCCGCGCGCATATGCGTCCATGAGCGTTGCCGGCGAAAGATCCGTGATGAGACCGGCGATCTCCGCATCCGGCGCGAGAGCGGCCGTATCAGGCAGCGCACGGCTTGGATTGAGGAGATGGGCAAAGGTCACCCGCGCGACCGGCAGAAGCATCGCGATCCGCTTCGGACGCAACGCCCAGGCGGTGCCGACAAACCAGCGCCGGACAACGGCCAAGGGTGTTTCCCGGAAGAGCGCGGCACGCCGCTCCGCGTTCGGACCCTTCGCGGGCGCCTTGCGGGGAGACACCGATTGCGCCTCCAAACTCGCCGGTTGCTCGATCAAACCCATGTCCCTCGCGGCCGTCCCTGGACGCTCATGCCTAAGACAACCTTAACAGGGGATATCCATCGCACCTGCTCCGCATACGGAACAGCGTTAATCGTACCGGTCAGCCGGCGTGACGTCTGGCCTGACGACGGCGGTCCCAAAGCCGTTCGGTGAGCACGGCGTCGACACGCGTTGCCGCGGGGATCTCATCCACTTCCCGACCGAACGCCTCGTACTCACGCGGGCCTCTTCCGGGCCGCGGCCCTGATGCAGCGTGTTGCGAAACTCGAGCAGCCGGCGCCATCCGCGGGAATCGCCGCCTCTCTCCGGTGCCGGCACGCCCGCCAAGAGCAGGTGCCGCATCACCGTCTGCGCCGCCCGCTCCTCGCCTTGCCCGTCCTTCACGAGAAGGTCGATCAAGACGGCGGACCGGGCAAGAAGGGTCTGACTTGGCGCGGCCCTGCGCCGGCGATCGCGCTGGCGGCCGTCCAAACCCGGCGCCGGCTCCGGTGCGCCGGCCGAAACGGACGCGGGCGCGGCCGTCGACGCGCCGATCAGCGCTTCGAGCTCGGCGAGCGGCTTCAGATCGTCGGCCGGTACGCCATCCGCCGCGAGCTCGGCCATCACCGCCTGCAGGCATTTCAGTCCGAGAACCGATTTGTCGGCGGCACTGTCCTCATAGACCTGCCGGAGCGCGCGAAGCGCCGCAGAAATCCGGTTGGCGGATGGTGAAATCTGGCTCATACGCGGCAGGATAGGCCCAGTTTCTGGACAATGTGTTACCGGGAGCCCTATTTCGGCACCCTGGATAGCCTGTCACGGCGCGAACATCGCCTGTCGCGAACATCACCTGTGGAGCCGGGTTTGCCGCGCGGACGGACTTATCACACAGTTGGTCTTGCCAAGCGGGCGCCCCAGCGACTAGAAGAAACGCCCAAATCCGTGCTTCGGATCAGGAGGCGGCCGAACACGGCCTGCACCCACCACGGCTGGTGGGAGATCGTCTAATGGTAGGACAGCGGACTCTGACTCCGTCAATCTAGGTTCGAATCCTAGTCTCCCAGCCACCTGATTTCATTTCTCCAATCTATTTGTTCGTGCAACCCGTGCGCGCCTTTCGTGAACACCTTCACCATGACTAGTGAAGTGTCTGTTCCGGAACGCCGCCGTATCGTAGAGTAACGCCCAGGATTCAGGAGAAAAACGCCATGGTGAATATTCAAAGCATCACGAATACTCTGGTTAACCTTACACGCCCATCCATGGTGTCGCAGGGCCTGTTCAAGATCTATCAAAAGGGACTCAAGATCGTCAGCACCGACACGAAGCCCATGGCGAACGAATGGGCGGCGTCGAACGTGGAGAGCGACGAGGCCTTTGCCCGTGCCCTTGACAGCGACCTTTGGAACCAGGCGACGGCCTATGACGCGGAGGCCACCGCAACCGCCGATGGAAAACTGCGCGCCCTTGCCGATCAAGGGATCACGCTTGGCGGCGGCGGTCACCATGCCCTGCTCTACTTCCTGGTCCGCTACTACCAGCCGCAGGTCGCTTTCGAGACGGGTGTCGCCTCAGGCTTTTCAAGCCGGGCGATCCTGACGGCGATGCACCACAACAACGGTGGACACTTGTGGTCGAGTGAACTGCCCTATTTCCGCCTGCCGAACCCGGAGCGTTTTTCCGGCCACCTCGTGGAGCCGGAGCTGCGCACGCGGTGGACGATGCTTCTAAAGGGCGACCGGAAGAATGTGCCGGAGATCCTCGGTCAGGTGAATCGCATAGACCTCTTCCACTACGACAGCGACAAGACCTATGAGGCCAGAGAGCGCGTGCTGCGACAGGCGCAAGGCAAGTTTGCCCCGGACGTCGTGATCGTGTTCGACGACATTCAGGACAATTTCCATTTCCGGGACTACATCGCACGCGAAGGGCTTGCCGACCGCGCCCGCGTCTTTGGACATGACGGCAAATATGTCGGCGTGGTCTTGCCAAGGGCTTGATGGCTTGAACAGTCGGGCCGGCCCTTGGAGGAAGGGCAGCGTCTTTTCGTGCGGGACTCTCTGATCGACGTGATCGACCCGAACGCGCGCGGTCGGATCGACCGCCGCCGGAACGATCGATTCCTGCAAACGGCCCGTCGTGCTCGTGCGCTGCGCAGAACACGCGCGCGCGCAAGACTCACAGCAACGGCACGCTGTAGTTCACGATCGTCCGGAACTGGGTCAGGTCCTCGCTCGGCAGGGCGTCGTCGTAGACGGTCCAGTCGATATATTCCACTTCGACCCGCAGGCCCTGCAGAGGCCCACGGGGCGGCGCGTAGACGAACCGGAGATCCAACTCCTCCTGGTTCGCAAAATCTCCGTTTGTGACGGGATCGTTGCGGCCCCAGCCCTGGCCCCAGGCGGCCCTGAACTTGACGCCCTCCAGCCCGAGTTTTGCGAAATCGTAGGTCAGGGACACGAGATAGGCCTCGACGCCGGCCTGCTGGAAGCTGGTCACCATCGTCGCCGTGTAGGACGGACTGAACCCGAACGGCTTCTGAATGCTCGCCTCCTCGCCGACCTTCGACACGGAGCCCTCGAACACGAAGCCTTGATAGCTGGCGGCGAGGCGCGCGGACGCCTGATGGTCTCGTAGGGCGCGCCCGCGATCAGCTCCGCGCCAACCGTGCGCTGATCCTGGATATTGGCGCCGATGCGCAGCTGCGGACCGTCGTCGCCGGCTGTCCCAAACGGCAGCAGGTAGTCGATCTCGCCATAGGCCGTGTTGAGCGTGTCCTTGATCCAGTAATTGGAGGCGCCGATGTTGAAGCCGTTCCGGTGGTAGCTCGCACCGGTGATGAGAACGCCTTCGTCCTGCGACACTCCAAGCCCATGGCTCAAGGGCTCGAAGCCGGCCTGCTCGCGTGGCTTGTAGCGTGAGAGATAGGCGCCGATATAGTCGATCGTCTCGTCTGGCCCCTGGTGCTCGGGCACCAGCACGACGCCTTCGTACGTGATCGGAATCATCCGCGAATCGTAGGGGTTGATATAGGGCGTCCGCACGAGCTGGCGTCCCACCGTGACCTGCTGGCCGGCAAACAGCAGGCGCCCGCTGAGCTGGCCAAGCGTCGTGATCTGATCGCCGTCCCACGTCAGGTTCAGCGACTGCCCTGCGTCCGCATTCGCATAGAGCGGCTGGGTCGTATACAGAACGCTCCGCAATTGAAAGAAGTCGGCGAGATAGCCGGACTCGAAGGACAGCGAGCCGCCGGTCGTGAAGGCCTTCGGCTCGTCGTAGCCGAAATCGTCCTCGTCGAACCAATAGGTCCGGCTGTCGAGGCGCACGGCGGCGTCCCGGAAGAAGGCCGGCAGGTTCGACCAGCGCGTCTGCCGCGCAGCCTCGAGCCGGTCCTCGCGCCAATCGTCGATCGGCACAGGCCCCCGCAGATCGTCCCGCGGATGGAGCGGAACGGTGAACCCTTCGCGGATCGGGCTGAAGGCTTCGCTGGCCGACGAGGGGACTGGATAGTCGTGCGCGCCTTGCGCCCACGCCCGCGGCGGTTGGGCGAGGAGAAGAAGCGCCGACGCGGACAGGACGAGACCTGCAACGGCCCGGCCCGGAAGATGCCGTATCATTGGCTTGCCCGCTTCTGATTCTCGCCCATCACACCAGGCACTCTACCGTACGGTGCGCCTTCCGGGCCTCCATAAAGCCATCTTGAGAGGATGGTCTGCCACCCCCGTTCCGGTTCGAAAACTCCCGTTCGATCCCGCGCTTTGCTAGGGTAGCGCCATCGATTTCGCCAATGTCTCCAGAAGATTGCCGCATGCTCAAACAGACCCGCCGCCGCGCGCTCGGCCTTCTCATCGGCACCATCGCCGGCGCCCGCTTGTTCGCCTCGCCGCTGCCCGCCCTGGCGCAGGACGACGCGCCGGAAGATGACGCGCCGAAGGACGACGGGCCGGACGACGACGCGCCGGAGGACGACAGCCCGAACGAGGAGTCTCCGTCCGAGCCGGACTGCTACGATACCAAGGACTTCGGCCGGTGGACCGCGCAGGCGAGCGACATCAGCGCCGGCGTGATCCAGAACGAAGTCCCGGCCGTCGATCCGCGGACCTGCGATCTGTTGCTCAGCATCGAGGTCGGATCCGACTTCGCCGCGCGGATTTTTGTCGAAGGCAGCGCCGAAGGCACGCCCTTGCCGGACGCGCTCCTGCGCAACCCCGAGAGCCGGTTCATGGCCACAGCGTACGGCGGCGCGACCGCCGTGAACACGCCGCTCTGCGGCAACTGCACGGACATTTACGACAACACGGTCGGGATCGTGCTGCCGCTGGCAACGGCGCCCCTGCTCCGCGACGAGGACAGCATGGACCTTGTGCTGCACTTCGCCGGCGCTGACGACGAGTGCCGCTTCACCCTCGATTGCGCCACCATGCGGCAAGCCCTGGATTGGGCCACGGCGCGGCGGGACGCGCTCGCCACCGAGAGAGACAACAAACAGTGCGTTTCCGCCGAGAGCTGCTTCATCACGACCGCCTGCTGCGAGGTTCTCGGTCTCGGCGACGACTGTTTCGAGCTCAGGACCCTGCGCCGCTATCGCGATCAGGTTCTCGCCAAGCGCCCGGGAGGCGGCGCCGAAATCGCACGCTATTATGAGCTCGCGCCCGCTCTCCTGGCACGCCTCCGGGCCAACGCTACGGACCCCGACAGGGTCCTGCTCGGCATCTATGCCCGTTACGTCCTGCCTGCGGCGCTCGCGGCGCGCTTCGGCCTCGACAGGCTCGCCTACCGCCTCTACCGGCGGATGCTGACGGCCCTGTCGCACGCGTCTTGCGGGCCGTCCTTCAGGGCGTAGCCGCGCCCGCCGAACAACCAGCGCACGAAAATCGAACACCCGTTTCAGTCTCGGGAACCCATGGCCCCGTTCGCGCATTTGGTCTTTGGAGCGCCGTCTACCGGGAGAGCCGCGGCGGGGTCTTCAACGGCTGTCAGCCAGCCCGCGCGCGACACCATGAAGAGGCCTTGGCTGCCGCGCGTATTGGCTTTGACGGTTCGGGGAACGGGGGTTTCGGACGCTTGTCGGCCTTGGGCCTGGGGCGTCAAGAGAGGGAGCTTCTTCAATGACCGAATTCACCCTGCCAATGTCGACAGGATCGTCTCGCGCGGCGCTGACCACCCATCCCGTGCATCGTGCAACGGCCCTGCTCCGGAAAGCCCTCCATGGGTCGAGGCGCGCCACCTTCACCCAGGAATTCGGCGAGGTTCGCGGCATTCATCGCCTGTCCTCGCCGCCCTCCGCCGAGGTCTTCGTGGAGGCTTACGAGATGGCGGACTTCGTTTCCCCGCCCAGCAATCTCGCCTTTGTCGGGGCCTATCTCGGGACACCGGGCACCGGAACGGAAGGCCCCGGCCAGGAGAGCCCTCGTGGCCAGGACGGCCCTCATAACGGTCTGCCGGGTACCGATCCGCACGGCGGCGGCAAAGATACGGCACCGGACAATGGGGCCGAAAGGCAGCTTCGAGGCCTGATTCGGGATTTCAAGGAACGCCAGCGCCGGGCGGGCCTGATCGTGGCCGGTTCGATCACCGCCGCTGTGACGCTGACCTTCCTGGCCATCGCCCTGCTGTTCGTGGCAGCGGCGACGGACGGGGCGACGGTCCACGAGAGCGTGGGACGCGACGCCGCCCCCGCACGCGACGTCGCCGCTACACCACGTTCCGGCGCCTGAGCTCTTCCAGCACGCGTTCGGCAAGGGTCTCCGGCGCCAAGTCGCTCGTGTTCAAGTCGAGCTCCGGAGACTCCGGTTGCTCATAGCTCGAGTCGATACCGGTGAAGTTCTTGATCAGGCCGCGGCGCGCCTTGCGGTACAGCCCCTTGGGATCGCGCGCCTCGCAGATCTCGAGCGGCGTATCGACATAGATCTCGATGAATTCGCCGTCGCCGACCATCTCGCGCGCCATGCGGCGCTCCGACCGGAACGGCGAGATGAACGACACCATGACGATGAGACCCGCATCCACGAACAGCCGTGCCGCTTCCGCCACGCGCCGGATATTCTCCACTCGATCCGCGTCCGTGAAACCGAGGTCCTTGTTCAGCCCGTGCCGGATATTGTCGCCGTCCAGCATGTAGGTGTGACGGCCGAGCGCATGCAGACGCTTCTCCAGGGCATTGGCGATGGTCGACTTGCCGGAGCCTGAAAGGCCCGTGAACCACAGCACGCAAGGCCTTTGACCCTTGAGGCTCGCACGGGAAGTCTTGTCGACGGACAGTTCCTGCCACTTGACGTTCGTCGCGCGGCGCAGGCCGAATTCGACCATGCCGGCCGCCACGGTCGCATTGGTGAAACGATCGACCAGGATGAAGCTGCCCGTCTCGGGATTGTCGCCGTAAGGGTCGAAGACGACCGGCCGGGTCATGCTGAGATTGCACAGCCCCACCTCGTTCATCTCCAAGGTCTTGCCCGCGACGTGGTCCAGATTGTCCACGTTGAGCTTGTACTTGAGCGTCGAGACCGTCGCCGTCGAGGTCTGCGTTCCACACCGGATCGTATAGGTGCGGCCGGGCAACATGGCCTCTTCGTCGAACCAGATGATCTTGGCCGCGAGCTGATCGGCCACGGACGGCTCGTTGTCGGGCGTCGTGATTACGTCGCCGCGGCTCGCGTCGACTTCCTCGGCGAAGGTCAGAGTCACCGCGTCGCCTTCGCGCGCGACGTCGAGGTCGCCGTCGGCCGTCACGATCCGCGCCACATGCACACGCTTGCCGGACGGGTGAATGACAACCTCGTCTCCAGGCTTGATCTGTCCGCCCGCGACGGTCCCCGACACGCCGCGGAAGTCCAGATGCGGCCGGTTCACCCATTGCACGGGGAAGCGGAACGGACCCAAATCCCGGTCATGTCCGACCTCGACCGTTTCCAAATGCCCGAGCAGGGTCGGCCCGTGATACCAATGCATATGGGCGCTGGGCGTCGTGACGTTGTCGCCCTTCAGCGCCGAAACCGGGATGGGCTCGATGGACTCAAAGCCCAAGGGCTCGGCGAAGGAGACAAAATCGTCGACGATCGCATCGTAGATCTCCTGATCGAAGTCGATCAGATCCATCTTGTTGATGGCCAGCGCGACCTTCTTGATACCGAGCAGCGACAGGATGCACGCATGCCGCCGCGTCTGGGTCAGCACGCCCTGGCGCGCATCGATCAGCAGAACGCCGAAATCGCAGTTGGACGCGCCCGTCGCCATATTGCGCGTGTACTGAACATGGCCGGGCGTATCTGCAACGATGAACTTTCGCCGGGGCGTCGAGAAATAACGATACGCCACATCGATCGTAATGCCCTGCTCGCGCTCGGCCTGAAGGCCGTCAACAAGCAGCGATAGATCGATCTCCGCCCCCAAGGTGGAATTGGGACGTTTGGATTCCCGTTGGACGTTCTTCAGCTGGTCCTCGAAGACGAGCTGGGAATCGTACAAGAGCCGGCCGATCAACGTGCTCTTGCCGTCGTCCACGCTGCCGCAGGTCAGAAACCGCAGCAGCCCGCGATCCTCCTCGGCGACGAGGCGGGCGGCGAGACGATCGCTGGCACTGTCGTTCGTGCCCCCAACAACACTGAGACGTGCCATTAGAAGTACCCCTCTTGCTTCTTCTTCTCCATCGACCCGACCTGGTCGTGGTCGATGACGCGCCCTTGCCGCTCCGAATGGCGGGAAGCGATCAACTCTTCGATGATCTCGGGCAACGTCGTGGCATTGGATTCGATGGCGCCGGTGAGCGGATAGCAGCCCAGCGTGCGGAAGCGCACCTTGCGCATCTGCGGCACCTCGCCCTCCTCGATGGGCAGACGGTCGTCGTCCACCATGATCAGCGTGCCGTCGCGCTCGACCACGGGGCGTTCCTTCGCGAAGTAGAGTGGGACCACCGGAATGTCTTCCAGATAGATATAGGTCCACACGTCGAGCTCGGTCCAATTCGACAGGGGGAACACCCGCATGCTCTCGCCGGGATTCACCTTGGTGTTGGCCAGATGCCAAAGCTCCGGCCGCTGACGCTTCGGATCCCAATTATGCGATGCGTTGCGGAACGAGAACACGCGCTCCTTCGCGCGCGACTTCTCCTCGTCGCGGCGCGCGCCGCCGAAGGCCGCGTCGAAGCCGAACTTGGCGAAGGCCTGCTTCAAGGCTTCGGTCTTCATAATATCCGTATGCAGAGCGCTTCCGTGCGAGATGGGCGAGATGCCGTTCCGGACGCCTTCCTCGTTGATGTGGACCGTGAGATCGATCCCGAGGCGCTCGGCCTCCGCATCCCGGAACGTGATCATCTCCTTGAACTTCCAGGTCGTGTCGACATGGAGCAGCGGGAATGGCGGCTTTCCGGGGTAGAACGCTTTCATGGCGAGATGCAGCAAGACGGCGGAGTCCTTGCCGATGGAATAGAGCATCACCGGATTGCGGAACTCCGCGGCAACCTCGCGCATGATGTAGATGCTTTCCGCCTCGAGCTGGCGGAGATAAGACGAAAGAACCTGCTTCATAAATCCGTACTCATACGTGTCGTTTCAGACTCGTTGTCCGAGCCCGTATCGGCTTCGGCACCCGCGCCGTTGTGGGATTTGGCGTAAGCGTCTGCCTTCCGTTTTGCAAGGACATAGCGGTATGCGCTGACGGGCATCAGAGCCAAATAGACCAAGGACCCCACGAACAGGGTGTGAGCTGGATAGGTCAAAAGCAAGGCAATGAAAAGGGCCGCCAGGACAAAAAGCGGGGGCACGTACTCGCGGTGAATCCGCTGTCCGAGCATCTTGATGGAGAAGGTGGGCACGTTCGAGACCATCAGCAGCGCCACGGCGATCGTATAGAGCAGCACGAGCGGCGTGAGGCTCGGCCAATGAATCCCGAGATCCTGGGCATAGATCGGCAGGAGAACGATGATGGCGCCCGCCGGGGCCGGCACGCCCACGAAGAAGGATTTCTTCCAGACCGGCTGGTCGGTCTGATTGAGCGAGACATTGAAACGCGCGAGGCGCAAGGCCGAACAGACCGCGAAGACAAGGACGGCGATCCAGCCCAAGCTGCGCAGGTCTTCAAGCGACCACGCGAACAGGATGATGGCCGGCGCCACGCCGAAATTCACGAAGTCGGCGAGGCTGTCCAGTTCCGCGCCGAAGCGCGTCGAGGCCTTCAACAGCCGCGCCACATGGCCGTCGATCCCGTCCAGAAAAGCCGCGAACACGAGCGCCGCCACCGCCATGTCCCAGCGATGCTCGATCCCCATACGGATCGCGGTCAGCCCCGCGCACAGCCCGACGAGCGTAAAGATATTCGGAATGAGAACGCGGATGGGAACCTCGCCGCGCACGAGAAGCCGTTGCCGCAGCTTCTTGTCGTCCCGTTCCGGATCGAAGGGCGGAAACATCTGTTGTCAGGCCCTCCCCTTCGCCTCGCCCGCAAGATGGGCGAGCACGGTTTCGCCGGCAATGGCCGTCTGGCCGATCTCGGCCAAGGTATCGGTGTCCGGCGGCAGGTACAGGTCGACGCGGCTGCCGAAGCGGATCAGGCCCATGCGCTGCCCGGCCTCGAGGCTGTCGCCGTCGCCCACGAAGGGCACGATCCGCCGGGCCACGAGCCCCGCGATCAGCACGACGCCGATCTTCACGCCGGACTTGGTCTCGATGACGAAGGCCTGCCGCTCGTTCTCCTCGCTCGCCTTGTCGAGCTCGGCGTTGAGGAAGGCCCCATGGACGTAGGCGCTATGGATGATCTTTCCGCCGACGGGCGCGCGCACGATGTGCACGTCGAAGACCGACAGGAAGACGGAGATGCGCGTCAGCGTGGCCGTCCCCAGCGCCAGCTCGCGCGGCGCCATGGCGTCTTCGACCACGGCGGAGACCTTGCCGTCGGCCGCGCTCACGACGAGGCCCGGCCGGTCTGGCGTCACCCGTTCGGGATCGCGGAAGAAATAGGCGCAGAACACGGTGCCGAGCGCACACAGCCAGCCCAACGTCGGCGCGAACAGAAAAAGGAACAGCGTCGCGATCGCACCGATGGCCACGAATTTGTAGCCGTCCGGATGAATCGGCACGAACGCGTTCGCGATCGTATCAAGCAGGTTATGCCGGTCGTCCATACGTTTCCCCGTTTCGATCGTCAGCTTGACGCCAACACTTCGTCCTCATCGAGCCAATCGTCGGCCATGGACGACGCCGGCGCGTCCGCACCCCGGCGCCCGGCGCCCTTATCATCCACCTCTTCGGCCTCCTGGGCGTGCGCCAAAATCTCGCGGGCCTCGTCGGCCTCGCGCTGACGCGCCCACAGGCTGGCATAGAGCCCGTCCCGCGCCAGAAGCTCCGCGTGCCGCCCCTGCTCCACGATGCGGCCCTGTTCGAGCACGATGATGTTGTCTGCATGGACGACGGTCGACAGCCGGTGGGCGATGACGAGACTCGTACGGTCGCGGGCCACCTGCTCGAGCGCGTCCTGAATCTCTTTTTCGGTGTGGCTGTCGAGCGCGGACGTCGCCTCGTCCAGCATCAGGATCGGCGGCGATTTCAGGATGGTCCGGGCGATCGCCACGCGCTGCTTCTCGCCGCCGGACAGCTTCAGGCCGCGCTCGCCGACGAGCGAGTCGTAGCCGAGCGGCAGCGCCAGGATGAAATCGTCGATCTGCGCCATGCGCGCCGCCTCGTGAACCTCGGCCTCGGTCGCGTCCGGGCGCCCGTAACGGATATTGTATTCGATCGTGTCGTTGAACAGCACCGTGTCCTGCGGAACCATGCCGATCGCCGCGCGCAGCGAGCTTTGGGTCACGTCCTGGATGTTCTGCCCGTCGATCGCGACCGTGCCTTGGTTCACGTCGTAGAAGCGGAACAGGATGCGCGAGATCGTCGACTTGCCCGCCCCGGAGGGACCGACGATCGCCACCATCTTCCCCGGGGGCACGTCGAAGGAGATGTCTTTCAGGATGGGCCGCCCGGGCTCGTAGGCGAAGGAGACGTTCTTGAACGAGATCGCGCCGTTGTCCACGCGCAAGGGCTTGGCGCCGGGCCGATCGACGATCTCGGCCGGCTCCTTCAACAGCGCGAACATGGTTTCCATATCCACGAGCCCCTGCTTGATCTCGCGATAGACCATGCCCATGAAGTTCAGCGGCATGAAAAGCTGGATCAGAATGGCGTTGATCATCACGAAGTCGCCGACGGTCAGAACCCCTTGCGACACGTCGCGCGCGGCCAGCAGCATGCACACGACCATGCCGGTGCTGAAGATGACGGCCTGACCGGAGTTCAGAAAGCCGAGCGTCGTATAGGTGCGAACCGCCGCCTTCTCGTAGCGCGCCATGGAGGCATCGAAGCGCCGCGCCTCCAAGTCCTCGTTGCCGAAATATTTGACGGTCTCGAAATTGAGCAGGCTGTCGACCGCCTTCGAGTTCGCCTCCGTATCGCTCTCGTTCATGTCCCGGCGAATGGCGATGCGTTTCTCGGTGGCGAAGAACGTGAACCAGACATAGGCCACGACCATGGCCAACAGGACCCCCACGTAGATCCAGCCGAAATACCAGGCCACGAGGCCGGCGATCATGACGAGTTCGACCGCGGTCGGGATCATGTTCAAGATCGCCATGCGCAGGATCGTGTCGACGCCGTTGACGCCGCGTTCGATGACCCGGTTCAGCCCGCCCGTACGCCGCTCCAGATGAAACTTGAGGGACAGGCTGTGCAGATGGCGGAAGGTCCGGTTCGCGAGCTGACGCACGGCATTTTGCGTCACGACCGTGAAGATCATGTCCCGGAGCTGGGCAAACAGCACCATGAGGACGCGCCCCACGCCATAGGCCACGATGAGCATGATCGGGACGAGTGCGAGGCCGAGAAACGTGCTGCCCGCCTCGGCGCCTGCGGGACCTTGGCCGGTCAGATAGTCGACCGCATTCTTGTAGGCGATCGGCACCGCCAGCGTGACCGCCTTAGCCAGGATCAGCGCGATAAAGGCCAGCACGACACGCCGATGCAGATCCGGCCGCCCCTCCTGCCAGACATAGGGCAACAGCTCCCGCAGGACGGACGCCTGGCCGGCCCTTGCCGATAGCAGGACATCGCTGGTGGATTGCGGCAGCCGATCTCTCATAAAAAAGGCTTTTCTTTCAGAGCGCTATCGCGCAACGCGTTCAATCGGACCGGCCGGAGGTTCAAGGGGCGAAAGAGGCGGCGCCTGAGCCGAGAGGACCGGTCGCGCATCGGAAAAGGGGCGCGCCGTCATGGCCGCCCCCTCCATCCCCATCGATATAGCCTGCGGGCGCGCCAGCGCCAAGTGCACAGGCACGCATCGGCCCCCTGGCGTTTGGCTCACCGACGCCCGAAAGACCGGACCGGAATATCCCCGGCTACCGGCTCGGCGGCGGCGCAGCCAGATCCTCCGGGCTCGGGGGAGTCAGCTTTAGCCTGAACATTGCTGTCGCCGCCGGCATTTGGGTCTTCTCGTCGAATTGTTGGATGCGCACCACATGAACGTCCTCGCTGAGCTGGATCTGATCCTCGGTGCTCCACGTTCCTTCTCCTTCGGCCATCTTGACCAAAGCGAAGGGTCTATCGTCCACGAAGACGTGGAGATCGAGGCCCGGAATGGCCTTGCCTGACATTTTCAAGGTTCCGGGACCGTCCTCGCCGCGCTTGTAGTCCACCACCTCCACTTTGATCGGCGCCTTGTGCGACGGCGACGAGGCCTTGCCAACGACATCCGCGTCCGGCGCCGCATCCTCGGCCAGGGCAGGCGCGACCGGAAAGACACTCAAAGCGGCGGCGATCGCCGCCATTCGAACCAGGAAACTGCAGCCCATCATCGTGATCACGTCCTCACTCAATGCATTGTCGTTGCCGGGGCCATGGCTCTGCCGGCCATGCGGGGGCGAACCCTAGCCAATCGTTCATGCCACTGCCACAACGATCGGCAAGAACCGCGCGCCGTCGCGATTCTTGACGACTCGCGTCGCCCGATGCCAGATGGCCCCCGAGACTGGAAGGGGCGCGGATCGCGGGAGTTTTCATGACGGAGCGCCGTCGCAGAGTTGAAACCGTCTGTGTTTATTGCGGATCCGGTGCCGGGCAGAACCCGGCCTTGCCGAGCCGCCCGCGAGCTCGGCCAGGCGCTGGCCTCCACCGACACGCGGCTTGTCTATGGCGGCGGCGACCTGGGGCTCATGGGCATCGTCGCCCGCGCGGTCCTGAAGCACGGCGGCCACGTTACCGGGATCATGCCCGGATTCCTCCACGGGCGCGAACGCATGCTCCTCGACGTGCAAGAACTCGTCGTGGTCGAAACCATGCACGAGCGCAAGCATCTCATGTTCGAGAAGTCGGACGCCTTCGTCGCCCTGCCCGGCGGCCTCGGCACGCTCGAGGAATTTGTCGAACAACTCACCTGGTCGCAGCTCGGCCGGCACCGCAAGCCGATCGTGCTCGTGAACATTGAGGGCTTCTGGGATCCCCTGCTCGACCTGTTCGACAAGATGACGGAGCACAACTTCATCCGCTCCGGATTCGAACTGAAGATGAGCGTCGCCGACAGCGCTCATGACGTGCTGCCGGTCATCCACCGGTCTCTGGCCGAGTTGGAACCGGGGCCGGAGGCCGAAGCGCCGGCGGTGGCGAAGTTCTGAGCCTACTGGGTTTCGATCGGCGCGATATCGTCCGGCAAGTCGAGCCAATGATGCCGCCGCGAGGCCCAGAACAACTTCGTGGGCTTTGCGAAGCCGGGATCGGCGAAGCAGCCGGCCGGAACCCCGACCATGCCCGGCAGGCCTTCGGCCCGGAACGCGACCGTCGTGCCGCACGTGGGGCAGAACCAGCTCACGACGGACCGGCCGGACTCCGCGCGATGCGTGTACGTGCGGGTTTCGCCCGCCATGCGGACGGCAGGCTCCGGAAAGAGCGCCCCGTAGGAGAACGCGCTTCCCGTCCCGCGCTGGCAGTCGAGGCAACTGCACAGATAGACATCGGCCGGCTCGCCGCGCGTCGACACGGTCATGGCACCGCAAGCGCAATGCGCGGTTCGCATCCGTTCGTCGCTTTCGTGTCCCATAGCCGCTCCTCCCAAGAGCGCTCCTCCCATAACCACGCCCTGGCTCAAGGCGCCGGCGCGCCGTCGCGGATCAGCTTGTAGTTGATCGAGTCGAGCAAGGCCTCGAAGGAGGCATCGACGATATTCGGCGACACGCCGACCGTGAACCAGCGCCGCCCTTCGCCGTCGCGGCTTTCGATGAGGACGCGCGTGACCGCGTCCGTGCCGCCCGTCAGGATACGGACTTTGTAGTCCACGAGCTTCAGGTCGTCGATATAGCTTTGATACGGCCCGAGATCCTTGCGCAGCGCATTGTCCAGCGCGTTGACGGGACCGTTGCCCTCTCCGACCGACATCACCGTGTTGCCGTCGACACGCGCCTTGACCGTCGCCTCCGATACGGTCACGAGCGCGCCCACAGCATTGTGACGCCGCTCGACCATGACCCGGAACGAGTCAACCTCGAAGAACTGCGGCACCGTGTCCAGCATGCGCCGCGCCAGGAGTTCGAACGAGGCCTCGGCCGCCTCATAGGCGTACCCGACGGCCTCGCGCTCCTTCACCAGGTCGACCAGCCGCACCACCCGCGGATCGTCCTTGGGCACGGCGAGCCCGATGCTTTCCAGCTGCGCGAGGACGTTGGAGCGGCCGCCCTGGTTCGAGACCAGCAGCTTACGCGCATTGCCGACCGTCTCCGGCGGCACGTGTTCGTAGGTGCGCGGGTCCTTCTGCACGGCCGAAACGTGGATGCCGCCCTTATGCGCGAACGCCGCCTCGCCCACATAAGGTGCGTGCCGGTCCGGGGCCTGGTTCAGCATCTCGTCGAGAACGCGCGAGGCATGGGTCAGCGTGCCGAGTTTCTCCGGCGTGATCTTGGTTTCGAACCGGTCGGCGTAACCGCCCTTGAGCAACAGCGTGGGGATGATCGACGTTAGATTGGCGTTGCCGCAGCGCTCCCCGAGACCGTTCAGCGTCCCTTGAATTTGCCGCGCGCCGGCGCGCACCGCCGCGAGCGAATTGGCGACGCCGTTATCCGTGTCGTTGTGCACGTGAATGCCGACGTGATCGCCCGGGACATGCGCGACGACCTCCGTGACGATGGCCTCGACCTCCTCCGGCAACGTGCCGCCATTGGTATCGCACAACACGACCCAGCGGGCTCCCGCCTCGTAGGCGGTCTTGGCGCAGGACAGCGCGTAGTCCGGGTTGGCCTTGTAGCCGTCGAAGAAATGCTCGCAGTCGAGCAGCGCCTCGCGGCCCGAGGCCACCACGGCCTCGACGGACTCCTTGATGCCGGCGAGGTTCTCCTCGAGCGTGACGCCGAGCGCCACGTCCACATGGAAGTCCCAGGTCTTGCCCACGAGGCAGATCGCGTCCGCCTCCGCCGACAGAAGCGCCTGGAAGCCGGGATCGTTCGAGATCGACCGGCCGGGCCGCTTCGTCATGCCGAAGGCGGTGACCTTGGCGCCGAGCTTGCGGTCTTGCCCGAACAGATCCGTGTCGATGGGGTTCGCGCCCGGATAGCCGGCTTCCACATAGTCGATGCCAAGCCGGTCGAGCTGTTCGGCGATCAGCAATTTTTCCTCGAGCGAGAAGTCGACGCTTGGGTCTGGGCGCCGTCCCGCAAAGTCGTATCGTAAAGGGAAAGGGTTTCGCGCGTCATAGCCTAGACCACCCCGAACAGGTAGCGCAGGGCCAGCAGCACGGCGAGCACCAGCACCGCGATCTTGATCACGAGATAGACGCGGCGCGAGCCCTTGAACGGGGTGTCTTTCAGAAAATCGCTCATTGTACCGTCTCCGGACCCGGCAGGGTCTTCTTCATGGTTGTGTTGGAGAGCCACTCATCGCCGCGGCGGACGCTGTTGCGCTGCTGGGCGGCGTAGCCGCGCTTGCTGAAGAAGTCGTAGGCGCTGTCGCTCGCATCGACGCTCAGATCCTTCGCCCCGCGTCCGCCCGCGATCTTCTCGAGCGCATCGGCCAGCAAGGTGCCGACACCGCGCTCGACCGCGGCGGGGTGCACGTAGAGGAAGCCGACCTTGTCGTCCGACTCCAGCGACGCGAAGCCCACGGGCGATCCGCCCATGGTCGCGACGATGGTGGTGTGATCGGCCAGCGTCTTGGCGAAGGCCGCCTCGTCGTTGGCAGCGGCAACCCAGGCTTCCTGCTGCTCTTCTTCGTAGTCGTCCTGGGTGAGTTCCCGGATACTGGCGCGGAAGATCTCGGCGAGCAGCTGCGCCTCGCCCGGCAGCATGGGGCGCAGCGCCAGTTGTGGGTTCGCTTCGGCACTCATCGCGCGACCTCCCACGTGGTCACGAGTTCGCCGGTCTCCGGATCCTTCGCGTCCATCAAGACAATACCCATGGCCTCGAGTTCGTCGCGAATGCGGTCGGCTTCCGCGAAGTTCTTCTCTTTGCGGGCGGCGAGACGTGCAGCGACCCGCTCATTGACTTGCTTGTCTGACGGGCCAGCCTCAATCGAGGGCGGTAAGGCGTGAACCTCGATAGCTACAGAAGGCACGTCGATTACGACGTTCCGCTTGATGTTTTCACGCTTGCCCGAGAAGCCAAGGAAGCCAAGCGCCGCGCGGAGTTGCGCATGCTCCTTGGCGCCATGAAGCTTGTGCAGCTCGGCGATGACCTTCGGCGTGTTCAGATCGTCGGACAACGCGTCCACGATCGCGGGCGGAACCTCGGGCGCCGGCTCGAAGGCCTCCACATCGCCATACCAATCCCACAGCGTCTTGTGGGCCTCGTCGAGGCTCACAAGCGTCCAGTCGAGCGGCTGGCGGTAATGGGTGCGGAACATGTTGAAGCGCAGCGCCTCGCCCGGCCAGGCATAGCCCTGCCACCCGGTCAGCAGCTCATGCACGGTGACGAAATTGCCGAGGCTCTTCGACATCTTCTCGCCTTCCACCTGCAGGAAGCCGTTATGCATCCACACCTTCGCCATGACGTCGGTGCCGTGGGCGCAGCGCGATTGGGCGATCTCGTTCTCATGGTGCGGGAAGACGAGGTCGATGCCGCCGCCGTGAATGTCGAACACTTCGCCCAGATGCGCCGCAGACATGGCCGAGCATTCGATATGCCAGCCCGGCCGGCCCGGTCTCTCGATCCCGCCCGGCGACGGCCATGAGGGCTCACCCGGCTTGGAGGGCTTCCACAGCACGAAGTCCATCGGGTCTTGCTTGAAGGGCGCCACCTCGACCCGCGCACCCGCCAGCATCTCGTCCAGCGACCGTCCCGAAAGCTTCCCGTAATCGGCCATGGACGCCACGCGGAACAGCACGTGATCCTCGGCCACATAGGCCGCGCCCTTGGCGATCAAGCGGTCGATCATGGCGCGCATCTGCTCGATGTGCTCCGTGGCGCGCGGCTCGACCGTGGGGTCCAGCGCGCCGAGCGCATGCATGTCGTCGTGGAACTGCGCCTCGGTCTTCTCCGTGACCTTGCGAATCGCCTCGTTCAGCGGCAGGTCCGGATAGTCGCGTGCCGCCCGCGCGTTGATCTTGTCGTCCACGTCCGTGATGTTGCGGACATAGGTCACATGATCGGGCCCGTAGACGTGCCGCAGCAGGCGGAACAGCACATCGAACACGATGACGGGCCGCGCATTGCCGATATGGGCGTAGTCGTAGACCGTCGGCCCGCAGACATAGAGGCGCACATTGCCCGGATCGAGAGGCTCGAAGAGCTCTTTCCGGCGGGTGAGCGTATTGTAGATCGTAAGCGACACTGACAAGCCCCTTCGGCTTGAGGCCCGCCGGATGTTCGTCGGTGATGATTGGATAGGTAAAAGAAGAACGACCCGTGCGAGCTATTTTGCTAGCGCGGAATAATGCAGCCCGAAATGCTAAGGTTCGATTGCAGGTACGTCATCTTGGCTCCGCTTATGGCGTCAAACTGCCAAATCGTCAAGCAAACCATCTTATTCATGCCGCATTGACCGCAGATTCTGAGCGCGCATAATGCATTATTGAGGTTTCCCCAAGGATTGGAACGATTGTCGTGAGGGTCCATCGCGGTTTTGCGCGCGTTCTGGCGCCATGCGCGGCACGTCCCGCGCCGTTCGGCGCGCGGGCGTTTGCCGGCCTGACCGCGCTCGTCTTGGGCTGCCTGGCCTTCTCCGGCGACGGGTTTGCTCAGAGCGAGCAGGATATCCGGTGCATGCAGTTGCAGCAGGAGATCAACGCGGCGAGCGGCGGCGGCGCCAACCAGCCGGAACTCGCCGCCCTCAACCAGGAAATCGCGCAAGCCACCCAGGTCTATCGCGCCGCGAAGTCGGAGATGGATCGGGCCGGCTGCTACGAGCGCATGCTCATCTTCGGCCGGGCCCTGAAACGGACGCCGCGCTGCCTGAGCTTGACGCCCGCGTCGAGGACGCGCGCCGGCACTCCGAACGCCTCAAGGCGCAACGGACCTCGCTCGGCGGCGGCGGCAACCGGCGGCGGATACAAGAGCTTCAGCGCGCCATGCAGCGTAATGGCTGTAGCGGCGCCTCCGAACCGGGCGGCGGTCTGTTCGATTTCTTCGGCGGCCCGCGCCAGGAATACCAGACGCCGATCTATCGCAGCATCAATCCCGGCGGCGGTACCGGACCGTGTGCGTGCGGCTCTGCGACGGCTTCTACTTCCCGATCCACTATTCGACCTACGGCCGCAACGCGGCCGAGGACGCCCAGAAGTGCCAGGCCAGCTGCGCAGCCCCCGCCGAACTCTACGTCTATCGCAACCCGGGTCAGGAAATCGAACAGGCGATCTCGCTAAGCGGGTCGCCCTATATGGATCTGCCCGTGGCGCTGCGCTACCGCAAAGAGTTCGTGAAAGGCTGTTCCTGCAAGACAGCCGAGTACAACCCGATGGAAATCGAGGCCGCTAACAAGAAAGCGCAAGGCATTCCGCCGGAGGGCGCGGCCCAGGCCTCCGCGGCTCCCGCGCCGCAGGCCCAGCCCGCGCCGAGCGGTCCGCCGCCTCAGCTCAATCTCGACCTCGACCAAACATCGCCTTCCGAGCTGCAGATCGCGCCGCCGCCACAGGCGGCACAGCAAGGCGCGCCGTCTCTGCAGGTCCCGGGGCCTCCGGGCTTCCAGGCCCCGCCTGCCGCGCCGCCAGCGGCAGCGCAAGCCCCGGCGCAGGGACAGTCCTCGTTCGTCAAGAATCGGCGCCGAGCGCGAACTAGCGGATCGCCTTACGCCGTCTCGCCCAGAAGCCGGCTAAGCACCCGCTCCCGGCCGATCATCGGCAGGAGCTGCTTCAGTTCGGGCCCGTGGGCCAGCCCGGTAAGCGCGAGACGGAGCGGCTGGAACAGCGCCTTACCCTTGGCGCCCGTCTCCGCCTTCACGGCGGCGGTCCACGCGCCCCAGCTCTCCTCGCCCCACGGTTCCGGCGGCAGCAGCTTGGCCGCCGCGTCGCAGAAGCCTCGGTCTTCGATCACGGGCTCGAGCGGCCCCGTCACGACCGTCCACCAGTCCTTGGCGTCCTCGAGCACGCTGAGATTGCCCCGAACGGCCTCCCAGAACGCCTGGCCTCCCCCCACGCCCAAGGCCTCGAGCCGCCCGGCCACGGCCCCATAGGGACGCTCGTGCAGGAGCTTGGCATTCAGGAGGCGCAGTTCGTGCGGATCGAATCGCGCCGGCGCCCGCGACAGCTTGGCGAAGTCGAACGCCTCGGCCAGTTCATCCAGGCTCTCATGCGCCGCGATGGGGTCGCTCGTGCCGATGGTCGCCGCATAGCTGACCACAGCCATCGGTTCGAGCCCCTCCGCGCGCATGCCCTGGATGGACAGGGCCCGGTCCCGCTTCGACAGTGCCTGCCCGTCAGCGCCCACGAGAAGATTGTGGTGCCCGAAGGACGGCGCGGACGCGCCCAGCGCTTCGAAGAGCTGGATCTGCGGCGCCGTATTGGCCACATGGTCCTCGCCGCGAATGACATGGGTCACGCCGAGATCAATATCATCCACGACGCTCGGCAGCGTGTAGAGGAAGGTCCCGTCGCCCCGGATCAGCACCGGGTCCGACAGAGAACCGGCGTCCACGTGCTGCCGCCCGCGCACGAGGTCGTCCCAAACCACGTCGACCGGCTCCAGTTTGAAGCGCCAATGGGGCTTGCGCCCTTCGGCCTCGAAAGCCGCCTTCTCGTCGTCGGTGAGATCGAGCGCCGCGCGGTCGTAGACGGGCGGCTTGCCGCGCGCGAGCTGGCGTTTGCGTTTGAGCTCGAGTTCCTCCGGCGTCTCATAGGCCGGGTAAAGACGGCCCTTCTCTTTCAGCTTTTCGACGGCGGCGGCGTAGAGCGCGAGCCGGTCGGACTGATGGACAAGCGACGACCAGGCAAGACCCAGCCAAGCGACGTCTTCCTCGATGCCGCGCGCGAACTCTTTCGTGGAGCGTTCCTTGTCCGTGTCGTCGAGGCGCAAGATGAAATCTCCCCCGGATCTTCGGGCGAACAGCGCGTTGATGATCGCCGTGCGGATATTGCCGGCATGCAGCCGTCCCGTGGGGCTCGGCGCGAAGCGGACGGTGACGGTCATCTAAACGGTCTCGCGGAATTTGTTGGTGATCGGGTAGCGGCGGTCGCGGCCGAAATTGCGTTCGGTGATCTTCACGCCGGGCGCGGCCTGGCGGCGCTTGTACTCGGCGAGATAGAGCATCCGCTCGACCTTCTTCACGGTCTCGGCCGGGTGGCCGCGCGCAATGATCTCCGGCACCGAGAGTTCCTGTTCGACGAGACAATTGAGAATGTCGTCAAGCACCGGATAAGGCGGCAAGGTATCCACGTCCCGCTGGTCCGGCTTCAGCTCGGCGGACGGATCCTTGGTCAGGACGTTCTCCGGAATGATGACGCCTTCGGGCCCGAGACAGCCCTTTGGCCGGTTCTTGTTGCGGTAGCGCGACAGGGCATAGACCTGTCCCTTGTAGAGGTCCTTGATGGGATTGAACCCGCCATTCATGTCCCCATAGAGCGTCGCATAACCGACTGAAACCTCTGACTTATTTCCCGTGGTCAGCACCAGCGGCCCGAGCTTGTTGGAGACCGCCATCAGAAGCGTCCCGCGCGTGCGCGACTGCAGGTTCTCGGCCGTGAAGCCGTCCGGCATGCCCCCCAGCACGCCGGTCAGACAGGCCCCCAGACCGTCGACGCCGCCATGGATCGGCATCGTGTCGTAGCGGACGCCGAGGGCCTTCGCGATCTGTTCCGCATCGATGAGACTCGCGCTGCTCGTATAGGCGTAAGGCAGCATGATGCAATGGACGCGGTCGGCGCCCAGCGCATCCACGGCCATGGCCGCGCAAAGCGCCGAATCGATCCCGCCCGACAGGCCGAGGACGACCCCCGGAAATCCGTTCTTGTTGATGTAGTCCCGGAGCCCCGTCACGCAGGCGAGATAATTAGCCGCCTCGCCCGCCTCGATCGGGACGATCTCGCCCGGAACGCAATGCCAGCCGTCGGCCTCGCTGCGCCACTCCGTGACAAGACCCGCGTCCTCCCAGGCCGGCATCTGCACCGCGCAGGAACCGTCCGCATTGAACACGAACGAGGCCCCGTCGAACACGAGCTCGTCCTGCCCGCCGAACTGGTTGAGATAGACGAGCGGGCACTTCGTCTCCGCGACGCGGGCACCCACCACGCCGTAACGGATCGCCTGTTTCCCCATCCAATAGGGCGAACCATTGGGCACGATCAGAAGATCGGCGCCGGCCCGGGCCAAGGCCGCGCAAACGTCCTCCTCCCAGATGTCCTCGCAAATGGGGACGCCGAGGTTCAGTCCGCCGAAGGGAATCGGCTCGGGGATCGGACCGGGCGCGAACACCCGCTTCTCGTCGAACACGCCATAGTTCGGCAGAACATGCTTGGTGCGCACGGCGGCGATACCGCCCTCCGCCAGCAGGGCCACGGCGTTGTAGACCTTGCCGCCGTTGCCCGAGCCATCTGCCCATGGGAGCCCCATGAGAATGGCCGGCCCGCCATCGCCCGTCCGCTCGGCCAGCGCCTCGCAGGCCTCGCGCGCGGCTCGCTGCAAGGCCGGCTTCAGCACCAGGTCCTCCAGCGGATAGCCGGTCAGAAACAGCTCCGAGAAGACGACGAGATCCGCACCGTCGGCGGCAAACCGATCGCGCAAGCGCAACGCGGTTTCGAGATTGCCGTCCAGATCGCCCATCACCGGATTGGCCTGCGCGAGCGCGAGCTTGAAGGAGTCCTTGGTTTCACCGGCCATGGAACGATCTCAAATCGATGAAACGCGCCGATCGGGGCCCGCCCGCCGCATGGAAGCCTACTCGCCAGCCGCGACTGAAATTTTGGGCGCGGGCCGCCCTTCCCGCTCGCGGCGCAGGCGCTCGGCCACGATAAAGGCCAGCTCGATCGACTGATCGGCGTTGAGCCGGGGATCGCAATGGGTGTGGTAGCGGTCCGACAGATCCGTTTCGGTGACGGCCTTGGCGCCGCCGACACATTCGGTGACGTTGTTGCCGGTCATCTCCACGTGGATGCCGCCCGCATGGGTCCCTTCGGCGCGATGCACGTCGAAGAACGCCTCGGCCTCCTTGAGGATCAGGTCGAACGGCCGCGTCTTGTAGCCGCTGCCCGCCTTGATAGTGTTGCCGTGCATCGGGTCGCAGGTCCACACCACCGATTTGCCTTCCCGCTCCACCGCGCGGATCAGCGCCGGCAGATGATCGCCCACCTTGTCCGCCCCGAAGCGGCAGATCAGCGTCAGGCGTCCCGGCTCGTTCTGCGGGCTGAGCAGGTCGATCAGCTTCAGCAGTTCGTCCGGCGCAAGGCTCGGTCCGCATTTCACGCCGATCGGGTTCTTGACCCCGCGCAGGAATTCGAGATGCGCATGATCGAGCTGACGCGTGCGGTCGCCGGCCCACAGGAAGTGGCCCGATGTGGCGTACCAGTCGCCCGAGGTGGAATCGATCCGGGTCAGCGCCTGCTCGTATCCCAGCAGCAGCGCTTCGTGGCTCGTGTAGAGGCTCGTCGACCGAAGCTGCGGGGTGTTTTCGGGCGTAAGCCCAATGGCCCGCATGAAGCGCAGCGTTTCGGCGATGTGATCGGAGAGCTCCCGGTAGCGGTGTCCCGCCGGGCTGTCCTCGACGAAGCCGAGATTCCACTGATGCACGTGCTCCAGATTCGCGTAACCGCCTTGCGAGAACGCACGCAGCAGATTGAGCGTCGCCGCCGCCTGGCGGTAGGCCATGTGCATGCGCTGAGGATCGGGCTCGCGCTCCTCCTCCGAGAAGTTGATGTCGTTGATGATGTCGCCGCGATAGCTCGGCAGATCGACACCATCCTGCGATTCGGTGGGCGAGGACCGCGGCTTGGCGAACTGGCCGGCGATACGGCCGACTTTCACCACGGGCGATCCGCCGGCATAGGTGAGCACCACCGCCATCTGCAGGAATACGCGGAAGAAGTCGCGGATCGTGTCCGGACCGTGCTCCGCGAAACTCTCCGCGCAGTCGCCGCCTTGCAGCAAAAAGGCCTCCCCTTGCGCGACGCGGGCGAGCTTGGCCTTCAGCTCCCGCGCCTCGCCTGCAAAAACCAGCGGCGGGAACGAGGCGAGCTGCCGCTCGACTTCGGCAAGGGCTGCGGCGTCCCGGTAGTCCGGGACCTGCTCAATCGGCTTTGAACGCCAGCTATCGGGGCTCCAACGCGGTGCCATTTTCAATCTCCACTCAAGTCCCCGCTATATAAGCATTTGAAATGACTGTGGCTAGCCGGGGATCGCGACGGCCTGTCTATCGCGGGCCTGCGTCATAGCCGATAATGGCGCGGGGAGGAACAGAAACCATTGCCTTTACTTGAACATAGCCACAAGCCCCGCGACATCGCCAAGCGGCTTCGCCGGGGGCCGAAGGTCAGCTATTTGCGAGACTGGATCTATGGTGGCATCGACGGCACGGTCACCACATTCGCCATCATGGCGGGCGTGGTCGGCGCCAACCTCTCCCCCGCGGTCGTTGTCATCCTCGGCGTCGCCAATCTTCTCGCCGACGGGTTCTCCATGGCTGCCGGCAATTTCACCGGGACCAAGGCGGAGCGCGACGAGTACGAACAGTTGCGCCGCATGGAGGAGCGCCATGTCGACCTCGCGCCCGAGGGCGAACGGGAGGAAATCCGGCAAATCTTCCGGGCCAAGGGCTTTGAGGGCGACACGCTCGAAAGCGTCGTCAGCGTTCTGACCCAGCATCGCAGCAGCTGGATCGAGACCATGATGCGCGAAGAGCACGGCATGCCCGCCGTCGTCCGCTCCCCGATCCACGCCGCGCTCAATACCTTCGTTGCCTTCGTGCTTTGCGGCAGCGTCCCGCTCCTGCCCTATCTCGCGGGGCTGAGCAACCCGGAATGGCCCTCGGCGATCATGACCGCCGCGACGTTCTTCGCCATCGGCTCGTTCCGGAGCCGTTGGTCGCCGAAGCATGGTGGCTCGCCGGCTTCGAGACCCTCGTCATCGGCGTGCTGGCCGCGAGCGTCGCCTATGTCATCGGCTCTTGGCTAAAAGGGCTGATCTGAGCGCCTTTCGCTTTCGCCGGTCCCGGCGATCGTGCAACTATCGCCGCAATTGTGAATCGCACGTCGCACACGAGCCGAGCCCCATGGCGATACAGGAACCCAAATTCAGCATCGGCATCGAGGAAGAATATCTCCTCGTCGACAAGCAGACGCGCGATCTCGTCCCGGAGCCGCCGGCCGCCTTGCTGACCAAGGCCGAAGGCGCCATCAAGGGACAGGTCAGCCCCGAGTTCCTCCGCTCGCAGATCGAGGTCGGCACCCGGGTTTGCCGCTCGGTCCAGGAGGCGCGCGACCAGCTGATCGAGTTGCGCGCCACGATCGGCCGCATCGCCGGCGAGTTCGGCCTCGCGCCCATCGCGGCCTCGACGCATCCCTTCGCCCATTGGGAGAGCCAGCACCACACCAACAAGGAGCGCTACAACGTTCTCGCCAAGGATTTCCAGCACGTCATCCGCCGCATGCTGATTTGCGGCATGCACGTGCATATCGGCATCGAGGACGACGATTTGCGGATCGACCTCCTCGGCCAGGCGCCTTATTTCCTGCCGCACCTTTTGGCGCTGTCCACGTCCTCGCCCTTCTGGCAAGGCGAGCCGACGGGCCTCAAATCCTACCGGCTCTCCGTGTTCGACGAATTGCCGCGCACCGGCATTCCGCACAGCTTCTCCAGCTACAGCGAATACGAGCGCACGATCGAGCTCATGGTCAGCGCGGGGCTCATCGAGGATGCGACGAAGATCTGGTGGGACCTGCGCCCCTCGGCGCGCTTCCCGACGCTGGAGATGCGGATCACCGATGTCTGTCCGCTGATCGAGGACGCCATCGCCATCGCCGCGCTCTACCAGTGCATCATCCGCCTGCTCTATCGCCTACGCCGGCAGAACCAGCGCTGGCGCCACTACCCGCCCTTCCTGATCCGCGAAAACCGCTGGCGCGCGCAACGCTACGGCATCGAGGAAGGCATGGTGGATTTCGGCCGGGGCGCCATGGTGCCCTTCTCGCATTTGCTCGAGGAATTGTTCGAACTCGTGGCCGAGGACGCCGCCTATTTCGGCTGCGCGCCCGAAGTCGCCCATGCGCGCACCATTCTCCAGCGTGGCACCAGCGCGGACCGGCAGTTGAAGCGCTATGCCAAGGTGAAGGCCGAAGGCGGCTCGGAGCACGACGCGCTCATCGCCGTTGTCGACGAACTCGTGGTGGAGACCGCCGCCGTGCCTGGCGCGAATACGGCGGCCGTGCTCGAAGGCGAAAGCGCTTAAGGCACCGCAGCCTTAGAGCGTCGTCTGCATCCCGCCGTCGACGTTGAGAGCGGCCCCGGTGATATAGGCCGCCTCGTCCGAGGCCAGGAACAGCGCGGCATTGGCGATATCCTCGGGCGTCCCGAACCGGCGAAGCGGCGTCTGGGTGAGCAGCGCCTTGGCGATCCCCGGGTTCTTCAGATAGCGGCCGATCAGCGCCGTCTCCACATAGCCTGGCAGCAACGTATTCACGCGGATGCCGTACGGCGCGTATTCCACGGCGAGACTGCGCGACAGGGCAGACACCGCGCCTTTGGTCGCCGAATAGACGGCCATCTGCCGCGTGTGCTTCGCGGACATCACCGAGGACAGATTGACGATCGAGGCTTTGCCGGAGGCCCGCATCAGGTCGAACGCCTCACGTGCGCACTTCACGGTCCCGTCGAGATTTACCGACCAGACCGTGTCCCATTCCACGTCGGTGAGATGGCGGAAGTCCGCACGGGCGCCGACGCCGGCATTGTTGACCAACACGTCGAGCCGCCCATGGGCGTCCTTGATGGTTTGCATCAGCGCCTTGACCTGCGCGGTGTCGGTGATGTCGACCGTGTGCGCCGTAGCAGCGCCGTTCGCCTTGACGATTTGCTCGGCCGTCTCCTTGGCCGCATCGCCGTCGATATCCGCGACCAGAACCTGCGCCCCTTCGCGCGCGAAGGTCTCGCAAATGGCCCGCCCGATCCCGGCGCCACCGCCCGTGACGAGCGCGATCTTTGCCTCAAGCCGCCGCATCGGACCCCTTGATCGGAACGGGTGGCTCCCATTTCTGCCGCAGGGTGACGAACTCTTCCGCCATGCTGGGATGAAGCGCCATGGTGGCATCGAAATCGGCCTTGGTCGCGCCGAGCCGCAACGGGATCGCCGCCATCTGGACGATCTCGGCCGCGTCCGGACCGACCATGTGCAGGCCGAGCACCTTGTCTGTCTCCGCGTCCACGACAAGTTTCATGAACACCTTCTCGCCACGGCCGCTGATCGTCGCGCGCATGGGCCGGAAGCTCGTCTTGTAGACGTCGACCGCATGGTCCTTGCGCGCCTCCTCTTCCGTCAGACCCACCGTGCCGATCTCAGGCTCGGTGAAGACTGCCGTCGGAATGAAACCATAGTCCATCGCCTTGGGTCGTCCCTCAAAGACGGTCTCGACAAAGGCCGTGCCCTCGCGGATTGCCACGGGCGTGAGGTTGGCGCGATTGGTCACGTCGCCCACCGCATAAATATTGTCGATGCCTGTCTTGGAATAGGCGTCGACCAGGATCTGGCCATTCTTGCCAAGCGCCACGCCGGCGGCTTCGAGTCCCAACCCCTTCGTGTTGGGCGTCCGCCCCGTCGCGGCCATCACGGTGGATGCGTGAAGGACATCGCCATCGGTCAGCACGACCTGGTATTCGTCGCCATCCTTTTCGATCGAGGTGATGTTCGTGCACATTCGCAAATCGACCCCCCGATCCCGCAAGGCTTCGGCGACAATATCGCACAGATCGATGTCGAATCCTCTCAGGATCTGGTCGCCGCGATGGACCACGGTGACCGCAACGCCGAGCCCTGCGAAGATCGAGGCGAACTCCATCCCGATATAGCCAGCGCCAAGGATGACGATGCTTTCGGGCAGCGCCTCCAATTGGAAGCACTCGTTCGACGAGATGAAATGTTCCGTACCCGGTATGTCAGGCAAGGACGGCACCGACCCCGTCGCGACCAGAATGTATTCCGCCGACACGGAGGCGGCGCGATCCTCGAGTTTCACCCTATGGGGGCCGTCCAACGTCGCCCGCGTCAGGAAGCGATCGACGCCCGCGTTCTCGAGCGTGCGGGTGTAGACTCCGTTCAGCCGGTCGACCTCGCGCTGCACGTTGTGGATCAGCGTCGGCCAATCGAACGCGAGGTCCCTGTGGGACCAACCGAAGGCCGCGGCATCGGCGATTTCCGCACCGTAGCGGCTGCCGTAGACCAGCAGCTTCTTCGGCACGCAGCCGCGAATGACGCAGGTGCCGCCGATACGGTACTCCTCGGCGATGGCAACGCGCTTGCCGAGCTGCGCGGCGAGCCGCGCGGCCCGCACACCGCCGGAGCCCCCGCCGATGACAAACAGATCGTAGTCGTAGTCAGACACTTTTGATCGATGCTCCGATTGATGTCTTAGAGGATGACATGGCGCCGGTGCGGCTACGCGCCGGGGTGCCGGTAGATTTTGACGCCGTTGGCGCCGGCCACAATTGCCATATCGCAAAGTCCAAGAAAAAGCCCGTGCTCGACCACGCCCGGCACGCGCGCCAGGGCGAAGGCCAGCACTTCGGGCTCCGCGATTCTCGGGAACGCGCAGTCGACGATCAGATTTCCCTGATCGGTGACAAAGGGACGATCGCCCTCGCCGCGACGCAACCGGATTTCGCCTTCGCATCCGGCTTCCGCGGCAAGCGCCTGAATGAGCAGCATCGTCGGATTGAGGCCGAACCGCACCACTTCGATGGGCAGCGGATGAGAGCCGAGTGTCTTGGAGAGCTTGCTGTCGTCGGCGATGACCACCATGCGCTCAGACGCCGTCGCGACGATCTTTTCCCGGAGCAGCGCCCCGCCGCCGCCCTTGATCAGGCGGAGCTGGTCGTCGATCTCGTCGGCGCCGTCGACCGTCAGATCCAGATGCGGCGTGTCGTCCAGCGTGGTGAGCGGAATGTTCAGTGCCGCCGCGTGCGCGCGTGTCGCCTCGGACGTCGGCACGCAAATGACCTCGAGACCCTCCCGCACACGGGCGCCGACCTCCTCGACGAAGGGGGCGGCCGTCGTCCCCGTGCCGAGGCCGAGCCGCATGCCCGGCTTGACCAGGTCGATGGCCGCCTTCGCGGCCGCCGCCTTATAGCCTGCGACCGTCGCCGCGCTGTCCGTCATCGGCCGCCGAGCCCTCCCATCATGACGTATTTCAGCTCCAAGAATTCTTCGATTCCGTGGTGGGAGCCTTCGCGGCCCTGGCCCGATTCCTTCACGCCGCCGAACGGGGCCAGCTCCGAAGAGATCATGCCTTCATTGACGCCGATCATGCCATATTCGAGCGCCTCGGCCACCCGCCAGGCGCGCGAAATGTCCCGTGTGAAGAAATAGGCCGCGAGGCCGAACGGCGTGTCGTTGGCCAGAGCAACGGCCTCGTCCTCGGTCTCGAAGCGGAACAGCGCCGCGACGGGGCCGAAGGTCTCTTCGCGCGCGATCTGCATTCGAGGCGTCACCTCGGTCAAGACCGTGGGCTCGAAGAAGGTCCGCCCCAGTTCGTGGCGCACGCCGCCGGCCAGAACCTTGGCGCCTTGGGCGACCGCGTCGCGCACATGGGCCTCGACTTTCGCAAGCCCCGCCTCGTTGATGAGGGGCCCTTGCGCCACGCCCGGTTCGGTGCCGGCGCCCACTTTGAGCGCCGAGACGGCCTCCGTGAGCCGTTCGGCGAAGCGCTCATAGATGCCGCCCTGTACGAGGATGCGGTTGGCGCTGACGCAGGTCTGTCCGGAATTGCGGAACTTGGATGCGACCGCGCCGGCCACCGCCGCATCGAGATCGGCGTCGTCGAAGACGATGAAGGGCGCGTTGCCGCCGAGTTCCAAGGAGAGCTTCTTCACCGTGTCGGCGGACTGGCGCATCAGCAGCTTGCCCACCGCGGTCGACCCGGTGAAGGTGATCATGCGGACAAGGGGGTTCGAAGTCAGCTCGCCGCCAATGGCTTCGGCATCGCCCGTGACCACGTTCAGGACACCGGGCGGGAACCCGGCCTGGCAGGCCAGTTCCGCCAGCGCAAGCGCGGTGAGCGGCGTTTCGGGCGCGGGCTTCACGACCACGGTGCACCCCGCCGCCAAGGCGGGCGAGATCTTGCGCGTGATCATGGCGAACGGGAAGTTCCACGGGGTGATGGCGCCGACGACCCCGACCGGCTGTTTCAGGACGAGCATGCGGCCGCTCTGCTTCGGCGTAGGGATGATCTCGCCCAGAACGCGCCGCGCCTCCTCGGCGTAGAACTCGGTGAACGCGGACCCGTAATCCACTTCCGCGCGCGCCTCGGCCAGGGGCTTGCCCTGCTCGGCCGTCATGAGATGTGCAAGGTCTTCGGCATGGGCCTGCTGGAGCTCGTACCAGGCGCGCAGAATTTGCGCCCGCTCCTTGGCCAGCAAACCGCTCCAGGCGGCGAACGCACCATGCGCCGCTTCGATGGCCGCGCGGGTCTCCGCGGCGCCCAGACGGGGCACCCGTCCGACCGCCGCGCCCGTCGCCGGGTTCGTCACGTCGTCTTTCGGCGTGCCGGTCCACACGCCGCCGATCAAGCATTGGTCCTTGATGAGGGTCGGTGTTTTGAGCTGCATGTCCCGCTCTCTACGCCGCTGCTTGCGCAACGGCAAGTCACGTGTGGAGAGGCGCATGCTCGAAGGTGCGACAATTGTTTTCGATCTGGACGGCACGCTGGTGGACACCGCGCCCGACCTCACCAACGCGCTCAACCATGCCCTGAGGCTGCACGGACACCGCCCCGTTGAGGCGGCACGCGTCCGCGAGGCGGTGGGTCGCGGTGCCTTGGCCATGATCCGCGAGGCGCTTGGCACAGAGCCCGATCCGCAGACGATGCTCGACGACTTTCTCGTCCACTACGAGGCCAATATCGCCGCCGAGAGCCGCCCCTTTCCCGGTGCCGTGGCCATGCTGGATCGATTGACGGCGCGCGGCGCGCGGCTCGCGGTCTGCACCAACAAGCGCGCGCACCTGGCCAATCTCCTGCTCGAAGCGCTCGAGATTCACCACCATTTCGCGGCGGTCGCGGGCCGCGACACGTTCGAAACGTCCAAGCCCCATCCGGGACATCTTCTCGGCGCCATTGCCGCGAGTGGCGGCGACCGGACGCAGGCGGTCATGGTCGGAGACAGCGCCGTCGACATTCAGGCGGCCCAAGGGGCGGGCATCCCCTCGATCCTCGTCTCCTTCGGCTACAGCCCGCCGCCGCCGGAGGGCCCGCACCCCAGCGCGGTCATCGACGGTTTCGCGGCCCTGGAGGCGCAAGCCGAAATCCTCCTCAAACGCTTGACAGAACACGATCCGACCCCCTCCTAATAGCGCCCGGGCTATTGCGCCAGAATGCCGCCCCAATCGCCATATCGACCGCAACCAACAGCCATAATTGCGCGCTAGGTAGGGAACTGAGCTTGTTGCGCCAAGGAGAAATGGAATGCGCGAACGCATTGTGATCAGCGCTTGCATCGTCTTGCTGATGGGCGGACCCGCCCTTGCCGAAGATGCCGGACAGGCCTGCGTGGACCAGCTTTCCCAAACGGAAAGCCTCGTGGACGAGACGGTCAACTCCAAGGCGCTCGACGAGGGCGACGTCGAAGAGGTGAACTGGCTTCTCGACGAGGCGGACACGGCCTGCACCAACGGGGACTACGAGAAGGCCAAGACGACCTTGGCCAAGGTCAAGACCATGCTGAAGGAGGCCCCGGCCCCGGCGGCGGCGGCGGAAGAGACGGCCCAGTAGACCTCGTCGCGGACCGCGCCGCGTTGCGCCGGCAACGCGGCATGACTCAAGACTCTTTGGTTTAGGGCTCCTCGGCTCAGATCTTCTCGGCTCAAGTCTCCTCGGGTTAAGTCTCCTTGACTTCGAAGGGACCCGTTCGCTAAATGCGCGCTTGCCGTCGCGGCCCCTCGAACCTTCCGAGGCGAGGACGCGATTTGGCCTGGGCGCGACTCCCAAGAGCGCCCCGCACGGGCGGTTAGCTCAGCTGGTAGAGCACTGTGTTCACATCGCAGGGGTCACTGGTTCAAGTCCAGTACCGCCCACCATTCCTTCCTTTGTTCCGATGCATGAAATGCCCATGGCGCGCTGGCGAGACCGCCGATCATGCCGGCGGCACAACCGGCGCCGGAGCGCGTATAGTGCCGGGACGACAAGCCTGTCGCAGCGCCCCGGACCGAGGAGGAAGACGAACCCGATGTTGAAGCAAGTCCTGCTGTTCTGGCTTTCCACCCGGGAACTGCCGACCGAGGCCAAGGCCGTCGGCGCTTTCCTGATCTGGTCCGCCGACGAGAGATCCTGGCGCGTGAACGGGCTACCCGTTCGGAAAGTGGCCGACTTCACGGGGCGCCCCGCCGGGAGAGTCGAGACCATGATCGATTGCCTCAAGGAGCATTACGTCATTGCGCATGGCGAAGTGCGCGCCAACACGATCAACTGCCAACTGGACGCGCTGCACATGGCGCGGAGCTGCGGCATCCGGCTTGCCGAGGCGGGGTATCGCACGGACTCCGAGATCGTTTGGCATCACGTCGATGCGCGTTCCCCCGAGCTCGAAGCGCGCATGCAGACCGTGATCCCGTTCCCGTTGCGCCCGTAAGCGGCCCGCCGCCGCTCGACGACACTGGCGCACCGGCTGGCGTCCTGCCATCCTCGACCTCGTGCGGCATGGGCCAAGCGCGGGGCCGGCCATGACAGGCCACATCGGCACCTGAGCGGACGCCACGGCGCACGGGCTGATCCAAAGGAGGAAACAAATGTCGAATCCGACGCTTCGCGAACTCACAGGCATGAACCCGGACCCCGCGCCCATCTCTGAAAGCGCGCTGGTGCTGATCGATTGTCAGCAGACCTATCGCGAGGGTGTCATGCAGCTCGAGGACGTCGAGGCGGCGCTGAAGGAAGCGGCGGAGCTCCTTCGGCGATTCCGGGAGGCGGGACGCCCGGTCATCCACATCGTGCACGATGCCGGTGCCGGAACGCCTTACGACGTCGGAGCGCCGATCGGCCAAATCGCCGATATCGTGTCTCCCCTCGAGGGTGAGACGGTCATCGTCAAGCATTTCCCGTCGGCCTTTGAGCAGACGGAACTGGATTGGGAACTCAAGAAGCAAGGAATCGAGAATGTCGTGTATGTGGGCTTCATGACCCATATGTGCGTGAACTCGACCGCCCGGGCCTCGTTCAACCGTGGCTACGCGAACACCGTGGTCGCCGGGGCCACGGCGACGCGTGCGATCCCAAATCCCGCGACCGGCGAGGACGTGCCTGCGAAAGACTTGCAAGGCGCGAGCCTGTCCGCGCTCGGCGACATGTTTGCGGTTGTCGTCGCCGACGGTAAGAGCGTGCCGGACTAGGACGCGCACGCAACGCGCATGAAGGAAAGATTTCTCTACACGCCCGCCTAGCGCGTCAGCTGCGCCGTGCGTGCGCGCTTGCGGGGCGACCGGACGGGAACGGGAATTCCGGCCGGCGACTTGGCGACATTGGTCACGTTGAGACGCCCGGCCAGCAAATCGTCCGCGAGCTTGGTCTTGATCCAGAACTCGTTTTCGCTCTGCTCGGCACCGGACCCGGGCGCCAGATCCTTGGCCGCAGTCGCACCGAGCAGGCCCGTCAGCGTGACGGCCAAGACTCCCACCATGATATGCCGGCCTGTGTTCATCGCCGCCGAGTGTGATTCGGCTCCGATGAACAGCCAGTTTAGAGACTTGCTTAATAATCCATTTACGCTGAGCCGAGACCGTCAGGCTTTGCGCCGCAACATCTCGTCGACGCTCCAGGGTCCGCCGCCCGCGAACGCGATGTACAGAAAGAGGAAGCAGTACAGGATCGCCGCGTCCCCGTGGTTCACGAGCGGGAAGACGCTGTTGGGCGCATGGAACATCCAATAGGCGACCGCCATCTCGCCGGAGAGGATGAAGGCGACCGGCCGTGTGAACAGGCCAATGGCGAGCAACGCGCCGCCGACCAATTCCAACATCCCGCCGATCCAGGACAGAGACATGAATTCGGGTGTCGGCATTTCCGTTGCGGGAAATCCGAGCAGCTTCGCGGTGCCATGCGCCATGAAGATCAGCGCGGCCACGATGCGCACGATGCTCAAGATGCGCGGTGCCCATTCCGTTTGAAGTCGATCTGCCATTTCGGCGTTTCCTCCCGTTGGTCCATAAAGCGGCGGGCGAGCTTATCGCGCCGGAAGGGGACCGTCATGTCACGACCTTGAGAGGTTCAGGCAAATCCGACATGAAAAAGGGGAGCCTCGAAGGACTCCCCCTTGCAGTCTTCTGAAGCGTTACCCGCGCCGAAACGGCACGGACGGGCCTTACGCCGCCGCGCTTGCAGCCGTCGGAACCTCGGAGATGGTCTTCAGGATCTGCGAGGCGATCTGGTAGGGGTCGCCTTGCGAGTTCGGACGACGGTCCTCGAGATAGCCCTTGTAGCCGTTCTTCGGGAAGCTGTTCGGCACGCGGATCGAAGCGCCACGGTCGGCGACGCCGTAGCTGAACTCGTTCCACGGCGCCGTCTCGTGCTTGCCGGTCAGACGCATGTGGTTGTCCGGACCATAGACGTCGATGTGGTCCTGCAGGTTCTTCTCGAACTGGGCCATCAGCGCCTTGAAGTACGCCTCGCCGCCGACTTCACGAAGATACTGGGTCGAGAAGTTGGCGTGCATGCCGGAGCCGTTCCAGTCCGTGTCGCCAAGCGGCTTACAGTGATACTCGATGTCGACGCCGTATTTCTCGGTCAGGCGCTCCAGCAGGTAGCGGGCCATCCACATCTCGTCGGCGGCCTTCTTGGAACCCTTGCCGAAGATCTGGAACTCCCACTGGCCTTTGGCGACCTCGGCATTGATGCCTTCGTGGTTGATGCCGCACTCGAGGCACAGGTCGAGATGTTCCTCGACGATCTGACGGGCGACCGAACCGACCTGCTTGTAGCCGACGCCGGTGTAGTACTTGCCTTGCGGCTCCGGATAGCCGTGCTCCGGGAAGCCCAGCGGGCGGCCGTCCTTGTAGAAGAAGTACTCTTGCTCGAAGCCGAACCACGTGCCGTCGTCATCCAGGATGGTCGCGCGCTTGTTCGAGGGGTGCGGGGTGCCGTCCGGGAGCATCACTTCGCAAAGAACCAAGGCGCCATTCGTGCGCGCGGGGTCTGCAAAAACGCGGATCGGCTTCAGAACGCAGTCGGAGTTGCTGCCTTCGGCCTGCATGGTCGAGCTGCCGTCGAAACCCCAATCGGGAAGGTCTTCCAGTGTCGGAAAGCTATCGTACTCTTTGATCAGTGTCTTACCACGCAGGTTCGGCACGGGTGTGTAACCGTCGAGCCAAATGTACTCGAGCTTGTACTTGGTCATTGTGAGTCCTTTTGAGTTTTAGCGACTGTACGGATGAATCCCTCCGAGGCCGCGAGAGGCTGGCGGCCAATACCTCCTGAAAGCAGTTTTTGTGCCAATGCGAACATTTCGGGCGGGGCCGGCCGCAGCGCTAGGCCACGGGCCCATGCGGCACCGCATGCATGTACACTTTTCGGTAATAATCTTAGCGGCTTAAGGCATCGGCTCCGGATGCGCCTTTTCTACGATCATTCGGCGCGAGATGGTCAATCCGAAGGCAGTCCGGCGATGCCACGCAAAGCGGCAGAAGAATTGCTGCTTAAATGTTCGTCACTTAGCGTTTTTTTTATGCAAGGCGCTGCAGCGTTTCTATATAGGAGACTCAAGGTACGCGATCGCGATTCTGCGGTGGCGCACAGAAGACAGAGGAGTAAGCCATGACGGCAAATACGCATGAAGGGACGGCGAAGGTCATTCCGTTCCCGAAGGGCGGCCGCTCGGGACTGAGCGGAAGCCATTACGGCCCACGCGCAGACGATCTCCTGACGTCATTGCAGGTTGGGTATGTGGACTATGGCAGCGGCTCCTATCACGACGCCGCCATCCGTGACGCGCAGCGGTCCCATGAGCACTGACGGACAGACAGACTGTACGACCGGCTGAGAGGGCCCGCTTCGGACGAAGTGAGGCCCTCTTTTCATTTGTAGGGTTTGTCGGCGCGCGCCCGCAGGCCCTAACGACGTCCTAGAGACGTATGGAGCGCGCATCCTCCCCATCGTCGCGCTGGCGCTCACCGAACATCGACAGCATGGGCTCGTCCCTCAGGACAATCTCGTCGAAGGCGCCGAAACCGTTGAACCGGTTCGCCAGTACGCGGCCATAGGCGCCCACCTGGCCGATCTCCAAATAGTCGCCCTCCCCGATCCGCTCCGGCAAGACGAAAGGACCTGGGAGATAGTCGGCGATGTCAGCAGGTGGGCCGTAAAAACGCGAACGCCGGTCCGCCGGCCCCAGATCCTCGCGCCCCGGCGTCACGCAGCGCACCGGAAACCGGAAGCCCGAGAAGGCCGCGTCGAACAACGCGCCGAACGCGCCGTCATTGATGTAAAGCGCGTTGCCGCGCCGTGCGTCGACGCGGACGATCACGGCCTCCGCGTCCGCAACCAGGGCGCGGCCCGGCTCGCACAGGAGTTCGCAAGAATGCTTGACCGCGAGCGCATCCGCCGCCCGCACGATCTCCTCCATGTAGCAATCGAGGCCAGGCGGCTCCGAGTGAGGGTAGCGGGCCGGAAAGCCGCCGCCGATATCGACGGCGTCCACCAGCACGCCGGACGACACGATGAGTTGGCCCACCTGGGTCAACGCCTCGCCAAACGCGGCCGGGACCACGGCCTGGGAGCCCACATGGAAGGTGATGCCGAGCCGCGTGGCACGCTGCCGCGCCCTCAAGAGCAGCGCCGGGGCCTCCTCGGCGCTCGCGCCGTACTTGCCCTCCAGCGGGATGAGACTATGGGTGTTGGGACAGGCGATGCGCAGGAACAGCGTGAGATCGTCCGCGCCGTTCGTCTCGGCCAGGATCTTCTCCAGCTCGTCATGCGAGTCGAACGCGAAACAGCGCACGCCGAAGTCGCCATAGGCGCGCGCGATCGCGCTGCGGGACTTGATCGGGTTCATGTAATACAGCTCGGCGTCGGCGACCTGCCGAACCCGTTCCATCTCGGGCAGCGAGGCCACGTCGAAGGCCCGGATGCCAGCCTCGGCAAGCGCGGCGAGGACCGGCGGCGCGTCGTTGGCCTTGGTCGCGTAGAGCACGCGCCCTGGAAAATTCGCCACGAACCAATCGGCCGCGCGCGCCAACGCATGCGGCCGCAGGGCGAGCACCGGCCGTTCGGGGCGGTGATGGCGCAGATATTCCGCGGCCGTCGGGTAAGCCTTCATCCAACAACTCTCATCCATGCGGACCAAGACACGAAACTGCCGGCCGGACTCACCGGTGCACATACCGGCGCGCGGGGCTGCTTTGCGTATGGGGTTCGGCCCACCTTGTAAAGAGACTTTCGGCGCCTGCGGCGCTAACCTTGCTTGGCGCTCTCGTCAGCGGCCTTCGGCGCCTTCAAGACCTCCGTTTCGGCGCTCGAAAGCACCGGGCTTTGGAGCAGGCCGAAGGTCTTGCGCGCCCCGAGCCGGACCAAGGCGGCCGTGTAGGCATAGAGCTCGGCGCTGTCGATCTCCCCGTCCCCGTTGCCGACGGGCGCGAGATCGGCGCTGCCCGCAAGGCCCTCGATCAGATAGCGGGTGAACAGCCCGACATCGTAGTCGGGGTCGATCAGCGCCCGCTGACCGCGATCGGCGGAAGCCAGAACCGTCATGTCGGCGCGAGGCTGCTCGGGCAGCGCGCTGCGTTTCATCTCCGGAATATTGGGCGGCAGAATATAGTCCCGTGGTCCCGGCCGAACGAACTCTCGAGGAGCACCAGGACCTGATCTGCGCCGAGGCCCGCGAGATTGGCGTAGAGCGTGGACAGCGGGTAGCCGCGCCGCTCTTCGCGATAGGGCTCGGCGTCCACGGGCAGGAGATAGGCTTCGTCCTGGGTGGCGTTGACGGCGCCGTGACCGGAATAGAAGACGACGACCTTGGCATTGGGCCGGGCCTGGACCAAGCGCTTCAACTCCCCGTCGGAGCCGGGCACCGGGCCGAAGACACGCTCCAGGTCCGCCCGTTCCGCATTGCGCAGATCGATCACCTGGTCCTGCCGGAAGCCCATATGCTCGGTCAGGAAGAAGTACATGGCGCCGGCGTCGTTCCTGGCCGTCCGCGCTGCCGGCAGATTGTCATAGGTCGTATTGCCGATGATGACGGCAATGGCATTCTCGTCTTCGGGCATGGTCGGCAAGGCCCGATACAACTCGCGAATGCGGCTGAACGACTTCACCACATTCCCGTGGGCGCTGCCGGGCCGCGGCATCTGGCGCGGCGGCGTCGTGCACAGATCGAGATTGCCGGCCCGCTCGATACGCCGGATATCCTTCAGCGAAAGATGCCCCTCGATCTGAACGCAGGAGCGGCACCACACGACCCCGTAGCGGCCGTAAAGCTCGTCCAGCTGCTGTTGACTGAGGCCCGACGCGCCGGCAGACATCCCGGCGCACAGGCTCTTGCGGTCACGCCCGGCCCATGGGCCGCGCGCAGGGCCGCAAGCAGGTCTTCGGGCAGACATTCGATGTCGCTGCGCGCGCGCGGCGGGGCCACATCGCTCGCGGGCGTGGGGGCGGAGTCGTCGGGCGCGGAGCCTTCAGGCGTGGCCCCTTCAGACGCGGCGACTTCGGACACGGCGACTTCGGACGCGGTGACTTCGGACGCGGTGACCGCCTCGGACAGAGCTTGCGGCGTTGGTTCCATCAAGGAGTCCGTTTCAGACGCCAGCTCCGCCACGACCGTCGCGGTCGCCGCCTCGCCGCTGACCGCGCCCTCCGTCCCGGCCATTTGCGGTTCCTCGTCCTTGCAGAGGGCCCCGATCTTCGCGAGGACCGGCTTGGCGAGGAAGTCCCCGTGGGCCTTCAGCCCGTGCTCGTTCTTGAAATGCCAGTGGGCCGTCCAGGTTGCCTTGTTGGCCTTCCCGTCGATAGGACCCTTGTAGTAGCCGAGCTTGGCGTAGCAGCGCTGCACCTTTTCGGTGAGGGACTTCTTGTCGAGCGGTTCGGGGTGGCGCGGCGCGGCAGCCTCGTTCTCCGGCGTCGCCACCGCGACGACGATCGCGCCGGTGCGCGCCGGCGGTGCGGCATGCGCCAAACCCGGTGCCCCGGCGGCAACGGCAACGGCGAAAGCGAGCCCCATCGCCAGCCGAGACCGGCTTCGAAATTTCCCCGCCATTCCAATCCTCAACACGGTACTGAAGCGCCCACGCTAGATCGCGGGCCCCAACTCTTCAAGGAAAGTCCTGTCAAAGCGCATCGCCGTCATGGCGTGCTGCTTGGGTCCGGCCGGGGCGGCAGGGTCTTCAGGTAGGCGGCGATGGCCTCGCGATCGCCGGGCGGCAACTGCGCCATGTTCTCCTGGACCGGCACCATGGATTCGCCCACCACATCGAAATCCGGCGTCGATCCAGTCTCCAGGAAATAGGCGATGTCCTCGGCGCTCCAATCGCCGAGGCCATCCTCGCTCGGGGTGATGTTGGGTGCATCGCCCTTCCCTTCGGGACTGACGGCACCGGCAAAGGCCTCATGGGCGATGATGCCGCCAAGCGCGTTGCGGGGGCTGTGGCACTCGGTGCAATGGCCCGGCCCCTCGACGAGATACCCGCCCCGGTTCACCGCCTCGCTCGCCTTCGGGTCCGGCGCAAACGTCTTGCCGTCCACATAGAGGCGCTGAAACAGGCCCACGCCGCGGCGGACGCTGTAGGGGAAGCGGAGATCGTTCGCAGGCACCGTGCTGCGCACAGGCGGCAGCGTATCGAGATAGGCCTTGAGGTCGATGATGTCCTCGAAGCGCATGCGCTGATAGGACGTATAGGGAAAGGCCGGGTAGAGATGCACGCCGCCGGGCGCCACGCCGCGCTTCATCGCATTGACGAAGTCGAGCGTCGACCAGCCCCCAATCCCGCTCTCTTCGTCGGGCGAGATGTTGGGCACGTAGAAGATCCCCACATCGGTCTTGAGGCAGCGGCCGCCCGCGAGCCGGGTCTCGTCCTCGATCTCGAGATCGTCGCAGCCTTTTGCGGGCGCCGCATGACACTCCGCGCACCCGCCGGCGGTGAACATGAGCTTGCCGTTGGCCACATCCGGTGTGTGATCGGGCAGGTCGCTTGCGGAAAACGTCACGGGCCTTGTGAGCAGGTAGAAGGCGAGACCGGCCGCCAACAACAGCGCGACCGCAAGAAGAAGAGCCTTCCGTACCATCTCTCTCGCCTCCATCAAGCCCGGCACGCGTCACGTACGGCAACCACAGCTGCGGCAACCACAGCTGCGGCAACGACCGCTAGGGCAACGGCAGCTTCCGCCCCGCGCCGACCACGTCCCAGCCGCGCTGCACCGCCGGGCGCGCCGCAATGGCATGGTACCAGCGCTTGATGTTGGGATGCTCGTCCATCTCCACGGGCTGGATCGGGTAGCGCGCAATCCAGGGCCAGATCGAGATGTCGGCAATGGAATAGTCCCCGGCCACATACTCGACGTCGCCCAAGCGGGTCTCCAGAACCCGCCAGAGGCGGCGCGCCTCCTTCGTATACCGCGCCTCGCCGTAAGGGCTCTTGCCCGGATTGTAGGCCACAAAATGATGCACCTGGCCGAGAAACGGTCCCGCGCCGCCCATCTGCCACATCAGCCATTCAATGGTGCGCCACTTGGCCTCGAAGTCCTGCGGCAGCAGCCGGCCCGTCTTCTCGGCGAGATAGAGAAGGATCGCCCCCGACTCCATCAGTTGCAGGCCGGTGTCATGGTCCACGATGGCTGGGATCTTGTTGTTCGGCGAGATCTTGAGGAATTCGGGGTCGAACTGCGCGCCCTTCTCGATGTCGATGCGGTGCACCCGATAGGGCAGTTCCACTTCCTCGAGCATGATCGAGACCTTCTGTCCGTTCGGCGTCATCCATGTGTAGAGGTCGATCACGCGGTCACTTCCTTTCACGTCTCAGCCATCGATTCACAAACCTGCGCCTTGAGTCACCAAGTCTTCATGGCAGCGCCGCCCTATCGCCCGAAACCGGTCGCGTCAAGGTCACAGCGGCTCGTTACGTGTTGGTCACGGCCCGATGACGGGACGGCAGTCTTGAGGGAGACGGAATGCTCGACGCCACGCAACATGCCCTGCAGCACGACGCAAAGCCGCTGTCCGACGAGCCGCGCCTGACGCAGTTTTCAATTTGCTACACGCCGCGCCCCGGAAGCGCGCTTGCCTCCTTCGGCCGGTCCTGGTTCGGCCGGGCCAATGATGGGACGACGCTTCAAGCGTTCTCCTTGTCGGGGCTAGGCAGCGGCGCTCCGGATGGAATCACGACAACCCCCGATCGTTATCTGGGACTGCACGCACCGTTCTTCTCGCCGTTGACGCTCCGCGAGCATGCGCGCCTCGAGGACATCAAAACGCGCCTTGCGCACTTCGCCGCCCACCGCAAAGCCATCGAGACCGGCCCGCTGAAACTGATGCGCGCCCGCCGTGCCCTCGTGCTCCGGCCCGCGAACCCGCGTCCCGAGCTCGATTGGCTTGCGCTTCAGTGCTTCAACGCCTTCGATTCGTTTGCGGCGATGTCCGAAACCGCGGAAGACGGACACCCCCATCTGAGCCCCTATCAGCGGCTGCTTCTCAAGAGCTTCGGCCAGCCCAACGTGATGAGCGAGTACCGCTTCTCCATGAGGCTTGCCGGGCCCCTCGACCCCCAGCAACTCGACCGCCTGTCCGAGGCCCTGGCCCCCCTGATTGCCGGACTCTGCGCCGAGGGCGTTTGCGTCGATGGGCTGTCGCTGATCGGCACACGGAGCGCCGCCGGAAGCGGCCAAAATCCCGGCCCATCCGCCCGTCTCCTCGGCCGCTACCCCCTGGCAGGATAATCCCCCTAAGCCCTGCCGGGACGGGTGTGGGCCCCCGCCTACCAGCCTCAGTTTTGACACAGGCGTCCGCCAATTTCGGGCCAATGGGGGCACAGGGGATTCCAATGCCGAATTATGCGGAAATACTGGCGTTTCTCGCCGAAAACCCTCCACAGCTTGAAGGCGAGTGCGAACTTCACGCTTCGCTGCTGGAACTACTGGCCAGATGCCTGCGGAACGAGCAGGTCGTCACCGATGACGATTTCGCAGATTTCGGGGATATCACCGGAATCTCGATCAACTGAGCCCGGGCGGGTGCGGCCGCGGCCCCGACGCCATAGGTCCTGACGGGGCGGGTCCTGACGGGGTCTTCTTTTTCGCGGGGTTTGAGCCGCATCAACGCTTGCCCGCTCCAATCGCCGGAGGCTTCGATCCGCACCCCGAGGCGCATGCCTGCGCGCAAGCTCCTCGATCGTACGGACGGGTTCGTTTGCACGTAAGGGCCTTAGAGTGCTAACTGAGCAACTGGATGGGATCGCCTGGGCGCTGGAGAAACCAGCATGTTTCGACCCAATCTTTAGGAGTTGACCGACATTATGAGGGATAGCGCAGCCTTGAAGCAGGCGGATGTCGACGCGAAGAGTTCCTCCGAGGACATCGTTCGCACCTTCACCGAGAGTGTGGCCAATGGCGATCACAGCGACGCGCCGTATCCGCATTGGGTGCTGAAGAAATGTTTCCCCGACGATACCATCGCGGACATTCTCGGCCTTCCCTTCCCCGCCCCCTCGCTCGAGGGCGTATCGGGCAAGCGCGAACTGCACAACAACACGCGCAAATATTTCGACGTCGAGAACCGGGAAGCGTTCGCATCGGTGAACGCCGTTGCCGAGGCGTTCCAGGACGAGCGCATCACCGACCTGATCGAGAACACGTTCGGCACCGATCTCGCCGGCACCTATCTGCGCATCGAATTCGCTCAGGATACGGATGGTTTTTGGCTTGAGCCGCACACCGATCTCGGCGTGAAGTCCTTCACCATGCTTCTGTACCTCTCCGACGAAGAAGGGCACGACAATCTCGGCACCGACGTCTACGACGCCGACAAGAGCCATGTCGCGCGTTCGCCGTTCGCGCCGAACCTCGCCTTCATCTTCGTGCCGGGCGACAACACCTATCACGGCTTCGAAAGACGGCCGATCAAGGGCGTCCGCAAGTCGCTGATCATCAACTACGTCACCGACGAGTGGCGCGCCCGCGAGCAACTCGCCTTTCCCGAGACTCCGATCGCCTAACGGAGCGAACGACGGGGCTGCCGGCCGCAGCGCTTGCGCGGCAGAAGACAATGGCCGGGTTCGCCCCGGCCATTTCCTTTAGGGTCGCCACGAAACGGGATTGAAGGAACGAGGACACCGCATGAGCAAAGTCGCGTGGATCGGACTGGGCGTGATGGGCTATCCGATGGCCGGCCATCTCAAGGCTGCCGGACACGACGTGACCGTGTTCAACCGCACCCCTGCGAAAGCCGAAAAATGGGTGGCGGAATACGGGGGCGCCCACAGGCCCACCCCGGCGGAAGCCGCCGCCGGCGCGGACTTCGTCTTCACCTGTGTGGGCAACGACGACGATCTGCGCGCGGTGACCCTTGGCCCCGACGGAGTCTATCCGGGTCTGAAGCCGGGCGCGGTCCATGTGGACCATACCACCGCCTCGGCCGAGATCGCGCGCGCGCTTTCCCAGGCGGCAACGCGCCACAACGCATCTGCGCTCGATGCCCCCGTCTCGGGCGGACAGGCGGGCGCCGAGAGCGGCAAGCTCACCGTGATGGTCGGCGGCGAGGAGGCGGACTTCTCCAAGGCGAAGCCCGCGATCGAGTCCTACGCCCATGCCGTCAATCTCATCGGCCCCGCGGGAGCCGGCCAGCTCACCAAGATGGTCAACCAGATCTGCATTGCCGGACTGATCGAAGGCCTGGCCGAAGCGCTCAATTTCGGCATGCGCGCCGGTCTCGACATGGAGAAGGTCATCGCCACCCTTTCCAAGGGCGCCGCGCAGTCCTGGCAGATGGACAATCGCTGGGAGACCATGATCGCCGGCAAGTTCGATTACGGCTTCGCCGTCGATTGGGTGCGCAAAGACTTCGGCATCTGTTTCGACGAGGCGCGCCGCAACGGCGCGAGCCTGCCCGTGACCGCGCTGGTCGATCAGTTCTATGCCGAAGTTCAGGAGATGGGCGGTCGGCGCTGGGATACGTCGAGCCTCATCGCCCGGCTGAACCGCGACCGGCCGAAGCGCTAGCGGCGCTTAAGCGCGCTTCTCCTCGGCGGCGTAGCCGAGCGGCAAGGATGTCGTGAACTTGATCTGCTCCATGGCGAAGGCCGAGCTCACGTCGGAGAGTTCGATCTTGGCGATAAGCCGCTTATAGAACGCGTCGTAGCGTTCGATGTCCGGCACCACCACGCGCAGCAGATAATCGATCTGGCCGCTCATGCGGTAGAACTCGACCACCTCCGGGAAATCCGCGAGCGCCGCGTGAAAGCGCTCGAGCCACTCCTTGGTGTGGTTGCTGGTCGTAATGGAGACGAAAACCGTCACCCCGGCATTGACCAGCTTGGGGTCGAGCAGCGCCACACGCCGTTCGATCACACCCTGCTCTTCGAGCTTCTGGATGCGCCGCCAGCACGGGGTCGTGGACAGGCCGATCCGCTTGCCGATCTCGGCGACCGGCAAGGTGCAGTCCTCCTGCAAGATTTCCAGGATCTTACGGTCCATCCGATCCAGCATCCAAACCATCCGACAAAATTTTGAAGAAACGCAGCCGCAGAAGAAACCTCGTTCTAAATATCGGCTGATTGGATGGTGAAGGTAGATTATTGTTCCACGCCCCGCAAGCCGGCTCACAAGACTTTGCCGACCTCGCGGCGCAGCGCCGGAAGCAGCTCCACCTCGAACCAGGGGTTCTTCTTGAGCCAGGCATTGTTGCGCCAGGACGGGTGCGGCAGCGGGAACACCCGCGGGGACCGGGGCGCCTCGAGATGCGCCCGCCAGTTCAGCATCGTCTCCTGCAAGGTCTTGCCGCGCGCCGCGCCCAGATGAAAGGCCTGCGCATAGGCGCCGACCGCCAGGACGAGTTCGACCTGCGGCATCGCGGCGAACAGATCGCGATGCCATTGAGCGGCGCACTCGCGCCGTGGCGGCAGATCGCCCCCTTTCGCATCGTGTCCCGGAAAGCAGAACCCCATGGGAACGATGGCGACGCGCGCCTCGTCGTAGAACAAGTCGGCCGGCATGTTCAGCCAGGATCGCAGCCGGTCGCCCGATGGGTCGGAAAAGGGCCTGCCCGACCGGTGCACGCGCGTCCCCGGCGCCTGACCGCAGATCGCAAGGCGCGCCGTCGCGCTCGCGCGCAGCACCGGACGCGGCTCATGGGGCAGCGGCTGGCCGCGCGGCGCCGTCACGCAAACGCGGCAACGCCGGATGGCACGCACAATCGCGGTCAATTCGGGCATCGGGCACCTGGGCCACCGCAGCCAAGAGGCCGCATCGATCAGAGATCGATGATCATACCGTCTTCGGCAAGCGCATAGCGCGTGAGATCCACTTCCGAACGCGCATCGAGCATCTCCTGGCCCATATGGGTCAACAAGACCCGCTTGGCCGCAAAGCGCTCGTAATTCGCATCGATGGTCTTGTAGTCGAGATGCATCGGCATTGCGTGGTCGTACTGGAAGCACTCGGAGATGAAGAGATCGGCGTCCCGCGAGACCTCGGGCAGGACATCCACCCAGCCGGTATCGCCGGTGAAGGAGAGGACCTTGCCCTCGATGTCGAAGCGCATCGCATAGGGCGGCGCGCCGGACGGGTGGTACACCTCGAAGGGCGTGACCGTGACGCCGTCCTGCTCGCGCGGCACCCGCTTCTCATGCTCCACGAAAACGAGATCGAAATTGATGCCGCTGTCCAGCGTGCCAGGATAGACGGCCTCGGTCAGCGTCACGAAACGTTCCTCGATCGTTTCCGGCCCCACCACGACCAAGGGCCGCGTCCGCAGGCCGATATATTTGGCGTGGATCAGCAGCCACGGCAGACCGCCAATGTGGTCCCCGTGCAGATGCGACACGAACACCGTGTCGATATCGTTCGGCGACAGGCCCAGCCTCTGCAGGCCGATCAGCGTTGTCGCCCCGCAGTCGATCAGGAACGTCGACGCTTTCGATTTGACAAAATACGCGGTTTGAAGGCGGTTTCCGGCCCCGAACGCATCGCCGCACCCGACAACGGTCAGTTGCATTGTTCTTCCATTTCATCCCCCCTGCCCGAATCTCGGGTATCGAATTCATGTGGTTTCTCGATCACATACGTCAAGACCGGTGCCAGCTCGGGGCGTGGGTAAACGCCTCGTTAGGACTTTGGCCGGATACTTCTTGTTAAGCCTAAGTTCGGGGGGCGGGCTGGCCGCAATCGGCTGTCCACGCCGTCCCGCGTGTGTTGTCGTCTGCGGTCGGGTTGCGGGTTTCATAAGTGATGGTGAGTGGTGCGTCAGCCGAGGCCCCCGTGGCCGCCTCCAGCTCGGTGAGCGGGCAGAAGCGGCGCGCCTTCCGCAGCGTTCAGGAAGCCCGCGAGAAGCTCACCTACAAGTCCTCCGGCGGATTGGAGTTCGACTACGAACTGCTGATGATGTTCGTGAAGAACGAGCTCTCGGCCGCGATCACCACCCCGCTCCTCGCCGTCGTCGTCGCCGTGGGCGCGATGTTCTGGTCCCCGGTCGACGAATTGCTGCTGTGGTTGTGCTGCATCTTCGTCACCAAGGGCATCCTGGTCGGCATCTGCAAGCAGTTCGCCAAGCAGCCCCGCGACGAGGTGAATGTCGCGACTTGGCGCGCCAAGATCACGGCGGCTGAATTCCTCTACGGCGTGACCTGGGCGTCGGTGGTCTTCATCAGTCCACTGACGGAAGGCGTCGCCGGTTATACGTTCATCTTCGCGGCCGTGCTGGTCGTGATCTCGATGCGCATGCTGTTCGCCTCGACCGTCATGCCGATCGTCTACGCGGGCACGCTGCCCATGACGGCGGCGATCGTCATCCGCTTCGCGCTGCTCAACGATCCGTTCTACTGGGCCATGGCCGCCATGGCCGTCGCCGTCCACCTCTACTTCATCTGGCTGATGAACGGCTTCAACAGCACCGTCGTGTCCATGCTCGAGTTTCGCGCCGAGAAGGACGCTCTGATCGGCGAACTCGAACAGTCGAAGGCCATCTCCGACGAGGCGCGTTTGCGCGCCGAAGAAGCCAACCTCGCCAAGTCGCGGTTCCTGGCGACCATGAGCCACGAATTGCGCACGCCGCTCAATGCGATCCTGGGATTCTCCGAGATCATGCGGGACGAGGCCTTCGGCCCCCACGCCAATCCGACCTACAAGGAATATGCGAACGACATTCACGAGAGCGGCCAGCACCTTCTCACCCTGATCGACGAGATCCTCGATATCAGCCGGATCGAAGCCGGGCGCTACGAGCTCAACGAGACGCCCGTCTCGCTCACGGAGATCGCCGAGGAATGCCACCGGCTCATGCGGGTGCGCGCCGACAACAAGGGCCTCAAGATCACCCAGCCTCGAGGAGGGCTTGCCGAAAGCGTGGGCGGACGAACGGGCCTTGCGGCAGGTCTGCCTCAACCTCCTCTCCAATGCCATCAAGTTCACGCCATCGAACGGGACCGTCACGCTCAAGGTCGCGCGGACGAAGGCCGGCGGCCTGGCGCTCAGCGTCAAGGACACGGGGCCGGGCATTCCCGACGACGAGATCCCCCGCGTCTTGCGGAGTTTCGGTCAGGGCTCGCTCGCGCACCAGACCGCCGAGGGCGGAACCGGGCTCGGTCTGCCCATCACCAAGGGCTTGATCGAGCTGCATGGCGGCAGTTTCGAGCTCAAGAGCAAGCTGCGCTACGGCACCGAAGTGACGGTCACCCTGCCGCCGAGCCGCATCATGGAGGCGCTGCCGAGGCTCACCGAACCCGGCGAACCCGCACCCGACGAGGGCGGACAGCCCGACGCCCACAAGCGCGCGAGCTAGGACCTGCAGGGCCCCGGCCGACCCTCCGCCGATTGCCCTGCGTCTTCCCACAGACTACATAGAGAGTTCAGACCCTTATCAGGCGAGGACCGCTTGGAAACGCCTTGCGTCAATATCTGCATGCTCGACCCTCAGTCGGGGCTTTGTATCGGCTGCGGCCGCAGCGGCGACGAAATCGCCGGCTGGGCCGGCATGACACCCGCCGAGCGGCGGGCGATCATGGACACGCTGCCCGAGCGACTGAAGCGGCTGGAAGAAGAAGCCGCACCCAGCGAGGCCGCGTCATGACCACGTGGGTCGCCCTGTTCATCCTCGCGCTTGGCGGCATGATGCTGGTCAGCAACGACTCGGGGATGATCGCGGGCCTCGACGTCACGACGTTCGGCTACGGCGCGTTCCTGCTGGCGCTCCTGGTCTACCTGGCCAGCGGCCTGCTCAGCCATTACGGCGGCGGAGCGGCGACCATCGTGCGGGACGCGGTGACCTGGCTCGCGCTCGGTCTCGGCCTGGTCACGCTCTATGCCTACAAAGAGGAACTGACGCCGATCGCGACGCGGGTCTCGGCGAACTCCTCCCCGGCACCGCCATGACGGTCGAGACGAGCGCGGGTGGCCTGACCGAGGTCAAGATCCGCAAGCGGTTGAACGGCCATTTCACCGCCAAGGTCGAGGTCAACGGCATGCCGGTGTCCATGATTGTGGATACGGGCGCCTCCTCCATCGTTCTGACCCCGGAGGATGCACAAGCCGCCGGGATCGACGTGGACGAGATGACCTTTCGCGTGCCCGTGCTGACCGCCAACGGCCGCACCATGGCGGCGCGCATCTGGCTGGAGGACGTCGCCATCGGCCCGCTGGACCGCACCCGCGTCGAGGCCCTCATCGCCCAGCCCGGGGCGCTGTCCCAGAGCCTGCTTGGTATGAGTTTCTTAAGCCGCCTGCGCTCCTATGAGTTCTCCGGGGACTTTCTGACCTTGCGCGGCTGACCAAAGCCGCAGGCAGCCCCCGAAACCGGACACTCGAGACGGCGAGGCGCGTGTTGCGGTCGGCGAACAGACATTTGCTCCAAGAGGCGGCGCAGTGGATCCTGGTCGGCGCGGCGCTCTCGGTATGCGCATACTTCTATAACGATATCAAAAGCTTAGTCGTTCCGTCCGAGGGCGATGCGCCGCTCGTCTTTGCCTCGCAAACCAGGCCTGAGCCGAACGCGAAACCGGGCTTTTCCGGCGAAGTGCGCCTCAAGGCCGACAAGCGCGGCCATTTCGTTTTCACGGGCGACGTGGACGGTCGCCCGCTGACCTTCATGGCCGATACCGGCGCCTCGGTCATTGCCCTCACCTACGAGGACGCGCGGCGGGCCGGCCTGTCGCCCGCCACGCTCGACTTCAGCGCGCGGGTGGCCACGGCCAACGGTACCGCCAGGGTCGCGCCCGTGATCTTGTCGCGCGTCCGCGTGGGCAGCATCACGCTCCGCAACGTCCAGGCAGCCATCGCCGAGAAGGGCGCGCTCGACGTCAATCTCCTCGGCATGAGCTTTCTCGGCCGTCTCGACAGCTTCAACCTCCGCGGCGACGAGCTGATCCTGATCCAATAGGCGCCATCCAATCGGCACCTTCGCACCCGTCGCGCGGACAGGGCTAGTGAACGCGAGGGTAAATCTGCTATGGCCTTTCCCAATCCGGCCTTTCCTCCGGGCCGCCATGCCTGCCCGCCATTCCCAAGGAGACAGAATGTTCCCGAAGCCCCGCCAGGATCTCGTTCCCAACACCGCCGCGTTCGAGCGCCTTCCCCTCGTGAAAGCCACCGGGTTTCGCGAATACGACGCCCGCTGGCTGTTCCCGGACGAGATCAACCTTCTCGGCATGGAAGCGGTCGGCATGGGGCTCACGACGCTGATGCGCGAACGCGGCGTACCTTTGCGGATCGTTGTCGGGCACGACTTCCGCTCCTATTCCTCGGCCATCAAATCCGCGCTCATGACCGGCCTGCTGGCGGGCGGCGCGGAAGTCCACGACATCGGTCTCGCCCTCTCGCCCATGGCCTATTTCGCCCAGTTCGAGCTCGACGTGGAAGGTGTGGCGATGGTCACGGCGAGCCACAACGACAATGGCTGGACGGGCATCAAGATGGGCATCGACCGTCCGCTGACCTTCGCGCCCGAAGACATGAGCCGGCTGAAAGAGATCGTGATGAACGCGGACTTCAGCCACAACGGGGGCGGCGGCAGCTACATCTACGTCCCGGATTTGCCGGAGCGGTATATGGCGGACCTGCTGCAGCATCCGAAATACGAGCGCAAGATGAAGGTGGTCGTGTCCTGCGGCAACGGCACGGCGGCCGCGTTCGCGCCGCACGTGCTTGCCGAGCTTGGCTGCGATGTCGTCCCGCTGAACTGCACCCTCGATCACAGCTTTCCGGCACACAATCCCAATCCGGAAGACCTCGCCATGCTGAACGCCACGCGCGATGCGGTCCTGGAGCACAAGGCCGATCTGGCCCTCGTCTTCGACGGGGACGGTGATCGTTGCGGCGTGGTCGACAATACGGGCGAAGCGATCTTCGCCGACAAGGTCGGCGTGATGCTCGCGCGGGACATCTCGGCCCTTCACCCCAACGCCCATTTCGTCGTGGACGTGAAGTCCACCGGCCTGTTCAAAACGGATCCGGTGCTCATCCAGAACGGCGCCGAGACGGCCTATTGGAAGACGGGGCACTCCTACATCAAGCGCTACAGCCACGAGCACGGCGCGCTGGTGGGCTTCGAGAAATCCGGGCACTTCTTCTTCAACAAGCCGATCGGCCGGGGCTATGACGACGGCCTCGTCTCGGCCATCGCGGTGCTTGACATGCTCGAGCGGAACCCGGGCAAGACACTCGCCGAACTCAAGGACGCGCTGCCGAAGACCTGGCAATCCCCCACCATGTCGCCCCATTGCGAGGACGAGACCAAATACGGCGTGGTCGACCGGATCGTGAAACACTTCGAAGGGGCTGCGGAGCGCGGCGAGACGCTGGCCGGTCAGAAAATCCGTGAACTGATCACCGTGAACGGGATTCGCATCGTCCTGGAGGATGGGACCTGGGGCCTGGTGCGCGCGTCCTCGAACAAGCCGGAACTGGTGGTCGTGGTCGAGAGCCCCACGTCGGAGGCCAACATGCGCGCGATCTTCGCCGAGATCGACAAGGAACTCGCCAAACAGCCCGAAGTGGGCGAATATAACCAGAAGATCTAGAAAACCGTCGCGCGACAACGCAACAAAACCGTTAGCGTACTGTCGCAAATTTGCAATCCGAGTCTGGTCTGTTCCGCGCTTGTCATGATTGATTTCACCTACACACACGCCGTTTTCGTAGTGGGTCTGATCGTCGGCATCACGCTGAACGCTCTGATGCTGAGGACCCTCTTCTTCCCGCCCTTCCGGATCTGGCCGACGCCTGGGCCGGGAACCTGGCAGAGTGTCACCTTCTGGACGTTGTTCCGCGCCGGCATGGTGCTGACCTTCGTCATCGCGATTTTGGATTGGAATAGCGCTGGCCTCATCGACCTCAGTCGACTGATCATTGGCCTTCCGCTGTTCCTTGTTGGCTTCGGCATTACGGTCTTCGGCTATTTCAACCTCGGCCTCGGCAACACCTATTGCGGGGCCGACGGCTTGGTGAGCCACGGCCTTTACCGCTTCAGCCGGAACCCGCAATATGCCTCGTCGATCCTGGGGCTGATCGGCACCGTCATCATGGCCGACTCGTGGCTCACGATCCCGTTGGCCTTCTCGGCGAGCTGCGTGTACGTGCTGATGGCGCTGACCGAGGAGCAATGGCTCGAAGACCGCTACGGCGCGACCTACGAAGAATATAAGCAGCGCACGGCGCGCTTCTTCGACCTGCCGGGCTTCATGCAGTATCTGCTCGACAAGACCCAGCCGTCCCGCCGTACCAGCTAAGCCATCCCGACAAGCGCCGCGCGAAGCCGGAAGCCATCCGAAGCATAAGTCTGCCGTTGCGGCAGGGATGTCGGTCCTGACGATCGGAGCATCGCGGTCCACGGAGCGCCCGCGGCCATGGGAGCATCCGCGGCCATGGGAGCGCCCGCGGCCATGTCATCCCTATGACGGCAACGGCGGCTGGATGGCTCCCGGGACGCGGCGTCGCCCGTCTTCGATGGCGCGGCAGGCCTTCGAGAGGAAAAATCCATAACGCTGATAGGAATTTTCGATGATCGTTCCATAGAAAAAACGGTACCCTACATCCGCGTATGGAATGGGGAAACGCCATGCCGACATTGAGGCAATTGGAATATTTGGTGGCCGTGGCCGACAACCGTCATTTCGGACGGGCCGCCGAGAGGGTCAATGTCACACAGCCGACCTTAAGCGAGCAGTTGCGGACACTGGAGCAACGCCTCGGTGTTCAGCTCGTCGAACGCTCCCGCTCCAACGTCGTCGTGACTCCGCTTGGCTTCGAAGTCGTCGAGATCGCGCGGCGCATGCTGCGCGACGCCCAGCGCATCGTCGACATCACGGGCCAGCTCGGCGCGGGCATCGCCGGTGTGGTCCGGCTCGGCCTTCCGCCCACGATCGGCCCCTACCTGCTCCCGCGTGTGGCGCCCAGCCTCCACGCCACCTATCCCAAACTCAAGCTCTACGTGCGTGAGGAACTCCCGCATGCTCTGCCCCGCGAACTGGCCGAGGGCCTGCACGATGTGGTCATCGCCCCTCTCCCCGTGACCCAGAGCGGTCTCAAGGAGGCCGTCCTCTTCGACGAGCCGCTTTATCTCGCCGTCCCGGTCGACCATGAGCTGGCGAACAAGCCCAGCATCACGGCGGCGGACCTCGAGGGCGTCGACCTGTTGGCGCTCGGACCTGGGCACCAACTCCGCGATATCGTTGTCAATCTCGCGGCCGAGTGCGGCGCCAACCTCCGCTACGACTACGAAGGCACCAGCCTCGACACCTTGCGCGAAATGATGGCCACGGGTCTTGGCGTGAGCTTGATGCCGGGGCTTTACGCGCGCAGCGTCGTCAGCAAGGACCCGCGCTTCAAGACCTACGACATCGGCAACCGCGGCCTCAGCCGGACCATCGGCATGCTCTGGCGGAAGACCAAAAACGCGCAGCACAATTTCGACAATCTTGCCGTATTAATCCGGAATATCGTAACGGATGAATTTGGCGCCAACCATGCTAAGACACAGGCACAGCCTGTCGCCTAGAGGCGCTACTATCCCGACTTTCCGGAGTTTTTCTTGATGGAGTTTACCGACACCCTGGTCATGGGCACGCCCCTATGGATGTGGGGTATTTTCATGGCCATCGTGGTCATTCTACTCGCCCTCGACCTGGGGCTTTTTCACCGCAGGCCCGCGAGATCGGGGTCAAGGAAAGCCTCGTCCTCAGCGCCTTTTACAATCACGATCGGTCTCGCCTTCGGCGCCTGGGTTTGGGTCTATGCGGGCCCCACCAGCGGCAAAGAATATCTCACCGGTTTCCTCGTGGAGAAGACGTTGTCCATGGACAACATCTTCGTCATGTCACTGATCTTCACCTATTTCGGCATCCCCCGACTCTATCAGCATCGCGTGCTGTTCTACGGCATTCTCGGGGTCATCGTGTTGCGCGGCATTGTCATCGGCATCGGCGCGTGGCTGGTCGCAAGCTTCCACTGGGTTCTGTACATCTTCGCGCTGCTGCTGATCTTTACCGGGATCAAGATGCTGCTTCCCGGCGACGACGAGCCGGACATCAAGGACAACCCCGCGCTGAAGCTCATGCGGCGCTTCTTGCGCATCACGCCCAAGCTGCGCGAGCAACGCTTCTTCGTCCGCGAGCCCGACACGAAGACAGGCGCGATCGTAACCTGGGTGACGCCGTTGTTCGTCGCCATGATCCTGATCGAGATCGTCGACGTGATCTTCGCCCTCGACAGTATCCCGGCCATCTTCGCGATCACCACCGATACGTTTGTCGTCTACACGTCCAATATCTTCGCCATCCTTGGCTTACGCGCGCTCTATTTCGCGCTTGCGGCCGTCATCGACCGTTTCGTCTACCTGAAGCCCGCCCTGGCCATGATCCTGGTGTTCATCGGCTCCAAGATCTTCGTTGCGGATTTGGCGGGATGGGAGAAGTTTCCCTCAACGGTTTCGCTCAGCGTGACCGTGGCCCTGATCGCGGGCGGCATCCTCTACTCGCTATGGCGCACGCAACGCGATCCCGCGGATACGCAGCGAGACGACAAGGTGCAAGACGCGAAGACGGGCGACCTCTAGGCGCGGGAGCGGAAACCTTGAAAATCCCGTGTTACGCGGGCGGCACAACGCACAGGACGCGGTCCTAAGCGGCGGCGGATCTCTTCTCCGCCGCGTCCGCGGCCGGGGCATCGCCACTGACGATATCGCGGGCCCGCCGAAGCACCTCGATGCCCGCGCCGGGAAGGTGCGCGTGTTCGGCGATATGGCGCCGGAACGCACGGGCACGCGGCTGACCGTGAAACAGACCCAGCACATGGCGGGTCATGGCATTCAGCCGAACGCCGCGATCGCGTTCGCCCTGAACGTAATCGATGAACCGGTCGAGCACGGCGAGGCGTGAGAGCGGCGGCTCGGCCTCCCCGTAGAGGGTCCGGTCCACCTCCGCCAAGAGATACGGGTCGGCATAGGCCGCCCGGCCCAGCATCACGCCGTCCACATGAACGAGATGCGGCGCCGCGTTCGCCAGCGACGTGAGACCGCCATTGATGATGATGGCGAGATCGCTGCGCCGCGTCTTCAGGCGATGCACGCGATCGTAATCCAAAGGCGGGACGTCCCGGTTTTCCTTGGGGCTCAGGCCGTCGAGCCAGGCCTTGCGGGCGTGGACGATGAACATCGTGCAACCGGCATCGGCGACCGTGTCGATGAATCGATCGAGACTTTCTTCCGTATCCTGATCGTCGATGCCGATCCGGCATTTGACGGTCACGGGCACGCGAACCGCTTCCGCCATCGCGTGGATGCACTCGGCGACCAGCGCAGGCTCGTCCATGAGACAGGCACCGAAGCGGCCGGACTGCACGCGGTCCGACGGGCAGCCGACATTCAGGTTGATCTCGTCGTACCCCCAGTCGGCGCCGATACGCGCGGCCTCGGCGAGCCCGGCCGGATCGCTGCCGCCCAGCTGGAGTCCGACGGGATGCTCGACCGCATTGAAGCCGAGCACGCGCAGGCGATCGCCGTGAAGAACGGCATCGGCCGTCACCATCTCGGTGTAGAGAAACGCGCGCGCGGAGATCAGCCGCAAGAATGCGCGGCAATGACGGTCGGTCCACTCCATCATCGGTGCGACGCAGAAACGATGCGAGTCTGGTTTCAACGACTTAGGCTCACTGACTGATGACAAGTCCGAAACGTGGTGATGCAGTGCGGCAATCGCAAGGCAGCAATTGGCCGTTGCGAGGGAATATGCGCAAGTCGTTACAAAGCACGTCCTTACGAAGAACGTCTTAAAGACTGCGCTGATTGACCCGCTTTGACAACGCCTCGGCGCTTTCGACCCGTTCCGAATACCGATCGACGAGCGGCCCCGCGCGCCCGCGCACCAGATAGGTGAACTTCACCAGTTCCTCGATCACGTCGACGATCCTGTTGTAATAGGCCGACGGCTTCATGCGGTCGTTGTCGTCGAACTCCAGGAACGCCTTCGCCACGGACGACTGGTTCGGAATCGTGACCATGCGCATCCAGCGCCCGAGCACGCGCATCTGGTTGACCGTGTTGAAGCTCTGCGAGCCGCCGCAGACTTGCATCACGGCAAGCGTCTTGCCTTGCGTCGGGCGCACGGCCCCCAGCGCGAGCGGAATCCAGTCGATCTGCGCCTTCATGATGCCGGTCATGGCCCCGTGGCGTTCCGGCGAGACCCAGACCATCCCTTCGGACCACGCGGCGAGCTCCCTCAGCTCCTGAACTTTCGGATGATCGATGTCCTCCGAGTCCGGCAGCGGCAACCCGCGCGGATCGAACATGCGGGTTTCGCAGCCGTGCCACTTCAGGAGGCGTTCGGCTTCGAGGGCCACGAGCTTCGAAAACGAGCGTGGCCGCAGCGAACCGTAGAGCAGGAGGATGCGCGGCGGGTGCCCCGGATCGTCGGCGCCGGCATAGTAGTCCGCGTCGACCGGCTGCATCTGCGTGAAATCGACGTTGGGCAGGTCGACGTTGGGCAGGTCGTGGTTGGGCAAGTCTTGGTTGGGCAAGTCTTGGTTGGGCAAGTCTTGCCCGTTGGCCTTCTTCGTCAAAGCTCAGGCCCTTCCCGTATCGATCCGCTCGCCATCCTCTTTGGTGAAAACGCCGAAATGCGGATTCTCCAGGAGCTCGAGAACGGTTTCGCTCGGACGGCACAGACGAATGCCTTTGGGCGTCACGACGATGGGGCGGTTGACCAGGATCGGATGCGCGATCATGGCCTCCAGCAGGTCCTCGTCGGACACCGTAGGATCCGTCAGGCCGAGTTCCTCGGCCGGAGACTTGCTGACGCGCAAGGCCGTACGCGGCGTCAGCGAGGCGCCGGCAAACAGCGCGAGCAGCTGCGGCCGGGTCCAGCCCGTGTCCAGATACGCGATCACCTCAACCTCTTCGCCAGAGGCCTCGATCATCTTCAACGTGTTGCGGGACGTGCCGCAGTCCGGGTTGTGATAGATAATGGCGGTCACGGAACGCGCTCCCAACAGTCGCACGCGATCTCGTCCAGGACGGATTTGCACAGATCCGCATTGCCCCCGCAGCAATCCTCCATCAGGAACTCGAGAAGGCCCCGGATCCCGTCGAAGTCGGCAAAATACCGGATCGTCCGGCCCTCGCGCGTATTGCGGATGAGGCCCGCCCGCATCAGGACGCTGAGATTGGCCGACATCGTGTTCTGCCGCACATTCAGCGCGTCGCTGATCTCCCCGGCCTGCAACCCTTGAGGGCCGGCCTTGATCAGGAGGCGGAACACGTGCAATCGCGTCTCCTGACCGAGAGCCGAGAGCGCGACGAGACTCTGATTGAAATCCATATATCGAGAATATTCGAACTAAGAGCCAATGCAAGGATTGTCCGCGGGTCCGATGGCGCCTGCGACACCGCACCGCGGGGCACCGCGCTAGGGCGCGCGGCCACCCGGCTGGGTCGTCAAATCCGGCGTGAGTTCTTGGCCCGGCAGCGCGGCTTCTGCGTCCGGCGGGGGCTCGATCGGCAGATCTTCGATCACCATCGGCACGACGGGCGGGTTCGCGGGCGCGATCGGCCGGGGATGGGCGATCATATAGGCGGCGACGTCCCAGGCGTCCTGCACGCTCAGGAGCGGGTTCTTGTAGTCGACGCCCACGGGCATGTTGGCGCGGATATACGCGGCGGCATAGGCGATCTGGCCCATGCCCGCACCGCCGTTGAAACTGTCAGGCCCCCAAAGCGGCGGAACGTAATAGCCCACTTCCGGCGGAAGCCTCGGCGCGCCCTGCCCGTCCTCACCATGACAGCTCACGCAGTGTTGCGCATAGACGTCCGCGCCGCGCCGGGCGCTTGGCACCTCGCCCGGCAGCGCGACCGGCAGCAGCCCCGAGCCCGGCAGCCGCACGCCCTCGGGCACGTCCTTGCCCACGAATTCGAGATAGGCGATCAAGGCCGTCATCTCGCGGCTGTCTTCGGGCAGCGGCTTTCCGTTCAGGCCGAGCCGGATGCACGAATTGATGCGGTCGGGCAGCGTGACGGCCTTGTTGTCCACCAGCATCGGAAACGTCGCGGCCGTCGAGACAAAGGGCCCGCGTAGGGCTTGAGGCCGCTGTTCAAATGGCAGCTCTGGCAGGACAGATCGTTGCCGCCATAGGCCATGGCGGGATTGAGCGCGCTCCTGCCGATCAGGCGCGGCGTATCCTCGACCAGATCCCGGCCATAGCGGATCAGATCGGTCTCGGGTCCCGGCTTTAACTTGGCAAGCTCATCTGCCAGGTTGGAGGGGTAGCCCGCCGTGGTGCTTCCCTCCGAGAGCAGATATCCTGCGCCGACGCCGACCACCGCCGCCAAGGCGATGCACAATTCCCATGCAACTGTTCTCAAGCTGAACGGTCCCCCATCACCCCAGTAGGGTCAGCATGACGCGCGTCCCCTTTCCGCCTAGCAGATGCACGGACGCTCGTGAACGAGTATATGAGCCTAACGCGATCACGATCTTGAAAGCATGACTGACACACCCCCCCAACCCGCCGAGACCGCCGTCGACCCCGTGTGCGGCATGACGGTCGACCTCCAGGCCGGCAAGCCCAGCGCCGAGCATGACGGCACAACATATCACTTCTGCTCGAACGGTTGCCGGGAGAAGTTCACTGCGGATCCCGAGCGCTATCTGAACGGCGCGCCGGAGCCGGCCCCGCCCGGCACGCTCTACACCTGCCCCATGCATCCGGAGGTCGTCCAGGAGGGCCCGGGCGCCTGTCCCATTTGCGGCATGGCGCTGGAGCCCATGGGGATTCCCGCGGAAGATGCGCCCAACGAAGAGCTGATCGACTTCACCCGGCGCCTTTGGGTTGCGGCCCCGCTCGCGCTTGTCGTGGCCGCGATCGAGATGAGCGGACATCTCTTCGGGCTGGACCTGTTGCCATTCCTGTCGCCGCCCGCCAAACAATGGCTGCTGTTCGCACTGGCCACCCCCGTCGTTCTGTGGTGCGGCTGGCCGTTCTTCGTACGCGGCATGCAGTCCTTGCGCACCGGTCACCTGAACATGTTCACGCTGATCGGCCTCGGCACGGGCGCGGCGTATCTCTACAGCGTGGTCGGCACGTTCGCGCCAAGCCTGTTCCCGGAAAGCATGCGGGACGCGCACGGGCTGGTGCCGGTCTATTTCGAGGCCGCCGCCGTCATCGTCGCGCTGGTGCTGCTGGGTCAGGTGTTGGAGCTGCGCGCCCGCGAGAAGACGGGCGGCGCCATCCGCGCCCTGCTCGACCTCGCCCCCAAGACCGCCTTGCGCGTCCGCGACGGCGGCGAGACCGAAACCGTTCCGCTCGCCGAAGTGCAGGTTGGCGACGTCCTCCGCGTCCGGCCCGGCGACCAGGTGCCCATCGACGGCACCGTGATCGACGGCCGCAGCCAGGTCGACGAATCCATGCTGACCGGCGAGCCGGTTCCCGTCGCCAAGACGGCGAACGATACGGTCACCGGCGGGACCTTGAATGGCACGGGCAGCTTCGACATGCGCGTGGACCGGACCGGCGCCGAGACGACCCTGTCCCAGGTCGTGCATATGGTCGCCGAGGCCCAGCGCTCTCGCGCGCCGATCCAGCGCCTGGCCGATGCCGTCGCCGGCTACTTCGTCCCGGCCGTGATCGCCGTCGCCGTCGTCGCCTTCGTCGTGTGGCTCCTTGTCGGACCCGCGCCCCCGCTCGCCTATGCCCTGGTCGCCGCGGTCAGCGTCCTGATCATCGCCTGCCCGTGCGCGCTGGGGCTCGCGACACCGATCTCGATCATGGTCGCAACGGGCCGCGGCGCTCAGGCCGGGGTCCTCATCCGCAACGCGGCAGCCCTGGAGCGCCTCGCCAAGGTCGACACCCTCGTCGTGGACAAGACCGGCACGCTGACCGAGGGCAAGCCCACGCTGACCGACGTCGAAGCGGCGAACGGCTACACCAAGACCAAGGTTCTCGGATTTGCCGCGGCGCTCGAGGCCGGCAGCGAGCATCCGCTCGCGGCCGCGATCCTGAAGGGCGCCGAGGACCGAAGCGTCAAAGTCGAGAAGGCGCGCGACTTCGAGGCCGTGACCGGCAAGGGCGTCGTCGGGCGCGTGGGCGGCACCATAGGCGGACACGCGGTGCGGCTCGGCAACGCCCAGTTGATGGACGACCACCGCATCAACATTCTCAGCGTCGAGGACACGGTCACGCGCCTGCGCAAGGAGGGCAAGACCGTGGTGTATCTGGCCGTCGACAACCGGCTCGCGGGTATCCTCGCCGTCACCGACCCGATCCGCGAGAGCGCCAAGGAGACGGTCGCCGCCCTGCACGGTCTCGGCCTGCGCCTCGTGATGGCGACGGGCGACAACGTCACGACGGCGAGGTCCGTGGCGGACCAGCTCGGTGTCGACGAGGTTCATGCGGGGCTCACCCCCGGCGAAAAGCTCGAATTGGTGGAGGAGCTGGAGAAATCCGGCGCCGTCGTGGCCATGGCAGGAGACGGGATCAACGACGCACCGGCGCTGGCCAAGGCCGATGTGGGGATCGCCATGGGGACGGGCGCCGACGTCGCCGTCGAGAGCGCGGACATGACCCTGCTCAAGAGCGATCTCCGCGGCGTGGTGCGCGGGGTGAAACTTGCCCGCGCGACCATGGCCAATATCAAGCAGAATCTCTTCTTCGCATTCTTCTACAATGCGATTGGCGTGCCCCTGGCGGCCGGTGTGGTCTACCCTGTCGCCGGAATTATGCTATCGCCGATGATCGCCGCAGCCGCGATGAGTCTGTCGTCCGTTTCCGTCGTGGGGAACGCGTTACGCCTGCGCCGTGTTGAACTGTAACCGGAGACCCCAAGGATGAACGACGAGAGCCGAAGCACGAAGTTCCTCAAGGACTATGCGCCGCCGGACTATCTCATCAAGGACGTCTCGCTCGACGTGACGCTTGCGCCGAAAGGCGCCCGTATCGCCTCGCTGCTTTCGATCGAGCCCAATTCCAGCACGGTGGCCGGAACGCCGCTGGTTCTGGACGGCGACGCGCTCAGGCTCGAAAGCATCGCTCTCAACGGAGACGATCTCGAGGCCAACCGTTACACGGTGACACCCGGCAAACTCACCATCACCAATCCGCCCGTGGGGCCGTTCACCCTCGACATCGTCACGCTCTGCGACCCCGAGGCCAACACGGAACTGTCGGGGCTGTACCTGTCCAACGGCACCTACTGCACCCAGTGCGAGCCGGAGGGCTTTCGCCGCATCACCTATTTCGTCGACCGCCCGGACGTTCTGGCCACGTACACGGTTCGCATCGAGGCGGATCGCGAGACCGCGCCGGTGCTCCTGTCCAACGGCAATCCGGTCGAGAGCGGCGCGATCGAAGGGACCGGCCGGCATTACGCCGTCTGGCACGATCCCCATCCCAAGCCGTCCTACCTGTTCGCGCTGGTCGGCGGCAACCTCGCCTCGATCCACGACAGCTTCACGACCGCGTCCGGCCGCGAGGTCGCGCTCGGCATCTATGTCGAACCCGGCAAGGAAGACCGTTGCGATTGGGCCATGGAGTCGCTGAAGCGCGCCATGCGCTGGGACGAGGAACGGTTTGGTCTCGAATACGATCTCGACGTGTTCAACATCGTCGCCGTGTCCGACTTCAACATGGGCGCGATGGAGAACAAGGGCCTCAACATCTTCAACGACAAGCTCGTACTCGCGCGGCCCGATACGGCGAGCGACGCGGACTACACCTCGATCGAGAGCGTGATCGCCCACGAATATTTCCACAACTGGACGGGCAACCGCGTCACTTGCCGCGACTGGTTCCAGCTCTGCCTGAAGGAAGGCCTCACCGTCTTCCGTGATCAGGAATTCACGGGCGACGTGCGCATGGGGCCCGTCATGCGGATTCTGACCGCGCGGCTGCTCAAAGCACGACAGTTCCCGGAGGATGCGGGCCCCCTCTCCCACCCGGTGCGTCCTGCCTCCTATATCGAGATCAACAATTTCTACACGGCGACGGTCTACGAGAAGGGCGCGGAACTCTGCCGCATGCTGCAGACGCTTCTCGGGCAGGACGCCTTCCGCAACGGCATCGCGCTCTACTTCGAGCGTCACGACGGCGAGGCGGCGACGGTCGAGAACTTCGTCAACGCTATGGCCGACGCTTCGGGCCGCGACCTCTCCCAATTCATGCGCTGGTACACGCAAGCCGGCACGCCGGAGATCGCCTGTTCGCTCGACTACGATCCCCACGCCAAGACCGCGCGGCTGAGGGTGAACCAGGTCGTCCCGCCCACGCCCGGTCAAGGCAGCAAGGAGCCGATGCATATCCCGCTGAAAGTCGGCCTCATCGGCGCCAATGGCGACGAACTGCCGCTCAAGCTCAAGGGCGAGCTGGTTCCGGACGGGCTACTGGAGGTCACCGAACGCGAGCAGGTGTTCGAGTTCGAGGACATCCCCGCCCCGCCGACCCCGTCGATCCTGCGGGATTTCTCGGCGCCCGTACGCGTGACCACGAGCCTCAAGCCGGAGCAGATCGAGTTCTTGATGATCCACGACAGCGATCCGTTCAATCGCTGGCAGGCGGCGCAGACCTACGCCACCGATCTGATCGCATCGGCGCGCGGGACGGGCTCGACCTCGGCCCGGTCGGCCCGACCCAGGCCGGCCGCCTTGCGCAAGGCCTGGAGCCGACCTTGCGCGACGGAGACTCTCGCACCCACCTACCGCGCCGAAACGCTGAAGCTCCCGAGCGAGTCCGACATCGCACGCGAACTCGGGCGCAATGTCGACACCGACGCCATCCTGACGGCGCGCGACACCTTACGCACCAATGTCAGCGCGGCCATGGCGGACACGCTGTCGGAGATCTATGACACCACGGCCACGGACGGTGCGTTCTCGCCGGACCCGGACAGCGCGGGCTTGCGCGCGCTCCGGAACGCCGCGCTCGACCTGATGAGCGCCACCGGAACCGACGAAGCCACGGACCGCGCCTTGCGCCATTATCGCGACGCCACGAACATGACGGACGCGATCACCGCCCTGTCGATCCTGTCGCAGATCCCGTCGGCCGCCCGCGACGAGGCCCTCGCGGATTTCTATGCGCGCTGGCAGGACGATCCGCTCGTGCTCGACAAATGGTTCGCGGTACAGGCCCGCGCGGCACGGCCGGATTCGGTCGAGACCGTGCATGAGCTTCTCAGCCATCCGAAGTTCTCGCTGAAGAACCCCAACCGCGTCCGGGCGCTGATCGGGTCCTTCGCCATGGCCAACCCGTCCGGCTTCAACCGGGCCGACGGCGCGGGCTACCGTTTTCTCGCCGACCAGGCCCTCAAGATCGACGGGTTCAACCCGCATGTGGCCGCGCGCCTGCTCGGCGCGTTCGAAAGCTGGAAAACCCTGGAACCGCGACGGCAAGCCCTCGCAAGAGCCGCCCTTCAGGACCTCGCCCGCCAGGAACTGTCCACAGACGCATACGAAATCGTCACCAAGACGTTGGGCACGGCCTAGAATCGGCCTTCTCCTGTCAACGACTTGTTAACGTAATTTCCACAGGTTTTTACTAGACAGAAGCTTCAGTCCTCGATTCCATGGACAGAAGCGATTCGGAGATGCGGCAACTTCTCCGGGACGATGATTAGGAGAAGAAGGGGGACCGAATGGCGCGGGCTCGTCCTGCGCGAGGTGCGGGAATCTATTCCATCGCAGGGCCACGATGGCAGGACATCCGCGCGCTCGTCGACCAACATATCCCCTCGCCGGAGAGGTTGCGCCAGCTCGTCCCGGTTTTCCTGGTCTGCTTCGCCCTGGTCGCGTGCCTGGGCTTCTACTATCAGATCAGTAGCGGGAAGGACGCGGCCCTGACGGGGGCGCGGCGGCAGCTCGCCCTGAACGCCGATGTCGCCTCGCTGAAACTCAGCGGCGAAGTCCTCGCCTCCAGCGCCGATTGGCAGGGAGAGCTGGCGCGGAGCCTTCCCTACAGCGCCGCCCGCGACGGCCGCGTGGTCCTTTTGTCCGACGCCGAAGGCGGCATCCAGGCGCGGGTCCCGTTCGGCAGCGATTTCCGCGGAAATCTCCTCACGGTCCTCGGTCCCGGTCAGCCCCTGACGATCATGGGCGCCGATGCCGGCGTGATGCGCGTGACCTTGAACGACGGCACCGATGCCTTGGTGACCGTGCGCAATGTCCCCCGCACCGACGCCCAACTCACGTTCATCCAGCCCGTCGCGAGCGCGCTCGCGGGATGGCAAAGCCATACGCTTCTCGAAGTGACGCTGCTCGTCGCCGGCGGGCTGATCCTGATGCTGTTCGCGGGAGCCTTCTGGTATCTGACGCCGTTCGGGCGCCCGGAGGACTCCAACACGCTTACGCGCGAGCTCACCGAGGCCCTGCCCGGCTGCGGCGTGTGGCGCTGGAACCTCGCACGCGGTCACGTGGAGTGGTCCCGGCCGATGTACGCGCTACTCGGCCTGGAGCCCGCATCCGGGGTCGTGTCTTACGGCATGCTCGCCAACAGGCTGCACCGAGACGACGATCTGCGTGCCGAAATCGACGCTCACCTCCGCGACGGCATGAGCGTGTTCGATCAGTGCTTCCGCATGCGCCATGCGGATGGGCATTGGGTCACGATCCGCCTGCGCGGCCACATCACCCGGGACGTGAGCACCGGCGAGCCCTACCTCACCGGCATGGCCGTGCTCGCCGATCCCAACGCGGTCCCGGGCGCCGCCGATGCGAATGCGCGGCTGCGCGATGCGGTCGAGACCATCTCAGAGGCCTTCGTGCTGTGGGACAATCACAACAAGCTGGTCATGTGCAACAGCAAGTACCAGCAGTTCCACGGCCTTGCCGACGACATGGTGCAGCCCGGCAGTTCCTACGACGAGGTCATCGCGGCGGCGTCCGAACCCATCGTCTCCAAGCGCTACGCCGTGGCCGGCAAGGCCGACCGGCAATCGCGCACCTACGAGGCGCAGCTGGAAGACGGCCGCTGGCTGCACATCAACGAGCGCCGCACGCGCGATGGCGGCTATGTGAGCGTCGGCACCGATATCACCGATCTCAAGGAAAGCCAGACCAAGAACGCCGAGAGCGAGCAGCAGCTTCGCGCCTCCGTCGCCGAGCTGCGCCTGTCGCGGCGCGAGCTCGAACACCAGAAGCAACAGCTCGTGGACCTGGCCGAGAAATACGCGCTCGAAAAGAATCGCGCGGAAGCGGCGAACCGGGCCAAGTCCGAGTTTCTCGCCAATATCAGCCACGAACTGCGCACGCCTCTGAACGCCATCATCGGCTTCTCCGAGGTCATGCAGCAATCGCTGTTCGGCCCGCTCGGGCACGAGAAATATCAGGAATATGCACGCGACATCTATTCGAGCGGCGCCTATCTGCTGGAAGTGATCAACGACATTCTCGATATGTCGAAGATCGAAGCCGGCCGCATGACGCTCGATCTCGGCAACGTGGATGTGGCGGAGATCGTCGACGACAGCATGAAGGTCGTGAGCCAGACGGCCGCCGAACGCGGCATCGTGCTCGAGCGCCACGGCCCGAAGCGCTTCCCCATCGAAGCGGACCGGCGTTACCTCAAGCAGATCTTCCTCAACCTGCTCTCCAACGCGGTGAAGTTCTCGCGCGAGGGCGGGCGCGTCGACGTGCATCTGGCGCGCGCCAACGGCAAGCTCAAAATCGCCATCAAGGATACGGGCATCGGCATCGCTCAGGCCCACATCGCCAAGCTCGGCCGTCCCTTCGAGCAGGTCGAGAACCAGTTCTCCAAGAGCCATCAGGGCAGTGGCCTTGGCCTTGCCATCTCGCGCGCCCTGGTCGAACTGCACGGGGGCACGCTCGAGATCAAGAGCCGCGAGGGCTCCGGCACGACCGTGACCTGCGCGCTGCCCATTCGCACGCCCCGCCCCGCCGACATTGAAGAGCCGCTTGCGCAGAGCGCTTGACGGAGCGTCCAACGGGACTCAAGCCACGAGACGGTTGAAGGCGTTGTGCACGCCCGACAACGTCTCCTTCAGCGTTGCCTCCAACGTTGCGAAATCGGGCATGTCCGCCGACCGGGCCAAGAGCTCCCGCAAGGCTTGCGGCGCATCGTTGGCATCGAAGCCTTGCTCGAGGCACAGCCGCAAGATCTGCGTGAGCGATTGGTAGAGCCGCGCCGCCGGGATCAACAGTTCCGCATCCGCCCGGTCGAGGATGCCCGCCTCCGCGAGCTTGGTGAGACCGGCTTCCGTGTTCTGATCGAGCACGTCGGGCCGCTCTGCCGCGTTCACGAGCTGGAGGTACTGCGCGATGAATTCGAGATCGACGATTCCGCCCCGAACCTGTTTCAGATCCCAGATGTCCTCCGTGCCTTTCTCGGCCGCGATCTTGCGGCGCATCTCGTGAACCTCGCCGGCGACGGCAGTCCGGTCGCGCGGCCTCGTGAGCACGGAGCGGATGCTCGTCTCGATCGCTTCGCGCATGGCCTCGGGTCCCGAGACAACCCGCGCGCGCGTCAGCGCCAGGTGCTCCCAGATCCACGCGGACCGCTCCTGATAGTCGATGAAGCCGGAGAGCTTGGTGGCGACCGGGCCCTGACTGCCCGATGGCCTGAGCCGCATATCGACTTCGTAGAGCGCGCCCTCCGACGTCTGGGCCGAGAGCGCCGCGATCAGCCGTTGCGTAAACCGCGTGTAGTATTGCGGGCCGGGAAGGCTGCGCTCCCCGTCGGACTTCGCGTCCTGACCGGCATAATCGTAGACCGTGATGAGATCGAGGTCGGACGCGGCCGTCATCTCCTCGCCGCCCAGCTTGCCCATCGCGAGCACCGCCGCCATGCCGTTCGGCAGATGCCCGTGCTGCGCCGTCAGTTCGTCGCTGACACGATCGGACAGGGCCTGGATCAGCGTATCGGCGAGCGCGGCATAGGCCTCGCCGGCCTGCCCGGCGGAGATGGTCCCGGAGATCACGCGCACGCCGATGAGAAAGCTCTGCTCGCGTCCGACGATGCGCGCCCGGTCCAGCGCATCCTCATAGTGGGTGGCGAGCGCAAGCGCGCCGCCGACGACCTCTTTCAACTGCGCCTTGGTCGGCGTGTCTCCGAAGAAGCCGGGATCCAGCACGGCATCCAGCAGCCTTGGACGGCGGCCGATGATCTTCGCAAGCCGCGGCGCGGTCCCCATGATGTCGGCAACGAGGCGCAACAGGCTGGGATTGGCCGCCAGCAACGAGAAGAGCGGCAAACCCGCCGGCATGTTGGCCATGACCTTGTCGAAGGTCGACAAAGCGAGATCGGGCTGCGCCGTCCGGCTGAAGGCTTCCAGAAGATGGGGGAGAAATTCGATCAGGCGCTCGCGCGCCTTGGCGCTGCGCGTCGCCGGATAGCGGCCCGCCTGCCAGGCCTTGATCGCTTCGATGGCCGCGCGAGGATTTTCGAAACCGAGATCCTCCAGCGCTGCGCGGGTTTCCGGATCCGCCTCGTCCCCGAACACAAGTCCGGGTACGGAGGATGGCGGCAGGGGAATCTTCTCGAACAAGGCACCGTAATGCCTCTCCACGCACCGGAAGCGCGCCAGGAGCGCATCGCCGAACGCGTCCGTATCGGCGAAACCGCACAACCGTGCGAGCCGGTCGAGTTCGCGTTGTTCGGCCGGAATAATGTGGGTCTGCTGATCGCCCACCATCTGAATGCGGTTCTCCACCCGGCGCAGGAACAGATAGCTTCCGAGAGCTCCTGCGCCACGCCGGCTTCGATCCAGTCGCCTTCGGCAAGCCCCGCGAGGTTTCCAGCGTCCCGCGCATGCGCAGCTCCGGATGGCGCCCGCCCGCGATCAATTGCTGCGTCTGCGCGAAGAACTCGATATCGCGGATGCCGCCCCGGCCCAGCTTGATGTCGTGGCCGCCCACGGCGATCGCCCCATGGCCCTTGAACTCGTGCACGCGCCGCTTCATGGCATGGATGTCGGCCACCGCGGCGAAGTCCAGATATCGCCGCCAGACGAAGGGCGACAGGTGCTCGAGAAAGGCCTCGCCGAGGGCGCGGTCGCCCGCCGCGATACGCGCCTTGATCAGCGCCGCCCGTTCCCAGTTCTGGCCGAAGCTCTCGTAGTAGATCAAGGCGGCTTCGGTCGAGAGCGCGATCTGCGTCGCGCCGGGATCGGGCCTGAGCCGCAAATCCGTCCGGTAGACATAGCCGTCCTTGGTCTGCTCCTGCAGGAGGCGCACCAGGTCGCGTGTCAGCCGCACGAAGAAGGCCGACGGCTCCACGCCCTCGGCGAGCCGTGCCCGTTCGGGGTCGTAGAACACCATGAAGTCGACGTCGGACGAGTAGTTCAGCTCCATGGCGCCGAGCTTGCCCATGGCGATCACGAAATAGCCGTCCGGCTCGTGCGACGTGACCTTCCCGGCGGCAAAGGCCTTGCGGAACAGATAGCCGACCGCGGCCCGGATCGCCGTATCGGCCGCTTCGCTCAAACCGGTCAGCGTCTCGGCCGTCGTCCAGACGCCGCCGAGATCGGCGAGCGCCGTCAGTAGTGCGCTGTGCTGTTTGAACGTGCGCAAACTCGCCAAGCCTCCGCCTCGGACGCCGCCTGCGCCATGGCGGCCTCCAGCCGTGCCGCGGCCTCGGGCAAAGAGGTCTCTGGATCCTCGGCGAGGCACGCAGCCAGAAGCGTGGGGTTGCGCTCGCAGAGAGCGGCGAGAAAGGGCGAGCCGGAGAAGACGGCGGTCAGAAACGCCGCGACCTTGGGCGCGCGCAGAATCTCCACCGCCCGCGCGCAGCCGGAATCCTGCTCCAGCGCCTTTTGCACCGACGCAAGAACGTCGCCGCCGCGCTCGGCGTCGAAGATTTCGGGGATTTCGCGAATCCGTTCGGCGAACGCCGTCACGTCGGCCTCAGCTCTCCTCCTGGCGACGGTCTGTCTGCCGTCTTTGTTCCCTGCGCGTTCGTCTCCAGCGGAAGGCTGACGACGACGCGGAGGCCGGGTGCATTGTCCTCGAGCCTCACGGCCCCACCATGCAGCCTCGCCACAGCCGCGACAAGGCTCAATCCAAGACCGCTTCCGGGCTCCGAACGGCTGGCCTCGAGGCGCACGAAACGGGCCAGAACGCGCTCCCGTTCCGAGGCCGGAACGCCGGGTCCGCGGTCGGTGACGGCGATTTCTGCGATCCCGTCATGTTGGGACGTCCGGACAACGACCTCGGCCGCATGGCCATTGCCTTTGGCGGCGGGGGGCACGCCATATTTCAGAGCATTGTCGATGAGATTGGCGAGCGCCTGCCCCAGAAGCTGCCGGTTGCCGCGCACGGGAACGAAGGCCGCCACATCGGCTCTTAGCGTGATGCCGCGCTCCTCGGCGACCGGTTCGTAGAGTTCGGCCACGTCGCTCACAAGCGCCGAAAGATCGAGACTGTCGCGGTCGTCCCCGCCCGCCCCGGCTTCGAGCCGGGCAATCGAAAGCAGGGCGTTGAACGTCTTGATGAGGCCGTCGGCCTCCTCGATGGTCCGCTCCAACGCGTCCCGGTAGGCGACCTCGTCCGGCGGTTCGCGCAACGCCTCCTCGACACGGTTGCGCAGGCGGTTCAGGGGCGTCTTCAGGTCGTGCGCGATATTGTCGGAGACTTCCCGCATGCCGGCCATGAGTTGCTCGATGCGGCCGAGCATCAGATTGAGGCTCTGGGCCAAGCGATCCAACTCATCGCCCGATCCGCTCACAGGCAAGCGGCGGGAGAGGTCGCCCGCCATGATCGTCCGCGTGGTGTCGGAGAGGTTGTCGACCCGGGCGAGCAGTCTGCGGCTCACCCAATAGCCGCCGCCAATCCCGACCAGCGCCATGACGCCCAGGCCCCACAGCATGGTCGAGCGAATGAGGCGCGACAGCTCGCGCCGGTCCTCGATGTCGCGGCCGACGATCAGACGGTCGCCGCCGGGAAGCCGGAACACATTCGCAAAGGCCAGCCGCTGCTCCGTGCCTCCGGGCGCAGGCCGGCTGTAGAAGAACTCGACCGGCCCGACACTGTCCCAAAGCTGCGGCGACACGGCACGCAAGTTTCCAGCGAGCTGCTTCTCGTTCCTGTCGGCGACGAGATAAAGACTGTTGCCGGGCGTGCGGCTCCGTTGCGCGACGGTGCGAACGAGCTGGTCGCGTCCGCCGGCCCTGTACTGCTCGGCGAGGCCCTTGAGCTCCGCATCGATGGTCTGATTGAGCTGCCGCGAGAGCAGGACCGTCGTGTTCCAGTACAGATAGACGATGGCAACGATGGCGGCCGCGCTGAACAGCGCGAAATAGGTCAGCGACAGGCGGAAGGTGGTCGTGCGGAAGAGCTTAGTGAGCGCTGTCACGGATCGTGTAACCGGCACCGCGAACCGTATGCAGGAGCGGCTGTTCGAAGTTCTTGTCGATCTTCGACCGGAGTCTCGAAATGTGGACGTCGATGACATTGGTCTGCGGGTCGAAGTGATAGTCCCAAACGTTCTCGAGCAACATCGTGCGCGTCACCACCTGACCCGCGTGCTTCATCAAATATTCGAGCAGCCGGAATTCACGCGGCTGCAGCAGGATGGCCTCGCCCGCGCGCGTGACCTTGTGGGACAGACGGTCGAGCACGAGATCGCCAACGGCGAGCCGCGTCGAGCCCTCTTCCGGCGAGGTGCGGCGCGCCAGCACTTCGATGCGCGCCAACAACTCGCTGAACGCGTAGGGCTTGGTGAGATAGTCGTCGCCGCCGGCCCGCAATCCCTTGACCCGGTCGTCCACCTCGCCCAGAGCCGACAAGATCAGCGCCGGCGTATGGATCTCTTCCGTGCGTAAGGATTTGATGACGCCGAGCCCGTCCAGTTTCGGCAGCATGCGATCCACAATGAGCACGTCGTAGGCATTCGTTCTGGCGGAGTCGAGACCGGCCTCGCCATCGGCGCGTGCTCGGCGATATGCCCCGATTCCTTGAGCGCCCGCTTGAGAAAGGCTGCCGTCTCTTGATCATCCTCGATCACCAGGACCCGCATATCGCCTCTGCTCGCTCGTTGGTTCGGAAAGACATCCGGAAACACGGCCGGAAATAAAAAAGGGGCGGGCGGCGCAGTTTGGGGGGAAAACCGCGCCGCCCTCCAGCAGAAGAAGGCGATATTACCCCTTCTTCTGCGAAAGCGCGACAAACCGCGTTTGGTCGCCGGTCTTGACCTGCAACAGGACCTTGACCGTGTCCTTGTCGCCCTTGGCGGATTCGGTCGCCTTGGCGAGGCCCTTGGCGACATCGCTCGGGGTCGAGACGTCGACGCCAGCCACCTGGAGGATGATGTCGCCAGGCTTCAGGCCCTTGTCGGCGGCATCGCTATCGGTGTCGACTTCGGTGATGACGACACCCTCCTCGCCGGCGCCCGGGATCGTGGCCGAGGGCGCAAGCGACAGGCCCAGCTTGTCCATCTGCTCGATCTGGTCGGCGGGCTCTTCCTTCTGGAGCGAGGCCAGCTTCTTTGCGCTCGGGAACGAGCCCAACTTCATGGCGACTTCACGCTTGTCGCCATAACGGACGATGGCGAGCTTCACGTCGGTGTCAGGCTCGAGATCGGCGATCTTGCGGGCAAGGTCGCGCGAGTCCTTCACTTCGTTGCCGTTCACCTCGACAATGACGTCACCGGCCTTGATGTCCTCCTTCGCGGCAGGACCGTCCTCGGTCACCTTGGTGATCATGGCACCCTTCGGCGCTGCCAGTCCGATCGAATCGGCAATGTCGTCGTTGACGTTCTGGATCACGACACCGAGCCAGCCGCGATCGACGCTACCGTCGTCCTTGAGGTCGGCCACCACCTGCTTCACAAGCGCGGCCGGAACGGCAAACGCGATACCGACATTGCCGCCGGACGGGGAGAAGATCGCGGTGTTGACGCCAACCACATGGCCGTCGAGATCGAAGCTCGGTCCACCGGAGTTACCGCGGTTCACCGCCGCGTCGATCTGGAGATAGTCGTATGGACCAGAGCCGATGTCGCGGTTGTGGGCCGAGATGATGCCGGCCGTCACCGTCCCGCCGAGGCCGAACGGATTGCCGACCGCCAGAACCCAATCGCCAACGCGCGGGCGCTTGTCGGACAGCTCGACGAACGGGAACTTCTTGCTCGTCTCTTCCGTCACCTTGATGAGCGCAAGATCCGTGCGCGGATCGGTTCCGATCAGCTTGGCATCGAACTTCTCGCCGTCCTCCATGGTGACGGTGATATTCTCGGCGTCCTCAACCACATGGTTGTTGGTGACGACGTAACCGTCTTCCGAAATGAAGAAACCGGACCCTTGCGCCAGGCTCGGCGTATGCTTGGACGGCGGCTTCGGCATACCCTTGCGGAACTGCTCGAAGAAGTCGTGCAGCGGATTGTCCTCGGGCACGTTCGGCATCCCGGGAATGGGCGAACCGTCATTTTGCGCCGTCTTGAGCTCACCCTTCACATTGATGCTGACCACGGCGGGGCTCACCTTGGCCACGAGATCGGCGAAGGAGAGCGGCGCCCGGCCATAGGGCGTCTCGATGGTCTGCTGCGTCTGAACCGTTTCCGCAACGGCTTCCGGCACGGCCGAGTTGAACGAAAGCCCGATCGCCCCGGCGGCAACCAGTGCAGCCGCGGCGAGGAGCGCGGGCCTCCGGTCGCTTTTCCGCGGCCGCTTGCTCTCGTTTGCTGCTGGGTTCGTATCAGTTGTCATTCGATTCCCCTCTCTTGGGACGGCAAATCTGTTCCGGTCATGCTCCGGCAGTGCAGAGCGATCATGTGAATCGGAATATAGGGAGCCGCCAATTACGCTGCGGTTTCAGCGGCATTAATTTTCGGTAAGGTTCGGTGCGCGTGACCCGCCCCGCAAAAACGGGGGGTTCAGAGTTTGCCGCCGTCCTGCGGCGTTTCCTCGTCCAGGAGGCGCGCAAGATGGGCCTGTTCGCTCGCGGTCAGGGCCCGGGGCGCCGCCGAGGAGGCCGACCTTCGGCGGTAGGCATAGACAATGCCGCCAAGGGCCAAGAGGAACAGCAGTGGCGTTGCGAGCCACAACAACCAGGTGTGGGGCGTGAAACGCGGTTTCAGCAGCACGAACTCCCCGTAACGCGAAACCACGAAGGCGATGATCTCCGCGTCGCTGTCGCCCGCTTTCAGCCGTTCGCGCACGAGCACGCGCAAGTCCTTGGCCAGCGGCGCATCGGAGTCGTCGATCGACTGGTTCTGACACACCAGGCAGCGCAGCCCCGCCGACAGTGCCCGTGCCCGCGCCTCAAGCGCCGGATCGTCCAGCACCTCGTCCGGCTGTACGGCGTGCGCGCTCGATGCATGAAGTGCAAAAACCGCAAGAAGAGCGGCGAGCACGAACCGGCGGAAGCGCATCGTCACTCGCCCGCCGCCACGGCCGTTGGCGTCTTCGCCTTGGCACGTTTTGGCGCGCCGACCCGCAGGCGGCGGTCCGACAGCGACACGGCGCCGCCGAAGAACATGAACAAGGCGCCGAGCCAGATCAGCCGCACCATCGGGTTGAAATAGGCCCGCACGCTGTACGCACCGTCCTTGAGCGGATCGCCGAGGACCAGATAGAGGTCGCCCCGCCAGCTATTGTGAATGCCGGCTTCCGTGGTCGCGCTTTTCTCCACCGAATAGGCGCGCTTCGACGGAACAAGCGTCGTGACGGGCTGACCGTCCCGCGTCACCTGGAAGATGCCGGCCAGCTCCTTGTAGTTGGGGCCCTGCCCTTCCTTCACCCCTTCGAAGGTGAGCTGATAGCCGGCGATGTCCACGGTCCCGCCCGGCGCCAGCGCTTCGATCCGTTCGCTCCGCCAGGCGGTCGTCGCCACGAGCCCAAGCACCATGACGCCAAGCCCCGCATGCGCGAGCGCCGTGCCGTAGGCGGCGCGGGGCAGGTTGCGCAGGCGCCGCCGGCTTTCGGCCCAGGACGCCTCGAACAGTTTCGACCGCGTGGCGAGCTCCGTTAGCGCCCCCATGATCAGCCACAGCCCGAGCCCGATGCCGAGCGGAGCAAGCCAGGGGCCGCTTTGGTGCAGGGCGAGCACGCCAATGATCGCTGCGAGGCTGACGAGCGCCGCAACCGTCAGCCGCTGCGCGGCGCCAAGCAGATCGCCGCGTTTCCACGCAAGTAGCGGGCCGAACGGCACGGCAATGAGAAGCGGCACGATCAGCGGCACGAAGGTCAGGTTGAAGAACGGCGCTCCCACAGAGATCTTCTCGCCGGTGACGGCCTCCAAGGCGAGCGGGTAGAGCGTACCGACAAAGACGGCCGCGCAGGCCACCGTCAGCAGAAGGTTGTTGAGTACCCAGGCACCTTCGCGGCTGATGGGCGCGAACAATCCGCCTTGCGACAGAAGCGGCGCGCGCCAGGCGAACAGCGCGAAGGAGCCGCCGATGAAAACGGACATGATGCCGAGAATGAACACGCCGCGCGCGGGATCCACCGCAAAGGCGTGCACGGAGGTCAGCACGCCCGAGCGCACCAGGAACGTCCCCATGAGGCTCAAGGAGAAGGTGATGATGGCGAGCAGAATCGTCCAAACCTTCAACGCGTCGCGTTTCTCCATCACCAGCGCCGAATGCAGCAGGGCGGTGCCGGCAAGCCACGGCATGAACGAAGCGTTCTCGACCGGGTCCCAGAACCAGAACCCGCCCCAGCCGAGCTCGTAATAGGCCCACCAGGAGCCCATCGCGATTCCAAGCGTCAGGCACATCCAGGCAAGCAGCGTCCACGGCCGCACCCAGCGCGCCCAGGCCGCATCGATACGCCCGTCGATCAGCGCGGCGACCGCGAAGGAGAAGGCCATGGAGAATCCCACATAGCCCGCATAGAGGAAGGGGGGATGGAAGGCGAGCGCGGGGTCTTGCAGGACGGGGTTCAGCCCCTGCCCGTCGAACGGCGCGGGGTCGACGCGCAGGAACGGATTGGACGTGGTGACGATGAAGAGCAGGAACGCCACGGCGATCGAGCCCTGCACCGCCAGCACGTTCGCCTGCAATTGACGCGGCAGGTTGGACCCGAATGTCGCGACCGCGGCGCCGAACAGGGCGAGGATCAACACCCACAGGACCATCGAGCCTTCGTGGTTCCCCCACACGGCCGAGATCTTGTAGAGCATCGGCTTGGCCGAATGGGAATTCTGCCACACGTTCAGGATCGAGAAGTCGGACGTGACATAGGCGGCGGTCAGAGCCGAGAAGGCGATGCAGATGAGGATGAACTGCGCTTGCGCCGCGGGGACGGAGACCGCAGCCAGGCGGGGATCGTTGAAACGCGTGCCGATCACCGGCAACACCATTTGAACGATGGCGACACCGAGCGCGAGAATGAGAGCGTAGTGGCCGGTCTCCGCGATCATTGGGTTGTCACCCCGCCGGCGGCGGCGCCCTCGCGCCAAACGCCTTGCTCTTTCAGCTTCGCGGCAACCTCCGGCGGCATGTAGTTCTCGTCATGCTTGGCCAGCACGCTGTCGGCTTTGAAGGTCCCGTCGGGTTGAAGCGCGCCTTCCGTCACCACCCCCTGCCCCTCCCGGAACAGGTCGGGCAGAACTCCGGTAAAGGTCACCGGCAACGCTTGCGCCATCGGCGGCGAAGTGGACGGTGGTGCTTGGTCGCGCGTCACGCTGCCTGTCTCGACGAGGCCGCCAAGGCGGATGCGCTGGCCTGGCGCGATCTCCATCTTGGCGATGTCGCTCGGGCTGTAGAAGAACACGATCGAATCCCGCATGGCGTAGAGCACGAGGCCCACGGCCACGCCCAGAACCACGAGGCAGGTTCCGATCAAGACGCCTCTGCGTTGTTTCCGTGTCATGACGTCAATCCTAGCTCCGCCGCCAGCGTGTCGAGCTGCTCGATCGCTTGTGCATTTCCGGCGAACTGATCCTTTGCCTTGGCAAGGGCATCCTTCGCATCGCCGCTTCGGCCCAGAACCGTATAGGCGCGCACGAGACGGAGCCAGCCCGGCAAATCGTCGCCGTTCGCATCGAGCCGGGCGGCGAGCTTCTTGACCATGCCGTCGACCATGGCTTGGCGCTCGGCCGGGCTCATGGATTGCGCGGCGGCGACATCGGCCGCCGTGGGGCCCCCTTTAGGCGTCTGCGCCGTCACGCCTGCGGGCGCATCGCCTGAGAGCCGCCCCTCGGCGCTCGCGATCCGCGCCTCGACCATGGCGCGCCAACGCTCGTCGCCGCCTTTGAGCTCCAACAGGCCGCGCCAGTCCGCCAGCGCGCCGGCCAAGTTGCCGTCCTGCTCTTTGGCGACTGCAAGGAGAATGCGGGGCTCCACCAGCGTCCCGTCCTGCTTCAGCGCTTCGGCGAGCGCAATGCGGGCCGGTTCCGTCACCAGCCCCTGCTGTTCCAGCACGAGCGCCTGGCCGAGGCCGGACAGGCGCGTGGCCGACGGGCCGAGCAGCCGGATCGCCTGGCGGTAGGCTTCGGCCGCGTCCGCGTAGCGCCGGCCGCCCAGATAGATCGGCGCGATGGCGTCCCAGCCGGCGCCCTCGTCGGGATGGGCGCGCAAACGCGCTTCCACGCGGGCGACCAGAACGGCGATGTCTTTCTCTTTCGCCGGATCGGTCAGGCGCGCGGCCAAAGGCTGGTCGGGAAGTCGGGGTGAGCCGTAGAACAGGTAGATGCCGAGCACGGCGAGCGGCAGGCAGACCGCGACGACAAGGAAGGCGGCTCTGGGAAGCGCGCGGCGCGCGCCCCCTCCGGAGGCCGAGGCCCCGTTTTCGTCCGCGGCGAGTAACCGGCGCGCGACCTCGAGCCGCGCGGCCTCCGCCTCTGCCTCGCCGATCAGCCCGCGGGCGCGGTCCGCCTCGATCTCCTCGAGCTGATCCCGATAGACCGCGGCGTTGAAAGCATCGCGTTCATCGTCGGCCGCCCGGCCGCCGACGAGCGGATACAGCAGGAAGGACAAGACGACGGCGGTAAGGGCCGCCAGGATGACCCACAGCAGCACGAGGAGGTCCTAACCTCAGAATTCAAACGGTCGCTAGGCATAGGCCAAGGGCGCTTGCCAGAGCAAGACGAAGGCGCGGCTGGAAAGATGAAATCGCGGCAATGTTTCGCCAACCGGGCCCTAGCCGACCTGGCTCCAGCGCCCGTCAGGCTGCCGGCAAGCCGTACCGTTGGTCGTATTGGGCTGCCCGTCGATGAACATCGTATGGGTGAACGGCCGGCAGAAGGAACTGCCCTTCTTGTAAGGCGTGCCGGGCACGATCTGGCCGTTGTGCTGGTTCGCCGGATTGCTCCACGAAGTCGCCTGACCCGCCTGGCCGAATTCCAGGGCTTTCTGCTGCGCCTCCGCGGCCAGTCTTTGGTCTTGCGCGTCCATGGCCGCTGGCCCGGAATTGCCCGTCATCGAGCCCCACAGGGCATCGGTGCCGAGGTTCCCGCCGGTTCCGCAGGCCGCAAGTCCAAGCGGCAAAAAGGCAATCGCAAAAATAACTCTCATCGGTCTTCCCCAGCGCAAAAGGACGTCGCAGTCCCTTTGCTAGAGGCTGAACATATAAGTGTAACCTCTCATTAGAGTGTTAAGAATAACAAATCTGGCCAAATTAGGTTGCCTTTGGCTGCGCTGAAAAACTCAAGCAGCAGGCAAGGTTAAGCGGGCGCTCAGCCCGCCGCCAGCAGCCTTCTCAAGGGCGAAGCGCCCTTTGTAGAGATGGGCCAGGTCCGCGACGATAGAAAGGCCGAGGCCCGACCCGGGCTTGCTTTCGTCGAGGCGCTGGGCGCGTTCGACGGCCTTTTCCCGTTCGGCCTTGGTCAGGCCGGGCCCGTCGTCGTCCACGGACACGGAGATCGTGTCGTCGCTCAGGCGCCTCGCGGTGACGGCCACGGACCCCTTGGCCCATTTGCAGGCATTGTCCATGAGGTTGCCGGTCATCTCCTCGAAATCCTGCTTCTCGCCTTGGAATTTGAGGCCCTTGTCGACGGAGACGCGCAAGGCGATCCCCTTCTCGCCGTAGATGCGGCCGAGCGCCCGCTTCAACGCCATGAGCGTGGGCTCGACGTCCGTCACCCCGCCGATGACGCCGGACCGCGCCGCGACCCGCGCCCGGTCGAGATGGTGCGTGATCTGGGTCCGCATGATCTCCGCCTGCTCGACCACCTTGTCGGACAGAGGCCCGTCATGGGCCCGCGCTTCGTTGCTGATCACGCTGAGGGGCGTCTTCAGGGCATGGGCCAGATTGCCCACATGGGTTCGCGCCCGCTCCACCACGTCGCGATTGGATTGGATGAGCGCGTTCAGCTCGGTCTGCAGCGGCTTGATCTCGTCGGGGAGTTCGCCTTCCAGCTTCTCGGCGTCGCCCGAGCGGATCGCCGCCAGGTCGTGACGGATGGCCCGCAAGGGCAGAAGCCCGAAACGCACCTGGAAGAAGGTCGCCACGGTGAGGCCGACGCCGAGAATGACCAGCGCCAGGACCAGCATGGTCGTGAACTGGGCGAGATCGGCGTCGATCTCGGCCGAGTCGCCGGCGACCGCATAGGAGTAGCCGGGGGACTGATCGCCGCCTGGTCTGATCTCGCGCTCGACCATGCGCAGGCGCTCGCCTTCCGGCCCCGACCCGTAGCTGCGCCGCGTCAATGTGTCGTCGGGGGGAACCCCCTCCTGGCTCGGCAGGTCGAGCTGCTGATCGAGCAGCGAATCCGACACGAACAGCGGACGCTCGGCCCCCTTCAGCGCCTTGATCTGCCAGTACCAGCCGGAAAACGGGATGTCGAAGATGGGCGCACCCAGGCTCTCCGGCGTTTCGGGTACGTCGCCGCCCTCGGCCGTGCTCGCGGCCACGAGGCTCGTCATATAGACGTCCAGGCGCGCATCGAAATTGCGCTCGATACTTTGGCGGTAGAGCGAGGTCAGCAGAATCGCGGCGATGGGAATGACGACGAGCACCCACGCGGCGGCGGAGACGAACAGTCGGAAGGCGAGAGATTTCGGCCCCATCGGGCTAGGCCCCGTCGGGATTTTCCGTGAGGCGGTAGCCCAGCCCGCGCACGGTCTTGATCAGATCCGCGGGCAGCTTCTTACGCAAGCGGCCGATAAAGACCTCGACGGTATTCGAGTCCCGGTCGAAGTCTTGCTCGTAGAGATGCTCGACGAGTTCGGTGCGCGACACCACGCGGTCGCGCTGCATCATCAGGTAATGCAGCACGCGGTATTCATGCGATGTGAGCTTGATGGCCTGTCCGTCGACCGTGACCCGCGCGGCCTTGGTATCGAGAACGAGCGGGCCGCAGACAAGGTCGTTGCTCGCATGCCCCGCAGAGCGGCGCAGGAGCGCGCGCAATCGCGCAAGCACTTCCTCCATGTGGAACGGCTTGGCGACGTAGTCGTCCGCGCCCGCGTCCATGCCCGCGACCTTGTCGCTCCAGCGTTCGCGCGCCGTCAGGATCAGAACCGGCATCTTGCGCTCGTCGCGCCGCCATTCCTCCAGCACGGACAGGCCGTCCTTTTTCGGCAACCCGATATCGAGAACGACCGCGTCATAGGGCTCCGTATCGCCGAGGAAATGTCCTTCCTCGCCGTCGAACGCGGTGTCGACGGCATAGCCGGCCTCACCGAGCGCGGTCACAAGTTGACGGTTGAGATCTGGATCGTCCTCGACGACGAGAAGCCTCAAAGAACTGCCCTCCCTTGGCGTCTTCGTTGCAGCGGTTTCTACAAGATGTGCATCAGACCCGTGGCGATTCTTGGGACGCCCGCACCGATGCGTGCCGGACGAAAGTTCTACTGGCCCGTCTTCGCATTCACCGTAACCGTCTTTACGGCCCCCTGATTGCCGAGGACGGTGGCCCGATAAACGAAACTATTGCCGTTCTGGCAAAGGACGATCTTGATCACCTTCCCGCCGCCCTTGGCCTGAGCCTTGTTCACCGCGACCGTGCCCGGAATCAGCTTGTTCTTGGCGATCAGCCCGCCGGCCGCGCCCAAGGGCATGCACCCCGCATGGGCTGGTGCCATTGCCGCGAAACTGGCAAACGCGGCGAGCCCGATCGCCGCTACGGTCTTAAACGCCTGACAGGTCATCTCAGCCCCACACATCTCATCATGGACGCCACCTTACGGCAGCGCCCATGAACGGCGCCTGAACACCCCCCTAGGCTGGTCCGCGCGTATCGCCGTCGCGCGGGTCTCGGGGCCCTTTCGCGGCAGCATCGTCCACCTTGGCGCCCAGCGCCGCAAGCCCCAAGCCGCCCAGAATGATCGGAATCTCGCTGAGGAGTTGGGCCAGGGTCAGATCGCCGGCCGCCCATAGGCCGACGGCGGACAGTGCGGCCGTGATCCCGAGAATCTGCGTGCGATAGCCTTTGGCGAAGCCACCGGTGATCAGCCAAGCGAAAGTCGTCATGGGTCGTCTCCTTTTGGTCGGGGAAGAACAGGCGAGTCGGTGCCGCGGTCGCGTGCCGGCCATTCACGGGGCCGAGCGAGAGCCTCGCTCGTGTCAGGGCAGCGGCGGCGGCGGACCGGCGTCCGCGTTCGCTGCCCGCCGGTCCAGCTTGGCCTCGATACGCTGCAAGACGCGGCGCACCTCGCGCATCTCGGCCTCGAGGCCGATCACCCGCTCACCGGCGTCGATGGCACGGACGGCCTTTGTCTCGAGCTCCGAGACGCGGCTGGTCAGAGCCCCGACCCACATGAACAGCCCCGCCGATTGGAGCACGATGGACAGAATCAGGCCACGGGAACGCGCCGGTCCAAAGACCAATGGGTATTGCAGTCCGCTGCCGCCATGTGGGTCCTCGCGCCTCTCAGATATCGGCGCAGGCCGCGAAGAAAGCGTCCACGTCCGCGTCGCTCATGCCGTTGGCCGAAGCAAGCGCGGCGACCAAGGGATGATCGCGCTCGACGACGCCCATCTTCGCCCAAGTGATCGCGGCGGCCGTCTTCTCTTGCGGCGTTGGCAGCGCATCGAAGATCGCCTGGACCTTGCCGGGCACGGCGCCGGTGCGCGCCGCATCGACCGCCTCTTCGTCCGTGATCGTCCCATGCAAGACGAGCCCGATCAGCAATTGGCGCGGGGTGATGGTGGCCGGTACGGATGCGGCGCGATCTTGCACCTGCCGCAGCGCGCGCAGGTCCGCATCGTCGTCGGCGACGAACTCGTCCATGATGCCGGGCTGTTTGGTTTCCGAATAGCCGGTGACGGCACCGGCTGTGTCGCGTTTCACGTAAGGCATGGGTCTTAAGCTCCGTGGTCGATAAAGCCGGTCGAAAACATCTGGCTGAGCGTCGGTGCGCCGGACAGGAGCGTCTGGCTGAAATAGATTTGGCCACTTGTATTCGTGAAGATGCCGCCGAAGAAGGATTGCTGCGCAGTGCTGTGACTTGCGCTCGAGGACAAAGCCCGTGCTGCCATGGTCAAGGCCGTCCCGGAAAACGCGCTCCCAATCTTGACTTGAACGTTAAGCTGCACAGAGAGCGAATAGATCAAGAAGTCGAGACACGGCTGGACCACGATCCCGGTCGGCACGCTCAGTGTCCATAAGGTCTCTGCCTGTGCAGCGACCGAGTTGAACTCCACCACGCGGGACACCCAAAGCAGCATGCGCCCGAACATCGCGAAGTTCTTGATGTCACCGCCGCTGTCGTTGCAGATCGCTCCCGGCAGGCGCCTCTTGTACGTATAGCCGCTCGGCATCGCCGGTGCGGTCGGGCTCGTCGAGGCGAGGATGTCCGTCGTGCCGTCCGGCTTGGCGATCACGAACACGAAGTAGAACGTCGAATTTGCCTCAGAGCCGGTGTCGAGCGCGCCGTTGCCGGTGCCGGCGGACCAGGATGCCAGCGTCTTCGTCATGGCGGTCGCCAGCGCCAGGCGCACGGGCACGGCGTCGTCCGATGCCGCCTCGCACACCCCGACGCCGAACGTCGCCGCGTTCACATAGGACAGGGTTCCGCCGAACAGATGCCCGCGCGGGGGCACGATCGCTTCCGGCAGCCAGGTGATCCCGGCGGACCAATCGGCGCTGCCGGCCGAGAGCTTGAAATAGAGCGTCGGCAGATCGTCGTTGCCGCTATCGGCCACGACGACGACGGAGAAGGCCGCCGCCTCGTCGTCATAGGCCGCGCGCCCGGCGATCGCATCGACCACGGCATTGGGCTGGTAGGCGGGACCGAGCGGCCCTTGCGGGCCCTCGATGCCGGCCAGCGCCCACGCGGCGCCGTCGAACCGGTACATCGCGTCTTCGTCTTGGACCCAGGCCAGCCAGCCGTCGCCGCTTCCCTCTCCGGGCAGATAGGACCGCCATTCGCCGTCTATGTAGCGGGCGACGCGCTTCTCCCAGCCCGCCCAAGCGCCGGTCGCCGTGCCGCCGCCGCCGGCGACGATGTAGCAGTCGCCTTCCGACGGGCCGCCCGGCGGGCCCAGCAAGTCCTTGTCGATCACGCTGAGCTGCACCAGCGTGTCGAGCAACGTCATCGCCTCGTTGTGGGTGACGTGCTTCTGCGCCTGCGCGGCCGCGATATACGGGATGCGTAGCTTCGCGCTTTCTTCGGCCATCTAACCCTCGCTCCTTCAGTGCTGATAATCGTAGGTGAGCTGTTCGGCGGCCGGGCCCGGCCCGTAATAGGGCGACACCTGCGCCACGCGCATCGAGACGTTGAACTGCGGCGCCCCGAAATCGGCCGTCTGCATCGCCGCCGTGTAGAGGAACGTCGGCACGGTCAGCTCGACCGAGCGCAGGACGGCGCCGCCCGGCCCGTCGAGAATGTGGAGCCGGTAGCGTTCCGCGGCCTCGGCCAGGGGCACTTCGTAGCTTTCCCAGCTATCGCCGCCGACGCGCGTCCGCCGGATCCACAGAAGCGTCCAGTCGCCGGTCGCCGGATCGCGCTTGCCCTGTAGATGCACGGGCGAGAGGGGCCGCAGCCCGAGGCCCCGCGCGGCATAGACCGTGCTTTCATACGTGTCGGACTCGAGGCTTTCGCTCACGGGCCCGTATTTGTAGTTCAGCGCGAGGCCGATCTCGTCGGGACGCAGGTTCAGCGCCGTCACGGCACTGTTGATCAGGACGAAGCGCGCGCCCGCCGGAACGGGATCGCGCATGGCGCCCTCGGTCCCGTTCAGGCCGCGCAGCAGGATCGACAGCTCGTAGGTTCCCACCTCGACCAGCGTCGCCATCTGGAACTGGATCAGCTCGAAGGCGCCGTCCGCATTCTGTACGGCGGCATAGTTGGCGCCGTTGAGCAGCGCCTCCTCGCTCACGGACTCGAGCGCGCCATGGTCCAGCGCGACGCGCAAGACGTTGCTTTTGTCGAAGCGGTGGAGCGGTCCCGAATAGACATCGAACACGGTTCGGCCCAGGGTCGCGCGCGCCGGCACGAACGTGTTCAGCTCATAGCCGCTCGTCGACGGCGAACGGTATATGGCGACCGCCCCCGACCACGGATCGGCATTGGCCGCCACGTAGCTCGTGTAGGGAACCTCGTCGCCCCGCAGGAGCGGCAGGTCCATGAACACCGCATCGGTCGGCCCGAACACGACGACCGGATCGAACGCCCGCTCCTTGTCCGGCGCCACCACCGCGTCGAGATTGAACGGCTCGACGGACCGTGTGTCGATATCCTTGAACGTGGCGTCCCGCGTTTCCGTCAGCCGCAGAAGCCTGTCCCGGCCCCCCGACGACAGCGTCACCACGTCGCCCGGCTCCAGCGCCAGCCGGCTCGGCGGCAGCGCGAAGGCGCCCGCTCCCGCGCGGCCCAGGCATCGCGCAGCCAGCTCTCGGCAATCGCGAGCGCTTTGCCCTGCCCCATGACGATCGGCAGTTCCGCCGCTGCCGCCCGGTCGCTCCGGCTGCCGAGCCGCCGCGCTTCGACCGCGCCTTGAGCGTAGTCGTGATTGCCGTCGATAAAGGTGATCTTCGCCGCGAGCGGCAGCTCCGTCTCCTGGCCGCGCGTCAGCGTGTAGAGCGGCGCCTCCGGATCCGTCTCCACGAGCGCGTCGGGAACGAGCGAGGCGACCGAGCCCAGAGTGCCGCGATGGGCGAACTGGATCAGCCCGCCGGACTCGGACGCATCGAACAGAAAGGCGAGCCCGAGCGGCTGCAAGGCCTCGCGCACCGACATGATGCGGTCGATCACGAACCCGTCGAGGAAACCGTAGAGCTTCGTCACGTCGTAGCGGAAGAAGCCGTAGTCTTCGAGGATCTGGCGCACGATCGCCGCGAGCGCGCCGCCGCCCACACGCCCGGTCAGCCAGTGGCCGAGCTCCCAATTGCCGCCGTCGGCCCAGACCGACGAGGCGTACGGGAACGCAGGGTAAGGCCGCGCGTCCCAGGTGTAGACGAAGATGCGCGAGGCATCGACCATCGTCCCGCCATAGACGCTCGAGACCGGATTCTGTCCGGCGACGTAGTCCTCGTGGGCGGGATCGAAATAACTCTGGATCGCCTGGATGTAGCGGCGCTGCACCAGATCGTCGCGCACGGCCCGCGAGAAATACGGCGCGAAGGACTCCGAGCTCTTCGGATCGATGAAGACGTTGGGCTGGTTCGGGCCCTTGTCCACGGCGGGGCATCCCACCTCCGTGAACCAGATCGGCTTGGATTGGGGCACCCAGGCCGTATGCCCGCCGCTCTCGACGCCGCCCGGACGATTGTGATGGACGTTCTGCCACCACTCCAAGATCGCCTTGGTCTTGTAGATCCACGGCTTGCCGTAGGCGCCGTCGGTGATGGGCAGGCGTGTTTGGGCAAGACGCTCGGGGCTCGCTTCGTTGCCGGTCGCACCCGCCGCCGGGTAGTACCAGTCGAAGCCCTCGCCGCCGCGGATGTTGCTCCGCAAGTAATCGAGGTCGTAGATCGACTCCCAGCCCGCCTGACGGTCGATATGGGTCTCTCCGTCGCGCCAGTCCGCAAGCGGCCAATAGACGTCGATCCCGACCGCGTCGATATGGGGCGAGCTCCAGAGCGGGTCGAGGTGGAAATAGACATCGCCCGTGCCGTCTTGCGGCTGATAGCCCCGATACTCGGTCCAGTCCGCGCCGTAGGTGATCAGCGTGCCGCCGCCCAGCACACCGCTCACATCGGCGGCGAGAGTCACCAGCGCATTGACGAAGGGAAAGTTGCTCCCGTTCGACCGCAGTGACGTCGCCCCGCGCATCTCCGAGCCGATCAGGAAGGCATCGACGCCCCCTGCCGCCTTGCACAGATGCGCGTAGTGCAGAATGAAGCGGCGGAAGGACCATTCGGCCGGCCCCGCATAGGACACGCTCTCGCCGGCGATCGCGAAATGGCCCGCTTGGGCCGCGCCCACGAAGCCTGCGACCTGGGTCGCACACGCCGATGTCTTGTCGGGGCTGCCCGCCTCGCCCGGCGCCGGATCGCAGGTGATGCGCCCGCGCCAGGGATAAGGCGGCTGGCTCGAGGCGTCCGAATAGGGATCGGGCAGCGCATTGTCCGACGGCACGTCCATCGAGATGAAGGGATAGAAGGTGACCCGCAGCCCTCGCGCCTTCAGGTCCTGGATGGCGGCGACCACGGCGGCGTCCGAAGGCGTGCCGCCATAGGCCGGGCGCCCGTTCTCTTGGCTGACCACATGCGCGCCTGCGCGGGACAGTCCGCCGACGGACCACTCGTAGGGCCAGGTCTTCTTGTTCGCGACCTCCACGCCGGGCTTCACCTCGCACAGACCGATGCGCAAATCCGTGCCGAACCAGCTCACCACCAGCGACACGTCTCCCACATTGGGCAGCTGCGCTTCGAGCTGGCCGAGCGCGATCGTCCAATCCGTGCCGCCAAGGGCCGTATGCAGATTTTCGGAGACCGATGTGCCGTTCTCGATCCGCACCACGCGGTCGTTGTCATAGACGAACTCGCCCGCGCTCGGGATCAGATTGACGGCCTTGACCTCCTTCTCGAAATCGTCCACGGCGCGGAACACTTCGAAATTGAACTGGGGCAGCCGGTTGCCGAAGCGCTCCAGGGCCAGGTTCTCGAACACGACATAGGCCGTGCCGCGATAGGCGGGCACCTGGGCCGCCCCGCCCTGCTTGCCCACGATCAGCCCGTCGCGGGCTTGGGACTCCGTGCCGAGATAGACGCGGATCGTGTAGTCCGACTGGCGCAGCTCCTTGCCGTCGGCCCAGATGCGCCCGATCCGCGTGACCGGCCCTTCGCACACCGCATAGGCCGCGTTGGCGAAATAGCTGTACTCGACCGTCTTCACCGTGCTCTGCGCGCCCTGGCTGGACTGGCTCGACTGGCCGGACCCGCCGCCGCCGAACAGATTCTTGCCGCCGCCTGAGGTCTGCCCGCCGCCCGTGGTCTGGGTGGTGACGGTCACCACCTCGTTGAAGCGTGTGGCCCAGATGAGATGGCCCGGCAGGCGCGCGCGCCCATAGACGCGCGGCAGCGGCACGCCCTCAGCGGACGCGCCCACCTGTACATCGGACAGGCGCGGGCCTCGGCCACGCGCGTCTCGCCGGAACTTGCGGCCAGCGGCGCCAGCAGCGCCTTATCGACCAGCGAGCCCGCGATCGAGCCCACCGCGCCGCCGATGGTCGCGCCGGTCAAGGCCGTGCCGAGCACGCTGCCGGGAAAGATCGCGCCGCCAATAGCCGATCCCACGGCACCGAGAACCAGTGTCGCCATGCGAGTGTCTCTCTCGTTCTATGCTGACTATGCCCGCGGGCGCGTCCAGGCAGAGCCCGGCAACAATCTCAGACTCGTCATGCCCGGACTTGCGCTCAAGCAGGCCGCTAGGCCGGTAGCGCAAACACAAATGCGCTCAAGTAGGCTTTCGTCCTCAAGCAGCGAAGCGATAGGACAAAGGAGAAGCCCGTAGCGCAAATCAAGATGATCCGGGCATCCAATTGGGAGCGGCGATCACCACCCTCGTCATGCCCGCGCAGGCGGGCATCCAGTAATGAGCGCCCTATCGCATCACGAAGACCGGTGGTTACTGGATCGCCCGGTCAAGCCGGGCGATGACGATGTTCGTTGTCGCCCGGAAACCGAAACGCAGCCACCGCGCGACGGCGCCACCAGACGCCAGGGGGATCTCGACCACGCCGAGCCCCTCCTGGGCGTGGATCATCTGAGGCCCCTCATGCGCATCGTCATGGTGAGGTGCCCGGCCATCCTTCGAGGCCCGGCCGTCATCCTGAGGTGCGAGCGCAGCGAGCCTCGAAGGACGGCCGGGCCTCGTACCACGCGCGCCGGCTCCAACGCCCCCACCCTCGTCATGCCCGGATGTGCGCTCAAGTAGCGAAGCGGTAGCGCTAATGAATCTGTTCCGGGCATCCACGAAAGGCTGTGCATCATCTCCAAGACGTGGACCCCCGGGACAAGCCCGGGGGTCACGAGCAGAGAATGGTTCGTAGCCGGACGATGAGCACGGAACGGCGCTCAATTCGCGCTCAAGTAGGCCCGCCCTCAAGTAGGCCGAAGGCCGGTAGGGCAAAGTGGCGTCCGGTAGCGCAGACAAGATCCCCGCATGCTTGGCGACGCCCTTGTCGCGCATGCGGAACACGAGCACGTCGCCGGGCCGCGCATCGCCAACGCTATCGAGCGGCACCAGATGCCGGCACGCGGCCGCGATCAGCGTCTCCGAGCCGGTCGCGTTCCCCCAGTCGCGGGAGTAAGGCGGCATCGTTTCGGGCTCGGGCCCGTACAGCGCGCGCCACACCCCGCGAATGAGACCGAGGCAATCGCAGCCGGCCCCGCGCACGCTCCCCTGATGGTGATAGGGCGTGCCGAGCCAGCCGCGCGCGCACGAAACGATGGCATCGGGTTGGGGCATACGTTCATCGTTAGATGCTGGCTGTGGATGGAGATCTATCTATTCAGTCAATTCTGCTTCTGGAACTGTATCAGAAAACGATACTCTTAGAACTCCCAACCTAATCTCTATGTCGTCAAGATAAGCTCTAACCTTTATAGACGAATTACTAGACGAAAATACCACCGGAGACATAACGATATTTGCAACAAACTTGGAAATATCTCCTCTTGGCGGGGTCTCGAAGTCTCTCTTTGGAAGCTCCCTCTCGAAAAGAACCTCAGGTTCCGATTTTTCGCCACCATACAAAGAAACTCTCAGCCTTCCTAAGCTATAGCTTGGGTACTCATGGGGCACTACGATGATTGAGGAAACAGCAATTTTGCTCAAGACAACAGGATCATCCCCTGTAGGAGGTGAGGAATTAATAACAAGATGGTCCGCAAACACACCCATAAGACTGAACTTTCCGCCGACCTCCTGTCGTATATCATCGCAGAAAAGCGTATTTCCGTACGGCTGATACATCATAGACATTCATCAATTAACTGAGTCGTGTCGCTGTGTTTTTGCACTATAGACTTAGTACTATAGTCGGCTGGCATACTAATGGAATGAGATGCCCTCTTCATCCTGAGGTCATGCCTGTCAGAGTGGTAGTTGTGGTGTCCTTCATCTTCGTCCACCAACCTGAACACTATTTTTTTGTCGAGAGCCCACGCCAACTCCCCAACCGAACGCAATGTGAGATTGGACTGCCCCGTAAGGCGCTTGTTGACCGTCGAGCGTTCCAGCTCAAGCCTATTCGCCACATTTTGCTGCGTGAGTCCCGATTCAGCGAATGCCTTCTGAATTTCTTTGTGCACACGTGTCACAAAACGAGCGATACGCCTGGATTTCGGACTAATTCGCATCTGATAGGACGTCATCGTATTGGTCTCCCGTAACTGCCTTAGGCTCATCAAGTTCAAGTCTATTGCGAAAACCAAACGTCAATGCAATGTATCTATCGTACAAGCGCATCAATTCCATTTCGTCCTTCATTTCGCCATATGTACAAATAAATACATCTCGACTAGCCACCCAGCCGATCACTCTAATATCAAGAGTCTTGAACTCCCAGACGTGACGCTGGAGAGGGTTCAACTTCTTAAAACGCCTATCTTCTGTGTGAAATTGTATATGTTCGCCAATAACGTAATCGACGAAAATTGAATATACTTGCTCTTCGGGCGTTATGTCGCCCCCAACAATTGTGCTTTCGAGCGTTGGCAGAACGTTTGCCATCCAATCAACAAAAGCCGGGGTCCCTAGCAGAGTTCTCCACGGCAACTCCCCCTCAAGCTCCACCTCGACACGCACTAATTCCCCAGCGTCAACGAGATTGGTCAATGTTGGCATATATGTCAACAACCATGAGATTACCAGTCCCCACCACTACTGCAGGTTACTGAATGTAAATCAACCAAACAAACACGTCTCTTGCACCGCGCAACCAAGAATTATTGGTATCCCGCACTCTCACCGCACCCTCCCTCCATCATTCCGGTCCGACCGGCTCGCGACGCGGAGCATGAAGTCGTTGCCGGACACGTGGGGGAAGCCGCGGAAATTCGCCGTGTTGGCGAATTTGGCGCGGCACGTCGCAAACTGTTTGTCGCAGCCGGCCGTGACGCGGAACGTCGCCGGGCGCGATGGCTTCGGACGGCCTCTGCCACAGCTCGATGGCCCCGCTCGAGCCTTGGCGTGAAGCTTCACTTCGCTCGTCGTGCCGTCGTTCGCGCCGGAGTCCCAGGTCAGCAGCCCCCGCGTGAACCAGTTCGTGGCGTAGGCGCCAAGCCCCGAGGCCATGAAGCGCCGGGGTGAGGCCCCGAGGCTCGCCACGCCGCCGTTGGCCGCATAGACCGCCTGGTTCACGTTCACCCCGCAGCGCGCGTCCCCGAGATCCGCGTCGCAGCCATATTGGATCATGCGGCCCTTGGGCTGTTGCAGTTCGTGGGCGAGCCCGCGCACCTCGCAGCGGAAATGATGGGCCCCGCGCGACACCTCCCCCAGGTTCCCGTAGCGCATCAGCACGCGCATGGCCGGGTCCGCCCAATTCACGCGATAGATCTCGATGAGGGCGTTGTCGAACAGGCCTGCGGCGAGATCCGCCTCGTTCAGCCGGTCGGATTTCAGCGCGCCGTCCACGTCGAGCGTGTCCACGTTGAGCCCCACCGCGCCGGAAATCTCAGAGCCCGTGAAGCCGCTCGCGGCCTCGAATGTGGTGCCGTCGAAGGCAAGGTCGCGGTCGTGATCAGTGAACCCGAAAGCGACCGCGTCGTTGCGCGTGATGCGCCAACACCAGCACAGCGTGGTGGCGCCCGAGTCGAGATGGTCCTGCAGCCCCGCCGCCAGCGTCCTCACAGGCGCACCTCCACGATCGGAACTTGCGGGATCGATCCCGCCTCGAAATCGCTGAGGTCGATCTCGAGCCGGTCCGTGTCGAACCGCACGGGCACGTCGAATTCGAACCCCGCCGTCACGGGCGCAGCCATGGGCGGCACCGCCCCGGGCACGAAGGTGACGAGGCCGGTGGCCGTATTGACCCCAAAGTCGCCCGCGTCCTGGACCACCCCGCCGACGGCGATCTTCACGGTCCCTGCGACCGGCAACAAGATCGTGCGGGTCCAGGGCGCATAGGCACTGCCATAGGTCTTCTTCAGCTGAAACGATGCGGTGCTGCCGTTACCTGTGCCGATGAACTGGTCGAGCGCGGACGGTGCCGCCGTCGGCGCGCAGGATTTGCAGTCGCTCCAGTCCTTCCAGCGGAACGCATGCAGCCGTCCGCGCCGTTCCTCGTAAAAGGCGATGACAGCGTGCAGATCGTCCAGGCTCTTGATGCCATAGCCCGCGTCGTACCGGCGCTTGGAATCCGCCCAGCGGCTGTTGCGCTCCTCGTGCCCGGAGCCGAGCACCACGATCTCGGTCCGCCGCTCCGGCGCCGCGGGCGCCGCGCGCCACCGCACTCGGAAAGCGCACATTGTGAAAGGCCATTCGTCCGTACTCCGCTCAAATGCCGTGCCGCTATAGGTTGCGCTGACCCCGGCCCACCGTGCGCGAGAGCAGCGCCGCGATCTGCCCTTCGGAGCGCCGGAAACTCTCCGCGTCCGGGGTGGTAACGTTGAACGTCACATGCACGCCCCCGGCCGCGCTTGGGTCTTCACGCCAAGCCGCCCGTCGGCCCCGCGGGCCAGCGGCAGCACGGCTTCCGGCCCCGCCTCGCCCGCAAGCCCGCGGCCGCCGCCCTGCCCCAGCGGAAAGGTCACGGGTGAGGTGATCACCCCGCCCTTGGCAAACGGCACGGGAAAGGTGGTGCCGAGCCCTGCGCCGGTGAGAAGCCCGGCCAGCGCATCGCCGAATGTCTTGCTGAGAGGTGCGAGCGCGGCCGCCAGCGTGTCCTGCGACAGCGACAGGGCGAGCGAACGCACCACGTCCGACAATTCGCGGCCCTTCAGGGTGGCATCGGTGAAGGCGCTCGTCAGGTTTCCGGCGAAGCTGGAACTGAGCCGGCTCGCCTCGGAGAGCGCGCCCGCAAAGGCGCGATGTCGCCGCTGATGACGACATAGAGCCCGTCGCGATCATCGGCCATGGGGGTCTCCATCGGGATAGCGTTGCATCAGCGCGGCCAAGTCACCGCGCGACAAGGGCTCGGATACCGCGCGCGCGGGCCGAAGGCGCCCTTCAACGCTGCGTCCAGTTCGCGCGGGGTCATGGCCCAGAAGTCGCACGGGCTGAGGCGAAGCGCGCCGAGCCCCGCCTCCATGGCTGTGCGCCAGGAAAACGGGTCGCGGGCGCTTACGCGGTCTGCCGGTCCAAAGGGAGGCCGCCCTCCGATTGGGCGTTGTCTTCTGAGTGATCGACGTCCTCGCCGGTATCGCGCAAAGCGGTGAAGGTGGCCGCCAGCAGCCGCGCGACGATGTCGACGACGCCCGCGGCACCGCCCTCGATCCGCATGGCACCCACCGCACCATCGTCGATGTCGTAGCCCGCCCCGCGCAGCCCCGCCCCGATCATGCGTATGGCGTCGGCCGCGGCGATGCGCCCGGCCTCGAAGCGCTCGGCGACCGCGAGCATGTCGTCCTCGCCGAACGCGTGTTCGAGCTCCGCGAGCGCGCCGAGCGTCAGACACAGCCGGTAGCTCTTGCCGTCCAGGACGGCTTCGATCTCGCCGCGATGAAGATTGACCATCGGAGCCCCCTTAGCCGCGGTGAAGGTCAGCGCGCCGGCGGATTCGAGGCCGAGCTCGAAGCTCACCTCCCCGTCGTGCGCCCGCCATATTCCAGGGTCACGATCTGGAAGGCGCCTTCGACCGTGCCGAAATCCGGTACGATCACCTGCCAGTCGCGCACCGTGCCGGCGAAGAAATACTGCCGCAGCGTCTCGTCGGAACTTGCGTCCTTGAAGATGCCGCTGCCGCTGATCCGCGCCGTCTTGAGCCCTGCACCCTCCAGCAGCTCGCGCCAGCGCCCGGCGGATTCCTGATCGGTCGTGTCCACCGTGGCCGCGTTGAAGGCGAGCGACCGCGCCCGCAAACCGCCGACGGTGACGAAGGTGCCGCCGCCGTCGCTATCCACTTTCAACAAGAGGTCCTTGCCCTTTTGCGCCGTCATGTTGGCTCCTCGTGTCCTGGCAGGAATGTTCGAGACAAACAAAAAGAGCGGCCCCAAGGACCGCTCCAAAACCGCTCTTAAGAAATGCGCGTGTTGTTGTGGGGCGCGTCAGCCCGTCAGGCGCGCCTCGACCATCTTGCGCAAGGTCGCCCGGTCGCGCGTGGACACGCCGATCAGTTCGGCCACGCGCCACACCAGGTTCGACTCGAACTCGTCGATCACGCCGTCGGCCATGACGACCTCCCACAGCATCTCGACGATGCGCTTGCGGCCGTCCTGGTCGAGATCGCGGCAGAGCACCTTGGTGAAACGGTAGAGGTCCACCGCCTCGCGCTCCTCCGCGCTCGCCTCCTGGAACAGGCGCTTCAGTTCGTCGGGCGTCAGGTCGAAGCGCCGCTGCAGCAGCGCCTTCACCTTCTGCTTCTCGGTGCTGTCGAACTTGCCGTCGATGCTGCCCGCGTTGATCAGAAGCGCGGCCGAGGCGATGCGCAGTTCCTCTTCGCGCAAATCCTTCAGCTGCGAGTCCTCGTCGACGCCCTCGACGAAATTCACCAGCCTGGTCCAAAGCGACATTCAAAACTCTCCCGGAGAAACGCGTTGCCTGACGCCGCGCCTCGGAGCGCGGTCCTTCCGCACGCATCCCTATAAAACAACGAAGGCCGGGACAAGCCCGGCCTTCGCATCGAAATTCTGTATCGGAAACTTACGCCGCGGCCTGCTGCAGCGGCTCCGTCACGGCGCGATAGCGCACGATGCCGTGCATGGTCTCGCCGTCCGGATCGATCCGGGCCTCGGCGAACTCATGGCGCAGATTGACCAGGTAGTGGTCCTCCACGCTGAGCGGCCGGTCGTGCAGCAGCGTCTTCACCGTGTCCATGATCTCGTGGACCTTCTCGGCGCTGTCCGCGTCGGTCCAGACATGGAGCGTGAGGTCGTGCTCGGTCCCGTCGTCCGTGCCGGTGCTCCAGTCGAGAGTCACCGTCTGACCGAGCGTGATGTAAGGCAGCGCCTGCCCTTGCGGGGCCTTGCTGTAGATGGCCGCTCCGCCGAGCAGCGACGTCAGCGCGGGCGCGTTGGAAAGCGTCTGATAGATGCTGCGTTGGAGAGCCCAACTTGCGGCAGTCATTGCTGTCCTCCACGGAAAAACGTTAACAGGCATGTAGGGACGCCAGTGCCGAATGCAATGGTTGGCCTCATTGCTTCGCCAAGCGCGCACGTAAAGAATTTGTGATCTCTTGCTTAATGCGCGGTAAACGCGCCCGGAAAACCGGCCAAAGAAACGGCCGTGCCCGCATGTGACGCGTCCCGAACTCCAAGAAACGCCCGGCCCTGTGGGGCGTGCCGATCGCGAATGTCAGCCGGTCGCCTTGCTTTCGTCAACCGTCTCCAGCGTTTCGCCAAGCCGGCCGGGCGCGGCCCGCGCGGCCCCGGCCGCGATTCCCTCGGCCTCGCTGCCAAGCGTCCGCCCCAGGGCCTCATCGAGCCCCTTGGCGGTCAGACGCTGCCGCAGCGCCGCAAGACCGGTGACCGTCACCGCGGTCACAGGTCCCGCTCCTCGCACAGACAGCGCAGCCAACGGTGCCGCTCGCCCATGTCCGTCACGGTCAAGATTTCGAAGATGCGCGACCCCAGACGAAACCGCATGGCGGGCCGGACGCCCGCCCGGTAACGCAGCACGATCTCGTAGGCGCGCTTCCCCGCGATCCGGCCGGCCTCGACCCCTTCGGACCCGCCGGTGGGCGTCAGCGCCGCCCACAGATCGGCAACGCCGGCCCAGCTCGTGGTGAAGCCGCCGGCCCCCGTCGCCAACGCGCTGCACCTCTTCGAGCGTCAGCCGGTGCCGCAAATCGCCGGGGCTCGTCACAGATGCACCCGGCGATAGGGCTGAAGCAGTCCCGCCGCGACGGCGGGCACGCCTTGGGGACCGGGACCGAGCTCCACCGGCTCGCGCCGCTCGAACCAATGGGCCACGAGCAGCAGCAGCGCCTGGCGGATGGGCTGCGGTACGTCCGCCGCCGCATCGCCGAAGCCCGCGACGAAGGCAACCTCGAACCCGCTGAAGGGCCGGAAGCCGACCGACGGCACCATGGCGGTCAGCACGATGCGCGCCGGATCCGACAGCACGTCCACGCTGTAGCCGCCCGCATCGACCTCCGTCGCGCGCCGCCGACCGTCGCACGGTCACTGCGCTTACGGACTGAACCGGCGCGAGCGGCAAGGCCACGCAGCCCCGCTGCGGCACCGCGTCGAGAAAGTGCGACCAGCTCTGCGTGATGAGTGCGAGACCCAAGGTCCGTTCCACCAGCAGGCGCGCGGCCACGATCAGCGCGGAGATCAACGTGTCCTCGTCGGATGCATCTACGCGCAGATGCGCCTTGGCCTCGGCCAGGCCGATGGGTTCGGCGGCCGGCGCAGCCGTCATCACAAGTGCCATGACATGCCTTCGGAGATACAAGCGCTCAAGCAGGCCGCTAGGCCGGTAGCGCAACGAAACAAGCGCTCAAGCAGGCCGCTAGGCCGGTAGCGCAACGAAACAAGCGCTCAAGTAGCCGCTAGGCGATAGGGCAAATAAAGAAGTGGCGGCCGCTCACGCGAGGGAGGGGGTGGGCGCGCGAAGCGGCCGCCGGCCGGCCGGGCACAACTCAGACTCTCGGGCGTGGCCTGGACTCGTACCGATGAGGCGCGATGCCAGACCAAGAACCTCGTCATGCTCGGGCTTGACCCGAGCATCCACGCGGGACTCTCAGCGACGAAAGTCGTGGATGGCCACCCGGGTCCGGCTTGGCCGGCCCGGGCGCAGGCTCAAGCCAAGTCCGGCCATGACGATCGAGGGGTGACGTCAGAGAGGCCTACGACTCGCCGAACTTCAGAAGCTTGATGGCGTCGAAGTCCTGCACGCCGCCGCCCACGCGCTTGGTCGTGTAGAACAGGACGTAAGGCTTGGCCGAGAACGGATCGCGCAACACGCGGATGCCCGCCCGGTCGACCACGAGATAACCGCGGCCGAAGTCGCCGAAGGCGATCGAGAACGTGTCCGTGCCGATGTCGGGCATGTCTTCACTTTCAGCAATGGGATAGTTCATCAGCGTCGGCGATAGGTCCGCGCGCTCCGGCGGCTGCCACAGATAGTTGCCGTCCGTGTCCTTGAACTTGCGGATCGTCGCCTGGGTCGCCCGGTTCATCACCCAATGGGCGTTGGCGCGGTATTCGGACTTCAGCGTATAGATGAAGTCGATCAGGTCGTCGCTCGGGTGCGAGGCGTCGAAGGCGCCGTCGTTGCCAGTGGCCACGTAGCCGATCTTGTCCCAGGCCCAGGAGCCGTTGTCGATCTTGTCGTAGTCGAGGAAGCCACGGGGCTTGTTGTTGCCGTCGCCGGAGACGAAGGCCGCACCTTCCTGCCCAGCGAACGCCACCTGGATTTCCTCGGCCAGCCACTCGTCGATATTGACGGCCGAATCGTCGAGCAGGCTCTGGGTCGCCGACGGCATGGCGTAGATCTCCATGGTCGGGAAGGCGAGCTCGGCCAGCGTCGGCGAGTTGGTCTCGTCGCGCGTGGTGGTCTCGGCCACCCAGCCGGTCGCGGGACCGGTGACGGAGAACGGCTTCTTGTAGACCGACGCGCTCACCGTGCGGTTGCCGGCGATGGCGCGGATCGGCGAGATCTCCTTCACGCCGCGCAGCACCGCCGCCTCCACTTCCGGCGGCACCAGATAGCCGCCGTCGGCGCCGTCATTGGTCGAGATCGCCAGAGCCTTTCTGCTCGAGCGCAAGAAGCCGCCCGCCTCGCCCCGGCGCATATAGCCGTCGAACGCGGCCTTGTGCTGCAGCGAGGCGCCGGAAGAGTAATGCGGCGAATGGGACAAGCGCGGGCGCGCGCCTTTCAGGGTCAGCCGGTCCACAAGCGCCTTCTGCTCGTCCAGCGCCTGGTTGATGCGGTCGATCTTGTCGGTGGTCACCACATCGACGGATATGCCCTGCTGAAGCGCCCGGATCTTCTCGTCGTTCTCCTGCTTGAAGATCTCGAAGGACTGCAGGAAGCGCTCGAAGGCAAGCGCCACGTCGTCGCCGGTGCCGCCCGGCGTCGCGGTCACCACGGTGGTGGCGGGCATGGTGGTGCCGAGGGCGCCGGGGTCCACGACATCCATCTTGCCGTAACGGCCTTTTGTTTCGAGCGAAGGGGTTTCCAGAGACGCGGTCTCGAACGACGCTGTCTCCAGAGATGAAGTCTCCAGCGAAGCTGTCTCCAGGCCGTCGTCACGGTCCTCGTCAGGCTCAGGCGCGCGGAGCACCGCTTTCGTCTCCAGCACCTCCGGCGCCGAGGCCCCGGTCTTCAAGTCTTCAGGCGCAAATCTTTCGTGCATTTCGTCCATGGTCAGTCCTCTGTTTCTCAGGGGCGGGAAAGCGCCCCATGCGGCAACGCCGCGGCGCGGAAAACGCACCACGGACGACACCGTCAGGGGCTGGTGGAAAATGAAACCGCGCTCAAGTTGCGCGACGCGCGGGTGCGCAAACAAACAAGCGCTCAAGCAGATCGCTAGGCCGTTAGCGCACATAAAAATGCCCGGCACGATGGCCGGGCATGACGAAAAGACCGAACGCCTGTCAGGCGCCGGCACAGGACATGCCGGTCTCTCGGTCAAACCATTCGATTGCCGTGTCAGCGGTCCGTCGGCGGACTAATATCCGCGCATCATGCGCGTGCCGCGGCGCAGGGCCCGGGCGAAGGCGGGCAGATTGTCGGGCGCCCGGAGCCGGGGACGCGTGTCAGGAAGCGGCGAGGCCGCGTGCCGCTTCACGGCGCTCACCCGCGCATCCGGCAGCATGGGAAACGTCACCACGGAGATTTCCCACAGATCGATCTTGTCGAGACGGCGCACACCGCTCGCCGGGTCCGTGCGCCCTTGCACCGTGCGGAAGCCGATGGACAGCCCGTCCAGCGCCCCGGCCCGCATGAGCGACAGCACCTCGCGCGCGCGCGTCACTTCCGGCATCAGCCGGCCCTTGGCAAACAACCCGCGCGCGTCCTCGGCCAGCTCCAGCCACACGCCGATGGGCTCGTTGGGGTCGTGCTGGAACAGCAGCTTCACGCCGCGTGCCCCGCGCGTTGCAAGGCTCTCCCGGAACGCGCCGGGCATGACGAGGTCCTGGCCGAGATCCACCTGGCCGAACACGCTCGCATAGCCGGAAAAGGTGCCGTCCGCCTCGACGGTCTGCAGATTGACGGGCGCGAACTTGACCTCGCGCTCCGGCGCGAGCTCGCCAAAGCGTTGCAGCATGGTGATGGTCTTTCCCGTTGGGCGCGCCACCCGAAGGACTAGCCCAACAAAGGGAAGACCAAGGGTCACGCTTGAAACTGTGTCAGACGCCCTTCATGGCGACGCCCGCCGTCATCATGCCCCAGCCGAGCATGGCCGCCCAAAAGGCGAAATGCGAAACGGTCGCGAAGCCCCCGTCGATAACGCCGAGCACGCCGAGCACATAGAGCACGAACGCAACGACGGCGCAGATGACGGAAATATAGAAGACGTTCTTGGTCGGTGGTGTCAGTCGGATTGCCATAGCCCCTCTCCTTGCCGATTCTCATCAAGTGAGTCCCGGCAGGAGGCTAGCATGCGCGGTGGCAACCGCCCAGCTTACGGCGGCGGCGCGCCGGACAACGCGTCGCCACCATCGATGGCACCGTAGCCGACGGCCGCGCGCTTTTCGTTGATCGTCAGGAAGTCGGACGCCTGAACCCGCGCCCAGAGCGCCTCGCGCTCGGTGGAGAGCGCCTCGACCGCGTCGAGATCCGGCTTCAGCTCCAGCGCCGGCGCATCCGGCCCCGCATTGAGACCGAACCCGGGCGCAAGCCAGGCCGACAGCGCCTTGGCCGTGCGCGCCACCAGCGGCAGCACGGTCTGCCGCCAGAAGGACCGGTTGGCCTCCGCGTAGTTCGCATAAGTATTGTCGCCGGGGATGCCCAGCAGCATGGGCGGCACGCCCAGCGCCAGCGCCACCTCCCGCGCGGCCACGTGCTTCGCGGAGATGAAATCCATGTCGCGGGGGCTGAGGCCCATGGCCTTCCAGTCGAGCCCGCCTTCGAGCAGCAGCGGCCGGCCTGCGTTGGCCGCGCCCGCGAACCCGTCCTCGAGCTCGGTCTTCAGCCGCTCGTATTGTTCCGGCGACAGCTGCCCGTCTTTCGCGGTGTAGACAAGCGCGCCGGAGGGGCAGGCCGAATTGTCGAGCAGCGCCTTGTTCCAGACGCCCGCCGCGTTGTGCAGATCGAGCCCCACGGCCGCCGGCTCCAGCGGGCTCATGCCGTAATGGTCGTTGAGCGGATGGAACAGCGCCATGTGCAGAATGGGCCGCACGGGTGGCCCGTCCTGGTCGAAGCGCATGCTCTGCCCCGCGACCGAATATTCGTAGGCCTCCGGCCAGCCGTCCGGCCCCGGCACCACCTTCATGCGGTCGGGCCGCAGCGTATGGAGCTCGCGCACGGTGCCGTCGACCGAAACCGCTTCCAGATAGGCATTGCCCGCCACGATCAGGTGTCCGAAGAACGACTCCAGCAGGTCCGGACCGCACGCCATCGGGTTCGGCCGATTGAGAAGCGCGAGCAGCGGATGCTCGTCCACCTCCTTGGCGCCGTCGAACAGATAGAGCGGCACGGAGGCCGCGGCTTCGGCGATCATGCGCACCGAACGGTAGACGATCGGGTTCTTGGTGAAGCCTTCGCGCGCCAGGCTCGCATAGTCGCGCGGGGTCCAGACGGGATGCCCGCCCGTGGCCCAGGCGACCAGCTTCGCCGTCTGGCTCGCCTTCGCCTCGAGGCCGAACAATCGCCGCAACTGAGCCCGTAAACCCGTTGTCATGAATCACCTTTCAGAAGTCGCAGAAGAGTCACGAAAGACCGGCGCCAACCGATCCCTCTCGTCATCGCCCGGCACCCGGGTCCGGCTTTGCCGCCCCGGGCACAAGCTCGATGATCCGGGCGATCCAGTAATGGCCGGAATTCGTGGTCGCGAAGACCGGTGGTTACTGGATGCCCCGGGCAAGCCGGGGCATGACAATGAGGGCCATCACACAACCCCGCACGCGAGGCTCGCCTTGCCCGCGCAAACACAAATCCGTCAGTGCCCAGACCAGCGCGTCCACCCGGTCGGGGCTGCCGCCGCCGGACAGGCCGTCGAGGCCGAAATCGCACATCTCGTCTTCCAGCGCCGGCAGCGCGCCAACATGGGACACGAGGCCCCGCTCGTAGAGCGCGGCCACGGGCTCGGCGCGCAGCACCTTGCCGCGCATGGCACGCACGCTCCGCACCGGCACGGCCGGGTCCACCTGCCGCAACACGGTCTCGACCAGCTCGCCGCCCTGGTTCACCTCGGCGACGATGCGGTCCGCCTCGTAACGCCGGTAGGCGGCCGTCACGGCCCGGGCCCAATCGAGCGGGCGCACGCCTTGCAGCGTCGCCGTCGCGAGCACGTAAGCGCGCCCGTCCTCGCCGAGACCCGCCACGATAATGCCGCACGCGTCCGCGCGCGGGCCCGAACTCGCCGGCGGATCGACCGCCACGACGACACGGACCAAGAGCGCGGGCGCGGTCACGCGGTGCCGCTCGATCACCCCACGCGGCCACAGTGCGTCCGCGCGGTCTTCGAGCAGTTCCGCGTCCAGTTCCTGCCGCCCGAGCCGCGTGCCGCGATAGCGCCCGACGATCGCGTCCAAAAAGGACGGCGCCAGGTTCGCCGCGTTGGCGGAGGTCGCCACGCGCGTCAGAACCGTCCGGGCGTCCGCCAGCAGCGCCTTGATCAACGGGATCGGCCGCGGCGTGGTGGTCACCACCTGCCGGGGCGCAAGCCCCAAGCGTAAGCCAAATTGCAGCATGTCCCAGGTCTCTTGCGGGCGCCGCCATTTGGCGAGCTCGTCGCACCAGGCCGCGCTGAATTGGGGTCCGCGCAAGCTTTCAGGGTCTTCCGCCGAGAACAGTTGCGCCACCGCGCCGTTGCCCCAGCGCAGCTGCCGCTTCGACGGCTCGAACAGAGGCTTCGCCCCCGGCGGATGCACCGCGAGCAGCCCCGACACGCCTTCGACCATCACGGCGCGCGCGTCCGACAGGGTCTCGCCGACGAGCGCGATGCGCGCATCGTTCGCGGCCCCCGCATGGGCCCGCACCCATTCGGCGCCGGCGCGCGTCTTGCCGGCCCCGCGCCCGCCCAGCATCAGCCAGGTGGTCCAGGGCGGACGGCTCTCAGATGATCCGTGTAAAGATGATTCGGGCGGCAGTTGGTCGTCGCGCGCCCAGATCTCGAAATCGTAGTGGAGCGCCGTCAGCTCGGACGGCGAAAGCCTCGAAAGGAATCGCTCAATCGTCTCCGGGCTGGAGTCGCGCAAGGCGGCCCGCAAGGTCGCGGCGGAGTCTGTCCGCATCGGCACCGTCCTGTGTTTTCTTGTCGTCCGCCCCACTGCGCGCGGCTTTGGCCTCGTCCATCTCCACGAGCTTGGCGTAAAGCCGCGCCAGGGAGTTGAGGTTGCGCGCTTCGCGCTCCGCATCCGCCGCGCTCATGGGGCGTCCGTCGGCTTCGGCCATGCGTGTCTCGATCTCGCTCATCTTCGCATCCAGCAGATTGTAGAGCCGCTTCACGATCCGCCCGCGCCGCTCCTGAGTGGGTGTCGGCGGCAAACCGTCTTCCGGTGGCAGCCGCCGCGTCGGCAGCGGCACCATTGGGGCCACGCGCTCCCAACCGCCCTCGTCCCGATGCTTGGCCACATTGGCCGAGGTCGTCCCGTGCTTGTGGCCAATACGGCGCAGCGACATGCCGCTATGGAGAAAGTCGTGGCGCACCGCCTCCCAGTCGATCGGGCCGGCGGCGTGGGGAGCCTCGGCCCGTCGGGCTTCGGCACCGTCCCCTCCTCGCTTGCCGCAAGTGCCATCGCCGCTCGGGTCGTGGGAACCGGACTGCGTCATTGGCACCTATTTCTGGAAATCGAACAGTCAGAGTGGGAGCACGCGCACTCCCTCATGCCCGCGAGCGGGCGATCCAGTAAAGGCAACCTCGTGGACCACGAAGAACGGTGGTTACTGGATGCCCCGGTCAAGCCGGGGCATGACGATGAATAAGCCGGCGCGCTCAAGCAGGCCCGCCCTCAAGTAGGCCGAAGGCCGATAGGGCACCAAAACGTGGCCGATAGCGCAAATTTACATGCGCTCAAGTAGGCGCCGCCGCCCTCAAGCAGCGAAGCGGTAGGGCAAGCAAAATGGCAGGTAGCGCAAATTAAGAAACCCGGCCCCTGAAACCAACAACGCCGCCCCATTTCTGGAAGCGGCGTTCTAAACACGACAGCGACGCGGAACTCGGAGGGGAAAACCCCCACAAGGGGCCGTGCCCCAAAGGGCCCAGCCCTCTTGCCCAACTGTCGCGTTGTAGAGGAAACCTAGCCCATCAGCGTCACGCTGTCAAGGATTATTTTCCTAGAACAACGCCCCTAAACTGCCGTCCCCTCAAGGGTCTCGATGTGGGCAAGCTCGGACGCCATCGCCTTCTCGGCGATCTTGAGGTCGTAGAGGCTCTGCAGATTGGCCCAGAACTCAGGGCTCGTGCCGAACACCTTGGCGAGGCGCAGCGCCGTGTCCGTCGTGATCGGAGTCTCCTCCTTCACCACGCGCTCGATGCGCGTGCGCGGCACGCCGATGCGCCGGGCGAGCGCGCCGGCGCTGAGGCCCAGCGGGGCAAGGAACTCGTGCTTCAGGATTTCGCCCGGGTGAACCGGGGGCAGCATCTTGGCCATGCCCGTTCTCCTTAGCCTCCGTGATAGTCCACGATCTCGACCGCCTCGGCGCCGGCATCGGTCCACACGAAGCAGATCCGCCATTGATCGTTGATCCGGATCGAGTGCTGGCCGTCCCGGTCTCCTTTCAGCGCCTCCAGACGGTTTGCCGGGCGGCTGCGGAGATCGTCCAGGACATGCGCCGCCACGATCATGGTCAACTTGCGCACCGCGCTTCGCACCAGGTCCGGCGGGAAGCCCTTCGGGCATTTTCCGCTCGCGACCGTCTCGGTCCGTTTGTCCTTGAAGGAGCGGATCACGCGCGCGCCTTTCCTGTATCACCGTATGATACATCGGCGGCGCGGTCAAGAAAATGTATCACGTTATGATACAGGTGGGTGCGAAGAGGCGTGCCCTAGCTGCTCTTCTCGTCCATGCAGGTGGGCCGCCAGGTGAAGTCGGCGTCCTGGGACGGGTCCGGGGCTTCCGCGCCGGTCTTGCACGGATCGGCCTTGGGCGCGGGCGCGACCGGCGCGCCGAGCGGATCGACGCAGAGCACATGGCCGGTGACCGGGTTCACCTCGGCCCGTTTGCAGACGGGCGCCGCCTCTTCGGCGCCCGCCGGCGCCGCAAACCCAACGCACACGGCCATCGCCGCGCACGCCATCGCGATTTCAATCCGCTTCACGTCAAGTCTCCCAACAACCGGTCTCGCAAGTCAGCCGCGCCAAATGCGCACCGCCTAGCTTTAGGCGCGGAGCCGCCCATCCGTCTTGCAGGAACTGGCTATGGCGCGCAGCTCCGGGGCCCCTACTCCGCCTTCGGCTTACAGGGAATGCCGTCGGCGAAGCACTTCGAGTAGAGCCCCTGCACGGCGCAGCTGAGATTGGAGTCCTTGGCGAGATCGAAATCCGCGTCCGGGTAGATCTTCGTGGCCTTCTCCGTCCAATCCTCGATGGCCACGTTCTCGGCCTGGTCGCGATCGGCGGTGAAGCCCGGCCCGCTGCCCGAGATCATCTCGGTGCCGCATTCGAGATCCGCCGCCCCCCCGACCTCGGCATCCGGCTTCGGCACGGACAGATCGAAGGCGTCGTCTTGCGCGAACGCCCCGGTCGTCAATGTCATCAGCCCCAAAGCGGCGGCGATTGCGACGATCGTCTTCAAGGCAAAGCTCTGCATGGCCGGCACACTCCCTCCCCGTGACCCTTGTTCTCAATCGGCTGTCTTGTTTCCGCTTGGTTGCCGTCGTCTTGCTGGATGTCGTGGTCCTGCTCGATGTCTTGCTCTTGCTGGAATGTTTCTGCAGCCTGAAGCGGCATTCTTCCCGGCCTTTCCGGGAGATTCAAGCATGGCGGGCGCGCAACCCCTGGGCACCGCCTCGCTTGATGGCCAAGCGCGCGATGTGAGGCGTTGGGTCGCGCATATGTTCTTGATAACGACTTTATTTACCGCAAAGGTTGCAGAACAAGGCGTTGCTTGGGGCAGGCTTGAGACCGTATTGAGTTGGGTGGACGCGAAAAGGGCGATCGTGCGGGCGGGCGACCATCAAGCTGCGACCTTGAGGGGGCTTGCCGCCGGCTGGGCTGTTCGGGACTCCTGGCGAACGGATTGGCAGTGGCGTTGCGCATACGGCGTGTTCCGGGCTGGGCGCCGAAAAGGGAAGTTGCGACCGTGGTAAGTGCGACCGTGGTAAGGTTGTGTGTGGCATTGCTGGTGGCGGCCGTCGTGGCCGCGCCCCTTGGCGCTTGCAGCCGCCGTGATCCCGCGCCCGACGTCTCCTTCCTGCCGACCGCCGCCGTCAAGGCCGAGGACAAGAAGGCCGCGTTCGAGTCGGCCAAGGAATCCTGCCTCGAGCGGGCCCGCCGCAAGGGGATCTCGTCGGTCACCCGCATCTTGCTGTTCAAGGGCAAGATCTCCGAATCCGACTACGTGGAGTGTATGGAAGCCAAGGCTTCGCCGAGCTCGAATAGGACTTGAAGCGGGCCGATGCGGCCGGAGACAGAACCGGCCAGATTTTGCTCGCCGCACCGCGCGCAAGCTCTATAAATGGCCGTATTCGGTGTATACTTAAAAATTCGGGTCGCCCCATCGGGGCGGCCGGATTTCGCGTGGGCGGATCGCACACCCCCCTAAAGAGGTCGGACTCCATTGCGGGACATCCAGGGCAATAATCGCGGCAAGCTGATCGACTGGCTCAAAATCGATTCGTGGATCGATTCGGGGCTGTACTCCGCGTTGACGAGCTTCCGCGACTGGTGGGGTGCGTACTCGTCGTTCTTCGGCCGCTTCGAGATCAAGGGCTTCTGGCGGGCTTGCAACGAACTGGTCTGCGACGGCCTATCGCTAAGCGTGGCGGGGCTCCTCGTCGTGTTGGCCTTCGCGTTGCCGTCGTTCGAAATTGCCCAAGGCAAGATCAACCTGTCGGACGAGTTCAGCGTCACCTTCCTCGATCGCTACGGAAACGAAATCGGCAAGCGCGGCCTCTTGCGCGACGACTCCGTCCCCCTCGAGGAAATTCCCGACCATATGATCAAGGCGACCCTCGCCACCGAGGACCGCCGCTTCTTCGATCATTTCGGCATCGACATCATGGGCACGATGCGCGCGCTGGTGCAGAACGCCCGCGCCGACACGGTGGTGCAAGGCGGTAGCTCGCTGACACAGCAGCTCGCCAAGAACATGTTCCTCTCGCCCGAGCGGGCCATCACGAGAAAGATCAAAGAGGCGTTTATCGCCATCTATCTCGAAAACCACTACACCAAGCCGGAACTCCTCAAGCTCTATTTCGATCGCGCCTATCTGGGCGGCGGATCCTATGGCGTTGAGGCGGCCGCGCAGTACTACTTCAACAAGTCGATCCGCGACGTGACCCTGGCCGAGTCGGCCATGCTCGCCGGCATGTTCAAGGCGCCGACCCGCTACGCGCCCCATGTCAATCTGGCCGCGTCGCGCGCCCGGGCCAACGAGGTCCTGAGCAACATGGTCGAGGCCGGCTATCTCAGCGAGGGCCAGGTCTACGGTGCCCGGCTCAATCCGGCGCGCGTCGTCGAGCGCGGCGATTCGAATACGCCGGACTACTTCCTCGACTGGGCCTCGAAGAGGTGCAGCGGATCATGGGCGACAGACCCAATCCGCATCGTCGTCGCGCGGACGACGGTGGATCTTGGTCTTCAGAAGACGGCCGAAACCGCCGTCGAGGACACGATCTCGCAATTCGGGCGCTCGCGGAACTTCAATGCCGGTGCCCTCGTCTCCATGGAGATCAACGGCGCCGTGCGCGCCATGGTCGGCGGCAAGGATTACGGCGTTAGCCAGTTCAACCGCGCAGCGCATGCCTACCGGCAGCCCGGCTCCTCGTTCAAACCGTATGTCTATCTTTCAGCCATCGAGCACCTCGGCTACACGCCCAACAGACGGGTCGTGGACGGCTATGTGAGTTGCGGACGTTGGTCGCCGAAGAACTATTCCGGCGGCTATCGGGGCGCCATGACGTTGCGTACGGCACTTGCCAAGTCGATCAATACCGTGGCCGTTAAGCTGTCGCTCGAAGTGGACCGTCAGACCGTGCTCGATGACCTCGACAAGATGGGCATCAAGCACCTGAAAAAGACATGCTCGTTGGCGCTTGGCGATAACGGCATGACACCGCTTGAACATGTAGGCGCCTGGGCCGTCTTCGCGTCCGGCGGCCTGTCCATCCGCCCCTACGGCATCGAGGAAATCAGCACGATCGGCGGCCAGCTTCTTTACAACCATGACCGGGACGAGCCCAAGCCGCAGCAGATATTCAAGCGGGAGGCGGTCGAAACGCTCAACAACATGCTGCAGACCGTCGTCGATGCCGGTACCGGTCGCCGGGCGAGGCTCGACTACACGAACGCCGCCGGGAAAACCGGAACGAGTTCCAATTATCGCGATGCCTGGTTCATGGGTTTCACCGGTCAATACGTCACCGGCGTCTGGTACGGCAACGACAACTTCTCCCCCATGGGACGCGTGACGGGCGGCAGCTTCCCGGCGCAGACCTGGAAGACTTTCATGGACGCGGCCTATGACGGCGACAACATTCCCACGGCGCCGGGCGTCACGCCGCATCCGCGGCAGATCGCCGAGCGGCAGCGCCTGGCCGCCGTCATGCAGCAGAACACCACGGCGGAACTTCCTGTGCCGCCGCCAATCGACACCTCCAAGGACATGTCGAAGGCGACCCGCCAAGTTCTCGGGAACATCGCGACGCTGTTGCAGAAGGCGCCGCCCGTGAGCCCGCGCAAACCTGGCCAGCAGAGCCGGGCAACGCAGCCCACCGGCAACAAACCCAAATCGAACGTGGCATCGGCGGTCCGGAACACGCCCCCACCCAAGCCGGTCGCGAATCGAAACGCGGAGCGGGCGGCACGCACAGCCAGCACCGGCCGCCAGTAAGACCGCGTTGCGCCTAGATCGAAAGACGATGCTCGCGTGACAGTCCTCCCAGACATGCCGGTCTCCGGCTCGCAGACCCACAACAGCCTCTGGCGCGACGAAGGCGGCACGTCCATGCGCGCGCTGGGCTATTTCATCGGCGCCTTTGCCGTGGCGTTGATCCTGGGTATCGGGTCGGCGTGGTACATGATCGAGCGAGGATCCATGCTGACAACCACGCGCATCGGGCCGTGGACGAGCTGGCTCAGCGAAGGCAACCCCAACGCGGACCCCTACACGCGCGCCCATCTCGCCCGCAGCGGGCGCCTGCCGCTTACGTCGACCGCCGCCCGCTATTTCGTGGCCAACACGGACTCGAGCGGCGACCGTTTGAGTGCGGCGTGCGAATACGCGATCGCCGGCGCCCCCTTGAACGCCCGCTGGTGGTCGCTCGCGCTATACGATTCGCACGGGTCCATCATTCCCAACCCATCCAACCGGTATAGCTTCAACAGCGAAGAGGCCATTCGCCGGTCGGACGGCAGCTATGAAGTTCATGTTTCGCAGACGGCACGCCCGGGGAACTGGCTCCCCAGCGGAGTCGACCCGGATCGAAACCTCACGCTTTTGCTGCGCATCTACGGCCCCCGCGACACCGATGTCAGCGGGATCGGTCAGATTCCAGCCGAAAGCCTGCCAAAGATCGAGCTCATACGATGCGGGTAAGGCTTCCCGGACTCTATATCGCCCTGGCGGTCGTCTTGGCCGGTCTGATTCACGTGATTGCGGTCCTCACACTGCCGGTGCTGGCACCGCGTGATGCCCATGCCAGACTCGCGGCGCTCGGCCCCGCGAACACCATCATTCAGTTGCCGGCGGCGACCCCCGGACAGCAGGTCATGCCGAACATGGCGCCGGACGTGCGTTACGCAGCCTGTCTGTTCGATCTCTCCGACGGGCCCGTCCGCCTGCGCGCGAACATTCCCGACGAACTCTGGCTGATCGCGTTCTATACGCCGATTGGCGAGAACTTTTATACGGTCATCGGGGCCGACATGAAGCGAGGCAATGTGGACTTGATCGTCACCACCGAAGATCAGGCCGTCACGGACGCCACGGGCGACTCTCCCGAAGCCCTTGAAAACCTGGTGGTGGTGAATTCACCCGTCAAAAGTGGGATCGCCTTGATCCGCGCGCCGCTGGCCGGACCGAGCCGCGGCGGCGAGGCCGAACGCGCGCTCAAAGCCACCTATTGCGGCCGGCAGACCGCTGCGGCACCCCCTGCCGCAGGGGCCCCGCAGGCACCCCCTCGACCCGCGCCCGCGCCGTCAAATCCGTGATTTCGTGCGGGCTTCCGCCGACAGTTCGCCATCGGAAGTGGCCAGCGTCGGCCCTGGGGTACCATGGCGCTCAATACGCACACCCGGGAAGATAATGATCTCACCGAGCGCGCCCTCGATCGGCACCCCCTTTCGGGCGCCGTCATACTCAGTCACGCGGAATTCCAATATGGTCGCCATCTCAGGTCTCCACGGCTTGCCTCACGCGATGCGCAAACGTGTCCCGCGCACAACGCGCCTTTCCCGAATTAGGCCCCCGTTAAGGTTAACGAACCCCTAAAGCACCGCGCTTCATCGGTTAGGCGGCTGTCAGCGCTTCGCCGAGAAAATGGCGTCCGTGCTTGTCCTCGACCGCGATCACCCATAGATCCGGGTCGAACTCCGCTTGCCGCGCCAGATAGGCGTTGACCTTCTCCTCGATCGCCGGCTGGCCGGCGAAGCATGCAATCCAGCGGCGTTCGGAATCGGTGACAGCGAGGCCCGCGGGTGCGGGTTCGTAGAGATTGAGCGTTCCGTCGAGCAGGTCGACGGCGATGAAGATCGCACCGGCGTCGGCATGACCGCGCCGGACCACGATCGCGGGGACGTCTTCGACGGCACATCTGCGCAGATAAGCGCTCACCCAGATCCCGCTTTTCAAGCGCATCGGACGGCCCTCTCGGTTGCTCGGACGCCGCGGCGGACCGTTTAGCGACGAGCCGCCGTTCGCGTGAAATCGCGTCCCGTCACGCGCTGGAACTCCGCGAGGAGCTCAGGGGTGATCGTCCCGGTGACGGTCATGTTGCGGTCGCGCTGAAACGCACTGACCGCATCCGCCGTGTTCTGACCCCAGGCGCCGTCGATCGTCCCGGGCGCGTAGCCGAGTTCGGCAAGAACCTGTTGCACACGCATGACGGTGCCGTTCTCGGCCGTATGCGCCGCGATACTATCCACAGCCGGGACCGAACCGGTCGCATCGGACGTGGCAATGGTGTCCCCAAGCAGGATCTGACGCAAAACGTCGTCGCTTGGAAGACCGGTGACGGCAAGCCCTTCGCGCATTTGGAACGCGGAGATCGCTTTGCGGGTCTTGTCGGACAATTGTCCGTCAACCTCGCCGACATCGTAGCCCCGCAACGAGAGTTCCCGCTGAATGGCTCTCACGACCAGCTGAGATTCGCCGCCGCCCGGCGCTTGTGCCGGCAGATCGGTGACCGCGGGCCCGACGGCGTCGGACGTGGGCGTCTTCTCATAGGCACTGGCCATCTGCGTGCTCGCGCCCGCATCGGCGCCGGGCGGCGCGATGCCGATGACCCGCGTCGTGGCATAGCCTACGGGCGTGGCCGGCGTCGCATCGGCCATGCCGTGCGGCGGCTGCGCCTGCAAGTAGAGCGCGTTGTACGTGATGGTCGCGGTCAGGGCCAAGAAGGCCAAAAACAAGAGCCGCGCGGTGACTACGCCCATTGTGCCCACAGAATCATGCCTGAAGAGACTTTGCCCCCCGAATCGGAAAAAGCACCACGCCCCTCCCCTAACGCATCTTGGCGTCGGAAGCTAAAGAGTTACTAAACGCTTCAGGGCCTCTATGCCGCGGCCGCCCGCGCCCCGCTCGCAGCAGGATCCTCGCCCGCATCGAGGGGGAGAACGATCCGCACGGTCGTGCCCTGCCCCAGCGTGCTGTCGAGTTCGAGCGAGCCGCCATGGAGCTGCGCAAGCCCCCGAACCACCGAAAGGCCAAGGCCTGCGCCTTCATAGCTCCGGTCGTAGGAGCTCGCGGCCTGCACGAATGGGTTGCCTAGGCGCGGCAGGTCTTTTTCGGCGATGCCGATACCATTGTCCGACACGGCGAAAACCACATTGCCGTTCTCGACCGAGGCGGCGACTTTGACCCAGCCGCCAGTCTCGGTGAATTTGACCGCGTTGGAGATCACGTTGAGCAGCATCTGCTTGCAGGCACGCTTGTCGGCGGCGAGCTCGGGCAGGTCCGCGGCGACTTCGGTCGTGAGCGTCAACCCCTTGGTCTCTGCCGTATGCCGCATGATCTCGCAGCACGACTCCACCAGAGCGCCGACGCCGAACGGCTCCCGCACAATGGTGAATTTGCCCGCTTCGATTTTCGACATGTCGAGAATGCCGTTGACGACGCCCAGCAAGTGCTCGCCGCTTTCATGGATCAGGCGCGCATAGTCGCGATAGCGCTCTTCGCCGAGCTGACCGAAAAGTTCCCGCTCCAAAATCTCGGAGAACCCGATAATCGCATTGAGCGGTGTCCGGAGCTCGTGACTCATGCTGGCGAGGAACTGGCTCTTGGCGCGGCTGGCCCCTTCGGCCTCGCCGCGCGCGCGCACGAGACTGGCCTCGGATTCCTTGTGCTGCGAGATGTCCCGCGTGACGGCGACAACCCCGGAATCACCGAAGCTATCGCCCTGGGGCATGGGGCGGCACCGCATCTCGACCCACGCGTAGTAGGCGTTGTCGGTGGCGCCCCACCGCGCAGGCGGAATTCCACGGACATGGGCTCGTTGCTCGCGCGGCAGCGATTGAGCGCCGAAAGGAAAGCCGGACGATCGCCCACATGGACATGCTCGAAGAAGCCGTCCCCGAGAACCGCGGGGGCCGATGCGCCAAGGAGTTGCCGGGCGGCTTGCGAGGCGAACACCACGCGCCCGCGCCGGTCGTGAAGCGTGATCATGTCGTTCACGTTCTCCGCGAGCAGGCGATAGCGCTCCTCGCTCGCTTCGATCGCGTATTCGGATTGCCTGTGAACCAATTGAAGCGTGACCACGAGCCCGGCGGCATAGGCCATGGCGCTCGCGGCGCCGAGGAAGGCAAAGGCTGCTGGCGACATCGGGAGTGTCAAGGGCGACGGATTGTAGCCGGTCGCCCCCAACGCGGCGAGACCGACAAGGCCCGCACTAGCGGCCCCGACGGCCCAGACAACGCTCCGCCGGTCGGTGCTGAGCCCGGCTTCGAGCGGGACCGCGACGAGCCAGGGCAACAGTGCCGAGGCAAGGCCGCCGGTGAGCCAGGCACAATAGGTGATGAGGCCGGCGAAATTGATCGCCGAGACCCGATGGGCGATCGCAAACTGGCCCGTCCGCGACAGGTAGATCGCAATTGCGATCGGGGACAACAGCCACAGGAAGGCCAAGGCGCTCAGGAATGACGGCTTGCCGCCGACGACCAAATAGATCGGGAACACGCAGAGTGCCAAGGCGCCGCCCAAGAGACGCGAGGCAATAAATGTCTGATGGCGCGCCAAAGTCAGCGCATCGCCGCGCGCCGACTCGTGGACCAGCGATTCAAAATAGGCGGAAAGCCCGCGAACACTCTCTCGACTCAACACTCGCAACTCGGAGCGGCCCGCGACCGCTGCGTCCTCGTATCTTCTTATGGCAGCGCATTATTCCCGCCTCCCACTTAAGGAAAGCATAAAGCGCCAGCGCTGGGCGCAGCCGAGACGACGGGCCGCTGGGCAACTGGTACGATTTGTCTAAAATTTTAGACAAATTCAATTCAAAGTCATCGAACAGGGTATACTAACTGGTTACTTACAATTGAGCCGAAAAGCGAAAAGAGAAGACTTATGGCTCCAGTAAAAATTTACAGGCTTTTGAGAAGGGGTGTTATTTCGTTTGATCTATAGTTCCCTCATCTGCAGAAAGCAGCAGGGCAATGAGCGGCGAAAAAACAGTGCCGCCATCGACAGTGAGGGCAAACAAATGATGTTCCTGATGAGATCGGCCTTTTGGCTGATGGTGCTCATCCTTCTGATCCCGACGGATGGGGCGCAACAGAAGAAAATCTACGGCATGGCGCAGACTGCGGTGGCCGACATTGGCAGTTTTTGCGATCGGAACCCCGAGACTTGCGCTTCGGGCCAATACGCAGTCAACGCACTCGTGCAAAAGGTGCAGTACGGCGCCCGGATGGTCCAGGCCCTGGTCACCGATCACGCTGACGGCTTTGGTCCCGGTCTCGCCGCAGGTCTGAACCAGGCGGCGGCGGTGGGTTTGGCCGCTGGCGAAAGTCAGCCTGGCGCAACGGCCGCGTCCACCGACAACGCCATGATGCCGGTGCCGTCGGCCGTGCCGATCGAGCCCACGCCCTGGGTGCAGAGCGATCCCCAGAACACTCTGAGCCCTCGGGACCTTGAAGAGGAGTGGAGCGGCCCGAACGTCTGACGACGTGCCCGGCCGCACCCCGCAAAGCGGCATCAGCCCGCGCTTCCTTCGCTGGGAGCGCCGAAATTCCCCCGGCAGTCCCCCGCTGCCACCAAAGCGCGCAGCCGGAACGGTTCCTCCCCGCGGGACCATCCGCTGCGCGCTCCTTTGCCGCTCCTGCCCGCTATCCTCTCGCAGCTTGCGCCGAGCGGAACTATAGTTGGGGTATGGACACTGCAACGAAGACAGACCTCCCCTCTTTCGGGGACATTCTCGCGGACTTCGAACTTCTCGAAGACTGGGAGGATCGCTACCGCTACGTCATCGAGCTCGGGAAGAAACTGGAACCGCTTCCGGACGAACTTCGAACGTCTGAAACGAAGGTCCAGGGCTGCGTCAGCCAAGTCTGGCTCTCGACGACGGTTCATCCCGACGGCGTCCCGCGGCTCACCTTTGTGGGCGACAGCGATGCGCATATCGTTCGTGGACTGGTCGCCATTCTCTTCGCGATCTATTCCGGCAAGACGGCCGACGAGATTCTCGACGTCGACGCCGTGGCGACGTTGGGCGAACTCCACCTCAACGAACACCTCACGCCGCAACGCTCCAACGGGCTCATGGCGATGGTGACGCGCATTCGCGGCGATGCGGAGAAAGCACGCGCGGCCGCCGGCTGACGCCCTGGCGCGAAGTTTAGGACCGGTTGGGCTCCTCCGGCTCGGTGCCGATGCGGGGCCGGTAGCCGGCATCGCCCCAATGGCGGAGTTTCCGCCGCTTCCCATCGACGATAAGGCCGTAGTGCTTCGCAAGCCGCGTTAGGGCGATCTGAAGAACGACCTTGCCCGCGCGCTGCGGCCAACCGTTCTTCTTCTCCGCCTCTTCGAGGCCTTTCAGCTCACAGCAGACATCGACAAGGACGCCGGAGACCTCCGGCCCAACGGCGGCAAGCGCGCGCATGACTCGGTCCTTGGCCGCCAGGACCTCGTCGCGGAGGCCGGCGCCATTGGCGGACGCCCCCCGCCTGGCGCGGTCATGAGGCGCCGGGGCCGACCAATTGGCAGTCACGCGCGCACTCATCTGCGCGAACCAATAGTCCGCGCGCAGACGCTCGCCAGCGTCGAATTGCTCCGGCCCGATCAACGGCCGGCCGGAACGGTCCTTCCGGCTGCGAAGCCAGCCAAGCGGGCTTTCGCCGTCATTCACGAGGACGGTCCGGCGGGCCCCGCCGACGTCGCGCAAATCGCGCGTTCGGCGCTGATGTTGGGCGCGGAAGGGCTCATCGCCCCCGGCTTCGTTTCGCCGGACACGTGCGTAACCGGCATCGCTCAGCACCCAGCCTCGAGCCTCCCGCTCGAGCAGATCGCCCGCAAGACAGGCCTCCATCACCTGACGGCTTACGGTATTGGCGACGGCACCGCGCCCGGGCCCGCCTACGACGCGGAATCCGCCTTCGCTATCCTCGGTAATGGCGCCGCCGCCCGCAAGTCGATCCAGAAGACGTTTGAGTTCGGCCACGGCCCGCCGCTCCAGCCCCCTCGCCTGCCCTCGCGCGCTCACGAGCACCTCCCACGCCAGGCGAGCGCGCCGGCCAGCGCGGCCACGGCGCACTCCAAGCGTTCCACGCGCTTGTCCAAGTCCGGGTCGTCCCGCCGGTCCTCGACGACCTCGCAAGCATGGGCCACGGTCGTTCGATCCCGCGAAAAAAGGGCGCCCACTTCCGTCATGCTCAGCCCGCACACCACGTGCGTCAGGTACATGGCCACTTGCCGGGCGAATGCGGCGCGCGCGACCGGCGGGTCGCAGCGCCAAGCTCCTTCGGGTCCACTTCAAAGACCAGCGCCACTGCCGGATCGATCACTTGGCGCAACCGGCCTTGAGCGCCATAGCGCAGCTCGATCCGACCCAGCACGTCCTGAATCCGCTCACTCCCCAACGCACTCATGAACTCGCTCTCCTCTCCGCACAATTTAGGAATATCGTCCTAATTATATGGTTGACAAAGCATATGTCAGTCCCCATTTGTCAAGGGTACGGACGGGAGCAAAGCCGATGAACCTCACAGACCCTCGTTTCCAAGACCCTGATAAGGCTCGCGAATGGTTGGAATTGCAGCGTTGGCCGAACGGCACGCACTGCACTCATTGTGGGTCATTCTCTGTGACCCCTTTGAAGGGCAAAGCCCATCGTCCCGGCGTCTACCAGTGCAACGATTGCCGCCAGCAATTCACTGTCACGACAGGCTCCGTCATGGAGCGTTCCAAGATCCCACTAAACAAGTGGCTCCTGGCTATGCGCCTCATGGCGTCCAGCAAGAAGGGCATTAGCGCCCACCAACTGCACCGCGTTCTTGGCATCACCTACCAGTCGGCTTGGTTCCTCTCGCATCGCATCCGCGAAGCAATGAGCAACGACAAATCCGGCCCTATGGGCGGTGGCGGTGAGACCGTCGAAGTTGACGAAACCTATTTCGGCAAGCGCGAAACGCCGCTGCCCTCAAAGCAACGCAAGGGCCGTCCCTACACCAAAAGGGGCAAGGCTGGTCCCGGTGGCAAGCGCGCCGTTGTTTCCCTTGTCGAGCGCGGCGGTAAGTCCCGCACGTTCCACGTCCAGCACGCGACCGCTGAGAATGTCCGCGAAGTCATCGTTCGCAACGTGTCACGCGATACAGTTCTGAACACGGATGAAAGCCGCCTCTACACGGAAGTCGGAAAAGAGTTCGCAGGGCACAAAACGGTGCGCCACACCGCCAACGAGTACGTTCGCGGTGATACCCACACAAACACGGTCGAAGGCTTCTTCTCGATCTTCAAGCGCGGCATGAAAGGGGTCTACCAGCACTGTGGAGAAGCGCATTTACACCGCTACGTTGCAGAGTTCGATTTCCGCTACAATAATCGCTCGGGACTCGGTGTCGAAGACACGGAGCGCACCGCCAAGATCATCGAACAGGCCGCTGGCCGCCGTCTGACCTATCGGCGGATTGGTGAAGCCAAAAACGCCTAAGCAGAAGGCGAGGCATTTCCTATGTTGGAGAAAACAGAATGACCGACGAACAGGAGAAGGATGAGGACAAGGCGCCTGAACCACCGGCTGATTGGCGAGGAAAGAAGGGGGCTAATGTGTCCCCGAAACCGCAGGGCAAAAAGGAGAAGGACCGCTAGCCGCCGTATTGTGCCGCTAGGAGTCCTGCACCAAAGGCAAACGCCGGCGCCAAAACTCCCGCTATCTTGGCCGCCATAAGATGTTGGGACGTGGTGTCATTAACCTCGCGATTCCACACGCTCTCTTTCTCTAAGTTCTCGAGATATTTGGTGAAGGCCGAAGCAGCCGTAACCCTGGCATCCATCGCCCAAAGCCAAAACTCAGCGCCACGCCCCGGCAAACTAACCTGAAGGGTTTGCATCGCGAGCCAACAAAAAACGGCACCTATAACCAACACTACCGTCGCACTTGCCAACGCCCAAGCAAGAGCAGTCGAAACCGGCGGGTCAGCAGCAAATAGGGCCGCCGATGCCGACGCCATAGCGATGCCAACGGTGCTGTAGAGCCGGAGCAATGCCATTGCCTGCGAGTCTGTAAAATAGATGAGTTCAGTGAGGGCGGCATGGCGTTGCCGCGCGTCATCAATTGCAAACTGCAACTGTTGGTCCGACAGCATATGCTACCCCTGTTTTTTGGCTCTACGCGGCTGGCCTGCGTCGCGTCTTGAGTTCTCTTTTGTGTCGTGACGTTTGTCTGATTCACGCGGCTTAGGAGGCGTGGACAAGAGCGTCTTGGCCAGCTTCTCTAGGTCTTTCTCGTCTTGAGATTTTCGGGGTTTAGCCATGTTCAAGCTGTACCTAAAACCGTTCGGGACGGAACCGCCAGATGCGCCAGAGTTCTACGAACTCTTTGGTCGTTGCGCCGTCTTGTGGGGTCGGCTCGATAGTACCTTGGAATATGTGCTCGTTGAACTGGCCGCGCTACCTTCGGCAGCAGACATTCGACCACGTGAAATTCCGGTATCATTTAAGCGGAAGATCAAGCTCTGGAGAAAGCTATACCAAACGCTTCCGGAGGTATCTGGAAGGCAATCCAGGGCTCTCAAGTTCGCGGACGACGCAGTAGCGCTGTCCCAAAAACGAAACCCACTCATCCATGCGGTTATTGGATTCAGTGGCTCTGACACCGCCGCGTCAGGCATCCATTACAAGCAGGACGGACCTAGAACGCTTTACCGAAGATTCAAGGTCGAAAAGAAGGATTTGGAGACGCTGTTGATTGAGACAAACAACCTTCTACAAAGGCTTGCTCCGTTCACCCTCCACGCTTGGTCTCAAGGCTTCCAGCCAGAAACTCAACCGCCTTCTTCAGAACCGGCAGAGAAGTAAACATCTCGTCCTGGTCCTCGATCCCGAGTTCAACGGCTAGAGATTCATGGTCGCCATTCGCCCAGCGATCTAACCACGAAGCAGCAATCTTCAGACGCTCACAATCGTAAGCAACCAGCCTGTCACGCAGGTCCGAATCTAACTCGCTCTTATCTGCTTTGTCATCCATATAAATGGGAATATCGTCCTATACACTCTAAGAGCGAACACAACGGCGGGGATAGGAAAGCCGCCCGGTCACCGTCGGGCCGACCGCCTGTGCCCGCGAAACTCCCCGGCCGTCAAAGGCGTGCATGCTTCTGCGCTAGCGACGAGGTTGGAGAGTGCCATGCGGTTGGAGACGAGCGGAGAAGCGGGCGAGCCCCCTGAGAACAGACCCTGGCGGCTCGGGAAGATTTATCGCGGAGACGGCTTCGGGGATGGCTTGGCGAACGTGCCAGCTTATGAGAGACAGCGGGATCTTCCTCGCTTGGTGCCGCTCTGGCCCCACGAGATCCGGGATGGCTCGCGCGCGGGACGGCTGCGCGTTCTTTCGCACCTGTCTCGCGCCATGCAGGCGGAGCGCCGGCGCGCCATGGCCGGGAAGACGGACTACGACCTGAACCGGCATCTCGCCCTGTTCCGCGCCCTGAAGAGGGAACGGGAGGACTTCGCCCGCTTCGGGATCTGGCCTTCGAGGAATTGGCCTTCGAGGATTGGCGCGCGCGCCCAAGGTCGCGCCTTGCGCCCTAGGCGCGGGCTGCCTCCGGCTCTTGCAGGGCGGCGTAATACGCCGTGAACTCGGTTGCCATTCCGGTGTCGGCCTCGCCCGTGTCCATGTCGTGGCAGAGAATGCGATCGACGCGAACGCCGTCGTCCGACAAGGGCAGCCGCAGCCAGGAAAGCACCACGTGTTCGCGATCGTCTGTCGGCCCGCGCACCACGCCTTGAGCGCAAACGGCCTCGGTCGCGATGCGCGAATGGATGCCGTACCAGGGCGTGGCCCAGCGCCCCGCGAACACCTCCGGCAGCCGCAGGCCCGTGATCTCTTGCCCGTAAATGTCCCGCAAACGTGTGCCCGCAAGCCGGTAATAGCCGCGATCGAAACCTTCGCGGAGATCGATCAGACCGAGATGCGGCAGGAGATGGGGAAATTTCAGCGGATCGAAATCCGCCCGCGCCGGCATCGCCCGTCCATCAGCGATTTCGTGCCAGTACGCGAAAAGTACACGCTGTTCCGGCAGCGCCAACTGTGCCCGGAAGGCGCAATCGGACAGCATCTTTCCCCCTCGCAAAATCGAATCGGCCCGCCCTCCGACTATGGGCGCGTTGCGCCGTCACATGCAAGAGAGCCGATCGATTTCCCCAAACATCACAAGGAGTTGTGCCGATACGGCGCGGACACACCCGATCTTGCGATCCAGCCCCGAAAGAGCCGGCGCGGCGCCCGGGGCCGGGGATACCGTTTGCGGAATCATGACAGCCACGCCGCGCCAGAAGCGCCGCAGCCGTGGTCTTGTGGGGGCGTGTTGAAGGAGGACCTTGGAGCCGTGTCTTTGCGACGGGCCTTGGCGATGGGCCTTAACGCTCGGCCCTGCGGGGGTCTTCCCGAAGGCGCGTCTTGGAAACGCGTTCCGCGCTAGCGGCGGCGCTGACCGAGCCCCATGCGCTTGGCCAGATCCGAACGGGCCGCGGCGTAGTTCGGCGCAACCATCGGATAGTCGTGCGGCAAGCCCCACTTCTCCCGATACTCTTCGGGCGACAGATCGTAGTGGGTCCGCAGATGGCGCTTCAGCGATTTGAACTTTTTGCCGTCTTCCAAGCAGATAATATATTCCGACGTCACGGACTTCTTGACCGGAACGGCGGGCCGGAGCTCTTCCTTGACGGGCTGGCCGCCAGAACTGGAGGCCTTCTTCAAGGCATCGAACACGTTGTTGATAAGGGCCGGCAAGTCCGTGGCCACGACAGTGTTGTTGCTGACATAGGCCGAAACAATCTCTGCCGTCAGTTCAACAAGCTCGTCCTTATCCACCACTGCGTCCATGATTTGGCTCCTTATGCCGTCCCCGTCCGGATTTGAACGTCCAAAACAGCGATTCTGCGACTCAACACGCGTTTCCTACAATCATGCGCTATTTGAAAGTCACCAAATTGCGCCGTTTTTGTGGCCAGAAACTTCGAAACTACGGAATCTAAATGCCCTTGTGTGGGTTTAGTTCCAGCGATTTGCTTCGTATAGCACCTTCAGCTGGAATAGCAACGCACCATTTCTCGCGAAGACTGTGGAAAAGTGCACCATCAGCCGCAGATTTGCAATTTTGTCTGCGCTGATTGGCCGCTGAGTTCGTTTGCATTGCCGGTAACCTGAAGATGACCCAGAAAGAGGGAGGTCACGGATAGGCGTTGCTGAATCAAGCTTGCGTGACACCTCTTAGGGACATGGGCCTGCCACCCTATATTCTCCGGTGAGCACCAAAACGATCGATGGAAAAGGCACCCCATGAGCGACACCGATAACAAGACCGGCTCGACAAATCCCACGACCGACGAGGATTGGCGCGAGCGCCTCACGCCCGAGCAGTTCCACGTGACGCGCGAACACGGCACCGAGCGCGCCTTCAGCCATCCCTATCATCAGGAGAAGCGCACCGGCATGTACCGCTGCGTTTGCTGCGGCGCGCCGCTGTTCAGCTCCGACACGAAGTTCGATTCCGGCACCGGCTGGCCGAGCTTCACCGACGTCGCCGACGCCGATACGGTGACGAAACACGAGGACAACAGCTACGGCATGCGCCGTGTCGAGGTGCGCTGCGCGTCCTGCGACGCCCATCTGGGGCACGTCTTTCCGGACGGACCAGGGGATACGGGCTTGCGCTACTGCATCAACGGCTGCGCCCTCGCGCTTGACACGGGCGGCGCGGACGGCAACACGTCGGGCTAGTTTCCGAAAGCGGCATGTGCCCTCATGCGCCCTTCGCGCGGGGGGCGCATGCCGTACTCAACTATGGCCCGATTACGCTCAGATTAGACGTATTCCTATGAACAAACCCGACATCGCCAGGCGCGGCCCCATAGCGCCCCGCCGCCCCTCTCACGCGCACCATCACGGCATCGACCGCGAAGACGACTACGCCTGGCTGCGCGCCGACAACTGGCAGGCGGTGATGCGCGACCCCGCCGTTCTCCCCCAGGATATCCGCGCGCATCTTGAGGCGGAGAACGCCCATACGGCGGCTGTGATGGGGGATACCGAGGCCCTTCAGGAGACGCTCTTTGCGGAAATGAAGGGGCGGATCAAGGAAGACGATTCCTCCGTGCCGGCGCCCGACGGCCCGTTCGACTACTACGTTCGCTATGTGACCGGCGGGCAGCAGCCGCTGTTTTGCCGGCGCCCGCGCGGCGGCGGCGAAGAGACCGTCCTGATCGACGGAAACGCGCTCGCCGAAGGCCACGCCTATTTCCGCATCGCGCAGGTGGCGCACAGCCCCGACCACAAATTCATCGCCTACGCCGTCGACACCAAGGGCTCGGAATATTTCACAGCCAAGGTCATCGACGCCGAAACCGGCGCCACCGTCGACGACGCGATCACCGATGCCTGCGGGGGACTCGAATGGGCCGCGAACAGCAAGACGCTGCTCTATGTCTGGCTCGACGAGGAGCACCGGCCCCGCAAGCTCTTCGGTCATGGGATCGGCGCGGACGGCGCGGATCGTCTGATCCACGACCAGACCGATCCGGGCCTGTTTCTCGATATCGACCTGACCCAGGACCGTAAGTACCTCCTGCTCGGCACCCACGACCACGAGACCTCCGAGGTCAGCCTGATCGACGCGACCGACCCTTACGCCGCGCCCCGGCTCATCGCCCGGCGCGAGCCCGAGCACGAATACTCCGTGTGCCACCACGAGGGCCGCCTGATCATCCTGACCAATTCCGGCGGCGCCGAAGACTTCCGCATCGTCGAAGCGCCCGCCGACGATCCGGCGCCCGCGAACTGGGTGGAGATCGAGCCGCACCGGCCCGGGCGGCTGATCCTCGACGTGATTGCCTTCAAGGACTTCCTCGTGCGGCTCGAGCGGGAGAACGGTCTGCCGCGCATCGTCATCCGCCGCTTCGCCGACGGCACCGAACACGAGATCGCCTTCGACGAAGAGGCCTACGCGCTCGGCATGAGCGCCGGCTACGAATACGACACGACGAGCTTGCGCTTCACCTACGCATCCATGACGACGCCGTCCCAGACCTACGACTACGACATGGCGACACGCGAACGGACCTTGCGCAAGACGCAGGAGATCCCGAGCGGCCACGATCCGAGCCAATACGTGACGCGCCGCGTCTTCGCTCCGGCCAAGGACGGCGAGACCGTCCCCGTGTCCCTGCTCTACCGGAAGGACACGCCGCTCGACGGCACCGCGCCGCTGCTGCTCTACGGCTACGGCTCGTACGGCATGACCATTCCGGCGGGCTTCATGACCAACGCGCTGTCCCTCGTCGATCGCGGCTTCGTCTACGCCATCGCCCATATTCGCGGCGGCAAGGACAAGGGCTTTGCCTGGTACAAGAACGGCAAGCGCGCGAAGAAGCTGAACAGTTTCACGGATTTCATCGCGGCGGGCGAATATCTGGCCGACCGGAACTTCACCTCGCGCGGCAAGATCGTCGCCCATGGCGGCAGCGCCGGCGGCATGCTGATGGGCGCCGTCGCCAACATGGCGCCGGATCTGTTCCTCGGCATCATCGCCGAAGTGCCCTTTGTGGACGTGCTGACGACGATGCTCGATGCGAGCCTGCCGCTCACCCCGCCCGAATGGCCCGAATGGGGCAACCCGATCGAAAGCGCCGACGACTACAAGACCATCGCCGCCTATTCGCCTTACGACAATGTGCGCGCGCAAGACTATCCCAACATCCTGGCGCTGGCCGGGCTCACGGACCCGCGTGTGACCTATTGGGAGCCCGCGAAATGGATCGCCAAGCTCCGCGAAGTGAGCACGGGCGACAATCTCCTGCTCCTGAAGACGAATATGGAGGCGGGCCACGCCGGCGCCTCCGGCCGCTTCGACCGGCTGAAAGAGGTCGCGCTGTCCTATGCGTTTGCGTTGAAGCTGGCGGACCGCGCCGAGGCTTAACAGCGCCGCACCAGCTTGGGGGTCTTGTGTGTTTTCGCTACACTCTGACTCGTCATGCCCGGACACTTCCAATGCGCTACCGCTTCGCTACTTGAGCGCGGGTCCGGCCATGACGAGGAAACGGACGAACTTGAGGGTGCCCAATTCCGCACCACGCCACTTACTTCGTCATGCCCGGACTTGATCCGGGCATCCACGATTTGCAGACTCGCCCCATGCGCGGTGGCTGGGTCTATATCCTCACAAACAAGCCCAACGGCATTCTGTACACGGGCGTCACGCGCGACCTCGCGCGACGAGCGTTCGAGCATAGAGACGGTGTGGCGCCAGGATTCACACGTCGCTACGGCCTGAAGCGACTTGTGTGGTGCGAACACCATGAGACGATCACCGCGGCGATCCAGAGGGAGAAAAACATCAAGCATTGGTCCCGCGCCTGGAAGGTGCGGCTCATTCTGGCGGACAATCCCGATTGGGACGATCTCTACGTATCGCTCAATCAGTGAAGACGTGGATGGCCGGGTCAAGCCCGGCCATGACAACACTGAGAAACTATCGATGTCAGCGTCCTACATTCTGACTCGTCATGCCCGGACACTTCCAATGCGCTACCGCTTCGCTACTTGAGCGCGGGTCCGGCCATGACGGCATAACTGGCGCCGGCACTTTCCGCATCCCACCGCCATGGCGGGCCAATGACCTAAAGCCTTGCGGGCCTTACCATCTTGGACCCAAGATGGTCGGGCAGCAGTCGACGAACGGGCGCCCGACCATGGACCTTCTCGATATCTTGGCGTTTGTTTGGTTTTGCCTGTGCTACTTCGGCTATGCCTGGGCCGTAAGCTACGGCCCGCTGAAATCGCGGCGCGGGCTGGTTGCCGCCGTCAACGACCGCCGCCTGCAATGGATGGAGACGGCGCTCAGGCGCGACATCCGGATCATGGACTCGCAGCTCCTGACCTCGCTTTCGAGCGGCAACGCCTTCTTTGCTTCCACGTCGGTGCTCGTCCTGGGCGGCCTCACGGCCATGCTCGGCTCCGCGGACGACGTGAAGACCCGCCTCGAGCAGCTTCCTTTCGTCACGGACGCACCTCTCGTCTCGTGGGAGTTCAAGATCCTGTTCCTCATGGGACTGATGATCATGGCGTTCTTCGCCTTTGCCTGGGCGTTCCGGCTTACGCACTATGTCGGGACCATGTTCGGCGCCTTGCCGTTGCATCCGGACGCCGACACCGAGGAAGCCAAGATCCATGCCAAAAAGACGGCGCAGCTCGTCGCGCTGTCCGGCCGCCATCTCAATTCGGGGCTACGGACGATCTATTTTGCGATCGCCGGTCTCGCTTGGTTCGTGAGTCCGATCTTGTTCGCGATTGGATGCGCGCTGGTGACAGTCATCGTCTACCGCCGCGAATACAAATCGGAAGCCTTCACCGTGATCGACATCTAAGGCAGTCGCGTCTTGCATGGATGCGATTCTCCGCCGGCATGCCCTAGTCGGACGCGGGCCATCTATGCGACAGTGCCGCCCATGCTGCTCTCCCGCGAAAAATCCCAAGTCCTCATCGTCGACGTCCAGGACAAGCTCCTGAAAGCCATTTCGGGGGCGGACAAGGTCGTCGACCGCTGCGTGCGGCTCGTGCTCGCCGCCCGCAAGCTCGGCATCCCCATCACCCTGTCGGAGCAATACCCGCAAGGACTGGGCCCGACCCACGATTCGGTCCGCGACGCCTTCGCCAACGACGGCTTCCTCGCCGACAAGACCGAGTTCTCCTGCATGCGCAACGACATGTTGCGGGACCGCCTCCACACGCTTCGCCGCGACGGGCGCTCTCAGGTCGTGATCGGCGGGATCGAGGCCCATGTCTGCGTGACCCAGACGGCCATGGACCTCGAAGCGCAAGGGTTCGAGGCCTTCGTGGTCGCCGACGCGGTGGGATCGCGTTCCAAGAGCAGCTACAAGCTCGCATTGTCGCGCCTGCAGCGGTCCGGCGTCGACGTGGTGGACTCCGAAATGGTGCTCTTCGAGTGGATGGAGCGCGCGGGCACGCCCGAGTTCAAGGCGCTCCAGGCGCTGGTCAAATAGCGCGTCCCTCTCCGGGCGCCCTAGAAGTCGATCCGCATCACGGCCCGCCTGGGCGTCGGCCGGCAGACCTCGGTGAAACCGGCCGCGGCGAAGATGCTACGGCTGCCGACATGGAGCTCTCCCCAGGGAACGTCCTGACCCGGGCGCGTGACCATGGGATAGCTTCGAGCGCACGCGCGCCGCGCGTCCGGGCGAAATCGACCGCCGCGGCGGCAAGTGCGCGGCTGACACCCCGGCGGCGGGTAGCCGCGCGCGTGAAAACGCAGGTCACGGCCCAGACGCTTCCGTCGGTCTTGTCCTCTGCCCGGCCCAGCCAGGGAACGCGGTACACCCGCAACAGACCCGCATAGGACGTGCGCGGCTCGACGGCGCACCAGCCGACGGGCTCGCCATCGAGATATGCGACGAGGCCGCTGGTGCCGCTTGCCCCCCGGCGTCCGCAATTGGTCTGGCTCCGCAGCCGCTCGGCCCGGACCTCGGCCGGAAACGAGCCGAAGGATTCGCGCGGGCGCAACTTGTACCGCTGGCACTGGCACCTGGCCGCCTCCCCGCGCCGGCCGAACACCGCCCTCAAATCGCTCCAACGCGCCTCGTTGGCGGGGACTATTCGCAGTGCCGCATCGCTCGTCATGGTGTCGTGCCCTTCTCCCGCCCCGGATAAGCGACGTTAAGGTTCCTGAACGGACCCTGCATTTCCGGTTCAGCTTACGTTCAGGTGGAAAATCGCAATCTCATACGCGTCAGATCCCTGTAGCTGATGTAGCGAACCTTCCTCGGCACCGGGCGTGGAGTTCAGGGGCTCCACGCCCACCCCCGTTTTCCAAGACAATTGAAGCCGCTAGGGCCTTGCCGCCCGGGACGCTCAAGGGCGCCTGTCGCCCTTCGACGCGCCCGGTTGCTTCGGCCTGCCGCACGCTTTAGCTTCGCGCCGTCCGGTATTCTTTTCACCCCCTAGTTCGCGGAGACCGAAAGTGGCATTCGAACTCGCACCCCTCCCCTACGCATACGATTCCCTACAGCCTTATATGTCGGCCGAAACGCTCGAGTACCACCACGACAAGCACCACAAGGCTTACGTGGACAATCTCAACAAGCTGATCGAAGGCACCGACTACGAGGGCAAGGACCTCGAGACCATCATCAAGGAAAGCTTCGGCAAGGACGCGGGCGTCTTCAACAACGCCGCGCAGAACTTCAACCACATCCATTTCTGGCCCTGGATGACCAAGGACGGCGGCGGCAAGAAAGTGCCGGGCGCGATCCTGGCGCTGATCGACCGCGACCTCGGCGGCTTCGACAAGTTCCGGGCCGACTTCCTTGCCGCCGGCGCGACCCAGTTCGGGTCCGGCTGGGCCTGGCTGACGCTGAAGGACGGCAAGCTGGAAGTGACCAAGACGCCCAACGGCGAGAACCCGCTGGTCCATGGCGGCTGGCCGCTGCTCGGCTGCGATGTGTGGGAGCACTCCTATTACATCGACTACCGCAACGCGCGCCCGAAATATCTGGAAGCCTGGTTCGACAATCTCATCAACTGGGACCATGTCGAAGAGCTCTACGCCCAGGCACCCGGCGCGTAGCATAGACCTGCGTTCCGTCTATCGAAGCGGGCGTCCCCAAGATCCCATGGTCGAAGGCGGGCGCCCGTTTTCTTTTGGGCTTCGCGTTTAAGCCTCCGCGTCCGCCATGGCGGTCTCGACGGCCTCGCTCGCGTCCAGCCAGCGCGCCTCGGCCTCTTCGATCTCGCGGAGGATCCGGCCCCGCTCCTTCATGAGATCGCTCGCTTGCGCCGGTGCCGCCTCGATCAGCTTCGCATCGACCGCGTCGCGTTTGGCCGCGAGCGCCTTCATGTCCGCTTCGGCCTTCGCGACCGCCTTGCGCAACGGCTTGGTGCGCTCGCGCGCGTCCGCCGCGGCTTTGCGCTTCTCCTTGCGGTCCACCTTCGGCACCGGCGCCTTCGGCGCTTCAGCCTGCACCTTGCCGCGGCCGTTGCGCTTGCCGGAGCGCGCCGCGCCGAGCACGCTGTCCCGATAATCCTCGAGCGTGCCGTCGAACGCGCGGGACGTACCCCCGTCGACCAGCAGCAGCCGGTCGGCGATGAGGCTCAGCAGATGCCGGTCGTGGCTGACCACGATGACCGCGCCGCCGAACCCGGCCAGCGCCTGCACAAGCGCCTCGCGCGCATCCACGTCGAGATGGTTGGTGGGCTCGTCGAGGATCAGGATATGCGGCGCATCGCGCGTCACCAGCGCCAGCGACAGCCGCGCGCGCTCCCCGCCCGACAGCGCACTGATCTGGACGCCGACCTTGTCGCCCGAGAAGCCGAAGCGCGCGAGATGGGTCCGCACCTCGCCCGGCTTCGCGTACGGCATCGCGCGCTCCATGTGCTGGAGCGGCGTGTCCTCCGGCACCAACTCCTCGATCTGATGCTGCGCGAAATAGCCGACATTGAGCTTGCCGCTTCTCTTGATGCGCCCGTCCATAATCTGCACGCCATTGGGCCCGACCTGTCCCGCAAGCGCGCGGGCGAGCGTGGTCTTGCCGTTGCCGTTCCGGCCCACGAGCGCGATCCGGTCGTCCGGATCGATGCGCAGATCGATATGCGACAGCACCGGGTGGCCGGGCACGTAGCCGACCGCCACGTCGTCCAGCATCACCAGCGGCGGCTTCACCTCCTTGGGCGAGGGAAAGTCGAACACGAGCGAGGCGTCGTCGAACATTTCGGCTTGCGGCGCCATGCGCTCAAGCGCCTTCAGGCGGCTCTGGGCCTGGCGCGCCGTATGGGCCTTGTAGCGCCAGCGGTCCACATAGGCTTGCAGCTTCTGGCGCTTGGCCTCTTGCTTGGCGCGCATGGCCGCGTCCTGCGCCTGGCGTTCGCGGCGCTGGCGCTCGAACTGCTCGTAATTGCCCACATAGAGCGTGGTCTTGCCGTGGTCCACATGCACGATGTGGCTCGCGACCGTGTTCAGCATGTCGCGCTCGTGGCTCACCACGATCAGGCTGGCGGGGTAGGCCTTGAGGAAGGATTCGAGCCACAGCGCCGCCTCCAGATCGAGATGGTTCGACGGCTCGTCGAGCAGCAGCAGGTCGGGCTCGGAGAACAGCAGCGCGGCAAGCGCCACGCGCATGCGCCAGCCGCCGGAGAACTCGTCGAGCGGCCGGTGCTGGGCCTCCTCGGGAAAACCCAGCCCGGCCAGAATGCGCGCGGCCCGCGACGGCGCGCCATGGGCGTCGATCGCGTTGAGGCGCTCGTGGATCTCGGCGATGCGGTGCGCGTCGGTGGCCATCTCGGCTTCGTCCAGCAGCGCGGCGCGCTCTTCGGCGGCCGCCAGCACCGTCTCGAACGGCGTGGCGCTGCCGCCCGGCGCATCCTGTTTGAGATAGCCGATGCGCGTGCCCGCCGGCGCCTCGATACGCCCTTCGTCGGGCTCGTAGATCCCGGCGATCATCTTGAGCAGCGAGGACTTGCCCGCGCCGTTGCGGCCCACGAGCCCCACGCGGGCTTTGGGCGGCATGGCGACGGAGGCCCGGTCCAGAATGACATGGCCGCCGAGACGCAAAGTGATGGCATCGAGCGTGAACATGGCGCCCGTTTAGCACATCGGCAGTGGCAGACCGAGCGTCAACGTTTTCGGATGCGCGAGGCACCCTGGGCTGGCGGAATTGTCTGAAACGGCTCATAGCCCGAGCCATCGTCGTCCTTGTTGTCGCTCTCTTTTTCTTCCTTCTCAGTCGATTCAAGCCGGTTGTCCTCGCCCGCATCGAGGAGCTTGTAACCACCACGCGACTGCCCCCCGAGCGCGTTGCGCCGGATCGCGTCTTCCAGCACGCGCGTCGCCATGGGCACCACCGCGCGCACCACGGATTTGCCAAGCGCCGTCCAAAAGCCGTCGCCGCGCGACCCGCCGGACGACTTCTTGGCGGGCTCGGCTTTCTCCGCCTCGGCCGCCGCCTTGGCCCGCTCTTCCGTCCGCTTCTGCAGGATCTCGTGGGCGGACTCCCGGTCCACCGATTCGTCGTACTTGCCGGCGACCGGGTCCTTCTCCATGAGGGCCTCGCGCTCCTCCGGCGCGATCGGCCCCACCTGCGAGGACGGCGGCTTGACGTAGGTGTGCTGGACCATGCTGGGCTGGCCCTTCTCGTCGAGCGTCGAAACCAGCGCCTCGCCGATGCCCATGGACATGATCATCTGTTCCGTATCGAGGTCCGGATTGGGCCGGAACGTCTCGGCCGCCGACTTGGTCGCCTTCTGCTCCGCCGGCGTGAAAGCGCGCAAGGCATGCTGCACCCGGTTGCCGAGCTGGCGCGAGACCGTGTCGGGCACGTCGCGCGGGTTCTGCGTCACGAAATAGACGCCGACGCCCTTGGACCGGATCAGGCGCACCACCTGCTCGACCTTTTCAAGCAGCGCCTTGGGCGCATCGCGGAACAGCAAATGCGCCTCGTCGAAGAAGAAGACCAGCTTCGGTTTCTTCGGATCGCCGATCTCGGGCAGTTCCTCGAACAGCTCCGACAGGAGGAACAACAGGAACGTCGCGTAGAGGCGCGGGCTCTGCATCAGCTTGTCGGCGGCAAGCACCCCGATATAGCCGCGCCCCTCGTCGTCGGTGCGCATCAGGTCCTTGCCCACGTCGAGGGCAGGCTCGCCGAAGAAATGATCGCCCCCCTGCTGCTCCAGCACCAGCAATTGACGCTGGATGGCGCCGATCGAGACCTTGCTGACCGTGCCGTATTTGGTGGTTGAGGTCTTTGGCGCGCGCGCGAGGTCCTCCAGCAGCGACTGCAAGTCCTTGAGGTCCAGTAGCGGCAGCTTCTCGTCGTCGGCGATGCGGAAGGCGATGTTCAGCACGCCTTCCTGGGCCTCGCTGAGATCCATCAGGCGCGACAGCATCAGCGGCCCGAGCTCCGAAACGGTGGTGCGCACCGGGTGCCCCTGCTCGCCGAACAGGTCCCAGAAGATCACGGGATGGGCGGTGAACTTCACATCGTAGCCGATCATGGCCGCGCGCTCTTCGATCCAAGGCTTCGCCTTGCCCATGGCGGCGACGCCGGACAAATCGCCCTTCACGTCGGCGCAGAACACGGGCACGCCCGCGTCGGAAAAACTCTCCGCGAGCCCCTGGAGCGTCACGGTCTTGCCGGTGCCGGTGGCGCCGGTGATGAGGCCGTGCCGGTTTGCGAGCTTCAGAAGGATGTATTCGGGTTTGGTGCTCTTGCCGATGAAGACGCAATCGTCGGGAATCTCGATCGGCTCCACGGGCGCCTCTTCGGCGGCACTGTCCTCGGCCGGCTTTTCGCTCTTGGTATCCGTGCTCTTCGCCTTGGTCCGCCGTGCCATCCCGATCTCCCTCATGCGCGCGCCGTCTTCGCGCCCCGATCCCGTCGCGGCACTCTAACTTCCACACGCGCATTCCGCCAAGACGGCCATTTACCCCGCAGGGAGCTGCCATCGGCCCCACCCACCTTGGGTTTCTTGCCGCGCGGGCTTCGTGCTAGGAGAAAATCCAGAACCAATCTAGGCTTACACGCATGTCAGATCTGTCACTCGTATCCGCCTTCCCCAAGGCCGAAGATGCCGCATGGAAGGCGCTGGTCGAAAAGGCGCTCAAAGGCGTCCCGTTTTCCGTACTGGAATCAAAGACCTACGATGGCGCGGCCATCGAGCCGCTCTATCCGCCGGCCGAAAGCGGCGCGGTCATCCCCGGGCGCGATCCGGGAACCCCTTGGGAGATCACCCAGCGCATCGAAATCGCCGATGCCGGGCTGGCCAACGGCCAGATTCTCGACGATCTGAACAGCGGCGCCTCGGGCATCGCGCTTCTCTTCCAAGGCGCCGTGGCGACCGCGGCTATGCGCTCCCGGCCGACGCCGGCGCGCTCAAGGCCGCACTCGAAGGCGTCCACCTGGAATGGGGCGTGCCGGTCGAACTCCAGCTCGGCCCCAACGCAAAGAGCCGTCGCCGCCATGGTCGCCGACCTCGTCGCAGCGCGCGGCATCGCCGCGAACCACACCAAGATCCGGTTCGGCTTCGATCCCATCGGCACGCTGGCCGCCTATGGCTGGAGCGACGCAACCCCGGACGATGTCGCCGGGCTCGCCAAGGACCTGTCCGCGCATGGCTTCGAAGGCCCCTTCGCCGCCGCCGACGGCCGCCCCGTGCACGATGCGGGCGGCACCGAGGCCCAGGAACTGGCCTTCGCCCTCGCCGCCGCGGTGGCCTATCTGCGCGCCTTCGAGGCGGCGGGCATCGCCCTGGACGACGCGCGCAGGATGATCTTCTTCCGCCTCGCCGCCGATCAGGACCAGTTCCTGACCACCGCCAAGTTCCGTAGCTTACGCAAGCTCTGGTCGCGCGTGGAAGAAGCCTGCGGCTTGACCCCGGAGCCGGCCTTCGTTGCCGGCGAAACCGCCTGGCGCATGATGACCAAGCGCCATGCCCAAGGAAACATCGTGCGCGGGACCATCGCCACGCTCGCCGCCGCCGTGGGCGGCGCCAACGCCATCACGGTTCTGCCCTACACCGCTGCGCTCGGCCTTCCCGAGGCGTTTGCGCGCCGCGTGGCCCGGAACACCCAGACGGTGCTGCTGGAGGAATCCAATCTCTATCGCGTGGCCGACCCGTCGGCCGGGTCCGGCGCGCTGGAAAGCCTCACCAACGATCTCTGCGCGGCCGCCTGGGCACTGTTCCAGGGCATCGAGGCCGTCGGCGGGGCCGGGAAGGCCCTCGAAGTCGGTCTCATCCAAAGTGCCGTGACCGCATCCCGCGCCGTCCGCGAGACGGCCATGGCGCGGCGGAAGGAATCGCTGATCGGCACATCGGATTTTCCCGATCTCGGGGAGGACGATCTCGCCGTGATGGACGTAGCGCCCGCGACCGTTGAGCGCGGAACGCAAACCGTGACGCCGCTCGCGCCCATGCGGCTCGGCGCGCCGTTCGAAGCCTTGCGCGACCGCAGCGACGCGGTGCTCGCGAAGAGCGGCGCGCGGCCGAAGATCTTCCTCGCCTGTCTTGGGCGCCCCGCCGATTTCAACACCCGCGCGGCCTTCGCCAAGAGCCTGTTCGAGGCGGGCGGCATTGAGGCGATTGCGGCGAGCAGCGCCCAGACCCTGACCGAGGTGCTGGACGGTTTTCGCGCGTCGGGCGCTTCGCTCGCGTGCCTGTGTTCCTCGGACACCGTCTACGCCGCCGTTGGGCCAGCGGCCGCGCGCGCGCTCAAGGAAGCGGGCGCGGCCCATGTCTATCTGGCCGGCAAGCCGGGCGAACTCAAGAACGCGCTCGATGAAGCGGGCGTCGAGAGCTTCGTCGCGGCGGGCGGCAACGCGCTGGAGACATTGACCGGCGCCTACGAGCATTTGGGGGCTTAAGTGACAGGCATTCCGAAATTTACCGACATCGACTACCGCGAGCCGCGGGAGCCCGCGCTCGGACCCGCGGCGGACGCATGGGAGACGCCCGAAGGCATCGCCGTGAAGCCGGTCTACGGACCGGAGGACCGCGAGGGCCTCGACTTCCTCGACGGGCTGCCCGGCCTGCCGCCCTATCTGCGCGGTCCCTACCCGACCATGTACGTGCAGCGGCCCTGGACCGTGCGCCAATATTCCGGCTTCTCGACCGCCGAGGATTCCAACGCCTTCTACCGGCGTAATCTCGCGGCCGGTCAGCAGGGCGTGTCCATCGCCTTCGATCTCGCCACGCACCGGGGTTACGACTCCGACCACCCGCGCGTGACGGGCGATGTGGGCATGGCGGGCGTCGCCATCGACTCCATCTACGACATGCGCGTGTTGTTCGACGGTATTCCGCTCGACCAGGTGTCCGTGTCCATGACCATGAATGGCGCGGTGCTGCCGGTGCTGGCGCTGTTCATCGTGGCGGGCGAAGAGCAAGGCGTCGGCCACGACCAGTTGTCGGGCACGATCCAGAACGACATCCTCAAAGAGTTCATGGTGCGGAACACCTATATCTATCCGCCCGAACCCTCGATGCGCATCGTCGCCGACATCATCGGCTACACCTCGAAGGAGATGCCGCGCTTCAACTCGATCTCGATCTCCGGCTACCACATGCAGGAAGCCGGCGCGACGGCGGATCTGGAGCTCGGCTACACGCTCGCCGACGGCATCGAATATGTGCGCGCGGCGATCGCCTCGGGGCTCGACGTGGATACGTTCGCGCCGCGCCTGTCCTTCTTCTGGGCGATCGGCATGAACTACTACATGGAGATCGCCAAGATGCGCGCGGGCCGCATCCTCTGGGCGAAGCTCATGCAAGAAGAGTTCGCGCCGAAGAACGCCAAGTCGCTGGCGCTGCGCACCCATTGCCAGACCAGCGGCTGGAGCTTGTCGGCCCAGGACGTCTACAACAACGTGATCCGCACCTGCGTGGAGGCCATGGCCGCCACCCAAGGCCATACCCAATCGCTGCACACCAACGGCCTGGACGAGGCACTTGCTCTGCCAACGGACTTTTCCGCGCGCATCGCGCGCAACACCCAGCTCATGCTGCAGAAGGAAAGCGGCACCACCCGCATCATCGATCCGTGGAGCGGCAGTTACTACGTGGAACGCCTGACGCACGATCTCGCCGCCAAGGCCCTGGAGCACATCAAAGAGGTCGAGGAGTTCGGCGGCATGGCCAAGGCCATCGAAGCCGGGATTCCGAAGCGCATGATCGAGCAGGCGGCCACGGCCACCCAAGGGCGCATCGATTCCGGCCGGCAGACGATCGTCGGCGTGAACAAGTACAAGTCCGATACGGATGCCGACATCGCCATCCTGAAGGTCGACAACCGCGCGGTGCGCGAACAGCAGCTTGCGAAACTGGAACGCCTGCGGGGCGAACGCGACGAGGCCGCCGTCACGGAGGCTCTCGATGCGCTCACGCACTACGCCGAGACCGGCAAGGGCAACCTCCTCGAAGGCGCCGTGGCCGCCGCGCGCGTGATGGCGACGGTCGGAGAGATTTCCTACGCCATGGAGAAGGTGTACGGTCGGCACCGCGCCAACGTCTCCACCATCACCGGCGTCTACAAGTCCGAGATGAAGAAGGACGGCAACATGGCCCGCGTCGCGGAAATGATCGACGCCTTCGAGGCGGAGCACGGCAGACGGCCGCGCATCCTCGTCGCCAAGATGGGCCAGGACGGCCACGACCGCGGCCAGAAGGTGATCTCGTCGGCCTTCGCCGATCTCGGCTTCGACGTCGATGTCGGCCCCCTGTTCCAGACGCCCGAAGAGGCCGCGCGCCAGGCCATCGAGAACGACGTGCACATCCTTGGCGTGTCCTCGCTCACGGCCGGACACCTGACGCTGGTGCCGGCCCTGCGCCAGGCGCTGGAGGATCAGGGGCGCGGCGACATCATGATCGTCGTGGGCGGCGTGATCCCGCCGCAAGACTATCCCGAGCTCTTCGAGGCCGGCGCCAAGGCCATCTTCGGTCCGGGCACACCCATCGCCAATGCCGCCATGGATATTCTCGGCAAGCTCGGCGTGTCCGCCAAAGCCGCCGCCGAATAGATGAGTGCGGCACGTTCGAGCGGCCTGGGCGCCGGGGTTGCGCAAAGACCCCAGCCGGGCCTTGACGAAATCGCCGCCGGCGTCCGCAAGGGCGACCGGGTGGCGCTGGGGCGCGCCATCACCCTGATCGAGAGCACGCGGCCCGAGGACCAGGCCCGGGCGCGCGCGCTGCTGAAGATGCTTCTCCCCGACACCGGCAAGGCGATCCGGATCGGCATTAGCGGCGTGCCGGCGGCCGGAAAATCCACGCTGATCGATCAGTTCGGGCTCAATCTGATCGCGGCGGGCCACAAGGTGGCTGTGCTGGCGGTCGACCCGACCTCGTCCCGCACGGGCGGCTCCATTCTGGGCGACAAGACGCGCATGGGCCGGCTCGCATCTGAAGCCAATGCCTTCATCCGGCCTTCGCCGGCGGGCTCCAGCCTCGGCGGCGTCACCAAGACCACGCGCGAGACCATCGCCATCGCCGAGGCGGCCGGGTACGACGTGGTGCTGGTGGAGACGGTCGGCGTCGGCCAATCGGAGACCGCCGTGTCCAACATGGTCGACGTGTTCGTGGTCGTGGCCATCCCCGGCGCGGGCGACGAGCTGCAAGGCATCAAGCGCGGCCTCCTCGAGCTCGCCGACATCATCGCCGTGAACAAGGCCGACAGCGACAATGTGGAACGCGCCAACCGCGCGGCCACGGAATATCGCGCGGCCCTGCACATTCTCGCCTCCGGCAACGCCGCCTGGCAGCCCGCCGTGCTCACCATGTCGGCGCGCGACAATACGGGCCTCGATACGCTGTGGCAGAAGATCGGCGAATGCCGGCGCAGCTCGAAGAGGCGGGCGTCCTCGACGAACGCCGCGCCGAGCAGGCGGCAACCTGGATGCGCGAGATTTTCGAGCAGCGCCTGCTCGCGGCCTTCAAGGGCGGACGCAAGGCCGCGCGCGGCTACCAGGACATCGAGGACCAGGTGCGCGAGGGGCGGCTCAGCCCCGCCGAAGCGCGCGCCGACGCGCTCGCCGAACTGGTCGGGCTGAAAGACGCCGAGTAGCCTTTCGCCGTCAACCACGCGGGCGATACCCCCTTCCCTCTTGGCCGCGGCGGAGCTAAGCCAGAGGCATGGCAAAAGTGTTGGCAAGGCCGCGCGTCTGCTCACGGGGTTTGGCCCCTTCCCCGGCGTCGCCGAGAACCCGTCCGGCTGGCTGGCCGAAACGGTGGCATCCGCCGCGACCCCCGACGACTGCACGCTTTATCGCGCCGTGTTTCCGACCGAGTGGGGCGCCGTGGCGAGCCGCGCGGCCTATTTTCATCAGTCCATCCGCCCGCGCCTCATGATCCATTTCGGCGTCCAGCTCGAGGCGACGGAGATTCATTTGGAGTGCAGGGCCCACAACGAGGTCGATCACCGCCCCGATGCCTGCGGCGCGCATCCGGGACGCCACGACGTGATTTCCGGATGCGACGGCACGCTGGAAACCTACCTGCCCGTCGATGCGCTCGCCGCCCGGCTGCAGGACGAACAGGTCCCGGCCCGAACCTCCCAGTCGTGCGGGCGCTATCTCTGCAACGACCTCTATTATCGCTCGCTCCATTGGGCCGAGCAGAACGGCGCGGACGCGCTCTTCGTCCACGTGCCGCAAACGCATCTCCTCAGCAGACGGACCTTGTTGTTGGCCGCAGAAGCGATCCTGCGCGAGGCGCTTCACGCGATACAGTTGCAAAGCAAGCTCTCCACCGACATCGATGGCCCGGCGGTGGAGTCCTCATGACGCGCGCACCGAAAGACCCGCGCGCCCGTGGCGCCACGCAAATCGGCCGCCGCGACGCGCTGCTGGCAGGACTTGGAACAGGACTCGGCACAGGACTTGGCGCCGGCCTCGGCACGTGGGCCCCGCACGCGGCGCTGGCACGAGAGGCAAGCGTCTCCAACGACCGCGGCATCGTTCCTGCCGGCGGGGCGATCGCGCAGACCGCAACGCTGCAAGAAGCCCTCGACGACGCGGCCAGAACGGGTGTGCCGCTCTTCCTGCCCGCCGGCACCTACAAGACCGATACGCTGACACTGAAGTCCGGCACGCACGTGCACGGCGCCCCGGGCCGCACGATCCTGAGCCGGGCGGCGAACCGATGCTCGACGTCCCGGGCGCGGACAATGTGCGCCTCTCCGGCCTCGTTCTCGACGGCGGCGGCATCCCGCTCGGCGAGGACGGCGCCTGATGACCGCGACCGAGGCCTCAAGCCTCGACGTGTCGGACTGCCGCTTCGTCAACAGCGGCGGCGGTGGCGTGAACTTGCGCAAATGCGCGGGCCGCATCGCCAACTGCACCTTCGGCAATATCGCGCGGGCGGCCCTGTTCAGCGAAGACGCAAGCGGCCTCGAGATCACCGGCAATCACCTTCACGATTGCGGCGACAACGGCATCCTCGTCTGGCGCTCGGACATGGGCGAAGACGGCACGCTCGTGAGCGGCAACCGCATCGAACGGATCGCCGCGCGGAGCGGCGGCAGCGGCCAGAACGGGAACGGCGTGAACGTGTTCCGCGCCGGCTCCGTGCTGGTGACGCAGAACCGCATCGCCGACTGCGCGTACTCGGCCATCCGCAGCAATGCGGGCTCGAACTGCCAGATGATCGCCAATTCGTGCTCCCGTCTCGGGGAGGTCGCGCTCTACGCCGAGTTCGGCTTCGAAGGCGCGGTCATCGCCAACAACATCGTGGACACCGCCGCGACCGGCATCTCCGTCACCAATTTCAACGAGGGCGGACGCCTCGCCGTGGTCCAAGGCAACATCATCCGCAACATCTTCTTCCGCAAAACCGGCGAAGTGCGCGGCAACGGCATCGCCGTGGAAGCGGACACCACGGTCTCGGGCAACGTGGTGGAAGGGGCGCCCGCCTACGGCATCATCGTCGGCTGGGGCGCATACCTGCGCGACGTGGCCGTGACCGGCAACGTGATCCGCAAGAGCCATATCGGCATCGGCGTGGCCGCGAATGCCGGCGCCGGCACGGCGCTCATCACCGACAATCTCATCGACGGGGCCCAGGACGGGGCGATCCGCGCGATGAAAGGGCCGACGCCCATCGGCCCCGATCTCGGCCTGGAAAGCGCGGAGTCCTACCGCAACCTCGCGGTCTACGCCAACGTGGTGCGCTAGTCCGCGCGCCGCACCGGCTCCGCGTGGTCCGACACCAGTTCCGTCGGCACGCCCGGCGCCTGCTTCGAGGTCCGGATCACGAGCGAGGTCTTGACGCTTTCCACATGGGGGGCGGCGGTGAGGTCGTGGATGATGAAGTCCTGGAAGGTGCCGAGGTCCGGCGCGATGCAGCGCAGCAGGAAGTCGATCTCGCCCGAGAGCATATGACAGTCGCGAACCACGGGACTGTCGGCGACCCAGTCCTCGAAGGCGGTCAGATCCGGCTCCGCCTGGCTGTGCAGCTTGATCATGGCGAACGCGGACACGTCGAAGCCAAGCGCCCGGTCGTCGAGCAGGACCGTGAAGCCCCGGACGATCCCGGCCTCCTCGAGCGCGCGGACGCGGCGCAGGCAGGGCGGGGCCGAAATGCCGACCTTGCGCGCCAATTCAATATTGGTAATCCGCCCATCGGCTTGGAGCTCACGCAAAATGAGCCAATCCGTGGAATCAAGTCGGGTGGCACGCATTGGGCCCCATCCTCCCTGGACGGTAGCGGGCCCATCGCGGTAGAAGGCGCGATGGCAAGGCACTGACGTTCGGCGGGGAAGTTTTGCACATATTTGTGCCGCCAACACAACAGAATCGGAAACAAATTGAGCATTTTCCATTCTGGAAATTTTCTTGAGCGGGATTTAAAGGAAACCATGCCGGAAACCTGGATCGTCACCGACGGCGCGGTGGGCATGGAGGCGCAAGGCATCGCCGTGGCCGAGGCGGTAGGCCTGCCCTACATCCTGAAACGCGTCAGGCCCGCCGGGCCGATCCGGCTGATTCCCACCCGCTTTCAACATCTTGTGCCGGCAAAAGGGCGCATCGCGGCCTCGGAGTCGAGTTCCCCGCTCGCCCCGCCCTGGCCCCGTCTCGTCATCTCCATCGGGCGCCGCAGCGTCCCGCTTGCCCTCGCCATCAAACGGCTGGGCGGCGCCTACGGGCTGCATATCCAGGACCCGAAGGTCCCGGCCCGCCTGTTCGACCTGATTGCCGCGCCCGTGCACGACGATTTCACCGCCCCGAACGTCATCAGCACCTTCGGCGCCGTCCACAGCGTGACCGCCGACCGCCTGACCGAGGCCGGGGCGCGCTTCGCCCCCCGGATCGCCGGCCTGCCCCACCCCCGGATCGCGGTGCTGCTGGGCGGGAACAGCCGCGCCTTCAGCTTTCCGCCAGAGGTCGGCGCGCGCTTCGGCGAGACGCTCGCGAACCTCGCCCGCGGGTGCGGGGGCTCGCTTCTGATCACCCCGTCGCGCCGCACGGGCCCGGAGACGCTGAAGGCCGTGGCCGAAGCCGTGAAAGACGTGCCGCATATGGTCTGGGACGGAACCGGCGAAAACCCCTATTTCGCATTCCTGTCGCTCGCGGATGCCATCGTCGTCACCGAGGATTCGGTCAACATGGTCACCGAGGCCACGGGCACCGGAAAGCCGGTCTACGTTCAGGCCCTGCCGGGCCGGTCCACGCGCCTTGCCCGGTTCCACGCCTTGATGCGCGAACGCGGCGCCACACGGCCCTTCGAAGGACGGATCGAGCCCTTCGACTATGCACCGGTCAACGACACCGAGGCCGTCGCCGCCCCGATCCGCAAGGCGCTGGGACTTGAATCGAGGGGATAAATGCGGTGCGAAACGCGATGGGTTGCGCGGACGCGCGCAACTGCTTACCTCTCGCATCCAACGCAGAAGTGCCCGACACGTCCCATCCGAAAGGCAAAGCCCATGGGTTCCCGCCACGAAAAGGTGATCATCATCGGCGCCGGTCCGGCCGGCTACACCGCCGCCATCTACGCCGCCCGCGCGATGCTGAAACCGCTCCTGATCGAAGGCATCCAGCCCGGCGGGCAGATGACCATCACCACCGATGTCGAGAACTATCCGGGTTTCGCCGAGGTGATCCAGGGTCCCTGGCTGATGGAGCAGATGCGCGCCCAGGCCGAGCATGTGGGCACGGACATGGTCGCCGACACCATCGTCGAGGCGGACCTGTCGCAGCGCCCGTTCCGGCTGAAGGGCGATAGCGGCGACGAGTACACGGCGGACGCGCTCATCATCGCCACGGGCGCGAAGGCCCGCTGGCTGGGCCTGCCGACCGAAGACAAGTTCCAGGGCTTCGGCGTGTCCGCCTGCGCCACCTGCGACGGGTTCTTCTATCGCGGCAAGAACGTCATCGTGGTGGGCGGCGGCAATACAGCCGTCGAGGAAGCGCTGTACCTGGCGAACCTCGCGGACAAGGTGACGCTGGTCCATCGCCGCGACGAACTGCGCGCCGAGAAGATCTTGCAGGAGCGCCTGTTCAAGAACCCGAAGATCGAGGTCCTCTGGGATCACAACCTCGTCGAGGTGATCGGCGACGAGGACCCGCTCGGCGTGACCCAGGCGAAGCTCGCCAATACCAAGACCGGCGAAGAGACCACCATGGACATCGACGGCATCTTCATCGCCATCGGCCACTCGCCCCAGACGGAGCTGTTCAAGGGTCAGTTGGAGCTGAAGCCCGGCGGCTACATCAAGACGGTGCCCGGATCGACGGCGACGAGCGTCGATGGCGTGTTTGCGGCCGGCGACGTCTCCGACGACGTCTACCGCCAGGCGGTCACCGCCGCCGGCATGGGCTGCATGGCCGCGCTCGACGTGGAGCGTTACCTGGCGGCGGCGGAAACCCACGCCGAAGCGGCCGAGTAGCGGGCTCCCCGCGAACGAGCAGCCTCAGAACCAGACCGACGCCACCCCGAACAGGCTTTCGCCCGCCACCAGCCCCGCGGCCACGCTGAGCAGGAACCGCGCGGACCAATTAGGCGCGAATCTGTGCGCCAGCGCCGCCAGGGCCGCGCCGGCGAACAGCATCAACGACGTGCTGGCGGGGATCACGAAAGCAAGGCCGAGCGTCGCCCCGCTCGGCACGATCAGGAGGTGCTTCGGGTCGAGCTGGCGTTCCACCAGCGCCAGACCCACGCCGAGCACCGCGCCGACGCCCATCGCAGCGAGCGCCGACGGCGCGATGCCGCCGAGGCCGTCGCTGAGCGCTTCGGCCACGGCCTTCCAAACGGCGACGGCGGGCGCCGGCCACTCCGGCGTGAAGAGCTGCGTGGCGGGATCGGGAATCAACATCAGATAGACGAGACTGCTGACAAGGCTGCCGACCACGATCCCGGCGCACTGGGCGACGACCTGACGGGTGGGATGGGCGCCGACCTCGTAGCCCGCGCGGAAATCGTTGAGGAGGTCCGCCGATTGACCCGCCGCGCCGCCGGCGACATTCGCGGTCATGAGATTGGTGACGGGCTGGCCCGGCGCCATCACGCCGAAGGTCAGTTGAGAGACCTTGCCGATGGCGCCGATGGGCGCCACCGAGGTCTCGCCCACCACCCGCGCCGCCACCGTGGCCAGCGCGAACGCCACCGGAATGGACGCAAGCGCCATGGTCCAATGCACGTCGAACAGGACGATCTGGAGCACGATGGCGAGCGCGGCGGCGGCCACGAACCCCGCGAATTGCAGCCACCCGCTCTCGGGCGCGTGGGCGTGGGCGGGCCGGTGCGGATGCGGCTTCGTCGACTCGATCAGCGAGGCGCCGAAGCTCGTGAGGCTCGCCGCCACCATCAGGGTGACGCCGGGCCAGAGGAGCCAGCCGACGAGCGGTTCGAACCAGTTCGTCTCCCCGGACGAGACGGCGACGATCCCGCGATCGATCAAGGCCGGGCCGATCAGCCCCCACGCCACGATGGCCCCCACCAGAAGACCGAGACCGGCGCGCAAGCCGATAATCCCGCCGAAGCCGAGCAGCAGTAGCGACGGATCGAAGACGAAGGTGAGCTTCGAGGCCGTCAGCGAGGGCCCGACCCGCGGGAGATGCCAGACGAGCTTGTCGACGACGTTGAACAGCACCGCGCCGACGAGAGACGACATTAGCACCTTGACCCGGCCCATGGCCTCGTCCTTGTGGGCGAACATGTCCCGCATGGTCTGCGCCGTCGCCATGCCGGCGGGAAACACCAGCTCGGATTTTTCAATGAGCCGCGGCCGCAGAAACCAGCCGATCCAGACGCCGAGGAAACTCACGGAGAAGACCCAGACCGTCAACGTGCCCCAGGGCATGTTCCCGCCGGTGAGCACGGCCAGAGCCGGAATGGGCGCCACGAGGCCGCTCGAGGTGATGGCCGCCGCCGCCGAAGCCGTCGTTTGGTTGATATTGCTCTCGAGCATGCCCCAGGACGGCCGCCCGAAAAGCTTTGAGACCGGCGCCCAGAACGCGAAGGCCAGCAGAAGGGCGGTGATCGACATGTTGAACGACCAGCCGATCTTCAGCCCTGAATAGACGTTGCACGGGGCGAGAAGCGCGCCGAGGATCAGCCCGGTGGCAAGAGCCCGCGGCGTCAATTCCCGCTGCGAGGGCCCCGCCTCCGCCTTGGCCGCCGCACCCGTCGTGAAGGTGTCGTGGATCCCCGCCATGTGTTGAGCTAACTGCCACGAACACGTCCCCTCACCAAGCGGGAACTGGCAAAAACGCCGAAAAGGCTCGAAGCGCGGGGCCGGGGCCCGCCCCATGGCAAGCGTTCCTTAAGGCCCATGCCATAGCTTTCGTGGGCGGATATGCTGTATTCTACAGTGCCTATGGAGTTGGGCTCAGAACTCTTTGAAGGATAGACCCGGGCTGAAGGGGACCCCATGAATAAGAAGCAAATGTTCGAATTTCCGACAGACATGCGCGACTTGGCCGAGAAGAACGTCGAGCAAGCGCGCGTGGCCTATGGCCAATTCATGGAGTTCATGAGCCAAGCGATGAATGCCTGGTCCGCGTCCGGCGTGCCGGAAGCGAAGAACTTCAAGGCCATTCAGGATCGCGCCGTCGGCTTCGCCAAGGAAAACGCCGAGCGCTCTTTCGCCCTGGCCAGCGAGTTGGCCCAGGCCCGCGATCTGCAACAGGTCATGACGCTTCAAAGCCGTTATGTGCAGACGCAGATGCAGACCTTCGGCATCCAGGCACAGCAATTGTCCTGGTTGATGGCGGACGCCCTGCAGAACATGCAGTCGGGTCGTTCGAAGCCGTAGACAGTCAAGCGCTTGCGGGCCCAAGGCAAAGACCTTGAACGCGCCATGTCCGGTGGACGCCGCCTCGGCGGCCGGGTGGTTGCGCCTGAGGCCGCGCGGCGGTGTCGATGGAAATTGCGCCCTCTAGCATCAACGGCCGATTGCCAAGCAAGGAATCCTCACGCTACAAGGGCTCCCGCGGGGAACGGAGCACGGCTTGACAAGCTTGCGCGGACGAAGAACGCGCAAGTGCAAGACAGGCAAGGACGGCGGCTTGGCGCGACGGTCTCGCCCGGCGCCTTTGACAACGATGGAAGGCCCTGATGGCGTATACCCGACTGATCGCGCTCGCGAGCGCCCTTCTTATGCTTGCCACCGCCCCGGCGCTCGCCGCGCGCTGCGGCAACAACGCATCCGGTTTCGACAAGTGGAAGCGCTCCTTCGCGCAAGAGGCCGCGGCCAACGGCATCGGCAAGCGCGGCATCAACGCCTTGATGGGGACGCAATACGCCTACGGCACCATCAAGGCCGACCGCGGTCAGCACAGCTTCAAACTGTCCTTGGATCAGTTCATGAAGAAGCGCGGCGCCTCGGCCATCGCCTCGCAAGGCCGGCGCTACAAGAGCTCGAACGCGGCGCTCTTCAACGCCATCGAACGCCGATACGGTGTGCCGCCCGGCCCGTTGATCGCCATTTGGGGCATGGAGACGGGCTTTGGCCGCTACATGGGCCGGCAGAACACGCTCTCGGCCGTCGCCACCCTCGCCTATGACTGCCGCCGCCCGGAGTTCTTCACGCCGCATCTCTACGCCGCGCTCCAGCTTGTCGACCGCGGCGCCTTGAGCCCCAGCCAAGTCGGGGCCATGCATGGAGAAGTGGGACACACCCAGTTCCTGCCGCGCAACGTGCTGCTCTATGGCGTGGACGGCAACGGCGACGGACGCGTCGACCTCAACAACAAGTCCGACGCCCTCGCCTCCACCGCCAACTTCCTGCGCGGTCACGGCTGGCGCCCAGGCGCCGGCTATCAACCCGGTCAACCCAACTACCGGGCGATCCAGGGCTGGAACGCGGCCGGCGTCTACCAGCAGACCATCGCCATCGTCGGCGCCCAGATCGACGGCGGCTGATGGCCCGCACGCCAACCAGATCGCGCAGCAAGAGCACCACCAGCCGGCGGCGCTCCACGTCGGCCAAGCAGACGCTGGCCCAGCAACTGGGCAAAGCCATCGCGCTGCTGATCGTCCTGATTCTGGTCCTGCTCCTCAATCGCTATTGCGGCCTGGAGTCCGAGATGATCGGCCCAGCGCGAAGCTCGTGGCCGTGGACGGCGATTCCCTGCGCGCCAGTAACGGGGAAGAGTACCGGATCTTCGCCATCGACGCGCCGGAGCTGCATCAGACCTGCACCGACGCCAAGGGCAAGGAATGGGATTGCGGCCGCGCCGCCAAGACCGCGCTCGCCAAGCTCATCAGAAGCGGGGACGTGTCTTGCGTCGAAAAGGCGACCGACAAATACGGCCGGAACGTCGCCCAGTGTCGCGCCAAGGGCGTGCCCGACATCGGCGAGACCATGGTACGCGAAGGCTATGCGATCGATCTCGGCCGAAAGACCGGCTTCGCCTATGCCGGCGTCGAAAGCGAAGCCCGCGCCGCCGGCAAGGGCATCTGGGCCGGAACGTTCCAGCGCCCCGGCGAATGGCGCGAGAACAACCCGCGCACCGACTAGCCGCCCGCAAAAACAAATGGCCGGCACCCATTCGGGCACCGGCCACTTTCAAGTCCTCTTAGACCGCAGGGGACGCAGCGCGTCCCGCCCGATCCCGTCCTACGCGGCCTTGGCGTAGTAGGACTTCAGCTGGTTCATCACCTGCGCCTTGTCGAACTCCGCACCCATGGCCAGCATGGCGTCGGCGAAGCGGCTGACGATCTCGGTGATCTGCTCGGGGCTGAGCTGGTTGAGGATCCCGATGCGGACCTGAACCGGCTCCGACAGGGTCGGCCAGATGCCGAAGCCCTGGGCGCGGGCGCCCTGCACCAGCTCCTTCTCCTTGCCGGCCAGCTTGCCGGGCAGGTTCAGCACCACGAGGCTCGGCATGTCCGAGGTGACCTCGCAGCCCATGGCCTCGACGGCCTGGCGCAGCGCGGCTTCGTGGTACTTGTAGTCCGACGCCTTACGGGCGCGGCCATAGCCCAGGATGATGCGGAGCGCCTCGTGGAAGGCCGCGACCGCGTAGCAGGAATGGGTCTGGTGATAGCCGGGCGCGTCCACGTCCTTACCGTCCACGATGCCCCAATGGCGGGCGTCGAGGATCGGGTGGTGGACATAGGTCCGGCAGCCCCGCTTCTTGACCATCTCGATGGCCTTGTCGGTGAAGCTCACCGGCGCGTAGGTCAGCGGCAAAGACAGCACGCCCTTCTGCGGACAGGACGCCCAGGCCACGATGCCCGGATAGTCGTCGATGTTGAAATCGCCGACGCCGAGGCTCGAGACGGCATCGCAAATGCCCATCACGCCGTGCTTCAGGCAGGCATCGGAGAAGCCCTTGACGTCGTTCACGCGGCCCGAGCCCGTCTCCCAATGGGCCATGAAGGCCCACATGGGCTTGTGCTCGGCAAGCGCCGCATCGACGATCTCGCCGGTGACCGGTGCCCGTGCGCCGTCTCGACGACGGTCACGCTGGCCGGCTTCGGATTGAGCGAATCCGCGGCCAGTTCCTCGGCCGTGGACGCCTTCATGCGGATGGTCAGGCTGTCGATGCCCGAGAACGTGCCGTTCGGGAAGGCCACGACCTTGTCGCCGGGCAGGATCAGGCTGAGCACGCAATCGAGGCCCGAGAAGCCGGTGCCGGCCACGCCGTAGGTGTAGACGTTCTTCGTCCCCCACAGCTCGCGCAGCATCAGCTTGGCCTCTTTCATGCCGCGCAGCACGTCCGCCTGCATGTGGTCGGCGACGCCGGTCTTGGCGAAGCGCTCCAGCACGCGCGGATCGGTGTTGCCAGGCCCGGGGCCGGCGGCAAGTGTCTCTGGAATATCGAGCTGCGGAAATACGGTCATCGGAAAAACCCTCTATCTGACAGTCAACAGACTTGGAATTCGGCCCCTTCGTCTAGCGGGCCAGGACGGGCGGGGCAAGGGGCAGGGCCAAAATTTGGTAGCTCCAAACCTACCAGACGACCCAGAACGAATCACCCCGTGCCCGCCCGTGCCGCGCGCGATCAGGCCGCCTGGTCGCTGCGGTGGGACAGAACCTGATCGGCGGCCTTGCCCACCAGCTCGGACAAGTGGTCGTGCCGGGCCTGGAACGTGCCCACGCCCGCCGTCGCCGACCGCAGCTCCACGATCAGGGTCTGGATTTCGGCTTCCGGAATATGGGCCTGGACCACGTCCCAGCCGGGCCAGCCCGGACGGGCGTCGAAGCCGAGGATCTGCCCGCGATGGGACGAGACGATCGAATTCACCCGAGGCGTCGCCTCCGAGGGAATCGCGATCTCCACGGCCATGATGGGCTCGAGCAGCACGGGCTGGCACTGCGGCAGGCCCTCTGACATCGCCAGCCGGCCGGCCTGCCGGAACGCCATGTCGGAGCTGTCCACCGAGTGGTACGACCCGTCGACCAGGCAGACCGCCACGTCCACCACCGGAAAACCCAGCGGCCCAGCGTGAAGATAATCGCGGACGCCATGCTCGACGGAGGGGATGTAGTTCTTCGGCACCACGCCGCCGGTGATGGTCTCGGAAAACGTGAAACCGCCGCCTCGGGCTTGCGGCTTGATGTCGAGGACCACGTCGCCGAACTGGCCGTGCCCGCCCGACTGCTTCTTGTGCCGCCCGCGCACCTGCGTCGGCTTCCGGATCGTCTCCTTGTAGGGAACCTCCCGCGGATAGGTCGCCGCGGCCGCGCCGTATTTGCGGATCAGGCGCTCCAGGGCGACGCGCAAATGCATCTCCCCCTGCCCCCACAGGACCATCTGCGCCATGTCCTGGTCGTGGGCGATCGCGATCGAGGGGTCCTCCTCGACGATCTTCGCAAGCCCCGTGGTCAGCTTCACCTCGTCCTTCTTCTCCTTGGCGACGAGCGCCAGACCGAACACGGGTTCGGGCATGACCGCCCGCTCGATGGCCGGAACGGCACCCTTCTCGGTCGACAAAGTATCCCCGGTCTTCACGCTTTCAAGGCGCCCGAAGGCCACCGTGTCGCCGGGCTTGGCGGGCCCGCGCTTCACGGGCTCCTGCCCCAGGACGTCGAAGGTCCCGGCGATGCGCTCCTCGGCCTCCCCGCCGAAGACGGCGTCCCCGTCGGCGAACGTGCCCGCGAAAACCCGTGCCAGCGACAGCTTGCCCGCATGGGCCGTATGGATCGTCTTCACCACGAAGGCGCAGGACTTGGCATCGGCGACACCGAGCCGTTCGGCAGCCGCTTCCACGAAGGGCGCCTCGTGCCGGAGCGCCTTCAGAAGCCGCATAATGCCGTTGCCGTTCTCCGCCGAGCCCAGAAGCACCGGACAGATCACCCCTTCGCGCAGGTCCAGGGCCAGATCGTCAAAGACCTTGTCCCGCGGCGGCGGCACGTCCTCCAGGAGCTGCTCCATCAGCTCGTCGTCGTAATCGGCGAGTTGCTCCAGCATGGAGAACCGGGCCTCTTGTTCCCGCGCGGTCAGCGCATCGGGAATGTCGATGACCTCGGACGTGGCATGCTCGCGATAGACATGGGCCCGCTCCAGGGCGAGATCGACGTAGCCGCTGACAATGCCGCCTTCCCAGATGGGGATCTGCCGCAGCACGAGCGGAACGGTCGAGGCCGGCTGCAACATCGGAATGATGTCGCGGACCCGGGTTTCGGCCTTGTCGATCTTGTTCAGGAACAGGAAATGGGGAATGCCGCGATCCTCGAGTTGCTTCAGGATCAGTTGCAGCGCGGGAACCTTCTTCGGGTCCGGCTCGCACACGACGACCGCCGCGTCGCAGGCCGCGAGCACGTTGGCCGCGTCGGCCTGGAACTCGATCGAGCCCGGACAGTCGAGAAATGTGAACGCGTCTCCGAGATAGTCGACCGTGGCGGCATTGAGCTCCACGCTCATACCGTGATGGCGGGCTTCCTCGGAGGCATCGCCGGTCGTATTGCCGGCTGCCGCCGTACCCTGCCTGTCGATGGCGCCGGTCCGCGCCAGAATAGCTTCGAGAAGTGTCGTCTTACCGCTGAGATAGGGGCCAACCAGTGCGATGCAGCGAGCGCTGCGGGCTGGTTGGCCCTGCGCTTGGCCCATATCTTCCTCCCTTGGCAAACGCGCAAGGTGGGCCGTTTTTCCGGCCCTTCGTCCTCCCGCGAGCCTTTACGACACCATCGTGACAAGGGAAACCGGCTCTGGCAAGGGCCGCGTCTTAGAACTCCGCGGCGCGGCGCCCTCGCCTCTTCTGATCTGCCAATTCAGACAGTATGGTGTCGCCATCGCTGCAAGGGGTTTCTCATGCGTCTCGTCACCGCGTTCGCGCTGCTGGTTGTCGTTGCACTGTCGCCGCTGTCCATCGGACAGGATCGCGCCTTGGCATTTTCCGCCCTGGCCTTTTCCGCCCAGTACCTTGCCGCTCGGCCGTTGCCGGGCGCGACGGACGTGCAGCGCGCGAAGATCGTGTGCGGCGACACGCCGGAAGGCTATCGCTGCCGCAGCGAAGGCGGCGCCATCCGCCGTGGCAAGATGCCGAAGATCCCGGACAGCGGGCCGAGCGCGCCATCGGACGGCACGTCCGGAAACGCCCCCTGGGGCGGCGGCGGACTGTGGGGCGGCGGATCGCTTTGGGGCGGCAACAAGGACGAGGCTCCGGCGGCCGCCCCCTCGGCAGGGAGCGGCGGCGAGCGGCGCGCAGCGGCGGGCGGCTGCCCGGCCAATACCGAGCGCCTCGGCGGCCACTGCATCCCCTACAAGCAGACCTGCACCCGGGGGCTCGCGGCCAATGCCGCGCCGCAAGTTTGCCGCAGCGCGCAGGAAAAGCTCGTCTGCGAGTTCCGGGCCGATGGGCTGAAGGATTGCTGCTGTCGCATCTACAGCCAGAACTGACGCGCCGCGTTCACGCCGCGTGCGGCCCGAGCGGCTGTCCGTACGAGAATTCGACGATGTAACCGGCCGGGTCCTTTACCCCGCAGAGATAGCCCGTAGGCCGAGCATATTCGCGCGGCTCCCAGTGCAGGCACCCGTCCCGTTTCGCGAGCGCGGCGATCCTGTCCACCTCCTCGCGTGTGGCGACGCCGAACCCGTAATGGGTCATATCGTCTTCGGCCTGATCGCGGACCGCGCCGCCCCCGAGCAGCACCAGGACGAACCGGTCCCCGGCCCCGGGGCTGGCGAGCCATACCACGCGCTTGTCGCCCTCGCCGTGTTCCTTGACGATCTCCATGCTGCAATAGCGCGCATAGAAATCGATGGACTCATCGAGGTCCGCGGCCTGAAGCGCGCAATGGGTGAATGCCACCGTCATCGTGACGGCATTGGACCACAAACGGGAGGAACTTCGTAGGGCTGGCCGAAAGGCCGGCGGGAGGCTAAGAGGCGGCCCGCGTTGCACGATTGCGGCGCGGCGGCTTTGTCCGGATCCGGTCCAGGATTCGTTCGAACGAACCGAAGAGCCAATAGTGCCCCATGCCCTCGAGCACTTCGAGCCGGCAATTCGGCAGCACATCCGCAAGACGATAGGCCGCTTGCGGCGGCACGATCGTGTCGTCGCTTCCCTGCCAAATGGACACGGGCGTCTGCAGCTTGTCCAGCGCCAGGCCCCACGGGCCGCAATAGAGGCGCAAGTCCTGAACCGCGCCTTCGACGGACCGGCTCAGGCCCTCGCGCATGCTCGCTCCGAGGGAATGGCGCAGGCCGTATTGATCCAGAATGGCACGGTCCGTGGCCGTCGCGTATTGAGTCACCAGCAGCTCCGCACTGTGGGGGACCCACTCGATCATCGCGCGCACGCCGTGGAAATAGGCGCGCGCCGCCATCTGGGAATGCCCGAGATACGAGAAGATGAAATGCTGGAGGCTGGTCATCGACACGTGCTCGGCCTCGCCGACGAGCCCGACCGGCGAGATCAACGCCACCTGTTGGATGCGGTCCTTCATCAGAAGCGCCGCAGCCAAAGCATGGGGCCCGCCGCCCGAGAAACCCACGAGGAAGAACCGGTTGATCCCCAACCCGTTGGCCAGCGCCTGGATGTCGTAGGCGGTATCGGTCAGCGTGTCGTGGCGGTGGTAATCGGACAAGCCGTAGCCGGTGCGGTCCGGCGCGACGATTCTGAACCCCATCTTACGGGCAACATCGGTTGTACTCGCAAACAACGTCCGCGAGCCCGGCGTTCCGTGAAGCACGACGACCGGGTGGCCGTCGGGCGCACCGTATTCCGCATAGCCGATGCGCCGCCCGTCCGCGAGCTGCAGCACGCGCGTGGAGCGGTCGGCGATTGTATCGGGGTCGTCCAAGACGTGTTTGTCCATGATCTTTCGGTGTTGGTACTGCTTAGAGCTGATATGCAATAGCCGTGCCGCATACGGCGCCCGCGCGGGCCGCGGCCGTCCAGCTCACAGACCGGGATCCGGCGCTATTCGCAGCCGATCATGATGTCGACGGGGTTGATGATCAACGTGACCGACTTGCCCTCGTAGAGCTTCAGGGTCTCCAGGGACGCGATGGTGACGCTGACTTCCACCATCGTGTCGCCGGCGATCTGCACGTAGACGATGGCCGTCACGGCCCCTTTTCGGATCTCCATGATCTTTCCCGCGATCTGGTTCGCGGTGCTGAGCTTGGAGAACTTCATCGTATGTTCTTCGGACATGGCTCCCCCCTACAATTTGTCGTCTCGTCTCCAACACACCTCGAAGTGGCTTAGCTGAGGCTTGCGCAGAAACGCTGAATGCGCGTGCAAGCCTCCCGTAGTGCTTCGAGACCGGTGGCATAGGAAATGCGGAAGAACGGCGAAAGGCCGAAGGCCTCGCCATGCACCACGGCGACGCCCTCTTCCTGCAACAGCAGCGTGGCGAAGTCCTCGTCGTTGTTGATGACGTCGCCCTTCGGCGTCTTCTTGCCGATCGTGCCGGCACAGGAGGGATACACATAGAAGGCGCCCTCGGGCGTCGCGCATGTGATGCCGTCCGCCTCGTTGAGCATGGACACGACGAGGTCGCGCCGTTCCTGGAAGGCCTTGACCCAATCGGCCAGGAAATCCTGCGGCCCGCGCAGCGCCTCCACGGCAGCCCACTGGCTGATCGAACACGGGTTCGATGTCGACTGCGACTGCAGCTTGCCGATGGCCTTGATGAGTTCGGCCGGACCGCCCGCATAGCCGATGCGCCAGCCTGTCATCGAATAGGCCTTGGACACGCCGTTCAGCGTCAGCGTGCGATCCTTGAGCTTGGGTTCCACCTGCGCGGGCGTGGAAAATTCGAAGCCGTCATAGACGAGATGCTCGTAGATGTCGTCCGACAACACCCACACGCGCTCATGGCGCAGCAGCACGTCCGTGAGCGCCTTGATCTCCGCGCGCGTATACGCGGACCCCGTGGGGTTGGACGGTGAGTTGAAGATGAACCACTTGGTCTTCGGCGTGATCGCCTTCTCCAACGCCGCGGGCGTCAGCTTGAAGCCGTCTTCGAGCTTCGTGTCGACCACGACCGGCTCGGCCCCGGCCAGCAGCACGATGTCCGGATAGCTCACCCAATAGGGCGCGGGAATCACGACCTCGTCGCCGGATCGAGCGTCGCCAGCAGCGCGTTGTAGAGCACGTGCTTGCCGCCGCTGCCGACCGTGACTTCCGCCGGCTTGTAGTCGAGACCGTTCTGCGCGCGAACTTCTCGCAGATCGCCTGCTTGAGTTCGGGAATGCCGTCGACGGCGGTGTATTTCGTCTCGCCCCGCTTGATCGCCTCGATGGCGGCCGCTTGATGTTGTCCGGGGTGTCGAAATCCGGTTCGCCGGCGCCGAGACCGATAACGTCGAACCCCGCGGCTTTCATCTCGCGGGCCTTGCTCGTGATGGCCATTGTCGGCGAAGGCTTGACCCGTTCAAGCGTGCGGGAGACCAGACCCATGAAGTGCTCCTGAAAAGTTCTGAGGACTGCAATAAAGCAAGCGCATCCGGAAATCCCGGCAACCCTATGCGTGCGCCTGTTTTGCCGCAAGTGCATTGCAGCATGGATTTGCCCGGATCGATTGGCCCATGCGGCGAAATCGGCGGCGGAGACGCACAAAAGCACCGGATCGGGCCCCATAGACATGCCCGGCGTCCGCCGTGCCGGCGGGCCGGTGGGCCGGAATATTGCACCGCCCGCGCCACTTTTGCGTGTGGACGGCGCGAGCCGCTTGGCCCGGATGGCGGGGCGAGAGGGGATGTCCTGATATTACAACTTATTGATATTTACCGATATATTTTGGCACTGGGCCCCGTTCGGTCCTTGAAAATTCGGCCACAGGGGCCCGATTCGATACAACGGCAGGTTCTTCAAGACCTCTTTCGGCCGCGCGACTCTATGGTAAAGTTGCACACTGCGTGGGAATCGGGACCGCGAGGCGCGGGACCTGAGACGCAGGAGCGAAGACGCCACGGGAACGTGACGGGACGGAAAGGGACAGGACCCTTGGGAACAATGGAAACCTTGGCACTGGTTGTTCTACTGCTTGGATCGCTCGGCACGATCGCACTGTCCGTGCGGTCGCAGCCCTTGCGCGCGAAAGTCGCTCAGCGACGGAACGCGAGGAAGCGCTAATGCAGTTGGAGGGATCGATGCAGGGTGCGCGGCCGAAAGGACGCCGGCGCATCGTGGCCAAGGCCGGTCTCGGCGCTTGTGCCGCGTTCGCCGCGTTGTTGGCGGCCTCGGAGGTCCGGGACGTCTTTCCGGCGGTCGATGAGGGCGGGTTGGCTCAGTCGTTGCGCCAGAGCGCCTGGACCAAGGCCCTGTCCGGTCACGCTACCGCCCAGGACTGGCCGTGGCAGAACGTTTCGGCACGCATGTCCCGCTTGCCTTCGGCCCCGGTGCGACGCCTCGGGCTCAGCGCGTCGTTGCGCGACGCGACGGACACGGCGACGCAAGCCGTGTCTCTCAGCCCTGCCGGCGCCGCCCCGGCGAAACAGAGCGACGCCATCGCCCGATCGATGGAGGGTGACGTTGCGCTCGGCGATGTCGGGTCCGGCACGGTCGGCATTGGCGACAGCATCACCTTCACCGCGAGCGACGGCGCGACCTGCGTCTACCGCGTCACGGGGCGCCCGGTCGTGGACCCGCATCTGGCATCGGGCGAAGCGGAAGGGGCTCAAGGCGAAGCCGGACTGTTCGAGTGCAGCCCGCTGGACAGCCTGATCCTGCGGGCGACCCAACAGGCGCGGAAGAACGTCCCTGCGCCACGGCCCGCGGACAACCAGCGCAAACTCTAAGGTCGAAAGCTTGAGGGCCGAAAGCGCGACGGCTGAAAGGCCGAAGCTCTGGACCTCGTAGAGCCGTTGCCGGCCCGCGCGCCCAAAACTCGGCCAAGCACGTGTTCCTAGCGATCCACCGGCGGGCGCGCTCTTACGGCTGCGCCGGGGGAGCCTGCTCCGGCACGACCGTCTCGCCACCGTCCGGCGCCTCGCCACCGTCCGGCGTCTCGCCCGCGGGGGCTTCCGCCGGCGCTGCGGGCGCCATAGGCGCGGGCTGAGGCGTTGTCGGCGCGCGGGTTGCTTCGACGGTCTTTTTCAGCTTCGCCAGACCCACCTCGTAAACCTCGCCGATATAGCCATCGAGCATCAGGCCCTTCCAGCGCTTGATCGGGCTGGAGCCGGTCTCGAAGCCGAACGACCAGGTCACCTTGGATCCCGCGCCCGACGGCGCCAAATCGAAGTAGCTGGTCCCTTGGATCCCTTTGCGTCCGCCGCGAGGGTCACGCTGCTCGACGGCTTGGACTCCATGATCTGGATGCTGCCATTGCCCACGGCGGGCACGTCGCTGACCCACTCGGCCTTGGCGCCGTTGCCTTCCGGCGGTCCCGAATAGGTCAGTTTGATATTGGGGTCCTTGTCGGACCAAGGCGCCCATTCCTGATAGCGCCGCACATTGTTCACGTACGGGAAGACCACGTATTCCGGCGCATTGATCACCACCGACCGCGTGGCCGTGACATAGGCCGGAAGCCCAAGCGCGACTGCCGACAAAATAAGAACAAGAACACCAAGCCCAAGGACGAGCCGCATCATCGGCGCCATACCAACGTCTCCTACATTCTTGGCGAAAAGCCCCTACGAACGGCCGATACTGTGACCCTAGCGCCACGGTTCCGCGCTCGCAAAGTCACAGAAAACGATTACAGTTTAAACGTCAACATGAGGGAGGGTTTGACAATGAATCTATCTGCACCGACCACCTTGGTCTTTGTCGTTTCGATCGTTTTGGCGATCCTTGCGGTTCTCAGCACCTTCATGCCGCTGCCGGTCGTCGGCGAGTACAAGTTTTGGGTCGCGATCGCAGCCTATGTGATCCTTGCCTGCGGCAACATTTTCAGAGGGGTCTGACCCTCCGCCCTTTAAGGACGGCGTCTTCGGCCATCGCGGACCGGACATTCATCCGCTTTCGGGCGGCGCCGCGGGCCGCGTCTTGGACGGCCTTCGCTGATTTGAAAGGCCTTCGATAACTTGGAAGGCCCTCGATAAAAAGAAGGGCCAGCACCGGTGCTGGCCCTTCGTGTTCTCTCTTGGCGAAGAGACGGCCTAATCGTCGTCCCGCTCCCAGGGCGGACGGTAGGGCATCGGCGTGGGCGCCGGTCCTGGTGTGCTTCCAGGCATTGGCGGCCGCGGCGGCGTATACCCGGGAATAGCGCTCCCAGGTCCACCCGGCCGGGGGGCGGAACCGCCCAAACCCGGAGACGGGGGCTGCGACGGCGTCGGCTTCACCAACGGCGGCCGCGGAGCCGGCTGAGCCACGGGGGGCCTCGGCGCCGGTTGTGCCATGGGTGGCTTCACCGGAGCGGCGGGCCTTGGTGCCGGTGCGGCGGGCCGTGGCGCCGGGGCGGCGGCCTTCGCAGCGACCTTTTTCGGGGCGGCCTTCTTCGGAGCGGCCCTTTTCACAGCCGCTTTCTTGGCGACTGTTTTCTTGGCGACTGTTTTCTTCGCGACCGTTTTCTTGGCGGCCGCCTTCTTGGCCGTCGTTTTCTTCGCCGTCGTTTTTTTTCGCGACCTTCTTTTTGGCAGCCGTCCTTTTCGCCGCCGACTTCTTTACCGGAGCCTTGCGGGCAGCGGACTTCTTCTTGGCGACGGTCTTCTTGGCGGTTCTCTTCTTTGCAGCCGCCTTTTTGGCAGCCGATTTTCGAGCCGGCGCCTTTCGTGCAGACTTCTTGGGCGCCGACTTTCTAGCCGCGGTCTTGCGCTTGACCGTCTTCCGGGCCGCCGACTTGCGGGCGGCCGACTTGCGGGCCGTTGTCTTGCGCGCGGCTGTCTTGCGCGCGGCCGACTTGCGGGCCGTTGTCTTGCGCGCCACGGTCTTCCGCTTGGCGGTCTTCCGCGCGGCCGTCTTGC
>NZ_LPWG01000012.1 GCF_001723285.1 Methyloceanibacter methanicus | reverse complement strand
ACCGACTACCCCGTCCAGCCGGGCGATACTATTTACGTCCTCCAACGCCTGTTCTAAAGCTCAGGGGCAACCAGCACTTCTCCTCAAGGCGCTGCGGTTCCCGTGAGCTCGAATTTTCGAATCCTGCACTGTCTGCGCGCCCCTGTCGGGGGGCTTTTTCGCCATGTCCACGATCTTGCGCTGGGACAGGCGGAGCTCGGCGCCGAAGTCGGAATCGTCTGCGATTCCACCACGGGCGGCCCAGAAATCGACGTGGCGCTCAGCCGCCTCCAGGACAATTGCAGTCTCGGCGTGACCCGCATCCCCATGTCGCGTACGCCCGACCTCAACGATTGGCGGGTTTACCGGCGGATCGCGAAGCTCGCCCGGAAGATGGACGTCGACGTTCTGCATGGGCACGGCGCCAAGGGCGGAGCCTATGCGCGTCTGGCTGGCAAGGGCCTCCGCAAAAAGAAGAATACGAAGGTCGTCTATACGCCGCATGGCGGCGTGATCCACTATTCGCCCTCTTCGTTTTCGGGAAAGCTCTATTTCGCCCTGGAACGAAGACTCATGCGGCTGACGGACGGATTCGTCTTCGAGAGCATGTTTTCCGGCAACCGGTATGCGGAGCTGGTCGGGCGTCCCGAATGTCCGGCCCGCGTGATCTATAACGGCCTGCAACGGCACGAGTTCTACGAGTCGCTCCTGGCGGACGATGCGGTCGACTTCGTCTTCGTGGGCGAACTGCGCAAGCTCAAGGGCGTCGACGTGTTTCTCGAGGCCCTTGCCAAGCAACAGACGATCTTTCCGGGACGGGCCATCATCGTCGGCTCCGGACCGGACGAGAAATCTTTCAAACGGCTGGCCCGGCGGCTCGGCCTCGGCGGCCAGGTCACGTTTTCGGCCGCAGCCGCGCGCACTGCGTTCGTGCGGGCCCGCTGCGTTGTCATTCCATCCCGCGCCGAATCGCTGCCCTACATCGTCCTGGAGGCGGCGGCCGCCCAAATGCCGATCATCGCGACCAATGTCGGGGGTATCCCCGAAATCATCGGGGACATTCCCATACCCCTGGTGCCGCCCGGAGACGTGGACGCGCTCGCCGGCCAGCTCCGCGCGTTTCTATCCGACCCCCGGCCCTTTTTGAGGCGGGCCGCGGAACTCCAGAAGCATGTCGGGGACGTCTTTTCCGTCGACATGATGGTCCGCGAGGTTGTGGATTTCTATATCACCGATCTCGGCGCCGGCCTGCACAAGCTGCCCGAGAACGAGACCTAAACGAGTTCTTAACCATGGCCCAAGTGAGTCGGCCAAATGCGCTTTCCGCTAAACGATCCCAAAGCCGGTCCATGCGATATTCGGTCTTGGGAGCGATAGGACGGAATGCCATTTTTTGGCCTGCTGTCTCGGGGATGGGTGGCCCTCAGAAGCCACAGTTCGGGATCGGATACGCATGAGCGATACGGATGCAATCAGGGGGCGGCGCGCGCCCGGTCGCCGCGTGAGCGGCGAGGATGGCGCCCTGCCCTTCCCGGACCGGCGCAAGGCGCCCCGCCCTCCGCTTGCGGAGATCCGCAGAGGCGGCACTTTGAACCTGGTCCCGCCGGTCGTCATTACCGGCGTCGTCCGGGTGACCGAGCTGCTGCTCATCGGCGTGTTGGGGTTCGTAATCTATCTCAGCTACGTGGAGTATGAGGGAGAACGGACTCATCTGTTCTATCTGGCCGCCGTCGTCGTCGCGGCGCTTGGCTACATGGCGATCGCGCAGGTCTTGAATCTTTATCGCGTATCGTCCTTCAACGCGTTCGTTCCCGGCTTTACGCGGGTCTTCATCGCCTGGACGACCGTGATCGCCGGTCTGATGAGCCTGGCCTTCTTCATCAAGATCGGTGCGGATTTCTCCCGTGTCTGGATCGCCACCTGGTACGTGTCGGGACTTGGCGTGCTCTTCACCGAACGTCTGGTGGTCTCGCTGCTGGCCAAGCAATGGCTCAAGGAAGGCCGCCTGTATCGCCGCGCGGTCATTGTCGGCGGCGGACCCGAGGCTGAACATCTCATCAAGGCGCTGGAGGCCTCCGCCGACGCGGATATCCGGATCGTCGGCATCTTCGACGATCGCGGCCCCGACCGTGTCGGCCCCATCGTCGCCGGCTATCCCAAGCTCGGCAATATCAGCGAACTCGTCGAGTACGCGCGCTCGTCGCGATTGGATCTTCTCATCGTCACGCTGCCGATCACCGCGGAAAGCGGCTGCTGCAACTGTTGAAGCAGCTCTGGGTGCTGCCGGTCGACATTCGTCTCTCCGTTCACGGCAATCCGCTGCGATTCCGGCCGCGCACCTACTCATATATCGGCAACGTCCCCTTCATCGACATTACCGACAAGCCCATCGCCAATTGGGACGTGGTCAAGAAGTGGCTCTTCGATAAGGTCGTCGCCACGCTTGCCGTCATCGTGCTGGCGCCGCTCATGGCCTTGATCGCGATCGCCATCAAGCTCGATTCCAAGGGCCCGGTGTTGTTCCGCCAGAAGCGGCTGGGATTCAACAACGAGAAGATCGACGTTCTCAAGTTCCGCTCGATGTTTACCGAGGACACCGATGTGGACGGCGACAAGCAGGTCACGAAGGACGATCCCCGGGTCACACGGGTCGGACGGTTCCTGCGCCGGACGAGCCTCGACGAACTGCCGCAGTTCTTCAATGTGCTGAAGGGCGACCTGTCCTTGGTCGGACCGCGCCCCCATGCCATGAACTCCAAAGCGGCCGACAAGCTCTACGACGACGCGGTGGACGGGTACTTCGCGCGGCACCGGGTGAAGCCCGGCGTCACGGGCTGGGCCCAGATCAACGGATGGCGCGGCGAAACGGACACGTCGGAAAAGATCGAGCGCCGCGTGGAACACGATCTCTATTACATTGAGAACTGGTCCGTGACGTTCGACCTCTACATCCTTCTGATGACGCCCATCGCCCTCGTCAGGGGCGAAAACGCCTATTAGGGATCGGGCCATGTCCGTGACCTATGGCGGAACGGCGATCGAAGCGCCCCGGGCGGCACAGCCGATCGCCCCCGCTCAAAAACACGTCCGGCCCGGCTTCAAACGGCTGGTGCTGATCTATCTGTGGATCGCGATCGCCAGCGGCTGCGTCGTCTATGTGGAACCGGCCCCGTACGACGTGCTGTTGCTCGCCGCGGTGATCCTCCTACCGGTTGCCGGTCTCGTCGCCCTGCCCCGCACGCTGGCCATCTATCTTCTGGCGCTTTGCGGGATCGCCGCCGGGGGCTATGTGGCCTCCACCCAAGCCGGACTCCTGGACGTGCCGGTCAAGCACGTGACGATCACCCTGTATCTCGGGCTGTCGTCGGTGGTTCTCGCAGCCTTCGTCGCCTACGACCCGATCCCGCACACGCGGCTCATCATGTCGGCCTATGTGGCTGCGGCGCTGGTGGCCTCGATCGCGGCCTTGGTCGGCTACTTCAATTTGGTGCCCCCCCTTTACGACATCCTGACCGAGTTCGGCCGCGCCCGCGGCACCTTCAAGGATCCGAACGTCCTCGGTGCGTTTCTGGTGCCGGCCGTGCTTTACGCCATGAATGGCGTTCTAACGGGACGTGCCCCACGGGCCTTGCTCTGGAGCGCCGTCCTTGCGGTGCTGTTCCTTGCGACCCTGCTCAGCTTCTCGCGCGGGGCTTGGCTGAACGTCTTCACCGGGCTGGTCGCGTACGGCTTCCTTGCATTCGCGGCATCCGCCACGAACCGCAAGCGCATCAAGCTCCTGGTCTTGGCGGTTCTGGCGAGCCTGGTTGCCGTCGGCGTCCTGGTCTCGATCCAAATGGTGCCGCAGGTCGCCGAGAATCTCGGCGAACGGGCGACGTTCCAACAGTCCTACGATGTGGGTCCCGAGGGGCGCTTCGCGGGCCAGGCAAAGGCCGTGGACCTCGTGTCCTCTCATCCACTGGGGATCGGGGCGCTGGAATTTGCGCGCCTGCATCACCCCGAGGACGTCCATCAAGTCTACCTCAACATGTATCTCAACACGGGGTGGCTGGGCGGCACGCTCTATCTGTTCCTGGTGCTGGCGACGATTGCCCTGGGCCTGCGGCTGATCCTTCGCGACCGCCGGTTCGGCGATCTCGGCGCGGTCGTCTGGCCGCGTTCGTCGGAATGGCCGTCGAAGGGCTTGTGGTCGATACCGACCACTGGCGGCACTTCTATCTGATCATGGCGGTGATTTGGGGCATGGCGGCCGCCCGCCCGCCTCAACGCCTGATCGGGCCCGCGGTTCGCCCCTGATGCTGCGGGGCGTGCGAGGCCCGGGACCGAAGGCCCCGGAAGGACCAAGATAAAAGAAAGCCCCGGACGGGGGGCTGCCGGGGCTTTCCGAATGGTTCCTGTTTGGGGGGGGGGAACCTGGACGGAGGAGGGAAACTCCGTCGCTACAATGAACTCTAGCACCAAACCGCACATCTCGAAAAATGACAAAATTGTGTTCCAGGAGGGCTGTCCCCAGCTTTCTCTGCGTCACCCATCTGCAACAGGTCGAGGACTTTTTCCTCGAGGACTTTTGCTGCCCGATAATGGCCCAGATTGGCGCGGTAGAATGTCCTCCAACGCGCGTTGACGCGGGGGCACGAGGGAAACGGAGGAAGCCTTGCCGTCTGGCAGGGCTTCTTCTGGTTCGAGTGCCGGCAAGACGTCCAAGACAACACGATTGATGGCGCCAAGACGGCCGGCGACGACTCCGTCGGGGGGTCTAACCCGTGCGAGCCGCCCTTGGCGAAATCCAATCGGCGTTGTGTGTTGGGAGAAAAATGGTCGGAGCGGGGAGATTTGAACTCCCGACCCCCGGTCCCCCAGACCGGTGCGCTAACCGGGCTGCGCTACGCTCCGACATTCCGGTATTGGGCGACCTGCATATACCGGTTCGCCCTCAAGAAACAAGCGAAAGCATGCGGACGCGGCCCGCGTGCGGCCCTTCGTCAATCTTGCGCGTCGGCGTTTGCCAGAATCTGGCGGCAGGTGTCGAGTTCTTCGATCAAGACAGTCAGATCGTCTTCGAGCGATCCGAGACCGGGTGAGATCGCCACGCGAGCGGCATCGGCCGCGACATCGGGAATCTCAGGCGCCGTGGCGCCCTCTGCGCCGGCGTCTTCGCCAAGCCCCCGGTAGTCCATCACATAGCGCGGTCCGTGCTCGCGCAGGATCTTCTGGACGCCACGAATGGTGTAGCCGTCGCTGTAGAGCAGAAGCCGGATACCCCTGAGCAGCGCGACGTCCTCCGGCCGGTAGTACCGCCGGCCGCCGCCGCGCTTCATCGGCTTGAGCTGACTGAATTTGGCTTCCCAGAACCGCAGGACGTGTTTCGGGACGTCCAATTCGTCCGCGACTTCGCTGATCGTGCGGAAGGCTCGGGTGCCTTTTCCAACGCACTCCTCCTAGCGGAAAGACGGTTGCTACTCGCCGGAGCTGTTGCCCGACAGCGAATCGTTGATCCGCTGCTTCATGATGTTGCTGGCCCGGAAGACTAGCACACGCCGCGGCGTTATCGGGACTTCCTGGCCCGTCTTCGGATTGCGCCCGATCCGCTCGCCCTTTTCGCGGATGCCGAACGAACCGAACGACGACAATTTGACCTGGTCTCCACGCTCCAGACTCGACACGATCTCGCGGAGCACCAGCTCAACGATTTCTGCCGACTCATTTCGTGGCAATCCAACTTTTTTGAACACGGCCTCTGCAAGGTCGGCACGTGTCAATGTCTTCCCGCCCATCGTATTGCAGCTCCCCCAAAGTCGCGGGACGAGGCAAGATGCTAGCCGAGCGGGCAAGCACGGGTCAATTACCCGTTGTATCAAATTCCTGATTTTGCGTCATAATCTCGGGAGGTGTGGCTTTCACGGCACTCACCAGCGGATAAGCAGCGCACCCCATGTAAAGCCGCCGCCCATCGCTTCCAGAAGCACCAGGTCGCCCTTCTTGATGCGGCCGTCGCTGCAGGCCGTCATCAAAGCAAGTGGAATCGAGGCTGCCGATGTATTGGCATGCTTGTCCACGGTCATAACCAGCCGTTCGCGCTCCAGGCCAAGTTTTCGAGCCGCACCGTCCAAGATACGCTTGTTGGCCTGGTGCGGAACAAACCAGTCTATGTCGGACGGCGTGTATCCGGCCTTTTGCAAGGTTTCCAGAATAACGTCGCTTATCTTGGTAACGGCATGGCGGAACACTTCAGGCCCGTCCATGCGCAAATGTCCGACCGTGCCGGTCGAGGACGGACCGCCGTCCACATAGAGCTTGTCGCGATACCGTCCGTCCGACCGCAGAGTTGTTGCCAGGACACCCCGCTCGGGGAAGGCGCCGTTCGGCTTCTGAGCCTCGACCACGAGCGCCCCGGCTCCATCGCCAAAGAGGACGCAGGTGGAGCGGTCCTCCCAATCGAGGATGCGCGAGAAGGCTTCGGCGCCGACGACCAGAGCACGCTTGAACTGGCCGCTCTTGAGGTAATTGTCGGCGGTTGACAGGGCGAAGACGAAGCCGGAGCACACGGCCTGAACGTCGAACGCCGCCCCTTCCGTGATTCCGAGCTCGGCCTGGATGGTAACGGCTGTCGCCGGGAAGGTCTGGTCCGGCGTCGACGTCGCCAGCACGATCAGATCGATATCACCGGCCTCGAGCTCCGCATCCGCGAGGGCGCGTTTGGCCGCCTCGATCGCCATGGACGAGGTCAGCTCCCCGTCTGCCACGATACGCCGTTCGCGGATCCCGGTCCGCGCCACGATCCACTCGTCGGAGGTGTCGATGGTCGCGGTCAGGTCTTCATTGGTGACAATGCGGTCCGGCAAGTAACCGCCGACGCCTTTCACCACTGACCGCAAATTTGACAAATGACCTACTCCGCCCGCCTAAGCCGCGCCGTCGAGCTCGAGCTTGTCGTGATAATACGCGACGTCGTCGCCAAGCCGCTTCACCACGCCGCTGGACGCCATTTCGTAAGCAAGATCGACCGCGCTCGCGAAGCCCGTCGCATCGGTCCCACCATGGCTTTTCACGACAATTCCGTTGCCCAAGGAAAATTCCGCCATTAAGCTGTCGGGGGTCCATCTTCTCTTAGCCCGGAACGCACCTTGCGCCAGGAGCGCTCCGAGGCGGGAGAGAAACGACTGACGCATGGCCGCTCTGAGATATTCAGCGATCTGCTTAGCCGTTCCCTCGGCGGTCTTCAAGGCGATGTTCCCGGTGTAGCCGTCGGTGACCACCACATCCACGATGCCATGGCCGATATCGTCGCCCTCGATAAATCCATGATAGCGGATGGGCAGCGGCGCGGACCTGAGGACGGCGGCCGCTTCGCGGATCTGCTCGACGCCTTTGACCTCTTCGACCCCGATATTCAGGAGTCCGATGGACGGCTTCTCCATGCCGAGTAGCGCCCGGGCCATGGCGGCGCCCATGAGCCCAAATTCCACCAGCTGGCGTGTATCGGCCCCCACGTTGGCGCCCACGTCCAGCACGATGCATTCGGCGTCCACGGTGGGCCAGATGGCGGCGATCGCGGGCCTGTCGATCCCCTTGACCGTTTTCAAGCAGAACTTCGACATAGCCATCAGGGCGCCGGTATTGCCCGCCGAGACCACCGCATCGGCCTGCCCGTCGCGCACGGCCTGGATGGCAAGCCACATACTGGACTTCCAGCGGCCGCGGCGAAGGGCCTGGCTCGGCTTGGCGTCCATGGCGATGGCCACGTCGGTGTGGAGAATATCCGATTTGGCGGCCAGATCGGCATGCTCCTTCAGCTCGGCGGCGATCTCAGCCTCGTCGCCCACCAGAATGAAGTGCATGTCCGGGTGGCGGACGAGCGCGAGCGCCGCCGCGGGAATGACCACGCCCGGACCATGATCGCCGCCCATGGCATCCAGCGCTATGGTGACTGGCGTACCCATTCTCCACTACCGATCTGGAAGATTAAGGCCAAGGCGATGGCTCGCCCTGGCACCCCCTGAAACCGAACCCGAATAGACGTAAATGCCTGTCAGTGACAACCTGATTTTGCGCTTGCACACGGATACTAGGAATCCTTGAGGTCCTTCAGGACGGCAAACGGGCTGTTTTTTGGCGTTTCGGCGTCCTGTTTGGCGTCGGACCATTGGAAGTCTACCCCCGCCTTCTTGGGATAGGGATCCAAGGAGGTGGCCAAGGTCTCATAAACGAGGGGGCCGAGGTCGATCGCATCGCCCTCGATGGCCTCGGGCCAGTCGATTTCGCTGGCCTGAACGGGGTCCTCCGCACGCGCCTGGAGCTCCGCGATCTTCTCGGGCGGCCAGAATTCGGCCTTGACCGGGACGTCGATATGGGCCGGGAGGGGCTCCAGGCTCACGACGCAGGTCTGGACCACATCGGCCTCAAGCCGCCCTGTCAGGAGCACCCGCTTCCCGCTTCCCGGGCGCAAACGATAGACGAAGCTCAGCCCCGCCAGGTCCCTCAGGTCCAGCAGCGCCATGATCGTCTCGCGCTCGGACTCCGCGATCTGGATCGTCTTGTCGGCATTCTGATCGATCTCGCCGAGCCTGATTTTACGCGTCAACGGCGGGGCTTGGAGGTCTTCGTTCGGATTTTGAGTCATCTTGGGGCCTCACGCGCTGGAGAGTTCAGGGAAGCGGATCCGTCCCTTGCAGATCGCTTCAAGCGGTTGCGCGCTCAAGTCTTGCAGGACTTGGCTCATATAGGGTGTCAACTGCGCGCTCGCAGCCCGGGCCGGGCTCGCGTCGAGCGGCAAGGCGTCGGCGATCGCGACTTCGAGGGCATCGCCTCCCGCGGCCACGGCGCGTTCATAGCCTTCCAGGAGGCTGGCGCCTTGGGCGACGAGCTTGCGCACCTTTTTTGGGACGGCGAGATCGCCGGTGCCGATCTCCCGGAGCACGGTCTCCATGTCGGCCGCGAACCGGTCGGACAAGGCTTGGGCCGTGGCCCGGGCCATGGTTTGGGGCGCCGTACGTGTCTTGGCGGCGTCCTGGCCGCCAGCCTCCTTCAAGCGGTGAAGAACGGCGAAGAGATGGAGGGAAAGCATGACGAAACGGCCATTCAGCGTATCGGGGACCCCAAGCCTTTGGTAATAAATTGGAAGTCGCGCCTGCGCCATAATCGCATCATAAAGGTCGTCGGCTTGAGGCGCACCGCTGCCCCAGGGTCCGCCCCAAGGCAGCAGGTCGGCGAGAGGCTTTAGGGACCAGGGCATTTCGTCTAGTTTCTATCAGATGTTCTTGGCCGATTGAGGCCAGTTCGAGACTGAACGCGACCGAGGGGAACGCGCAATTTTGCGGAACGTCAAGCCAGCACCTGCGAGGGCGACCCTGTCCGTGCTTGCGGCACTGTTTCTCGGTGCGGCTCCCTTGCTCGGCTGCGCCGGTCAGATCGACCGGCACGGGCACGTCTTCATCGACGTGGACCTCGACCAGATCCGGCCCGGGATGTCCAAGGGCGATGTCCAGACCGTCCTCGGTTCGCCCGATACGACGAGTGCGATCAGCGGCGACGCCTATTACTACATCTCCTCGACGATGAAGACCGTCGCCTTCCTGAAGCCCAAGGAGATCGACCGTGAGGTGGTCGCCGTTTATTTCGACGGCGGTGAGCGCGTTCGCGATGTCTCGCGATACGGCATCAAGGACGGCGTGGTGGTCGACTACTACAAGGGCGAGACCCCTGCCCGCGGTAAGGACCTCTCCTTTGTCGAACAGTTGTTCGGCAATCTGTCCAACCGGCAGTTGTTCAAGGATCAGACTAGCGGCGGCAGCGCCGCGGGTATCCCCGGCATCTAAGCCCCCTATGAGGTACGAAAAAGCCCCGCTCCTTGAGGGAACGGGGCTTGTTGGTGTTCGGCCGTTTAGCCGCGTCTAGCGCCTATTGATGCGCGAGAACCGCGAGCAGCAGCAAGGCCACGATATTCGTGATCTTGATCATGGGGTTCACGGCCGGGCCCGCGGTGTCCTTGTAAGGATCGCCCACGGTGTCGCCGGTGACGGCGGCCTTGTGCGCCTCCGATCCCTTCCCGCCGTGGTTGCCGTCCTCGATATACTTCTTGGCGTTGTCCCAGGCACCGCCGCCCGCCGTCATGGAGATGGCGACGAAGAGGCCCGTGACGATCACGCCCAGCAGCATGGCGCCCAGCGCGGAGAACGCCGCGCTCTTGCCGGCGATCCAGTTGATCAGGAAGAAGAACACGACCGGAGACAGAACCGGCAACAAGGACGGCACGATCATCTCCTTGATCGCCGCCTTGGTCAGCAGATCCACGGCCCGTCCATAGTCCGGACGGTCCTCGCCCTTCATGATGCCCGGCTTCTCCTTGAACTGCCGGCGCACCTCTTCGACAATGGCGGAACCCGCACGGCCGACGGCCGTCATGGCGATGCCGCCGAACAGGTACGGCAGCAGACCGCCAAGGAAGAGCCCGACCACCACGTAGGGATTGGACAGGGTAAAGGCCGGATCGACCCCTTCGAAATAGGGATATTGCGCGGCATTGGCGGCGAAATATTTGAGGTCTTCCGTGTAGGCCGCGAACAGCACGAGCGCGCCGAGACCGGCCGAACCGATGGCATAGCCTTTGGTCACGGCCTTGGTGGTGTTCCCCACCGCGTCCAGAGCGTCCGTCGTCTCGCGCACGTTCTCCGGGAGCCCCGCCATCTCGGCGATGCCGCCGGCATTGTCCGTGACCGGGCCGAAGGCATCGAGCGCCACCACCATGCCGGCCAGGGCCAGCATCGTCGTGACCGCGATGGCGATGCCGAACAAGCCGGCCAGATTGTAGGTGGCGATGATGCCGGCCATGATCACGAGCGCGGGCAGCGCCGTCGACTCGAGGGACACGGCAAGGCCCTGAATGACGTTCGTGCCATGCCCGGTCACCGATGCCTTGGCGATCTCATGCACGGGACGGAACTTGGTCGAGGTGTAGTACTCGGTGATCACCACGATCAGAGCCGTCACCACGAGCCCGACCACGCCGCAGAAATAGAGCGACTGGCCCGTGAAGCTCACCTCGCCGATGGTCATGGACGTATCCATGCCGACCAGGAAGGCCGTAACCGGCCATAGGGCGATCAGCGACAGGATGCCGGTCACGATCACGCCCTTGTAGAGCGCGCCCATGATCGACTGGCTCGAACCGAGACGAACGAAATAGGTCCCGATGATCGACGTGATCACGCAGGTCGCGCCAATCGCGAGCGGATACAGCATCATCGGCTCGGTCAGGGCTCCGGTGAAGTAAATCGACGCCAGCACCATCGTGGCGACCACGGTCACCACATAGGTCTCGAACAGATCGGCGGCCATCCCGGCGCAATCGCCGACATTGTCGCCCACATTGTCCGCGATGGTTGCGGGGTTGCGCGGATCGTCTTCGGGAATACCCGCTTCCACCTTGCCCACGAGATCGCCACCGACATCCGCACCCTTGGTGAAGATGCCGCCGCCGAGACGCGCGAAGATAGAGATCAGCGAGGCGCCGAAGCCGAGGGCCACCAGCGCATCGATCACCTGGCGCGAGGACGCGTCATAACCGAGGATCGTTGTCAGCACCCAGTAGTAGATGGTAACGCCCAGCAGCGCCAAACCGGCCACCAGAAGGCCCGTGATGGCGCCGGACTTGAAGGCCAGGCTAAGACCGTCGGCCAGGCTCTTCGTCGCGGCCTGCGCCGTGCGGACATTGGCGCGCACCGAAACGTTCATGCCGATATAGCCCGCCACGCCCGAAAGGATCGCACCGATGGCGAAACCGATCGCCGGCAGGAGGCCAAGCAAGAAGAAGAGTACGATGAAGATGACCACGCCGACCAGGCCGATGGCTTGGTATTGGCGGGAGAGATAGGCCTGCGCCCCTTCTTGGATGGCGGCGGCGATCTCCTGCATCTTCGGCGTGCCTGCGTCGGCCGCAAGGATCGCGTTCCTGGTTAGATAACCGTACGCGATCGAGAGCGCCCCACAGGCGATAATGAGATAGAGAACCCATGTCATAACGGACTGTCCCCGTTTATAGGATTTGTTGGACTTAGGATCATCGCGGCTGCGGGAATGACATGGCTAGTGTCCGCCGCTTGTTTCCCCCTGGAATGGACTTAGCCGGGGCGGAAAATGCCAAAATTGCGGCATGGACGCAACAGACGCTCTCCTTGTTAATACCAAAGGCCGAGGAGACTGCCCGGAGCCTAGAAATGGGTGAATCCCTTGCGATCCAAGGCGAGTACGCGTCCGTCCTGCGTAAGGAGGCGAACGCCCCCATCGGCGCCGGTGATCGTGCCAAGCTGGACAAAGGGGACGCCGTGAGACTCGGCCTCCGATTCAAACAGCACGGCCGAGCCTTCGGAGACGGCGACGAGGGCCGCGTAGTCGTCCCCCGCCCCAACCAGATCCCGTAGAAGGTCCGGCGCCGCCTGAAGCGCCTTCTGGACGGCCGGCGAGAGTGGAATCCGGGCGACCTCGATTTCGGCGCCCACATGGGACACCTGGCAAAGCTTCTCGGCATCGGCCGCCAGTCCGTCCGAGATATCGATCGCCGCCTTGGCGAAGTTCCGGATCAGGAGCGCGGCATCCGTATCGATCGGGGGCCGGCGATAGCGGTCCGTCAGATAGGCCACATCGCTTTCGGACAGCGCCCAGGCTTGCGCACGAGAGGGATCCTGCAGGAGCTTCAGGCCCAAATAGGCATCCCCGATCGTCCCGTTGGTATAGAGGCGATCGCCGGGCTTGGCGCCAAGCCGCGTGATGGCCGCTTCGTGCTGGACGAGGCCGAGGGCCGTCACGGTGATGGTGGGCGGTCCGGATGTCGCAGTCGTATCGCCGCCCACGAGGGAAATGCCGGTCCGATCCTGAACCTCGGCCAGCCCCGCCGCGAAGGCTTCCAGCCAGGCCATGTCCATCTCGCGCGGGAGAGCGAGCGAAAGCGTATAGACATAGCCGTGGGCACCCTTGGCCGTCAGGTCCGACAGATTGACCGCGAGGGCCTTGTACCCGATCGAGCGGGGCGGATCGTCTTTCAGGAAATGCACGCCGCTGACGAGCGTGTCGCAGGTCACCACGAGCTGGTGATCGTCGGTGACGGTCAGAACGGCGGCGTCATCCTTGAGCCCAAGCGCGCTCGCGTCCGTTGCGAGCGGCGCGAAGATGCGGGCGATGATGTCGAACTCTCCCGCGAGTGCCATGCCAATCCCCTTCCCGCTTGTCAGCCCTCGCCGGTCGTCTCGCCCTCGCCGATGGCCGTCCGGTCGAACTCCGCGGCCCGTTCTTTCCGCGCAAGCCGGTCCAGGACACCGTTGACCACCTTGGGCTCGTCCCCGCTGAAGAAGGCGTGGGCGATGTCCACATATTCGTTGATCACCACCCGGGCCGGTACGTCATCGCGGATCGTCAGCTCGAAGGCGGCGGCCCGCAGGAGCGCTCGCAGTATGGAGTCCACGCGGTTCAGCCGCCAGCCTTCGGCGAGTTGCCGATCGAGCATCGGATCGAGGCGGCGCTGTTCGCGGACCACCCCATCGACGAGATCGTGGAAGAATTCGCCTTCGGCGGCGTGATAGCGGTCCCCTTCCACTTCCTGGCCGAAGCGATGGGCCTGGAACTCGGCAACCACGTCGTTCAAATCGATACCGGTCATGTCCATCTGGTAGAGCGCCTGAACCGCCGCAAGGCGCGCGGCGCTCCTGGAGGAAGCCCGGTCGGTGGCTTTGGGTTTCTGGGCCATGGTCGCTAGCGGCGGCTCGCGGAGGAAAACTGCTCTTCGAGGCGCATCAAGGTCAGGCAGGCGCGGGCCGCGTCGCCGCCCTTGTTCCGCCCGTCGACACTGGCACGTTCCCACGCCTGCTCCATGCTCTCGCAGGTGATGATACCGGAGCCGATCGGAACGCCATGCTGGAGGGCGAGCTGGTTGATCCCGGCGGCAGACTCCCGCGCAACGATATCGAAATGGCTGGTCTGCCCGCGAATGACGCACCCGAGCGCAATGGCGCCGCGGTGCCGCCCCGCGCGTCCCACGAAGCCATTGGCCAGGGCAAGGCTGAGCGCCAGGGGAATCTCGAGGCAGCCGGGGACGGAGATCTCCTCGAACTCGACATCGTTGCCGCGCAGTTCGTCAGTGGCGCCACGGGCAAGCTCGTCGGCGATGTCTTCGTAGAAGCGCGCCGAGATGATGAGGACGGAATTGGGACCTTTGCGGCTCATGATCTTCACTCCAGGCCGCGATGCCCGACGACCGTCAACCCATACCCTTCGAGCCCGACGATCTTGCGGACGGGCGAGTTCGAAAGCAGGACCATTTCGCGAACGCCAAGATCGAGAAGGATCTGCGCGCCGATTCCGTAGTCCAGCAGCCGGGCATGACTGCGAGCGTCAGGATTCTTCTTGAGGCTTGCCGAAATGGCGTCGGGCCGGGATTCGCGGATCAGAACGACAACGCCGCGCCCTTCCCGATCGACGATGTCCATGGCTTTGCGGACGCAATTGTCGCAGCCCGCGGTGAGCATGTCGTCGAGCGTGTTGACCGCATGCACACGCACGAGAACAGGGCCGCCGGAGCTGACGTCTCCCTTGACCAGGGCGACATGCTCCACCGAATCCACCGTGGTGGCGTAGACCTTGGCCTGGAACGGTTCGCCGCGCGAACTGGCCACCGTCGTCTCGGCGACCGTCCTGACCAAATGATCGTAGCGCAGGCGGTAAGCGATCAGATCGGCGATGGTCGCGATCTTCAGGCCGTGGTGCTCGGCGAAGCCCACGAGGTCCGGCAGACGGGCCATGGTGCCGTCGTCGTTCATGATCTCGCAGATGACGCCTGCGGGGTAGAGCCCGGCCAGGCGCGAGATGTCGACCGCGGCTTCCGTGTGCCCGGCGCGCACCAACACGCCGCCCTCCCGCGCGAGCAGCGGAAACACGTGCCCCGGCGTGACGATGTCGCGGTGATCCTTGGTCGGATCGATCGCCACGGAAATGGTATGCGCTCGGTCATGCGCGGAGATGCCGGTCGAGACGCCTTCGCGGGCTTCGATCGACACCGTGAACGCCGTGGAGTGCCGGGAGCGGTTCGACTGCGACATAAGCTCCAAGCGGAGCTGTTTCGCACGATCGTTGGTGACGGACAGGCAGATCAGTCCACGGCCGTGCTTGGCCATGAAATTGATGGTGTCGGACGTCGCCATCTGGGCCGGGATCACGAGGTCGCCCTCGTTCTCGCGGTCCTCCGCGTCGACAAGAATGAACATCCTGCCGTTGCGGGCGTCCTCGATCACTTCCTCGATGGGCGACAACAGCCGGTGGAGTTCCGTGGTTTCCGCCGCAGTCAAAGCCGTCACGAATGCGTTCCTTCCGTTTGCGCCAACCGCGCCACGTAACGCGCGAGCAAATCGACTTCAAGGTTTACCAGATCGCCGGGCCGCAGGTCGCCCCAGCTCGTATGGGTCAGCGTGTAGGGGATGATGTTCACGTCGAAGCGCGTCCCCTCCACTTCGTTGATCGTCAGCGACACGCCATTCAGGGCAATCGAGCCTTTGGACGCAACGAATTTCGCGAACGCGGGCGGCACTTCCACGAGGAACCGGACGCTGTCGCCATCGGGGAAGCGCGACACGATTTTCGCGACGCCGTCCACGTGCCCCGTGACGATATGACCCCCCAGTTCCTCGCCGAGCGCAAGAGCGCGTTCCAGATTGATTTTGCGCCCCGGTTCCCAGCTTCCCATGGTTGTGTGGCTGAGCGTCTCGTTGGATACGTCGACCGTGACGCGCGCGCCGCTGCCCTTCTCCTTCTCGATCCCGGTGAGCGTGAGGCAGCAGCCGTCGAAGGCGATCGACGCACCGAGTTCCAGCGTTTTGCGCTTGTAGGGCGTCTGGATGACGAAACAGGAACCCTTGCGCGCAACGAGCGTACCTAGGCCGCTGACAATGCCAGTGAACATGATCTCATCCTGCGCCACCACGTCATCCGGTCCGGGCCGAAGAAACGCGTGGCAATAAATGTGAAATGGCCGTTTGCCGCAAAGCGATCAAGGCCTTCGCCGCCGAACGGGATCAACCCGTCCTCACCCACGGGCTCGGGCCCTGATAGAGCACGAACTCGTCGACGAGATCGGCCTCGACAAAGGTTTGCGCGACTGACGGTCCGCCTTCGATCAGCACACGAGTGATGCCACGGTGCGCGAGGGTCTCCAACGTATCCTGCGGATCGATCATGCCGAAATCGTCGACCGGGACGGGAACGATCTCGGCACCGTGGTCGTGAAGTAGGTTCGCATTGGGTTGATCCTCGCCCGCCGCGCAGACGAGCCAAACCGGCACCATCACGTCCTCGAAGAGTTTCACGTCGGGCGGGGTGCGCAGGCGCCGGTCGAGGATCACACGGACGGGGGAGCGGCACGACATGCCGGGAAGCCGGCAGGTGAGCGAGGGGTTGTCCGCCGCGACCGTGCCCCGGCCGACCAGAATGGCATCGTTCATGGCGCGCAGGAGATGGCCGTGGGCGCGGGCCTGACGTCCGGTGATCCAGACCGGCTCGCCATCGCCTCGAGGGATGCGTCCGTCGGATCCGACCGCCATCTTCAACGTGACCGCCGGGCGCCCTTCCGTCACCCGCATGAGGTGACCCAGGGTCACCGATGCGGCCTCCGCCGCGCCCACGCCTTCAATGACCTCGATGCCCGCCGCTTTGAGTTTGTCGATCCCGCGCCCCGCCGTGCGCGGATCGGGGTCGCGAATGCCGATCACGACGCGCGCGACCTGCGCAGCGGCGATCACATTGGCGCACGGCGCGCCGCGCCCGCCTTCATGGGCGCAAGGCTCCAAGGTGACGTAGAGCGTGCTGCCTTGCGAGCGCTGGCCCGCGCGTCCAGGGCGATGGCTTCGGCATGGGGCCGGCCGCCGGGCGCGTCCAGCCGCGCCCCACGATCTCGCCGGTCGGCGCAACTACGATGGCGCCGACGGCCGGGTTGGGCCAGGCCAGGCCGAGGCCGCGCCGGGCCATCCGAACCGCTTGAGACATGTGATGCGCATCGCGCGTGCTCATGAATGGGCGCCTTGCTTCAGTCTTCGAGTGCGGACGGTTCATCCGAATCGAGATCGGCTTCCTTGCCTTCCGTACCGGCAAGTTCACCCAGCAACGCCTCGAAATCCTTCGCTTCGCGAAAATTCTTGTAGACCGAGGCGAAGCGAACATAGGCGACGTCGTCCAGCCCTTTGAGCGCTTCCATGACCAGATGACCGATGGTCTCCGAATGAATATCGCTTTCGCCCATGTTCTCGAGCCTGCGCACGATGCCGCTGACCATGCGTTCCGTGCGCTCCGGATCCACAGGCCGCTTGCGCAACGCAATCTGTACGGAGCGCATCAGCTTGTCGCGATCGAAGGGGATGCGGCGCCCGCTCCGCTTGATGACCGTCAGTTCACGGAGCTGAACGCGTTCGAACGTGGTAAAGCGGCCGCCGCAATCCGCGCAGACGCGGCGGCGCCTTATCGTCGTATTGTCCTCGCTTGGGCGCGAGTCCTTCACCTGGGTGTTGGTGCTGCCGCAATAAGGGCACCGCATGGGCGATCGCCCTCCTCTTAGTCAACACCAAGCCGTACGGCACCTAGACCGAGTAGATCGGGAAGCGTCCGCAGAGCTCGATGGCCTGCTGTTTCACCTTCTCCTCCACGGCGCCGTTGCCCTCCTCGCCGTTGGCGACGAGTCCGTCGAGCACTTCGAGGATCATGCCGCCGATCGCCTGGAACTCAGGGACACCGAAACCGCGCGTGGTGCCGGCCGGCGAGCCCAGACGAATGCCGGACGTGACCATGGGCTTCTCCGGATCGAACGGCACGCCGTTCTTGTTGCAGGTGATGAAGGCCCGGCCGAGCGCCTCTTCCGCCGCCTTGCCGGTGAGCTTCTTCGGCCGCATGTCCACCAGGATCAAATGGGTGTCGGTGCCGCCGGAGACGAGCGCGAGACCGCCATCGACCAGGGTCTCGCCGAGCGTCCGGCAATTGTCCACGACCTGCTGGATATAGGTCTTGAACGAGGGCTGCAGGGCCTCGCCGAAGGCCACGGCCTTGCCTGCGATCACGTGCATCAGCGGACCGCCCTGGAGACCCGGGAACACGGCCGAGTTGATCTTCTTGCCGATGTCGGGATTGTTCGACACGACGAGACCCGAACGCGGACCGCGCAGGGTCTTGTGGGTCGTCGTGGTGCAGACATCGGCGTAAGGAAGCGGGCTCGGATGCAGACCCGCGGCCACGAGACCCGCAAAATGGGCCATGTCGACGTGGAAATAGGCGCCGACCTGGTCCGCGATCTCGCGGAAGCGCTTGAAGTCGATCTGCCGCGGATAGGCGGAGCCGCCCGCGATGATCAGCTTCGGCTTGTGCTCCTTGGCCAGGCGCTCGACCTCGTCGTAATCGATCAGGTTGGTGTCCTCGGTCACGCCATACTGGACCGCGTTGAACCATTTGCCGGACTCGTTCGGGGGTGCGCCGTGGGTCAGATGACCGCCCGCGGCGAGGCTCATGCCCATGATCGTGTCGCCTGGCTTGATCAGCGCGAGCATGACCGACTGGTTGGCCTGGGAGCCGGAATGAGGCTGCACGTTCGCGAACTCGCAGTCGAAAAGCTGCTTGGCGCGATCGATGGCGAGCGTCTCGACCTCGTCCACATACTGGCAGCCGCCGTAATAGCGGCGACCCGGATAACCTTCAGCATATTTGTTGGTGAGGAGCGTCCCGACGGCATCCAGTACGGCCTGGGAGACGATGTTCTCCGAGGCAATCAGTTCGATCTCGTCTTGCTGACGGCGCCCTTCGCGCTCGATCGCGCCCCAAACATCTGGATCGGAATCTTTTGCGTGCTTGTTGAAAAAATCACTGGCCGTCATCTGAAATTGCTCCTCGGGCTCAAACTCATTTTTTTGGGCCTGGCGGTCACCGCTGCTGAAACGGTCTCAGACATACGGCCTCAGGCTGAGTGGGCTGGCTCTACCACATGTCGCGGGGCGATGCTAGCAACACCCCAAGAGTAGAACCGGCTTGCTCAGAATAATGTGTGAGAGGAGAAAAACTAGCTGTTTCCAGCCAATTGGCCGGTGAAATGCAGACGTGCGTCAGCGCGCGGCGAGGCCCCCCGATGAGCCCGAGCCTTGCGCCGCCCGACGTGCCCGATCAAGACGGGCCGACAACCGGAATGCGCCCGGGCGGGACGTCCCTCAGGCTGCGGCCGTGCGGTTCCAAGGCATCGCCGCCAGGACCTTGGCCATGGCGCAGAAGCCTGTCACGCCGGCGAAGACGAGGCCGGCGCCGACGAAGGCGGCCAGCCAGTAGAAGGCCGGTGTGGCGAACGTGCCGAGCAGCATGCCAAGCAGCACGAGGCTGCCGGCACCGATCATCACCTGGCGCTGCATCTCGATCGGCTGGTTCTTGTCCGTGAAGATGGGCAGCCCCGCCTTCTTCCAGGCATCGAGGCCGCCTTCGAGGATATAGGCCTCGCAGGGCGTCGCCGCGCGCAAGCGCTCCGCACTCTGCGCCGTGCGCATGCCCGACCGGCAATGATAGATGATCGGCGCTCCCGTCCCCGAAAACTCGGTCAGGTTCGTCAACGAACCATGCTTTGAGCCCGGAATCTGTTCGCGGGCGCGCTCGTCCGTACCGCGAATGTCAATCAGCGTACCGCCTTGTTCGATGAGACGTTTGGCATCTTCGGGGCTGATGGTGGGAAGGCTCATTAAGGAACTCCTGATCTTCTATGGTTTTCAATCGTTGGGGCAATAGAGCTTCTGGAGATAGCCCAGCAGAAGCTCCGTACGCGGTTCGGCAATGCGGTACCAGAGGGTCTGGCCATCCCGGCGGAAATCGACGAGCCCCTCGTCCCGCATCTTGGCGAGGTGCTGGGAGGTCGCCGACTGGGAGAGCCCGGCCGCCTCCGACAGGGAGCCCACGCTCGCCTCGCCCCATTCGGCCAGCTTGCATAAAATCATCAAGCGACGCTCGTTGGCGAGCGCACGCAGGATGCTCGCAACCAGGGCGGCATTGTCTTCGAATGTCGCGAAATCTCTTGGGGCGCCTGCCATGGTTCCGAACCACCTTCGTATTAGGTATTGCTAATTTAGCGCTTGCTAATATTCTAGTCAACCGATCATGGACGACAACCCTCCGAGGAGTTCTCCAATGCCCGGCAGCCCCAACATCCGTGCCTTCTTCGACGAGACCACCAACACGGTGAGCTATCTCGTGTCCGATCCACAGACGAAGCAGGCGGCGGTCATCGACCCTGTCCTCGACTACGATCACAAGTCGGGAAAGGCGGCAACGGAATCCGCCGACGCCATTCTTGCCGCCGCTTCGGAGGACGGTCTTCGCGTCGTCTGGGTGCTCGAGACCCATGTCCATGCGGATCATCTTTCGGGCGCGCCCTATATCAAGCTGAAGTCCGGCGCCAAGGTCGGCATTGGGGAGCATGTCAGAGACGTCCAGAAGATCTTCCGGCCGGTGTTCAATGCGGAGGATGTCAGCGGCGAAGGCGCCGAGTTCGACCACCTCTTTGCGGACGGCGAGCGGTTTGCCTTGGGCGACCTGGAGGTAGAGGTCTTGTTCGTGCCCGGTCACACGCCCGCCGACATCGCCTACAAGATCGGCGACGCCGTCTTTGTGGGCGACACGCTGTTCATGCCCGATTACGGCACCGCGCGCGCGGACTTTCCCGGCGGCAATGCCAGGACGCTCTACCGGTCCATCAAACGGCTCCTCGCCCTGCCGCCGGAAACGCGGCTCTTCATGTGCCACGATTACAAGGCGCCGGGACGGGACATTTACGCCTGGGAGACGACCGTGGCCGAACAGCGCGCGCACAACGCCCATGTGCGGGACGGCGTCAGTGAGGATGCGTTCGTTGCGATGCGCGAAGCCCGGGACGCAAACCTTGCCGCGCCCGTGCTCCTGCTACCGTCGATCCAAGTGAACATGCGCGCCGGCAACCTTCCGCCTGCGGACAAAAACGGCGTCCACTATTTAAAGGTGCCGGTGAAGCTCAGCGCTTAGTAGTTCGAGGCGTAGGTTCCGCGCGTATCGAGCCCGTAGACGTCGGGGCGGAAGTGGATCAGGCCGTCGGGTGTGCCCCAGGCGCTGATATAGGTGAAGTAGACCCCGATGGTCTGCGTCGCCTGGACGTTCTCCTGCACCGAGGTGTGCCTCAAGGACTGGATGCGCGACAGGTTCCAGGACGGGTTGTTGTCGAGCACCCAAGCCGCCAGCCGGTCGACATTGTGCGTCCGGACGCAGCCGTGGCTCTCGAACCGCACCGCCTTGCCGAACAGGCTCTTCAGCGGCGTGTCGTGAATGTACACCGCGTCCTTGTTCGGGAAATCGATCTTGATGTAGCCGAGGGAGTTCTCTTCCCAGGGCCTCTGACGATAGCGGTAGGTGTAGACGTCGTTGCCGTACCAATCGATCGTGCGGGAATCGACGATGTTCCCCTGCCGGTCGAGAGCTTCCATGTGATACGCGGCGAGCATGTCTTGACCGCGGCTCGCGAACTGGCGCCCCTTCGGGATCAGGTCGGCTTTGACGATGCTGGTCGGCACGTTCCAATAGGGGTTGAACTTCACCTGCGAGACCTTGCTGGCCAAAGTCGGCGTCGGATGCTCAACCTTGCCGACCACGGCGGTATTCCGCAGTTCGACGCGGCCGCCGCGCACCGCTTCCACCTGCGCCGCGGGAACATTGACCTGAATATACCGGTTGGTCGTCTTGCCGGCCCGGACTTGGAGACGCTTCAGGCTTGCCTGGAGCTGGGCCAGCCGCGTGCCTGCCGGCACGTTGAGCGCGGCGACCGTGGCCTTGGAGTCGACGACGCCCGTTGCCGGGAGACCGTGGCGGTATTGAAAACGCTTCACCGCCGCGACGGTGGCGTTGTCGTACCGGCCCGGCTCGTAATTCGTCACCAGGTCGCCACTGATTTGCAGCCGGCGCTGCAGCGTTTGAATGTTGGTGCCACGCCGGCCCGGCTTCATGGCCACGGCCTGAACCATGGGCCACCCGCCCTGGGCGACAATGGCTTGGTACTGCTGAATGGCCGCCCGGGTAGCCGCGACGTTCCCGGGCGCAAGCGTCGGCGTCCCGAGGCCCGGATTGAGGATCATTGCCACTTCCGGATCGCCGGTCGGCAATTCGGAACGTGTCACCTCGCCTTGGGGCCGCGCGTTGCGCGACCCGCCATTGAACAGACCGCCGAACAGACCGCCGCCACCGCTGCTGTTACCGCTTTGCGCGGTGGGTTGGCTTTGATCGTCCCGGCTCTTGAACATGTTGAACGGGCCGGCATACAGAGGCGCAGCGCCGACGCAGACGAGCGTCGCCACGAGTCCTGCCACCGTCAGGCGTGACCCGTGCTTCACAAGCGTGTTCAATTTGAGCATGCGCCGCTCCCCTCACCTGCAGCAACGCGTTTCCGCTCTACTATAAGCGGATTGCTGCCGTAGCTCTACCCGTTTCGGGCGCCATTGAATCCAGGCGGAGCCTTACAAACCCTTAACCACCGTAAGGCGAGGCCCCGGATCGGGCCCGCGGACCCCACCAAAGCACCTCTGGGCTGGTTTGGTCCCCCGAAAGCCGCGCCGCAAAGCGCGGTCACACCGTCAACTGACGACCCTGAAGGAAGATTTTGTCGAATTTGGGTGTATTGCGTGCCGAGACGCGGGCCTTGCTGCGGGACGTGGGCCTTGCGGCACGGCGCGGCGCGTCCCGGGAGGATTTGGCCTCCCGGGCGGCCTTGCGGGTCGCGGCGTTGCTCCGGCGCTCGACCGGTCTAAAGCTGATAGCGGATCTGGTCCGACCAGAAACGCTGCAGGCGGAACATGGACTTGTTCAGGCGCTCGAGATCGTCTTGAGCGACGCCCCCGACAGGTTCCAGCGAGCCGAGCTGGCGCTCAAACAACCGGTTGACCACGTCGGAAACTTCACGGCCTTTTTCTGTGAGGCTCACACGGACCGAGCGTCGATCGGTGGTCGAACGCTGATGATTGACGAAACCGGCCTGGACGAGCTTCTTGAGATTGTAAGAAACGTTCGAGCCAAGATAGTAGCCGCGGCCCGTCAATTCTCCGGCCGTGACTTCATCGTCGCCGATATTGTAAAGCAGCAGTGCTTGGATACTATTCACGTCCGTGCGGCCAAGACGCTCGAACTCATCTTTAATAACATCCAAAAGCAACCGATGCAGTTGTTCGATCAATTTCAGCGAGCCGAGATAAGAACTCTTAAGGTCTTTTTCCTCAACGGCGCTTGCATCCGTCCCCATTTTCAAAGCTACATTCATCGCCAACCCCATTTAGTTGTTGTTTATCCCCAACTTGGCGATGAGTATAGGAGCACGCCGACTAAGATGCGCTTAATTGGAACGCTTAAGACTCGATAAAATTCTAAGCTTAATTCTTGTTGATGTTTGCGGGGATGGCGTTTGATTCCAACGATTCTTAGAAAATCTACGCTGGCTCGTTAAGCTCGAGTTCACCGTCCACGGGGGTTTCGAACAGCCGTTCGATGCGCGCATCGTCCACCGCGGCAACGGTTTCCGGAGTCCATTTCGGCCCCCGTCCCTTGCCGGCGATCTTCGCATCGATGCCCTCTTTGAAGTCGGGCATGGTCACGAGATGCGAGGCCAGGCGGAATTCCAGCTTCAGGGCCTCGGCCAGGCTCAGCGACTTGCCGCGCCGCATCTGCTGCAGCGCGATCTTGAGTGAAGTGGGCGATTTCTGCCGGAGGGTTGCCGCCGTCTTTTTGGCCCAATCCTCGAAGGGCCCTTCGGGCTCCGCGTCGAGGCGTTCCAGGATCTCTTCCACCGTCGGCGCGGAGAAGATGCGGTTGATGGCGGGGGTCATCCGGACCAGGTCGCCTTCGCCCGGGTCCTGGTGCAGCCCATCCAGAAGCCGGTCGATCGGGTGATTGTCCGACAGCGCGGCCTTGATCACGCCGAAATAAGCCGATGGAATATAGTGGCTTACGAGACGTAGACGATGTGCATCGGCCGGTCCGATCTCGGCGCCCGTGAGAGCCAGATACGTTCCGACCCAACCGAAGAGGCGCGGCAGAAAATAGGTTCCGCCAATGTCGGGCAGAAATCCGATCCCGACTTGGGGCATCGCGAACCGATAGCCTTCCCCAGCGATACAATGAGTCCCGAGCAGAGAGATTCCGACCCCACCGCCGAACGCGAGCCCGTTGATCAGCGGGACGTTGGGACGGATGAATTTCTCAAGGACCCAGACATGGGTATAAGCAGAGCGGTAGAATTCGCGTATCTCGTCGACGGCGCCGTCATGGTTGAGTTGGTTCAGGACTTTCAGATCGCCACCGCTGCAGAACACCTTGGGGTGGGTGGACTCCATCACCACGCCGTAAATCTGCGCAGCGGGTTCCCAGCGGCGGTAATTGGCGGTCAAAGCCTCGAACATGTCGCGCGTCAACGCGTTCAGCCTTGCGGGCCGGTCAAGCGTGACGACGCCGGCACGGTCATGTTCGGCGAACGTGATCCCAAGCGGTTCGGACAATCGCGTAAGCTCCCAAGAACGGATCCAAGTGCGAGGGCGACGGCAAAAACGCGCGTAACAGGTGCGGTGTCGGCCCGTCCGGCGCAGCTACCATCCCAAGGCGCAAACCACAAGCCGCTGCCCTGCCGCACGTTCGGACGGGGCGCGCAATGACGGGTCAACGGCAACGGGGCTGGCGGCGGGCGTGTTCCTGGGGAACGCTGGCAGCAAGCCTGTGCGTTGCCACGCCGCTGCCCGGACCGGCCCTCGCCCGGCCCCTCAATCCCTTCGAGAGCCTCGCGGTGAAAATTCCCGATCTGCGGCCGAAGCGCCGCGTCGAGCCGCGGGCGCCCGTCGTCGAGCATCCAAGCCTCCCCGTTCGGAAGCCGGAGACACCAACGACGCCGGCCGAGGATCCCGCCACCTCCGCCAAGGTCGAACCCGCGCCTCAAGAGGAGCCGCCGGGCACTGCCGTGGAAGAAGCCGCAGCGCCGGAGGAACCGGCCACAGTCCCGGAAGAACCGGCCACGCCTGTGCAGGCGCCGGCGCAAGAGGACACCGAACCCTCAACGGACGAAACCGCGTTGGCGCCCGTACCCGAGAGTGCAAGCGACCCCGCACCGGCTCCACCGCGCAATCCCGTGCGCAGCGGATCCGATCCGGACGCGGCCGTCGACCCCAAGGTCGCGGCAGCGCTCGAGAAGTGCGTGAAACTTCTGGATGGGCTCGACCTCGAGTACGAGCATCTCGATCCGATCCGGAGAGCGCCTGCGGCACCGCCGCGCCGATCAAGCTGAAGTCGATCGGCAAGAACCCCGCCATCACCGTTTCGCCCCCGGCGACCGTCAACTGCACCGTCGCAGCGACCTTGCACGAATGGTTCAAGACTCGGTGCAGCCGACCGCAAAGGCGCTCGGAACCCAGGTCGTGAAGATCAGGAACGCCGCGTCCTATATGTGCCGGAACCAGTATGGGCGGTCCGACACCAAGCTGAGCGAACACGCCCGCGCCAATGCGCTGGACATCAAGGCCTTCGTCCTCGCGTCGGGCCAGGAGATACCGATCCTGGGCAATTGGCCCTACGGCTACGAACCGAACCGGCCGCAGCTTGCGCGGATGCCAAGGCCCAATCCGCTTCGCGATCACTCCTCGCTGCCCCCGCCGACCAAGACACCTGGCATCAAGGTCATTCCGAAGACGCCCGCGGACGATCAATACAGCTACGAGATGGAGGAGCTGAAGAAGGTGGCCACCAACCCCTTTTTCGCCCCCGTCTTCGCCGCGCCCGTCGAGTTCGCCGAACCAGAGGAAGAGGAGCCGGAGGGTCCCGTTCCGGCAGGCAATTTGAGCCGTGCCGACGCCAAGAGCTTCCTGCGCACGATCCACGGAGACGGCTGCAAGGTCTTCTGGACCGTTCTGGGTCCCGAAGCGAACGCGGCCCACCGCGATCATTTCCATCTCGACATGCGCAAACGGCGCTATGTGAGAATCTGTCAGTAGGACGCACCGGCGGGGCCGGAAAACCATGTTGGCCACGGGCTCTGGCGGGACCCGTGTCTTGAATGATAGGCTCGCTGCCCTCGGACGTGCACGGCCTGTGGCCAATTCTTTTGAGGATCCGTATCGCGTGGCGCCATTACCCGACGACAAGACCGTCTCATTCCGGACCGAACGTGCCAAGCGCGGCACCGCGGAGACGCCCAAAGACCTGGGACAAGGCTATCCCGCGACCCGGCTCCGGCGGAACCGGCGCGCCGACTGGTCCCGGCGCCTCGTGCGCGAAATGCACCTTACGCCGGACGACCTGATCTGGCCGATCTTCATCATCGACGGCGACAGGGCCCGCGAGGAAGTCGATGCCATGCCGGGCGTCGCGCGGCTGTCCATCGATCTTGCGGTCAGAGCCGCGGAGGATGCCGCGGAAATCGGGCTCCCGGCGATTGCACTCTTTCCCTATACGGATCCGTCCTTGCGCGACGAGGCCGGAACCCAGGCCTTCAATCCGGGCAATTTGGTCTGCCGCGCCGTGCGGGCCGTCAAACAGGCCGTGCCGGAAATCGGCATTGTGTGCGACGTGGCGCTCGATCCCTATACGAGCCATGGCCATGACGGACTGCTGGACGAAGACGGCAGGATCGACAACGACCGTTCCGTCGAGGCGCTGGTCACCCAGGCGCTGGTTCAGGCCGAGGCCGGCTGCGATGTGATCGCGCCGTCCGACATGATGGACGGCCGCGTCGGCGCCATCCGGGCCGCGCTCGAGGCCAACGGTTTCGCCGACACCCAGATCATGAGCTACGCGGCGAAATACGCCTCAGCATTCTACGGTCCGTTCCGGGACGCGGTCGGCTCGGGCGCGCAGTTGCGCGGCGACAAGAAGACCTATCAGATGGATCCCGCCAACGGCGGCGAGGCGCTGCGCGAAGTGGCCTTCGACGTGGCCGAGGGCGCCGACATGGTCATGGTCAAGCCCGGCCTCCCTTATCTCGACATCGTCTGGCGTGTGAAGGAGGCCTTCGGCCTGCCGACCTTCGCCTATCAAACCTCAGGGGAGTATGCCGCCCTCGTTGCCGCCGCCGAGCATGGCTGGCTGGACCGGGAACGGGTGGTGCTGGAGACGCTGCTCGCCTTCAAGCGAGCCGGCGCCGACGGCGTTTTCAGCTATTTCGCCCCGGAAGTGGCCCGTCTCCTGAAGGGCCAGTACTGACGGCGCAGCGCGCTTAGTCCGTGACCTTCATCTTGGTGAAGAGCACCGTCGCTTCGTCGCTCTTGTCGAAATTGTCGCCCGAGACTCCGAAGCGCCAACTGCCCTTCGGCGCCTGCCCCCGGAGTTCGCGGACCTTTGTGCCATTGATGTAGAAGCCAAGCGTGTTGCCTTTGGCATCGACACGCAAAGTGTTGGAGGCACCCGGCGCGGTCTCGATGGCGGGGCTGTCGATATTGGCCGCGATCGTCCCGACCCAGGCGCGTCCTGTTTGCGCGCGATCCAGTAGCGGCCGTTGTTGAGAACTCCGAACTGGTAATACGTGCGGTTGTTCTCGCCCCAAAAGAGGAGCCCCGCGCCTAAAATCTGCGGTGTCTCATCTCCCTCGGCCGGTGCGTCGGGCGTGGGCCAGACCGCCTCCACGCAGACATCGGCATCGTCGACCGAGAACATGACATTGAGATTGGACTGCATATCGTCCGCCGGCAGCGCGAACGACAACGCCCCATCGCCGATCGAGACGGTGTCCTTCTGGGACCAGCCGCCTCCGTTGTCCTGGAACTTGTCCTCGAAAATGACGTCGCTGCCCTCACATGCCAGGCCTTGCCCGACACTTGCGAGAAGGCCCGCAAGCGCGACTGCAAAAACCGTCCGCCGCATGCGCTGTCTCCCTGGACGCTCCTGGGGATGAAAGACGAATCTGTCGTGCGCGAATCCTAAGGCGTCCCCTTGCCGACGGCAACCGACGGGGGGCTTGGAGTTCCGCCGCGGCGCCTTCACGTTGCGAATCTGGGAGGGAATTCCCATATGAACAGCAGTTATGCCTTTACGTGGAGACCCAATGTCGAACCAAATGACCCGCAGCGAGACGACCTTTCCCGCGCAAGTTCATGCTTACAATCCGGTGACGGAGCCTCAGCTCTTCACCGCGGTCATCCGCAAGCGCTGCGTCGCCTTCCTCATCGACGCGGTCATCATCGCCCTTCTGACCGTGATCGCCTTTGTTTTCGTGGCTGTGCTCGGCGTTCTGACGCTTGGCCTTGGCTGGTTGCTGTTCGGGATGATCTTTCCCATTGTCGGCCTCGGCTACAACGCCTTCACGATCGGCGGGCCGAAATCGTCCACGATCGGCCAGCGCACGATGGGGCTCGCCGTGCCCATGTGGTTCGGCGGCAAGGTCACGCCTCTGATCGCGGCGTTCCATGCGCTCCTGTTCTGGTTCTCGCTGACGTTGTTCTTCCCGATCCTGCTGTGGTGCTTCTTCGATTCCCGCAAGCGCTGCTTGCACGACATCCTGGCAGGGGTTCTCGTGATCAACCGGCCCACGGCTGCTTTCCAGCCCCGCGACTGATGCGGCCCGGTCTTACGAGCCCCGATGTGACAGGAAACGGGCCGGAAGCGCGGTTTCGGGTTTTCCAGGGTCAATCCGCCGCAGGTGCCGAGCCGATTGCGCCCGCCGCCGGTCCTCGCTTAAGCTAGCTCAAGGATTGACTTGGATTCGCTTCCGGTCCGGTGCCGTGACAGAACACAAGAATAACTTTCCGGAGTTCTACATCACCGCCCCCCAGCCCTGCCCCTATCTGGCGGGCCGGATGGAGCGGAAGCTCTTCACGCACCTGACCCGGGACAAACCCGGCTTCCTCATCGACAATCTGCTCAAGGGCGGATTCCGGCGCAGCCAGAACATCGCCTACATGCCCTATTGCGACGCCTGCTCGGCGTGCGTCCCCGTGCGCCTGCTCGTGAACGAGTTCGAGCCCAAGCGGTCCTTGAAGCGGATCTCCCGGCAGAACAGGGATTTGATCGCCACGCGGAAACCGGCCGCGCCAAGCTCCGAGCAGTACGGCCTGTTCCGCGACTATATCGAGGCGCGGCACGGGGACGGCGGTATGGCCGAGATGAGCGTTCTCGATTTCTCGCTCATGGTGGAAGACAGCGTGGTCGAGACCTTCATCACCGAGTACCGGCAGAAGCCCGACGAACGGACCGGAGCGGCCCCGCTGGTCGCCGCCGCCCTGTGCGACCGGCTGAGTGACGGCATCTCCATGGTCTACAGCTTCTTCGATCCGGATTGGGCCCCGCGCAGTCTCGGCACGTATATGATCCTCGAACATGTCGAGTACGCGCGGTCCATGGGATACCCCTATGTGTATCTGGGCTATTGGATCGAGGGCTCGCGCAAGATGCGCTACAAGGAGCGCTTCCAGCCGCAGGAACGCCTGACCTCCAAAGGCTGGGTTCGCAGCCGCGGCCTCGCGGTTCCGCCCCGCTAAACCTTGCCGCCGCGCTAGAACTTGTCCCCGAACTTGCCCGACTTCGGAAAGCCTCGTGGCGGCAAGCGGCCGGCGGCGGCCCTGGCGCCCCACCAGTCGCGCAAGTCGGCGGACGCCAGGGTGAAGCTCCGCTTCGCCGCATCGATATAGACGAGCCCCTCTTTCTTCGCGAAGGTCTTCGCGTCCGCAAGGCCGCCGTCGCGATAGCGCTGCAACCGTACCGCCCTTGCGCGCGGCATCTCGGGCAGTTCGGAGAGCGGGAACAGCAACAGCTTCCGGTTGTCGCCGATGACGGCGACGCTGTCGCCGGACACCGGCGCGCAGACCGCCGCCTCGTCAGGCGCCTTCACATTCAGGATCTGCTTGCCCTTGCGCGTCATGGCGATCACGTCGTCTTCCGCCGCCACGAAGCCGTAGCCGCTCAATGAGGCCACAAGCAGTTTCCGGCCCGGCTGATGCACGATCAGCTCGACGCAATCCCCGGCGTCCTCGATGTCGATCATGAGGCGAAAGGGCTCCCCGTGTCCGCGCCCGCCCGGCAGCTTGTCGGCGGCGAGCGAGTAGAAACGCCCATTGGTAGCGAACAGCAGCAGCGTGTCGGTCGTTTGCGCGTGCAAGAGTTGCCTCAGCCGGTCGCCGTCCTTGAAGGACAGTTTCGAGACGTCCGTGTTGTGGCCCTTGATCGTCCGTATCCATCCTTTATCGGACAGGACAACGGTGATCGGCTCCTTCTCGATCATCGCCTCCGCCAGAACGTCCGCGACGTCTTCGGGCGCGTCCGCGAAACTGGTGCGGCGGCGGCCGAGTTCGGTCTTCGGGCTGAACGCCTCTTTCACGTCCTTGATCTCGTCGGCGATCCGTTTCCACTGCTTGTCTTCGGACTTCAGCAGCGCCGTCAGCTCCTTGCGCTCCTTGGTGAGCGCGTCGTGCTCACGGCGGATCTCCATCTCCTCCAGCTTCCGCAAGGCGCGCAGCCGCATGTTGAGAATGGCTTCGGCCTGGACGTCGGTGAGCTTGAACGCCTTGATGAGCACGGGCTTCGGCTCGTCCTCCTCCCGCACGATCTTGATGACCTTGTCGAGGTTCAGATAGACGATCAGGTAGCCGGCCAAGACCTCCAGCCGGTGGTCGATCTTGGAAAGCCGGAAGTTCGATCGCCGCACGAGCACCTGCTGCCGGTGCGCCAGCCATTCCAGCAGCACCTGGCGCAGACTCAGCACGTTCGGGATCTTGCCCTGGCTCAGCACGTTCATGTTGAGCGGCACGCGCGTCTCGAGTTCGGTCAGCTTGAACAGCGACTCCATGAGCAGCGTGGGATCGACGGTGCGGCTCTTGGGTTCCAGGACCAGCCGCACGTCCTCGGCGGACTCGTCGCGCACGTCGGCCAGCAGAGGCAGCTTCTTCGCCTGGAGCAATTCGGCGATGCGTGCGACGAGCCGCGCCTTCGGCACCTGATACGGAATCTCGGTGACCACGATCTGGTAGGTGCCGCGGCCCGCATCTTCCTTCTCCCAGCGCGCGCGCAGGCGGAACGAGCCCCGCCCCGTCTTGTAGGCCTCGACGATCTGTTCGCGCGGCTCGACCATGATCCCGCCCGTGGGCAGATCCGGGCCCGGCACGAAGGCGACGAGCTTGTCGGCGGTGGCATTGGGAAACTTGATGAGATGCAGCGCCGCGTCGCAGAGCTCGGCGACGTTGTGCGGCGGGATGTTCGTCGCCATACCGACGGCGATGCCCGAGGCCCCGTTGGCCAGCAGGTTCGGGAAGTTCGCCGGCAGCACGGACGGCTCCATCTCGCGCCCGTCGTAGTTGGGGCGGAAATCGACCGTGTCCTCGTCGATGCCTTCCAGGAGCCGCGCGGCGATGTCGGTCAGCCGCGCCTCGGTGTAGCGATCGGCGGCGGGGTTATCGCCGTCGATATTGCCGAAATTCCCCTGCCCGTCGACGAGCGGATAGCGCACGGCGAAATCCTGCGCGAGGCGGGCCAGCGCGTCGTAGATCGCCTGATTGCCGTGAGGATGGAAATTGCCCATCGTGTCGCCGACGATCTTCGCGCATTTGCGGAATTCGCCCTGCGGCTGCAGGCGCAGCTGCTGCATGGCGTAAAGCAGCCGCCGGTGCACGGGCTTCAGCCCGTCGCGCACGTCCGGAAGCGCCCGGTGGGTGATCGTGGACAGGGCGTAGGCGAGATAGCGCTCTTCCAGCGCCTCTTTCAGATCGATCGGTTCGATGGGCCCCTGCTCGGGGGGCGTCGCGCGTTTTCCCATGTGACGCGCTTAACGCATCCCGTGAGTCGCCTCAAGCGGCACACGGCCTCAGGCGGCGTGCGGCGCGCGTTGCAGCAGATCCAGCAACCGGCCCCGCGCGCGGGGAATTTGAGCCCGTGCGGGGCGAGCACGTCGCGCTCCAGGAAGTAGCCGATCAGATCGAACCCTGCGACGATGTCCGCGGGCGCGAGCGGCGCGGTGCTGTCGATCAGGAAGCGCGGCAGCGGCAGCATCTTGTCCGCGTAAGGCGCGCCGGCCTCGCGGCTGACGGCGCGTGCCGATTTGGGGGAGACATAGACCAGATCCTCGGTCGTGCCCGTGGCCGCGCAGGAGGTCAGGTCGAGGCCGAAGCCGAGCTCTTGGAGGAGCTGGAACTCCCAATAGACCAGCAGCGCCGGCCAGATCTCCGGCTCGGCGAACGAGCGCAGCACATGCAGGGTCGTCGCATAGAGTTCCGGGTGCGGGTCGCGCTCGGGCAGGAGCTTCACGAGTTCCCCGATCGTGCCGATGGCGGCAAGCGCGCGCGGATCGTCCAGCACACGGGCCCCGTGGGCTTCCATCAGTTCCACATGGTAACCGCCCAGGTGCTCGGCGAGCCGCGCCCGCCAGGTCACCCGGACGAGGTTGCCGGGCTGCAGCGTCGGGCGGATGCGCCGGGAACGCCCGCCGCGCACGAGCCCCAGATGGCGGCCGTGCTCGAGCGTCAAGACCTCCGCGATGAGGTTGGCCTCGCCGAGCGGCTTGCCGCTCAAGAAGATGCCTTCGTCGCTCCAGTCCACGTACGCTCCCGTCTTTGCGCGTTCCCGGCTGTGGCCGCTGCTGTCCGTATACGCAGCTTGGCCCACGATTCGTGGTGTTGCCTAGGCCATGGGCACAAGAAGTGATCTCGACGGAGCAGGATGTCTGCGTTGGCAAGGGGACGGGCGACGGAACTAGGGCGTGCTTGTCGAAGCGTTGACGAGCTCCTCGCAGCGCGGCGTCGCTTCGCCGAGATGGGCCAGCATCTCGGGGTCTTCCTTCTCAACGGCCAGTCCCATGCTGGTGGAGATGTCGCCAATCTCCACTTCCACCGCGTCCTTTGTCTTCGTGTCCTTTGCGGCTTCGAACGCGAGCTCTCGCGCCTTCTCCGTCAGGTCCTGCCAATAGCTTACGGGCTTGCCGTTGCCGCCGCTGCCCTTTTGTGCGAGTTCCTTGTTTACGTAGAAAATCCCTGCGCACTTTGCTTCGTCGATCGCCTTGTCAAAGGCAAAGGCCAGCGTTGCGCTCGTTCCAAAGGTTATGACCAGAAATGGCTTGAGAATTATGTGCTTCATGTCAGTGCCCACAAATTGAATGCTGCTTCTAATTCTTCGCTTAGCCTTGTGCCGAGGTCGGGAGAATGCCCGGGACTGCGCAAACCTTTACCTGGGCATATGACAGCCATGCGACAGCCGGTCACGTTTTGGCGCTGCTCCGAAACCGCGGACCGTCTTTGAGGGTGTCTGCGCTAACGCCGTCTGTTGCGACCCTGGTTGCGCGAGGCTGGGCCGGCCACGTCCGGCGCGCTCAGCTCTTGGGATAGTCGAGGCCCATTTCGCGGAAACGCTCGGGATCTTCGCCCCAGCGCTCGCGCACCTTTACGAACAGGAACAGATGGACCGGCACGCCCGCGATCTCGGCGATCTCCTCGCGCGCCGCCTGGCCGATCTCCCTGATCATCTGGCCCTTGGCGCCGAGTACGATCCGCCGCTGGCTCTCGCGTTCGACGAAGATGGTTTGTTCGATGCGGACGCTTTGGTCCTTGAGCTCTTTCCACGCGGTGGTCTCGACCGTGAGCGCGTAAGGCAGCTCTTCGTGCAGGCGCAAGAACAGCTTCTCCCGGGTGATCTCGGCCGCGGTCTGCCTCAGCGAGGCATCCGAGAGCTGGTCCTCCGGAAACAGCCAAGGTCCTTCGGCAACGGCATTTGCGAGATAGGCCCGCAAATCGTCCACGCCGTCCCCGGTCAGCGCCGACACCATGAAGATCTCGGCGAAGGCCTTGAGCGCCATGAGCTCGGACGTGAGCTTCAGGAGCGCCGGCTTCTTGACGAGATCGACCTTGTTCAGCACCGCGATCACCGGCCGGTTGAGTTCAGGCAGATGTTCGACGATGGGCGCAAGCTTGTCGTCGAGCCCGCGCGCCGCATCCACCACGAGAGCCACGATGTCGGCGTCCCCGGCCCGGTCCCACGCCGCTTGGGCCATGGCCCGATCGAGACGGCGCTTGGGCTGAAAAATGCCGGGCGTATCGACCAGGATCACTTGCGCCTCACCCGCCAGCACGATCCCGCGCACCGGCCCGCGCGTGGTCTGCGCCTTGTGGGTCACGATGGACACCTTGGCGCCGACCAGCGCGTTCGTCAGGGTCGACTTGCCGCTGTTGGGCGCGCCGATCAAGGCCACGAACCCGCAGCGCGTCGGGCCGTCGGGCGTATCGGTCGTTGGCAGGTCAGTCATTGGCGGCCGCCTGCCAGACGCCTTCGCGCAGCAGCATGGCCAGGGCCGCGGCCTGTTCGGCCGCGCGCTTGTTCGCACCCTCGCCCCGCTCGGGGGCAATGCCCGCCACATGCACTTCGGCGGTGAAGCGCGGGGCATGGTCCGGGCCTTCGCGGGCGACCTCGATGTAGTTCGGCAGCGGCAGCTGGCGCCCTTGCGCCCACTCCTGCAAGACGGACTTGGCGTCGGGCGCGGCATCTTTCAGCTCGGCGAGATACGGCTCCCACGTCCGCCAGATGACATCGCGCGCGACATCGTAGCCGGCATCGGAGAACACGGCGCCCAGCACCGCCTCGCAGGCATTGGCGAGAATCGTCTTCTTGCGCCGTCCGCCGGAGCCCGCCTCGCCACCACTCATCAGGATGTAATCGCCCAGTTGCCAGCTTTGACCGGCCTCGGCGCAGGTTTCGGTGCGGACGAGATGGTTGAACCAGCGCGCCAGCTCCCCTTCGCTCGCCTGGGGGAAGCGTTCCGAGAGCAGTTGCGCGATGGCCAGACCCAAGACGCGGTCGCCCAGGAACTCAAGACGCTCGTTGTCTTCGTTCGGTTTCGAACCGGGGTGCGTGCTGGCATGGGTCAGGGCAAGTTTCAAAAGTGCGGGCGTCTCGAAGGTGTGTCCGACACGTTCGGCCAACCGGCCGATATCCGAGATGCGCCGCTTGCCCACGATCCTAGTTCACCGATTTGAATATGCGGTTCCAGCGAACGTCGGTCGGCCAGCGCCAGACCTGCCAGAAACTCGAATCCTCGTCGATGGAGAAGAAGATCACCTGAGCCTTGCCGACGAGGTTTTCGAAGGGGACGAACCCGACCTCCGACAGAAAACGGCTGTCGGTGGAGTTGTCGCGATTGTCGCCCATCATGAAGAAGTGCCCCTCGGGCACCTTGTAGACATCCGTATTGTCGCCGACCCCCTCGTTGACGAGATCCAGCACGGGATAGCTGACGCCGTTGGGAAGCGTCTCCATGTAGCGGGTGAAGTGGCGGTTCTCCCTACCAAAGCCCGGCATGACGAAGTCTTCGACCTTCACCTTGTCCACGGCCTTGCCGTTGATGTGCAGGACCCCTTGGATCATCTGGATCTCGTCGCCGGGAAGGCCGATCACGCGCTTGATGTAGTCGGTGTCGTTGTCGCTGGGCAATTTGAAGACCACGACGTCCCCGCGCTCGGGCTCCGCGGCCCAGACGCGTCCGGAGAACAGGTTCAAGCCGAACGGAAACGAGTAGCGGCTATAGCCGTAGCTGTATTTCGAGACGAACAGATAATCGCCCACCAGCAGCGTGGGGATCATGGAGCCCGAAGGAATGTTGAAGGGCTGAAACAGAAACACGCGCACGATCAGCGCGAGAATGAGGGCGTGAATGACGACGCGAACCGTCTCCCAATTACTTCCCTTTGAGGCCATTTTGTCCGCGTCCACACTCATGCGGCGCTCTCCTTAGGTTGCGCGCCCGCCAAGCAGGGCATCCCTTCGTCAATGGAACTTGAGCCCCTATAGACCCTCGCCCCGTCTTGGGCAAACGAAGGACGCGGTCAGTGGCGCAATTTTAAGGCGATCTCCGGATCGCCGAAATGATGACGATAGCCTGTGCCGTCGGAAAATCGTCGGTGATGGTGAGATCGATCCGCACGTCATGCCCTGCCGGGGTCAATTCCTCCAGGACACGCGCCGCGCCGCCCGTGAGCTCCAAGGTGGGTCGCCCCGAGGGGAGATTGACCACCCCGAGGTCATGCCAGAAGACCCCGCGGCGGAACCCGGTGCCGAGCGCCTTGGCGCAAGCTTCCTTGGCGGCGAAGCGCTTGGCATAGGAGGCGGCCCGCAGGGCCCGGCGGTCCGACTTGTCCCGTTCGGTCTCGGTGAAGACCCGGAGCAGGAAGCGGTCGCCATAGCGCTCGATCGTCTTTTCGATCCGGCGGATGTCGATGATGTCGTTGCCGAGCCCGATGATCATGAGGCGACGCTGTCCCCCGCAGGGAGGCGCGCCGCGTCACGTCCGCGGTCCATGGCCGTGCGCATGCGCCGAACCGCCTCGCCGAGGCCGATGAAGACCGCCTCACCGACGAGGAAGTGCCCGATGTTGAGCTCCACGATCTCCGGGAGCGTCGATATTTTTTGGGCCGTCGCATAGTTGAGGCCGTGGCCTGCATGGACCTCGAGCCCAAGACGATGCGCAAAGGCAGCCCCGTCGACGATGGCCTGCCACTCCGTTTCGGCGTCGGCTTCGCGCCTTTCGGTGACGGCGTCGCACCAACCGCCCGTATGGATTTCGATGGCCGGGGCAGCCAGGCGCGCGGCTGCCTCGATCTGCGGCCGCTCGGCCCCGATGAAGAGCGAAACCTTGATGCCCGCCTGGCCCAAGGCGGCGACGACCGGTGCGAGCTGGTTGTGCTGCGCGACCGCATCGAGACCGCCCTCGGTCGTGCGTTCCTCCCGGCGTTCGGGCACGAGACAGACATCGGGAGGGGCCGCCTTCAGGGCAATCGCCGTCATCTCGTCGGTCGCAGCCATCTCCATGTTGAGTGGGCAGTCGACCTCCGCCAGCAGGCGCGCGATGTCGTCGTCGCGAATATGGCGGCGGTCTTCGCGCAGATGCGCGGTGATGTTGTCGGCACCGGCTTTGGCGGCGAGGTTCGCCGCCGCAACCGGATCGGGCCAAGCGCCGCCGCGCGCGTTCCGGAGCGTCGCCACGTGATCGATATTGATGCCCAACCGGATTCTCGGCACGCGCATCACGGTTTCCATTGCCATACCTTTCTCACCGGACGCAGCCTCATCGGGTGCCGACGGCTTCGTTCGGCGGCCGAAGCTCCCGGCGCCGGTGCTGGTAAGCGTTCACCGCCGGTCTCACCAGGACATAGGTGAGAAGCGCGAGCGCCACGCCGATCGGAATCGAGCCGAGAGTCATCGGCTTCAGCAGGGTCCAAATCTGGTCCGTCTGAAAGATGCCCTGCGACAGGTCGAGCTTCACATCGCCGTCGTCCCTGCCCAGCATCAGCGACCCCACCTCGTAACTGCCCACCCAAAACAGCGGATATGTGAGCGGATTGCCCACGAACGTTCCGAGCAGCGCCGCGACGATGCTGCCCCCCACGATCCAGGCCAGCGCCGCCGAAAGGGCCATATGAAATCCGATGAAGGGCGTCGAGGACACGAACACGCCGGCCGCAAAGCCTAGCGCCACCGCATGCGGTGTCGCACTCAAGCGGCGCACGCGATGAACCACGTAGCGGGTCGAACGTCCCCAGCTGCGGCGCGGCCACAACGACACCCGTAACCGGTTCAGCAAGCTTTCGGCCTCGCGGCGCTTGAACAGCATATCTACCTCGTTGCAGGGCTACTTGCATGCGCGCCTGCCGTTTCCCGCCGCTTCTCCGCCTGCCGGCGAACGAGCCCTATCATATTTGGTGGTTTTTTGCCCGTCGTACCAGTGTCTTGTGGGGCGTCAGTCCTCGGCCCGGACGGCGGCGCTGACCACGTCCTTCGCACGCAAGCCGGTCAGGATCTCGTTGAGATGCTGAAGATCCCAGACATCGATGTCGATGAGCATCTCCGTGTAATCGGCCACTTGATTGGTCATCTTGATGTTTTGGATATTGCCGTCGACCTCGCCGATGACCGTGGCGATCTGCGCAAGGCTCCCCGGCTCGTTCATGGCCGTCACGGCGATCTTCGCCGGAAAGCGCTGAGGATTGTCCTCGTCGATGTCCCAGGTGACGTCGATCCAGCGTTCGGGCTCGTCGTCGAACGCCTTCAGGGCGCTAGCGTGAATGGGATAGATGGTAATGCCCTGGCCAGGCGTGAGAATGCCGACGATCCGGTCGCCGGGAATCGCGCCGCCGTCGGCGAAGTTCACCGGCAGGCCGCTCCGGAGCCCGCGAATGGGAATGCCTTCCGGGCCCTTGGGATCCGCCTTCCCCCCTGAGCCCGGCCAACGGAATTTCAGCCCCATGACCTTGCCGAGACCGAACCAGCCTTCGTCGCTGCGCTTCACTTCGCGGCGGCGCTTCGGGGGCTCGGTGGAGATCTCCTCGGGGAAGGCCGCGCGGAAGACGTTCTCGGAGGCCAACTCGCCGCGCCCGACGGCCGTCACCACGTCTTCGGCCGTCTTCTGAGACAGGCGCGGCAGGCCCTTGGCGATCGCCTCTTCGTTGAAGGTCCGGCCGTGGCGGCGGAACGCCCGATCGAGAATTTCGCGACCGAGCTTCTCATATTGAAGGCGCACGGCATCGCGCGAGGCACGCCGGATCGCCGACCGCGCTTTGCCGGTGACGGCCAGGCGTTCCCACGCCCCCGGGGGCGACTGCGCCTCCGAGCACACGATCTCGACCTCGTCACCATTCCGCAGCGCCGAGGCCAGCGGCATGGGCCGGCCGTTGATCTTGGCGCCCACCGCCGTGTTGCCCACTTGAGTGTGCACCGCATAGGCGAAGTCGATGCAGTTGGCCCCGCGCGGCAGCGCGATCAGGCGACCTTTGGGGGTGAAGCAGAACACCTGGTCGTGGAACAGCTCCAGCTTGGTGTGTTCCAGAAACTCTTCGGGGTTGTCGCCTTCGAGCAAGATGCCAACCAGATGCGTCAACCATCTGTAGGCACTGGAATCCTGGGCGGGCACCTTCTTCCCGCTATCGAGATCCTTGTAGAGCGCGTGCGCGGCGACGCCATACTCGGCGATCGCGTGCATGTCCTCGGTCCGGATCTGAAGTTCCACGCGCTGGTGCCGCGGGCCGACAATGGTCGTATGGATCGACTGATAGTCGTTCTGCTTCGGGTTCGAGATGTAGTCCTTGAACCGGCCTGGAACGGTGTGCCAGCTCGTATGGACCACGGCGAGCGCCCGGTAGCAGTCGGGAATCTTGGGGACGACGATGCGGAACGCATAGATGTCGGAGAGCTGCTCCAGCGAAATCTGCTTCCGCTCCATCTTGCTCCAGATCGCGTATGGCTTCTTCTCGCGTCCGGCGACGACGGCTTTCACGCGCGCGTTCTTGAGCTTCGACGTGAGCGCGCCCTGGATCTCGTCGATCAGGCCCTGATTGTCCTCCCGCAGCGCCTTCAAGCGCTCGGACACGGTGGCGTAGGCTTCGGGGTTCAGCCAACGGAAGGACAGATCCTCGAGTTCCTCGCGCAGCCATTGCATGCCCATGCGGCCCGCCAGCGGCGCGTAGATGTCCATCGTCTCTTCGGCGATGGTCTTCCGCTTGGCCGGCTTCATGTGCTCGAGGGTCCGCATATTGTGCAGGCGGTCGGCGAGCTTCACGAGCAGAACCCGGATATCGCTCGAGATCGCCAGCAGAAGCTTGCGGAAATTCTCGGCCTGCTCGGCCTTCTTGGTGACGAGATCGAGCTTCTTGATCTTGGTCAGCCCGTCGACCAGCGTTCCGATCTCCGCGCCGAACAGCGCATCGATCTCGGCGCGCGTCGCTTCGGTATCCTCGATGGTGTCGTGGAGCAGCGCCGTGGCGATGGTCGCATCGTCCAGGCGCATCTCCGCCAGGATCGCGGCCACTTCCAGCGGATGGGAGAAATACGGGGCGCCGGAGGCGCGCTTCTGATTGCCGTGCGCCTTCATGGCGTACACATAGGCGCGGTTCAGCAGCGCCTCGTTGGCGGTCGGCTGATAGTCCAGAATGCGTTCGACAAGTTCGTATTGGCGGGTCATCTCAGGCCGCCACAATGGCGCGCAAGACCGTGCCGGCACAAGGCTTTTGCCGACGCCAACGTTACCGGATGTCTAAGGCCGCTTTGCGTGCCGAAATGGGGCGAGGCGTGTCGTGACGTGCCCCGCCCGTGGCCACCCGGCGCGCTAGCGCGCGCGCGGTCCCGCATTGGAGCCATCCGAAGGCGCCTGGGTCGCCATGCGGCGCAGCAGTTCTTCTTCGGTCATGCGATCGATCTGCGTGTCGGTGGACTGATCGTCCTGACCGAGAACGGGCATGCGCGTGTCCTGCGACAGGGCCGGAACGGCTTCGGCCTCGGGCTCGTCCACTTCCACGTATTTCTGCATGGAGTGGATGAAGTCCTCCTTGAGGTCGTCCGGCGTGAACTTCTTCTCGGCGATCTCGCGCAAGGAAACGACGGGGTTCTTGTCGTTGTCGCGCGGTACGGTGAGCTGAGCCCCGGCCGAAATCGTGCGGGCGCGGTGGCTAGCCAGAAGAACGAGCTCGAAGCGGTTCGGAATCTTGTCGATGCAGTCCTCGACGGTGACGCGAGCCATCTGAAAGTCCTTTTGGAATGGGCTGAATTTAGCCCCTATGTAGGCAAATCACGCCCCTCTGGCAAGTCGCGTCTCAGGCGCCAGCGTCCGCAGGACCCGCCCTTCCCGTCCTAGCGCGAGCCGGCGCCACAGCACTTCAGCCGATTCCTTCGTGACCGGATGGCGCCAGCCAGGTGCCACGTCGAGCAGCGGGCGCAGCACGAACGGCCGCGCCTCGATCCAGGGATGGGGCAGAATCAGCGGCCGGCGCCCGGCCCTCGAAAACCGTGGAACCGCGCCACGCCAGTTCCGTACCCGCCCTTTGTAATCCAGAATGTCCACATCGAGCGTGCGTGGCCCCCAGGGACTTCCGCCCCTGCGTCCCGCCGCCCGCTCGATCTGTTTCAGCCGCCGCAGCAGGGCCTCCGGAGACATCGCCGTCTCGATCACGGCCACCGCGTTCACGTAAGACGGCTGGCCGGCGCGGCCCACCGCCGCAGTCTCGTAAAGTTGCGAGACCGCCTTCACCCGGACGCCGTTCCGATCGAGCTCGGCCAGAGCGCGCTGAATGGTCTGGCATGGCTCTCCCCACGGGCCGGGATAATTTGCCCCAATTCCTAGCAGTATCTGAGACATTGCGACCAATTGCGGAGCCCCTGCGCCTACACCAGACTAAGCCGTTCTGTGCGTGTGTATTCTCGCACCAACCAGATTCTCGTCGTTAGGACCAGAGATGCACTTCTATCCTACGGAACGGATTGCTTTGTTTATTGACGGCGCGAATTTGTACGCCGCTTCCAAGACCCTTTCCTTCGACATCGATTACAAGAGGCTCCTCGCCCTGTTCCGCGCGAAAGGACAGCTCGTGCGCGCGCTCTACTACACGGCGCTCGCCGAGGAGCAGGAATATTCGTCAATTCGTCCCCTGATCGATTGGCTGGACTACAACGGCTACACAATGGTGACCAAGCCAACCAAGGAGTTCGTCGACTCCGCGGGCCGGCGCAAGATCAAGGGCAACATGGATATCGAACTTACGGTCGATGCCATGGAGCTCGCCGAACATCTCGACCATCTCGTGATCTTTTCCGGCGACGGCGACTTCCGCTCCCTCGTCGAGTCGCTGCAGCACAAAGGTAAGCGCGTCAGTGTGGTCTCGACGCTGTCGACCAACCCGCCGATGGTCGCCGATGAGTTGCGCCGTCAGGCCGATCAGTTCATCGACCTTGTGGATCTGCGCGACGAGATCGGCCGCATGCCGGCCGAACGCGGTCAGCGCGACAACCGCCACCGGACCGACCCCGAATCGGCGCCCTTCGAGGCTCCGCACCTGGTCGAGACCTAGCGCGAACTCGGGCGGCGCCTGTTGGCGCCCCCTCGCCCTCTGGTCTTCCGCCGTCCGGAACGCTACGCATGGGGCCCCATGCGATTTTCAGGTCGTTCGCCGGACATGCTCTCGTTGGAAACACACGCCGAACCCGAAGCGGATTGTAGCTTGTGCGACCGCCTCGTGGCATTCCGCAAAGACAATGCCGCCGCCCATCCAGACTGGTTCAACGGTGCCGTGCCTTCGTTCGGCCCGGACACGGCCCGGCTCCTGATCGTCGGGCTCGCGCCTGGCCTGAAGGGCGCGAACCGGACCGGCAGGCCCTTCTGGGGCGATTTCGCCGGCGACCTCCTCTATCCGACGCTTCTCAAGACCGGCCTCGCGCGCGGCGAGCACGATGTACTCCGCCCCGAGGCGCTGAGCCTCGTCGATTGCATGATCACCAACGCCGTGCGCTGCGTCCCGCCGCAGAACAAGCCGACAACCGGGGAGATCAAATGCTGCCGCCGGTTCCTTGACGGGCGAAAGGCGGCGCTCCCCTCTTTGCGTGCTCTCCTCGCGATCGGACGCGTGGCCCATGACAGCATCCTGTCGAGTTTCGCGGCGAAGAAACGGGACTTCCCGTTCGCCCACGGCGCCCGGCATCGGCTCCCGAGCGGTCTTGAACTGTTCGACTCGTTCCACTGCTCCCGCCTCAACACCAATACCGGGCGCCTGACGCCGGAGATGTTCGAGCGCGTGGTCGGGGATGCGGCCGCAAGCCTCAGGGATTGAGTCTCAGGGATTGAGTTGCTGGCGTCGGCCAAGTCGGGCATGCTTTCGCCTTGGTCCGTGGAATTTCGAGAGGATGCCGGTCTCCGGCAGCGATGTTGATGGCAGGGATAGAGATTTCCCCGACAAAGGTAGGTTTTGTGATCGTCAAGGCGCGCGAATACGGCGCGAAGGTCGGCGCCTGGGACGAAAGCGCCACGTCCGATCACGACGCCGAGTCGATCCTCGAAGACTTCGCCGACGACTCGACCGTGGCCGAGCTGATTGAGTTCATTCGCGACCTCAACGTGGACGAGCAGTTGAGCCTGGTCGCGCTGGCCTGGATCGGCCGTGGCTCGTTCGGGGCGGACGAACTCGCCGATGCGCTCGAGACCGCGCGCGCGAACGCAACAATCGCACGGCGGAATATCTCTTGGGTATGCCGCTTCTGTCGGACTATCTCGAGGAAGGTCTCAGCGCCTTGGGCTATTCGGTCGAGGACGCCGAAGACGACGCACTCGGCGATTGACCGGGCAGATTCCCGCCCCGCCTCACATCCCCGCTCGCAGCCAGTCGGCGACCTCGACGGGATGGGTCTCCGGATCGCGCACCGGATAGAAGACGTGTTCGGTCCGTCCATCCAGGACCACGAAGGTGAGTCGTTTCAGATAGCTGTCGCCGCCGGCTAGGAACGTGGGCAAACGGAGCGCCCGCGCCATGGCTCCTTCCGCATCGCTCAGAATGGGAAACGGGAGCCCCAAGCGCAGCGCCATCTCGCGCTGGTATTCGGTTGTCTGGCCGCTCAGGCCGAACAGCCGCGTGCCGGTCTTCGAGATCGCCCCAAAGATTTCGCGGAACCCTTCCAGTTCGGGCGTGGAGCCGTGGGCGCCGGGAATGTCGTCCCATTCCGGCGGATTGGGAGCGCCGGGGCTGCCGGTCCAGGGATAGACGGCGACGATGCTGCGCCCGGGCAGCGTGGCCAGTGTGATCTCCGCACCGTCCGTCGCAGACAGGGTGACGAGCGGCAGCGGAAGGCCGGGCGCAGATGGATGGGTGCGCTACGCTCCAGAGCCGCTCTCCAAGATCTATCCCTTCTCGCGCATGAGACGGCTCTTCTGACGGTCCCAATCCCGCTGCTTCTCCGTCTCGCGCTTGTCGTGGACCTTTTTACCGCGCCCGAGGCCCAGAAGCAGCTTGGCAATTCCGCGCGCATTGAAATAGAGGCGCAGCGGCACCAGCGCCATGCCCTGCCGTTGGATGGCGCCGAGCAGGTGCGCCATCTCCTTCTTTTTCAGGAGGAGCTTGCGGTGCCGCGTCGGATCGTGGCCGAACCGGGCCGCACCCGGATATTCGGCGATATAGGCGTTGATTAGATAGAGCTCGCCGTTTTCGTTGGAAGCATAGGACTCGGCGATGTTCGCCTTGCCCATGCGCAGCGACTTCACCTCCGACCCGGTGAGCACGATGCCAGCCTCGACCGTCTCCTCGATGTCGTAGTTGTAGCGGGCTCGTCTGTTCTCAGCGATGAGCTTCCCGCTCTCGCGTTTCGGCGCCATGGCCGTGCCCCTCCGGAGTCCTAGACGGGCTTCAGCCCGGCCGCTTCGATGGCCGCATCGACACGCTTGCGCGTCGCATCGGTGATCGGCGCCAGCGGCAGGCGCGTCGCCCCGCCGCACAGCCCGAGCTTTTCGGCGGCATACTTCACCGGTCCGGGGTTCGATTCCACGAACAGCGCTTCATGTATCGGCATCAAGCGATCCTGCAACTCCAGGGCCCGCTTGAAATTTCCGCCTAGGCACGCGAGCTGGAACTCCGAGCAGAGCGCGGGCGCGATGTTGGACGTGACCGAGATGCAGCCCACCCCGCCATGAGCCATGAAGGCGAGCGCCGTGGCGTCCTCGCCGGAAAGTTGGATGAACTCGGTGCCCATCGCCGCCCGCTGCTGGCTGACCCGCGCCAGGTTGGCGGTCGCGTCCTTCACGCCGACAATGTTCTTCAGCTTGAACAGCCGCGTCATGGTCTCCACGGACATGTCCACGATGCTGCGCCCGGGAATGTTGTAGATCACGATCGGGATGTCGGCCGCGTCGTTGACGGCCTTGTAGTGAAGATACAGACCCTCTTGCGTCGGCTTGTTGTAGTACGGCGTGACCACGAGCGCCCCATCGGCGCCCGCCTCCTTGGCGTGACGGGTCAGCTCGACGGCCTCGGCGGTCGAGTTCGAACCGGTTCCGGCAATCACCGGCACGCGTCCCGCGGCCGCCTCGATGCAGAGTTCGATCACGCGCCGGTGCTCGTCGTGGTCGAGCGTGGGCGATTCGCCCGTCGTGCCGCACGGCACAAGCCCGTGCGTGCCCTGATCGATCTGCCATTCCACAAATTTGCAGAAGGCGTCCTCGTCCACGGAACCGTCCTTGAAGGGCGTGATGAGGGCCGTAATGGAGCCCTGAAACGGCGGCATGGTCACAACTCAAACTCCTTGGCGCAATCGCTGGCGCACAGGCGGCAATCTCGGTTTCCTACGGGTCGGTGGGCCGGGACAATAGGAGGTCGGGATGGACCCGGCAAGCGGGCCGTCACGCATTTGCGCCTTTAGGATCGCGCCCGATCCGCAGGAGAGGATGGATGCGCGCTCCATGGGAAAAACGCGCGCCGCACGAGCACCCTAGAGGGCGGCTTCGCAGCCGATCTTATCCTCACGCACCCAACGCAGTCATCTTTCCGCCGAAATCTTTGAGACAGTGTAGAAATTCGTTAGACTACGCCGACTTGTTTCGTCGCGGCTCCTGGGTATCGGGGGGCGTACTGAGCGCTAGACGCGGGTCGTAGCCGGAAGCAATCGACGATCATGGAACGCACACACGCGTATAGAATCGCGCTTCTTTTGGCCTTTGCTTGGGCGGTTCCGGTTTGCGCCGACGCCAAGACGGAGGCGATACCGCTTCCTGCAAGAAACCCCGAACGCTCCCCTGCTGTTCCAAGCCCCGCACCAACGGCCGACGCATCCGCCGGGACGTTGTCCTCCGAGCCCGCCGCTTCGGACGCACTGGCACCGCAGAGCCTGCAATCCCAGGCTTCCGCCTCCGGTCAAACGCCGCCCGCAGGCGAAACGACCGCGACACGGACGCCGGCCCTGAGAGGTCCGGTCACGGAAGCAAGCGCGGCGGGGCCCACCCTTGCCGCCGAGACGGCGACCGTGACACCGAACGAGACAACGGCGACCAAAGTCTCGCAACAAGCCGCCGAAGCGACCACGATCGCGGCCATCCCGCAGGCCACCATGGAGCCGCAGTCGCCGTCTGCCGAGCCGGCATCCGAAAATGAGGATGCGGTCTCGGCGGAGCCGGACGACAAGGCCGACGGGGACAAGACCGCCGAAGGGGACGACAAGGCGGACGGCGAGGAAGACGGCGCAAAACTGGCCGCCGCGCCCGCTTCATTCATGCCGGACACCGTCCCGGAGCCGACCGTTCATCCCCGCCGCGACCAATGAGCCCGGCGCGCCCGAACCCGCGCTCGACTACGCATCGATCCTCAAACCGTTGCTCGAGTACAAGCTCGACAGCTCCGACGAAAGCCGCACGCGCTTCGTCATGCGCCACAAGGGCAGCGTCGATGAGACCACGCCCAAGATCGAGGATCCCGCGGCGCGGGATTTCGCGCTCTGGTACCGCTACAGCTATACGAAGAGTACGTATCTCGAGGCCGAGGCGGTCGAGGCGTACCGGAAGACCCATCCGATGTGGCCGCAGCTCGACCGGCTTCGCGAAAAGGCGGAAACGTCGCTCTTTCTCACGGACGCGTCCCCGGAACGCATCAAGGCCTTCTTCAAGGACTCCGAGCCCGAGACCGGCGCCGGACGCGCGGCGCTCGCCGGCGTCTATCTGAAGGAAGGCGACAAGGAGCGGGCCGAAGCCAGTGTCGACGCCGCGTGGCGCGAGGACGATCTCGAAGAAGACACGGAGCAGAAGATCCTCAGCGAGTTCGGCGACATGCTGGATGCGGACGATCACCGGGCACGCATCGACGTTCTTCTGTACCCGGACAAGTCCAAGGCGTGCAGTGCGGCCTTGCGTGTGGCCAAGCACTTGCCGGAGGCCGAGCAGAAAAAGGTCAATGCACGCGTGGCCGTGGTCAAGCGCAACGACAACGCGGGCAAGCTGCTCAAGGCGTTGCCGGACGACGCCGTCGAGGACGACCTCGGGCTTCGTTTCAACAACATTCAGTGGCTCCGGCGCACCAAGGATAAGGAGCAGCGGCTCATTGCCTGGAAGCTCCTGCTCGATGTTCCGCCGGAGCCCGACCTTCTTCTCGATATGAAGGAATGGTGGATCGAGCGCCGGGTCAACGTTCGGGCGGCCCTCAACGACGGGCAGCCCCGCACTGCCTATGAGATCGCGGCGAAACACGGCCTTGCCGCCGAACGGCAACATCTGGCCGACCAGTATGTGGAGGCGGAGTTTCTCGCGGGCTGGGTGGCGCTCCGCTATCTGGACGAGCCGCAAACGGCGCTGCGTCATTTTCTGTCGATGCGGCGCGGCGCGACCGACTCCCGGGATATCTCGCGCGCCGAGTATTGGCTAGGACGCACGGCGCTGGCTCTCGGCGACCGCGGTTCGGCCGCGGTGCACTTCCATGTGGCCGCGAAGTATCCACAGTATTTTTACGGCCAGCTCGGCCGCCAGGCGCTCGACCCGCGTCCGGCCCGGCTCGCGGTCACCGCGACGCCGGTCCCGACCCCGGAGGATATCGAGCGCTTCATGGGGCGTAATGCCGTCCGCGCACTGGGCGTGGCGCGCGCCGTCGGTGTGGAGTGGGTGACGCCGCAGTTCCTGCTGTCCCTCTCCCGCACGCTCGACAACGCGGCCGAGGTCGTGCTGCTGGCCGAGTTCGCCAAGGCGGTGGGGCACAAGCAAATGGCCCTGCGCCTGTCGAAGATCGCCTTCAATCGCGACCTGCCCATGGGCGACTACGCCCTGCCCGTCGGCGTGATGCCGTCTTTCAAGAGCCTCGTCGACGAACGGGTGGACCCGGCTCTGGTGCATGCGCTGTCCCGGCAAGAGAGCGAGTTCACGCCGCCGCCAAGAGCCCTGTTGGCGCCAGCGGCTGATGCAGCTGATGCCGCGACCGCACGCGGCGTCGCACGGCGGTACAAGGTTCAATATTCCCAGGCCAAGCTGACCAACCCCGCCTACAACACCCAGCTCGGCGAAGCCTTCCTCAACGATCTGATCACGAACTATGACGGCTCCTACTTCATGGCCCTTGCCGCCTACAATGCCGGTCCCGGACGCGTGAAGGAGTGGGTGGGCATCTATGGCGACCCGCGCGACCCCGACGTCGACCCCGTGGACTGGATCGAACGCATTCCGTTCACGGAGACGCGCCGCTACGTGATCAAGATCATGGAGACGCTGCAGCTTTACCGCTCCCGCCTGGCAGGGCCGGAGAATGCTTTGCACCTCGTCCAGGACCTCAACAGGGGCCGCCGGGTCCCGCCGTCCGAAACCGCATCCGTCCAACCGGTCTCGGAGGCGCCAAAATCGCCTTAAGGGGCCGAATAGGCGCTTGTGCGGTTGACTTTTCGAGGATTGATCCGCCATCAAGGGTGCGAAAGGCAGCGGCGCGCGAAACCGCGCATCGGACGGGTTCTCCAGACGGTGCCCCCCAAATCGGCGATGGACCATGCTTGAGCTTCAGAGCAAGCCTTGGCGCGACATATTCTATGAGTCCTCGGACGATCTGACGCTCTATGCGCGCCACTACCCGGCACCGGACGAGCGCTATCGCAGCGTCATTTGCCTGGCGGGCCTGACGCGCAATTCCCGCGACTTCCACAAGCTTGCCACCTATCTGTCGACGCATCCCGAAACGCCGCGGAACGTCTACTGCATCGACTATCGTGGCGCGGTCGCTCGGAGTACGATTCGAACTGGCGCAACTTACATCCCCACGGTGGAACTGGCCGACGTTCTGGACTTCCTGACGATTCAGGGACTGCACCAGGTCGGCATTGTCGGGACATCGCGGGGCGGCATCGTCACGATGCTGATGGCGGCCGCGCGCCCGACGGCCATGGGCCCCGTCGTGCTCAACGATATCGGCCCCGTGATCGAGACGCGAGGGCTCGCCCGCATCGTCAACTATGTCCGGCGCATGCCTTCGCCCAAGACATGGGCGGACGCCATGCAGATCATGCGCGAGATCAATGAGCGCGGATTCCCCGACTTCACCGATGCCCAATGGGATCAGATGGCGCGCAGCGTTTTCGAGGAGCACAAGGGCCGGCTCGTGTTGTCCTACGATCGAAAGCTTGGCAAGGCGATCGGCATGGTCGACCTCAGCCGCCCCTTTCCTCCGATGTGGCCGGAGTTCGTGGCCTTGAGCAAGATGCCGACCTTCGTCATTCGCGGCGAGCACTCCGACATCCTCAGCGCCGAGACGCTGAACGAGATGGTCGAGCGGCATCCAAACTTGCGGACCATGATCGTTCCCCACCAAGGGCATGCGCCGACGCTCGCCGAGCCCGACCAGGTCGAGGCCATCGCCTCGTTCTTCGCCGTCAACGATTAGGCGCCTTGGAAGCGCCGTCCCCGCGCGTGTTATCTCAGCGTCCGCCGCCGAGCGGAACGAGCGGCGGCAGCGCACCGCTTCGCCATCTCCTGCTGTCCTCGGGGACCGACTTGATGCGCGGAACGACTGTGGCCGCCACGTCTTGAGACGGCGCGGCCCTGGGTGCGAAGTTGAGCGGCACCGCCGCTTCCTTCCACTTGATGCTCTCCGATGTCGAGAACCGCTCCGGCAAATCCCGCCGAAGCTGGTAGGCGACGGCAACGGCCGTGCCTTGATCGGGCGCGACGCCTTCGATGCTTACAGCGACGCCGGTCAGCGCGACCTTGCCGGTCTCGAGCCGCGACAGCGCGCGCAAGGCCGCGGCAACAGCCTCGTCCCAGTTCTTCGCGCGCCGGAGGCCACTTCCAACCGGTCGTCCAGGCCCGGCCGCGCGAAAAGCTGCCGCGACAAGTCCCGCACGGTCTTGCGCGCATCCTCGCTCGGCACGCTTCCCGCGAGGCTCAGTGCATTCGGTCCGAGATCGGCTTCGAAAACGAACGGATTGGCGACGGGCGGCCGTACGCCGTCACCCGTCAGGGTCAGGCCCGCGGGCAACGGCCCGGCCAAGGCCTTCTTGATCTTTCCGTACTGGTCCGCATTCGCGGCCTGACCGGTCACCGTCAAACCGCGGTCGGTCAGACGCACCTTGCCCTTTGTCATTTGCGCGAGCTGTTGAAGGCCGAAACTCACCGCCGCCAGCCATTGCTCGCGCGGCGGCCCGGATTCAACCACTTCCACTTTTTCCTCGACCGCAAAATCGGGGAAATGGGCTTTCACCATGCCGAGCGCGGTCTGCCTGTCCTCTTCCGAGGGCACGGCCCCGCGGAGCGTGATCCGGGACCCGCTCCGATTGGCGGACCAAGCATAGCCGGGCGAATTGTTCTCATCGCTTGCCTTGTTCGCCTGATCGTCCGCCGCCTGATTCTGGTTCGCTTGGGCGCCTGCAGGGGGCGCGCCGTCTTCCGTCGCGGTCTCAGGCGCCGCAGCCGTCAGCGCACTCGGGAGCAATAGCACGAAAAGCGCAGCGGTCAGCACGAGCACACCCTGCAACCCCATCCCGCATCGAGATTCGTTGCGATGGCTCGTCGGACTCACGCGACTCGTTCGGCCCATCACTCGCTTCGTATCCCCATCATCGCCACTGGCAACTCGACAGGCCTGGCGGCGCGGCTTCAAGAGCCGTGCGCACGACGCCGTTTCAATCGACTGTGTAACATCGCCCGTATCCCGGCCGGCACCCTGCTCGACCTCAGATTCGGTTGAAGCAAAAAATATAGGCGATGCCAGCTCTGGGTTCCAGAGCGGTCTTTTTCTGCACGATTCCCGTAGCCGGGAAAAGCACCCCAGCAACTGGGGTGCTTTTCATCTTCTTCGATTGGACACTACACCCGCAAGACTATTGCAGATGTTGTGCAAGACCGATGATGCCGATCGCGATCAGGTAGATCGCGACGACATAGTTCAGAATTCTGGGCATAAGCAGAATGAGCGCCCGCGACGAGTGCAATCAACGGATTCAGTAGTACAGGATCCATATCTCTTGATTTGACCTCCCCCAGTTAGGCGCGCTGGCACGCAATGTCCGGCGGTGCACAGCATATTCGATCCGCCCTGGATTGTCCCCGCCGGAACGTCTCGAGGTCCCCAAGGGAACGCGGACGGCGGTCCGGCTCGACTCAGTTCGCCCGGGGTTCGGCACTCGGGATATGCCCGTCATCGTGCCGTTCGATGGCCGCGTTGATCTCCGCGCCGATCAGCACGATGTAGAACGAGATGTAGAGCCAGAAGAGCAGGATGATGACGGCACCGAGCGATCCGTACATCCTGTCGTAGTGGGCGAAGTTCGACACGTAGTACGAGAACCCGACTGACGCGAGCAGCCAGACCGACGTGGCGAAGAGCGAGCCCGGCGTAATCCAACGCCACTCCGGGTCCTCGCGGCTCGGGCCAAAACGATAGACCAGGGCGAGCAGAAACAGCGTCAGCAGGAAGAACACGGGCCAGCGCGCATACGTCACCAGCGATTGGAAGACCTGCGGGTGCCCGGTGTCGTCGAACAGGAGCGGCACGGACACGATGGCGAACAGCATGGCCGTGGCCCCGACGACCGCGATGACCGTGTAGCCGATCGCGGCGAGATAGAAATGCACGAAGCCGCGCCGCTCCGGTTGCCCATAGGCGATGTTCAGCGCGGAGAACATGGCTTGCGTGGCATGGTTCGCGCTCCAGAGGGCGACGAACAAGCCCGCTCCGAAGCCCCAACCAAGGGCCTGGCCGGATGTCTCGACGATGCGTTGGATCTGGTCGATCAGCATTGCGTAGGCCTGCGGCGGCAGAATCGTCTCGAACACATCGAACTGCCGTTCGACGTTCTCCGGGTTCGCCGTGAGGCCGTAGAGCGAGATCGAGGCAGTCAGCGCCGGGAAGATCGCGAAGAGCGCATAATACGCGCAGCCGGCGGACACCACGGACAGGTGATCCCGCCCTGACCTGAGGCCGACATCCTTCACGATGCTCCCGAACTGCTTCAGCCGCCCGGGCGGCTTGGCCGGATTCGCGGGCGCGGGCGCGGCGTTCTCCAGCGGTTGGTCGGGCTTGCGGTTCATGACCTCATGCAGCTATGTGTGCCTCCTGACTCCCAAAGAGACCGCGCTTCAGCGGCGAGCGCAAGAAGCGGCGCGGCGCGAGGCGGCACTTTCCGGAGGGGTGGCCGAGTGGTTGAAGGCACCGGTCTTGAAAACCGGCAGGCGGGCGACCGTCTCGTGGGTTCGAATCCCACCCCCTCCGCCAAACCTTAGGCCGCGCTTGTCGCGCCGATACACATCCTTGATCAGCCGCAAGGTCCGGACTAGCTTCGCCGCCTTATCGTGGCGGTTGCGGGCTCCCCGCCCCGCCTCCCCTAATTCATGAGGTCCAAAATTGATCACGAAAGTTCGCGGCGACATCCTTCTGAGTGAGGCCCAGGCCATTGCCCACGGTGTTGCGCCCCACGACCATTTCAACCAAGGGCTCGCCCTGGCCTTGCGCGAGCGGCATCCCGCCATGGCCAAGGACTTTCGCCACTATTGCCATCAGGACAATCCGAAGCCGGGGCATGCCTGGCTGTGGGCCGGACCCGAGCGGGTGATCATCAACCTGATGACCCAGGAGCCGGCGCCGGACAACCACGCCCATCCCGGCAAGGCCACGGCGCATAATGTCGGCCACGCGCTGAAGGAACTGCGCGCCATTCTCGAACGGGAGAAGATCTCCTCGGTGGCGCTGCCCAAACTCGCGACGGGCGTTGGCGGTCTGGATTGGGGCGAGGTCGAGCCGCTGATCGAGAGCCATCTCGGCGATCTCGGCATTCCCGTCATCGTCTACGAGTCCTACGAGAAGGACGCGAAAGCGGCCGAACCGGCCTAAGCCGCCACGGATCGCGCACGCGCCACACGCAGCGGCTATCGGGTCGCCGACCCGGGCCGCGCCCTCGTATGCGGGTACTGAAGAACCTCGAAGTTCTCGTCCGTAGACGGCGCTACGAAGTGGCGCGTGATGCGGTCGAACTGCGCGTCAGTTGCGGCGAACGGGTTGCCGCCTTCGGCGTTGCGGCGCCGCGTTTCTCGTATTCATACCGACGACCTCCTGCAGTCTCTCGAAGTGGCAGCCGAGACCTATGCACGAACCACGTCCCGGCTGCGGCACGTGGCGCGCCCTGCCCCGGTTCATGCACAGGTGTCGAGCGGCGGTCTGCATGCAACTGTCATCTTAATTGACGACAATCGGTAAGCCTTGTTGTCGGCCCCGGGACGCCTTAAGGACCTTCTATGGAAAAAGACAAGAAGACCCGCGATTTGAAGCTCGAGAGTTTTCTCGCCCGGGAGAGCGCGCGCCGGAAACGCGCCGCCGCCTTGAACGAGTCCCCGGACAGTGTCGACGAGGCGCTCGAGCGCCTTGTGGAGGAAGAACGGATCAGGCGCGACACCGACGAAGACACGCCCAAGAAGCGCTGACGGAAGCGCCGAACGACGCGGCGCAACCGCGCACGCTTCGACTCTGTACAGGGGACGGTGGGAACGGGAAAGCGACGCGCGGGTGGCGCCTAGGCGCGATCGCGCCATCTATTGTGAGGGCCCGCCGGTCCCGGCGGCCGACACGGCGGGGACCGCCCACAAGCCACGACACGTGCTTGCTCTCGTCCTGGCCGTCCGCGCCGTCGCGCGCCTCACGCCCGTTCGACCGCATCGATGCGGGCTGTACCGGCGGCTCCGGCGTATACGGCCGATGCTGTGGTCTCGTCGGCTCAGGATCAGGCTCGTAGACGGGGCTCGCCTCTGCGGGTGAGACATGTGGCTCCGCATGCGCCTCGGCTTGAGGCTCGACTTGAGGTTCGACTTGAGGTTCGACTTGGGACGCGCCCGCCGTCCGCATTGGCGCGGGCGCAAAGTAAGGCTCCGGCGCGGGTTCCGGCTCCGGCTCGTCGCGGAACGCCATTGGGGTCGGCTCCGCAGCCGCCTCGCCCGCGCTTTCCCGCGCGGTGTTCTCGGCCACGTCGCGCGCGGTCTGGATGTGGAGGACGCCCTGACCCACCGTCCAGATCGGCGGACACTCCAAGTCGTATGGCAGCACCGTGCCGAGATCGCCTTCCGCCTCGCCAATCTGATCGGTCGTCAAGCCGCGCACGTCGGACAGGCTGGCGCCACATAGATTGGTGGCCTTGAGGACGGCGCCGGCCATGCTCGCCCCGTCCAGTTGGGCGCCCGCGAGGTCCGCGCCGGTCAGATCGACGCCCTCGAGCCGCGCCCCGCGCAAGTCCGCATTGGTGAGGTCGCAGCCCCTCATATCCGCGCCAGTGAGGGTGGCGAAATACAGCGCGGCGTCCGTCAGCTGTGCCCGCGACAAGTTGATCGGCCCGCCATTCATGGGGCCCAACTGCCGATCCCCGATGCTCAGCGCTATGCCGCCAAGATCGGGCACGATCGACGGGTTCTCCGCGCGCCATGCGTTCCATGTGCGCGGGCCCCGACGCAGAATCTCTACGTGTTCTTGAATGGTCATGTCGCGACTCTGCGTACTACGGGAATGGTGATCCGCTCAACGCGATATTTTGTGCGCTGCGACTAAAAAATACGCAGCCGTCCCCATGAGCGTATGGCAACGGCGTAGCGGGCCCATGTAACAGTTTTCTAGCGATCGGCCGGTTGTCCACAAAACCCACCGGGTCATGTGCCATTTTCGGCGACATTCACCGCGGCCCGGGTGACGATTCTACCACTCTATTCGGATTTCGTCCGTGGTCATTCTTCCCCTGGCGGGGACGGCGGACCGTCGGCCGTATCGCGCTTGCGCCGTTTCTGGCTGGCCAGCACGTTGACGAACTCGACGCCGGCCGAGAACGCCATGGCGAAGTAGATGTAACCGCGCGGAATGTGGAAATGGAACGCATCGGCGACGAGCGCGGCCCCGATCAGCAGCAGGAACGACAGGGCCAGCATCTTGGTCGTCGGGTGGCGCTCGATGAAGGCCGCGACGGGGCCCGAGGCGACATACATCACGGCGATGGCCACGACCACGGCGGCGATCATCACCTCGATATGGTCCGCCATCCCCACGGCCGTGATGATGGAGTCCACGGAAAAGACGAGATCGATCACGGCAATCTGGATCACGGCCGCGGTCATGGACGTGACCAGGGGACCGGAGGTGCTCCCGTCATAGGCCCCCTCGATCCCTTCGTGGATCTCGCGGGTTCCCTTCACCAGGAGGAACAAGCCGCCTGCAAGCAGCACGAGGTCGCGCCAGGAAAAGGCGTACGCGCTGACCGTGAAGATCGGCGTGGTCATGTGAATGAACCAGGTGAGGAAGGCGAGCATGACGACGCGGAAGACGAGCGCCAGCGTCAGGCCAATGCGCCGCGCCGTGAGCTGCTGCTCCGGCGGCAGGCGCTGGACCATCACCGAGATGAACACGACGTTGTCGATGCCGAGCACGATTTCCATCGCACTCAAAGCCAGGAAGCTCGCCCAGACATGCGGATCGGTGAGAAATTCAACGAATGTCATGGAGGTCCGGCTGGCTTCGCGGCTGTTGCACCCGAGTCACCTGAATAACGCAACTGGCCATGCCTGGTCTATCGCCGGTTCGGCCCCGTGGGACCGGATGCGAAAAGGCCCACCGTGCGAAACCGGCGGGCCCCAATCGATCGGCCCCCTCTCGAAGAAAAGGCCGCCGCCCGGGACATGGGCGGCGGCAGTTCGGCGAAAGGGGGTATCTTCGCTTCTATAGTTCCTCGACTTACCAGTCGATCTGACCGCGCATTCCGAAGCCGGAGATGTCGGCGCCGTCGTTGTCGTTGAACGCACCGCCGATGTCCGTCCCGATGACGTTGAACATCAGCCGGGTGTAAGCGGTCGGGTACCAGTTCAGAGCAATCGTCCAGCCCTCTTCGTCGCCACACTGGTCGCAATCGTGACCGGCGGCGAGCAGTGCGGAGGCATCGGCACCGACGTCCACGCTATCCCAGCGGCCGGCGATTTCCCACGCGCCCCAACCACCGTTCCTGATGTCGAACGGATTGTTGGGCTTCACGCGGCCGAACTCGCCCTTCTTGGCCTCGTAGTTCCGCATGTCGTCCGTCAGGAAGACGCTGCCGAAGATGTACCAACCGGTGTAGTCGGGGTTGATGCTCCGGCCACCGGCCATGCGCTTGTACATCTGCGGCACGTCCGCAGACAGCTCGGCATATTCACCCTGGACCGAGAAGCGGCGGTAGACGGCGGCGCCTTCAAGGCCCCAGTACTGGTCAGATTCGCCGAGCGGCTCGGTTTCCACGAATTTGTCCGCCAGGTGAAGACCGGGACGGGCTTCGTAGTTGTAGAGCGCCGACACACCGTCTTCGGTGCCGTTGTTGCGGCTCCGATAGCTGGCGCCCAAGTGGACGATGGCGTCGTCGGTGTTAACCGGTGCGATCGTACCGCGGACGGCCCAGATCGACGGTCCATCATCCCAGACACCGTCGTCGCCGATATTGGGACCGTTGTAGCTCGACTGGAACGACCAGCCGAAATCGTCGTCGCTACCGGCGTGGACGCCGACACCGAGCGCGCGGGGCTCAGCCTCGAACGCTTCAATGAAGAAGGCCCGCTCCATGAAGGTGATGAAGCGCGAGCTGGTCATACCTTCCAGCGAGTTGGCGATCTTGAACTGACCGAACAGGATCTTGAGATTGTTCCAATCGCTGAACCCGGCATAGGCGATGTAGGCGTCCTTGACGTCCGTATCGTTGCCGGCGAATACGATCTCGAACTTGTAGTCCCAGTCGTACCAGATCACGCCCTCGACGCCGAGACGGGCGCGGCGGGCTTCCCAATCGTTGATGTCAGGATCGCCGGTGATCGGCTCGTCCTGATCGATCGAGTTGTAGTCGATCTGCAAACGGCCACGGACCTTGAAGCTGAACTTCCCGTCCTGGCTGGAAATTTTCGGTGCACCCTTCCAATCCACCTTGGGCTGGGACTTCTTGTAGTCCTCGAACTCCGCCCGGGTGATGTATTGCGCCTTGGCGGCCGGTGCGGCCGACGCGATGATTGCAAACGCGCTCGCGCTCGCAAACAAATAAAGACTTGCTTTCTTAAGTCCCCCGATCATGACCCCTCTCCACTCTGATAGAGTTAAGTTTTACATCTGGCTTCGTCGCCGGGTTGAGGCGATCTTGGTCCCCTCTCCAACTCAGCAATTCAGCGAGCCCGCTTCCTGCGAACCTCGGTAACCGTTCTATTTCCCGAGCGATGACGCGTGTGTGACACTCCGGCGACAGGGCGGATTTCGCGACCCTCCTGTTGCACATTGGCCACGGAGCGTTTCGGGCTTCATGAGCGGCTTCCTTCAAATGCTCTCAAAATCTCCATAGTGCATTGTTTTTATGTTATAATTTTTGTTTTTCAGGCGTGATCGACGCTTCGGAACCGTGTGATCGTTTCGGCAGCGGGGTGTACCCAGAGAGCCGTCCGCAAGGGCCCGTTCCTCGGAGGGAGCGACCTATTTTCCGAACTGGACGATCGGGCCGTCTTGACCCCAATCTTGGCCGTGCGTTGCGGCGCGCGCTGGGCTATCACGGGACCGGAAGGATGGAGCATGACCGCGCCCCGGAGGGACAGCCCGTTGTATGATGTCGTGGTGGTCGGCGCGGCCCGCCGGAACCGCGTCGGCCCTCGCGCTCCATCACGTCGCGCGGCGGTGGCGCTGGCCGGGCCCCCGCCTCCAACCGCGCTCCTTGCGCGGCCGGAGACGCGCACCGCAGCCTTGCTGACGAGCTCCGTCGACTTCCTGAAACGCCTTGGCGTCTGGGAGCAGCTTTTGCCCGATGCCGCCCCTTTGAGGGCGATTCGGATCGTGGATGGGTCCAGGAGCCTGCTCCGGTCGCCGGAGATCTCATTCGAGGCCCGGGAACTTGGCCTGGACTCGTTCGGCTTCAACATCGCGAACACCGCGCTGAATGCGGTGCTCTACGGCCGCGCGCAAGAGACCATCCCGCATATCGCGCCGGAGGCGATCGAGACCGTACGTCTCGACCCAGACCACGCCACGTTGACGCTGGAAAGCGGCGCGCAGCTCGCCGGGCGCCTGGTTGCGGGTGCGGACGGGCGCCACTCCGTGTGCCGGCAGGCGGCGAAGATCGAGACCCGGGACTGGCGCTACGATCAGGCCGCCATCGCGTCCAGCTTCCGCCACAGCCTGCCCCATGAGGGGGTCGCCACCGAGTTGCACCGCGAGGGCGGCTCGGTCACGAGCGTGCCGACGCCGGACCCGCACACCTCCAGCCTTGTCTGGGTCGGCGGCACAGCCGAGGCCAAGGGCCTGATGGAGCAAGACGAAATCGGCTTCGCAGCAAGCCTGCAGGACCGCTTCGACGAGACGCTCGCGCGTCATTTCCGATGTGGGCCCGCGGGCCTCGTTTCCCGTTGCGGGCCTCACCGCCAAGGCGCTCGCGGCCGGCGGACCGCCTTGATCGGCGAAGCGGCGCATATCATGGCGCCGATCGGGGCTCAGGGCCTCAATCTTGGGCTGCGCGACGCCGCCGCGCTTGCGGACTGCGTCGCGGACGCCTTGCGCCACGGGCGCGATCCTGGGAGCGCCCCCGTCCTCGCCCAATATGTCCGGGCCCGCCAGCTCGACGTCCTATCCCGGACGATCGGCGTCGACCTCTTGGGCCGCTCGCTCTTGACCACCCTTCTGCCGGTGCAGTTGGCCCGCAGCGCCGTCCTGACCGGGCTCAAGGCCTTCGCCCCGCTGAAGCGGCTGGTGATGCAGGCCGGACTTGCCCCGCCCGTCGATCTGCCGCGCCTCATGCGTCCGATCGAAACCATGTCCGCTTGACGGCGCTTGCGAGTTTCTTCAAGACGAAGCGCGTCCAGACGCCAGCCTTGAACCCGCATCGGCGCTTCCCGCGCACATCCCAAAGACCGAACGAAAGACAAAGACTTTTGGCGAATTCCCTCGACACGTCCTTCGCAACCGACCTGAAATACCGGCTCGAATACGCGGGCTTGCGCTTCCTGATCGGTCTGGTGCGGTTGGTGCCGCTCGACACGGCCTGCGACATCTCTGCCTTCTTCTGGCGCGTGCTGGGCAAGCGGAATCGCCGCCACAAGCGGGCCCTGACCAATCTGGAGCGGGCGTTCCCGGAGAAGACACCCGAAGAGCGCGAGCGAATCGCCATCGCCGCTTGGGACAATCTTGGCCGGGTGATGGTCGAGACCATGAATATCGACCGCATCATCAAGGACCCCACCCGACTGCACGTGACCAACGGCCATTGGATCGGCCGCTACAAGGACAAGATGGGGCCCGCCCTGATCGTCACCATGCATATGGGCAACTGGGAGATCGGCATGTGGCCGGTCACCCTCGCGGGCGTCCGGCCCGCGGGCGTCTACCGGTCCGTGAAGAATCCCTACGTCGACCGATACTTGCGCGAACAGCGCCAAGCCCTTTATCCAGGTGGACTTTTTGGCCGAGGCCGGACGGCCGGCGACGACGAAACCCAGAAGACGGCGCGCCTCATCATGGACTATGTCCGCCAAGGCGGGCGGCTGGGCTTCATCTCCGACCTTTACGACCGGAACGGCATCGAGGTGCCGTTTTTCGGCCATCTCGCCAAGAGCATGCCTATCGCGGCGATGATCGCGCGCCGGGTCGGCGCCCGCATCTGGATCGGCCGCTGCGTACGGATTGGAAACCGATCGGTTTTCGACGTGAACGTCAACGAGTTGCGAATCCCCCGGACCCAGAACCAGGCCGAGGACATTCGCGCGATCACGGCCGCCATCCAGCGCTATTTCGAAGCCTGGATCCGGGAGAACCCGGAACAGTTCATGTGGTCAAATCGACGCTGGTCCTGAGGCGCCGCCGTCGCGCGTGACAGCGTGTGCGCCGCGCGATCATATCGTCAGGCGATGTCTACAGTTCGAAACGCGCGATATCAGATCGGTCAGGTGGTGCGGCACAGGGTCTACCCGTTCCGCGGCGTCATCTTCGACGTGGACCCGACCTTCTCCAATACCGAAGAGTGGTATGCTTCGATCCCCGCGGAGGTGCGCCCCGCCAAGGACCAGCCCTATTACCATCTTCTGGCCGAGAACGCGGACACCGAGTACGTCGCTATGTCTCCGAGCAGAACCTGCTGCCGGACGAATCCGGCGAGCCCTGCGGCATCCGCAAATCCCCGAGTTCTTCGAAGACCTGAGGGACGGCGTCTTCCGCTTCCGTTTCGTGCAGGAGCACTAGCCGCCGGCCTTGCCGTCATCGGCCTTGCGGTGGCGAGCGGTGCCGCCGCCGCCCGTTTCGGCAACGCGCCGCAACCGGGACCCGCGCACGAAAAGGGCCGCGCGGGAGACCCGGCGCGGCCCAATCCATGTTCGATTGTTGCGGCTATTGCTGCGGGGCGGCCGGCGCTTGCGGAGCGGCACCGGGCTGACCGGCAGCGCCTTGACCCTGACGGGCCTTGGCGGCCAGCTCCTGCTGACGCTTACGGAACATTTCCATCAGCTGGCGGCGTTGCTCCTCGTACACCTGGTTGTCGACCGGCGGGCCGTCAAAGGCTTTGGTGAAACCGGTCAGCGGCACCGGGAAGCCCATCGTCTTCTGCTGGATGTTCATGGCGGCAACGACCATCTGATTGCCCGCGCGCATCTTCTGCAGGAGGTCGTCGGTGAGTTCCATCTGCACCTGGCAACTGGTCGGGAAGCAGATCGAGTATTGCAGCTGGATGGGCTGCTGCTCGTCGATGCGAATCTGCACGCCGGCGGGCATCACCAGCGCGTAAGCCGTCGGCACACGGATGAGAAGCTGCTTCTTGTCCTCGCCTTCCGCGACGCGCACGGCCGCGGCGATCAGCACCATGCCTGTATTCGGCTCGAGGCCTCATGGTTGATCAAGCAAATCTGTTTGCTGCCCGTCTGCTCGTTCTTCATGCAAAGCTTGACCCAGGCGTCCTGAGCGACACCCGCGGCGCCGGCCGCCGGGGCGCCCTTTGGCGCGGCGGAAGAATTGGGCTGCTGGGCCATCGCAACAACGCTGGCAGAGGTTACGCCGAGCGCCAGAAGACATACGCCCAACACGGTACGCGCCGCGTCGCGGCGAAAGTAGTTCCAGCGATCCTTGGACCAGATCATCAACGACCTTTCCTCTCTATTCTGCGGGCTTGCAAAGGCCTGCCTGCCCAAATCGGTGCCCGTTCTTCAAAACTAGGGTCAATACCCGAAATGCGGCGCGGGCGTGGCTAATGACCGCTGACTCGGGCTTGCCGTACTCTCTGCCTTCCAATGGATTAGACTGGGGAAGGATTCGGTCCGGCATAAGAATTCGTGATCAGGAATGTTACCCTTAACCACATAGCGTAACACGCTGGCATCTATAGCCATCCAAGGTCATCGTTGAAAGCCCCTATTTTGCTTCTGACCGCGGGTCTCCTGCTCTTGCCGGGCGGGGCCCTGGCGGACCCGAAAGCCGGACTGGCCATGCATGGCGAGCCCCGGGCTGAGGCTGATTTTACGCACTTTTCCTATGTCAATCCCGATGCGCCCAAAGGCGGCCGCGCCCGGTTCGCCAAGCAGGAAGCTTCGATAGCCTGAACCCTTTCATCGTCAAGGGCGTGTCTGCGGACGGCATGCGCGAGTATGTCTACGAGACCCTGATGGCGCGGGCCTACGACGAGCCTTTCACGCTTTACGGCCTCATTGCCGAAACGGTCGAGACGCCCCCGGACCGGTCCTGGGTCGAGTACAATCTGCACAGGGACGCGAAATTCTCCGACGGCACGCCGATCACCGTGGACGACGTCATCTTCTCCCATGCGGTCCTGCGAGACCGCGGGCGCCCCAATCACCGCTCCTACTACAAGAAGGTCACAAAGGTCGAAAAGACGGGCGACCGCTCCGTGCGCTTCACCTTCGACGGCTCCGGCGACCGGGAAATGCCGCTCATCATGGGGCTCATGCCCATTCTGCCGCGTCACGCCCTCACGCCCGAAGCCTTCGAGGCGACCACGCTCGCTCCACCCATCGGCAGCGGCCCCTATGTCGTGGACGAGGTCGATCCGGGCAAGAGCATCACGTACAAGCGCAACCCCGACTATTGGGGGCGCGATCTACCCGTCAATCGCGGGCGCTATAACTTCGACGAGATCCGCGTCGACTATTTCCGGGATGCAAGTTCGCTCTTCGAGGCCTTCAAGTCCGGGCTTGTGGACATCCGCGACGAACTCTCGCCGAATCTGTGGGCGGAAGGCTACGACTTCCCCGCGCTGCGCGCAGGAAAGGTCGTCACGGAGGCGCTTCCCATCGAAACGCCGGCGGGCATGTCCGCCCTCGTGTTTAACACGCGCCGGCCGCAATTCGCCGATCCCCGCGTGCGTCAGGCCCTGATCCGCCTGTTCGACTACAAATGGGTCGACCGAACGCTCTATCACGACCTGTTCGCCTATTCGCAGAGCTATTTCGCCCGGTCCGAACTGTCCTCCCATGGGCGCCCGGCGGACGCGAGGGAACGCGCGCTTCTGGCGCCCTTCCCGGACGCCGTGAAGCCCGAGATCATGGACGGGACCTTCTCGTTCGCGGCCAGCGACGGCTCCGGCCAAAACCGGGAGGGCCGCATCGCCGCGCTCGAGCTCCTGCGAGAGGCCGGCTATGTCTTGAAGGACGGCACGCTCGTCAATGCCGAGACCGGCGAGCCCTTCACCTTCGAGATCCTGGCGCGGACCCGTGCGCAGGAGCGCCTGCTGCTCACCTATGCGGGCGCGCTGAAGCAGGTGGGAATCGACGTGCGCATCCGGCAGGTCGACTCCGCGCAGTACGAACGCCGCAAGCAGACCTTCGAGTTCGACATGATCCCCAACTATTGGGGCGCGTCGCTGTCCCCGGGCAACGAGCAATCGTTCCGCTGGGGCAGCAAGGCGGCCGAGACCCAAGGGTCCTTCAACCTGGCCGGGGTCCGGAGCGAAGCCGTGGACGCCATGATCGCGGCCATTCTCGGGGCCAAGACGCGGGAGGACTTCGTCTCGGCCGTGCGCGCGCTGGATCGGGTCCTGCTGTCCGGTGACTACGTGGTCCCGTTGTTCTATCTCCCGGAGCAATGGGTGGCGTATTGGACGAAGCTGAAACGCCCGGACGAAACGCCGCTTTACGGCTACCAGATCGACGCTTGGTGGTACGACAAGGATCGGGACACAGGCGACGGGACGCGAGAGCCCTAGCGACCGAGGACCGAATCTGAACCCATGTCTTGAACCCATGTCATAAGCCCATGACCACGCTAGCCGCGCCACAGCACGAAAGGCCTCAGGACAGCGCCCGCATCACGCCTGCGGGGCTGCTGCGCCGCCGTGCCCGGCAGATGCCCGGGGCTCTGGCGCTGCTCGACCCGCCGAACCGCCGCTCCCTCGTCCCACCGGCATCGAGGCTCCCGTCTGCGGCAAGTCTCCCGTCCGCGCCAAGGCGCCTGTCCTATGGGGACGCGGATGCGGCCGTCGACGCCCTGGCTGCGTATTTCGAGCAACTCGGCCTCATGCCGGGCGACTGCCTTGCGGTGCAGCTCCCGAACCTGATCGAGTCCCCGTTGACGCTGTTGGGCGCCTGGCGGGCTGGGCTGAGCGTTGCCGCCGTCCCCATGCTGTGGCGCCGCACCGAGGTCGCGCGGGTCTGCGACATGCTGGAGCCTGCGGGCCTGGTCGGCATATCCACGTATGGCGGAGACCGCCCGGCCGCACTTTTGCGCGACGTGGCCGCCACGCGGCTTTCCGTACGCTTCGTGATGGGCTTCGGTCCGGACCTGCCCGACGGGGTCTCGTCTCTGGACGATGCCATCCTGGACGGGCCTACGCCCGGCTTCGCCCCCCGCGCCTGCACGGGTCCGGCGCTCGTCACCTTTACCGCGCGCCCGGGCGCCCCCCTCGTTCCCCTCTTCCGGCACGAAGACGATCTGCTGCTGCAAGGAGCGATGAGCGTCATGGCGCTTGGCCTCGACCGCCACGACATCCTGTTGAACCCCTATCCCCTCACCGGCCCCGTCAGCATCGCGGCCGGCCTCGCGCCCTGGCTGATCGGGGGCACGGCGCTCGTGCAGCACGATCCGTTCGACTACGACGTACTCGTGCAGCAGATCCTGAGCACGGACGCCACCGCGACCGCTCTCCCGGGCACGGTCCTGGACCGCGTCACGGAGGATCGCGTCTTCGCCGATCCGCAATGCAAGCTCCGTCATGTAGGTCGTGTCTGGGCCGCACCCAAGCTCGCCGAGCGCGCCGGGTCCGGCCCTCCGGACGACCGGGGCGCCTCGATCTCTATCCGCTGGGCGATCTCGCCTGCCTGATCGAGCGCTCGGGCAACCCGGCCGACCGGGGCACGCTCCCGTCAGGCGCCTCGAGATCGCCGATGGCGCAGACGTGACGGCATTTGTCGAGACCCGGCTGACGAACGGCACCGAGACCTCGGCCAAGGATATCTCCGTTCGCGGGCCCCTGGTTCCGCGCGGCCGCGCCCACGGCCCCGCCGCGCGTGACGCCGACGGGTTCGTCAAGACGGGACTGCATGGCGAAACGCGCAATGGCCGCCTCGTCGTCTCCCGCGATCCCGAGCTCGTCTATCATGGGGGCTTCACGATTGCCGCGTCCGAACTCGACGGGCTCTATCAGGCGTTCCCCGAATTTCTCGACGCAGCCGCGTTCGTACTGCCCGACCCCGTGGTGGGCGACCGGATTTTCGCCGCCGTCGTGCCGGCGCCCTCCGTCGGCGTCTCGCTGGCGGCGCTGCACGATTTCCTCGCCGAACGGAGCGTGGCGCCCTACAAGTTCCCGGACAAGCTTCTCGTGGTTCCGGAAATTCCGCGCGACGACGGCGGTGCCGTGCTGCGCGAGGCGATCCTGAAGCAGGTCTAGCTGCGCGCGCCTAAGCCGCTTCCTTGGCCGCGCCGGCGATCTTGGCGAGCTCTTTCAGGAAGTCGCGCGCGCCGATGAGCCGGTCCTCGGGCGTCGGCCAGTTGCCGTAGAAGATCAGCTTGTGGTCCGGCTGCAGCTTTACCTTACGCGCATATTTGCTGATGAAGCGGATGAGGCCTTCTGGGTTGGCGAAGGTGTTGTTGCGGAAGGCGATGACGGCGCCCTTGGGCCCCGCATCGATCTGCTCGACGCCCGCCTGACGGCACAGCCCCTTGATCTCCACCACGTCGAGGAGATGGCGCACTTCGTCCGGCAACGGACCGAACCGGTCGATCAGCTCGGCCGCGAAGGCCTCGATGGCCTCCTGGGTCTCCACGCCCGACAGACGCCGGTAGAGCCCGAGCCGGACCTGAAGATCGGGCACGTACGCCTCCGGGATCAGCACCGCCGTTCCGAGATTGATGCGCGGGCTCCATTGATCCTCGACCATCGCGCCGCTGCCGTCCTTCAAGGCCGCGACGGCCTCCTCCAACATGGACTGGTAGAGCTCGAAGCCGACCTCGCGGATATGGCCGGATTGTTCTTCGCCAAGGAGATTGCCCGCACCGCGTAAGTCGAGGTCGTGACTGGCGAGGATGAAGCCCGCGCCCAGCGTATCGAGCGATTGCAGCACCTTCAGGCGCTTCTCGGCCGCCGGCGTGATCCGCGCATCGACGGGGATCGTGAAATAGGCATAGGCGCGGATCTTGGAGCGGCCGACGCGGCCCCGAAGCTGGTAGAGCTGGGCGAGACCGAACCGGTCCGCGCGATAGACGATCAGCGTGTTGGCGGAGGGAATGTCGAGCCCGCTCTCGACGATCGTGGTGGACAGCAGCACGTCGTATTGCCGGTCATAGAACGCGTTCATCACGTCGTCGAGCTCGCTCGCGCTCATCTGCCCGTGCGCCCGTGCGACCTTGAGTTCCGGCACGTGTTCCTGCAGGAAGGCGCCGGCCTCGTCGAGATCGGAAATGCGCGGCACCACGAAGAACGTCTGCCCGCCCCGGAACCGTTCACGTAGAAGCGCCTCACGCAGCGTCATGGGATCGAACGGGGCCACATAGGTGCGCACCGCCAACCGGTCCACGGGCGGGGTCGCGATCAGCGACATCTCCCGCACGCCCGACATGGCGAGCTGCAGCGTGCGCGGAATGGGCGTGGCGGTCAGCGTCAATACGTGCACGTCCTCGCGCAGCTCCTTCAGCCGCTCTTTGTGCTTCACGCCGAAATGCTGCTCCTCGTCGATGATCAGGAGCCCGAGATCGGCGAAGGCGATCGACTTGCCAAGCAGCGCATGGGTGCCGATGACGATGTCGATATCGCCCTTCTTCAGCCCTTCCTTGGTCGCGCTTAGTTCCTTCCCCGAAACGAGGCGCGAGGCTTGGGCGATGCGCACCGGGAAGCCGCGGAACCGCTCCTCGAACGTATTGAAGTGCTGCCTGGCCAGGAGCGTCGTCGGCACCACCACGGCCACCTGCTTGCCCGCCAGGACCGCCACGAGGCTTGCTCGAAGCGCCACTTCGGTCTTGCCGAAACCGACATCGCCGCAGACCAGGCGATCCATGGGCCGTCCGCTCGCCAGATCGTCCAGCACCGCGTTGATGCTGGTCATCTGGTCCTCGGTCTCCTCGTACGGGAAGCGCGCGGCGAACTCCTCGTAGGTGCCGTCCGGAGGCGCGAGTGTCGGCGCGGTGCGCAGTTCCCGCAAGGCCGCCACCTTGATGAGTTTCTCGGCCATGTCGCGGATGCGCTGTTTCAGCTTGGCCTTGCGCGACTGCCAGGCGACGCCCCCGAGCTTGTCGAGAACGACGCTGGTCTCGTCCGAACCGTAGCGGGTCAGAAGCTCGATATTCTCGACCGGCAGATAGAGCTTGTCGTTGCCTTGATAGTGGAGCTCCAGGCAATCGTGCGGCTCGCCCGCCGCCTCGATCGTGCGCAGGCCCACGAAGCGCCCGATGCCGTGATCGGCGTGCACGACGATGTCGCCGACCGCGAGGCTCGAAGCCTCGGTCAGCGCGTCGGAGGCCTTGGGCTTGCGCTGCTTGCGAACCAGCCGGTCGCCCAGAATGTCCTGCTCGCCGACGACCGCGATGCCGGGCGCCTCGAACCCGGTCTCCAGCGGCAGCACGGCCACGGACACCGCATCGTGGGGTGCCGCGACCGCGTCCGGAAAGGTCTCGACGCGCACCGTCTTGTCCAGGCCATGCTCCGCCAGGAGCGCGGCGAGCCGTTCGCGCGCGCCCCCGCTCCAGCAGGCCACGATCACGATCTTCTTCGCGGCAATCAGTTTCTTGGCATGGGCCACGACCGCGTCGAAGACATTGGCACCTTCTGTTTGGCGTTCCGGCGCAAAGGATCGTCCTTGCCTGCCGCCAAGAGACACGATGGCGATGTCGTCGGCTTGCGGCCGCTCGAACGTATCGAAGGCTATGACATGGGGCGCGGCCTTCAGCCGGTCCTGCCACTCGGCTTCGGTCAGGAACATGGCGCCGGCCGGCACCGGATGATAGGGCGGCGCGCCGAACGCCTTCCGCTCCAGGGCTTCCGCGCGCGCGTCGTAGTGATCGGCCACCTGTTCCAGCCGGCTCTCGCGTGCATCGTCCGACAACGGATCGAGTGTCACGACGGCGCCGGGCAGATAATCGAATAGCGTGTCGAGCGAATTGTGGAAGAGCGGCAGCCAGTGCTCCATGCCCTGATGCTGGTGGCCCGCGGAGATCGCCTCGTAAAGGGGATCGTCTCCGGTCACCGGACCGAACAGCGCCACGTAGCGCTGGCGGAAACCGCTGCGCACCTCGGGCGTCAGCGCCACCTCGCTCATGGGCAGGAACGCGATCGCCTCGATCCGGGATTCGGTGCGTTGCGTTTCGGGATTGAAGGCGCGGATCGACTCCAGCGTATCGCCGAAGAAGTCGAGCCGGACGGGCTGTCCGCCCGGCGGATACAGATCGAGGATGCCGCCCCGGACCGCATATTGCCCCGCATCGGTCACCGTGCCGGCGCGGGCGTAACCGGCCGTCTCCAGCCGCTCCACAAGCTTTCCCATATTGAGGACGTTGCCGGCGCGGAGGCTCAAACTCGACGCCGCGATGAAGCTCTTCGGCGGCACGCGCTGGACGACGGCGTTGACCGACGTCAGCAGGACGAGCGGGGTCTTGTCGCCCTCCTCCCGGCCCGCGAGCGCCGACAGGGTTTCGATCCGATCTGCGACGATCTCCGCGTTGGGGCCGACCCTGTCATAGGGCACGCTGTCCCAAGCGGGGAAGCTCAGCACGCGTATATCGGGCGCGAAGAACCCGATCGCCTCCTCGAGGGTCGCAAGCCGGTGGCCATCCCGCGTCACATGGAGGATGGGCGCGCCCGCATGCCGGGCCAACTCGGCCAGCAGCAGCGCATCCAGGCCTCGGGGACGCCGCCGGCGATGGCGCGCTGTCCGCCCAAGAGGCGGTCGACAGGCAAGGATGGCATTGGCGCTTTGGGACTCATGACACTCAGGGTTTACGCAAAGGACACGGCTATCGCCCGGCTCCGGGAAAATCGTGGAATTCGCGGATCAGGGCGATCAGCGTGTCCAAATCCTTGTCGCCCAGCGAATAGCCCTCATAGACCGACAACTCGATCTCCGGGTCCTGCATCTCGATCAGGCGCTCCAGGACGGATATTTCATCGGCATTCATGCTGTCGATGGCTTGCTCGGCGAAGCGGCCAAGCAGATAGTCCATTTCCTTCGTGCCTCTATGAGAAGCCCGCCAAACGGCCCGGCGGCGGCGCATTCCGAGATCACTCGACATGATCCATGCTTCCAATCCTCGTTGCTGCGTTAGACAGAGCGGCCCTTTCGATGTCAAGGCCACGCCATTGGATATCAAGGGCGCCACGAATCGCTTGCTAGACTAGGCTCATGCGCCCCGCCCGGCTCAATCCACTCTTCACGCCCGTACGCACGCTGAAAGGTGTCGGCCCGCGAATCGAAGGGCTCCTGGACAAGCTTTTAGCGCCCAAAGCCCTGGTGCCCAAGGCCGGGAGCCGGAATGTCCCGGGCGAGACGCGCGTGGGGGGCCATGCCCGGCTGATCGACGTCCTATGGCACCTTCCCGTGGGACTCATCGACCGGGCCCACACGCCCTCCATCGCTTCGAGCCCGCTCGGGCAGATCGTGACCCTGACCGTGCGCGTGGCCGAACATCGGCCCGGCGGGCCACGCAAGGGCCGAAAGGCGCCCTATCGTATCCTGGTGGAAGACGAGACCAGCGCCCTCGACCTCGTCTATTTCAAGGCCGACCGGCGCTATCTGGAACGTCTCCTGCCCGTGGGCGAGACCCGGGTGATCTCGGGCCGGCTGGAATCCTACGACGGCCGGCTGCAGATGACCCATCCGGACCATGTTGCGCCCGTGGAAGGCGGCCCGGGCGTGCCCGACATCGAGCCGGTCTATCCGCTGACCGCCGGCCTCTCCAATACGAGCCTGCGCAAGGCCGTCCAGGGGGCGCTGAACGCGCTCCCCGATCTGCCCGAATGGATCGATGGGGCCTTCGTGGCAAAGAACGATTGGGGCTCCTTCGCGGAGAGCCTCAAGGATTTGCATGCGCCCCGCAGCGAGGACGACCTCCTGCCCGCCAACCCGGCGCGGCAACGGCTGGCCTATGACGAACTTCTCGCCAATCAACTCGCGCTCGCCATTCTGCGCCAGTCTCTGAAGCGCCGCGCGGGACGGTCAATCACAGCCGAAGGGCGTTTGCGGAAAGCGATTGTCGATGCCCTGCCCTTCGCCTTGACCAGTGCGCAAGTCCGGTCTCTCGCCGAGATCGACGCGGACATGGCCGATCCGCTGCATATGTTGCGCTTGCTGCAAGGCGACGTGGGCAGCGGCAAGACCATCGTCGCGCTTCTGGCGATGGCGACGGCCGTCGAAGCCGGGCATCAGGCCGCCTTCATGGCCCCGACCGAGCTGCTGGCCCGCCAGCACTCCGAGACCATCGCGCGCTTCGCCGCGCCCGCCGCTCTGCGCATCCGCCTGCTCACGGGACGAGAACGCGGCAAGGAGCGGCTGGCCATCCTCGAGGCCCTCAAGGCGGGAGAGATCGACATCCTGATCGGCACCCATGCCCTGTTTCAGGAAGCGATCGCCTTCCGGGATCTCGGCCTCGCGGTCATCGACGAGCAACACCGCTTCGGGGTGCATCAGCGGCTGGCCCTCCAGGCCAAGGGCACCGGCGCGGGCGCCGAACTGCTGGTCATGACGGCGACGCCCATACCGCGCACCTTGCTTCTGACGAGCTATGGCGACCTGGACGTATCCCGGCTCGACGAGAAGCCGCCGGGACGCAAGCCCGTGCTGACGCGGACGATTCCCTCGGAGCGGCTCGACGAGGTCGTGGACGGGATCGCGCGCGCGGTGGACGGAGGCGCCCAGGTCTATTGGGTCTGCCCGCTCGTCGGCGAATCCGAGGTGCTGGACCTCGCCGCGGCCGAGGAACGCTTCGCGCATTTGCGCAGCCGCTTCGGCGACCGGGTGGGCCTGGTCCACGGCCAGTTGAGCGGCAAAGAGAAGGACGCCGTGATGGCGCGCTTCGCGGACGGCGACCTGGCGATCCTGGTTTCGACGACGGTGATCGAGGTGGGCGTGGATGTGCCCAACGCTTCCGTCATGATCATCGAACATGCCGAACGTTTCGGCCTCGCGCAGCTCCACCAGCTCCGCGGGCGCGTCGGCCGTGGCACGGCGCAGTCCTCGTGCCTCCTTCTCTACAAGGCGCCATTGGGCGAGACCGCGCGCGAGCGGCTCAACGTCATGCGCGAGACCGAGGACGGCTTCGTCATCGCCGAGGAGGATTTGCGTCTGCGCGGCGGCGGCGAGGTCTTGGGCACGCGGCAGAGCGGACTGCCTGGTTTTCGCATTGCGCAGCTGCCCGAGCATCAAGAGCTGCTCGCGGCCGCGCGGGACGAGGCGCGCCTGTGTCTGTCGCACCTGCCGCATCTGGAAGGCGAACGCGGCGAGCGGTTGCGGCTCTTGCTCTATCTGTTCGAGCGGGACGATGCGGTCAAACTGATGCGCGCGGGCTAGGCGCGGCGCGCGTACTCGCGCGGCGACAGTCCGGTCCAGCGCCGGAACGCGCGGCTGAAATGGGCCTGATCCGAGTAGCCGAGCATGAAGGCGATCTCGATCGCGGACTCCTCGCCGAGCGCGACCCGGCGGATGGCTTCGACACGGCGGACGTCGTCGACAAGTTCCTCAAACGCAAAGCCGAAGTCGCGGAGCCGGCGCTGCAAGGTGCGCCGGCTCAAATGCAGTAGGCGGGCGACACCGTCGATGGACACGCCCCCATAGGGTAACAGTTCCGTCACCAGGCCGCCCAGTCGCTCGGCCGTTTCGGCCGGATCTCCGGCTTGCGCCACCCGATCGGACGAAGGGAGAGGAAAATCCAGGATGGAGCGGTCGATGACGATCCCATCGCGGTCGCAGGCGAAGGCAAGCGAGGGCCCGAACGTTTCCTCGAGCCGTTCGCCCGCTCGCTGATAGGGCTGAACGAACTGCGCGCTGACGGCATCGGGTACGCCCGCAAGCAGCGCGATGCCGCGTAGAACGGCAAGAGCGCCGAGGACGTGCTGTTGCGGATCGGATGTCGTGCGGCCCGCGAACGACAAGCTGAGAACCGCATGCTCCTCCCCGGCCTCAAACCGCAAGTCGGTCCCTTGGTGGATGAGGCCAATGCCGTTCACGGCTGTCTCACAAGCTTCGCGCACCGTGCGGGCACCGCAGATCGCGCGCCCCCACGTGCCGAGATCGGTGAGCTTGAACATGCGCCCGACATCGGCCCCGGGAAAGCGCTCTCCGGTGGCGGCATAGAGTTCGCTGCCGAGCGTGAAGCAGAGATCGCGCGGCACCCAGCCATTGCCGTTGAGAAGCATGGACGGGGAAACGCCCGCGCGTTTGAAAATGTCGCTCGGAAGGACCGAGCGGCTCCGCAGATAGGGCGCGATGTGGAGCAGCGTCCGCGGGTTATGCGCAAAACCGTCCTGCAGCATTCGCGGCCGCTCCTTTTGGCACCAGATGGCAAGACTTATAGCCGAGCCGCCGCGTAGGGTCACGCGCTTACAATCCTAGAGGGAACCCCCGCAATGACGATGAGAGCCCACGGTGCGGCATTCGCCGCGCTGGCAATGACGCTCCTCTTCCTTGGCATTTTCGTAGCCAATGCGTCGGAGGAGAAGAAGGCCGACTTTCTGTTCGTGCAAACCGCGAAGAGCATGACGTTCGACTCAGACACGAGCACGTTGAAACTTGAGAATGTCAGTCCGGTGACATTGTTCTTCACGGACCGTCCAGAGCGCTACGCCGGCAACATGGAAACGGCGCGGTTCATCCCCTTCTGGAGCGAAGGCGAGGACAGCTTCAAGTCCGATCCGCCGAACGCAGACGTTTCCATTCTCGACGGCAAGACGCTGAAGCAAACCGTTGTGGAACTGCAGAACCCCGTCCTGGACAAGGACACCCTCACGTACACCGTCAAAGTGATCGAAGGCGAGATGCCCGCCGAAGGCACCGAGGTCGCGGTGTTCATCGACATCATCGGCCGGCCGTTGACACCGCTGTCCGTCGCGGGTGTCGCGCGCCGGAACTTCCGGCGGGCCGTCCTTTACTGAGACGCCTCCAGTCCCGGACGTATCGTCCAAACCGCATGCGCATTCATCGAGGAACACATGACAAAATCCATTCTCGCCGTTGCCGCCATCCTGACCGGCGCGTTCTCCCTCCCGGCGCTTGCCGCCGAGCCCACACCGGCGGAGTCCAAGTACTGCGCCCACGACTACCGGCTGTACTGCAACCAAGACGGCATCGGATCCCAGTTGCTGGCGCTTTGCATGAGACAGCACGGCAAGGAGCTCTCTCCGGAATGCATCAAGGCCCTGGAAGAGGCCGGCGAGCTGACGCCCGCGGAGGAAGCCGAAGCCAAGAAGCACGGCCTGTAGCCAGAGCGTAAGAGCGCGTGGATCAGGCTCTCGAGGGAAAATCGAAATGACGAAATTGTTCGCAGGGCTTTTCGCCGCTGTGCTGATGCTGGCTGCCGGGATCGCCCCGGCGCCAACCCAGGCACAGGAGGATGCCACCGAGGAAACCGGGACGAGCGCGGACTCCGCCGCAGACTCCAAGAAGGACGAGACCTTCATGGAGAAGCTGGAGGATGCCTTCAAGGAGACCACGACGCCGACCGACGAAGAGGTCGATCCGATCGGAACCGCCGAAGACGCCGGCCGCGACCTCTATTAGTCGCACCTCACCGCACACGGCGCTTCGAGGTCGCGCGGGGGGAACGTCCTGCCCCCCGCGCCCTTTCTCGCCCGGCCGCCCTCCGCGCTTGGCAGGACCGCATCCTCTCGCTAGCGTCGGCAGCCCCACTCTTCGGATCGCGCGTGGCGCGTGGACAAAAGGAGTTCTGCACATGTGCCGGAAGACATCCCTGACGAAACTGGCCACGATCGCATTGGGGGCTTCGCTGCTCTTGTCAGCGGTGCCCGCGAAAGCGGAGGACTGGCCGAGTATCTCGGAGGCAAAGGACATCGCCGAGGAAGGGTTCATCTACGGCCTTCCCATCGTCATGAACTACGCGGTGCAGTACGAGTTCGTCATCGACAAGAACTCGGGCCAATACAAAGGGCCATTCAACAAAATCGCCAACGACTCCCAGGTCTTCACCTACAAGGACACGGCGGTCGTCACGCCGAACAGCGACACGCCCTACTCCATGCTCTGGCTGGATCTGCGCGCCGAGCCCATGATCATTTCGGTGCCGGCGGTCGAGAAGAAGCGCTACTACTCGGTCCAGCTCATCGACGGCAACACCTACAATTACGGCTACATCGGCAGCAGGGCCACGGGCAACGAGCCGGGCAGCTACATGGTGGTCGGGCCCGATTGGCAGGGCGAGGCGCCGAAAGGCATCAAGAAGGTCTTCCGGTCCTCGACGCAGTTCGGGCTGACCATCTTCCGAACCCAACTCTTCGATCCCGCCGATATCGACAACGTCAAGAAGGTCCAGGCCGGCTACAAGGCCGAGCCCTTGCATGCGTTTCTCGGAACGGCCGCGCCGCGCCGGCGCCTAAGATCGACTTTCCGAAGATCGACAAGGACCTGACGAAGAGCAATTTTTTCGAGTATCTCGACTTCGCCCTGCAATTCGCGCCGCCCGCGGAGAACGAGAAGGACATCCGAGCCAAGCTCGCCAAGATCGGTGTCGGGCGCGGCAAGAACTTCAAGTTCAGCGACATGCCCCTCGGCCACCGGCTTGAGATCGGTCTCGGCATGAAGGAAGGCGACAAGAAGGTCGACGCGTATCTCGCCTCCGGCGTCGAGGATATCAACGGCTGGAAGATCGGCTCGTGGTTCGGGAACCAAGCCTTCTACGACGGCGATTGGCTGAAGCGTGCCGCCGGCGCCAAGGGCGGCATCTACGGCAACGACTCCGTCGAGGCGACCTATCCATTGACGCGTCACGATGGCGACGGAAAACCGCTCGACGGGAGCGAAGCCAACTACACGCTCACCTTCGCCAAGGGTGAAATGCCGCCCGTCAATGCGTTCTGGTCCGTGACCATGTACGACGGCAAGACGCAGCTCCTGATCAAGAACCCGATCGACCGCTATCTCATCAACTCGCCGATGTTGCCCGACCTCAAAACGAACGATGACGGCTCGCTGACGCTGTATATCCAGAACAAATCCCCTGGCGCCGAGAAGGAGTCCAACTGGCTCCCAGCACCGGACGGGCCGATCTATCTCGTCATGCGGCTCTACTGGCCGAAGACCGAGGCGCCGTCGATCCTGCCGGCGGGAAAAGGCTCCTGGGCGCCCCCGCCCGTGACCAAGGCCGCGGCCGAGTAGCCGCAAAGCACTGCGGTCCCGCGTCTGCGACGAGAGACCATCCTAAGCGGCGGTCTCTTCTTCCTTGGGCGGCATCGTGTCCGGCCGGGCGGACTTCTTCTTCGCCTCTTCGGCAAGCTGCTTCAGCTTGCTCTGCTTCGGCGCCACGAGTCCGGCGGAAATCACGAGCTTGGCGGCGTCGTCGATCGGCATATCGAGCAGGATCACGTCCTTGGCGGGCATGAACATGACGAACCCGGTCGTGGGGTTGGGCGCATTCGGCATGAACACGGTCATCAGCTCGCCGTTGTCGAGCTTATCCTTCACTTCGCCCGGCGGATCGCCGGACACGAACACGAGCACGTAGAGCCCGCGCCGCGGGAACTCGATGAGGCCGACGCGCTTGAACGAGGTTCCCTGCTTGGAGAAGACCGTGGTGAAGATCTGCTTCAGCAGGCGATACACGCCGCGCACCACCGGCATCCGGTCCAGCAGGATGACGCCGTAGCTGACGATGGTCCGCCCGAACAGATTTGCGGCCAAGGCCCCGATGAGCATCAGGCCGACAATGCCGAAGACGAGACCCACCCCCGGCACGTTGAAGGGCAAGAAATTGTCCGGCAGGTAGGAGTTCGGGATGAGCGGCTTTATCCAGCCGTCGACCAGGTTGATGAACCACCACACCACATAGATGGTGATCGCCACGGGGCCGACGATGATGAGGCCCGTGAGGAAATAGCCTCGGAGCCGCGCAAGGAAGTGCGACGAGGTTGGCTCCAGCGCGCCGAATAGGCTGTGATCGTCCTCTTCCAAACCCGGAAAGTCAGGATCGTGGCGCTCGGGTTCTGGTCCGTGTTCTTGTCGTCTGAATTGGTCATCGTTGGGTGTGGCTTAGGGAAATGTCCAAAATGAGGGAACTACGGCATGCCGGGGCTAGGCAATACTGAATATATGAACCAGGCCCGAACGTGACGCATGGCCGAACATGTCAGCGCTTACAAGTGCCATTTGCGGCTTCGACCCATCGGATCACGTCGCTTTGCTCGGAAGGCGCCTATTGGGATGAAAGTCATAACCTGTCTATGGATCGAAGAGAATGCACGCCTTTTGGGGTCTATTGACCGCTGCCTGTGACCGAATTCCACCATTGCTTCACCGGGCTTCCACCCTCACCCTCACTCACGGAGGTATTCCACCCCGTTGAAGGCGTCGCCTGGGGCTGTGCCGCCGCGGAGGATGCCGCCGAAGACCGTGTGGCCGTGGTCGTGTTCGCCGCCGGCGCGCTCTGCGTGGCCTGGCCCGGCGCGGTTTGCGTCGTCGTGGACTCTCCGCCGCCGGCGATCGAGCCCCACCAGCGGCTGACGGCATTGCCGCCCGAGCCTTCGCTGACCGAGGCATCCCAGCCCGAGGTCGGCGCCGCCCGTGGGGCAGCCGCCGTGGTCGAGGCAGCCTCGCCAGCGGGGGCAGCCGCACCCTGAGCCGCTGTATCGGATGACCCGAAGCTCGGCACGATCTTGTTCCAGACGCTGGTGTTCTCAGCAGGGGCTGCCCCGCCCTCGGGCTGCGCCGCCGTCTTTGGCGCGCCGAAGCTCGGCACGACCTTGTCCCACACGTCGCCAGGGCTGGGGACGCTCGGGATGTAACTCGCGACGCCGGCACTGGTGACCGGCCCCACGCCGCCGTCCTGCGCGATCAGCTTCTGCACCGTGCTGGCGCTCGAATAGCGCCGGGCCTGCGCCATGGCGGACGCGCCCTGGCTCTCCATCCCGGCGGCCTGAAAGGCCAGCCCCTTGTTCACATAGGCCCGCGCCTTGTCCGACGACGGAAGTCCGAGCCACAGAGCCGCGCCGAGATCCGCCGCAGCCTGGCCCGGATAGCCGGCCCGGCGGTAGGCGATGCCCCGCAGATAGAGAGCTTGTGCCACCTGGTTGATCGTGGCGTCCTTGTCGTTCACGGTCGCGGAAAGCTGGCGCGCGGCGTCCTGGAACTGCCCCGCGTTCAGCGAGGCCTCACCGCGACGCAGGCCGATGTCCTGCCCCACCGCGGACCCGGGCAGAACGGCGGCGGCACACGCCAGTCCCAAGGCCAGCCCGAGCGCGGGGCGAAGCCGGAAGAATTGCCCGACGCCGCCCATGCGGCGCGGCCGGACGGTGTGCTGATATTCCGCCATGCCTTTGCTCAAACAAAGAAATCAGGCAAATCCGAGGCTAGAGACTACTCTACCGTTACCGACTTTGCGAGGTTTCGGGGCTGATCCACGTCGGTTCCCATGAAGACGGCCGTGTAATACGCGATCAGCTGAATCGGGACCGCATAGACCAGCGGCGATACGAACCTGTGGACGGTCGGCACCGGCAAGGCCGTCTGGACGGCGCAGCCCACGCTAGCCGGATTGGCATCGCTGACGAGGATGATCTTGCCCTCGCGGGCCGCGACTTCCTGCATGTTGGAGACCGTCTTGTCGAAGAGCTCGTCCTGGGGCGCGATCACGATGACCGGCACGCTCTCGTCGATCAGTGCGATCGGGCCGTGCTTCAACTCACCGGCGGCATAGCCCTCCGCGTGAATGTAGGAGATTTCCTTGAGCTTGAGCGCCCCTTCAAGGGCGATCGGATAGCTCGTCCCCCGGCCGAGATAAAGGACGTCGCGGGCCTTCGACAGGCTGTGCGCCCAGGTCTTCGTAAGGGACTCGTCCCGCAGAATTTCGGCCATGTGACGCGGCACCTCGACCAGCGCCTTGACCAGCTCGGTCTCAAGTTCAGGGCCGATGGTTCCGCGCGCCTTGCCCGCCGCGATGGCGAGGCACGCCAGCACAGTGAGCTGGCAGGTGAAGGCCTTGGTGGACGCCACACCGACCTCCGGACCGCCGAGCGTCGGCAAGACCCCGTCCGACTCCCGGGCAATCGAGGATTCGCGTACATTGACCACGGACAGGACGTGCTGGTTCTGGGCCCGGCAATAGCGGAGCGAGGCCAGCGTGTCGGCCGTCTCGCCGGACTGGGAGACGAACAGAGCCGCCCCACCCGGCTCCATCGCGACCTCGCGATAGCGGAACTCCGAGGCGATATCCACGTCGACCGGCAGCTTGGCCCAGCGCTCGAACCAGTACTTGGCAACGAAGCACGCATAAAAGGCAGTGCCGCACGCGGACAGGGACAGGCGGCCCACATCGGCGAAATCGAACGGCAAGTCCGGGAGCGCGACGCGGTAATTCGCAATGTCGAGATAGTGCGCGAGCGTGTGGCCCACGACTTCCGGCTGCTCGTGAATTTCCTTCGCCATGAAGTGGCGGAAATTGCCCTTGTCCACCATGAGCCCGGCGGCATGGGACTTCACGACGGTACGGTCGACGACAGAGCCGTCGCGGCCGTGGATCGTCACACCCTCCCGCGTGATCACGGCCCAGTCGCCGTCTTCCAGATAGGCGACATCGTCGGTGAAGGGCGCGAGCGCGATCGCATCGGAACCGACGAACATCTCCCCGTCGCCGTAGCCGATGGCCAAGGGGCTGCCCTGCCGCGCGGCAACCATGAGGTCGTCGTATCCCTTGAAGATCATCGCCAGCGCGAACGCGCCTTGGAGATGGGAGAGAACCTTACGGACCGCCGCGATGGGATCCTTGCCGGCGCGCAGTTCGCGCGTGATGAGATGGGCGATCACCTCCGTGTCCGTGTCGGACGTGAACGGGGCACCTTCCGCTTCGAGCTCGGCCTTCAACTCGCGAAAGTTCTCGATGATGCCGTTATGGACCACGGCCACATCGTCGGTCATGTGCGGATGGGCGTTGGCTTCGCTCGGTTTGCCATGGGTCGCCCAGCGCGTGTGGCCGATCCCCGCATCGCCCGACAACGGCTCGGTGGCGAGCAGCGATTCGAGATTGCGCAGCTTTCCCTCGGCCCGGCGCCGCTCGATGCGGTCAGCGCCGACCGTGGCGACGCCAGTCGAATCGTAGCCGCGGTATTCGAGGCGCTTCAGCGCATCGACCAGCAACTCGGCGACCGGTCCCTTTCCGAGGACGCCAACAATTCCGCACATCGCGCCCTCCCTCTTCGTCCTACGCATCGTCATGGGCCTTGAGTCTTGGCCATGCCTGCGGGCCATCGCAACTCACGAGCTGTATCGCTTTATTGCGGGAAATACCGCTGCGTCTTCGGCCGCGATCCTATTTGGACGTGTCCCGGGTCCGCCGCTCCCGAACCTTCGCCGCCCATCCGGCGCGCTCTTCCTGCTTTGCCCGTGTGAGCGCCAAGGCATCGTCGGGCACGTCTTTGGAAATGACACTGCCGGACCCGACATAGGCCCCGTCGCCGATCTTGACCGGCGCCACGAGCGAACTGTTCGATCCGATGAAGGCGTCCGCGCCGATCTCGGTGCGATGCTTCGAAAAGCCATCGTAATTGCAGGTGATGGTGCCGGCCCCGATATTAGCGTTCGGCCCGATGCTCGCATCGCCGATATAGGTCAGATGGTTAACCTTCGCGCCTTCGGCGACCTTGGCGTTCTTGATCTCCACGAAATTGCCCACATGCGCGCCCGGCGCCAGCTCCGCGCCAGGCCGCAGCCGCGCGAACGGCCCCACGGTCGCGCGCGCGCCGATACGCGCCTGTTCGAAATGGCAGAAGCCCCGGATCGTCACGCCGTCCTCGATGGTGACGCCCGGCGCGATGACGACATTCGGCTCGATGACCACGTCACGGCCGATGACCGTGTCGTAGCTCAGGAACACCGTGTCCGGCGCGACCAAGGTCGTGCCGCCCTCCATGACGGCTGCCCGCAACCGCTGCTGCATCAGCCCCTCCGCGACGGCAAGCTCCGACCGGGAATTGACGCCGAGGACCTCCTCGGCGTTGGACAGCACGACGCGCGTCTGAAGTCCGTCCCCATAGGCCAACGCGACCGCGTCGGTGAGATAGTACTCGCCCTTGGCGTTGTCGTTGCCGATCCGCGACAGAAGCCCCGAGAGGGCCGCGCTGGAGCGGAAAGCCATGATGCCGGAATTACACAGCGTCAGCGCCCGCTCGGCGGGCGTCGCGTCCTTTTCTTCGCGAATGCCCGCAAGGCGGCTCTTATCGTCGAAGAGGAGACGGCCGTAGCCCGTGGGCTCGGCGGCATCGAACCCGATCACGACGAGGTCGGCCCCCGCCTCGAGCTCGCCCAGAACCGCTTTCAGGGTCTCGGGCCGCAGGAGCGGCGTGTCGCCGTACAGGACGAGCACCGGACCGTCGCCCGCCTCAAAGGCAGGCGCAGCCGCCTTGACCGCATCGGCGGTTCCCAGTTGATCGGTTTGCACGAAGACCTCCGGCCCCGGGGACGACAGCCAGCCCGGCCTCGCCCACGGCCTCCATGCCGGGACCGACGACGAGGGCCGCACGCGAAATCCCCGCCGCGGCGCCGTCCGCAGAACATGGGCAAGCATGGGCGCGCCGGCCAAGCGATGGAGCACCTTTGGCAGGTCCGACTTCATCCTGGTGCCCTTGCCCGCGGCAAGGACGACGGCGAGAGCCTGTGTCATCTGATTTCGAAGATCCCTCTGCGCTTCCGGGGGGCTACGAACGGTACCCGCCCAGTGTTAAGACTTCGCGCCCTGTCTAGTCCAAAGCGGCGGCGAGGGCCACCGGGCCGGACGCGATCTGTGCGCACAAATCCGTCGCGGCGCGGGAAAAATTGACCCTGTGGACGAAGCGAGTAATCTCCCAAATCATGGCAACGGCTTAACGATTTGACCGCGTGTGCTGGGCGGGTTCCGCTGCCGGCACCGCGCGACAGGAGGTTACTCCCATGGCACGACGGCGAGTTGGCGGACCTGGCAATGCCCGGACCGTGTTCTCCATCCTGTGGATCGCGCTTGGGGGGCTGTCGGCCTACTACCTCTTCACCCTCATCGCCGACCCCTCCGCGGCCGGAGGCCAAGCGGCCCGCATGGCAGCGCCCGCAGCTCCGTCTTCGGCTGCACCGGCCCAGGTTGCGGCGGCCGCGCCCGCAGGCCTTTCAGCGGAGCAATTGGCCGTCATCGACGGCAACCTCCAGACGCTCTCGAAGCAATTGGCCGTTCTGGACGAGCGGCTCCGGCCGATCGAGAATTTCATCGGGCCGGCGGCAAAGCTGCCGCCGTCGAACTCGGTCTCCACGTCGCCGCCGCGCGCAATGCCCAAGCTGGAGCCCCTGCCCAAGATCGCGCCCGTCGTATCGGCCCGCCGCCGCCAGAACCCGAACCGGAGCCTGTCGCTGCGCCGGCCGCCGCAGAGGCGCCAGAACCGGCCCCCGAACCCGCACCGGTCGTCATGGCCCCACCGGCCCCGCCAGTGCCCGCACCGACGCCCGCACCTGAGCCTGAGCCCGCACCCGTGGTCGCCGAGACTCCTCCGGCCGCTCCCGAGCCACCTGAGCCGGTCGTAACCGCCGCTCCGCTGCCCGTGGCGGAGCCCGCCACCGAGACGGAGGAGACCCAGGAGCCGGCGGAAATCGCGGCCCTCGATCCGGTCACCCTGCCCCCTGCCGCCAATGACGGCTCCACGCGCTACGGCATCGAGATCGGCAGCGTCGCCAAGCGCGATGAGCTACGGCCGCTGTGGCGGGAGTATCTGACGAAGCATGCGGCTCTGGTCGCCGGCCTGCAGCCGAGGCGGGTTCGCGCACCCGACAATCGATGGCGCCTGATCGCTGGGCCCTTCGCCAACGCCCAGGATGCGGAAGGCGCCTGCTCCCTGTTCAAGCGGGCGGAGCGGCCCTGCGCGGCGACGGTCTACGCTGGCGACGCCCTCTAGGTCGCGCCGGGTTGGAAGCGATCGCGTCTGACGTGCGGACCGGCGGCGAAGTGCGCGCACGGCCGTACGGGCTTGTCGAACACATAACGTTTGCTAGCGGCTCGGCCTGGGTATCACCGGGTCCCGCCCGGCCCAGTTGCCGGGCGCGACGAGAACGTATTCGCCATCGATGATTTGCGTGAGCATCACCGATTTCTCGCTGTTCACGCCTTGCGCGTTGAACTTCACCGGTCCGAAGAAGGTCTGAAGGTCCGTGGCGGAAATGGCGTCGCGCACTTTCTCGGGCTCGAGGCTTTGGGCCCGCGCGAACGCATCGGCGAAGACGTAGACGGCCGCCGCCGCCTGGGCCGAGACCGACGACGGCTCGTATCCATAGGCTTTCTCGAACAGACGCGCAAAATTCTCGCCCGTCCCGAACAGATCACCCTCGTGCTGCGCCGCCCGATCCCATTGCACCGGACAGAAGACGAAGGCGGAAGACTTTGGTTTGGCTTGCGTCAGGCGTGCTGTCTGGCAATGGGTGACCGCGACCATTGGGACGCTGGCCCCGGACTCCTCGATTTGGCTCACCGCCGACATCGCGGTGCTCTCATGACCGGACACCAGGAACATGTCCGGCTTGAGAGCCTTGACCTTGTCGAGCGTCGCGGACATGTCGGCGAAATTCTCCGGCAACTGATCGTCGATGATGCACGCGATTCCGAGGCGCCGCACATCGGACAGCACGCCGGCACGCACCTGCCGGGAGAACGCGTCGTCTTGCGTGGCCATGCCGATCCGCAGGTCGTTTGCCGCTTTGCCCAATTTCTTGCTGAAGGCCGCGGCGATTTCGAGCGCGGACGTGAAGTACTGATCCGGCGAGGCGGCGATGGCGAAGGCGTAGTTGTTGCGCCGGGACTCCTGCTCCCGCGCGACCGAGTGCGCGTCGATCATGGGCAGACGATTGCGCTCGACTGTCGTCAGCACCGCACGGTTCTGGCCCGCGTGATAGGGCCCGAGGATGAATTTCACGCCGTCTTTTCGGATCAGCCGATCGGTCAACTCCTGCGCCCGCAACGGATCGGAGCTGTCGTCGTAATAGCGCACCGTCAGGCGATATCGCTTTCCGTCGATATCGACGCCGCCTCTTTCGTTGATGCGGCGAATGGCAAGCTCGTATCCGTTTTTGCTGTCGATGCCGCTACGCTTGTTGGCGCCGGACAATGGCACCGTTGTCCCAAGAACCACTTCGTTGTCTGCAGCAACCGCAAATGGACTGCCGCCGGCTGTCACAGCGATGACCGCTGCGGCCGCAAAACACCGGGATATCCCCAAACTGGCCCCCGCTTATCGTTATATTGGGTCCAAAGACGGACCGCACCTGACTGACCCTGCTCAGAAAGCGCAGCCTACGCCGGATTCGGTACCGGCGCACCACATTAAGCACGAGGCATTATGCCTCGATGCGATTTAGAGTTGATCCGTATTGAACGTATCGCAGGATTGCAGTTGGCCACTCTGGAAGCCTCGGCGGAACCAGCGCACCCGTTGCTCCGAGGAACCATGGGTGAACGAATCCGGCACGACATATCCTTGGGTCTGCCGTTGAATGCGATCGTCGCCGATTGCGCTCGCCGCCTGTAGCGCCTCGTCGATGTCGCCCGGCTCGATGAGGCCCTTGTCTGCCTGCATTTGGTGGGCCCACACGCCGGCGAAGCAATCCGCCTGTAGCTCCATGCGGACCTGCAAGGCGTTGCCGCCTCTCCGCCCCATGCGCCGCTTCGCGGCTTCGACCTTGTCGGCGATCCCGAGCACTTTCTGCACGTGGTGTCCTACCTCATGGGCGATGACATAAGCCTGGGCGAAGTCGCCCGGCGCGCGGAATTTGTTCTTCAGTTCACGGTAGAAGTCGAGGTCGATGTAAACCTTCTCGTCCGCCGGGCAGTAGAAGGGGCCCATGGCGGCCATGCCGGTCCCGCAGGCCGAGCGAACCGCGCCGTCGAAGAGAACAAGGCGCGGCTCGCGGTATCGCGCGCCAAGCTGCCCGAAAACCTTGTTCCAGACGTCCTCCGTGGTGCCGAGGACCACGGCGACGAACTTCCCGAGATCGTCTTCGCTGGACGATTGCGGCCTGCCGATCTGGCCCGGGTGGCCCGGCGCAGGGAAATTCGTGGTCTGCGGCCCCTGCGGCTGCGGCAAGCGGATATCCGGGAACCCTGCCCCGCTCCCGCCGGTCGGCCCAGATTCGTGCATCAGGGTCCCGGGATTGATGCCGAAGAAGAGGACCAGGCCAAGGATCACCAGAAGGCCGAGCAAGCCGATGCCGCCGCCTCGCTTTCCGCCGCCGCTCGAGGGGAAGCGCATCCCGCCGCCGCCGCCGGGAAATGGAAATCTGAGGCGCCGCGGCCGCTGCCCCGCCGATCTTCCACATTTTGGCTCTGCCGTTGGTCACGCCACCGCATGTCACTATCCTTGTGCAGGATTTCCAATACGCATCACGCATTTTGCATGCGGCATCCCTTGGCACAAGATGCGCCGCGTCATGCCCCTGCCACGGGGCCCTCAGGCCCCCGGATTCCGGGCCGTTGCACCGCCTGCCAGGGCCATCAAACGGGTTGAGATTCCCGGCGCAAATCTTTGTGGTTATTAAGCTAACTGACAACGAATCGTCACAGAACTGCCATAGGAACTGGGCATGCTTCCCCTGCCCAGTTGAGTTCGGTCTGGGCAGGTAGTGCGTTCTGTGTAATGCGTACGAGCCTCGGCACTCCCCGCGCCGGGGCTCTTCCTTTTGGCCTGTCGAAAACGGGCCAGACGAAGCCCGCAGCCGCAGGCTCACGCCCTTCCCAGCCGGTCCCAATCCGCGCCATATCTCGCCGCGCTTAAGGATTCTGCGCAGGCGTCTCCGTTTCGGGCGCAGACGGCATCTCAGGCGCCGGCGTCTCGTCCAGCAGCGGTTCGTCGACCATCTCGTCGGGCGGAGACACATCGTCGGTCATCTCCGCGCCACCGCGCATCTCAGCTTCGGACCGCGCGTCCTCTACCGACATGTCTTCCTCATGGGCCGGCTCCGAAGACTGCGCCTCGTGCTCGCCCATTTGGTCCGCCGCGGTGTGCGTGTCGCTGTCGCCCCCGCCAAGAACGAACAACGCGATCACAAAGCAGACGGCAATCGCCACCAGGACGATGAGCAAGTACGACCGGCTTTGCGGGTTGTGTTGTGCCATGACGATCCCTCCCTATGGCTGCCGCGATCCCCGCCCCGGGGGCGAAGAGACAGTCAGTGCACCGGAGCCTATCGGCGATTCGAGCGCTGGTCGAGCGGTTCCCGCCGGGGCCAAACGCGATCCAGCACGGGGCTTAACGCCATGGCTACGAGAAAGTTCACGAGGACCGAATAGAGCGCCGCGTAGCCCGGCACCGTGAGGCCCAGGACCTCGAGCGGATAGATCGACGACACGAAGCCCCGCGTCGCCGCCATGTAGGTGCCGACCGCGGTCCCGGCGGCCCAGCCCAGCAGCAGCGCATGGGCATGGAACCCGCGCGTGAACAGTCCCAGCAGAATCGGCGGCAGCAACTGGATGATCCAGATGCCGCCAAGGAGCTGGAGCTGAATCGCATAGCTCTGGGGGATCGCCAGGATGAAGACGACGGCGCCCACCTTCACGATAAGCGACACGATCTTCGCCACGCGCGCTTCTTCCGCATCGCTACAGTCGGGGCGCCAGTATTCCTTGTAGAGATTGCGCGTGAACAGGTTCGCGCAGGCGATGGACATGATCGCGGCGGGCACAAGTGCGCCGATGGCCACGGCCGCAAATGCGACGCCCACGAACCAGCTTGGGAACATGTCGAGAAAGAGCGCCGGCACGGCGAAATTGGCGCCGTAGCGTTCGAAGCCGCCGGCGTGAAGCGGGTTCTCGCCGACACCGGCCGCGATCGCCATGTAGCCCAGCAACGCGATCAGTCCCAGCACGAAGGAATACGCGGAGAGCGCCGCGGCATTGCGCCGGATCACATGGCCGCTGGAGGCGCTCAGGATTCCCGTCATCGAATGCGGATACAGGAAGAGGGCCAAGGCGGAGCCGAGCGCAAGCGTGATATACGCACTGTAGTTCCCGAGCGAGTTGCCGGCGGGCGGCGAAAGGGTCAGCTTGGCCTTTGGAACGGCTTCGAAGATCGCCCCGTAACCACCGAGTTTTGCTGGGATAATCACGATTGCAGCGAAGATCGTGATGAAGATCAGCATGTCCTTCACGATGGCAATCAGCGCCGGTGCGCGCAGGCCGCTCGTATAGGTGAACGCGGCGAGGATGAGGAAGGCGATGATCAGCGGTATGTGGCCGGTGAAGCCTTCGGTGGAGAAGCCGAGAGCCCCGATCACCACTTCCATGCCCACCAGCTGAAGCGCGATATAGGGCATGGTCGCGATCAAACCCGTGAGCGCGACCCGCAAGCGCAAGGCCCTGGAATTGAACCGGAAGCGGATATAGTCCGCCGCGGTGACGAATCCCTCTCTCCTGGCGATCACCCATAGCCGCGGAAACACCAGGAACAGGATCGGGTAGATCAGGATCGTATAGGGCACGGCGAAGAAGCCCATCGCGCCGACGCCGTAGACGAGCGCCGGCACCGCGATGAAGGTGTAGGCCGTATAGAGGTCGCCCCCCAGCAGAAACCAGGTGACGATGGTGCCGAAGCGGCGCCCGCCCAGGCCCCACTCATGGAGCTGATCGAGATCCGCTTTACGCCAATGGGCGGCGACGAAACCGACCCAGGTGACGAACAGGAACAGCCCGACAAAGACGATCGTCGCGGTAACATCGAAACTCACGGGCGCGCTCCGGAACCGGCGCCCTCGTCCGTGTCGCCCTCGTCTGTGCTGCCGCCGGCGCGGGCGCGCCGCTCCGCTGCGACGGTCTGGCGCCGGTCGAGGTAGTAGACCCCCATGACCACCACGGCACCGGCGATGATGGCGGCGAGCTGGTACCAGTAGAAGAACGGAACGCCGAGCAGCGTGGGCTCAATCCGGTTGTAGAAGGGAACCCAGGCCACCAGCGCAAGCGGAATAATCAGCAAGAGCCGCGGCCAGAATCGCCACGGACTGCCCGTCCTTGCCCTGGTCGCCATGATTCGTCCCCCCGGATTTCTTGTTCTTGGCCCCCAGCTTCTTGGCCTCCAGCGTGCGGCGCCGGACGGGACCATACTGAATGGCGGGGGCCGATGAATAGGCCAATTTCGCAAGGCCGGCAGGCAGGCCCCCGCGCCTGCGGCGAAAGATTCGGCGAAACGGGCCCCTTCCGTGTTGACCTCCCCCCGCCTCCCGCTCCATATGAACGGCTTGGTGGGAGCGCGTAGCTCAGCCGGTAGAGCATCTGACTTTTAATCAGAGGGTCCTGGGTTCGAGTCCCAGCGCGCTCACCAAAACCCCCTCTAAGTGTTCGTTCGTTTTGGATAATCCGCCGCTCGGCTGAGAGAGGCCGCCGGCTTGCGGCTAATGCGTGGACCGTCGGGGGCCGATCTAACGCTCGTAGCGATAGCTCGCGCACATATCCGCACCGGGCGAGCCGGGCATGATCGAACCGTTGTAGACATAGAGCGCGAGCGAACGGCCCGCTTGCTCGATCGTCAGGTAGGTCGGCGGCTCGTCACCACAGAGACGGTTTCCGTGGAGCAAAACCGGATTGACGCCGGGCGGATGCAAGGTGAACACCCCGCGCACGCCTGTTGAATTAAGCCCAACTGCTGCGCCATTTCCGAATTGTATTCTGTTGGCAGAGACGACGATGTTCCCGGTGATGGCCATCGACGTGGTACTCGTGGCGGTCCAGCGGTAGCCTTTGGCGTGGGCCGCATGCAGACCAAGGCCCAGGCACAAGGCGATCAGACCGACATACCGTCCCATGGGACCCCCCCCTTTACAGCCTAGACGGGTATTCAACCATGTTGCGCGTCGGCCGTCGAGCGTGCACCGGAGCGCTCCCTGAGGATGCGGCTTCTCCTTTTGGGGCCGTGAGACGGACGTCGGCAAAAAAGCCCGTGCTTGCGTTCCGGTCCGGTGCGATCCCTGGTGGCTTCGCGCAGTTTCCACCATCTTTTTATCCGACGTCCAAGCGCTAGGAGGCCCGTCGTTCGCCGCCGCAATACGAGCGGGCGTTGGCGATCTCCGTCCGCATTCTCAGCCCCAACTTGACCAAGCGGCTCCAAGTCGCCTATCGAGACGTGGTTTCGAATTGGCGCGGCACGTTGGGCCCCTGCTCCGCCGGCCTGGCGTCGACGCCCGACGGCTACATCCATGTGCGCGTTGAGTTCGAGTCCGTCGACCACATCGCCTGCCGTGCCTTCGTCACGAAAGCGCGCTAGGCCTCCGTCGACGATAGAGCGCGGTGCTGGGGCGGCTCCGGCCCATGGCATAGACCCCTTCTTTTTCATGAGATTGCTATGGCCGACGGCAGGTCCCTGATCGATACGCTCCAGAAGCAGTTCGTGGCGTGGATCCTGTCCCTTCTGGCCGTTGCCGCTGCGGCCGTGGTGATCTGGTGGTTTGCCTCCGACCTGATTGTCGTGATCATTCATGCCTTCGAGATCATCGCCTGGCTCCTCGGCCTCATGCTTTGGCCGTTCCGCCTGTAGCGGTGCGCGGAACCGGCAAGCCAGGCATCAGTGCCGGTCTTTCGGTTGTCTTATCTACCTGAATTCGCGCAAAAGTTCTTTGGACCGGGACGGCGCGGTCATCGCTCCACGAGCGCGGGCTCCCGCCGCCCACACGCGCATTTCAAACCCCGAAAAGGGCCCGGAACGGCGCATTCCCGCGCTTTCGGGGCCGGCGATCCCGTATCACTTTGCGCCAAACCGTGGCCAAAACATCACAGCATTTCCCGCCAAAGGCCGATATAGTCGGTTGCAGAATCGACAGAAAGAAACGGGGGACCAACCAATGCGTCTGCTTATTGCTACTGCTATCATCATCTCTGCAACGATCGGCCTCGGCGGCTGCTTCGGCCACCACGAGAAGGCCGTTGTCGTCGAGCCCTTGAAGCTTGGCTAAACAACGTTGACGATGAGATAGCGATACACTCTATCTCTCCGGCAATTGCCAAAAACCCGGTTGGGCCCGCCCAGCCGGGTTTTCATTGTGCATGACGCGTCGCGATGGGCCCAAGATCGCGATGGGCCAAAAAACAACGCAGCCGCCCTCTTAACGGGAGAGCGGCCGCGCAGCCATAGCTCTGCCCAGTTCGAAGCGAACCGGGATCAGACGCTTACTTGCACTTCGTCATGCCCTTCATGGCCATCTTGGCGTCGGCCTCCGTCTTGTACTCACCCATCATCGCGAATTTGTCGGTGTCGGACGGCGCTTTGCGGCTCATGACACACTTCTTCGCCGTGTTGTCGAACATGACATAGAACGGGCCCATCGCCAGGGCGGGCGTGGCGATGGCAGCAAGCGCAGTCGCAACGATCAGAGTCTTTTTCATGGGGGTCTCTCCTAGTTTCGAACGGAGACAGGATTGCCTCGCGCACGGAAACAGAGCACCGATTGTCGATCACTGGGAACTCAACTTGGCGATAGTGAAACGCACATCGCCTTCAAGCAAAGGTGATGACAACGTGAGCCGATCTTCGACCGGCTTTAGCGATCCACCGCGCGGCCCAATCCGTCCGTGCTCGGACTACTCGGCGGGCGAGTGCGCAAAGCGGCGGCGAAGACGCAGATAGACCTTCCGCTTGAGGAAGTAGTAGGCGGGCCGGCCCATCACGGCGATGGCGACGAATTTCGACATGAACGGCGTCGCCCCCAGGACGCCGGAGACCCCGGCTTTGACACCGGGGTCGAGGTCCGAGGCCATCACCAAGGGGATCATCGGCCAAGCCACATACGCACCGACGAGAAGGACCGCGCCGAGCGTGAACCGCCAGCCGACCTGTTCCGCGGTGAACTCTGGTTCCGTGGCGGCGATAGGCATCTCCCTTAGAAACATCCTCGACGGTACAATCAAGCTTCCCCGGTGCGTCCGGGCCCGAAGACGGCACCCTGACCGGTCTTTCCCCGTTCTAGCGTCCCGTCCCGACCCGGGAAACACCCATTCGCAACTGCAATAGCCGTGAAAGGCGGCGATTTTGGGCTTGGCGCATTGCGATCGCGAACGCGCTCAGGCCCCATCCGCCGTTGCCACGAGCCAAGCGGGGTCGAACCATCGATCGGCCTCCCCATCATAGGGCAGCCGGTTGATGTCCCAATGACGAATATAGGGCGCATAGACGTCCCAGACGGGCGGACCGCCGCCCACGTAGACAACCCGGTCCGGAAACCAGCCGAACACCTCCTCCGGGTGATGGATCGAGCGGATCTCCACGATGGTGCGCTCCTTGTAGGCGTAGTCCGGGAACGCGGAGATCGTCGTGGGGCCCGCGATCACGACGTGACCGCGCGTCACATCGAAGAACCGGGCGACATCGGCCACATACTCCCTGTCCTTGTTGCCCTCCCACGGCAACGCACCATTCAGGCCGAGCTGGCCGCTTTGCCCTATGGCGATGATCGCGCGTATGTCAGCCACGAAAGTCCTCCGTCCACATTGGCCTCTCTTTTATCGGCCGATGGCTCTTTGGCAAGGAATGGTGCAAGACAGCGTTCCGGCACAACAGGGCACACCGAAACTCCGCGCCGCCAAAGGGGGCGCCTAACGGCAGAACACCATGGCGCCTCGCGTCGTCTCAAATCCCTATCAGAGCCAAGCGGTCAAGGCGATCGGGCTGATGGTGCTCGCCACGATCTGCCTCGCCGCGCTCGATACCACCGCCAAATACCTGACCGATATACAGCGGGTGCCGGTCGCCCAGGTGGTGTGGCTGCGCTTTCTTTGGCACGTGGTCTTCAGCGCTGTGTTTCTGTGGCCGTTCGCGCTGCAACCCTCCTTGCGATCCAAGAAGCCCGGAATCCAGTTCATCCGGTCGTGCCTGATGATCCTCACGACGGCGCTGAATTTCGTGGCCCTGAAATATCTTCAGCTCGATCAAAACATCGCGATCTTCTTTCTGATGCCGCTTCTGGTCGCGGCTCTTTCCGGCCCGCTGCTCGGTGAGTGGGTGGGATGGCACCGTGCGTTGGCCATCTTCGCCGGCTTCATCGGCGTGCTCGTGGTCATGCATCCGGGGATCGGCGACGTGCACTGGGCCATGTTGTTCACCTTGGGCGCCACGTTCGGCTATGCGCTGTTCAACATCGCCACCCGCTACCTCGCCGCCTACGACCCGCCAGCGGTCACCCAGACCTACACCCCGCTCGTAGGCGTGTTGATCATGACGCCGTTCGGCCTGATGCAATGGGAATCCCCGGACCATTGGTGGGTCTGGCTGCTGTTCGCCTCGCTCGGCTTCTGGGGCGGGCTCGGCCATTGGATCATCATCCTCGCCCACCGGCTCGCACCCGCGGGCGTGCTGGCGCCCTATATCTATCTCGGCCTCGTATGGATGTCGGCGTTCGGGCTTCTCATCTTCGGCGACGTGCCCACGTGGTGGACGCTCGCCGGGGCCGCCATCGTCATCCTGGCCGGCCTTTATCTGCTGGCGCGGGAGCGGCTGGCCGAAGGACGGGCCGAGAAGCAACCGGGAACACGCCGCGCGGGGTCGGAGTTCGACCCGCCGCAATAGCGGCTACGCGCTGTCTTCATAGCGCCTATGCGGTGTTTTCGGGTCCCGCATAGCGGCGGCGCACGTCCTCGACGAAATCGGCGAACGTGCCGCCGGCGATGGCGGTGCGGGCCCGCGCCATCAGCTCCTGGTAGAATTGCACGTTCGCGTAGCTCACCAGCATGGCGCCCAGGATCTCGCCGGCCTTTACGAGATGATGAAGATAGGCGCGCGAATACTGCGCGGCGGGGCAAGCGCTTTCCGGATCGAGCGGGCTGAGATCCTCGGCATACTGTGCATTGCGGAGATTGAGCCGCCCGCCCCAGGTGAAGGCCTGCCCATGCCGGCCCGAGCGGGTCGGCATCACGCAATCGAACATGTCTATGCCCTGCGCCACCGCTTCGAGAATGTCGAGCGGTGTCCCGACACCCATCAGGTAGCGCGGCTTGTCTTCGGGCAGGAACGGGGTCGTCGCCTCGAGCGTCTGCAACATGGCTTCATGCCCCTCGCCGACGGCAAGGCCCCCCACCGCATAGCCGGGAAAGCCGATGCCCTCGAGCGTCTTCGCGGAGTCCTCCCGCAGGTCGGGATAGACGCTGCCCTGCACGATGCCGAATAGCGCCTGCCCCGGGGCGCTCATGGCCTCGAAAGCCGCCTTCGAGCGCTCCGCCCAGCGCATGGAAAGGTCCAGCGAGACCCGCGCCTCCGCGCGGCTGGCCGGGAACGGCGTGCATTCGTCGAGCGCCATCTGGATGTCCGCGCCGAGAAGACATTGCACCTCGATGGCGCGGTTCGGGCGCAGGACAACCCGGGCTCCGTCCAGATGCGATTGAAAGGCGACGCCCTCCTCGCTGATCTTGCGGAGCTTGGCCAGCGACATGACCTGATAGCCGCCGCTGTCGGTCAGGATGGGCTTGTCCCAATGCATGAAGCTGTGGAGCCCGCCGAGCTTGGCGATCCGTTCCGCGCCCGGGCGCAGCATGAGGTGGTAGGTATTGCCGAGGATGATGTCCGCGCCAGCGGCCGCCACGTCCTCGACGAACATGGCCTTGACCGTGGCCTGTGTTCCGACCGGCATGAAGGCGGGTGTGCGGATGTCGCCGCGCTGCGTCGCGATCACACCTGTGCGTGCGGCCCCGTCCTGCGCCTTTACCGAAAACGAAAAGGCTCTGGTCACGCCGAATCCTTCGGACTCAACAGACACGCATCACCGTAGGAATAGAACCGGTAGGCTTGGTCGATCGCGTGCGCGTAGGCCTGTTGCATCGTCTCGAGACCGCTGAACGCCGCGACAAGCATGAACAGCGTCGAGCGCGGCAGATGAAAGTTCGTCAGCAAGCGGTCCACATACCGGAAACGATAACCCGGCGTGATGAAGATGTCCGTCTTGCCACGGAACGGCTTCAAGGTTCCGAACTCGTCCGACGCGCTCTCCAACAGTCTCAAGCTCGTCGTTCCGACGGCAACGACCTTGTTGCCACGCGACTTGACCGCGTTCAGCGCGAACGCCGTCTCGGTGGAGATCTCGCCGTACTCGCTGTGCATGCGGTGGTCGGCCGTGTCCTCGACGCGCACCGGCAAGAACGTGCCCGGCCCCACATGCAGCGTCACGAAGTGCGCCGTGATACCGAGTTCATCGAGGGTCTGGATCAGTTTCGGCGTGAAATGCAAGCCCGCCGTCGGTGCTGCGACGGCGCCCTCCTCCCGGGCGAAGGCGGTCTGGTAATCGGTGCGGTCCTGCTTGTCCGGCGCCCGCCGCGCGGCGATGTAAGGCGGCAGCGGCATCGCGCCTTGCGTCTCGATGGCATCATGGAGCGCCGGGCCGCTGAGGTCGAAGGCCAGGGTCACCACGCCCTCCTCCCCCTTGGCCACGACCGTGGCATCCAGGCTCCCGGACGCGCAAGCGCCGCCGTGTTCGCCGAACCGGATCCGGTCGCCCTGCTCCAGCCGTTTCCCCGGCTTGGCCAGGGCACGCCAGCGATGGTCGTCGAGCTTCTCGATCAAAGTGGCAGAGACCTGCGCGGTGGCGTAGCCACGGGCTCGCACGCCGCGCAGCGCGGCGGGGATCACGCGCGTATCGTTGAAAACGAGCGCGTCGCCGGGGTCGAGCAGCAGCGGCAGGTCGGCCATCACCTTGTCGGCCAGCCTCTCGGGCTCGTCCGGACACACCACCAACAGGCGTGCGGCGTCGCGCGGATGCACCGGCCGCAGCGCAATCAATCCGTCGGGCAGTTCAAAATCGAAAAGGTCTGTTCGCAAAGAAACCCATCGGGGCTAGAGCATTCGAACCATGAGCGCGCCGGCCAGAACAAGCAGCACACCCGACACGCGACCAACACTAAGCTCACGTTGAACAAGATCGAAGAGGCCGAATCGGTCGAGAAGAAGGGCCGCGGTCAGTTGCCCCGCGATGCCCAGAGCCATGACCGCCGCAATACCGATTTTCGGCGCCAGGATCAGATTGACCAGGACGTAGACGGCGCCAAGCAGGCCGCCGCCAATGAGCATATAGAGCGGCATGGATTGCAGCGCGCCAAGGTTGGTGCTGCCGCGCGCGAACAACAGCACCACCACGGCCAGAATGGCGGTCCCCACGCTGAACGACCACAACGCGGCCGAAAGCGGATGTCCAAGGCGCGTGGCAACCTCGGCGTTGATCGGGGCCTGCATCGCAATCATGCCGCCGGCCAACAGAGCCATCAGCGTCAAGACCATCGCAGTCGCGGACATGACGTTCTCCTCGGACTTGGCGCCCGGCTGGGAATTGCCGACCGGTTTGGACTTTTCGCCCGGCGCCCCGGTCATTCCGCGGTGTCGGCGGCGATCTTCGCCGAGACGATCGTGTCCGGATTTGCCGGCGGCTCGCCCCGGTTGATCTGATCCACGTTCTCCATGCCGTCGATCACCCGGCCCCAGACCGTGTATTTGCGATCCAGAAAGGTGGCGTCATCGAAGCAGATGAAGAACTGGCTGTCCGCAGAATCCGGCGATTGGGCACGCGCCATCGAAACGGCCCCGCGCGTATGCGGCTCCGCATTGAACTCGGCCGGAAGCTTCGTGCCCGAACCGCCCGCGCCCGTCCCGGTCGGATCGCCGGTCTGGGCCATGAACCCTTCGATCACCCGATGAAACGGAACGCCGTCGTAGAAGCCTTCCCGGGCGAGTTCCTTGATGCGAGCGACATGATTGGGCGCAAGGTCTGGGCGCATCTCCACCACGACGTTGCCTTTGCTGGTCTCGATGATCAGTGTGTCTTCGGGATTGGCCACGGGTTGGGCTCCTTTTGCTGTGCGTTTCGCTCGAGGGTGGCGGACCGGCTATTCGACGGTCGCCTTCTTGATGTAGTCAAGCTTCGGGAACTGGGTCACGAGATAAGCGTTCCCTTGCGCCTTGATGAGCCCTTGGTTGGGGCCATTCCCGCGCGGCGCGCCCTCGCCGTAGCCCCGATAAAGGGAATCGACCACGTCCATGCCGGAGACGACCTTGCCGAACGGCGCGAAGCCCTGGCCATTCAGGCCGGAGTTGTTGTTGAAATTGATGAAGACCTGGGTCGTGCGCGTGTTCGGGCCGGCCGTGGCAAAGGTCACCGTGCCCCGGGCGTTCGACTCGCGAACCGGATCGTCCGGGATCGTCGCATCGGTCCAGGCCGCGGACACGTCCGGGTTCCCGCTGATCCCGAACTGGACCATGAAGCCGTCGATCACGCGGAAGAAGCGCGCATCGTTGTAGAAGCCGGCTTTGACCAGATTGTAGAACCGGTCGGCCCCGTGCGGCGCCCAGCTGCGAGTCACCTGGATGACGAAGGTGCCTTTGGAGGTCTCGAACTTCGCCTTGTAGCTTTCCGGCGCCCGCGCATTGAGGGACGACGGGTCGCCGAGACTTGCCGCCGATGCAGGGCCACAAGCCAGTGTGGCCGCGAACAGCAGCGTTGCCGCGAAGAGGAGAGCGGTCCGGATGATCATGGGGTTTCCTCGTTTGTTGTACTCGAATGGTTAGGGAGCAAGTTTGCGTTTCAGAGCCAGGCTGACGGATTCAGGAACGAAGGGTGAGACATCGCCGCCCATTGCGGCAATCTGACGGACGAGACTGGCCGCGATATGGCGTGTCCCGGGCGATGCGGCAAGGAAGACGGTCTCGATCTCCGGCGCAAGCGCGGCATTCATGCCGGCCATCTGCATTTCATAGTCGAAATCGCCCGCATCGCGCAGGCCGCGGAACACGACCGTCGCCCCTACGGCGTTCGCCGCCGCGACCGTGAGCCCGTTATAGGTTTCGACGTCGAGCCCGAGCCCCAACTCTTCGGCGACCGGCTCGAGCGCCTCGCGGGCCAGCGCGACGCGTTCGTCAGGGGTGAAGAACGGGCCCTTTGAGTGATGCGCGCCGATGGCGATGACGAGCCGATCGACGAGCTTGGCCGCGCGGCGCACGATATCCACGTGCCCCAACGTGACGGGATCGAAACTCCCGGGATACAAACCGACGCGCATACCGCTCACGCTCCTCTCGACCCATGCGCAGCCCAATACTGGGGCGTGCGCCGTGGCCCTTCCGCGGCCCCTTCTAGCCGCGCCGGGGCCGTGTCGGCAAGACCGGTGCGTGCAAACCTGACGGCACATAAAAAGGGCCCGGTGTCGCCACCGGGCCCCAAGGCGTTTCCTAACTGGTCGAAAGGACTATTTCAGCTCTTCGTAGGCGCTCGTGGCGCCATGGCCGCCCAACAGATCGCCGAGGTTGAAGCGGTAACCGAAGCCGGCGGAGACGATGAGCGGATCGAGATCCACATCGGCGGTGATGCCCGTGCCGCCCCACCGAGCGTCGGTGTTGAGCCAGGTCTTCTTCACGTCGGCGTTGACATACCAGCCATTGCCGACCGCGATGTCGAGACCGGCCTGAAGCGTGAAGCCGAGACCGTCGTCGATGCCGAGGCTGGTGCCGGGGCCCAGCTTGCTGTCCTCGTCGAAGAAGGCGATGTACTGAAGGCCCACGCCGACATACGGCTTGAACGTGCCATCGGGATTGAAGTGGTACTGCGCGGTCAGCGCCGGCGGGAAGATCCACGTGTCGCCGATCGTGCCCAGGGCCGAAATACTGCCGGTCGCATCGAGGTCGTGCTTCGCGAAGCAGCAGAACAACTCGACGGCGATGTTGTCGGTGAAGAAGTAGGTCAACGTCATGGCCGGAATGACCTCGTCGCTCACCTCGCGCGCGCCGGGAATGCGCGAGCCATTCAACTTCACCGTGGCGTCCGTATCGGGCAGCACACCCGTTACCACGCCCTTGATCATGAAGTCCCCGTGATTGTCGCCAGCCAGCGCCGGCTGCTGCGTGCCGGCGAGCAAAACCACCAGGGCGAGCCCGGCCGCCAGCGCGGTCAAAATCCTGTTCATTGTCGTCCCCCAACTTGTCACGGGGGCCGCGTGCGTCCCCGTTCAATTCTGTTCTTTCCTTCTTGTGACGGTTCGCGCCGACACACCAGGACGGACAGCCGCCTTTGCCTGACTGAGGTCAGCGTTCTGTTGCTCCTCCACCCGCTGTTGCAGCAGCGACACAGTTTTTCTTGATCCTAGTCAAGTCGTTGGCGGAAACGGACCTCCCGGAGACTTGCGCGGAGCCCGCCATTGCTTGATCGGCGTCAAGGTCCAGCTCGCCCAGGTTTGAGAAGAGTCGATGGAGAAGGAGCGGCGGGCGCGCCGTGATGCAGAGTATTCACTTGACGACAGACAGTTTGAAAGAACCTGACCATCTCTCACGGGGAGACAGCGGGCATGGCGGCGCGGAGTGGCCCGACATGGTTCCCCCCGAGCTTGCCGAACACGGTACGCTGGTGCACACGCGGCACGGGCAGCCGCTGCCGCTGTCGCTTGGGGGCGAGGAGACCGTCTTCGTTGTCCGCGTGTCGACCCTTCTGTTTCGACTGACCCTTCCCGGCAACCTCCGGCAGGGGATCACCCTGCTCTATCCCGGCGATGTCTTTCGCTCCGCCTTTGCCCCGCCCGGGTCCGCGGCGCATCTGATCGCGCTGACGTCGGGCGAGGTGCTGCGCTACCGGTTCGACACGTTCTCCAGGCTACTGTCCACCAGCCCCGCAGCGCGGAACTACTTCGACCTGGCGGTGGCGCGGCAGGCGGCGCGCCAGGCGATCCATCTCGCCGCGGTCGGCCAGCTCGACAGCTCTCAGAGGATGGTCACGTTCCTGATGGAACTGGCCACCCATATCGGGTCCCGGCCTCGGAGGGGCGCGTGGTGTTCGAGATGCCGCTCAGCCGCAGCGAAGTGGCCGAGTATCTCGGCCTGAACGCCGACACCCTGTCCCGAATCATGTCGCGGCTGCGCAACGAAGGCCTTCTGACGCAGCCGGACCGTCATACCGTCTTCGTCCGTGATCTGGCGGCCCTGGCCGCCTTGTCGCCGGCATCGGGCTCGATGATGGCCCTGCGCCGCACGGCACCGTCCACCCGGGACCTGCCGGAGCTCTAGCGGGACCGCTAGACCGTCTCCCCGCCGTCGGGACCCGGCGCGCTCCCCGCGTCGCCGCCATCGTCTTCACCGTCCTCGCCGTTGCCGCTCTCGTCGGGAATATGCTCGACCGAGACCACGCGCTCGTCGGCGGCGGTGTCGAAGATGATGACGCCCTGGGTGGAGCGGCCCACGACAGAGATGCCGTCGACGGGCACGCGGATGAGCTGCCCCCGATCGGTCACCAGCATGAGCTGGTCGCTGTCGTCGGCCGGGAACGAGGCGACGAGCTTGCCGTTCCGCTCGTTGACGATCATGCCGATGATGCCCTTACCGCCGCGGCCAGACACCCGATACTCGTAGGCGCTGGACCGCTTGCCGTAGCCGTTCTCCGAGATGGTCAGCACCATCTGCTCGTGGGCGCTCAGTTCCGCGTAGCGCTCGGGGCTGAGCGCCATGTCCTCGCCGCCCTCACCTTCCGGCTCGATATCCGGCTCGAAATCGGCCCCGCCGCGGCGCACCATGTTGGCCTGACGGACATAAGCGGCCCGTTCGGCCGCTTCGGCGTCCACATGGTTGAGGATCGCCATGGAGATGACCTCGTCGCCCTTGCCGAGATTGATGCCGCGTACGCCGGACGACTGCCGACCCTTGAACACGCGCACATCGTCGACCTGGAATCGAATGGCCTGACCGTCGCGCGAGGTGAGCAGCACGTCCTGCTGGTCGTTGCATACTTCGACGCCAACGATGCGGTCGCCCTCCGCGAGCTTCATCGCGATCTTGCCGTTCTGGCGTACCTCGATGAAGTCGGAGAGCTTGTTGCGGCGGACGCTGCCGTCGTTGGTGGCGAACATCACGTCGAGCTTCTCCCACGACGCCTCGTCCTCGGGCAGCGGCATGATGGTGGTGATGATCTCGTCCTTGCCCAAGGGCAGCAGATTGATGAGGGCCTTGCCGCGCGCTTGCGGTGCCGCCTGCGGCAGGCGCCACGCCTTCATCTTGTAGACCATGCCGCGCGAGGAAAAGAACAGAACCGGCGTATGGGTGTTCGCGATGAACAGACGGCTGACGAAATCCTCCTCGCGCGTCGCCATGCCGGCGCGCCCCTTGCCGCCACGGCGTTGGGCACGGTAGGCCGAGAGCGGCACGCGCTTGATGTAGCCCTTGTGGGACACGGTCACGACCATGTCCTCGCGCTGAATGAGGTCTTCGTCCTCGACCTCGCCCATCATCTCCGTGATCTCGGTGCGCCGCGGCGTGCCGAACTGTTCCTTGAGCTCGTTCAGCTCGCCCTTGACGATGTCGACGATGCGCGCCCGCGAGCGCAGGATGTCCAGATACTCGGAGATCTGCTTGCCGAGGCCCATCAGCTCGTCGCCGATCTCGTCGCGGCCGAGCGCCGTCAGGCGCTGCAAACGCAAATCCAAGATCGCCTTGGCCTGTTCCTCGGAGAGTTTGTAGGTGCCCTCAGGTGAAACCGTGTGGCGCGGATCGGCGATCAACTCCACCAGAGGGGCCACATCCTTGGCCGGCCAGTCCCGCTCCATCAACTGCGCCCGCGCTGTGGCGGGATCGGGCGCCTTGCGAATGAGCACGATGACCTCGTCGATATTCGCAACGGCGATGGCGAGGCCCACCAGCACGTGGGCGCGATCGCGCGCCTTCTTCAAGAGATGCTTGATGCGGCGTCCGACGACCTCCTCACGGAAATCGGTGAAGGCCCGGATCAGGTCCTTGAGATTGAGCACTTCGGGGCGGCCGCCGTTCAGGGCGACCATGTTGCAGCCGAACGTGCTCTGGAGCGGCGAGAAGCGGTAGAGCTGATTGCGCACGACATCGGCCATGGCCTCGCGCTTCAGCTCGATGACGACGCGCATGCCCTGCCGGTCGCTCTCGTCGCGGATGTCGGCGATGCCCTCGATCTTCTTGTCGCGCACGAGCTCGGCGATCTTCTCGACCATCGAGGCCTTGTTCACCTGATAGGGAATCTCGGTGACGATCAGCGCCTCCCGGTCCTTCCGCACTTCCTCGACGTGAACGCGGCCGCGCATGGTGACCGAGCCGCGCCCCTTGTGATAGGCGGAGCGGATGCCCGCGCGGCCCAGGATGAGCCCGCCCGTGGGGAAGTCCGGACCCGGAACGATTTCGATCAGCTCGTCGATCTCAATGGCCGGATTGTCGAGATAGGCGATACAGGCGTCGCACACTTCGCCGAGATTATGCGGCGGAATATTGGTGGCCATGCCGACGGCGATGCCGCCCGCGCCATTGACGAGCAGATTGGGAAATTTGGCCGGCAGGACGACCGGCTCCTGCTCGCGCCCGTCGTAGTTCGGCTGGAAGTCGACAGTGTCGTTTTCGAGGTCGTCGAGCAGCGCCATGGCGGGCTTTGCCAGACGGACTTCGGTGTAACGCTCGGCCGCGGGCGGGTCGCCGTCGATGGAGCCGAAATTCCCCTGCCCGTCGATCAGCGGCAGCCGCATGGAGAAGTCCTGCGCCAGGCGGACCAGCGCGTCATAGATCGCCTGGTTGCCGTGCGGATGGTACTTACCCATCGTATCGCCCGTCACGCGCGCCGATTTGTTGTACGGGCGGTCCGGGGTGTAGTTGTTCTCGCGCATCGAAAACAGGATGCGCCGGTGCACGGGCTTCAGGCCGTCGCGCGCATCGGGGAGCGCGCGCGAAACGATCACGCTCATGGCGTAATCGAGGTAGGAGCGCTTCATCTCGTCGATGAGCGAGATCGGCCTGATGTCGGAGGAGGACGGTCCCTCGACGCCTGAATCGTCTTCGTCAGCCAAGGACGGAAATGCCTTCTAAAGTCGGTTGGTGAACGCTCGCCCATGCGAAAGAACGCTTTGGTCGCGTTGGTCTCGGGGACGCGCTCGAGGAGCTATGTCTATAGCTGATTTCAGTCCGATTCTGCAACCGCCATCGGCCGCTTATGGGCATGATTTTAGCTATATAATACAAGTAGTTGCCGAGGCACGATGCGAGGCAAAAACCGCAGGATTTTTCAACCCCTCGCAAGGGTCGTTTCGTGACGCTCCAGGGGCCATTCTTTGCGCGTTCGCGTTCGCTCGGAGCCCCGCGCGGGATCCTGTCGGGATGGCATCGTATCGTATAGGTTGCCGGGCAAGAGGGCGCGCTGGCCTGTCGCATTGAAGGCCTACGTATTAGCCCCACTTGAAAGACAAGCTTCAATGCCGACGTACCAGGACATGCTTGCCGCAGGTTTTGGCGCTCCCAGTTTTTTGGCGCTCCCAGGTCTTGGCGCCCCTGATCAAGACCTCCATTGAGAAGGAAGACGATGACATGAGCAACGAAACGACCATGAAGAACCTTCAGAAAGCGTTGTCGATGGAGCTGTCGGCGATGCATCAATATCAGTTGCACGCGCACACGCTGGACGACTGGGGGCTCGACAAGCTGGCGGCCCAGATGCGCGAGGAGATGCAGGAGGAGCTGGGGCACTCCAACGAGTACATGAACCGCATCATGTTCCTGAACGGCGAACCGGAGCTCGAGTTCTACAAGAAGCCGGTCAAGGCGAAGTCCCTCGAGGAGATGTTCAAGGCCGATCTCGCCGACGAGGAAGAGGCCATCATGTTCTACACCGAGGCGGCGATGCAGGCCGGCGAACAGGCCGATGTGGGAACGCGCACGCTCTTCGAGAAGATCCTCCTCGACGAGGAAGGCCACAAGAGTTGGCTCGAGCTTCAGCTGAGCCTGCTGGACCGTCTCGGCGAGAAGACGTTCAGCTCCAAATACGTCTCCGGCATGGAGTCGACCACCGACGCATAGACCCGGTGACCGCGATCGCGGCGTCGCGTGACGCAGTTTACGCGGCGGCCGCTTCGCGGCAGTCGCACCGCGCCTACAGCGGATGCGGGATTGGGATGACGCGCCGGCCCTAGACGAAGCCCCAGGGGAACTGCCCCTCAGACCCTAAAACGGGATTTCGTCGTCCAGTTCCTTGTTGAACGATCCGCCGCCGCTGAGCGGTTTGGTGCGGCCGAAATCGCCGCCACCGCCACTTTCGTTCATGCCGCCGCCTTGCTGGCGTCCGTCCAGCATGGTCAGCGTCGAATTGAACCCCTGCAGGACGACTTCGGTCGTGTAGCGCTCCTGGCCGGACTGATCTTCCCATTTGCGGGTTTGCAGGGAGCCCTCCACATACACTTTCGAGCCCTTGCGGAGATATTGCTCGGCCACGCGGGCGAGCCCTTCGGAGAAAATCACCACCCGATGCCATTCGGTCTTCTCGCGCCGCTCCCCCGTCGATTTATCGCGCCAGCTGTCGGTGGTGGCCAGGCGCAGATTGACGATAGGACGGCCGTCCTGGGTGTGGCGAACCTCCGGGTCTGCTCCGAGATTACCGATGAGAATGACTTTGTTGACCGATCCGGCCATGCTTCCGATCTCCCCTGCGTTTCGCGGCTGTCTTAGCGCTGCGGGCTGACTTCGCGCTGCCGCGGCTGTCTTGGCCCTGCCGCGCCTGTCTTAATACTGCGGGCTGTCTTGGCGCTGCCGCGTCACATCGCCCTTCTTCGGGCGCAGGGCCCGCAAAAGGCAATCCGGCACGATAGGCGCAAGGACCTTCGCGTGCCAGGAGACTTGAGCGCCCTGTCCCAACTGTCCACAGCCTGTCGGATCAGCGGGAACGATCCATATGTACCTGTTTTGTTCTCGCCCGTCCAGTGTGTTGCCCTCTTGTGATTCCTGAGCGCCCGCCCTATGGCTAACAAAAAGATAGACAATGTATCGGTAGCGCGCCTCTTCCTCCGGGGCCGCCTGCCTTAAGATCCAGGAAAAGCAAGAACGATGCAGCGGCAGGTCCGCCAGGGACAGACATCAACGCGCCGGAAAGGCAAGCGGCGCGACCCCCGAGTGAAGTATTTCGGCTTCACCGCCATGCAGTGGCCCTTCATCGCCACGCTGGTGGGCAACTGGTTGTTTTCGGCGGCCGTCTTCGCCGCCGGCAAGACGTTTTGGGATTGGACGCCAGACGCTTGGGGCATTGCCGACCGTCTGGCGCTCGTCATCAAGGATGCCGTGGTCGCCATCCTTCCCGGCGTCCTAGGCATTTGCATCGTTGCCGCGCAGCGGCTCGACCCCTCGATGTTCGTCGGCTCAACGCCCAAGCCGAACTCGCCGGTCGAGATCAACACCAAGTTCATCCTCAACACGTTCGAGCAGTTCACGGCCTATTTCATCGCCAATGCGGGCCTTGCCATGTACTGCCCGATAGAGGAGGCGCGCACGCTGCCGATCCTCACAGGGCTCTTCGTGGTGGGCCGGATCCTGTTCTGGGTGGGCTATCACAAGAACCCGTATTTGCGGGCCTCGGCTTCGGCGTCACGTTCTATCCGACCGTCATCGCCTATGTGTGGCTGATCCTGATCATGGTGTTCGACATCCGCGTGCCGCTCTAGCCGCCGCATCCGTCATGGCGAGGTACCCAGCCGTCCTTCGAGACTCGGGCGATCGCCCTCGCGCCTCGGGATGACGGCTGGGCTCCGAACCATGACACGCGCCGGAACTCACCGGCTGTTCTGCCACTGAAGCACGGTTTCGCTGGGCCACAGCAGCATCAGCACGTTGAGCGCGAGCCCGTCCCTGATCATGATGCCGGTAAGACCTCGACGCGACCGCGATCAGCACCGTGAGCCAGACGGGCAACCACGCCGCCAGCACGAAGCCCAGGATCATGAAGGCAACGTCGCTCACTGAATTGAGCACGCTGTCGCCGTAGTAATCGAGTGCGACCGTGGCCTCGCGATAGCGGTCGATCACGTAGTCGGTGTTCTCGATGATCTCCCAGGCCGCTTCCACGGCGATCGCGAGAATGAGCCTGGTGCCGAACGAGGCGCGCGGCGCCACCAGCCAGAACAGAAAGTAGAACAGGAACCCGTGGATGACGTGCGAGGGCGTGTACCAGTCGACGATGTGCTGGGAATTCTCCGCACTCACCACCTGGAAATGCCAGAGCTTCACGGTGCCGCATTTGCAGATCCACGGATGCCCCATCGCGTAAAGCGCGAGCGCTGTGGCCACGATCAGCGCGGCGGCGATGGCATATTGGGTACGGGTTATGGTCATGGATGGTCTCGGCACTCGCGAATCGGAGCTGATGTCGTTTGAATGGGTATAACCCATTCCCCGCCCTCCCCAGTTCGGAGCGTGCGCCCGATAGGAGACTGTCATGACGCAAGACGAGGCCATAGCATGACGCAAGACGAGGCCCTGGCGCTGCTCAAGACCGGCGCTAGCGTCTTTCTCACGGGCCGGCCGGGCAGCGGCAAGACCCACACGGTGAACCGCTACCTGGAAGACCTGGCCGAGGCGGGCATTCCTTACGCCTATACGGCCTCGACCGGCATCGCCGCCACCCATGGTCATGGGGTCACCATCCATGCCTGGAGCGGAGTCGGCGTCAAGAACGCCCTGACCCGGCGCGACCTGGACACGATCGCGAGCAACCGCCGCCTGGCGGCGCGCATCGAAAAGACCAAGGTCCTCGTCATCGACGAAGTCTCCATGCTGCCGGCGCGGACCCTGACCTTGGCCGACACGGTCTGCCGGCACGTCCGGGCGACGAACGCGCCGTTCGGCGGCATCCAGGTCGTGCTTGTGGGCGATTTCTTCCAGTTGCCGCCCGTGGTGCGCCGGCAATCCAATGACGGCATGCTGCAATTCGGCGGCGACGGCGATGAGTCGGATGCCGGGTTCGCCCACGGTTCGGCGCCTGGCGGGATCTCGATCCCACGGTCTGCTATCTGTCGGAACAGCACCGCCAGGACGACCAGCCCTTTCTCGACATTCTCGATGCGATCCGCGGCAACGCCTGCACAGGCACTCACCGGGAGCGCCTTGCCTCGCGCCTTGTCGCCCACGACACGCTGCCGCCCACCCGGACGCGGCTGTTCACCCACAATGCGGCCGTGGACGACATCAACCGGCAGCAACTCGGCAAGCTCGAGGGCGAACCGCGCATCTTTGCCATGACGGCCAAGGGCGCCCAATTCTCCATCGACGCATTGAAGCGCGGCTGCCTTTCGCCGGAAACGCTGGCGCTGAAGCTGGGAGCCGTGGTGATGTTCACCAAGAACGATCCGGCGGGACGCTACGTCAACGGCACGCTGGGGCTGGTGGAGGACTTCGACGCCGAAACCGGCACGCCGGTGGTGCGCACGAAGGCCGGCAAGCGCATCGTCGCCGAGCCCGTGACATGGAAGATCGAGGAGAGCGGCACCGAACGCGCCAGCATCACCCAGCACCCGCTGCGGCTGGCTTGGGCGATCACCGTCCACAAGAGCCAGGGCATGTCCCTGGACGCCGCCGTGATCGATCTCTCACAGGCCTTCGAATACGGCCAGGGCTATGTGGCGCTCTCGCGCCTGCGCAGTCTCAAAGGGCTGCAACTCCTGGGGCTCAACGAGCGCGCGTTGCAGGTCCATCCCCAGGCCATCGAGAAGGACGCCGAGTTCCGCAGTGCCTCGGCCGACGCGCTTGAGGCCCTGACGCGTCTCGGGCCAAAGGAGCTCGACCTGCGGCAGCAGGCGTTCATGGAAGCCCACGGGGCAAGCGCGGCCGATACGTCCGGGAAAAGTTACGACGTTGCCGCCCTACGCCAGACCCACGGCAAAGCCTATGCCCCCTGGACGGACGCGGAAGAACAGGAGCTGCGCCGTCTGCACCATGTGGGCGAAAGCGTCACCGCGATCGCCGAGATCCTGGGCCGCAAGCCCGGCGCGATCCGGTCGCGCCTGAAGAAGCTGGCGCTGCTTTCCTGACGAAAAACGGCCCGTCTTCCCGCCCCTGCGGCCTCTTATGCCTTGCGCGCTAGCCTCCATCCCCCGACATTAGCTCCCAGCATGACGGCAAAATCCATCTCCATTCGCGGCGCCCGGGAGCACAATCTCAAGAACGTGTCCCTGGACCTGCCGCGCGAACAACTCGTTGTGATCACAGGACTTTCCGGCTCCGGCAAGAGTTCGCTGGCCTTCGACACGATCTATGCGGAGGGGCAGCGGCGCTATGTGGAGAGCCTCTCGGCCTACGCGCGCCAGTTCCTGGACATGATGCAGAAGCCGGACGTGGACCATATCGAGGGCCTGTCGCCGGCCATCTCCATCGAGCAGAAGACCACCTCCAAGAACCCGCGCTCGACCGTGGGCACGGTGACGGAGATCTACGACTATATGCGCCTGCTCTGGGCGCGGGTCGGCATCCCCTATTCTCCCGCCACAGGGCTTCCCATCGAGAGCCAGACCGTGAGCCAGATGGTGGACCGGGTGCTGGCGCTCCCCGAAGGCACGCGGCTTTATCTGCTGGCGCCCATCGCGCGCGGCCGCAAGGGCGAATACCGGAAAGAACTGGCCGATCTCCAGAAGAAGGGCTTCCAGCGGGTCAAGATCGACAATCAGTTTTACGAGATCGCCGAGGCGCCGAAGCTCGACAAGAAGCTGAAGCACGATATCGACGTGGTGGTGGACCGGGTCGTGGTGCGGTCCGACATGTCCGCGCGCCTCGCGGACTCGCTCGAGACCGCACTTGGCCTCTCCGACGGCATCGCCATCGCCGAGTTCGCCGAAGAGCGCGGGCCCGGAGAGGACAAGCGCCTCATCTTCTCGGCGAAGTTCGCCTGCCCCGTTTCGGGCTTCACCATCGAGGAGATCGAGCCGCGCCTGTTCTCGTTCAACAACCCTTATGGCGCCTGCCCCGAATGCGACGGGCTCGGCACGGAGCTGTTCTTCGAGCCGGACCTGGTGGTGCCGAACGATGCGCTCTCGCTCAACCGCGGCGCCATCGCGCCCTGGACGCGCACGAGCGCGACATCGCCCTATTACCAGCAGACGCTCGAAGCGGTCGCCAAGCACTACAAGCAACCCATGACCAAGCCGTGGAAGGACCTGCCGGAGGACTTCCGCGAGATCGTGCTGTACGGCTCCATCGACGAGGTCACCTTCACCTATGACGACGGCGTGCGCCGCTACGAGACCCAGAAGCCGTTCGAAGGGGTGATCACCAATATCGAGCGGCGCTGGCGCGAGACCGAGTCCAACTGGGTGCGCGAGGAGCTGGAGCGCTACCAGTCCGACCAGCCCTGCGAGGCCTGTCTCGGCTACCGGCTGAAGCCGCAGGCGCTCGCGGTGAAGATCGCCGGGCTCCATATCGGCGAAGTCACCGACATGTCGATCCTCGAGGCCAAGGAGTGGTTCGACGCGCTCCCCGGCGAACTCACCCCGAAACAGAACGAGATTGCCGAGCGCATCCTGAAAGAGATCCGCGAGCGGCTGTCCTTCCTCAACGACGTCGGGCTCGAATATCTCACGCTCGCCCGCGCCTCAGGCACCCTCTCAGGCGGCGAGAGCCAGCGCATCCGCCTCGCCTCCCAGATCGGCTCAGGGCTCACCGGCGTGCTCTACGTGCTCGACGAGCCGTCGATTGGCCTCCACCAGCGCGACAATGCGCGCCTGCTCGACACCCTGAAGCACCTGCGCGATCTCGGCAACTCGGTGATCGTGGTGGAGCATGACGAGGACGCGATCCTGGAGAGCGACCACGTGGTGGACATGGGCCCCGGCGCCGGCTCCCATGGCGGCGCGGTCGTGGCGGAAGGCACGCCGGCGCAGATCATGCAGAACCCCGACAGCCTCACCGGGCAGTATCTCGTGGGGCTCAAGCAGATCCCGCTCCCCTCGGCGCGCCGCAAGCCGAAACGCGGCCGGCGCCTCACCGTCAAAGGCGCGCGCGAGAACAATCTGAAAAACATCGACGTGGACTTGCCGCTCGGCCTCTTCACCTGCGTGACGGGCGTGTCGGGCGGCGGCAAGTCCACCTTCCTCATCGAGACGCTCTACCGCGCGGTGGCCCGCAAGCTGAACAACGCCCGCGAGCTGCCCGGCGAGCACGACGCGATCGAAGGGCTCGAACATCTCGACAAGGTCATCGACATCGACCAGAGCCCGATCGGCCGCACGCCCCGCTCGAACCCCGCGACCTATACGGGCGCCTTCACGCCCATCCGGGAATGGTTCGCCGAGCTGCCCGAGGCGAAGACGCGTGGCTACAAGCCGGGGCGCTTCTCCTTCAACGTGAAAGGTGGGCGCTGCGAGGCTTGCCAGGGCGACGGCGTCATCAAGATCGAGATGCACTTCCTGCCGGACATCTACGTCACCTGCGACGTGTGCAAGGGCAAGCGCTACGACCGCGAGACGCTGGAGATCAAGTTCAAGGGCAAGTCCATCGCCGACGTGCTCGACATGACCGTCGAGGAGGCGGCCGAGTTGTTCAAGGCGGTGCCAAGCGTGCGCGACAAGCTGGAGACGCTCAAACGCGTCGGGCTCGGCTATATCCATGTGGGCCAGCAGGCGACGACGCTGTCCGGCGGCGAGGCCCAGCGCATCAAGCTCTCCAAGGAGCTGTCCAAACGCGCGACGGGACGTACACTGTATATTCTCGATGAGCCAACGACCGGCCTTCACTTTCATGATGTAGCGAAGCTACTCGAAGTGCTGCACGAGCTGGTGGACCAGGGCAACACCGTGATCGTCATCGAGCACAATCTCGAAGTCATCAAGACGGCGGACCACATCGTCGACCTCGGCCCCGAAGGCGGCGACGGCGGCGGCCACGTGGTCGCCACCGGCACGCCCGAAGAGGTGGCGGCCGTCAAGGACAGCTATACGGGGCAGTATCTGAAGGAGCTGCTCGACCGGCGCGGCGGCGCAACCCGCGCACCTGCGAAATCAGCGGCGAGGTCAGGCGGTGCGAAGGCCGCGAACGGCAAGAGTGCTGGCGCTGACAAGAATGCGAACGGAAAATCGGCTAACGGAAAGACGTCCGCCACCAAACCAAAACGCAGCACACGGAAGAAGGCTGTGGTGGGGGAGTAGAGCCTTAAGGACGGCTTTTCGGACTACCTATAGTAGCAAAGCTGCGTAAACTCTCTCAGGTATGGGTTTGACTAGTGGGCTAGAGCAGTGCCTGTCGATCAACGTTTCTCGTCCGTGCGCTTTCGCAACTACAAGGCGTTGAAGAATTTCTCCGTACAGTTGCGCCACTTCAACGTACTTGTAGGCCCCAACAACGCCGGAAAATCCACGATCCTTGGTGCTTTCCGCATCCTGGCGGAAGGGCTGCGACGTGCAAGGTCTCGCAGACCGGAACCGGTGCGTGTCGGCGACCTGTCTGATCATGGCTATCGCATCTTTTTGGAGAATCTTCCGATCTCAACGGAGAACGTTTTTACGAACTATGATGAGGAGAACCCTGCGAAGATTGAATTCAAACTTTCAGACGGCAACGAGCTCCATCTGATTTTCCCGGAGGTGGGCGTATGTTACCTGATCTGCAATCCAGTCGGCCGCCCGGTTCGCACTCCGGCCGTATTCAAGAGCACCTACACCGCGACCATTGGTTTTGTTCCGGTCTTGGGGCCCGTGGAACATGACGAGCCCCTATACAAATCTGAGGCGGCGCGACAGGCTTTGCTGACGCATCGCGCGTCCAGAAACTTCAGAAACATTTGGTATCACTTCGGCGACAAGTTTGATGAGTTTCGCACGCTAGTCCGGGAAACCTGGCCGGGCATGGACATAGAGAGACCCGAACCGGAATACGGGGACGGAAAAGCAACTCTACGCATGTTCTGTCCTGAAGAACGGTATCCAAGGGAGATTTTTTGGGCTGGGTTCGGCTTTCAGGTCTGGTGCCAGATGCTGACTTATGTCCTGAGATCAGAATCTGACTCTCTACTGATAATCGATGAGCCGGACATCTACCTGCATTCTGACCTCCAGCGCCAACTTTTAAACATTCTGACTGACCTCGGACCTGACATCCTTATTGCCACTCACTCGACGGAAATCATCACTGAAGCCGACCCCGGCGATATTCTGATCGTCCACAAGAAGTCTCAATCAGCGAAGCGAATCAAGGATCCCGCTCAGCTTCAAAATCTTTTCGAGGTCCTTGGATCGAACCTCAATCCCACGCTGACTCAATTGGCAAAGTCCCGGCGGGCTGTCTTTGTCGAAGGCAAAGACTTTCAACTCTTGAGTTCGTTTGCAAGGAAGGCGGGCATCGCTGACGTGGCGACGCGTGCTGACTTTGCCGTGATCCCCATGGACGGGTTTATCCCGAACCGAATCGATGAGTATTCCAAGGGGATCGAACTCACGCTTGGGGTCTCAATTTTGAAGTCCGTCATTTTCGACCGTGATTACCGGTCAGCGTCGGAAATCAAAAAGCTCTGCGACGCATTAAAAGGCTCAACAGAGTTCGTGCATTTCCATGATCGAAAGGAACTGGAGAATTTTCTGCTGGAGCAAGCACCACTTCAACGCGCGATAAAAGCGAAAGTCGGGGAACATTCCGCACGGACAGGAAAAGTTCTGAGTTTCGACGAGGATATTGGGGACCTGCTGCTTACACTCACAGATCAGATCAAACAGGAGACGAGCGGGATATACATCTCTCAAATGGTGGAGAGCGAAAAGAGAACGAGCCCTACGATAGATCGATCGACATTGACCACTCGCGCCGTCAAGTGCTTCGAGGAAGCATGGGGAGATAGTTCGTCACGGCTAAAGATCGTACCCGGCAAGAAAGTGTTCTCAATGCTCAATGCACATTTGCAGGAGCACTATGGGGTCAGTCTGACACCCGTATCTGTCGCAACTCAGTTCCGCAAAGAGGAAATTCCTCAGTCGATGCTGACACTGCTTCAGAAGCTCAACGAGTTCCGCACGACGAAGCCAGGCACAAGCTGAGTAGTTCCAGAACAGACTCTACTTCCTGCATTGGGCCGGGTTGAGTCCGTTGACCACGGAACTTGTCCCCACTCCCAAAATGACGCGAACCGCAGACCGTCTGCCCTCCGGTTAGCGAGGCGGCGCCCGGGCCTACCGAGTCACGGGTCGTTCGAACCAGCATCCAATTTTCTCATTATCTCCTGCAAGTAATGCCGGATGGTTTGCGGGTGCGGCGATTCAGCCTGTTCACTTCAACTGCGTTCGGGAGGCTTTCACGTTTGCGATTCAGAGGCGGATCAGCAATCAATATTGCTAGTGCCTCAAGCGTAGAAATAATTGTTTCTGGATTTAGGTTTCTCTGGCCAGCCACGCTTAGATCATTTTTCGTCCTTCTATAGTTTGAGGTGGAGTACCAAGAGAACATGTCCCAACGACCCGCAAGCCTGTCCGTTAGGTGGTCCCTGAGCCGCTTTCCTATCGGCGTGGAGAATGCTTTTCCTACGTATGTGGCGCGGAAGTTTTCATGCAAGATATAGATGCCACGAGCATCCCAGCAATCAACTTCTTTCTTCGTCCCGTCGATGATTAGAGTTCCTGGCAACGTTCCTTTGTTCCCGGCACCCTGTGATCCCCAATCTACAATATCGGGGTTCCAAAATTCCCCATATAGCTTAACGAGTGAAGACATGACGTCGGAACCGTGTGCCCAGTGACTATGGCTGAGTCTACCACGAAGTTTGAGGATATAGCTGCGAGGACCTGCACGGTTGGTGCTCCAAAGCATTTGAGCACCCTTCTCCCCTCACCTTATCCCCCTCCCGAAATCCTGCCGTAGACTGCGTCCATCCCTTGCTCATGAGGACGCGAGCTGCAGACCGTCTGTTGTTCGGAGCTTGGGACGCAGCGCCCGGGGTGGCGCGGTACGGATGGGCGTCGAAGTCTCAGTGGAGGCCGGCCCCGGAAAACCGCGTCTCGGCTAACGGACCAGCCTCGGGGGTCCCTAATCCGCCCACCTGCGCTGTAACGCGTGGGTCGTCGGGTGAGGTGCGCGGATCTGCGCGTGCCTGTGCCACTGGAGGTAAGCCGCGCGGCATGGGGCTCTAAAACATCGCTGCGGTGTCGAGGCGTGTTCACAACGTCCAGATACCATGCGGGGCGCCGGAAGGCTGCCCACAAAAAACAATCGGACGGCGGCCGACCAGCGCCCCGCAAGTCCTCACTGCGTGAGGGCTGTTGTTTTGAGACGTAGGGAGTTTCGCGCTCAAGCAGCCGCTAGGCCGGTAGCGCAAATAAGAGAACCTTGTCGTGTTTACGCGAGAGGTGTTTTGGCGTGGGTGCTTGGACTCGGACTCGTCATGGTGAGGTACCCGGCCGTCCTTCGAGCTCGCTGCGCTCGCGCCTCAGGATGACGGCCGGGCCTCGAACCATGCGCGGACACAATGACTCGTCATGCTCGGGCGCGCGCTCAAGCAGCCGCCAGGCGGTAGCGCAAACAAACATGCGTTCAAGCAGGCCGCTAGGCCGGTAGCGCACAAACAAGCGCTCAAGTAGCCGCTAGGCGATAGCGCAGACAAAGAGCCCTCAAGTAGCGCGAAGCGCGGTAGGGCCAAAAAGAGAAACCCCCTTCCCTAAGGCATGTCGGTGGTGACCGGCGGGGTGGCGGGCTCGGGCGCGGGGGCGGCTTCGGGCTCCGGCGCAGGCGCGGCTTGCGAGGGCGTTTCGGGCGCGGCTTCAGGCTCCGGCGCGGTCGCCTTGTGCACCTCCTCGCGCACCTCGTCGGCCACCTTGCCGGCGGACTGGCCGAGCTCGACGCCACATAGTCCCAATTGACGATGTCTTGGCTCGCCGGCTCGTCACCCACATGGTCGATGAGGAAAACCACCACGATCGTGAGGATGATCCCGGTCAGCACACCGGACAGATATGGCATCGTTGCTCTCCCTTTGTCGGCTTCCGCGGACGGGTTGCCCTCAAGCAAACACCTTTCCGGCGGGCCTTGTTCCCGTTGGGCCCCTTGGGGCGGCAAGACCATAGCCACGGAGCGTGTTAAATCCGTGTCACGGCTTGCCGGGATGCGGCGCCTTCCCCACCCCGCCCCCTGCGCTCCGAGCCTTGCGCGTTTCGGCCTCGTGTTGACGAGCCCCGGGCTGAGCCTTGCGCGGTCTTGCCGTCCGTCCCGCAATCGCCTTGACGCCCCCGGAGGATGCCACTAACAACGAGCAATTGTTACGTTATAACATCCTCTCGATGGAGCTTCCGCTTTGACGACTGATCTTCGTTTGCCGGACACGACGTTGTCCGGGCCGTCTCCTTACAGGCAAGTGGCTCCTTCGACCACCGAGGACACCGCGACGCGCCCGCGCGCGCAAACCGTGGCACAGGGTGGCGCGCCGGACGTCCTCGCGGACACTTGGTCTCCCGGCTGTGCCGCTGCGATCTGGCAGCGCCGGCCGCAGGCGGGGCTCCTGGAATGGCTCGAGGCGCTTCCGCCGGAAAGCCTCCCGGAAACCCGCCTTGTGCTGCGCCCCGATCAGGTCGAGAGCCGTTTGGAAGCTCTGTGCGCGCCGCGCGGCACGACGGATGCTTCGTATGGGTCGCTGCTGGCCGGCGATATCGGGATCCTTGCGCGATTGTTCGCGCGGATCATGAAGACCGACAAGGTGACCCTTCGCCTGGACGTGCTGCACGACAACGCCTGCCGGAAGTTTCACCTCGACCATGTTCCGGCACGCTTGCTGTGCACCTATCGCGGTCGCGGAACCGAATATGGACGATCGCACGCGGGCGAGGATCCGCGTGAGATCCGTCGGCTGCCAACGGGAGCGGTCGGCCTCTTCCGCGGGCGGCTTTGGCCTGGGCCGGAGCATTCGGGCATCGTGCACCGGTCTCCCCAGATCGCGGGGCTCGGAGAGACCCGGCTTCTGCTGGTGATCGACCCGGCCAAGGAAGACGACGAACGTCCGTCCTAGGCGGGCAAAGCGAACCGGGTCCCGGCCGTGTCTTTCGCGCTAGGATTGGCTGGTTTCGGTGCGCGCCGAAACGGCAAGAACAACGAGCAAGAACGACGAGCAAGAAGAACGAGAAGGAGACCATCGCTCATGACCGAGACCAGTGTTGAGGCGCATAAGGATCATCTGCGCTACGAGCAGGAGCATTTGAAATGGTCGGCGGACCATATGCGGGCGCTGGCAATTCTCAAGCGGGTCGAGGCGCACCTCTTCGCCCATGAGGCCGAAATCGCGGCGCATCGCGCGGAGATCGCCCGTCACGAAGAGTCCATCGCGCACGGCGACGCGCACGCCCCCAGCCCCTCGAAAGGGGAGCACGAGACCTTGGGCCGCGCCCACACCGAGGCCGGGAAGAGTCACGATCGTCTCCTCAGCGCGATCGCCGGTCTCGAAGAATTCCTTTGAGGGCCGACGGCGCCGGTTAAAATCTGGGACTGGCGGACACGTTTCCCCGCCGCCGCGCCGCGCAGACCCCCCGAAGGAGCCGACATGCCCGACCCCCAAACCAACGCGCTTTCCGACCGCCTGCGGCGGCTTCCGGGCCAGATGCTCTTGGCGCTGGTCAACGGCACCGCCGTCCTCGTGATCGTGGCGGCGCTGCTCGCGCTTGCCGCCACCGCAAAGGTCACGCATCTGGCCGAGACCGTCGCGGCCACCATGACCGACGCGGTCCTCGCGCGCGTCGACGTGAAGCCGGGCCGCGTCAAAGCGCAGCTCGGAAACCTCACCGCCGAGATCCAGGCCCTGCGGACCGCGCTGCAGGAGAAGGAGGCGGAAAAGCGCGCCGCGCTCGATCCGGCGATCGCGCAGCTGAACGCACGGCTCGAAGCGCTGGAGACCGCGATCGGCCAGCTCAGCGATGCGCGGTCGCGTCTTCTCGACGCAGCAACGGCGCGTCTCAGTCTCTCGTTCGGCGAAGCGCTCCAGGATTTCGGCGCCTGCAAGATGCGCGCGCCAAGTCCGTGAGCGCATGTGGGCGCGCGGCGTTTTCGGGCGGACGCGGGGAACGGTGCTCCGCCCTTGACCGAAAGGCTGCCGGGGCGTTAAGCGATGGCCGCCCTGGTCGTCTAAACGGTAAGACTGCGCGGTCTACAGGACCGCGTGTTGTGCGGTTCGACTCCCACTCAGGGCAAGAGCCGGCCCGCTTCCGACGCGGCGCCGCCTCGCCCGGCAAACGCCCTTCTTTTCTCGAAAAACGCGCATTTTTCCACTTGCCAGGGGGCGCGTTTGACCCACTATTTTCGGTTGCGCGGCGACTGGCCGCGTCTCTATATGAAGGAACGAACAGAATGCTCAAGCTCTTGAGTGCGTTGACGTTTGGTACGGCGTTGCTGCTTGGGTTCGCCTCCATGCCAGCCCCTTCTTTCGCCCAGGACGACATGGGTGAAGAGATCATGTCCGAAGAAGGGATGACGGACGAGGCACCGGCCGATGACGAAATGATGGACGAGGCTCCGGCCGGAGACGACACGATGGACGAGGCTCCCGCCGAGGAAGATCCGATGGAGGAGTCCGAGGAGGGCTAACGGATCCCACGGTTTTCATTCGCGAATGAACACCACGAGGCGCCGGCCGCAAGATCGGCGCCTCATCTGCTTCCCCAGCCGCTTGTTCTGGATCAAAACGGCTCTTCAACCAACTTTGCTAGGCTTGCCGGCAAGAACACCCAAATCCCGGAAACGCGAACCAGGAGTAACCATGAGCATCGAAAACCTCACGCTCGAGGAAGTGGAGCGCCGCATTCAGATCGTCGAGGAGAATTTGCGCGAGCTGATGGAGCAGGCCGCCGCGTTTTCCGGCGCCGCCGACGAAGAGCGCAATGCGGCGCGCATCGCCGATCAGCAGGAAAAGCTCGATGCGCTCCTGGCGCGGCGCGAGCAGCTCATGGCGTAGAACGGTTTGATGGGAAAGCCTCCCGCTCGAAAAGCAAGAAACACGGAGGCGCCAAGAAGCCCTGCTCAAAGTGCCCGAAGAAGAAGCCGTGCTCGAAGTGTCCGAAGCGCCGCGAGACCAGCTAGCCCGTTTTCACGATGCGCGAACCAAAACCCTAGCGTTGCCGCCTGCGGAACAGGCCGCGGAAGGGGCCGGCGCGCTGCCCCGTTTCCGTCGGTCCGAAGGCCTCACCTTGACCTCGCGTGCGCACGGCCGGCGGGGCGGAACTCGCGGCCCAGTTGCCGGCAGGATCCGACCCCGCGACGACCACTTTGGTGCCGCCCATGCCGTGGCTTTCGACCAGGGAATAGAGCGTCTCGGCGTTCTTGAGCGAAAGCCGCACGCAGCCATGGGAGCGTGGCGTGCCCATGCCCGGATGATTGGAGCCGTGAATGGCATGGCCGCGCGTGGTGAAGAATATCGAGTGGGGCATCCCTGCACCGTCCCACTCGTCCGAATAGTGCATCTTCTCCATGCGAAAGGCGGCGTAGTTGCCCGTCGGCGTCGAATAGCCCGAGGCACCGGTGGAAACAGGCCAGCGATAGCGCGTCTCGCCGTTCACGGAGACGGTCATGGTCTGGGTGGGCTTGTCGATGTTGATGAGGATGGCGGCGAAGGCCTGGCTCGTCAGCATGCAGAGCATTGCGGCGAGAAGGCCCTGCAAGAGTCCATGCCGCAAGACGCGATTCCGACAGCGGCGCCCTGCTCGATCCGTTGCTTTGACACTCATGGCGTTCGTCCCCGCGATGGCACATTGGCCGTGTACATCATAGCATGAAGCGGCCGGGTAAGCATGACGCCGCCACTCGCGGTCCCGCCGGAGCCGCGACCCGCTCGGCACCGCATATGGGGTGGTTTTGCGCCGGCGCAAGGCTGCAGGCGTGCCATGGCGGCCGGATCGGGCCGTAAACGAGAAGGGAAACCATGTCCAAGGTCGAAATTTCCTATTATTCCGACGTGCTCTGCATCTGGGCCTACGTGGCCGAGCGGCGCCTGGACGAGCTCGCGGAACAGTTCGGCGATCAGATCGACATCGTCCCCCGCTACTGCTCCGTGTTCCCCGATGCATGGGGGAAGATCGAAAGCCGAGGCGGGTTCGAGCAGTTCAACAAGCATCTCAAGGAGGTCGCGGCGCGGTTTCCCCATATCACCGTCCATGACGACGTGTGGCTGCGCGGCCGCCCGCGCACTTCCGCCAGCCCGCACCAGTTCCTGAAGGCCGTCAAGCTGGTGGAGGGCGACAGCCCGGCCCTCCCCTATCTCGACAGGCTGTCCACGCGTGCCGCGCGGGAAATCCGCCATGCCTTCTTCGCCGAGGCCCTGGACATCGGCGATTGGCAGGTTCATCGGGAGATCGCGGCTCGCATCGGCATGGACTATGGGGCCATCGAGCAGACGTTCCGCTCGTCGGAAGCCCTCGCCGCGCTCACGATCGATTACGGCATGGCCGGCGACAATGGCGTCGCCGGCAGTCCCACCTTTCTCATGAACGAGGGGCGGCAGAAGCTCTTCGGCAATGTGGGCTACCGGCTTCTCGAAGCCAACGTGCAGGAGCTGCTGCGCCACCCGAATGAGGACGAAGCCAGCTGGTGCTGAGGCCGGCAGCGAAAGCCTAGTGCGCCCCGCCGCCGGCAAGCCCGATGCCGGTCACGAGCGCGATCCAGACTTTGATCCGGAGACCCCAGGCCTTGATGATGCCGAGCCCGCCCAGGATGTGGCCGAGAAGCCCGTGGGGAAGATTGCGGTCGTAGGTCTGTACGATACAGCCGCTGCCATTGACCAGGAGCTCCCGATGCTCCGGGTAGACCATCTCGAGCAGCACGACCACCTCGCCCCGCTTCGAGAACTCCGAGGCTCGAGCAGCCGCCCGGTCGGGGCCACCTGCCCCGCGGCGATTTCCGGCTGTATCGCCGTGATCCGCGCGGGCAGCACGGCGTCCGTCATCGCCACGTTGAAGTTCGTATCGCAGGCGACCTCGGCCGGCATCCCGACATAGAGGACCGAGCGCGCGACCTGTGCGAACCCGGCGAGGACGCGCTTGGGATGGGCCTTGTCGCGATCGGGAATGATGAGCATCGCCGGGTTTGAGGCAAATTGCGCGGCACGGGCACCCACATGCAAGGTGAGTTGATCGACAACCCCGTCCACCTCGGACCGGACCGTCGTCTTCTCCAACTCCACCTTGGCTTGTTCGAGCGCCGCATTGGCGCTTTCGCGCTGCGCGGGCAGGACTTCCTTCAGCTGGAGATTGGCCTCGTCGAGGAGCGCCTCCGCCTGCGCCACCTTGGCCTCGCCCGCCGACTTGTCCGCCACCGCAGCCTGATAGCGGCGCTCGTTATAGGCCGGCGACTTGCGCTTCTTGAGCTCGGCCTGGTCGTCGAACACCTCGATCGCCTGCTGCAGCTCCGCTTTCTCGCGATCGAGGGAGGCTTGCGCGGAATGGATTTCCGCTTCGGCGGAGGCGAAGGATTTGTCGATCTCGGCGAGCTTGAGCTCGGCGGCCTTCACCGCGGCCTGTTCGGTCGCGTCGTCCACGGTGAACAGAACCTGTCCCGGCTTCACGCGGCTGCCGTTGTCGACCTCGATGCTCGTGACCGTGCCACCATTCTCACTGACGACCGGAACCGTGCGAAACGGCACGAAGCCCGTGTAGGACTTTGGGTAATAGTAGAACACCGTGAAGAAGACGATGAACGCCAGGGCCAGCCACGCGAAGAGCGCGATATGGACGTTGTACAGCGTGATGGGAATCCCCTTCCAACGGAGATACAGCACCCGCAGCACGAACGGGATCGAGGTTACGGTCAGCTCAATCACGTCCGGTCCCTCCCTTCGCGCCTGCTTCCTTATCCGCGGGTGTCGCCGGCGTCCCTTGCGGCTCTTGCTCCGCCCCGCCAGACGGCTCGGCCTTGGCGGCGCGCGGGCGCCGCTTCGCAGCGGACTGTGCCGGCGATTTCTCTGAAGGTTTCGCTGACGGTTTCTCTGGCGGCTCCTCATGCACCCGTCGTCCGCTGTGGTCGTGCTCGCCGATATGTTCGTGCTGCAATTCGTCGAGCAACGCCCCTTCCAGTTCGCCTTTGAGGATGTGCTCCTTCCGCGGCTCGAACCACAGCATCAGGTCGCGCGCGAGTGCCGTCGCGATGAGGGCCAATGGCAGCAGAATGCTGAAATGACTCAGAGGCGGGAAGATCTCATAGGCAAAGGCGATCATGAGAAGCGTGGGGATCGTCGTCTTTAGCGGCGTGCCTTCATTGTGCTCCTCGGCAAACCGGTCGAAACGCGCGTAGAAATGAAAGACGGCGAAGATCAGAAGAAAGAGAAGGATCAGCGCCGCGAATGCGGTCGTGTCGGTCTGCCCTGGCGGCGTCCACCAGGGGACCGTTTGCGCGTCCGCGCCTGTCGTCGGTTCTGCCGTCACGCCCGTCCCCCTGCCCCTAACGCAAATGGCCGATCAAGCTTTCGCTCGTCGCCTTATGGCTTCATCAAGGTCTCGACCGCCTCGAGCAAATTCGTGTCGGGATTCTCCAGACAATAGTCGCGCAGCTTCTTCTCATTGCCCTTCAGCCTCTCGACATCGACAACGGTGTTTCCGCTCTTGCCGCTGTAAAAGCCGCTCAGCCAAACGGCGATCGTGTCGGGGCTCGCGACCTTATAGAGCGCGAACTGATCGCACGTGATCTTGCTCACATCGATGGTGACCTGTGCCGATGCACCGGTGCCGCACGTTGCCGCCAGCACCAACGAAAGCGCAAACGACCGTGTGGCCGCCGCAAATGACTTCAGCCGCAGAGACATGTGAAGGACTCCTGATTTCTACTTGCCGTCGTCGTCATGACCCTCGTCGCCTTCGGAAATCGATGCTCTATCGGCCGAAGGCGTCCTCTTGATGGCGGGCGTCGGCGTGGCTTTCGCCGGATCCGTCGGGATGAAATGCACATCCTGCTGCGGGTACGGGATCGAGATGCCCGCGGAATCGAATAGCTCCTTCACATAGCGCATCAGGTCCCAATAGACCGTCCAGTAATCGGAGGTCTTGACCCAGGGCCGGCAAATCAGATTGACGGAGCTGTCCGCCAATTCGTTGACGCGGATCGTGGGTGCAGGGTCCTTCAGCACGAGCGGATGGGCATCGACCGCCCGCTCGAGAATCTTCAAGGCCTCCGGGATCGAGTCGTCGTACGAAATGCCGAAGACCAGATCGACGCGGCGCGTGTCGCTTGCGGTGACGTTGGTGATCACATTGCCCCAAACGTTCTTGTTGGGGATGACGATGACCTGGTTGTCCGGCGTCGTGACCGTCGTCGCCACGATATTGGTACTCTTCACCGTTCCGGCGACGCCGCCGACATCCACATAGTCGTCCACATCGAAAGGACGATAGATCATGATCATCAAACCCGCCGCGAGGTTGCTGAGCGAGTCCTGCATGGCGAAGGCGGCGATGATGGATGCGCCACCAAACAGTGCGAAGAGCGGTGTCACGTCGACCCCCAGCCCCGACAAGACCAGCATCAAGCCAAAGGCCAGCACGAGCCAATAGATGATGCCGACGACGAAAGCTTGAAGGAGATCCGAGATGTTCGGCACATGCCCGATCCAGCGCCGGACCAGCTTGCGGACCATCCGCGCCACGAACAGCAAGACGAGGAAAGAGAGGAGGACGATCCCGACGTTCTTGGCGAGCGCGATGCCGCCGTCCTCGCTGGTGGTCCAATCCATCGCCCAAGCCAAGAGGGTCTTGGTGTCGGCCTTTCGCGTCTCCTCGAGGAAGATGGCGTTCTGATAGTCGCGGTAGACGGTGATTTCCTTGTCGTCGCCGCCCTTCTTTTCCCAGGCATTCAGAACAGCGCTGTAGCGATCGAAGAGATTGTTCCGCTCGGCGTAGAGGGCTGTCAGCTTCTCGCGCTCGGCGTCCTCGACCGTGCCATCGACTTTGGAGAGAGCGATCTGCGTGTCGACCACCTCTTCGGTCTTGCTCTTGACGATCTCCAGCCACTTCGCGGCGAGGGCCTTGAGCTGATCTACGGTGAGCGGAACGGTGAGCAGTTCGAGATCTTCCAGCTTCACCGTGGGATCGGTGAGTTCACTGGAAAGTCCGTCGTCCGGCTCGGCCTCGTCGGTCTGCTGGGGTGCGGCGGCGGCAGGCGCGGGCGCGGCGGCAGGCGCGGGCGCGGCGGGCGCCTCGGCCGCAGCGCCTCGGTCGGCAGCATCCTGTGCGAATGAGGTTTGTGGCAGAGCCAGCGCTGCGAGCCCGCAAAGAAGCAGCCCGCAAAGAAGGACCAGTCGCGACATCGTTTCCCCCCCACTTCCGGTTACGATCCAGGCTTTTACTAGCCGTTTCGGCTCGGCTGTAAAACCCTTAAGCGCGCATGCATCGCGCGCTCGGTTCGGTTACGCGCCATTTCAAAAATAGAACGTGCTGGCCATCAGGAAGTAGACCAGTACGCCCACCACGTCATTGCTCGTCGTGATGAACACCCCTGTCGCCGCGGCGGGATCGATGCCGATGCGGTCGAGCGCCAGGGGAACGAAGGAGCCGACAATCGCTGCGATCGTGGTCACCGTCAGCAAGGACAGCGATGTCGCCAGCGCCAGCCGCACGGGATCCTCGACATCGAAAACGAGCGACCCGGCGAAGATGAGCGTCGCGAGAATACTGCCCGCAATCGCACCGTTGAGGAGCGCCCCGAGAAGCTCGCGCCCGAAGCGGAAGATCAAGCGGTCGCCGGGCCAGTTGGAGCCCATGGCCAAGGCCTGAACCGAGACGACCGAGGCCTGCAGGCCGGCGTTTCCGGCCATCGACATCACGACCGGGATGAAGGCCGCGAGGATCGCCGCCTTCTCGAGCTCGTCCTCGAAGGAACCGATAATGAGGGCCGCGATGGTCGCGCCCACGAGACCCGCCAGAAGCCAGGGCAAGCGGTTGCGTACGATGAGCGGAACGGAATCCGTCGGCCGCGCATCCTCGTTCACGCCGCCAAGCTTCAGCATGTCTTCGGCGGCTTCCTCCGCAACGACACGCGCCAGCATCTTGGTCGTGATCTGTCCGACGAGGCGTCCGTCGTTATCGACGACGGGCAAACTCTTGAACTCCGTGCCGGCCGCGGCGAGCGCCGCCGCTTCCTGGTCCGTCGCCGACGAGACGATGGGAAACTCGGTCGACATGATTTCGGACAACGGCGTTTCCGGCGACACCAGCAACAAGGCACGCGGCTTGAAAGCGCCGATCGGCCGGTTCTCGCCGTCGATGACGAAGACCGTATCCACCGATCCGATCATGTCGGAGGCGCTTTGCAGCGCGGCCACGGCCTCGGCGGCCGTACGGTCCGGCGCGAGCGCAACATGGCGCCGCTGCATGATCTCGCCGGCACTCTCCTTGCTGAAGCCCAAGGAGGCTTGAATCTGGTCGAACTTCTTGAGGTCCGGGCCCAGGCGATCCTGGACGTCGTCCGGCAGGTCCTGAAACGTCTCGAAGGCCATTTCGGGCGGCATCCGGAGGATGAGATCGCGCAGTCGCCCCACCGTCTCGTCCCGGGTGATCGCCGCGCGGAATTGCGGCCGGAGTTCGGACAGGACCCGCGAAGACGTCTGGTCGGGCAAGATGTCGAGGAGCTTGCGGGCAGCCTTGAGGGGCAACCGGACCAACAGCTCCATGATGTCCTCGGGCGACCAGCGCGCGAGGATATTCCGGACGGTCTTCTTGTCCTTCTCGCGAATGAGCTGCCGCAGCGCCAGAATGGCGGCATCGTTGGCATCGGCGGCGACGCCCTCGCCTTCCGGAATCCATCTCAGATCGGACACGGGCTGGGCATCGACCATCGTTCACCTCTGGATGGCCCGAGAGACGGGCGCGATGCGGGGCAATCTTTCTGGCTCGGCGGCAGGTGTGCCGCACAAGACGTGACCGGTCAATGTGGCGAAGCGGCTCGACGTTGGAGCACGGAACGCGCCGCCAGACGGAATGTCGGGGGAGCTCTTCTGGTGCGGTGCAGCGCTTGGTGCGCCGCACCGCGCCCTGCGAGGCCTATTTGGCCGTCATGTTGCGAATCAGTCCGGCAATGAGCGTCAGCACGATGCCGCCCACGCCGCCGCCGACGATGTCGCCGACCCAGCCTTCGATCATTTGGCCGGCGAAGTTGCCCATCAGCTGCCCCAAGACACCGCCACCGACGGCGCCCGCGATGGCATTGCCGATCGGGCTGAGCGAATAGTTCTTTGCCGCCGCACCCACGGCGCTGCCACCGACAGCACCGGATACGGCCTGCACCAGCAGGCTTGTAAGATCCATTTGGTAGTCCCTCCCTTACCCCCGCACGTGGTCGGCGGGAACGAACACTTTAAAACGCTTGGAGGGGGTTCGTCACTTGTCTGAATGCGCCAGCCGGAAACGGCGCTATTCGATCCGGCTGAAGACGCGCACGGCAGCATAGGCCAGGAGCGACAGGACGAAGACGCCGCCCACGGCGCCGAGCACGGCCATGCCGAGCGGCAGCCGGTCGGCCTCCGCGATGCCGAGAAAGTCGAACCCTTGGACGGCGAACACGCCGACAAGTCCGATCCCGATCGCGAACACCGTGACGGCGACGAGCACAGCAAAGCGCCGCACTTGCCTTCGGCGCTCCAAACGGCTGCTGAACATGGCGCGTCGTGTCATCGATGCGATCTTCGCAATCCAACATCCAGAACAAGTCCCGTGGGCGAGTCGGAGTCGAAGGATTTGGCGCCGCCGGAAGGGAACCCACCGCAACGGCCCCTGCGGCGAACGCTGTGGAGCGGTTCGGTCATGGCGCGCCTGTGGTAGCCGCTACAAGGCCGGCCAGCAAGCGCCGTCCTGATGCGCGGCAGGCAATTTCCCGATCACGAGGCCTAGCGGCTTTGTCTTCTAGCAGTCTTGCCTTCGCGCGGTCTTGTCTTGGGGACGATGTCCCGCCGGGGAAGAGATGATGGATGGATAGATGGGTGACGGATATGCGGCTGTCTCGCGCGAAAAGCCACCCGCCGTGTTAGTCGGCCCGGTGCCCGCGTGTGGCGCTGCATTCGCCGAAGGTCGGCGTATCACCATAAGTCAGGCAAGCCGCCTGGGCCGTTTCCGCAGGCGCGAGGGTCATGGGCAGTGCGGGGCCCTGTTCCGTCACGCAGCCCGCGAGAGCCAGAGGCGCAAGCACTATCAACAGCCATCGCATTGCTTCACTCCCGTGTCAGCCAGAGGACGATGCTAACGGCTTACAGATATGGCGCAGATGGGGAAATGCAAGGGGGCGACCGGCTCGGCCGCCCCATCGTGATCGGATCTAAGCGCTTGGGTCGATGTAGAAAATATGCCGCCCAATACGCGCGGTCAGCTCGAAAAACTTGGCCCAGTGCGGGCGAACATAATCCGCGTGATAGTGGGTCGCGGACGCCAACGAAGCCAGAACCTGATACTCGCTCCGCTCGCGCTCATTGGGATTGTTGGCAAGCAGCCAAGCCGCGTAGCCACGCACGCGATACCAGACCGTGGTATTGCGGATCTTGTCCGCCTTGCCGTCACAGGCAAAGGAAAACTGGCAGCGGTTGTGGCGGTGGCTGTTCTGATAGACCACACCACAGACCGTGTTCGGATAGTTCCTGCTGGCGACCCGGTTCAGGATCACCCGGCCGACCGCCAGTTGACCGCGCCATGGCTCGCCACGGGCTTCGAAATACATTCCCTCGGCCAGGCACCGAAGCTGCGCGCGGCCTGCGCATCGAACTCGATCGGCCCCGTCCCCTGCGCAGCCACTTCCAGGGCCGCGGACGTCACGCCGCTAACGGGCATCTCGACGGCGGCTTGATCCGACGCGTCTTCCGGCTCGCTCAGCGCGGCTACGACTTGCGCGGCGGCACCGAGGCCCGCCTTTGAATTGTGCGCTGCAACGAAAGAATTGTCATTTTGCGCCACGTCACCAGCAGAGGCCGGTACGGCGAGTCCAAGCAATGCGAAGACAAGAAGAAGTCCCCTAATGCTGAAGAGTCCCAGACCCCTCATAGATAAGCCTCACAGTTGTTGACACTGTGCGGGAGAAACCCGCTGAGGCCGGGGCTTTTGCTAGATAATTCTGACGAAGGCAGGTTCAGGTTGTGACGAAAACGTGGCCTCGCCGTAACAAACTGCGGCAAAATGTTTCAGTGGGAGGGTCATGTTGCGGCGCAGCAACGCTCCATCGTCCGTCCGAGGCCGTCCCTGGACGGCGAAGCGCCGCTCCGCTAATCCGCGGAACGGCGCAAAGAGACGTCAATACGTTGATATTACGCGCTATTTTCTAGGCCAAGATCTTCCTGATCAGCTTCACGACCACCAGGAGAATCACCGCGCCGATAAAGGCCGCAATGATCGATCCCAATATGCCGCCGCCGAACGTGAGGACGATGCCGATTTGGGGCAGCAGAAGCCCCGTCACAAGAGCACCGAGAATACCGACGACGATATCGCCCACGAGGCCGTATCCGGTCCCTTGGACCAGCAAACCCGCGAGCCAGCCGGCTATGGCGCCGACGACCAAAATAATAATGAGTGCTTCCAGCATTGTTCCCCCCTTTGCTGAAGACGTTGTGCTCATTTAGACGGCGTATTCTACCACAATGCCCGGCGGGCATTGCGCGAAACGTCGCAGTATTACCAGTTTTTACAGAGCGCCATTTGGCCCATTAAGGCTTCAGGACAAGTGGAATCACCGTCCGGCCCGGCGGGAATCCTTCGCCGTCCGACACATCCTCGTCGAAAACCTCGAGGTGGCCGATCTGCTGAACGGTGACCGTGTAGGGAATCGTGAAGCTGAACGCGCCAGGACCGTCGACACCGCCGCCGGTGGTATTGCCGCTGGCCAGCACCGCACCGTCCCGCGCCAGAAGCTTCCACTGCACGTTGCTCTCGAAACTGCGCGAGCATCCCGTCACTTCGAAGCCGCTCTCGACCCGTTCGCCCGCTTTCGGGCCCGTGGCGATCACGAAGGCGGCGTCATCGAACGCGCCGTCCTCGTTCGAGCAGGTGTCGGTCTCCTCGCCTTCGACGAGACTCCCCATCGCCGCTGCGGAAACGGCGCCAAGCGCCAGGCTCGCACCCAAGACCCCACCGGCGAGCATCCTTCGCATCGTGTCATGCGTCATTGCATCCTCCTCAGGTCGTGACTCTCCTTAGTCCCCGGGCCATAGCCGCAAGACGGGTTTTGCCCCGATATGGACACAATTCCCGACGCGCGATCGGGTTCCGGTCCGAACGCGCGGAAGACCCGGCACATGCGCCGAGAATCGGGACCGGGGCCCCGTTCAGCACCGCGCAGCGATCTCCGTCAAAACGGACTCGAGCACGCGCCGGGCTGTCGCCTCGAGCCCGGGCGCTTCGCTTTCCCGCGGGCCCGCAATGCACACGGGATCGCCCGCGAACGGTGCCAGGAACGCCAACACCTGGCGCGCGGCCTCCGGGTCGTCGACGTCGACGATGGCGACGGATCTCTCGAGGGCCCCCGCATGCCGCACTGCGCGCCGGGTCCCTTCCGAGACCGCAAGACCGCCCTGCCTGACCAGGACCAGAAGCGCGGACGAATCCCGGACGTTCCAGTCCGTCCGCTGCTCGGGTTCGCGGGACGGCGTCTCGCGCAGGTTCGGATAGAGCGCCAGCACACCGGGCGGCTGCGGCAGATCTTCGGCCCAGCCACCCTTGGGGCACCAGCCGCCGTAAGGCGTTCCCGTCGCGACCGCCGCCTCGAGGGCCGCGCGATCGCGCCTGTCTGCCCGCCGGAGATCACCGTCGGCATGGCCCGGCAGTCACTGGGGCCGGCCGCTCACGCCGCCTCGGAACGGGGCGCCGGCGGTTCGGTGGACTTCGCACCGGGGCGCAGCATCTTCCAGTTCTTGTAGAAGACCTTGTTGGCCCGCTCGACCAGCACCGACACGCCGGCGATCAGGCTGCCGAGGGCGGCCGGATAGGCCGTGGGGCGCACGATGTCCATGAACACCACGAAACGCCGCGCGTCGTAGTCGTTGACGGAGCGATGGATCAGCGTGTCGTCGAAGATGTAGAGCGGGTCGTCGCGCCAGAAGTGCTTCTCCCAGCCGCACTGAATGTACACCTTGTCCGTATCGACGGGCGTGAGGTTGTACAGAACGCGCAAGGTCAGCCGCAACGGGCCGTAGTGAAACGAGGTGGATTCCTGGCCGGAAAAGACGGAGACGGCGATTGTCTTGACGTATTTGTAGTCGCGCTTCAGCGCCTCGACGGAATGCTCCTTGCGCTTGCCGTACCACTCATAGACGTACATGCCACGGCGGCCGTCTTCGAACGTCTCGTCGATTTCGGCAAGGATCTCGTCCTTCTGCGCGCGGAAAACGTCGAGCACCGAGTCCACCTCGGCGCGCCATTCCGGCGGGAGGTCGTCGAGCTTGTAGACGCCCTTGTTGCGGTAGCAGAACAGATCGACCGCCAGATTGAGCGGCGACAGAAGCCAGGTCGTGATGCCGTTTCCGAGGAAGTATTTGCGGAACACCATGGCGTCCCGGCGCTTGTTGCGCATGACGTCGATCAGGCCGCAACCGAGATAGAAGACGGTCAGCAACGGCACGAAGACGAGCCCGAGGAAAAGCACCACCCCGGCGATTCCAAACCGCCTGATCGCCTTCTTCGTCGCACGCTCCATCGGCACTACCCCCTAGATCACAACTGCGCGATACGGCCCCCGAAATAAGCCATTCCTATGGCGATGTCCAAGCCTGACGCGCAGGATGGACCTTCACGCAGGCGGGGCGAAAATCCACGCCCAAGCCCGCCAGGAAGAGGTGCCGGAAGGCGCAGGGGACAGGATCGCAAGGGAGCGCGATGTCGTTGAGAGTGCTACTGCTGGGCTTCGTGGCCGGGTTTCTGGCCACGATCCTCTTTCACCAGGGGCTTTGGTTCGTCTTCAACCAGATCGGGCTCATCCCCATGAGCCGCCCCGCCTGGCCGACCGGTGCCATTCCCCCGCTGGGAATCCCCGCGCTGATATCGAGGCCTTCTGGGGCGGCCTTTGGGGGCTGGTGCTCGCCCCCTTGCTGACGCGGTTCAGCGGATCCGCCTACTGGCTGTCCTGGATCCTTGCGGGCGCCATCGCCCTGCCCCTGGTGGCCTTCTTTGTCGTGCCGCCGCTGAAGGGCCTCGAGACGCCGCCGCTCTGGCCGCGCTATCTCGTCTCGATGATGCTGAACGCCACCTGGGGCTTGGGAACCGCGCTGATCTTGCGCGGGCTTGGCGGCGCACGCTCGTCCTGAGAGGCGGATGCGGCGCGGGCTTGGCCGGCGCACAAGGGATGAGCGCGACGGCACCGCGTGGTAAAGAGTGAGGTTCGGCGTTCTAGTCCCCCGGGATCGCGGCCTATACTATCGGTCGCCGTCACTTGCCGTTCCGACTTGCCAGAGATAACGCGGGCTCCGCCTCAGCCAGATGACATCCGCCCCCACGAAAGCTTCCAAGGCACCTTCCAAGGCACCTAACAAGGCACCTTCCAAGACAAGGCACGTATCCGCCACAAAGGCGGTCGCCGCAGGCGACGAGCTCACTGACTTGGAAGGCGACGGCATCGCTGAATCACCTGAGGCCGGGACGAACGGACAATCGCTCCGCCAACGCTTGCGGCTGCTTTATCACGGCCATAGCCGCGCGGCCCACCGGTTTCGCTACGTGCTCCTGGCCTTCGACATCGTCACCGTGGCCTTCATCATCGCCACGTCCTTTACGCCCGATCAGCCGTGGATCGAATATCTGGACGTGTTCTTCGGCGTCATCATCCTGACGGACTTCCTTGCACGTCTGTGGGTAAGCCCCCATCCGGCCCGCGAATTCCTACACATTTCCACCTGGGCGGACATCATCGCCATCTTCTCGTTCCTGGCGCCCATCGTCGGAGAAGGCCTCGGCTTCCTGCGGGTGCTGCGAACGGTCCGCCTGCTGCATACCTATCAGCTCATGTCGATGTTGCGCGCCGACTTCCCCTTCTTCCGCAGGAATGAAGAGACGGTCATCGCCGTCGTCAATCTCATCGTGTTCCTCTTCATCACCACGGGCCTCGTTTACGAGACGCAGCACTACCGCAATCCGTCGATCGGAAACTATGTCGATGCTCTCTATTTCACCGTCACCACGCTGACCACGACGGGCTTCGGCGATATCACGCTGGAGGGGTCTCTCGGCCGGCTGATCGCCGTCATGATCATGATCTTCGGTGTGACCTTGTTCTTGCGGTTGCTGCAGACCCTGCTGCGGCCGCAAAAGGTGCGCTATCCGTGCCATGGTTGCGGGCTGCAGCGGCACGAGGTGGACGCGGTCTTCTGCAAGGCGTGCGGCGCCAAGCTCAATATTCCCGACGAGGGCCGGTTCTAGCACACACGGACCGGGCCCCGCCGGCGCGGGCGGCTACCAGTCCGCGTTCGTCCCGCGCGTGTCCACATGGACAAAGCTCGGATAGACACCGACGCCGCCTTTGAACATCCGTTCCTGCGAGCCGTCGGTCCGCAGTTGCTGGCGCAAGACACTGGCCCATTCCGCAGGACCGGACGGGGACTCACAATGAAATCCACGGCGCAGAACCTGAGATGCTGACTGTGCTTCGCGCCGCCGACCTTCCCGTTGTAGGCCGGGCTCCGATAGACGCTGGTGGTCTGGATGGGCGCGCCCATCAAACCCCTGAGCCGGTCGAGCACCTGCGCCGTCTCGGCGATGTTCTTCCAGAGATCGCGCGGCGGCTTTCTGTTGAGACCGCGCGCCGCGCTCTGCGGATTTGAGTGCGCCGCCCCCATGACCAGAAACTCGTAGGGTTTGAAGAAGCGCAAGCCCAGGCCTTCGATGAACGCTTCGAATTCGCTGTCGAAGTCGCCGGCGACGGCCGGCTCGATGCCGACCGGATCGGCGGCGGGTCCCGTTGCCACGTTCAGCGTGGTTCCGCCAAGCTGGAGCGGCTTACCGAGAAAGAGATTGCGCTCCTGCCCCCGGCGCCGGACCAGCCCGTTGAGCTTGATCTTCCTGCGCCCGGACGTGCCGTAGACCCATCTCAGGAACTCGTCGGCCGCGCCGGCGTAGTCCTTGCCGTTCAGCTTCCGGCGGAGCGTCGAGCTCTTGAAGTTTCTATTGCCCACGTTGAACGCGAAGGACACCAGCGCCGCGAACCGATCCGCCGTCAGCGGGACCGATACGTTTTCTTCGACACACGCTTCGTGCTCGGCGAGATCGTCCTTGAGGATTTGTTCGGCTTCCGCCCGGGTGATGCGGCGCCCGGCGAAGACATCCTTCCCCGTGTGCCCCCAACCGATCGTCCAGATTCCGACCGGGTCCTTGTAGGCCTCCAGTCTGAGGCCTTCAAAGTGCTTGATGAGTTCCAGTCCGCGATGATTGATCGCCATGTTCGGTCCTTCGCTGTTGTGCCGGACCGATGTCGAGCGCTCTGTGCGGCGAGACCTGCCGCAGCCTGGCGTGCCTGCTTCTATGGAGTGGTCTTACGCCGTCCGCTGGACTTCGCCGCGCCAATGCTCCGCATGCTGCGTGAATGTCGAGACCACGGCCTCGAACGTCGCATCTTCGGCCACGGCGCTGCCGCGTGTCGTCTGCACGACCTCGAAGACGCCGCGATAGTCGTTGTAGCCGTGCAGCTCTTCGTGGCGGCGCCACCACAGATCGCCCATCAGGAAAAACCGGATCCAAGAAAACAGGCAGTCGGTCCAATCTTCGAGATAGGATTGTAGCTGAAGGCTGGGGCACGAGAATAAAGTCGTGTCGTCATCGCGCGTGACCTTCACCAGGCGCCCATCGAGGAAGTGGTGTTCGGGACAGTCGATGAACACGAAACTCATGCGGTCATTGTCCGGATAAAGGCCCCGCGGATCGAAGAGCCGGAAGTCGATTCCCTGCACGCGCACCTCGTCGAGGACGATGTGGTACGCATCCCCATCCGGCGCGACCCGGACGGGAAGCCCTGCTTCGCGTGCCCGCGCGATCAGCCGCTCGGGGTGCTCGGTGATGTCGGAGGACACGAGAATCTCGCCTTTGCAGAGCTCGTCGACCAGTTCGATATTCGCGCGCGGCGGCCTATGGCCCTCGCCCACGACCGTGAGATGCGGCCGATCGCCGGGCCGCAAATAGCTGTCGCTCAGCCGCGCGAGCCGCTGCAGGTAGTTCAGCAAACGCGTCCGCGCCTGCGCGCTGCGGCAATTGCCTTTCCAGACGACGTTGACCGGGGACATGATGACTGAGCGACTCCTAATCAGGCGGGGATAAGCCCAAGCCCGGCCCCGCACGGCATTGGACGATCGCACCCTGCGCCGCCCCCGCAAAACAAGCAAGGCGGTCCGCCAAATAAGGTTTCCCGCCGCTTCACGGGATCGCTCGAATCACAGGGAGACGGTGAACCACGGGTCAACGCGTTGCCCCGGAAGGGGGAGCCTTCTCGAGGTGCGAGGAGCGCACGGACGTTGCAGCGCCGTCTCTGAAAACGCCGCGGGGCGCCCATTTTCCGCACCAAGGCGCTTGAAAGAGCCGGGCCCGAGGGCCTAGCTACACCCATGACAAAGACAGTGCATGTGATCGGCGGCGGCCTTGCGGGCAGCGAGGCGGCTTGGCAACTCGTTAAGGCGGGCGTGCCCGTCACCCTCCACGAGATGCGGCCCGAGCGCCAGACCGAGGCCCACAAGACGGACGGGCTTGCCGAGCTCGTTTGCTCGAATTCGTTCCGCTCAGACGATTTCGAAACAAACGCCGTGGGACTGCTGCACGAGGAAATGCGGCGGGCCGGATCCATCGTCATGGCCTCCGCGGACGCTCACAAGCTCCCGGCCGGCGGCGCGCTCGCCGTGGACCGCGACGGGTTCTCTCATGCGGTCACCACGGCGCTCGAGAGCCATCCCCTCGTCGAGATTGTCCGGGGCGAGGTGTCCGGTCTGCCGCCGGACGATTGGGACAACGTGATCATCGCCACGGGGCCCCTCACCTCCGAGGCCCTGGCAAAGGACATCGCCGCTCTGACCGGCGAGGCCGAACTCGCCTTTTTCGACGCCATCGCCCCCATCGTGCACTTCGAGTCCATCGACATGGATGTGTGCTGGCGCCAGTCGCGCTACGACAAGGTGGGACCCGGCGGAACCGGCGCCGACTACATCAATTGCCCGCTCGACAAAGCGCAATACGATGCCTTCATCGCGGCGCTGCTCGCCGGCGAGAAAACCGAATTCAAGGACTTCGAGAAGACACCCTATTTCGAGGGCTGCCTGCCCGTCGAAGTCATGGCCGAGCGCGGCGCCGACACGTTGCGCTACGGTCCGTTGAAGCCCGTGGGCCTCACCAATGCCAACCGGCCAGACGAGAAGCCCTATGCGGTGGTGCAGCTTCGCCAGGACAATGCGCTGGGCACGCTGTGGAACATGGTCGGCTTCCAGACCAAGCTGAAATATGCCGAGCAGGTTCGCGTCTTCCGGATGATCCCCGGGCTGCAAGACGCGGAGTTCGCGCGGCTTGGCGGCCTGCACCGCAACACGTTTCTCAACAGCCCCGTCTTGCTGGACGGCGCGTTGCGTCTCAAGGCGCAGCCGCGCCTGCGTTTCGCCGGCCAGGTGACGGGCGTCGAGGGTTATGTGGAGTCCGCCGCGATCGGGCTGATTGCCGGGCGCTTCTCCGCATCCGAATGCAAGGGCGAGCCGGTGTCGCCGCCGCCCCCGACGACGGCCCTAGGCGCGCTCCTCGCCCATATCACCGGCGGACATTTGAGCGCGGACAGCTCAAGCGGCAGCCGCAGCTTTCAGCCGATGAATGTGAACTTCGGTCTGTTCCCGCCAATCAGCGTTCCGCGCCAGCCCAAGGCGAAGGAGCCGCGCGCCGACGGCCGGCGCCCGAGCAAATCTCTGGCGCGCAAGACCGCGATGTCCGCCCGGGCGCTTGCGGATCTGGACGCGTGGCTTCAACAGGGCCAGTCGGTCGCCGCGGAATAAGCTTACCGCGCACGCATCAGACGCCAGAGACGATAGACCGGATTGATGCGGGCGATGTCGCGGAGCGGGTCGTTGACCTTGGCGAGCGCATTCAGATAAGGCTCGACCAGCGCGAGAGGCAGAAACGCCGTGCGTCCGGCCTCGTCGAGGCCCGTACCCTTCATGCCCTCGCCATAGAGGTTGAACCGCGCCTCTTCCAGCGCCGCGCGCGCGGTATCCCGCATCTCGGCGAGAAGCGCGATCAGCCCCGGCGCGGTGTGCCCCGCGAAGATGTCTTGCGGCGTTGTGCCGACTCTTTCGAGGGCATCGGCGGCGAGATAGGTCCGTCCCTTGGCGGCCAGCACCGGCAAGCTCCGCATCACCCGCACAAGCCCATAGGCCTCGCCGGCAGCCTGCGCGATCACGCCTTGGTTCTCACCTTCGGCACCGACGATCTCCGCCGCCAGCGCGAACAACCCGCCGGTCGTATCGAAGAGATAGGCCTTCAACGTGCGGGTATCGGGCATGACGGTTTCGCCGATATCGAAACTACGCGCATCGATGAGCCCCGCAATCCGCTCCCGCGACAAGCCACGCCGCGTGAGCACCGCACCGAAGGCATCCGCCACGGGATGCCCCGTCGCCTCTCCGGTCTCCGCGCGCGCAATGGCGTCGCGCCACCATTGGAGGCGGATGGCGCCGAGCCCCGGCTCGCTGACCTGGTCGGCAATGCGGGCAAGTTCTCCGTTGAAGGCGAAAAGCGCGAAGAGGTCGTCCCGCGCCGGCGATGGTGCGAACAGCGTGGCGATGGCGCGGTCTGGGTCGGCCTTGCGGGCCATGCGCCGGACCGTCGCTGCTTGCTCCCGCTCCATCAACAGGATGGCCTCGTGGCTTTAAGCGCCCGCCGCGGCCTCTGACTTGGCGCCTTTGGCGGTGCTGGTGCTTCCGGAAAAGGCCTCGCGCTGCACGCCGAGAATGAGCTGCATGGGCGAGGCAACGAAGATCGAGGAATATGCGCCCACGACGATGCCGAAACACATGGCCACGGCGAACCCGTAGATCGCCTCGCCGCCGAAGAACAAGAACGGCAGCATGGCGAGGAGCGTCGTGACATGGGTGAGCACGGCACGCGACAGCATCTCGTTGATCGACCGGTCCAGCAGTTCGACGAGCGGCATGCGCTTGTACTTGCGCAAGTTCTCGCGGATGCGGTCGAAGATCACGACCTTATCGTTGAGCGAATAACCGATAATGGTGAGGATCGCCGCAATACTCGAGACGTTGAATTCGAGTTGCAGCAGCGCATAGAGGCCGATCGTGGCGGTGACGTCGTGCACCAGCGAGGCAATGGCCGCGACGGCGAACTGCCACTCGAACCGGAACCACACATAGATCATGATGCCGATCATCGCGACGACGACCGCCAGCGTTCCGCCCGCGATGAGTTCGGACGAAATCGTCGGGCCGACGATCTCCGTGCGCCGATAGGTAACGGTATCGCCCAGCGCCTCCTTGACCTTGCCGATCGAGGCTTGCTGTTCCTCCTCGGTCGGCTGGGAGGCGATCCGGATCAGCACCTCGTCCGGCGCGCCGAACTCCTGGATCTGCACCTCACCCAAACCGAGACCGCTGATCTTCGAGCGGATGTCCGCAAGCTGCGCCGGGTTCTCCTTCGTCTGCACCTCGATCAGCGTCCCGCCCTGGAAGTCGATCCCCATGTTGAGGCCGACCGTCGCGACCAGCACCAAGGGCGCGAGTGTGAGAAAGGCGGAAACGAACCACGTGATAGCCCGCTGACTGACAAAGTCGATCTTCGTATCCGGTGGAATAAAAGTGATTGCCGCGAAACATGGACGATTCCTAAATTGGCGAAGCTCTGAAGGTGCGAGGCTCTGTGGCGATACGCTCCTAAGAGGGCAATTCCGAAGGGGTAGCTCCTTGGGCCGCTTCCAGCGCAGCCACATGGCGACCAACATGCGTGTCACCGTCACGGCGGTGAACATCGATGCCAGAATGCCGATCGTCAGCGTGACGGCGAAGCCGCGCACCGGACCGGACCCTAGCCAGAACAGCACCAGCACGGCGATCAGCGTGGTGACATTCGAATCGATAATCGTAATCAACGCGCGCGAATAGCCCGAGTCGACGGCCGCGATCGGCGACTTCCCGGCCCGCATTTCCTCGCGAATGCGCTCGTTGATCAGCACGTTCGCATCGACCGCGATACCGATCACGAGCACGATACCCGCGATACCCGGCAGTGTCAGCGTGGCGCCCATCAGCGACAGCACCGCGAAAATCAGCGCGACGTTCACAAGCAGCGCCAGGTTGGCGAAGGCGCCAAACAGTCCGTATGCGATGAACATGAAGGCGACGACCAGGATCATACCGGCGATGGCGGCCTTCTTGCCGCTGTCGATGGAGTCGGCACCGAGGCTCGCGCCCACGGTCCGTTCCTCGATCACGCTCAGCTTGGCCGGCAGCGCGCCGGACCGCAGCAGGACCGACAGGTCGTTCGCTTCCTGAACCGAGAAATTGCCGCTGATCTGTCCCGTGCCGCCGAGGATCGGTTCGCGGATGACGGGAGCCGAGATGACCTTGTTGTCGAGCACGATGGCGAAGGGCAGGCCCACATTCTCCTGGGTGGCGCGGCCGAAGCGTTTCGCGCCCGCCGCATCGAAGCGGAAGTTCACCACGGGCTCGCCCGTGCGCGAGTCGAACCCGGGCTGGGAATCGACGAGGTTTTCGCCGCTCACCATGACCCGGTCCTTCAGCAAATAAGGAACGGGCGGCTCGTCCTCGGAGTAGAGCAGTTCATCGCCCGGCGGAATCTTCTTGCTCAGCGCGACTTCGCCCGCATTCACGGACGGATCGACGAGCTTGAATTCGAGCTTGCCGGTCTCGCCGATCAGCCCTTTCAGGCGCTGCACATCCGAGACGCCCGGTACCTGCACGAGAATGCGATCCCGGCCCTCGCGTTGAATGCTGGGTTCGGTCGTGCCGAACGCGTCCACGCGGCGGCGGATCGTTTCGATCGAGGCCTGGATCGCCGAACTGATGCGGTCGTTCAAGCCGAGTTCGGTGGCTGTCAGCGTGATCTTGTCGCCACTCTTCGCGATCTCCATGTCGTTCCCGGAGAAGCCGCCGAAGACATCGTTGCCGACCGGTGCCGCGAGCTTCTTCAGCTCCGTAAAGGCTTTGTCGACATCCTCGGGCTTGCGAATGCGAACGGACACCGACCGCGTCGCGGCGTTCTTGTTCAAGTCCACGTAGCCGATGCGGTTGCTGCGCAGGGTCTCGCGCACGTCGCCACGGATCGTACCGAGCCAATCGTCGACGAGCTCGGCCTTGTCGATGCGATAGAGCAGATGCGCGCCGCCCTGAAGATCGAGACCGAGATTGACCTGCTTGTGGGGCACCCAGCTGGGCAGCCCCTGCAAGGCGGAGGACGGAAACAGATTGGGAGCTGCGAAGATGAAGCCGGCGAGCACGACGGCGCCAACGAGAATCACCTTCCATTTTTGGAAATGCAGCATTGCCGGATTTTAACTCCAGATCGATCGACGGTTCGGCGCGGGCGCCCTAGTCCGCCGTCTTGGATTCAGATTGCGCCGGGGCGGCACCTTCGCCCTTGCCACGGACCTCCGAGATCGACGTCCGCAAGACCTTGATCCGCACGCCATCGGCGACCTCGACTTGCAGCTCGCCCTCGTCGGCCTTGGCGACCTTGCCGATAATTCCGCCAGACGTCACCACCGTGTCGCCGCGGCGGATCGCTTCGATCATGGCGCGATGCTCCTTCATCCGCTTTTGCTGCGGCCGGATCATCAGGAAATACATGATGCCGATGATCAGAATGGTCGGGATCAGCAGGCTGTTGAGAGCCTCCATGCCGCTCCCCCCCGCCTGCGCATAGGCAAAACCATTCATTGCTCGTCTCTCCCGGTTGGCTTAAGGATGGCCGGAATTGGCCGATTTGGCGTGTCTCGCAAGCGTTTGTGCGAGCAGGCTCCAGCGCGCGATTGTGCGCGACTATACTGAGCTTGCACGCCTTTGCAACGGGGCGGTTATGAACTTTCAGGAACCCATTTCGGGTGTTTTGGAGCGTATCGCACAAGCCCTGGAGCGGCTTGTCCCCTCGCCCCCCGCCAGCCCGGACTTTTCCGCGCGGGCGCGTTTCTGTTTCAGTCGGAATCGGGGACGTTCGTGCCGGTCCGGGCCGTCAATTCCGTGCCCCTTCCGCTTCTCAAAGGGGTCGATCGCAACAAGGACCTCCTGTTCGCCAATACGGAGCGTTTCGCGCGCGGTCTGCCGGCCAATAACGCGCTCCTTTGGGGCTCGCGCGGGATGGGGAAGAGTTCCCTGATCAAGGCGACCCATGCCGCTCTCTACCAGGCGCACCCCCGGCTGAAGCTGATCGAGATTCATCGAGAGGACATCAGCGCCCTCCCCCGCATCCTCGGATTGCTCCGGAACGCGCCCGCCGACCGCTTCGTGCTGTTTTGCGACGATCTGTCCTTCGAGGCCGTGGACGACTCCTACAAGTCGCTGAAGGCGGTGCTCGAAGGCGGCATCGAAGGCCGGCCGTCCAACGTTCTCCTCTATGCCACGTCGAACCGGCGTCACCTGATGCCGCGCGAGATGATGGAGAACGAGTCCTCCACCGCCATCAATCCGGGCGAGGCCGTCGAGGAGAAGGTCTCGCTCTCGGACCGGTTCGGGCTTTGGATCGGCTTCCATCGTTGCAGCCAGGACGACTATCTCGCCATGGTCCGCGGGTACGCCTCGCACTATGGGCTGGATGCGCCGGAGATCGATCTCGACCGCGAGGCCCTGGAATGGGCGGCCACGCGCGGCAGCCGCTCCGGCCGGGTCGCCTGGCAATTCATTCAAGACCTGGCCGGCCGCCTGGAACGGACGCTGTAGGGCGCCCGAGCGTCTAGTTGGCCTGCGCCGCCATGCTGCTCATATATTTCGTCGGGTCGACGGGACGGGAGCCCTTGCGCAGCTCGAAATGGACCTGAGGCTGGCTGACGGACCCGCTAGTCCCCGCCTTGGCGATGACCTGGCCGCGCGAGACCTTGTCGCCGCGCTTGACCAGGATCTGATCGTTGTTGGCGTACGCGGACACCCAGTTGTTGGCGTGGCGCACCAGGACGAGGTTGCCGTAGCCTTTCAGCTCGTTCCCCGCATAGGCCACGACGCCGTTCTCCGCCGCCTTCACCGGCGTGCCCTGAGGCACGGAGATGTCGATGCCGTCATTGTGGCCGCCATCGGACTTGGTGCCGAAGCCGGAAATGATGCGTCCCTTCACCGGCCAGCGGAAGCTGGCACCCGACAGCGGATCGGGTGCCGGAAGCTGCCCGTTGCTGGCCACACCAGAGGCGGCTGCCGCGGGCGCGGACGCCGGTGCCGCCGGAGCGGTCGTCGTCGGTGCCGCGACGGTCGTGGTCGTCACTTTGCGCGGGGCCGGCGTCGCCGGTGCTGTCGGCGGCGTATAGGAGGCTTGAACTGCGGCAGCGCCTGTCGCTGCCGGCGTGCTCTGCACGGACCGCTGCGCCGCGGCCATGTTGGCACCCGGCATGACCAGAACCTGGCCGGGTCTCAGCCGGGCATCGTACAGATTATTGGCGGTTTGGATCGTCCCGATGGGGACTCCGTAGCGCTGCGACAGGCCGCTCAGCGAGTCGCCCTGCTGCACGGTCACGCGCGGCGCCGACGCATAAGAGGCGCTGGACGCGGACCGCGCTCCCGTAGTCTGCGAGCCGTATTGGCGGGTCCGGCTTGGGGTATAGGCTGCCTGGCGCTGGGGCGCGGTGCCGTTATAGCCACCTTGGGGCGGGATCGACGACGTGGTCGAATAGTCGGCGGCCCCGCTCTCGGCCATGCTCAGCGCCGGATAATCGAAGCGGGTGGACTCGTCGCTACAGCCAGCGACGCCAAGCGCTGTACCCAATGCCAAAACGGCGCACGAAATCCCCCGGATAAGTTCCGGCCCACATGCCACGCGCATTCTTCGCTGGCCCCCACGCAATACTCGATGAGGGGCAGTAAAGCGCGCCGCGAGTAAACAAGGCTTTAAGGACTGAGGCTGCTCGACGTGAATGTTCGATGGCTACGCGTGACAGCGGGCCGCTCACCGCGCTTCACGCGCCCAAATCAATCGCGCGTCGCGCGCCATAGTCAGTCGCGCTTCACGCGTCCATGCACCAGCGGCACGAACCGCACGGGCAGAAGCGGCGTCTCGACCAACCCTTCCGGCGTCTTGTCGATCTGCACGAGCGATTGGGTATCGCGTGTCTCCCCGAGCGGAATGATCATCCGGCCGCCTTCCTTCAACTGATCGAGCAAGGCGGCCGGTGCGTCGAGCGCCGCGGCGGTCACGATGATGCGGTCGAACGGCGCTTGGGGCGGCCATCCCAACCAGCCGTCGCCGATGATGGTGGTGACGTTGGTGATCTTCAGCTTGGCGAGCCGCGCCTCGGCCGCTTTCTGCAGCTCACGCCAGCGTTCGACCGAGTAAACCCGGCGGCAGAGCTGCGACAGGATCGCCGCCTGGTAACCGGATCCGGTTCCGATCTCGAGCACCTTGTGGGTCGGTTTCAGTTCGAGCTTCTCGGTCATGAACGCCACGACGAAGGGCTGCGAGATCGTCTGTCCGCATTCGATCGGAAGGGCGATGTCCTGATAGGCATGCTCGGAGAAGGCTTCGTCCACGAAGAGCTCGCGGGGAATCCGTTCGATGGCGCGCAAGACGTCGGCGTCGCGGATACCACGGCGCCGGAGCTGCATGATCAGCCCGATTTGATTTTGCACGTCCGCCACCAGCGCCAGCCTCCTCCCGTATGGGGCTCACGGACAGTATCAGCCGATTCTCATAATCCCCGGTAAGGACTAACACGGTCTCCTGAGGACTATTTATCCTTTTCTTCCAAGACGGAAGCCAGATCCGGGAGGGCGCCGTGGTCGGTGAAATCGAGACAGAGCGGCGTGACGGAGATGAGATTGGCGCGGACCGCCCACAGGTCGGACCTTTCGGCGGGTTGGGACCGCGCTTGGCGATGCCGATCCAGTAATAGGCCTTGCCGCGCGTATCCATGCGGTCGTCGATGTCGAGAAGCGCGGTGTCGCGGAAGCCCTGAACGGTCGCCGCCACGCCCTTCACCTGGTCGGGATCGCAATCGGGAAAGTTCACGTTGATGACCGAGCCGGTCGGCCAGCCGGCGGCGAGCAGTTTCCGCACCAGGTCCGCGCCATGGACCATGGGCGTGTCCCAGGGCGGGATGCCGTGGTCGTAATTGTTGATCGCCTGGCTCATGGCAATCGAAGGGATGCCTAGGAGCGAGCCCTCGATGGCGCCCGCGACCGTCCCCGAATAGTTCACGTCGTCCGCGAGGTTCTGGCCCCGGTTGACGCCCGACAGCACGAGATCGGGCGGGTCGTTCTTCAGGAGATAGCGTACCCCCATGATCACGCAGTCCGTGGGCGTGCCTTTCACCGCGTAGCGGCGCTTCCCGAGCTCGCGCATGCGTAGGGGCTCGGCGAGGGTCAGCGAGTGGGACGCACCGCTATTGTCGGTCTCGGGCGCGACGACCCAGACATCGTCGGTGATGTCCGTCGCGATCTTCTCCAGCACGTCGAGCCCGGCCGCTTCGATGCCATCGTCATTGGTGATCAGGATGCGCATTTTCTCGAGTCGTTTCCGGTCCGTCCTGAGGATTCTTCACGTCTTGAGTCATACTATTAAATGCACGTCATGGCCGGGCTTGCCCCGGCCATCCACGTCTTTGCCGCCGTGCCGGGCCTTTCGTGGATGCCCGGCTCAAGGCCGGGCATGACGACGACAGAGAACACCGAACGACATGGGCATACCCGACAGCATCACCCAGAGGCTTCGATTCTCGTCAACCCGCCCATATAGGGCTGCAGTACATCCGGCACGCGGATGCTGCCGTCCGCCTCCTGGTAGTTTTCCAGCACGGCGATGAGCGCGCGCCCGACTGCGACGCCCGAGCCGTTCAGCGTATGCACGAGCCGCGCTTGCTTGGCGTCCTTCGGGCGGTAGCGCGCATTCATGCGGCGGGCCTGGAAGTCGCCGCAGACCGAGCAGGAGGAAATCTCCCGATACGCGTCCTGCCCCGGCAGCCACACCTCGATGTCGTAGGTCTTCTGCGCGGCGAAGCCCATGTCGCCGGTCGAAAGCACCACCACGCGGTACGGCAAGCCCAGCTTCTGCAGCACGGTCTCGGCGCATTTGGTCATGCGCTCGTGCTCCTCGGTGGATTGTTCCGGCGTCGTGATGGAGACGAGCTCCACTTTCGTGAACTGGTGCTGGCGGATCATGCCGCGCGTGTCGCGCCCGGCCGCCCCCGCCTCGGCGCGGAAGCACGGGGTGCCCGCGGTTACGCGGACGGGAGCTTCCGCTTCGTCGATGATGTCCTCGCGAACGAGGTTCGTGAGCGGGACCTCGGCTGTGGGAATGAGCCAATACCCCTCGCCTGCGGGAAACTGATCGTCTTCGAACTTCGGCAGCTGCGCCGTGCCGAACATGGTGTCGTCGCGCACGAGCAGCGGCGGGTTCACTTCCGTGTAGCCGTGCTGGTCCGTGTGCAGGTCCAGCATGAACTGCGAGAGCGCCGCGTCGAGCCGGGCGAGCGCGCCTTTCAGCACCACGAAGCGGGCACCGGATAGTTTCGCGGCCGTCTCGAAATCCATGAGGCCCAGGGCCTCGCCGAGCTCGAAATGCTGCTTGGGTTCGAAGTCGAAGCGCGGAATGGCGCCGACCTTGCGCAGCTCCACATTGGCGTCCTCGTCCGCGCCGACGGGCACGTCGTCCGCCGGCATGTTGGGGATGCCGGCCAATAGATCGCGCAGGGCCTGATCCTGGGCGCGCTCGTCGTCCTCGCCTTGTTGGATCGTCTCCTTGATCCCTGCCACCTCATCCATCAGACGTTTGGCTTCGGCTTCGTCCTTGGACTGTTTGGCCTTGCCGATGTCCTTCGAGGCGGCGTTGCGGCGCGCCTGCAGGTCCTGCAATTGCTGAATCGTTTCGCGGCGTTGCGAATCGAGCTTGAGGATTTGAGTCAGCGTTCCTTGCGGGTCGTCGAAACAACGGTCGGTGAGACCTTTGACGAAGGCCTCTTGGTTCTCGCGTATCCATTTGACGTCAAGCACGGGGGAAGTCTCTTTCGGGTCGTCGGCTGGTTCGAGTCTGTCGCCCCCGTATAGAGCGCGCGCCCGCCCTTGTCAGCCGGACATATGGGCCAACGAGACCTTATGAGGACGGCGCGGCCGAGGGAGCCTCGGCTTCCGCCCGCTTCTTCTCCACGAGCGTACGGCGAAGATCGAGATCTCGTAGAGCAGCAGCGTCGGCAGCGCCAAGGCCACCTGGCTGATCGGGTCCGGAGGGGTCAGAATCGCCGCCGCCACGAAGACGCCGAGAATGGCGTGGCGGCGATAGTGCGTCAGGGTGCCGGAGCCGACGAGACCGGCCCGCGCCAGAAGCGTCAGCAGGACCGGCAATTGGAAGCAGATGCCGAAGCCCAGGATCAGCATCATGATGAGGGACAGATACTCGCTCACCTTCGCCGTGAGCAGGATCTGCACCCCGTTCTCGCCCGTCTCCTGCATGGACAGGAAGAACTTCATGGCGAGCGGCATGGCGACGAAATAGACGAGCGCCGCCCCGATCAGAAACAGGATCGGCGTTGCGATCAGGAACGGCAGAAACGCCTTGCGTTCGCTGCGATAAAGGCCCGGCGCCACGAACATGTAGAGCTGCGTGGCGATCACCGGAAAGGCGATGAACACCGCGCCGAACAAGGCAAGCTTCACTTGCGTGAAGAAGAACTCCTGCGGCGCGGTGTAGATCAGCTCGATCGGCACGTCCACGCCCGCGGCCACGCGATAGGGCCACAGCAGCAGGTTGTAGATGGGCTTTGCGAACCAGAAGCAGACGATGAAGGCGACAAACGTCGCGGCGAGCGCCCATAGCAGCCGCTTTCTCAGCTCGATCAGATGATCGATGAGCGGCGCCTTGGTTGCATCGATGTCTTCGTCTTCGCTCACGGCTTCGGCTCGCCGTTCCCGTTTGCCGCGGCCTTTTTGGCCGCCCGCGGCGTCTTCTTTGCCGGCGCCTTCGTCTTGGCGGGGGCTTTCTTTGCGGCGCTCTTCCTGGCAGTCGGCTTCTTCTTCGGTGCCTTCGCTTTGGCCGGCGGCTCCGGAAGCGGTGGCTCGGCCGTTTCGGCTTGGGGCGGCGCGACGAAATCGGTCTCGCGCGCGGCCGCGGGTCCCGTCATCAACGGTTTGCCGATGGGCCGGTTCAGGTCCGGCGCGGGCCCCATATTGGCCCGGATCGCCTCGAGGTTCTTCCGCACCTCGTCGGCTTCGCTCTCGGCGATGGCTTCATTGAACTGGCGCTGGAACTCCCCGGCCATGCGGCGCGCCTTTCCGGCATAGAAGCCGATCGTGCGCATGAGCTTGGGCAGATCCTTCGGGCCGACCACCACGATCGCCACGATGGCCACCACCAACAGTTCCGACCATCCGATGTCCAGCATGGGCCTGATAAACGTGTCGTTAGAGCGCGCGCGATCCGCACGGGTCTCGCAGGACTTTCGCGCCTAGCTCGATTTCTGCTTCTCGGTCTTGCGCGACTTCGACGGCGGCACCTGCGTCTCGTGCTGGATGACCTTGGCGTCCGCCTCGCCCTCCTCCTCGTCAGCGAGACCGGACTTGAAGCTCTTGATGCCCTTGGCCACGTCGCCCATGAGATCGGAGATCTTGCCCCGCCCGAACAGCAGCACGAACAGAAGCAGCACAATCAGAATTTGCCACCAACTTGGTCCCATGACCGGCCTCCGTGGCGCTTCTCCCCAAAGGAGATGACGCCATAGGTTTCAACGATTTGGCCGCACTATGGCAGCAAAGAACACCGCACCGCAAGCGCAGGGCCGGCAGCCCGCGCGCGCCGGTTAGTCGTCGTGCGCCGGGAAGACGAGCACCGCACTTTCGTCGACGCTCACGCCGATTTCGGCGCCGCGCGCCGGCATGTCCGCCTCGCGCACCCGGGCCAGAATGGGCCCGTCGAGCCCGTCCACCGCGATCTCGAGGAGGCCGACATCGCCCAGAAAGCGCGTGTCCAGCACCCGTCCCAGGGTTCCCTCTCCGGGGTTCAAGAGACGAAGTCCGCCCTGGCGCACGCAGACGATCACCTCCGTACCGTCGGCGAAACCGCTCGCCGCGAAGCTCCCGAGCGCCGTCGCCGCCCTGCCCCCTTCCACCCGCGCCGGCAGTTCGTTCAGATCCGAAAACGTCCGCGCGGCGAAGATGTCCTTCGGCGTCCGGTAGAGCTCCGGCGCCGGGCCGGTCTGCACCACCCGGCCGCCGCGCATCAGGGCAATCACATCGCCCATGCGCATCGCCTCCTCCGGATCGTGCGTCACCACGATGCATGTGGCCCGGGACTCCCGGACAATGGCCAGGGTCTCTTCGCGCATGCTCTCCCGCAACTGCGCGTCGAGGCCCGAAAACGGCTCATCCATCAGCACCACGCCGGGGCGCGGAGCGATGGCGCGCGCAAGCGCCACGCGCTGCTGCTGGCCGCCGGAGAGGATGTGCGGATAGTCGTGCCCATATTGTCCAAGCCCCACCCGCTCCAGCGCCGCTTGCGCCTCGGCGCGCGCCTGCGGCTTCGTCAGCGAGCGGAGGCCGAAGGCGACATTGTCAAGGATCGTGAGATGGGGAAACAAGGCGAAGTCCTGAAACATCAGCCCGACGCCGCGCTTTTCGGGCGGCACGAAGCGATTGGGGCCCGCCACCTCCTCGCCGTCGATCAGCACGGCACCGCCGCTCGGCGCCTCGACCCCGGCGATGATGCGCAGCAGCGTCGTCTTTCCGCAGCCCGACGGCCCGAGCAAACAGAGGATGGTCCCCGGCTCCACTTCGAGCGACACATCGTCGAGCGCGAGGTTCTGGTCATAGCGGCGGGAGACGCCATCCACGGTGAGGCGGGCGGCGAAGGTAACGGCGGCCCTGCCGCGTCCGCTCCGGGACCGGCCATCGGCGTTTGCCCTTGCCCGCGGCTTGAAAACATTGAGCATCGCAATGGTCTACGCGACGGGGGCGCATCAACGCAACGCTACAAAGACGCGCGGCGGCCGCCCCGACCGGATGGGTCTCAGTCGCTTCGCTCTTCCGGATCGGCGTCCGCAAGCACATCGTCGTCGTTGGCACCGAGAGCCTCGTCGGCCTCGTCGTCTTCGAGCGGATCCTCGTCCTCCCGCAATTCGGCGGCGTCGTCCGGACTTGGCATCGCAAATCCAGGCGGCAGGTTCGAATCCAGAAGTCCCGCGCCCTTGAGCTCCCGCAAGCCCGGAAGGTCCTGAATCTGTTCGAAGCCGAAATGCTCCAGGAAGTCGGCGGTGGTTCCGTAGGTGACCGGGCGCCCCGGCGCACGGCGGCGCCCCCTGAGCTTGACCCAGCCGGTCTCCAGCAGCACGTCCAACGTGCCCTTGGAGGTCGAAACGCCGCGAATTTCCTCGATTTCGGCCCGCGTCACCGGCTGGTGGTAGGCAATGATCGCCAAGGTCTCGAGCGCCGCCCGGGACAGGCGCCGCTGCGCCACCGCCTGGCGCTCGAGGAGATAGGACAGGTCGTCGGCGGTGCGGAAGGCCCATTTTCCGGCCACGCGTACGAGATTGACGCCACGGCCCCCGTAAAGGCCCTGGAGTTCCTCCAGCAGCGCGCGAACGTCCTCGTCCGCCGCAAAGTGCAGGGCGAGATCGGCCTCTTTCAGCGGCTCCGGGGCGGCGAACAGAAGGGCCTCGATGATGCGCAACTTCTCCCGCCGGTCCGCCGACGGCAGCGCCATCACGTTGGACGGCAGCGGCAGCATCGGCGCATCAGCGCCCTGCTCTTCCCTGTCTGCCGTCACCTCAACTACCCTTTCCGCCTGTTCAGCCGACATTTGCACCCCCGCGCCTTTTGTTATCACCGTCTTTTCCGCCTCCGCGTGCGACACATTCGTGGACTCCCGCACGACCGCCTTCAAGACCTCGTCGAATTGCACCAGCGCCGCCTCGCTCTCACCGACGCTTTGGGCGAAGTCCGAAAAGTCGTTCAAGACCTCCGCCAGCGTTGGGGCGCCCGTCCCGGCGGGCATCCGCCCGGTGCCCTCTCGTTTCATCCGAGCGGACTTTGGTGGCGACACTTTGGGCTTCGGCATAGCGCACCCCTCGCAAGCTTGAATTCCGTCGACGCTAACCCTCGCTACTCGAACTCCAACAACGCAATCGCACGGCTCCTGAGAGCCCCTTGCTACCTCGCCTCGCTCCGGCGGCGGACCAGGAGCGGCGCGAAAGACTTCGCCTGGCGAATTTCCACCGTACCCTCGCGCGTCATCTCCAGCGTGGCGGTGAAGCTCGACGCCAGCGCCGTCCGCCTGATCTCGGGTTCCACCAGGAACTCGGCCAGGATCTGATCGAGCGGCGCCCACTCGCAGGCCATGCCCAGGAGGCGTTCCAGTTCGGAGCGCGCTTCCTTCAGCGACCAGACCGTACGCTTCTCCATATGCAGCGTGCGCACCGAATTGCGCTGGCGCTGCTGGGCATAAGCCTTCAGGAGGTCGTAGACATTGGCCTCGTACACGCTTTTCCGCGCGATGCGAATGGGCTCAGGCTCGCCGCGGGGAAAGATATCGCGCCCGAGGCGCTTGCGCGTCATCAACTGCGCCGCCGCGTCCCGCATGGCATCTAGGCGCTGCAGCCGGAAAGCCAGCATGGCCGCAAGTTCCTCGCCCGAGGGCTCGTCCTCGTCCGAAGGCTCGGGCGGCAGCAGAAGCTTCGACTTGAGGAATGTCAGCCAGGCGGCCATCACGAGATAGTCGGCGGCCAGTTCGAGGCGCAGACGTTTCGCCTCCTCGATGAACTCGAGATATTGCTTCGCCAGCGCCAGAACGGAGATCTTGGCGATATCCACCTTCTGCGTGCGCGCCATGGCGAGGAGCAGGTCCAACGGGCCCTCGAACCCCTCCACGTCCACGCGGAGTTTCTCGTCCTCGTCGGCGTCGTGCTCGATGCGTGCGTCCCACGCGGCCTCCGTGCCATCCGGCGCAGTGGCGTCCGGCGCAGAGGCTACCTGTTCAGGCTTGCCATCGCCTGTCTTGTTGTCGCCGGTCCTGCCGCCGTTCGTGGTGTCGTGCTCGGATTGTCCGTCTTCGATCATGCCTGCACCGTCGGGTCTGGTCCCACCTGCGCCACCCGCGTCTCGGCCGCCTCACTGACGAGTGCCAGCGCTTCGGCCTCGTCGAAGGGCTCAGGCGCGCCAAGGCACGCCAGCGCGCGATCGAACCGCTCCAGCGAAAGGCCGGAGAGCGCCGGCGCGGCGGCGGCGACGTCGACCATCTCGTCGAACTTGCCACTGCAGTGAAGCGCCACGTCGCACCCGCCGGCGATGACCGCGCGCGTCAGGTCCCCGGGGGTGCCCGAAAGCGCCTTCATGCCGATGTCGTCCGTCATGATCAAACCGGTGAGCCCCAATTGACCGCGAATCACTTCGTTCATTATAGCCGGAGAGAGCGTCGCGGGGTTCTGCGCGTCATAGACGGGCAACAGCACATGCGCCGTCATCGCCAACGGCGCATCCCGCAAGGCATGGAACGGCCGGAAGTCGACCGCCTCCAGGGCCTCCTTGGAAACATCGATATGGGGCAAGGACTTATGGCTGTCCGCCATGGCGCGGCCATGCCCCGGGACATGCTTGATGACGGGCAGGACACCCCCGGCCAGCATTCCGTCCATCACCGCGCGGCCGAGGACGCCGACCACTTCGGGATCTGTGGAAAAGGCCCGGTCGCCGATAATGTCGTGCGCGCCTTCCTGGGGCACGTCGATGCAGGGCGTGCAATCCACGTTGATCCCAAGGTCGTAGAGCTCGGCGGCCATGAGACGGGCTGCGGCGAAGGCCGCACGTTTGCCGGCCTCCCGATCCTTCGCATAGAGGTCGCCGAAGCAACGCGCCGGCGGCATGGCACGCCAGTATGGCGGCCTTAAGCGCTGGACCCGCCCGCCTTCCTGATCGACCAGGACGAGGACGTCCTCGGTTCCCACGGCCGATTTGAAGTCGGAGACGAGGGCCTGGACCTGGCCTGGATTGCCGACGTTTCTTCCGAAGAGAATAAGGCCGCAAGGACGCGTCTCGGCGAACAGGTCCCGTTCGGCCTTGGTCAGCGCCGTGGTCGCGCACCCGGAAATGAATGCCTTGAATGCCATGCCCCGGGGCTAGCCCCCGGACACGTTACGGTCAAGCGGCGTTTGCGCGAATTACTGCGCCATCACCAGGCAATCGCCATGGCCCTTGGACTTCAGCTGGCCGCAAAGCTTGTAGGCGGCATCCTTGTCGGCCATGGGACCGACCTGGAGCCGGTACCAGGTACCCTTGGGACCGAGATCGGTCTTGCGGACAAGCGGCTGATAATTGCCGAGCAGGCTCGGATATTTCTGCTGCGCATCGGCGAAGTTGGCCAGGGCGTCGGTCTGGCTCTGGCTGGAGCCGAGCTGCACCACATAGGAACTGGAAGCGGCGGCCGTTGCGGCGGCTGCGGCAGCCGGTGCCGCGGTGGCCACTTGCTGTCCGGCGGCAGACTGCTGGATTGCCGGAACCGGCATCATATTCGGCTGCGCCATCATGCCGTCCGCCTGCGCGGTCGCCCCCGCGACGGCCTGATCGGCCATGGCCGCGGGCGCTTGCATCGACCCGTCGGGATTGACGACCATCGTCTTGACCTTACGCGGCCCGCCATCCTCGCCGGCGGCGCCGTCTCGCGACGGAACCGGGCAATCCTGCCGTGGCGGTGGCCGGCGGCAGGGCCGGCACGGCGACGTCTTCCTGGCGCGGCACGAGGCGCTCGGACTCCGGCGTCCCCCCATTGGTCAGGCGGTCGTAGATCAGCTTGTTCTTGTGAGGAAACTCTTTGCCGCCCGGCGAGTCCGGTGCGGCTTTCACGGGGGACGCGTCCGCGGTCACGATCGGCGCATCGCCACTGCCGATACCGCCGCCACTCTGCTTGTAGGCGTATGCGAGGGCACCGCCGAGGGCAATGGCCCCCAAAAGCGCGCTGGCGACCATCACGGTGCTGCGCCCCTTGAGCGTGCCCATGACCTTGGACTTGAGGCCGCCCTCGGAGGCGTCAACGCCCGCATCCATGAAGTCGGCATCGCCGCCGGCGTCGAAGAAGCCTTGCGCGGCGGGCTGCATTCCGGCGCGCGGATCGCCAAGCGGGATCTGCGGCGCCTGGCCGTAATTGGGATCGAGGGTCTGCAATTGGCGGCTCGGATCGGCCGGCGGGACGTGGCCGTACGGCGCCCCTTGCTGATGGGGCTGCTGCGCATACATGGCCGGATCGTCCGTACCCGGCATCGGCTGGCCCGCATAGGCCTCGGGTTGTTGTGGCGCGTAGGCTTCGGGCTGATGCGGCGCAAAGGCTTCGGGCTGATGAGCCGCAAACGCCTCAGGCTGCTGCGGGGCGTAGGCGTCCGGCTGATAGGATGCCGGCGCGGCCTGGTACGCGGCCGCCGGGGCTGCGGGTTCGGGGAACGATGCGTCCTCTTCGGGGAAGCCGGCATCGGCCGCAAGCTCGTCCGCGGCCGGGGCGGCATGGTCCTCGAGACCCGCGCCAAGCTTCATGTCGCCGAAAATCGAATCCGGGAAGCCGGGGTCGACCGCGCCAAAGTCGGGAAGCTCGCGGCTCGGAGCCCCGGCCTGAGGGGCCGCGGGCGTGGCGTAGGCTTGCGGATGTTGGGGCGGTTGCTGGAAATCATGCCCGCCGGAATAGGCTTGGGGCTGTGCGGCCTGGGTCTGTGCGGCCTGGGGCTGTGCGGGCTGGGGCCGTGCAGGCTGGGGCTGAGACGCCAGGACGATGGGATGCGAGGGCGGGATCGGCAAAAGACTGCGGCTGAGGGCTGAAGGCTGCCGGCGCGGCCGCGGGGCGGCGGGCTGGGCTTGTGCCGGGGCCTGTTGGCCGCCACGCGTCACCGGGGTGAAGGACGGCATCTGCGCAAACGAGGGACCGCCGTTTCCGAAAATGGATCGCTGTCCGGGATTTGGCTGACCTGGCCGGCCGACTCCTTGAACCATGGAGGGTACCTCACTCTTTCCGGTGTTTGCCTGGCCTGTCCCCCACGATGGAACCCCAGACGTGCTTGCCGCGTTCTGCCCTTGCGCTTTAGCGCCATGGGCAAAGTTTGAATCGAATACAGAAGGTCCGGTATTTTGTCCGCCGAACCCACCATCTTGCGCGGACATGGTTACTACCCTCGAACCATCCCCGTGTTCTTAAGAGTTCAGCTAATGCAGCTCGTGCACCGCATGAACGCCGAGGATCCCCAAACCCAAGGCCAAGATCCGCTGTGTGGCTACCACAAGCGCAACACGAACACGTGTTAACTCTCGGTCACTTTGGTGAATAAAACGTAATTGTGGCAAGTCTTTGCCTCTGTTCCAAAGACCATGGAAGTCTCCGGCAAGATCGTAAAGATAGAACGCGATGCGATGGGGCTCGTGTGCTTGCGCGGCGGCCTCCACGACGCGCGGGAATTGGGCCATGCGCCGGATCAGCGTGAGGTCGCCCTCGTCGTCCAGCCGATCCAGGTCCGCTGATGCCAATTCTTCCCCCTCCAGCGCAAGGTCCGGAAATGCCTCGGCAACGTTCCGCAGGACCGAACTCGCCCGTGCGTGGGCATATTGGACGTAAAACACTGGGTTGTCCCGCGACTGCTCGGTGACCTTCGCGAAATCGAAATCGAGCGGCGCATCGTTTTTCCGGTAGAGCATCATGAACCGGACGGGACCTGCCCCGACCTCGTCCACGACCTCCCGCAGCGTCACGAACGTCCCCGCACGCTTGGACATCTTTACAGGCTCTCCGGACCTGAACAACCGAACAAGCTGACAAATCTTGACGTCGAGATCGGCGGCGCCGTCGGTGAGCGCCTTGAGGGCAGCCTGCATGCGCTTGATGTGGCCGCTATGGTCGGCGCCCCAAACGTCGATCATCGACTTAAAGCCGCGTCTGAACTTATCGAAGTGATAGGCGATATCCGCAGCGAAATAGGTGTATGAGCCATCGGCCTTGACCAGGGGCCTGTCTTGATCGTCGCCGAATTCGCTGGCGCGGAACAGCAATTGGATCCTGTCTTCCCAGTCCTCGTCCACCTTGCCCTTGGGCGGCGGCAAACGCCCTTCGTAGACCAGCCCCTTCGACTTCAGATTGGCAATGGTCTCGGCGACCTCGTCCTCGCCTTCGGTCATCGACCGTTCGGAGAAGAACACGTCGTGGTGGATGTCGAGCTGGGCCAGATCGTCCTCGATCATGCCGAGCATGGCTTTGAGGGCGACCCCCCGGACAAGCGGAAGCCATTCGGCTTCGGGCATCTCGAGCAGATCGCGCCCATGATTGTTCGCGAGGCTCTCGCCCACCGATTTCAGATAATCGCCCGGATAGAGCCCTTCCGGGATCTCCCCGATGTCCTCGCCCAGCGCCTCCCGGTAACGCAGGAACGCGGAGCGCGCGAGCACGTCCACCTGCGCGCCCGCATCGTTGACGTAGTACTCGCGCGTTACGTCGTAGCCGGCGAAGGCGAGAAGATTGGCGAGCGCGTCCCCGAACACCGCGCCACGGCAATGGCCCACATGCATGGGCCCCGTGGGATTGGCGGAGACATATTCCACGTTGACCGCCTCGCCCTTGCCTATGGCGCTGCGGCCGAATGCCTCGCCCTGCTCGAGCACCATGCGGCACACGCTGGGCCAGAAGCTCTGCTTCAGGGTGAGGTTGATGAAGCCGGGCCCCGCGATCTCCACGGACTCGACGAAGGGATCGGAGGCGAGCAAGGGTACGATGCGCTCGGCCAGCGCGCGCGGCGGCAACTTCGCTGGCTTGGCCAGCACCATGGCGGCATTCGTCGCAAGGTCCCCATGACCGGCGTCCTTGGGGGCGCTCAGGACAATCCCATCGACACTTGCCTCTATCGGCACGACGCCGTCGTGTTTCAGCTGCTGAACGGCCGCCAAGACGTGGCCGTGGAACCCAGAAAAAACGTCCATGGATGCTCCGGAAGAACTCATTTGCGCATGATCTTATCGGAAAACAGGTGCCCACTTTTCCGGATCATGCGTGGGCGCGCGACTATCGCAATTCCGGTGTCGCGTCAAACAAGCGGCGGTGTTCGGCGATGGCGTAGCGGTCCGTTTGGCCGGCAATGAAGTCGGCCACATGACGGGCCGAGGCCCGCGGATCGCCCCCGCGCGCTTCCTCGCGCCACTCCGGCGGCAGCGCCCCGGGATCGCGGGCATAGCGCTCGAAGAGTTCGACCACGATGTCCTCGGCATCGCCCATGATCCGCATCACGCGCGGATGGCGATAGACCCGTCCGAACAGGAACTTATGCAGCGCGTCGAGCTCGGTTCGCATGGGTCCGGAAAAGGCCACCATGGCCTGTTTGGCGGCCCGCACACTGTCCGCGCTCTGGGACGGCAAGTGCTCAAGGCGCTTACGCGTTTCCTCGAGCACGTCGTTGACCATGGCCGTGATCAGGCGCCGCTTCAGTTCGTAAAGGCGGCGCGCAGGCTCGAGGCCGGGATAAGCCGCATCCAGCTCGTCGAGATACCGTCCAGCCAAAGGGATGCGTCCGAGTTCGGAAAAGGTGAAGCACCCGGCGCGATAGCCGTCGTCGACGTCGTGGGCCGTGTAGGCGATGTCGTCCGCGAGCGCCGCAATCTGGGCTTCGACCGAGGCGAAGCTGTCCAGCTCGAGATCGTGGGTCGCGCAGTAGTCCAGAATGGGTTCGGCAATGGGCGCCTCTTCCGCGCGCAAAGGGCCGTTGTGTTTGACGAGGCCCTCGAGTGTCTCCCAGGTGAGGTTCAGCCCGTCGAAGTCGGCATAGATCCGTTCCAGCTTCGTCACCACGCGCAAGGACTGGGCGTTGTGATCGAACCCGCCCGCATCGGCGATCGCGGCATCGAGCGCCCGCTCGCCGGCGTGCCCGAACGGCGGATGGCCGAGATCGTGGGCAAGCGCGACGGCCTCCGTCAGATCCTCGTCGACGCGAAGCGCCCGGGCGATACTGCGCGCGATCTGAGCGACTTCCAGGCTGTGGGTCAGGCGCGAGCGGAAATGATCGCCCTCGTGGTAGATGAAGACCTGGGGTCTGTGGTTGAGGCGCCGGAACGCGGTCGCGTGCAGGATGCGGTCGCGGTCGCGCGCATAGGGCCTGCGAATGGGGCTCGCATCTTCCGCGATCCGCCGGCCACGGCTCGAGCGCACGTCCTGGGCGTAAGGCGCAAGAAGTCCCAGGCTCGCGATTGGATCGCGCTCTGCGGCTCCCTGCCGCAGATGGTCCTTCTTCCGGTGTTCGCTGATTGACAACGCCGTTGGCCGTTCGCATCTTTAGTGCACGAAGGAGTGGCTAACCGAAGATGAGCGAGCCGTCTATCACCATAAGCCAGAGCGCCGCCAAGCGCATCGTGGAACTCGTGAGCGAGGACGATAACGCGCATCTGTTCCGCGTCAGCGTCGAGGGTGGCGGGTGTTCCGGCTTCCAGTACCGCTTCGAGCTGATCGAGAACGCGGCGCCGGACGACACGCTGATCGAGCGCGACGGCGCGACCGTCGCCATCGACCCGACCTCGGTCCCCTTCATCGCCGGCTCGGAGATCGATTTCATCGACGAACTGATCGGCGCCCAGTTCAAGATCTCAAATCCCAACGCCACGGCGTCCTGCGGCTGCGGGACCAGCTTCTCGGTCTAGTGCAAAACTAGCCGGGCCCCGCGCGCAGCCGGTTGCCCCGCCCATGCGGGCATGGCTATGTGGCTGCATGAAAATCGCGACCTGGAACATCAACGGCATCAAGGCCCGTCTCGATACGGTCAGGACTTGGCTCGGTTCGGCCTCACCCGACATCGCCTGTTTCCAAGAAATCAAGAGCATGGACGAAGGCTTCCCCGCGGAGGTTTTCGAAGAGCTCGGCTACAACGTCGCCGTCCATGGCCAGAAGGGGTTCAACGGCGTGGCGCTTCTGTCGAAACTGCCGTTCGACGAGGTGATCCGCGGCCTGCCCGGCGATCCCGACGATGTGCAGGCCCGCTATATCGAAGGCGTGGTCTCGGTCCCGTCGGGGGTCGTCCGCGTGGTGAACATCTACCTGCCGAACGGCAATCCCATCGACTCCGACAAGTTCCCCTACAAACTCGCCTGGATGGAGCGGCTCAAGGCGCGGGTCAAGGAACTCCTGACCTATGAGGAGCCGTTCGTGGTCGCCGGGGACTACAATGTCATTCCGACGCCGGAGGACGTCTACGATCCGGCCGCCTGGCTCAACGATGCTCTCTTCCGGCCGGAGACGCGGGCGCAGTTCCAGAGCCTCGTCAATCTCGGTCTCACCGACGCGTTCCGCGCCTGCCACGACGAACCGCACCAGTTCACGTTCTGGGATTATCAGGCGGGTGCCTGGCAGAAGAACCACGGGATCCGGATCGACCATCTCCTGCTCTCGCCCCAGGCCGCGGACAGGCTGGTGTCCTGCGACATCGACTCAGAGCCGCGCAGCTGGGAGAAGCCCTCGGACCATGTGCCCGTGGTCATGGACCTGGCCCTGTAGAGCCCGTTCGAGGAATTCGGCAAGTCAGGAAGCAAGAGACAGCGGAGCGCGTAGGAAGCCCCTGCCCGCTACTGGAGGCGCCCATGCCGGTTTCCGAGGCACTGAAGCCGGCGGAAAGCCCCATAGCGGCGGGCGGAACCAAGTCCACCGGCCCGAGCCGCGGCCCGGAGCGCGCGGACAGCGAAGGCTGCTGCGCTGCCGGAACGGCGCGGGTCGCCGTGGGGGCAGTCGGGATGTTCACCGCCGTGGCCGTGCCGCGCGGGCCGCCCAGCCCCGGCATCAGCGCTTCGGCTTCGGCCACCGTGACGCGCTCCGCGATCGCGATCGTCCTGTCGTAGCTCTCGACGATCCATTTGGCATCGTCGCTCGAACCAAGCGCATTCTGACGCGCCAGCATGAGCAGAGCCAAGCCCTGCGCCTGCCGCTGCGCGATGCCGTCGCCACGCCAGAGCATCTCGCCCAGCACGGCTTGCGCGCCCGCATGCTGCTTGCGCGCGGCCATGGTCAGCCAGTTCGCCGCAATGGTCGGGTTCTTCTCGACGCCCGTGCCGGTCAGATAGAGCCGCCCGAGCCGGTACTGCGCTTCGGCATCGCCGAAATAGGCGCCCGCATGGCGCAGCAGCCCCGCCGCGTAGGCAGGATCGGGGGGCAGCGGCATGTCCGCGATCCCCTCGACATAGAACCGTCCCAGGGCGCAAAAGGCCTCGCCCACATAGCGCGCGATCGGGCTCGACGTCGGAACGTCCGCATACTGATCGGCAATGTGCTGATAATACTGGAAGGCCTTGGACTGGTCCTTCGGCACGGCGCCGCCCTTGGCATAGAGCCGCGCGAGCTTGAGCTGCGCCCCGAGCACGCCATGGTCGGCCGCATATTGCAGCGCCCGAAGCGCGGCGTCCGGACGGCCCGCGTCCATGGCGCTGACGCCTTGGCGATAGGCCTCCGTGGCCGACGTGTAAGGCGGCGGCGTATCCGTGCTGCTGCGCCCGCGGGCGCCAGAACGATAAAGGCGGCCAGGGCGCCACCGATCTGGGATGCGCTAAATATCGGCATAGCACTTCCCTTCCGCCGCGCCGCCCGGATGGGTCACCGCGCCTTCGCGTGCCGCGCCGACCTGCTGCGCGTATTTCCAGATATAGCCGCTGTTGAAATTCGGATCGGGCCGCGTCCAGTTCGCCGCGCGCGCCGCGAGCTCGTCTTCGTCGACCTCCAGGTCGATCCGGCCCTCGACCGCGTCCAGCGCGATCACGTCCCCGTCGCGCACGAGAGCGATCGGACCGCAGACCGCCGCTTCGGGGCCTACATGGCCGACGCAAAAACCGCGCGTGGCGCCGGAGAAGCGGCCGTCTGTGATGAGCGCAACCTTGTCGCCCATGCCCTGGCCGTAGAGTGCGGCGGTCGTCGACAACATCTCGCGCATGCCGGGGCCGCCTTTCGGTCCCTCGTAGCGGATGACGATGACTTCGCCCTCGTTATATCGTTTGGCACTCACGGCAGCGAACGCTTCTTCCTCGCTATTGAAGCACCGGGCGGGTCCGCGGAACTTCAGATTGGCCAGTCCTGCGATCTTGACGATGGCGCCATCGGGCGCCAGCGATCCCTTCAACCCCACCACGCCGCCTGTCGGTGTGATCGGGGTATCAGCAGAACGCACAACGTCCTGGTCTGGGTTCCATTCGACCTTGGAAAGATTTTCGGCGATCGTCCGTCCCGTGACGGTTATGCAGTCGCCGTGCAGATAGCCGTGGTCCAGAAGCGTCTTCATCAGAAGCGGCACGCCGCCAGCCTCGAACAGATCCTTGGCGACATAACGGGCGCCCGGCTTCAAGTCCGCGATATAGGGCGTCTTCTTGAAAATCTCGGCGACATCGAAAAGGTCGAACGGGATGCCGCATTCATGGGCGATGGCCGGCAGATGCAGCGCCGCGTTGGTCGAGCCGCCGGACGCCGCGACGACGGCCGCGGCATTCTCGAGAGAACGGCGCGTAACGATGTCGCGCGGGCGGATATTGAGCGCAAGAAGGTCCATGACCTTCTCGCCCGCCGTCATGCAGAACCGGTCGCGGATTTCGTAGGGCGCGGGTGCCCCGGCCGAATACGGCAGCGCAAGGCCGATGGCCTCGGACACGGTGGCCATGGTGTTGGCGGTGAACTGCGCGCCGCATGCGCCCGCGGACGGGCACGCCACCTGCTCCAGCTCGTCCAGATCCTTGCTCGACATGTTGCCGACCGAATATTGGCCGACGGCTTCGAACAGATCCTGGACCGTGACGGGACGTCCCCGGAACGTGCCGGGCAGGATCGACCCGCCATAGATGAAGATCGATGGGACATTGAGGCGGCACATGGCCATCATCATGCCCGGCAGGGATTTGTCGCAGCCCGCAAGACCGACCAGCGCGTCGTAGCAATGTCCGCGCATCGTGAGCTCGACGCTGTCGGCAATCACTTCGCGCGACGGCAGCGAGGACTTCATGCCCTGATGCCCCATGGCGATGCCGTCGGTGACCGTGATGGTGCAGAACTCGCGCGGCGTGCCGTCCTTGGCCACGACGCCCTGCTTCACCGCCTGCGCCTGGCGCATGAGGGCGATATTGCACGGCGCGGCCTCGTTCCAGCACGTGGCGACGCCCACGAAGGGCTGGTGAATCTGGCCGCGCGTCAACCCCATCGCGTAATAATACGAGCGATGCGGGGCCCGGGACGGCCCTTCCGTTACATGCCTACTTGGCAAACGGGATTTATCGAACGTCTTTGCGTCCATCTACCCATGCCGGCCAACAGTGGCCGCGCTGACGGTGTTCCGTCTCAGCCCAGCGTGTCAGCCAGTCGCTCCCTGGTCCGCCCCCCTCGCCTTATCTTTGCGAGTGTCTTACAGGACCAATGATCCACTGTACTGGTTTCGATTTCACAAAGTTTTATGGCGCAAACGAGGCGCAACGTCTTGGCTTTGTTGTAAATCAGCTACAGTCGAGGATATTCGCCGGTTTCGGCGTCTCCTGCCTATCGACGGCGGCCCCGAAACAAGCCTCCCGTCGATGGTATCCGACCTGCAGTGCCCGGCAGAACAGCGTCTCAGCCCCTAGAGCACCGCTTCCAGCCGCCTCAGCGCCTGTTCCAGCTTGACGGCGGTCGCCTCCGCATCGGCCTTGCGCTCGCGTTGCTCTTCGACCACGTGCTGTGCGCCCGGGACACAAATTTGTCGTTGGCGAGTTTGGCGTCGATCTGCGTGATCTCGGCGCCCACCTTGTCGATCTCGCGCTTCAGGCGGTTTGCCTCCGCATCGATGTCGATCACCCCCTGGAGCGGCAAGGCGATCGTGGCTTCGTCCAGGACGATCTGCACCGAGCCAGCCGGCGGCGTCTCGGCAAAATCGATGGTCTCGATCCGGGCGAGCCGCGACAGCGTGTCCCAGATGGGCAGCAACGCGGGCCTTGGTCGTGTCGCCGCGCCCGCGATCACCAGCGGCACCTTGGCGCCTGCGGGCACGTTCATTTCCGCCCGGACCGAGCGAACGTCGGTGACGAAGCGGATCAGCCACCCGATCTCCGCATCGGCGCTTGCGTCCTGAAGACCCTGATGGGTTGGCCACTCGGTGAGCATCAAGAGGCTCTCGCGGCGCTCTCCTTCGGGCGCGCGCTTCTCCCAAAGCTCTTCGGTGACGAAGGGCATGAACGGGTGCAGGAGCTGCAGCCCCTTGTCGAGAACGTAGGCCGCCATGGCCCGGGTCTCGGTCTTGGCTGCCTCGTCCTCGCCGGCAAAGACCGGCTTGCTGAGTTCGAGATACCAATCGCAGTAGATGTGCCAGATGAAGTGGTAGATGGCGCCCGCGGCGTCGTTGAACCGGAAGCCCTCGAGGGCCTCGGTGACGGCGGCGACGGTCCGTTCCAGCTCGCCGCCGATCCAGCGGTTCAGCGTCGTCCGCGCGCTCTTGGGATCGAAGCCTGAAACCGGGATGCAGTCGTTCATCATGGCGAACCGCGAGGCGTTCCACAGCTTGGTCGCGAAATTGCGATAGCCCTCGACCCGCGCGCCGGACAGTTTGATGTCCCGCCCTTGCGCGGCCATGGCCGCGAGCGTGAAGCGTAAAGCGTCGGCACCGTAGGCATCGATCAGTTCGAGGGGATCGATGACGTTCCCCTTCGACTTCGACATCTTCTGGCCCTTCTCGTCCCGGACCAGCGCATGGATGTAGATGTCGCGGAACGGCACCTCGTCCATGAAATGCAGGCCCATCATCATCATCCTGGCGATCCAGAAGAAGATGATGTCGAACCCGGTGACGAGCACATCGGTCGGGTAATAGCGGGCCAGCTCCGGCGTCTCGTCGGGCCAGCCGAGCGTCGAGAACGGCCACAGCGCCGAGGAGAACCACGTGTCGAGCACGTCCTCGTCGCGCGTGAGCGGTTCATCCTTGCCGTAATGTTCCTTGGCCAAGGCCTTGGCATCGGATTCGGTTTCGGCAACGAAGACCTCGCCGTCCGACCCGTACCAGGCCGGGATCTGGTGCCCCCACCAGAGCTGCCGCGAGATGCACCAGGGCTGGATGTTCTCCATCCAGTGGAAATAGGTGGCCTCCCAATTCTTTGGCGCGAAGGTGGTCCGCCCGCTCCGGACCGCCTCGATGGCGGGCTTGGCGAGCGTCGCCGCGTCCACGTACCACTGGTCGGTCAGGAAAGGCTCGATCACCGCGCCCGAACGGTCACCGTGCGGCACCGCATGGACGTGCGGCTCGATCTTCTCGAGATAGCCGTTGTTCTCCATGCACTCGACGATCATGGTGCGCGCGGCGAAGCGGAACACGCCGTTCCACTCGAGGACCTTCACTTCAAGCTGAGGCGTCATCTCAACGCCTTGCATGAAATCGCTCTCCGGCCCGATATCGAGCCGCGCGTCCTTGCTGAGCACGCTGATCATGGGCAGGCCATGACGCTTGCCCACCTCGAAGTCGTTGAAGTCGTGGGCGGGCGTGATCTTCACCGCGCCGGACCCCTTCTCGGGGTCGGAATACTCGTCCGCGACGATCGGAATGCGCCGGCCGACGATCGGCAAGATCACGTTCTTGCCGACCAGGTGCTTGTAGCGCTCGTCGTCGGGGTGAACCGCGACGGCCGTATCGCCCAGCATGGTCTCGGGCCGCGTGGTCGCGACGACGATGAAGGTCGAGGCATCGTCCGGATCGAAGGTGACGCCCTCGATCGGGTAACGCAGATGCCACAGATGGCCCTTGCTCTCGACCTGCTCGACCTCGAGATCGGAGATCGCGGTGAGCAGTTGCGGGTCCCAATTCACCAGTCGCTTGTCTTTGTAGATCAATCCGGCGCGATGGAGCTCCACGAAAACCTTACGGACTGCCCTGGACAGACCTTCGTCCATGGTGAAGCGCTGGCGCGACCAGTCGCACGAACAGCCGAGGCGTTTGAGCTGGCCGATGATCGTGTTGCCGGACTCTTCCTTCCACTGCCAGATGCGGTCGATGAATTTCTTGCGGCCCAGGGCCCGCCGATTGGGCTCCTGCCGCTCCATGAGCTGGCGTTCGACGACCATCTGCGTGGCGATGCCCGCATGGTCGGTGCCCGGCTGGCACAACACGTCGCGGCCCCGCATGCGCTCGAAACGCACCAGGACATCCTGCAGCGTGTTGTTGAGCGCGTGCCCCATGTGAAGCGAACCGGTGACGTTCGGCGGCGGGATGACGACGGCAAACGGCCGTGCCCCCTCACGGTCGCCCCGGCCCGCGGCGAAAGCGCGCGCGCGTTCCCAAGCTTGATAAACGGAGCCTTCGAAGTTCTTCGGTTGGTAGGTCTTGTCGAGCATGAACAGTCGTGAACGCCTGGATACGTGGGCCTTGAGAGAACCGCCCAGCGAGGTGGTGCCGGGCGAAAACTTGCGCCTGCGCGTCCTACGACCGCGACTTCCATGCTGTCAATGATCGTCTGTGCAGACGCGGCGGTCTGCCCCGATTCAATCGCGGTTCGCTCGTCCCCGCGATCCAATCCTGCGCGCAGCGTTCAGTCTTGGCCGCAGCGTTCAGTCTTGGCCGCGTCGCTCAGTCTTGGCCGTGTTGCGCAGCGTCCGAATCGAGTTCCTCGCGGATCATGCGCGGCATGTTCTCGTTCAGCCATTCGCGCAGCATCGGGCGAAGCATCTCCTTGATGCTGTCCTCGAGCGACTTGGACCCCGGCGTCTCGTGCGACGCGACGCCATTGGTCACGGCGACGACGGGCTCGGGCGCCGTTTCCGGTACGGGCGGCGTGAACATCGGTGCCGGCTCGGCCGGCGGCACGGCGGTGTCCTGCGGCGGCCAGAACGGCACGCTCTCGGGCTCGGCCTCCTCGAGAACCATCGTGTCCTCGGTCTCGGTCAGAACCAGCTCGTCCCCGGTTTCGGGCTCGAAGCCCTCCGGCGCGAATTCGCCCTCGGAGGCCAGCGGCAAATCCAGCGCGGCATCGGCTTCAGGATCCAGATGGGTTTCGGCTTCCGCCGTCTGCGCGCTCATGGGAACCGCCATCGGGATATCGGTGGGCAGCGGAATAACGCCGGTCGGCGTCTCGACAGCCTCGGCCTCAGGCGCTTCGGGGCTCAGCACGGCCTGTGCGGGGGCCTCGAAACTCGGGGCCGGGGCCTGGAAGCTCGGGGCCGGTGCCGGAGCGGCCGACGGCGACTGCCCGGCCTTCACGCGGCGATGGCCCGCTCGAGTGCGCTTGCCGCCTCTTCGCTGGCGGACAGCTTGGGCGCTTCCGGCTCGGCCTGCATAACCGGCTCCGGTGCCGGCACGGGCGGCATCTCGGGCACGGGCGGCATCTCCGGTACGGCAAACGCCTCAACCTGAGGTTCCGCCTCGACCGGCTCGGCAATTTCGGCGACTTCGACCGTCTCGACGACTTCAAAAGTTTCGGTGACTTCGACGTCCGGCATGAAATCGTCCGACATGAGATCGTCTGGCTGGATGTCGCCGAGCTCCAGCAGATCTTCGGTCTCGTCGACGAATTCGGGGGCCGTATCCAGGACCTCGGCGGTCTCGAGAAGTTCCTCGGGCTCGTCGTCCTCGACCAGCTCGAGCCCGCCAAGCTCGCCGGTGAGATCCATGATCTCCTCGTCCTCGTTGGCCGGGGCGTCGCCGCCGGAACTCAGGACGCGCGCGATGTCGTCGATAATCTGGTTATCGGCTTCGCCCTCAAGTCCCTCGTCTTCAGATTGGGCCGTGGCGGCCGATTTGTCGGCCGGGGCCTTGCCTGTTTCATCGTCTGTGATGATCCGACGGATGGAGGCCAGAATATCTTCCATCGTCGGCTCAGGAGCGCGCTCGGTGCTGCTCATTACGTGTTCCCTTGCCGCTTCTCAAACTGACGGGGCCCGGCGAACTCAGCCAGGACCAATTTCAATCAATAACTTAACACAATGCTAATAGCCAAGTCTCCGATTGGCTCGGAGATTGACGCCTATAGTTAACGTGACGGATTGGGAATGGTTCAGTTGTCCGCAAGCGGCGGTTCTGGCGGTTTTAGGCCAAAAAGCTTGTTCTTGACGATCTCGTAATGCTCGAATGGATCATAATACGGCACTGACAGACCGAGCGTTTGCGCATCCATGCGGCCGATCGCGGAGTATAGCGAATACTCGGCGACAACCCTGTCGCGCAGGGCCGAGACGAGCCCGATCTGGGAATTCAGAAGCTCCCGCTGCGCATCCAGGACATCCAGCGTGGTGCGCTGCCCGACCTTTTCCTCCTCGCGGACGCCGGTCAGGGCGATCTTGTTGGCCGAAACGGCGGACTCGGCGGACCGGATCGCCGGACCCGACGACTGCAGGATCCCCCAGTTGGCAATGACGTCCGCATGGACCCGGAGCCGGGCGTCCTCGACCTCGCGCTTCAGCTGGGTGTTGGTCTCCTTGGCCTGACGAACCCGCGCAGAGACGCTGCCGCCCTGGTAGAGCGGAACGCTGACCCGGCCGGTGACCGAGGTGGTCTCCACGTCCGCGATCGACGAACTTTGATCGAAGGCCTTCTCGTACTGCGCTTGGAGCGAAACCTGGGGCAGCATTTCGCCCATGATCCGCTCGACCGCGTAGAGCGAGGACTCCTCGTTGTAGACGGCTGCGAGAATGGTGGGGTTTTCGCCGTCCCCGAGCGTCATGGCCACATCCAAGGAATTCGGCAGGAGATGACGGATGGACGGGGGCGCCTGCAGGGTGCCCGGCGGATGGCCGACAACCTGCTCGTATGTCGCCCGGCTGCTCTTGAGGTTGGCCTGGGCTCCCGCCAGGGTCGCGAGCGCTTCGGATCGCCGCGCCTCGGCTTGGGCCACGTCGGTCCGCGTCACCTCGCCGACATCGAACCGGTCCCGGGTCGCCTTCAACTGCTCGGTCAGCACGCGCACGTCGTTCTCGCGCAGGCGCACCACGGCCTGGTCGCGCACCACGTTCACATAGGCGGTCGCCGCGTCGAGGAGCACGACCTGCTCCACCTGACGGAGCGCCTCGCGCTGGGCCTGCACCAAGGACTTGGCCTCGCGCACCGCATTCAGGTTCTGAAAGCCGCCGAACAGCAGTTGCGACAGGGTGACGGCATAGCCGTGGGGATGGCTCACGCCGTCGGAGGTGAGCCCTCCGCCCAGCGCGGACAAGGACGTCGACGCCCCCGCGAAGTTACTGTTCTGATTGACGTACGCGGCTTCACCGGTCCCGGTGATGGTCGGTCGCAGCCCGGACTTGGCCAGCGCGACCTGTTCGTCGATGGCACGCAGGCGCGCCCGTTCGGCATTGAGGCGCGGATTGAGGAGATACGCATCGGCCAGCGCCTGCTCGAGGGTCTCGGAAGACGCGGAAGTCGGCGCAAGACCCGAGAACGCGCCCACCAGGAGCCCGACTCCGAGCGCAACCATGCGGCGGCGCGACGAACGCGCCGCGCGGCACAACGACTGACACCTGCCCTGCACACCAAGCACTCTATTGGATCTCCCAACGGTCAACGGAGCCCCGACCGTCGCCACGCCTCACAATAGAGCAATCGAAACGTCAAAAGATAGCCACCAAGGGTCCGTCCCTCCGTATTTCCGTAAAAAACTCAATACACTGTGGGATCACCGCAACAGTGGCCATGTGCCGCGCGCCCTGTCATTTTTTGTCCTACTTTTCCCGTATCCACTGGGCTGGCCGACGCGGCTCGCCGCCCCTTCCCTTGCCTGGAGGCGCCACGAAGTCTCGCGACCGGACGCCTTGTGGGTCTCGGACTTACCTCCGGTTAATTCACGCGGGTGTATGCAAAAAACCAACGAGACGCTGGACACGGGCGCGATGTGCGCTAATAAGTCCAGCCCGGTGGCCACGTGGCGGAGTGGTGACGCAGCGGACTGCAAATCCGTATACCCCGGTTCGATTCCGGGCGTGGCCTCCAACAATCTAGGCACAGTTCAGCGCCTAAGTCTCTGATCCCTCGACATTTTTCTTTTCCTCCTTGCGGCGATGCCACCACACGGTGAGCTGACGCCGCCAGCGGCGCACGACCGGCAGATCGACGGAGAGGACGAGCAGCCCCAAGGGAATCATCCAGAAGCCGAGGACGGGCAGAAAGCCCAACACCCCGCCGCCGATCAACACGGTCCCCAGTCCGATGCGGACGGGCTTGGATTTCGGCAGCTGGAGACGGCGGTCGAAGATGCGGACCTTTTTGGCCATGCTCGGAAACGTCGGCTCCTTGAACAGGCGCATGCGAAAACGCCCGCGGCTTCCCTGATTTCGCCAATTCGGGTTGAACCGGCCGAACGCGGGAGATAAGACCTCCCGGCGCGCACGGCAACCATCGCCAACTTCCGTTGGGCCAGCGCGCGTAAAGCGCTGGAAAGCCCGTCATCGTTTTGCTATCTAGCGCGTCGGCACGGTGCGGGTGTGACCGCCCTGCTCCTGCTCCCCGGTAGCTCAGTTGGTAGAGCAAGCGGCTGTTAACCGCTGGGTCGCTGGTTCGAGTCCGGCCCGGGGAGCCAACTTTTTCAATGTTCTAGTAAATTCATTGCATGGCCATGCGCACCGAGCCGTGGCTATAGGCATTGTTCTAGGCATTAGGGACTTGGCTGGAGAAGGTGTCCTTCCCCGAGCCAATCCAATTCGATGGCAAAGACCGGAAGAAACGCGCCCTGCCCGTGCGGTAGCGGTCGCAAGTATAAGAAGTGCCACGGTGACCCCCTGAGGGACGCCGACGAGGCCGCTCGGGATATGGAGCAGCGATGCGGGCCCGTGCCGCCGAGCACGCGATTCGTACGCACGCAGCCGAGGAAGCCATTCGGGTTGCCCAGCAGGGGCGCGGACGCCCGATCGTTTCCGCCAGGGTCGGCGACCACACCATCGTCGCAACGGGAAGTACGATTCACTGGTCGAAGACGTGGAAGACCTTCGTCGACTTCCTGTCCGACTACATCAAAAGGACGCTGGGCAGCGACTGGGGCAACGCCGAAATGGCCAAACCGCTCGCGGGCAGGCATCCCATCCTCCAGTGGTACGACGCCGTGTGCCGCTACCAGGCTGCGCACCAGGCTAAACAGGGAGAAGTCTTTGTCGGTGAAATGACCGGCGCGCTCAGCTGCTACTACGGGCTCGCCTACAGTCTCTACCTGCTTCACCACAACGTCGAACTTCAAGAACGCCTCGTGGCGAGACTGAAGGACATCCGGCAGTTCCAGGGGGCCTACTACGAGCTGATGGTCGCGAACGGCCTCATCAGGGCGGGCTTCCAGCTGGAACTGGAAGATGAGGCCGATGACGACAACAAACATTGCGAGTTCTCGGCCCGGTCCGAGACCACGGGTACGCGCTACTGGGTAGAGTGCAAGATGCGGAGTGTCCCCGGACTGCTCGGCAAGACCCGCGCTGACGGCTCCGCCAGTCGTGACCCAACCTCCAAGATGACCGACCATATCCGCGAGGCCCTACTAAAGCCAGCCCCGGATCGCCGCATGATCTTCGTCGACCTTAACGGAGAACCCCTCGAAGACGACGGAAAGCCAGTATGGCTCGCCCAGGCTGTGCGTCGGCTTGAGGCCCGAGAGCGCGACCTGGAGGAAGGTCAGGAGGCCTACGTCTTCGTGACCAATATGGCGTTCCACAGGGTGCTCGATGATCCGACGGGTGGCGGGCAGGCGCTCGCTTACGGGCTCGGACTGGCCGACTTTGGCAAGCCCGGCGAGATCAGGCTGTCCGAGTGGTATCGCCAGAAGCGCAAGCACATCGACGCGCACAAGATCGTAGAGGCATTCCAAACATACCAGCAGCTGCCGGACACGCTGGATGGCCGTGCCGCCTCGGAGGCGTTCTCACAAGACGGGAATGCGAGGCTGCGCATAGGTGAGACGTACTTCTTCGAGGACGCCGGAGAAGGCGGAACTACCGGCACGGTGACTAGTGTGGCCGTCATCAAGAAAGACAAGACGGCGATGGCCGCCGTGACGACCAACGACGGTCATAGAGTTCTTCTGGCAATTGACCTGTCCGACGCCGAATTGCAGGACTATGAGAAGTACGGCGACGCGTATTTCGGCGAGCCGAAAGCTAGGCATCACGAGAGCAAGGATATCCTCGAGTTCTATGAGTGGCTCGTCGAATGCTACGCGAAGACGCCGCGTGAACGCCTACTGGAACTCGCCGCCAAGCACCCGGAGATCGAACGTCTTCGGGCGCTGGACCGCGACGACATCGTGCTCGAACTCTGCGAGGCCTGGGCGGCCCCTATGCAAGATCGCCAACTGACGACGCAGGCCAACACGTAGAACGTCTACCGAGCGGCCGACGGCTGTTAACCGCTGGGTCGCTGGTTCGAGTCCGGCCCGGGGAGCCATTCTTTTTTTTGGGTGTTGATTTCTCACGCCCTTTTTCCCTTTTTGGCAAACCGCTCGCTAGGTTGGCCAATCGATGTTCCCGCTTTTACCTTTTCCATCGCGGCACTCGCCAACCTCTTTTGGTCGGCCGCCTTGGTGTAACGGACGATTTCACGCAGGCTGGCATGGCCGGTGATCGCCGCGATCTCGTGTTCGGTGCAGCCGGCCTCGGCCAATCTACGAGCTGCGGCCTTGCGCAGGCCATGGGCCGAACAATGCGTTAGCCCCGCTTCATTACACCGGTCTCGAAACCAGTTGCCAAAACCTGCAGCAGTGAATGGCTTACCGAATTGCGTGGTCAGGAACGTCAGGTGCTCCGACGCCGTTTCGGCGATGATCGCTGCAAGATCGGGATGAATGGGGATCGCCAACTCAGTGCCTGTCTTTTGCTGCCGCACAGACAGCACGGCGTCACGGACATGCTGTCGTCCCATGCCGACAACATCGCCCCTCCTCTGCCCCGTGTAGATCAGTAGCGCGAAGGCCAAGCGTGCGCGTGAGCCGACGTCATGGCGTCTCTCGAAGGCTGCAATCTCATCTTCTGTCCAACTATGGTAGCCGTCGGACTTGACTCGAATTGCCTTCACGTCGCGGGTGGGATCGTCGGATCGTATCCCCGTCTCGACCGCGCGGTGCATCATCCTTCGGAGCGCCTTGAGAAGCCCATTCGCTGATTCTGGCTTATCGGCTCGAGCCGCCATCAGCTTGATGATGTGTTCTCGCTGCAGCGTTGCCGCTCGCTTATCCCCGAGGACCTTCCCGTCCCTGTCTCGCCCATCGCATAAGCGATCGATGGTATTGCGATAGGTTGATTGGGTGATTGGCTTCAACGAGCGGAAGGCCGCCGAATTGTAATAGCTGATAGCAAGAGCTCTTATTGTGCCGGGCTTGGTGCGCGCGCCACCGACCTCGAGGTGCTGTCCCGCCAACGCCGCCTCGTAGGCCTCCATGAATTGCGGAGACCAGGGCAGCCCGGGTAGCGGCACCTTCTTGAAACCAGGGCGCCGGAAATAGAAGCGAGGCTTGCCATGCCTGTCGACAAAGGCGTGAACATATTTTGGCGGGCGCCTCATCATAGACGGTCCCATTCGTTTTCTCCGCTCTCCTCGGCCTCCTCCCGCGGGCGACCGGTCACGACGACGATCTTACCATCTTTATCGATCTCGATCCGCTGGACATCGATGCCGGCCGCAACCGTTGCCCGCAAAGCTCGGGTCACATCTTGCTGGCGGAATGTACAGCGGCCTCGTGCCATCAACCGACCTCTCGAACCAGATGCGGCCTCGTCTTCCTTGACCCAAACAACGATGCGGGGCTGGGAGAAAGACTTCCCGGTGTCGGACGGGCCGCAGCGCCCTCAAGACTTAGCCCCCGCAAACTCACGGCTTCACACCGATATCCATGGTGCTGGTACCCACATTCGCGCGGATGTGGCCCTCGGAAGTCGCACTCATACCCTTGACGCGGCCCGGACCATCGATGTGAACTCTGACGTTCACATCCGCTTGGCCCTTCAACTCCGAATCCACCTTTCCGGTCACGTCGACTTTGCCGGTTATGTCTATTGGTGGGCCGCCACCAAGATCGCGGATCAAAGGTGACATGGGCGGCGGTTCCGGCATGAAGTCCAGTGGCGCCGGCGACATAGCTGGCGAAGGTGGCACGAGCGGCACCGACGGCCTGGCCGGGACACTGCGCGTAGCCTCCGTCTCCGGCAATGGCCAGGGCAGACCGAGCAGCGGCCAGCCGGCAGGCCGCTTGCGCCGTCCTCGGCACCACCGGAACGGAAGGCCCGCCGGGCAAGGCGCGGGGCTCGGCCGCTTTCTCCAACCGAGGCGTCACAGCCGCTCGGCGGCTGAACTCGGCGCTCAACAGCGACTCCGGTGAAGGCTGGGGGCCCTTGCGCACGTTCGATCATGTCGCCAAGCGCTTTGACGCCGGCACCCATGGCCGTCCCCCCCAAATGTTCGCGCAGCCACTTGCCAGTTTCCCAGCCCGGCAGCTTCTTCGACTCTTGACCGGGCTCCGGCGAGAAACCCAAGAGCTTGGCCCAAGCCTGAAAGTTCAATGGCGTCTCGATCACGGCCCGCAGATTCGTCATCGTGTCAGCGAGTTCGTCGAGCACGGTTGCCATAGCTTTGACCGCGTCCGCGTCGAACCATTCCACGATCTTGCCCCAACCGGTCCCGTCAGGGATCTTCGCGTTCGCTAGGCGAGCTATGGAGTCCGCAAGACCTTTGGCGGAGCCTCGACCCGTTGCCAACGCTCCGCCAGCTCCGTGGGCCAGGCTTTATGGACGGCACGGCCGGCCTGCACCAATCCAGCAGCCAGCACGCCCAACGCCCCCACGCGCAGCGCCCCCCATCCTCGACAATCCGCCCAGCCCTTTTGCGAGGGTGCCAACGGCATCCGAGAGGCCCTTCAGGCCGGCACCGACAATCCACATCGCCGGGCCAGCCGCCGCTAGAAGGCCGAAGCCATCGGCCAAAGCCTGCAGCGCACGAGGTTGCTTCTCGATCGTGGCCATGAAGTCTGTTGCCTTTTGCAAGGCCGCATCGATCGTCGGCATCCATCGGGAGGCGAATACGTCGGTTATGTTGACGATGTGGTTCCGGGTGATCTTGAGCTTTTTGCCAAGGCCTTCCATGGTCACCGCGAAAGAGCTGTCCAATTGCACCGCTGCCTTCTGCTCATCCTGAACAAGCTTGAGGCCCTTGCGGTACTTGTCCCAGTTCTGAAACAGGAGCGCGATCGCGGGCGCGGCCTGGTCTTTGAATAGGCTGAACAGAGCTCCGAGCCGCTGGTGAGCGGGGATCACCTCGTTGAGCCTGTCGCGCAACATACCCAGGGCCTTGACCGGCTCTTTCTGCACCTGCTTGGCAAACGCGTCCGCGTCGATGCCGAGCCGTTTGAAGACTTTCAAATTCTCCTTGGAGAGCGCCGTCCCACCGGTCAGCGTCTTGAACAGGTTCTTCGAACTTGTCGCAGCATCGCTCGCGTCCGAACCCGCGGCGATCATCGTCGCGCCGAGCACGGCAATCTGCGCGTTGGTAAAGCCGGCCTGTCGCCCCAACGCGCCGATATCGTTTGTGTAGTCAATGAGCTGCTTTCCGCGAACGTTCATGGAATTCTCGAGCAGGTCCATCCGCCCAATCAGGACGTTCAGCTGATCATTGCTGAGCCCCGCGCTTTCCTTGATGCTCGACAACGCATCTCCAGCCGACGTTGCGTCCATATCAAACGCATCGGCCGTCTTGGCGGCCAACTCGACGAAGCGGGAAACATCCTTGAAGGCGACACCCACCCGCGATGCGGCGGTGGCAAGATCAGTTAGCTGGGCCTGCGACAGTGGAAGCCGCGTCGCCAGCGATTTGATTTCCTGCCGCGCCTGTTCATACACCTCCGGATCGTTAAGTTCGTCGGCGGCCTTTTTCCATCCGAGCATGGCGGTCTGCCACTCGGCCGCTTGCTTCACCATCACTCCGGCCGGCAACGTCGTGGCGAACATGAGGTTGCGTCCCGCGGCAGCCATTGCCACTCCGGCAGCGCCCACAGAAGCCGCCATGCCTTTGTGCACGGCAGCAACCTTGCCGGCGATTGCTCCAAGCGGGCCGCTCACCTTATCGACGGCCGTAATGATCGCGCGCGCGTGCAGGTCAGTCATTGTTGCTGCCCGCCGTCTTGAAGATCACGGCCCGTTCGTGCCAGTAGAGAAGGCGCGAGAACGTCATGTTTTCAACCTCGCTTGGGGACACGCCGCAGATAAAGACAAGTTCGTCTGCGCGTGCCCTGATCAGTTTCCCTCGCCGCCCACCAATTCTGAGATCACTTTGGTTAGAGTGGTCACGTCCTTCATGCCAAGCTCCCCGAGATCCAGCGCGCTAATATCGGAGAGCGCCACGGCCCAATTCATGAGTGCAAGGCGATCGACCTTGAAACTCAGTGAGCCGTCAGCCGTTTGCGAGCCGACGTACAGATCTCCGTGTTCTAGATAATCGCTAAATGTCGGCTCCCGGAGTTTGATCTCCATGATGGGGCCTCCGTGCAACTCGAGCGGTCTCGAGAGCTTGACCACGCGCGGCCCCGAAGGTGCCTTCGCCGCCTTCGGGTCCTGAGGATGATTTGCCGTGCTCACTTCGCCATCCCCCAAGGGAGCGCGATGGGCTTGGAGCCCTTGAAGGTCTCCGCACCAGCCGCTAGCGCGCACAGATGTTCCCGCGAAGGGAGCCCGGTGGTGAAACCTTTGAACTTCGAGCCCATCACCCCAAGCGGCACGGGCACATCGCGGACGGCGGTGATGATCGCTCGTTCATGCATATTCGTCATAGACAGGGTCCTCCTAGTTGGCCCTAAACCTTTCGTAGAGCGTCGTGCGTGCGCTATTTGGGGTACAGCCCGACAATGTTCCCGGCTGTGGTGCCGGCTTCCATCACGCGCCTGGCGCGCACCAGCAGTGTGGACCCCGCAGCTCTGCCTTTGAACGTGACGGGGGTGTCATCGGGCGCCGCCATCGGGATCACGGCGACATCCCCGGATTCACCAATCTCTAGGGCTATCGGGTACTCATTCAAATCGTTGTCGTCGTCTGGCGTGATGAGCGCCGCCCGCTCAGCGGTGCCGAACCGTCCCACAACTTGGGCCCTGTCGGCACGAGACCGCACCGCGTCTTTGCCTACTTCATATGACATTGGTTCTATCCTCCTCGCTAGGGTGTGTGGTGCCGGAGCCGAAGTAAAAGGAAGACAAAGACTCCGAACTCCGGCACCGCGCGTCGCCGTGACCACAACAGCGACAAATCGAACTACCCAACAGTGTCGATCGACGTGCCGACAAAGCCGTTGAGCCAGGTCCGCACGGTTGCGTCACCGCCGGCCGCATACGCGACAGCAATGCCGACCAGCCTGTTTGCACCTTCGACACTGGTGACTTTCTTCTCGGCTGCATCCCAGAAGACAAGCTCGCCGACGTCGATCTCATCGCCGTCGGGCTTGTCCATGTCGAAGACGCCGCGCATTGCGATCTCGACATCCTCGTTCTGTGCCGCGTCGAAGGCGGCGACACCGAACAGCGCGCCGATTGCCACGCCCTCGCCTGAAGCAACAGCTGCCGGCGCTGTGACCGTGAGCATGTCGCCGGGTTGTACAAAGTTCTTCATTTTCACAGTCCTTTCGACGTGTTGAAACGGACGGCCTTGACCTTGCGCCCTTCGAGCGCCGCGATGCGCGACTCGCAGTCGGCAATGGCCGCGGCAAGCTCGCTGTCAGAACGGTACGCGACCTCCTGATCGTCAAATCGGATCGATCGCCTACCCTGAAAACGCGCCTTAAGCAGCGCATCCCGGAAGGCTCGAAGGGTGGCAAGGTCGGTGGCCATCAGCTAAGCCTCACTCGCCGGCGTTGCCGGGGTTGGAATACCAAGACCGCCAGTCGACGAGACCTGCCCCAAAATCGAGCCGCACGCGGATCTGCACGCCATCGACTTCGAAGCCCGCCTTGGTCTCGATCTGCGGCCCTTCCTCGCCTTCCAGATAGGCGTATTCGAGTCCGTCGATCTCGGCCGGATCCGCAACCACATACCAGCGCAGCGCATCCGTGAAGCGGGGTTCGACCACGAGCTGCAATGCGCCGGCAAACGGATTGATATCGTCGGCTTTGGTTGCGGTGATCTGGGCGAGCAGCTTCTCCGCATCGGTCTCCAACTCAGCCGGGACCACGAAGAATTTCGGCGTGACGCTGATGTTCTCGCCTTGCAGACCCGTCTGCTTACGCAATGCCGTGCGCGCCTTGGATAGAAATTCAACGTTGGGGGCGGAACCGACGGAGGAAAGGTTCCCATGCCCTGTATGGAAGAATTTCTTTCCATCGCTCATGGCCGGGCCCAGCCCGCCCCCATCGGTGAGAAGTTCGACCAAGAGCGCGGACTCCGTGGCGGCGGCGGTCTGGCCGAGCCGTCGCGACAGGTCGGTGAAGGCGCCGAGATCGTCGTTGACGAGCGCCTGGCGTGAGATGCCGAACACCTTGCCGTAGGTTAGGAGGCGGTACATCTCTTGTGCCTCCACGAACGTTCCGGACTTGAACTCGCCTGCCTCGTTGACCTTCTCGAGCCGCTGTCCTTCGGAAAGGGCCAGGCGACGCTTGTCGCGAAAGTCCCGAGCTGTCGTCTTGCGGCCGACCCGCTTCAAACCAGACGGCGCCGCCTGATACCCCATACGCAAGGTTCGCCCGACCGCATCTCCTAGGATGAGCGGGAAGTCGCTTGTCGTATGCAGCGCACGCTCCACGACTTTCGCCGGCGACAACCCCGTGAAGGAAAGTCCACGGGTCCGCAGGCAGTCGCGCGCGATATCGAGCGTGGTCATGTAGGCGTACTGCCGCGACGGCTCCGAAAGCTGGTGTGCCGGGTGAGCGCGCGCGAACAAGGCCTCACCGATCACCCTGGCGCGCGCTCCGGATCATCGTTGTCGGAGATCACTTCTGCTGTCGTGGTTCGAACCTGCGCCGCGGGCGCAGAACGTGTCCGCATCGTCTCGAAAGCAGCGGTGCGCGCTTGCTCCACAGTGGCACCTGCATCGATCTGCTGATCGATCCAGGCTTGATCGAGATTGGCGACCTGGGCGATAGACCGGATCTCCGTGTTGACGGTCGCCCGTTCCGCGACGGCCGTCGAGTTTGCTTCCGCGCGGGGGCCGGTTGTGCCGGCGTTGCCGGGTTCTCCGGCTCGTTGGCCGGAGCGGGGTTGTCCGTCATAGCTTTTCCTCGTGTGGTGCTCTGACGGTCAGCGGGAACCGAAACGATGGAGATCTCGCGCACCGTCCACCGTGTCGCGATCTTCTCGCGCCGTCCGGTCTTCGGGTCGGTCTTCTCTCTCCATTCTTCAACCGTGTAGCCGACCGAAACGCCGAAGCGGTTTCCGTCGGCAAGTTCATTGGCGAGGCGCTCAGCAAGGGGGTGTGGCGAGACAGCCTGAGAGTCGCGTGGGCTTTCCCGCCGACCGTGTGAGCTTCAACGACCGAGCCAAGCACGGCCTCAAGACTGTCTCGCCGATGATGGTCGAGCACTGGCGCGTCTTCCGCCCCCGTGAACCCGGCCACATCAAGAAACTCTGTGAAGGCGCCGCGGCTGTCCCATCGCTCGACGGGTGCGCCGGCCGAGAAGACCACATCGAAGGTGCGCGTCTCCGGATCCCAACTCGACGTGTGTTCTGGAGCGCGTCGCGTGTAGATCTCCGCTTCGGTGTGCCCGTCTGGCAAGTTTGGTGCTTGGGTTGCGGCCAACGTCATGCTTGCACCTCCGGGCCTGGTTCGATGTCACCGAAGGCGAGCCCTAGCTTCTTGGCGCGGTCTCGGTCGGCGGCGATCTCACGGTCCAGGTCCTCGATGTCGATGCCTCGTGCAGCAACCGCCTGGCGCCGTGAAATCAGACCCGCGGCGATGGCGGCGATCTCAGCTTTGCAGTCCTTCAGTGGATCCACCCAATCGAAACGTGGCGTGATCCAGTTCACCGAAAGATATGGTGCTGGGTCGCGCTCGAAGCCTGGCGCAGAGATCTGGCCGGAGAGCACCGCCGCGGTAACAAACCGGTTCCAGACCGGGCGACAGAAGCGATAAACGATGACGTTGTATTGCAGTGCCTCGACCCGCCGCCGCCAGTCCACGAGGCCTGCGCGGATGGAGCTGTAATTCACATCTGACAGATCACCGGTCATCGCGGCGTAAGGAACGCCGAGCCCCGAGGCGATCTCGCGTGCCGTGATATTGAGAAAGTCGATGACCTCTGCCCCGACGCGCGCGGGTTCCGAGAAGCGCACATCCTGGCCCGGCTTGAGTGTTCGCATTTCGCCGGGCTCGAGGCTTGTCTCCGAGATACCATCGAGTCCGGCAGTGCCGGCGAGAGAGCCGCCATCACCCTCGATGTCTATGATGAACCCTGTGAGCAATGCTGCAATCTTCTGCCGAACTAGCTGCGCATCATGCGATGCATCGAGGTCGGCCAGGCGGAGCAACACGGGTGCATACCAACTGAGCCCGCGGGCCTGCCCGGAGCTCACGGGGTTGAACAGGTGCAACATCTCAGTCGCCGGCATTCTCACCGTTTCGGTGTTCCAATCGAAGGTGAGACCTGGACGTTTCTTAAAAAGGTGATAGGCCAAACGTCGCCCGGTCTCATCGACTTCGACGCCCTGGACGATCGAAGCGCCACCGGAGAGTGCTTGCGTCTTGCTCGAGTCGACCTGCTCTTGATCGATCAACCGAAGTCGAAGAGGTACGTTTGGGTCGCTGTGGTCGAAAGCAGCAAACGATTCGCCATCGACAACCATGCGCCGAACTCCCAGGGCCATGAGCCCATAGAAGTCGAGCAATCCGTCTGCGTCGGCTTCGTCCGTCCAGCGCTCGAATGCCAAATTGATCTGTTCCCGCACGTTCGGGTCAGGGTGACCGGACTGCGGTTTGATGCCGGTGCCGCATAGCGCCGAGATCCAGGCTTCGCGCCCGAGGCGGCGTATGCGTTGTTCGCGACCACGTAGCGCGCTCGCCGGGCGATCGGGCCGCGCGCGGCATGAAGTGATGAGAGCTGCGCTGCAATTTCCGGCGTCCCGCGCCAACGCGTCCGGGCGCCGCGGCATCGTAAGTCCGCTCGGAAGGCTTTCGATCTCCGCCCCTGAACAGGCCTACGAGCTTATCGAGGATCATTGCACCCGTCCCACGGGCACCAGCTCCACGCCAAAAGTCTTGCTCATGGAATGAGCGAAACCACCAACCACAACATCCAGAGGAAGCTTCAAGCCGTCAGCAATCTCATCGAATGAAACCTGCTCACCGCGGCTCCATTTGTCGGATACGACTTTCTGCATGCGAGCGGAACGCCGGCGAAAAGTCGGCGACTTCATATAGGCGAGAAGTTCTTCGTCAGTGGGGCGCTCGCGATTCATTTGGTAGAGCCCCAAAAGTCACCGAGATCGATCTTGTGCCGCGCGGCACGCTTTCGCATTTCGAAGGCGGCGCGAGTGACATTGCAGAGAGTGATCCGAGTTGGGTTAGGATTGGCCGCCACAATCTCGGTGAGAGTGTCGCAAACCGCGCGGGGCTTCTTCCCGGGCAACTCGATGACCGCGAAGAATATCTCTTCGGCTACGTTGCCCCCTTGATAGAGGTCGTTGCTCGTCGCCGCTACATCCGCCCATCGCTGATCGATCATAAAACCACGCGACGCATGCTGGGCGGCGACGGTCCGGCTTATACCTTGCTTGTTAGCAAACTCATTCGCGATTTCCATGAGCAGTGCGCTGAGGGGTGTATATCGATCCCCCATGGTCGGACCTGGCACTGTAGGAAGCTGATCACGGCGACGAAGTGAATTTATCGCCTCAGGATCCAGGTCAGTGAGTTGCCCCCACTCCACGCGGTTCAACAGTTTCATCGCATGATTCCCTTCCAACACGCTGATAGGTCATGTTGACCTAGCACAACGGGAGGGGGTGGGTCAAGATGACCTACGCACCTGTGGACAAAAAACCGTCCCCGAAGAGACGGCGCTTTGGCGACCATAAGACTGCGGCTTAGGTCCCGGTGCGGCTATACGCCTGCGGCTCACTGACACCCAGGATGCGTGGCTCAATGTGATCACACGGCCTGCAATAACGTTGCCCAAGGAAAAGCCGCATCACCCACCCCGACAGTTGGTGGCCAGCGCTTCACCAAGGCCAACGATAAAGTCTTCGTCGGTTGAATGGGGATCGGTATCCTTAACAACGAGCATCCCCGCATCAAGCGCGCGTTGGGCCTGAACAGCCGTGTGTGTCCAGCTCGTGACTTCCACGCGGGCACCGCAACGTTCACATGTTGCCGTGAACCGGAAAGCATGAGTGCGCCGCCAAGTGGACAATTTGTGACCACGCCGCGCTGCGATTTTTGAAGCCTTCTTACGCATGCACTTGAGTAATCTGCTCCTTGGTCGATCTGCCAAGTCAACCACCATGGTGATGCCACTACTCCGAAGGGGCGTTGCTGTAGCCCACTGGATCCAAACTCGGTTCAGTTGGCCGTCCGTCGATTGCTCTCCGCGACGGCCGCGTCCGCGATTTCTCCAAAAAGGAAGAAGAGTTGTTCACCAAGACAATCGTCCTCGCTGAGGTGATGCTGCGTTAGATCGAGGCCGATACCAGCGAGCAAGCTGATCTTGTGTAGACTTTGCTCCTCTCCGATCTCGACAGCGAGCAAATGTGCCTGCGCGGCCAAAGCGCGGTCCTCGTCCTTCCGATGCTCGGTCAGCCCCTCGACAATGCTGGCACAAAGGTCGACGTGCTTGACCCGCGGCGGCGAGGAGATGGGGGTCATATCGGGAGAATTGGTGCTATGCGTAGTAGCGGTCATTGGCGGGCCTCCTTTCAGGCTTCCGGTGGCAAGTGCCGGCCTGGGTCTGAGCCACCCCGGCCGGCGCGCATCTGAATCATGCTCCTCTGGACTCTCGTGAGCAAGTCGTAGATTAGCGAAATTCAGTTCGCGAAAACGCGAAGAACGCGCTTGGCAATTTGCGAACTTTTCTCGCAAATTGTTGAACGTGAAACAGACACCATACAGCCAGGTGCGGACATGCTGAACGCGATCAGTCTTGACGCTCTAAAAACTGAGGTGGCTAGCATCGTTGCTATAGCCGGTGAGTTGGAGGGAGACGTTTCAGGTTCTGCAGCGCGGCACCTCCGTCGGCACTGCGAACAGCTCCGGCCGAGACTTTCCGGGACGTTCGGCAATGTCGGAGAGCAGATTTCTCGGCTAGCGACAATCGCCCGAAGTTTCGAGCGCAGCTCCTGTGATCGAAGCGAGGCAGATGCGAAATTGGAATTGGCGCTTGGGAGAGTCCAAATAGCGCTCGCAGCTCATGAACAATCGCTGTCCGAGTGAGGAGTCGGCTCGCATGCGCTTCTTCGACCGCACGTTTCTCCTGCCGTTCCTGCTCACGCTTGTAATCTGTCTAGCCGTCGCCGCACTAGGGCTTGATGCCATCAAGGAGTGGCAGACCCTAATCGCCGGCATCTTGGCGCTCGTCGGTGCCACGCTGGTCTTGCTTGCGGCTGACCGACAGATTGCCAATGAACAGAGCCTCGCCAACGACGATCGTGAAGTAGCGAAGAAAGCGGCGAAGATGCGCCTCGCCTACGAGATGGAGTACCTTGCGCAGCAATTTGCACGGATCGTGAACTCGGACCTCGGCTTTCCACTCCAGTCGGTGCCGTTACCACCGTTCCCTGTTCCATCGTTCGCCAATCAGCCTGGAGACCTCGTAGCGTTATCGGCGGAGGAATCCGAAGAGCTCTATACTTTGGCGCGAGAGATTCGTATCGATGCTGGGCAAATTGAGTGGCTGTCCGCCTTGCCTGCGAAGGAGGCAGCTCACGAGCTTAAGGTTTCTTGTTCCGGCGGGCACGCACTTGATTGCGTGAAATGGCGGGATGCACTGGGCCAAGCGATTGGATGGTCACCGATGGTCTTTCCTCCCGCGCAACGACAAAGCATGGAACAGGCAGCAAGTGCGCAAGGCACTAGTTCCGGCTCATCCACTTCGACTTGATAACGCCGGGACGCTCGGCTGGTTTTTCCTTCGGGGCAGACGCATGCGCTGCGGCGCGGTCCAGGTCATCGAACATATCAGGTGTCCCCTCCTGGCGCGGCTTCTCGCGCTCCGCCCGTAGGCGATCCCATTGGTCTGGCGTGAAGCCGTACCAGTGCCGGTGGATCGCTGCGGCCTCGGCGTAGATCTCCGTGTCGAGCACCTCGTTGCGCATACCAGAGGGCAGCTTCCAGATCGATCGTGGATAACCGAACCGGTCAGTCTCCGTAACGCGAACTTCGGCGGTGAGTTGCTGGTAAAACTCTTCGCTCAGCCCTTTGGGATAGCCGCAATATCCACGCGCCAAAGGATCGGCCTTCTTGAGCTGCTGGTAGAGCGACACCTTCAGGCCACTCACGCCGACATTATAGAAGCGCTTCTGGGCGCGCCGGACTTTACCGTCGGCTTTCCGTTCGGTCTTCGTCAGAACCAACGGAGGCGCCTGATCAGACTTGGCACCCCGCGTGACGATCACTCTCGACCAGGGATGGCGCTTGGCCCAAGCGAAAACATCCTTTGTATATGCATTGCCATCGATCGCCAGGAGGTCGAGCCCGCGGCGATTACCGAAGGCGTCGCGCCAAGTTTCTGTGAGGAGTTTATCCAAGGTCTCGCGGCAGGCCTGTTCCCAGATGGGGAACGGTATGACTGCGTAGTCGACAGTCCAACGGCGAAGATCGGAACCGAAGGCCTTAATGTGAACCTCGACTCGGTCTCCCTGGCAATCGCAGCCCGCGGTGAGAATGAGTCCGCCGGGCGGAATCGTTCCCCGATCATGCCCCTCTTCCTCAGCCCGGTCGCGGATGGCCTGCCAAGGCGGCGCTTCGCTAGCGCGCTCGTAGGGCAGACCCAGAACGTCATTGAAGAATACCTGCTCTGTATGCGGATCGCCCTCGGCTTGCAACCACTCATGCGCGATCGACGCCCAGTCTCGAGTCGGCGAGTAAGCACGCCAGATGTGAAATGACGGCTCGCGAGCGCCCGGGTTCTCGGCGACCCAGTATCCTCGAGCGACGATATCGGTCTTGTGCTTGTGTTCAATCAGCCCGCCACAGGCAACGCAACTGAAGCAGGCCTCGTCAGGCCGCGCCGGATCGATGTTCGCCTGGAAGTTAGACCACTCCAACGGTTGATGGTGCCCGCAGTGCGGGCACGGCACGTGCCACCGCTCTTGTGTCCCGGCTTTAAATGCTCGCGTGATACGACACGTGTCCGCGTAGAGCGGTGTCGACAGCTTGACGATCTTTGCCCAGTCAAAAGCGCTTGCCCGGCTATCTGCCTGTCGCTCGGGATCACCGGCGGCATTGGGCTCCCATTTTGATAGATCATCTTCGACAATACGCTGTGTCGAAACCATCGAGAGGCTTGCCGGCGAATTGGCACCGGAAATAAGCAGACTGCCTCGGCCAAACCGCTCTTCCTGGTAAAGAACAGTGTCCCGGGCGTCGCGCGACTTTGCGGTACCGAAAACGCGCTGAAGCGCCCGCGACTGACGACGCATCTTTGCCCACTTCGACCGTGCCCACCGAACGGCATTGTCATGCGTAGGGTGGACCATGAGCATATCGCACGGCGCGAGATCCATGCAGCCTCCGAGAAACACCTGCGCGAGCGTCGTCTTCCCGATTTGCGCCGACCCCATCATCGTGACGATCCGCGAAGGGTGTTCGGGCGACAAGCAATCCAAAACCCGTTCGAAGTAGGGAAAGCTATCCCGGCGGTAGGGCCCAGGTCGCGGACTTTCGTTTCCGAAGACAACGTGATCTTCCGCCCACGCGTTTAGGTCCGGTGATGCGCCGGCGGCAGCACAGACGCCATGACCTCCAGCGCAGCCATCTCAGGATCCTTGAGAAACGTGCTCATACGGCGCTCTCCGCCTCTCTGGTGTGCGCCGCGGCCTTCTCCTTCGCCTGGTCTGCCGCCGACCGGCGATGGGCCCGGTACAAAGCCCGGATCTCCACCGCTAGACTCTTCGCGTCGAGTCCATGCCTATCGGCAATCTCGCGCGCGAGCGCGCCTGTGATGAACGTGTCTATGTCCAACAGAATGCCGGAGAGCTCGCGCGACCAGACCTGCTGGGCCTTTTGCGCATCTATCCATCGACCCGTCTCGCGCTCCATCTTTAGCTGAGCGAGTTTTGCCTCGCTGATATCCTTCGCCGCTTTCGCTTTACGCGCGGAGAGCAGAAAGTCGTCTCCTGCTGCGGTCGCGGAAACCGGTGCCGCACGGGAACCGGTTTCTTCTCGCGGCAGCGCGTCACTAGCCCGGTCGAAGGCAGGCCTGTCTTGAGCGAGTTGCTGACCGATGTGCAGACCAGCAGCCAAATCGCGGTCGGCCTGCTCGACCCAGATCTTCGCCCGCGTCCCCTGTCCTACCAGCGCCGCTGACGTGATTTTCCCCTCGGCGATCCAATTCGAAACGCAAGACGGCCGCCTTTCCTTCATGGCCGCGTATTCCGCCTTGGTCACAACGGTTTTCACGGCGCCACCACCCTTTCTTCAGCAAACTTCACGCACCGCAGCTGAAGTTCATCCTTTGAAAAAGCGCATTTTCTAGCGGGGTTTCGGGGGGCAGCGTGCCGCATCGCCTCGCGGCCAGTCAGTACCTTTTTCGTTCGGCAGCACGCAGTGCCAGCTGGGCGCCGGGGGGCGCGGTGGCGGCTATGGGATACCGAGGGACACTTCTCCGAGCGTCGGCGGATGTGTCCCAGCAGGACTGACCTATTGTTCTCTTTCACCTTTCTCCCTCCCTTAGGGATGATTGGGATAGTTGGGATACCTGATCGCGCGCACATATGAGCAACACCTACCTCGCCTCTCCGTTACGACCCGCGCGCTGCGCTTCTCACGTGCGCCCGCGCGAAAACTGTCGGGACTATCCCACTCCGCGAAGTTTGCTTCGATTGCATGGGCTTAGTGCCACAGACGGTTTGGGACAGATGGGACACTCAAGACACCCCGTAAGACGTTGAGGGAGCGCGGCGCGCCGGAGCCGACGGGGACATCTTCATGTCGAGGTAATTGATCGTGGAGCCCTTGTTCTTGATCCAGCCGTGCTTGGGCACGTGACGCCCAAAGGAGGCCATACGAAGCGGCGTAAGGCCCGAGTCGTAGCACCAGCCGACATAGTGCTCATAAAGGACTCCGCCTGGCACGTGGCTTCCTGGCACGCGTAGCACGCAAGCCTCGAGGAACTGACCAACCGGGTCCATGTCTTCGCGGTGTGCGGCCGTGGCCGCCGCCACGTCCTCGGGTGCAATGAGCTTCCGGGTGTCGAGGTAGGAGACACCGCCCGCAAGCAACCAGTTCAATATCCCGGACCACTCCGGCTCGAAGAGCTTTTGCATCTCCTCCAGTTCGCGCCGTTCTTCTGGCGGGATGAATTCGGTCCAGGGGACGAGGAACAGCCGGCGCCACATGCCCTCAGAGATGTCCGTGATATTCGGCTTCGAGTTGCCGCTCATCGATGCTTTGAAGACCGGACGGAAGGTAAAGAACGGCTGATTGAGTTTTCGAGCGTCAATGGGCTCTCCTCCGGTGACAACCTTGATCAAGTTATCTTGCAGCTGCACGCGCTCGGGCAGTTCGGATACACGGAGGGCCCTGACACCCGGCAGTTTCGCCATGTCAGGCGTTGCTTGATCCCCACGCCGCGACTGGTGCCCCGTGAAGCTCTCGGGGTTCAGCGAAGCGCCATACGGCCCCAGGATACGAAAGATGCACTCGAGGAACGTGGACTTGCCGTTGGCTCCGCCGCCCTGGTGGTAGACGAACGCCTGTGCGCCGGTCAGAGCCGTCATCGAATATCCGTACCAGTCGCGAAGGAAGGCCCGCATCTGCGGTTTCGGCTGGACTCGCGCCAAGAACTTGTCCCATTCGGGGCACGTGGCATCAGCGTCGTAAATCACGGGCGCCAATTTCGTCATCAGATCATCGCGACGATGGGGATCGAGCCGCACACTCCACTTCAACCGCGTCACATCAGGGTCTGGACACTCCGGGTCTGGCTCCTGGAAGAAGCGCAATGTTCCGTTGAGCACATTGAAGGCGAGAGGATCCTGGTCAGCCTCGGATGTCGCTCTGGCCTTGTGTGGGATAGCTCGCTTGATCATGCTCTCAAGCTTGCCGCCATTACCGGAAGTCACGGCGTAACCTGCTCGGCGTGACCAGCGGCCCTTGGGATTGCCCTTGCGGTTCAGATCCTCAAGCACCTTTGCTCGCTGCTCGATCGCGGATGCGTCCTCGGCCGTGCGCTTCTCTGGATCTTTCTCAAGCGCGTGGGCGGCTTGCTCAAAGAGTTTCTGCTCCTCGTTCGTCAGCGGCTTTTCCAATGCGATCCGCTCCGCAGTGATCTGCGCAAACCGCTCAAGCGACTCATCAGCCCCTTCCTTCTCCCAATGGGTGCCGGTCCAGCTGTGCCAGCCAATGCCGCGCACGAACAGAATATCGTCCCCAAAATGGGCAATGAGCCGCTTAGCATTGCCAACATCGTTCTCCGGTTCCCACCAACATCGTCTGACGGCGTCAGGAGGGACGGCACCCCCTGGGTCGACCGGACCCGGTGGTTCAGCGCCCAGTGGCGGCACACTACCTCCACCGCTCCAGTCATCGAGCGCTGCGTGGCGGCGCCTACGCGCCTTTGGCCTGTCCGATGGAAGATCAATTGAGAGTGGGCCGAACGGCTTGGCGCCGGCGATCAATGCCTTGACCCGCTCAGGCCCGTCGTTCTGCAGCACGTCGTTGAAGTCCGCACCGGCTGGAGGCCAAGCTACCTTGATCGTGCGCCCGGGCACATCCCAGCGCGCGGCGGCGCGGCGCAGCTTCATTTCCGTATCCACAGGCTCTGAATCGCTATCACCCAACAGCACGACCTGCGTCACCTGGTCCGGCAGATCGAGATCCTTCTCCGGCTGCAGCTCCGGCCACGGGCCGCCGATTCGTTTCGGCCGCCCCGCCGGCGTCTTGAGCGTCGGGTGCGGAATGGAGTCCCGGGCCTTGCCACCGAGGAAGCCAAGCGCGATCGCGGACCAATAGGCCGTCGACGCCGCCAGCATGGAGGCCCGCTCCGCTTCGTACACCGACAGCACCGTCTCGATGCCTTCCCCAATAACCAGGCGCGTGAAGCCCTTGGGCGTGATCAGGCGGATAGCACCCTTGTTGCGGGTGCCGCGCAACTTCCGCGGATCCAGCATCTCATCCGGCTTGTCCGGATTGGGCAGCTCGAGCTTCTTGCCCGGCCGCGACGGATCCAGCCAAGTGATATGACAGCCGGTGATCTCGCCTTGCGCATCGGTCACCGGCGCCAGCATGGCGGGGCCCGCATAGATCTCGCTCTTGACCTTGTCGCCTTCGCGCTGGTGCCAGTAAGGCTGTTCGGGGGCGTAGCGGAGCGGCAAGGTCATAGGGCCCCTCTCGCCTCCTCCCGCTCGAGCTGTTCCAAATGCTGAGCGGCCTTTAGTAGCCGATCGGCCGCTGATGGCCTCGTGCCTCGAAATGAGGGGCCGACCTGGTCGCAGTCAGAGACAATCGCACGCAGATGGCGAGCCATCACTCGCAGCTCGGTGCTCACCTTGGGGCCAATGACCGAGCCATGAGACCCGCAATGGCGGTTTGCCACTACGCCAAAAACCCCTTTGGGTTCAATGAGCGCCGATAGCGGGGTTTGACACTCTAACCCGTTGATATTTCTTGCCCGGGGCACGCCGGCCCGGGGAGCCAATTTACCGTCACATCTTACCGCCACATCGGCGGAACGAACGCGCCGACCGCCGGTCCGGCTACGATCCCGTCTTCGTCAGTGACCCTGAGAATGTCCGGACGCGTTCCTGCCGCCCCGCTCCGGCCGAAACCGGCTCGCGCAGTCGGCGTACATGATTGTGGACGTCCGACGCCGCGACCGGGCGCCCGAGCAGAAAACCTTGCGCCTTGTCGCACCCGATCCCGCGCACGCGGTCCAATTGCTCTTGGGTTTCGACGCCCTCTGCGGTGACGCGCGTCCCACGCGCATGTCCGAGCTTCGTCACCGAGTCCACAATGGCGAAGGCCTGGACGCTGTCGTCCGCCACGAACGAACGGTCGATCTTGATTTCGTGGAACGGAAATTCCCGCAGATAGCCGAGCGAGGCATAGCCCGACCCGAAATCGTCGAGCGCCACCTTCACGCCAAGCGATCGAAGCTGGTCCAGGAGCCGGAGATTTTCGACGCTGCTTTGCAGAAGCACGTTTTCCGTTATCTCCAAGAGAAGCCGGTCGGGCCGCAAGCCGACCTTGTTGAGTGTGTCGGCCACCTTGAAGGGAAGGCTGGTCCGGAACTGCACGGGCGAAAGATTGATCGCGAGCCCCACGTCCTTCGGCCAGCAAGCTGCTTCCGAGCAGGCCGCCCGTAGCACCCAATCGCCTATCCCTGCGATGAGACCCGTCTCTTCGGCCAGGGGAACGAACTCGGCGGGCTCGACGGGACCGCGTTCCGGATGGAACCAACGCAAAAGCGCTTCAAACCTGACGAGGTTCCCGGACTTCAGATTGTAGATCGGTTGATAGACGAGCTGGAGGTCTCCCGCGTCGAGCGCGCCGGCCAGGTCGGCCTTGAGCCGCTGCCGCAGCTTCGCCTTCTCGGCCATTTGACGAGCGAAGAAGCGATAGCTGTTGCGCTCGTGCTTGGCGAAGTAGAGCGCCGTATCCGCATTCTGGAGGAGCTCCTCGGTCCGCGTTCCGTCTTGCGGGGCGATGGCAATGCCAATACTGGCGCCGACTTCGACCTGGCAGGCTCCAATGTTGAACGGCGATCTGAGTGCATCGACAAGGCGCTCCGCCAACTGATAAAGGCCAAAAGGCGACGTTGTCTGACGTGTTACGAGCATGAACTCGTCACCGCCCAGGCGCGCGAGAACATCGTCTTCGTGCGCGAGAGATCTCATGCGCGCGGTGACCGCCTTCAGAAGCGCGTCGCCGAACGGATGCCCATAGGTATCGTTGACTTCCTTGAAGTGGTCGAGGTCGATGTAGAGCAACGCGACGCCCTGCGCGTCACCACGCAAGTCGCCGAGCAGGCGATCCAACCGATCGTGGGCATGCGCCCGGTTGTAGGCTCCGGTGAGCGTGTCGTGCGTCGCAAGGTAGGTCAGTTGCTCGCGCGTGCGCCGCCGCTCCGTAACGTCTCTGAAGAACAGCGAGATCGCATCACGGCTCGGATAGGCGTGGACCTCGAACCACGTCTCCATCGACTCCAGGTACTCTTCGAAATCAACGGGCTTTTGATGCTTGAGAGCCCATGCGTAGTTCTTGTGGAACGGGCCGCCCAGAGCTTCCGGAAAGGCCTCCCAAAGGCTTCGTCCCAAGCTCAGATCACGGCCTTTCAGGAGGTCGAGAGCCTGCCTGTTGCGGTAGAGAATGCGCCAATCGCGATCGAGAACGATCACACTGTCGGTGGTGCTCTCGAGGACGAACTCGCTTCGGCTGATCTCCAGCCCATCGCGGTCCATGGCGACTCTTGAAGTCATTGGCGATCCTCCGAACAGGCACGTCGAAACTGTTGCGGGAGCTTCTTCCGGGGGGCTTGCCGCAGTGAAACAGGATTTCCGTTAATAAAATGAGAGGTATACCGCCTAACCGGCAAGCATGTCGTTAACGAGACGGAAACGACGATGACAAGGAACGCTGGCTCCCGCGAACCGCGTCCAAGCAGGCTGTCGCCGCGCGCGAAAGCTAAAGATGTCTGGAAAGACGGGCGTGGCGGGACGAGCATGCGCCGTGCAAGCGCGCTTGGCTATTGGGGACGAGCGAGGGGAGCCGTGACCGACTCCCGTCACCCCCGTATACCCGTACGGCGAGCGGGGAACGCACTACAGACCCCGCCACACGATCAGAACTTCCGGGCGGGCGCTGGGGTTCCGCCTCTGGCGATTCAATCCACAAAAAAAACCGGCGCGCTTCGAATGAAGCCACGCCGGAGTCGGTCAGGGAGGAATAGGAAATCCGAGGGCGGATGAGACCTAGGCCGGGATGAACTTGAGCGCGACGCCGTTGATGCAATAGCGCAAGCCGGTCGGCTTCGGCCCGTCGTTGAAGACATGGCCGAGATGGCCGCCACAGCGGCGGCAATGGACTTCGTCGCGGAACATGCCCCAGCTGAAGTCCTTGGATGTGCCGATATTGCCATCGATCGGCGCGTAGAAGCTCGGCCAGCCCGTACCGGACTCGAACTTCGTCTCTGACTTGAACAGCGGCAGATCACAACCCGCGCAGGCAAACGTGCCATCACGCTTTTCCTTGTTGAGCGGGCTCGTCCACCGCGCCTCGGTGTCGGCTTCGCGCAGCACGGCAAATTGCTGCGGCGTCAAAAGCTTGCGCCACTCTTCGGGCGTCTTGGTGATCTCGAATTTGGCCTCGGACGCGGCTGTTGCCGTGGTGCTCTGACCGCGCAGAATGGCCACGCCGCCGGCCGCAGCCGCCGCTGCGCCCGCCGAGCCGAGGAGAATCTGTCGTCGCGTTACCATCGTGGCTCCTTCCCCATTGGGGCGCTCATGCCTGTGGGCCGCTTTTGCGGTGCATGTCGCCAATGAGCATGCCTTGACTCTATGGATTGCGGTCGAAGCTTCAATTCAACTTCAGCGCACAGGCGATCACGAGCGCTTTATCGGCGGCGCTGTCGGGACCCTGCGCCCGGCCTGCCGCCTAGCCACGCGAGGTAATGAGAGACGACGGGATGACGATCTCGCAGCGCACGCCCTCGACCGGGAAGGACAGCGCGACCTTGCCGGAAAGCGCCTTTCCGACGATGTCCTCGATCATCGCGCGCCCGAAACCCGACCTGGAGGGCACCTGAACCTCCGGCCCGCCGCGCTCTTCCCAGGTAAGCGTCAGCGTCTTCTCGTCCTCGCACACCTGCCAGCCCACATGGACCGCGCCTGCCGGCCTGGACAGCGAGCCGTATTTCTCCGCGTTCGCGGTTAGTTCGTGCAGGGCCATGCCGAGATTGTGCACGGCCTCGGGCTTCAGAACGACGTCCTCGCCCTCGATCTCGACCCGGGCAGCCGAACCGTCCGTCTGCCCATCCATATGCCCCTCCAATTGCTGCTCCACCAGCATGCGCAAGGAGGCCCCGTGCCAATCGTCCGCGACGAGAAGGTCGTGCGACAGACCGATCGCATGGAGCCGCGCCCCGAACCGGTCGAGGAACTCGTCGACGGTCGCCGTCTGCCGCGCAGTCTGGCGGGCAATGGCCTGGATCACGGCGAGAAGGTTCTTGGACCGGTGCGTGAGCTCACGCAGCAGGAGCCGCAGTTGCTGCTCGCTGGCCTGCCGTTCGGCATCGAACAGCCGCTCCGCGTCCGCCAACTCCTGGGTGCGCCGGTCGAGATTGGATTCGAGACGCTGCCTTGCCGCCTCCCGCGCCTGACCTTTCCGATGCGCAACGTAGAGATAGATCAGAAGCCCGGCGGCAAGCAGTATCCCGAGAACGGTCGCGATGGTCCCGGCGGCGGAGCTCATACCCACCTGTAACGTCCCCATGGCGAGTGCGCTGTTCATCGCGACGCCCACCCCGCGTGCGCGATCCTCAGACGAGCGCGGCGATCAGCGTGACCAAGAACACGAGCAGGAAGATGAAGAACAAGACCCGCGCGACCCCGGCCGCGGCCGACGCGACGCCGCCAAAGCCGAACACGCCGGCGACGAGTGCCACGACCGCAAAGATAATCGCCCAAGTCAGCAACATTTACGACCTCACCTGCCCTTCGAGCGCGCCGTAAGCCGTGTCCGCTTACGGCAAACGCGGTATTGCCCGAATTGTTGCACGGCGCCGGTGTCAAAACCCGGCGACCGCCGCCAGAATCTCTTGGTCCGTGAACGGTTTTCGGACCAAGGGGGCTCCATTGTGCGCGGGCGGCAGACTCTCGCGCCCGTAGCCGCTCACGAACGCGAAGGGCAGTCCGCGCGAAGTCAGGACGTCGGCGATCCGGCTTGCGGACTCTCCCCCCAGATGCGCATCGAGCAAGGCGCCACGCAACGGGCCGCTCTTTATCGCGTTGAGGGCATCGCTGACCGTGCTCGCAGGACCCACCACGGCCAAGCCGGCGTTTTCGAGCGCGGCCACGATATCGAGCGCAATGAGAAACTCGTCTTCGACGACAAGAATGGGATGTGGGCTGCTCACTTCGAATCCCTCCCGCGCCGTGACCGGCACATGCACAACCAGAACGTGGGGGCTGGCGATCGGTTTCGCCAGTGCGGCGCCCGGCCACGACCTGTGGAAGCCTAGCGCAGCGCGAAGAATAGTCTATGGTCGGCCCTGTCCGGACGATCCCCGCACAGAACCACGATCAGAGTCGCCAAAAATGGGCCCAACAGTTCTCCTCATCATCCTGGTCGCGGTTTTTCTCGCCGTGCTGCCGGCCTGGCCCTATAGCCGTGCTGGGGGGCCTTTCCATCCGGGCTTGTGGGCGCGATCATCCTGTTGCTGCTCCTGCTGATGTTCTTCCAAAAAATCTAGGACCGCTGTCGACGGATTTGCCGCGCGGCCATCAGCTCTTGCGCTTGGCGTGCTGTTCGAAGAACAGGGCCTGGGAGACGATCGCCTTCACCGTATCCGGCTGATACGGCTTGGTGATCAGGAATGCCGGTTCGGGCCGTTCGCCCGTGAGCAGACGGTCCGGATAGGCCGTGATGAAGATCACAGGCACTTCGAACGAACCCAGAATCTCATTGACCGCATCGAGACCGGAACTTCCGTCCGCGAGCTGGATATCGGCGAGAACCAGCCCCGGCGTCTTGCTCTTGGCGGCATCGACCGCCTCGGCATGGGTCCGGGCGAGGCCGGCAACCTGGTGCCCGAGCCCTTCGACGATGGCTTCCAGATCCATGGCGATCATCGGCTCGTCCTCGATGATGAGCACCTCGGTCGCCACCTGCGCAGCGATCTCGCGGCCTGCGTCGTCGAGCAGCGCCTGAACGTTGCTGGGGGTGGTATTGAGGATTTCTGCCGTCTCGTCGACCGAGAACCCCTCCACCGAGCTCAGGACGAAGGCTTGGCGGGCCAAAGGGGTGATTTGCTCCAGCTGCCGGTCGACCGGCGTGTCCCCCCGGTCGAAAACCTCCGTCTTCAAGTTGAGGCCGACGGAGTTCCACATGCTGACGAAGGTGCGGTAGAGCGCGACCCGGGGGTCGAGACTGGCTTCGAACAAGGACGGATCCTCGGCCAGGACCTGTAGCGTCGCCGCGACATAGGCGTCTCCCGCACTCTGGGAGCCCGCAAGGGCACGCGCAAAACGCCTCAGCAAGGGCAGATGCGGCGCGATGGTCTGAGACAGCTGCATGGAACGGGGCTCCCCCAAAGAGCAAGAGACATTAGTCGGTCGACGGCCCCATTGTCTCACATAGAGGGACGAAAGAAACAATGCGCGCGTGCCCGATCGCGCACAAAGCTGGACCGAAACTTCCACAAAACCCGCTTGGCTCCGGAACCGATTGAAGGATCGCGGGTTTTTACGGTGCAGAAGACAAAGCGGTTATCGGTTACAATCGGCGCGCTGATCCGACCGATAAGGAACCGTTGTGACCGAAGACGACAAGGACAAGGCTCACAGGCGCATGGCTGTCGACGCCAGTAAGAGCACCGAGCAACAGGACGGCGGAACGGCCGGCCCTGCTGGCAAGACGGAAGCAACGATGTCACCCGCCCTCCAAGCCCATATCGGCCGGCAGGTTCGAGCCATGTTCGACTCCGTCGCCGACGAACCGGTTCCCGAGCACCTGCTGAGACTTCTCAAGGATCTCGACGACAGCGGAGAGAATTGATTTGCCCCGAACCGTTTCACCGGGCCTGCGGGACGAACTCGTGGCTCAAATCGGTAACCTCCGGGCCTTCGGCGTGTCGCTCTGCGGGGACCGCGAGCGCGCCGACGATCTCGTGCAGGAAACGTTGTTCAAGGCGTGGAACAATCTGGATTCGTTCGAGGAGGGAACGAACCTCAAGGCCTGGCTCTTCACCATCCTCCGGAACACCTACTTCTCCGAACGCCGCAAGAAGAAGCGCGAGGTCGAGGACGTCGATGGCGCCTATGCCGCCAAGCTCTCCTCCAGCCCCGAGCAACACGGCCATATGGACATGCAAGACTTTCGGGAAGCCTTATCGGAGCTTCCAGACGATCAGCGTGAAGCGCTGGTTCTGGTCGGCGCGGCGGGATTTTCCTACGAGGAAGCCGCCGAGATTTCCGGATGCGCCGTTGGCACGATCAAGAGCCGCGTCAATCGCGCCCGCCGCCGCATCGCCGAAACCCTGCATCTGGACGAGACCGACGAGGCCGAGCCGGAGCTGGCGGGCCCGGCTTCCGCCGGCTCGCGCGGCGGCTGAGGGCTTCCTGACCTTCACGACAGCCGTTTCCCGACGGCCCTCCCCCTAGGTCACCAGCCAGATGAAGAGGCTGATGGTGAGCAGCGAACCGAACGTGCTGATCAGAAGCGCGGATGCGGCTTCCGGGATGGCCGTACGGTACTGCACCGCGAGCATCACCACGAGCGCGACCGCCGGCAACGCCGTCGTGACGACGGTCTGGCCCAGAAGGGGCTGGCCATAACCGAGCGCCAGCATGCCGAGACAAACGACGGCGGGCTGCAAGACGTTCTTGATGAAAACGAGGATGGCCACGGGCCAGGTCACGGTGACCTTGTAGCTTGCGAGGATGATCCCGGAGGCGAACAGAGCGACACCGGAGGAGGCGTGCCCGAGGAGCGACATCGAGTGGTCCACGACCTCCGGCAGATCGAGGCCCAGCAGGACCAGGACGAACCCCGCGCCCGGCAACCAGACGATCGGCTGCTTCAGCGAGCCGAGAAGCGTTCGTGCGATACCGGCCTCTTGCCGGGGCGCCGCTTGCTGGGGCGCCGCTTGCTGGGGCACCTTGGCCGGGCTTCCGGCGGCGGGTTCGGTGGTGGCGTTGCTTCGGGCGGCGTCGAGCCCCAGCAGCACGAGGGTCGCCGGCAGCAGGAAGATCACGATGATGATGCCGCCCGCGGCGATCGGGATATTGCCTGTCGGGCCATAGAGGTAGCCCAGCACCGGGACGCCGACGAAGGCCGTGCTCGGCGCGGACGCCATCAACGCCCGCAGGGCGCTCAAGCCCGGCGGATGGTGGAAGCCGAACATCGCGATCGCGAGAACCGCGCCATAGGTGCCGACCATTGCCAGCAGCAGGAACAAAATGAGGGGCGTCGCGGCGAGCAGGTCCTCGCGCCCGGCGCTGAAGACGCCGACGAACAGGGCCAGCGGCAAGGCGTAAGTCATCACCATGCGATTGAGCGTCGGCACCTCGCTCTTGGAGAAGTCGTGATGCCACGCCGCGAAATAGCCGAGCATGATGGTGATAATCGCCGGCAGCAGCGCGCTCAGAATCTGTCCTAGCATTGGTCCCCTGCACTGGTTCGCGATCTCGGCTGCCGTTGCCGCCACGCGCCGCGGCGCGCCTTTGCCGGCGTCACGTCCGTTCGCCCACGCTTCCCGATCAATCCCAGGCTACGATAGGCCCGCTTCAAATCAAAAGTTGCGGCCCCTCTTGATGTCCGCCCCCACAGACCAAATGTGTAAGCCTCATTCGAAGCACCCTGGAGGCTCCGTACGCGCCCGGCTTCAGCGCCCGGCCCGCCGCTTCGCGACAGGACCCATCGCTGTAAAGGCCGAGTCGGCCCCCGGCACAAGGAATTGCGGGGAATTGTCCTATCGTCACTTGATTGCGCTACGACCAAACTGAACCTCGATTCTTCGTCCAAGCCTCAAGAGACCCGCCATGACCGATGATCTCCAAGAGACTGAGCAGACTCAAATGACAGACCAGACAGCCAAGACCGACGACAAAACCAAGACCGATGCCGAGATGACCGTACAGGCCGACAAGGAATGGGACGATCTGCAGCGCGAGCTGGAAACGCTCGGCGATCAGGTCAGGTCCCTGCGCGAACACGCCGGCGCCCTCGGCGAAACCGTCCTCGGCAACATGGAACTGCGCTTTCAGGACGTGCTCAGCCGCGCTCATGCCTATCGCAATACGACGGCCACCCAGATGGAGACTCTGCAAAAGCTCGCCGTCGAGCAAGCCGGCCAGACCCAAGCTACCCTGACCGAGACCGGCAAGAAGTCCGCCGAGATGGCTAAGGACAAGGCCCGCGAGCTCTGGGACCGGGCCGAACCGCTCCGCCAAGGCGCCCAGGAAGTGGGCCAGGGATTCTTGCGGGCCTGGTCGGAGATCGCCGCCTCGTTCGGCAAGGCCGCCGAGAAGGTGCAATCGGACAAGCCCAAGGAAACCGCTGAAAACGAGACGTCCAAGACGACCGAAAATCAGCCGTCTTAAGCTCTGTATGGGGATTTCTTCGCAGAGCGCACACCGGGAGAGTGCCCAGGTCTTCGGATCTGGGCATTTTCTTTTCGCGTCATTTGGCGTCTTCCGGCCCCCGGCGGGGGCCGTTTCGGCGTCAGTCCGCAAGTGCCGGTTTGGGACTGCCGGCCGCCTGCAACAGCTCGGCCCGAACGAGACCGCGGACCGAGTTGCCGAGATAGAGGCGGTCCGCGTCCCTTAAGTCGGCCTCCGTCAGAACCGCTTCGCTCGCGGCCGCCCGCGGCAAGTCGAGCAGTTCCTCCCGCAGCGTCCCGGGCAGGAGCCCGCAGGAGAGCGCGGGCGTGAACAAACGTCCGTCCCGTTCGACGAACAGATTGGTCCGCGTCCCTTCCGTCAATTCTCCGCGCATGTTGAGGAACACGACCTCGTCGCAGCCCGTGAGGTCCTTCTGCCGCTCCATCTCCCGGTCGTAGAACTGCCGCCGCGTGGTCTTGTGATAGAAGAAGGGATCCTTCTCGTCGACGCGCAGGTCCGAGATGACGAAGCGCCAGACCGTATCCTTGGTCGGCAACGCGATCTCCCGCGCGCTGACCGTGACGGTCCCATCCTCGAACAGGAGGAGCCGGACCATGGCCACGGGCGCCTCGATCGTTGCGGCCTCCGCGTCCAGCGCCGCAAGGACGGCGTCGCGCGAAAAGGGATAGCCGAAATGAGCGGCAGAGGCCTGAAGGCGCATGAGGTGGCGCTCCAGCAGGTGGTAGCCGCGCTCGCTCTGCCAGCGCAGCGTCTCGATGAGTTCGAACGGGCCGACGGACTCCGTGAGGAACTGGGCCTTTAGGAGGCATTCGGCGTATTCGGAGTCTTCCTTCGAGTCGGCGACGATGCCGCCGCCGATGCCCATTTCGCCGCGTCCGCCCGACAGCACCGCCGTACGGATCGCGACGTTGAACTGGCATTCCCCCGAGGGCGCGATGGTGCCGATGGCCCCGGTGTAAATGCCCCGAGGCTCCTTCTCCAATTCGCGGATGATCTCCATCGCCCGGACCTTCGGCGCGCCGGTGATGGACCCGCACGGAAACAGGGCCCGGAGCATGTCGGCGAGCTCCATGTCCGAGCGCAGCTCCGAGGTAATTCCAGACGTCATCTGATGCACGGTGCGATAGGTCTCGACCGTGAACAGGTCCGTCACCTCCACCGAACCAATCCGCGACACGCGGGCGAGATCGTTGCGCAGGAGATCCACGATCATCAGGTTCTCCGCACGCTGCTTCTCGTCCATGGCGAGCCAGGTCTTGAGCCGCGCATCCTCGCGCGGCGTCCGGCCCGTGGCGCGGTGCCCTTCATGGGCCGCGTGCTGAGTTGCTGATCCTCGCGCCGGAAGAACAGCTCGGGCGAGAGCGAGAGCACGGACAGCTCCGGCATTTCCATCAGAGCGCCATAGGCCACCCGCTGTCTCCGTCTTAGGCCGGCGTAGAGCGCTGTGGGGTCACCCTCGAAGTCGAACAGATATTTCTGCGTGAGATTGATCTGGTAGACGTCGCCGGCCGCGATGTAGTCCTGGACTGCCCGGAAGGCGCGCCCATACGCCTCGCGGCTCCAGGACAGCGTCAGGTTCGAGATTTTCGCGTGCCCCGCCCCGCCCCGCGCGTCGAGCCAGTGCCGGACCGCCTCGTCGCCCATTCTCCGGGCTTGGCCGTAGAGCCCCACCCAGAACAGCGGCACCGCGCGCTTCTCGGGGAGCAGTCCCGCCAATTTCGGTTCCAGGCAATAGCCCAGCTCGTAGGCGAAGAAGCCGGCGGCATGGAGACCCCGCGCGAGCCCATCGGAAATGCGCTGAAGCCCGGCCTCCACGTCCTCCGGCCGGTCGACGCGGACGATCTCTTCCGCCGATTCGAACAGCAGGCTGCGCTCACCGGAGGTAAGGCTGTCGTCGAGAAGGACAAAGGGCGAAGACGTCATTATTCAATGCGCGAGGCGAAAGAGCTTGAAACCTCAAGCATAAAGGAGAAGCCCCGATCCGGCGTCAAGTGCGGCTCGTGAGTGCCTGCCGCCTCGCGTCAGTCGAGGATCAGCATTTCCCCTTTGCCCAGAACGGCCATGTCGCCCATGAGCCGGCGCGCGCGGGCGCCGAGGCGAATCCGCATGCCTTGGCCGCGCAGCCACGTTTCCAGGAGGCGCAAATAGTCGAACTCCATCACGCCGCTGTCCACATAGGTGGGCAGGAGGTGCCGCGGCTTGTCGGCCAAGATCAAACTGCCGCGCCGGTTGCCGTAGCCCGCGTAGCGGCCGGCGCCGCCCCCGGAGCAGAACGGTGCCGGCGATCATACGGCCGCCTGCGTAGTCGCCCGCCTTGCCGCCGACCACGATGAGCCCGCGGCGCAACCGCTCGCCGACAAGGGCGCCGGCATCGCCGCCGATGGAGATGAACCCGCCCCTCATGCCGAATGTCTCGCCGAACGCGACGCCGCCGGCCTGGTCGCCCACATGACGCCGGACGCTGATTTCGCCGCCGGCCATGCTGCGCCCACGGACACGCCCGCGCTGCCCTCGACCGCGATCTTGCCGCGCTTCATCTGCACGCCGAGCAACATGCCCGCATCGCCCTCGACCACGATCTCGCCGCCCTTCAGCTTGGCGCCGATCTTGTCGCAGCGATCGTCGGTGCCGACGAAGTGCAGGGTCTGGACGTCCCTGCCCTTCACCTTGAAGGCATCGCCGACGGTGAGCGCCTCGCGCGTCGTGGCGATCGACAGCGACTCGATCTCTTTGCGGTTCAGACCGTCCAGGCGCGCCGGCACCAACGGCGACAGATCAAGCCGCTGCTCAGTCCGTCTCTTGAGCTCGAAACAAAGCGCGCTCACCCGACAATCTCCTTAAGGTGGAAGTGATGGGGCCCGAGGTTGCCGCCGTAATTTCCGGCCGTGATATGCGTGACGCCTTCCCGCGCCCCGCCCTTGGCGATCGCGTGGATGCCCTCATGCATGGCCTCGTGAATGGCATCGGCCGTCAGGCCGTCGATTACGATCTCGAGCACGGCTTCAGCGCTCGGCGGCAGCTCCGAATCCGCGTGCCATTTGAGGCCGGGCGCATAGGCGTGATTGGTCGAGGCGATCTGGCCGGCGTATTTCGAAGCCACTTTCGAGCCGGAGCGCACGATGCCGCCCGGGAACGGCGTGATGACGTCCCGAACCTCCGCCATGGCCTTGACCGCCCGCGTGCAGGCGGCCAGCACGGCGCTGTGGGACTTGCCGATCACGAGAAGGTTGCCGCCGCCCACGGCCTTCGTCGTCAAACCGGTCTTCTCTTCGCAGACGAACTCGCCGCCCATGACGGGAATGCGCCAGTAGCGCCGTCCGCCGATGACTTTCGACATCTGCCAGCCGTCGCCGAAGAAGCGCAAGGACGCGCCGAGCTTCAGCGTCTTCTCGCCCTCGAGCCCCGCATAGCAGGCCGACCCCGGACTGGTCAGGACGCATTGGCCCACCCGATTGCGCAGCTGGGTCTGGAGCTTGTCCACGTCCATGGTGAACAGCAGCACCGCAACGCCGGGTCGCCCGTCGGGCGTTTCGGATCTCGGCACGACCCGTTCGATCCCGGCTTCGGCGCCGCACGCGATCACCGAAGTCGCGAACCCGGTCATGGTGCGCGCGGAAATCATCGCCCATTCGGCGGTCGGCGCGGTGATGATGACGCGCGTCCCCACCATCGGGAAGGCTTCCGCGAACGTCTCGACAATGGTGACGCCTTTGACTTTCAGTTCTGGCATGTCAGCTCGCACAAGGAATGGTCGCGAACCGATCGGGACGATCGGAAACGGTTGGGGTCACGCCGAACCATGACGGGTCGGCACCATAATAGGTCTCGTAGAAGGACCGCACGCGATTTTCGATCTGGCGGTCGAAGCCCGGGTCCACGTGATAGCAGCGGCCCCAGCTCACATCCACGACATTGCCGTTGCGCACCACGAGCTTGCCCGATTTGAACACCAGGTCGGCGGCGGAGAACATTTTCGTCTTGTTCTTCTGATCGGTGTAGACGGCCACGTCGGCAATGGCGCCCGGCGCCAAATGGCCCCGGTCCGTGAGCCCCAGGACCTTCGCCGGCGCGGCCCGCGTGATAATCGCCAATTCGGACAAGGTCAGTTCACGCGAAATCCCGGCAAGACCCGAGACCTGACGCGAGGCTTCCGGCAACCGGTCGAACCAGCGCAACCGCTCGTTCTTGTCCATCAGAAGATGGAAGATTTCCGGATAGCGGACGAACAGCGCACCGTTGGGATGATCTGTCGAGAACAGCACCCGCCACGGATCCTCCGCGAGCAGGAATATCTCGAGGCCGATGGCCCATTGCAGCGCGTTGACGAAGCTCTTCTTCTTATAATTGTACGGAACGATGCCCGTGCCGTTGCCATCGGCCTGATTGATGACCCACTTCTTGGGGTTAGCCGCGCGCGCCGTGAACTGGCGCAACACATCGCCGGAAATGGTGACGGTCTGCCCGAACATGACCTGACCGACATCCACGGTCGCTTTCTTGTTCTTGTTGATCGCTTCCATGAGGCGCGGCGCACCGGACGAGAAGCCCTTATCGCCTTCCTTGCCGTAGCCGTAGAACTGGATATGCGCCAAGTGGATCGGATGGGCCTGGGTGGCTTCCAACGTCGCCACGGCCGTGTCCACATTGCCCGCGATGCCGAGATTGTTGGTGTGGACATGGGGCGGATGCGGGACGCCGAGATCGGCGATCGCCTGCTGCATGGCCTCGACGATGCCGCGCGAGGTCACGCCGTATTCCGGCACCTGTTCGTCCAGATCGAAGGTCCGCGCGTTGAACTTGAAGGCCTCGGAACCGCCCGCGTTGATGACCTTCAAGCCGAGCGCCTTGGAATGCATGAGGGTCCAGGCGACGTAATCCTTCAACTCGTCGCTCTTGACGTTGCCCGTCCGGAGCAGGTTGAGCGTGTAGTCGTCATTGCCGAGAATCACGAGGCCCGCCACGTCGATGATCGGGATCGACGCCATCTCCTTGTGCGCCTGGATGGCATGGGTCGGGATCATCGCGGGCTCGATCACCGTCGTGTAGCCCATCTCCGCGTAGCGAATGCCGGTGGCGTACGAGCCCCAGGCGGCAGACGACGGCAGAATGGGCTGCCCTTCGGCCGAGGCCATGAGCGGCAACTCCGGCATCAACTGCCGGCCAAGGGTCACGTTGGTGCCGGCGATATGCGAATGCACGTCGATCGCGCCGGCCATGACGATCTTGCCCGAGACGTTATGCACCTCATCGGGCTCGCGCCCTTCCGGTGCATCGACGATGCGTCCGTTCTCGAGATAGACATCGCCCACCGCATCGCGATTATGCGCGGGATCGATGACGCGACCGCCCTTGAGCTGGGTGAGCATCAAGCGGCCCTCTTCGCATCGATCAGTGTACCGATCTTATTCAACACGTCCGCCACGGTCGGCTTGGACGCATCCGCTGACGTTGCCTTGACCTCGCCGATCCCCGCGATGGGCGGCAGGTAGACCGCGGCGTCATGGTCGGCGACGGCGGCGCCCACTTCGACCACCACGTCGTCGCGGCCCGCCTTCACCGGCTTGGACGACAGCACGACCGATGAAATGCCGCGGAAAGCCCGCGTCGGCGGTGCGGCATCGGCGCCATCGAGCGCATCGATCCACACGAGAGCGTCCGCCTCGCCGCTCTTCAAGAGGCGTTCGGTCTCGAAGGCCCACATATTGTTCTCCGGCGTCTCGCCCGCGAAGCTGGTTCGCACCGGCAAGCCACAGGTCCAGGTCGAACAGAGATTGACGCCCTCGCCGTTCCCGGGCGCGGCCAGCGACAGCGTCGCCGCGCGCGTGGTCTTGACGAGATGGCGGACGGCTTCGAGCACCGTGTGGAGCACGGGCTCCTCGATTTCGGCGGGGTCATAGACGAACACGGCGAAGGCCGATTCGCGCAACCGCTTGCCCGTGGACAAGATCTTCTTGGCCAGCGCCGCATCGCGAATCTCAAACGGCAACTCGCGGATAGCGGCCCCCAGCGACGCGACAAGCTCCGGCAACGCGGTCTTGCCATCGATCTCCGTGGTGCGAAGACCGGCCGGCGTCTTGCCCTTCTTGGCGCCGACGACGACGAGCTCGCGCGCATTGTCGCCCGGCCGCGGCAAGGCCTTGGCGGGAAACAGCTTTTCCAGGAGTTCCGGGTCGCGCGCGCGCGGACTGTCGCCGATCAGCACGATCGTGTCGGCACGATTGCGGACCTCGCCGAAGCTCGCCGGGGTGGATCCCGTCTCGCGCATGACGCGCGCCGCCCGGGACATGCCTTCGCTGGCGGCATGGTCGACCACGCCGCCCAGTTTCTGCGCCAGGGCCAAGGCCGCCGCGGCGCCGTTCACATCCGTAAAGAGCCCGCCGAAAACCGGGAAACGTGCTTGTGCGAGTAAATCCGCTGCACGTTGGAGCGTGCTGTCCAAACTCGTTGTCCTCCCCGGCGTCTTCTTCTTGAACTCGTTACACAGATAAACAGGTGGCTTCCCGGGCGCAAGCGCAGCCGGACGCGTTCGCGGACAAATTTGCCCGCTTGGGTTCGTCAACTGAGATGGGTCAGCGGACCGCCCTTGTCCGTGCCCAGGAACTGAGCACGCGCAGGCGAACGGTTAGTCCTTGGGCCTGTCGTACTTGATATACGAGAATCGCATGTCGTCTTCCGGCGTTCCTTCCAGCGCGCCGCCCTCGGCGCCCGGTTGCCAGTGCACGACGTCCTCGATCTTCTTCGCAAGCTCGAAGTCCTTGTCGGTGATCCCCTTGGCCGCGTGGTTCATCAGCCGCACCTCGACCCAGGCATAGGAGGCGGTGATGTCGGGATGGTGCCAGGCCGCCTCGGAGAGATGGCCGACGGTGTTGATCACCATCAGCGTCCCCTTCCAGCTGTTCGTCTTGAATTTGCGACGAATCCAGCCGTCTTCGAGATACCAGTGAGGGAGCTCTTTCTTCAGACGCTCCTCGACTTCCGCGTCGCTGTAGGTGCGCTCTTTCGTTGCCATCGCTCTCTTCTTTTGAAACAGTGCGGCGCAACATCTTCGAACCGCGCGCCGCTCTTTCCGCAATCACGCCCGCGAGCATATCGGCGCGCTGCGGACCGATCAATGGAGGCCGTTCGGGGAGAACGCCTATGCCGGACCTTGAGCGCAATAAGGATACCGTGGTGGCCTTCTACGACCTCGCCTTCAATGAATCGCAGCCGCGTGAGGCGATCGCGCGCTATGCGGGCGACGCTTATATTCAGCACAATCCCCGCGTGAAGGACGGGAAAGACGGGTTCATCGCCTATTTCGAGGAGATGCAGCTCCGTTATCCCGGCAAGCGCGTGACCTTCAAGCGCATCTTGGCCGAGGGCGATTTCGTGGTGCTGCATTGTCTTCAAGAGTGGCCCGGCGATGCCGATTGGATCGGCATCGACATCTTCCGGCTGGACGCGGCGGGGAAGATCGTCGAGCACTGGGACGTTCTGCAGGTTGCGCCAGAGACTTCGGCGAACGCGAACGGCATGTTCTGATGCCGCTGGAGTTCTAGCCCCCATGGAAACAGCGTTCACTGACGTGTCTCAGCCTCGCAAAGACGATCTCGAATCGGCCGTGAGCGTCGCCACGACCGCGCGTCTGCATTTCGGGTTCTTCGATCCCAGCGGCCGGACGGCACGGCCCTTCGGCAGTTTCGGGCTGTCGCTCGACCGGCCATGGACCCGGCTCACGCTGCAGCACGCCCGCGAGGACGCCTTCAGCGGCCCCGAGGCCGAACGCGCCGCGCGCTATCTCCGGGCCCTGGCCGAGGCGCAGGGGCTCGACAGCGCCTATCGGCTCGATATCTCCGAGGCGATCCCATCCCATGCCGGGCTTGGCTCGGGCACGCAGCTCGCCCTGGCCGTGGGCGCCGCCGTCGCGGCGCTCGAGGGGCTCGACCTGTCGCCAGCCGACATTGCCCGTACGCTCGGACGCGGCGCCCGGTCCGGGATCGGCATCGCCACGTTCGAAACCGGCGGCGCCGTGCTCGATAGCGGCCCGCGCGATGGCGCGTTGCCGCAACTCGTGGCGCGCGTTCCCTTCCCCTCGAGCTGGCGGACGTTGCTGATCTTCGACCCCGAGACAAAGGGCCTCGACGGCGAGGACGAGATCGCGGCCTTCGAAGCCTCGCCCGCCTATTCCGAGGAGGCGCGCGCCGCCTTGGAAGCACGCATCGTGGAGCGCGCGCTGCCGGCGCTCGAGACCGGCGATTTCGGCGTGTTCTGCGAAGAGGTGGGCTATCTCCAGGCCCGGATGGGCGACTATTTCGCGCCCCGCCAGGGCGGCGTCTATACCAGCCCGCGCGTTGGCGCGGTCCTCGATGCCTTGCGCGCGGCCGGCGTGACGGGGCTCGGCCAAAGCTCCTGGGGGCCGACGGGATTCGCCTTTGCGCAATCGGAGACCGAGGCGCAACGGCTCCTTCGGATCGCGTCCGATGCGGACGCCGGTGCGGCGCTGCAATTGCTCGTGGCCAAGGGCCGCAACGAGGGCGCGGAGATCACCCACTCGCGCGCGGGCACGACGCGAAGACCGTAAGTCCATCGGGCCCGCGACGGTCTTTGAGCGTTTGAAGTTGTTTGCACCTGCGCCCAATGTGCTAAAGCGAGTTCCATAAGAGCAACACATCGGGCTGGACGTGCGAAAACGCACCGAGGCCGCAAAAGTCTGGGGAGATGCAAACGATGGCCCCGCCACGTATTCTGCACATGGTCACACCGCTCAAATATATGAGCCCGTTCGACATCAACATGGGGATCGACGCCGGCTACGATCACGCCATTCCGTACACGAACGCGACGATTGAGGACATTTACGGCCTCGTGCAGGACGCCATCTTCTCGCGGAGCCCCGAGGGGATCAAACGGCAAGCCGTCTTCATCGGCGGCAAGCGCGCCATCGAGTCGCTCGACATGATGGACAAGGCCAAGAAGGCCATGGTGCCGCCCTTCGAGGTGTCCGTGTTCGCCGATCCCGCCGGGTCCTTCACCACGGCCGCGGCCATGGTCGCCTGCGCCAAGACCGCGCTGAAGACCAAGTTCGACACGGACTTCAAGGACAAGCGGGTGATCGTCTATGGCGGCACGGGCGTGGTTGCGTTCGCCTCCGCCGTGATCGCCTCGATGGACGGCGCCAAGGCGTTCCTCGTGGGCTATGACGGCCCGGAGCGGGTGCGCCGGCTGACCATGGAAGCCAATGACCGCTTCGGCGTCGATCTCGACTATGCGGACGGCACGACCGAAGAGCAAAAGGTCGAGCTGGCCCAAAGTGCCGATGTCATCTTCTCGGCGGGGCCGGCTGGGCGCCAGATCCTGAGCCTTGCCCAATACAGCCCGGCGAAGAACCTCAAAGTGGTCGCGGACGTGAACGCCGTGCCGCCACTCGGGATCGAGGGCGTCGGCATTCAGGACAATGGCGTCCCGGTCGAGGGTACCGACGGCACGGTCGGCATCGGAGCGCTGGCCATCGGCGACATCAAGTACAAGACCGAAATCGGCATGTTCAAGGAGATGATCAAGGCCGAAAAGCCGGTCTATCTCGACTTCCGCGCCGCTTACGAACTCGCCCAAGAGCTCACGTCCTGAGTTGTCCCGGCAACCGCGCGGTTCGGTCCTGATCGCCGCGGTCTCGGGCCGGGCGCTGGCCCGCGCCGCAACGGATGCGGGCTACACGCCCCTCGTCGCGGATTTCTTCGCGACCGGGATACGGAGGCACTCGCCCACGGGGTGCGCAAAATGCCCGGCGACATCGCCTCCGGCTTTCAACGGACGGCGCTGACACCCGCGCTCGAGTGCTCGCACGCGAGCGCCCTCCCCGCTCATCGGCCTGATCTATGGGTCGGGCTTCGAGGACCGAACCCGGCTCCTCGCAGAGCTGGCGGAACGGTGGGTCCTCCTCGGCAACGATGCCGACATCGTGGCGCGAATCACGACCCGGCGCGCTTCTTCGCGGATTTGGGGCGATACGGCATCGCCCACCCTGAAACGCGTCTCGGCGCCCCACGCGATCCGAAGGGCTGGATCGCAAAACGGCGCGGCGGTGCCGGTGGCAGCCATATCGGCCTTGCGGGCGCGCCAAAGGACCGGGCCGATCTCTATTTCCAAAGGCTGGTGCCGGGGCGGTCGATCTCCGCGCTCTTCGCGGCGGCCGGCAATGACGCTGTCGTGCTCGGTTTCAGCGAACAATGGACCGCGCCGGCCCCCGGCAAGCCGTGGCGCTTTGGGGGCGCCTGTCAGCCGGCGGACCTTTCTCGGAGCGCCAGCGCGCGCATGACCGAAATCATCTTGCGCCTCGCCGCCGCGTTCGGATTGACGGGACTGAATTCGGCCGACTTCGTGCTGCAAGGCGACGATCCGGTGCTGCTGGAGGTCAACCCGCGCCCCGGCGCTACGCTCGACATCTTCGCAAGCACGCCGACGCCGCTTCTCGATATCCATCTCGATGCGGTGCAGCACGGTGCTTTGCCATCCCGCGCTCCCGTATTCGAAAGCGCGGCCGCATCGGCGATCGCCTTCGCGCCGGAGACGCTCACGATCCCTATCCAGATGGCCTGGCCCGCATGGGCGGCGGATCTGCCGAAGATCGGTCAACGGATCGACAAAGAGCGTCCGATATGCACTCTACTGGCGCGGGCGGGATCGGTGGACGATGCGCGGCGCCTCCTGCAAACGCGCATCAACGATCTGTTGAGCGCGTTGGCGGTGTCCGAACATCCCGAACGCACGCAATAAGAACACCACGCGAATGCGAAGGAACAGATGAAAAAACCAAGCTTGAATACGCAGGTCGCACCGTTGGTGCAGAATCTGATCGACAATGCCGACGCCTTGCGGGTCGGCGTGTCGAAGGGGTCTTTGGGGGAAACGCTGATCGACTGCGGCGTCGAGGCTGTTGGGGGCCTGGAAGCCGGACGCCATCTCGCGGAAATCTGCCTGGCCGGACTCGGCGTCGTGTCCTTCGAGACCGCCGCTACCGGCGACAAATGGCCCTTCCTGATCACCGTCCATACAAGCCAGCCGGTACTGGCCTGTCTCGGTTCGCAATATGCGGGCTGGAGCCTGTCGGGCAAGGATGCCGACGGCAAGGATTTTTACATGCTGGGCTCGGGCCCGGCCCGCGCGATGGGCTCGTCCGAACCGCTGTTCAAGGAACTGGGCTATCGGGACAAGGCGAAGACCGCCGCGCTCGTGCTCGAGTCCGACAACGCCCCGCCAGCCGCGCTCGTCGAGGATGTGGCCAAGGCGTGCGGCCTGCCGCCCGAGAAGCTGACCTTCTTGTTTGCGCCGACCTCGAGCCTTGCGGGCTCGGTCCAGGTCGCCGGCCGGAGCCTGGAAGTCGCGCTGCACAAGGCCCACGAGTTGCACTTCCCGCTCGAGAACATCGTCGACGGCATGGCCACGGTGCCGATTCCGCCGCCGGTCCCCGGCTTCGTGGAAGCCATGGGCCGCACGAACGACGCCATCATCTATGGCGGCCGGGCGCATCTGTATGTGGAGGGTGACGAGAAGGCTGCGAAGAAACTCGCCAAGGAACTCCCGAGCAAGAACTCGAAGGATTACGGCAAGCCGTTCGCGGAAATCTTCGCCGCCGTCAAAGGCGATTTCTACCAGATCGATCCGATGCTGTTCAGCCCGGCGAAGGTTACGGTGACGTCCCTGTCGACCGGGAAAAGCTTCGAAGGCGGCGCCATCGACGACGCCGTTCTCAATCGCTCCTTCTCGTAGGGCTCGATGATCAGCGATACCGCCACAACACCGTCCGTCGTCCTCTTTGGCGACGGGCGGGACTGGCACGGCAGGAGCCTCCGGCGTGCTTTCGAGCGGCGGGGCATCAAACCCGTGGTCGCGCCCCTGCCCGCTTGCGGCTTCTCCACGGAAACCGCGACCGGCCTCGCCATCCCGGGGCTGGGGGATCACTGTCCGCACGGCGCTTTCGTCCGGTTCATTCCGGGCGGCAGCTTCGAACAGGTGACCCTCTATCTCGGCCTGCTGCATGCCTTGCGGGAACGCGGCGTCACGGTCTGGAACGATGCCCGCGCCATCGAGCGCTGCGTGGACAAATCCACGACGACCTTCTTCCTGCAGAAGGCCGGTCTGCCGACCCCGCGCACCTTTGCCGGCGTCGATCGCAGCACGGCGGAGGAGGTGGTCGCGCGCCTCGCTTCGGAAGGTCACAAGATCGTCGAGAAGCCGCTGTTCGGGGCGCAAGGCAAGGGCGTCCGCCTGATCGAGACGGCGAGCGATTTGTCGCCGCCGGAGGCGGTCGACGGTGTCTACTATCTGCAGGAGTTCGTTCCGCCCGCGCAGGAGCACCATCAGGACTGGCGTTTGTTCGTCTGCGGCGGGCGCGTGGTCGCCTCGATGATCCGGCACGGGGAAGACTGGATCACCAATATCAAGCTCGGCGCCCGGGCCGAGGCGGCGATCGCCAGTCAAGAGCTCGCCGAACTCGCGGTCGGCGCGGCAGCTAGCGTTGGCGCGGACTATGCCGGTGTGGATATCATCCAGGCGCGCGATGGGCGCTTCCTCGTGCTGGAGGTCAATTCCATGCCTGCCTGGAACGGTCTGCAGAAGGTCACCAGCCTTCGCTTGTCGGACACCGTGGTCGACGCATTCCTCGCCGCGGCCCTGCCCGGCAGCACTCGGACCGTCCGGGAGGAAGCGTGAACGCGCCGCTGACCAGCGATGCCGTTGCCTCCGCCTTCCATGACGCTTGCCTTGCCGAACTCGACGCACTCAAGCCGGGCAATGTCCACCGCTATGCCGGCGGCCATGGCATGGAGGCCGCCGACTTCGAGAAGAGCGCGGCCGCCGCGGCCCCGGTTATTGGCGCAAGTGGCCTCACGGTCGGCGAACGCATCGAAGCGGCGGTGGAAGCCACGCGCGGCGTCGTCGGCCACAACACCAATCTCGGCATCGTTCTGCTCGCCGCGCCCCTCGCCCAGGCCGCGCTCATCTCGTCCGGCAAGGACTTGCGCCCGGCCCTGACCGAGGTGCTTCGATCCTTGACAGTCGAGGACGCCAAGCGCGCCTATCGCGCGATCCGTCTGGCCGAGCCCGGCGGGCTCGGGAGTGCGCCGGAGCACGATGTGGCGGCGGAGCCCACCACGACGCTGCTCGAGGCCATGCATGCGGCCCGGTCCCGCGACCGCATTGCCTGGAACTACGCGCACGATTTCGTCGACATTTTCGACCTGGGCCTGAAATGGTGCGGCGGCGGCAGAGCGCGCTGGGGCGACGTGCCCTGGGTCACCACCTATGTGTATCTCGGTTTCCTCGCCCACATCCCGGACACGCTGATCGAGCGCAAATTCGGGACGCATATGGCCGGAGAAGTCCTTGACGAGGCCCGGCCTATCGAAGCGGGGCTTTCGCAGTGCCACAATCCGAAGGAAATGGCAGGACCTTTGGCTGCATTCGACGCATCGTTGAAGAATCGCGGCCTCAATCCGGGGACGTCGGCGGATCTCACGGTCGCAACAGTGTTCGCAAGCGCCCTGATCGCCGGGTAACCTCCCATAAAGAAATCGCCCCAAATCGAGCCGGGCAGTTCATAATCGGCTTGCATCCTTCAAGCTCGGCCTTATGTTCACCACGCGGAGCTCCATTGGGGCTGCGAACGCTGGAGCGCATCCTGTGCTCTTCCGTTGGTTTCGCCGGTCTGCGCCGGTGGGACCGTGTTTTTGTGTTGATCACGTCTCAGGTATCTAGGGAGGGGGCCTCATGGCCAAAATCACTGGTGTATGCATCGGCGAGTCGCTCGTCGGCGATGGCAACGAAGTTGCTCATATCGATCTCATCCTTGGCCCGCGCGGAAGCGCCGCCGAGACGGCTTTCTGCAACGCGCTGACGAACAACAAGGACGGCTTCACCACGCTGCTCGCCGTTGTTGCTCCGAACCTGCTCTGCAAGCCGGCTACGATTCTCTACAACAAGGTCACCATCAAGGACGCCCGTCAGGCCGTTCAGATGTTCGGTCCGGCTCAGTACGCGGTTGCCAAGGCCGTTGCTGACTCTGTCGCCGAGGGTGTCATCCCCGCCGATCAGGCCGACGATCTTTATGTCTGCGTTGGCGTCTTCATCCACTGGGAAGCCGCAGACGACAAGAAGATCCAGGACTTCAACTACCAGGCAACGAAGGAAGCTATCGCCCGCGCCGTCGCCGGCGAGCCGAAGGCTTCCGAAGTCACTGCCAAGAAGGACTCCGCCGCGCACCCGTTCGCCGCTGGCTGAACTGGAGAAGCTGCGGATCGGGCGACCTCCGGTGGAGAAGACGAGCCGGGCCCGATACGTCGGTGGCTCAAGAAGCTTGGTTTCTAGTTCGCGGGGTTGACCGCAGGTCAGATTTGAGGTCGCCGCCCTCCCCAGAGGGCGGCGATTTCTTTTTGTCCGATCGCGCCGGAATGGAGCGCCGTCGCCACGAGGACGCCGCGCGCGCCGGCCTCTTTGACCGTCGCAACGTCGTCCCGGGTGGCGACGCCACCGGCCACATAGACATGGCGGTCGCCGGCGCTCGCGATCGTTTTCCGCAAGAGCTCGAGATCGGGGCCCGTCTCGGTGCCCACCCGGCCGAGGCTCATGAGGATGATCCGGTCGGGCCACAGGTCCGGATCGTCCATCAGGTCCTTCGGGCCGCGCAGACCCTGCTCGTCGAAGTCGAGCGAGAGCACGACATTGCGGCCGAAGCTCTCGCAGATGGCGTTCCAGTCCTCAAGGCTCGCAATGGTCTCACTGCCGATGACGAGCGTCGCCCCAAGGGGGAGCCAGAAGGCACAATCGTCGAGATGGGCAAAACCGGCATCGATCCAAAGATCGGTGCCCGGGACGGCGTTCGCCAGTGCCTGACAGAGTTCGAAATTGTTGCCGCGCCCCAGGATCGCGTCGAGATCGGCGATATACAGAGCCGGCGAGAAAGTGATACCGAGAAGCGCCCTGGCGATGGCCGGTGCGTCGTGAGGCGGCCCGAAGGGCGTCGCGATCGGGCGGTATTCCGCACGCTTTCCCGCCCGCGCGTATTTGCCCGCACGCGCATGAACCACGCCGCCGTCCTTCAGATCGAGCACGGGAACGACGTCGAAGGACGTGAAGGTCGGGTTTCCAGAAACCTCGGAAGTCGGCGCCATAGCGAACGTGCCTTTCGAATCTCGAAGTTATCATGACGCGGAATGGCGTCGTGTAAAATGCGCGCTTGGGGAATGAGGTCTCAATGGACACGGCTTTTGGGTGGGATTTAGGCGGCGTCAATTTGAAGCTGGCCCGCGTCGAAGACGGACGCGTCGTGTCGGTGACGCAAATCCCCTGCCCCGCACTTCCCGAGCCCCGCAAGTTCGATCTCGCCGTGGAAGAGGCGATCCGCGATATCGGCGACACCGAAGCGGCTCACGCCATCACCATGACCGGGGAACTCTCCGATGTCTTCGCCAGCCGCTACGAGGGCGTCGCCTATCTGGTGGCCTTGATGCGCAAGACCGTGGGCGAGAACGCCCGCTTCTACGGTCTCGACGGTTTCGTCGACGCCCACCAGGCCATCGCCGACTGGGAAAGCGTCGCATCGGCCAACTGGCACGCGAGCGCGGCCCTGGCCGCGGCCGTCGAGGACGCCGGCCTCCTGGTCGATGTGGGAACAACGACGACGGACATCATTCCGTTCAAGGAGGGAAGCCCTTGCGCTATCGGGCTCAACGACGGCGACCGCCTGAGGGAAGGCGAACTCCTGTATCGCGGGGTCGTGCGGACGCCCGTGATGGCGATCGCGAGCCAGGCGCCCTTCAAAGGCCGGATGCAGGGTTTGGCCGCCGAACGGTTCGCCACCATGGCGGATGTCTATCGCCTGACCGGCGACCTGCCCGACGACGCCGACCCCTTCGCATCCGCCGACGGCCGCGGCAAAGGACTCGATGAGAGCGCTGCGCGGCTCGCCCGCATGCTTGGACGCGATGCGGAGGATGCGGACTTCGTGGCCTGGAAGCGCTTGCGCATTTCCTCGGCCGCCGCCTCTTGGACGCGATCGAGGCCGATGCCCGCTCGGTCATCGAACGGGTGAACCTGCCGTCCACAGCACCTATTGTCGGGGCCGGCTGCGGACGCTTTCTGGCCGTGGCGCTCGCCGACCGGCTAGAGCGTCCTTATCGCGATTTCGCCGATCTCACCCCTTGCGCCGACACCGCGCGCGAAATGCTCGCCCGTTGCGCGCCCGCCGCAGCCGTGGCACAGCTTGCCTAGCGGCGCGACACCTCCCACATTGAGTTGTCTCAAAGTATTGATTCTCGAAATCTCCTATCCCCCGGGGATGGGGTTACGCAATTGAACTGCAAAGGATTTACGACGAATATGGCAAGCGAAACACAATCCGCCAACGTGCATGACGACATCGTCTACCCGTCGGCGATTCCCTTTCTCTTGGTCCATCTTGCCTGTTTTGGCGCCATCTGGTCCGGCGTGACCTGGGAGGCCGCGATCCTCGGCATCTCGCTGTATTGGCTGCGCATCTTCGCCATCGGCGCGGGATACCATCGTCTGTTTTCCCATCGCGCCTACTCCACGAGCCGCGCCTTTCAGTTCGTCCTGGCCGTCCTGTGCCAGAGCACCGCTCAGAAGAGCGTGCTGTGGTGGGCCGCCAAGCACCGCCACCACCATCTGCATTCGGACACCGAACTCGACACTCACTCTCCGCGTCAGCACGGCTTCCTCTACAGCCATCTCGGCTGGATCTTCTCCAGGCGGCACGACGATTTCGACGAGGAGAAGGTCGCCGATCTGATGCGCTATCCGGAGCTTCGCTGGCTCGACAAATACCCGCTCGTGCCGGCTTTCGGCCTTGCGGCCATCTGCTTCCTCGTGGCCGGGTGGTCCGGCCTGTTCGTCGGCTTCTTCTGGAGCACCGTGGCCGTCTATCACGGCACGTTTTGCATCAACTCGCTCGCCCATGTGCACGGCAAGAAGCGTTACGTGACCGGCGACGATTCCCGCAACAACTGGCTCTTGGCGATCTTCACCATGGGCGAGGGCTGGCACAACAATCACCACGCCTTCCAAAGCAGCGTACGCCAGGGTTTCCGCTGGTACGAGTGGGATCCGACCTATTACATCCTCAAGGCCCTGTCCTGGGTCGGCCTTGTCTGGGATTTGCGCATGCCCCCGAAGAAGGTCGTGCGCAACGAGCACGGTCTCGGCGTCGGGGTCATCAACCGGGCCGCCGAACAGCTCGCCGGGCATTTCAATTCGGCCGGCATCGCCAACGCCATTTCCGCAACCCTGAACGGGGTGGAACTCGACGCGTTGCGAGACGCCCTGGCGCGGGCGCAGGACCGTACCCACGACGCCTTGGCGAGCGTGTACGTCCCGCAATTGCCGACGCGCGAGGAACTGATGGCCAAGGCCAATGCCATCTTCGCGCGCACCCAATCGCTCGAAGAGATCGTCGATCGCGCCTATCAGCTTCTGCTGTCCTCGGTAGGTCCTATCTCGCCGAGCCGGCCAAAGCGCGCGCTTAGCGCAGCGACCTTGGCGCCCGTGACGCCCGCCCGCACGGGGCTCACATGACCGCGTATGTGGCGCTCTTGCGCGCCGTCAATGTGGGCGGCACCGGAAAGCTCCCCATGCGCGATCTTGTGGCGATGTGCGAGCGCGCGGGGTTTTCCGCGGTCCGCACCTATATCGCGTCGGGAAACGTCGTCTTCTCGAGCAACGAAACCGAAGCGGCGGTGAAGGCGGACCTGGAAGAGGCGCTGCACGCTTATGCGGGCAAGCCCGTCGCCGTCTTGGTTCGCACGGCGGACGAGCTATCGGGGGTCCTCGCGGACAATCCCTTTCCAGGGGTCCCGCCAAACAAGGTCATGGCACTCTTTCTCGACCACGCACCGGCCGCGACAGAGATCGAGACCGTCTCGGGTCTGACGAGCGAGATCCTGCAGCTTGGGAAGCGCGAGCTTTACGTTCACTACCCGGACGGCATGGGCCGATCGAAACTGAAAATCCCCGCGGCGTCGCGCGGCACGGCCCGCAACATGAACACCGTGGCGAAGCTCGTGGCGATGGCGTCCGAGATCTGAGGCGCGCCTACGCCCCAGCCGGGGCGTGCTTGTAGTAGTCCTCGATCTTCTCGACCAGGATGCGCCAGGCTTCGCGCTCGCGCGGACCGGCGGTCTTCTCGACGGCGATCTGGTGGTAGGCCAGCTCCGTCTCCACCTTCTCGCGCGACAGCATCTTGAGGCGGCTCGCAAGGATCGCCGTTTCGATCACCGCGGCTTGGGCCCGGTTGAAGCCCTTGAACGGGGCGTGATTGCCCTCATGCACGATGCGGCAGTGGAAGCGCGGCCGCAGTTCGTCTTCCTCCACATGTTCGACCGCAAGTTCGAAATGGGCCAGCGCGCCGTCCAGAACCGCGCCCGGGATGTGCTCGGCCGGCCGGGTCGGCCAATCCTTGTTGCCCGTGAGACAGCCGGCGAAGACCAGCACGTCGTCGGTGAAGCTGGCAACGGCGAAGGGCGTGGCACGGAGATTGTCGAGGGTCGTCGAGGGCCGGAACGGGGCGATGACCCACCCCTCCCCGTCTTCGATGAGCCCGAGCGGCGCGATATGCACCCTGCCCTCGTCGTTCTGCGTAGTGACGATACATTCGCGGATCATGGGCATCGCAGCACCTCGGACGACATCACATCTCCTCCCGCTTCTTCTTCATGGCGAGCGTATGGCCCGCCTCCTTGAGCCGCGTCCGATCTTCTCGCGGCTTGTCGGCGGCGACGCCCCAGTCGAGTGGCTCGTCCTGGGCATAGCGTTTGCCGAGGCGCCAGGCCGTCTCCGCCTTGGTCAGCTCGGCGGCGATGTAGAAGGCGTGCGCGCCATCGTCGCCGAGATCGAGCTTGGGAAAGAGATCGAAGATGTCCTGGGCGATATGGTGGCCGTCGCGATTGTAGATGTGGACACCGTCCTCGGCGACTTCAATGCGGAAATTCTTGTCGCGCACGGCGGCCGCGTTCTCGGCGACCTCCTCGGGGGTGAGCGGGAACGGACGCTTGGCATGAAGGCTCAGCAGGTCGTCCGTATAGCCCTTGGGCAGCTCACCGTCCGCGCGCGATGCGAACATCAGCCGCCGCGCCGCATCGTGCTCCTCGTAGGTGCGGCGCGTATGGGGGCTGACCTGCACCACGAGCACGTTCTTGATGTTCAATTCCGAGGCGATGCCGATCAGCGCCGCGGTGATGCCCGTCGTATCGGCCTCGGTGAGTTCGGTGAGATTGCCGGTGCCGAGCAGCATATCCACGTCGGGCCGCGCCCGCCTCAAGGCCGCATAGCGCTCGAGCGACGTCATGAAGCCGAAATTGATCGGGTCGAGCACCGGGTCGGCGAGATAAGGCAGCCCCTTTTCGTCGAGCACCGCCATTGCGCGATAGAGCGAGTCCATGTCGCCGTGGACGGCCGGAATCAGCACCGGGATCGACGAGACCGCGTCGGCGATGTGGAGCCGCGTCTCGTCGAGGCTCAGGAGATAGTCGGCGCCCGCGTTGCCGCCGCGCAGCAACTCGTCGGGATCGGCGGAATCGATGCTGACCTTGTAGCCGTGCGTCTTGAGCGCGCGCACCGTCTCCTCGAGGATGGGGAAACGGCGTGTCTGGAAGAGAGCGAGATCGATCACGTCGGCGCCCTTGTGCGAATAGTCCTCGGCGCACGCCAGGATGTCCTCGACGCTCATGGCCGTCGCATCGATGATCTCGGCGAAGATGGCGATGTCGTATTTGGACATGTCCGAGGCTTTGCGCGCGCGGCCGAAATAGACCGGAATGTCCTTGACCTCGTCGGGACCGCGCTCGACCGGGACGCCATAATGGGCCGAGAGCCGGTCCAGGTCGCCACGGCAGCGGCCCGGCAACAGGATCTTGTCGGCACCGCCCGCGTCGGGAAGGCGCCGCAAGATGATCTCCTCGGTCATCAGCGCGGCGACCTTGACGCCGATATCCACCACGCGCCACTCGAACTCCGCATCCATGCCGGAGAGCACGGTCTTCAAGCGCGGTTCGGCCAAATGCCCGGTGAGGAACAGGATCTTCTGGGCCATAGCGTCCACGCTCAACCAACGACCGGGCTTGGCGCGGGGGCCTTGCCCGCGAGGTGGGCCGCGAGCCTTGCCTGATCGCCCTGTCCGAAGATCGTTGTGGGAACGCCCGTCTCCGCAAGCATGGCCGGAAAGGCCTCATCGACGATGCCGTCCTGCCTGAGCGCGCCGGCGGAGCGCCGCCCGGGCGGCAGCGCCACGGATTTGACGACGCAACACGCGTCCGCGCCGAGCTTTCCCGCAAGCCAGAGCGCCAGACTGTCGGATGTCAGCCGCCACGTCGCTTCGAGATCCGTCCGGTCCGCGACCAGCGCGGCGGCGCCCAGACGGCAATCAGCCCGCGTTGCAGCGTGGCACACAAATCCTCCACGGCCGTGCCGACCTCGTAGCCCGGCCGCATGCCCGCGATCGCCCAGGCGAGCTGGTCCATGGCAAGCAACGCCATGCGATGGGCCGTCACGTCGCCGAAACCGAGTTGGCGCTGGCAGTCGCGGACTTCGTCGGCCAAGGCCCCGCCGCCGGGCACGAGAACGATCGGGCGCTGCGCATCGGCGATGACATCGAGCCAGCCGTTGAGCGTGCCGGCACGCACGACGCTCCCGCCGAGCTTCACCACTGCCGGCCGCGCGGCGGACGCGTGCCGGCGGGACGCAGAGGTCGGCAACGGGGCGTTCATATCAGCCCTCCTGCTTCCTCCGGACGATCTGCACGCCGACCGCACCCGGGTCCTTGTCAAGTTTCTCGATAACGACCTCGACACGCTCCGCACGCGGATGAGCAATGCAATGCTGCGCGACCTCCTCGGCCAGCGTCTCCACGAGATTGATATGACCGCCGGAGATGATCGTCTTGATTCCGTTGATGACGTAGTCGTAATCGAGCGTCCGGTTGATATCGTCGTCGAGATCCTTTGGATTGGGCTGCACATCGATATCGACCGAGAAACGGACCCGCTGAGTGACACCCTTCTCGTTGTGGTGAACGCCGATTTCCACTTCGAGCACATAGTTGTGCACGAAGATGCGGTCCAGAGGGCCGTCCGTTCCGCTCGCCGTGCTCACGTGTCCAAGTCGTTGTTCCATCTGTCGCTCCGGTCTCCCCCCGCTGCCCGGATCTTCCGTCCGGCCGCCCGTTTCGCGCCTGGCCAAGCAGATGCTGCACATCGCGGAGGTTGTGCGCGCCTCGAAACGCGCCTCCGTGACCGGGCGGTAACCGGCGATCAGCGCGGCGATTTCGGCACAGGCCTTCGGATCGAGTTTCCCGCCCCGGACGCCCCGTTCGCACAGCGCGCCACGAAATCCGATCACGTCGGGACGCAGTTCGAGCAGCGGTTCAACGTGCGCGGTGCGCAAGGAGCCCGCTACCCCCGTCTGCAAGGCCGCATCGCGCGCCCGATCCAGGAAGCGCGCAATAAGGCTCAGCGGCATATGATCGAGCAGCGATCTGTTGTCCTTGCCCATCGTGTCCAGCATCACGCCGCGCGCCCCGCTCTTCGCCCGCGCCTCGACCGGATCGACGTCCGGCAAAGCATCGGCGAAGCAGACGAGCACAAGAGAGGCGCGCAACTTCAGTTCGCGAAGGGCCTCGAGGCAGCCCCAGGGATCGCCGCCCGGCATGATCCCGAGCTTCACGATATCGACGCCGAGATCGGCCGTCGCCGCCACGGCGCCGGCAACGGTTTCCGGACGCATCGGCACGTCGCCCACGGTCGCGCTGACCGGCGTCCGTCCGCCGATCGCGGCCAGGCATTCGCGGATCACACCGGGCGCTACGGCGCCGAGCGCCCCTCGTTCCGGTTCCTTGAGGTCGACGATATCGGCACCGGCGGCGAGAACGAGCTCGGCCTCCGCCCGGCTGCGAACGCTGGCGAGGAAGTGAGTCATGCGTGTCGTGTTATCCTGGAAACCGCCGTCGGGCCAGCGGCGCATGCCTACCCATCAGCGGAACAGCCACCCGAGAGGATTGTTGTTTCCGCCCCCGCCGCGTCGGCTGCGTTTTCGGGGTGCCTTGCGCTGCGGCTGCTGTTGCGCAAACCCGACGAAGCCGCCGCCGTCGTCGCGGCGCGCCGGGCGACGGGCGCTCTCTGGGTCCGCTGAGGCTGCAACGCCACGTCGCTGACATTGCCGTCGGGGTCCGTGACCGATAGCGAGGCCGTCTGCCAGGTCCATGTCGCGGATTTGTCGCCCCACCGCTCGGGTTCGATCGACAGAACCGACCGCTTCTTGGTGTCGACAACGGCCACATATTCGAACGCGCCCTCACCCTTGGCCGTGCCGGCATAGTACTTCAACAGACCGATCCCGGACTGTGCGCCCTTGAGCTTGTCCCACGCCAAAATTTTCGGCTTGCCCGCGCCGAACATCTCCATGTCGACCGTGACACCGCGATAATCCGGGTTCGTGGCCACGTAGCGGCCGGGGGCCTTTTCGTTGATGACCCACCCCGCGACGGCCGCCCCCAGGGGCTTCCGTGTGTCCACCGGCACCGGCGCGCGAAGACGCTCCAATGCGGCCCGCGACTCCTCCTGGAACGGGTCCAAGGTCAGGGCCTTTTGATAATCGGCGATCGCATTCTCGGTGCGTTTCTGAGCCTGGAAAATGTCACCGCGGATCCGCAAGGCGAGCGGATCGTCCGGCTTCAGGATGAGCGCGATATTGACGTCGACATAGCCCTCGTCGGCCTTGCGGTCGTACAGCTTGGTCTCTCCGCGCCGCGCATAGGCGCGTGCGTTCTTCGGCTGCAGCTCCAGAACCTTGTTGAAGTCCTTGATGGCCGCGTCGTTGCGCTTGTTCTGGGCCAGAAGTTCGCCCCGCTCCATGAAGGCGTCGGCATTTTCCGGCTCGATATCGAGAACCTTGTCGAAATCGGCCACGCCCTCCCGAAAGCTGTTCTGCGCGGCATAGGACCGCGCCCGGAGCATGAGAAGCGCGGCCTTGTCGTGCTCAGGCTCGAGGTCGAGCGCCTGGGTGGCATCGTCGGCCGCCTCCGCGTAATGCCCCAACGCGAAATTGGCCGCGGCACGATTGCGATAGGCGGCCGCCAATTTGGGATCGAGCTTGATGGCGCGGCTGAGGTCCCGGACCGCGGCGTGGTAACGCTCGCGCTCCACATGGGCGCGCCCGCGTCCGTTATAGGGCGCCGCGGTTCTGGACAGCAGCGCCGTGGCCTTGCGGAAGGATTGGAACGCCGCATCGTAATTCTGCAGCGAGGCATAGGCGTTGCCGCGATTGTTGAAGGCGGCGCCATAGGCCGGCTCCAGCGCGATCGCGCGGTCGAAATCCTTGATGGCCTCGTCGGGATGCCCAAGATCCATCAGCGCGTTGCCGCGGTTGTTGTAGACAATGGCATTGTCGGGCGCGAGCTGGATCGACTCGTTGAAATCGTCGATCGCCTCCTTCGTCTTCTTCATGCGCCATTTGGCAACGCCGCGATCGCTGTAGATGCTGGCTTGGACGAATTTGGACACGTCGGGCGTGTTCAGGGCTTCGTCGTACAGCACCACCGCGCGGTCGTATTGCCCACGGAGCATGGCGGCCGCGCCTTCGCGCGCGCGCAGCAGGATTTGGTCGGCCGCGTGGGCCGTCCCGGCCACGGCCGTCGCCAGGGCAACGCCGAGGAGAATTGTCTTTGCGCGTATACGGCTCTTTGCGGCGCGGCAGCGGCCCATGATCGTGAGCGATCCTTCGCTAGAGCGGTCGTCAATCCCGAAGGACACGGCGCGAAGCGGTGTCCCATCAAGATGTCTCTCATAACCGGCGAGTGTGTCAACAAACGGTCGCGAAGGCCGACCCCCGCCGCTCACCCGTCTGTCCCATATTCTTCCAGTTCCTCAAGGACTTCTGGGATCAGCTCGGGCAAGTCCTCGGCGATCAGGCCCGGCCCGAACCGTTTCGCCGCCTGCCCATGCATCCAGACGCCGATGCACCCGGCATCGAAACCGCCGAGCCCTTGGGCCAGCATGCCGAGCACCATTCCCCCCAAGACATCGCCCGAGCCCGCAGTCGCGAGCCAGGGGCTGCCATTGGTGTCGATGGCGGCGTGGCCGTCCGGGCTTGCGATGACCGTATCGGGGCCTTTCAGAATGACGGTCGCGCCGCAGCGGGACGCGGCCGTCCGGGTGCGGTCGACCTTGGAGGCGCCGGGCACATCGCCGAACAGGCGTGCGAACTCGCCTTCGTGCGGCGTCATCACGACGGGCCGTTCGCGCCCGCGGATGGCCTCGAACAATGTTTCCGGGGTCTCCGCAAAAGATGTCAGCGCGTCGGCGTCCAGGAGCACGGCCGGCGTCGCCTTCAACGCCGTGACAACCATCTCGCGCGTGCCCTCGCCGACGCCATGGCCGGGGCCGATCAGAAACGCATTCTTGCGGGCATCGGATAAAAGCGCCGCGAGCCCTTGCGGTCCGTCGGCCTCCCGCAGCATCACCGCGGTCAGTTGCGCGGCGTTGACGGCCAAGGCCCCGCGTGGCGAAGCAACGGTGACGAGCCCGGCGCCGGTCCGCAACGCGCCGCGCGCGGCCAGGCGCGCCGCCCCGGTCGCGTCCGCCGGCCCCGAGGCCACCAGCGCATGCCCCCGCAGATATTTGTGTCCCCCCACCGTGGGCCATGGGAACTGGTCGAGCCACAGCCCCGGCTCGTTGGCGTAGAGGGTGGGCTTCACCGTCTCGAGGACCGCGTCGGGAATGGCGATATCGGCGAGGTGAAGGTCGCCGCAATGCAAATGTCCGGGCATCAGAAAATGCCCCGGCTTGAAGCGGAAGAACGTGACCGAACTCAAGGCACGGATCGCCGTGCCGAGGACCCTGCCCGTTGTGCCGTCGACGCCGCTCGGCACGTCGATGGCGATGATGGGCACGCCGCTCGCGTTCGCGGCCTCGACCAGATCGGCGAACTTGCCGTCGAGGGGCCGCGCGAGCCCGGCGCCGAACAAGCCGTCCACGATCACGTCGGCGTGGTCGAACAGAGCGGGATCGAGCGGGTGTATCGTTCCCGAATACCGCGCCGCCATCTCGGCCGCGTCGGCCGGAAGCGCGCCGGGATCGCCGTCGAAACCGAGACGAACGAAGTAGCCCCGCTCCAGAAGTCGGCGCGCCGCCACGAAGCCGTCGCCGCCGTTATTGCCGGGCCCGCAAAGTATCGCGACCGTGGAAGCGTCGGGAAATCGCAACGAAACCTCGTCGGCGACACTTCGGCCCGCATTCTCCATGAGAACAGCGCCCGGCACCCCGCCTTCTATGGCAAGTTTGTCGGCGCGGCCCATTTCTTTCGCGGTCAAGAGTTCCAACATGGCCGTCCCCGTGTGCGAATAGCTTCCGAACACCAAACCCGTGTCCCCTTAAGTCTTGGCGGGCGTTGCGCCTGCCCAGTTTTTGTGCGTATTGCCTATTGTGCTGTCAGCGTGCCGAATCGCTCCGCCTCCACATTTTGCGTAAATTTTCTAAGCGTTTGGTTTTACTATAAAAACTACCGCCCATTAGATTGGCACAGCGTGTGCTAAGGCTTGGTCTCAGGTACGTTCTGAACAGCAGCACGCTACGCGGCGAGGCTTCGCAAGGTTAGACTGGGAGGTATGACGAAGAATGAAAAAGATCGAAGCGATCATCAAGCCATTCAAGCTCGATGAGGTGAAGGAGGCCCTCCAGGAGATCGGTCTTCAGGGCATCACGGTCACCGAAGCCAAAGGCTTTGGCCGTCAAAAGGGCCATACGGAGTTGTATCGCGGTGCTGAATACGTGGTCGATTTCCTTCCCAAGGTGAAGCTTGAGCTCGTTCTCGTCGACCATATGGTCGAGAAGGCTGTCGAGGCGATCGTGGCCTCCGCCAAGACGGGCCGGATCGGCGATGGCAAGATCTTCGTGTCGCAGGTCGAGGAAGCCGTGCGCATCCGGACCGGCGAGACGGGTGACGATGCGATCTAGTCGCAATTGGACTGGCCCATCCGCCCCATTTCACTCATAACTTTCACATAACTCGAGCAACCTGTCGTCAGCCTCGACCGAGGCGGCGAGGGAACAATGTGTACAGGGGAGAGAAAATGGCAGACGCAAGTAGCACCGCCAAAAAGATCAAGGACGAGGAAATCAAGTTCGTCGACCTGCGATTCACCGATCCCAGGGGAAAGATGCAGCACGTGACGATGGACGCGAGCCTCATGGACGAGGAAGCGTTCTCCGAAGGTGTCATGTTCGATGGGTCTTCCATTGCAGGCTGGAAGGCCATCAACGAGTCGGACATGAAGCTGATGCCCGACTGCAACTCGGCGGTCATCGACCCGTTCTTCGCGCAGAGCACGCTCGCCGTCTTCTGCGACGTGCTCGAGCCGCTGACGAACGAGCCCTATGAGCGCGATCCGCGCGGCATTGCCGGCAAGGCCCAGGCCTATATGCAGCAGACCGGCGTCGGCGACACGGCCGTGTTCGGCCCCGAGGCCGAGTTCTTCGTGTTCGACGACGTGCGCTTCACGGCCGAGCCTTACAATTGCGGTTTCCGTGTCGACTCGACGGAGCTGCCGACCAATACGGGCACGGAGTACGAGATGGGCAATCTGGGCCATCGTCCGCGCACGAAGGGTGGTTACTTCCCGGTGCCCCCGGTCGACTCCGCGCAGGATCTGCGGTCGGAGATGCTGTCGGTCATGGCCGAAATGGGCGTCTCTACCGAGAAGCACCACCACGAGGTGGGCGCGGCCCAGCATGAGCTCGGCATCAAGTTCGGTCCGATCATCCAGACCGGCGATGCGATGCAGATCTACAAATACGTGATCCACAACGTAGCGCATGTCTACGGCAAGTCCGCCACGTTCATGCCGAAGCCGGTCTTCGGCGACAACGGCTCGGGCATGCACGTGCACCAGTCGATCTGGAAAGACGGCGCCCCGACCTTCGCCGGCGACAAATACGCCGACCTGTCCGACACGGCACTCCACTACATCGCGGGCATCCTGAAGCACGCCAAGGCGCTCAACGCCTATACCAACCCGAGCACCAACTCCTACAAGCGGCTGGTCCCGGGCTACGAAGCGCCGGTTCTGCTGGCCTACTCCTCGCGCAACCGCTCTGCTTCGTGCCGTATTCCGCTCGGCACGGGTCCGAAGTCCAAGCGCGTCGAGGTTCGCTTCCCCGATCCGACGGCCAATCCGTATCTGCCTTTCTCGGCCATGCTGATGGCCGGCCTGGACGGCATCGAGAACAAGCTCGATCCGGGTTCGGCGATCGACAAGAACCTGTACGACCTGCCGCCCGAGGAGCTCGAAAAGGTTCCGACGGTCAGCGGTTCGCTGCGCGAAGCCTGCGAGTCCCTGGACGCGGACCGCGCCTTCCTCAAAAAGGGCAACGTGTTCACGGACGACGCGATCGACGCTTATCTCGAGTTGAAGATGGAAGAGGTGGAGCGCTTCGAGATGATGCCCCACCCGGTCGAATACGACATGTACTACAGCGTCTAGCCGGCTCCCGGCTTTTGCGCTTTCAAGAACGAACCGGGGGCGGCCGCGAAACGCGGTCGCCCCCTTCTCTCGCCCGGCCTCTTGCGAACCGCTGGCCGTTTTCTCCGCGTACCCCCGTCGGACACGGAAACCAATCGGTTCGTACCAGGCTCCCCCAAACTGAACCCAACTCTTGGCAGGCTTCTGCGGCTACGTGAAAGCGTAGGCCGCGTAGACCAGAATTCCGGCGCCGGCGAACAGCCATGTCTTGCTGGCGCCGGACAACGTGCCCATCATCGACGGCAGGCTCAAGGCGGACCCGCGGCGGAACGACAGAAGCATCGCGACCGCGAGCATCGCCAGAACCCAGACGGGAATATCGGCGCTCAGACCGCCGCCCCCCGCATCGACGAGCATCATGTTCGAATTGTTCGAGCCGAGATTGACGGCGCCGTAGACCGTTGCGGCGGCCGCTGCTCCCGTCATTGCGTATCGCGTCAACATCGTGCCCGAAATCCTCTCGAATTCGAGACGAATTTTAGGGACCCGCGAGTAAAGAAACGGGAAAGCGATACGCTTAAGCCGGAGTTAATCGCGCGGCGCCGTCAGGCGGCCTTCCACTTGATCGAGCAGCCGATGGACGGCGTCTGCTCGCGCGGGCCCTGGCCCGTTTCCGCGATCTGTTTCATCGCCTCGAACAGGTCGCGTTTGACGTGGGGCCCGGCGGGATCGCGGCCGCTTGCATCCATCCGCCCGCGGTATTGCAGCTCCAGATCGGCATTGAACCCGAAGAAGTCCGGCGTGCAGGCCGCATCGTAGGCCCGCGCCACGTCCTGGCTCTCGTCGTGAAGATAGGGGAAGGTGAAGCCGTGCCGCGCGGCAAAGAGCTTCATGTTCTCGAAGGAGTCGTCGGGATGGGTCGTCGCATCGTTCGAACAAATCGCGACGGTGTTCACCCCAAGTGCGGCAAGCTCTTTCGCGTCCCGGACGATGCGGTCGATCACGGCGATGACGTACGGGCAATGGTTGCAGATGAACGCCACGAGCGTCCCGTTCGGCCCCTTCAGGGCATCCAGCGTGTAGGTCTCGCCATCGACCCCGATCAACGAGAATCCGGGGGCCTTCCAACCAAAATCACAAACGGGCGGGCGTTCGGCCAAGGTACACTCCTCTTCGCAAATCTGTCACGGCGCCCCACTAGCTTCGGCACTGGCGCATGTCCAACGGTCGACTGTCGCTCGAGCCGCGCCTAGCGGCGCTATTTTCCGGCCAAGAGAACCAAAGGACTGGTACGATGATAGGGCAAATTCTGGTTTCGCTGATCCTGACGGCAGCCCTCACTCTGCCTGCGAGCGCCGGCTTCCAGCTCGATGGCCGCTACCAGGACGCTGACGGCGACCTGATCGCCGACATCCCCACCGACCCCGCAGACCAGGTCGACCCCGTCACGCTGATCTTCGCCTATACGCCCGTCGAAGACCCGGCCGTGTATGTGGATGTCTGGAAGGAGTTTCTCGATCATCTGTCCGAGGCCACGGGCAAATCGGTGCAGTTCTTTCCGGTCCAGTCCAACGCGGCGCAGATCGAGGCCATGCGCGCCGGGCGGCTGCATGTGGCCGGGGTCAATACCGGCTCCAACCCGCTGGCGGTCGCCTGTGCCGGTTTCCGCCCCTTCACCATGATGGCGAGCGACGACGGCAGCTACGGCTACGAGATGGAGATCATCACCTATCCGGGTTCCGGCATCGAAAAGCCCGAAGACCTGAAAGGCCGCGTGCTTGCCTTCACCGCGGAAACGTCCAACTCCGGCTTCAAGGCGCCGTCCGCGCTCCTCAAGTCCGAGTTCGGTCTTGAGCGCGACACGGACTTCACGCCCCGCTTCTCCGGCGCGCACGACAACTCGATCCTGGGCGTGGCCAACAAGGACTATGACGCGGCGGCGATCGCCAATTCGGTCAAGGCGCGGATGATCGACCGGGGTCTCGTCACCGAAGACCAGCTCAAGACCATCTACACCTCGCAGACCTTCCCGACCACGGGCTTCGGCATGGCCTACAATCTGAAGCCCGAACTGCAGGACAAGATCAGGGAAGCCTTCTTTAGCTTCGATTGGAAGGGCACGAAGCTGCTGGAAGAATTCTCGAAATCCGGCGACACCTCGTTCATTCCGATCACGTTCAAGGACGATTGGGCGGTCATCCGCCAGATCGACGAAGCCAACGGCGTCCAATATTCCTGCAACTGAATTGGCCGCCTCGGCCGGGCCAGGGCATGGCTTTCGCGCCCTGTCCCTTTCTCATACGATGCCCGCGACCCACGCCCCGCCAGGACCGGCCCGGACAGGACATGCTGCGCGTTTCCTCACTCACAAAGCGGTACAAGACCGGCGACGAAGCGCTGCGCGGCGTCTCGTTCGAGGTGCCGGCGGGCCAGGTCGTTGCCCTCATCGGACCGTCCGGCGCAGGCAAGTCCACGCTCATCCGTTGCATCAACCGCCTCGTCAATCCCACGAGCGGCGGCATCGACCTGAACGGCATCGAGATCACGCATCTTGGCGGCCGGGGCCTCCGGCGCGCCCGGCGTCATATGGGCATGATCTTCCAGGAATACGCGCTGGTGGAGCGTCTGACCGTGATGGAGAACGTGCTGTCGGGGCGCCTGGGCTACGTGCCGTTCTGGCGGTCGTTCCTGCGGCGGTTCCCGCAAGAGGACGTGGACAAGGCCTTCGCCCTTCTGGAGCGCGTCGGGCTCTCCGAGCAGGTGGACAAGCGCGCGAGCGCGCTCTCCGGCGGCCAGCGCCAACGGGTGGGCATCGCCCGGGCGCTCGAGCAGGACCCGAAGCTGCTCCTGGTCGACGAACCGACCGCCTCGCTCGACCCGAAGACCGCGCGCCAGATCATGCGGCTCATCTGCGAAGTGTGCCGCGAACGCAATCTCCCGGCGATCATCAGCCTGCATGACGTCCCGCTCGCCAAGATGTTCGCGGACCGCATCGTCGGCTTGCGCGCGGGCGCGATCGTGTTCGACGGGGCACCGGCCGAGCTGGACACGGCCATGCTGACGGAGATCTACGGCGCCGAGGACTGGACGCAGATCCATCCCGACCGCGAGGCGGAGGCGGAGCCCGCGCCGGACGATCGACATGCGCGCGAGGAACGCATGGCCGGGCTCACATGAGACCGCACGCCGCCCCGGCCGGCTGGACCCGTCCGCCGCTTATTGGCAATCCCTGGCTGCGATGGGGCCTGTACCTCGGCCTGCTGGCCTATCTCATCGCCGCGCTCTCGACGCTCGACATCAATTGGCAGCGCGTCCTGGTGGGGCTTGGCAATGGCTGGCGCGTCCTCGAGGCTTCTTCACGCCCGACTTCACGACGCGCTCACGCGACATCTGGCAAGGCATGGAGGAGAGCCTGACCATGACGGTGACGTCCACCGTGGCCGGCTGCCTCATCTCGATCCCCATCGGGCTTGGCGCCGCCCGCAATATCGCGCCGCTGCCGGTCTATGCGGTGTGCCGTGCCGTCATCGCCGTCAGCCGCGCCTTCCAGGAAATCATCATCGCCATCCTGTTCGTGGCCATGTTCGGTTTCGGACCGTTTGCCGGCTTCCTCACCCTGTCCTTCGCCACGATCGGCTTCATGGCGAAGCTCCTGGCCGAGGACATCGAGGACATCGAGGAAGCCCAGGCCGAGGCGATCCGCGCGACCGGCGCGAGCTGGTGGCAGGTCATCAATTACGGCATTCAGCCTCAGGTCATGCCGCGCCTGATCGGACTGTCGCTCTACCGGCTCGACATCAATTTCCGCGAAAGCGCCGTGATCGGCATTGTCGGCGCGGGCGGCATCGGCGCGACCCTCAACACGGCCATGCAGCGTTACGACTACGATACCGCCGGCGCGATCCTCATCATGATCATCGCCGTGGTGCTCGTCGCCGAATACGCCTCCAGCCATTTGCGCAAATGGGTGCAGTGATGCCGGTCCTTGCCCACGACAGCCGTCTCCTCTGGCAGCGCCGCACCCCTCTCGCCCAATGGGCCGTCTGGTTCGGTTGGCTCGCGCTCGCCGTGCTGTTCGTCCTCAGCTGGCAGGTCATGAACAAGAACACGATCTGGCTGTTCGTGGAGGATGCGCCGCGGCAGGCGGCAGACCTTCTGTCGCGCGCCTGGCCGCCGCGCTGGTCCTATCTCGACCGGCTTTGGGCCCCGCTGTGGGATACGATCAACATCGCGACGCTCGGGACCGGGCTCGGGATCGTGCTGGCGACGCCGGTCGCGTTTCTCGCCGCCCGCAACACGACGCCGAGCGCGGCGCTGGTCCGCCCGCTGGCGCTGCTGCTGATCGTCGCGTCGCGTTCGATCAATTCGCTCATCTGGGCGCTGCTGCTGGTGGCGATCATCGGGCCGGGCCTGCTCGCCGGGATCGTCGCCATCGCCCTGCGCTCCATCGGCTTCATCGGCAAGCTGCTCTACGAGGCCATCGAGGAGATCGACGAGACGGAGGTCGAGGCGGTGCGCGCCACGGGCGCGTCGCGCTGGCAGATCATGGACTACGCGGTATGGCCCCAGATCGCCCCCGCCTTCGCCGGGATTTCGGTGTTCCGCTGGGACATCAACATCCGCGAGTCCACCATCCTCGGTCTCGTCGGCGCGGGCGGTATCGGGCTCCAGCTCCAGTCGTCGCTCGCGCGTCTCGCCTGGGCCGAGGTCACCGTCATCTTCATCGTCATCCTCGCCACGGTCGTCGTGTCCGAATGGGTCTCGGCGAAGGTGCGCGCGCGATCATCTGAGCGCGGGGTGCTGCAGAATTGTCATAAGACACGGTCATGCTGTGGCCGAAACTTACCTCCGAGATGACCGCCGATGTCTGACCCTCGCGTCAAACCTTGTCTTGATCCCGCCCGTGCCGCCGGCGACGAGCCCGACAGCCCCTCGGGCGGCGAAACCATCGGCGACGTGATCGCCCGGCGCTACAACCGGCGCGACATCGTCAAAGGCGCGCTGGGCGTCAGCGCCGTTGCCGCCTTGTTCGGTACCACGGCGCTCGCCGGATGCGGCGCGGACGAGGCCGTCGAGACCGATCCCAAGACGTTCACCCCCAACGGCTTCGCCTTCAAAGAGGTGAAGGCGGGCGTCGACGGCACGCACCACGTGGCCGACGGCTACGAGGCGCAATGCCTGCTGCGATGGGGCGACCCGATCGTCGGCGGCGCGCCGGACTTCGATCCCTACCGGCAGACCGCCGGCGCGCAGAACCGCCAGTTCGGCTACAACAACGACTACGTCGCCTATTTCCCCATGGACGACAGCGGCGCCTTCATCGAGGGCGCGCGGGCCAGGGACGGCAACGAACGCGGTCTGCTCTGCGTCAATCACGAATACGCTCTCGCCCCGATGATGTTCCCCGGCGTCGAACAGCCCGGCGGCGATGTGGACTTCGCCTCGATCAAGGACTGGATGGTCGATGTGGAGATGGCCGCGGTCGGCGTCACCATCGTCGAGATCGAAAGGGATGGCGATGCGTGGCGGGTCGTCACCGACAGCCCCTACAACCGCCGTATCACCGCGAACACGCCGATGACCGTAGACGGTCCCGTGACGGACGAAGACGCCGGCGGCGGTCTCGAACGCCTGAAAACGACCTACGACGAAACCGGCAAGGACCTTCGCGGCACGTTCGCGAACTGCGCCGGCGGCAGGACCCCGTGGGGCACCTATCTCACGGCGGAAGAAAACTTTCAGTATGCGTTCTATACGGACGAAACCGATTGGGAGGGCATGCCCGCCCTCGGCGAGCAACACCACGCCAACCGGGACCGCTTCAGAGCCTATGGCATCCCCACGAAGGGCTATGTCTGGGGGCGCGACTACGCGCGCTTTAACCTGGACAAGCAACCGAACGAACCCAACCGTTTCGGTTGGATCGTCGAAATCGATCCCTTCGATCCGAAGTCCAAACCCGTCAAGCACACGGCCCTTGGCCGCTTCCTCCACGAGGGTGCGGAAACCGTTCTCAGCGACGACAACCGGGTCGTGGTCTTCAGCGGTGACGATTCCAAGTTCGAACATGTCTATCGCTTCGTCAGCGACGGCACCTACAAGCCGGGCGACAAGCAGGCGAACATGACGCTGCTCTCGAAGGGCACGCTGTCCGCCGCGAAGTTCAACGACGACGGCACCGGCGCGTGGATTGCCCTCAAATGCGGCGAAGGCAAGCTTGCCGCGGACGAGGACTTCGCGCGCCAGGCCGACGTGGTGATCGACGCGCGGCTCGCCGCCAAGGACGCCGGTGCCACGAAGATGGACCGGCCCGAGGACGTGCAGCCCAACACCAAGACGAAGCGCGTCTACGTCATGCTGACGAACAACACGAGCCGCACCCCCGATCATCCGAAGGTCGCAGCCAACCCGAGGGCGAACAACCGGTACGGCCACATCATCGAGATCGTCCCCGACGGTCTCGATTTCGGCGCCGACACGTTTCAATGGAAGATCCTGGTCCTTTGCGGCGATCCGAACAGGCCCTCGCTCGAGACCAATTGGAACCCGGCGACCTCCGAGGACGGCTGGTTCGTCACCCCCGACAACGCCGCGGTGGACAATCAGGGGCGGCTCTGGGTCGCCACGGACCAGGGCGCCAACTGGCCGAGCACCATGCGCGCCGACGGCCTCTACGCGCTGGAAACGGACAGCGAAGGCGGCCCCACGCCGCATCTGTTCTTCCGCGTGCCGGTCGGCGCGGAACTCTGCGGGCCGTGCTTCACGCCCAACGGAGAGACTCTGTTCGTCGCCGTGCAGCACCCGGGCACGGACGGCGTGAAGAACTTTCACGAGAGCGATGAGAGCGACGAGTCTTCCGGCGGCCATAGGTCTTCCCGCACGGATGCGTCCCAAGAGGGCAAGCCCTTCGACGCCAGCGCGCCCGTCAGTTTCGAGAATCCGGCCACCCGCTGGCCCGATTTCAAGGCCGGCATGCCGCCCCGCCCCTCCGTGGTGGCGATCACCAGGAAAGGCGGGGGCAAGATCGGCGGCTGAGGCTTCCGGGGTCCTGCGGCAATCCCTGCCGGCGGGGGACCTCCCCCTTGAAACCGTGCCCCTTGAAAACCGTGCCCCTTGAAAAAGCCCCACCTCCGTGCGAGCAAGAATCGCGCCTCAAACGCCACTGATTCTTTGTTTTTCGAGGGCCCGGCGCCCTTAGTCCGGCGCCGTTAGCCCGGCGCCTTGGCCTGGAGGACTCCACCGATCGCACCCAGACGAAAATCCGCTGCCGCGAACGATTTGTTCGATGCTCCGCCGCCTAGCCCCGCGCGCGCCAAAGCGCCGCCGAAGCAGAGCGCGAAGAGCAGCGGTGCAGAGGCCGGTTACACCGCCGCTCATATCGAGGTCCTCGAAGGATTGGAGCCCGTCCGGAAGCGGCCGGGCATGTATGTGGGCGGCACCGACGAAAAGGCGCTGCATCACCTCTTCGCCGAAGTGCTGGACAATGCGATGGACGAGGCCGTGGCGGGCCATGCGAGCTGGATCGAGGTCTCGCTCGACAGAGACGGCACTCTCACCGTCAACGACAACGGCCGGGGCATCCCGGTCGATCCGCATCCCAAGTTCAAGAACAAGTCTGCGCTCGAAGTCATCATGACGACGCTGCACGCGGGCGGGAAGTTCGACTCCAAGGTCTACGCCACGAGCGGCGGACTTCACGGCGTCGGCGTGTCGGTCGCCAACGCCCTGTCGGAGACTCTCGAAGTAGAAGTGGCGCGGGGGCAGACCCTCTACCGGCAGAGCTATACGCGCGGCATTCCCGACGGACCCTTGCAGAATCTCGGGCCCGTCAAGAACCGGCGCGGCACGAAGGTGCGCTTTCGCCCGGACCCCGAGATTTTCGGCAAGGGGGCCGCGTTCAAGCCGGCGCGGCTGTTCCGCATGTCGCGCTCCAAGGCCTACCTGTTCCGGGGCGTCGCAATCCGCTGGTCGTGCGACAAATCGCTGATTACCGCGGGCAGCGACGTGCCGGAGAAGGCCGAGCTGCATTTCCCCGGCGGTCTCAAGGATTTCCTCGCGGACAGCATCAACGGCCAGACCACCGTCACCAACGACATCTTCGCCGGACGCGTGGAAAGGTCCGAAGGGCATGGCTCGGTGGAATGGGCCATCGCCTGGGTCGCGAGCGCCGACGGCTTCATGAGCTCGTACTGCAACACGGTCCCGACCCCGGACGGCGGCACCCACGAGGCGGGCTTGCGCGCCGCGCTCACCAAGGGCCTGCGCGCCTATGGCGAACTCACCGGCGTCAAGCGCGTGTCCCAGGTCACGGGCGACGACGTGCTCGGAACAACGGCGTCCATGCTCTCGGTCTTCATCCGCGAGCCCGAGTTCCAGGGCCAAACCAAGGACCGCCTGGCCACCCAGGAGGCCGCCAGGATCGTCGAGAACGCCGTGCGCGATGCCTTCGACCACTGGCTCACGGGGCACCCGAACCAGGCCGGAAAGCTCCTCGACTGGGTGGTGGACCGGTCGGAGGAACGCCTTCGCCGCCGCAAAGAGAAGGAAGTCAGCCGGCAGACCGCCACGCGGCGCCTGCGGCTTCCCGGCAAGTTGGCCGATTGCTCCGCGACCGGATCGAAAGGCACGGAGATCTTCATCGTCGAGGGCGACTCGGCCGGCGGATCGGCCAAGCAGGCCCGCAACCGGGCCACGCAGGCGGTGCTGCCCTTGCGCGGCAAGATCCTCAATGTCGCCAGCGCCAGCTCTTCGAAACTCGCCGACAACCAGCTCCTCAGCGACCTGATCCAGGCGCTCGGCTGCGGAACCAGGACCCGCTACAGCGAGGACGATCTCCGCTATGAGAAGGTCGTGGTCATGACCGATGCGGATGTGGACGGCGCCCACATCGCCGCGCTGCTGATCACCTTCTTCTATCAGGAGATGAAAGGCCTGATCGAAAACGGGCACCTCTACCTCGCCGTGCCGCCGCTCTACCGGCTGAGCCAGGGCGCCAAGACCGCCTATGCGCGCGACGAGGCCCATAAGGACGCGCTGATGAAGGAGGTCTTCAAGGCCGCGGCAAGATCGGATGTGAGTCGTTTCAAGGGCTTGGGCGAGATGCTTCCCAAGCAGCTCAAGGAGACGACTATGGACCCGGCGTCGCGCACCCTGCTGCGCGTGGAACTCGACGAGGAGGACCGCCCCGGCACGACCAAGGCGGTCGATCAGCTCATGGGCAACAAGCCCGAAGCCCGCTTCAAGTTCATTCAGGAACGGGCCGCCTTTGCCGAAGCCGAAGACTTGGACATCTAGGGGCTCGGCAAAGGGGCTCACGCTACCTGGGCCCCGGCCCCCTCGTCTCAAAGCCAGCGCGGCACCCGTTCCATATAGCGGCGATAGGCATCGCCGAATTTCCAGGTGAGGTAGTCCTCTTCCCGCTTCACCACGCCCCGGTGCAGGATGATCACCGCCGGGATGAGCAGAAGCAGCATCCACACGCTGGTCAGGACCAGGCACAGACCGAAATAGATCAGGATCAAGCCGATATAGATAGGGTTTCGCGTCACCCGGTACAGGCCCTCCTGGACGAGAACGGTCGAAGGCTCGCCGGGTATGACACTGGTCCCGGCCTTGTGAAAGCGTCTGGCGGGAAGGATGGCGAGCGCGAAGCCGGCGAGCATGAAGACCAGCCCCGTGGTCAGCCCCAAGGCGTTCGGGGAGGCAGGGCCCGGGCCGATGGGAAACCAATAGGTCAGCACATAGCCGAGTAGAAGCGCGGCGAGAAACAGGATCGGCGGCTTGATGGCAACGTCGGCGTAGTCTTTTGTCCTCATGTTATTCTCAGCCTTTTCGAAGCCGCCTGGCGCGCTCAAGCCTCCTTAACGCTTGGAGCGCTGCGAACTTTTGCCTCTTGCGCGTATCGGCAATGCCGCCTATGTCATTCTCAAACTATCCACGGTCATGTGACCGTAATGATCGGGTGCTGTGTTGAAAGCACCCGGCGAATCGTAACAGCTAATCTTTGTAGCGATAGAACAAGACGCAAGGCCAGCGCTAGCGTCGCATTTTTGCTAACCCATGAGCTTTTCAAATCTTGGCTTAAGTCCAAAAGTCGAATCCGCGGTCGAAGCGGCCGGGTTCGATACCCCAACGCTATCCAGGCCCAGGCCATACCGGTGGCCGTCTCAGGCCGCGATGTCCTGGGGATTGCGCAGACAGGCACCGGCAAGACGGCCTCGTTCGTGCTTCCCATGCTGACACGCCTCGAACGCGGACGGGCCCGGGCCCGCATGCCGCGAACCCTGATCCTGGAGCCGACGCGCGAACTCGCCGCGCAGGTGGCCGAGGCCTTCGAACTTCTGGGCAAGAACCACAAACTCACCGTCGCACTGCTGATCGGCGGCGTCTCCTACGACGAGCAGAACAAGAAGCTGGATCGTGGCGCCGATGTGGTGATCGCCACCCCAGGCCGCCTCCTGGATCACCTCGAACGCGGCAAGCTCCTTTTGAACAGCATCGAGATCCTCGTCGTCGACGAGGCCGACCGAATGCTCGATATGGGGTTCATCCCGGATATCGAGCGCATCTGCAAAGTCCTTCCCTTCACGCGGCAGACGCTCTTCTTCTCCGCGACCATGCCCCCCGAAATTCAACGTCTCGCCGATAATTTCCTGCATACGCCGCAGCGCATCGAAGTCGCCCGGCCCGCCTCGGCGGCATCCACCATTACGCAGCGTCTGAAGAGGACGGGCGACCAACCGGCGGAGAAACGCGCCGCGTTGCGCAGCCTGATCCAGGAGCATGACGTCAAGAACGCCATCATCTTCTGCAATCGCAAGAAGGACGTGGGCGTCGTCTTCCGCTCGCTGCAGCGCCACGGCTTCAATGTCGGCGCCCTGCATGGCGACATGGACCAGCGGCAGCGCACGGCCACGCTCGAGGCGTTCCGTAACGGCGAGATCGCGCTGCTTGCGGCCAGCGACGTCGCCGCGCGCGGGCTCGATATTCCCGCCGTGAGCCACGTGTTCAATTACGACGTGCCGGTGCATCCGGAGGACTACGTGCACCGGATCGGCCGCACGGGCCGTGCGGGCCGCGAGGGCTACGCCGCGATGCTGGTCACGCCCAAGGATCACAAGGCCCTGAAGGCCATCGAATCCTTGCTGCGCGAGGAAATCGAATGGGTCGATGGCGCGCCCGACCCGCAAGACATCGAAGAGGCCCGCAGCGCCGCCCGCGAAAATGGGCGTGGACGCCGCCGTGGCGGCCGCTCCCGGCGCGGTGGATCGAAACAGGCCGATGGCGAGTCCGAAGCGCCCGCCGAGCGCCGCACCGGGCGCTCTCACGCCGACGATGCTACGGACGGCAGCGCCGATAGCGACAAGCGGTCGCGCCCTGCCCGCAAATCCGCGGGCGCCGATGCGCGCTCCGAAGCCAAGCCCGCCGCCAAGGCGAAGCCCGCTCCCGAGGAAAAGTCGGCTCACAAGGACAAGCCGGCGCCGAAAGGCAAGACGGGACAAACGGGCAAGTCCCGATCCGGTCAGCCCCGCGAGAAGCAGCCCGTCGGCATGGGCGACCACGTTCCGGCCTTCATGATGCGGCCGGTGCGGGCAGGCTGAATTTTCTCGATTTCCGCGTTTAGTCCGCGAGGTTGACCGGCGCCGGGTCCGGTTGACCGGCGGGCTTCAGCATGACGGACTCGCCGCAGCCGCAGGCGCTGGTCTGGTTCGGGTTGTTGAACACGAAACCCGACCGCATCTGGCCGACCTCGTAATCCATCTCCGTTCCCAGCAGAAACATGATGGCCGAAGGGTCGATCAAGAGGGTCACGCCCTTGTCTTCGACAACCTCGTCATGCGGGCCGCGCTCGGCCGCGTATTCCATCGTGTATTCCATGCCCGCGCAGCCGCCGTTCTTGACGCCGATGCGTACGGCTTCCATTTCCGGTCCCGTCGCGGCCGCCAGTTCGCGCAGACGCACGGCGGCGGCTTCGGTGAGGCTCATGGCTTTGGGGCGGGGACGGTTGCTCATGGTCGAAAAATGGGACGGATTGCCCAGCGTTTCAAGGGCTTAGAACATGTTCAGGGCAAGCCGCGCTTCGTCGGACATGCGCGACATGTCCCAAGGCGGATCGAAGACAAGCTTCACGTCGACCTGGCCGACACCCGGAACGGAGGCCATGGCGTTCTGGACCCAGCCGGGCATTTCGCCTGCGACCGGGCATCCAGGCGCCGTCAGGGTCATTTCAACCGCGATATTCCGGTCGTCGTCCACATCGATCTTGTAGATCAGGCCGAGCTCGTAGATATCGACCGGGATCTCGGGGTCGAAAACCGTCTTCAGCGCGCCGACGAGATCGCCGTGCAACCGCTCGAGTTCGTCGGGCGGAATGCTGGACGGGGCGTCCTCGTCGAAGGGCGAGGGGTCGGGCAATGCGCCCGGTTCCCCGGATTCAGGCGCCTCGGCCGCGGACTGAATGTGCCCCGGGATAGACTGAGGCAGGCCCGGCGACATGTCGTCCCGGAGACCCCCGTCCTCGCTTCTTTGATTCTTTTCAACCATCTGAGCAGTCCTCTTTAGGACTCAACCTAATCCTCGGCGACCGGGTTCCTAAGCGAACAGGGATCGCACCTTATGCAAAGCGTCCACCAACCGGTCCACGTCTTCTTCCGTATTATACATGGCGAAAGACGCGCGGCATGTCGAGGTGACACCAAAGCGCGCCAGGAGCGGCTCACAGCAATGTGTGCCGGCCCGGACCGCCACGCCAAAGCGATCCAGGACGGTGCTGACATCATGGGGGTGGGCGCCCTCGACTTCAAACGACACGATGCCGCCCTTCCCTTCCGCACGGCCGTAGATCTTCAGCCAGTCCAGCGCGGCCAGGCGCTCCATGGCGTAGGCGAGGACCTTATGTTCGTGCGCGGCGATGACCTCCCGGCCGATCGCCTCCACATAGTCGATGGCCGCGCCGAGCCCGATCGCCTGGACGATCGCGGGCGTGCCGGCCTCGAAACGGTGGGGCGGCGTCGCGTAGGTCACCGTGTCCGTGGTGACATAGCCGATCATCTCGCCACCACCCTGATAAGGCCGCATGGCCTCGAGCAGCGCCTTCTTTCCATAGAGAACGCCAATGCCCGTGGGCCCGTAAAGCTTATGTCCCGTGAAGGTGTAGAAATCGCAATCGAGGTCCCGCACATCGACGGGGAGATGGACCGCCCCTTGCGCCCCATCCACCAGCACGGGAACGCCGTGAGCGCGCGCAACCCGGACGACCTCCTTGATGGGCACGATCGTGCCGAGCACGTTCGACATCTGGGTCACCGCGATCATCTTCGTGCGCGGCGAAATCAGCTTCTCGAACTCGTCGAGCAGAAAGGTCCCGTCATCGGCGACCGGCGCCCATTTCAGAACCGCGCCCTGACGCTCGCGCAGGAAATGCCACGGCACGATGTTGGAGTGATGCTCCATGATCGTGATGAGGATCTCATCGCCCGCCCCGATGCGCGGCGCGCCAAAGGACGAAGCGACGAGATTGATGGCCTCGGTGGCGTTCCGGGTGAAGATGATCTCCCTCGTCATGGGCCGCGTCAGAAAGGCCCGCACCTTGCCGCGCGCCGTCTCGAAATTCTCGGTCGCCAGGTTCGACAGATGGTGTAGGCCGCGATGAACGTTGGCGTATTCCGCCGAATACGTGCGGGTGATCGCCTCGATGACCTGACGCGGCTTCTGGGCCGAGGCGCCGTTGTCGAGATAGGTGAGACGCTTGCCGTGCACCGTCTCCGACAGGATCGGGAAGTCGGCGCGGATGCGCTCCACATCGAACGATGCCGCCGGGGATGCCGTTGAGGACGGGGACATCACATTCATGGGCCGGCCTGCTCCATCGGCGTGCCGAGCCACTCGGCGGACACGGCGGCCAGCGCATCGCCGATGGACTCGTCATCCAAGGCCTCGAAGACCTCACCGACAAAGGCTTGAATCAGCAGAGCCCGCGCCTCGGCCTCCGGAAGGCCCCGTGCGCGCAGGTAGAACAAAAGCTCCTCGTCGATCTGGCCGGAGGTCGCGCCGTGACCGCAGACGACGTCGTCGGCATAGATCTCCAGCTCGGGCTTGGAGTCGAACTCCGCCCTCTCCGACAGGAGCAGCGCTTGCGACATCTGCTTGCCGTCGGTCTTCTGGGCGTCCTTCGCCACGACGATCTTGCCCTGGAAGACCCCGCGCGCCTCCTCGTTCAGCACCAGCTTGAACAGTTCGCGGCTCTCGCAGGCCGGCACGTTGTGTTCGACAACGAGCGTGGTATCGCAGTGCTGGCTCCCGCGCGCCAGCGTGGCCCCGGAAATGTCGGTCGCCCCGCCCGCGCCGTCGAAGCGCACATGGACCTCGTTGCGCGCCAGCGCGGCGCCCATCGAGACCTGGAACCCATTGTAGCGGGCCTCGGCACCGACATCCGCCGCCCATACGTTGAGGTGAATCGTTTCAACGGCTTCGCGCTGCAGCTTGATGTGATGGACAGCCGATTTGGCGCCGAGCGAGACGGTCGTCACCGCATTCCGCTGAATGCCCTGACCGCCGAGCGTTCCAAAGCTTTCGAACAGGGTGGCCGATGCACCCTCCTCGGCGACGAGCACGTTGCGCGTATAGATGGAGCCGGGTCTGCCGGGGGCGTCGAGGTGAATCAGGTGGATCGGCTTTTGCAGGGTAAGACCTTCGGGAAGGCGCACGCCGACGCCGCCCGTCATGAGCGCTGAATTGAGCGCGATCACCACATTGTCGTCGCGCGCCGCGCCGCTCTCGAGGCTTGCCGTCAGCCAGGCCGGAGGCTGTTCCAGCATCTGGGCCAGCGAGCCAAGCTCGACACCTTCGTCGCGAAGCGCACCGACATCGGACAAATCCCCACGGAATTCGCCCGCGGCAAGCACGATGCGATAGGCCGGCAGCGTCAAGACGGCCTTGCCGAGAGCCGCTTCCAGCTCGCTTTCGCCGACCTGGACGTCAGCCTCGGCCAGAAGCGGGGGAATCTCATCGATGCGCCCGCGCAGGTCGGTGTATTTCCATGCCTCGACGCGGCGGTGAGGCAGACCGAGGCCCGCATAGGTCCGGATCGCGCTCTGGCGCAGGGCCGCGATCGCCGCACTGCCGGGCAGCGCGTCGGCGGAACGCTCATACAGATCGAGCAGATCTTGCTCGGCCTTGGTCCGGAATTGTTGGACAGGCAGCTCCATCGGGATGCTCCTTAAGCCGCCGAGGCTTCGTCTTGGCCGTAGTCGGCGTAACCGGACTTCTCGAGCTCCAGCGCCAGTTCGGGTCCGCCGGAGCGCGCGACGCGGCCCTTGGACAGCACGTGCACTCTGTCCGGCACGATGTAGTTCAGCAGCCGCTGGTAGTGGGTGATGACGAGCATCGACCGCTCCGGCGACCGCAGCGCGTTCACCCCTTCGGAGACGATCCGCAAGGCATCGATGTCGAGCCCGGAATCCGTCTCGTCGAGGATGCAGAGATCAGGCTCCAGCAGCGACATCTGCAGGATCTCGTTGCGCTTCTTCTCGCCACCGGAAAAGCCCACATTGAGCGGACGGCGGAGCATCGCCATGTCGATCTTCAGGAGCTTCGCCTTTTCCTTGACGATCCGCAGGAAGTCGGGCGTCGAAAATTCCTCTTGCCCGCGCGCTTTGCGCACCGCGTTCACCGCGCTCCGCAGGAAGGTCATGGTGGCGACGCCGGGAATCTCCATCGGGTATTGGAAGGCGAGAAAAACGCCGGCGGCCGCGCGCTCTTCCGGGTCCATGTCGAGCAGGTTCTCGCCCTTCCACGTGATCGTGCCGTCGGTGACCTCGTAGTCCTCCTTGCCAGCAAGCACGTAGGACAGGGTCGACTTGCCGGAACCGTTCGGGCCCATGATGGCGTGGACCTCGCCGGCCGGAACCGTCAGGTCGAGGCCCTTCAAAATTTCGCGCCCGTCGACGGTGGCGTGGAGGTTCTTGATCTCAAGCATGCAGTTCTTCTCTCAGTCTCGAAACTCTCTCATTCGTCATGCCCGGATTTGATCCGGCAATGACGAAGTTCTTGTTGGCGGCAAACGCCATCAGCCCACACTGCCTTCCAGCGAAATGCCGATCAGCTTCTGGGTCTCGGCCATGAACTCCATCGGCAGTTGCTGCAGCACGTCGCGCACGAAACCGTTCACGATGAGCGCTACCGCCTCTTCCTCCGACAGACCGCGGCTCAAGCAGTAGAACAGCTGATCGTCGGAGATCTTCGAGGTGGTCGCCTCGTGCTCGAACGTCGCGGACGCATTCTTCGCCTCGATATAGGGGATGGTATGCGCCCCGCATTTGTCGCCGATGAGCAGCGAGTCGCAGCAAGTGAAGTTCCGCGCGTTCGTGGCCTTGCGATGCGCCGAGACGAGCCCGCGATAGGTGTTGTCCGAATAGCCGGCAGCGATGCCCTTGGAGATGATCCGGCTCGACGTGTCACGGCCGAGATGGATCATCTTGGTGCCGCTATCGACCTGCTGATAGCCGTTCGAGATCGCGATCGAATAGAACTCGCCGCGGCTGCCGTGGCCGCGCAGGATACAGGACGGGTATTTCCACGTGATCGCCGACCCGGTTTCGACCTGGGTCCAGGAGATCTTCGAACGGTCACCGCGGCAGTCGCCGCGCTTGGTCACGAAATTGTAGACGCCGCCCTTGCCTTCGGCATCCCCGGGATACCAGTTCTGCACGGTCGAGTATTTGATCTCGGCGTCTTCCAACGCCACGAGTTCCACCACGGCCGCGTGAAGCTGGTTCTCATCGCGCATGGGCGCGGTGCAGCCTTCGAGATAGCTCACATAGGCGCCCTTGTCGGCGATGATCAGCGTGCGTTCGAACTGGCCGGTATTCTCCGCGTTAATGCGGAAATAGGTGGACAGCTCCATCGGGCAGCGCACCCCTTCGGGCACGTAGACGAAGGACCCGTCCGAGAACACGGCCGAGTTCAGGGTCGCGTAGAAATTGTCCGTCACAGGCACGACCGACCCCAGATATTTCTTCACGAGCTCGGGGTGCTCTCGCACCGCCTCGGAGATCGAGCAGAAGATCACGCCGGCCTTGGCCAGTTCTTCCCGGAAGGTGGTGACCACCGACACGCTGTCGAACACCGCATCGACCGCGACCTTCGGCGCGCCTTGGACGCCCGCGAGCACCTCCTGCTCTTTCAGCGGAATCCCGAGCTTCTCGTAGGTCGCCAGCAGTTCCGGATCGACCTCGGCGAGGCTCTTGGGCCCTTCGGTGCTCTTGGGCGCGGCGTAGTAATAGAGGTCCTCGAAGTCGATCTTCGGATAGTGGACCTTGGCCCAGGTGGGCTCGCGCATGGTGCGCCAGCGTCTATAGGCTTCGAGACGCCATTCCAGCAGCCATTCCGGCTCGTCCTTCTTGGCCGAAATGAACCGGACAATGTCTTCGTTGCCTTTCGGGGCCTTGACCGACTCGATATCGGTCGTGAAGCCGTATTTGTACTTGTCGACGTCGATTTCCTTGACGCGTTCGACGGTTTCATCGACTGCAGGCATCGTCTCTTTCCCAAATTCGTTTCGTTTGCGCGCGGGCGGACCCGCGAAAGGCCTCTAGGCCGCCTCTTTTGCATCCTTCCTGAGACGTTTGACGAGATCGCCAAACGCAACCAGGAAGCTTTGGATATCGTTATCGGAACTCCCGAAACCAAGGCTTACGCGGATCGCGGACTGCGCCAGTTCGGGCGCCGCCCCCATGGCCGCCAGGACGTGCGAGGTTTCGACCTTGCCGGAGGAGCACGCGCTTCCGGCGCTGACCGCGACTCCCGCCAGATCGAGACCGATCACCAGCGTTTCGGCCTTCAGCCCGGGCACGGCGATGGACGACGTATTCGGCAGACGCGGAACGCCTCGCGCGAAGACGACGGCGTCCGGCGCAATCGCGCGCACGCCCTCTTCGAGCGCGTCCCGCAGCCGTGCCACCTCGTCCATGCGAGACAGTTCTTTTGCGGCGAGGTCCGCGGCGACGCCAAAGCCGACGATGCCGGCCACGTTCTCCGTGCCCGGACGGCGGCGTCCTTCCTGTCCCCCGCCGGTCATGAGCGGGATGACCTCCGCCCCCTCCGCCAGAACCAACGCGCCCACACCCTTCGGGCCGCCGATCTTGTGGGCCGAGAGGGTCATCAGATCCGCCTTGAGCGCGCCGATGTCGAGCGGCAAACGCCCGGCCATCTGAACCGCGTCGGTGTGGAGCACGCCGCCGGCTGCGTGGACGATCTCCGCCGCCTCGGCCACCGGCTGGAGCGCGCCCGTTTCGTTGTTGGCCGCCATCAGCGACACGAAAGGACGCCCGCCGTCGGACTCGGCGTCCTCGAGCAGCCGCGCCAGGGCATCGAGATCCACGACGCCCTCGCAGGTCACGGGCACGACCGTTCGCGCCTCGGGGCCGAACCGTCCGCCCGCCAGCACCGAGGGGTGCTCGATCGCCGACAGATAGGCCCGCCCGGGCGTGCTGCCGGGGGGCGGTGCGAGCGCAAGTCCATTGGCCTCGGTGCCGCCGCTCGTGGGATATCTGTTCTCCAGCCGTGCACCGGCTAGAGCGGCAACCTTGGCCCGCGCGTTCTCCACGGCCGCCCGCGCCGCGCGCCCTTCCGCGTGGACCGAGGACGGGTTGCCGGGAAGCGCCAAGGCGCCAAGCACCGCCTCGCGCACTTCGGGGCGCAAGGGGGCGGTCGCGTTATGGTCGAGATAGGTGCGCTGGTTCATGGTCTTCCGAAGCCTTGGGACGGTTTTCCGCCCCGCGGCCCTCAATCTGGCCGGTTATCGCTTGCACGAGCCCCGGTCGGCCGTGCTAAGAAGCCCGGCCTGTCAGTCGGCTCGATCCTTGCGCCCAGCTTTCTCGGAACGGCCCTGTTTGGAACAATTCTAATTTTTATAGGATTCCGAAGGGGCCAAGTCAAGCAATGCGGCGGCGCCTGGCGCACGGCAGAGCCTGAAAATCCGGAAGACCGGCCCTATATACCGAAGACCGGCAGCAATTCCGTCTGCCGACGCGACCAGTCGAGGCCCCATCATTCATGCCTGAAGTCAATATCAGCGGCCCTGCCGGCCGCATCGAAGCCCGTTACCACCACCAGCCCGCGGCGAACTCACCGGTTGCCCTGATTCTTCATCCCCACCCGCAATTCGGCGGGACGATGAACAATCAGGTCGTGTACCACATGTATTACGCCTTCCAGAGGCGCGGCTTCTCGGTCCTGCGCTTCAACTTCCGGGGCGTAGGCCGCTCCGAAGGCCTGTTCGACAACGGCCCCGGCGAGCTGGCGGATGCGGCGACCGCGCTCGACTGGCTCCAGGCCTATAACGCCGATGCGCCCTCTTGCTGGATTGCCGGCGCCTCCTTCGGTTCCTGGATCGCCATGCAACTCCTGATGCGGCGCCCGGAGATCGAGGGCTTCATCTGCGTCGCGCCGCCCGCAAACCTCTACGACTTCTCGTTCCTGGCCCCCTGCCCGTCCTCGGGCCTGATGGTCAACGGTGCGAAAGATCGAGTCGTTCCAACGGAATCCGTGCGCGGCCTCGTCGAAAGGCTGAAGACCCAGAAGGACGCCATCGTCGACCACGCCACGGTGCCGGATGCCAACCACTTCTTCGAGGACCAGATGGAAGGGCTGATGGAAGTCGTCGATGCCTATCTCGACAAGCGCCTCGGCAAGCCGGCGCCGAAGAAGGGCAAGGCGCCGAAGGAATCGGCCGCTTAGGGCGCGATCCGGGCTCGGACCCCACGCCATCGTGCCCGTGCATTCGCGGGCCAAACCTGTTAGACGCTCGGGCGAGCGCGCCGGTCCGGCGCCGTCATCCGATTCTTTTCGCACGTCCCGACGATGAGCACCGCCAAATCAGACCTCCTCCACGAGCTTTCCGCGCGCGGCTATATCCACCAATGCACCGACGAGGCCGGGCTCGATGCGCTTGCGCGCAAGGAGATCGTCACCGGCTATATCGGCTTCGACTGTACGGCCCCAAGCCTCCATGTCGGCCATCTCGTCAGCATCATGCTGCTCAGGAAGCTGCAGCAGACGGGGCACCGCCCTATTGTGCTGATCGGCGGCGGCACAACCAAGGTGGGCGACCCCTCCGGCAAGGATGAGACCCGCAAGCTCCTCGACGATGCGACCATCGCGTCGAATATCGACAGCATCCAGCGGGTCTTTTCGAAGTTCTTGGATTTCGGCTCCGGAGACCAAGATGCGCTTCTTCTGAACAACGCCGAATGGCTGGATCAACTCGGCTACATTTCGTTCCTGCGCGACTACGGGCGGCATTTCAGCGTCAATCGCATGCTCAGCCAGGATTCGGTGAAGCTGCGGCTCGAGCGCGAGCAGAATCTCAGCTTCATCGAGTTCAACTACATGGTGCTCCAAGCCTACGACTTCGTGGAGCTTCATCGCCGTACGGGTTGCCGCCTGCAAATGGGCGGATCGGACCAATGGGGCAATATCGTCACCGGCATCGAGCTCGGCAGGCGGACCGACGGCGTCGAGCTGTTCGGCGTGACCACGCCCCTGCTCACGACAGCGTCCGGCGCCAAGATGGGCAAGACCGCGGCCGGCGCCGTCTGGCTCAACCCGGACATGCTCTCGCCGTACGACTACTGGCAGTTCTGGCGGAACGCCGAGGACGCGGACGTGCCGCGCTTCCTCAAGCTCTTCACCGAACTCCCGCTCGACGAGATCGACCGGCTGGCCAAGCTCGAAGGCGCCGAACTCAACGAGGCCAAGAAGATCCTCGCGACGGAAGCGACGGCTTTTGTCCATGGCCGCGAGGCGGCCGACCAGGCGGCCGAGACGCGCGCGCCACGTTCGAGCAAGGACAGCTTGCCTCGGAACTCCCGACCATCGAAAATCCCGCGCGCGGAACTCGAGAAGGGCTTTGGCGTGTTGACGGCCAATGTCCAGGTTGGATTCGTGAAATCGACCGGGGAAGCACGGCGGCAGATCAAGGGCGGCGGGATCAAGGTCAACGACGTCGTCGTCAACGACGAACGCGCCGTGCTGACGCCGGCCGATCTCACCGCGGACGGAGTGATCAAGCTCTCGCTCGGCAAGAAGCGCCATGCGCTGATCCGGCCCGTCTAGGTCGGCCGTCTCAGTCCGCCGATCAGTTCAGGCCCCTGCGTTCTCTGGCGTTCTCGAAGGGACGCAAGCGCCGCTTCTTTCGCGTCTTCTCCCGGGGCTCGGCTACGTCTGCAGGTGCGGTGCCCTGCGGCACGCCGCCGTTGAAGTCGAAAATCTGCCGGAAGATTCCCGGCGTCATCACCGACATCGGATTCACCAGCACCGTTGGGTCGTCGAGATTGCCCTTGATGGCGAAGGTGATGCCGACGACACCCTCCCCTTTCCGGCCGACAAACACGCGCCCCAGAACGGGCACGGCGCCGAGGGCCGAGTTCAGCCCATAAAGCGGCACATAGGTTCCGCCGAGATCGACCTTCCGCGCCCTGAAGTCGATCGTCCCGCGCAACGTGGCGCCAAGCTCGGGACCGTTCACATAGGCGTCGTTGAGCTGGAACTTGCCGCCGCCGGCGACAAAGGGCGCGCGTAACCGCCGGAACACGATCTTCCGTCCGGCGTCCGGCCGGTCCTGTCCCAGCGCGGCCGTCGAACTCGGATCGCTGAGCACGTCGGCGACGACGCTGTCTCCGGCGACGGCGAAGTCGAGGACCCGCAGCGTTCCGGATCGTTTGGTGCCGCCCGCATCCAGGTTGACGCGAAGCGAGGCCTTCCCCCCTTGGACGCTTCGATAGAAGCCGATGAGGCGGAAGGCCGTGCCGGCGTCGTCCGCCTCGGCGGTCAGCACGCGGGCCCCATTGCTGTCTTGCAGATCGACGCTCACCGGCTTGCGGCCGTCCAGGAGGCCCCTGCCTCGTAGCGCGACCAGCTCTCCCGCACGCTTGGTCAAGGCAAGGTCGACGTCCGTGGCGCTGCTGCCGTCGTACCCCACCAGGCGGCCGATCTTCGCCGTCAGCTCGATGTCGTCGGACTCGGCCTCTTTGGCCTTTCCGCTGGCCGTCAACTGGTCCGCGGAAATCAGGGCATGGAAGATGTCGCGCGCGTCATAGGACGGCCCCTCGGCGTGAACCTGCATCACGCCGTCGGCACGGCGGCTGGCCTCGATGGACAGCTCGGTCAGCGGCCCGATGGAGAACTGCGAAAAGGAGTACGTCTCGAGTTCGTTTTCGGCACTCAACGCCATTTGGCCGGCAATCGCGAGGTTCTGTCCCGCGATCTGGAAGTTCTCCAAGTCGGTGGCGCCGTCGCTCTTCCGGTTCACATCGAAGCTGATCTTCGCGCTTTGTCCGGCGGGCTTCTTCCAGCCGACCGTTTCGAACTGCAGTTCGGCGTCCGTAAGATCGCCGACGATCTTCATTTTGGACGTATCGGGCTGCCCGCCGCCCTCTTTCAGCCCGCTGAGATAGAGGGTCAGCGGCATCGAGCCCTTGACGAAATCGTTGACCTCGAGCCCGAGCTTCTCGCGTGCGGCCGCGTCGAGCATCGCGGTGACCGAGATGGGCGGCTGCTCGCTCTCGGGCGCGTAGAACAGCCGCCGCCAGTGAACCGAGGCCGGAACGTCCTTGATCGTCACATTGCCCGAGGCGCTGACCTCTTCGCTCGTGAGGCTGACGTCGATCATGCCGCCTTCGATCCCCAGATCGCCGACGAGCCCCGGCGTGATGGCGTTCTGGAGACGCGCCGTGCCCGAGTACTTGATGTCCTTGGGGTCGAGGTTGTCCACGAGCGGAACGTTGAAGGTGAACACCCCTGTCGCGGTCCCGCCCAGGAAGTCCGTCTTGAGCCCCACGTCGCTGATGAAGTTGAAGGGCTCATAGTCCAGCAAGGTCAGCACGGCGGGGGTGGGCGCGGCGGCGTGGAAGTCGACGACGCCCATGTTCGGATTCTTGCGCATGTCCGCGATGAAGAATTGCCCGTCGCTCACGTCGATCTGCATCCCGTTGGAGACGGCGACCGTGCCGGACGGAATGCGGACCTGAAACTTCGTGCCGGCGATGGTCATCGTGCCCTCGCCCGTGCGCACCGGCGGCAGTTCGGGGATGTAGGCGATGTTCGTGTCGGTGAATTTCAGTTCGGCGGCGATGGCCTCGTCGGGAACCGGCTGGCCCTGCTTGAAAGCCTCGAACATTTCCGGCGCGAGCGCGATGTTGAAGGAGCCGCCGAGAACACGGCCTCCGTCGACCTGTTTGAGCACCCATTCGCGCGCCGGTCCTGCCAGGAACTTCGGCCAAAGCTGCTTGAACATCTTCATCGGCATCGGGCTCACTTCGCCCGACAATTGGACCGCAGGCGAGCCGAAATGGTCCGTGACCGTCCCTGTCGCGGTAATCGTCGCGTCGCCCACCCGGATGACGAAACGCGACAGCGTCATGTTGCCATCCGCGAGCGACACGTTCCCCGTTGCCCGCCACTCATCGACCTTGGTGGGGCCGAGGCCGAACTCCTCGACACCCAGCACGGCCTCGTCGGCGGCGATGTCGAAGTTCCAGGACACGACCTCGTTGTTGTTGTCGACCACCGGAAGAAACTTGCCGCTGAAGGTCGCGTGCGATTGCTTGCCCCATCGCAAGGTGGACGGGGCGAGTTCGACGATCCGCTGCCCTTCGATATAGCGAATGGTGAGATCACCGTGATCGATCCGCACGGGCGTATCGGGATCCCATGGGGGCGTGATCTGACCCGGTGCCAAGCGGAGCCTCGCCTCGCCGCCGATGAAGTCTCCGTTGTGTGCAAGTTCGACGACGGCCTCTCCGTCGACGGCCATGTCCAGAGCGCGCAGCAGGCCGACGTTGGGAAAATTGCCCGCGATCCCCGACGGCACCAGGTTCTCGACCACGACCTGGGTCTGGAGCCCTTTCGTGGTCGCTTTCTGCGCGGTGCGGACTTCGAGCTGCCAGTCGCCACGGCTCGATGCCACGTTCGCCTCGCCGACAAGGACGCTGCGGCGGTCGTGATGCTCGAGATTCAAGGCAAGGTCCGGCACCTGCCACAGGGTCTTGGCGCCGTCCTTGTACAGGACGACGATCGAATCCTTCAGACCAAATCGCGCCAGGTAGGAGGTGTCGGACCGGCGCACGCGCCGAAGCACCTCGTTCACCGCGTTCGTGAGGTTGAACCCTCGGACGTTCTTTGCGTCCGGGACGGCGCTCGAGGCTTGAGCGGCGGCCGACTGCTCATCGGCGGGGATCGTGCCGCGTATGAGATCCTCGGCCTCTTCGCCGGGCTTGGAGAAGGCCAGGGACAGGCCCCGCTCCTCGTCATAGGTCATCACCAGCCGGGAGCCGATAAAGTCGACGCTGCCGGGCGCGATCCGGCCGGAGAGCAGCGCGGACCCGCTCAGGCCGATCGCGGCAAGGGGCGCTTGGGCCACGACCTCCCCGTCCGGATTGACGAGCCGTATGTCCCGCAAGCGCAGGACGATTCCGGGACCGTCGCTGCCGCGCTGGAGCACCGCGTCGTCGATCCGCACGGTCAAGTCGGAGAGCTGGTCGTTGATCGCCGCCTCGATGGGCGGGACCAGGCCCGGCAACGAGATGGGCCCGCGCGACAGGCGCCCATAGCCCAGAACGATGACGATGAGTCCGACGACGAAGAAGCCCGCGAAGATCTCGCGGCAGACATGAGCGCCGTGGGACGACAATCTTGCCAGTTGTATTTGGACCGGCGCCGGCACCCGCTTGACGAGCTGACGCCCGCGGGCGGGCAGCGCGCGGATGGCCTCGCCCCCTTGGGTGGTCAGCTTGGCCAGGGCCCCTGCGAGCGGTTGGTCCATTCAGTCACAGGCCCCAAAGGTCTTCCGGGCGCTCCAAACCGCGTCCACTGGCAACAGGACGCCGTTCAACATGCATCGCCTCCGCAAGATCGCGTCGTCTGCCGGGCGCACGTCCCGCTGCACAAGCCGGGACGGTCCGTACTGGGACTTCCCTAATTTCGGTACCAGAAAATGTGCCCGGCACGCGTTCCGCCCATTGCGTGTCGTTAGCACGTGCGCGAGGCAACGCTAAGGTCTTGTTGCATTAAGATGGTCCAAAATCGGCTAAACCAAGGCGAATCAAGGCCTAAGCCGATCCTGTACAGGCCTTGTGCGCAGGCCACAACCCCGATGACAAGATTGGCGGGAAAGGATAATGTTGACATCGCAACAGGGTCTTGCGCCGTAGCTGCTTGGGACGCCTCGCCAATTTGCCAGTGAGGCAAAATTCTGGGTTGCGCGCATCCTTGAGCCGGGTTGTATTTCGCGCTGCGTCACGCGTTTTGAGGGGGAGAGCCCAGCCATGTTCACGAAGAAACCAGAGCCGAGCGGTACGATGGCCAAGCTGGGTGGCGAACGGCCCAGCGGTGCACCGGAAGCCAAATCCTCGCCGTTCACCGAGCGGCCGTCGCCGCAGCCGAAGCCCGCCGGCCCGTCCATGGGCAAGATGATCCCGTCGATCATCGGCGAAGATCTCACCATCGAGGGGAACGTCTCTTCCAAGGGCGAGATCCAGGTCGACGGAAAGATCCAGGGCGATGTCAAATGCGGCTCGCTGCTGCTGGGCGACAAGGCCGAGGTCAACGGCTCCGTCCTCTCCGAAGACGTGGTCATCCGCGGCAAGGTCGTCGGATCCATCCGGGGCCTGCGCGTGACCTTGCAATCGCAGTCGCATGTCGAGGGCGACATCTATCACCAGAGCCTGGCCATCGAGCAGGGCGCCTATTTCGAAGGAAAGTCGCGCCGCTCGGACGACCCGTTGGCGTCCGAAACGTCGGGCCCCAAGTCCGGCGCGCCCGCGTCGGGCAATCCGTTCTCGAGCAACGCCGCCGAATAGCACGGCGCCAACACGCCGACGAAGAGTTCGAAGCCGTGGCCGGCACAACACCGGCCGCGGCGTTCTGCGTGACATCCCGGTGCCCGCTAAGAGCCGGCGTCGGCGCTGATCCGCTCGGCGAGCGCCGCCTCGATGAAGGCGTCGATGTCGCCATCGAGAACCGCCGGTGGGTTGGTGTTTTCGACACCGGTCCGCAGGTCCTTCACGAGCTGATAGGGCTGCAGCACGTAGGAGCGGATCTGATGCCCCCAGCCGATCTCCGACTTCGACGCTTCCGACGCCATGGCCTCTTCTTCCCGCCGCTTGAGCTCGGCCTCGTAGAGACGCGCCCGTAACATGGCCCACGCGGTCGCGCGATTCTTGTGCTGCGACCGCTCGTTCTGGCACTGCACGACGATGCCCGTCGGCACGTGGGTGATGCGCACGGCGCTGTCGGTCGTATTGACGTGCTGGCCGCCGGCCCCGGATGCCCGGTACGTATCGATCCGAACGTCCTTGTCCTCGATATCGATCTCGATCGCATCGTCGACAGCCGGATAGACCCAGACCGAGGCAAAGCTCGTATGGCGGCGCGCATTGGAATCGAACGGCGAGATGCGGACGAGGCGATGCACCCCGGACTCCGTCTTGAGCCAGCCATAGGCATTGAGCCCCTTGATCAGGATCGTGGCCGACTTGATCCCCGCTTCTTCGCCGGGACTCTCACCGATCAGCTCGACCTTGTAGCCGTGGCCTTCCGCCCAGCGCATATACATGCGCTCCAGCATCTGGGCCCAGTCCTGGCTTTCGGTGCCGCCGGCACCGGCGTGAATCTCCGCATACGCATCATTTGCGTCCGCCTCGCCCGAGAGCAGGGCCTCGACCTCACGGGTGTGCGCCTCCTGACGCAGCTTGCGCAAGGACTCTTCGGCTTCGGCGACGATGCTTTCGTCGTTCTCCTCTTCGCCCAGAGTGACGAGCGTCAGGTTGTCGTCGAGTTCGGACTGGATGCGATCGAAGGCGCCGAGGGCTGCCTCGAGCTGCTGGCGTTCGCGCATGACCCCTTGGGCCCGCGCCGCGTCGTTCCAGAAGTTGGGATCCTCGGCCTCCCGGTCCAGTTCGCTCAGCCGGTCTCTTGCCCGTTCGGGGTCAAAGATGCCTCCGCAAAAGCGACAGCGACTCTTTGATCTCGTTTACAAGCGCCTCGGTTTCGGCTCGCATCCTATCCTCGTCGTGACTTTTGGTGTGTTGAACGAAATGCACGCACGGACACCCTCCGCGCAGCGCGACCTTCTCATATTCATCGGATTGCTGCCGACGCGTTCCGCGTGGCGGTCAGAAGCGCCCGAAGAATCCGGAGCGTTTCTGACGGCGGCGTTGCGGCGGCGGCGATGCGGCCGGCGGCGGGCTGGCGACCTGCCGGGGCGCTGCCGCTGGCGCGGCTGCGTGGGATAGGACGGATAGGAATCGCCCGCCCCGTCGTCCGCAACCGCTTCTCCCCGGGCTGCCGCGGCGGCGGCGGCGGAGACCTGCTCCGGCTTGAACGCTTCCATCACCGTTCCAGCCCCGCCCTTTCGGGCCGGTAGGCCGGTCTGGTGATTCACCGGCATCATGATCGTTCCTTCCGGTGCGCGGAACGGCTGCGGCGGCACGTCCTTCAGGGCCTCTTCGAAGAAGTCCTTCACGATCGGGGCCGCGAGGCCACCACCCGTCGCGCTTCGGCCCATGGGCTTCGGCTGGTCGTAGCCCACATAGGACCCGACGACGAGATCGGGCGTATAGCCGATGAACCAGGCGTCCTTGTAGTTGTTGGTCGTCCCGGTTTTGCCCGCAAGGGGCCGGTTGAGAGAGGCCAAACGCCGTGCCGTACCGGAGGTCACCACGCCCTGCATGATGCCCACCATCTGATAGGCCGCGATCGGATCAACGACCTGCTCGAGCACATCGACAAGTTCCGGCTCGGACTGGTTGGTCCATTCGCGCGCGACGCAACCCTTGCAGTCCCGCTTGTCGTGTTTCCAAACCGTCCGGCCGTAGCGATCCTGGATGCGGTCAATGAAGGTCGCCTCGACCTTCTTGCCGCCGTTCGCAATCATCGAATAGGCCGTGACCATGCGGAGCAGCGTGGTCTCGCCTGCGCCAAGCGACATGGATAGGGCCGGCATCAGGTTGTCGTAGACGCCGAAGCGCCGCGCATATTCCGCGATGACCGGCATGCCGATATCCCGCGACAGACGCACGGTCATCAAGTTCCGCGACTTCTCGATGCCCGGCCGCAACGTCGAGGGACCGGCACCGCCGCCCGAATAGTTCTTCGGACACCATGGCGGCATGCCCCGCCCCTGGCTCACGCAAATACGGCCGTCGAGAATGACGCTGTTGGGCGCGTAACCGTTGTCCAGCGCGGTCAGATAGATGAGCGGCTTGAACGACGAGCCCGGCTGGCGCAGGGCCTGGGTTGCGCGGTCGAACTGGCTTTGGTGGAAGCTGAAACCGCCGGCGATCGCAAGCACACGGCCCGAGTGGGGATCCATGGCCACGAGCGCGCCGCTGACTTTCGGGACCTGTTGGAGCGACCATTGACCCGGAACCGCTTCGCTGACTTCGGTCTCCTTGCCCTCTTCATCCTTCTTTTTCGTCGTCTTCTCGAGCGGTGCCACGTAGACGACGTCGCCGGGCTTCAGAGCCGACTGGATCGACTTCCGCGTCCACCGGACTTGCGAGGCGGGAATGACGCCGGTTTCGCGCTCGGCGACCAGCTGGCCTTGCCTGTCGCGTCCCGGACGGAGGCCGATCTTGGCTTCCGAGCCGCTTACTTCGAGGACGACGGCGAGCCTCCAAGGCTCGATGTCCTTCCAAACCGGAATACCGGCAAGGGTCTTGCCCCAATCGCCGGCGATCTCGATCTGCTTCTCGGCCCCACGCCAGCCGGCGTTCGACCGGTCGTACCTGGTCAGCCCCTCGACGAGAGCGTCGCGCGCAGCCGACTGCAGGCGCGGATCCAGAGACGTGCGGACCGAAAGACCGCCGCCATAGAGCTTGTCTTCGCCGAACCGGTCGAGAATCTCGCGGCGTACTTCCTCGGCGTAGTATTCGGAGGCGTGAATTTGGGGTCCGTAGCGCTTGGCCAGAACCGTGAGCGGCTTCTCCTTGGCCGCCTCGCCCTCTTGGGCCGTCGCGTAACCGTTCTCGACAATGCGGTCGATGACCCAGTTGCGCCGGGCCAGCGCGCGCTTTTGATGCTTGATCGGGTCATACCGGCTCGGCGCTTTCGGCAAGACCGCAAGATAGGCCGCCTCTTCCAAGGTGAGTTCGTTGAGCGCCTTATTCCAGTAGCGCTGGGCCGCGGCCGCGACACCGTAGGCGCCGCCGCCGAGATAGATCTCGTTCAGATAGAGCTCGAGGATCTGATCCTTCGTGAACGCACGCTCGATACGAATGGCAAGGATCGCCTCTTTGAGCTTGCGCTCGATGTTCTGGTCGCTCGTCAGGAGGAAGTTCTTCGCCACCTGCTGGGTGATCGTCGAGGCGCCGACCATGTTTCCGCCGCCCGACTGCATCGCACTCAGATTGGTGACGATGGCGCGGATAATGCCCTGAATGTCGAGACCGCCGTGCTGATAGAAATTCTTGTCCTCGGCGGAGATAAACGCGTCGATGACACGCTTCGGAATCGCCGTGATCGGCACGTAGATGCGCCGCTGGCGCGCGTATTCGGCAATCAGGCGCCCGTCATTGGCATGAATGCGGGTCATCACCGGCGGCTCGTAGCGGGCGAGCTTTTCGTAGTCCGGAAGTTCCTGAGACACCTTCCACAGCACGAAGGCCACGGCGCCGGCGACGGCAATGGACAGAATCATGCACGCGGCAAAGACAAAGCCCAAGAGCCGCAAGAAAAACCCGCCGCGCTTCTTCTTCTTCCCCTGTTTGGGGGGCTTCACTGGTGCCGTGATATCCATGTGATCTCTGCTATTTCGGCCCGCCTGCCCGGTCGGCGGGATTCCTGACTTCAACCTAACCAAGAATATGGCAACAAAACGCAATAGTCCCGCGGAATCGGGGAGTCCCGGGGCGCTGGCCGCGCCGGAATCCGCTGGATGCGCCCGCTAGAACGGCGCCTGGGCCATGCGTTGTTTGAAATAATTGTCCACCGCGTCCCGAATGGCGCCCGCCATGCGCTCCCGCCAGGTCTCCGAGGTGAGCTGCTTCTCGTCCTCTTCGTTCGAGAGAAACCCGAGCTCCAACAACACCGAGGGCACGTCCGGGGCCTTGAGCACCCGGAAGCCCGCCGAGCGCAACTGCTTGGTATGGAGCCGGCCCTTCGCGGCCAGTTCCCCGACGATGGAGCGGGCCATCACCACCGAGCGGTTGTTGGTTTCGCGCTGGGCCAGATCGATGAGGATGTTGGTCACCACCTCGTCGGAGTCCTTCGGCAACTCCACCCCTGCAATCGCGTCGGAGAAATTCTCCTTGGCGGCTAGCGCCCTCGCCTCTTCGTCGCTCGCTTCCTCGGAGAGCGTAAAGACGGTGGCGCCCCGCGCATCGTCGATTTCGGCCGGGAAGTAGTCCGCGTGAAGCGATACGAAAAGCCCGGCGCCCTTCTTGCGGGCGAATTTGACCCGCTCCTTGAGCGGCAGGAAGGTATCGTCCTCCCGGGTCATGAACACTTGATACCGGTCCGTCTCCTCGAGTTTCTTGCGCAGCAGTTTGGCGAACGCCAGCACGACGTCCTTTTCCTGGACGCCGTTGGCGCTCTTCGCGCCGGGGTCGACGCCGCCATGGCCCGGGTCCAGCACCACCACCGGTTTTGCATCGTCAGGGGGTTCCACGGCCTGGGGGCGCTCCACCGTTTCCGTCTCAGTGGCCTTGCTGCGCTGTTCCTTCAGCCTCGCGAGGAACGTCTCTTCGTCCGTCGGCACAAGGTCGATGACGAGGCGGGCCGGCTGGTCGTCCCGCGCCCCGAGCACGAAGGACCGGTCGATGAGGAACGGCCCGCTGAGGTCGAGCACGATGCGGGACTTGCCCGGCGCGAACAGGCCGTAGCGGAAGGCCGTGACCAGCCCCCGTTTCTCGTTGCCGATGCCCTTCGGCATCTGGAAGCTCACATCGGCGGCGTCCACGATGACACGGTAGGGATTGCCGAGCGCGAAGACGTTCACGTCCACCTTCTTCGAGAGGTCGGCGATGAAGCGGGTGCGCTCCCGGTCTCCGGCTAGGCGCGCGTCCTGCGCGATGGCGCCGGAGCCTTCCGCCAACGCCTGTTGGGGGCCCGTCAGGGTCATGAGGGCGGCCGTCGAAAGCGCGAATAGCGGCGTCAGAACCCGCCTTCCCAACTGTCGCATGATGCGTATTTCGTCCTATCCGACCGACTCAAACCCCGCCTTGCGCACCAAACGCGACGAGCGCAGTTTCGTTCACGCTGACACGCGACGAGGACGTTTTTGCGGCCCCTCGGTGCCCCAATCGACCCTTGGGGTGACCCAAATCGACCCTTGGCGGGCCCCAAATGTTAACCACGTCTGGTTAAGCGACCGTTGTCCTTTAGAGCCAATCCGGCGCTCAGCACTTGCCAAATCTCCCGGCAACACACTAATAGAGGGTGACTCAAATCAGTGAGTCTCAGGCCCTTGGACGCCGGGAGGCGGGACGGGCACACCAATTTGGCGCGTCGAGCCGAGGAGAAGCTGGCTCCGGCGCAGGTATGCGGCGGCATTTAAGGACTATGCGCCGCCTTGAGTGAAAGCAGCCGCAGCATTTGACCTGCGGCCCGTAGGAAATCGTGATGCACAGTCAGGGCAGACAGATAAGCGGCCGGAATCATGGTGCTTTCTCTTTGCCTCTCGACGCTTGGCGGCCAAGACAGGCCGCTCCCCGAGGCGCCTCGACCGGGGCCGTGACGGGGCATTGCATGAAAATATCGTCTACTGAAATTAGGTCCGCGTGGCCGTCAGGCTTGCGCCCGGCGGAGCGGCTGATGCCGCTTACTGCCGAATGCCGCGCGGCGGAGAACAAACAACATGGCAAACAAAATGCTTATCGATGCGGCGCATCCGGAGGAGACCCGGGTCGTCGTCAAAGGAACTCGTGTCGAGGAATTTGATTACGAATCCGCTAGTAAAAAACAGCTCCGTGGAAATATTTATCTCGCAAAAGTCACACGGGTAGAACCTTCTCTACAAGCCGCATTTGTCGATTACGGTGGCAATCGGCACGGCTTTCTGGCTTTTACTGAAATCCACCCCGATTATTACCAAATCCCTGTCGCGGATCGTCAGGCGCTTCTCGACGAAGAGGCCGCCGAGCAAAGCCGTGCTTCCGCCGAGGAAGCCGCGGAAGACGACGCCGCCTCCAATGGCGGACGCCGGCGCCGGCGCGGCCGCCGTGGCCGTAGCCGCGGCGAGCCCCGCAAGGAGGCTCAGAAGCCCGAGACGGTCCCCGAAGAAGACGCCGTCATGGTGGACGCGCTTCCGATCGCGACCTTCGAACTCGACGATGAGGACGAGATCGATACGACACCCCGCGACGAGGACCGCGGTCCCGATATCCAGCTCGAAGCGGCTGACCTGACCTATGAGGTCTCCGAGCCTGCGGAGCCTGTCGCCGAGTCCGAGGAGGCCAAGAGCGACGAGACGGAGGCGGAGTCGCAGAGCGAGGCTGACTCCGACGAAGACGCCGTCGCGGCCCGGCGCCCGGATGCGCCGAGCGAGACCGACGAGCCCGCGGGCGATGAGTATGACGACGCCGGCGAGACCGACGACGACGTGAACGACGATGAGGACTCGGACGACGACGAGGATTCGGACGACGACGAGGATTCGGAGGAGGACTCGGACGACGACGAGGATTCCGATGAGGACGAGTCCGGCGAAAACGGCCGCAGCGGCTCTGCGAAGGATCGCGTGGAGTCGGTCGGCTCGGAAGATGCGCTCGAGGAATTGCCCGAGCGTGCGCGCCGCCGACGCGGGCGCCCCTACAAGATCCAGGAGGTCATCCGCCGCCGCCAGATCATTCTGGTCCAGGTGGTGAAGGAGGAGCGCGGCAATAAGGGCGCGGCCTTGACGACCTATCTGTCGCTCGCCGGCCGGTACACGGTGCTGATGCCGAACACGGCACGCGGCGGCGGGATTTCCCGCAAGATCACGCAGCCCACGGACCGCAAGCGCCTGCGCGAGATCGCAGGCGAGCTCGAGGTGCCCGAGGGCATGGGTCTGATCATCCGCACGGCCGGTGCCCAGCGCACCAAGACCGAGATCAAACGCGACTACGACTATCTCCTGCGCCTGTGGGAGACGGTTCGCGATCTGACCTTGAGCTCGACGGCCCCTGCCCTCGTCTACGAGGAAGGCAGCCTGATCAAGCGCTCCATCCGCGATCTGTACAACAAGGATATCGACGAGGTCCTGGTCGCCGGCGACGATGCCTACCGGGAGGCCAAGGATTTCATGCGCATGCTCATGCCGAGCCATGCGAAGAACGTGAAGCCCTACAAGGAACCGGAACCGATCTTCATCCGCTATCAGGTCGAGCGGCAACTGGCGGCGATGTTCTCGCCACAGGTGACGCTGAAGTCCGGCGGCTACATCGTCATCAATCAGACCGAGGCCTTGGTCGCCGTCGATGTGAACTCGGGCAAGGCAACGCGCGAACACAGTATCGAGGACACGGCGCTCAAGACCAACCTGGAAGCGGCGGAAGAGATCGCACGGCAGTTGCGCTTGCGCGATCTGGCCGGCCTCATCGTGATCGATTTCATCGACATGGACGAGCGGCGCAACAACCGCCAGGTCGAGAGGCGCCTGAAGGATGCCTTGCGCAACGACCGCGCGCGCATTCAGGTGGGGCGCATCAGCGCCTTCGGCCTTCTGGAAATGTCGCGGCAGCGCCTGCGAACGGGCGTGCTGGAAGGTTCGACCAGCGCCTGCGCCATGTGCCAGGGCACCGGCATCGTGCGCTCGGTGGAATCGGTCGCCCTCGACATCCTGCGTTCGATCGAGGACCGTCTGATCACCGATGGGGTCATGCCGCTCCGTGCGACGACCGCGGTCGAGGTCGCGCTCTACATTCTCAATCAGAAGCGCGCGCATCTGAAGGACATCGAAGCCCGATACGGGGTTTCGATCGCGGTCGGGGCCGATCAGGATCTGCACATCCCGCAATTCGTCATCGAGCGAGCCACGGACAGCACGCAGCGTCGGGCGAGAGTGCCGTGGTCCACATGGACTGGGCGCATCATCGCGAGGACGGTGCGCCGTCCGGGGACCAGGACGCGGACGGCGGCAAGCGACGGCCGCGCAAACGCCGGCGCGGGCGCGGGCGCGGCGAAGGCGAGGCGGACGCCGATCAGACGGCCGATGCGGCCTCCGCCGACGCCGAGTCCGTTGCCGCCGATACGGACAACGAGGCGACCGATGGCGACGGCGAGACGCAGCAGCGCAAGTCGCGCCGCAGAGGTCGCCGTGGCGCCGCCGTGGCCGGGGACGCGGTCAGAGAAACGGCGGCGAGTTGACGGCCGAGCAGCAGGACGGGCAGAGCGGCGATGCCGTCGCGGACGCGAGATCGGTCCTGCAGGATCGGAGCCGGCGGAAGCCCTGTGGACTCCCAGGACGACGATGGCTCCGAGGACGAGACGTCACCGCGCGAAGTCTCGGTCAGCGCCTACGTGTCCGAGGAGAACGCGGACGAAGCCGCCGCAAACGAACCGGCCGACGACACGTCCGAACCGGTGTCGGACGCAGGTTCCGATGAGGACGAGGCCGAACCGGCGACCCGGGACACCGAGCCCGCGCTCAGCATCGCCTCCTCGCGCGACGAACCGGTCGCACCGGCGCCGAAGCCCGAAATTCGCGTGGAAAGCGACAGCGACAAAGAGGCCGCGCCTCAGCGCAAGGGCTGGTGGTCACGCGGTTAAACAGGATTACGTTACAACTAGATGCCAGTGCTTAAGGCTCATGCTACACTGGCATCTACTGAGGAGATTTCGATGCCGCGCGAACGTACAATTTCGTTACCAAAGACGGTACGCACAACCGTAAGCAAGGACGCGATACGCGATGCAGTCCGGTCTACGTTAAAAGAGACACGGTCAGACCGCTCGGTGCAGAACGATCCACATCCGCCGAAGGATGGCGGTCGAAATTTGGCTCCCAAGAGGGGGTGAGCAGGCAGGGGCGATACGCCGGGCGCGTCTTCATCAACTGTCCGTTTGATGCCCGCTACGCTCCATTGTTTCATGCGATCGTATTTGCCATTCTTGACTGCGGTTTCACCCCGCGGTCAGCACTTGAACTTCAGGACGGCTCGCAAGCTCGGATTGAGAAAATCCTGAACATTATCGGCAACTGCATGTTCTCGGTACATGACTTGTCTCGTACTACGTTGGACGAGGCTACTGGGTTGCCGAGATTCAATATGCCGTTCGAGCTTGGTATATTTCTTGGAGCCAAGAAGTTTGGCGATGGCAAGCACAAGCAAAAAAATGCACTGATCCTCGACACTGAACAATACAGGTATCAGGCGTTTCTCTCGGACATTGCGGGGCACGATATCCGAGCCCACCACGACGACTCCGATCAGGTGATCTGCATCATCCGGGATTGGCTAGACACCGCCTCGAATCGCAAAACAATTCCGAGCGGATCAGTCATTTGCGAACGGTATAAGTCTTTCCAACAGGACTTGCCGACCATCTGTGCGGATGCCCGGCTCAATCTCGCTGAACTGACCTATGGTGACTACCTCTACGCCGCTGGCCAATGGCTAAAGCAAACAACCTGACGGCTCGCGAAACTCGAGCGTCTCGACGCAACGACAGCGTCATTTTCGCCTGGCGCTAACGCGTCCTCAGCCAGCCCGCGATGCGCTTGGCGGCTTCGCGCATCTGGTGCTCCGCCCCCGCATAGCTCAGCCGCAAATAGGATCGCCCCCGCGCGGGGTCGAAATCGACGCCGGGCGTGGCGGCAACCCCGATATCGCGCAACATCGCTTTGGCGAACGCCACGCTGTCGTCCGTCAGATGACTGATATCCGCGTAGAGATAAAACGCCCCGTCCGCCGGGAGAATGTTCGGAAGCCCCGCCGGCGGAAGTTCGTTCAGGAGAAGCGCCCGGCTCCGCGCGTAGCGGCTCTTGATCTCCTCGAGTTCGTCAATGCCGTCGAAGGCGCCTAAAGCCGCGACCTGCGAGACGGTGGGCGGGGCAATGTAGAGATTCTGGCACAGCCGTTCGATGGTCCGCGTCAAGGCTTCCGGCACCACGAGCCAGCCCACCCGCCAGCCGGTCATGCTGAAATATTTCGAGAAGCTGTTCACCACGATGGCGCTTTCGGAATAGGCGAGCGCCGTTTCCGCGGCCACGTCGTATTCGAGGCCGTGGTAGATCTCGTCGGAGATCAGCCAGAGCCCTTGCCGGGTACACGCCTCGGCAAGTTCCTTCAAACGCGCGCCCGACGCCATGGTCCCCGACGGATTGTTGGGGCTCGCAAGCAGCAGACCCGCAGCATCCGAACGCGCCAGCGCCTCGACATCGGCCGCGGTCGGCATCCAGCGTCCGTCCGCGCCCGTCTCGATCAGATGGGGCCTGAACCCCAGCGCCTTGAGAATCTGGCGGTAGCAGGGATAGCCGGGAGACGGCAACCCGAAGCCATCGCCGTGATCGAGGATGGCGAGGAAGGCCAGGACGAATCCGGCCGAACGACCCCGACGCACAATCACGCGCTCGGCCCCCACGCCGACGCCGTAGCGCTGTCGGACATAGGCCGCGATCCGTTCGCGCAACTCGGGCAAACCGAGCGACAGCGTGTAACCGAGAGTCTGTTCCGCCATGGCTTGCGCGACACGCTCGCGGGCGGCGCGCGGGGCCGGTGTGGCCGGCTGGCCCACTTCCATGTGGATGATGTCTTCGCCTGCGCTCTCCCGGCGGTTCGCCTCGCTCATCACGTCCATGACGATGAACGGATCGATCGCGCGCGCTTGCGCAAGCTGCCGGGGCAACGGCGGGAACTCGGACGGGTCGTTCACGGGCGGCGCCCCTCGCGGACTATTGATGGAAGCCGGTCGGCAGGTGTCACGTTGTCGCCGCAATCAGGCCTCAAGCAAATCGTGCTTGGCAATGGCGGGGGCCATCAGCGGCGTGCCAACGTAGCGCCCTAAAGAGGCAAAAGAAAACAGCGTCTTTGCGCTTCACAGCCGAGCCAATACGATCGCGTCCATCATGCCGTACCTGGCCAAATTCACGGCTCCGCCCTCCTCCCGCCGCAGGCCCACGGTTTGGCGCGTGGCGGCCACGGCCGGCCTGATCGCTGGGCTCGTGCTTCCGAGTAGCGCCCAAGCACGCGGCGTCATCCGCGATGCGGAGACCGAAGGCCTGATCCGCGATTATGCGGCGCCTATCTTCCGTAGCGCGGGGCTCGGCTCTCAGAACATCAAGATCCACCTCGTCAACGATCAGAACTTCAACGCGTTCGTCGTCGACGGGCACAACATGTTCATGCATGCCGGGACCCTGTTGATTTCCGAAACGCCCAACCAGGTGATCGGCGTCATCGCCCATGAGACCGGGCATATCACCGGCGGCCACTTGGCCCGTTTGCGCTCCCAAGTGGCCCGGATGCAGTCCACGGCGCTGGCGCTCCAACTTCTCGGATTGGCCGCGATGGTGGGCGGCGGCCTCGCGGGCGTTCCCAATGCGGGCCAGATCGGCATGGGCGCCATGGCCGGCGGAACGGACGCGGCCATGCGCAGCTTCATGGCCTACCGGCAAACCGAAGAGTCTTCCGCCGACCAGGCCGCGATGAAATTCCTGGACGCGACCGGCCAATCGGGACGCGGCATGCTGGAGACCTTCGACGTGCTGGCCGACAAGCTTCGGGGCATTCAGGGCATCAATCCCTATTTGATGTCCCACCCGCTCCCGCAGACGCGTATGGCTCAGCTTCGGGCGCTCGTGGAGGCCAGCCCCCATTACGACGTCAAGGATTCGCCGGAGCTGCAATACCGGCACGACCTCGTGCGTGCGAAGCTGTCGGGGTTTCTTGAAAAGCCCGATGCGGCCCTGAACCGCTACCGCCAGGACGAGACCCTGGCGGGCGACTACGCCCGGGCGATCGCGACCTATCGCAAGTCGGGCGTCGATGCGGCCATGCCGTATATCGACAAGCTCATCGCGGCGCAGCCAAATGGCCCTATTTCTATGAGATCAAGGGACAGTTTCTGTTCGAAAGCGGACGCGGGACGGAAGCCATCCCTGCCTTGCAGCACGCGGTTGCGCTCGCCCCCCACGGAGGCCTTGATCCAGATCATGCTGGCCCAGGCCATGCTCAGCACCGAGGACAATCGCTATCTCGACGAGGTCATCCGCAACCTGAGGAAAGCCTTGGTCCGGGAGCCGCAATCGGCTATGGGCTATCGTCAGCTCGCCATGGCCTATGGCCGCAAGGGCGACCAAGCAAAGTCCGAGGGCGCACGGCGCAATTTTCTGGCGCGCGCCTCGCTTGCCTCGGCGGAAGCCTATTTCTATGAAGGGCGCCTGCGCGAGGCCAAGATGATGGCCAAACGGGCGCAAGACGGTTTACCGGGCGGAACCCCGCAATGGCTCCGTGCCCAAGACATTCTCGATTTCCAGATGCCGACACGCAAGAAATGATGCGTGCGGCCCACGCAAGCCCTCGGAGACCATAGCATGACCTTTAAGACTGGCTTGGCCACCGCCCTCGTCGCCGCGGTCGTCGCCGCCATCGTGAGCGCCGCGACCGTCCTGCTCGTTGGGCGGGACGTTGCCGGCACGGCCGGGCTTCCCGGCGCCGACCCGAATACGAAGCAGGTCGAGAACATCGTCCACGATTATCTCACCAAGAATCCGGAGATCCTCGTGGCCATGACGACGGAACTCGACCGGCGCCAAAAGGAAGAACAGGACGTCCTGCAAACCAAGGCGATCAGCGACAACGCCGACGCCCTGTTCCGCTCGGACAAGTCCTTTACGGCCGGCAACCCGGACGGTGACGTCACCGTCGTAGAGTTCTTCGACTACAATTGCGGCTATTGCCGCGCGGCCATGCCTGATGTGGTGAAGCTCACCGACAACGACGAAAAGGTTCGCGTCGTGTTCAAGGAACTCCCGATCTTCGGCGGGGATTCGGAGGACGCGGCCAAGGGCGCTCTCGCGGCCAAGATGCAGGGCAAATATTTCGAGATGCACCAGAAGCTGTTCTCCGCGCCGGGCAAGGCCAACAAGGAGAAGGTGCTCCGCATCGCCAACGAGCTCGGACTGGACGTGCCGCAGCTCGAGAAGGACATGGAGAGCCAGGAGGTCGCCGACGCCCTGGACGAGGCCCATGGGCTGGCCCAAGAGCTCGGCCTGCAGGGCACCCCGCTCTACCTGATCGGGGACCGCACCATTCCGGGAGCCCCGGACGATCTCTACGACCAGTTGGTCGAGAACGTCGCGATCATCCGGAAGAACGGCTGCAAGACGTCCTGCTGAGGCCGGTCCGCCGATCCTCAAAACGGCCCCGATCCGCGACGGCGCGTATCGGGGTCCTCTCGGCTTTTGCTCCGTTGCGAAAAAGCTGATAAACGGCGCCCTACCGCAATGTTCTTTGCGAGTTCTGCGCGCGCGTCCGTCCCATCCGCCGGCCGGGGCCGTTACTCCCCTGGATCGCCTACCGGGAATGAACCATGGCCAACCCGATCTATGTCTTGAACGGCCCGAACCTGAATCTCCTTGGCACGCGCGAACCGGCGGTCTACGGGACCGAGACTCTCGCCGATCTGGAGCAGCGTTGCGTGCGCAAGGCGCAAGCGTTGGGTCTTACGGTGGACTTCCGGCAGAGCAACACGGAAGGTGAGCTCGTCGGCTGGATCCAGGAGGCCCGGACGAAGGCCTCCGGCCTGATCGTAAACGCCGGCGCTTACACCCATACCTCGATCGCCATGCTCGATGCGTTGCTCGCGTGCGAAGTCCCTGTCGTCGAGGTCCATCTCTCGAATATCTTCGCCCGCGAACCGTTCCGCCACCGCTCCTATATTTCCCAGGCCGCGAAGGGGGTAATCTGCGGTTTCGGTGGACTCGGCTACGAACTCGCGATCGAGGCTCTTGCCTCCGCGCGTTCCGGCGCCTAGCAGGACGACGACAATGAAAGGACGCCAATGAGTAAAGACGGGGGAAGCCTCGATACGGATCTCATCCGGGAGCTCGCCACGCTCCTGGATGAAACCGGCTTGACGGAAATCGAGATCGAACTTGACGGACGTCGCTTCCGGGTGGCGCGAAGCGTCAACGTCACCGCGGCTCCCGTCGCCGCGGCGCCCGTATCGGCACCGGAGCCATCCGAACCGAAGCGAGCCGCTGCGTCCGAAGAGGCAGGCGCGCATCCCGATGCCGTGACCTCGCCGATGGTGGGGACGGCCTATCGCTCTCCGGAGCCGGGCGCCACCGCGTTCGTCGAGGTCGGCAGCAGCGTCACCGCCGGCCAAACGCTTCTCATCATCGAAGCGATGAAGACGATGAACCACATCCCTTCGCCCCGCGCCGGCAAGGTCACGGCGATCCTTGTCGAGGACGGTCAGCCGGTGGAATACGGCGAACCCCTCATCGTGATCGAGTAGGAACCGTCAGACGCAAATGTTCGACAAGATCCTGATCGCCAACCGGGGAGAGATCGCGCTTCGCATCGAGCGGGCTTGCAAGGAGCTCGGTATTTCGACCGTCGCGATCCATTCGACGGCGGACGCGCACGCGATGCATGTCCGCCTCGCCGACGAAAGCGTGTGCATCGGCCCGCCCCAGGCCAAGGACAGCTATCTCAACATTCCCGCGATCGTCGCAGCCTGCGAGATCACCGGTGCCGATGCGGTTCATCCAGGCTATGGCTTCCTGGCCGAGAACGCGCGCTTCGCCGAAATTCTCGAGGAACACAGAATTACGTTTATCGGTCCGACGGCCGAGCACGTGCGGCTGATGGGCGACAAGATCAAGGCCAAGGAGACCGCGAAGTCCCTCGGCATTCCCGTCGTGCCCGGCTCGGACGGACCCGTGACGGATATCGAGACGGCGAAAGGCATCGCCGAGGAAATCGGATACCCCGTGATGGTGAAGGCCTCGGCCGGCGGCGGCGGGCGCGGCATGAAGCTGGCCCATTTCGATTACGAACTCGAGGCCGCGCTCAGCACGGCGCGCAACGAAGCCCGCGCGGCGTTCGGCGACGACACCGTGTATCTCGAGAAATATCTCGCCAAGCCGCGCCATATCGAGGTGCAGGTCCTCGCCGACGGGAACGGCAACGCCATTCACCTCGGCGAGCGCGATTGCTCCTTGCAGCGGCGGCACCAGAAGCTCTGGGAAGAGGCCCCCTCGCCCGCGCTCAACGAGAGCGAACGTGTCCGGATCGGCGAGATCGTCGCCAATGCCATGCGCACGCTCCGCTACCGCGGCGTGGGCACCGTGGAGTTCCTCTACGAGAACGGCGAGTTCTACTTCATCGAAATGACAACGCGGCTCCAGGTGGAGCACACGGTGACGGAAATGGTCACGGGACTCGATCTCGTCATCGAGCAGATCCGGATTGCCTCGGGCGCTCCGCTGTCGATCCGTCAGGAGGACGTGCGCTTCGACGGCCACGCCATCGAGTGCCGCATCAACGCGGAGAACCCGCTCACCTTCCGGCCCTCTCCTGGCACGATCACCCATTTCCATCCGCCGGGCGGCCTTGGGGTACGTGTCGATTCAGGCGCCTATGCGGGCTACACCATCCCTCCCTATTATGACAGTCTGATCGGGAAGCTGATCGTGCACGCCCGGACCCGCAACGAATGTCTGATGCGGCTCAAGCGCGCGCTGGGAGAATTCGTGGTCGATGGCATCGAGACAACCATTCCCCTGTTCTCGTCGCTCATTCAGGAGCCCGATATCGTCGACGGCCATTACGACATCCATTGGCTGGAAGACCATTTGGCGCCCAACGGCGAACGGTAGAAACCCGGCATTGCCAAGTCGTCACTTGTTGCCAGGCGATCATTCGTCGGGGATTGTTGCACCATGACCTCTCTCGACGACGTCATGATCGAGATCACGCCGCAGGTTCTGCTGAAGGCGTATTCGTGCGGCATCTTCCCGATGGCGGAGAGCGCGGACAACAACGCGCTCTATTGGATCGAACCGGAGCGCCGCGGAATCCTGCCGCTGGATGCGGTTCACATCCCCAAGAGCCTCGCGCGGACCATTCGCCGGGCCACGTTCGAGGTCAGAATCGACAACGACTTCGATGCCGTGATCGAAGGCTGCGCCGAGCCGCGGGCGGGACGCCGCAGCACCTGGATCAACGGGCGCATCCGCAGCCTCTATCGGGAGCTGTTCGCCCTCGGCCATTGCCATACCGTCGAAGTCTGGCAGGACGGCGAGCTGACCGGCGGTCTCTACGGCGTCCATCTCGGCCGGGCGTTCTTCGGCGAAAGCATGTTCTCCAGAGCGCGGGACGCCAGCAAGATCGCCCTGGTCTATCTGATTGCCCGGTTGAAATATGGTGGCTTCACCCTGCTCGACACGCAGTTCATCACCGACCATCTGGCGCGGTTCGGCGCCGTCGAGATCAGCCGTCAGGCGTTCCAGCGGCGCTTGGAGGATGCCTTGGACCGCGGCCAGGACAATCGCAGCCGTGCGAACGCGTTTGCCGCGCTTCCTGCCGGCACACCGCCTACAGAGATCCTGCGGCTGGTTGGCCTCGCGTCCAAGACGGAGTGATCGACGGCATGAAGCCCGGAACGCGCAGGTAGCCTAGACGCAACGTTCGCTGGTGCCTGCCTGTCAGGCAGAGCGCCTCAACCTAGCGCCGCAGCCAGGGGAGGACCGGCTGCGCGGGCCTTGCGGCCGGAGGCGGCGAAGCCCGGCGGGCTGGCGGTGCCGCCGCAGGCGGCCGTGCGGCGGGAGCCGGTGCGGCAGGCTCTGACGCCGCGGCTTCCGCCGGGGCCTCGGTCCCCTCGGTCTCGGCACTCTCGGCAGGCTGTCCGCCGATCGGGTTCTTGCAGCTTGTGAGCCAGACGTCGAACACGGGATGCTCGACGGCGTGAAGCCCCGGGCCTCTCGGCAAACATCCAAACCGGTGAAGATGCGCTGCTGTTCGCCGGTGAGCTTCACCTCGTCCACCTCGACGAAGGAGGCGGTGTCGGGCTTCTCGGTGAGCGGACGGGAATTGCAGATCCGCGGCGTCACCTTGAGGGCGCCGAACGCGACCGTCTGATTGATCGGAATCTCCAGATGTTGGATCCGGCCGGTGACCTTGTCCAACGCGGCGAAGACGGCGACTTCGTTCTTGATCTGCGCGGCGCAAACAGACGTGTCGGCGAGAAACAGCCCGCAGGTCGCAAGCGCGGCCAACACGGCGCGCCCAGCCAGTCGCCGTCCCCTATAACTCCCCTCAGCCTGCATCTATGCGCTCACCTCCTGCCGCCGGGATCGCGCCCGGCACAGCACCCAAGCCTACCTAGCCGGCGAAAGCGATTCCCGTATCACCGAACGCGTGGGCGATCATTGAGGCAACGGTGTGACATAGATGCCTCAGCTTTCCTAGGCGTTTATTCACCTGGACTGCGCTCGGCGCTGAAGCGGAGGCGGATGTGGTTCACCGTCCAGCGGCCTTCCGTATCGCAGAGCGAGGGCTTCAGCAGTTCGAGCACTTCCGCCAAGACGGCGCTGCGCTCGGGCTCCTCGAACTGGTCGAAGAAGAAGCGGCAAAACGTTCCGAGCCACCCTTGCATATCCGCCTTGAGCGGCGTCGATCGCGGTATGAGGGCCATCTCCCGGACGGCGAAACCATGCGCCGACAGAAGCGCACCGTATTCCTCCATCGTGGGGAAGTACCAGCGCACCGCGTGCTCCGGATCGCCGCCGCGCGCCTTCACGACGGCCCGGATGGCCGTGGCGATCGCGGCGACGTTGCCGTGTCCGCCGAGCTCTCCAACGAACCGGCCGCCGGGGCGGAGCGCGCGCGCGACGCCCTCGATCACGAGATCGGGCGCCTGCATCCAATGCAGCGCCGCATTGGAGAACACGGCGTCGAATTCCTGGACGTAGTCGAGGGCGTGGGCGTCGATCTTCTTCACCGACAGCCCTTTCATGCGCGCAACCGCCAGGAGTTCCTCGCTGGCGTCGATCCCGAGAACGTCGGCGCCCGCGGCCTCGATTTCCGCCGTCAGCGTGCCGTCGCCGCAGCCGAGGTCCAAGATCCGCTCGCCGGGCTTGGGCGCGAGAAGCGCGAAGATGGGACCGGCCATGTCGTGAATGAAGCGGCCGTTCTTGGCGAAATCGGAGGCGGACCACCGCTGCAGCACGCGGGCGTCCGTGCGAGACGGCCTGGGCGGCGCGATGGGATCGGTGATGGGGCCGTGCATGGCTTGGCTCTACGCGGAGTCCGGAGACCAGGGTTCGTAATCGAGCGGTTGCTCGTGCACGCGCGGCCGCATCACGGAGCCCGGGGGCCGATAGGCTTCGTAAGTTCCGGTGAGATTGGGCCGGTGGGCCTCTTCCCACGGACGCGGCTTGTAATCCTCATCGCTCGGCGGCTCGTCGGTGATGAAGTGGATCCAGGCGTGCCAGCCGGGCGGGATCTGGGAGGCCTCGGAGAGATCCTTGTAGATGACCCAGCGCCGCGTGCCGTTCCGCTCCCGGTAATAGACGTTGCCGAGGCCGTCTTCGCCGACGCGCTCGCCCTTGCGCCACGTGTACAGGCGCGTTCCCAGCGTGTCGCCGTGCCACCACGTGAACAGGTCACTGAAGAGTCCCATGAACAGCCTTCGCCCTTGGATGTCTGCGTCTCAGCCACGAAATTGTGCAGTGCGCTAAAGTCGACTATGGCCCGCGCGCGGGGCCCCTGTCCAGCGGCTCAAGACGGCATGGTGGCGCACGGCGTTCTACGGATCGGGACGGGATTTTTGGTGCGGCCGACCCCATATATCTTGTGGTCGTCAACACGTTATACACTGCGACCGGATTCGGCGTCCGTGGCCGTGCACGCGGGCATCCGAGGATGCAAATGACGGTTTTTTGGCAGTTTTCCGTATGGGCCCCGCCATTCATCCAAAGGCTGTCCACACGGTTTTCACCCCACAACCCACAGGGTTTAGTGTTATCGTAACCCCTGGACAACAATATGTTGATGCGGCTGTTGCCTGCCGCGTTCGAATCGGCCCAGTCTGAAAGTTCGCACAGAGCGCACGATTTGGGGCCGAAATTCACGGAAGGGGCATGAGCTAAAATGCGGATTCAACGACGTTTTACAGAGAACGGACAATCTCCTTACGAAGGCATCGCGTTTCGCCAGAGCGCGAGCGAGATCAGAACCCGGACGGGTCGGTCGTCTTTGCTCTGGAGGAGTTCTCGGTCCCGGCTCATTGGAGTCAGGTCGCGGCGGACATCCTCGCCCAGAAATATTTCCGTAAAGCGGGCGTCGCCGCCAAGCTGAAGCGCGTCGAAGAGAATTCGGTCCCCTCCTGGCTGTGGCGCTCCGTCCCCGACACCGACGCTCTGGAGGCCTTGCCGGAAGAGGAGCGGTTCGGCAGCGAGACCGACGCGACGCAGGTCTTCGACCGTCTGGCGGGCACCTGGACCTATTGGGGCTGGAAGGGCGGCTATTTCTCGTCCGAGGACGACGCGGAGGCCTTCTTCGACGAGATGCGCTTCATGCTGGCCAAGCAAATGGGCGCGCCCAACAGCCCTCAATGGTTCAACACGGGCCTGCACTGGGCCTACGGCATCGATGGTCCGAGCCAGGGCCATTACTACGTGGACTTCGAGACCGGCATTCTGAAGGCCTCCGAGTCTGCCTACGAGCATCCCCAGCCCCACGCCTGCTTCATCCAGTCGATCGACGACGACCTCGTCAACGAGAACGGCATCATGGATCTGTGGGTGCGCGAGGCGCGCCTGTTCAAATACGGCTCGGGCACCGGCAGCAATTTCTCGCGGCTGCGCGGCGAGAACGAACCCCTTTCGGGCGGCGGCAAGTCGTCGGGCCTGATGAGCTTCTTGAAGATCGGCGACCGGGCGGCCGGCGCGATCAAGTCCGGCGGCACCACGCGCCGCGCGGCCAAGATGGTCGTGGTGAACATCGACCATCCGGACATCGAGTCCTACATCAATTGGAAGGTCATCGAAGAACAGAAGGTGGCGGCGCTCGTCACGGGCTCCAAGGTCCTTTCCGAACGGCTGAACGCGGTCCTGCGCGCTTGCGTCAACTGCGATAGCGACAATGACGGCTGCTTCGATCCGAAACAGAACCCGGCGCTGAAGCGCGAGGTCAAGACTGCGCGCAAGGCCAAGGTGCCCGACAGCATGATCCGGCGGATCATCCAGTTCGCGCGCCAGGGCTACACCTCGATCGAGTTCCCCATCTACGACACGGACTGGGACTCGGAGGCCTATCGCACGGTCGCCGGACAGAACTCGAACAACTCCGTACGCGTCACCGACGAATTCCTGACCGCGGTCGAGGAAGACGGCGACTGGAACCTGATCCTCCGCAAGACGGGCGGCGTGGCCAAGACTCTCAAGGCCCGTGAGCTTTGGGATCAGGTCGGCTATGCCGCCTGGTCGTGCGCGGACCCGGGCATCCAGTTCCACACGACGATCAACGACTGGCACACCTGCCCTGCCGCGGGCGCCATCAACGCTTCGAACCCGTGCTCGGAATACATGTTCCTGGACGACACGGCCTGCAACCTCGCCTCGCTCAATCTGATGGCGTTCCGGGCCGGGGACGGCAGCTTCGATATCGAGAGCTACGAGCATGCGGTCCGGCTGTGGACGGTGGTGCTCGAGATCGCCGTCACCATGGCGCAGTTCCCCTCGCGCCAGATCGCGCAGCTCTCCTACGAGTACCGGACGCTGGGGCTGGGCTACGCCAATATCGGCGGGCTGCTGATGGCCTCGGGCATTCCTTACGACAGCGACGAGGGCCGCGCGCTCGGCGGCGCGCTCACCGCGATCATGACCGGCGTGGCCTACGCCACGAGCGCGGAGATGGCGCGCGAGCTCGGAACGTTCCCCGGCTTCGAGGCGAACCGCGAAAGCATGCTGCGGGTCATCCGCAACCATGCGCGTGCCTCGCGGGGCGAGCCGTACGGCTACGAGGACCTGTCGACCCCGCCGGTGCCCCTCGATCAGGCGGCGTGCCCCGATCCGCGCCTCCTCACCCATGCCATGCGCGCCTGGGATCAGGCGTTGGAGCTCGGGCGCCAATACGGCTACCGCAACGCGCAAGCCACGGTCATCGCGCCCACCGGCACGATCGGGCTCGTGATGGACTGCGACACGACGGGCATCGAGCCGGACTTCGCCCTCGTGAAGTTCAAGAAGCTGGCCGGCGGCGGCTACTTCAAGATCATCAACCGCATGGTGCCGCAGGCACTCGAGGCGCTCGGCTATGACGAGGCCGAGATCAAGCAGATCATCGAATACGCGGTGGGCCGCGGCTCGCTCGACGGGGCGCCGGGCGTCAGCCTGGAGTCCCTCGCCGCAAAAGGCTTCACACCAGACAAGCTCGAGACGGTCGAAAAGGCGGTCGCCTCGGCCTTCGACATCAAGTTCGTGTTCAACAAGTGGACCCTCGGCGAGGACTTCTGCACGCAGACGCTGGGCCTCAGCCCCGACCGGCTCGACCAGCCCGACTTCGACCTCCTGGCGGAGATCGGCTTCGCCAAGGCCGATATCGACGCGGCGAACGAGTATGCCTGCGGCGCCATGACCCTCGAAGGCGCGCCAGGTCTCGACCCCGCGCATCTGCCGGTGTTCGACTGCGCGAGCCCCTGCGGCGCAAGGGCAAGCGCTTTCTGTCCGTGGAGAGCCATATCCGGATGATGGCGGCGGCGCAGCCCTTCATCTCCGGCGCCATCTCCAAGACCATCAACATGCCGAACGATGCCTCGGTCGAGGACTGCAAGGCGGCCTATCTCCTGTCCTGGCGTCTGGCCTTGAAAGCCAACGCGCTCTATCGCGACGGCTCCAAGCTGTCCCAGCCGCTGAATGCGCAGCTCCTGGCCGACGAAGAGGAGGAGCAGGACGAGGTGTTGTCCGCTGTGTCCTCCGATCAGCCTTCCATCCAGCGTGCGACGGTAGTCGCCGAACGCGTCGTGGAGCGGGTGATCGAGCGGATGCGCACAAGGGCCGAGCGCGAGCGCCTGCCCGACCGGCGCAAGGGCTATACGCAAAAGGCCGTGGTCGGCGGCCACAAGGTCTATCTCAGGACCGGCGAATACGACGACGGCCGCTTGGGCGAGATCTTCATCGACATGCATAAGGAAGGCGCCGCCTTCCGGTCGCTGATGAACAATTTCGCCATCGCAGTGTCGGTGGGCCTGCAATACGGCGTGCCGCTCGACGAATTCGTGGATGCGTTCACCTTCACCCGCTTCGAACCGGCCGGTCCCGTGCGCGGCAACGAAGCCATCAAGAACGCCACCTCCATCCTCGACTACCTGTTCCGGGAACTGGCGGTGTCCTATCTCGGCCGCTACGAACTCGCGCATGTCGATCCCAACGAAATCGGCAGCACCACGGTCGGCTCGGGCGATGCCGCCCAAGGCGAACCGCGCCCGGAGATGCTGGTGTCGCCGGGCTTCACGCGGGGACGGCTTGGCGAACGCTCCCACTCCGTCACGGGAGAGGCGCGATCGGCAACGGCGCAGGTCCGGATGATCGAGGACGAGGTCGACGAGGAATCCGATTCCAAATCGACTGGTCTGACCACGGCCTCTCTCGAAACCACGGCGTCCGAAACGGTCGAGCATGTCGCCCTTGCCGTCGAGGCTCTGGCCCAGCGGGGCGCGTCGGCCCTCGTCGCCGAAGCGCGCGTTAAAGGTTATGAAGGGGAAGCATGTGGAGAATGCGGGAACTTCACTCTCGTTCGAAACGGAACGTGCCTCAAATGCGATACGTGCGGATCGACGAGCGGGTGTAGTTAGGGTGTAGTTTTAGTGTCATCCGATTAGCCAGCCACCCGATAGGAAGGGATCTAGAAATGGCAGTAGCAAAGAAGAAGACCGCAACGAAAAAGAAGGCGCCGGCGAAAAGGAAAACCGTCGCGAAGAAGAAGACCGTCGCGAAGAAGAGAGCACCGGCCAAGCGGAAGACCGTCCGCAAGACCACGGCTGCAAAGAAGCGGGTTGTGAAGAAGAGGGCCCCTGCGAAGAAGCGGGTCGCCAAGAAGAAAGCGCCGGCGAAGAAGAAGACCGTCCGCAAGACCGCGGCAGCGAAGAAGCGGACTGTGAAGAAGAGCGCCCCTGCAAAAAAGCGGGTCGCGAAGAAGAAAACCGTCGCCAAAAAGCGGGCCAAAAAGACCGCCTGACGTTTCGCGACAACCTGGAAGAAAGGCGCGGGGACGCTGGTCCTTGCGCCTTTTTTATTGCTTAAAATCAACGACTTACGAAGGCGTCTCCCGCGGCCGGAAAATGGCTGACAGCGCGCTCCGTCCTCGGCGGAAGCCATGCGAGGCGGGCCGCAACGTCCCGGCCTAGCCGCAACGGAGAACCGGGCGCTTTCCCTCGTCAGCACTCCCTGTTCGTTCGTGTACAGATGGTTTTTTCGCGGACGTGAGCCGCGCACCGCCCTCGCTCCAGCCCCAAGGACGGCAGGAGCCGCGGCGGACGCCGGCGCGGCGGCAGAACTGCCACATCCACGTTCGACAATCCGTATACGCACAATAAGCCTGTGTGACTTTCGGTCGTGTGCACACGGCCCTTGCGGCGAACGTACATGCGCCGGCCGGTATCGTGCGCCGCACAGCCGGGCCGAGGGCCTCTCGCCATGGCGGCGTCCGTGCGAATCGCATGGGCGCCTGTGTCAGAAATGGGCGCACCGGACGTGCCAAAGGGCCTCGCGGCGCAGAAATTTCCACAGCTTTGAGAGACGGGCAAATCGCGGCCCGAGATGATTCGAATCGTGTCGCGTTGGACGGCCGCGTTAAGATTCTTCGACTTGGCTCGCGGCAAAGCCGTGTTCGGCGATGAGACGCCAAAGCGCCTCGAGGGCTTCGGCGAGCCTGTCGTCGTCGGCGGAACGGAGGACGAGATAGGTGCCGTAGCGCCGGTGCTCGAAGAACGGATAGGACCCCATCTGTACATCGGCATAGGCCATCTGCAGCGCGGCGAGCGGCGTGGCGACTTCGCTTTCGGGCGCGCTCACCCGCACCGAACGGGCTTGAAGAGGACGCCCCTTTGCAAGGCGGGGCATGACCTCGTCCAGCATCACCTGCATCACGCCCGGAATGCCGGCCATCACGATCACGTTCTCGATCATGTAGCCGGGCGCGCGCGAGACCGCATTGTGGATCAGCGCCGCCCCTTGGGGAATGCGGGCCATCCTGAGCCGCGTCGGGGTCAGATCCTCCGGGCGGTATTGCAGGCGCATGGCCTCGACCGCCTCGTCGTTGATCGCGACCGGGACACCGAAGGCCCGGCCAATCGCATCGGTGGTGACGTCGTCGTGGGTGGGACCGATCCCGCCTGTCGTCAGCACATACGCGTAGCGCTGCCGAAGCGCGTTCACCGCGTCCACGATCTCGGCCTCGACATCGGCGACGATCCGGACTTCGCGCAGCGCGATGCCGGCGTTCGAGAGATGCGCCGCGATATAGGGTGTGTTGGTGTCCTTCGTGCGGCCGGAGAGGATCTCCTCGCCGATCACAACGAGAGCGGCGGTGACGGTGTCGGACGGTCCGGGCTCCTCGATCATGCCCGGGAGTGAATGGGAAGTTCGCCCCCATGTCTAGTGGGGATGGCCGGGAGGCGCTGCTTGCTGCGGTGCAAAGGCTTTCCTAGGGTTGCGCCATGCTCCTTACGCGGTTTTCTGCCCCGCTTGTGGAGGGCCGGCTGATCCGGCGCTACAAGCGCTTTCTCTCCGACGTCGAACTGGTCACCGGCGAGACGGTCACGGCCCATTGCGCCAATCCCGGGTCGATGCTGGGGCTCGCGGACCCCGGCGCGCGCGTCTGGTTGTCGCGATCCGACAATCCCAAACGGAAGCTGGCCTACTCTTGGGAACTGATCGAGGTCGATCTCGGGCGCGGGCCACGCTTGTGGGCATCAACACGTCGAGCCCCAACGGCGCGGTGGCCGCGGCCATTCAAAACGGCCTCGTTCCCGAACTCTCCGGCTATGCTCTTGCGCCGCGAAGTGCGCTATGGCGGCAATAGCCGGATCGACATCCTGCTCGAAGACGAGGCGCGCCCGCCCTGCTACGTGGAGATCAAGAACGTGCATTTGATGCGCGAAGCGGGGCTGGCCGAGTTCCCGGATTCGGTGACGGCGCGGGGCGCCAAGCACTTGGCCGCGCTCTCCGGGATGGTGGCGGCCGGCGCCGGGCGGTCATGGTCTATTTCGTGCAGCGCGGCGATGCGGACGCGTCGCGCTGGCGAGATATCGACCCCGCCTATGCGGCGGCCTTCCGCGCGCGACCGCGTCCGGGGTCGAGGCTTTGGCGCTGGTTTCGAGCCTCTCCCTCGCGGGCCTGAGCCTGCCCCGCCCCATCCCGCTGAGGCCCCCGGCCCCGCCCGCGTGACGGCGCCATCTTGAACCGGAGGCGATTTGCCACTAGCTGTAGCGGAAACGCCTCCTATAATCCGTAGCAATGTCCAATCTCGAAATTGCCCGCGCCAGCGCGCGACAGCAGAATCAAGCTCCACGGCCCCGATGCCTTCGCCGGCATGGCGAAGGCTGGGCGGCTCGTGGCCGAAGCCCTCGACATGCTCGTCTCCCATGTGGAGCCCGGGGTCACCACCGAGGCGCTGGACGACCTGCTGTTCGACTTCGCCATGTCCCACGACGCGATTCCGGCGCCGTTGAACTACCGCGGCTTCCCGAAATCGATCTGCACGTCCTTGAACCACGTGGTCTGCCACGGGATTCCGGGCCCGCGCGCGTTGCGCGAGGGGGATATTCTCAATATCGACGTCACGCTCATCGTCGATGGCTGGCATGGGGACTCCAGCCGCATGTATCCGGTCGGCAAGATTTCCCGCGCGGCGGAGCGCCTTCTCGACGTGACGCACAGGGCCCTGATGCTTGGCATCGAAGCGGTCAAGCCGGGCGCGACGACCGGCGATATCGGCCATGCGATCCAAGCTTACGCGGAAGGCGAGCGCTGCGGCGTGGTGCGCGATTTCTGCGGCCACGGTTTGGGGCGCGTCTTCCACGACCGGCCGAACATTCTCCATTATGGCGAGCCGGGCGAAGGACTGCCGCTCAAGCCCGGTATGCTGTTCACGATCGAGCCGATGATCAATCTCGGCAAGCCCCACGTGAAGATCCTCTCCGATGGCTGGACCGCCGTGACCCGCGACCGGTCGCTGTCCGCGCAATACGAGCACACGATCGGCGTGACGGAGACGGGATGCGAGATTTTCACCCTGTCGCCGAACGGGCTCGATCGTCCGCCTGTGCGCGCTTAGGCGTGCGCCGCTCGAAGGGGGCGATGAACCGGGACTCGGCGCCATGAGCGCTAACGACAAGATGAGCTCCAACGACAAGACGGGCTCGGAAGGCAAGACGCCCGCCCCGGATATTGGGTTCGAAGAGGCCGGCAAGCCGCATTATCTCGGCCACCGCGAGCGCCTGCGGAAGCGGTTCCGGGAAGGCGGCGCGGATTCCCTCCCCGACTACGAACTTCTGGAGCTCGTGCTGTTCCGGGCCATGCCGCGCCGGGACACGAAGCCCTTGGCCAAGGCCATCCTCAGCCGGTTCGGCACCTTCGCCGAAGCCATGAACGCGCCCGACGATCTTCTGCTCGAAGTGCCGGGGCTGGGCGAAGCGGCGGTGACGGAGATCAAGCTCGTGCGGGCGGCGGCGCTGCGCCTCATGCGGGGCGAAGTGCTGGACCGGCCGGTGCTGTCGTCCTGGCAGGGCGTGCTCGACTATTGCCGCGCGGCCATGGGATTCGAGGCCAAGGAGCAGTTTCGCATCCTGTTCCTCGACAAGCGCAACCAGATCATCGCCGACGAGATCCAGCAGGAAGGCACCGTCGATCATACGCCCGTCTATGTGCGCGAGGTGGTGAAGCGGGCCCTGGAACTCTCCGCGACCGCCATCGTGCTGGTGCACAATCACCCGAGCGGCGACCCGACCCCGTCGCGCGCCGACATCGAAATGACGAAGCAGATCGTGGCGGCGGCAAAGCCCTTGGGCGTGGTCGTTCACGATCACATCATCGTCGGCAAGCAAGGTCACGCGAGCTTCCGAGGATTGGGATTGATCTGAAGATGCTGGAGCAAGTCGGCGATCGCTTGTGGCTGGCCGAAGGCCCGATCGTCGATTTCTACAGCTTCCCCTACCCGACCCGGATGGTGATCGCCCGGCTGGGCAACAACGATCTATGGGTATGGTCGCCGGTCAAGCTCGACGCCGCGCTCAAAGGCAAGGCCGATGCGTTAGGGCGCACCGCCCATCTCGTCAGCCCCAACAAGATCCATCACCTCTATTTGCCCGAATGGCACGCCGCCTATCCGGAGGCCAAGCTCTGGGGACCGGCCTCCACCATCGCGCGCTTTCCGGCGCTGCCCTTCGAACCGCCGCTTGAGGACAGCGTGCCGGCGGCCTGGCAACCGGACATCGATCAGGCCTGGTTCCGGGGGTCGATCATGATGGACGAGGTGGTGTTCTTTCACCGGCCGTCGCAAACCGCGATCCTGGCCGATCTCATCGAAGCCTTCAGCGCCGACTTTCTGAAAACGCACTGGTCGTGGTGGCAGCGTCCGCTCGCCGCCCTCGACGGCATCACCCTCAGCAAGCCCGGGCCCCCGCGCGAATGGCGGCTGTCCTTCACGACCCGCGCGCCGGCCCGCGCCGCCCGCGAGAAGGTTCTTGGCTGGCCCGCCGAACGCGTGGTCATGGCCCATGGCGAATGGCAGCGCGCGGACGGTCATGCGTTCTTGCAGCGCGCCTTCGCGTGGCTTGGCCGATAGACGTCGGCAGATAAAAACTGAACAGAGAGGCTGCGGACTTTGCCGGAGCGCCCTAAGCCGGCGCCGGGCCGAACACGAGCACGGCGTTCAGGCCGCCAAAGGCAAAGGAGTTGGACATCACGTAGTTGACGTCGCGCTTCTTGCCTTCATTCGGCGTGTAGTCCAGGTCGCATTCCGGGTCCGCCTCTTGGAGCCCGATCGTGGGCGGCACGAAATTCTCTTCCATCGCCTTGATGGAGCTGCCGCCTCGATCCCGCCGCAGGCGCCGAGCGTGTGCCCGTGCATGGACTTGGTCGACGAGACCGACAGATTGTTGGCCGCGTTGCCGAACACGTGCTTGATCGCCCGGGTCTCGTTGACGTCGTTGACGGCCGTCGCCGTCCCGTGAGCGTTGATGTAATCGATATCGGACGGCGCAAGCTGCGCATCGTCCAGCGCGATCTTCATGGCCGTCGAGGCGCCGTCGATGGACGGGTTCACCATGTCGGCCGCGTCCGCCGTCATGCCGAAACCCATGAGCTCGGCCAGGATCGGCGCGCCGCGCGCCTTGGCCTTCTCGTATTCTTCCAAAACGAGTATGCCCGACCCTTCGGCGAGAACCGTTCCGTTCCGCGTCTGGAGAAGGGAAACAACCCGTCGGGGCTCAAGACGCGCATGGCCTGCCAGGCGCGGGTGGCGCCCCAGTTGAGCGAGGCCTCCGCGGCGCGGCGATGCCGGTGTCGATCAGGCCGCTGCGAATCATCTGGTAAACGACACCGATCGAATGGGTCGCGGTCGAACAGGCGCTGACGACGCCGAAGGTCGGCCCCTTGATGCCGTATTCGATGCTGACATGGGCCGACGCGGACGAGCCGATCGCTTTCAGGAGCGTCAGCGGGTGGGTCGCGCGCTTGTTCTCCTTGAAGAGCATCTTGTAGGAGAATTCGAGCGTGGTCAGACCGCCGACGCCCGAACCGATGATGCACGCCGTACGATAGGCATCTTCATCGCTGATCGGCGTTTCGAGGCCGGACTGCTCGACGGCCTCGCGGGCCGCGCAGCCTGCATATTGCGAGTACTTGTCCGCCATCAGGAGCTGCTTGCTCAGCTCGCGCTCTCTGGGGTCGAAGTCGGGAACCTCACCGGCAATGGTGATGTAGAGCTCGTCGGTCTCGAAGCTCTGGACTTCGCGAATCCCGCAAGTGCCAGACTTCAGTCCCGACCAGAACTTTTCACGCCCGTACCCAAAGGCGTAACGACGCCCTGGCCAGTGACCACGACGCGCCTGCGTCCGTTAGACTGTGTCATGTAGTGCTAAGCCGTAACTCCAAGCCTGGCCGATACCCCGGAAAGCTCCCGAGCGGTTGGGCTGGTCTAAGCTGCTGCGCCCGAGGCCTTCGACTCTGCGATAATTCCCTTCACGCGATCGACAACCGAGCCGACCGTCGCAAATGCTTCGACTTCTTCGTTGGCATTATAGGGAATTTCGATTCCGAAGGTATCCTCAATATCAAAGACAATCACCGCCAGATCGAGGGACTCGATCTCCAGGTCGCTCAGAGGCGTCTCGAGCGTAACCTCCTTGGAAGGATCCTTCATATTCTTCCGCAGAATCTCAATGATCTTGGTGGCCACCTCGTCCATATCACTCTCCCTGCCCCGTTGAGGGGTCCGTATATAATGTTCCCTGGCTAAAACATAGCGAGTTCGAGGGCAAGTCAGGCAATGGAATAGACTTAAAAACAGGCCGAGTCCAGCCGCGCCATACTCGCTCGATGTCCGATACTATATGCTCTAATCGCTAACAAAATGGGCGTTTTTGCGCCTGCCCCCGCCTTCGTTTCAGCATAATCTGTGGGCCCCATATGTGCGTGAGCACGCGCTGTGCCAACCCCGTGTTACAATAATACAAGAATCGGGGCTTGCGGCGAATTGCCTCCCCGAAAGCATGGCGCGAGCCAGCTAACCCGCCGATTGGCAAGGCAAATTACTGTCACGCAGATGGCCGTCAAGGCAAATCCAGCGGCAATCGAGGCCGCAACGGCTCCCCGGGACCGACCGTGGTTGAAATCGTACCCGGCCGGCCTGTCCTGGACGGCCCGGTTCGAGCCGGGACTCGTCCACACCCTCCTGGACGAGGCAGTTCAGCGCCACGGCACAAGGGCCTGCACGTATTTCGAAGGCCGACGCCTCACCTATGCGGAAATCGGCGCACTGTCCGATCGGGCCGCGAAGGGCCTGGCCGCTCTCGGCGTGCGCGAGGGCACCCGAGTCGGACTGCTGCTGCCGAATTCTCCGACCTACCTGATCTACTACTTCGGGATACTCAAAGCCGGCGGGACGGTCGTGAACTTCAACCCGCTCTACAGCGTCGAGGAGATCGGGTTCCAGATTCGGGACAGCGGGACCGAGATCATGGTGACGCTCGACCTGGAGCTCCTTTTCGGGAAGATCGAGCCCCTGCTGGCCGACGGCAGGTTGCTGAAGGCCGTGGTCGCCGACTTCGCATCGCTGCTGCCGAAGCTGAAGCAGGTCGCGCTTAAGCTGACGCGCAAGGTCCGCCTCGCCAAGGTGGGCCGTTCGCGCCAGCGGCGCCAGATCGTCCGCGAGCGCGATCTTCTTGCCAATGACGGCCGCTTCACGCGGCCGGACGTCAAGCCCGAGGCCGTCGCCGTCCTGCAATATACGGGCGGCACGACGGGCACGCCCAAGGGCGCCATGCTCAGCCACGCCAACATCTTCATCAACACATCGCAGGTGCGGATGTGGGGCCAACGTCCTCCGGACGTCGTGGACCGGGTCGTGGGCGTGCTCCCGCTCTTCCACGTGTTCGCCATGACGACGGTGATGACCTTCGGGATCGCCAGCGGCATGGAGCTCATCCTCATGCCGAAATTCGAGCTGCGCCGGGTTCTGAAACTCATCGGCACGCTGCGCCCCACGGTGATGCCCGGCGTGCGAACCTTGTTTCAAGCGCTGCTGCATCACCGCAATATCGAGCGTTTCGACCTCAGTTCGCTGCAGTTCTGCATCTCGGGCGGCGCGGCCTTGCCGATGGAGGTCAAGAAGGGGTTCGAGAAGCTGATCGGCGGTTCGCTCGTGGAGGGCTACGGCCTCAGCGAAACCTCGCCGGTGGCCACGTGCAATCCGTTCGACTCGTGCAAGGACAGTTCGATCGGGCTCCCCCTGCCCCGCACCGACATCGCCATACGGTCGCTCGAGAACCCGGCCCAGGAGATGCCCATGGGCGAGCCGGGCGAGATCTGCATCTCCGGTCCGCAAGTCATGAGCGCCTATTGGAACAAGCCCGAGGAGACGGCGGAGGCGTTCGTCGGTCCGTTCTTCCGTACGGGAGACGTTGGCTACATGGACGAGGACGGCTTCATCTTCATCGTCGACCGCATCAAGGACATGATCAACAGCGCCGGCTTCAAGGTCTATCCGCGCCGCATCGAAGACGCTCTGTACGAACACCCGGCCGTCGCCGAATGCTGCGTCGTCGGTATCCCGGACGCCTATCGCGGCGAAGCGCCAAAGGCCTATGTCCGCCTGCACGAGGACAGCCTTGCGACGGTCGTCGACCTCATGACGTTCTTGCGGCCGAAGCTCTCAAAGCTCGAACTGCCGACGGCGATCGAGCTGCGCGACGAACTGCCAAAGACAATGATCGGCAAACTGTCGAAGAAGGCGCTGCGCGCCGAGAGGTCGGGCTAGAAGAGGCCGGGTTAGACCTGCGTCCGAACCGCACTGGCTCCGGCGGCATTGGCGCGGATGCCAAGCCATCGAGCCCGCGCTCGGCCCCCCGAACCTAACGCAGCCAGGGAATGAGATTATTCTGGCCTTGCGCCTGCAATTCCTTCAGACGCCTCTGACGGCGCAGTTGGCGCCGCTCCCGCCAGGTCAGCCTTTCGCCCTGGCCAGCTTCGATGTCCGCCTCCGTCTGCGGTTCGGCGTATTCCTCCGACGGCGGCGCTTCGGCAGATTGCGATGGCGCCGGCTCCGTTGCCGGGTCGGCCGTCTCCGTCTCCTGCGGCGCTGGCTCCGGCGCCTGTGCCGGGGGCACCGCGGCCTGCCGTCCTGCCGGCGCTTCTCGCGCGGGTGCCGGTGTCGAACGGGTGGCCGTTTGTGCGCTGCCGGACTCAAGCGGCGTCGCCATGGAGAACATGCTCGACACGCTCTCGCCGGAGAAACCCTCCGGGTCCTGTTTGGTCTTGGAGCCTTCGAGATATTGATAGCCCGGCTGCAGGTCCTGCTGCTCGGCAGGCGCGAGCACCTCGGCATTGGCCACACTGCTGGCCGAAGCGGCAGCGGTCGCTTCACTGTCCGAAGTGCCGCTGCGGGCCGACGTGTCGGCGCTGGCTTGTTTCGCTTCAGGCTCTGCCTTGGCCTCGACCTGAGGCTCCGGCTTCTTCTCCTCCTCGCGCGACGGCGGCGCGGACGTGCGCAACCAAACCTGTTCGCGGCAGAGGAAGGATGCGACGCACCCCTTCAGGACGATCTTCCCCGACGATACCAGCGTCACGGTCGCCGAATAGGTCTTGCCATCTTCCGGGTTGTAGACGGTGCCCTTCCACTGATTGGCACTCGCCTGCTGCATGCCCCGAATGATGTGCATGCCCTCGATGGTACGCCCCCGCAGAGACGGATTGACGTTCCGCACGTCCTGCAGCACGCGGCCTTTGCTGTCGCGGGGATTTTGCAGCCAGGCGATCTTCACGCAGATGGATCGGCCGCCGCAGCGATAGAGCTGCATCTTGGCCGGAAACTGACCTTGATTGGCCTTGCGCCAATAGCCGCTGGGATCGCCCGCCTGTGCACTGGTGGCGCTCGCCGGAAGCAAAGCGGCGGCCAGGCCCAAACCGATCGCCGCAGAGAAAACATGGTGCCGCATAAGAACCTCCGTCATGGGTCAGACGCGGATCGCGAGCCGCGCCTCGGCAGTGTCACAGTTACTCCCTGTCCCCGACGGGCCTCGTTGGACCCGGCACTTGATCCGGCGGTGGAGCACTTAGATTCGTGCGCTCTCGTTCTATACCGCACCCGCCGGGCTTGGCGTTCCGACCCCTTCCAGGATCGCGGCGACGCCCATGCCTCCGGCGGTACACACTGAAATCAAACCTCTTTTACGACCTCCATTATGCAGGAGTTTGGCTAAAACTGCCAGGATTCGCGCCCCTGTGGCGGCAAAAGGGTGCCCGATCGCGATTGACGAGCCCTCGACGTTCAACTTCGTCCTGTCGATCGAGCCCAAAGGCGCGTCCCGCCCCAACCTGTCGCGGCAATAAGTCTCCGACTCCCATGCCTTCAACGTCGCGAGTACCTGTGCAGCAAAAGCTTCGTGAATCTCGTAATAGTCGAAGTCTTGAAGAGCAAGGCCAGCTTGCTGCAGCAGGTCGCTAACAGCAACAGTCGGCGCCATCAAGAGCCCTTCACCTTCGACATAGTCTACGGCAGAAGTACGACCCAAAGTTAAATAAGCCTGAACCGGAATTCCGCGGGAATCCGCCCATTCTTCGCTCGCCAGGAGCGCCGTGGCGGCGCCGTCCGTTAACGGTGTCGAATTCGCGGCCGTAATGGTGCCGCCCTGCTTGTCGAAGACCGGCTTCAGCTCGGCTATCTTCTCAAGCGAAATGTCCTCGCGGATATTGTTGTCGCGGAACACGCCGGCGCACGGGATCACGAGATCGTCCATGAAGCCGCTGTCATAGGCGGCGGCGGCCTTCTTGTGGCTCTCGTAGGCGAGAAGATCCTGGTCCTCGCGGGAGATGCCCCATTCCTTGGCCATCAGCTCGCAATGCTCACCCATGCCGAGGCCGGTGCGCGGTTCGCGCGTATCGGGCGGGAGCGGCGCGAGTTCGCCGGGGCTCATGCCCTTGAACGCGGCGAGGCGCTGGCCCCAGCTCTTGGCCCGGGACGCTGCGACGAGGCGCTTGGCGAATTTCTTCTGGAACACGATCGGCGCATCGCTCGTCGTGTCGGAGCCCATGGCGATCCCGCACTCGATCTGGCCGGTCGCGATCTTGGCCGCGAGGCCGAGCGCCCCCTGAAGGCTGGTGCCGCAGGCTTGCATCATGGTGATGCCCGGCGTGGTCTGCGCCAAGGGGCTGCCGATGACCGCTTCGCGGGCGAGGTTCCAATCCTTGGCGTGGGTGACCACCGCGCCGCCCACCACCTCGTCGATATGCGCCCCGCCCAACGAGAAGCGCTCGGCGAGCCCGGTCAGCGCCGTCGTCAGCATGTCGAGATTGGAAAGTTCCGCATACGCCGTATGGGACCGGCAGAACGGGGTCCTGACACCGCCCAATACCGCAACGCGACGCAATTCCGTTTTCGTCATCTCGTTCCTTCCGGCCCTATGCGCATCATCTGCAGCATCATGTGTGCGTCATGCCGCGGCCTGGTCGGACCCGGCGGCGTCCTTGGTCTTGGCGTAATGGAGCGGGCCGCCGCGGAACGGCGCGAACCCGGTGCCGAAGATGACCCCGGCATCGACGTGATCGGCGTCGGCGACCACGCCTTCGGCCTCCGCGCGCGCGGCTTCCGCCAGGAGCGGCGCGACCAGCTTCTCGCCCAAGCGCGTCAGCTCCGTATCGGAGAAGTCCATGGGCTCGCGCTTCGGCTTGCCATCCTCCCATTCGTAGAGCCCCGCCCCGTCTTCTTGCCGAGCTTGCCTTGGCTGACGAGACTGGCGAGGACGTTGTCGCGGGAGCCTTCGCCCTCAGGGGCCAGGGACAGTTCCTCGCCCACCTTGTTGCAGATATCGAGGCCGACCATGTCCATCAGCTCCATGGGGCCCATGGGCATGCCGAATTTCAACGCGGCTTGGTCGATCTTCTCGCGCGGCTGGCCCTCCTGATAGAGCCGCACGGCTTCCATCATGTAGGGCGCGAGCACGCGGTTCACGAGGAAGCCCGGGCAGCTCTTGACGATCAGCGGAAGCTTGTTGATCGCCGTCACGAAGGCGCAAGCCTTGCCGATCTCCTCCGCGCGGGTCGCGTCGCCCCGGACCACCTCGACCAGCGGCAGCTGGGCCACGGGATTGAAGAAGTGAATGCCGACGAGGCGCCCCGGGTCCTTCAGCGGCGCGGCGATCTCCTCGAGCTTCAGCGACGAGGTGTTCGTCGCCAGCACCGCGCCGGGCTTGGCCTTGCCTTCGATGTCCACGAAGAGCGTCTGCTTCACGTCGAGCCTTTCGGCGACGGCCTCGATGATCACGTCCGCATGTTTGATCTGCTTGCCGTCCGGGTCCGCGATCAGGCGCGCCACGGCGGAGTCGAAGGCGGTCTTGCCGCGCACGCGCTTCTTGAAGAGCTTCGTCGCCCGCGACAGCGCCTTGCCGATCTGCGCTTCGTCGAGATCCTGCAGGCTCGCCTGCATGCCGCACGCGACGCACCAGGCGGCGATGTCGCCGCCCATGGTTCCGGCGCCGATGACGTGCACCTTGCGCGGCTTGAAGGCGTCCTTCGGCGCATCGGCCTTCAGCATCTCCGACAGCTTGAACACGCGGCGGAGATTGCGCGAGGCATCGCTCACCATCAGCGGCGCGAACATCTCCGTCTCTGCGAGGCGCATCGCTTCGGGATCGTCGCCGCAGGTCTCGAACAGGTCGATCAGCCGGAACGGGGCGGGATAGTGCTCCTCGCGTACCTTCGCCGCGGTCTTCTCGCGCATCTGCTTGGCAAGGAGGCCGCGCACCGGCTGCTTCGCCATGAGCTTCTTCCACCAGGGCGCGCCCTTGGACCGGAGCTTCTTGAGGACCGCCTTGCGCGCGGCCCATCTGAGATTATGCCGTGTGGGGACGAGTTGATCGACGAGCCCCATGGCGCGAGCGGCGGTCGGGCGCAGCATCTTGCCCGTGAGCATGGCGGTCATCCCGTCGAGCGGCCCCGCCGAGCGAATGGCGCGAACGGTCCCGTTCAGGCCGGGGAAGATGCCGAGCTTGACTTCGGGAAAGCCGAGCCGCGTCCCCTCCTCGCGATCGGCGATGCGGTAGTGGCAGGCCAGCGCCAGCTCCAGCCCGCCGCCGAGGCAATAGCCGTGAATGGCCGCAACCACGGGCACGGGCAGGTTCTCGATGCGATCGAACAGCGCCAGCGTCTGCTTCACCGCGTCCTTGATCTTCTCCTCGGTGTCGTAGCCGTCGAACTCGTTGATGTCGGCGCCGGCGATGAAGCTCGTGTCCTTGGCGCTGATCAGGACCAGGCCCTTGATCTCGCCCGCCTCGGCCCCCTCGACGGCGGAGACGATCTTCTCCAGCTCCTCGGTGGGGCGGCGCCCCAGCGCGTTCATGCTCTCGCCCTCGCGATCGGCGATGGCCCAGGCGATGCGCTCGAAGTCGACCGCGAACGTCCAGTCTTTCAGCTCGGGAATGGTGATGGGCATGAGGGCGTTCTACTCGGCGGCCAGGTGCTGATTGGAAGAGGCGCCGGACCGCCCGTTGCGGGCAAGGTCCTCGGCCGGGAACTCGTCCACGGCGATAACGCGGGCGACGAGGTCGCGCAAGTCCGCCAGCTCGCGGGCTTCCTCGGCGCTCAGGATGTTTTTCGTTTCCGCCTCCTTGATCCAGTCGCGATCATGGAAGCGTTGCACCTCGCCCTTGCGGATCGCGCGCTCCAGTTTCTTCTCCGCCTCCTCGTTGGCGATGGTCTTCGCAAGCGCCAGTTCGAGCAGACCCACCGCCTCGTCCGGATCCTCGGACAGGTAGATCTCGCGGGTCAGACGGTCCCGGAACGCGCCCGGCTCCAGGGCCTGACGCACGATGGCCTTGGCGTCCTTGTCCGGCGCGGGGCGCCGCGCGCCGAAAGGCAGCACCAGCGGCCCCATGATCCAGGCCGCCCAACGGACCGGGAAGTTGTCCATCACGCCGCGCAGGGCAATATCGAACCGCGCCAGGCAATTCTGCGCGCAATAGTCCACGAGCTTGCGGTCCGCCCATTGGCGTCCGTCGTCCTGGTAGCGTTTGAGGATCGACGACAGCAGATAGAGTTCCGCCAGCGCGTCGGCCATGCGGCCGGTGATCTTCTGCTTGGTCTTCAGGCCGCCGCCGAGCAACGCGACGGTCGTGTCGGCGACGAGCGCGAACGACCGGGCGGCGCGCGACAACTGCTTCCACCAGCGCTTCGTCTCGCCCGCATCCACGGGCGCGGCGGCGAAGAACCCCAACGTCGCGTTATGGAACAGCGCCCCGTCGCGTTCGAAAACAGGAAGGCCCGGTGATCGTCGAACACGGTCTCGAAGCGGTCGAGGCCCGCGCGCGCGGCCCTCGTCGTTCAGCGCCTCGATCTCGGCGAGCAGATAAGGATGGCTGCGCAGTGCCCCTTGGGCAAAGACGATCAGCGAGCGCGTCAGGATATTCGCGCCTTCCACGGTGATGCCCACGGGTACCATCTGATAGGCGCTCTGCAGATAGTTCGACGGGCCGTCGCAAATGCCCCGTCCGCCATGGATGTCGAGCGCATCGTTCACGGATCCGCGCATGCGCGCGGTCGACATGTATTTCAGCAAGGCCGAAATCACCGCGGGCTTCTCGCCGGCGGAGACCATGGACGCGGTGACGGCGCGGGCCGCTTCCAGCCCATAAGCATTCTCGACGATGCGGGCGAGCGGCTCCTCGACCCCCTCCATGAAGCCGATCGGCAATCCGAACTGCTTGCGCACACGTGCATAAGCGGTGCTGTGCCGCGCCACGGCCTTGGCCGCGGCTGCGCTCGTGGCGGGCAGCGAGATCGAGCGCCCGGCCGCGAGACATTCCATCAGCATGCGCCAGCCCTGGCCCGCGCGGTCAGGGCCGCCGATGATCCACTCCATGGGAATGAAGACGTCGCGCCCCCGCGTCGGACCGTTGGGAAAGGCGGCACCCGAAGGCAGATGTCGGCGTCCGGTCTCGACGCCCGGATGGTCGGTCGGAATCAGCCCAAGGGTGATGCCGATCTCCTCGCCCTGCCCCAGATGATTGTCCGGGTCCAACAACCGGAACGCGAGACCGAGCAGCGTGGCCTTGGGCGCGAGCGTGATGTAGCGCTTGTCCCAGGTGAGGCTGACGCCGAGCGTCTCAACGCCGCCATGCATGCCCTTGGTGACGATGCCCACGTCGCGCATGGACGCCGCATCCGATCCGGAGAACGGCCCGGTGAGCGCGAAGCACGGGATCTCCGCGCCCTTGGCCAGGCGCGGCAGGTAGTGCGCCTTCTGCTGCGCCGTACCGTATTTCTCGATGAGCTCGCCGGGCCCGAGCGAATTCGGCACCATCACGATGATGCAGACGTCCGGACTCTTGGTCGAGATCTTGCCGAGCACGAGCGATTGCGCCTGCGCCGAAAAGCCGAGCCCGCCATGCTCCTTGGAAATGAGCATGCCGAGAAAGCCCTTCTCGCGGACGAACTGCCAGATCTCCTCGGGGATGTCGTGCAGGTCGTGGCGGATGTGCCAATCATCGATCTTCCGGCACAATTCCTCCGTGGGCCCATCCAGAAACGCGCGCTCCTCGTCGGTCAGCGTGAGCGGCGCGACGTTGCGGAGTTTCGCGAAGTTGGGGCGCCCGCTGAAGAGTTCGGCGTCCCAGCCGGTCGTGCCCGCTTCGAGCGCCTCCCGCTCGGTCTTCGAGATGGAGGGCATCGCGCCCTTCAAGGCCCCGAAGACCGGTTTGGTGATGTAGGTGCGCTTCACGCCCGGCAGGCCCAAGGCATAAAGCAGCCCGGCCACGATCCATCCGGCGAAGGACCAGAGCGGGAATCCGAAGGTGATTTGAAGAGCCAGCGTGTAGATCGCAACGGCGACCGCCCACGTCCGGAAAGAGGCACGGTTCATCGCCAGCGCGAAAAACAGCGCCAGCGCCAAAAGTGCAAAGATCAGTTCAGCCACGGGTGGCCTCCAGATTCGCCACGCCCCCGCTGCGCCCACGCGCCGCTTTCGCCTGCGCTGCCGCCCTTAGGGAATCGGACGGCGCAGGCCGAAAACAGCCGCCTGCCCTTAATGATGCGGATGGGCGTCGGACTCAAGGGGTCTTCCAAAAAATCGTTTCCTTGCGCGGATTCGCGCGAACGGCTGACTCAGCTCAGACCAAAGCCCAAGAAACCAAACGCCTTCTTAAGGCACCCGGCGCCGCTTCCTTGTCACCCCATGCCGAATTGGCTAAGCAGGATCAGGCTACTGGGTGATACATAAGCTGGGAAAGTTAAATGACCGAAGAGCCGGAACGCCCACAGCTCAACCCCTATCAAGTTGAGCTCGAAGAGGGCAAACGCTACGCGTGGTGCCGCTGCGGACGCAGCAAGAAGCAACCTTTTTGCGACGGCTCCCATGCGGGCACGGGCATCGAGCCTTTGATGTTCACCGCCGAGCGCACGGAAACGGCGCTACTGTGTGGCTGCAAGGACACGGGCGACCCGCCCTATTGCGACGGTTCGCACCTGTTGCTCTGAATTTGGGCATGCACAGGACATGCCCTTCTTGCTAGAAAGATAAGGACGTAGCGCGCGGGCCCGCGTTTCGCTCGCCTGGGGGCGTGCACGCATGGGGCGCACGCGCATCTCCTTATGAGTCTGCATAGCCCAACGGGGGAAGGCGCGGCAGGCATCCATGGCTTATTTCCTGCAGCAGCTGATCAACGGCGTGACACTGGGCTCGATCTACGGCCTGATCGCCATCGGCTATACGATGGTGTACGGCATCATCGGCATGATCAACTTCGCCCATGGCGACATCTTCATGGTCGGAGCGTTCATCGCCTTGATTGCGTTTCTCGCGCTCACCGCCATCGGCGTCACCGCAATTCCGCTGGCCCTGCTTCTCGTTCTCATCATCGCCATCGGGCTCACCTCAGTCTGGGGCTGGACCGTTGAGCGGGTCGCCTATCGGCCCTTGCGGGAGTCCTTCCGCCTCGCCCCGCTCATCACGGCGATCGGCATGTCGATCGTGTTGCAGAACTTCATCCAGATCGCGCAAGGCGCGCGGGTGAAGCCGCTCCAGCCCGTGATCACCGGCGGCTACGAGCTGTTCAAGCAGGGCTCGTTCACGGTCATCGTGTCGAACATCCAGATCCTGATCGTCGCGACCACGGTTCTGGTGATGGGCGCCTTCTGGCTCCTGATCAACCGGACGGCGCTCGGACGGTCGCAGCGCGCGTGCGAGCAGGACCGGCTGATGGCCGCGCTGTCCGGCGTGGACGTGGACCGCACCATTTCGCTGACCTTCGTGCTGGGAGCCGGCCTCGCCGCCGTCGCCGGACTGCTTTATCTCCTCTATTACGGCGTGATCGATTTCTTCATCGGCTTCATCGTCGGCATCAAGGCGTTCACGGCGGCGGTGTTCGGCGGCATCGGCTCCATTCCCGGCGCGATGCTGGGCGGCCTCGTCATCGGTCTGATCGAGACGTTCTGGTCCGCCTATTTCACCATCGAGTACAAGGATGTGGCGGCGTTCTCGATGCTCGCCATCGTCCTCATCTTCTTCCCGACGGGTCTGCTGGGCCGGCCCGAGGTCGAAAAGGTGTAACGCTTGGCGGAAACCGGCAAAACCCGCGGCCAGAAATTTGTCTCGGCACTGAGCGATTCCGCGCTCGCCGCGATCATTGCCTTCGCGCTGTTCTCGCTGCTTCTGGGCTTGCGCACCGTGGACGGCGCGACGGGCCTGACGCTGGAGCCCGGCCGGGCCTGTTGCTGACGGTCGTCGCCATCGTGTTCTTCGGCCGCCTCGCGCTGAACCTGTTCGTGTGGCAGGCCGAGTATCCGCTCGCCGCGCCGTTTGCCAAACTCTTCACGTCCGAGCCGTTCGAACGACGCGACCTCGTGACATATGCGGTGACCTGTATCTTCGGCGCGGCGTGGATCGTCACGGGACTCGTGCTGGAGGAGGCGGTTTACGGCGTCCTCGGAACGGTCGTGCTCCTGTTCGTGGGACTCGGCCTGTTGCGCCGGGCGATCCTGCAACGGTTTCCGGACCTGCCCTACGCGCAGATCTTCATCGCGTGCGGCATCGCCTTCGCGCTGTTCTTTCCGATCGTATCCTATGCACTGGAGTCCGTCTTTCACCTGGGCCTGCCGCTCCGCTACTGGTTCGACCTGTCCATCCTGATCCTCACCTATGTGATGCTGGGCTGGGGGCTGAACATCGTGGTGGGGCTCGCAGGCCTCCTCGACCTCGGTTATGTGGCCTTCTACGCCGTCGGCGCTTACACCTTCGCGCTGCTGGCGACCCATTTCGGTTTCGGATTTTGGATGTGCCTTCCCATCGCCGGCGCGGCGGCCGCGCTCTGGGGCGTCATTCTCGGATTTCCGGTTTTGAGGCTTCGGGGCGACTATCTCGCCATCGTCACCTTGGCCTTCGGCGAGATCGTCCGCATCGTCCTGCTCAACTGGACCGAGGTGACCGGCGGTCCGAACGGCATCGCGGGCATTCCGAAGCCGACATTTTTCGGCCTGCCCTTCTCGCCGTTCGCCGAAGGCATGACCTTCAGCAAGTTCTTCGGCGTGCCGTATGACGGCCTCTACGCGCTGATCTTCCTCTATTACGTCATTCTGGTTCTGGCTCTTCTCACCAATCTCGTGACCTTGCGTCTGCGGCGCCTGCCCGTGGGACGAGCCTGGGAGGCCATGCGCGAGGACGAGATCGCCTGCCGCTCGCTCGGCATCAACACGACACTGACCAAGCTCAGCGCGTTTGCGACCGGTGCCATGTTCGGCGGACTGGCGGGCTGCTTCTTCGCGACCCGGCAGGGCTTCGTCAGCCCGGAGAGCTTCACCTTCATCGAGTCCGCGATCATTCTCGCCATTGTCGTCCTCGGCGGCATGGGCAGCCAGCTCGGCGTCGCCATCGCGGCCGTGGTCATGGTCGGCGGCTTCGAAGCGCTGCGCCATACCGCCGGACTTCAGGCGATCTTCGGCGACGAGTTCGACCCGGCCCTCTACCGCATGCTGCTGTTCGGCATCGCCATGGTGGGCATCATGGTGTGGCGGCCGCGGGGGCTCGTGTCCTCCCGCGCGCCCACAATCGCGCTTGGCGATGCGGACACCATTTCCGGCGATCTCGTGCGGCAGGGGCGCGGATGAGCGAAGGCGGCGCCAAACCCTGGGACACCGACCCGATCCTCCGCGTGGAGCACCTGACCATGCGGTTCGGGGGGCTGACGGCCGTGGACGATGTGTCCTTCTCCGTGGGGCGCGAGGACATCACCGCGCTGATCGGCCCCAACGGCGCCGGCAAGACCACGGTCTTCAATTGCATCACCGGGTTCTACAAGCCGACGGAAGGCATGCTGACGCTCGATGCCGACGGCGGCGATCCGTTCTATCTGGAGCGCCTGTCCGACTACGAGATCAACGCGGACGCCCGCGTGGCCCGGACGTTTCAGAACATCCGCCTGTTTCCCGGCATGACGGTTCTGGAGAATCTCCTTGTCGCGCAACACAACGTGCTGTCGCGCGCCTCCGGGTTCTCCTTCGGGGCCATTCTCGGCCTCGGCCAGTTCGGCCGCGCCGAACAGGACGCCGTCGATCTTGCGCGATCCTGGCTCGACCGGATCGGTCTCTTACCCCGCGCCGACGAAGCGGCGGGCGGCCTTCCCTACGGCGATCAGCGGCGGCTCGAGATCGCGCGCGCCATGTGCACGAGGCCCAAGCTCCTGTGCCTCGACGAGCCCGCGGCCGGCCTCAACGCGCGGGAGAGCGAGGCGTTGAACGCGCTGCTCCAGACGATCCGCGAGACGGACGGCACCGCGATCTTCCTCATCGAGCACGATATGAGCGTGGTCATGCGGATCTCCGACCACGTCATCGTGCTCGACTACGGGAAGAAGATCGCCGACGGCACCCCGAGCGACGTGCGCAACGACCCGCATGTGATCGCGGCCTATCTCGGCGTGTCGGACGAGGACGCGCAAGCGCTGGAGGCCCGGCCATGAGCGCGTCCCTGCTGGCCCTCGAGAGCGTCACGGCCGCCTATGGCCGGCTGCCCGTCCTGCACGATGTCAGCCTCCAGGTCCGGCCGGGCGATATCGTCTCCCTGATCGGCGCCAACGGGGCCGGCAAGTCGACGACCATGATGACCATCTGCGGTCGGCCGCGGGCAAGCCGAGGCCGCGTGCTCTTCGACGGCGCGGACATCACCCGCTGCCCGACCCACGAGATCGCGCGGCTCGGCATTTGCCAGGCGCCGGAAGGGCGCCGCATCTTCGGACGCATGACGGTGATGGAGAACCTGCAAATGGGCGCCATCGTCGCGAACGCACCCGACGGGTTCGAGGCCGACCTCGCGCGCGTGTTCGCCCTCTTCCCGCGGCTGAAGGACCGGGCCAGTCAGCGCGGCGGCACGCTCTCCGGCGGCGAACAGCAAATGCTCGCCATCGCCCGCGCCCTGATGGGCCGGCCGAAACTTCTCTTGCTCGACGAACCTTCGCTCGGTCTGGCCCCGCTCGTGGTGAAACAGATCTTCGAGGCGATCAAAGCCCTCAACGCGGACGGTCTGACCGTATTCTTAGTGGAACAGAACGCCTATCACGCCCTCAAGCTCGCCGACCGCGGCTACGTGATGGTCAACGGACGCATCACCATGACCGGGACAGGCGCGGAGCTGCTGGCCTCCGAAGACGTGCGCAGCGCCTATCTCGACGGGGCCGCGAGCGAGGCCGAGGAGCCGGTCTCATCGTGAGCACGCTCGCCCAGACGATAACCCCCTGGATCACCGACGACGGCTTGCGCGTCTTCGTCGTCCTGACGCTGCTCATCGGCGGCGGCGCCGCGTTCCTGTCGGGACGCGGCCTGGCGCGGGCTTGGAGACCTCTCTGGCGGCTCTTGTTCTACATGGCGCTGCTCGCCGCGGCGGTGCGGTTCTTCAACTACGCCCTGTTCGACGGAACGCTGCTGTCCCCCTACTACTACGCGGTCGCCTATGGGGTACTGTTGGCGGCGGGGCTGCTCGGCTACCGCACCATGCGCACGACGCAGATGGTGACGCAGTATCACTGGCTCTACGAACGGACGAGCCCGCTCACTTGGAAGGCCCGGTAGCCTGGAGGCCCCGGCCGCTTGGCGTAGGCGCGCGCCTTCACTACGTTAGGGACGCCACTCACCGAAGGAAGACCGGCATGATGCGTTTGATTTCCCTGCTCGCCGTTGCCGCCTGCGGCCTCGCGCTCGCGGCCTGCAAAGGCGAGGACGATCCCGACGTCATCAACGTGGCGGTGGCCGGTCCCCAGACCGGCCAATACGCCTCGTTCGGCACCCAGATGACGGCGGGCGGCGAGACGGTCGTCGCCGATATCACGCCGCCGGCGGCGTTCTCGGCAAGACGCTCAAACTGCATATCGGCGACGATGCCTGCGACCCCAAACAGGCCGTCGCGGTCGCGAACCAGATGGCCGGCGACAACGTCGCACTGGTGGCCGGGCATTTCTGCTCCGGCTCGTCGATCCCCGCGGCAAACGTCTATGCCGAAAGCAATCTCGTGATGATCTCGCCCGCGTCCACCAGCCCGGTTCTGACGGACCAGCGCGCGGGACCGAACATCTACCGCGTGTGCGGCCGCGACGATAAGCAGGGCGAGGTCGCGGGCGCCTATCTCGCCGAGCATTTCGGCGACAAGAACATCGCCATCATCGACGACAAGACGGCCTATGGGCGCGGCCTCGCCAACGAGGTGAAGAAGGCGCTGAACGCGGCCGGGGTCCAGGAAGTGTTCCGGGAATCCATCACGGCCGGCGAGAAGGATTATTCGGCGCTCGTGTCCAAGCTGAAGCTCGCCGGCGTGGATGCGCTGTTCCTCGGCGGCTATCACACCGAGGCCGGGCTCATCTTGCGCCAGATGCGCGACCAGGACATGGATACGGTCCTGATGGGTGGCGACGCGCTCGTGACCCAGGAATATTGGTCCATCACGGGCCCGGCCGGTGAAGGCACCGTGATGACCTTCTCGCCCGATCCGAGGCGCAATCCGGCCGCGGCGGATGTGGTCAAGCGCTTGAAGGCGCAAGGCATCGAGCCGGAAGGCTACCTGCTCTACACCTATGCGGCCATCCAGGCCTGGGCGGAAGCGGCCGAGAAGGCGGGCACGACCGACGCGCCGGCCGTGGTCGCGGCGCTGAACGACGCCACGATCAAGTCGGTGATCGGCGATTTCCAGTTCAACGACAAGGGCGATCCGAGCCTGCCGCCTTATGCGGTCTATCGCTGGTCGAACGGGGCCTACGCGCAGATCGACCAGGCGCCGGATGGAACGCCCGCGGACTAGGCGCCCGCGCCGCGCTAACCCTTCTTCGGCGCTTGCGCCGCAGCGAATTCGGCTTCCAGCTCTTCTTCGAGCCGCACCAGGTCCTCGGGCACGGGCATGCCGAAGGCCCGCATCTCGTTCAGCTTTTCCCGAATCTGCATATAGAGCTCGTGGCGATCCTCAGGCTGGTTTTCCATCTGATTGATCAGAAGCGCGAGTTCTGCCTTCAGGTCCTCGAATGCCATGAGCCGGCTGCCTTTCTCTTTTTGGGAGGCGGATCGGACCACAAAGCGTGCAGAGCGGCAAGCCCGCGTGTCACCGTCCATTGCAGTCCGGGCGTTTCCCTTGCATATTCCCCCTGCAATCGAGTGTTCGGAGGGGGAAGCTGCGATGGAAAAGCTGACATTCAGCAAGGTGGTCGGGTTCATTCTCGCGGCGGCTTTCGCGATCGTGATCGGGGTGTCGACCTGGGCCCTCATGGTCGGCGACTATATGAACACGGTGGTGACCCCGCAGACCCAGCACACGGTTCGCATTGTCGGCTTTGCCGGCCTGCTCGCAGCCTTGGTGACCTGGTGGTGCCAGCGCTTCGTGGCCCATCGCGGCTTCGTCATGCGGACGCTGTTCGCCCTCTTCATCTTCCTGGTGGCGTTCTGCAGCTTCGGCGGTTTCCTGCGCTTCGCCTATATCCATGCGATGTATCCGAGCCAGGCCGATTGGTCACTCGGCGGCCTGTACGGGGCATCGGTGAACGACTTCTACACGTTCCTGCTGGACATGCTGCTGCCGCCACGGCTCGGCTTCGCGGCCCTCGCTGTCGGCGCGGCCGTTTACGTCGCTCTGTTCGGCACGCGCGAGCCTCGGACCGTCGAGCTCTAGATTCCAAACGAAACCGGAGCCCCGGCCGGCCCCTCTTTCGCCAGGCCCCGGGGACCGGGAAAGGCCTGAACCTTTATGATTCCGCGCTATAGCCGCCCCCAGATGACAGCCATCTGGGAGCCCGAGAACAAGTTCCGCATCTGGCTCGAGATCGAGGTGACGGCCGCCGAGGCCATGGCCGAGCTCGGGCTCATTCCCAAGGCGGCGGCGGAAGCGGCAAGGGCCCGCGGCGGTTTCGACATCGACCGGATCGACGAGATCGAACGGGAGGTGAAGCACGACGTGATCGCCTTCCTCACCTCCGTGGCCGAGCATGTGGGCCCCGAGGCCCGTTACCTCCACGCCGGGCTCACCTCCTCCGACGTGCTCGATACCTGCTTCAACGTGCAGCTCACGGAAGCGGCGGACATTCTCATCGCCGATCTCGACGGGCTGCTCGCGGCGTCAAGCGCCCAAGCACAAGCACACGATCACGGTCGGGCGCAGCACGGCATTCATGCCGAGCCGACCACGTTCGGGCTGAAGCTGGCCCAGGCCTATGCCGAGTTCGACCGCAACCGCGCGCGGATGGTCCAGGCGCGCGCGGAAGTCGCCACCTGCGCCATCTCGGGCGCCGTCGGCACGTTCGCCCATGTGGATCCGCGCATCGAAGCCTATGTGGCCGAGAAACTTGGCCTCCGGCCTGAGCCGATCTCCACACAGGTGATCCCGCGGGACCGGCACGCGGCCTTCTTCGCGACGCTTGCGGTCATCGCCAGCTCCGTGGAGCGGCTCGCCACCGAGATCCGCCATCTCCAGCGCACCGAAGTGCTCGAAGCGGAGGAGTTCTTCTCCAAGGGGCAGAAGGGCTCGTCCGCCATGCCCCATAAGCGCAATCCGGTTCTGTCGGAAAACCTGACCGGGCTCGCCCGCATCGTGCGCGGCTACGCGATCCCGGCCATGGAGAACGTGGCGCTGTGGCACGAACGGGACATCTCGCACTCGTCCGTCGAGCGGATGATCGGCCCCGACGCGACCGTGACGCTCGATTTCGCGCTGGCGCGCCTTACCGGCGTGATCGAGGGCTTGATGGTCTATCCGGAACGCATGCAGGCCAATATGGACCGGCTGGGCGGGCTCATTCACTCCCAGCGCGTCTTGCTGGCGCTGACCAATGCGGGTGTCTCACGCGAAGACGCCTATCGCCTGGTTCAGCGCAACGCGATGAAGGTCTGGCAGGAAAACAAGGACTTCCTCACCGAGCTCCTGGCCGATCCGGACGTGACGGCTGCGCTGTCCGAAGAGACGATCCGCGATCAGTTCGACCTCGGCTATCACACCAAGCATGTGGACGAGATTTTCGCCCGCGTGTTCGGAGACTAGCCCCTCACCCCATTCCCAGACGGACCGCCCCTGGCCTGCCGCTGCGGCGATGCCCCGCTATTCCGGGTCGCGCAAGGAGGCGGCGGCGGCACTCGTGTCGATATAGCCGATGGGGCCGGCGTCGTAGCCCGCCGAGCCCCGGAAGATATTCGGCACGTAGCGGTAGCGGTCGCGCTCCTGGGCCATCATCAGGAATCGGCGGCGGTAGAATTTCGGCGAGATCGCCGTGTAGGGCGGCATGTCGAAATACCAGTCGGCCTTGGCGTAGTAGCCGGCCCGGTACGGGTAGTCCGGGAAGACCGGCCAGACCTCGGGCACCACCGATTCGGCATACTCGGCATAGCCAAGCGCCAGGCCTCGCTGGCTGGCATAGCCCTTCCGGCCGCGCCAGACCACGCCGCACCAGCCCTCGCGGCAGCCCTTGACCTTGACCGGATCGCCGGCGGGCATGGTCGCGATGCGGGCATAGCCGGTGCCCGGACCGTCGCGGAGGTTCAGGGCCGTCGCCGTGCTCGCCTCGGTCGCGAGCGCGCCGGCCATGGGCCATAAAAGAGCGACAAAACCTGCAATAACGACCCTAAGTCCGAAGCCCATTCCATCCACCCGTTATGCCCGCGCAAACCGCAGGTTCGATGGGGCATAGTGGCATAAGCCCCTCGCAAATCCAGCCCTTGTCGGTGTGCGCGGCGCATATGCCTCGGGCGCTGGTGCAAGGATGCAACGCTCGCGACGTCCAGGGCCGTGCGGAAAATAGCGGAATCCTTTGAGCGGCTTGGGGGGTGGCCCTTGAGAGTCCGACTCAACGGCAGAGCCCTTCGCATGGAATGCCGTCCCCGTCGCGATCGAGGGAGCGGACGCCGCACTTTTCGAGATGGAACCGCGCCTCCGCGCAACTGTCCATTTCCGAGCAGGTCCGTTTGGCGCCGCAGGCGTAAGAGGGCGGCAAAAGGCTCTGGGCCTGCTGAGCGCCGAGACGCCGGTCCATGGTTTGGCGGTCCTTGCCGCACAGCGTCTCGCAAGGAATGCCGTCGCCATCGCCGTCGAGCCGCCCTCGACCGCAATCCCGGAGGTAGTGCACGGCTTCGGCGCAGCTCGCCATCTCGCCGCAGGTGCGTTTGGGCCCGCAGCTCATCCCTGCTGTGGGAGGCAAGACGATTAGGCTTGCGATGCCGAGACTGGCGACATGGCGCGAAACTACAATCATTCCGCGAGATTAGCGGATATTCACCTTCCTGGCGAAACCGCTGCCAGCGTACCCGCCGCGGCGGATGTCAGCCAGCCGGCGTCGGTGCCGATGGCCACCACGTCCCAGCCTTCCTTGATGCGGGGCTTGGCGAAGTCGATGTCGTTGCAGAAGATCAGCGTCATGACGCCGTGCTCGCGGGACTTGGCCAGAACCTCGGCCATGGCCTCCTGGATCTCCTTGGCCCAGATGTCGAGTTTGCCGGTCAGCGCCACCGACAGGTCGTTCGGGCCGAGACACACCATGTCCACGCCCTTGAGCCCGAGGATGGCGTCGAGCTCTCGAAGCGCGCCTTTGGTCTCGATCTGCGGACAGGCGATGGTGAAGCGGTTGGCGGTCTTGAAGTAATCGCCGGGCACGCCGATCTTGGCCCGGTACGGCCCCCAGCTGCGAATGCCTCTTGGGGGATATTTCACGGCCCGAACAAAGGCTTCCGCCTCGTCCACGCCATTGATGAGCGGGCACATGATCCCTTGCGCGCCCGCATCTAGGGCCCGGCCCACAAGACCGGGATCGTTGTTGGCCACGCGCACGATGGCCGGCAGGCCCGCGGCCTTCGCGGCCGTGAGGCAGGACAGCAGGGTCTCGTTCCCGCCCGCCCCGTGCTGCTGGTCGATTGTGACGCAGTCCCAGCCCGCCTCGCCGATCAGTTCGACCGCAAGCGGGTCGTTCAGCATCGACCAGGCGTTGAAAAGCGTCTGCCGCTTCCTGGCGGCGCTGCGGAAGAGGTCCTTGGCCATGTGTCTCCCGGCCTTTCGGAGGCGTTTCGGACCGAAAGGCCGCTAGGCCTTGGCTTCGGCTTCGATTTGACGCACCGCCTCGGTCATGAAGTCCGCCATGGCGCGGCGGATCTGATGGTCCGACTGGTCGACGCTCTTGCCGTCGAAATCGGCGCGGATCTTGCGGAAAACGTCCTCTTCGCCCGGCTCCTCCAGGTCCGCTTTCACCACTTCGCGGGCATAGGTCTGGGCATCGTCCCCGGAAAGCCCCATTTTTTCAGCGGCCCAAAGGCCCAGGAGCTTGTTCCGGCGGGCCGTGGACTTGAACTGCAACTCCTCGTCGAGGGCGAATTTCTTCTCGTAACTCTTTTCGCGATCGTTAAAGCTCGTCATCGGCGCGACCTCCAAAGCCCCGCCAATCGCGGAGCGCCGTCTTTAAATTATGGGGGGAAACCCGGCTTTCAAGGGCGGGTGATAGCCAAGAAACCGGCGCAAATCAACAAATCCCGTGAGGCGCCGAAAGGCATTGCGCGGCCTCTCGGCCCGTTGTACCCCCTTCCCCCATACGCTAATCTCGACACGAGATTTCTATATCGATTCCAGCGATGGCGATTCTGACTTGGCGCGCGGCAGGGGGTTCCCGTCTCCCGCGCGCTTGGCGTTTGACAGTCATGAGCAGCTCAAAGAGGAACCCAACATGAACCGTCGCCGGCGCGTCTACGAAGGCAAGGCCAAGATCCTCTACGAAGGGCCAGAGCCCGGCACCCTCGTCCAGCATTTCAAGGACGACGCAACCGCGTTCAACAACAAGAAGCACGACCGCATCGAGGGCAAGGGCGTCCTCAACAACCGCATCTCGGAATATATCTTCGAGCGGCTGAACGAGATCGGCGTGCCCACCCATTTCATGAAGCGCCTCAATATGCGCGAGCAGCTCATCCGCGAGGTGGAAATCATTCCGCTCGAAGTGGTGATCCGCAACGTCGCCGCGGGCTCGCTGTCGAAGCGCCTCGGTCTCGAAGAAGGGACCACCCTGCCCCGCTCGATCGTGGAGTTCTACTACAAGGCCGACGAACTGGACGACCCGATGGTCTCCGAAGAGCACATCACGGCCTTCGGCTGGGCCTCACCGCCCGAGCTCGACGACATCATGTCGCTCGCGCTGCGCATCAACGACTTCCTGACGGGCCTGTTCCTCGGCGTCGGCATCCGCTTGGTCGACTTCAAGATCGAGTTCGGCCGTTTGTGGGAAGGCGACCAGATGCGCATCGTGCTTGCCGACGAGATTTCCCCGGATTGCTGCCGCCTCTGGGACATCGACACGCAAGACAAGCTCGACAAGGATCGCTTCCGCCGCGACATGGGCGGGCTGGTCGAGGCCTATCAGGAGGTGGCGCGCCGTCTGGGGCTGCACACCGAGAACCCGACGCCCGGCCGGAGCGGCCCCGTCCTGGTGCAATCCAAATAGGCGTCGCGAAGCGCGCGCCGAAAACGCGAAGGAAGCCATGAAGGCTCGCATCACCATCACGCTGAAACCCGGCGTGCTCGACCCGCAAGGCAAAGCCATCGAAGGTGCGCTGCACGCGCTCGGCTTTGGCGGCGTCGAAGGCGTTCGTCAGGGAAAGTTCATCGAGGTCGAAGTGGCGGAAAGCGATCCGGCCCGCGCCCGCGAAGAAATCGAACGCATGTGCAAGCAGCTTCTCGCAAACACCATCATCGAGAACTATGCCTATGAGCTCGAGGCGGCGTAACCCGCGCGCCTTACGCGCAAGAGAGACCTTCTCCAAGCGAAGCGAGGCCCTTCGAGACTCATGAAAGCAAGCGTGATCGTTTTTCCGGGATCGAATTGCGACCGCGATGCCGCTGTCGCCTTGCAAGGTGCCATGACGGCCATGGGCGATAAGGGCGCCGCACCGACGATGGTGTGGCACGGCGACTCCGAGCTGCCCGACAGCGATCTGATCCTGCTTCCCGGCGGCTTTTCCTATGGCGACTATTTGCGCTCCGGCGCCATGGCGGCGCACTCGCCGATCATGCGCGAAGTGGTGCGCCGCGCCAAAGCGGGCACGCCGGTGCTCGGCATTTGCAACGGCTTCCAGGTCCTCACCGAGGCGGGGCTCCTGCCCGGCGTCTTGATGCGAAACGCGACCTTGCGCTTCATCTGCAAGGACGTGCTGCTGCGGGTGGAGCGCGACGACACGCCGTTCACCAGCCACTACAAGCAGGACCAGGTGGTGCGATTTCCGATCGCCCACAAGGACGGATGCTATTTCGCGGACGCCGGGACGCTGTATCTGCTGGAAAACGAGAACCGCATCGCCTTCCGCTATTGCGAGGCGGACGGAGCGGTCACGGAGGCGGCGAACCCAAACGGCTCGTCGGGCAATATTGCGGGCATCTTCAACGAGACCGGCACCGTGCTGGGGATGATGCCGCATCCCGAACGGCTGATCGATCCGGCTCTGTCCGGCACCGACGGCATCCACATGTTCTCCTCACTCGTGGAGGCTCTCCATTGAGCGGCGCCGCCGAAATGGCGTCCGAAGCGCCGGCACTCTCCGTTGACCTGATCGCCGAGCACGGCATCAGCCCGGACGAGTATGAGCGTCTCCTGAAGGAGCTCGGACGCGAGCCGACCTTGACGGAGCTCGGCGTGTTCTCCGTGATGTGGTCGGAACACTGCTCCTACAAATCCTCCCGCGTGTGGCTGAAGAAGCTGCCCACCACCGGCCCGCAAGTGATCCAGGGCCCGGGCGAGAACGCGGGCGTTGTGAGCCTTGGCGATGGCCAGGCGGCCGTCTTCAAGATGGAGAGCCACAACCACCCCTCCTATATCGAGCCCTATCAGGGCGCGGCCACGGGCGTCGGCGGCATCATGCGCGATGTGTTCACCATGGGCGCGCGCCCCATCGCCAACATGAACGCGCTGCGGTTCGGCAGTCCCGGCCATCCCAGACCCCGGCATCTGGTTGCGGGCGTGGTCTCCGGGATCGGCGATTACGGCAACTGCATGGGCGTGCCGACCATTGGCGGCGAGACCAATTTCGACCCCCGCTACAACGACAACATCCTGGTCAACGCCATGTGCGTCGGGCTTGTCGACGCCGACCGCATCTTCAAGTCCGCGGCGAAAGGCGTCGGGCTGCCCGTCGTCTATGTGGGCTCCAAGACCGGCCGCGACGGCATTCACGGCGCGACCATGGCCTCGGCTGAGTTCGACGAAGCCTCCGAAGAGAAGCGCCCCACGGTGCAGGTGGGCGATCCCTTCACCGAGAAGCTGCTGCTGGAGGCCTGCCTCGAACTGATGACCGAGGACGTCATCATCGCCATCCAGGACATGGGCGCGGCCGGGCTCACCTCCTCGTCGGTCGAAATGGCCGACAAAGGCGGCGTCGGTATCGATCTCGACCTCGACAAGGTTCCAATGCGCGAAGAGGGCATGACCGCCTATGAGATGCTCCTGTCGGAGAGCCAGGAGCGCATGCTCATGGTGCTGAAGCCGGGATCGGAGCCCGTGGCCGAACGCATCTTCACGAAATGGGAGCTCGATTTCGCGGTGATCGGCAAGACCACCGACACCGGTCATTTCGTGGCGCGTCACAACGGCGTCGTCGAAGCGGACATTCCCCTGCCCGCCCTCGCCCATGCGGCGCCGATCTACGAGCGGCCCTTCGAGAAGCGCGAGACGCTGCCGACCATCGCGCCGGAGGACGTGAAAGCCCCGCCCAGCATCCTGAGCGCGCTGGAACGCCTGCTCGGCTCGCCGCATCTTTCGTCCCGGCGCTGGATCTACGAGCAATACGACCACATGGTCATGGGCGACACGGTGCAGCGGCCCGGCGGCGATGCGGGCGCGGTTCGCGTTCATGGGACCGACAAGGGCCTCGCCGTCTCCTGCGACGTCACCCCGCGCTACTGCGCGGCCGACCCGTTCGAAGGCGGCAAGCAAGCCGTCGCCGAATGCTGGCGCAATCTCACCGCCACCGGGGCCAAGCCGCTGGCCATCACCGACTGCCTAAATTTCGGCAATCCGGAGCGGCCCGAGATCATGGGCGAGTTCGTGGGCGCGATCGAGGGCATGGCGGAGGCCTGCACGGCTCTTCATTTCCCCGTCGTGTCCGGGAACGTGTCGCTCTACAACGAGACCAACGGCGTTGCGATTCCGCCGACCCCGGCCGTGGGTGGCGTCGGGTTGATCGCCGATATCGCCGAAATGGCGGACATGGCGCTCAAGGCCGACGGGGATGTGATCTTGCTCCTTGGCAGCGAGACTGGTCACCTCGGCCAATCGATCTATATGTCCGTCATGGAAGATCGCCTGGATGGCGCCCCGCCTCCGGTCGACCTGGCGCGCGAGCGCTCGGTTGGTGACCTGATCCGCGGCTTTATCAAGGCCGGCACGGTCGACGCGGTTCACGACGTCAGCGACGGCGGGCTGCTCGTGGCAATCGCCGAAATGGCGCTGGCCGGCAAACGCGGCGTAGACTTGGAAGCCGCGCCGGACGAACTTCCGGCCCATGCGGTTTGGTTCGGCGAGGACCAGGCCCGCTATGTGGTCACCACGACGCCGGATAAGGTCGACACGATCGTGGACGTGGCTGCGGTTTATGACGTGCCGGTCCGCGTGCTCGGAACGGTCGGCGGCGACACGTTCACCTTGTCCGGCGAGGCACCGCTTCCGCTCGGGATGCTGCGCGCGGCCCATGAAGATTGGTTGCCGCGCTTTATGACGCGGCGCTAAGATCAGGGTCCGGCGCTAAATTGGTGTGGACCTAAGACAGGAGAGACGACAATGGCGATGGCCGCCACGGATATCGAGCGCCTGATTCTCGAGCGCTTCCCCGACGCAAAGATCGAGATCGAAGACCTGGCCGGTGACGGCGACCACTACGCGGCATCTGTCGTGGCAGAGGAATTTCGCGGAAAGTCCCGCGTGCAGCAGCATCAAATGGTCTATGACGCCCTGAAAGGCAACATGGGCGACGTGCTGCACGCGCTCGCTCTGAAGACATCCGCCCCCCAGCAGTAATCGTTCGGAAAAGGACAGCAGCCATGAGTGACCAAGACGTCAAAGACTGGATCAGCAAGCAGATCTCCGGCAACGACATCGTGCTGTTCATGAAAGGCACGAAGTCGACGCCCCAATGCGGCTTCTCCATGCAAGTCGCGCAAATCCTCAACCATCTCGGCGTGGAATACGAAGATATCAACGTCCTGGAGGATATGGGCGTGCGCGAAGGCGTGAAGGCCTTCTCCAACTGGCCGACCATTCCACAGCTCTATGTGAAGGGCGAATTCGTGGGTGGGTGCGACATCGTCCGCGAGATGTTCCAGGCAGGCGAGTTGCAGGACATGCTGAAGGAGAAGGGCATCGCCAGCAACGCGGAGACGCAGACGGCCTAGTCTCGCAGACGGTTTTCTAGGATAATCATCCCGGCCCGGACCTCTTGGTCCGGGCCTTTTCACTCTTGGCATGGGTTGATCTGGTCCGGACACGGATTATGCTCCAATCAGGTCTGACTACTCTTGAGCCACGGAGCACATCGCAATGATCGACTGGGAGTTGAAAGGCGTCGAGTTCATCAATTGCAATTGCGACTACGGGTGTCCCTGCCAGTTCAATGCACTGCCGACCCATGGCGATTGCCAGGCGATTGGCGCCTACCGCTTCGACGAAGGCCACTTCGGCAATATCGACCTCGGCGGCCTCAATGTGATCGGGATGTTCACCTGGCCCAAGGCCATCCACGAAGGAAACGGCCGCGCCTTCCTCATTGTCGATGAGCGTGCGACCGAGGAACAGCGAAGCGCTCTCCTGTCCATCCTGTCCGGCGAACATACCGAACCGGGCAAAACGATCTGGAACGTCTTCGCGGCCACGTTCGCCGAAGTGCTGCCGCCTGAGGTCAAGCCTATCCATATCGACATCGATGTCGACGCCCGGACGGGTACGGTGCGCGTCGATGGGATGGTCGAGATGCATGGCGAGCCGATCCGCAATCCGGTGACCGGCGCGGAACTGCGGGCGAGGATCGACCTGCCGAACGGCTTCGAATATTCCCTGGCCGAGATGGGTAGCGGCTCTTCGAGATCGCAGGGTCCAATCCCGCTCGCGCTGGAGAACAGCTATGGCCAGTTCGCGCGCCTGCATCTGAACAATTCAGGCATTGTACACGCCTGAAGCGGACACTTGCGGAAATGCTCGAAGCCCTTCTCCGGCGGGAGAGCGCGGTCGTCACTGCCGCGCTGATCGTCCTGATCCTCCTGGCTTGGCTCGCGCTACTGGCCGGCGCCGGGACGGGTATGAGCGTGGTGGCCATGAGCGGCTGGTGGTTGCCGATGTCGCTTCCGGCCGGAGAGAGCTGGCCGTGGACACCCCATTACTGGCTGATCGCTTTCGTGATGTGGGCGGTGATGATGGTGGCGATGATGTTGCCGTCGGCGGCCCCGATGGTGCTGCTCTACGCGAGGGTGGTCCGGCGTGCGGACCAGCAAGCCGCAAGTGCCGAGGCACCGCTTTCAATCGCCTCGTTCGCTGGCGGCTATCTGAGCTTGTGGATTCTTTTCAGCATCTTGGCCGTCGCGGTTCAATTTGCGTTGGAGCGTGCCGGGCTCATGACGATGATGATGAGTTCTCGCAGTGCGCTCCTGTCGGGAGCGCTCCTCATTGCCGCCGGAGTCTATCAACTCACTCCGCTCAAGGCAGCGTGCCTGGAGCATTGCCGGAGCCCTGCGGCCTATCTCGCCAACCATTGGCGTGCTGGACCTATGGGCGCCTGGCGCATGGGGCTTGAACACGGCGCCTATTGCGTGGGCTGCTGTGCCGTCCTGATGCTCTTGCTCTTCGTGGGCGGGGTCATGAATCTCGTTTGGATCGCAGGCCTGTCGCTCTTCGTGGCGATCGAAAAACTCGCCCCTTTCGGGCCTAAGCTCGCGAAAGTCCTCGCCGTCGTTCTGATTGGTGCGGGGGGCGCGCTCATCGCAACAGCCTGACTCGTAATTACGGCCTGCCACCGGAAACCGGTGCAGGCCGTAAATCGTTTCAGATGCCTGGTTCGCTTAGCGCGAATAGAATTCGATGACGAGGTTCGGTTCCATCATCACCGGATAGGGAACGTCGGACAGCCCCGGCACGCGCGTGAACGTGGCGACCATCTTGCCGTGATCCACATCGACGTAATCCGGTACGTCGCGCTCGCCGCTCTGCGCGGCCTCGAGCACCAGACCGAGATCCTTCGACTTGTCCCGCACCTCGATCACATCGCCTTCCTTGCAGCGGTAGGACGGGATCGTAACCCGGCGGCCGTTCACCTTCACATGACCGTGCGAAATGAACTGGCGCGCGGCGAAGACCGTCGGCACGAACTTCGCCCGGTATACGACCGCATCCAGGCGGCGCTCCAGCAGCCCGATAAGGCGCTCGGAGGTATCGCCCTTCAGGCGCGACGCCTCGTGATAGATAGCCTTGAACTGCTTCTCTGTGATGTTCCCGTAATAGCCCTTCAGCTTCTGCTTGGCGCGAAGCTGCTGGCCATAGTCCGAGAGCTTACCGCGGCGGCGCTGGCCATGTTCGCCAGGTCCGTACTCGCGCTTGTTCTGGGGGCTCTTCGGGCGTCCCCAGATATTCTCGCCAAGCCGGCGGTCGATCTTATGCTTGGCGTGAATGCGTTTCGTCATTCGTCAAGACTCCAAAGCCAAATCAGGCTTTCCACGGGCGGTCGATTGTCCCCGCGTCTGCCGCAAAAACCCATTGATGGTGGTTGATCGGGGACCGCCAAAGTCGTCCAGCGGTCCGCACCCAGCCCGAAACGGCCGGGCCAAGGCGTTCTGTTACACGGAATGCCTGGAAAATGTCAATTCCGCTATCGCGATCCTTGTTGGCGGGTGCCCGATTATTGGGCCCCGGCGGACGCCACATAGGCATTGATGGCGCTCTCGACCCTCTGCCGCTGTTCCGGCGGGCATTTCGGCGGCGGGGGCGCCTTATGAACCTCGGAGGGCTCGCCGGATGCCTGGGCCGCCGCACCTTCACCCTCGGCGGAGTCCGAATCGGGCTCTGTCGAGAAAGACGCATTGCCGGTGAAGAACGAGACCGCAAACAGATGCAGCGCCTCGATCATCAAGAGTTGCTCCCGGCTCCAGCTCTGCTGGGCCTTTTCCTTCGTCAGCATCGCCTCGTAATTCGCCTGGGCAAGGTTCGGAAGGCCGCACACATCGGCATAGGCGGACCGGGTGGCCGCCCGAATGACACGGCGCGCGTCGTCCTCGGGAATCACGAATTTATTGGGGTCGGCCTTGTCGACCGGAACCATCTTGCCGTCGGGGCCCTTGACCTCGTCGGGGATGAGGGAGAAGGCGTAGTACACCATGTTGCGCACGCCACGTTCGCTCAGGCCGCCGTTCTGGCCCGTAGCGGGCTGCTTGCTGCGCTGATTGAGTTCCTCGGCAGCGACGGTCGTCATGCTCGAGCGACGATCCGTGGCTTGATCTGCGGCTTCGGCGGGCGTTCCAATCAGCGGCACGAGCACAATGCCTAAAACTCCACCCAACTTCACCCACGCTTTTATCATTGGACGCCCCTCTCCTTAGTCTCGCGGAAGCTACCACTGTTGACACCCATCGCAACAGGAGAAACGGGGCGTAACTGTGGCCGCAATCGGCACAGCTAACCCTTTGATGCCGCTGAATGCCGCGTCAGAGCCGCGATGATCCCGCGCCATGTGCGGACATCTTGTTCGGTGCACGCCATACGGTGGAACATGTTCCGTATCGAGCGGACCATGGCCGGGCGTTTTTCAGGCGGACGCAAAAATCCGGCCGCGTCGAGCGCCCCTTCCATATGGTCGAAAAGACCGAACAGCGATGCGCGCGTGGCCGGTCCAGTGCCGGGAGTCGCGAGGCCCTCCCGGGCGGGCCCATCGAAAGACGTGATGCGTCCCAAGCCTTCCGGATTGCCGCCTTTCATCCACTCATAGGAGAACAACAGCACGGCCTGGGGCAGGCTGAGAGAGGCGCAACCTGGATCCACCGGCGCCGTCAGGATGGCATCGGCCAAGGCGATCGAGTCGTTGTCGAGACCGTTGCGTTCGCCTCCGAACATCACCGCACACCGCTCGCCCGACTGCGCGCGCTTGCGCAGACCCACCGCCGCCGTTTCGGGACTGAAGACCGGCTTCACCATCTCGCGCGGCCGGGCCGTAGCGGCCACGACGTAGTTGCAATCGGCCAGCGCGGCCGCGACGGTCTCGAACACCTTCGCCCCGCTCGCGATCGGCTCGGCGACCGCGGCCGCCGCACACGCCTTCTCATTGGGCCAGCCGTCGCGCGGCGCGACCAGCCGCAAATCGCCTAACCCGAAATTGCCCATGGCCCGGGCGGCAAAGCCGATATTCTCGCCCAGTTGCGGCTCCACCAGCACGATCGCCGGAGCCATCAAGCAGGCGTGCGCTTTCGTCAACTTGCCGGTTTGCTCATCTGTTTCCATCATGGCCGGACGATGCTACAGGGAGCCGCGGCCCGCAATGGGTGGCGGCGTAAAGCCTTCGGGCCCGGACACTCCCCCTTTCTTGGAGATAGCTGCGTGGACAAGATCAAGGTTCAGAACCCGATCGCCGATTTGCTTGGCGATGAGATGACCCGCGTTATTTGGGACATGATCAAGGAAAAGCTCATCGAGCCCTATCTCGACATCGAGCTTGTACCGTTCGATCTCGGTATCGAACATCGCGACGCCACGGACGATCAGGTGACGGTCGACGCCGCCCACGCGATCCAGGAATTCGGCGTCGGCGTGAAATGCGCGACCATCACGCCGGACGAAGCCCGTGTGGCGGAATTCGGGCTCAAGAGGATGTACCGCTCGCCCAACGGCACGATCCGCAACATACTTGGCGGCGTGATCTTCCGTGAACCCATCATCTGCCAGAACGTGCCGCGCCTTGTGCCGGGTTGGACCAAGCCCATCGTGATCGGGCGTCATGCCTATGGAGACATCTACCGGGCCCAGGACTTCCGGGTGCCGGGGAAAGGCAAGCTGACCATCCGGTTCGAAGGCGAAGACGGCGAGACGATCGAGCGCGAGGTGCATACCTTCGACGGCTCGGGCGTGGCGCTCGGCATGTTCAATCTCGACAGCTCGATCCGCGACTTCGCGCGCGCCTCGATGAATTACGGCCTGGCGCGCAACATGCCGGTGTACCTGTCGACCAAGAACACGATCCTCAAGGCCTATGACGGCCGCTTCAAGGATCTGTTCGCGGAAATCTTCGAGACCGAATTCAAGGACGCGTTCGCCGAAGCAGGCCTCACCTACGAGCACCGGCTGATCGACGACATGGTTGCCGCCGCGCTGAAATGGTCCGGCGGCTATGTGTGGGCGTGCAAGAACTACGATGGCGACGTCCAGTCCGACACGGTCGCCCAGGGCTTTGGGTCGCTCGGCCTGATGCGTTCCGTGCTCATGACCCCGGACGGCAGCACCGTGCTGGCCGAAGCCGCACACGGTACGGTGACGCGCCATTTCCGCCAGCACCAGGAGGGCCGCGCCACCTCGACCAATTCCATGGCCTCGATCTTCGCCTGGGCCGGCGCTCTGAAGCATCGGGCCAAGCTCGACAACAACGAGGCGCTCGCCCGCTTCGCCAACACGATCGAAACGGTCGGGGTCGCGACCATCGAGTCGGGCTACATGACCAAGGACCTAGCCCTACTCGTCGGCGCCGATCAGGCCTGGCTGTCGACCGAGGGCTTCATCGACAAGATCGACGAGAACATGCAGGCGGCCATGTCCGGGAACGTCGCGGCCGCCTAGCTTGGCCATGCCGTGAGAACCGGGGCCGTTTCAGCGCTCAGGTGGCCGTTTCGCCCACGGCATTTTGCGAGGCCGCCGCGAGGCTGAGGCGCTCCCGGAGATCGGGATAGCGCCGCGACAGCCGACCCAGCGCCCGGCCATCCAGCATGTAGACCCTGCAATGAGTCGTGGCGATCACGTCGTGCTCGTGGCGCCGGCGTTCCAGCAGCGCCATCTGGCCGAAGAGATCGCCTTCGCGCAGCGTGAGCGTGCGATCGTCGCCGAGGGCGAGCAAGGCCTCGCCACTTGCCAGAATGTACATGCCGTCGCCGGCGTCCCCCGCCCGCACGATGGGAACGCCGGGATCGACGCTCCGCGTCTCGAGCAGCTTGGTGATGTCGGCGATTTCCACGCGGCTCATATTCGCAAAGACTGGCACGCGCGCCACCATGGACCAGGTCGCCACGAACTGATGGCGCATGGACTCCTGGCTGAACCCCGTGGCGATAATGGCGACGGGCAGCGCGAACATGCCGACGCCAAGCACCATCACCACGCCGCCCAGGACCTTGCCCCAGGGCGTGACCGGAACGACGTCGCCGTAGCCCACCGTGGTGAGGGTCGAGAGCGCCCACCAGGACGCCGCGGGAATCGATCCGAATGCATCGGGCTGTGCGTCCCGCTCCAGGAAGTAGACCCCGGTGGAGGCGAACAGCAATAGGATCAGCATGACAAGCAGCGCACCCAACAAGGCGCGGTACTCGTCCTGGAACACGCGCAACAACGTCTGCAAGGCGGGCGAAAAGCGCGCGAGCTTGAAAAGCCGCACGACGCGCAGCAGTCTGAGCACCCGCAGATCGACGGGGATCAGCCACTGCACATACCAGGGGGCAAAAGCCAGCAGGTCGATGATCATGATGGGACGCGTGGCGAAGATGGCCCGCGCGCGCGCTGGCGGCATCCGCGACAGAACCGGAATCTCGACCGCGCTCCAAACCCGCAGTGCGTATTCGACGGTGAAGACGAGCACGGAGAACACCGTTGAGGCGCGGAACCACGGGCCGTAGCGCACCGCCAGATCGCCGACGGTTTCCGCGGCGAAGGCGATTGCGTTCAACACGATCAAGACGACGATGAAGCCGTTGACGACGTAGGCGGCCGGATGGGCATCGCTGCCCAGTTCCAGAATTTCGTGGACCTTTCGGCGCCAACGGCGCCAAGCGGTCATGGCCATGGTTTACGCTTGTCCGGCGTGCCCGGACGCCGACGGCGGCGCCGCGCCATCGGACCCGGCTTCGAGGCTGGCCGCGATCGCATCGAGCGCGGCGTCGGCCTTGGCGCCGTCGGGGCCGCCGGCCTGGGCAAGATCGGGGCGCCCGCCGCCGCCCTTGCCGCCTAGCGCCACGGCGCCCACAACGCACGAGGTCGACCGCGTTGAAGCGGGAGGTCAGGTCCCCAGTGACCCCCACGACAAGTCCGCCTTTTCCGTCCGGGGCCGTATTCGCGATGGCGACCACGCCGGACCTTGCTTTGGCGTCGTCGGCCAAAGCCTTCAGATCGTTGTTGGGCAGTCCGGAGACGCGCAGCGCAAGGTACGAAGTTCCCCCGACGGAGATGATGTTGGTCTCCTCGCCTTGCGATCCGCCGCCGCCGAGCGCCACCTTCTTCCGCATGTCCGCCACTTCACGGTCGAGCTTGCGGCGCTCCTCGACGATGGCGGCCAGCCGGTCGAGCATCTCGTCCGGGGCGACTTTGAGCATCTCGGCCGCCTCTCTGACCCGCATGTCTTGCGTGGCGAGATAGGTGCGCGCCGCATCGCCGGTCAGGGCCTCGACGCGGCGGACGCCCGCCGCCACGGCACTCTCGCCCACGATCTTCAGAAGACCGATATCGCCCGTGCGGCGAACATGGGTCCCGCCGCAAAGCTCGATCGAGTACGCGTGATCCGCCTTCTCGCTTTCCGGCGTCACGCCCATGGAGACGACACGCACTTCCTCGCCGTATTTCTCTCCGAACAGCGCAAGCGCGCCGCGCCCAATCGCCTCGTCCGGCGTCATCAGATGCGTTTCCACCGGGCTGTTCTGAAGGATCATGGCGTTCGCCATGTCTTCGACGGCCTTGATCTCCTCCGCGCTTGGGTTTGGGATGAGAAAAGTCGAACCGCAAACGCCCGGGCTCCACCAGCGAGCCTTCTGCGCCACATGGGTCCCGAGGATCTGCCGCAAGGCTTCGTGCAGAAGATGGGTGGCCGAATGATGCGCACGGGTGGCTGTGCGGCGCGCCCGATCCACCGACAGGGTCACCGTCTGCCCCCGCAGCAGCTTGCCCTGCTCCACGACGCCGTCATGGAGAAACAGGCCATGCAGCTTCTTCTGCGTGTCGGCGACGGCGAAGACCGTGTCGTCGCCGATCGTGAGCGTGCCCCGGTCGCCGACCTGGCCGCCGGACTCCGCATAGAACGGCGTTTGATTGACGATGACGATGCCGCGGTCGCCCGCTTCCAGCTTTTCGACCCGGGCACCCTCCTTGACGAGCGCCACGATTTCGCCCGACGCGGTCTCGGTCTCGTAGCCCAGGAACTCCGTGGCCCCCAACTCTTCCTTGAGCTCGTACCACAGACCATCCGTCGCCGCCTCGCCGGACCCGGCCCAGGACTTCCGGGCTTCGGCCCGCTGACGCTCCATGGCCGCGGCAAAGCCCGCCCCGTCCACGCCGATGCCCTTGGCTTTCAGCGCGTCCTCCGTCAGGTCGTAGGGAAAGCCGTAGGTGTCGTAGAGCTTGAACGCGATCTCGCCCAAAAGCGTATCGCCGGACGAAAGACCTTCGACCGCCTCGTCCAGCAGACGCAAACCCCGGTCGAGGGTCTCGCGAAAACGGGTTTCCTCGAGCTTCAAGGTCTCGCCGATCAACGCCTCGCCGCGCTGCAGTTCCGGAAAAGCGCGGCCCATCTCGCCAACGAGCGTCGGCACGAGCCGGTACAGCAGCGGCTCCTTCGCACCCAGAAGATGCGCGTGGCGCATGGCCCGCCGCATGATCCGGCGCAGCACATAGCCGCGGCCCTCATTCGAGGGCAGCACACCGTCGGCAATCAGAAACGACGACGCGCGCAGATGGTCGGCGATGATGCGATGGCTCGGCGCCTCGTCCCCATCGTCCGGCACGCCGGTGAGATCGACGGACGCCGCGATCAGCGTTTTGAACAGATCGATTTCGTAATTGTCGTGGGTGCCTTGCATGACCGCCGCGATGCGCTCGAGCCCCATGCCCGTGTCGATCGACGGGTGCGGCAGCTCGACCCGGGTGCCGTCTTCGCGTTGGTCGTATTGCATGAAGACGAGATTCCAGATCTCGACGAAGCGGTCGCCGTCCTGATCGGGACTGCCGGGCGGCCCGCCCGGCAGATGGGGCCCGTGGTCGTAGAAGATCTCCGAACAGGGCCCGCACGGTCCCGTATCACCCATGGACCAGAAATTGTCCGATCCCGCGATCCGCAAGATCTTGTCGTCGCCAAATCCGGAGACCTTTTTCCAGAGATCCGCGGCCTCGTCGTCATCCACATACACGGTGACGAGGAGCTTCTCCGGCGGAAGACCCAGCGTGCCGGTCAAGAACGACCAGGCCAGCGAGATCGCCCGCTCCTTGAAATAATCGCCGAACGAAAAATTGCCGAGCATCTCGAAAAACGTGTGGTGCCGCGCGGTGTAGCCCACATTGTCGAGATCGTTGTGCTTGCCGCCGGCACGCACGCATTTCTGCGACGAAGCCGCCCGCAACGCTGGCGGCTTCTCCTGGCCGGTGAACACGTTCTTGAACGGCACCATGCCGGCATTGGTGAACATCAAGGTCGGATCATGCCGCGGAACCAAAGGCGCCGAAGGCTCCACCACATGGTCCGCATCGGCGAAGTACTGAAGAAAGGCGGCACGCAGTTCGTTCGCCCGCGTGGGTACGTCCAGCACCGGCACCTTGCGCGCCGGCGTGCCTGTCTTGGGCGTGCCTGTCTTGGGCATGCCTGTCTTGGCCGAGCCATTTTGGGCCGTGCCATTTTTGGCTTTCCTAGCGCTCACTCTCGCAGCACCCAATTTGCCAGCAGCCGATTTGGTAGCATCCGCTCCGGCGGCTCCCTACGATCTACGGAGCCCGCCCTTCAATGTCCGCACCCATGCGACGGCTCAGGAACCAAGCAGCGTCCCGGACCCTACCCGATTCGGCAGTCCCGGCCGCACCTCCGATCCCCGTTTCGACACAGACGGAAACAGGGAGGAAGCCGGGGCAGACATACGGTCTCACTCAGGCGCTGTCCAGCGCTCACCGCACGGCGGAACGCCCCACGATCCACAAAACCATGAGGCGCCCGCACACCAGACCACGTTCGGAAAACCGCGAAACCGACGCCGCTCCCCAGCGAGCAACGGGCAATGGGCAATGGGCAATGGGATGCCACGATAGGCGCTCGGGCCCTAGCCCAAGCTTACCCGCGTTTGCTCTTGCGGCCGCCACCGGAGATCGGCGTCACGGTTTCATCCTCGTCTGGCTCTACAGGCGGGAGATCATCATCCCCGGCACCGCCCTCCATGTCGCCGCCCTCCAAGAGCTGATCGCCCAGAAGGCCGGCATTCTGCCGGATGGCCAGCTCGATCCGCTGGGCCATGTCCGGATGCTCCTTGAGGAAGGTCTTCGCATTCTCGCGGCCCTGGCCGATCCGCTCGCTGTCGAAGGAGAACCAGGACCCGGACTTTTCGACGATACCGGCCTTCACGCCGAGATCGATCAACTCGCCCATCTTGGAGACGCCTTCGCCATACATGATGTCGAACTCGACCTGCTTGAAGGGCGGTGCGACCTTGTTCTTGACGACCTTGACGCGGGTCTGATTGCCGACAACCTCGTCCCGCTCCTTGATCGCACCGATCCGGCGAATGTCGAGCCGCACCGACGCGTAGAACTTCAAGGCATTGCCGCCACTCGTGGTCTCGGGCGAGCCGAACATCACGCCGATCTTCATGCGGATCTGATTGATGAAGATGACCATGCAGCGGGATTTGGAGATCGAGCCGGTCAGCTTCCGCAAGGCCTGGCTCATGAGACGGGCCTGGAGGCCCGGCAGGGAATCGCCCATCTCGCCTTCCAGCTCGGCCTTGGGCGTCAGCGCCGCCACCGAATCCACGACCAGCGTCGATGCGCCCGACCGGACCAGCGTATCGGCGATCTCAAGCGCCTGCTCGCCCGTGTCGGGCTGTGAGATCAGAACGTTCTCGAGATCCACGCCCAGCTTCCGGGCATAGACCGTATCGAGCGCATGTTCCGCATCGACAAAGGCGCACACGCCGCCCTTCTTCTGGGCTTCCGCCACGACGTGAAGGGCAAGCGTCGTCTTGCCGGAGGATTCCGGCCCGTAAATCTCCACGACCCGGCCGCGCGGCAGACCGCCGATCCCGAGCGCGATATCGAGCCCCAGGGAGCCGGTCGGAATCGCCTCCACCTCCACGGCGGTCTCGTTCTGGCCGAGCCGCATGATGGAGCCCTTGCCGCAGGCCCGCTCGATCTGGGAGATCGCAGCTTCCAGCGCCTTCTCTCTGTCCATTTCCCCTCCAGCCTCAACAAGGCGCAGCGCGGCGTTCGACATCGACGAATCTCCTTATTTCACAGCCCTGGGGCTTGCGTAAATGGCGGTGCGTAGACCCGGCGGCCCTCGTCCACATCCGGAAGGGCCCTCAAGCGCCGGGGACGTCCTCGATAATGCAATGTACCTGCTTTGTTCTATGTTCGCAAGATGTTCTTTCCGGTCGGTTGGCGCAGTCGAGAGGTTTTCGCGGGCGGCCCCCAGACGTTCCGGAAAAGCGCTTCGTGCGCGCGCCTGAATCACTATGATCGAGCCGAACGCCAGGCCCGAGACCGAAGCCCCGAGACCGAAGCCCCGAGACCGAAGCCCCAAGACCCAGGATGGAGCCCCCGCGCATGCGCAGCGATCCCGACAAAGGTGCCCTGCACGACAAGGTCTTCATCGGCCTGCTGGTTGCGGTCTCGCTGGCCTTTGCCTGGATCCTGCTGCCCTTTTACAGCGCCATCCTGTGGGCCGTAATCCTCGCCATGGTGTTCTCGCCGGTGCAGCGCTGGTTCAACGGGCACCTGCCCGGCCAAACGAACCTCAACGCCTTTCTCACGCTGCTGTGCATTGTCGGGATCGTGCTGATCCCCGTGGCGCTGACCGGCGCCTCGATCGTCAGCGAGGCGACGACGCTCTATGAAAACATCCAGTCGGGGAATCTCAATCTCGGGACGTTTCTGCAGCGCTTTCTCGATGCCCTGCCGAGCTGGGCGACCGACTTCCTGGCCCGGTTCGGCGTTACGGACGTCGCCGACATTCAAGCGCGCGTCATCGCGCTCCTGGCCGAAGGCAGCAAGTTCTTCGCCACCCAGGCGGTCCTGGTCGGGCAAGGGACGGCCAATCTCCTCCTGGGCGTCGCGATCATGCTTTACCTCCTGTTCTTCCTGCTGCGCGATGGCGGCAAGCTCTCGCGGAAGATCGCCAACGCGGTGCCGCTCGAGGGCGAATACAAGGACGCGCTGTTCGAGAAGATCGCCGTCGTCGTGCGCGCCATGGTCAAAGGCACGATCCTGGTGGCGATCGTGCAGGGATTTCTCGGCGGGCTGATCTTCTGGGCGCTCGGAATCCACGCGCCGGTGCTTTGGGGCGTGGTCATGGCCTTCCTGTCGCTGTTGCCGGCGGTGGGCGCGTCGATCGTCTGGTTTCCGGTCGCCGTCTATCTCATCGCCACCGGCGCGATCGCCAAGGGCCTCGTACTCATGGCGTTCGGGGCCGGCGTTATCGGACTCGTGGACAATCTGCTGCGCCCCTATCTCGTCGGGAAGGACACCGCCCTGCCCGACTATGTCGTCTTGATCTCGACTTTGGGCGGCATCGCCCTTCTCGGCCTCAACGGCCTCGTAGTGGGCCCCCTGGTCGCGGCCCTGTTCCTCGCGGTCTGGGACATCGCCGCACGCGCCCAGACGGCCCATGCGACCCCGGCGGCGGCGGAACGCCGCGCGAAAGACACGCCGGACAGGACGTGAAAACGCGTTTGGCCCTGCAATTCGCGGGTCGAGATACCAACAGCATCCTTTCCTTAAATGCAGACAAAGCGGCGCGAATCGGCCATCCCTCAAAGGGTATGAAGAGCCGGTGCAGGCTCGGACGGCGAAGACGGTTCGTGAGAACTGCGCTTTTTTACAGCCACGTCCTACTCTCAGGAGCGCTACTCAAATGATGACAAAGACCGCACTCATCCAAACGATTGCCGACCAGCTCGACATGACGAAGAAGGACGTGAAGGACGTTCTCGAGACACTGGCGACGGTCGGCTACAAGGAAATGAAGAAGACCGGCGAGTTCATGCTGCCGGGCTTCGCCAAGTTCGTGGTGGTCAAGAAACCCGCCGTCCGCGCCCGCAAGGGCATCAACCCTTTCACCAAGGAGCCGACGGTGTTCAAGGCCAAGCCGGCCCGCAAGGTGATCAAGGCGCGTCCGGTCAAGGCCGCCAAGGACGCGGTCTAGCGTACCGGTCAAACGCAATTGGTTCGACGGAATGCGCTGCCCTCCCGGGCAGCGCATTTTTTCTTGCCCGGGTCCGTGCGCCGCGGCGCGCCTAGTTGAAACGCCAGGTCAGGCGCCCCTTGACGGCATTGTCGGAGACGCTGTCCGCGTACTGACCGGCGTAGGACACGCCTGCGGTGAGGCGATCGCTCACGTCGAGGTCGAGGCCGGCATCGAGCAACGCACTGTCTTCGGCGAGCGGTACACCGGTCACGTGGAAACCCGCCCCGGCCGCCGCAAAGGTCAGCGAGGCATTCGGCGTCACATCGTTGAAGGCATGAAGCCAGGCGGCTTCCACATGCGGTGTCACGTGCATCGACCCCCACATCATGCCCCTCGCCGCCCGCACACCCAAGGTGGTGTAGCCCACGTCCTGGGATGCGTCTCCGCCGCGCAAGGCCGCCCGCGCGCCGCCGCGCTCGCGGAAGCTCCCGGAGTCGACGGAAACATAGGCGAGACCGGCAAAGGGCTCGACATCGAGGACGCCCATCTGCGTGGGATAAGCGATCTCGCCGAAGAGCTGCCCCGTGTCGGCGGCGTAATCCGCCTTCTCGCGTTCGTAGAAGTTGGGGAACGCCACCACGCGGGACGTCTCGATGTCGCTCCAGGCCCACATGCCGCCGCCGCGAAGTGCGAAGGCGCCCGCCATGCCGCCAACATAGCCGCCAAGATGGTAGGTCTCCACGTTGGCGCTGCTGTAGCGATCGTCCACGCTCACATCGGAGAAGGAAGCACCGGTGGCGAGGCCGACGCGCCAGGATCCGCCGACGCCTGCATCCATGCCCGAGATGAAGCCGCCGAGATTGCGGTTGGCGGCGCCGGCGTTGCCGTTGCCGCCGAAGTCGCCCCACGCGCCGAAGGCTTGCGTCCAGAACGCCAGCGGCTGCGGCGCCGGATCGGCAAACCCGTTGCCGTCATAGAGCGAGCTGCCGCCCAGCAGCATCGCCTGATTGTCATAGCTCGCCACAAGCGGCCCGCTGGACCCGAGCGCCGAGCTTCGATGGCTCGCCTGTATGAGCCGGCCCATGACGGCATCGCGCGCATAGCGGCTGTCGTCCACCAGTGTCCCCATGACCGTTGCGTGGACCTCGCCCGACAGAGCGTTGAAGGCTTGCCGTGCGCCGTCGACGGTCTGGGTCAGGACGGCGAGGTAAAGCGAATTGGAGAAGGGCAACGGATCCAGGGCCTCGGCCACGTTGCACTGGTTCTTGCTCTCCGCCACGGAGCAGAAGCTGACATAGGTCGATTCCCCGTCGCCCGTGGCGCCGCTCCCGGCGCTGCCGCTCGAGCCGGTGCCGCCCGTACCGCCGCCGCTTCCGCTGGTGCTCGAGCTCGTTGTCGTGCTGGTGCTTGTCGTCGCACTCGTGCTTGATGTCGTGCCGGCGCCTGATGTCGAGCTCGTGCTTGATGTCGTGCCGGCACTTGTCCTCGAGCTCGTGCTTGATGTCGTGCTCGTGCTTGATGTCGTGCCGGTACTTGATGTCGTGCCCGTCTTCGGTACCACGGTGCGCCGCAGTGTCAGCGTGACATCGTTGCCGTCGCCGCCATCATAGACGACCGTCGGCGTCAGGAAGGCATAGTTGCTGGTGACGCGGGCGAACCTGCCTGTCACCGCGCCTGCGCTCCTCTTTTCGATGATCGTGTAGTCCGTATACGGATTGTAACTCCCGTTTTGAGCCAACACGCGCAAGGTGGATCCGGTCAGGTTGACGGCCCCGTACGCGATGACCTTGTCCGAGTTCCCGGCTGCGTCGACTTCCACCTCGAAGACGGCGCCGCTGCGGAGCGTGAAGTCGCCGTTCACGACCATCGTGCCGATCGAGTTTCCGAGTGCGATGACGCCGCCGTTCAGGACAAGATCGGCGAAGGTGCCGGTCCCCTTGAGCACGCCGCCATTGACGGTAAAGGAATACGACGTCGAGCCTGAAAAGCTCCAGACACCGCTATTGACCTCGAAGTTTTCGAAGCTCTGGTATTTCCTCGTCTTGTCGCCCGTGTCGATCTCGTCAAGGTCGAACGTGCCGTTGCCGTTGCCGCCGAAGGCAGCGTGTCCGTTCCCGGCCCCGCCAAGACGGTGCCGTTGATGACGGCCGTCGAGTAAAGCACGAGCCGGTCGTTAAACGCATTGGAACTGCTGCTATCGAAGGCCACGGCACCGCCCGCGCCGGGGTTAAGGGTACCCGCGACGGTCAACGTCGTCGATCCGCCCGTCGTTTGGATCGCGTAATCGCCGCGGTTGGTGCCCGAGCTCGTCACGACGCTGTCCGTCCCGACGGTGACGTCGATGGACCCACCGTTGCGGTGATAGGCATAGATGCCGTCCTGAGTGCCGGTGACGTTTCCGCCGGTGGTCAGGTTGAGCGCTTCCGTGCCGTCGGTCCTGGCATAGATGCCCTGGCCGTTGAGGCCCTGCACGTCTCCGTCGAGATGCAATGTCAGCGACCCCGTCCCCGCATGGAGGGCCCGCACGCCCGTGGTGGCACCGCGAATTGTCGACGCGCTCCCCGAGGTGATCGTCGTCGTTTCGCCGCTGTTCGTCGCCGAGACGCCATACGTCTTGGTGCCCTCGGCATCGCCATCGATGCCGAGACTCAAGATTCCTGTCCCGGCGTTGCTGGCGGAAATACCCGTAGTTCCGCTCACGGTCGTTCCGGCGGCCGTTGTGATTGACAGGTCCGTGCTGCCCGTACTCTTATTCGAAGCCGCGATACCGGCACCGGTGCCGCCGGTGACATCTCCCGCAGTGTTGACGGTCAGCTTGCCCGTGCCGTCGTTCGTAGCGCTGATCGCCGTTTTCGCGGCCCTGACCGTATCGCCGGCGCTGACGGTCAGATCGGTTCCGGAGTTCGTGGCGCTGATGCCGTTTTGCGTGGTGCCGGTGACCTTTCCGCTCGTATCGATGCTCAACGCCCCTGCGCCGTTGTTGTTGGCGCTGATGCCCGTCTCACCGCTGACATCGCCATCGGCATCGATGGTGAGAGGGCCCGTGCCGTAGTGAATGGCCGTGATCGCCGTTTGCGTAGCCGATACGGCCTCCTTCGTCACGATCGACAGGGTCGTCGAGTTGGCGCTCCTGTTGATCGCGTAAATGCCCTTGCCGCCCGTCGCCGTGACCGTACCCCGCGCCTCGATGCTCAGCGCGTCGGATCCGTTGTTCGACGCGCTGATGCCGGTCGCACCACTGCGTCGGCGGCCGTGTGGACCGTCAGCTTACCCGTGCCGTAGTTGGTCGCACTGATCGCCGTTTTCGCCGCAGTCACGGTATTGCCGGTGAGGACGGAAAGATTGGTCCCATAGTTCGTGACCGCAATCGCGTTGCCCTCGCTGGCGGTGATCTTGCCGCTCGCGTCGATCGTCACGGCACCGGCACCCCGGTTGATCGCGCTGATTCCGCTCGCGCCCACAAGATTCCCGTCCGCATCGATGCTCAACAGCCCGGAACCGTAGTTGGTGGCGCTGATTGCCGTGCGCTTGGCCGTGACCGTGCCCCCGGTCGCGATCGTGAGGCCTTTGGACTGCGTGTTCTTGTTTACGGCTTGAATGCCGTTGCCGGACGTACTCTCGACGGTGCCGCCCGCCTTGATCGTCAGAGCGCCGGCCCCCTTGTTGTTGGCCGAGATGCCCGTGCTCCCGCCGGTCAAAGGGCCGTCGACATCGATCGTGACACTCCCGTCCGTCGCGCCGTCGTCGCCCGTCGAAACGACGTTCAGAGCGTCCCGCGACGTCGACGTGAGCGAGGAACCGTTCTTGTCGGTGTAGGTGATCTGTCCGGCGCCGGAGATAGACAACGCATTCTTGTTGGTCGCCGAGACTCCGAAGCCCGGACGCGTCTTCACATCGGCGTTGTCGGCCTTGATGGACTGTGCGGTGCTACCGCTGCCCGAGCATTCGAGTCGGGGGCGGTGCCGGTGCAATCGGCATAGGCGTCCTGGCTGCCGCCCGTGCACGCGACCGCAGCCGCGAGCAACGACAGCAGCACGGACCTCCGTGCTGACCGGTTGCGCATCATTTCCCCCTTGGGCCCCTCGCCGGCGTTTCTGTCTATGTCGATCGCCGGATGTCCGCTCTTCGACCATACGGAGGGGCGCCGGGAAGACGAGCGCTCGGTGGAATCACTCTGAACGGTTCACGCAGACCCGTGCCACATCGAAACAGAACGTGCTTCCAAGCGCCGGTGGCGTGCCGATGTCCTAACGAGTACTTACCGCACTCGTTCGCGCACCGCGGCACGGCGTCGTATCGGCACGGCAAAATCAGACATTGCGCGTTATGTTGCAGAATCGGCCGCACTAGGTAAGTTCGCGGCGGCGCGCTAGAACAAGCCCGTCAACGGTCGAGGAAGGACGAGCATGACCGGAACTGCGGAGCAGGCGGAGGCACGCGGCGGCGAGGCGCCCGGGCAGGACGGCACGCCGGCAGATCAGACGGCGCAGGAGCAGCCGCCGGTCAAATACTCGATGTCGCCGGGTCTGTCCTCGTTTCTCGGCAGCAACGGGATCGGCCTCGGCATTTCGTCCTACCAGTCGGGCAAGTTCTACCTGTTGGGCCAGAACACCGACGGCGGCCTGCTCGTCGACGAGCGCTTCTTCCGCAAAGCCATGGGGATCGCGGTTCCAGACAAGGACACGCTTCTACTGGCAACGCTATTTCAGATCATCCGCTTCAAGAACGTTCTGGGTCCCGATCAGCAGATCAACAATCTGTACGATGCCTGCTACGTGCCACGGGAGCTCTTCGTAACCGGAGAGTTGGATGCGCACGATGTGGGCCTGCTGAAGGACGGTCGGATCGTGTTCGTGAACACGCTGTTCAACTGCCTCGCCACGCCTTCGGCGCGCCACAGCTTCACACCGCTTTGGAAGCCGCCCTTCATCTCGAAGATCGTCGAGGAGGACCGGTGTCATCTGAACGGTCTGGCCATGGAGGATGGCGTCCCGCGCTACGTCACCGCGGTCAGCAAGTCCGACACGATCGACGGCTGGCGCGACCGGCGCTATGACGGCGGTATCGTGATCGACGTGGCGACCGGCGAGATCGTGATCGGCGGACTGTCCATGCCGCACTCGCCGCGCATGTACTGCGGCAAGCTCTATGTCCTGAACTCGGGAAGGGGCGAACTGTGCTGGGTCGAACCTGCGCCCAAGGCCGCCGACGCCACGCTCCACGTGGTCGCGTTCTGCCCAGGCTTCGTGCGCGGTCTCGGCTTCCACGGCCGTCACGCCTTTGTCGGCCTCTCCAAGCCGCGCTACGAGCGCTTCGAAGGGCTCGCCCTCGACAAGAAACTCGCGGATGCGGATTCGGAGCCCTGGTGCGGGGTACAAGTGATCGACTTGGAGACGGGCGCGGTCGCGCACTGGTTCCGCATCGATGGGGCCATTGGCGAACTTTACGATGTGGCCGTGATACCGGGCGTGTTGCGGCCCATGTCCCTCGGCTTCGCATCGAACGAGGTGCTGGGGCTCATCACCCACGACGAGATGGACGAGTCCGCCTCGTTCTGAGTGCGCTAGGACAGCGTTTCTTCCGGAACCTTCGGGTCCGATGACGATTCCGATTGCAGGTCCGGCTCGGCGAGAGCGGCGTCCACGGCCTCACGATAGCCATGCGCGTCGATGAAGGGCTTCAGACGCTCGGCGATCTTCTGCGTGAGGTCCTTCGGCATCTTGTAGCTGGAGACCTTGTGATCCGAGCGCTCGGCGAGGAACGCGCGCATCGGCCCTTCCGCTTCGTCAAATCCCTCGATACGGAGCTTCTCGTAGATGGCCCGCATGGAATCGATGGGGTTCTTCACGAGGTCCTCGTAGCGGATCTCGTACAGGTTCTCGCTCGGGATCAGGTGCTTGTCACGCTCGTAGACCGTGGTGACACGCTCCATGAGGTCCAAGACGTAGTCGTCGAGCCAGGCGTCGCAATGCGGCGGGTTGTGCAGCCCTTGCGCCGAATAGAGCGCACGCCACAGCTTGACGGTTGATGGAAACACTTTCAGCGGACTGCGCGAGATATGCACCCAGCGCGCATCGGGAAACAGTTTCGTCAGAAGCTTGATCCGCGCGGTATTGGGCGGCGTCTTCATGACCAAGGTCTTGCCGTGCCTCAACATCAGCCGCCGGTAGAACCACATATAGGCGTCCGCCCAGCGGCGGACCTCCGCCTCGGGCACGCCTTCGAAATCGATAAAGTCCGTATCTGCGGGGCCAAGCCGCGGCCACGCCATCGTGACCAGGGGCGACCCCTGTCCCAGCATCAGCATCGCGAACTCTTCCTCCTGGGGCCGGTCGAAGCCCACCGGCACGTCGTCCTGCGGCCGGCGTTTGGGCAAGAGCCCCTTGGCGAGGTGGTCGAGCGTGCCTTCCGTCAGCAGGAAGTGGTGCGGCACAAAGCACTCATAGGTCGTCGGGAAGGCGAGGTTCGGATCTTCGGAGAAGAGATCGTGCATCAGCGTGGTGCCGCTGCGCCAATGGCCGACGACGAAGACCGGCGGCTTGTCGAGGGGCAGGCTCTCCGCCTTCTTCTTGTACAGCGCCTCCGAAATCCACGTGAGCGGCGTGTTCCAGGGTACGAACAGGAACAGGGCCAGCGTGTCCGGGATGCAGTTCAACGTGAAGGAGAAGCGGCCGCGCCAGAACAGCCGCATCAGCGTCAGGAAACGCATGCCGAACCACATATAGAGCAACCGGCCACCATAGCGCTCGACGGTGAGCCCCATCTTCTTCTTCTTGTGGCGCTTGCGGCGCTTGTCGCCGTCGTCGTCGGACGGCATGACCTCGTAGTCTGGCACGCGTACTCTCTCCCGGTTGCGGTGATCAGGGCGTCCTAGACGCGATTGGCGCGCAAGGGAAGCCCCCCGTTCGGAATGCCGGCCATTCCCGGTGCTGCCGGAGGCGTAAGAGCCGGTCAGCCCTCGAGCGCGGACTTGACGGTTGCCGCGAGCGTCTTGAGGTCGAAGGGCTTCTGCAGGAACGTGAAGGTCTCGTTTTCGTCCAGATTGCGCTTGAAGGCATCTTCCGCGTAGCCGGACATGAAGACGATCTTGATGTCCGGGAGCTTCTTGCGCAGCTCCTTGAGCAGCGTGGGGCCGTCCATTTCCGGCATCACCACGTCGCTGACCACGAGATCGACCTTGCCGCCGTGTTCCTCGAGCACTTCGAGCGCCTCGGCGCCCGTCGAGGCTTCGAGTACTTCGTAGCCCCGGGTCCCGAGCGCGCGGGCCGCGAAACTGCGCACAGCGTCCTCGTCCTCGACCAGCAGCAGCGTCCCGCTTCCCGTGAGATCCTTCGGCTTTTCGGGCTTGCGCTCCAGCTTGGCCGGTTCCTGGTCGATCTTGGTCGTGCCTTCCACGTATCGCGGCAGGAAGACGCGCATGGCCGTGCCTTCGCCGACCTCGCTGTCGACATACACATAGCCGCCCGTTTGCTTGACGATGCCGTAGACGGTGGAGAGGCCGAGCCCCGTGCCGCGGCCGATCTCCTTGGTGGAGAAGAACGGCTCGAAGATCTTCTGTTTGACCTCTTCGGTCATGCCGGTGCCGGTGTCGCGGACCTCGATCATCACATATTCGCCCGGCGGCATCTCACTACCGCCGACCTCCCGCGACTGCGCCTCGGCCACGTTCGCGGTCCGGATGGCGAGCTTGCCGCCTTCGGGCATGGCATCGCGCGCATTTACGGCGAGATTGATGATCACCTGCTCGAACTGATGCAGGTCCGCCTTGACCGGCCAGAGATCGCCCGCCGTATCGAGACTGAGTTCGACGTTTTCGCCAAGCAGCCGGTCGAGCAGGATGGACAGCTCGGAGAGGACGTCGCCGAGCTGCAGCACTTGCGGCCGCAGCGTCTGCTGGCGCGAGAACGCGAGCAACTGCCGAACCAGCCCGGCGGCACGGTTCGCGTTCTGCTTGATGTTCATGATGTCCTGGAAGGCCGGGTCCGTGGGCCGGTGGTTCAGGAGCAGGAAGTCCGAAAACCCAATGATCGCCGTCAGCATGTTGTTGAAGTCGTGCGCGATGCCGCCAGCCAGCTGACCCACCGCCTGCATCTTCTGGCTTTGCGCGAACTGCACTTCGAGTTCGTGCTGCTCGGTCGTGTCCAGCGCATAGACGATCGCTGCTTCGCTCTTGTCGTTCTCATCGGCGATGGAACTCAGGTAGATGCGCCCGGTGCGCGGTTCGGGGCCGGCGAAGGTCACCTCGATCGGCTCGATCATGCCCTGGCCCGCGAGGGCCGCGTCGAGCGCCTTGCGCAAGTCGGCCCGGTTGCCCTCGTCCACGAGCGTTTCCAGTTTCGTCTTCCCGCCGCCTGCATCGGCACCGGCACCGAACATCCGCGAGAACGCTGCGTTGGTTTCGCTGACGGCACCGTCTGAGTCCACGGTCGCGATGCCAAACGGGGAGGATTGGAACATGCGCGTGGAGCGAAGCTCGGCCGTGCCGGCTTCCTGCGCCTCCCCCGGACCCCGGTTGAGAATGAGGATCAGGGCGAGCTGGTTGCCGCGCGGCAGGCGGTGCAGCACGCGGACCGGCAGCGTGGTGCCGTCGGTCCGCAGAAGGTCCATATCGAAACGCCGGACGGTGCCCTGCCCGCCGCCAGGGCCCTGGCTGTCGCCGCGGCCGGCGCCTGCAAGCAGCGCGGCGTTGTCTTTTGACATGATCTGCGACAGATCCAGCGGCTTCGCGGCGATCTCGGTCAGGTCGAGCTTGAGCCATTGCGCCAGGGTCGCGTTCAGATACTCGATGTGGCCGTCCGCATCGGCCGTGAAGAAGCCCGCGGGCGCATTGTCGAGATAGTCGATGGCCGCCTGGACTTTCGCGAAGCTCGTTTCCTCGCGCGCGCGATCCTGCGTGACCTCGTCGACTTGCCAAACGGTGAGTTGACCCTTCCGGCCCGAGCCCGGATCCGGCGGCATGGGCTGGACAGAAATCCGAAACCACCGGGGCTCGATGGCGGACTCCTCGTCGACCTCGCCGGGCGGCGGCAGGCGAAACTCTTCCTTGAGGGCCCGCCCCTGCTGCGCGGCGCGCGCCAGCCGGAAGATCGGCTCGGCCAGATAGGGATTGCCCCCAAAGGCGCGGTCGGGCGATGGCACGGGCGCCTCGGTATCCAACCCAAGAAGATCGCGATAGGCACGGTTCGCGTAGAACACGCGGCCTGTCGCGTCGCCGATCAGGGCCCCATGCGGCAGGTTGTCGACGAAGGCCTTGGTCAGGTCGTTGCGCTCGTGCCGCTGACCGAAATAGAGGATGCCGACCGCGCCGGCGAAAAGGCAGAACACGCCGACGACGGCGAGCGCCGCCAGGATCGCCAGCACGAAGGGCTCGGCGACTTCGCGGCTGACCATCGCCAGACCGACCGCGGCGACGGCCAGGGCGAGGGCGAGAAGGACCACGAGCCCGACACTGCCGTCCCGGCTGGTGCGGTCCGTGATAGGTTCGGCGTAACGCATCGGCGTATCGATATCCGACATGGTCTGAGAAAGTACCCGATTCGAATTGACTTGACCGGAGATTGTCACAAAGGCCAAGTCCTAATCCGGCCCCCTGGAACGACTTTGGTTTCAACATGCGGCGAACCGGCTAAGGTGCGGTAAAGTTTGGCTTGCGTAGGGAGCGTTTGCCATGGATTTCGACCTCAGCACCGCCATTCTCGGCATTGCGGCCCTTCTCTTCGTCATCGCCCTGATCGTGCTTACGGTTTGGGCGTTCAAGGCCGTTTTCGGTGCGGCCGATACGGAAACGGCACGGAAGGGACGCGAAAAGCGCCTGGCCGTGGTCGAGACCACCCCGGTCGACGCGAACCGGAAGCTCTGCCTCGTCCGGCGCGACGATGTCGAGCATCTCCTGATCATCGGGGGCCCCGTGGATCTGGTCATTGAGACGGGCGTCAAAGCCCGTCCTGCCCAGCTTCAACCGCCCCATGGCGACGTGGTCATCGCAAAAACCGCGCCCCGGCCCGCCCCGAAAATGGGCCAACCCTAAGGACGGAAACAACCTTTTGAGTTGACTGTTGCATATTTGCAACGGCGGGTTTCCCTTGAGGTCGGTCCGGACTTGCGCTAGCGTTAACGCACGCTCTTACGGCGGTCCGAGAGGACCAGCGAATTTGGCGACGCCGGTAGCTTCATTCGCCAACCGTGAGAACGCCGGCAGTTCCCTGCTAATGGTCCGACACCGACTGGCCATGCCAGTCTTGTCAGTCCCCCAAACACTCTCCACTCCCCGCCCCCAAGCGGGGAGTTTTTTTGTGCGTATTGACGCCCTCGGACCCGGCTGAAAAGCTCGCACGATGCGTGTCCGTCACCTTTTCGGCCCGGCCTTCCTCGTCGCGGCCGCCCTCAACGCCGTCATGGGACCCTCGACGAGTGCTGCAGGCACGCCAAAGACCGCGATGCCCGACAGCTTCGTCTACCTGCGCGATGTGGACCCCACGATCCAGCAGGACATGCGCTATGCGGGGAGCGCCAATTTCACGGGCCGGCCGGTCCCCGGCTACGATGCGCCGGAGTGTATTTTGGTCCGCGAAGCGGCCGAGGCGCTGATGGCCGCCCAGGCCGATCTCAAGCCGAGGGGATACGCGCTCAAGGTCTATGACTGCTATCGCCCCGCCCAGGCAGTGGCGGCCTTCGTCGACTGGTCGGCGGAGCCGGACGACCCCAACGCGAAGCGACCCACTATCCCAATCTTTCCAAGAGCGACCTGTTCCCGAACTATATCGCGACGCGATCGGGCCACTCGCGCGGGGCGACGCTCGACGTCACCCTTGTGCCGATTGGGTCGCCGCCGTCGCCCGCCGAAGCCGATCCCGCCAACCCGAAGCTATGCACGGAAGGCGATCCCGCCGACAACGGCCTCGACATGGGTACCGGCTTCGACTGCTTCGACCCCAAAGCCAACACGGTGACTACGGGCCTGACGCCCGAGGAGGCGCACAATCGGCACCTGCTTCTGGATGTGATGAGCCGCCATGGCTTCCAGAACTATCCCAAGGAGATCTGGCACTACACGTTCCAGCCCGAACCGTTCCCGGATACCTATTTCGACTTTGCGATCCTGCCGCATCCCGGAAGCGGCTCCGGAGAGCCTCACACACCGTAGCGTGGATGCCGAGCGGAAGTCGCTGGAGACCGTGGCCAAACCGCTTTCGGCCGTCCGAAAACGTTACTCGTCGCGGTAGACGCGCTCGCGGCGCTCATGCCGCTCCTGCGCTTCGACGCTCAACGTGGCGATGGGACGCGCATCGAGCCGCTTAAGGCTGATGGGCTCGCCCGTCTCCTCGCAATAGCCGTAGGTCCCGTCGTCGATGCGCGCCAGCGCCTCGTCGATCTTGGAGATCAGCTTGCGCTGACGGTCGCGGGCCCGCAACTCGAGCGCCCGCTCCGACTCGGACGTCGCCCGATCGGCAATGTCGGCATGCTGCTCGGAGTCGTTTTGCAGATGCTCCAGCGTCTCCTTGGTGGAACGCATGATTTCGTCACGCCAGTTGAGGAGCTTGCGGCGGAAATAGGCCCGCTGCGAATCGTTCATGAACGGTTCGTCCTCCGACGGGGTGTAGTCTTCGGGGAGAGTCTTGCTCGTCTTCGCAGTCGCCATCAGAGACATTCCAAACGTGTTCCGTTCTTGTTGGCTCAGTGCCTGCCGTCGACGTTCGCTCGCCTTGCCGGCATCCCCCCGTCGGACAGCCCCGTATTTACGGAACCGAGTCGCCAAGTCAAGACAGCACTCGCTGTTGACAGGCACAGAAATTGGTGCCGCATGCGCCGGTGCACCGTCGTCATGCAAGCGAGGCGCGATGTAACGTGTGTCAGCACATTTGTTGTGCAGTGCGGTCGTGCGCGCTACCACATGTTCGGGGCGTTACATCCTGCGGCCGATGGCACAAAGTGCCTTGCCGGATGTGGGTAGCGAGGAAAAGGACAGAGCCGAAGCGTGCCACTTTCCACCTATACCGATGCCGCCGGCGATGCTGTGCGCAATCTCGGCGACTACGCCTCCGGTCTCGTCACGCCGACGATCCGGCTGGGCGTGACCGGGCTCGCCCGGTCCGGCAAGACCGTTTTCATCACGGCGCTCGTGCACAATTTGATGTCCGGCGGCCGCCTGCCCTTCTTCGACGCGGCGGCGGAAGGGCGTCTTTCACGGGCCTATCTCGAGCCGCAGCCGGACGAGATCGTGCCGCGTTTCGAGTACGAGAGGCACTTGGCCGATCTGACCGCGAGCCCGCCGAAATGGCCCGAGAGCACCCGCCGCATCAGCCAGCTCCGGCTTACGCTCGAATACCAGTCGGCGAAATTCTGGAAGCGTCAGCTCGGACGCGAACGCCTGCATATCGACATTGTCGACTATCCGGGCGAATGGCTGCTCGACCTGCCGCTGCTCGATCTGTCCTACGAGGACTGGTCGCGGGACGCGGTGGCGCGCGCCTACGATGCAGACCGGAACCCGGCCGCCAAGGCCTGGCAGGAGGCCCTAAGCGAAATGGATCCAGCGGGTCCCCCCGACGAGGCACGGGCCGCGATCCTGTCCGATCTGTTCAAGGCCTATTTGCATCGCGCGCGGGCCGATCAATATGCCCTGTCGACCACGCCGCCCGGCCGCTTCCTGATGCCGGGCGATCTTGAGGGGTCGCCTGCGCTGACCTTCGCACCGCTCGATGCGAACGTCGAAACGCGGTTTGCCCGCGACACCCTCTGGTCGCTGATGGAGCGGCGCTACGAGGCCTATAAGCGTCACGTCATCCGCCCCTTCTTCCGCGATCACTTCGCCCGTCTCGACCGCCAGATCGTCCTCATCGACGTGCTCTCCGCACTGAACGGCGGACCGGCGGCAATGACCGATCTGGAACGGGCCATGCGCGACATCCTGGAGTGCTACCGGACCGGGTCCAACAGCCTGTGGTCTAGCCTGTTCTATCCGCGCATCGATCGCATCGTGCTGGCCGCCACCAAGGCGGATCGTTTGCACCACGAGAGTCACGACCGGCTCGAGGCGATCCTGTCTCTTCTCACCGCCAACGCGATCGAGAAGGCCCGCTTTGGCGGCTCGGAGGTCAAGGTGCTGGCGATGGCCGCGGTGCGCGCGACGCGCGAGGCCGAAGCCAAGAAGGGTGGCGAGACCCTGCCCTGCATCGTTGGCTATCCCCTCGAGGGCGAAAAGATCGGCCGCCGCACGTTCGACGGCAGCGAGGCCTTCGCGATCTTCCCCGGCGACCTGCCGGAAAATCCCGAAGAGGCCATGTCGGGCTGGAGGACGGGCGACGCGGACGTGCGCTTCGTGCGCTTCCGGCCGCCGGATCCGAAGCCGCTGCCGGCGGGCGGCTTCGCGCCCTTCCCGAATATCAGGCTGGACCGCGCCATGCAGGTGCTCATCGGAGACCGTCTCGCATGACCAAGCCCCAGTCTCAGACCGAAAAGGCCCCACGCCGGAAGCCCGCCTCGTTCCGGGTGGAGGATGTCGAAATCGTCATGCCCCCGGAGCCGGAGCCGTTGCCCGATACGTCCGAGACGGACGCGGAGGCGGCGGGCCTTCCGACGCTGGAGCGGGGCTTGCGTTGGGGCAGCATCTTTCTCAGCGCGCTCGGCGGCCTGATCGGCCTGCTCGCATCCCTATGGCTCTACGACTACGTGCTGGCCCTGATCGCGCGCGAAGACTGGATTGGCTGGGTCGCGGTGGTTCTGCTCGGCCTCGTCCTGTTCGCGCTTCTGATGATCATCCTGCGCGAACTCGGCGGCCTCATGCGCCTTGGCCGCTTGGGCAAGATCCGTCACGAGGCGGACAGCGCCGCCCGGCAAAACGACAAGCCGCTTGCGGTGGACGTGACACGGCGGCTGAAGCGCTTCTATCGCGGACGCGAGGACATTGCCTGGGGCATGCAGCGGCTCGCCGAGCACGAGCACGACATCATGGACGCGGAGGAACTCCTGCGCCTGTCGGAACGGACGCTGGTGGCGCCGCTCGATCCGCTCGCGCGCGCCATCGTGGCGTCGTCCGCAAAGCGTGTCTCCGTCGTCACCGCGATCAGCCCCAATGCCGTTGTCGATATGATGTTCGTGGCCGCGCAGAATATGCGGATGCTGCGAAAGCTCGCGACGCTGTATGGCGCGCGGCCCGGTTTCTTCTCGCTGATGAAGCTCGCCCGCATGGTGGTGACCCATATCGTGCTCACGGGCGGGATCGCGCTCGGCGACGACGTCATCCAGCAGCTGGTGGGCCACGGGCTCACGGCGCGGCTCTCCCGCAAGCTCGGCGAAGGCGTCTTCAACGGCGCGCTCACGACGCGGATCGGCATCGCCACGATCGACGTATGCCGTCCGCTGCCCTATCTCGAGCAGCAACGTCCGCGTTTTCGCGAATTGGTGGCGGAAGTGGCGGGATTCAACTAGGCCGCAGACTCATTAAACCTCAACCACAATCTGACCGCGGCGCGTTTTGCGAAAGCCAGGTAGGCCGAGGCATTTCCGTCGGCGCGGGTGGCGAAGTGGCGGAATGGCTTGAGCTTGTCGATGCAGCGTTCAACGAGGTGGCGTCGATCGTTTGCAGCTTCCGGCCTTTGGCTTCATCCGCAGCAATGATGGCGTCCATCAGCCTGTCCCAGACGCCTGCTTTCCGCCAGCGGTTAAAGCGGCTGTAAATCGTTACGTGAGACCCGTACCTGTCGGGCAAATCAGCCCACGGCATGCTTGAGCGCAGCAGCCACTGCTAAACCGTGCGACAGGGATATCGGATGCTGTTATGCCAGTCGCATGGGACTCTTAACCTTCAGCATCAATGTCACCTTAGATGGCTGCATCGACCATCAAGAAGGCATCGCCGACGACGAAACACACGCCTACTTCACCCGCCTCATGGGCGAGTGCGGTGCGATGCTGTGGGGCCGCATCACTTACGAAATGATGGAGAGCTACTGGCCGATGGTCGCCCGAGGCGAGGCGGAAGCGCCACCAGCGATGCGCGAATGGGCGGTCAATCTGGAAGCCAAGCCGAAATACGTGGTGTCATCGACGCGAAAGGACTTCCCGTGGACGAACAGCCACCACATAGAGGGTGACCTGCAATCGGGCGTCCAGAAGCTGAAAGACGCGACCCCAGCGGGCGTGCTCCTTGGCAGCGGCAAGCTCGCGGCCGAGCTGGATCGGCTGGACTTGATCGATGAATACAGGTTCCTCGTTCACCCCAGAATCGCCGGCCACGGACCTACCCTTCATGAGAGCGGCCTGCCGAGCGCAAGACATCTCAAGCTGATCTCGGCCAAGGCGCTCTCCAACGGCATTGTCGCCGTGCACTATCGGCGTTCCAACGAACTTGTAAGGCCCGAATAGCTCTTAGACGGCTTTTCTCGAAGGTGGGCGAAGTTTTCTCTGCGGCGACAGATTTATGCGTAACGCGGCCTGAGCGCTTAGGCCTTGTTGAACAGTTCGCACCCGTCGATATTCGTCTTCTCGACGCGGCCATCGTCGAAGCGCAAGGTCACGGTGATCTCGTCGGCGCACGCCAAACCGGCCGCATTGATCTTGAAGCCGCTGGTCTGGTCGCTGGACGCCTGAGACTGCGGCTGGACGGCCGGCGAACTGAAATCGTAAGACACGCCCGCCACACGTCCTTGGAGCGCCGTGGGCGGCTCCACCCAGACGACGAAATGGTAGAGGGGCTTGGTCCGTTCGGCGCCCTTGATCTTCGTCGCCTTGCCCTTCATCCACTTGCCGATCTCCGCACCCGAGACCTTGAGCGCCGGCGGTCTGGCAGCAGAGGACGTCGCGCCTGCCGGTTTCTCTTGCTGACCGGGCCCCATGGGCGTGAGACGACAGGCTCGGCGGCACTCCAGGGGAGGTTTTCGCGCGCCTCGGAGAAGGCGGCGAAGGAGGCCGTGCGCCGCTCGGTGTCAGGCTTGCGTTCGGGCTGATCGACCATCAGCTCCTCGGGGATCTCGGCGAGGCCCGCGAGGTTGGGCTCCTTGGTTGGCAGTTCGGATGCAGGTTGCCGCACTTCGGGTCCCGCGGTGGTCGCCGCGTCTGTGGACTCGTGCGCCGCGGCGGCAACGGCCTGCACCGGAAACGCCACGGGGATTTCTACGGCCGTCGTACCGGCTGCTCCGGTGCCGAGCGTCAACTCCACCGAGGCGAGAATCCGGCCATCGCTCCTGCCCGGCAGAGCCAGCGCGGCAAGGGTCAGGACGAGGGCCGTGCTTGCGACAGCGAGCCTGACAACAGGTCTCGGTAGCCGTACGGCCCGCCCCCGGAGCCAACGTGCGCGCAGGACCGTCTTCGCATACAACGCGGCGATCAAAGGCGCGGCTGTCGTCCTGGCTCTCGACGCGAACGCGGCCAACGCGATCGAAGCGGCCGACATCGCTGCGCGCGATGCCGCCCCAAACGCAAACGCCTTGGACACCAGTCGATGCATAACGCTCGAAAATCCCTCTACCGGAGCCTAGCATAAGGTCACGACCGGGACAGAAAAACGGCGGCGCGGCAGGAAATGGTGCGTTTTTCCGGGGACCCGCCCGTACTGCGGCAACCTGTCTCCCTGTGCATTGTTAGAGGCTTGATTCCAATGCCTTTCCTTGGACCGCAGTGGATTGCGGGGAAAAGCTGCACGGAGCTGCTGCAACACGAAAGCAATCGTTTAGTCTTGATCTTGCGAGTTGGCCGGTTGTGGAAGGGGCCGCTGGAGAAATCCAAGGGCTCCGGGAAACGACCGCAAGGCTCGTAAGGGCAAGGCAAGCCCGAGGTCATCCAGGCCATGGGTGGCTGAAGGCGGCGGGAAAGGTAGACGCGGAATTCTACGGTCTGGCGGTGTCGCCCCAGTACCGTGAGGTGAAACCGACAGAGTGTTTCGCGCCGCTGATCCCACCGCTGACTGGCTCAAGCTTGGCCAAAGCGAGAGCCGCGTCGTAGCAACGCGACGGTAAACAAGGGCCGTGGTCAGGTCGCGGCGCTGGCTTGGTGGGAAACCGTCGGGCCGAAACCGTGGCCAAGGGGCCGAAAGGTCTCGCGGCGCCGACCAGACGTCCCGAACGGGCGGGTGGTTCGACAACGCAACAGGGAGGCGGGGCCGACAAAGCTCCGCCTTTCCTTGTTTTTGGCGTCGGCGTTCCCCCTTCTGCTTCCCTCACCCGGCCGATAAGATCGCGCCGTCATGCTACTCGGCTTCAAGACATTCGGCTTCAAGACATTATGGCGCGCAGCCCTTTCGGCCGCAGTATTGCTTCCGCTTCTCTTCGGGCTCAATGCTTGCGGCACGACAGGTTCGTCCGGCGGCGGCACCAAAGCCGGCACAGGGGCCGGCGAAAATCCGATTAGCGGGCTTTGGGGTGGCGGGAGTTCGGCTAGCGGCCTTCCCACCTTCACGAAGAAGCCTGGTCCCAACGATCGCCCCACGCGGGTCGGCTGGACCGCGGCGCGCGCGGCACGATGCGGATTCGTCTTCGACCCGGCCCGCTTGCGCGCAAGCTATCTCGCGTTCGAACAATCCTACGGCGCGGACCCGAAACGCATGCAGGAGATTCAGAAGGCCTACGACTACGCGCTGCAGTCCACGGCCGAAGGCGCCAAACAAGACGCCGGCTACTGCACGCGAGAGCGCGTCGACGAAATCCGCCCCGAGTTGAACCGCTATCTTTCAGGCGATTTCCGGACGCTGTGATGTCGCGCTACGGCCCCGGTCGGGGCTCGGGTAGCACCTCGAGTTCGACTTGAGGCGCCGGGCCGGCTCTTTGTGCAGAGCCCGTGCTTGGCGCGGCGTCGGTGCCCGGAACCGGCCCGATATCAGCGGCCGGGGATGAACCTAAGCCCGGCAAAGAGACGGGCCAGCCGTAGCCGAGCGCGGCGAACGCGAGCGCGAGCACGATCCCGGCGGACGCGGCGGCGATCTTGAAGGTGCGCCACGGAACCCAAAAGCCATCGTCGGGCGGCAGCACCGTTGCCTGGGAGATCTCGGCCTCCTCGCCGGCAAGGATCGCCTCGAAGGCGGCCTCCAGCCTGGCATGGGCATGTTTGAGGGCGGTGACGCGGGCCTCAAGGACATCGTCCTGCTCGAGAACCTTGTCGATGGCGCGGGTCTGTTTCCTCGCCAGCTGGCCATCCACATACGCCACCAAGAGTTCGTCTGAGAGTTCGGTCATGGTGAAGCTCTGTGCCATTCGGGATAGAGGGTTTCGACAATGGCGGCCGCCTGGGCCGGCGGGCGTTCGCTGAGGCGGTCCGACAGGGACGCGCTCATACGGATGAGACGCGCGGCGATCATTTCGGACGAAACGTCGAGTATCCGCCCGGCATCCTCGTGTTCGAAACCCTCGCCGTAGACCAGCAACAGCGTGAGCCGCTGTTGCGGCGGCAGGCCCATAAGAAACGCGATCACCGGCTCGTCGCGATGGCCCTCGCCGTCGATGTCGAATAGCGCGGCGAACGCCGCATCGTCGATCTTCGCCTGCGCCATCGGATCGGCCTGGCCGCTCAATTCATGGCGCCACTGACGGTAGACCTCGCTGAAGGCCCAGACATCGAGGGCGGTCCCACGCTGATAGAGATGCTGCTCGGCCAGCATGTATTGCAGCGCACGGCGCAGCAGGCCGCCGCCCGCGTCGCGCCCGCCGCCGAGCACATCGGCAAAGCGTTTGAGCCTCGGCAACATGGCAATAAGGCCGGGTCTCACGGAATCGTGGAAATCTTTTGCCTGCACGCCTCAACCCCCGCCGCTTCGGTCCATGCTGACGACACGCCGGAGTCTCCCCAGCGAATCAAGAGGATACCATATTTCTTTGGCAACTTGGACGGGCACCGTTAACCTAAGTCCCGGATGAGTGCTTGCGTCACAAACCGCACTGCCCAATCTTGGCGCAGGAGGGGGACTGCCGATGACGCTGACAACCCGCAGCTCACAGCCTGCGGAGAGCAAGCCTGCCGCGTCGTCCCAAGAGCGCAGCGCGGCAGCCGGCGACGCATTGTCCAACACCAGACGGGTAACGACAGACGCGATGGACGCGGACCGACTCGCGATCAGAGGACGCCTCGCAGAACGCATGGCTCAGATCGCAAACAAGGCCGCCAAGCCGGCGCAGCCGCAACCCCGTGCCCCATCCCCCGCGCCGCAGCCGCGCCCCGAGGCCGCCGCAGCGCCCCGGCCGGCACCGCAGCCCGAGAGGAGCGAGGCTCCAAAAGCGCAGGCCACACCCCCCGCTGCCGCGAGCCGTTCGCGAATCGAGTCGCTTAAAGAGGAATACCAGACCCTTCTGCACAGACTGCACGAACGGGTCTTCGATGCGCCGCGCGAGCAATTGTTCTTTGTCCCGACAAAAGAGCCCGCGGCCCTTTCCGGTCTGACCATCGCCAGTCCCAACCGGGCCTTCGGGCATGACTACCGCCCGATTCCCTGCAAGGTCTTTGACTGGGCCCTGGACCAAATTCCAGAAGACTTTTCGGAGTTCACCTTCGTCGATTACGGCGCCGGCAAGGGGCGCGCCATGCTGCTCGCCGCGGAGCATCCCTTCGCAGCGGTCGCCGGCGTCGAGTTCGCCGCCGAACTGCACGACAACGCGCAGATGAATATCGCGCAATATCCGCGCTCCAACATGCGCTGCCGGAATGTCGAGTGCGTCCTGGAAGATGCGGTTCAGGTGGGACCGCCGGAAGGTGCGTCCGTGCACTTCTTCTTCAATCCCGTTCGCACGCGAGGTGTTCGCGGAGGTTCTGAACAATCTCGTGATGGCCTATCGGATGAAGCCGCGGCGGCTTTATCTCATCCTAGTCGACGCCGTCGCGGCGGACCTGGTCGACGCAAGCGGCGTCTCGCCCGTGTCGAGCCCTCGCAGGTCGACGAGCTCAAGCTGAAACTGCTCAGCCCGCACGCCGTCACGGTCTACCGGTCGCTGGCCTAGCGATAGTCCCGGCCCATCGGCGCGGCAGTTCTATTTGACGCCGAGCTTCTTCTGCAGGTTCGACGACGACGTCGTGTACTGGAAGATCAGCTTCTTATCGGGATAGACGATCCGGTGCGCGGCCTGCGCCATCAGGGCCCCCTCGTGGAAGCCCGATAGAATCAGCTTCAGCTTTCCCGGATAGGTGTTGATGTCGCCGATGGCGAAGATGCCCTTCTCGCTCGTCTCGAATTTCGCCGTGTCGACGGGAATCAGGTTCTCTTCGAGATTGAGGCCCCAGTTGGCAACCGGCCCCAGCTTCATGGTGAGGCCGAAGAACGGCAGCATGATATCGGTCGGCTGCTCGAAGGTCGAACCGTCCGGCGACTTGACCGTCACGCCGGTCAGCTGCCCGTTGTCGCCGTGTAGCGTGGTGACCTGGCCGAGCTTGAAGGAGATGTTGCCGCTGTCGACGAGATCCATCATCTTCTGCACGGAGGCGGGCGCGGCGCGAAACTCCGAACGCCGGTGCACCAAGGTCAGCGACTTGGCGACGGGCTGAAGGTTCAAGGTCCAGTCGAGTGCGGAATCGCCGCCACCGACGATGAGAACGTCCTTATCCTTGAAGGCATCCATCTTGCGGACCGAGTAGAACACCGACGTGTCCTCGTAGGCCTCGATGCCCGGAAGCGGGGGCCGCTTCGGTGTGAAAGATCCGCCGCCGGCCGCGATGACCACGACCTTGCATTCGAACTGCGTTCCGCAATCGGTTACGAGGCGAAAGCCGTCCTCGATCTTCTCGATCGTATCGACCCGCTCATTGAAGTGATACTCGGCACCGAACGGCTCGATCTGCTCCATGAGCTGATCGGTGAGCTGCTGGCCCGTCACGATCGGGATCGCCGGAATATCGTAAATCGGCTTCTCGGGATAAAGCTCCGCACACTGACCGCCTGGGCGGTCCAGAATGTCGATCACATGAGCTTTCACATCGAGCAAGCCAAGCTCGAAAACCGCGAAGAGCCCCACGGGCCCGGCGCCGATAATGACTGCATCGGTCTTGATGACGTCGACTGACATAGTGCCTCAGAATTGTTTTTCTGGAATTCGGACCCTGAGCCCGTCGAGCTCGTCGGTCACCCTGATCTGACAAGAAAGCCGGCTCTCGGGACGAACGTCGAACGCAAAGTCGAGCATGTCCTCCTCCATGGCCTCGGGCTCGCCCGTGGCCTCGCGCCATTCCTCTTCCACATAGACATGACAGGTGGCGCAGGAGCAGGCGCCGCCACATTCGGCTGCTATCCCCCGCACCGAATTCTTCACCGCCGCTTCCATGACGGTCATGCCCGGTTCCGCGTCGACCGCGTTCTCGCTTCCGTCAGGCTGAATGAATGTAATCCTGGCCATGGGACTGGCGGGCTTCAAAACCAAAGTTCGATTTCGGGATCCGGGCTACAGGCGTCGGTCTCGGCCGCCCCCGGCAGCATGCGCGGGTTGGACAATCCCGCCCGCAGCCCGTGCTCTATAGGGCAATTGATCTAACGACACCAGGGCCATGCGACAAGAAGGCGTCGGGACTTATTTGCGGCTTCCATCGCCGAGGCTGGCCACAAATGCCGCCGCCTCTTGGAGGGAGGCTTCGAGTTCATCGACCTGCGCCGCACGCACATCCGGCGGAATATCCTCCCGCAGCGCCTCAATATGTTCGGCCGCCCGCGCCGCGCGCCAAGCCCCGACGGCCCGGGCGCAGCCTTTGAGGGAATGGGCCGCATCGCTCCAGGCCTTGCGGGACGTCGCCGCCCGGAGCTGCTCCAGATACGACACGGACTGCGTGCAGAAGAGCTCCAGGACCTCGCGCTCCAGCGCCACGTCGCCAAGCGTGTAACGGGCGAGATGTGCCAGATCGACCGGTACGACCGGCGCATCATCGTCGCCATCGCCGGCAGCGCGCGCCCCGGAAAAACCAGCCTGTCGCACCCGTTCGCCTGCCATGGCCTTCCTCCGTTCGAATTGTCTTTTCGGGCACTGGATCTTGCCCGTGACGGGAACACGCGGCCGGACTGTCGGTTGCCGGTCTGTTGCTCCTGGGCCACTCATGTGTCCTAGGCGCAATAGTCGTCACGTCCGCCCAACGATCAGCCTTCGCTTAACTATAGGCGATTCGTCGGACTCGCCTACAGAATTTTCTTTCTTTATAATGGGTTATACGCCGTTAACCCAAGCAATCGATTCAGCTTTGTTTATTGCTAAGAATTCGTTAACGATGTTGACATGAGGGGGAAAAAGCGTTGGGCGCCTTTCGGTTAGGATAGACCGGACAAGAGGCGGGCCGTCCGGGACGCAATGCACCGCCAGTAGCGGACTTTGGGTCAGACGGCATACAATTCTCCTACTCTGAGTATCAAGTGGTGCGAGGAACGCGTAATGGCGCAGGAACAAGCGAAGTCGGCTCCGGAAAAGGAAACATCCGACGAGAAGGACAAGGCCAAGGGACCCCTTGACGCAATGATGCAAGGGTCGTCCGAAGGCGACGTCGACGACACGCCAACCCTGCCCCGGCGATCTTCGCTGGCCGACAGGCTCAAGGCCGAACAGCGGCGGCGCGAAGAGCCGCGCGGTGAGGCGCCCCAGAAGCGCGAAGAGCCCAAGGTCGAGTTCAAGGAGCCGTCCAAGCCTCAGGCCAAGGCGCTGCCCCTCAAGACACCGCAAGAGGATGCCAGTGGCGGCGAAGCTGCCGAAGGTGCAAGCCCGGCCCCTTCACCCAAGCATTTGGCCCGTACGCGACGGCCGGCCGGCCCGCCGCCGCAGCGGCGCCTCTCGGCGCCTGCGAACGACGATATTCCCTCCATCGGCGGTCTGATTTTCGCACTGCAACAGCGGCCCGCGCGCACCCCATTCCTGATTGCCCTGGCCGCGTCCGTCGCCTGGTTCATCCTGGGCGGCTTCTTCGCCTTTGGCGTGATCTCCGATGCAAGCAGCACTGCCAGCGCAATTCTTTCGTCGACGGCCGCGATCCTCGTGCCGATCGTCATCTTCTGGTTCCTGGCCCTCCTCGTTTGGCGCGCCCAGGAATTGCGGCTGATGGCGTCCGCGATGACCGAGGTCGCCGTACGCCTGGCCGAGCCGGACAAGCTTGCCGAGCAGTCCGTGGCCTCGGTCGGCCAGACCATCCGCCGCCAAGTCGCGGCGATGAACGATGCCATCTCCCGCGCCATCGGCCGGGCCTCCGAGCTCGAAGCCATGGTGCACAACGAGGTCGCGGCGCTCGAACGCTCCTATGGCGAGAACGAGCTTCGCGTCCGGAACCTGATCAACGAGCTGGCAACGGAGCGTGACGCGCTCACCAACAACAGCCAGCGCGTGAGCGAGGCGTTGAAGGGCGTCGGCGCGCAGATTTCGCGCGATATCGCCAATGCCAGCGGGTCCATCGACCAGAAACTTTCCGAGCGTGGCACGCAGTTGACCGAACTCCTGGTCGCGCGCTCCAACGAAGCCGCCGAGCAGGTGCAGCAGGCACAGACGAAGATCTCCGAGCAGGTGCCGGGTCTCATCGAGCGCATGACGAAGGAACAGGGCCGCCTGACCAAGATCATCGACGCGGCGACCAAGAACCTGACCTCGCTCGAAACCACCGTGACGGAAAAGACGACCCTTCTGGACAACACCATGAAGGACCGGACCGAAGCGCTCCAGACCTCGCTGGCCGAGCGTATCAAGGGCCTGGAATCCACCGTGGCGGAAGGCGCGATCGTCCTCGACAAGACGATGACCGAACGCACCGAGGCGCTCACCAATGTGGTCGCGCAGAGCGCGGTCACCCTCGACAAGACGCTGACCGAACGCACCGAGGCGCTCACCAATGTCGTCGCGCAGAGCGCAGTCACCCTCGACAAGACGTTGGGCGACCACACCGAGGCCTTCACCAATCTGGCGGCCGAGAGCGCCGTCGCGCTGGGGCGGACCTTCGACGAGAAGACGACCGAGCTCACGAACCTCGTGGCTCAGGGTGCCGTTGCGCTCGAGTCGACGCTTGCGGAGAAGACCGACACGCTGTCCAAGACGCTCACCGATCACACGCAGGCCCTCACGAACGTGGCCGCGGAGAGCGCCGTCACCCTCGACAAGATGCTGACGGACCGGACAGACACGCTCAATACCGTCATCGCCGAAAGCGCCGTGACCTTGGATCAGTCGCTGAGCGAACGTACCGCGGCCTTCACCAACGTCGTGGCCGAAAGCGCCGTCACCTTGGAGAAGACGCTTCAGGACAAGACAGATGGGCTGACCAACATGGTTGCCGAGAGCGCGGTGGTCTTCGAAAAGACGCTGGCGGACCGTACCGAGGCCCTCAGCGCCACAGTCGCCGCCGGCACCGCCAAGCTTGGCGAGACCATTGCCGAGCGGACCGACGCCCTCACCGGCATCGTCGCGCAAGGCGCAGTCAGCTTCGACAAGACGCTGGCCGACCGGACCGCCGATCTCGCGGCGGCCGTCGAGCAACAGACTTCGATCGTCGACAAGACGCTGGCCGACCGCACCGCGCAGTTCACGTCCGCCGTCAATCAAGGCGCGATCGCCCTCGACAAGACGCTGGCCGAGCGCTCCGACACGTTCACCAAGCTGATCACCGGTCAGGCGGATACCTTCACGCAGACCCTGCTCGACCGGGCCAAGAGCCTGGAAGCGTCGATCACCGAACAGGCTCAATCGTTCGACAAGGTCATGAACGAGCGCGCCCAGTACGTCATCAACGCTCTCGCCGAGCGGTTGAAGGTCATCGAGACCACGTTCGGCCAGAACACCGCCGAGACGGACAAGATGCTCGGCGAGCACACCCGGATGGTTGGGCAGGTCTTCTCCTCGCAGACCATGCAGCTCAACGAGGTCCTGGCCAACAACTCGCAGATGATGCAGCAGACCGCCGAGCAGGTCGGGGCGCAGTCCACCGAGGCCGTCAACATCCTGACCAGCCAGACCGGTACGCTGCGTGATGTCTCGCGCGGCCTGTTGGACCAGATTCACGGGCTGACCCAGCGCTTCGAGAGCCAGGGCCAGGCGATCCTCACCGCGGCCAAGCGCTCGATTCCTCCAACGCCAAGATCGACTCGATCCTGGAGGGCCGCCACCAGGCCATCATCTCCCTGCTCCACACGGTCAATACCAAGGCGCAGGATCTCGACGGCATGATGCGGAGCTACTCAGGCCTCATGGAAAGCGCCCTCACCCAGGCCGAGGAACGCGCCAAGCAGATCACGACATCGCTCGGCCGCGAGACGAGCGGGCAGGTCCAGCAGACGCTGGCCCAGATCGAAAAGCTCCGCGAGGAGGCTCAGGCCCATACGGTCCGCGCCGTCAACGACCTCAAGGGCAATTTCGAAACCGTCATCACGCAGGTCGGCCGTCAGCTCGAGCAGATCCGCGGTCAGTTCGACAACACCTCGCGTGGCATGCGGGAGTCGGCGCAGAAGACCGCCGTGGATCTCGACGCGCTGCGCCAGAACATGCAGTCGCGGCTTGACACGATGCCCGAGCAGGCCGCGCAAGCGACGACCGCGATCCGCAAGGCGCTCAACGACCAGCTTCGCGAAATCGAGGCGATGACGCCGAACCTGACGCAGGCCGCATCCTTGGCGGCCAAGGAAGCCGCGCGGCAAGCTGCGACAGAGGCTGCCTCGGAGGCGGCGTCCATCGCCGCCCAGCAGGCCGCGGCACAGGCGGTGTCTCAAGCGTCCTCGCAGGCTGCCAGCCTCGCGGCCGCATCGTTTGCGCCCGCCCCGTCTCCGGTCCCGCCGATGGGGTCCATGCCGGCCAGCGCACCGCCGGCCGCCGACCCCCTGGGTGCCCCGCCGTTGACGCCCGGGCCCGAGTCGTACCAGCAGCCCGCGCCGGCACCCTATGCGCCGCGCGCCGAGGAACAGCGCCCGACCGGCGAGTACGGCCTGCCGCCAATGCCGCGCTTCGATGCTCATGGCCGCCAGGTGGCCGGCGCGCATGAAGCGACGGATCTGGATCAGGCCGCGGGCGGCTACCCGCCCCAGTACGCCGAAAACCAAGGGCGTCAGAGCTGGGCTCCCGCGGAAGCCGAACCGAGAGGCGGTTATGCATCGTCAGGCGCGGCTCAGCTTCGCATCGACGAGCTCGCACGCTCCATCGATATCAGGACCGCCACGGAGGTCTGGTATCGCATGCGGGCCGGCGAGCGGGGCGTCCTTGGACGTCACATCTACACCTATGAAGGTCAGGCGACGTTCGATGAGATCTCCAGCCGCTACGACCGGGACCCCGAGTTCCGCAACACCGTCGACCGGTATGTGGCAGACTTCGAACGGTTGCTCGCCGAAGCGGAGCAGTCCGATCCGGCCGGCAATATGCTTCAGAACTACCTGACGTCCGAGACCGGGCGCGTCTATCTCCTGCTCGCCCATGCGAGCGGTCGCCTGCGGTAGCACGACCGCCACGGCGGGAACGGCGGAGACGACGCCGCACTCGGCGCGGCTCCCTCAAGACAAAGGCCCCTTCTCCGTCCCGGAGCGAGGGGCCTTTCTTGTTGCGGCGTCTCTTGTGGCCGGGGGGGGGCAGCGCATTGGCGAAGGCCCGAACCGGCTGGGCCGGCACCGGCGTGCTCTACCGTCGCGGCTGCTGCCCGGCGCGGGAACCTCCGCCGAGAAGGAAACTGGTCGGGTTGGCTTCGAACTTCTTGAGGACCCGGTCCAAGGTGGCGGCGGTCCGGCGCGCCTGCTGCATCGCGGCGCTGAAGTCCTGCATGCCTTTCTTCGCTTCGAGCGTCAGCTCGTCCAGGTTCTTGTCGAGCTTGGCGCTGATCCCCTTGAAGTCTTCCGCCCCGGCGCGCAGGTCGATGATGGCCTGCTCGATCTCTTCGTTCTTCCCTTCCAGCATCGTGGTGAACTCATTGACATTCGCCATGGTGCTGCTGATCTCCTGCTCATTCGCGGCGATCAGCGCATCCAGCCGTTTGATGAACGCGTTGGCCGTGTTGAGCGCGGCGGGGGCCGCGTCGAAGATGCCCGCACCGGCCATGGGCGCGGCCTCGATGGTCGGAATCGGATTGTCGTCCGTCGCGACCAGAAGCGGTGAGCCCGGCGTACCGGGCGAGATCTCGACGCCACTGCCGCCGGCCAGACCCATCGACTTGATGGTCGCGAGGGAGTCTTCGCGGATTGGCACGTTGTCGTTCACGCTGATCACCACGCGGACTTTCCGCGCATCGTTCAGGTCGAGCTGGAAGGACTGCACCTCGCCAACTTTGATGCCGTTGAAGCCGACACGAGAGCCGGACGTCAGTCCCGCGACCGAACTATCGAAGACGATCTGATAGCGGTTGCCGCCCCCGGCGATATTCGTGATCCAGAAGACGAAGATGAAAATGAAGGCGAGCGCGCCCAGGATAAAGCCGCCGATCATCAGGTAGTTGGCTCGAGTTTCCATCGGACCCTCTTAAAAAGAACCTCGCGCCGCTCAGCCGGCCACCCGCCGCTCTTCGGCGGGACTCGCGGCGCGCGCGCGTTCACCACAGAAATACTCTTCGATCCACGGATGATCGGGCTTGCTTTGAAGCTCTGCGGGCGACCCAGTCCGGACGATCTTCTTGTCCGCCAGGACGGCCACCCTGTCACACACCGTGAAGATCGTATCAAGGTCGTGGGTCACCATATAGACCGTAAGCCCAAGTGTCTGTTGCAGCTTGCGAATAAGGTGATCGAACTCTGTGGCGCCAATCGGGTCGAGACCGGCCGTGGGCTCGTCCAGGAACACGATCTCAGGGTCTAGCGCGAGCGCGCGCGCCAGGCCTGCGCGCTTGCGCATGCCGCCGGAGAGTTCGGACGGGAACTTGTGCGCGGCTTCCGGCGGCAAGCCGACCATGGACAGTTTGAGGAACGCAAGGTCGTCCATCATCGACTGCGGCAGGTCCAGGTGCTCACGCATGGGGACCTGGATGTTCTGCAGTACGGTGAGCGATGAAAACAAGGCGCCGTCCTGAAACAGGATGCCCCAGCGCTGTTCGATCGCGAGACGGGCCTCGGGGGTCAGCGCATGCTCTTCGATACCGAACAACGTGACGATCCCGGCGTCCGGTTGGACGAGGCCGGTGATCACGCGCATCAGCACGGACTTGCCTTGGCCCGATCCGCCGACGATGGCCAGGATCTCGCCGCGATAGACGTCGAGGTCGAGGGATTCCCAAATCTGATGGCTGCCGAAGCTCTTGGCGAGCCCGCGCACGCGGATCACGACTTCACGGCCATCCTCGACGATCACTGGCCGATCCCCGCGAGGAACATGGCAAAGATGCCGTCGATGCAGATGACGAGAAAGATCGCCTTGACCACGGCCGAGGTCACATGGCTCCCGAGGGACTCGGCACTGCCTGCAACGCGCAGGCCTCGAGACAGCCGACCAGCGCGATGACGACGGCCGCGAACGGCGCCTTGATCATGCCGACCATGAAATGGCGAAAGCTGATGATCTCTTGCAGCTTGTCGATATAGATCGGCGGGTCGAGCCCCAGCATGACCCAGGCCATGGCGCCGCCGCCGGCAAGCGCGGCCATGTCGCCCATGAAGGTGAGCAGCGGCAATGCGACGACCAAGCGCGACGCGCGGCAGCACGAGCGTATCCATCGGATCGATTCCGAGCGTCCGCATGGCGTCGATCTCTTCGCGCATCTTCATGGACCCGATCTCGGCCGTGAAGGCCGAGCCGGAGCGGCCCGCGACCATGATCGACGTCAGCAAGATGCCGACTTCTCTCAACGAGAGAATGGCGACCATGTTCACCGCCATGGGTTCCGCGCCGAAATAAGCGAGCTGAACCACGCCCTGCTGCATGACCACCGCACCGATCAGAAAGCAGATCAGAAAAATGATCGGCAGAGCGCGCAGGCCCGCGTGATCGAGATGGTGGATGAACGACACCGGGCGAAATCGCCAGGGCTCCCGGATCAGACGGACGGATGCAGCGGAGACCTCGCCCAGAAACGACGTCAACGCGAGCGTGTCGCGCCAGATACCCGCCAGGCTGGTCTTGGTCGTTTCGAGAAAATGCTTGAACGGCGTGACCGTGTCGATGTCCGGCTTTTCGGCTTGTCCGCGGCGATGGACTTCCTCGATGAGGATGCGAAAGCTGTCCGTGGCGCCCGCATAGCGCGTCTTCAAGCCGCCGCGCTGCCAGGCCCCCGCCGTCCGCTGCAGCAACCACGCGCCCGCCGTGTCGATCTCGGCGATGCCTGAGATGTCCATCTCGCCCGTGAAGTCCGGCGAGGGCGGGATCGGGACCTTCAGGCGCTGGAGTTCCTGATCCAGAACCGTGGCCTCCGTGATCGTCCATGCCCCGGTCGCGACCAGGCGAAAGGTGGTGCCGCGCAACTCGACGCGAAATCCCGGGGCCTCGGTTTCGGTCTGAAGGACGAATTGATTGTCGCGCTTTAGCATGTAAGGGCTTGGCCTGGCTCAGAATCTAAGCTTCTTTGTGGCAGTCGGCGCAAATTCAGATGGACCGTTTTGGCCGAAATCTATGGAGAAATAAAGCTGAGATGGCATGTGAACGCGCCGAGAGCATAGGCGGCGGCCAGCCGCTGACCCTCTCTGTCAGCGTGGAACACTGGCCCATCCGCGGCCATTTTACCATTGCGCGCGGATCGAAAACGCAAGCGGCCGTCGTCCTGGTGGAGATCGGGGACGGGACTTGGTCCGGCCGGGGCGAATGCGTTCCCTATGCGCGCTATGGCGAAAGCGTCGAAGGGGTGGTCGCCGCAATCGAGATCCTGCGCCCGTCCCTCGCGCAAGGCCTGGACCGGACGCGGCTTGAGCGGGTTCTGCCGGCGGGTGCGGCGCGCAATGCCGTCGACTGCGCCTTGTGGGACCTCGCGGCCAAACAGGCGGGATGCACTGCCGCCGAACTTGCAGGCCTCGCGCCGCTGAAGGCGGTCCCCACAGCCTATACGATCTCGCTGGGTGCGCCGGAGATCATGGCTGCGCAAGCGAAGGACGCCTCCGCCCATCCGCTGCTGAAACTCAAACTGGGCGGCGCGGACGACGCGATCCGCATGCGGGCTGTGCGTCAGGCTGTTCCCGATGCGCGCCTGATCGTCGATGCGAACGAGGCGTGGCGCCCGGATGAGGCCGCGCACCTCCTGGCCGTGGCGGCCGAGACCGGCATCGAACTCGTGGAGCAACCGCTTCCGGCCGGCGAAGACCGCGCGCTCGCCCAACTCGTCCATGACGTTCCCATATGCGCCGATGAGTCGGCGCATGACACCGCCTCGCTCGACGAGATCGCGGGGCTTTACGACGCCGTCAACATCAAACTCGACAAGACCGGCGGCCTCACCGAGGCGCTGCGCATGGTGGATGCGTCCCGCGCGCGCGGCCTCAAGATCATGGTCGGCAGCATGGTTGCCACGTCGCTTGCCATGGCGCCGGCAATCCTCGTCGCGCAGACTGCCGACTGGGTGGACCTTGACGGCCCGCTCCTGCTCGCGCGCGACCGGGACGACCCGCTCGCCTATGGCGAGGGCAAGGTCTATCCGCCTTCGCCCGCGCTGTGGGGATGAACCTCCGCGTTGGCGTGTCCCACAACGAGGCCGCCGTCCCAACGCCGGCGCAGCACCATGGCCGCGACGGTCCCGGTTGCGGCCACGACAGCCATGACCGCGTAGGCTTCGCCACCAAGGCTTCCGTAGAGGGGTCCGCAGGCGAGCGTGGCGGTTCCCATCACAAGCCCCGCGACCACGGCTGAAAAGAGTCCTTGCGCGGTAGCGGAGCGGTCCTCCGGCACGGCATGGGTCAGAAAGTGGATGGCGGCAAGATGCGCGGCACCGAAACTCATCGCGTGCAGCGTCTGCAGGATCACCGTGGCCCAGAGCGGCGGGTCGAACGCCATGAAGCTCCAGCGGAGCGCCGTCATGAAACCCGCCAGCACGAGCAGGCGCGCGGACCCGATGCGGCCAATGATGCGGCCGGACACGGCGAAGAGCAGAACCTCCGCGATGACGCCAATCGACCAGAGCGCGCCGATCGTGCCCCCGGTAAAGCCTTGTGCGCGCCAGTGGAGCGAACCGAAGGCATAGAGCATCGCGTGGCTGCCGTGGATCAAGCTGGTCCCGACGAGAAACACGAGAAACAGCGGCGCACGGCACAAGCGCGACCGCATCGGTGAGGCAGCGCCGCGGCTGCGTGCTGTCCGCCGCGGATCCGGCGCGGTGCGTGACGGCCAAGTCGCGCGGAATGAAATAGGTGCCGAAGAAGCCGCCGCGCCCATAAGCAGAGGCAGAACGAGCCCAGCGCCAGCCTGCTGAATGACCACGCCGACCCCAAGACTGGCCGCGATGAAACTGAGCGAGCCCCAGAGCCGGACCTGTCCGTAGTCGAGCCTGGCGCGACGAATGCCAGTGATGGCAATCGTCTCGGTCAAGGGCATCAGCGTGGTCGATGCCAAGGCCACGAGGACCATCGCGATGAACATCTGCCAGAACCCGCTGGAGACCCAAAGCGCGCCATAGGCGATGAGCGACCCCCAGGCGGACAGGACGAGCACGAAGCGCCGGTCTCCCAGCCGGTCCGCGACGAAGCTGATCGACGGCGCGATGACAATGCGGCCGAACAGCGGGGTCGCGAGCAGAATGGCGATCTGATCGGCCGTGAAGCCGCGCCACTTCAGCCAGACCGGCAGATACGGCAGGTAGCAACCGATGATCAGGAAGAGCACGGCATAGAGAAACCCAAGCCGCCAGGCGAGCGAGCGGCGCGTGGTTTGCCTGGCAGTCGGCGGTGACACAGGGCCGCTCATGGTCGTTAACCGTTCCCTCTACGACGATTGCTACCTTCGGGTGCAACTTCGAATCAGCTAGACTTCTCCCGCCATGCTGAAACGCGCCGACAGCGCCTCACAGTCCCTACTCCAAGGTCGTAGCGGCCCGCAGCCCGACGCGGCTGAGGATGGTGACTACGCTACGCTCGAGGCTACGCTCAAGAGTACCGAACTCGGCCGCCGATTTCTGGCGGACTATGCGCGCCAGCACCCCACACCGGAAGTTGAATTGCTGCTCGATACGGTCGGGCGTCTCGACGGCGTTTCGGTCGAACCGGCGCGGAAGAGCCTCCCCCTGGCCCTCATCTCCGAACTCGTGGCGATGAGCGAAACCATCAGCGAAATGCGGCGGGAGATCGGCGGACTTGGCCTCGTAGGCCTCCCCGGCGGCGACCCGCGTGCGGCGCCTTGCGCCTTCGAGCAGATCGTCGAGGCCGCGACCCATGCCACGTCGGATGTGCTGATGGCCTTGGAAGAGATTCAAAACGTATCGTGGACGCTGCGCGAGGAAGGAGTCGCGCCAGAGCATTGCGACATGCTGGATGAGAGCGCCGTAGCCATCTACACGGCCTGCGCGCGCCAGGAGATCGCGGGGCAGAAGAGCGCTGAAGCGATGCGCCTGTTGCGCGATATGGAGCGCCGCATCGATGCGCTGATCGATGACTGGAGCGACCATGAAACTCAGAACCTTCTGGATGCGGCAAATGCACTCGATGTGAGCGATGCGCTCGAGATGACTGCCTCGCGGACCGGCCCCGAGGCACCGGGAAGCCCCATGCACAAGACACTGCGGACCAATCGGCTCGTGCCGATGGAAGACCTCGCAGAGACCATAGGCGGACTGGAGTCTGCGGCGGCCCAGGACGTGGCCGAAGAACCCGCTGCCGGCGAAGGCGTTGACCTGGCCGAGGTGCGTGAGGCCGCAGATACGCTTTCCAACGGTGCGCGGCCATTCCAGCGGCCATTCGAAAGACCCGGGCCGCTGGCGCTGGAAGAGCTTCGCGCAACGCAGCGTGCCTCACTCTTTGGGTGAGACATTCCATATTACATTTCAATATGTTGTGGCGGTGCGCTGGAAAAATGCGCACCGGCTCTTGAAAGCACTTGGCTGCCTACCCATCTCTGGCGGGACGCAAGTTTCCCCCAAACGCGTCCCCCAAACTGACGCATGAAAATGCGAACGGCCCCGGTTCCCCCCCAACCGGGCCGTTTTCTTTTGGCTCGGCGGTTTCTGTCTTGGCGGTCTTTGTTCGGTGGCGGGTCAAAATAAAGATCGGGGCACACTTGAAAGCCGGGGGCGCCCGAACCATCTGTGGGTAGACGCAAGATCCCCCAACGCGTCCCCTAAACTGACGCATGACCCATGCAGCGGCCCGGTTCCCCCACCGGGCCGCATCTTTTTGGGGTCGGCCTAAGCGGCCGTCTTCTTCCGCATCAGCATTTTCGGCCGCAAGCGCGGCAGGAGCCGGCGCCGTTCGGGCAGGCCGAGATTGTGGGCCGCGAGCACATTGTCGAGAAACTGCTGCGCGGAGTTCTCCCAGCTGAAGTTCAAGGCATGGGACCGTGCCGCGTCGCGGCTGAGGTCCAGCGCCTTGAGGGCCGCGGTCCTGAGGTCGGGATCGAGCACGCCGGCCTCCGGATCGTCCACCACGTCCTTGGGACCGTGGACGGGATAGGCGGCGACCGGAACCCCGCAGGCAAGCGCCTCCAAAAGGACAAGGCCGAACGTGTCGGTCAGGCTAGGGAACACGAACACATCGCCCGAGGCATAGGCCTCGGCCAAGTCTAGGCCTTCCTTGGGGCCCGTGAAGAGCACGTCCGGATAGGCGCGCTTGAGTTCGGCAAGCTGAGGGCCACCGCCGACGACCACTTTGCGGCCCGGCAGATCGAGTTTGAGAAAGGCCTCGATATTCTTCTCGACGGCCACACGGCCCACATAGATGAAGACAGGCCCCTGCCCGTAGAGCCGCACGTTGCGCGGCCGGAACAGATCCACGTCGACGCCACGCGTCCAGCGCATCATGCGCTGGAAGCCCTTGGCCTCCAGGTCCTCTTCCACCGAGGGCGCGGCCACGAACATGCCGGCACCGCTATTGTGGAAGCGGCGCTGGAAGCTGTAACCCCAGGACTCAGGGATTGGCAGGCGCGCCGAAATATATTCGGGAAAGCGCGTGTGATAGCTCGTGGTGAAGGGACGCTTGTGCTTGCGGCAATAGCTCCGCGCCAGAAGACCGAGCGGCCCTTCCGTCGCGATGTGCACGAAATCCGCCCCGACGCCCTCGATATAGCGGTCGACCATACCGGGCGTCGCCAGCGCGAGCCGGATTTCCGGATAGGTGGGACAGGGAAGCGTGCGGAATTGCGAAGGAACGAGGAAACTGATCTCCGCGCCGAATTTGGGAATTTCCTGCGCCAGCCGCTCGTAGGTGCGCACAACCCCGTTGACCTGGGGAAACCAGGCGTCGGTGACGACGAGAATGTGCATTAGGCGGCCGCCTCAAGCTCCTTGGAGGAAGTCTCGGGCTCACGCACGCCGGTATGAGGATTCCAACGGATGATCTGGAAGTCTCCTTCTTCGGTCTCAACGACTGCCGTGCAGCTCTCGACCCAATCGCCCGTGTTAATATAAACCACGTCTTCGAGCTGGCGCATAGCGGCATGGTGGATATGGCCGCAGATCACGCCCTGGGTGCCCGTCCGGCGCGCTTCCTGCGCCAGAGCGTGCTCAAACTCACCAATGAAATTCACAGCCCGCTTGACCTTGTATTTCAGATAGGCCGAAAGCGACCAATAGGGCATTCCGAACCAGCGGCGCACCACGTTGAGATGGGTGTTGAACCACAGGGCCGTGACATAGCCCCAATCTCCAAGAAAGGCCAGCCATTTGGCATAGCGCACCACCACGTCGAACTCGTCGCCATGCATGATCAAATAGCGGCGCCCGTCCGCGCCCGTATGGATCGTCTGCCGCTCGATCACGACGCCGCCGAACTGCGACCCGCAATATTCGCGCATGGCCTCGTCGTGATTGCCCGGGATGTAGATGAGCTCGGTACCTTTCCGAACCTCACGCAGGAGCTTTTGCAGGACATCGTTATGGGGCTGCGGCCAGTAGACCCCGCGCCGGATGCGCCAGAAGTCTACGATGTCGCCCACGAGGTAGATTCGCGGCGCCTTGTGCGTTTTCAGAAAGTCCAGAAAGGCTTCAGCCTGGCAAGCCTTGGTGCCAAGGTGAATGTCGGAAATGAAAAGGGCCCGGTAACGCTGCACGCCAGCGTTAGACTGCCCCTCATCTTCTATCCGAGTGTCCAGCATATTAAACCGGCGAATAAGCTGGTTTTGTATCAACGTTGTGACATCCCACACGATCTGTGTACGACCAAAAACCGCAGTTGAATGAGAAATCGCAACGCCGCGCTAACCCAACGTTTGGACACGATTCTCGGGGCCGAGGTCGTTCGGCTCGAGCCGCTCTCGGTCGGCTTTGGCTTGACTGGGGCCGTGGCTCTTCTCAGTGATGGACGCCGTCTGGCCGTCAAAGCCAGGCAAAGCGATTCGCAACGCGGCACCGACCTGGCGCTCGAGGGCGCCATGCTTGCCGATCTGGCCCGCCTGTCGGATTTGCCCGTCCCGCATGTTCACGCGGCCGCGGCGGATGTCCTGGTCATGGACTTCATCGACAATGACGGTGGCCGGATCACGCCGGACGTGGAGCGCGATGCCGCGACGCTCATCGCAAGGCTCCATGCGACGCCGCGTCCCTATTTCGGTTACGAGCGCGATACGCTGATCGGCCCGCTGCATCAGCCTAATCCGCGCGGCGAGGCCTGGGTGCCGTTCTTCCGCGATCATCGGCTGCTTCATATGGCACGTGCCGCACGGGACGAAGGCGCGTTGCCCCCCTCGCTCCATGACCGGCTCGAGCGGCTCGCGGACGATCTTGGCGCCTATCTCACCGAACCGCCCTTCCCCAGCCTTCTCCATGGCGATCTCTGGACCGGCAACGTGCTGGTCAAGGGCAACCGCATAGCCGGGTTCATCGACCCCGCCATCTATTTCGGGCATCCGGAAATCGAACTGGCGTTCACCACCATGTTCGGCACGTTCGGGCGCGCGTTCTTCGAGGCCTACGAGGACATGATGCCGCTCGAACCCGGCTTCCACGAGGTTCGCAAGGACATCTACAATCTCTACCCGACGCTGGTGCATGTGAGGCTGTTCGGCGGCAGCTACGTGGCTGCGGTCGACAGCACTCTGAAGACGCTTGGACTTTGACGGCGACCGGGACGGACTCTCAGATGCGCAGAGCGCAAAAAAGAACCGGCCCGGACTAAGCCGGGCCGGTCTTCCCTGCGAACGAGTCGAAAGCTAAAGGCCTGGAGCTTCATGAGGTTTCGACTCGCCCCCCCATTTTGTTCCTGAGCCGTCGCTCGAATTCTTACGTCTTTCGCGGCGTTCACCGCTTGCTTCTTCTTGCGGAGAAGAAGGCCCCCCAGCCCGTCCCCCGTGATGTGATGCAAAGCTATCGCAGGCTGCGGGCGTCCTTCAACAAAGCGAGAGGGCCCGAATGCACTTCGCTGTTGGAGTGTTGCGGAAATGCAAAAGACGCCGGATCGGCCATCACAGCGGCGTATTTTATACATATAATTCAATGTATTAGATGTTCATCGTCAAACCGGCGACCGCGCGAATCCGCGCGTTTCGGGCGGTCCATAGCGCGCCGAGCGGGCGCCCGAGCGCCAAATCTTTAGGCAGTGCTGTGGCAAATGCGCCACGGCACCCAACGAGCAAGTCACAAACCACTTTGCGGGCGGACGCAGCGCGTCGGATTCGCGGCCCGAATGCGCCCCCGCATGGCTTTAGAAATTCACGGCCATAATTCTCCCCATGGCGTTGCGCGGCTCCCCGCCATGTGCATCATGCGCCAGACATTCGCTGGGGGAGACGATGAAACTCGTACGATTTGGTGACCTTGGGCAGGAGAAGCCCGGCCTTGTGGATGCGGACGGCACGATTCGCGACCTGTCCGGCATCGTCGATGACATCGCCGGCGACGTGCTGACGCCTGCGGGCCTTCAGCGCCTCCGGGATATCGATCCGGCCTCGCTGCCTGCCGTTGGCGGCAACCCCCGTCTCGGCGCGCCCGTCGGCCAGGTCCGGAAGTTCTTCGGCATCGGCCTCAACTACCGCGATCATGCCGAAGAGACGGGCCTTCCAATTCCGGAAGTCCCCATCGTCTTCGTGAAGGCGACCTCGTGCATCTCGGGCCCGAACGATGCGATCTTGGCGCCCGCCGATTTCAAGCGCATGGACTACGAGGTGGAGCTCGGCTTCGTCATCGGCAGCCCCGCGAAGCGCGTGTCCGTCGAGGACGCGCTGGACCACGTGGCGGGCTATTGCATCGGCAACGACGTTTCCGAACGGAGCCTGCAGAAGGGCGGCCCCGGCGAATGGGTCAAGGCCAAGAGCTACGACACGTTCGGTCCGCTCGGTCCGTGGCTCGTCACGGCGGACGAGATTCCCGACCCGCAGGGTCTGAGCCTCACCACGGACCTCAATGGCGAGCGCATGCAGACGGGCAATACGTCGACCATGATCTTCCCGGTGGCCGAACTCGTCAGCTATATCAGCAAATACATGACGCTTCTCCCCGGCGACGTCGTCGTGACGGGCACGCCGCCCGGCGTCGGCATGGCGCGGAACCCGCGCGTGTTCCTCAAGCCCGGGGATGAGCTCGTCTTGCGCATCTCCGGCCTCGGCGAGCAGCGCACGACGATCGTCGCCGAAAGCTAGCGCGGTTCTTCCCCAGCCCGGGGCCACAGCGCGTGGAAGTGGTGGACGGGACCGTTGCCCTGCCCCACGTCAAGTTCGTCCGCGGCGATGATCGCGGCCGTGACATACATCTTGGCGAGCTTGACGGCCTTCTCCAGGCTCTCGCCCTTGGCCAGTTCCGCGGCGATCGCCGAAGACAACGTGCAACCCGTGCCATGGGTGTTCCGGGTCTCGTGACGCGGCGCTTCGATCCTTTCAACGCCGTTCGCATCCGCATAGATGTCAAGCGCCGTCTCGGCCATGGACTCGCCACCGGTCAGAAGCACCGCACCCGGCCCCAACTCCAGCAGCCGCGTCGCGCGGCCTTCCAGCATGTGCTCGCGGCTCTCGGGCGGTTCGCCGAGCAGCGCCGCCCCTTCCGCCAGATTGGGCGTGATGAGCGTGACACGCGGCACGAGCCGGTCGCGCAAGATGCCAACGGCCGTCTCGTCGAGTAGCAGCGCGCCACTGGTCGAGACCATGACGGGGTCGAGCACCACGGGCACCTCCGGAAAGGCCTCGAGGCCCGCCGCCACCGCCTCGACCGTTTCGTCGGTCGCGAGCATCCCGATCTTGATGGCCCCCACATCGAGATCGGACGCGACGGCCCGCATCTGGGCCAGGACGAACTCCGGCGGTACCGCCATGACCTCATCGACGCCGGTCGTGTTCTGCGCCGTCAGTGCAGTGATGGCGCTCGCGCCATAGACGCCGAGCGCGGAGAAGGTCTTGAGATCGGCTTGAATACCCGCCCCACCCGATGAGTCCGAGCCGGCAACGGTGAGCGCGATCGCGGTCTTGTCTTTCTTCATGAGAGATCAGTAACGACCACGGATGGGCGACTGCAAGCACCCAATTCGTCCCGGGTGTGCAAATGCGGGGGACGGTCAGCCGATCGTCGCCAGAGCGGGGAACGTTTGAAGAATCCAGCCCGCGATCAAGGTCATCGAATCCGTCAGGAACAGGATGCCGGTCAACACGAGAAAGCCCCCGAGGATCTTCTCGACCGCCCCCAAATGCTTCTTGAAACGCTGCGCGGCCCTCATGAACGGCCGGACGGCCAAAGCTGCCAGGATAAAAGGTATGCCGAGGCCCAGCGAATAGACGAAGAGCAGGCTGACCCCTTTGCTCACGGTCGACTCGCCCGCCGCGACCGCCAGGATCGCGCCGAGCACGGGGCCGATGCAGGGCGTCCAGCCGAAGGCAAAGGCGAGGCCGATGATATAGGCGCCGAACAGACCGGCGGGCCGCGTATCGGCGTGATAGCGCGCCTCGCGATGGAGGATCGGAATGTGGATCACCCCAAGAAAATGCAGCCCGGCGATGATGATCACCACGCCCGCGATCTTCGACAGGATCGGCAGGTTGGTCACGACGATCTGGCCGAGCGCAGTCGCCGTGGCACCGAGGATCACGAAGACCGTCGTGAACCCCAGCACGAAGGCGATCGAGGACAGCACCACGGTCTGGTAGACATGCGCCGGGGTCTCGTCCTCGCCCGTAAGCTGGTCGAACGTGGTGCCGCCGAGGAAGCAGAGATAAGGCGGAACGAGCGGCAGAACGCAGGGGCTGAGAAAACTCAAGAAACCCGCCAGCAGCGCGCCGTAATAGGTGACATCCATCGGACTTTGCTAGTCCGCTTCCGGGGCAAGAGCAAGACCGGCCACCAACTCGTGAAGATGGTTGATGACCGCATCCGCCCCTAGCTCGGCGACGGGAATGGCCGAGTAGCCATGGCTCACCAGCACGGCACCTCTTAACCCGCCCGCCCGCGCGGTCTTCAGGTCCGTTTCGCTGTCGCCCACCATGAGCGTGGTCTCCGGGCGCGCGCCGAGCGTGCGCACGAGGTCCAGAAGCCCGGCCGGATCGGGCTTGCGGGCAAAGCCGACATCGGCGCCCCGCACCGCCTTGATCGAGCCGGCAATGCCCAGCCCATGGATGACATCCCGCGCGATCGGCTCGTGCTTGTTGGTGAGCACGGCGCAATCGATCCGCGCGGCCCCAAGCGCGTCCAGCATGGCGCGCGCGCCAGGGTAGAGCCTTGCGCGTTCGCAAGGACGGCCCGCGTAGTGTTCCAAGAGGCGGCGACAGGCCCGCTCGCGGGTCGTTTCATCGAGGACCACACCGTGGCGGGAGAATCCGCGCTCCAGGAGCTTGGCGAGGCCGTTGCCGACCATGCCCCGAACCGCGTCCTCCGGGTGAGGCGGCAGGTCGAAGTCCGACAGGGTCCGGTTGAGCGCGTCCGCGATATCGCCGACCGTATCCGCAAGCGTGCCGTCGAGATCGAAAACGACGGCGCGGCAAGTGCGGAAGCGATCCATCAAGCGGCGGCGCAGCCGGCCATGGCCGCCGCGCGAATGGCGGCGATGTTCTTCGCGTAGTCGCCGTCCTTGAACACGGCGGAGCCGCCACAAGGGCGTCCGCGCCGGCCTCGGCCACGAGCCCGGCCGTGTCGACGTTCACACCGCCATCGACCTCGAGATGGATCGGCCGCTCGCCGATCATCTTGCGGATGGCACGGATCTTCTCGAGCTGCGCGGGGATGAAGGTCTGCCCGCCGAAACCGGGGTTCACGGTCATCACCAGAACGAGGTCGAGCTTGTCGAGCACGTATTCGATGGCGCTTTCCGGCGTCGAGGGCGTCAGGCTCACACCGGCCTTCTTGCCGAGGCTCCGGATATGCTGCAACGAACGGTCCAGGTGCGGACCGGCTTCGGCATGCACGGTGATGATGTCCGAGCCGGCCTTGGCGAAGGCTTCGAGATATGGATCGCAGGGCGCGATCATCAGATGGGTATCGAAGACCTTCTTGGAATGCGGCCGCAAGGCCGCCACCACATCGGGACCGAAGGTGATGTTCGGCACGAAGTGGCCGTCCATCACGTCGAGATGGACCCAGTCGCAGCCGTCGCGGTCGATGGCCTCGACTTCTTGCCCGAGCTTGGCGAAGTCCGCCGAAAGGATCGACGGCGCGACGATGATCTCGCGCGGGACCGTCATGCGACCGCCGAACGGGTGGGCGCGGGGTTGCCGGCCAGAACGGCGATGCCCGGCAGTGTCTTGCCGGCCAGCCATTCGAGGAAGGCCCCACCCGCCGTCGAGATATAGGTGAAGTCGTCCGCCGCGCCGGCCTCGTTGAGGGCGCGCACCGTGTCGCCGCCGCCCGCCACCGAAATCAGCGTGCCGTCTTTCGACCGCCGTGCGGCCTCCTTCGCCAGTGCAAAGGTCGCCTCGCCAAACGGTGCGATCTCGAATGCGCCAAGCGGGCCGTTCCAAAGAATGGTCTTCGCGCCCGCGAGCTTCTCTTTCAGCAAGGCGACGCTTTTCGGTCCCTGGTCCAACGCCATGGTATCGGCGGGAACGTCACCGACGCCGCATACGGACGTCTCGACACCCTCCGCGAGGCTGGTCGCGACCACCACGTCGACAGGCAACACGATCTCGCAGCCGGATGCCTTGGCCTTCTCGGTGATGTCCTTGACGGTCGCGACGAAGTCCGGCTCGCACAGAGATTTGCCCACGTCGATCCCGTCGGCGAACAGGAAGGTATTGGCCATGCCGCCGCCGACGACGATCATGTCCATGCGCTGGGCAAGGTTGGTCAGCACCTCGATCTTGGTGGAAACCTTGGCCCCGCCGACCACGGCCATGACCGGGCGCTTGGGGTCTTCCAGCGCGGCGCTCAGGGCGTTGATCTCCGCCATCATCGCCATCCCCGCATAGGCCGGCATCAGTCGGGCGATCGCCTCGACCGAGGCATGGGCGCGGTGGGCGCAGGAAAACGCATCGTCCACATAGAGGTCGCCGAGCGCTGCGAGCTGTTTGGCGAAACCGATGTCGTTCTTCGTCTCGCCCGCGTGGTAGCGCAGGTTCTCGAGGAGCGCGACGTCGCCATCCTTCAGCGCGGCGACGGCGGCTTCCACATCCGGCCCCACGCAATCGTCGAGAAACAACACGTCCGTGCCCAGAAGGTCCTTCAGCTTCGCCGCCACGGGCCGAAGCGAGGTCTCGGGCGAGCGCTCCCCTTTCGGCCGTCCGAAGTGCGAAATCAGAACGATCTTGGCGCCGCCTTTCCGGAGAGCCTCGATCGTCGGCAGGACGCGTTCGATCCGCGTCGCGTCGGCGACCACGCCGGCCTCGACAGGCACGTTGAGATCGGCACGGACCAGGACGCGCTTCCCCGCCACATCAAGACCGTCGATGGTCTTGATGGCGGCGAGGTCGATATCCGCCATGCCGTTCTCCGTGGTCATAGCAGGCGGCCCATCGCGACTGCGGTGTCGCTCATCCGGTTGGAGAAGCCCCACTCGTTGTCGTACCAAGCGACGACGCGGCAGAACGTCCCGTCGATGACCTGCGTGCCCGTGACGTCGAAGACGGAGCTGAGCGGGCTGTGATTGAAGTCCGACGACACCAGCGGCTTGTCGTTGATGCCCAGAACGCCAAGCAGCGGTGCTTGAGAGGCCGCGGCAACGAGGGCATCGTTGATCTCCTCGACGCTTGTCTTGCGCGAAGCCTGGAAGGTGAGATCGATCAGGCTGACATTGGGCACCGGCACCCGGATGGACGCACCGTCGAGCTTGCCCTCCAGTTCCGGCAAGACGAGCCCGACCGCCTTGGCCGCGCCGGTCGATGTCGGGATCAGATTCGCGGCGCTCGCGCGGGCGCGGCGGGGATCCTTGTGGAGTGTATCAACCGTACGCTGATCGCCCGTATAGGCATGGATGGTGGTCATGTAGCCGCGTTCGATGCCCACCGTCTTGTGCAGCACTTCGGCCACCGGCGCGAGGCAGTTGGTGGTGCAGGAGGCATTGGACACGACCAGATCCGCGTTGGTCAGCTTGGCGTCGTTGACGCCGTAAACGACGGTCAGGTCGGCACCCGAACAGGGCGCGGAGACGAGAACGCGCTTGGCGCCCGCCTTCAGATGCTGCGCCGCGGCTTCACGCTTGGTGAAGCGCCCGGTGCATTCCATGACGATATCGATGCCGAGTTCGGCCCAGGGCAGTTGCTCGGGATCGGGTTCCGAGAGAACCGTAACGTCCTTGCCGTTGACGCGGAGATTGTGGCCATCGACGGCGATCTCGCCCGGGAATCTCCCATGCACGGTGTCGTATTCGAGCAGCAATGCGTTCATCTCGGCGGAGCCGAGATCGTTGATCGCCACGAACTCAAGATCGTCGCGGCCGGCCTCCATGAAAGCCCGGAATGTCAGACGGCCGATGCGGCCAAATCCATTAATGGCAACGCGTGGTGTAGCCATGTCCTCCCTACCCTTTACGTGACTATGATTTAAACGACGAGCCCACGCGCCGCGGCCGCAACGGCCTCGGGCGTGATGCCGAAATGCTTATAGAGTTCTCCGGCCGGGCCGGAAGCCCCAAATCCGCGCATCCCAATAAAGACGCCGTTCGGCCCCAGCCATTTCCGCCAGCCGAACTCGACCGCGGCCTCTACGGCCACGCGGGGACCCGAGCCGAGGACCGTATCCCGGTAGGCCGCGTCCTGAGCGTCGAACAGTTCCCAACAGGGCATGGACACGACCGCGGCCTTGATGCCCTCGCCGCCGAGGACCTTGGCGGCATCCACCGCCAACGACACTTCCGATCCCGTGGAGAGCAGCGTGACGTCGCGGCCGCCCTCGGGCTCGATCAGCGCATAGGCGCCCTTGGCGCAGAGATTGTCGCCGGTCGGTGCCGTTCTCAGCAGCGGTAGACCCTGGCGGGTCAGCGTCATGATGGTGGGCGTGGTCTTGGACTTGAGCGCGATGTCCCAGCACTCGGCGCACTCGATCGAGTCCGCCGGTCGCATCACGTTGAGGCCCGGGACGGCGCGCAGGGCCGCCAATTGCTCGACCGGCTGATGGGTGGGGCCGTCCTCGCCGAGGCCAATGGAATCGTGGGTCATCACATAGATGACGCGCTGTTCCATCAGTGCCGAAAGCCGGATCGACGGGCGGCAGTAATCCGAGAAGACGAGGAACGTCCCCGCATAGGGAACGATTCCGCCATGCAGCGCCATGCCGTTCATGGCCGCGCCCATGGCGTGCTCGCGGACGCCGTAATGAATGTAGTTTCCGGTGAACTCGCCTGCTTTCACGGTGCTGTGCTGCTTGGTCAGGGTGCCGACCGAGCCGGTGAGATCCGCGGAGCCGCCGATCAGGCCCGGCACGACCGGAACGAGGCGTTCGAGCACTTTCTGCGACGATTGGCGCGTGGCGAGCTTTGCGCCTTCCGCCGCGAAATCGGCCTTGATCCCGGCCACCGCTTCGGAAATTGCCGCCGACACCTTTTCGTCCACGGGATCGACCAGATGGTCGCGCGCCGTCCCATCCAGCTTGGCGGCCGCCGCGGACCAGCGCTCGAAGGCAGCCCGGTTCTGCGCACCGGCCTCGCGCCAGGCGGCGAGAATTTCATCGGGGACGACGAACGGGGGGTAGGACCAGCCCAGCTTCTCCCGGGCGCCTGCAACCTCCTCCTCGCCCAGAGGCGAGCCGTGGGTCGAGGACGTGCCTTCCTTATTGGGGGCGCCGTAGCCGATCACAGTACGGCAGGCGATGAGGGACGGCCGGTCGGTGACGTTGCGCGCATTCTCGATCGCGAGCGCCACGGCTTGAGGGTCGTGTCCATCCACGGCCGCCGTATGCCACCCGGACGCCGAAAAGCGCTGAAGCTGATCGTCGCTGACGGCGAGGTCCGTCGATCCGTCGATCGAAATCTGATTGTCGTCGAACAGGACGATGAGCCGGCCGAGCTTCAGATGTCCGGCCAGGGAAATCGCCTCCTGGCTGATCCCTTCCATCAGGCAGCCATCGCCGGCGAGGCAATAGGTGAAATGGCTGACGATGTCATCGCCGTAGCGGGCGTTCAGCAAACGCTCCGCGAGCGCCATGCCGACGGCGTTGCCGACGCCCTGCCCCAGCGGTCCCGTGGTCGTCTCGATACCGGGGGCATGGCCATATTCGGGGTGCCCGGCCGTGGCCGAGCCGAGCTGGCGAAAGCGCTCGATCTGTCCGATATCCATCTCCGGGTAGCCGGTCAGGTACAGCAGGGCGTAGAGCAGCATCGAGCCATGGCCCGCGGACAGCACGAAGCGATCCCGGTCGGGCCAATCCGGATGGGCGGCATCGAATTTGAGAAACTGCGTGAACAGGACCGTCGCCACGTCGGCCATGCCCATGGGCATCCCGGGATGGCCGGAATTGGCCCTCTGCACGGCATCCATGGCCAGCGCGCGAATCGCATTTGCCATGTCCTTATGAGTTACATCCGCCAACGCCTGGTCCTGCATCAATGGCCCCTAGCCTCGTGTTGTCCTGACGCGCCCGCCTCTAATAGGCGCGGACGCCCATCGCCGCCTTGACCGCGTGATAGCCCACGAGAAGCTGGGTTAGCGCCAGCGGGTGGCTCTTACTCGCGCCATTGGCACCATTGGCGACATCGATGCAACCGACCTGATCGCGCAGATGCCCCGCCTCCGGGATGAGATTCCACAGCAGATCCTCGATCCGCTCGGCTCTCTTGTCGGAGATATTGCCGTTGATCTCAAGTACGTCGACCGGTTTTCCATCCCGATCGCGCGCGAGCTCAAGATGGAGGCCCGCATTGCTGCTGCCGTCGAAGAGCGGGGAGAAATCGGGATGCGGCAATGTGGGCCGCAGGAGATGCCGCACGCAGAGGTGGGTGTCGGAGCCGTCGGCCTCTGCCGGCGGCTGAAACCGGATGACGATATCCGCGAAGGTGCGCTGGGGATGGATGAATTTCGAGCTGTCGCGCTTACGGCGCTCAAGCGAGGCGACGACCTCCTCGAGCCTGTAGTTCCGCTTGGTGGTGTCGCGATGGATCTTCCACTTGATCCTCAGATCGTCCACCGGATCGAGGTAGATCTTGACGTCGTAGCAGTCGCGCATGGCGCGCGTGCTGTAGCCGAGCAGTCCCTCGACGATCACGAACTCGGTCGGCTTGAAATAGCGCGGACGCCCCAGCGTTCCTTCCGTGTGACAGTAGACCGGCTTCAAGACCGGCTCGCCTTTGCGCAGCAGGCGCAAATGTTGCTCCAGGATGTCGATATAGTTGGCGCGGGGGTCGAGCGCGGAGAGGCCAGCGTCGTTGCGCTCCTTCCGGCTGAAGCTGTGGTAGTCGTCCGTGCAGAAGACCGAGCAGTGCTCCTCGCCCAGAATCTGAGCGACTCCGGCCGATAAGGTCGTTTTTCCCGACGCCGAATCACCCACGATTCCGAGGATGATCGGATGATCTACTCGCTTGGGCATGGTCCTTTCCCAGGCGTTTCCAACCGCTGAGGCTTGTTAGGCGACATCGCGAGCCGCCACGCTCTCAAGACGGTCGGTCGGCAGATAGCTCGTCATGATCTGCCGTTCGCCCGTCGCCCCGGTTATCATCATCGTTTGCACTTTGTAGTGCGTTCGTCCGCGCTCCACGCCTTCGAGCATAAGCCCGGTGGTAATGCCCGTCGCGCAAAAGAAGACATCGTCCGACGTGATGAGCTCGTCGCGCCCGTACCAACGCGACGTGTCGATCCCGGCGTCATGGACGGCCTGGCTTTCCGTTTGGAGCTGCGGGTCGAACCGCGCCAGGAACTCGCCGCCGATCGCGCGCACGGCGCAGGCGGACATGATGCCTTCGGGCGTTCCGCCCGTCCCCATGAGCGCATCGACCGACGAACCGGGAACCGCCGCCATAAGCGCGCCGGCGACGTCGCCGGCCGGATACATCGCCACGCGCGCGCCGGCCGCCAAAATTTCGTTGACCAAGTCGCGATGACGGGGCTTTTCCAGGACGAAGACGTTGAGGTCGAAAATGTCCTTGCCCAACACCTTGGCGAGCTCCTCGAGCTTCTGCGCCGTTGACCAGGACGGATCGATCTTGCCGGCGGCCGGGGCCGAGGCGACGAATTTCTCCATGTAGAAGGCCGGGCCCGGGTCCATCATGGCCCCGCGGGGTGCGACTGCCAGGACCGCCAAGGCGTTCGTCAGGCCACGCACGAGGTAGCTCGTCCCCTCGACCGGGTCCACGGCGATATCGGCCTTGAAGGCGGCGCCGGGCCGGCCCAAGCGCTCGCCGCGCTGCGGCTGCGGCGCTTCGCCCGCCGTTGCCTCGCCGATCACCACGACCGCGTCGAGATCGATCTCCGACAGTGCCGACCGCATGGCTTCCAGTGCGGCATTGCCGCCGTCGCCCGCGTCGCCGCGGCCGATCCAGTTGAGGCCGCGCACGCCGCCCGCTCGGTGACACGACGCAAGGCATAGATGAGATCCGGGTTGACCGGGCTCGGGGTATTCATGACGTCTCCTCCGCGGTGCCTTCGGCACTCATGCCTGTGGGATGAAGTCCTTAGCAGCGTACCCGGACCATATCCCGGCACACCTGCGAAGGCGCCCTCCCAAAGCCAATAAGCTCGCGCCTTGTATAGCCTATGGGTGGCCGGAGCCCAAATTTTCAAGAAGTTTGGCCGCTTAGCCGACCGATTTGGCGCTTTGTCAGCGGGCCCCGCGCCGGGGACCCAACCAATCGCGCAAGCCATCCCCAAGCACATTGATGGAAATCAGGACGGCGATGAGGATCAGGCCGGGCAGGACCGTCACCCACCAGCTTCCGGCGAACATCAGGTCGTAGCCCGAGCGAATCAGCGTGCCCAGCGAGGGCTTCGTGACCGGCATGCCAAGGCCGAGAAAGGACAAGGCCGCCTCGGCCATGATGGCGCCGGCGACCTGTGTGGTGGCCACGATGATCAGGGGCGACAGAACGTTGGGAAGGACATGGCGGCGCATGATGGTCCAATCGCTGTCGCCGAGCGCGCGGGCCGCCCGCACATAGTCTTTCGTCACCTCGACCAGCACCGCGGCCCGTGCCGTGCGGGCGAAAATGGGCCACTCGGCAAGGCCGATCACGATCACCAGCAGGGGAATGGCAAACAGGCTCAGCGCTTCCCCGCCGAGACCGGCCCGGACCAAGGCCATAGCGACGATAGCCATCATCAAGGTCGACAGGGCCAGCTGGATATCGGCGAGGCGCGTGACGAAGCCGTCGAGGCGCCCGCCGAAATAGCCCGCAAGCAGCCCCAAAGAGATGCCGATCGCGGCCTGGATCAGAACCGCCAGGAAGCCGATCACAAGAGAGATGCGGGCGCCATAGAGCATGGCACTGAGAAGATCGCGTCCTTGCGCGTCCGTGCCCAGCGGAAACCGGGCCTCGCCGCCCTCTTGCCAGGCCGGTGGCAGCTCCGCGTCCAGGATATCGAAGCTGGCAAGGTCGAACGGGTCCTGTGGCGCGATCAGTGGAGCCAAGACCGCCGCGACGGCTATGACACTCAGGACGAGAAGCGCGATCAAGGCCCCCGGCCGTGCGCGCGTGAAAGCGATCGCACCGCGCATGGCCGTTGTGGTTGCCGGCGCACTCATCGTGCACCCTCAAGGCTGACACGCGGGTCGAGCGCCAGGCTCGCAAGGTCCACAAGCGTGTTGACCACGACGAACAGGAGCCCAACCAGAACGAGATAGGTCGTGATGAGCGGGATGTCGGAACGGGTGACCGCCTCGAGAAACAGAAAGCCCATGCCGGGCCATTGGAAGACGGTCTCGGTCAGGAGCGTATAGGCCACGAGCGTGCCCGCCTGCAGACCGCCGACCGCCACGAGCGGGAGAAGCGCGTTGCGCAACGCATGCACGATCCAGACGCGAAAGGGCGATGCGCCTTTGGCCCAGGCGGTCCGCACATAGTCGTGGTCCAGCTCGCCCAGCATTGCGCTGCGCACCAGCCGGACGAACAGCGGCAGCATGATCGAGGAGAGCGTGAGCGCCGGCAGCAGCAGATGCGCCAGCCCGTCGCGCGTCAATAATCCCGTCGTCCAGGGCCCGAGAGCCGCCGTCTCCCCGCGCCCGAACGCCGGCAGCCAGCCGAGCCAGACGGAGAAGACGGTGATCAGGACGATGCCGGTGAGAAACACGGGCACGGAAATCCCGAGCACGCTGAGCCCCAGGATCAGCCGCGCGCCAAGACGGTCCGGTCGGACGGCGCAATAGACGCCCGCGGGGACGCAGAGCAGCAGCACGATCAGGCTCGCGCCCAGCACCAGTTCGAAGCTCGCCGGAAACTTCGCCAGCACCACGTCGACCGTCGGTTTCTTGTAGATGAACGAGGTGCCGAGATCCCCGCGCGCCGCGCCGCCGAGATAATCGGCGAACTGAACCGGCCATGGCCGGTCGAGGCCCAGCTCCTTGCGCAGGTCGGCGCGCTCGGACTCCGAGACCGCCTGACCGGTGAACTCGCGGATCGGATCGCCAGCTCGTGCGGACGGCAAAGGCGATCACGAGGATCGCAAGCATCACCAGCAGAGCCTGAACGAGGCGGCGTGCGAGGAAGGCAAAAGCGGACAGCGCTGCGTGCATCTCAATCGGCCTGCCGCGCGCGACGTTGCCTCAGGGGCGCCGCGTCAGACCGAATCCGATCGCCGCCGCCACCAGCGCCTGCCACGGCACGAAGATCACAAACGGCAGACGGAGCTGCGCGGCGGGATAGAGCATGATGCCCGCCACGACGCCTGCGAGCACGACCAGCGTCCAGTTCTCGGGACGGCGGATCGCTCTTGCCGGGATCCCCGCGCCAAAGGCGGCAAGACCAGCGCCGACCGCACCGGCGAGCACGCCCCCGAGTATGAGCGCCATCGCCTCCCGACCCTCCTTCGCCCCGGTTTCGGTGCCGAAAACGGTCGAACCCACCAGCGCCTGGTAGAGATCGTTGGCCGTATTCACCGCAGCCAACCAGCCGAGAAAGACCAGCACGAGCGTGAGCAGGCACTTGCCCACCTCGCGCGTCACCCAGACCCACATGCAAAGTGCGATGCCCGCCGCGAAGGCAAGACCGGCGTGAAGCGGACTGCTCGCCGCGTTGATGATGAGCCCATCGTCCTCGAGGCGGATCGAGGGCAATGGCGTGGGAAGACTGGAGATCAGTCCGGTCAAGACACCGACCGCGGCCATGGCCAAGACGATGCGAACGCGATCTGGCAACCGCGGCTCGGCATCGTCCTTCAGGAAGTCCCAAACCATTACCGATAGCGGGCAATGCCAATCTCGCCGCCGCCCCCTCTCGCCGTTGCTCTGTCCCGGCTGCCGCCGCACGGGCGCGCCCTACACGACGGACGGGAACGCCCATCGCAGGACGCGAGTATAGCGCAGGCGCCGGGCTCAAACCAATTGGCCTGGAACCAGTGCGAGCTCGATCAGGACTGCTCCGCGACCGCTTTCAGCTGGGACAGACCTTTATCGATGTCCTTGCCCATCATGCCGAGGCCGCCAAAGACGACACAGAACGCCTTCTCCACGAAACTGTGCGTGCCGTGCATGGCCCAGGCGACCTCGGTTTGATCACCCTTGGGTGTGAAGCTGAAATCGGAATTGGTCCCGCCTTCGAAGGGCCGGGTGAAGGTCACCTTGATGTTGACGGCCTTGTCCGGGTCGCTCTCGACGATGGTCATCTTACCGGCGCCGACATTGTCGTTGCCGTCCCAGCTCATCGCCGCGCCGTTGCCCGCTTCCGGGCCTTGGAACATCACCTTGGCGTTCGGATCGAGCTTGGCCCAAGGCGACCAGGCCTCCCATTTGCGCAGATTATTGACGTTCTCGAAGACCTTGGCGGCCGGCGCGGCCACCGTGACCGAACGTTCGACTTTGTACGCGTCGGGCTGGAGCGCGACGTAGATGACGAAGGCGGCGATGAGCGCCAGGAGCACAAGCAGAATTTTCTTGAACATGACGGATCCCTCCGAGGTGACGCGATCTAGTCGATCACGAGGTCGGCAAGATAGGGCATGTCTATGGCATTCACGACGGGCTCGATGTTCACATTTTCACGCGCGGCCCAGGCCAGGTGCTGCCACTGAATCGGCAGCAGCGCGGCCTCCTCGCTGAGGATCCGCTCGATCCTCTTCAGGACCTCGCGCGCGCGTCTCGTCCGTCATTGTCTGCGCTTGCAGCGTCAGCCGATCGACTTCGGGATTCGAATATCCGCCCGCATTGTATTGTCCGTAGCCGGTCGCAGAGTCCGGCGTCATGGCCAGGAACTCGTAGAAGTTCGCCGAGTCTTGCGTGTCGGATTGCCAGCCGATCATCAGGATGTCGCCGTCGCGCGCATCGAAGCGCTGCCAGTACTGCGCCTTCGGCATGGTCTGCAGATCGACCTTGATGTTGATCTTGGCGAGCATGGCGGCAACTGCCTCGGCAATACGGGCATCGCCCACATAGCGGTTGTTCGGCGCGATCATGGTCACCGAGAAACCGTCCTCGTAGCCGGCCTCCTTCATGAGAGCCTTGGCCTTTTCGAGATCGTAAGGCGGCGTCAGCGCCGGATCGTGGCCCGCATAGCCCTCCGGACTGAGCTGGCCCGCGGGCGTCGCGAAGCCGCGCATGATCTTCTTGGCGATGCCGTCCCGGTTGATGGCATAGCTCATGGCCTTGCGGACGCGCGGGTCCTTGAACGCTTCGACGCGATCCTGATTCAATTCGAATGTCAGGATCCGCGTGGACGGCATCGTGATGAGGTCGCAGCAGGGTGCCGCATCCACACGCTTGAAGTCCGTGGGCGGAACAGGCGCAATGAAGTCGACGTCGCCCGCGAGCAATGCCGCGACGCGCGTCGCCGGCTCCTTGATCGGCGTCAGCACGATCTTCTGCACATTGCCGGGCGAGGCTTTGTCCCAATAGTCGGGGACGCGCTCCAATTCGAGCCGGATGCCCTGCTCGCGCTTCGTCACCCGGAACGGCCCCGTCCCGCCGACATGGGACGAGGCGAACGAGGCGCCATGTTTCACCACCGCATCCTTGGGCCGGCCGTTCTCATCGGTGCCTGAGTAGAACACCCGGTCCATGGGGAAGATGTAGGTGGCCAGATTGAGCGTGAGCGGATACGGCGCCTTGGTGACGATGTCGACGGTGCGTTCGTCGACCGCGCTCGCCGATTCAAAAGGCTCGAACAAGGCCTTGAAATCAGGACTCTTCTTGAGGCGCTCGAAGGTCCAGACCACGTCGTCCGCCGTCAACTCGCGGCCCGAGTGAAACGTGACGCCGTCGCGCAAATGGAAGCGCAAGGTGACGTCGTCGACCTGCTCCCACCTTTTCGCCAGACGCGGCTCGAAGGAATTGTCCTTGCGGCGCCGCACCAGCGGATCGAACACGAGATGCGAGAGTTGGAGCGTCGCGCTGGCAAGCTGCTCATGAGGGTCGAGCGAGGTGGGATCCGCGTCGTAAGCCATGCGCAACGTCTTGCCCTCGGAGGCAGCAACCGAGAACGCGCAGGCCAGGAGCACAGCGACGAAGATCGGGACAAATCGGATCATAGAAGCGGTTTTTGGCCCGAAACCAGATGTCCCGTCCAGCCTCAAACGCACGTCGCGCGCATTTCGCGCACCGGCCGCCGCACGCGTCCTTGCCTCCTGTGCCCTGCCCGATAAAGTCCCCACCCGCGCCCGAACAACGCCAGGAGTGCCCTCGTGTCCGGCTTTTTCGTTACAGGCACCGACACCGAGGTCGGCAAGACGCTCGTGTCGGCCTGGCTGCTGACGCAGCTCGACGGGTCGTATTGGAAGCCCATCCAGGCGGGCACCGTTCCGACCACGGACTCTGCCACCGTGCAGCGTCTGGCGGAGCTCCCCGTGAGCCGCGTGCTGCCCGAGGCCTATCTCCTGCCCGAACCCATGGCGCCCCACGAGGCCGCGCGGCGGGCCAATATCGCGCTGGACATGGAGAAGCTCCAACTGCCGCCCCATGACGGGCTGGTGGTAGTCGAGGGCGCGGGCGGACTCATGGTGCCCATCGCGAGCGGCGCTTACATGATCGACCTTGCGGACTCGCTCGACCTGCCCATTATCCTCGTGGCCCGCTCCACGCTCGGCACGATCAATCACACGCTTCTGTCGCTGGAAGCCATCCGGCGCCGCGGGCTTCCGCTAGCCGGTGTCGTCATCAGCGGACCCGAAACCCCGCACAACCGGGCCGCGATCGAGCGCTTCGGCCAGGTCGAAGTAATTGCCGAGATTCCCTTCCTCGAGACCGTCAGCCGCGACACGCTGAAAGCGATTCCGCCCGAGCTCGATCTCCTCAAACTTGCAACGGTAAGGCCGTGAACGACCATTCGAATCCGTTAGGGACGTCCCCGAAAGACATCGTTGCGCGCGACAAGCGCTATGTCTGGCACCCCTACACACAGCACGGCACCGAGGTCGATCCGCAGGTGATCGCGCGGGCCAAGGGCGCTTCGCTGTTCGACACGAACGGCAACGAGATCCTGGACCTGATTTCGTCCTGGTGGACCTGCACCCATGGTCACGCGCACCCCAAGATCAACGCCGCAATCGCTCGTCAGGCGGAGACGATGGAGCACGTGATGTTCGCGGGCTTCACCCACGCGCCGGCGGTGGATCTCGCCGAAACGCTCGCGGGCCTGCTGCCCGGCGACCTCAACCGGGTGTTCTACTCGGACGATGGGTCCACCTCCGTGGAAGTGGCGATCAAGATCGCCTACCAGTCCTGGGTCAATCGCGGCGAGACGCGCCGCCGCACGCTGATTGCCTTCGATGGGGGCTATCATGGCGACACGCTGGGCGCGATGTCCGTCGGACGCTCCTCGCAGATGTTCGGCGCTTTCAAGGATTTATTGTGCGACGTGCGCATCCTGCCCTACCCCGCCACGTTCGAAGGAGACGATGCGGTGGAGGAACGCGAGGCGGGCGCGCTGTCGGCCATGGAAGCCTTGCTGTCGGACCATAAGGAGACCATCGCCGCGCTGATCGTCGAGCCGATGATGCAAGGCTCGGCGGGGATCCGCATCTGCCGCCCGAGCTTTCTCAAACGCCTCGTCGAGATGGCGCATGCGGCCAAGGTGCTCGTCATTTTCGACGAGGTGGCGACTGGCTTCGGGCGTACGGGCAAGCTGTTCGCCATGGAGCATGCAGGCGTCACGCCGGACCTCGTCTGCCTCTCCAAGGGCCTGACGGGCGGGTATATGCCGCTCGCCGCCACGGTGGTGCGGGATCGGCTGTTCGATCTGTTTCTCGGCCACAATTTCGATCGCGCCCTGCCGCACGGGCATTCCTTCACCGCGAACCCGCTGGCCTGTTCCGTGGCGCTCGCCGCGCTCGGTCTTTACGAGGAAGAACAGACACTGGCGCGGATCGCGGAGATCAACGCCCGCCATCGCACCATGCTCGACGTGCTGGCCGCGCGGTCCGATGTGACGCGGCAGCGCGTCCTCGGACCGGTGCTTGCGTTCGAAGTCGCGGAGGGCGGCGCCTATCAGTCCGAGGCCAGCCGCAAACTTCGCGCCTGGTACCTCGCCAACGGGTTCAACATCCGCCCGATCGGCTCGACGGTCTATCTGATGCCGCCCTACTGCATCACCGACGAGGAACTGGCCCGCGCCTATGCCGGCATGGTCGAAGGGCTCGACCGGCTTGCCTCAGGCTCGCTGTAGACGCCCATAGACGATGTGCCAGGTCACCCGGCCGCCAAAGCGGAAATTGGTGGCGCGGATGGCCCGCCGCAATTCGCCCGCCGTCAGCGGCACATAGCCGTCGCGCGGATGAAGTCCGCCGACCGCTTGCATGCGCCGCAGGAAGGAAAGCGAGTCCTTATCGGGCGTTACGTGCTCTTCTTCGACCACGCACGTCATCTCCGGCAGATGGGGCATACCGCTTCGCAGCCCCTCCGTCGAAAGCACGGTACGCCACTCGGCGAAGCAGTCCGGGCCAAGGGTCGCGAACAAGAGCACGCCGCCCGGTGCAAGTTGCCGCCGCAACCGCGTCAGCACGGCCAGCGGATCGCGGAGCCAGTGCAGCATCATACTGGTTACGATCAGGTCGAGATTGTCGTAGGCGATAGCGCGGCGGCATCCAGGACCTCGAAGGAGACATTCGCGTGGGCACCGTCCAGGTTGTTGCGGCAGGCCCGGATCATCTCCGGCGCGGCATCGGTCAGATGAAACTCGCCTTCCGGGTAACGCGCCACCAGATGGCGGCTGAGCAGCCCGGTGCCGCAACCGAGCTCCAGCACCTTCGGTGCATCAAAGTCAGGTAGGTGCTTTGCCAAGCGCGCGGCGACGCCGGCCTGCAACCCTGCGTGCGCTTCGTACACATCGGCCTTCGCGCCGAAACGCGCGGCGACGGCCGCGCTACGGCGAGACAGAATTGGCGAATTCAAGGACATGCTTGGCGACCAGCTCCGGAAATCTGCGCGGCAGGACATGCCCGCCCTCGGGCAGCCAGATCAAATTCTCCTTGCCCCAAATGGCTTCGGACATCGCCGGCGGGACGATGACATCGTCTCGGGTTGCAAGGCTAAGGACAGGACATCTAAGGGTTTTCCGAATGTCCTCCGCGTCCCACTGTATCAACCAATCCAGCCCTTCGCGCAAGCGATCCGCCTGCAAGGCCGATGCCGGCGCGAAGCCGGGCGCCCCGCAGGAGCGCCAGAAGGCTTCCATCGTGGCGGCCGGATCGCGATCGATCCCGCGCCTCAACGCCGTCACGCGGGATTCGGGGACGTGCGGGCAATAGCGGTCGAAGCCCTGGCATGAGACCAGCCCGCGAAATCGCCCGGCGCCCTGTTTCAGGAGCCACAGCACGCCAAGCGAATGGCCGACGGCGATGGCATCGCCGGGCCAGCTCGCAGCCTCGCTCGAGAGTGCTTCGTTCGGGGCCCGTCCACGAAACCGAGATCGACCAACGTCACGTCGCTTTGCCGAGCTGCGCGATCAGGGGCGTCCAGATGGACGCGTTGAATCCCCAACCATGAACGAGAACGACGTGCATGTTAGTCCGACGCCGCCCTGGCCATTTGGTTTGCCGAGGCCCGCAAGGCATCGGCCAAGCGGTCCACGTCCTCCGGCACATGCACGGCCGTGAACACGCAGCGGACCCGAGAGGTGCCTTGCGGCACGGTGGGGGGCCGGATCGCCGTCGCCCAGAACCCCGCCGCGCGCAAGGCTTCGCTGAGGCGCAGTGCCGCATCGGCCGTGCCCGCGACCACGGGAACGATCTGCGTGGACGAGCCTCCTGTATCGAAGCCGAGCCCATGGGCCAAGCGGCGGAAACGCGCCGACAGCGCCGCCACGCGATCGCGCTCCGCATCGAGAGACGGCACGAGGTCCAGCGCGGCATCGATGGCGCCCAGGACCTGCGGCGGCAGGGCCGTGGAGTAGATCAAGGCGCCGCAGCGGTTGACCAGATAATCGCGCATCACGTCGGAGCAGGCGACATAGGCGCCGAAACTGCCGAGCGCTTTCGAGAAGGTGCCGATCACCATGTCGGCCCCCTCCGACAGGCCGCGGCCGCCCTCGCCCAGGATTCCCGTCGCATGGGCATCGTCCACCACAAGAATCGCGTCGTGTTCGCGGGAAAGTTCTGCGATCTCCGCTATGGGGGCGACGTCGCCATCCATGGAGAACACGCTTTCGGTAAGAATGAATTTCGGGCGCGTATCGCCCGCATGCTTGGCGAGGAGCTCGGCAAGATGGGCCACATCCAAGTGCCGGTAGCGGAGCTGGGCGACACCGGCCGCCTGGCAGCCGAAATGCATGCTGGCGTGGTTCAGGCGGTCGGCGAAGACCAGCGGATCGGAGCCAAGGGGCCGTTTTGTCGAACAGGGCCTGCACGCCGGCATTGGCTTGAAAGCCCGAGGCCACGAGCGCGGCGGGCTTGTTCTCGCCGCGACCTTGCGCTCGATCGGCCCGAACAGCTCGAGATTGCCCGTCACGAGGCGCGATGCGCCCGAGCCTGTGCCGAACGCCCTCGCCCATTCGCAGGCCCGGTCGGCCAGGGCCGCGTGGAAGCGCAGTCCCAGATAGTCGTTGCTGGCCAGATTCACGTATGTCTCGCCACCGACGGTCAGCGTCCGTGCGTCCTTCGCGGCGACGCCCGTCAGGTCCCGGCGCAGGCTGTCCCGGCTCAGCTTCGTCAGGAAGGCTTCGTATCGGCTTTCGCTCCCACCCATGTTCCTGTATTAGCGTTAGCTCTTATCCCCAGCAATCGATGGCTTGGAGTCCCGTGACAGAAACGTTGGAAAGCTTGAATCCTTTCAATGGTCTCATTCGTCAGGCGGAGCGCGAAGACGAACCGCACACCGCGATCCGCCATGACTGGAAAACCGCCGAGATCGTGGACCTGCTCGAGGCGCCGCTGTTCGACCTGCTTGACCAAGCGCGCGCGGTGCATCGCCGCCATCACGCGGACGGCCAGGTTCAACTCGCGAGCCTGCTTTCCATCAAGACCGGCGCCTGCCCCGAAGACTGCAAGTACTGTCCGCAGTCGGCGCATTACGCGAAGAAGACGGGGCTCGAGCGCGAGTCCCTGCTCGATGTGGACGACGTTCTCTCCAAGGCACGGCTCGCCAGGGACGCCGGCGCCACGCGCTTTTGCATGGGCGCGCCTGGCGGCAGGAGGACGGCCCGGGACTTCGACAAGGTCCTGGATATGGTGCGCGGCGTGCGGGCCCTCGAAATGGAAGCGTGCGTCACGCTGGGCATGGTGACCAAGGACCAGGCCGACCGTCTCGCGGACGCCGGCCTCACCGCCTACAACCACAATCTCGATACCTCGCCGGAGTTCTACAAGGAGATCATCACCACGCGGACCTACGAGGACCGGCTGGAGACGATCGCGAATGTGCGCAGCGCCGGCGTCGAAGTGTGCAGCGGCGGCATCATCGGCATGGGCGAAACCATTGAGGACCGGGCACGCCTGCTTCAGGAACTGGCCACGCTCGATCCGCATCCGGACAGCGTACCGATCAACGCGCTGGTCCCCGTCCCCGGAACCCCCCTGGAGAGCCTCTCCAGGGTCGAGCCGCTCGAGCTCGTCCGCATGGTCGCCACCGCGCGCATCTTGATGCCGACAGCATTCGTGCGCCTGTCGGCCGGACGCGAAAGCCTGAACCGCGAAGCGCAGATCCTGTGCTTCCTCGCCGGCGCCAACTCGATCTTCTACGGCGAAAAGCTCCTCACCACCGCCAACAACGACGCGGCGGACGACCGGGCCTTGATCGAAGAGGCCGGCTTGCGGATCAAACCGGCCTGCGCCTCTTGAATCTACCGGCCTCGGATATGTCCCGCATCGTCTATGTGAACGGCGTCTTCGAACCGGAAGAAGACGCGAAGATCTCCATCTTCGATCGGGCTTCCTGTTCGGCGACGCCGTGTACGAGGTGACCGCCGTGCTCGACGGACGGCTGGTGGATTTCGAAGGCCATTTGGCCCGCCTCGACCGCTCCTTGCGGGAAATCGAGATGCCCCGGCCCATGCCCGACGAGGGTTTTCGGGAGGTGCATGAGACCCTTATCGCCGAGAACGGCCTCAAGGAAGGGATCGTCTATCTGGAAGTCAGCCGCGGTCCGGCCGAGCGCGACTTCGCCCATCCGCCCATGCCGACCCCGACCGTCGTAGCCTTCACGCAGGCGCGCCCCCTGGTCGACCATCCGCAGGCGGACACGGGCGTCGCCGTCATCACCATTCCCGATATCCGCTGGAAGCGCCGCGATATCAAATCGACCTCCATGCTGCCCCAAGTCATGGGCAAGCAGGAAGCGAAGACCCGCGGCGCCTACGAGGCCTGGATGGTGGAGGACGGCGCCGTGACCGAGGGAACCTCGTCGTCGGCCTTCATCGTGGACCGGGACGGCGTCCTCCGCACCCAGCCTCTCGGGTCGCACATCCTGCCCGGCGTGACCCGCCTGGCGGTGTTGCGTCTGGCCCAGGAAGACGGCGTGCCCGTGGAGGAACGCCCGTTCAGCGTCGAGGAAGCCTACGAGGCCCGCGAGGCCTTCATGACGGCCGCCTCGGCCTTCGTTCTGCCGATCGTGACGGTCGACGGGCGCCGTATCGGAACGGGCGAACCGGGTCCGATCGCCCGCGCCTTCCGGGCGCACTACATCGCCGCGGCGCGCGCGGCCTCCGCCTGAACGCGCCGCGCGTCCGGCGGCAACGCCGAGTAGTACTCCTTCTTCGTATTGTCGATGACGCACGAGAGCCAGTCGTCGTCGCCCCATTTGCAGCCGTGACGCTTGCTCTGGATCAGCGCCGCGACCGCGATGATCACGATCAACAAAAGCAGAATCCGCATTGGACGGTCCCTCCCGCGCGGGTCAGCCTATAACGGCCGGGCGCGGATCAGAAGACGCAGGCGACACCTTCCGGGACGATTGGGAACCGGCGCATGGGACGTTTCATCTGGCACACGGGATTCCTGACCTGCGTTGTGCCGGTGTGAGCGCGAGCACGCGTGATAATCTTGGGGTCACATCCAAAATGCGGGTCCGCCCCGGCTTGGGGGCGCCCCAAGGAGACACGCCATGCGCGCTACCGCTCGCCTTGCCGCCGTGCTCGCAACGGCGGTACTCCTGTCCTGGCCCTCCGCCGCCACGGCCGGCGAAGACGATCTACCGGATGTCTGGACGGCCTTGCGGGCCCAGACCTTCGGCGACCGGCCGATCACGGAGGACGACGGCACGGTGACACTCGATGCGCCCGTGACCGCGCTGGACGCGGCGGTCGTCCCGCTCACTGTGCATATTCCCTCCTCGGTCAAGGGCCGGCCCAAATCGCTGACCCTCTTCATCGACCAGAACCCCGATCCCAGGGTCGCGACCCTGACATTCGGGCCGGCCGTCGGCGATGGCGGCGCGCGCTTCTTCACACCCGCGTCAGGATCGAACGCTTCACGCATGTGCGGGCCGTCCTCGAGACCGAAGACGGGTCGCTGCACATGGCGACGAAATACGTGCAGGCCGCGGGCGGCTGCGCGGCGATGAACGCGAAGGACGCAGACGAGGAGCGGAAGGGACTCGGCCGCATGCAGGTGAAGGCCATTGCGCCGGACCGGGCCGGCGATCCGATCTGGACCGGTCAGGTGATGATCAAGCACCCCAACAGCAACGGCATGCAGCTCGACATCGACACGGGCGGCTATATCCCGAAGCGCTACGTCAAGGCGGTCGCTGTCACGCGCGACGGCGAGCGGGTCTTCGATCTCGACGCGACGTTCTCGATCTCGACGAACCCGAACTTCCGTTTCTCGTTCGCAAATGGCACCAACAACGATCTGGACGTCACGATCGTGGACACGGACGGAGAGACGTTCGAGGGCCGGACAGGTCCGAAAGACGCGCAAGACTCCTGAGGCCGACTATTGTCGTTCGGCCTCGGCAGCCCCTTCCCGGCTCGAATAATAGATATGCGCCTGCAGCAGGAAGTCGTCGGGCCGCTTGAGAAACAGCATCTTCGCGGTCTCGTTGCCGAAGCAGTATTTCGTGCCGTTGTAGACGGTGTTGACCGAGCAGTCGGTGTGGATGTCCTTGCCGAGCGCAAGTCCCATGACGCAGTCGCCGCCGAACGCAGGCTCCTCCCCGCTCGCTGCCTGCAAGGCCGGGGCCCCCGCCCCGAGCACGAGCACGGCCGCAACGGCAAGCAGGATCACAGCTCCGGGCGTTTTCATGCCGGCACTCTGACCGAGAAGCGGTGGCCGCACAAGGTTTTGCCGGGGACGCGGCGCTGCCTCGCGGTGTACACCAGGGGAGTGGATATCACCGCGCACAGCTCATTGACGGGCCAAGCCAATGTCCCGATGATGGGACGGGCCGCAGCATGGAGCAGCACACGGCAGCGCCAGCCTTGAGCGCCGCCGCAGTGCCGCGAACGCGAACGCCATCAGGGCGCAGATCCATGCATGCTGGGTGATGCAGGCGCACAGGGGGGCACCGACAGCCAATGGTTCAGAACTGCCGAAACTGTGGTGCGACCTTGGGTCCGGACGACAAATTCTGCAGCGCGTGCGGCACGGAGGTTGACGCCTCACTTGAGCTGACGGATGACGCGCGATCGGGGGCCCGCCAGCCGAGCCTGTCCCGGAACGCCCTCGTCTATTTCATTCTCGCGGCCGTCAGCACGCTTGTTGCGGATTTCGTCGAAGTCCAACTGGCCGTCAAGGCATCATGGGATATCGAGTCGACCCCGGCCCTCCACCTTGTTTATGCCTCGCTGGCGACGGGCGTCTTCGTCATTCTCTGCATCGTGTGGTGGCGCATTTTCGGGGGCACGACGTCGGCCTATTTCAAACAAGGATTGGCGGTTCGGGTGATCTGCCTCCTGCTGGGCTTGGCGATCATGTTCTACGGCCCGATCACGGGCGCGATCTACGAATGGTCCGATCCGGAAGGCCCCATCTGGTACCAGTTCGACCTCCTGGCGGCCCTGCTCGCCACGCTGTTCTATGTGGGATATCTCGCGTTTGTGCGGTGGCGCAGCGACTGACCTCGTGCGGGCTACGCGGCGTGCACGCGACATCAGAGACCGAGTCTGAGTTCTAGCTTCGGGCCCGAACGCAACGCCCTTCGTCAGGACTGCGCCCGGGACAGTGTCAGCGACGGCAGCTCGCCAAAAAGGTGTTTGTATCCCTGGGCTGCCCGGCTGAAGTGAGGAAGGCCGCAGGCCAAGTAAGCCTCGGTCAAGACTCTCTCTCCGCCGGATGCGCGCAACAGCATACGACGCAAATTCGACAGTCTAAATCTCGAGAGATACTGCTTTGGCCCTATGCCATAGGTATGCAGAAAGGCTCTTTCCAGCGACTTGATGTTGGTCGGGAGCGCCGCGCAAATCTCCGCGATCGTAATTGGACTGTCGATGTTTGCTTCCATGTAATTGATCGCATCTCGGACGATCCGAAGAGCTTCCTCTTTGCCTTGATGCGATGCGATAACCGGCAAGACCCGTCTGGCTCCTAGGAGCCGGGTCAACACGACAAGCACGTCGTCCTCGATATCATTTATGGACTGGTTTGCAGCGAGCAAGCCCGCCTCACGGGCGCGATGGGTTGTCGACTCGATGAAACGCGCGTTCTTGAGAATTTTTTTCCTCAGCACCCTGTCGCTCTCAACGTCGGGTCTCCAAGCGTCAACACCTCGGTTGGAAGGCTCAAGACCAATCTGTGCCAAGCTTTGACGATCAAGCTGGATTGTCAGCCAATTCGAGTTTGGCGACAGGCGCGTATTGAGTTCCTCACCCTCCCTAAAAAGCAGCATGCTCCCCGGCGGCAAGACAAGGCCATTGACGAGTGAATTCCCTTGCTCGTTCAGCAGGGCACCAAATGTCATGCGATCCGGCGCAAACGGCCCTCGGGCAATTACAGGAAGATCGTATCGGCCCCAATCGAGCCGTGTGCGCTCATTTCGCGCCTGCACCACCGTCCCGTGGAACTGGCCAGGCACATCTAGAGAATGCTCGAATTGGCTCCCTTGGACGGCCTCCTCCATCGCCTCTGGATCGAAGAAGTCCAAACCAATGAGATCAACAGCCAGTTTCTGAGAAGCAAGTGGCGCCATGTCGAAATGTGGATATCAGCAAATCGTCAGATCCGTACTCTAGCACACGTTGCGTCGTAGGTGAGCGAAGCCTTCACCAGGGCCAATGACAGGCGGCAGCTGCCTGGGCGGCGCAATCGACGAGGGGATCAGCCGGAAGCAAGCGGGGTCCGGGGGGATCGTGCGCATGGCCCATCGCGTAATTTTTGGAGGAGATACAATGTACTTATGGAAATGTAGCGGCGCATTGGCCCTTGCCGCGCTGATGGCCTGCGGTGGCATTGCTCACGCGCAGGACAATGACGCTGAGAACATCCGCGGTGCGAGCACGGGCCCCACCACGGCCCCGGGCTTCGACCATCCCTGGGACACCATCCACCTCAAGGATGTCAAACCCGCCGATAATATGTACCCGGTGCTTCAGCGCCCGGAGCAAGACAAGGCGGCGGCCGAGAAGCTCTCGAAACTCGGCAAGAAGCCCAACATCTTCATTTTCCTGATGGATGACACGGGCTTTTCGGACCCCGGCTTCACCGGCGGGGGCGTCGTGGTCGGCAACGCGACGCCGAGCATGGATAAATACGCCAACGAAGGCCTGTTCCTGACCTCGGCCTACTCGACGCCGTCCTGCTCGCCGACCCGTTCGACCATCCATACGGGTCAGAACCCGCTGCACCACGGCATCCTGCGCCCGCCGATGTATGGCGAGTCAGGTGGTCTCGACGGCGCCATCACTATGCCGATGCTGCTCAAGGAGCAGGGTTACTTCACCCAAGGCGTGGGCAAGTGGCATATGGGCGAGAACAAGGGTTCGATGCCGCAGAACGTCGGCTACGACGATTATCTCGGCTTCCTCGGCGTCTCGGACATGTACACCGAATGGCGCGACATCTACTTCAATCCCGAGGTCGCGCTGTCTCCGTCACGCTTCAAGATGATGCAAGAGGACGCCTTCAATCACCACGAGGTGCATTGCACGCCGGCCGATAAGGACAACTGCGAAAGCGGCAGGCTGATCGATCTCAACTACATCAAGGACCTCGACCAGCACTGGCTCAAGGTCAGCCTCGATTTCCTCGACGGCAGAAAGGACAACGACCAGCCATTCCTTCTCTACCACGCTACGCGCGGATGCCACTTCGACAACTATCCTCCGGACGAATATGCGGGGAAATCCGCGGCGCGGACGGTGTTCAGCGATTGCATGGTGGAGATGGACGACATCTTCGGTGCGATCATGAAAAAGCTGGAGGAAACCGGAAAGCTCGACAACACGCTGGTTCTCTTCCTTGGCGGCGACAACGGTCCCGAATGCGAAGTCCCGCCGCACGGGCGCACGATGTTCCGTGGCTGCAAGGGTTCGGCGTGGGAAGGTGGCGTGCGCTCGTCGGCCTTCGCCTATTGGAAAGGCATGATCGAGCCGCGCAAGTCGGATGGGCTGTTCGACTACGCGGACATCCTGCCGACGGTGCTTCATCTTGCGGGTGTCCCCGGTGCGCAGCTTGCGGACAAGTTCCCCAAGGACCGGTACGTCGACGGCGTGGATCAGGCCTCTTTCCTGATCGCGGACGATGGGCAGTCGAACCGGCGTAGCCGCCCCTATACCTTGAACCAGTATTTCGCCGGCATCCGGGTGGACGAGTTCAAGTACATCTGGACGGGCGAGTTGCAGAACAGCGTCGTTCAGAAGGGCGACTGGGGCGGCTTCAGCGGCTCGCTCTTCACGGACACGGGCGGCGCGATCATGTTCAACCTCTACGCCAGCCCGCAGGAGGACGTGAGCATCGGCGTGCGTCACATCCCGATGATGGTGCCGGTGATGAGTGCTGCCGCCGACTACATGAAGGAACTCATGAAGTATCCGCCGCAGTTCAAGATCGGCTTCTTGAGCAACAATCCGCCGATGTACAACCTGGCACCCGAAGCGCGTAAGGCGATGCAAAAGGTGTTCGAAGAGCGGGGCCTCGGACGGGCCAATCCGTAAGGTCCTTCCGAACTAACACAACAAGACCGCGCTGCTTGTCACGGCGCGGTCCTTCTTTTTTCGCCGTAGAGCATAAGAGCAAATGTCCGCTTTTGGATGGGCGTGACCTCGCCCGCGGCCTTTTTAGCACGAGCCTCAGTCAGTCTCTCGGGATTGCCGTGGCCGCGGAGCACAACGGCGGCCCGAGAATTGAAAGCGCCCGGATACCGTATGGCACCGGGCGCCAGGGAGCCAGCTGCGCGCGGTACCTCGTGAACACCGAGCGCAACTGGTGGAGAAGCTACTCCATGCGTGGTGAAGCTATTCCATGACTCTAAAGACGTTCAGCGTACCGCCCTGCGGGATGAACTGCAGGCCGGCGGCCTTGGTCATGGCGGTGGAGCCGATGGCACCGAACTTGTCGTTCAGGTCGAGACCCGCGGTGACCGGAAGACCGATCCACCCGCCGATGCCGGAGTACACGCCGACATACTGCTTGCCACCGACCTTGTACGTGACCGGGTTGCCGATGATGCCCGAACCCAGCTTGCGGCTCCACAGGACCTTACCGGAACTCCGGTCGACCGCGCGGAAGTCGCCACCAAGCGAGCCGTAGAACATCAGACCACCGTCGGTGACCATCGTACCACCCCAGTTCGGATACGGATCCGGGATCTCCCAGACCGTCTTGCCGGTCAGGACGTCGTACTTCTTGATCTTGCCGGTGGTGCCAGGCTTCTCAGGATACATGTACACGTTCGCGAACACATAGACCGTGCCCTGGTTCGTGTGCGTGCGCTCCTGAGGCTCATCCTCCATGCACCAGTTGTTGGTGGGCATGTAGAAGATGTTCGGCTCCTTCGGATCGACCGAACCAGGCTGCTGGTCCTTGCCACCCATAGCAGACGGGCAGGCAGAGACGTTGCGGCCAACTTCGAGCGGCGAGTGGTCACGAACCTTGATCGGACGGCCGGTCTTCATGTCGACCTTCTCGGCCCAGTCCACGGTCACGTACTTCGTGGCGCGCAGAAGGGAGCCGTCGGTGCGGTCGAGCACATAGGCAAAACCGTTACGGTCAAAGTGAGTGAGAGCCTTCACCTTCTTTCCGTCGATATCCATGTCGGAAAGAATGTTCTCGTTGATGCCGTCATAGTCCCACTGGTCGAAGGGCGTCATCTGATAAGCGAAGACAGCCTCGCCGTTTTCGATCTTGCGGCCAAAAATGGTCATGGACCATTTGTTGTCGAACGCACCAGTGTTGCACTCCTCATGGGTCTTATCGGGGCAACGATATTGCGGGCTCCACAGGCCGGGGTTGCCGGTCGAGTAGTAGACCATCTTCAGCTCAGGATCGTAGGAATACCAACCCCACGCCGTGCCGCCGCCAATCTTGTAGTCCTCACCGGGGAAGGTCTTGATGCCAAGATCCTCACCAGCCTGACCGAATTGGGGGTTGGCCTTGTTGGTCTCAGGCGTCAGGCACACGTCCTTGTCGGAACCCGTGCTGTGGCACACCCAGACCTCGGAGCCGTCGTTTAGATCAAAGGCGGCAACACGGCCACGCGCGGCGAACTCGTTCCCACCAAAGCCCATGAACACTTTGTTGTCGGCGATCAACGGCGCCGGGGTCATGGTCTCGCCATGGTCGGGATAGGCGTATTTGACGACCCAGAGCTCCTTGCCCGTCGTCGCTTCCAAAGCGATCAAGTATCCGTCGAGCGTGCCGAACACGAACTTGCCATCGGCATAGGAGCCGCCACGGTTGACGGTGTCGCAGCAAGCGCGCGGAATGGCGGACTCGTCACGGTCGGTCTTCTTGACGTAATTCCAAATCTGCTTCGGATTGTCGGGATCCGTCAGATCCAGAGCCTGCACGATGTTGCACTGTGCAGTCGTCGGGCAACCAGAGATCATGAACAGCATGGTCTTGCCGCCGACGTCCTTGATCACAAGCGGCTGACCTTCTTGCCCTCTGAGGGCACCCTGGCTCTGGAGCCAGATCATCTGCATCTTGTTCACATTGTTCGTGTTAATGTCCGACAACGTGCTATGGCGCGTCAGAGCGAAATCACGACCGGGAGCAGGCCATTGATCGGGATCGGCCATGCGAGCTAGCTGCTCCTTGTCCGTATCCAATGCCGATGCCTGGCCTGCCAACGCCATCGTCACCGCGACGATGGTTCCGGCCAGAATGCCGTACTGCAGTCTCATTAGCTCGTTCCTTCCCTAGCTACTCAGTTCATTGAGCCGAATAGCGCTGTTTCTGACCCAATCTTTCGGAGCCCGGCAGCCCGACCTGTTTCAACAGACCCACGACCAAGCTCACGTACTTATTCAACTGATCAGTTGAATAATGTCAATGGGTATCGGCAGGATTCCCAGGAATCTTGCCACAACTGACTGTGTTTGAATGTAATTTTGCCTCATTGCAGTTCGACAGACTGCCGCCGCAACGAGATATTATATTTAGCGGTTGAACGTTTAAGGTGCTGGCGAGTACCCTGCAGGCGGCATGATTTGGCGTGCCGAAAGAGGAACGGCTCACGGCCCAATGGGCGTCATTTGGCGGGAGTGTGTGGTGCCAACTAGGAAGCAAAATCCCGCAGTCGCGGTTACGCTCGTACGTAAGATCGAGTCGTCCCGCCAGATGGTGTTTGCGGCATGGACGCAGCCGGCGCTGCTTGTTCGCTGGTTTGCACCTGGCGAGAATGTGGTCACGGACGTTGAAGCGGACATCCGGGAGGGTGGCAGGTACCGCGTCGAAGCGCTCGACTCCGACAACCGGCCCTATTCGATTTCTGGCACATATCTTGAGCTCGTAGATGGCGAGCGCATCGTACTTTCGTGGAACTACGATGGGCCGGTCGCGGCATTGCGCACAAAGGCAACGCTTGTAACCGCAGACCTCCGCGAGATCAGCCCGATGCTGACAGAGCTTACCCTCACGCACGAGAAGAACCCCAGCCGAGAGGCTGCGGGACTCAACAGGGCCAACTGGAAGTCATGCCTTGCGAAACTCGAGGCCGCGAGTCAGTCGATTCGAGACAAGCCCGCGCTAGACGAAACCCCGAAGGATTTCTTCAGCGAAGGGCACAGAAAGATACAGGATCATTTCGGCACGCGCCGACTTGCAGACCGCCTCGGCTCATTGTCAGTTCATGATGAATTGAAAGCGGCCGACGCTGCCTTCATAGCCAGACAGAATATGTTCTTCATTGCGAGCAACGATCCTTACGGGCAGCCCAACTGTTCGTACAAGGGAGGCGCACGCGGCTTCGTGACGGTCGTCGACGAACAAACATTGGCCTTCCCCGACTACAACGGCAACGGCATGCACCTCACGACGGGCAACATCAGCGAGACATCCAAGGTCGGACTGCTTTTCATCGACTTTGAACGGCAGGCTCGCCTTCGCGTCTTGGGACGAGCGGAAGTCTCAACGGCGGACAGCTTGATCGAACGGTACCCGGGCGCACAGATGATCGTGCGTGTCCACGTCGAGTCCGTCTTTTCCAACTGCCCGCGGTATGTGCACAAGATGCAGCTCGTTGAGGAATCGGCGTTTATTCCAGGCGAGGCCAGCAACTCGCCGACCCCAGACTGGAAGCGTTTGCTTGCCGTCGCCGACGCTCTCCCTGAGTCGGACGCCGACGCGGCGGGCACCGACACGGATGGAGAAAAAGCAATGAACCGAGACAGCTAGGATATCGATCGGCAGGCGCATAAGGCGATGGTTCAGTATCACCGCAACCGATTGGACGACGTGTTCCATGCGCTGGCGAACGTTTCGCGGCGGAACATCGTCAGGATGCTGTCCAAGAAACCTTACAGGATCACCGAGCTTGCACCGAAATTCGACATGTCCCTTGCGGCCGTATCCAAGCACGTTCAGGCTCTGGAAAGAGCCGGAATCGTAGACCGCGAGGTCAATGGTCGCGAACATATTTGTCGGTTGAACGCGGATGCCCTCAGTGAGGCCCATGAGTGGCTGGACGCCTATCAAGGATTTTGGTCCGAACGCCTCGACGCTCTGCAAGACGTTCTCAAACAACACCGCCCCAAGCGTGGTGGCAAGATGTCGCCTGATTCAGACTAGGGCTCACGAGACATTCTGCATAGGCCGATAGCTAGCTCAGGCTCAGTGCGCAATCCTTGTCCGAAATACAGATGAGAGCCGACATGTTCGCCGAGCGTTGGCGAAGACGTCCGGCCCCTACCCGTCGACTATGTTGAGGCTTGGCGGAGCCAAGCGGAGAAATGGCGAACCGCTTGCTCGACGCGCTGGCAAAGTGGAACCAAGCTCTCGAAGCGGTTTCGCCGGTCCCATCCCCTAGCGATCGCGAGGGACAACGATGATCCCATCCGGTTTCCGCGCGATACCTCCCGACCGTTCGGCCGGCCAGATGCCTGCTCATGACCCAAAGCGGACATGTTATCGGAAACGTCGTCCGTATACGTCCCTGTGTCGGAAACGCCTACGGTGAGACGGTCGGATAGGGCTCAGTCGACGCTCGGATCGAGTGGTGCCCAGCTCTCCGCTGGAGGCAGGCCGTCGATATCGAAAAAAGCGATGGCGAATGCAAACGAACGGTTGGGTGCTGCATCGCCGCATTGGATCCAGAAGATATTTCTGCGCCGCAACAGGAAGTCTTCCCAATTCTCATTGCTGACGTAATTTGTCGCAGCGCGCGGAGGCGCCAACGTGGCTTATGGTCCCGCCATGTTGGGAGTGCGGAAGACGTCATGGATCCGAGTCGCCGTTGCCATCGCGTATGCGGCGGGGATGCTTCTGCTGCCGTTCTCACACCGTACGGTCGCGGCGCCCTCTTCCCCCAATGATCTCGTCGTCTACGCGTTGCCGGACGGAACGGTGCCCGTCATCTGTCGTAGCGGCCGTACCGCTGGATCGTCGGATACATCCACCCCGGCGACGGATAAGTGCCCCAAGGTCTGCGATGCCTGCCGGTTGACGGCCGCCCCGGGCCTCGGGTCGGTTCCAGCGATCCCCATTGCCCTGCGATCGTCCGTGGCCACCACGGTCCGCTATTGGGCCCTCGCCCGGGCTCCCGAGAACAGCGACTTCCCCTACGACGGACAATCCCGCGGTCCACCTCGGACCTAGTCGGCTTCTGCGTCTCCACAAATCAATCGTGTTTGGCTGCCGGCACACGCTCGTGCCCCGGCATGCCGCAGCATCGCTTGCTCCAAGTTCCCTTGGTTTGACCGCTTGGGCGCGGCTCTTGAGCTGACCCATCGGTCTGCCCTTCAGGGCTGTCCTCTTGGGCCGTCCTCCTGGGTTGCAAGCACGGCATCGCGAGTGGCTTGGCGCAGTCGGAGCGGCAGCACTGCGGTGCGAGACCGAATCACAACCGAACTCAAGTTCTTAGCTGGGGAAAAACAAGCATGCTTGGCATGTATCCAACCTTCTATGTGCCCTATATCGGCTCCGCGTGGGTCATGGGCATCATTGGCGTGATCCACGTGGTTGCGTCTCATACGTCGGTCGGCGCCGCGTTTCTGTTCGCGGTCTTGGAGACGAAAGCCTACCGCGACGATCAACCCGAGATCATGGGATTCATCAAACGCTACGGGGTGTTTCTACTCGTTTTCTCGTACATCATCGGCTCCATCACCGGTCCGGGCATCTGGTACGCGATCACCGTCGCAAGCCCGCGCGGCGTAAGCGGGCTCATTCACAATTTCGTCTGGGTATGGGCGGCCGAATGGGTCTACTTCACCGTCGAGGTCATTGGCGTCTACGCGCTCGTCTATCTTATCGGCAAGGTCGACCGGCTTACCCATCTCAAGCTCACTTGGTCGTTTGCCTTGGCTTCATGGGCCACGATGCTGCTCATTGTCGGCATCCTCTCCTTCATGATGTGGCCGGGAAATGAAGGCTGGTACCTGACGGGGTCCACCAACGACGCCTTCTACAACATCAACTTCTTCGCCCATCTTGGAGTCCGCACCGGCTCCATGTTCGTCATGGCCGCTGTCGTAGGCTTTATGGTCGCAGCGGGGATCAAGGACGAAGATCTGAAGCGGGGCGTCATCCGGGTTATCGCGCCGATTGGTCTGCTTGGCGGGCTCTTCTCGGTGATGATGTTTTTGTACTACCTGCAAACCCTGCCCACGAACGCCAAAGTCATGCTGCAGGCCTACCTGATCCCGGCCTATGCAAACACGATGATCGGCATCTTCGTGGCGACCACGGCGTATCTCGTCTTCGTGTGGTGGAAGCCGCACCGGCTCAAACTCTATATCGCGGTCCCGATGTTTCTGGCGATTGCGGTGCTGGGTGTCTGGCCCGAGGAGCGGATGCGCGAGAGCATGCGCAAGCCGTATGTGGCAGGGCAATACATCTACTCCAACCAAGTCATTGCCCGCGACGTACCCGGCAAGTCCATCCGTGGGGAGGTGGATCTCATTGCCGAAAAGGGGCTTCTCAAGCTGCATCCCTTCATCCCCGACCGGCTCCGTGAAGTCACGGACGACAACCGGCTCGAAGTGGGAGAGCTTCTAGCGAAGATCGCCTGCGCGAACTGCCATGCGTTGGAACCTGGAGCGCCGCTTCGCAGCATCCCCGACAAGCTCTACGGCTCGCCGGACAAGGACATGATTGCAGCCTTCCTTCGCGGTCCGCTCAAGCATGGAGCGGCGCCCTACATGCCGCGAATCGATCTACCGGACCAAGAAGTCGATGCTATCGCCGCCTATTTGGCGTCGGTGAACGCAGGCACGCTTGAGAAAAGTGCTGCAAGCCACACATCGGCGCCCATCACGGCATTGATAGAGCGCGAGGGGAAATAGCAATGGATATTGGAACCGTAATGAATGTCATGCGGGATCCCGCCGGGATTCCCGCTCATCCGGAGCTGTTCCGGATCTTGATGATCGTGACCTGGGTCTTTCATATTGCCTTTGTGACTCTCACGCTGGGCGCGGCGAGTCTCGCCATCTACGCGTTTTGGCGGCGTGACACGGGTCCATATTGGACGCGTCTGTCAATTGCCATGACCAAGGTCGCAAAGGTTGGCGTATCGCTATTGATCGTACTTGGCGTGGCGCCACTTCTCTTTACCCAGGTCATCTACGACCCACAATGGTACGCCTCGAACGTGCTGTCGGCGGGGTGGGCCATAGGGTTCATTTTTACACTGATTATCGCTTATTGCCTGTGGTTTGCCTTCTACTTCAGCAACAAGGAGGGCGCCAAGCGCCATATCGGCATATTCGCGGTAATTGCCCTTCTGCTCTTCTTGCTCGATGGGCTGATCATGCATGCATTGTCCTATCAGGCTCTGCTGCCCGGACAATGGATGGACTGGTATGCGCCCGATGGGGTCGTCGATACCCGCGGCGCTTATCTCCATGCCATACAGTGGCCGCGCTATTTCTTCATCATATCGCTCTCGGTCCCGGCGATCGGTCTCTACCTTCTCGCGTATGACGACTATCTGAAAAGCCGTCCGGACCTGCCGGAGGGCTATCTCGGCTTTGTGAGGCCGTTGGGCCGGAAACTCGGCGCCAGCGGCAGCTTGTTCGCTCTCATTCTGTTCGTCTGGTGGCAGTTCGACAATCCATCCGATTCCAATCTCATCGTACAGCCGGGCGGATGGGCCGTGGGTGCGGCTCTCCTCGTGCTGTGGTTCGAAGTGACGTTCTTCGCGGACAAGCTGCACGGCTATCTGCTGTTGTGCGGAGGATTGGTCGTTCTGTTGCTCCTGGCAATTTGGCGGGAGGTTGTCCGCGCCACTTACCTCAGTGCCTACGGATACTCGATCGTGGACCAGAAAATAAACGCGGATTGGCCGTCCTTGGCTCTGTTCTTCCTCACGCTTGCCGGCGTCGGAGGCCTTGTCGGAGGGTTTTATCTGTCGCTTCTATACCGGGCCGGCCGCGTGCAAGGCGTCTATCAGGCCGATCGCTCGATCGCCGCAATGGGAACAGGAGCGGTGGCGGTGCTGGCTGTTTGGATCGCTGTGTTCTTTCTCTACGGCATCGCAATCTTCATCGAAAACACATTCGCCTATTAATGGGAGGCAGTCTGATGAATTTCACCACACACCTGAAAACCGGACTTGTGATTGCCGCGATGGCGCTCGTTTCAGGTTCCGCCAAGGCGCAAATGGCCGACGCGGTGCAGGGCAAAAGCGCGCGGCTGTTTGCTTTGCGTGCCATGGCCAGAACGGCGTCTCCAAGGCGCCCGGCGTTCCGCATCTCGCGGGGCAGGATCGCGTATACCTTGAAAGGTCTCTGACTGCCTACAAGGGCGGCCAAGTTCGCCAAGATCCGACTATGACGTCCATGGCCAAGCCTTTATCGGACAGGGACATCGCCAACATAGCCGCGTATTTCAGCGGCTTGCCCCGTCGTGAAAAATAGAAACTGAGGAAGCCCACAAGGGAGTGAAACCATGGCTCGACCAAGTAGACATCGAGAGCGCAAGCCGGCGTGGCGTCTGGCCTTTCTGGTGCAACTATGCGTGCTCTCGATATTTCCACTCTATGCATTTTCTCACTCAGGCGCGGCGCCAATCTCGGTTGAGAATGCGTGGTCGCGCGCCACGCCAGGTGGCGTCAAAGTCGGCGTCGGTTTCGCTACGATAAGGAACCGCTCCGAACAGGACGATCGACTGGTATCGGCGACCACCGATGTGGCTGGCAAGACCGAGATCCATGAGATGACCATGGAAGGCGGCGTGATGAAAATGCGCCGGATACCGGATGGGCTGATGGTGCCGGCGGACGGCGAAGTCCTCCTCAAGCCCGGGGGCTATCACCTGATGCTGATGGATCTGAAGCAACCGCTTACGGAGGGGGATCAGTTCTCTGGTGTTCTTACTTTCGAGAATGCGGGTGCTGTGAACGTGATCTTCAGCGTTATGGGATTGGGAGCAGCGTCGACCGACGGTGCTCACAACCATCACTGACACGTAGCTTTCGACCAACGGAGCATCCGTATGCACTGGCCATTTGGCGTATCCATCCGCGCGAAGTCTCTCTCGAACAGAGGCGCTGCCGGCGACAGCGTTACGCGCACGGCGTCCACAGTCTTCTGGCTTTGGATTGGCTATCAGACCGTCAAGGGCATCATAACGACAACCGTAGTTTGGTTGCCGCTGCTCTACTACCTTCTGTCTTAGACAAGGACAGCGGGGTTGCTGAGCACCGACCACAATGATCGCACCTTTGCGCCTCTACGCCGCCGCACGGATCGCGCTGGACGGAAATCGTGAGCCTGGAGACATAGAGAAGGTGGAATGAGCTTTCTGAGTGGGTCGAGCCTCTGGCTTTGGCGCGAAGGGCGCATATCGCGCACGAAACACAAGGCCTGCCCGGATGACGGCAGCAGAAGTGCCCCGCTGCGACAGTAGCAATCAGCGTTCGCCCAAGGGGACGACGTATCGCTGCTACGGTTTCCTGGGGACGTGTGTTCCCCACAAGAGTGGTGGGCGCACAAGGACTCGAACCTTGGACCCGCTGATTAAGAGTCAGCTGCTCTACCAACTGAGCTATGCGCCCTCAGAGCCTGTCGTCGTGCGACGCGGCCCGGCGCTTCGGAAGCGCCAAGGGAGGTGCCTTTAGCACTCCGGCGGGCCGCCTGTCCAGGTCGCGCGAGCCAAAAATTTGCGGTTCGGGCTACCAGAGCCCGCCGAGCTCGGATTGGCGGAACGTGACCCTTCGATTGACATGCGCGTTGAGCACGAAACCCAAGCCGATCATCATGGTCAGCATCGAGGTGCCGCCGTAGGACACGAGCGGCAGGGGCACGCCCACCACCGGCACGAGCCCCGTGACCATGGCCACGTTGATGAAGACATAGGCGAACAGCGTCAGCCCCATGCCGCCCGCAACGAGCTTGGCGAACATGCTGCGGCACCTGAGCGCCATGAAGGTGATGAACGCCAACGCCAGCAGATAGAGCGCCAGCAGCACGACGGCGCCGACGAACCCCATTTCCTCGGAGAACATCGTGAAGATGAAGTCGGTGTGCTTCTCCGGCAGGAAGTTGAGCTGGGCCTGGGTGCCGTTCATGAAGCCCTTGCCGCTCAATCCGCCCGAGCCGATAGCGATCTTGGACTGGAGAATGTGATAGCCCGATCCCAACGGATCGCGTTCGGGATCGAAGAAGGTCAGCACGCGCTCCTTCTGGTAGTCGTGCAGCATCTCCCAGGCATGGGGCAGAGCCACGATCACACCCGCAATCGCCCCCGCGAAATAGAACCAGCTGACACCGGCCAGAAACATCATGCCCGCGCCGATGATCGCGAACAGCGCGGCAGTGCCGAGATCGGGCTGGGAGAGCGCGAGAAGAGCCGGCACGCCAATCATCAGGAGCGGCGGAATCAAGGCGTCAGGACGCCAGATCTTTTCCGGCGGGAGCCACTGATAGTAGCGCGCGATCGCGAGGACCAAGGCGATCTTCATCATCTCGGAGGGCTGAAAGCTCGCTTCGCCTACGCCCAGCCAGCGCCGCGCGCCCCCGCTCTCGACACCGATGAGCGGCACCAGCGCCATGAGCGCCAGCGCAAGTAGGAACAGGGGATAGGCCCCTTTCAGCCACCACCGTATGTCCGAAAAGGCGATGGCGAAGAGCAGCGCCAGGCCGAAGCAATAGCGCAGGACCTGGCGTGAAGCCCAAGGATCGAACGAGCCGCCGGCCACCGAATAGAGTGCGGCGATCCCCACGAGCACGATCGCTGTCACCAACGCCAGGAAGGGCCAGTTCAGCAGCAGAAGCTTCTTGGCGAGATCCAGCTTCACGGCCGGGGCTTGCGCGAACAGCATCCTCATCCGCCATCCTCCACGACGGCGATCCGGCCGGAGCCCGTCCCGGTGCTCGCGGCTGCAAAGACCGGGCGCTTCGCCGCGTCGCGCAGAAGCGCTTCGGTCATGACGTCCTTGACGATGGGGGCCGCGGCACGCGAACCGCCGCCGCCATGTTCCACCACGCACGCGGCCGCATAGCGCGGCTTGTCGGCCGGCGCGTAGGCGACGAAGAGCGCGTGGGTCTCGCGCTCATAGGGCGAGAGCTTGTGTTCGTTGCGGGCGTTCACGACCTGCGAGGTTCCGGTCTTTCCGGCCATCAGCACGTCGGGAATCTCCAGCGCCGAACGGCGGGCGGTCCCTCCCGGCTCGTTGACGACGCCGATCATCCCGCGCCGCACGATCTCGAGGTGTCCCGGATCGAGTTGCAGCAGCGGCCATTCGGGGTCCGGGGTCGTCCGGAGACAGGACGAGCTTCGGCAGTACGGCGCGGCCGGTGGCGACCCGCGCGCCATGACGGCGAGCTGGAGCGGCGTGGACGAGACGAAGCCCTGGCCGATTCCGGCGATGACCGTTTCGCCGCCATACCAGGGCTCCATGAGGTGCGCCCTCTTCCAGGCCACGTCCGGAATGATCCCCTGCTTCTGGCCCGGCAGACCGCAATCGTAGACCCGGCCCATGCCGAGGTGACGGGCGACGGCCGCGAGGTGGTCGATCCCCATGCGCTTCGCGGTCTCGTAGAAATACACGTCGCAGGACTGCTTGATGGCCTGGTGCACATTGATGCCGCCGCCATGGGCCTTCCAACAGCGGAACCGGGCGCGGCCGAGCCTGTAGACGCCGGGGCAGCGCATGGTCTCACGCGCGTCGATCACGCCGGCATGAAGCCCGGCCAGGGCCGTCACGACCTTGAAGGTGGAGCCCGGCGGATACTGACCGCGAATGGCCCGGTTCTGGAGCGGCTGATCCTGGGCGCGCGCGATTCGGGCCCACGCCTTGGGATCGACTTTGAAGACCACGTCATTGGGATCGAACGTAGGCGTCGATGCCAGTGCGAGGATGCCGCCCGTCTCGACATCGAGCACGACCACGGAGGCCACCCGATGCTCCTTCAGACGCTCCTGGGCCATGGTCTGCAGATGATGGTCGATGCTGAGCACCAGATCCTTGCCCGGCGTGCTCGGTGTCGCCCCCAGTTCGCGCACGACGCGCCCGCGCGAATCCACCTCGAACTTCTGGGTCCCCGGCGTGCCGCGCAGCTCTTCGTCGAACGTCCTCTCGCGCCCGACCGGCCCCGCGCGGAATCCGGGAAGCCGCATGACGGGGTCGAGATCGACCTCCCCCTTGCCGGCCATGCCCACATAGCCCACCAGGTGCGCCATGGGCCGCGCGTGATAATATTTGCGGTAGGCTGAGCGGTCGGTCTGCAGTCCGGGAATTTGCGGTGCCAGCACGTTGAGCAACGCGAATTGACGCCAGGTCAGCCCTTCGGCCACGAGCACGGGATAGTAACCGCTCTGGCGAACGGCTGCCCGCTTGACTCGGTCGCGCGTGGCCCGGGAGATCGGGACGATCCGCGAGAGCCTGTCGAGCGTTTCGGGCAGACTCTTGCAGAACGCCGGCAAGACGAGGAGGCGCAGGTTCTCCTTGTCCTCGGCCAGGAGAGCCCCGGTGCGGTCGCGGATCGATCCGCGCGACGGCGCCACGAGCTGGACCATCAGGCGGTTCTCGTCGGAGAGGAGCCGGTAGTCGGACGCGTCCTTGATCTGGAGCTGATGCAGGCGCCAGCCCAGCAAACCAAACAGACCGGCCTGCGCGCCGCCGACCAGAAGCGCGCGCCGCGAGAAGCGGTAGCTTTGCCTGCGGGCGTAGTCGGGCTTCTTTTTCGCGCCGTAGTGAAGCGCCCTCGACTTGCTCATGACGCGCTCCGGAAGATTCGGTGGCGCGTATGGCCGATGCGCCCGGTTTCGACCCAAAGCAGGCCATAGAGCACGAGCGGGAAGAAGACGATCGAGGCCGCGACGCCAAATGCGATCGGCCACCAATCGATCCAGCGGAGATAATAGAGACTTGCCAGGAGCCAGCCGAACAGGCCGAGCGTGCAGATGAGGGCCGTCCACGCGAGCCACTGAAGCCAGAGATCACGGCGCTCGCGGAAGGCGCCGGGCCTCAATCCGACCGTCGCGGCGATCAGGCACATCAGCGCCCAGAAGCCCAAGGGGCCGCCGCTGAGAAGATCGGCTAGCAGCCCCAGGACCGCCGCGGCCGCCGGATGAAGCTCCGTATCCGGAATCGCGCGCCAGCAGAACACCATCATGACCACCAGCAGCGGCAGAACGAATGTCGCGTCGGCCGGCAATCCCCAAGGCACGGCGGTGGCGATCACCGCTATCAACACGGAGAACGCCGGGAGGAACCGCGTCATCGCTCAGCTTGCGCCTGTCCCACGACAGGTGGGGATATGGAAGCCACAGGTGGAGACACGGAAGCGGCAGGGGCCGCCATGGAGGCGACGGGCGGCAACGGCACGGCTGGACCGGCCGCGGTCCGATCGTCCTCCGGCTCCGGTCGCGGCGCAGCGGACAAGGCCCCGCCCTTGTCGGCCACGACCGCAGGATCTGTGCGTTTGAGGGCCGGCGCGTCGAAGAACAGAACACTGACGACATCGAGCGAATTGAGCTCGGCGAATGGGCGGACCGTGTAGGCGCCGGGTTTGCCGGCGACCACGCCCACCCCCAAGGCCCCGCGGCAGGACGCCGTCGCTGCCCGAGGTGTAGACCTCATCGCCCAGCTCGATTTCCGCGCCCGCTTCCAGGAAGCCAAGCTGCAACTCGGCGCCATTGTCTCCGAGCGCCATGGCGCGGGCGCCTCTTGGCCCCACAAGAACGGGGATACGCTGTTTAGGTCGTTCAACAGGAGGACGCGCGCGACGTTGTCGCCCGCCTCCACCGTCCGCCCCACGAGCCCGTCGCCGTTGATCACGGCGTAACCGATCCGCACGCCATCCTGCCGCCCGAGATTGACCAAAGCGCTGCGGACAAACGGGCCGCGTGCATCGGCGATGACACGGCCCGAGGCATAGACGAGCGCGGGGTCCTCGGCCGCGTGCAGGAGCTTCCGCAGGTGTGCCACCTTGCGCTCCAGGAGCTGCGTCCGCCATCGCCACTGCTTGAGTTCGTCGTTCTCCTTGGTCAGCCGGTCGATTTCCTCGACCCCGTTCTGGTGAACACGGACGTGCAGACGGACGCGATCGATGGCGCGGCGCGCTTCGATGGCCGGCACTGAAGCCAGCTCCAGCAACGGCGCGGACAAGTCGACCAGCTCGTCGCGCGCATCCGCCAGGGCTCCATGACCGATCCGGCTCAGAACCAGGAGCACCGCGCAGAGAAAATAAAGGCCAAAACTGAGCAATTCGACCGGGGCCGTCCAGGAAGGCCGGTGTCTTTGGAACAGAGATGGGCTGCGCTTGGGCATTGGCGTTCAGTCTACTGAAGCACCCTCAAGGGGTGCCTTGTCCTCACCTAAGAGGCCTCGCGACTAGACGAAGCCATTATAACACATCCGGCTACGGTTTAATCAGGAGATCGGCCATCTCATCCAGCCGCTCGAGCGCGATGCCTGTTCCCCGGACAACGCTCCGCAACGGATCCTCCGCGATCTTGAATTTCACACCGGTTTCTTGCTGGAGGCGCACGTCGAGCTTCTCGAGCAGCGCGCCGCCCCCTGTCAGATAGATGCCGGATTCGGCGATGTCCGCCGTCAGCTCCGGCGGCACGTCGGCGAGCGCCTGACGAATACCTCCCACGATCTGCTGGATGGGCAGCGTCAGCGCGTCCGCGATCTCATGGGGCCCAAGCGTGATCTCCGCCGGGAAGCCGCGCTGCAGGTCCCTGCCCTTCAGCCGGATGGCCGCATGCGTGCCGTTCGCCTTCGCCACGGCCGAGCCGGACTCTTTTTTGACAACCTCGGCGTTGGGGACCCCGATCATCAGGTGATGCTTGAAACGCGCATAGTTGACGATGGCCTCGTCCATGGCGTTGCCCGCGGTGCGGATCGACTTCGAGTAGATCACGCTGCCCATGGACATGACGGCGATGTCGGTCGTGCCGCCGCCAATGTCCACCACCATGGACCCGCGTGGCTCATGGATCGGAAGGCCCGCCCCGATCGCGCCGGCCACGGGCTCGGAGATCAGGTAGACGCGCCGGGCGCCCGCCGAGAGCCCGGCCTCGTGGACCGCGCGGCGCTCGACGGAGGTGGCACTCGCCGGAACGCAAATCATGACCCGGGGGCTGCCGAACAGGCGCCGCTTGTTCCCACGGCGAATGAAGTACTTGATCATCTCCTCAGCCGCGTTGAAGTCCGCGATCACCCCATCGCGGAGCGGCTGAACGGTTTCGATCTTGGTGGGGGTCTTGCCGAGCATCGTCTTGGCCTCGTGGCCAGCGGCGATGACTTTCTGAACGTCGCCGCGCTGCTCGATGGCGACCACGGAGGGCTCGTCCAAGACAATCCCGCGTCCCGGCACATAGACGACTGTGTTCGCCGTGCCCAAGTCAATGGCCATGTCCGCGGAAGAGCCCAACCACGAGAACATACACCGCCCCACTCGCTCGCCCCGACGGCGAGCCTCAAACGCTACTGATATCCGCTCTGGGCCGCCGACCCGGCCGCCCGTGACGGACGAAGACATCCCGAACGACAGAAAACGCCCCCAATCAAGGGGTTCGCACTCCGCCGCAACGCGTAATATGTTGCGTCAAATCGGTCCCATGGGCAATGCGTGAGCTGGTTCTTTCGCAAAAACTTTTTACACCGCGCACGGACCGGTGGCAGAGGCGCGTCCGCACGCGCCACCTTAGAGCGCCGCCCGTCCGAAAATGCCCACATGCTGAGCAGCGGGACGTTGGACCGCCCCGGTCGGCCGCGACGGGATCCGCCGCGGCCGGTTGCCGTCGTGGGACACGCTCGAAAACGAGGCAGGCGCCCTAAGAGGCGAGCATGGTCTCCGGCTTCCGCCGTGCCTCGCGCGCCAGCAATTTGTTCAGAGCGCTGACATAGGCCCGGGCCGAAGCGACCATCGTGTCCGTGTCGGACCCCCGGCCCGTGGCGATCTTGCCGTCGGCCTCCAAACGCACCGTCACCTCGGCTTGCGCGTCCGTGCCCTCGGTCACGGCACTCACCTGATAGAGGGCCAGCCGCGCCTCGTGCGGTACGAGCGCGCGAATGGCCTGGAACGTCGCGTCTACCGGGCCGTCGCCGACCGCCTCGTACATATGCTGCTTGTCGTCGATGTGGAGCGTGATCGTCGCCTTCTGCGGGCCGCCCGTTCCGGCAATCACAGTCAGCGAGGTGACCCGGATGCGGTCCTGCGCCGAGGCGATCTCCTGGTCGACCAAGGCTTCGATGTCCTCGTCGTAGACATGCTTCTTGACGTCGGCCAAGCCCTTGAAGCGCACCGAAGCGTCCTCGAAGGCATTGTCGCCGAGCTCGTAGCCCAGTTCCTTCAGCTTCTCGCGGAAGGCGTGGCGTCCGGAATGCTTGCCCATTACCAGGGAGGATTCCTTCACCCCGACACTCTCGGGCGTCATGATCTCGAACGTGCCCGCATGTTTCAGCACGCCGTCCTGATGGATGCCGCTCTCATGGGCAAACGCGTTCCGGCCGACGATGGCCTTGTTGTACTGGACCGGGAATGCCGTCACCCGCGACACGAGCTTCGAGGCCCGGGTCAGAAGAGTCGTGTCGACGCCGGTCCACACGGACATCACATCCGACCGGGTGTGGATCGCCATGACAACCTCTTCCAGCGCCGCATTGCCCGCGCGTTCGCCCAGCCCGTTGACGGCGCATTCGACCTGGCGCGCGCCGGCGCTCACGCCCGAGAGGGAGTTGGCGACGGCCAGGCCCAGATCGTTGTGGCAATGGGTGGAGAAGACGATTTCGTCCGCGCCGGGAACCCGCTCCCGCAGCATACGGATGAGATCGCCGAACTCGTCGTGGTAGGCGTAGCCGACCGTGTCCGGGATGTTCACGGTCGTGGCGCCCGCCTTGATCGCGGCCTCCACGCAGCGGCACAGGAAGTCTTCTTCCGTGCGCGTTGCGTCCATCGCCGACCATTCGACATCGTCGGTCAGGCCGCGCGCACGGCTCACCGAGGCCGTCACCCGAGACAGGCACTCCGCCTCATCGATATCCATCTGGTATTTGCGATGAAGCGGCGAGGTGCCGATGAAGGTGTGGATGCGACCGCGCGCGGCAGGCCGGACGGCCTCGGCGCAGCGGTCGATGTCGCCCGGCTGAGCACGCGCCAGACCGCAGATGACGGCGTTTTTGGCCCGCCGCGCAATCTCCTGCACGCTTTCGAAGTCACCCTGGGAGGCGATCGGGAAACCCGCCTCGATGACATCCACGCCCATCTCGTCGAGGAGCTCGGCGACCTCCAGCTTTTCCTCGAAGGTCATCGTGGCGCCGGGGCATTGTTCCCCATCGCGCAGCGTGGTGTCGAAAATAATGACGCGGTCCTTTTCGTCGCGCGCTTTGGTGTCCGTATTCATGTGCTCGTCCTTAAAACGAATGGCGCTCGGTCAATTGTGACCGGATGAGCCTTTGACTTCGTGGGTTCGTTTCGCTGTCCCCTGACGCCCGCCTCGGTCGACCCGAGACTGCCGGTGCTCAGGGGCACATAAGGAGGAGCGGAAGGGCGCGCGCGCGCAGAGACGGCCGCGGTAGCGCAATGCCACCCAGCCCGTCACGATTCTGCTTCTCAAAGCGCTGCGTCATGAACCCTTCTCCGCGAAGGCCCTACGGAAGCCTGCGATGAGCGGAAAATAAGGTGAACCGCCAAGAAGAGCAAGAGCAAGACGCCGCATTGACCCAACCGGCATGATCGGGAATGTCCGGCGGACGGCAAGTTTGGCAAATTTGCCCCCTCGTCAACCGGGCCCGAAAACGCCAGGCCCGCCAAGCCTCTCTTCCATGGAGAGAACTCGCACAAGGACCCGGCACCATGGTATGCGGCGGCGGGACAGTCTCGTAGACAGGCGATGCAACATTGATCAAAGTCCGCGCAATCGCGGCAACAGGGCGGCAAACACCACTTGGCACAGTTCATCGACCAGTATCAAACCGGCATCGCGCTCACCATCCTGGCCGCGACGTTTTTCGCTTTCCTTTTCGAACGTTACCCGCCGTCCGTGGTGGCGACGGCCGGTGCGGCCGCTTTCCTCGTGCTCGGCTTGATCGACACGAAGGATCTGATGGGCGTGTTCTCGAACAGCGCGCCGATCACGATCGCTGCCATGTTCATCCTGTCGGGCGCGCTGGTCAGGACCGGCACCCTGGAAGCGGCCGCCTCGTGGGTCACGTCCCATGCCGAAGAGCGCCCGAAGACGGTCCTGGTGCTGTTTCTCCTCGGCACGATGGCCGCCTCGGCCTTCATGAACAACACGCCGGTGGTCATGGTGCTCATCCCTATCGCCGTGCGGCTCGCGCGCACGGTAAATATGGCACCGACGCAGCTCCTGATCCCCCTCTCCTACGCCGCGATCCTCGGAGGCACCTGCACGCTGATTGGAACCTCGACCAACCTGCTGGTCGACGGCGTCGCGCGGCAGCAAGGGCTTCCCGCCTTCTCCATCTTCGAAATCACGCCGGTCGGTCTCGTGGCGGCGGTGGTGGGATGCAGCACGATGCTGCTCCTGGCGCGCGTGCTCTTGCCCGCGCGCATGAGCGCGGCGGACCTGATGGACGAAGAAGGCAAAGTGCATTTCCTGACCGAGCTGACGGTGTGCGACGGCTCCCGCTTTTCCGGAAAGACCCTGGGCGAAATCAAGGAGTTGAACCGCGATGGGATCCAGCTCCTGGCCGTGTACCGTAACGGCAAGGCGAGCCGCGATACGCTCGCCGACCATGTTCTCGAGGCCGGCGACCGCATCGTCATCCAAGCCACCATGCCCGAGGTGCTCACGCTGCACGGCGAACGCGGATTCGACATCCTTGGCGTTGGCGGTGGCGAGACCGACCGGGATCACATCATCGTCGAAGCGGTGCTGGCACCGGGCCGCGGGACGCACCACACGGTGACAGCCATGCGGCTCGGGCGATTTGGAGTCCGCCTCCTCGGCATCAGCCGTCATCGCTACCTGCCCGGCATCGACCTCGAGTCGGTTCAACTGCGCGCCGCCGACCGGATTCTCCTGGAAGGCACGCCCGAGGGGCTGGCCGCGGCCGCCGACGAAGCGGATTTCATCAACATGTCCCAACCCCGCTCCCGGAGCTTCCGGCGTAAGAAGGCCCCCGTCGCGATCATTACCCTCGTCACCGTCGTCTTGCTGGCCGCCTTGAAGTTCATGCCCATCGGAGGCCTGGCCGTGCTCGGCGTGGCCGCCATTCTGCTGCTGCGATGCATCGATGCCGAGGAGGCCTGGGAGTCGATCAATGGCGGCATCCTGGTCTTGATCTTCGCCATGCTCGCGATCGGCGTCGGCTTGGACAAGACGGGCGCGGTGGAGGCCATCGTGGGCGCGATCGAACCGGTATTGGGCCGGAACTCGGGCTATGTGCTGCTCGCGGTCGTCTACTTCCTGGCTGCGGTTCTGACCGAGCTTATCACCAACAACGCCGTGGCCGTGGTGCTGACCCCCATCGCTATCGGTTTGGCCGAAAGTCTTGGCCTCGACTCGAGGCCGTTCCTCGTCGCCATCATGATGGGCGCGAGCGCCAGCTTCGCCACGCCCATCGGTTATCAAACCAACACGATGGTCTATGCCTCGGGCAACTACCGCTTCAGCGATTTCCTGCGCATTGGCGTCCCGATGAACATCATTGTCGGCGCCGCCACTTGCTTGGCGATCGCCTTGTTCATGCCGCTCTCGAAGTGAGCGCGCGAGCGTTCTTCAGACATCGAAGATCGCCTAGAAATCGAAGATCGCCGCAAACGGGTTGTTGCCACGCCGGGAGGCGCGCCGGGTCGCCCTGCGCTCGCCCGGATTGTGCGTCACCGTGACATTGCTCGGCAGGCCCCCCGGGATCGGCTGGCCCTTCAGCGCGGCGACCATCCGCCTGTCGTGCCCGTACACGTCCTTGTACCGCTCCAGTTCTCCATCCTCGCCCACGATCGCCGTGAAATAGGTAATGTAGACGGGAATCCGGTTCCTGATCGCGATCTTGTTCGCATCGGCCCCGCTATGCATGGCCGACGAGACCCGCGCCGCCGTCCAGTCCTGGTCGTGGCCGAGCAGGACGGTCGCCAGCCTGTCCGGATTTTGGACCCGCACGCAGCCGTGGCTGAAGGCACGCACCGAGTTGGAGAACAGGTTCTTCTGGGTGGTGTCGTGCAAATAGACATCGTGCGAATTGGGGAAGCGGAATTTCACGAGCCCCAGCACGTTGCGCGGTCCCGGCGGCTGATAAAGCTCATACCGGCGAATATCGTTGCGACTCCAGTCGACCCGGTCGGGGTCGATGTCGCGGCCGTTCGCGCCGCGGATGCGCAGGCCCTGCCGCCGCAGGACGGACGTATCCCAGCCGCTGGAGAAGAACCCGCTGCCCCGGCGCAGATAGGGCGCGATTTCATTCTGCTTGATCGAGTTCGGCACATACCAATTCGGGCGGAACACGATCTCTTCCATCTCGTCGCTGAAGACCGGCGTCTGCGTATGCGTCTTGCCGACGATCACGCGCGTCTCGTGAACGGGGTTCTCTTCCTTGAACACCCGCACCTTGAATTCGGGAATGTTCACGTTGACGTAGAACGCGCCCATGTCCTGCGGGAGCCAGCGGTAACGCTCCATGTTCACGAGCAGCAGATCGATCTTCTGCTGCCCCGTCACGGCCGGCGCCGCCCCCGAGCCCTGCCCGTTCAACATGCGCCGCGTGCCGGATCCGACCATGCCGTCGGCGTTGCCGCCTTGGGCTTTCTGAAACGCGAGCACGGCCTGGTGCAAGTCGTTGTCGAAGAGATACTCGTCGGCGCCTTCCTTGGCCGGGGTCTCGAGGCGCTTCCGCAACAGAGCCACTTGGCCGTGCTTGACGCCGAGCTTGAGGGTTGGCCCGGCGGGGATCTCCACGTCTTCGGGCGTGTCGGCGACCGGCTTGGGCGCCGCTGTCCCGCGGCGCTCGGCGATCAGCTGCCGGCGCAACGCCTCGAACTGAGGATGCGTGGGCTGAAAACTCCGCAAATAGGCCGCCGGGTCGGACCGGATGGCGATGAAGCCGATGACCTCGGCCGGGTCCGGCAAATACATGCTGGGGTCGAGGCTCTCGCTCAGATCCTGCGGCTTGATCCGGCCGCCCCGCGCATCGCGCGCATATTCGATGACCGCCGCGCTGATCTTGAGTTCGGCATCGGCGAGCTTGGCCACCGCACCGGGGGCGCTCGCATCAAAACCCGCAAGGTTCGGCAATTTGTAGTCCGCGGCGCGGAGCCCGTAATCGTCGGCCTTGGCGATTTCCTTGAGGACGGCCTTGCCGCGGGCATTCAGGCCGTTTTCGCCAACCCACAGCAGCTTCCGGTCCGGGACGGAGTAATACTCGGCAAGGGCGATCTGCTCGGCCGCGTCCTTCATCGTCACGGCGCCGACCTGATCCTGTACGGAGACGCGGACGGCTTCGGACCGGGTCACGAGCTCGGCGGGACCGTCGGGCTCCGCCGCAACGGCTGGGGCGCCGAACGAGACCGCGAAAGCAACCCCGATGGCGGCTGATCTCAAGCCGGCTGCTGTCATTCGATAGCTCCCTCTGGACCCCTGGTCCATCGTCCCCAAGCCTACAGCTCCTTCTCCCCGCACATCCGGCCCGAATCCCTTGGATTCCGGTCGAATTGCCCGATTATGCGCATCAAAATCGCATTCGACCACCGAATTCCGGCTCTGACATGGCAGAGCTCACGGGAAAGTGTCGGCCGGGGATAACCTCTATCCGGCCAAGGCCGTATCGAGGAACTCGCTGAGCGATATAATTTTTCCGCCGTCGATTTCAATGAAGTCGGCCAGCTCCGTCGTGAACGTGTCGCCGGATGTGATATTTTGGACACGGGCGCTCCAGCGGACCGCCGCCTTGTTCCCATCCATCAGCAGATCTTCGATGGCGAATTCGTCCAGGCCGAAACTGTCGGCGATGGTCCCGAACAGCCCCGTGATGCCCTCGCGTCCCTGAACCGAGGTCGCCAACATGCTGAACTCGGGCGATCCGACGATCCGGAACTGGGCGTCGTCGGCGAACATGGCCCCCAGCGCCTCGACCTCCCCTTGGATGCGGGCGGCGTAGAAGCTCTTGAGAAACGCCTCGAACTCGCTGCTGTCCATCGCTTCACTCCCCTTATGCCTCGTTCGCTGCAGCCCGCGCGCCCCGCGAAGTCGTACTTGTCTTCGGTGCCGTCTTCTTCTTGTTCTTGGCCGATGCGCGGGTCTTGGCCGTTGCACGTGTCTTGGCCGTTGCCCGTTTGCCGGCCGGCGCCTTCTTCTTTGCGGGCGCCCGGGCCGGTTTGGACCCGGCATCCGCCGTGACCGTCTCGGGCAAGTCGCCATCAGGCTGATTGACGAACACGAGGACCGCAAGAGCCGTGAGATAGAAGCGGAACGCCGCCGGCTGACCGTTCCAGGTTTCAGACTGCCACATCAGGAACCACTCGCCGGCAACGACCATGAAACCGAAGAACCAAACCAGGAACGCGACCAGCCCGCCTGCGATCGTCCAGCCCTTCGCGCTGTCGAAGACGGCGCCCGGGTCCCGCCGGACCTGAAACAGGCGGATGGCGCCGGCCAGGAACAGGACGCCTGCCAGCGCTTCGCCGGCGATGATCAGCGCATAGGCCGCATGCCAAAGTTCGGGACTGGTGATGGCCCGGTACATCAGCGTATTGCCCGGGTAGGTCGTGTCCATGCTCATCACATGCTTCACGAACAGAAAATTGGCTTGGTAGTCGGTGAGATTGCCGAACACGACCAGCAGACAGAAGACTGCGAGACACGCGACCATGACGATCTTGGCGATCCGGGTGATGTACATGGGGTCCCCTGCCCTTGCGGCCCTCAAAACTTGGGCATCGTGTCCTGGAACTTCTGCGCCCGTGTGACGATGGCGTCAGCTTAGACCAAGGGGCTCCGGTTCGCGCCGCCGGCACAAAAGAAAATGGCCGGGACGAACCCGGCCATTTCGGTATCTTCCAAAGAGGGTCGCGACGCGACTAGTTCTTGGACTTGTCGACCATCTTGCTCTCGGCGATCCACGGCATCATGGCGCGCAGCTTCTCGCCGACCACTTCCATTTCGTGGCTGTCGCACTTGGCGCGCATAGCCTTGAAGCTCGGCTGGTTGATCTTGTTCTCGAGCATCCAGTTCTTCACGAAGGTGCCGCTCTGGATATCGGCGAGGACCTCCTTCATCGCGGCCTTGCTCTCGCCCGTGACAACGCGCGGGCCGGAGACATACTCGCCGTATTCGGCGGTGTTGGAGACCGAGTAGTTCATGTTGGCGATGCCGCCTTCGTAGATGAGGTCGACGATCAGCTTCACCTCATGCACGGTTTCGAAATAGGCCATTTCGGGAGCGTAGCCCGCCTCGACCAGGGTCTCGAAGCCATTGCGCATCAGCTCGACGAGGCCGCCGCAGAGCACGGCCTGCTCGCCGAAGAGATCCGTCTCGCATTCCTCGCGGAAGGTCGTTTCGATGATGCCCGCCCGGCCGCCGCCGATCGCGGAGGCATAAGACAGAGACAGGTCGTGCGCGTTGCCCGTGGCGTCCTGGGCGATGGCCACGAGGCACGGCACGCCGGCGCCGCGTTTGTACTCGGCACGCACCGTGTGGCCCGGGCCCTTGGGTGCGACCATGCAGATATCCATGTCCGCGCGCGGCTCGATGAGATTGAAGTGGATGTTCAGGCCGTGGGCGAAGAACAGGGCCGAGCCCTGCTTCATATTGGGCTTGAGCTCTTTCTCCCAGATCTCGGCCTGGAGCTCGTCCGGGGTCAGCATCATCACGACGTCGGCCCAGGCGGCGGCCTCGGAGACGCTCATGACCTTCAACCCCTCGCCTTCGGCCTTGGCGGCGGAGCTGGAGCCGGGACGCAGGCCGATAGCCACCTCGGCAACGCCGGAATCCTTCAGGTTCAGGGCGTGGGCGTGGCCCTGGCTGCCATAGCCGATGATGGCGACCTTCTTCCCCTTGATGAGATTGAGATCGGCATCCCGATCGTAATAGACACGCATCCCTGTTCCTCTACGTTCTAGAATTTCAATATCTTCAAAACTCGGCTGTCACCATTGGGTCCGGGTTGTGCCGCCGGACCGGCGAAAACGCAAGCGACGGATTACATCCGCTCCGCCCCGCGGGCGATGGCCGCGACGCCGGTGCGGCAGACTTCGACCAGGCCGAGGGGCTGCATCAGCGCGACGAACTGCTCGATCTTCGATTGGCGCCCGGTGATCTGGAACACGAAATGCTCGAGCGAGGCATCGATGGCCGTGGCGCGGAACGCTTCGGCCAGCCGCAACGCCTCCACCCGCTTCTCGCCGACGCCCGCCACCTTCACCAGCGCCAGCTCCCGCTCGATGGTCTCGCCGCAAACGGTGAGGTCCGTGACCGAGTGGATCGGCACCAGCCGGTCGAGCTGATTCTTGATCTGCTCGATGACCATGGGCGTGCCCGTCGTGACGATGGTGATGCGCGACAGATGCGCCTCGTGCTCGGTCTCGGACACGGTCAGCGACTCGATATTGTAGCCCCGGCCCGAGAACAGGCCGATGACGCGCGCGAGCACGCCGGGCTCGTTGTCCACGAGCACGCTGATCGTGTGTGTCTCGAGGCTCTGTTCAGGCTTCTCGAGCGAATAGGCGGAACCGGGCTGCCCCATCAGACCATTACCTTGCCTTCTTCGGAGATGGCGTTCTCGATGTCCTCTTCCGTCAGGTCGTCGCCCATCAGCATGTTGTTGTGCGCCTCGCCGCTCGGAATCATCGGGAAGCAATTGGCGTGCTTGTCGACCCTGCAGTCGAAGATGACCGGCTTCGGCGTCTTGATCATCTCCAGGATCGCGTCGTCGAGCTCGCCGGGTTTCTCCGCGCGAATGCCGACGGCGTGATAGGCCTCCGCCAGCTTCACGAAGTCCGGCAGCGCCTCGCTGTAGGAGTGCGAATAGCGGCCGCCATGGAGCAGTTCCTGCCATTGGCGGACCATGCCCATGTACTCGTTGTTCAGGATGAAGATCTTGATGGGCAGGTCGTATTGAACCGCCGTCGAAATCTCCTGCATGGTCATCAGCACCCGAGCTTCGCCTGCAATGTCGACGACGAGCGAATCCCGATGCGCCATCTGCACGCCGACCGCGGCCGGAATGCCGTAGCCCATCGTGCCGAGCCCGCCGGACGTCATCCACCGGTTCGGCTCGTCGAAATGGAAGTACTGCGCCGCCCACATCTGATGCTGGCCCACTTCCGTGGTGATGTAGGTGTCGCGATCGCGGGTCAGCGCGAAGAGCCGCTCGATGGCGTATTGCGGCATGATCACGTCGCTCTTCTTCCGGTAGTGCAGGCATTTGCGCTTGCGCCAGGTCTCGATCTGCTCCCACCAGCGCGCATGCGCCTCTTTGTCGACCGACGGGTTCTGCGCTTTCCACGCCGCGATCATCTGATCGATCACGTACGCGCAATCGCCGACGATCGGGATGTCGACATGAACGTTCTTGTTGATCGAGGACGGATCGACGTCCACGTGGATCTTGGTGGAGCCGGGCGAAAACGCATCGAGCCGGCCAGTGATACGGTCGTCGAAGCGCGCGCCGATGCAGACCATGACATCGCAGTCGTGCATGGCGTTGTTGGCCTCAAACGTACCGTGCATGCCGAGCATGCCGAGCCATTGCTTGTCCGAGGCCGGATAACTGCCGAGTCCCATCAGGGTCGAGGTGATCGGATAGCCGGTCATGCGCACGAGCTCGCGCAGACTCTCACTGGCCGCCGGCCCCGCATTGATGACGCCGCCGCCGGTATAGAAGATCGGCCGCTTGGCATTGGCCATCGCGCTTACGGCCGCTTCGATGGCGGCTGGGTCGCCCTGCCGCGGGGGAACGTAGCTCTTATGCTGCGAGTTCGAGACGCCCTTGTAAGTCCCGGTCATGAACTGGATGTCCTTGGGGATATCCACCACGACAGGACCCGGGCGCCCCGAGCGCGCGACGTAAAATGCCTCGTGCAAGACCTCGGCGAGCTGGTCGACGTCCTTCACAAGATAGTTGTGCTTCGTGCAGGGGCGCGTGATGCCGACCGTGTCGCATTCCTGAAAGGCATCGTTCCCGATGAGATGCGTCGGCACCTGACCCGTGATGCAAACCACCGGGATCGAATCCATCAGCGCGTCCGTGAGCCCCGTGACTGCGTTGGTCGCACCTGGGCCCGACGTCACGAGCACGACGCCGACCTTGCCGGTCGAGCGCGCATAGCCTTCGGCCGCGTGGACCGCGCCCTGCTCGTGGCGGACCAGCACGTGCTGGAGCCGGTCCTGCTGGAATAGCTCGTCGTAGATCGGCAGCACGGCCCCGCCCGGATAGCCGAAGATGTGATCCACGCCTTGATCGGCGAGCGCCTGAAGCACGATCTGCGCGCCGGTCATTTTGACTGAGCCGTTCTCGGTGGCTGACATGTCTCTTTCCACTGACAAAACCGGGCCCCAGCGGCTGGACCAGCCGCTGCCCGGTAGAACTCGATTGGTAATGGCAAAAACGCCGGATTAGGCCGCGCACCCTAGGGCCTCTATGTCACAGGGTCAACGGGAAATGCGAATGAATGACAACATTTTTTGCTGCTATCTTTGCATAAGTTATCCAGATTAGGGCGAATCTATGCAGAAAATTTCATGCCTTGGAAAGATGATGACGGGGAGCCCAATCTTTTACCCACAAGCGTTCTAGACAATGACGCGCGATGCGCCTAAGCCTCATACGCTTGTTGGGGCAGCCTCGAAATGAGGGACCAAGCCGCGCCGGCGCCTCGGTGCTCTGGCGGGTCGTATCTGAAAACACATTTCCATCTAGTCCATTTAGTCACAGCCTGAATGCAGCACTCTGCAACTTCAGAACCGGCCGGTGCCGACGCTAACGGCAATGAAACCGGACACGGCCATGGGACGGCGGATCTGCCCATGACCAGCCGCGCGTTCTGGGCCCTCACTTTCGGCTCGATCGGCGTCGTCTATGGCGATATCGGAACGAGCCCGCTCTACGCGCTGCGCGAAGCCGTTCTCGCCACCGGCGGATCGCACGGCGTCGTCACCCAGGCGGCCGTGCTCGGCGTCCTGTCGTTGATCTTTTGGGCGCTGATCGTGGTCGTCACGCTCAAATACGTGGTGCTGCTGCTCCGGGCGGACAATAACGGCGAAGGCGGCACGCTGGCGTTGACCGCGCTGGCCTTCACCGCGCTCGGCAGACGCACGCCGCTCGTACTCGGCCTCGGTATTGTCGGCGCGGCGATGTTCTACGGGTCCACGCTCATCACCCCGGCCCTGTCTGTGCTCTCGGCGGTCGAGGGCCTCAACGTCGCCACGGATGCGTTCGAGCCCTATGTCCTGCCGATTACGGTCGTCATCCTGATAGCGCTGTTCTCGGTCCAGTCGCACGGAACCGCCCGCGTCTCGACGCTGTTCGCACCGATCACCACGGTCTGGTTTCTGGTGCTTGCGTTTGCGGGCGCGGCGGAGATCGCCGGAAACCCTCGCGTCCTCATGGCCCTCAATCCCTATTACGGGCTCAACTTCCTGCTCACGCACGGCATGGTCGGCCTCGTCACGCTCGGCGCGGTGTTCCTGGTCGTGACCGGGTCCGAGGCGCTCTACAACGATCTCGGCCACTTCGGCCGGCGTCCGATCCAGACGGCGTGGCTTTATCTCGTTCTGCCCGCGCTACTTCTGAACTATTTCGGTCAAGGGGCATTGGTCCTGGCCCAGCCGGAGAAGATTTCGAATCCATTCTATCTGCTGTTTCCAGACTGGGCGCTCTACCCCATGGTGGCGCTCGCGACCATGGCGACGGCGATCGCCAGTCAGGCTGTGATCACAGGTGCCTACTCCATCACCCGCCAGGCCATGCAACTCGGCTTCCTGCCGCGCATGGAAGTCCGCCACACCTCGGAATCCCAGGCGGGCCAGATCTACATGCCCCGCGTCAACTGGCTGCTCCTGACCGGCGTCCTGCTTCTCGTCTTCATGTTCCGCTCGTCGAGCGAGTTGGCCTCGGCCTATGTGCTGGCCGTGGCGGCGACGGTGCTGGTGGCCGGCCTTCTGGGCTTCATCGTCATTTGGCGGCTCTGGCACTGGTCGCTGGGCTGGACCATTGCCGTCATGGCGCCGCTGCTGTTCGTCGACGTCGCGTTCGTGATGGCCGCCATGCTCAAGCTGGTCGAAGGGGCCTGGCTGCCGGTGCTCGTCGGCATGATGCTGATCCTCGTGATGCTCACCTGGATGCGCGGAACCAAGCTCCTGGCGCAGAAGACACGCCGCATCGAGGTTCCCTTCGAACCCTTGATCAAGAGCCTCGAGAGCAAGCCGCCTCATCTCGTTCCCGGCACCGCCGTCTTCTTGAGCGCCGATCCCGAATTCGCGCCGACCGCGCTCTTGCATAATCTCAAGCACAACAAGGTTCTGCACGAGCACAACGTCATCCTCACGATCAAGAACGAGGACATTCCGCGTGTCGCGCCCGCCGACCGGGTCCAGTTGGCACCGGTCAGCGACAAGTTCATGCGGATGACCCTGCATTTCGGTTTCGTGGAACGGCCCAACGTGCCCAAGGCGCTCGCCATCGCCCGCAAGAAAGGCTGGCAATTCGACATCATGTCGACGTCGTTCTTCCTGTCGCAGCGGACCGTGCGGCCGGATGCGCGGTCCGGAATGCCCCAATGGCAGGACCGGCTCTTCGTCTATCTCGCGCACAACGCGGATGACGCCTCGAACTACTTCCAATTGCCGACGGACCGGGTCGTGGCCATCGGGACCCAGGTCACGGTCTGATCCGGCGGCGCTCCTTTGCGGGTCGAAGCCTGGTCTGGCGAACGAGGCCCTACGATCGCTCCCCGATCGCCGCGGCAGCCGCTTCTCCGCTGGGGACCTGCGTCCAGTCGGCCATGAAGCGCCGTGCCCAGGTCATCTGGCGCTTGGCGTAGCGGCGGGACGCGGTCTTGGCCTTCGTGGCCGCGTCTTCCAGGCTTATGGCCCCCGAGAGATGGGACAGGAGTTCGGGCACGCCGAGGGCTCGCATGACCGGGAGCCCTGGATCGAGGTCCAGCGCCGCCAGCGACTCCGCTTCCGCCAAGGCACCCTCCCGCAGCATGGCGTCGAACCGCGCATCGATGGCCGCGTAGACCGCCTCGCGTTCCGGCGCGACCAGGATCTTCAGAACGGCCTCGTCCTTCAGGAGCGGTGTTCCGGTCGTCTCCTGCCAATCGGCGAGCGAGACGTCAGTGGCGTCGATGACCTCCAGGGCCCGCACAAGGCGCTGCGTGTCCGTCGGCCCAAGACGCGCGGCCATGACCGGATCCCGCGCTGACAACGCCGCGTGGAGATCCGACCCGGAGGTCGTCGCCGCACGCTCCCGCCAGTGCCGGCGGATGTCTTCGGGAATGTCGGGAACGGGCGACAGCCCCTGAAGCAGAGCCATGAAGTAGAGACCGGTCCCGCCGACGAAAATCGGCACCTGCCCGCGCTTGCGCGTTTCTTCGATCGCAGCGGCGGCGTCTTCGACCCAGCGCCCCACCGAATAGGCCTCCCGCCCCGACACCGTGCCATAGAGCCGGTGGGGAACGATCTCCATTTCCGCGGCACTGGGGCGCGCGGTCAGTACCTGAAGCTCCCGATAGACCTGCATGGAATCGGCATTGACGATCGTCCCGCCCAGGCGCTCTGCGAGCGCAAGTGCCGCGGCCGACTTGCCGCTGGCGGTGGGACCGGCAATGAGAACGGCTTCAAACACGACGGACCACCGTTGGACCTCGCAATGCCGGTGCCGAGCCGCGTCAGATGATCGGAACGGCGACGAAGCGGAGTTCGCCCTCGGCATCGGCGAGCAGGAACAGGACGCGGCGGCGGCCCGATTTCCGGACCGCACGCAGCCGGGTGACAACCTCTTCCGGCTGGCGCACGGCTTCCTGGGTGACCTCCACGATCACGTCGCCGGCCTTGATCTGCTTCTTCGCGGCAGCGCTTCCCGGTTCGACACCCGTGACCACGACCCCTTCGACCTTTCCGCTGATGCGGTACTTGTCGCGCAGCTCGGAAGTCAGCGGCTCGATGGTCAGGCCAAGGAGGTCGCCGCCGCCGAGTCCTTCATCGAGCTCCGGCTCCTCCTCGTCTTCTTCGGGCAGCCGGCCAAGTGTCACGACGAGGTCGACGGTCTCGCCGTCACGCAGGAGCTTGACCGGCACTTCCATGCCGACCGTGCCAGCGGCGACCGCACGCGGCAGATCGCGCATCGTGCGTATTGTCTGCCCGCCGAAGTCGAGGATGACGTCCCGCGGTTTGATCCCCACGGTTGCCGCGGGGCCGCTTGGCGTCACCGAAGCAACAAGCGCGCCCTTCGGCGAATCCAGCCCCAGCGTGGCCGCCATCTCGTCGGTGACGTTCTGGACATGGACGCCCAACCATCCCCTGCGGGTCTCGCCGAATTCCTTCAACTGGTTCAGGACCGTGACGGCCGTGTTGGACGGCACGGCAAAGCCGATCCCGATCGATCCGCCGGTCGGCGAGATGATCGCCGTATTCACGCCGATGACCTGGCCATCCATATTGAACAACGGACCGCCGGAGTTGCCCCGGTTGATCGCGGCGTCGGTTTGAATGAAATCGTCATAGGGCCCCGCGTTGATGTCGCGCTTCGTGGCCGAGACGACGCCGATGGTTAGACTGCCGCCGAGCCCGAACGGGTTGCCGATCGCCATCACCCAGTCGCCGACGCGCAGCACGGAGGAGTCGCCGAACGACACGGCTTTGAGGGGCTTGCGCGGCTCGACCTTTAGGAGTGCGAGGTCCGTTTTGGGATCGTGTCCGAGGATCTTGATCACCTTCAGCTTGGACCCGTCCGTGAAGTTGACGATGATCTCATCGGCGCCCTCGATCACGTGGTTGTTCGTCACGATCAGTCCCGACGGGTCGATCACGAACCCGGACCCGAGCGAGCTGACCTTCCGCGGTTTCCCGTCGGGGCCCTTGTCGTCGAAAAAGTCGTCGAAGAACTCTTCGAAGGGAGAACTCTTCGGTCCTTTGCGAACCGGAGGGGCCCCTTCTTCCCGTTCGTCGATCGTCTGGGTGGTCGAGATATTGACGACGGCCTCCTGAAGGCCTTCGGCAATGTCGGCCACGGAGACCGGCCCCCGGGCAAAGGCCGTTCCGGGCCCATGAGGCGCCGCGATGCAGAGCCCCGTCCCAACGGCAATCGCGGTTACGATGCCCCGAAGGTGCCGAGCCCAGCTCCGGCCTGTTCGTCCAGACATCTTTTCGGGCACTCCCATCATCACGCCGAACCATTGGGCGCGGACGCCACTCTAGCGAAAACGGCGGGCCCAGAGGAAGCAAGCTTTCGCGACTTGGCAGACAAGAAACCGGCGCGCTTGATCCGTGCCCGAACCATCGTCACCCCCGTATCAGCCAAACAAGGAGCACCCCGGCCGTGACCGCTAGGATCCCCGCCAGCCGCAAGGTCGATTCCGGGGTCTCGGACGCCGCTTCGAGGAGCCGGCGTCCAAACCGGGGCGCGAGGGCCCAAACGAGACCCTCGATGACCAAGACGAGGCCGATGGCGACACCGAGGTCGTCCATGTCCGCCAGACCCGCTAAGGCGTATCGGTGGCAGGTTCAGACGACTCGGCCGCGCGGGCCGGCTCCGTTCCTGTGCTCAAGGGCTCGCGGATCGCGCTCTTGTCCCCTTTCGGCAGGCTGGTGGAAGCGCCGCTCGCACGCCCGCCCGCGTTGTTGAAATACTGGAAGAACTGGGAATCGGGACTGAGCAGCATCCGCGTATCGCCGGACTGCAAGGCGCCTTCATAGGCCTGCATGGAGCGGTAGAAGGCAAAGAAGTCGGGATCCTTGCCGAAAGCTTCGGCGAAGACACGGTTCTTCTCCGCATCGCCCGCACCGCGAATACGCTCCGACTCGCCGGTTGCCTCGGCCTTCAGGACCGTGACCTGCCGCTCGGCATTGGCGCGAATGCGGCGGGAGGCTTCCTCGCCTTCGGCGCGGATCTCCGATGCCTCGCGCTCGCGTTCCGTCTGCATCCGGCGATAGACGGCGAGGCTGTTCGCCTCCGGCAGATCGGCTCTCTTGATGCGGACGTCGACGACCGTAATGCCGAGGGCCTTGGACTTGGCGTTCATCTCATCGGTAATCTTCCGCATCAGCTCGTTCCGGTCGTCCCGGACGACGGCTTCGAAGCTCGCCGAACCCAGGACCCGGCGGAGCGCGGCTTCGAGGAAGTCGCTGAGCCGCGTGCGTGCGTTGAACTCGTTGTTCACCCGTTGGTAGAACAGCAGCGGGTTGGTGATCCGCCAGCGGGCAAAGGCATCGACGACAAGACGCTTCTGATCGGAAGCGATGACTTCTTGTGGCGCGGAGTCCAGATCAAGAAGCCGCTTGTCGAAGAACACCACGTTCTGAATGAACGGGATCTTGTAGTTCAACCCAGGGTTTTCGATGACCCGCTTGGCCTTACCGAACTCCAGAACCAGCGCCTGCTGCGTCTGGTAGACCGTGAACAGCGTCAAGTAGGCGCCGATCGCGAGAATGCCGACCAGCAGGAGAATGAGAGTGAGGGCGACGCGTTTCATTACTGCTGCCCTCCGCTCTGAACCGAGGGAGCCGTCGGGGCCGTCGCGGCCGGCGCCTTCCTCTGCAACTCCGATAAGGGCAGATAGGGCACCACGCCGCCGCCATCCTTATCGATAATGATCTTGTCGGTGTTCGACAGCACTTCCTGCATCGTGTCGATGAAAATCCGTTGCCGCGTCACCTCAGGCGCCTTCGCGTATTCTTCAAGAACCTTTTCGAAGCGCTCGGCCTCACCCTTGGCTTCGGCGATCACGCGGTCGCGGTAGCCTTGCGCGCTTTGGAGAATGCGCTCCGCCTCGCCGCGCGCCTCCGGAACGATCCGGTTGGCATAGGCTTGCGCCTCGTTCTGGAGACGCTCCTCGTCGGCCCGGGCCGCCTGGACGTCGCGGAAGGCGTCAATCACCTGTGCCGGCGGATCGACCTTCTGGAGCTGAACCTCCACGACCTGGATGCCGGCCTGATAGCCGTCGAGAATGCGTTGAATGAGCTGCTGCACCTTGCCCTCGGTCTCGGCGCGCGAGGAGGTCAGGATCGGCTCGATGTCGCTCTGGCCGATGATCTCGCGCATGGAACTCTCGGAGACGTCCTTCACCGAGCCCTGAGGGTTTTGGATCTTGAACAGGTAGTCGGGCGCGTCGCTGATCTTCCACACCACCACGAAGTCGATATCGACGATGTTCTCGTCGCCCGTGAGCATCAGGCTCTCTTCCGGCACGTCCCGCACCGAAAGGCCGCTGCCTTCCGATGAGCGCATGCCGATCTCGATCCGGTTGAGACGGGTGACCTTGGGAAGCTCGACCTCTTCGATCGGGTAAGGCAGGCGGAAATGCAGACCCGGGGGCAACTGGCGCACATATTCGCCGAAACGCATGACGATGCCGACCTCGTCGGCCCTCACCGTGACGAGGAAGCCGAACCAGCCGACCACTCCGGCTACGACCAGGGCGATCAGGCCCGGAATCAGCCAGCCGCCACCGCCACCGGGCATGGCCTGGCGCAGCCGATCCTGGCTCTTGCGTAGAATGTCTTCCAGATCGGGCTGTTGGCCGCCGCCGGGACCGCCGGGCCTCGGGCCCCAGGGCCCGTTATTGCCGCCACCGCCGCTCTGATTGCTCCAAGGCATATTGTCTCTCGTCCTGATTTCTGAGGGGGCTGCGCGCGAAGCCGCCGGATTTGGGCCGCGCCCAGCGCAGGGACACTAGGCGCACCAAGTGGCGGAACCGCGACAAGAATCCGAGAGGTTATAGGCCAGGACCAGGGGCCACGCAATCGAAGGCGGTGGCCGGAGCTCAGAGCCTCTCCAGGATCACGATGCTGAAGTCGTGGTCGTCCTTTGGGCCGGCCTCATGGGCCTCGCGGCAGACCTCCGTCCAGACGGTCGGATCCAGTTCCGGGAACCAGGTATCGGCCTCGGGGCTCGCGTTGACCTCGGTCAGGTAGATGCGGTCGGCTTGCGGCATGACCTCGCGAAAGACGTCTTCGCCGCCGATGATCATGATCTCGCCGGCCCCGGTCTCGGCGCAGGCGGACCGGGCGGCCGCAAGCCCCTCCTCCAGGGTATGGGCCACGACGACCCCCGGCGGCACGTCGAAACCGTCCTCGCGGGTCAGCACGATATTGAGCCGGCCGTCCAGTACCCGCGGCAGCGATCTGAAGGTCCGGCGCCCCATGATCACGGGATTGCCCATGGTCACCTTGCGGAAGAACTTCATGTCCGAGCGCAAGTGCCAGGGCAGCCCTCCGTCGAGGCCGATGGCCCGGTTCTGCCCCATCGCCACGACCAGGGCGATCTTGGGCGGCTCGGCCGCACGATCCTTGGTCACACAGCCACCTCGGCCCGGATGGCCGGATGGGGATCGTAGCCGACGATCTCGAAGTCGTCGTAGACAAAGTCGAACAGCGACGTCACCTCGGGATTGATCTCAAGGCGCGGCCGCAGCCGCGGCTCGCGCGCAAGCTGCTCGTCCGCCTGCTCCAAATGGTTCAGGTACAGATGCACGTCCCCGAACGTGTGCACGAAGTCGCCGGCCTCCAGCCCCGTCACCTGCGCGACCATATGAGTGAGCAGCGCATAGGAGGCGATGTTGAACGGCACGCCGAGGAAGATGTCGGCGGAGCGCTGATAGAGCTGACAGGAAAGCCGCCCGTCGCCCACATAGAACTGGAACAGGCAGTGGCACGGCGGGAGCGCCATTTTCGGGATTTCACCGACATTCCAGGCACTCACGATGTGCCGGCGCGAATCGGGATTGTGCTTGATCCCCTCGACCAGGGCCTTGATCTGGTCGACCTCGCCGCCGGAAGCGGTCGGCCAGGAGCGCCATTGCTTGCCGTAGACGGGCCCCAGATCCCCGCTTTCATCGGCCCATTCGTCCCAGATGGTGATCCCGTGCTCCTTGAGATAGCGGGTATTGGTCGAGCCCTGCAGAAACCATAGCAGTTCATGGACGATCGACTTCACGTGCAGCTTCTTGGTGGTCATGAGCGGGAACCCCTCGCTCAAGTCGAAGCGCATCTGCGCCCCGAACAGGCTGAGCGTCCCGGTGCCCGTCCGGTCCTCCTTGCGCAGGCCCGCGCCGCGGACTTGGGAGAGAAGATCGAGATATTGGCGCAACGTCAGTGTGTCCCTATATTGACCGCAGTCCGGAACGCCGAGACTCAGGGCCGGGCTCGCTACTTTGTCGATAGACTTGTAGAAGGAGCGTTCAATGCGTGTTCTGACAGTTCTCCTCGGCCTCGCGGCCTGTTCCACCCTCGCTCTCGCCTCCGGCGCGGCTTTTGCCCAAAGCATTGGCATCGAGCGCGTCCGGCAGATGGCCTTCGACCGTGGCATCGTCCGGCTGGAAGAGATCGAATACAAGCGCCGGCGGAATATCTGGGAAGTCGAGGGCGAGGATGCCCGCGGCAACGACATCGAGATGCACGTGGACGCCACCACGGGCCGCGTTCTCAAGATGGAACGCGACTAGCCTCTCCGGCCGGCCCGGCCAACCCACTGGCAGAGAAGCCTATTCATGCAGTGAAGATTGGGAGTTATCCACCTCCCAACCTTTCATTTAACGCGTGGGAGGCTTATATATGTGGTGTCGGCTTCGGCCGACTATGGCGATAAACGGTTGACGTAATAAACCATTCGGACCCGGGGGCGGTACCCGGCGGCTCCACCAGGTTTCAGCCATTCTAGTCCCTGACGTGCATGGCATGAGACTTGCGAAAAGTACCGGCACGGACTGAAACGTGGCGGGGCCGAAACAGGATCGACGAGGGTGTAAAGGTCGTACTTTCGCTCGGCATGGTATCCGCCGTTATCGGGCCGAACCTTATAGTTGCCAATGACAACTATGCGGAGGCACGTCTCGCTGCGTAATGCGGCGCGATAGCCTAAATTAAAGCCCTAGCTTCCTCGCAGAAGTTAGGCGCGGTTTCGGAGGGCACCGGGCAACAGAAGCCCTCCACTTTTGACGGGGTGACTGCCTACGTCGCCAACAATGGAGCGGCGCCATTACATGGCAGACGATGGAATTCGATACGATCTACTGACGCAGAACGCGCTGCGTGGCGTGGTTCGCGAGGTTCTCACGCAAGTCCAGCGCGACGGGCTTCCAGGAGAGCACCATCTCTATATCGCCTTCGACACCTGTGCCGAGGGCGTGTCCATCTCCAAGCGATTGAAGGAACAATATCCCGAGGAGATGACCGTCGTCCTCCAGTATCAGTTCTGGGATCTGTTCGTTTGGGACGAGCGCTTCGAGGTGAAGCTTTCCTTCGCCAACGTGCCCGAGCGGCTGGTGATCCCCTTCAACGCCGTGAAGGCCTTCTACGACCCATCGGCTCAATTCGGTCTCCAGTTCGGGAAGCCCGGCGCCGCCAACGATTCGGCGCGCCAGCATATGGCATCCGCCTTGCCGGACGTGGTGGGCGACCCGTCCGACGACAGAGCGAACGCCGAATCCCCCCCCGGACGAGCCCGGCGAAATCGAAAGCGTCGAGGTGGTGATGTCCCGGCCGCCGGCCGAGGTCGTTCAGTTGGACAGCTTCCGCAAGAAGTAGCCGTTTTCTTGGGCGTTCCGGCCGGACCGATGCCTGGGCCGTGATCAGTTTCGGTCGCGCTTTCGTCCGTACAGACCGGATCGCCGCGCCTGTCGACATGGCACGATTTCTGATTGATGCTTCCCGGGTGCGGGCCACGCACTACCTTGGGGAGACGCGTCGTTGAACAAGCTTGATCCTGTCCGCCCCGCGCCACTGGCGGAAACGGGGGCCCTTGCGCCTATCCAGGACTATCTGAACGAGATCCACGCACGGGTCTCGAAGATCGAGGGGGGCGCGCCCGCGGACTACATCCCGGAGCTTGGCAAGGTCGACCCCAACCTGTTCGGCATCGCCATCGCCACGGTCGATGGACAGCTCTACACCGTGGGCGATGCCCGCGTCCCGTTCACGATCCAATCCGTGTCCAAACCGTTCATGTACGGCTACGCACTACAGCACCATGGGCGACCGCGCGTCCTGGAGCAGGTCGGCGTGGAGCCGACGGGCGAAGCCTTCAACTCCATCGTGCTGGACGAGGTCGCCAACCGCCCCTTCAATCCGATGGTGAACGCCGGCGCGATCGCCATCGCCGAGATGATGCAGGGCGGCACGCTGGACCAGCGCATCAACAACATGCTGGAGCTTTTTTCGAGCCTCGCGGGACGGAAGATCGAGGTCGACGAGGCGGTGTACAAGTCGGAGCTGGCTACGGGCCATCGCAACCGTGCCATCGCCTATATGATGCTGAACACCGCCATGATCGAACGCGACCCCGAGGACGTGCTCGATCTGTATTTCCGTCAATGCGCCCTGAAGGTCACCGCCTGCGACCTCGCGATCATGGCGGCCACGCTCGCCAACGACGGCACCAACCCCGTTACCGACCACAAGATCTTCGACACGCAATATGTGCGCGACGTTCTCAGCGTGATGAACTCGTGCGGCATGTACGACTATGCCGGCGAATGGGCCTACGAGGTCGGCATGCCGGCCAAGAGCGGCGTGTCGGGCTGCATCATTGCCGCGATCCCGGGGCAGATCGGGATCTGCGTTTACGCGCCCCCGATCGACAAGCAAGGCAACAGTGTGCGCGGCATCGCCGTTTGCCAGGACATATCGCGCGAATTCCAGCTCCATGCCTTCTACAATCACACCAACGTTCGCAGCGTTCTGCGGCGCGATTACCGCGCCGACATCGTCCGCTCGAACCGTTTGCGCACGTTGGAAGAACGGACCCTGCTGGCGGAGGCCGGGCACTCGATCTCCGTGCTCGAAGCGCAAGGCGCCCTCTTCTTCGGATCGACCGAGCAGCTCTTGCGCCGTCTCACCGTCCTCGCGCGGGACTCCAAATATCTGATCGTCGATTTCAAGCGCGTGCACCATGCGGACCGGGCTGCATGCAAGCTGATCGTCCGCGCGGTGCGGGCCATGGCGGCGAGCGGCACCGAACTGGTCTTTGCGTCCATAGACGACGAGGGCGCGCTCGATCGTTTGACGCGCGCGCTGGCCGAGTCCGAAGAGGGCCACGCGGTGCGCCAGTTCCGCGACGTGGACGCGGCGCTGGAGTGGTGCGAGGACCAGGTCCTTGCGAGCGACGGCTCCAGCGTCGGAACCAAATTCTCGCTGAATCAGATCAACCTGTTCGACGGACTCACGCCCGACGAATGCCGGCTGGTGGAAGGGATCGTGCGCCCTCTCTCTTCGACAAGGGCGACGTCATCATGCGCGAGGGCGATCCGGCCAAGCTGTTCTTCGTCCTCGCGCGCGCACGGTCAGCGTGGAAATCCAAGTCCACGACAAGCCCGGCAAGCATAAGCGCGTCGCCTCCATCGGACCCGGTCTCACCTTCGGCGAGATGGCGCTCCTCGACGGCGGCAAACGGTCGGCGGACGTGATCGCGAACGAGAAAGTGATCTGCTACGGGCTCGGCGTCGAGGAACTGCACGAGCTGGCCGAAGAGCATCCTAATGTCATGATCACCATCCTCGGCAATCTGACGCGCGAATTCTCCGACGCCTCCGGCACGCCAACGAGGAACTCAGCGTCTTGGAATAGACCGTCCCCTTACGCGGCGGGCGCGTGGACGTTCTCCGCAGTGGCCCGCGGCTCATTGGACGGGTTCAAGGGCACGTTGAGCTCGACATAGAGCCCGGCCTTGCGGAACTCGGTCTTGGTTTCGCCGCCGAGATTATGGCGGATGCCTGATCGATGAGCTGGGACCCGAAGCCCTTCCGGGCCGTGGGCTTGGGCGCCGACGGCGCCCCTTTCTCCTCCCACACCAAGTGGAGACGATTCCGGCGCTGGGTCTTCCAGGCGACCGTCAACTGGCCCGTATTCTGCGACAGCGCGCCGTATTTGACCGCGTTGGTCGCGAGCTCATGCAAGGTCATGGCGAGGATCGAGGTGCATTGCGGCGGCAGCAACACGTCCGATCCCTTGATCACGATCTTGGGCCCGCCCTCGCGCTTGTAGGGTTCCAGTTCCCGTTCGACCATCGCCTTCAGGCTTGCGCCGGACCACTGGGATTCCAGCAGCAGGTCGTGGGCACGGTGCAGCGCCCGCAGGCGCTCGGCCAAGGTGCGGGCCATGGTCTGCGTCGTCGGATCCTTGGCCTGGCGCAGACTGGCCTGCACGAGCGACTGCACGATCGCCAGTGCGTTCTTGACCCGGTGATTCAACTCGCCCACGAGCATGGTCTGACGCTGCGCCACGCGCCGCCGCTCGGTGACGTCCCGGAACACGAGGACCGCGCCGGCGAGCGTGCCGTCCTGGCCGATGATCGGCGCGCCGGAATGCTCGACCGGCAACTCCTTGTCGTCCCGGGTGATCAGCATCGCGCCGGATTCCATGCGCGAGACCTCGCGTTCGCGCAAGGCTCTCAGCGCGGGATCGTCGACGGGCTTGCGCGTCTCCTCGTCCACCACCCGGAACACGACCCAAATCGGCCGGCCCCGCGCCTCCGCCGCCGACCAGCCCGTGAGGTCTTCGGCAACCCTGTTCAGCAGGAGCACGCTCCCGCTCGGATCGGTGGCGATCACGCCATCGCCGATCGACCCTAGCGTCGTGGAGAGCCATTCGCGCTGTCCACGCAAGTCCATGAGCGCCACTTGCCGGCCGCTGTCCGCCCGCCGCACGGCCCCCAGTGCCGTCCAGGCGAACACGCCGAGGACGACGATACTGGCGACTGCGAAGATCACCAGCGTTGCGGCGCTGTCGTAAAGCGCATGGACCTCGGCCTGCCGCGCGAACCATCCAAGAATGGGTGGGACCGCCAGGATACCAGGCAGCAGCCGCCGCAACATCTCGCCGGCGGGAGACTTCTCGAAAATCGCCGACGCGATTCCCCGTTCCGGCGAAGCCGCGATCAGCCCGGTGGCGAGCAGGACGATGGCGACAACGCCATAGGCGGTCAGGCGCATGAATGGAAACGGGTCGCCGGTCGTGTCGACGCCATAGGCTGCCCCCGTCACCACGAGCAGCACTTGGGCCAGCAGGACGAGTGTGAGAACTTGGCTCAGAACCGCGGGCGCCACGCGGGCATGCTCGGCATAGAACAGCGCGACCCCGAACAGGATGAGCGCCACCAAGATGCCGGGCGATGTCCCATCAAGGACCGGGATCGGGGGCGGCGATGCCGCTTGCGCCAGGAAGAGGTCCTCCTCGAAGGACCCGGCCTGCGGGGGCAAATCGTCCGGAATCAGAAACGTGTCGAAGCCGAGGTCGCCCAGCGCTCCCTCTCCGAACATCAGAAAACCGAACAAGGTCAGCACCACGCCGATCGTCCTGGCGACGAAGCGGATGCGGCGGAAGGTGAAGCAGACGAGGCCGAGACCGGCGAGGATGACGCCAAGCGCGGCAAGGGGCGGCACGCCGGACACGCTCGGCATGGCGCTTTCGGGAAAGATTCCGATCCAAATGGCAAGAACGACCTCGCCGATGACGCACGCCGCCACGGCCGCGAACCGGGCATAGGCTTCGCAGGCTTGCGCCGTCTTCGACTGAGGCAGCACAATCTTGCTAGACGCCGCCGTCACACTCCCTCCTCGTCAGGCCGCCTGGCATGGAGCGCCATCGCAACCGCCATGAAAGACTTGGCCACAAAGACTCGGCCAGAGATCCTTGGCCAGAGATCCTCGGCCAGAGATCCTTGGCCGCAAATCCTCGGCCATAAATCCTCGGCCATATCCCAGGTTCTCTCATCCCTCGCCGCAATGGTATAGCCTTAGGCTCCGATTGTCCGGTCGCGGCCGCGCAAAGGATTCCAGAAACTCTCACCGTGACCAATCTCCAAGTTACAAAAAGGAAATCGCGCCCATGTCCGTAGCCGACGCCCCAAAATCCTCCTCTGGCCCGCGTACGGAGACGGACGCGTTCGGGCCGATCAAAGTGCCTGGCGACCGCTATTGGGGCGCGCAGACCCAGCGTTCGCGCCAAAACTTCCAGATCGGCGACGAGCGGATGCCGCAGCCCATGATCCGGGCGATGGCGCTCGTCAAGAAGGCCGCGGCGCTCACCAACCTGGAGCTCGGACGCCTCGACCAGGGGCTCGCCGAGGCCATTGCCACCGCGGCCACCGAGATCATCGACGGGAAGCTGGACGATCATTTCCCCCTCGTGGTCTGGCAGACCGGGTCGGGCACCCAGACCAATATGAACCTCAACGAGGTGATCGCGAACCGGGCCAGCGAGATCCTAGGCGGAGAGCTGGGCAGCAAAGAGCCCGTACATCCGAACGACCACGTCAATATGGGTCAGTCCTCGAACGATACCTTCCCGACGGCCATGCATGTCGCCGCCGCCGAGGAGATCGCCTACCGGCTCGACCCGTCCCTGTCCCGCCTGTATGCGGCCCTCAAGGAGAAGGCCGAAGCCTTCCAGGACATCCTCAAGATCGGCCGGACGCATATGCAGGACGCGACGCCCTTGACCCTCGGCCAGGAGTTCGGCGGTTATGCGGCCCAGATCGATCTCGGCATCAAGCGGCTCAAGATGACCCTCCCGGGCCTGTACGCCCTGGCGCAAGGCGGAACGGCCGTTGGCACGGGGCTGAACAGCCACCCGGACTTCGGGGACGTCTTCGCGCGCAAGATGGCCGAACTGACGAAGCTTCCCTTCGTTTCGGCGGAGAACAAGTTCGAGGCGCTGGCCGGGAACGATGCCTATGTGTTCGCGCATGGCGCGCTGACCACCGTCGCCGCCTCCATGTTCAAGATCGCCAACGACATTCGCCTGCTGGGCTCCGGCCCGCGTTCGGGCCTTGGCGAATTGCTGCTTCCGGAAAACGAGCCCGGCTCGTCGATCATGCCGGGCAAGGTGAACCCCACCCAATGCGAGGCGGTGACCATGGTCTGTGCGCGCGTGATGGGGAACGAGACCACGGTGAGCTTCGCCGGCAGCCAAGGGCATTTCGAACTCAACGTGTTCAAGCCGGTCCTGGCTTACGCCCTGCTCCAGTCGGTGCGGCTTCTTGCGGATGTGGCCGACAGTTTTACAAAAAACTGCGTGGTCGGCATCAAGGCCAACCGGGAACGCATCACCGAACACATGGAGCGCTCCTTGATGCTGGTGACGGCGCTCGCGCCCCATATCGGCTACGACAAGGCCAGCGAGATTGCCAAGACCGCGCATAAGCGCGGGAGCACGCTGAAGGAAGAGGCCGTGCGGCTCGGCCATGTGGCGGCCGACGAGTTCGACCGGATCGTCCGTCCCGAGGAGATGGTGGCCCCGAAGAAATAGCCCCCGCAACCATGGCAAAGGCCCGCAACAAACGCTCCGTCACCATTGCCCGGCATCGGACCAGCATTTCCCTCGAGGAACCGTTCTGGGATGCGTTGACCGGCATGGCGCGGGACGACGGCAAGTCGATCGCGGGCCTTGTCAGCGAAATCGATCAGGCACGGACGGACAAGGGCGACGGGACCAGCCTGTCGGCCGCGCTTCGTCTTTATGTGCTGGAGCGCATGAAGCGCGGACAGACCGGCAACTCCTGAGGGGCTCCGCCTAGCGGCCCCCGAACATGCCGCCAAAGATGCCGTAGTTCCGCTTCCAGTCGTCGCGCTGGGACCGGCGCAAGACACGGCGGCGTTTGCGCGCCGGCGGCGCGGCGGCCGGTTCGGCGTCCGCCGCGTCCGTCTCGGCTTCCGCCGTTGCGGTCTCGCCGTCGAGAAGCTCCGCAATCGGATCGTCTGACGCGGCATTGTCGTTGGCGGGCGCATGGGTCGGCAGCGGCGGCAGCAGCTCGTCGGGAACCGAGGCGGTGGCATTGGCTTCCGAAGCCCCGCGTTCCGCGGCGGCTTTCGCCTCGGCCTCGATGCGCTGACGCTCCGCATGCTCCGCTGCGGCACGCGCCTCCGCGGCCGCGCGCTCCTTGGCAGCCTGCTCGGCCGCCGCTTTTGCCTCCGCCGCGGCTTTCGCCTCGGCTGCGGCTCTGGCTTCCGCCTCAGCGCGTTCCTTGGCGGCTCGCTCGGCGGCGGCTTTGGCCTCGGCC
>NZ_LPWG01000011.1:252500-450927 GCF_001723285.1 Methyloceanibacter methanicus | reverse complement strand
GCACCACCGTCCGCGCCGCCACCGCCTCTCGCCGCGCGCGCCGGCACCGCCGCCGCAAGCGGCCCCCGCGCCTCACGGTATGCCCGTGCCGCCGCAAGCGCCGCCTCAGGCGCCGACGCCGGAAATGCCTCCTGCCGCACCGCCAGGTCCCGATCTCAGCGCGGGCGGTCCGCCCGCCGGCCAAGCGGGTGTCGTGCGCCGGCGCCACCGGAACCCGACGCCGGAGCCAAAGGCGGACTCTTCGGCAAGCTCATGGGCAAGTCGAAGCCGGCCAAGGCCGCGCCCCCGCCGGAGATGGCGCCGCCGCCCGGGCAGGCGCCGCTGGAGGGCCCGCCCCCGTCCGACGCCGATGCTTCGTTCGACGCGACGTTCCCGGGGATGGACGATGGTCCCGCCGCGTCCGGTGCAAACCTCGCCGCCGAGCCTTTGGCGAGTCTCTGGCGACCGCGAACGCGCCGAGCAAGAAGAAGCCGCCGGTGGTTGCGATCGGCTGGGGCATTCTCGGCGTGATCGTCCTTGGGGTGCTCGGCCTGTTCTTCCTCGCGCCACAGACCACGGTGTCGATCCTTCCGGGCGCGTCGCATCTGTACTCGATGTTCGGCATGCAGGCCGGCGCCCAGGGGCTCCAGTTCGAAGGCGTGCGCTATGGCTGGACCAATAGCGGCGGCCAGAACGTGCTCGAGGTTCAGGGCAGCGTACGGAACACCAGTTCGTCCGCGATGAGCGTCCCGACCGTGATCATCGTCCTGCGCGACGAGAATGGAGAGGAAATCTCCGAATGGACCACGGAGGTGGGGGCCGCCGAGCTCGCGCCCGACGAGGATGCGCCGTTCCTGAAGCAGATTCCGGCGCCGCCCAGCAATGTGCGCAGTCTGAAGGTGCGGTTCGCGAAGGCGGGCTAGGGCGCGATCGGCCCGGCGCTTTCGCGCAAGTGAGGCAGGGCAGGTTTGGCATGGCGGAACCGCCCGCGTCAGATCACATCGCGGTGCTCTTCAGTGCGGAGACGATTGCCGCGCGCGTCGATGCTCTGGCCGGCGCGATCGCCGCGTGCGCGTTGCGCGAGCCGCTGGTCGTCGCGGTGCTGAAGGGTAGTTTCATCTTCGTGGCCGATCTGATCCGGGCGCTGCACGCCCACGGGCTGACGCCCGAGATCGACTTCGTCTTTCTCGCAAGCTACGGCAATGGGACGACGGGCGGTCCCGTCGAGGTCCTGCGCGACGTCGAGTCGGACATCGCGGGCCGCGACGTGGTCATCGTCGACGACATTCTCGATTCCGGCCGCACTCTGCTTTTCGCCAAGGAACGGCTTGCCGCGCGGGGCGCGCGCTCCGTGCGCAGCTGCGTTCTTCTCGACAAGAAGGCCCGGCGGACCGAAGCGGTCGCCGCGGACTTTACCGGCTTCGAATGTCCCGACCGGTTTGTGGTCGGCTACGGCATGGACCTCAGCAACCGCTATCGCGAACTGCCGTTCATCGGCATCGTCGAACCGGGCGCCTAGCGGTCCAGGATCGTGCGGATCTCCACCAGGTTCGAGCGCACCCGCAAGATGTAGAACCCGAGCGTCGCCAGGTGCGAGGGCATGATCCAGCCGGCTTCCGCGCCGTTGGAGATGATGAACGGCGAGATGTTGAGCGAAGCGCGCAGCTGGCTCTCCAACTCGTCCCAAATGGCTTCCAGGCGACGCTCCCGGATCACGTCCTCGAAGTCCGCGCGGGCCGCGGTGAGGATGCCGTAATAGGCGTATAGTTGACCGTAAGCGAACCAGAAACGATCGTCGGCGCGCGTGTCGAACCAGCCGCTATTGTAGTTCTCCGAGCGCTCGCGCAGCGTCGCGGATGTCCCGCCGATATCTCTTGCGATCCGGTCCAGGAATTCGAGCAGATTGTCGGCGCGGGCGTCGAACAGGGCGTCACACGACTGAAGCCGTTCGTTGTATTTGTTGAAGCTCTTGATCGCGGAGCGGTAGACGGCGGGGCTCGGCGTCTTGGGGCCGAAAGGACTGAACGACCAATACCAATAGAACTCGTTGTATTGGAGGTCGCTGCGCGCTTTCTGCAGATCCTTGTCGGGCTCGGAGGTGCCGCGGACGCGGCCCAAGGTGTCCACCAGTTCGACGGCGGTGCGGCCGACGGCTTGATGCGCGCCTTGCTGGAAGGCGGCCTTGTTGTCGAAGAACGGCGTCGACTGCCACGGGATGCCGAACAAGCCCATCTTGTATAGCAGCATGGAGGAGATCCAGCCGTTCTGGTTGACATTGAAATCGGTCAGGTCCGCAGCCGCGCGGACGATCATCGAACGCCGGCAGGTCTTGTCGGGGGTCTTATCAGCCGCGGTCGCGTTCTTGTCCGCATCGTCGCTGACGATGCCGCCGCTCGGCTCGGGGACATCGCCGGCCGTGCTGGTCGCGGTCGCATAGGCCTCGGCGTAGTCGGGATCGAAGTCGTTCCAGACCTGCGTGTTCCAGAAAAAGATGCCGTACAACACGAGCAGAACGGCCAGGACGATGCCGAGCACCACCCTCAAGATGGCACCGAGGCGGGCGAATACGCCGCCGAGCCAAACGAAGGGCTTCGCGATTGTATCGAGAATGGACTTCAGCATGGGGCGGCCGTCTCCTGACGCGAGAGGAATGTTGCTCAGACATATAAGGCGCCGGATGTCAGTTGTCTGACGCCGGGCCCAAAATTTTGCAGGGGACTGGAAGGCATCGAAGTCGCGTTGCGGGTGCTGTGATTTCGAGCCTTAGAAGGAGCGAATGAGGCGCTCCAGGTAGTCGAGCTCGAGCGTGGACCGCGTGGGGTCGCCGATGCGCCGGCGCAGCTCGTCCAAGACCTCCCGCGCCTTCTGGATGTCGATCTCGTCGGGCACGGCAACCGACAGACCAAGGTCCGGACGGTTGGACCGGTCCGGCCGCCCCAGCGGATCGCGCCCGTTCGAGCCGGGTCCCTGACCGCCTTCCATCTCGCCCTGCGCCATCATCTGCTGGGCCATGGACTCGGTGCCCTCGCGCATCCGGTCGAGCGCCAGGCTCTGGTTCTGCGCCGCGCGGTCGTAGTTCTTCTCGCCGATGGCCTGCTCGGCCTCGCCCATGGCCTCCTGCGCACCTTCGAACTGTTCGGGCGGTTCGCCGCCGGCCTGGCGCATGCGTTCGATCAGCTCTTGCAGCTTCTCGCGCAGCGCTTGCTGGCGTTCCTGCAGGCTGCCTTGCGCCCCTTGCTGCTGTTGCTGACCGAGCTGCTCTTGCCCGCCGCCGGGCGCATCGCCTTGCCGTCCGGACTGGCCTTGCGCGCGTGCGCCGGCCTGTCCGCCTTGTGGCATCTGATCCATGAGGGGCGACATGGCGTCGCCGAAGCCCATGGGTGATCCGGGCGGGCTGACATCGAATTGCTGGTTCTGGTTGCGGCCCTGGCCCTGGCCTTGGCGCTGCTTGCGCTTCTCTGCGAAGGTGTCGTCCAACAGCTCCTGCTGATCGGACGCGACCTCGTCGAGATCCCGCATCATTTCCTGCGCCTTCTGCTGTTGCTCGGTGCGCGGAATATTGTTCGCCTGCAGCCGGTCGAGAATGTCGTTCAACTCCGACAGCATCTTCTCGGCCATGTCCTTCGAGCCGGACTCGGCGAGTCCTTGATGCTCTCGAGCATCTTGTCGAGGTCTTGCTCGGAGACGATGTCGTCCCGGTTCTGCGGGGGCTGACCGGCCATCTCGGCCTGTTCGTTCTCCTGGGCCGCAAGAGCTTGCAGATAGCGCGACAGCGCCGCGCGCAACTCTTCGATGCGCTGCTTGATCTCCTCCGCCGGTGCATTCTCCCGCAGGGCCTTCATGAGGGCGTCTTGCGCGGTCCTCAGGTCGCGCTCGGCCTTGGGAAGATCGCCTTCTTCGATACGCAGTGCCGTGGACCAAAGCTGCTCCACAACGGTCTTCACCGAATCGAGCGAGCGGTCGTTGTTGAGGCGCCAATAGGCGTTGCGCAACGACAGATAGACCACCCGATCCTGGATGACCTTTTCATCGCCGATGGTCAGCGCATCCAACGCACGTGCAACGCGCGGCAGCTGATTGGGGTCGAGCACCAAGGCCCGGCGCTGTTCGATCACGGCCTTGGCCAACGGCTTGGTGAAGTGGCGGGCCGGCATGACCAGCGGATAGGGTTCGCTGGTGCCGACCTGGTCGGCTTGGTCGCGTGCGGCGAGCGTCATGATGACTTTGAGCCCCGCCCAAGGATGCGAGGTCAGGTCCTGAGTCGCCCGGCCTTCGACCTTCTTGGCGTTGGCCCGCGGCAGTTGCAGCGACATCACGGGGGGGCCGAACAGGGGCTCGACCTCGGCGAGGTCCGTCTCTTCTTCGATGGCGATATCGTTCGGCGCTTCGGGCATCTGACCCTCAGCCAGCGCGAACCGGGCCTCGGCGCTGGCGACGCCGTAATCGTCAAGCGCGCCGTATTCCAGCCGCAAGGCGCCGCGCGGCATGGCCGTGGGGGCTTCGAGGAGGTTGATCCGTGGTGCCGTGTCCTCGATCATCGAGAGCTGCCACTGCGCCACCGTCGATCCGCCGACGCGCAAGTCCGCGGTCGCGGTTCATGAGCCCGGCGTGAACTCCATAAGGCCCGCCGCGGCGCCGTCCTTGGGCTCGATCGTTCTGGATTTCCCGTCCTCGTCCGCCAGCGTGAGGGTCACGCTCTCGCCGTCGGGCGCGTGGGCGCGGACGATCAGCTGGCTGCGGACAGGCACCGACAGAGCCCGAAAAGTCTCCGAGCCGCGGCCGACTTGTTCGGTGCCGTCGGCGAGGACGACAGGGGCCATGCCCGTGTAGACGGGCGGCGTGATCCACGCGTCGAGCCGCACAAGCTGCGTCGAGGCGGACGCGGCCGGCAGGAACGCGGATTTGAGGCGCGAGCCCGCATCGCTGCCGGCGGCGAAGAACGCGGCGACCAGCGCCAGGACCAGGGCGGCACGGATGGCATAGGGGTCGTCGCGATCCGCCCGCGGCTTGGGCCATGAGGGTTTGAGCCGTGCGACCAGGCGCGCGAGGCGCTTCCGGTGCAGGGCCCAAAGCTGGGCGGGCGCCGAGCCGGGTGTGGCTTCGAGCGTGTCCTCGTAGGATGAGGCGGGCCGGTGCGCGATGCCCGAATCGCGCTCGAGCCGCCGCAGCGCTTCGCTGCGCGTCGGAACGGCGATGCGCCAGAGCGGCACCAGCGCGATCAGGAACGCGATGAGGAAGACGCCGAGCAGGATGCGATGGACGATCGCAGGGAGCAGGCTCCAGCCGCCCAGCAGCGTGAAAACCAGGAAGGCGCAGACCACGACAAAGGGCCAAAGCAGAGCCTCGAACGCACGCTCGGCCAGGAGCGCAAGCCAGCTCAGCCGGACCCGCCGCTCGAAGCGGCGCTTCAGCGTGTCCGGCGCGGGGGCGGGATTTGCGGCATCTCTCGAGCGGGACGGTCTCGCCATGATCTCGAACATCTAGCATAGACGGGCGCGGAGCCCAGGTTACATCCCCGTAACATTCTCCGGCCAAACCGGCGAAATCGCGGCATGGCCGGGGAAAGGGGCCTCAGAGCCAATCGGGGAGACGCTCGGCGGCGAGCATTTCTTCGTAGGTGCTGCGGGGACGGGTTACGCAGTAGTCCGCGCCCGAGACGAGCACTTCGGGCACAAGCAGGCGGCTGTTGTACTGTGAGGCCTGAACCGCGCCGTAGGCGCCCGCCGTCATGACGGCGATGAGGTCGCCCGGGTTGAGCGGGGGCAGGGGCCGCGCGAGAGCGAGATAGTCGCCCGTCTCGCAAACAGGTCCCACCACGTCGGTGATGCGCGTGCCCGCATCGGGGCTCGGTTCGACGACGGGCAGTATCCGGTGATAGGCCTCGTAGAGCGTCGGCCGGATCAAGTCGTTCATGGCCGCGTCCACGATGGTGAAGGTCTTTTCCGGCGCGGTCTTCACGTAGAGCACCCGAGTCACGAGGATTCCCGCATTGCCGGCGATCATGCGCCCGGGCTCGAACAGAAGGCGGACGTCGAGATCGCCCATAGCCTTGTTGACGAGCCGCGCATAGTCGGTTGGCAGCGGCGGGTCCGGCTCGTCGTCCCGATAGGGGATCCCGAGGCCTCCACCGAGATTGACGAACTCAATCCCCAGTCCTTCCGCGCGCAAGGTCGCCACCAGCTCCTTCAGCAGAGCGAAGGCGTTGGCGAAGGGTGCGAGGTCCGTGATCTGGCTGCCAATGTGCATATGAATGCCGGCCGGCCGGATGCCCGGAAGCTCGGTCGCCTGCCGGTACAGCGCGGGCGCTGCCTCGAAGGGGATGCCGAACTTGTTCTCCGCCTTCCCGGTCGAAATCTTGTGATGCGTGCCCGCGTCCACATCGGGGTTCACGCGGAAGGCGATACGCGCGGTCGCCCCCTTCGCGGCGGCGACCCGGCTCAGCGCGTGAAGCTCGGGCTCGGACTCGACGTTGAACGCGAAAATGCCGGCGTCCAGCGCGAAGGCCATCTCGGTCTCGGTCTTGCCGACGCCGGAAAAGACCACGCGCTCGCCGGGGACACCGACGGCCAGGGCGCGGCGGAGTTCGCCTTCGGACACGACGTCCATGCCGGCGCCGTGCTTGGCGAGAGTCGCCAAGACGCCGAGATTGGAATTGGCCTTGATGGCGTAGCAGACGAGCGTGTCGGGCCGCGCGGCGAAGGCCTCGGCGAAGACGCCGATATGCCGCTCGAAAGTGGCGGTGGAATAGCAATAGAACGGCGTTCCGACATCGGCGGCCAAGGCGCAAAGGTCTATGTCCTCGGCGTGGAGCACGTTGGCCTCAGACACGCCACGCCGGTAGGCGAAATGGTGCATGGGATGACGCTAGTGGATGATATCGTCGAGGATCGGGATGCGGCGATCCGGGGATTTCTGCTGCTTGGTGGAGGGGTCGGCTTCCACCTCGGGATAATTGGCCTGCGGCCGGTCGAGCGAGCCGCGGCGCCCGCAAGCCGACAGGCCAACGGCGAAAACAAGCGCCAATGACAAGAGAATGCGCGATGCGCTTCTCATCGATACCATCCCTTTAGGGTCCGACCCTGTCTTGCGATGTCCCGCCTGCGATGTCCCGTCGTCATAAGGCTTCTTACGAGCCTTTCCTGACATTGTTTTATCGCGAGACGCCGTCCTTCTCCAAACGCTTTATCCAGCGTTTGGCCTCGCGCCGCACGTTGGACGGGGCCGTTCCCCCGAAGCTCTTGCGGCTTTTCGCCGACCGGGCCGGGTCGAGGACGCTGAACACGTCCTCGGTGATCCGGGGTTCGGCGCCTTGCAGGTCCGAAAGCTGCAACCTCTTGAGGTCGATGCCTTTTTTCTCCGCCAGGGCGACGATGCTGCCAGTGATGTGGTGGGCCTCCCGAAACGGAATATCGAGGGTTTGCACCAGCCAGTCGGCGAGGTCCGTCGCCGTGGAATACTCGCTCCCGGCGGCCTTCTTCATGGCCTTGGCGTTGATCGCGAGGTCCGAAATCATGCCCGTGAGCGCGGCAATCCCCAGTTTCAGGGCGTCGAGCGCATCGAAGACGGGCTCCTTGTCCTCCTGCATGTCCTTCGCGTAAGCCAAAGGTAGCCCCTTCATCACCATCAGCAGGGCCTGAAAAGCGCCGGCGATGCGGCCTGTCTTGGCCCGCACGAGTTCGGCCGCGTCCGGGTTCCGCTTCTGGGGCATGATCGAGGACCCGGTCGAGAAGGAGTCCGATAACCGGGCAAAACCGAACTGGGGCGACGTCCACAGCACGATTTCTTCGGCCAGGCGGGACAGATGGACGGCGGCAATCGCGGCCGCCGCCAGCGTTTCGAGCGCGAAGTCCCGGTCCGAGACCGAATCGAGGGAGTTCGCGGTCGGCCGGTCGAACTGAAGCGCCTTGGCCGTGTGATGCCTGTCGATGGGGAAACTGGTGCCGGCCAGGGCCGCCGCGCCCAGCGGACACTCGTTCAGCCGCTTGGCGGCGTCTGCGAACCGGCCCCGGTCCCGGGCGAACATCTCCACATAGGCCAGACAATGATGGCCGAAGGTGATGGGCTGGGCGGTCTGCAAATGGGTGAATCCCGGCATGACCGTCGCCGCTTCCTCGAGGGCGCGCATTGACAGGGCAAGCTGAAGCTGCGCGAGCCCCGCCTCGATGAGGCCGATCTCGTCGCGCACGTAGAGCTTGAAGTCGGTGGCCACCTGGTCGTTGCGGGACCGGGCCGTGTGAAGCTTGCCGGCCACTGGGCCGACGATCTCCTTCAGACGGTTCTCGACATTGAGGTGGATGTCTTCCAGCGCTCGCGAGAATTTGAAGGTTCCGGCCTCGATCTCGGCCAGGATTTGGTCGAGACCCTCGGTGATCTTGGCGGTCTCTTCAGTCGCAAGGATGCCGGTCGCTTCGAGCATGGCGACATGCGCCTTCGAGGCTTCGATATCATGCCGCCAGAGCCGCTTGTCGAAATCGATGGAGGCATTTATGTCCTCCATGATCTCGGAGGGGCTAGAGGCGAAGCGGCCGCCCCACATAGTGTTGGTCATGATGGTCCGGTCTGAAGCTTAGGCGAGCTCCAAGAGCTCGAGTTCGAAGAGAACGACGTGAACAGCTCCAAGAAAAACAAGCCCACGACGTCCCCGGCCACATATGCGATCGCGGTCGCGGTCGCACTTCTCGCCGGGTTCGGCACGGTATATTGGCTTTCCACCCCGTCTGACAATCGTTCGGACGCACAGGACGGCGCAAGATCCGCGGCAAAGCCTGCCCCCGGTGCGGGCGAAACCACAGGGGAAGGTCCGCTCAAAGGGCTCAATTCGGGCGCGATGACGGCCTTCGTGGTGCGGCCCGAGCCGCTCGACGTGCCCGTCTTCGCCTTCGAAGGGCCGGGAGGCGACAAGCAGACATCGGCCGATCTGAAGGGCAAGGTGGTGCTCCTGAACATTTGGGCCACGTGGTGCGTCCCCTGCCGGGAGGAGATGCCGCAGCTGAACGCGCTGCAGTCAGAGCTTGGCGGCGATGGCTTCGAAGTGGTGGCGATCAATATCGACAAGGGCGGTCCCGAGAAGGCCGAGAAGTTCCTGACCGAGACGGGCGTGACCGATCTCCGGCCCCATTACGATCCGACCGGAAAGCTGTTCGCGAGACTCAAGGCCGTCGGCATGCCGACGACCTTGCTGCTGGACCCGGAGGGCAAGGAGATGGGCCGCTTGGTGGGGCCCGCCAACTGGGCCGCGCCGGAAGCCAAGGCGCTGATTCAAGCGGCGATCGGCGCAGCCCAAAGCGACCCGAAATGACGCCTGTCGAGCATGGCGAGGTGATCGGCTACTGGTTTCAAACGCTCTCCCCGGACGCGTGGTACGGGGCGCCTTCTGAAGTCGATGCGGAAATCGCGCGCCGGTTCGGTCAGGTTTACGAGACGCTGAGCGAAGCGGTGTCCGGCGATTGGCTCGGGTCTCCGCAAGGCAGGCTCGCCGCGATCCTCGTGCTCGACCAGTTTCCCCGCAACATCCATCGCGGCACGCCAGAGGCCTTTCGGACCGATGAGAAGGCCTTGGCGCTCGCGAAGGATGCCATTGCGGCCGGCGCGGACAGGGACCTGCCGCCGGAGCAGCGCGCCTTCCTCTACATGCCGTTTCAACATGCGGAGAATTTGGAGGACCAGCACCGGTCTCTCGAACTCTTCGAGAGCCTGGGAAACGCGAACAATCTCGATTTTGCCGTCCGGCACTATGAGATTATCAGGCGGTTCGGCCGCTTCCCGCACCGGAACGCCATCCTCGGCCGTGCCTCGACCCCAGCGGAACGCGCGTTCCTGAACGAGCCCGGCTCGTCGTTCTAGGTCCGGCTAGCGGACGGGCGTGAGCGCCTCTTTGTCCAGGCGATAGGTGTAGTTGCAGGTTTCGTTCGCCGGCCTGTTGCAGGGCAGGCCGTAGGTCGTGACATGCATCAAGCGCGACGGGCCGCTGGTCGAGAACTTGTAGCCCTTCACGAAGTCCTCGAAGACCTTCTCCCAGTCGTCGCCGCTCCAATAATAGAGCTGCATCAGGCATCCATTCGGACCGCAGGCCGGATTGCTCGCCTTCTTGCACACGAGCTTGCTGTAATCGGCGATCCAATCGGGGCGGCCGTCGCCGTTCAAATCGTCGCTTTGCAGGATCTTGGCGGTGTCCGGCACGCCGTCCAGTTTCCGGCATCGCTCCGCGGCCTCGGCCACGGTCTCGGCCATCTCATCGGGGAACTCCGCCGTAAGGGCCAAGGCCGCTTGCGGCGCGAGCACGCCCAAGACGCAGGCCAGGGCCGCGAGAGTGAGAAGAGTGATCCGGGCCGTCACGATGTCGGGCGCAGTTGAGCGGGTGCGGCGGTGTCGGCAGATCCGCAAGCTGGGTGACCGGCGCATCGAGGCGGAATAGATCCGGCGTCACCTCCGATTTTCGGGTCGTCGGCCGCGGACCGCAAATGACCGCGCGCAGATGAGCGGGCTTGTCCTCCCGCTCGGCCGGCTGCGCGAGACCGTTGAGGCTGGTGCCGAAAAGCGACTTCCAGAAATAGCGTTTGAATCCGTTCTCGAGCAACTGGGCGGCGCGGGCGTTGCGCACGCGGGTCGACGGCTCACCAAGCACGACGGCCACGAGCTTGCGCCCGTCCCGGGTGGCGCTCACCACGATGTTGAAGCCGGAATCGCAGATGAACCCGGTCTTCATCCCGTCGGCGCCGTTGAAGGTGCGGAGCAGACCGTTATGGGTGCGGAGTTGCAGCTTGCCGACGCTGACCGACGTCATCGCGAAGATGTCGGCATATTCCGGAAACTCGATGATGAGGGCGCGGGCGAGGCGGGCGAGATCCCGCGCGGTCGTATATTGCTGCTCGTTGGGGAGCCCGTGCGGGTTGGCGAATTGAGTGCTCGTCATGCCCAGACGTTTTGCCGCCTCGTTCATGCGCTCGACGAAGCCCTCCACCGACCCGCCGACGGTTTCCGCCACCATGACGGCGACATCGTTTGCGGACTTCACGATGATCACGCGGATCGCCGTCTCGAGCGGAATCGACGTGCCGAGGGGAAGGCCGAGCTTGGTCGGCGGCTCGGCAAGCGCGTTCTTGGTCACGATCGCCGGTGTGTCGGGTTTGACCTCGCCGTTTCGAAGCGCGTGAAAGGCGACATAGGCGGTCATCATCTTTGTGAGCGAGGCCGGGAACCACAGCGTGTCGGGATCCTCGGCATAGAAAACGGTGCCGTTATAGGGTTCGAAGACGAGGGCAGGGCTGGCTGTGGCGGTCACCGGCGCCAAAAGGGCGAATGCGGCGAAAAGGCTAAGAAAGGCACGCCTCAGCATGGATATCGTTCCCCTTCGATCCTGGCGGCGCTGACCACTATCGCGTTGACCGCGTGGCGCCCGGTCCGCCGTGCGCGCGGCGTTTCCCGGCACGATGCGATGCCCACGGTGTGAGCCATCCGCCCTATTTCACACGCAAATTCGACTCTTCCGTGACAGGCGCTCCCCACGGGATTCCCGAACCGATGTACCGGAGCGCCCGGGGCCACACTAACGCGCCGAGACGGTTTCGCAACCCGGTGGGGCGCCAAAACACGCCAATTCCGCACCAAAATGGCCGCTTCCGAAGGTTTTTGATTGGGGTCAAGGATTTCACATGCGCAAGGGCGTTAGCTGCACTAACTTATTAGCAACGTCTAATATAAGGAGTTGAAGCGATGACCTCCTGGCAACAGGTTCCACTGCCCTGGAAGGCCGGCGGTCTTCTTCTCGGGTTGGTCTTTTTCGCCGCGGTGTTGCTGGTGAAGCCAATTGGCGTCTCCACGCAATTCGTCATTTTCGACGGCATTCTTTGGGATGCAGTCGATGCCTCCGTCGTGGTCCCTTCCGAGGAGGCCAAGAGCGGCTTCACCAGTCCCAACGCCTATCTCGACAAGAGCGGTGGGAAGTATGCCAAGAGCGTCGCAAACCCGCTGAACTACGGTTTCGTGTTCGTCATCGCGATGATGGCCGGCGCGCTCATGTCCGCGCTCCTGCGTGGCGGCGTGCCCAAGAGCGAACGCGCGATGCCGCAGGTCTGGCGCGCCAATTTCGGCGACTCGGTGTGGAGACGCTACGCGGCGACGTTCATCGCCGGATTTCTTGTTCTGTTCGGTGCGCGGCTCGCGGGCGGCTGCACCTCCGGCCACATGATGAGCGGCATGATGCAAACATCGCTTTCGGGCTACATGTTCGCCGCGGGCGCCTTCCTCGCCGGCATCCCGCTGGCCGTCTATCTGTTTTCGAAGGAGGGCTGAGCCATGACCACCGTTCTTCTTGCGATTCTGCTCGGTGCGGCGTTCGGCTTCGCGCTCGATCGGGTCGGGGCGACCAATCCCGGCTACATCATCCGCATGCTGAACCTTACGGACCTGCATCTGATGAAGACGATCCTCACCGGTATCGGGGTCGCATCGATCCTCCTTTTCGGCGGGCTCCTGCTGGGTCTCGTCGATCCCGGGCATCTGTCGGTGAAGACGGCTTATTACGGGGTCTTCCTGGGCGGCCTCCTGCTTGGCGTCGGCTTCGCCGTGGCGGGCTATTGCCCGGGCACGGGCCTCACGGCCATGGCGACAGGGCGCATCGACGCGGTCTTCTTCGTCCTTGGCGGGCTCGTCGGGGCGGGCGCCTATATGCTGGCCTATGGCGGCATCGCCGGTACGGATCTGTTCACGAAAATTGCCGGCGGCGACGCGACGCTCGCCCCGGTGGCCGGCACCGATTATCCGTCCATACTCGGCGCGATGTCGGGCGAGTGGCTTGGTCTTGCGATCGGTGTGGCGCTCATTGTCGTGGCCTGGGTCCTTCCCGCCCGGCTTGGCGATGGGCGCACGATGTCGGCCCCTGCCGAGTGACGTCAAACGGCGCGGTTGTCGAGGATCCAAGCGGCTGCGACCGCGAGATCCTCGACCGTCGCCGTCGGGCGCGGTTCGAAGCGGGCCTCGTCGCCCTCCCGGAACTTGCCGGTCCGCACCAGGATCGCGCCCGACAAACCGGCCTTGAGGGCGCCCGCGACGTCGGACTCCGCGTCGTCCCCGACCATCACGGCATCCTCCGGCGCGCACCCCATGCTGGCGAGTGCGGCATGGAAGAAATCGGGCGAGGGTTTGCCGAGCACGATCGCCTGCTTCCCGCTTGCGTATTCCAGGGCCGTGACGAAGGCCCCGGCATCGAGGCTCAGCCGGCCATCCTCGTCCATGAAGGTGCGGTTCTTTGCGAGCGCGAGGAACGCCGCATCACCGATCAGTGAACGGAAGGCATGGTTCAGGTTCTCGTAGCCGAAGGCTTGACCGGCATCGCCGACAACGACCGCACGCGTCCCGCGTTCGGGGAGGCTCGCGAATTCGTCTTCCAGGTTGGGGTGGACCAGAAGGAGCGGCGAGGCGTCATGCTCGGCGAGCCAGCCCAGCGCCGCTTGGCCGGGCGTGAACAACTCGTCATCGGCGATCTCGAGTCCCAGTCCGGTCAGCCGGGAGAGCAATGCCTTCTTGGTCTTGGTCGTGGTGTTGGTCACGAAGCGGATCGCAGGCCGGCTTCGTGAAGCCGGTGCACGGCCTCCACGGCGCCGGGGAGCACATGGTCTCCCTCGTAGACGACGCCTGCCAGATCGAGAAGTACGCCGCGGATCATGGACGCAGCGTTGCGCGGGCGAACGCGCCGATCAAGCGCGCTAAGGTCGCGGGGCCTATCTCCTTCGGCGCGATGCCCCTAATCTAAGGCTCTGCCCGCAACCCTTGACCTGAAGCCCCGCCGCCCATGAGCGCCCTGTTCGAAGAGCTCTATTATTGTCCGACCCCGATCGGGCCTGTGAGCTTGCGCCGCCGCCGCGACCTCAAACTCGATGTGGATGTGTTCGAGATCAGGCTCGGGGACGAGTCGCTGATGACGAGCCTGTTCACCGCCTCCGAGATCGCGTTGGCGCGGCTGGCGACCGCGGCGCTGGGCGAGAGCCCCGCACCCGACATCGTCGTCGGCGGGCTCGGGCTCGGCTACACGGCGCAGGCCGTGTTGGAAGAGGCGACGGGGGCCTCGCTGATCGTCGTCGAAGCCCTCGCGCCGGTCATCGAATGGCACGAGAAGGGATTACTGCCGCTCGGAACCGCCCTTGCAAACGACCCGCGCTGCCGCTTGGTCGAGGGGGACTTCTTCGCCATGGCCGCCTCAAGCGAAGGATTCGATCCCGGCGCACCAGGGCGTTTGTTCGACGCCATCCTGGTCGATATCGATCATTCCCCGGACGCGCTGCTGGACGACCGCAGCAGCGCGTTCTACCAGCCCGAAGGGCTGGGCTTGCTTGCCCGGCATCTTCGGCCTGGCGGGGTGTTCGGTCTATGGTCGGACGCACGACCTGACGACGCCTTCTTGGCGCGCCTCGCCCGCATCTTCGCGGAGGTGCGCGCGGAACCCGTAACGTTTCACAATCCGCTGCAGGACCAGCCTTTCACCCAGACGGTGTATCTGGCGCGGACCGAACGGGACCCCGTGGCATGAGCAAGACGGAAGCGGACCTGCGCGCGCTTCGGGCGGAGCTGGTGGAGCGGCTGCAAAGCCTTCGCGACGCCAGCGAAATGACGGCCGACAACCGTCGTCCGGTCGAACTCGACCAGACCTCCGTGGGCCGGGTTTCGCGGATGGACGCGATGCAGGTCCAGGCCATGGCCGTGGCCTCGGAACGGCGGCGTCATGACGAGGCGCGGCGTGTCGAGGCGGCGATCAAGCGCATCGACGAGGGCGAATATGGCTATTGCATCGTCTGCGGGGAGGAGATCGCGGAGAAACGCCTCGCCGTGGATCCGACCGTCGCTACCTGCATCACTTGCGCGACTTGAGCTCTGACCTGCGTTAGCCTTTCTCGATAAAGATCAGCCGCAAATCGTTGACGTTGGTCATGGTCGGGCCGGTCTCGAGCAGGTCGCCGATGCCTTTAAAGAACGTGTACGGATCGTTGTTCGCGAGCATGGCTTTGGCGCTGATGCCGGCGGCCTCGGCACGTTTGAGCGTGTCCGGATAGATGAGTGCGCCCGCATTGTCCTCCGATCCGTCGACGCCGTCGGTATCGCCGGCCAGCGCATAAACGTTCGGGAGCCCATCGAGCGCGATGGCGAGCGACAATAGGAATTCCGTATTGGGGCCGCCCTTACCGTCGCCCTTCAGCGTGATCGTGGTTTCGCCGCCGGAGATCAGCACGCAAGGCGGCTCGACCGGCTGTCCGCGCATGGCGACCTGGCGCGCGATGCCCGCATGCACGAGGCCCACGTCGCGGGACTCGCCCTCGATCGAGTCGCCGAGGATGACCGGCGTCACGCCTGCTTCGCGCGCCACCGCCGCTGCGGCTTCGAGCGAAGCTTGCGGCGTTGCGATCATGATGTTCTCGACCCGCTCGAAGCATTTGTCGCCGGGCTTCGGGGTCTCGTCGATGGTCTCGAGCACGTTCCGCACGGCGGGCGGCAGGTCGATGCCGTATTTCTCGACGATGGCGATGGCGTCCGCATTGGTGGACGGGTCGGGCACGGTCGGGCCCGAGGCGATGATCGAGGCATCGTCGCCGGGAACGTCCGAGATCATCAGTGCCACGACTTCGCGGGGTGAGGCGGCGCGGGCGAGCCGTCCGCCCTTGATGGCCGACAGGTGCTTCCGCACCGTGTTCATCTCGGAGATGGTCGCGCCGCTCGCGAGCAGGGCCTTGTTCACGGCCTGCTTGTCCTCGAGCGAGATCCCTTCGGCGGGCGCGGCCAGCAGCGCGGAGCCGCCGCCAGAGATCAGCGCGAGAACGAGGTCGTCCTCGGTCAGACCTTGCACGGCCTTGAAGATGCGCTGCGCGGCTTCGCGGCCGGCGGCATCGGGTACGGGATGCGCGGCCTCGACGACTTCGAGACGCTCCGTCGGCAGCCGATAGCCGTAACGGGTGACGACGATCCCATCGAGGAGGGCCGTCCCAAACCTCTTCCAGTGCTTTCGCCATGCGCCGGACGCCTTGCCCGCGCCGATGATGACGGTGCGCCCCTTGGGGCGAGCCGGCAGATGGGGAGGCACGCAAAGCGACGGCAGTGCGGCGTCCACGCCGGCCTTGAACATGGCCTTCAGCAATTCTTCTGGGGACATCTCCTCCGCTCCGCTCCCTCCTATTGTTATTAGGCGATGAAACTGCACAGACGATTGCCAGAAGGCAAGCGAATGAATACGGTGCCGGTCCGTTTCGCGATAATTCGCGTGTTCCAAAAGACTAAAGAGGCTGGGAGTGGACGATTATGGCCGAGGGCTCTAGCGAACAACACAAAAAGCCAAAATCCGATATCGAGATCAGCCAGGCCGCAACGATGCGGCCGATCCTGGATGTGGCCAAGGACAAGCTTGGGATCGAGGCGCAAGACCTCATTCCTTACGGTCACTACAAAGCGAAGGTCTCTCTCGACTACATCGACAGTCTCAAGGACAAGCCGGACGGCAAGCTGATCCTGGTCACCGCGATCACGCCGACGCCTGCCGGCGAGGGCAAGACCACGACCACGGTCGGTCTCGGCGATGCGCTCAACCGGATCGGCAAGAAGGCGATCATGTGCCTGCGCGAGCCGAGCCTTGGGCCGTGCTTCGGCATGAAGGGCGGCGCGGCCGGTGGCGGCTATGCGCAGGTCGTGCCGATGGAGGACATCAACCTTCATTTCACCGGCGACTTCCACGCCATTGGCGCAGCCAACAATCTGCTGGCCGCAATGATCGACAACCATATCTATTGGGGCAACAAGCTCGATATCGACGCCCGCCGGGTGACGTGGCGCCGCGGCATCGACATGAACGACCGTGCGTTGCGCTCGATCGTGACCTCCTTGGGCGGGGTCACCAACGGTTTCCCCCGCGAGGCGGGTTTCGACATCGTCGTCGCGTCCGAGGTTATGGCGATCTTCTGCCTGGCCAAGGACCGGGCCGATCTCCAGCGGCGCCTGGGGCAGATACAGGTCGGTCAGACGCGCGACAAGGACGCCGTCACCGCGGATCAGATTTCGGCGGCCGGCGCCATGGCGGCGCTCCTGAAGGATGCGCTGGCGCCCAATCTGGTGCAGACGCTCGAGAACAACCCCGCCTTCATCCATGGCGGTCCGTTCGCCAATATCGCCCATGGCTGCAACTCGGTGATCGCCACCAAGGCCGCCTTGAAGCTCGCCGACTATGTGGTGACGGAGGCCGGTTTCGGCGCCGATCTCGGTGCGGAGAAGTTCTTCGACATCAAGTGCCGCAAGGCGGCCTCAAGCCCGATTGCGTGGGTGATCGTCGCCACGATCCGGGCGCTCAAGATGCACGGCGGCGTCGCTAAGGACGATCTCAAGAAAGAGAATTTAGAGGCGCTGGAGAAGGGCTTCGCCAATCTTGAGAAGCACATCGAGAATGTGCGCAAGTTCCACGTCCCGGTGGTCGTGGCCGTCAACCGGTTCTCGCTCGACACGGACGACGAGATTGCGCTCCTGAAGCGTCTTTGCGGCACGGCGAGTACCGAATGCGTGATGTCCGATCACTGGGCGCTTGGCGGCGCGGGTGCCGAGGAACTGGCCGAGTCCGTGGTCAAGACCATCGACACCAAGCCGTCGGACTTCGCGCCGCTCTACCCGGACGACATGTCCTTGTGGGACAAGACGCGGACCATTGCCCAGGAGATCTACGGGGCGGAGGACATCACCGCGGGCAAGCCGGTGCGCGACAAGTTCGCCGAGCTGGAAAAGGCCGGGTTCGGCAAACTTCCCATCTGCGTGGCCAAGACCCAGTACAGCTTCACCACCAATCCGGACGCCAAGGGTGTGCCGCTTGGTCACACCATTCCGGTCCGCGAGGTGCGGCTTTCGGCCGGCGCGGAGTTCGTGGTGGTCATCTGTGGAGACATCATGACAATGCCGGGTCTGCCGCGGGTTCCGGCCGCCAACAATATCGAAATGGACGCCGAGGGGCGGATTACCGGATTGTTCTAGCCGGGCCTTCTCCGGGGAAGCAAAAGGGTTGCCAGGGGCGCGAGCGGACGCTACGACCATACGAAAGTCGTATGGTCTGGCGCCGTTGCGGGCGCTGGGCTGCCAACAATTCCCTTGGAGAGGAAACCCATGGCTGGAGCCAGGCGGCCGGGCCGTAATTTTCTGTTTGTGCCGGGTCCAACCAACGTGCCGGACCGGATTCTCCGGGCCATGCACGTGCCGATGGAGGACCATCGGTCCCCGGACTTTCCCAAGCTGACGATTCCGCTTTTCGAGGACATGAAGAAGTCTTTCCAGACCAAGGAAGGCCAGGTCATCATTTTCCCGTCCAGTGGCACCGGCGCTTGGGAATCCGCCCTGACCAATACGCGTTCGCCGGGCGACAAGCTGCTCGCGCCGCGCTTCGGACAGTTCAGCCATTTGTGGATCGAGCTTGCGCGCCGACATGGGCTCGACGTGGTCGTCCAGGAGGAAGAGTGGGGCGCGGGCGCCGACCCGGACCGCATCGAAGAGGCGCTGCGGGCGGACAAGAACCACGAAATCAAAGGGATTCTGGTGGTCCACAACGAGACCGCCACGGGAGTCACCTCCGACGTTGCCGCGGTGCGCCGCGCGATGGACGCGGCTGGCCACCCGGCGCTGCTCTATGTCGATGGCGTCAGCTCCATCGGCAGCATCGACTTCCGCTTCGATGAGTGGGGCGTGGATCTTGCCATCGCCGGTTCCCAGAAGGGCATGATGCTGCCGGCGGGTCTCGGCATTGTCTGTGCGAGCCCGAAGGCTCTGGCGCAGATGGACGCGGCGCAGTGCACGCGCGCCTATTTCAACCTCGCCGACCATTTCAAAGCCAATGCGGGCGGCTACTTCCCGTATACGCCTGCGCTGCCGCTTCTGTACGGCTTGCGGGAGTCGCTGGCGATGATGTTCGAGGAAGGGCTTGAGAACATTTTCGCCCGGCATCACACGCTTGCCAGCGGCACGCGGGCCGCGGTCGATGCCTGGGGCCTGTCGCTCTGCGCGAAGGCGCCGCAATGGCAGTCCGACACGGTCAGCGCCATCATGGTCCCCGAGGGGTTCAACGGCGCCGACGTCATAGACAGAGCCTATCGCCGCTACAATCTTGCCTTGGGCGCGGGGCTTTCGGAAGTGGCGGGCAAGCTCTTCCGTATCGGCCATCTCGGCGATCTTAATGAACTGATGCTGCTCGGCGCCATCGCCGGAGCCGAGATGTCGATGCGCGATGTCGGTATCGAGGTCGAGCCCGGTTCGGGCGTGGCCGCCGCACAAGAGTATTTCCGTAACGCCATGGGCGCCGCCGAGCAGCGCCTGGCCGCGGAGTAAAGGGGCCCGGCACTAGGAGTGAGTGCCTGGTCAGGACGAAACACCATCCGGCGAAGGATATTCCGGTCCGGGGAGGTCACTGACGGCGCGGGCGGTTGCCGTCCGCCGAAAAGCTAGGGGGGTTCAGTGGAGCACGAGATCGTCTTTCTCGATCGCGAGTCTGTCGGCGCCGATGTCCGCAAGGCCAATTTTCCGCACAACTATACGGAGTACCAATCGACTTGGACTCCCGAGGACATCGTCGAGCGTCTGAAAGACGCCACCATCGCCATCATCAACAAGGTGCCGATGCGCGAGGAGGTCCTGAAGCAGCTTCCCAAGCTGAAGCTGATCGCGGTGGCCGCGACGGGTACGGACGTTGTCGACAAGGCTTATTGCAAGGCCAACGGCATCACGGTCGTCAATATCCGCGGCTATGCATTCAATACCGTGCCGGAGCACGTGATCGCGCTGATGTTCGCGCTGCGGCGCAATCTCATGGCCTATGTCGAGGATACGCGGAACGGCCGCTGGGCCGAGGTCGATCAGTTCTGCTTCTTCGATCATCCGATCCGCGACATCGCCGGGTCCACCATGGGCGTCATCGGCTACGGGGCCATCGGCAAGGCCGTGGCCAGCCGCGCCGAATGTCTCGGCATGAAGATCCTGCCCTATGACGTGTTTCCGCAGGATGGGCTCGTCGATCTGGAGACTGTCCTGAAGGAAAGCGACGTCATCACGCTCCACTGCCCGTTGACGCCGGAGACGGCAAACATGATCGGCGCGAAGGAGCTGAAGATGATGAAGCCCACGTCGATCCTCATCAACACGGCGCGCGGCGGTCTCGTCGACGAGGCGGCGCTCGCCGACGCTCTGAAGGCCGGCACGATCGCGGGCGCCGGCTTCGACGTGCTGACGAAGGAGCCGCCGAAGGAAGGCAACATCCTGCTCGATCTCAAGATGCCGAACTTCATCGTCACGCCCCATGTGGCGTGGGCGAGCCGCGAGGCCATGCAGATCCTGGCGGACCAACTCATCGACAACATCGACGCGTTCGTGGCGGGCAATCCGCAGAATGTCGTCGAGTAACGCGTAAAGGGAAACCGCAATGAAGAAACTGCTGTTCTTGTTCGACACCGACCCCGTGCCGAGCGTCTTCGATACGGTTGTGGGCTACGACGGCGGTGCCGACAACATCGCCGGCTATGCCGCCGTGACGCCCGACAATGTCGGTGCGTTGATCGATGGCTGCATCTATACGCGCGGCGGCAAAGACAAGCAGAACACCGCGATCTTCGTGGGCGGCGGCAACATGGCCAAGGGCGAGGAACTGTTCGAGACGGTGAAGAAGCACTTCTTCGGCCCGTTCCGCGTTTCGGTCATGCTGGACTCCAACGGTTCGAACACGACGGCGGCCGCCGGCGTCGCGCTCCTCGCCAAGGGGCGGGACCTCAAGGGCAAGAAGGCGGTCGTGCTTGCGGGCACGGGTCCCGTGGGCATGCGGGCCGCGGGCTTCTTCGGCATGGAAGGTTGCGACGTGACGATCACCTCGCGCACGAAGGAGCGCGCCGAAGAGGCGGCCAAGGTCATCGAGAAGCGTTTCGGCATCAAGGTGTCGGGCGCCGCGGGAGCGACGGACGAGGAGCGCGTCGAGGCGGTCAAGGACGCCAATATCGTCTACTCGGCCGGCGCGATCGGCGTGCAGCTTCTGCCGAAGTCCGGTTGGGAGAACAACCCCAATATCGAGCTTCTGGCCGATGTGAACGCGCAGCCGCCGATGGGCATCGAGGGCGTCGATGCCATGGACAAGGGCAAGGACATCAATGGCAAGCTCGGCTACGGCGCGCTCGGGATCGGCGGCTTGAAGCTCAAGCTTCACCGCGAGTGCATCGCGAAGATGTTCGAGAGCTCCGAGGGCGTCTACGATGCCGAGGAGATCTACGCGCTTGCGAAAGAGATGGCCTGATGACCGAGATCAAGGATACTGCGATCGAGCCATTCCTCGATCAACTCGCCTCCAGCGCGGCAACGCCCGGCGGCGGCAGCGCGGCGGCCATTCTCGGCGGCATGGGCGCGGCACTTGTCAGCATGGTCTGCAATCTGACCATCGGCAAAAAGAAATACGCCGATGTCGAGGGCGACATGAAGGAGATCCTCGCCAAGGCCGAGGACCTGCGCCACCGGCTGACCGGCATGATCCAGGACGACGTACGGGCATTCGACACCGTCATGGGCGCCTACGGCATGCCGAAGGAGACCGACGAAGAGAAAGCGGCCCGGGGCGCGGCGATCCAGGACGCCCTCAAAATGGCCACGGACGTTCCGATCCGCTGCTGCCGTCTGGCGCGGGACGTCATCGATCTGGCGCTGGCTGCCTCGGAGAAGGGCAACGTCAACGTCATCTCCGATGCGGGCGTAGGGGTCCTGTCTGCCTATGCGGCGCTTCGGAGCGCTGCACTAAATGTATACATCAATGCAAAAATGATTTCCGACACCAGCTTTGTGGAGTCTAAGCTGAGCGAACTGGAGGGTCTTCTCGCCGGCGCCGAGGCAACGACCGAGAAGGCATACGATATCGTAAGGGGCAAAGTGAGCTGACGCCGTTCGCCGTTGGTTCTCGCAAAAGAAGGCCCGTCGAAGCGAGTTTTTAGAAGGAGGAACGACGTGGACGTTCACGAGTATCAAGCCAAAGAACTTTTGGGTAGCTTCGGCGTGCCGGTGCCGAAAGGCGCCGTGGCCTTCAGTCCCGATCAGGCCGTTTACGCGGCGACGGAGCTCGGTGGCTGGAGCTGGGCGGTCAAGGCTCAGATTCACGCCGGCGCGCGCGGCAAGGCCGGCGGTATCAAGATCTGCAAGACCTATCACGAGGTGCGCGAGGCGGCCCAGGAACTGCTCGGCAAGCGTCTGGTGACGCACCAGACCGGTCCCGAGGGCAAGCCCGTTCAGCGCGTCTATATCGAAGCGGCCGAGCCGTTCGAGCGCGAGCTGTATCTCGGCTACGTTCTCGACCGCAAGGCCGAGCGTATCCGGGTGATCGCGTCGCAGGAAGGCGGCATGGAGATCGAGGAGATCGCCAAGACCAATCCGGATGCCATCCTTCAGGTCATCGTCGAGCCGGCCGTGGGCCTGCAGTCCTTCCAGGCGCGGGAGCTGGCTTTCCAGCTCGGTCTCAGCATCAAGCAAGCCCAGAGCTGCGTGTCGACGATCATGAACGCCTACCGCGCGTTCCGCGACTGCGACGCCCAGATGCTGGAAATCAACCCGCTGGTCGTGTCCAAGGACGACCGCGTTCTCGCGCTCGACGCCAAGATGTCGTTCGACGACAACGCGCTGTTCCGCCGCCACAACGTGGCCGACATGTACGACCCCTCGCAGCAGGATCCGCGCGAGGCCCAGGCCGCGGAGCACAATCTCAACTATATCGGCCTCGAGGGCGATATCGGCTGCATCGTGAACGGTGCGGGTCTGGCCATGGCCACCATGGACATGATCAAGCATGCGGGCGGCGAGCCGGCCAACTTCCTCGACGTGGGTGGCGGCGCTTCGCCGGACCGCATCGAGACGGCCATGAAGCTCGTGGTCTCCGACTCGAACGTGAAGGCGATCCTGGTGAACATCTTCGCCGGCATCAACCGTTGCGACTGGGTTGCCAAGGGCGTGGTTCAGGCCTGCGGAAATCTCGATATCAAGGTTCCGCTCGTCGTGCGCCTTGCCGGTACCAATGTCGAGGAGGGCCGCAAGATCCTTCAGGAGAGCGGGCTCAAGCTGATCACGGCCGACACCCTGGCCGAGGCCGCCGAGAAGGCCGTTCAGGCCTGCCAGGGCAAGCTGCAGGCTGCGTAAGGACGAGCATCGGAGAGACACGCAATGAGCATTTTGATTGACGAAAAGACCCCGGTGATCGTCCAAGGCATGACGGGCGACAAGGGAACCTTCCACGCGAAGGAAATGATCGAGTACGGCACCAACGTCGTCGGCGGCGTAACGCCGGGCAAGGGCGGTGGCCGTCACCTCGACCGTCCGCTCTTCAATACCGTCAAGGAGGCGGTCAAGGAGACGGGCGCGGAGGCCTCCATCACCTTCGTTGCGCCGGCCTTCTGCGCCGATGCCATCATGGAATGTGCGGACGCGGGCATTCACCTCGTTTGCTCCATCACGGACGGCATTCCGGCTCAGGACATGATGCGCGTGAAGCGCTACCTGATGCGCTATCCGCGCGATCGCCGCACGATGATGGTCGGACCCAACTGCGCCGGCATCATCAGCCCAGGAAAGTCCATGCTCGGCATCATGCCCGGCCACATCTATCTGCAAGGCAATGTGGGCGTGATCTCGCGCTCCGGTACGCTCGGATATGAGGCCGCCGCGCAGATGAAGGAGCACGGGATCGGTATCTCGACGTCCGTCGGTATCGGTGGCGATCCGATCAACGGCTCGTCGTTCCTCGATCACCTTGCCCTGTTCGAGGAGGACCCGGAGACCGACGCCGTGCTGATGATCGGCGAGATCGGCGGTCCTCAGGAGGCCGAGGCTTCCGCATGGATCAAGGACAACATGTCGAAGCCGGTGGTCGGCTTCGTCGCCGGCCTGACCGCTCCCAAGGGGCGCCGTATGGGTCATGCCGGCGCCATCATCTCGGCGGTCGGCGACAGTGCGGCCGAGAAGGCGGAGATCATGAAGGCCAACGGGCTGACCGTCGCGCCGAATCCGAGCGAGTTCGGATCGACCGTGGCGAAGGTGCTGGGGCTCTAAGGAAAGCGCCGGACAGACCGGGGTCGCAGACGAGGCCGATGGTGTGTCCGGCTTTTTCCGGATAACAAACGATTGCCGGTGGGACCGTTCGGCCCCGCCGCGCCCCGATTGCCGCCCGAACCGGCGATGGGGCCAGAGGGTGCTGGGTGTCGCATGAGCCATTCGGCTTCGAGTGAGAAGACCGGTCGGTGAGATCGGAGTGCGAGCGTTTATCATGGACGAGGATGTGAGAGAGGGCGATGTGGTGGCCGACGCTGGCACCGCAGCCCGGATCACTGGCACATCGCCGAACGACGCGGCGAACATCCTGTTCGAACTCCTATTGGACGTTGTCCGGCGCCACCAGCCGGAACTCGAGCCGGTCCTGACCGGCGGGGCCCAGAAATCCATTTCGGAATTCTCACCCGAACTCATGGCCCGCGTTCTCTCGGCGCAAGGGATCTGGTTCCAACTGCTGTCCATTGCCGATCAGAACGCTACGATGCGCCGGCGCCGCTATATCGAACGCACGCGCGGTCGCGACGCGCTTCTCGGCACGTTCGACCACGTCCTGACCGGGGCACGCTACGCCGCGTCGGGCCGAAAAGGATCGAGACGCTGCTGCAAACCCTGCGCATCCGCCCGGTCATCACCGCCCATCCAACCGAGTCGAAGCGCGTCACCGTGCTCGAGAAATACCGGAAGATCTACCTTTTGCTCCGGGAGCTCGAGGGCGTTCGTTGGACCGAGCGCGAGCAGCAGACAATTCTTGCCGACATTCGCGATCAGATCGAACTCGTCTGGATGACGGGAGAGCTTCATCTGCAGAAGCCCACGGTCGAACACGAGGTGCTCCGTGGTCTGCATTTCTTCGACGAGACCTTGTTCGAGAAGGCGCCGGAGATGATGGAGCTGCTTGAGCGCACCCTCCGGCAGAACTACCCGGACGAAGACTTCGACCTGCCGCCCTTCTTCCAATTCGGATCCTGGATCGGCGGCGATCGCGACGGCAACCCTTACGTCACCACGGACGTCACGGGCTGGGCGCTGCGCCAGAATGCGCTCGCCTGCTTGCATCACTATCGGGAGCGGCTCACCGCGCTCGCGCGGTCGTTGTCTATCACCCAGAGCGTTCTGCCGATCCCGGGAGCGTTCCGCGAGGATCTTGCGCGCGAGTTGCGGGCGAGCGGCGCGGAAGAGAGCATCACCCAACGCAATCCGGGCGAGCCCTATCGCCAGTACCTCACCTGCATCTTGCGCAAGCTCGACGCGACCATCCTGCGCGCCGATGGTGGCGAGCTCGAAGTCGGCACCCCCCATTACGGGAACGCGGACGAGCTGATTCACGACCTGCGGCGCATGGAGCGCGCGTTGACGGACGCCAACAGTCCGACCCTGGCCGCCGATTTGGTCCGGCCAACAAGGCGGGCCGTGGAGCTGTTCCGGTTTTCGACCGTACGGCTCGACCTTCGCGAGAACACGACGCGGACCACGCAGGCGGTGCAAGCCCTGTGGTGGACGAGCGAGGGCCACGCCGAGGGCGATCCGCCGGAGCTTGGCTCGCCGGAGTGGCGGGCTTGGCTCTTGCGCGCCCTGGCGCGGCCCCTTCCGACCGACCGGTCGGGCGAGCCCGTGCCGCCGGAAGCGCAGGAGACCATCGCGATGTTCGCGCAAGCGGCCGAGATTCGCCGTGGTCTCGATCCCGATGCCTACGGGTCGTTCATTCTATCCATGACCCGATCGGTCGACGACATCCTCGGGGCCTACTTGCTCGCCAAGCATGGCGGCCTGTTCCTGGATGCAGCGGGGACGGAGATTTGCTCTCTGCCGATCGTGCCGCTGTTCGAGACCATCGATGACCTTCGTGCCGCGCCCGCCATCATGCGTGAAGCCTTGGGAATTCCGCTGATCCGCCGCTCGACGCACTGGCAGGGCGGTCTGCAGGAAGTGATGCTGGGCTACTCGGACTCCAACAAGGATGGCGGCTTCGTTGCCTCGAACTGGGAGCTCGCCAAGGCTCAGTCGCATCTGACGCGCGTGGGCGAGAATGCGGGGACGCCGATTTCGTTCTTTCATGGGCGAGGCGGTTCGGTTTCGCGCGGCGGCGCGCCGACGGGCCGGGCCATTGCGGCCCAACCCGCGGGCTCGATCCGCGGGCGGTTCCGCGTGACGGAGCAGGGGGAGGTCGTTTCCTCCAAATATGCGAACAAGGGGACGGCGCTCTATCAGATGGAGCTTCTCGCCTCAAGCGTGCTTCAGCATGCCTTGAAGTCCGAACAGGAGGCCGCGCTGAAGCCGAGCGGCGAGTTCGACGATGCGCTTGAAGCCTTGTCGGGGCTGTCGCGCGTTGCCTATGACAAGCTGCTTTCCAGCCCCGATCTGGTTGGCTATTTCCAGGCGGCAAGTCCCTTGGAGGAAATCTCGCTTCTCAATATCGGGTCGCGTCCCGCGCGGCGCTTCGGCGCCAGCTCGCTGAAGGACTTGCGTGCGATTCCGTGGGTGTTCGCCTGGGCCCAGAACCGGCACATCATCACCAGCTGGTATGGCGTTGGAAGTGCGCTCCTGAGCTTTCTCGACGTGCGCGGCGACAAGGGCGAGAAGCTCTTGGCCGATATGTTCGATCAGTCGCGTCTGTTCCGTCTGATCATCGACGAGGTGGAGAAGGCGCTCGCCCTCGTGGATCTCGATATTGCCAGGGACTATGCCAGCCTTGTCGCCGACACGCGGGTGCGGGAAACGATCTTCTCGATGATCGAGAAGGAATATGCCCTCACCACGGAGATGGTCCTGAGGCTGTCGGGCAGCACCTTCCCCGGGGAGCGCTTCAAACAGTTCCGGGCCTCTCTGGCCGAACGGCTGCCCACGGTCAATCAGGTCAGCCGCGAGCAGGTCGAATTACTACGCCGCTTTAGGGCGAGCGACAACGAGCAGGAACGCGATGCTTTCAAATCCGCGTTGCTGCTCTCCATCAATACCGTGGCCGCCGGTCTCGGCGCCACAGGTTAAACCAGGAGGAGAATGACATGAGCTTTACGCTGATTCAGCAGGCAACGCCGCGCCTGCACCGTTCGGAGCTGGCGGTGCCCGGTTCCAACCCCGGCATGTTCGAGAAGGCTGCCGCCAGCGCCGCCGACGTGATCTTTCTCGATCTCGAGGACGCCGTCGCGCCCGACGACAAGGAGCAGGCCCGCAAGAACATCATCCAGGGCCTGAACGACGTCGACTGGGGCAACAAGACCATGATGATCCGCATCAACGGTCTGGACACCCACTACGCCTATCGCGACGTGATCGACGTTCTCGAGAACTGCCCGCGCCTGGACATGATCCTGATCCCCAAGGTCGGCGTGCCCGAGGACGTCTACGCCATCGACATGCTCGTCACCCAGGTCGAGCAGTACAAGAAGTACGAGAAGAAGCTCGGCCTCGAGCTGCTGATCGAGACGGCGCTTGGCATGGCCAATGTTGAGGCCATCGCCCAGTCGAGCCCGCGCGTTGAGGCCATGAGCTTCGGCGTCGCCGACTACGCCGCGTCGACCCGCGCGCGCACCGTCGGCATTGGCGGCCCGCACCCGGATCACGGCGTTCTGACCGACGCCGACGAGGCCGCAAACCGCCAGTACCATTGGGGCGACCCTTGGCACTATGCGCTGTCGCGCATGATGGTTGCCTGCCGTGCCTATGGCCTGCGTCCGATCGACGGTCCGTTCGGCGATTTCTCCGATCCGGACGGCTACAAGGCCGCCGCGAAGCGTGGCGCGGTTCTGGGCTTCGAGGGCAAGTGGGCCATTCACCCCTCGCAGATTCCGCTCGCCAACGAGGTGTTCTCGCCGGCCGCGGCCGAGGTGGAGAAGGCGCAGCGCATCGTCGATGCCATGAAGCAGGCGGCGAAGGAAGGCAAGGGCGCGGTGTCGCTCGACGGCCGTCTGATCGACATCGCCTCGATCCGCCAGGCGCAGGCTCTGCTCGACAAGGCCGCCCAGATCAGCGGCTAGTCGCGCAACGCGGTTATGCGAATAACCGAGCGCTCAAGTAGCGAAGCGGTAGTGCAAACAACAAGGCGCTCAAGTAGGCCGAAGGCCGGTAGCGCAGGCAAACGAGCGCTCAAGTAGCGAAGCGGTAGCGCAAACAAAATGGCCGGGGTGAGCCCCGGCCATTTTTGTGTCCGCGCCTAATCGGGATCAGGTTCCTTAGGCGTCGGTCTTCTCCTCGCCGGCGGCCTCGTGGTTCGACACGACCCGTTCGATCAGGCCGAGCCCCACCTCGTCGTCGGTCCGCTCCAGCGATGCGGACGGCAGAAAGCTCAATCCGTAGACAAGTCCGACCAAGGTCACGCTGGTCAATAGCGATAGAATAGACATCTCGTTGCTCCACTCCCTCAAGTTCCGTCTTTGTGGCAGGGGAACAGGGCGGTCGCTCGACCGAATCTCGGCAATTTCTGGGGGCTTTGTGGCGTACACGCCACAACGCGGCCGCAAGGCTTGCCGTTTCGTAAACCGGTGTACGCCCTTGACCCCGGCAGCCGTCTTGGTTCGCAAACAGATTTCGGTTCCGGCGCGCCGGGTCTCGAAAGCGAGGCGGGGCGACCAGTCGCCCAAAGGGCGGACGGCTCCTTTGCCCTAGCTCTCCGGGTGTCCCGAGTCGGCGCCCACATAAAAACGGCGGCCTGGAGGGGCCGCCGTCTTGCGTTCATGTACGTACTTGGAACGGGTGCGTGATGCGGGGCATCGCGCCGCAGTGGCGGTCCTGGTCGACGAAACTAGACCATGGCCGTAGGGATGCGCAGCACCTGTCCGGGATAGATCTTGTCCGGGTGCGAGAGCATCGGCTTGTTGGCCTCGAAGATGGTCATGTATTTGGACCCGTCGCCATAGGACTTCTCGGCGATCGCCCAGAGCGTGTCTCCTTTGACGACCGTGTGGAACTTGCCTTCGGGGCTGTCGTCGGCGGGTTTCAGGTCTTCGTCGACCTTCGAGATGCCTTCCACATTGCCGGCGGCCACGATGATCTTCTCACGCGTTGCCTGGTCGGGCACGTCGCCGGTCACCTTCACGGTCTCGCCGTCGACCTCGACCTTGATCTTGTCGGCCAGGCTCGGATCGCCGACTTCCTTGGCGATGGCCTCGGCCGCATCTGTCTCCGCGGCATCCGCGCTCGATCCGAAAATGCTCTTGCCCGCGTTCTTGACGAAATCAAAAAAACCCATGTCGTGTCCTTTCCTCGAATGTCAGGTCCTCGAAACGTTCGAGAGCCTCTTTGAAGAGGACCGCCGGAACGCTTGTCATGCAAGCGCAGCCGGCGGTCGCTCCTCGGTTCCTCGCCGCAGACCGTCGCGGCCTAGGCCGCCGGTGCGCCGACCATCTGATGCAGCCGGGCGACGGCGTCGGGTGCGATGCCGGCGCCGTCGGCCAAACCTTTCAGGAAGACCTTCTCGGCCGGCGTGTCGACGGTGATCGCCATCAGCGCGGCCGCATAGACCTGAATGCCCACTTCCGGATTGGGAATGGCTTTCACCAGACCGGCGAGATCCTGTGGCTTCGACATCGCTGCCTGCACGAACTGCTTCTCCTCCTCGGTGATCCCGCCTTCGGAGAGTTTACCGGTCAGGCGTTCGATCTCGCTCTGGGAGACCTGGCCGTCGGACTTGATGGCCTCGATCATGCCGAGGAGGCACAGCTCCGCGGTTTCCGGGGCCGAAATCTGTTTCACCTCGGTCTCGGTGAGGCCGAGGGCGTTGGCGCCTGCCTCGCCCGATTGGGCCTGCCAGTTCTTGAGGGCCGAAAGGGCCAGCGTGCCGAGAATGGCCATGGCGCTGCCGCCGACCGCACCCTTGGTCGCGCCGCCTCCACCGCCGAGGAGCGCGCCGGCCAGGGCACCCAGGCCGCCGAGCTGGCCCTTGCTCAGACCGCCAACGCCGCTGGGCGAGCCCAGCATGCTCCCGAGCTCCCGAGAATGTCGCCGACACCGCCGGAGGACTGTCCGCCCGACGGTTGCGTGTCCGAGGACTGTCCGCCGCCCAACACACTGCCGAGGATGGCGCCAAGCCCGCCTGCCTGGCCGCCGCTCTGTCCGCCTGTATCGCCGCTTTGGCCGCCCAGAAGGCTGCCCAGCACATCGCCGAGACCGCCCGAGCGCCGCCGCTGGAGGACCCGGACCCCGAGGATGCGCCACCGAGGACGCTTCCCAGTATGCGCCGAGATCGGCCGATCCCGCCGCGCTACCGAGGCCGTTTGGCCCCGTTGCTTGTTCGACCCGCTGTTGCGTCTGGGGCGATACGCCCTGACGGATCAACTCGCCGACTACATCTCCAAAGTTCATGACTGCCTCCGCTCGCAGAAACGCTACATCTCGATGCACTTATTGTGATGGTCGATGACAATTCGGCGACATTTCCCCGTTGTGTCGCCCCAAATCCCTCCATGCCCACGGGCGTGGGCCAGCCACCAGGGCGGTGGTAGCGGTCATGTAGGCACGCTAACACCGCATTACCAGGGTGATATAGTGCGAGACAACACAATCAACCTAGGGAGGCGTGTAATGACAAGTAGAGGCACCGCAATTGCTCTTGCTACATTGGCGACGGCGGCAATTCTCACCGTTGCCATGCCGGCGCCGCAGGCCGCCGTCTCGAATGCGGTACGCAATGCTTGCGAGAAGAAGGCGAACGCCGTGACCCCGCCGCTCCGTGCCGGCGAGCGCGAAGCTACATCACCAACTGCATCGCCGATGCGGCGCCGACGCCGGGCAAGACCAAGAAGAAGAGTAAGTACTAGACGCCGTTCAGCGGGCTTCGAGCGTCACAGGGATCGGGGCCGCCGGCATGAGCGTGATCTGCGGCTTGAATCGGAGATCCGCGTCGGCGTCGACGCGGAACCGGAAGCGCTGGCCCGCGGCCGCAAGGATGATTGCCGCTTCCAGGAGTGAGAAGGCGTTGCCGACGCAGATGCGCTGACCGCCGCCGAACGGGTAGTAGGCGAATTTCGGAATGCGCTTGGCGAGGCCGTCCTCCCAGCGCTCGGGATGGAACCGCTCGGGTTCGGGGAAGTAGCGCGGGTCCCGATGGTTGACCCATTGGCTCATGAGGACAGTGTATCCTCGCTTCACGCGGTAGCCCCCGAGTTCGAGATCGGTCGTCGCCTCGCGGCCGATCACGTAGACCGGCGGATAGAGCCGCATGGATTCGGTCAGCACGGCGTGGGTGTAGGGGAGGCGCTCCATGTCCTCCAGCCGCGGGGTGCGGCCGCCCAGCACACGGGCCCACTCGGCGGCGAGCTTGTCTTCCACGTGCGGATGCTGGGAGAGAAGAACCCAGGTCCAGGTGAGCGCGAGCGCCGTGGTTTCGTGGCCGGCGAGGTAGAGGGTCATGGTTTCGTCACGCAATTCGCGGTTGCTCATCCGCGATCCGTCCTCGCGTGTCGCCGCCAGCAGGCGCGAGAGCAGATCATCGCCGGAGCGTTCGCGCGCGCGGCCCGCCGCGATGAAGCCGAGCACGGTGCGGTCGAGCTCCGCGATAGCCCGGTTGAGGCGTAGCGTTTCAGGGGTCGGAAACCAAAGCGGCACCTTCAGCACGCGGCTTAGACGGGCCATCATGATGTCGAAGGCAAGGTTGAGAGTATCGGTGAAGTGCTGCCTGTCGCCCGCATCGTCGAGGTCGAACAGGGTCTTCAGGGCGATCTGGCTCGTCAGATTGCTAAATTCAAAATTGATTTTGAGCTGATCGCCGGGCGACCAGGCGTCCAGCATCTGCTCGGTGATCGCAGCCATGACGGGCGCATAGCGGCGGACGCGCGCGCGCATGAAGGCGGGCTGCACGAGTTTGCGCTGGCCGCGCCAATACGCGCCCTCGCTTGTCACCAGCCCGTTGCCGAGCGCGGGGATGAACGCGCGGACGCCAAAGTGCTTCTTGTAGTGTCTGGCGTCGCGGACGAGGACCTGCTCGATGAGCGCCGGATCAGAGGCCAAGAAGAAGCGATTTGGCCCAACGCGCCCGCTGGCGACCGGGCCGTAGGTTTGGGCGGTCTCGAGAAAGAAATCGAGCAGCCCGTCGCCGAATTTCTCCGCAACGCCCCCGATCAACGTCCCTTTTGGACCCGGCGGGAGTCCTGAACGGAGCGCTTTCGTGGGCTTCAGCATGGCGCGCGGTACGGTTCCGGGCGAAGTGAGCGGTGTCGGGCCCACCTATTGTGGCGGGGGAATATGTCCGTTTGCGGCACGGGCGCGATTCGGGGCCAGCGGCCAAGGGAAACGCCAGGATTGGTTGCAAAAATGTCCCGGTGCGCTGTTGCGCCACGTCCACAAACCCGCCGCTTTCTTGAAATTGACGTCATGTTTTGGAAACCGGGGTTGCGCGATGACGGTCGTTTGGTAGGTTGCGCTGCCGGGAACAAAGGGACTTTGAAATATGAAGACTGTATTTTCTGGACTATTGATCGCGGGCCTGACGGCTGTCTCTTTCGCCGGCGCGGCCCAGGCCGATGCGTATACCAAGGCCATTCGCGCGAGCTGCAAGGCTGACTACAAGCGGCATTGCAGCGACAAGACGATCGGCTCGAAGCAGCTGGAAGTCTGCATGCGGCAGAAGCAAGGCAGCCTTTCCCAGACCTGCAAGTCTGCTTTGAAGGCCGCGGGCTACCGCTAGTCAGCCCTCTTTCAAGAACGTCCAATGGCTAAAGGTTGCCGCGACGCCGTGGAGCGTGCCGCTGGCGTCGCGCAGCTGCCATAGGACGCCGTCCTCAATGCGGAAGCGGCGTCCGGATTTCGAGATCCGCACGCCGCGATATCCAGTCGCGAAACCGTCCCGTGTCACGGCATCGAGGAGGCGCTGCCGTTCCGCCCGGTCGGGCGCCTCGGCGGACAGGCGTGAGGGCAGGCCCACGATCTCATCCCAACCGTATTCGAAAAGGCTCTGTGCCGCCTTGTTGGCATAGATGAAAAGCGGATCGACTGCGGTACTATGGGCGAGGACACAGGATTGCGCGCGGGCATAAAGCCAGTGCGGGCCGTCCCGCCCGGGGGCCCCGAGAAAGGGCGGATCATGGGCAAGCAACCGCTTGTAACTCTCGGCAAGAAGTCGGAAAAAGGCGGGGTCTGTGGCGATTGTCATGGTCAATGGGGTGTAAACGGGCGATAGGGGCATGAGCCACGGTCCGTTCTTCGCGGGTTGCCAGCGATGCTGATTGTCGCCTTCAGTATGATGTTCGCCGCCTTGCTGGCCTTCCTTCTCTGGAACCTTTTTATCAAATGCCGGGCGCTTTGGCGTGCGCGCAAGTCCCGCGGCGGACGTCGCCGTGGCGCGGCATAGGTTCTCGTACCGCGGGAACCCGCCGCCGGTACGTCTTGTTTACCCTTCGCCGCTAATCTTTCCTTATGGTCGGACATCGGGACGCATTGCGCGAGGTTTTGCGCGAATGCCATCCCGCCGGCTCCTGGTGAACCAGATTGGCCCGTGCAACAGGCGTGACGCCATGCTGTCGGGAACGCGCCGCCGCGAAATCGCCCTGGCCGCATAGTCTGATAGACTGGGATTCTCCATGCCGATCGTTGCCCGGCGAAATGTGGGGTGTGTGTTCCGTACCGACAGCGGGGATCGAGTGATGTCAAAGGATACGATGAAGGTGGCACCGGAAGGCCAGCCGCCAGCAAAGCCAAAAGTCTCCAAGCCGGCTACGGCCAAGCCGAAGAGCAAGAGCAAAGCGTCCACCGCAGCCGCCACGGCGCCGGCCAAGGTCGCGATCAAGAGGGCCTCGGCCAGGACCAAGGCAACCTCGAAACGGACCAAGGCGGAGGGCGTGTCGACATCCGTGACGCCGCCGCCGCCATCCAAGCCACGCAAGGCCAAACCGCGCGCATCGGCCAAACCGCGTGCATCGGCCAAGACCGCCGGCCGGGAGCAGACGGCAGCGCCGGCCGTCCCGACATTGGGGCTGTCGCTCCAGGCCGCCGTTCCGGCCGCCGTCGCGATGAACACCAAGCTGGTGGATATTGCCCAAGCCAATGTGAGCGCCGGCCTGGAACTCGCGCGCGACTTGGCGGGGGCCAAGACGCCGATGGAAGCCATGCAACTCGGTGTCGCCTATTGGTTCAATCACATCGGCGCCGTGCAGGCCCAGGCGCGCGAACTGCAGTCCCTGTCTGCCGCGTGGGTCAAGACGGCCGGGGCGCAAACGCGGGCGGGCTAGCAAACCCCCTCGCATGCGGTACCGGCGATTGCGGCTCCAATTTCCGCACGGCTGACATAGACTGACGTCCTCGTATCGTGGACGTTGGGAGGTGTCATGCTGCGTGAGGATTTGACCTTCGTGGGAACCTGCGACATTGCCGGGCTTGTCCGCGGCAAGGGCTTTCCGTCCACCGAATTGCCGGCGCGGCGAAAGATCGGCATCGGTTGGACGCACTCCAATCTCATGCAGACCTGCTTCGGGCCGATCCTCGACACGCCCTTCGGGACCGCCGGAGACCTCATGATCGTGCCCGATCCCTCGGCCGAGGTGCATGTGGACTTTCGTGACGGGTCGGCGCCGGAGCACTTCTTTCTGGGCGATGTGCGCAACACGGACGGAAGCCCTTGGGCGTGCTGCGTGCGGACCTTCCTGCGCCGGGCGGCCGAGGCCCTAAAAGACGCGAGCGGTCTGGAGCTGCTCGCGGCCTTCGAGCAGGAGTTCGTCTATACCGGCGTCGAGGACGTGCCCGGCCATGCCTATAGCTTGAACGCGTTCCGGCGGCAGGGCGTGTTCGGCGAGATGCTGATGGCGGCTATCCGCGCCGCAAGCGTCCACCCGGATTCCTTTCTCGCCGAGTACGGTCCGCGCCAGTTCGAGATGACGGTCGGCCCCGATGTGGCGCTCCGCGCCGCCGATGCCGCCGTGATCGCGCGCGAGATGGCGCGCGGCGCCGCGTTTCGTCTTGAGAACAGAGCCATCTTCTCGCCGATGCCCGTCGCGGACGGGGCCGGCAACGGCGTGCACATCCATTTCAGCCTGCATGACGCGTCGGGCGCGCCGGTGACGCGCGATCCGAACGGTCCGATGGGGCTGAGCGTTGTAGCGATGCACTTCGCCGCCGGTGTGCTGCATCACCTTCCGGCTCTGTGCGCGGTCACCGCGCCGTCGCCCGTCTCGTACTTCCGGCTGACACCGAACCGCTGGGCCCCTACCGTGGCGGACCTCAAGCTTCAGGATCGCAGCGCCTCCTTGCGCATCTGTCCGGTCTTCGACGCCGAAGGCCAGGAGCAGCAGAATGCGCAATTCAATTTGGAGTTTCGCGTGTGCGATGCGGCCGCGAGCCCCTACATGGCGCTCGGCGCGCTGATCTTCGCCGGCGCCGACGGCATCGCGCGAGAACTGACGCTCCCAGACACCGAGGCGGCTCTGCCGACTTCCTTGACCGCAGCTCTCGATGTCATGGAAGAGAGCGCGGCCCTGAAGTCCTGGTTCGGTCCGGTCTTCTTCGAAGCCTATCTGCGGCACAAGCGGTCGGAAGCGGCGTACGTGGCCGATCTGTCGCCTGAGGATCTTTGCGCGCGCTACGCCGAAATCTACTGACGGGTTTGGTGATAACGGCGGATCAACGCTGTCGCCGGTTGCGGCTCTCGGGTAAGGATGACAGTGCTAAAGTCATGGGGGAGGTACGTGGCCATGTGGAAGACGATCCTTGCCGTTTCGTTTCTGTCGTTGGGCGGTCTCGCGCTCGCTGGCTGCGATGAAGGTGGGAAGGACAGTTTTGTCCTTTGCGAGAGCACCTATGCGTTGTGCACGACCGCGGCCTGTACGCCCACCGACGGCAGCACGGAGACCGTGTCCTGCGCTTGCGACGTGAGGACCGGTTATTCGGCCGGTGAAAAGCCGTGTACGGGCAAAGTGGAGACCGACAAGGGCACCGAGATCAGCTCGCGCTACTATCCCATCAAGAGCTACGCGGCTTGCAACAACGACCGTCCGTGGGCTTGGTGCCTCGACAAACCGTGCATCGTCGATGAGGACGACCCGACCAAGGCGTCCTGCGCCTGCACGGTCGACCGGAACCAGGGGCCGTATCTGGTGGTGACCGACACCTATACCGACACGACCTGCACGACGAATCTGTGGTCGTCGGCGACGGTGGACGGTGTCAACGAGATCACCGATTTCCTCAAGACCACCAAGGAACTGAAACCCTACGACATCAAGGTTTTGAACGCGCCGAACTAAAACCGGTCAGTCGGCGGCGAGCAAGCCGATCACCTCTTCGGTGCTCGCCATCCGGCAATAGCCTTGGAAGCAGGCGAGGGCCGCACGATGGCGCTCTTCCGTTTCGGCGGCACAGGCGTCGTGGATACAGGTCATGTAGTAGCCGCGATCCGCGCCGTCCTTCACCGCATGATCGATGCATTGATCGGTCAGGCAGCCGGCGACAAAGACGTCCTCGATGCCGATATTGCGCAAGAGATAGTCGAGCGTGGTGGAGTTGAACACGGACGAAGAGGTCTTGGGCAGCACGAGTTCGTCGCCTTGTGGTGCGATCGCCGGGAGCACTTGGGCCTCGGGCGACCCCTTCGGGAAACCCATGTTCGAGAGCTTGTAGTCGAGGCTGCGGTCGCGTCCGTCCGCGGTTAGGTTCTCGATGACCGTGTAGATCACCTCAAGCTCGGCGCCCCGGAAGGTGCGGAGCAGGCGCGCGATATTCGGGACGACCCGATTCGTCAGCGCGGCCTGCAATTCGGGGCGCCGCGCCGCCGCAGCGGACCCGCAGTTTCCATTCTGCACGTCGACGATCAACAGGGCCGCCTTGCCCGCCAGAATCGGCCGGTCGCGGGTCATGGCGTTCAACATCGGTTTCGCGGCGGGCACTGGCTTGACGGGCGTCATCGGCTCGACGGGCGTTATGGCATCGACGTGCTGTTGTGCTAATGCGCACGACAGGATGAAATAGCGGTCGCCAGTCGATGACGACCTTGATGGGAGCTTAGCATGTTCAGATGTCTCGCCGCCGCGTTGACCTTCGTCTTTCTGTCGCTGCCCGCCGTCGCCGATGAGCGCCTCGCCGATGTCGAAGCCATCGACACCGTCGTCGGCCGGCTGGACGAGGCCTTCGCGAAACAGGACGCCGACACGATCAAGGCGCTGATGACCGAGGATCACATCGGCATCTTGCCCTATCGTCCAGGGCCGGAATCCGTGGAGCAGATGATCGCCGGGCTGCCAAAGACGAAGATCAAGCAAACCGATCTCAGCGAGCCGACCGTCGTCTTCCTGGGGCCGGACAGCGCGATGCGCACGCTGACCGCGAAGCTCGAGGGCTCCTATGAGGGCAAACCCGTCGACAGCAAGGTCTTCGTCACCTCGATCATGGCGAAGACCGAGGGCACGTGGCGGGAGCGCTTCTACCAGGTGACGACTCTTGCACCCTGACGGCGCCGCCAAGGAGGCCTCGGCGATCCGGTCCGGCGCGCTCTGCGCTGGGCTCCCGGCAGGCCCCCAAGCGGCGGAAGTCTTTGACTGCCTGGTCGAGAGGCCAGGTCTGCGCGTCGAGCGGATCGTCTCGACAGGCCAGATCACGCCCGAGGGGGAGTGGTACGATCAGGCGCGCGACGAATTCGTGCTGCTTGCGTCCGGGGCCGCGCGGCTGCGCATCGACGGCGAAGGCCAAGATCGCACCCTCGTGGCGGGGGACTGGCTCGTCCTCCCGGCCCATTGCCGCCACCGGGTGACCTGGACACAGAGCGACCCGCCCACCATATGGTTGGCAGTCCACTACGATGCGGCGCCCGAGGCGCGGCCGATGAGGAGTAAGTCCCATGGAAACGACGTGGATGCCCCATGACGAGCACGGCACCATTCACGACCGTGCCGAGCTTCCCGAAACCGTCTATGCCTTCCCGAAGCAGCGGAAGGAGCCGTTGACCGACGCGGCGCACGTGAAGGACGCCTTGGCGCGCTTCGATCAGGTCGAAGGGGTCAGCGATGCGGATCGGGATCTCGCCTTCGCCAATATCACGAGGCGGCAGCCCATTACGGCATCGATCTGCACGAGACCGACTGGCGGCAGCTCGGGTCCTAGCTAGCGATGGGCCTTGGCGCGCAGGTTCAGCGATGCTGGTTCAGCGATGCAGGATGAGCAGCGCGATGAGAAGCGTGAGCGGCGTCAGAATGTCCCACCAGAAAATGGGACCCGAATTGTTGATCGCGAAGTTCTTGCTCCGAATCATATCGGCAATGTGCACCCCGGCCGCGCTCCAAAGGAAGCCTGCGGCCACGAAGGTTATCGCCCAGGCCGCTTGCGGGCCGAGGACGGACGCGGCGATCGCGCCAAGGCCGATCCCGAGATTTGCACCGGCGATCTCCTTCTGAAACGGGCTCGGCGCCCAGCCGATGGATTTGGCCACGCGTTCGGAAAACACGGCATGAGAGAACGCAGCCCAAAGACTCGGCACGCCGAGCCCCAACGACAGCATCCATTGCAGGACCGGTTCGAGGCCGCTGGCGCCGAACGGTTGCTTGATTTCGAGAAAGCCGAAGGTCAGGGCGAAGGCGTAGCAAAGGGCCGGAAGCGCAGAGATGAGTTGCTGCATGATTCTGCCTAGCTGGAATCGTGACGGCGACGTGAACCGCGTTGGAGACGGAACCGATGGTTGAAAGCTACCAGACTCGGCACAGCTTGGCAGCACCGCTGCGTGTGGACTTTCAGAGTCTTGCGGGCAAACGAGATCCGTTCGCCTTCTTCGCGGACCTCCGCGATGCCGGGCTGGTCGTGCCCTTGAAGGCGCCCATTGTCGGGAGGATATGGGCGGCCACGACGTATGCCGCCACGTCGGCGATGTTGAAGGACAATGCCTTGTTCGTGCAGGAAAGCCGGCACGCTGGCCGGTCGGGCGTCGTGGGCCTGTCCTGGTGGATGCCGCGCGCCATCAAGATTCTCAGCAACAATATGCTGCTCAAGGACGAGCCGGACCACCGGCGCTTGCGCAAACTGGTCGATCAGGCCTTTCAGCGGCGCCTCGTCCGTGGCATGCGCGGGGAGATCGAGGCTCTCGCCGACCGGATCCTGGACGATATGGAGGGCCTCGAGGAGGTGGACCTCGTGGCGGACTACGCCCGGCGCTTTCCCCTGGAGGTCATTTGCTGGCTCCTGGGCCTGCCAGAGAAGAACCGGGATGCGTTCGCCGCCTGGGCGGGCCGCATGACATCGGCGCTTCGCGGCTTTGCCGCGATTCGAATCGTCTTCTCGATGCCGGGCGTTGTGCGCTACGTCCGGTCTCAGATCGAGGAGTGCCGCAAGACTCCCCGCGAGGGGCTTATCAGCGAGTTGGTTCGCGCGGAACAGAACGGCGACAAGCTGAGCGAAGATGAGCTTTTGTCCATGGTGTTCCTGTTACTCTTTGCCGGATTCGAGACCACGACGCATCTCATCACAGACAGCGTGATCGCACTCGAGCAACACCCGACGCAAAAGGCCTTCCTTTTCGCGGATCTCGACGCGCGCATGGACCGCGCAACCGAAGAACTCTGCCGCTACACGACGCCGGTGCAGAGCACCAAGCCCCGCTACGTGGCGCGGGACTGCGAGTTCTTCGGTCAAAAGCTTCAGCGTGGAGACAATATCGTCGGACTTCTCGCGGGCGCCAATTACGATCCGGCCGCCTTCGACGAGCCGGACGAGTTGAAGCTCGACAGACTGCCGAACCCGCATCTCGCCTTTGGAACGGGGATCCACTTCTGTCTCGGCATGCAGCTTGCGCGGGTGGAGGTGCAGTCAGCCCTGACGCGGCTCTATGCGCGCTATCCGAACCTGGAACTTGCGGCGCGGACGACCTGCAATGGATCAAGCGCTTCGGCCTGCGCGGCGTGTACGAACTGCCGATCCGGCTGAACGGGGGCGGCCTGCATCAGGCGGCATGATGGCTGTGGCTCACGCCAGGGAAGTCCAGACCACGGCGATGCTCGCGACGAGATAGACGCCGAGGGTCACAGCGGCCCAGCGCCGGTCCTGCCGCTTGATCTGCAATTCGTTTTCCTTGCCCTGCCAAGAGGTTGCGACCACGCGCGCCAGGGCGACAATGATGAAGAGGTACGCGAGCAGAAAGATTTTATCGAGCATCATGAGATAGTCGACATCGGGCAGCGAGGAGGTGGCGGTCAGCTGGATCGCCACCAAGGTCAGCAATGCGGTGATGCCAAGGCCGATGCGGCCTTCCACATAGGCCGGGCGCACGAAATAGACCAGCAGGGCGCAGGCCACGATCAAGATGACCGGTACGAAGGTCTTGATCGACATGGCGACCACCGGGCGCGTGACCGGAACGGAGAGGGTGATACGCGAATAGGGTTCGGCTTTGGGCACGGTGGGATCGCCGAAATTCGTCGGATAGGTATTCGTCCCGATCGTCATGGTCGGGGTCCCGACCGTGAAGCCCGGTAGGGTGATCACCGGATCGACGATGACCGGGGTCTTGCCGTCGGGCACGTAGATCTGCTCCGCGGCGCCGGCCAGCGTGTCCTCCATCACCACGGTCAGCACTTGCGTGTCGAAGGGAAACGTCGCCAGCTGAAACTTGGTGGAGAACAGCCCCTGATAGCGGAGGATCGAGTAGTAACCCCCGCCGGGAATCTCGTCCGGTTCTTCGGTGAGTGCCTCGCGCAGATTGTTGTCCGACGCGAACCGGTTCATGAACTCCATGGTCTTGGACGGGTCGATGCCTGGCGATTTCCAACGGAACCAGACATACAAATCGATGACATAGTTGTTGGTCTTGAAGTCGATCTGCTGGATGTCGTTGATATACGCCCCGACGATGACTTGCTCGGGCCCCGGGGCCGGCGCGTTCTCGATCGCCTGACGAACGGCTTTGGGTACGTCCTCGGCGGGTGCCTGGGCTCCGGCCGGGACGGCAGTGAGCGCACAGAGACCGGCGATCATCGCGACCGCGAACGTGGCGACGGCGCGCGGGGCTTTCAATGCAAGGGCGCGCGGGGTCGTCCACGCCAAGGCGCGCGAGAAGCGTGCGACGCGCCGGTGCGCCCTCGCCGGTCTAGGCGCCCGGCGCATCGAGTTGTTCCTTCAACCAGGTGCTCATGCGCTGGCGCATGCTCTGATAGGCCGCGCGCAACATCCGTCCCATATTCATGAACCCGTGCACGGTGCCTTCATAGCACACATATTCAACCGGCACGCCGGCCGCCGCCAGCCGCCCGGCATACTCGACTCCTTCGTCGCGGAAGGGGTCGAAGCCCGCCGTCACGATCAGCGTGGGCGGCAGGCCCGAATCGTCCTCGTACAAGGCCGGGATCGCGCGCGGATCCGCAATCGGCCAGGCCAGCCCGAAATAGTGGTTGAAGAACCAGTAGAGCATGTCCTCGGGGATCGGGAACTGGTCGACGAGATCTCTGCGCGAGGGTTGCTTGGCGCGCAGGTCGAGCGCCGGATAGATCAGAAGCTGGGCCGCGGCGGGGGCCACCAGCCGGCCCTTGGTCTCGTGCAGCGCCACGGCTGCGAGCGAACCGCCGGCACTGTCGCCGGCCACGGCAATCCGCGTGGGGTCGATGCCGAGATCGCGCGCCGCCGCGGTCAGCCATTCCAGGGCCGCGACGCCATCGTGGACCGCGGCCGGGAAGGGGTGCTCGGGCGCGAGCCGGTAATCGACCGAGAAGACATGCGCGCCCGTATCGAGGCACAAAGCCCGGCAAAGCGTGTCATGAGTGCCGATGTCGCCCAGGACCCCGCCGCCGCCGTGAAAGAACAGAATACCGGCGCCGCTCGGCCGAGGGGCGACGTATTCACGGATGGGAATCGGCCCGGCGGGCCCCGAAATCGCGAAATCGCGCACCGCACCGATATGGATCGGGCCCACATCGGTCTTGGAGATCGAGCGGCGATATTCCGCCCGGGCACTCTCATGGTCCATCTGCCACAGCGGCTTCGTCGTCGATGACGAAACCCAAAAGAGCAGCGCCTCGGTCTCGCGGTCTAGTTTCACCGGTGCCCGTCCTGAATTCCCGATACGATTTTCTTGCCGTGCGCAGCAAAGGAGAAAAGCAACCCCGTACCTAGCCGAACTCGGCGCCGGGGGAAAGCTTTTCAGAGCCCGAAAGCGGCTTCCGCCGGCTCGAACCCAGTCTCTACATAGGGAGCCTTGACGAAGATTGTAGACCACGCACCCGCAGCGCTCCCCACGCCTTGTCCCCGGGCCTCAGGTTAGCGCCGATAATCGCAGCCGAAAGACTCTGGCTCTCGAACAAGGACGGCGAGAATGGTGTCCCACGTGCCCGGCGGCCGTGCCGTGCATCCATCGCGTGTCGATCGCGCGAGCCCCGAATACCGGAAGGCCTTCGAGGCCTATCTCCGCCATGGCACGCCCATCGACCTGCGCGGGCGCGTGGCGCTCGAAGGAAAGGCCGAGTCAGCCGCACGAGACCATCCGACGACGCACTATATCTGGCGCACGCGCGGCGACGGCAGAGTGCGTCCCTCGCGCGCTGCCAATGACGGCAAGATCTTCGCCTGGGACGATCCCCCGCCCACGGGCCATCCGGGCGAGGACTATGGCTGCCGCTGCTGGGCGGAAGCCTACGTTCCCGACGCCCATGAGTTCTTCGGCATCACGATGCAGAACGTCTCCGACGAAGGGCCGCCTTGGGATGAGCGTTGGGGCTTTGTTACGCACTATCTTCTCGGTGGCGGCCAGACCGTCACCGTGCGGGAAACGGGCAACCTGAAGACTGTGGTGGCCGAATATGTTCGGCTAGCAATCCAGGATCCCACACAACTTTCCGGCAAGATCGCCGATGTTGCACGGCAGAACATTGGCCGGCAATTCGACGGCAAGCTGCCCTCCTCGCTCGATTTGCGGGATGCTGTCTTCAGTATTGGCCGTACAGCGATCACTGCGAGGTTCACCGGGCGGTCCCACAGGGACCATGCCATGTTAGACGTGAGCGGGACGATCCGCTTCGCACTGAAAGATGCGTTTCGTGATCCATTGGACATAGAGGAGGGGGCCCAGCCATGAGTCAACGAGATCGATGGCTATATCAAGGAAGGGCTGGCACTCGGCAGCATCGGCGTGGAGGCACTTGCCGCCCATGTTCTTCAGAAGCTAGGGGCCAGGAGTGACGCCGTGAACAGCTTCGTCGAAAGACGCATAGAACAATACCTGCTCAGCCAAGACAGCCCGCTGGTGAGACTCCCCACGGAGGTTGTCGGCGCGCCCTACGACATCGTTGACAGTTGGAGCGGGACCTTCTCTGGGAAGGTTCTTGTCGACCGCAGACTGAGCGGCTACGTCCATGTTGACAAGTAGAGCCAAGCGGTTCCTATGCGGACTTCTCAAGGCGTCGGTCTATTCTATCGGAGGGTGCCTCTTCCTGGCTGCTTGCTATGTCGCGTTCATGGTCTACGTTGATCGGAGCAAGTGTGTTGTCCTGCCGAACGGTTACATGATTGGTCAGGTCTCGTTCTTTCACGAGAACATGTATCGCTCCCCAAGCATGACATTGAGAAGGCCCGATGGAACGGTTCTCGTGCGCGAGTTAAGGGCTGTCGAGTTCTTTGTTGACCCACAAACGCCGCTAGGTGTCATCATGGTCTTCGACGGTGGAAGCATGAAGATGCCTGGCCAGGAAATCATGTTTGCGCTCCTGGGAGACGAGGCGCTCACGGGAGGCTGGTACCGGCACAGAACACAGGACCGGGCGGACAAGCATATCATCCACACCGATCTGTCCTATCTGATGGTAAGCCTTCGCCGCAGCCGGCCTCGCAGTACGGTCAGTTGTGGCACGCCCTGGTTCGATTGGGGCGAGTGAGTCCATAAGGGCGGCCTCTTGACAATCTCAAGCCGGACTACACTCCCCACACCTTGTCCCCGGGCCTCAGGTTAGCGCCGATAATCGCAGCCGAAAGACCTTGGCTCTCGAACAAGGATGGCGAGAATGGTGTCCCTCGTGCCCGGCGGCCGTGCCGTGCATCCATCGCGTGTCGATCGCGCGGGCCCCGAATACCGGAAGGCCTTCGAGGCCTATCTGCGCTTCGGCACGCCCATCGCTCTCGATGGCGAGCTAGAAGGCAAATCCAAGCGGGTCGCAAACAATCGTCCGAGCACGCACTATATCTGGCGCACGCGCGGCGACGGCAGAGTACGCCCCTCGCACGCGGCCAATGACGGGAAGATCTTCGCCTGGGACGATCCGCCGCCCACGGGCCATCCGGGCGAGGACTATGGCTGCCGCTGCCGGGCGGAAGCCTACGTTCCCGACACGGCCGAGTTCTTCGACATTGAGATGCAGAACGTCTCCGACGAAGGCCCTCCTTAGTGGTGGTGGGATTACGTGGACCATTACTGGAACGGAGAAGGGCGAGGCGTCTCTCTACGCGAGACGGGAAACTTGGAGACGGTCGTTAGAGACTACGAGCGACGTGTCATCCATGATCCCGGGAAACTCCCTGGCCAAATTGCGGACTTCGCACGTAGTCAACCAGACGGCAAATTCACGAACGGCTTCACCAATGGCTATCGGATGGAGCACCGTGTCTATATTTTGGGAAAGACGAACATTGGTGGTGTTTACCAAGGAACGCGTACGCAGGTGCACACGATGCTGGAGCTTGCAGGTACGATCGACTTCGCGCTGAACGACTGGTTCCGGGATCCGGGTGATATAGAGGAGTACGTCTTGCAGAAGATTGGAGCGGTCGGGGCCGTTCCGACGGAGCTCCCTCGCGCTACGCCGTACCGTATTGTCGACCGTTGGAGCGCACGCTTCGACGCGCGGGTTCTTCTGACCAGTTCTCTCAGCGGATTTCGATCTGAAAAGAACATTAGATGACCCGGCGCTGGTCAAAGCGCGTCCTAATTGGATGCGCCGTGTTTGCCGGGCTTTGTGCGGCCTGGCCGGCATATTTGTTTGTTACAAATAGCCGGCTCTGCGTGGTCCTCCCTGGAGGCTACATGCTCGGCTATGCCTCCATCCTGAATCCCAATCCCCTTGCCATGCCAGACCTCGTTTTGCGAGATTCTTCGGGAAAGGTTCTTATCAAAACAGATGATTTTGTTCGTTTGGACAGAGACCCGGACGACCCGACACGCTTCTATTTACGGTACTCGGATGTGTCGGTGAATTTCCCAGGCGAGAAGTTGATGCCTCTCATTTGGTATTGGAATGGATGGTACTGGGATGACGAGGGGCTGGGAGCGGCCAAGAGAAGAAAATGGAACGAACCGAAACCCGGCTTGCCCCGTGATTTGAGCATCATGGCGATAGGATTGTCTTTGATATACGACCCGCTCATTCGGAGCGGAGAATTCGATGTCGAATCTTGCAACACGCCCTGGTTCGATTGGGGCGAATGAGGCCGTAAGGGCGGCCTCTCGATAATCTCAGGCCGGACCACGCTCCCCACACCTTGTCCCCGGGCCTCAGGATCGCGCCGATAATCGCGGCCGAAAGACTTTGGCGTTCGAACGAGGATGGCGAGAATGGTGTCCATCGTGCAAGGCGGCCGCGCCGTGCATCCATCGCGTGTCGACCGCGCGAACCCCGAATACCGGAAGGCCTTCGAGGCCTATCTCCGCCATGGCACGCCCATTGCGCTCGGGGCCGAGCTGGAAGGCAAAGCCGAGCGGGTCGCGGACAATCATCCGACGACGCACTATATTTGGCGCATGCGCGGCGACGGCAAAGTACGCCCGTCGCACGCCGCCAATGACGGGAAGATCTTCGCCTGGGACGATCCGCCGCCCACGGGCCATCCGGGCGAGGACTATGGCTGCCGCTGCTGGGCGGAAGCCTACGTCCCCGACACGGCCGAGTTCTTCGACATCGAGATGCAGAACGTCTCCGACGAGGCCCGCCTTGGGGGCATCGGGATTTCATCCGCCACTACTTCTTCGGTGAGGGGCAAGCCGTCACGGTGCGGCAGACGGGACATCTCAGGGCCGTGGTCGCTGAGTTCAGGCGCCAGGCGGGCGACGCACCCACGCGCCTTCCCGGCCAAATTGCCGACGAAGCCCGCCGGAACATCGGCGGTCAATTCGATGGCAAATTCGGCAGGCCCTACCCGATGCAGGACATTGTCTTCAGCTTAGGCGAAACGACGATCACGGGCGCATTTTACGGAACGTGCCAGCGCAAACACGCCTTGTTAGAATTACGTGGTGAGATCAACTATGAACTGAGCGACGAATTCCGCGACCCCATGGGCATTGAAGACCGAGTTCTGGAACAAATTGGGGCTGTCGGCATGTTCCCTACGGAATTGCCGGCCGCAGAGCCCTATCGAATCGTCGACCGTTGGACGGGGACATTCAGCGCGATGGTGCATATGGATCGCGCACGAAGCGCCTACCGCTATGAGAAGTCCCGATGATGCGGCGGCTTCTGAAATGGATCTTGATCTCATTTGCCGCCCTTGTGGCTCTTGGGACGGTATTGGAGATATTTGTCATTTTCCTGAGCAGGGGAGCCTGCGTGGTGCTCCCCAATGGCTACATGGTCGCGCACCGCGCCATATTTGCACGGGATATGTTCACCGTCAGTCCGATGACGTTGCGCCGCCCAAATGGCGATGTGTTGGTCGGGAGGCGCAGCGACGTCCATCTGTTGCGGGATCCCGAGAAGCCCCGTGGCATCGTCATGGACTATTACGGGGGGGAGCTGAAAATGCCGGGAGAGGTGATGATGCCCCTGATTTGGAATACAGAGTTTTTTGGACACGAGTGGTACGAGCCGAGAAAGATCAACCCGGACGACATGAGTATCATTCACTCCGATCTTTACCTGATCTACAAGGAACTCATGGGGAAGCCCGGCATCGAAATTGCCCGCTGTCGCCCGCCCTGGTTCGATTGGGGTGAATAGAGCGGTACGCAGCGGCTGTTCACCCAGCCGGTGGTGCCGTCTTTCCGTCGCGGCGGTGAGGCGTGTCCAGTACAGTCGCGGCAGTCCGGCGATTGGATGGACCGGCGCCGGAGACCGCGTATGAGCAAGACGCTCCCTTATTCGCCTGCGGAGGCGGTCGAGATTACTTCCCCTGAACTCCGGGCGGCGCTCGAGACCGCGCTCAAACTCGCCAAGACGTTCGGCTTCTGGGATGTCCCCTACAAGGACGCCGCGACGACTTTCGAGGAGATGGACGAACTCGACATCTTCTACTGGGTCCACAAGGCGGCCAATCCTATTCTACGGATGGAAGACGGCGTCGCCGAATGGCTCGCGACCGACGCCAGCATTGTCGCGCTCCCGGAGGGGTTCGACAAGGAGCGCGTCATCACCCTGGGCGCCGCCGGCGACATCTTGCAGGTGCAGGCCGACGGGCTGTCTTATTCGAGCGAGGACCTCTACGGGAACGTCGCGGACCTGCTGTTCGAACAGTCGATTTCGTTCGCCAATCTGGAATCGCCCATCACCACGCAACCGCTGCAAAAGGAAGTCGTCAGCGACAGAGGCGCACCGGTGCAATGTTGCTCGGAAGGACAATTCGAGGTCCTCAAAGGCTATGGGGGCAAGACCTTCACGGCCCTGAATGTCGCGAACAATCACATGTTCGATTTTGGGGTCGAAGGGATCGAGACGACCCAATCCGTCTTTGCGAAGAACGGCATCGTCGATATCGGCACGAACCGATCGCGGGACGACTACGGTCGCGCCAAGATCATCACGAAAGACGGCATCAGAATCGGGTTTGCGTCGGCAACCTTTGGTCTCAACGGCCGTGAGATGCCGGACGACGAGAAATACCGGATCCACGTATCGCGGCTCAGCTCGAAATTCGTGGCGCCCGAACTCGATCTCGTGAAGTGTCAAATCGACGACTGCAAGACGCAAGGCTGCGACTTCATCGTCGCGTCGCTACACTGGGGCTGGGAGTTCGAGTTCTTTCCGCGCAAGACCCAGGTCGCGGCCGCGCATGAGCTCGTCGAGTACGGGGCGGATGCGATCCTCGGCGGGCATCCCCACGTCATTCAGCCGGTGGAATATTACCGGACCAAGAGAGATCCGAACCGGATCGCTGTGATCGCCTATTCGCTGGGGACGCTCACCTGGGGGTTCGACGCGCCCTACATCGCCTTGAGCATTCTGCTCAATCTGTCCCTCGCGAAAGGAACGCTCGCAGGCGCGGACAAGACCTATATCGAGACGGCGACGGTCACGCCGGTTTTCCGCAGCAACGTCGTCAGGTCGGGCGCGCTGGAAACGCGGATCGAGAAACTGTCCGACCATCTGGACGGCGCAAGCGACCGCCATGCGCCCAAGTACGTCGCCGAACTGAAGCGCTATGCGGATCTCGTCCTGGGCGGCGGGGCCGGGCAGGGGAGAGCGCCCGCCGCGTGATCGTGGGCGGCGCGTTGCGAAAACATCATTCAGGAGAATGGTGCCCCAGGCCGGACTCGAACCAGCACGCCCTTGCGGACAACAGATTTTGAGTCTGTCGCGTCTACCATTCCGCCACTGGGGCCAAGGGGCGCGAACATGCGTCAAGCGCCGCGTCCGGTCAACACTGTCCGGTCAACACTTGGCGCCCCGGCTGTCGCGCCAGTCTCGATGGCTCCGCCAGATGCCGAGTAGGAGCGTGGCGGCGCCGGCCGCGGGCATCAGCAGGGCTTCCGGCGATCCCATAGTCCACAGGGTCGCGCCGGTGACGGCGCACCACAGGAGCGGGATCGGCAGAAGCTCCCAGCGCACCCTGTCGGCGGCCAACACGACGCCGAGCGTGGCCAGGACCGTCGGGTCGGGCGCGAGCCCCGCGAGCTCCACGCCGGTCCAGGGACGGCCCGCGGGCAAGCCGATCAGGGGCTGGAGAAGCAGCGCGAAAACCAGCAGCGCCACGCCCACGTTTTGCGGCCAGGTGCGGTCTGCCGTGAAGGCGAGCCGGCCAAGCGCCACACCGCTGAGGGCCAGCAAGATGGCTTGCGCCGTGAAGGCCCAGCCATACCAGGGTGCGGCAAGGTTGATCGAGGCGTAGCGGGCGTGGAAATACGCAACCGCGACGACCGCCCACCCCACGGCCAGCACCCCCGCCGCAACCCGCCCGGCCCAAGATGCGCGCCGCGCGATCAGCACGAGACCGACGAGACCCCCGGCAAGGGCGAGGATCTGGGCGGGCCAGACGGCCGCGTTGTGGAGTTCGAAGAGCCGGTAATAGACGTCCGGCGAGAACATCAGAAGATCGCGGGGCTCGTAGGTCCACCACTCCGTCATCAGACGGTCTTGATGTAGTCGGCCATACGGCCCCGCATCTTCGCGTCCGGAAGCGGCGCGCTCCCAGAGGCCAGGTTCTCGCGCACATGGTCCACCCGTGTGGTGGCCGGGATGGTGCAGGTGATGGCCGGGTGGGAAACGACGAATTTGAGCAGGAACTGCGCCCAGCTCTTGGCGCCGATCTCGTCCGCCCAGGGCGGCAGGTCCTTGCCCTCGAAGCGGTCGATCAGCTCCTTGCGGCGGAACGGCCTGTTGGCGATCACCGCGATGCCCTTCTCCTGTGCCAGCGGCAGGATGCGGTCCTCGGCGGCACGGTCGGCCATGTTGTAGGTCACTTGCGCGAAGTCGAGGTCGTGCTCCCGCATGATCCGCTCGAACTCGTCATGGCGGCGCCCATGGGAGGTGGTGATCCCCACATAGCGCAGCCTGCCAGCCTTCTTCATGGCAAACAGCGTGTCCAGATGCTCTTCCCAGGAGACGAGATTATGCACCTGCAACAGGTCGAAACGGTCGACGCCCCAATGGACGCGCGAGTCCTCGATCTGCGCCGGTCCCCCTTCGCCGTCGGAAGTCCACACCTTGTCGGCGGAGAAAAGGTGCTTCGGGTGGCCGATCTTGTCGAGCGCATAGCCGATCACGGGCTGCGCCGATCCGTACATCGGCGAGGAATCGATGAGACGCCCGCCGTCCTCGAAGAAGACGCGCATGATCTCGGTGCGGGCGTCGCGGGCGGCCGCGTCCTCGCCGACATTGAAGGTGATCCAGCTGCCGAGCCCGACGATGGGGATGGCCTCGCCGGATGAGGGAATCGGCTTCGTGAGCGGTGTCGTTTGAGCCCGTCCCAACCCCGGAATCAGCGTGGCCGCCCCGGTCACGGCCAGCGTTCCCAACATGTCGCGCCGCGTCAAAATCATGATCGATCCTCGAGCTGAAGTCCGTCCGCGGCTGTTGCCGGCCCGGCTTGCCTGGCCTTCACGGGCGTGGAGCCGCCAAACGGATAGAATAGACAAGCAGGCGGCACGCCGTTAAAGGAAGCGCGATGTTCAGGCGAGCTTACGACAAGATGATGGACCTTGCCACGCACCGCCGGGCGCCCTGGGCGCTCGCGGGCGTGTCGTTCATCGAGAGCTCGGTCTTTCCACTGCCCCCCGACCTCATGCTGATTCCCATGATCCTGGCGGACCGGCATAAGGCCTGGTTGTACGCCGCGATCTGCACCATCGCCTCGGTGCTGGGCGGCATTTTCGGCTACATCATCGGCTATTTCCTGTTCGACACGATCGGCGAGCCGATCCTGAACTTCTACGGCTATGGCGAGAAGTTCGAGGAGTTCGCCGCCCGCTACAACGACTATGGCGCGTGGATCGTGTTCATCGCCGGCGTGACGCCGTTTCCGTACAAGGTCATCACCATCGCCAGCGGCGTGACCCAACTGAACTTCTTCGTGTTCATGCTTGCCAGCGTTGCGGCACGAGGCATCCGGTTCTTCGTGATCGCCGGGCTGCTCTATTGGTTCGGTCCGCCGATCAAGACCTTCATCGACAAATATTTCGGCATTCTCTCGGTGGTGTTCGTGGTGCTGCTGATCGGCGGCTTCGTCCTCATCAAATATGTGATGTGACCATGAGCACCGATCGCGACACGCTGGCCGGGCAGTTGATGGCGGTGAGTGCCGTTCTCTTTGGCGGTGCCCTGCTGATCATCCTGACGGCCCACGCGTTCGAGCAGTTCGGGGGCTATGCGCCATGCCCGCTCTGTCTCCAAGAGCGCTACGCCTATTATTTCGGAGTGCCCGCAGCCGTGGTCGCGTTCTTCGCCGCGCGCGGGGAGAGCTTCGGCTTTGCCCGTCTGGTGCTCCTGCTGATCGCGATCGGTTTTCTCATCAACATGGGCCTCGGCATCTATCACGCCGGCGCCGAGTGGAAGTTCTGGCCGGGTCCGGACACCTGCGCCGGCGGGTTCAACCTCGAATGGGGCGCGGAGGGCATTGTCGACACGCCCGTGATCCGCTGCGACGAGGCGCCTGGCGGTTCTTGGGCCTTTCATTCGCGGGCTGGAACGCGGCGGTTTCGGCCGTTCTCGCCGGGATTGCGATCTTCGGCCTGTCGCGCCGCGCCGGATAGGGCAGACCTTGCCGAATTCACGGCTTTGAGCGCGTGAGGCGCCCGTGTGCACGGCGCCGATGATCTGGAATGTGACCGGGTCGTGCGCTATGGTCGATGCCGACGGTGGTTGCATCAAAGGCGAGCCATGAGTCCCGTCCCGTGCCAGGTGCTGATCGTTGCGTGGCTTCTCAGCCTGTCCGTGCTCTCGGCCAACGCCGACCCGGAGGATGGACCGGATCGCCTGGAGGCGGCGAACAAAGTCATCAAGAAGAAGTCCGAAGAGCTGCGCACGCGGTGTCTCGAGAACCCGGACATATACCTGCCTTCTGACGCGCCGGACTATCTCCAGGGCGAGCTCTACGAAAGGTTCTGCTGGTGCTACGGGGTCAACTCGGCACGGATGGGGATGGCCGAGTTGATCCGGAAGGGTGCGGATGGCGTCAAGAGCGTGCGGACCGCGGATCGGTATGCCCACGCCAAATGCTACCAGCAGGCCGTCGAGCTGGGTAAGCAACAATAGCCCGATCGCCGGGGTGGCGCCGGCCACGGCCCATATCCCGTTCGCTCACGACAAGTTCAAGCGCCTTGATTGGCGGCTTTCACCTGCGCGCTGGTACCAAAATGGGGAGTGAAACCCCGTTGGAGGTTGCGATGACCCAGATTCGCGCATTGTTTGCCGGCCTTGTGGCCGTCTTGCTTGTGGCGTCCGTGCCCGCGTCGGCCGCGGAAGTCCAACCCTACAGCCCCGAAGCGCTGGCCGAGGCGCAAAGCGCCGGCAAGCCCATCCTCGTGGACGTCTATGCCGCATGGTGCTCGACGTGCCGGGCCCAGAAGCCGATCCTGGCGGCGCTCACGGCGGAGCCGAAATACAAGAATCTGCTGGTGCTGCGCGCCGACTTCGACAAGGACAAAGAAGACTTGAAGGCGCTCGGCGTACGCTCCCAGAGCACCCTCATCGTGTTCAAGGGTGATCAGGAGCTTGTCCGCTCGGTGGGGTCCACGAATGCCGTGGCCATCGAGGGGCTGCTCGACTTGACGCTCTAAGCAAGCCGCTGGAACCGCGCCATGACGGCCACGCTCGGGCTCGCGCTGATCGCCGGCGTCTTGTCGGTGCTCTCGCCATGCGTCCTGCCGCTCCTGCCGATCGTATTCGGCACGGCGCAGAGTGAGCACCGGCTGGGGCCGGCGGCGCTCGCCTTGGGCGTCGCCCTGTCCTTCACCGCGATCGGTCTGTTCGTGGCCACGATCGGCTTTGCGATCGGTCTCGATACGGACGTCTTCCGTCTGGCGGCGGCTGTGCTCTTGATCGCGGTGGGTACGGTGCTGCTCGTCCCGCGTCTGCAGGCGCAGGTCGCCGTGGCGGCCGGTCCGGTCGGGAACTGGGTCGACGATCGCTTCGGCGGGTTTGGCGGCCACAGCCTTTGGGGGCAGTTCGGCGTCGGCGTACTGCTTGGCGCGGTCTGGGCGCCGTGCGTCGGCCCGACGCTCGGCGCCGCATCCGTTCTGGCGGCCAAGGGCGAGGATCTCGCTCAGGTTTCTCTGACCATGCTGGCCTTCGGCATCGGCGCGGCGCTCCCGCTCATGCTCCTGGGCTTCGCCTCGCGCGAAGCGATGCTGCGGTGGCGCGGCCGGCTGGCCGAGGCGGGCAAAGGCGGCAAGATGGTGCTCGGCATCGTGCTCGTAAGCGTCGGGCTGCTGGTGGCGACCGGCGCGGACAAGGCGCTCGAGACCTATCTCGTGAACGCGTCCCCGGACTGGCTGAACAGCCTGACCACCCGCTACTAGCGGCGGCAGATTTCGACTGGCCGTGGCTCTTAAGGCTCCAGCTCGGTATCCCAGTAGAGATAGTCGAGCCAGCTCTCATGCAGATAATTCGGCGGGAAGAGCCGGCCGTTGCGGTGCAGCTCGAACACAGTCGGCCGGTAGGGCGCTTGGGCGGGCCACATCTTGGCGCGGCTCGGCATGTCGCCGCCCTTGGCCAGGTTACAGGGCGCGCAGGCCGTGACCACGTTGTCCCAGCGTGTCAGCCCGCCTTTGTTGCGGGGGATCAGATGGTCGAAGGTCAGGTCCTGACCCGTGCCGCAATATTGGCAGGTGAAGCGGTCGCGCAGGAAGACGTTGAACCGGGTGAAGGCCGGATAGAGCGCCGGGCGCACATAGTTCTTCAGCGAGACGACGCTCGGCAGCTTCATCTCGAACGAAGGCGAATGCACCGCATGATCGTACTCGGAGACGATGTTCACGCGGTCAAGAAACACGGCCTTGACCGTGTCCTGCCAGTTCCAAAGCGAGAGGGGGTAGTAGGAGAGGGGCCGGTAGTCAGCATTCAGCACGAGGGCCGGGTATGTCCCCGGTGCGGCCGATGCGGATGCGACGTTCAAGGCCCTCAAGTCCTCTTCGTTGCCCGTCGCACTCGGGCTCTACCTCAGTTGTCGCGGGAGATACTATAAGCACGTGTCACGAATGTGAAGGACCCTAGATGATGTGATTGTGGCGGGCTCAGTCCGCCGTGCCGGCTGCCGCGAAAGCCTGTTTCAGGAACTCACCGCCAAGGCGCAGACCGTCGCCGTCAATGCCGTGGCCAATGCCCCGGCTGACATGCCACTGCACGCTCAGTCCCGCCTGGCCGAGCGCCTCGCGCGCCAGGATCATCGCATCGACCGGAATCACCTCATCCATGTCGCCATGGACGAGGAGGATCGCGGGTCCCTGGCCGGGCGCCGGCAGCCCCTCCATCGTGGCCAGCGCGCCGGAGTAGCCGACGATCGCGGTCGGTTTGGCCTGCCGGGTCAGCCCCACGGCGAGAGCCATCATCGTACCCTGGCTGAATCCGACCAGCGCGAGCGACTGGGACGTCAGCCCCTGGCGCTCCAGTTCGGCATCCAGAAACGAATCGAGGGCCGGTGCGGCGCGCTTCACCCCCTCGGCGATGATGGACATGTCCCCCATCGACAGGTCGAACCATTGCCGTCCCATCGGCGCCATGGCGCAAGGTTCGGGGGCATGGGGCGACACGAAGGCCGCATGCGGCAGGAGCGGCGCCCACTCTTTTCCGAGCGCAATGAGATCGTTTCCGTCCGCGCCGTAGCCATGGAGGAAGACGACAAGTTGCTTTGGGGCCCCGCCGGCGGCAGGCGCCAAGCGGGGGCCGTCGAGCTCGGATGATGTCATGCGTGAGCGAACCTATCTGGGCGAGCCGAACCGATCGTGCTGGACCTAGTCTTCGCCGCCGTCGACGTCATCGGCGGACTTGGCATTGAGCTGGCCGTAATTCTGAGCCCCGATGTCGCTCAGGAGGCCGAGCTGGGTCTCGATATAGTCGATATGCCCTTCTTCGTCCTTCAGAAGGTCTTCGAACAGCATCATGCTGACATAGTCCTCGTCCTCGCGGCAGGCGGCGCGGGCTTCCATGTAAAGGGCGCGGGCGCTGTACTCGGCCTTGAGGTCGCATTCGAGGATTTCCTTGACGTTCTGCCCGATCATGAGGGGATCGAGCTTCTGCATGTTGGGAAAGCCTTCGAGGAAGATGATCCGCGTGACCAGCCTGTCCGCGTGCTGCATCTCCTCGATCGACTCCTCGCGCTCCTTCTTGGCCAGCTTCTGGTAGCCCCAGTCGTCCAGCAGCCGGTAGTGCAGCCAGTATTGGTTCACGGCCGTGAGCTCGTGCGTCAGCGCCTTGTTCAGATAGTCGATTACCCTTGGGTTGCCCTTCATCGGATCCTCATCTCGCAGATTAGTTTAGAATGGTTATAAGGTAGATTTTTCGACGTGGCTAGTCTGCAGTTGGCGTGTCGTCGAACGGCGATCGATGGGGCAGCGAGGCCGCCGAACTCGGCCCCTCTTCGTCGTAGCCAACGATGAGTTTCACGACGAGTGGCATGCAGTCCCCGCATTTGGGTCTCTTGCCGAGCGTTCGGTAAATGAGCCCGGGCGTCAAGACGACAAATGGATCCTTCGTCCGTAACGTCGAGACCGCTTCGTGAATGTCCTCCGAGCTGAGGATGGTGCAAGAGCAGATGATCATCGTGTGCTTCTAGGCAAAGCCCGCGCTCGTGTCTTCCGTCTTGCCGGTCGGCGCGGGCATCTCCTGAGAGGGACCGGAAGTGTTACCGGAGTCTAAAGGGACGACTTAGGGAATCGTCAACCAACCCATTTAGCGGCGTTTTAAATCATCTCCGCGATGCTTCGCCAGCGGAAGAAACAATAGACCATTCGGTGGGGCATAGATGCAAGGCAACGTATTTCGCGCTGACGATCTGTTTGGGCAGATCGAAGGTTTGGTAGCGCAACTCGAGACGGAACGGCAGGCGCGCCTTGCTGCGGAAGCGGCGAGTGCCGGCACGCTCGGGCTGATCGACATCGTCAGCAAGAAACTGCGTCCGCCGATGGAATCGGTCTCGGCACTGACCGACCGGATTCTCGACGGCCCGCTCAGCCTGGCCCAGCGGCGGGACGCGGAAACCTTGTCCCACTCGATGCACCGTATTCTCAGCGCGCTGACGGAGGTTCTCGACTTCAGCACGCTTCAGTCCGGCGAGGCCGACTTCTCGGTCGAGTCCTTCGATTTTCACGCCCTTGTCCGGGAGGTGGCGTCCGCCTTGCAGGCTTGCGCGGCGGCCAGAGGTTTGACCAGCAGCGTGGACATGGCGGCCAATTGTCCCCGCTACATCGTCGGGGACGCCATGCGTGTCCGCCAGGTTCTCATGGCGTTGATGGAGACCTCCATCCAGGCAACGGCGGAAGGGTCGATCCGCCTCTACGTCAGCGTGAACGACGCCGTTTCGCCCGTGACCATCCGTTTCGACATCACCGACACCAGCACCGGCTTCACCCCGGAGCAATTGGCGGCGTTGTTTCAACCCTCGACGGACACCACGCGGTCCGACGGCGGCCTCGGCCTGCCGATCGCACAGCGGATCGCCGAGGCCATGGGCGGCGGCGTGGCTTGCGATAGTGCGTTGGGGCAGGGCGCGCTCTATTGGTTCACGTTCAAGGCGCTGATCGCGGAGAAAGAGACCGGAATGCCTACGGGCCAGAACGGAAACGTGTCCGCTGCCCCGGTCGTCTCCGAGCCGGCCGCGCACGATGCGCTCGATCTCGATGCCGCCGACGCCGTGGCATCCGAAGGTGCGGCGCCCGGCAGCCTCGAAGCGGAGCGGGCCGTTGCGGAGATGCTGGATGCGCCGATGCCTCCGAGCCCTCCTGAGAGCGCCCCGAAGGCTGCCCACGCGGACGCCCTGTCGGGTCATGTGCTCCTGATCGAGGACAACACGGTCAACAGGCTCTTGATCGGCGCTTATCTGGACGAGTTCGGGCTGACATTCGACGTCGCCGAGACGGGCGCGGCCGCTCTGTTGTGTCTGGACCAGCGCGCCTACGATCTCGTGCTCATGGACACGGTGCTTCCCGACTATCGCGGACTTCAGCTGGCGCAGCGGATCCGCTCGATGGAGTCGCCGAGCGCACATATTCCGATCGTTGCGCTCGCCACGCTGAAGGACAATGAAGACGAACAGGCCTATGTCGAAGCGGGCGTGAACGCCTCGGTGGACAAGCCGATCCAAGGGCGCGAGCTCTATGCCGCGCTCGTGCCGCTCGTGCCGGCTGGGAGCGCGGTCATCGCCTGACTAGAGCGGCGCCTTCTCCTTGCTCTCCAGGGGCGGCACGGGAATACCGGCCTCCGCGAGCGCCCCGATGTTCTGATCCACGAGACCGACGATGCCGGTCATGATCTCGTTCAGCTGGAAGTCCTTCGGGGTATAGACCGCCGACGCGCCGCACTGCTTGAGGATGTTGACGTCCTCCTGCGGGATGATGCCGCCGACGACGACGGGGACGTCGCTCATCCCGGCCTCGCGCAGCTTCTGCACCACGTCGCGCACGAGCGAAACGTGCGATCCCGACAGGATCGAGAGCCCGACCACGTGGGCCTTGGACTCCTTGGCCTGCGCCACGATCTCGGCGGGCGTCAGCCGAATGCCGTCATAGACGACCTTCATGCCCACATCGTCGGCCCGCACGGCGATTTGCTCCGCGCCGTTCGAGTGGCCGTCAAGGCCGGGCTTGCCGACGACAAAGGTTAGTGTGCGCCCGAGCTTGCCGGAGACCTGGCTGACGAGTTCGCGGATCTCCGTCATGCGGGCATCGTCGACCTCGTGCGCCGCCCCGATCCCGGTGGGTGCCCGGTATTCGCCGAACACCTCACGCAGCACCGCGCCCCATTCGCCCGTGGTGACGCCGGCCTTCGCGGCGGCGATGGAGGGCGGCATGATATTGCGGCCCTCGCTTGCGGCCTCCTTCAAGTCCTTTAGCGCCTGGTTCGCCGCGGCGGTGTCGCGGTTCTGGCGCCAGGCCTGGAGCGCGGCGATCTGCTCCAATTCGACCGATTCCGGGACCGTCAAGATACCTTCGACGCCGGAGTCCAGGGGCGAAGGTTCGGTTTCGGTGTAGGCGTTCACGCCCACGAGGATCTGGTCGCCACGCTCGATATCGGCGACGCGAGCCGCGTTGGAGGCGATCAAGGCCTCCTTCATATAATCGATGCTCGCCACGGCCCCGCCCATGGCGTCGAGCTTGGCGAGTTCCTCGCGGGCCTGTTCCTTCAGGTCCTCGACCTTCCGGTCGATCACCGCGGACCCGTCGAAAATATCCTGATATTCCAGGAGGTCGGTCTCGTAAGCCACGATCTGCTGCAGCCGGAGCGACCATTGCTGGTCCCAGGGGCGCGGCAGGCCGAGCGCTTCGTTCCAGGCAGGCAGCTGCACCGCGCGGGCGCGTGCCTTTTTCGACAGGGTCACCGCGAGCATCGACAACAGAATGCGGTACACGTTGTTTTCAGGCTGCGGCTCGGTGAGGCCGAGGGAGTTCACCTGGACGCCATAGCGGAAGCGGCGGAATTTCGGGTCCTCGACGCCATAACGATCGCGGGCGATCTCGTCCCACAGGTCCACGAAGGCCCGCATCTTCGAAATCTCGGTGATGAAGCGGACGCCCGCATTCACGAAGAAGCTGATGGCCGCGACAACTTTGGGAAATCTGTCCTCGGGGACTTCGCCCGACTCCTTGACGCGGTCCAGCACCGCCTGCGCCGTGGCGAGGGCGAAGGCGAGTTCCTGCGCCGGCGTCGCGCCTGCCTCCTGCAGATGGTAGGAGCACACATTGGTCGGGTTCCATTTCGGCACTTCCTGGTTCGTGAACACGATCACGTCCTTGATGAGCCGCAAGGAGGGGTCCGGCGGGAAGACATACGTGCCGCGCGAGAGATATTCCTTGATGATGTCGTTCTGTGTCGTGCCGGTCAGCTTGGTCCTGTCCGTGCCCTGTTCGTCCGCGAGCGAGACGTAGAGCGACAGCAGCCATGCCGCCGGCGCGTTGATCGTCATCGAGGTGTTCATCTCGCCAAGCGGGATGCCGTCGAGCAGGGTGCGCATGTCGCCGAGATGGGACACCGGCACGCCGACCTTCCCCACTTCGCCGCGGGCCAGCGGTGAATCGGAGTCGTAGCCCGTCTGTGTCGGCAGATCGAAGGCGATGGACAGGCCCGTCTGCCCCTTGGCCAGGTTCTTCCGATAGAGTTCGTTCGAGGCCTTTGCCGTCGAATGGCCGGCATAGGTGCGGAACATCCAAGGTTTGTCGCGCACGGGCTTGTCGCTGTCTGTCTTGCCGCTGTCTATCTTGCCGCTCATCGCTCTTGCCGAAATCGTCCCCTGTTCGTGTGCAGTGCATCGAAGCATGCCCGGCGCGTGCGGGCAATATGCCGTTGGACGGGGTTGTAAATCGCCCTGGAGGCCCTTTGAAAGCGCCAAAAACGCCGCCGGGCGCAAGGTCGCGGCCGCTGCATTGCCCGATTCTTCCTCTGGCAAGACGCGATTCTTTTTGCTAACCCTCCTGACCGATTAAGGCAGCCCTGCCAAAATTTGGGCATTTCCAAGAGAGCCCCGGCGCTTTCAACGCGGGCAGGCAGCGTGGTCTGCGGCCCGTAAACATGTTGCAGTCGCGAGATGGATCGAAGACAATTCTCGCGAATGCGAAAAGGCGCCCCCAAAAATAGAGGACTGGAGGGGACAACCGGATGAATGAGATGTCGATAGGTGAAGTTTCCGCGGATGCAGCCGCGCCGCGCGGCGAAATCAAAGACCTCTACGAGGTCGGCGAGATTCCGCCTTTGGGTCACGTGCCGAAGAACATGTATGCCTGGGCGATCCGCCAGGACCGCCACGGTCCGCCGGATCAGGCCATGCAGGTCGAAGTGGTGCCGACCTGGGAGCTGGACTCCCACGACGTGCTCGTTCTCGTGATGGCTGCCGGCGTGAACTACAACGGTGTTTGGGCCTCTCTCGGCGAGCCAATGTCCGTGTTCGACGTCCACAAGCAGCCGTTCCACATCGCCGGTTCCGATGCATCGGGTATCGTCTGGGCCGTCGGTTCCAAGGTGAAGCGCTGGAAGGTCGGCGACGAAGTCGTCATCCACTGCAACCAGGACGATGGTGACGACGAAGAGTGTAACGGCGGCGACCCGATGTTCTCCACCTCCCAGCGCATCTGGGGCTACGAGACGCCGGACGGATCGTTTGCGCAGTTCGCCCGTGTGCAGGACCGTCAGCTCCTGCCGCGACCGCAGCACCTGACCTGGGAAGAAGCGGCCTGCTATACGCTGACGCTCGCCACCTCTTACCGCATGCTGTTCGGCCACCGTCCGCATACGCTGAAACCCGGTCACAACGTGCTGGTCTGGGGCGCCTCGGGCGGCCTCGGATCCATGGCCATTCAGCTCTGTGCCACCGCGGGCGCCAACGCCATCGGCGTCGTTTCCGAGGACGACAAGCGGGACTTCGTGATGTCGCTGGGCGCCAAGGGCGTGATCAACCGCAAGGATTTCAACTGCTGGGGTCAGCTGCCGAAGGTGGGCACGCCGGAATACGATGCCTGGGCCAAGGAATGCCGCAAGTTCGGCAAGGCCATTTGGGACATTACCGGCAAGGGCGTGAACGTGGATTGCGTGTTCGAACACCCCGGCGAGGCGACCTTCCCGGTGTCCACCTTTGTCGTGAAGCGTGGCGGCATGGTCGTGTTCTGCGCGGGTACCACCGGCTACAACCTGACCATGGACGCGCGCTATGTCTGGATGCATCAGAAGCGCGTCCAGGGCTCGCACTTTGCGCATCTGCAGCAGGCGAGCATGGCCAACAAGCTCGTCATCGAGCGTCATGTCGATCCGTGCATGTCCGAAGTGTTCCCCTGGGACCAGATCCCGAAGGCGCATATGCGTATGTGGAACAACGAGCATCGCCCCGGCAACATGTCGGTGCTGGTGAGCGCCCCGGTCACGGGCCTTCGCACGTTCGAGGACGTGATCGAGGCGAGCGAGGAGATGCACGGCAAGTCGTAGACCTTGGCCCGAGCTTCGCCATCTTCCGAGTTCGGCTGTTTCGACAGCCTTCGGCGCGCCCCGGACAGCCCTGTCCGGGGCGTTTGCGCGTTTGGCGCCACAACTGTGCCGCGCGCGGCGGCCCAGGGCCATGTTTGCGGGCGCTGCGTGTGCTTGAGACCCCAGTTGGGATTTGACTCCCGCCGCTGGTCGGGCTTCGTTGTGGCAAATTCGATTTCGTTCGTTTTTTAAGGAACCAGACGTTGACCGCCACCGAAACCACGCCCGCCCGCCTACTCCCGCTTTTGGATGCCGCTGCCGAGGCGCGGGAACCCTGAACAGTGCCGCCACCGAGGCAGTCAAGGCCAAGCTCGCGCCCGACGGCAAGATCGACAATGCCGCGCTGGAGCGCGAAGAGCATATCGCCCACGGCCTTGCCTGGATCACCACCTATGCCGAGGGCATTCGCCAGATGGCCGAATATGCCAAGCGCACCACCGAGGAGGGGCGTTTCGGCGAGTTCGAAGGACTGCTGACCCAGATCGTCGTGGGCGAATATCTGGCCCAGCTCGCCGGCGGCGTCGTCATGAGCCAGGGCGAGGTCGTGCGCCTGCACGAGCTCGGCGTGCCCGACTCGGCGAAAGAGGCGTTCCTGACCGACAATGTGGTCGCGCTGATCCAGGGTGTGACGCCGGAAATGCGCGCCCGTGTGGCGACGCTGATCCAAGACGCGGACAGCGCCGCGGCGGCCAATTTCGGCGATCCCGGTCTCGACGAGACCTACGAGGAAATCCGCAACGAAATGCGCCGCTTCTCCTTGGCGGAGGTGGTGCCGTATGCGCAGGAATGGCACCTCAAGGACGAGTACATTCCGCTCGAACTGGTCAATCAGATGTCGGAGCTTGGCGTTTTCTCGCTGACCCTGCCGGAAGAATATGGCGGCCTCGGCCTCGGCAAGGAGGCCATGTGTGTCGTCTCCGAGGAACTCTCCCGCGGTTATATCGGCGTGGGGTCGCTCGGCACGCGCTCCGAGATCGCCGAGGAACTGATCCACAATGGCGGCACGGACGCCCAGAAAGAGGAATGGCTGCCGAAGATCGCGAGCGGCGAAGTCCTGCCGACGGCCGTCTTCACCGAGCCGAACACGGGCTCCGACCTGGCCTCGCTGACGACGCGCGCGGTGAGGGACGGGGACGTCTACAAGATCACCGGCCAGAAGACCTGGATCACCCACGCCGCCCGCGCCGACCTGATGACGGTGCTCGCGCGCACCGATCCCAACGAGAAGGGCTATCGCGGCCTGTCCATGTTCCTCGCGCCGAAGCCGCGCGGCACGGACGACAATCCGTTCCCGGCGTCCGGCATGTCCGGCGGCGAGATCGAAGTGCTCGGCTATCGCGGCATGAAGGAATTCGACATTTCCTTCGACGGCTTCGAGGTGCCGGCCGCGAATCTTCTCGGTGGCGTCGAGGGCCAAGGCTTCAAGCAGCTCATGCAGACCTTCGAGGCGGCGCGCATCCAGACGGCCGCCCGCGCCATCGGCGTGGCCCAATCCGCGCTCGATATCGGCCTGCGCTACGGCATGGAGCGGGTTCAGTTCGGCAAGCCGATCATCACTTTCCCGCGCGTGTCCGACAAGCTCGCCATGATGGCGGCCGAGATTCTGTTCGCCCGTCAGCTCACCTACTACTCGGCGCGCAAGAAGGACCATGGCGAGCGCTGCGATCTGGAAGCGGGCATGGCCAAGCTCCTCGCCGCGCGCGTGGCCTGGGCCGCCGCCGACAACGCGCTGCAGATCCACGGCGGCAATGGTTTCGCGCTCGAATACACGATCAGCAGGGTGCTGTGCGATGCGCGCATCCTGTCGATCTTCGAGGGCGCGGCCGAGATCCAGGCCCATGTGATCGCAAGGCGTCTGCTCGAGCAATGAGAGCACGCAGTTGAGCTCGTCACGTATCAGCAGCCTTGGATCAGCCTTGGTGTCGTCCTGCGAATAGTGCGCTGAGCCATGACAGCCGACAATCACAACCCAAAATACGCGGCTTCCCGAGCCGATCGACAGTGTAGATGCGCGCACAACACCAGAGGTCAGCAACGGTGTTTGCCATAAACAGCACAAGGCCTAGGGTCATCACCGAGGTGTAACTCATGTGCGAAGGAGCAAAAATAATAACGATGATGGACAACGCCGCTGTTACCGCGTTGCTTATCATCCAAAAAAACTCTGCGAACGTTTCGTTGCCCTCAGTGCGTAATGTGAAGAGCCATATCGCATTCACGATCAGAAGCACGGAGAAGATGAACAAAAATATTTGAATATGAAACATTGTTTCGGTAGCAGGGCATTGCTGCACGGTCTCAACAAGTTTAGCTGGGTCTCCTAAGATACATTCGGCTATTTTGTATAGATACTCGCACAAAACGTAAAATATGAATGAGTGAGCCAGCAAACACGGAACGTCAAACAGCATTATAAATCTGATTCTTTTTTTAAATCCGTCGTCTTCTCTTATGTCGCTGCTCTTGTCTATTCGTTCAACGATGCAGGCCTCTATGACCCCAACTGACCAAAAGAACCGTATAGACGTTAGAAATAATACTAAGGCTGCCCCAATGAGCAACAGTCCATCTGTTGTAAAAAGTCTATGATCATGAGGAAAAATTTTGACAAGCGCCGAGTATCCGAGCGTATACGAAACGACATATATTATGCTGAGAACGTCTAGATTTTTTCCTAGGTTTTCCTTGGCGCTTTTTTTCGCCGCACAAGTGCTTTGACTCATTTGCGTTCCCTTCGAGCCACACGGAAAAGTTGAGCTTTGCTGTCACTATTTCTAGCGAAAGTTGTTATTAGCCGCAATGTGTAGTTGATGGACGCGTCCACTGGGAGAGGTTGAACGATGGCGCAGGCCACCAAATCGTTGATCGGGCTGGGCGTCGCGCTGGCCGTCTGTTTCGCCGCCTCGCTTCTTGGCAGCCTACTCACCACGCCCAATCTCGGCTGGTACGCAACGCTCGAGAAACCGGGCTTCACACCGCCCAACAGCGTCTTCCCCATCGTATGGACGATCCTGTTCGCGCTGATGGCGGTGTCGGCATGGCTCGTATGGCGCGCGCGGGCCGAGGAGGGCGACAAGAAGACCGCGCTGACCTGGTTTGCCATCCAGCTCGTGCTCAACGTGGCCTGGTCGTTCGCCTTCTTCTCCATGCACAGTCCGATCGCGGGTCTCGCCGTGATCTTGTGGCTGCTCGTGGCCATCGTGTTGACGATGGTGTTCTTCGACCGGGTCAGCCGCGTGGCCGCGCTCCTGCTCGTGCCCTACCTTCTGTGGGTCGGTTTCGCGGCCGGGCTGAATTTCGCTTTGTGGGCGCTGAATGCCGGTGCCGGCTAGAGGAGAGACCATGCCCCAGCGTTCCGTCCTCATCACCGGCTGCTCGTCCGGGATCGGGCTTGCCGCCGCGCAGACGATGCGGGACCGCGACTGGCGCGTTTTCGCCACGGCGCGCGCACCCGGGGACCTGGCGCGGCTCAAGCACGAGGTCGGCGTCGAGAGCCTCTATCTCGACTACACCGAACCGGACTCCATCGCCGCGGCGGCGGACCATGTGCTGACGGCGACGGGCGGGACGCTGACCGCGCTGTTCAACAACGGTGCCTATGGGCAGGCCGGGGCGATCGAGGATCTGCCGACCGAGGCGCTGCGTGCCCAGTTCGAGACCAATGTGTTCGGCTGGCACGATCTGACGCGCCGGTTGATCGCGCCGATGCGGGCGCAAGGCCACGGACGCATCGTTCAGTGCTCCTCGGTTCTCGGCCTCGTCGCGGCGCCCTATCGCGGCGCCTATTGCGCCTCGAAATTCGCCATCGAGGCGCTGACCGACACGCTTCGGATGGAACTCAAGGGCACCGGCATCCACGTGACGCTCATCGAGCCGGGCCCCATCGCCACGCGTTTCGTCGAGACGGCGATCAAATACTACAAGCGCCATATCGACATGGAGAACTCGCCCCATCGCGATGTCTACCGGGTCCGCCTCGCCAAGATGGAGGACGGCGGACAGATGGCGTTCAAGCTGGAGCCGGAGGCCGTCTGCGGGAAGCTGGTTCATGCGCTTGAGTCAAGGTGGCCGAAAACGCGGTATTACGTGACCGTTCCGACCTACACCGGCGCCTTTTTGCGGCGCGTTTTGCCCGCGCGCGCGCTCGATTTTATCGCGGCGAAGAACTAGAGTTGTCGGCTTGGCGCCCACATGCGCCCACACGCTGCCCGTGACTTAAGGGCACGCCGGGAGGCTTTCTTTGGAATACGTACTTCGCTGGATCTTGCCGTTTGCCGTGGCGCTCGTCGTCATCGTTCTGGTCGTCGGTCTGTTCAACATGCTTCGGGGCGGAAATCCTAATCTCAGCCAGAAGTTAATGCGGGCCCGCGTTATTTTGCAGCTCGCCGCCCTTCTGGTTGCCATGGCGATTGCCTATCTAGCGGGAACGCGTCCCCACTAGGCAAGGGTTGACCCCTTGTTGGACGGGGCTACGCTGGTTCTTCAAGACGAGGGCTTTGCGTTCGGCAAGCCCCCCGACCCGGGGCACAATGGTCAAGCTCAACAAGATCTACACGCGAACCGGCGACGACGGTACGACGGCGCTCGGCACGGGCGACCGTGTCGCGAAATACGATTTGCGCGTGGAGGCCTACGGCACCGTCGATGAGACCAACGCGACCATCGGGCTCGCGCGGCTCGATACCGGTGCGTTCGCCCCGGACCTCGACGCGATGCTGTCGCGGATTCAGAACGACCTCTTCGACCTCGGCGCCGACCTCTGTTTCCCTGAGGACATGAAGAAAGGCGAGGCGGCGCTCCGCGTGAGCGGGGCGCAGATCGAACGCCTCGAAGCCGAGATCGACGAGATGAATGGCGCGCTCGAGCCGCTCCGTTCGTTCGTCTTGCCTGGCGGGACGCCCGCCGCGGCGTATTTGCATTTGGCCCGTACCGTTTGCCGCCGCGCCGAGCGCCTGGTCGTCGCGCTCGCGGCGCGGCCCGACGAGCCGGTGAGCGCGCAGGCTGTCGGTTATGTCAACCGGCTGTCGGACTTCCTGTTTGTCGCGGCGCGCTACGCAAACGACAAGGGCGCCTCCGATGTGTTGTGGGTGCCCGGTCAAAACCGCTGAAGCCGGGGGTCGCACGCATGTTCGTCCCCCTTCACGACACCAACCCTCTCAAGAAGATCAACTATCCCTATGTGACGGTGGCGCTGATCGTGATCAACGTCGCGGTCTATGCGATCCTGCAGACGGGCTGGTTCATTCCGCTGGACGATGAAAATCTCACCGCCTTTGCGGTCGTGCCCGCACAATTGCTCGCGAATGCCGGGGGAGACACCGCCTTCCTTGCGTCCGGGGCCGTGCTGGTGCCGGAGCGGCTGACGCTTGTCACCTATATGTTTCTGCATGGCGGGTGGATTCACCTGATCGGCAACATGCTGTTTCTGTGGGTGTTCGGCGACAATATCGAGGACGCGATGGGGCATATCCGCTTCGTCATGTTCTACCTGATGTGCGGGATCTTCGCCGCGGCTTCCCACATTTACATGCTTCCCCATTCAGACCTTCCGCTGATCGGGGCCTCGGGCGCCGTGGCGGGGGTCATCTCGGCCTATCTGATCCTGCATCCCAAGGTGAAAGTCTGGGTTCTGGCGCTTTGGCGCATTCCCATCCGCATCACCGCGGCCTGGGCGCTGGGCATCTGGATCCTGGCGCAGGTGGCCAATCTCTTCTTTGCCAGCGAAGAGGCCGTCGCGTGGTGGGCGCATCTCGGCGGACTGGTCTCCGGGGCCCTCTTGATCCTCTTCATGCGACGCCGCGGCGTGGTTCTTTTCGACCGCACGAGGGGCGGCGCGTAAGCACTCCCAAGGTGCTATTCGGGTGCCCCGTGGCACCATTGACTTGAGTGATTTCGGGCTTTACGGTCGCCGCCATTTCGCACGTGCGAGATACTGGCTTTGGGGCAAGTCAAACCCGCTCGGGGACCAAAAAGACCATATGAAAATCTTAGTACCCATCAAACGTGTCATCGATTCCAACGTGAAGGTCCGGGTGAAGTCCGACGGGACCGGCGTCGACCTGGCCAACGTGAAAATGTCGATGAATCCGTTCTGCGAGATCGCGGTCGAGGAAGCCGTCCGCATGAAAGAGCGCGGCGATGCGAGCGAAATCGTGGCCGTGACGATCGGCGGCGCGAAGGCGCAGGACACCCTGCGGACGGCGCTCGCCATGGGTGCGGATCGCGCCATTCTGGTCAAGACCGACGAGACCGTCGAGCCGCTGGCGGTGGCCAAGGTTCTGAAGGCCGTGGTCGAGAACGAGAAGCCCGATCTGGTCATTCTCGGCAAACAGGCGATTGACGACGATTGCAATCAGACGGGGCAGATGCTCGCGGGGCTCTTGGGGGTGCCGCAGGGCACGTTCGCCTCGAAGGTCGAACTCGACGGCGATCGCGTGAAGGTGCGCCGCGAGGTCGATGGGGGCCTCGAGACCGTCTCGCTCACGAAGCCCGCCGTGATCACCACGGATTTGCGGTTGAACGAACCGCGCTACGCCTCGCTGCCTAATATCATGAAGGCGAAGAAGAAGCCGATCGACGAGACCACGCCCGGGGATCTGGGCGTCGACGTGGCGCCGCGGCTCAAGGTGCTTGGCGTTGCGGAGCCCAAGGCCCGCGAAGCCGGCATCAAGGTCGACGACGTCGCGACCCTTGTCGACAAGCTGAAGAACGAAGCGGGGGTTCTGTAATGGCGGTTCTGCTGCTTGCCGAGCACGACAACAAGACCCTCGCACCGGCGACCGCCAAGGCGTTGACCACCGCGCGGGCGTTCGGAGGCGACGTGGATATTCTGGTGGCTGGCGAGGGCTGTCAGGCGGTGGCCGACGAGGCCGCCAAGCTCGAAGGTGTCGGCAAGGTCTTGCTGGCCGACGCGCCGCACCTGGCGCACCGGCTTGCCGAGGACACGGCGGCGGCAATCGTGCCGCTCATGGCAAACTATTCGGTGCTGCTCGCACCGGCGACGACCATGGGCAAGAACGTGCTGCCGCGCGTTGCCGCGTTGCTCGACGTCGGGCAGATTTCCGATATCGTCGAAGTCAAGTCGCCCGATACGTTCGTGCGGCCCATCTATGCGGGCAACGCACTCGAGACCGTCCAGACCTCGGACAAGACCGTGGTTGCAACGGTGCGCACCACGGCTTTTGCCGCCACGGGCGAGGGCGGTTCGGCGAGCGTCGAAACCGTGAGCGCCGGCGAGGAGGTGCCGTCGTCCAGTTTTGTCGGCGCGGAGATCACCGAGAGCGAGCGGCCGGAACTCACGTCCGCCCGCGTGGTCATTTCCGGCGGCCGCGGCATGGAGTCCGGCGAGAATTTCGAGAAGCTCATCGCGCCGGTGGCCGACCGGCTCGGCGCCGCCATCGGCGCGTCCCGCGCGGCGGTCGATTCCGGTTTCATGCCCAACGACTATCAGGTCGGACAGACGGGCAAGGTGGTCGCGCCCGAACTCTACGTGGCTGTCGGCATTTCGGGCGCCATTCAGCATCTCGCGGGCATGAAGGACTCCAAAGTGATCGTTGCGATCAACAAGGATGCCGAAGCCCCGATTTTTCAGGTCGCGGACTATGGTCTCGTCGGCGATCTGTTCGAAGTCCTTCCCGAACTCAATGACGAGTTGAAGAAGGCAGGCTACGGAGACTAGGCGCGCGATGAGCGCGTGTCGCACTGGGCAAAGAACGATGCACGGATCGCTTTGCCGGTCCGGTTTCGAAGCAGGAGCGTAGAGTGGAGCCTATTCGCAAAGTGGGTGTCGTTGGCGCGGGCCAGATGGGTCGTGGCATCGCACATGTGGTGGCGCTCAGCGGTTACGATGTAGCCATCAACGATCTGTCCAAGGACGCGTACGACGCGGCCATCGCGGCCATCGACAAGAATTTGACGCGCCAGGTTTCCAAGGGAAAGATCAGCGAAGACGACAGGGCCACGGCTCTTGGCAGGATTTCGTTCGCGGAAACCTACGAGGGCCTGTCGGACTCGGACCTCGTGATCGAGGCGGCGACCGAGGACGAAACGGTCAAGCGCAAGATCTTCGTCGCGCTCTGCCCGTTTCTGAAGCCCGACGCGATCCTGGCCACGAACACGTCTTCCATTTCCATCACCCGCCTCGCCGCCACCACGGACCGGCCCGAACGCTTCATCGGCATGCATTTCATGAACCCGGTTCCGGTCATGGAACTGGTCGAGATGATCCGCGGCATCGCGACCGACGATGCAACGTTCGTGCGCGCCAAGGAGCTCGTGGGCAGCCTCGGCAAGACCATGGCGGTGTCGGAGGATTTTCCGGCCTTCATGGTCAACCGCATTCTGCTGCCGATGATCAACGAGGCGGTCTATACGCTCTACGAGGGCGTGGGCTCCGTGGATGCGATCGACACGGCCATGCGGCTTGGCGCGAACCACCCGATGGGCCCGTTGCAGCTTGCCGATTTCATCGGACTCGACACCTGCTTGTCGATCATGCAGGTCCTGTATGAGGGGCTCGCGGATTCCAAATACCGTCCGTGCCCGCTGCTTGTGAAATATGTCGAAGCCGGCTGGCTCGGACGCAAGACCAATCGCGGCTTCTACGATTATCGTGGCGACGAGCCGATGCCGACGCGCTAGGGTGCGCTGACGTCCTGTATGTTTAGGGAGTGAAGCGATGAGGTCTTCTTCTTCGCGTCTCGCCGGCCTCGTGGTGGCGCTGGGGTTGCTCGTGGCAAACCATGGTGCGCAGGCCGCGTGCGATCCCGAAAACGCTCTGTATGAAGACGACTTCGCGTTTCTCGATGCCTCCTGGGGAGATGCCGACGAGGCCGTTCTCGTCGACGATGGTGCGCTCGTCATCAAGGGGGCCGGCGGGGTCGTCAATCTCGAGACGAAGACGAAGGGCGCGGCGATCTGTGTCGACATGAGCGTCGCCGAAGCGCCGAACGTCGCCGGCAGCCCCGCGGGCCTCGTATTCTGGTGGGAGGACTGGAAGAACTACTACGCCGTTTTCGTCTGGGCCGACGGCTGGCTCGAGGTGCGGCGCATGTCGGACGGCACGTCGAAGACGCTATTCACCCAGGAGACGAGCGCGCTCAAGACAGGCGCCGGCGCCGTGAACAGCATCGAACTGACACTCCAGCCGAAGGACGCGACCCTCTTCGTCAATGCGAAGGAGGTCCGGCGCTTCAAGGCGAAGCGGCCCAAAGACGGCGGCGCGGTGGGGCTTTACGGCATCTCGCCGGACGATGCGTCTGCAACATTCACCTTCGACAATTTCGTCGTCAACGAGCGCTAGCCGCGCCGGCAGCTAACGTCCGAAAAGCCAATCTTCGAAACTGGCGCGCCCGGTCCTGGTGTCGGTCGCGATCTCCATGCGCGGCGCCTGGGCCGGTTCGGTTCTGTGGGACACGACCGTCGCGCTCCCGCTATCCGCATCGGACGGCGACAGGGGCGCGTGCAAGCGCAACGGCGCCGACCGCGACAGGGCCTGCCGCGGGGCGTTGGGGTCCGTCGCGTGCGGGCTTGCCGTCACGGGCGAGCGCGTGCCGTCCGGCCGCTCCATCTGCGGCATACGCGTCGGCATATCGGCGTCGCCCGTCGCGCGCGCCGTCCGAAACTTAGGTGTGAACCGGCGAACTTCAGGGGCCTCCGTGGCCCGTGTCGGGCGCTCTCGACCCGGTTGAGCGCGGGGCGCCCGCTCGGGTTGCCTGGTCCAGCCCTGGCCGCCGTCTTGATCCTGCGCCATCGCGAGGTGCGGCGCGCCAAGCTCAACGCCATCGCGACAGCCGGCGCTATGAGGATGAACTTCCGCATTCCTGCTTCTTACGGGCGCCGGGCCGGTCCGGCAAGCGTGTCCGTTTCGTGAATGGCGGATGAACGGCCCGATCAGCTTCGGTTCAGCGCTCCTTTGCGAGACTGATCATCAGATGAGCGGGGGGACCCTTCCGCTCGGTGAAACGAAGCCCCGCGCCAAACAAGGAACGGCGCGGCCTCGTGGAAGTGTTTCAGAGTCGGAGGATGATCCCATGTTGAAGATGTCTTTCAAGATTGCTGCCGTCGTGGCGATGTGTTCGGCAGGCGCCGGTGCCGCCGGTGCGGCGAGCACGGCCTTGTCGGGCGATGCCCTGCGCAGCGCTGTCTCGGACAAGACCGTCGTACTCAAGATTTCCGGTTTCGAACTGCCGATCCGGTATTCGGCGCGCGGGACCATGACGGGCCGCATGAGCACGGTCGCCGCCGCCTTCTCGGGCAGCAAAGGCGTGTCGGACCATGGCAAATGGTGGGTCGACGGCCGCATGCTTTGCCAGAAGTGGTCCAGCTGGATGGACGGCGAGACCTATTGCTACGCACTCAGCCAGCAGGGAAAGCACAATGTGCGCTGGGTTCGCAATGACGGCCGGTCGGGCACGGCCCGGATCGCCGGATAAGCCACACGACACTTCTCTCCGCCAACCTCGCCGGTGCGTTGCTAAGAGCGCGCCGGCCCTTTTTTGTCGAGCGCCGCGATCCCCAGGGCAGCTTAGGTGGCGCTGCGCCTTGGCACGGTCGTGAGCGCGTCGGTCAGATTTTCCAGCCGCGCCTCGATCCGCGCGAGACGCGCATCGATCGACGGCGCCGTGATGGGGTTCTCGCTCGCGATCATTTCGGGCGCGTGCGTGGTCTCGCCGGCTTCGATCTTCTCATGCTCGCTTTGCAGGGTCTGGATCACGATGCCGATCATCATGTTCAAGAAGATGAAGGCCACCAGGAAGATGAAGCTGAGATAGAACATCCAGCTCAAGGGATAGACCTGCATGGTCTCGTACATCACGTCCGTCCAATCCTCGAACGTCGCCACGCGGAACAGCGTCAGCATGGCGATGGAGATATTGCCCCAGAGCGTGGGATTGACCTCGGCGAAGAAGATGCTCCCGGCCGCGCCGTAGATATAGAAGATGATGAACATCAGAAGCGACACGTAGCCCATGCGCGGGATCGCCTGGAGCAGGGCGTTCAGCAGGACCTGCAGCTCGGGAATCATCGACACGAGCCGCAGGACGCGGAAGATGCGCAGAAGGCGTCCCAACAGCGCCATCTCGCTTTCGTCGATCGGAATGAGGCTCGCCGTCACGATCACGAAGTCGAAGATGTTCCACCCTTTCGAGAAGAACCGCTTGAGATTGTGCTCGGCGGCCATCCGGATCAGGATCTCGGCCAGGAAGAAGATCGTGACCGCGTAGTCGAGAACCTTGAGCCCGGCGGTGAGCTTCGGCCCGAGCGGGTAAGTGCCGATCCCCACCTTGAGCGCCGAGATCACGATGACGGTGATCACGAACAGTTCGAAGATTTTGTTGCTGCGGATGTCGATGAGGCGTTTCTTCAGACCGGAGGCCTGGTCCATCGTCGTCTTGTCGCTCATGCGTCTCTCAGTCTCGGCCCCTTCATGGCGGTGCGGTGATTGGCGATCCTAGCGAGGATTGTGGTTGAAAACCGTATGACGGTGCGCGAGACGGTGCTGGTTCTGAGGCGCGCCAAGACAGCCCGGGCAAGCGGTCTGCGCCGCCGGCCAGGTGGGCCTCGCGTGGGTGCGGGCGCCCGAGCCCCTAGGACGACAGCCCGCGCTTGAGGTCGTCCAGCGTCAGGATCGGCACGATGTCGATCGCGGCGTCGAGCGCGGCGAACATGGCCTCATTCAGTTTCGGCAGGACGGCCGGGTCGTCCGTCTCGAAAAAGATGTAACCGGTCCGCTCCCCGCCCTCGACCGTGAAATAGGCGGCCTCGGCCTTCGTTTCCGAGACGATCGCCTCGATCGCGGGCCCCATGCTGCCATCCTTGTGGGCCTCGTTGCCCCGTTCGACGGGAATGGAGAATCTCATCATCAGACGCATCGTCGGCACCTCCCTGGGCCGGAGCCATCCTAGCGGATGGGCGACGCATTGAAATGACGTGTTGAAACAACGCGGGCGGCCCGTCTCATCGTGCCGGCTGTTGTAAATCTGTCATGGAGCCCGTCTAAAGTCGGGACTTCCCTGACTATTGTCTAGTCCACAGGAAGCCCCGGTCGCCCAAAAGGCGATCGGGGCTTTCTCTTTTTGAGCGCCCTGGCGTCCGGATGTTTAGACCGCGCGCCGGGTTCTTTCTTCCGCCAGGAGCGGTGCGACCGCGATGATGCCGTCGGTGACATAGTGGTTCACGGTCCCGGCGGAAATCTCCTCGCCGGCTTCATACAAATCGACGACGCCGATCGCGCGGTGCCGGACGAGTTCGCCCATGATGAAGTCGCGCTCGGCGTTGGTGTCGGCGTCCGTGGCATGGGTGATCTGAAAGGTGAGGCGTGTCAGCGAGAAGCCCGTATCTTTGGTGCCGGCCCCGACCCAAAGGACCCGTTCGCGGGTGTCCGGCCGGTGTGTCCCGTGCCAGAACACGTCGTCCACGGTCTCCGCTTCGGTGAGGCATTTGGCCCAGAATCGCACGTGGTGGCGCTTGCGCGGGCTGTCGCCGATGGCCTTCTGGAAGCCGATATCCTGGCCGCGCCCGAACAGGTAAAGGGTCGAAAACGGGGCCTTGGGGTAGGACTTGTTCAGAACGAACGCTTTGACCATGCCCCAGGAGCTCGACAAGGTGAGCGCGTCGGCCTCGTGCCAGCCCACTTTGGCGAACGCCTCGCGCAGTTCGTCGAACGTACCGATCAGCCCCAGATTGACCGGATCGCCCGGCAGACCGTCGCCGGTGATGGTGAAGCGCGGGACGTGCTGGTGCCGCAAGACCATGAGGCCCATGCGCACGAAATAGGGAAGGATGACGTAGGCGGCGAGACCATAGGTGGCAGCGAGCGCGAGGACCGACGGCAATTCGCCGTCAACCCATTGAAATACGTTGACAATCAGCCAAATACCAACGGCGCCAAGGCTGAAGATCGCCAAGCGCTGCAGGATCAGAATTACGAGTCTCACGGGCCCTAATAGAGCATAGATTCGGGTCCAGGTGCCGCAGAGAAAGTGCTGTCGCGCAAGTACGCCGGGCTCATGCACGCCCGAGGCTGTCTCGCCGCGTTGCAAGGGAACGGCCATCCGGGAAGGGGGTCCCGGGGTCAGTGCGCCGTCCAGCCGCCGTCAGCCGAGATCGTCGTGCCGGTGATGGACGTGGCCGCGTCGGAGGTCAGGAACAGCGCGATGCCGCCCAATTCCTCCACGGTCGCGAAGCGCTTGTTGGGCTGGCCTGCCAGGAGCACGTCGCGAATAACCTGCTCGCGGGGGATGCCATGGGCCTCGGCCTGTTCGCCGATCTGCTTCTCCACCAGCGGCGTATAGACATAGCCCGGGCAGATGGCGTTGCAGGTAATCCCCTTCTCCGCCACTTCCAGCGCCGTGACCTTGGTCAGCCCGACCATCCCGTGCTTGGCGGCCACATAGGCGGATTTGAAGGGCGAGGCGATGAGACCATGGGCCGAGGCGACATTGATGATGCGGCCCCAGCCTTTCTCGACCATCCGGGGGAGCGCGAGCCGCGTGGTATGGAATGCCGAACTCAGATTGATCGCGAGGATGGCGTCCCACTTCGCGACCGGAAACGTCTCGATGGGCTCCACGTGCTGAATGCCGGCATTGTTGACGAGGACGTCGATCGCGCCGAATTCACCGAGGATCAGCTTGAACATCTCCTCGATATCTGCGGGCTTGGACATGTCCGCGCCCGAATAGGTGACGGGAACGCCGAATTCCTCGGCGATCGCGTTCTGCGCCGCATCGATCTCGTCGGGGTCGCCAAATCCGTTGAGGACCACCGCGGAACCGGCAGCCGCGAGCGCCCGGGCGATGCCAAGCCCGATGCCGCTGGTCGAGCCGGTGACAAGGGAGACCTTGTCTTGCAGGCTTTGGGTTGGGGGTGCCTTGCTCGGTGGTCATGAGGTCCATCGTCCTTGCGTTCTTCGCTGTCCAGTACCGTCCGCGGCCGGGTCGGGCCGGTGCGAGGCACAGGTTAACGTGTCCATGACATTGGAACGATGACGCAAGCCGTCACACGTGGACGGCGCCGTGCCGTGGCGCCGTAGGCTGCCGCCGGCGCCTGTCGGAGCTCTTCGGGCCGGATGGCCTAGGCGTCGTCGCGCGCGCCGCCGCCCTGCTGTTCGACGAGTATCCGGTCGCGCTGCATCTCCAGCCACATGGCGTTCACGACAGCGAACATCGCGGCCAGCGGGAGCCCGAGTAGCCAGGCGAAGTACCACATGTGTCTGGCTCCTTTCCTAGTAGACGGAGTCGGAAGAACCGGTGACCTCGGCCGCGGTCACCTTGCCCCAGAGGACCTTGTAGACCCAGGCGGTGTAGGCCAGGACGATCGGCAGGAAAATGACCGTGGCCACCAGCATGATGAAGAGCGTGGTGTGCGAGGACGAGGAATCCCACGCGGTCAGCGACGACTTGGGGTCGATCGACGAGGGCAGGATGAACGGAAACATCGTCAGACCAACGGATGAGATAGTGCCGAAGATACCGAGCTGGGACCACAGAAGCGTCGCGACCTCGTGGTCCGCGCGCAGATCTCTCACGGTCATGATCATGCCGAGGAACGCCAGGATCGGCGCGATCACGATCCATGGCCGGTCCGCATAGGCGATCAGCCACGTGCTTGTGCGCGTCACCTCCGAAAAGAGCGGGTTGGAGGGCCCGTCGGTCACGACCTCGCCCACGATGGCATAGCCCTGCATGCCGAAGGCGAGCCAAAGGCCGGCCAGCGCGTAGCCCACGATGGCCACGATGCCGGTTACCGATCCGATGGATCGCGCCCGCGCCGCGACGGGGTCCTCGGCCTTGAGGGCCAGCCAGGCCGCGCCATGGGTCATGAGCATTGCGAGGGATACGACGCCCGTCAGGAGCGCGAACGGGTTTAGGAGGCCAAGAAACTTCCACAGGAAGGAGCTGCCCTCGTAGTAGGAGACGAGTTCCGGCGACAGCCTGAAGGGTACGCCCTGGAGAACATCGCCAACCGCGACCCCGAAGATGAGAGCCGGGACCGCCCCGCCAACGAACAGCGCCCAGTCCCAGCCCGAGCGCCAAAGCTTGCCTTCGCGCTTGGAGCGGTATTTGAACGCGACCGGTCTCAGGATGAGCGCCGCGAGCACCGCGAACATCGCAAGATAGAAACCCGAGAAGCTGACGGCGTAGACGAGCGGCCAGGCGGCGAAGATCGCGCCGCCGCCGAGAATGAACCAAACCTGGTTGCCCTCCCAGACTGGCCCGACCGTGTTGATGGCGATGCGGCGTTCGATATCCGTCTTCGCGGCGAAGGGTAGAAGCGCGCCGACGCCCATATCGAAGCCGTCCGTCATGGCGAACCCGATCAGGAGTACGCCCAGAAGCAGCCACCAAATGACGCGCAGGACGTCATATGAGATCAAATCGGCAAGGATCATGGCTCTTACTCCGCAGGGCTCGGGGCGGCGAGGCCGCTATCATCCATCGCGCCGAGACGGCGCTCGTGCTGCGCTTCCCAGGCTTCAGTCTCCTCGACGTCTTGATAAGGGCCTTTCCGGATGAATTTGATCATCAAGGCCATCTCGATGATGAAGAGGATCGAATAGAAGGTGACGAACCCGCCCAAGGTGATGAAGAGCTCCTGCACCGAGAGCTGGCTCGCGGATAGGGCAGTGGGCAGCACTCCGTCGACGGTCCAGGGCTGACGGCCGTACTCGGCGACAAACCAGCCCATCTCGGCTGCGATCCAGGGCGCCGGGATGAGACAGACGGCGAAGATCAGGGCCCAGCGCGGATAGCGCTCCCCGCCGAAGCTCGATTTCCAGAAGAAATAGGCCATGAAGGCGATGAACAGGAACCCGAAGCCGACCATGATCCGGAACGTCCAGAAGAGCGGGGCAACCCCGGGAATCGTGTCGTTCGCGGCTTTCTCGATTTGCTCCGGCGTCGCTTGGGTCGGATCGTCCACGTAGCGCTTCAGGAGGAGTGCGAAGCCGAGATTGTCGGAATTGTCTTCGAAGGCCTTGCGCAGCTCCGGGGAGTCGGTGTGGCTGGAAACGTCCGCGGTCGGCCGCGTCCCGCTCGCCCGTGCCGCTTCGCGCTCCGTCCGTATTTTCATCAGTGCGTCGTAGGCAACGATGCCGCTCTCGATGCGCTTCTTTGCTTCCTCGACGAGTTCTTCAATACCGGGGATGGTTTGGTCCAAGGACCGGGTCGCGAGAAGGCCCATGGCCCAGGGAATGTGGATGGCGTAGTGCGTCTCGCGGGCCTCCTGGTCCGGGAAGCCGACCAGCGTGAAGGAGGCGGGGGCGGGCTCTGTTTTCCACATCGCCTCAATCGCGGCGAGCTTCATCCTCTGGGTGTGGCTCGCCGTATATCCGGATTCATCGCCAAGGACGACCACGGACAAAGCGGAGGCCAAACCGAACGCAGCCGCGACGGAAATGGACCGGCGTGCCAGCTCCACATGCCGGTCCTTGAGCAGGTACCAGGCCGAGACGCCAAGAACGAAGACCGAGGCAGTGACATAGCCCGCCGAAACGGTGTGCACGAACTTGGCCTGTGCCACAGGATTGAACAGCACGTCGTAGAACGACATCATCTCCATCCGCATCGTGTCGGGATTGAACACGGACCCGACAGGATTCTGCATCCAGCCGTTGGCGATCAGGATCCAGAGCGCGGAAAGGTTCGAACCAAGGGCCACCATCCACGTCACGGTGAGATGGCCGACTTTCGAGAGCTTGTCCCAGCCGAAGAAGAACAGGCCCACAAAGGTCGCCTCCAGGAAGAAGGCCATCAGGCCCTCGACGGCGAGCGGCGCACCGAAAATGTCGCCGACATAGTGGCTGTAGTAGCTCCAGTTCATACCGAACTGGAATTCCATGGTGATGCCCGTCGCGACGCCCAGAACGAAGTTGATGCCGAACAGGGTGCCCCAGAACTTGGTCATCTGCCGCCAGATCGGCCGCCCCGTCATCACATAGACGGTCTCCATGATGGCGATGATGACCGACAATCCGAGCGTCAGCGGCACGAAGAGGAAGTGATACATCGCTGTCATCGCGAATTGCAGGCGCGAAAGTTCGACGACACCCAGTTCCATGACAGACGGTCTCCCAGTTTCCGGAACGTACTGCTTGCGCGGCGCGACGTTACGGCCGCAGCGTGCGGAACGCTCCTATCACGGTGTCGCAGGGACACTGTGACATATCTCAAATTCTGGGCGGAATCCTCAAGGCGTAGCGTTGCCCGAACACGGGGTGCCCAGAACCCCGATGAAGCGCGGCCACAATAGCAGTATCCGGCAGTGCCCTGCGAATACCAAAAAGTACAAGGTGTGAGGTCTCATCGTCGAGCCCTTCGGTTGGCTCGTCGAGCAAGAGGAGGCGGGGACGTTTCAGGACCGCGCGTGCAAGGCATAGCCGTCTTGCCTGTCCACCGGAGAGGCCGGCGCCGCTTTCGCCGAGCCGCGCGTCCAGCCCGCCGCGTTCGTCGATCGTTTGGTGGAGGTCCGCCGCAGCCAGAGCGGCCCACATCTCAGCGTCGGTCGCGTCCGCGGCCAGCGCCAGGTTCTCGCGGATGGTGCCGCGCAGGAGCGCGCTGCGCTGCGGCACCATGGTGACCAGCCCCCGGAAGGCCATCTCGTCCCAGTCAGAAGGCGGCCGTCCGAAGACTGCGATTTCTGGCGCATCCTCATGCGGCTGGCCATCCCCAGCCCCGGCGATTTGCACGAGTCCGGCAATCTGCAGCAAGAGCGTTGTCTTGCCGGCGCCGCTCGGGCCCGTGATCGCGACCGCGTCGCTGGGCTTCAGGGCGAAGCCGAAATCGGGTGTACGGACCGTCAGGACGGGGGCGCCAGGCGGGCCGGCGTCCGGCATGGCGCTGGAGGGCGCGTCCCTGGGCGTTCCGGCCGTGACGGCAAACCCGCCGATGCGCCGGGCCGCACCGGCCATGCGGCCAAGCTCGGCAAAGCCGCGCCGCAAGGGGAGGACGGTTTCGGCGAGCGCAAGTGCGACGAAGACACCGATCGCGGCGATGGCCGCGCTCTCCCCCGTGCCCGTGACCAGCCAGCCGCCGGCCGCGAGCGCCATGCCGGTGATGAGGGTGACGAGCACAACCAGGAGGAAGCCCGCATCCCGTTCGTGCGCGTCGAGTTGCCGTGCCGCGTGCCGCAGCTCGCGGTCGGTCTCGCACAAGGCCTCTTCGCGTGCGCCGATGCGGCCCCGCAGGATCAGCGATTCCCGGTCGCGGATCATGTCGATCAACCCGCGGCGCAGCGTCTGTGCCGTCGTTTCCGCGGCTTCCGAGGGGGCCAGGCCCCGGCGCCCGAGCCGCCAGAGGACCAGGGCCGCAATCGGCACGTAGCCGATGAAGATGGCCCAGGCCACGGGCCAGCCGACGAGCCAGCCGAGCACGACGAAGACGGCCACATGGGTGAGCAGGCCCGCGATGACCGGGAGCAGAAGGCGCAAGGCGAGCCCGTCCAACGCGTCCACATCCGCGACGATGCGCGTCAGCACCGCCTCGCTGCGGAGCCGCATGAGCGCGCGGCCATCGCGCCTGGCCTCCCGCTCGAGCAGGCGCACCCCAGCTTCGCCAGCGCCCGCAGCGTTGCGTCATGGGTGAGGAGCCGTTCGCCATAACGGGCGGCGGCCCGGCCGAGCGCCAGGAAGCGGACGCCGGCCGAGGGGCGGAAGAAGTCGAAGGCAACGCCGATGCCGGCGATACCGGCAAGTCCGGATGCGGTGATGAACCAGCCGGAAAGCCCGAGCAGGGCGGCGCCCATGAGCAGCACGGCAATCGAAAGCAATGCGCCCCGGGCCATCGCCCACGGCGCGGCACTCAGCAGGAACCACAAAATGCGGACAATCGCCGTCATGGGCGTGTCCGTGGACGCGAAGAGAGGTTCGCCTGCCGATCCAGGGCCGACGCCAATGCCGGATCGTGGGTAGAGACAATCAGGATGCGTCCCTGCCGTTGGAGCTGCAAAAGCGCGTCGATGACGAGCTTCGCCGTCTCCGCGTCGAGATCGGCCGTCGCTCGTCGGCGAGAACGACGTCGCTCTCCTCCAGCGCCGCGCGTGCAATCATCAACCGCCGCGCCTCGCCACCCGAAACGCCGCCGCCGCTTTCGCCCAGCCGCGTTTGAAGGCCGTGCGGAAGGCGCTCGACAACGCCGCGTGCGGCGGCGATCTCCAGCCCCGGGCCTGGGTCGCGGCCGCTCCCGTCCGGATCGAGCCAAGCCGCAAGGGTCTCGTCGGGAAAATGCGGTTGTTGCGGGATGAGCGAGACCCGCGCGCGCCAAGCATCCGCTGTCGTGGCATTGAGCTCGTGCCCGCAGACCGCGATGCCGCCCGAGGCGAGCGGAACGAGGCCGGCAATGCTCGAGAGCGCCGCGGTCTTGCCGGCACCGCTGGGCCCGGTCAGTGCGATCGATTCCCCGGCGCCGAGATGCAGGTCGGGCAGGGCGATGGTGCGCCCCGGCAACGCGGCGACCGCGTCCGACAGACCGACGGACGCAGCGCCTTCGAGCGGGGTGGCGCGCGTGCCCGCACCGACAAAGGCGACGCGTTCGGCGCCATCGAGCGCGTCGAGTTCGGCGACGACGGCATAGCCGGCCGCCCTATCGTGCCAGGCGGTGGCGAGGTCGCGCATGGGCTGGAAGAATTCCGGCGCGATCAACAGAAGGAAGAGCCCTTCCCGCAATGTGAGCGGCGTGCCCCAGGTGCCGAAGTTCAGTTCGCCGAGCAGCGAGAAGCCGACAAAGACCGCCACCATGGCAACGCCGATGGCCGAGAACAGCTCCAGCACCGTCGACGACAGGAAGGCCACCCGCAAGACCGCCATGCTCTTCTCGCGCAAGCTTTCCGCGCGGGTTTCGAAGTCGCGTGCGGCCCGCGCCGTCGCGCCCAGGAGGCGGATGTCGAGCATGGCGGAGAGCCGCTCCATCAGCATGTCGTTCATGGACGTGATTTCACGCATCTGCTGGCGCGAGGCGTCCTCCGCAGCCATGCCGACCAGGGCCATGAAGAGCGGGATGAGCGGTCCGGAAATCAGCAGGATGAGGCCGCCGGCCCAGGAGACGTAGAAGGAGAGCGCGGCGAGCACGAGCGGCAGGATCGCGGCGCGCGTCATGGCCACGTGGTAGCGCGTGATCCAGGGCTGCAGCAGGGGCAGTTTCTGAACGGCCAAGGCGGCGATGGCCGCCGAGCCCACGTCGGACGGGTTGCGGCCTTCGCGCCGGATCAGGATTTCCCGCTCGCGGGCAATCGTCCGGTCGGCGGCGCGAAGAGGAGACGTCCGGCTTGGTGGTCCAGTCCCGCCCGGACGAGCCCAAGCACGACAAAGCCGGCGATCGCGGGCAGCGTGTCGGCAAGCGCCCCCGGTGCCCGCGACCCAAGCCGAAACGATCCACGCAATCAGCCCCGCCTGAAGAGGCCAGACGAGCCCGGCCGCGACGGAGAGCCATGAGGCTTTGCGCAACGTCCCGCGGACGGGAGTGATGATCCGGTCCTGCGCCCGCCGCCGCTGCGCGGCCCCGTCATGCTCCGTGCTGTCGTCCATCGCGCCTTTGGTATAGCGCCAACGCGCGCGATTGGCAGGCCAATGATGCCCCCGGCGGGATTCGAACCTGCGTCACTCGGACCAAGTCATCGGGTGGACTGTCCCGGTGATGCTTGTTAGGCCGTATCGGCACTCTTTCGGCATGCGACGAACCGGCCTTTGCGCCCAAGGGGTTTGCCGCGGCTTTGCTTCTTCCGATCCGCGACGACGCGCTTGCGAGATCAGAGATGTCCGATCGGTGCCGGCGCACACGCAGGACATCGAACATAGAGGGAAGTCTAGGTTGGTTAGAAGAGTCTGGCATTGGGTTGCCCTTTTCAGCGCATTGTCCCTTCTCGTAAGCGGAGCTTGGGCGGATACCGCCAAACCACTCCTTGCGATCGACACGTCGAGCCCGCAGGCGACAATGCGGACATTTCTCGACGTCACCCAGGCGCTTGAGTCCGCTGCGATCAGGCTGCGTTCCGAATCCGGTCCAGTGGCGCAGGCCGAGGCGGAATCTTTGATGCGCAAGGCCCTGAGAACGCTCGACCTAAGTCAAGTGCGACCCAGTGCAAGGCGCGAAATAGGGGGCGATGCGGTCGTCTTCCTCGTCGATACCTTGCGCCGCATCGACGTCCCTCCGCTCGATACGATCCCCGATGCCGCCGACTTTCCCGATGTGGACGCACCGGCCAGTTGGACCATCCCCGGCACCGAAATCACCCTTAGCCGCGTGATGGAGGGACCGGCGAAGGGACAATTCCTCTTCAACCCGGACACGGTCGCGAGGGCCGGAGAGTTCTACGACCTGACGAAGCACCTCCCGTTGAAGACGCCCTCCGAAGTGCCCAACTGGCGCGAGGCGCAGCTTCAGTTCCACGGCTGGATGATTCCTCCCGATCTTACACGCGCCTTGCCGCGCACGTTGAAGCAGCCCGTGCTCGACACACCGATCTGGAAGATCATAGCCGCGATCGGCGTCTTCGTGGTTCTGGCGGCAGCTTTGCTGCTGCTCAGACAGATCATTAGGCCAAGGGCAGAGGCACGCGCTCTCGGGAGCTATCTGCGCCGCCTCTTGCTGCCGGTCGCCATGTTGATCGGGATCTTCGGCGCCGAGTTGCTGATCACCGAGCAGATCATGGTCCTCGGCACCTTCGCCGACATGGTCGATGTCTTTGTGGAGATCGCCTTCTACGTGGCCGCTGCGTGGGTCGCGTGGCTCTTCATCTCGATTGTTGTGGAATGGTTGATCACGTCTCCTCAGATTCCGGACCAGAGCCTGGACGCCAATCTTCTCAGGCTTCTTGGCCGTGTCCTTGGGATATTGGCGGTGGCGAGCATCGCGGCCTATGGCGCCCAACAGCTGGGGCTGCCGGTCCTAGGCGTCTTGGCTGGTCTGGGCGTGGGTGGTCTCGCCGTTGCGCTGGCCGCTCAGAACAGCTTGGAGAATCTGATCGGCGGCCTCAATCTCTACGCGGACCGCCCTATTCGCGTGGGCGACTTCTGTGACTATGCGGGTATCAAGGGTACGGTCGAGTACATTGGGCTCAGGTCGACGCGGATCCGCGGACGCGATCGCACGGTAACGTCGGTCCCCAATTCAATGCTCGCCAAGACGCAGGTGACGAACTATGCGTTGCGCGATCAAATGCTGTTCTTGCACGACTTGGACCTGCGGTACGAGACAACGACTGAACAACTGCGCACTGTGTGCAACAGCATACGGGAGTTCCTGTCCTCTCATCCGAATGTAAGTCAGAGCCTTGCGCCTCCGCGGGTGCATGTGGTCGGCTTCGGCGATTGGTCAGTCAAGGTCGAGGTCTTTGCCTATCTCGACGTGGCGCCTGGGAAGTTTCTTGCCATTCAGGAGGAACTGCTCCTCGCGATTGCCGAGATCGTCAGCGAGGCCGGGACTGCGTTCGCCTTCCCATCGCAAACCACCTATCTCGCCCGAGATACGGCCAGCAAGGCTTTGGCGGGCGCGCGCAGCTGACGAGCACGAGCCGACGGTTCGGTCCGAGCACACCTCCGCCTTCCAAAGCCCATGGCGTGCCGGATCCGCCGAATGACGCGAACGCGAAACCATCGGCGAGATGCAAGTCCGCGTCCCGGGGCAAGCCGGGGCCCGGCGTGGCGATTGGGATTGTCAGGCGCTCCGCGCGAGTGTCAGCCTGCTGGTCGTGGTGAGATGGGCCTCGACGAGATGCGCCTTGACGACGTCGCCAATCGTCACGATGCCGACCAGTTCTCCTTCGTCCTGCACGGGCAGGTGCCGAATCCGGCGATGAGTCATCATGTCCATCACCTCCTCGATACTGTCCTGCGGCGAGCACACCTCAACGCGCTTTGTCATGAGCTGCGAGACTTTCATATTGGGCAGACGATCGCCATGCTCGGCGAGCCCGAGCGCGATATCTCGTTCCGAGATGATCCCGTCCAGCGCTTTTCCGTCCGTCGTGACGATCATGGCGCCGATCCGTTCGTCTTTCAGGTGCTTCGCGAACTCGCGGATCGTCTCTGTCGGCTTCACCGATTTATAGATGCGCCCCTTGACCTTGAGAATATTCGCAACAGTCATAACCATGCTGATGTCTCCTAACGTTGTACACGGACGTAATCGAGCAACACATCGGCTTCCAGCTTCATCTCGCTGAGACGAAGCTTGAGAACGTCGCCGATACTGATGAGGCCCACGAGATCGTCGCCGTCCTTGACCGGCAAATGGCGGATTCGTTTCTGGGTCATGACGCCCATCACATCGTTGATGGGATCGTCGGGAGAACAGAACACGACAACCTTTGTCATCAAGCTTGCCACCGGCACCGTTGGCAGACGGCTCGCATGGGCCGCCAAGCCGTAGGCAAGGTCGCGCTCCGAGATGATGCCGTCTACGGCGTGCCCGTCGGCGCTGACAATGGCCGCGCCAATCCGTTCGGCTCGAAGCCGTTCCGAGAGGTCCAATGCCGTCTCGTCGGGCCGCACCATCGTGACACTGGACCCTTTGTTCTTGAGAATGTCGGCAACGATCATGAGCGTCCTCCCTCGGCTATGGCGTCCCCGGAGCCGGGATCATTGCGCGCTCCCGCCCGCGATCCGGCAGCGAGGCGCCGTGTCTTGAGCCAGGCGTACCAATCGCCCAGCCCTTCACCCGTGCGCGCCGATACGGTCAGCGCGTTGACGCGCGGATTGACGTCGAGCGCATGACGCACGGCCGCCGCCACGTCGAAATCGACATGCGGCAGGAGATCGATCTTGTTGATCAGCACGAGATCTGCGGCGCGAAACATATGCGGGTATTTGAGAGGCTTGTCGTCGCCCTCCGTGACAGACAGGATCGCAACCTTCGCGTGCTCGCCGAGATCGAACATGGCGGGGCAGACGAGATTGCCGACATTCTCGATCATCACCACGGAGTCCGGTGTCGGACTGAGTTGATCGAGGCCGCGCGCCACCATGTCGGCTTCGAGATGACAGCCGGTTCCCGTATTCACCTGCACGGCAGGCGCGCCGGCGGCGCGGATTCGCAAGCCGTCATTCGCCGTGGCTTGGTCGCCTTCGAGGACAAACAACGGCAGCGCGTCCTTCATGTCCTTGATCGTGCGTTCGAGCAGTGTCGTCTTGCCCGCGCCAGGGGAGCTCACAAGGTTGAGAGCCAAGATTCGATGGTCCGCAAACCAGGCCCGGTTCTTTGCCGCGGCGGCATCGTTCTTGGCGAGAATGCGCGCTTCGAGGGCGACGACCGTATCGTTCTCTCCTCGCGCGTCGCCATGGTGGTGATGTTCGTGCCCGTGGTCATGCTCATGCTCATGGGGATGGTCATGGGGATGGCTGTGGCGCGTGCCGTCGGCATGAACGTGCTCGTGCGCGTGATGGTGCTCGTGACCGTGCGCATGGTCGTCGTGATCATGGTCATGACCGTGCGCATGATCGTGCTCGTGAGGGTGCGCGTGCCGGGTCCCATCCTCGTGGACGTGCTCATGCTCATGGCTATGAGCGGCGCCCGACTTCAGATCGATGACCGTGACCTTCGCGTCGCTTCCACATCCGCAATGCCCACACATTAGGCTGCCTCCTCCAACTCCATGGTCTTGATGTTCAGTTCCTCGCCCTGAAGCCGCTCCAAGTGGCGCGAGCCGCAGGCGCAAGGGGTGTAAAGCGCGGTCATGTCAAATTCGGCGCCGCAGTCGCTACAGCGGGCGCGGCCGCGAATGGATCGAATGTCGAGCTCTGCGCCTTCAAGCACGGTGCCTTGCGCGACGACGTCGAAGCAGAACGCGACGGCGTCGGCCATCACCCCGGACAGTTCGCCAATCTCCAGCGTCACGCGGCGCACCTTGCGTCCATTCGCCGCCTCGCTGACGATGGCCACAATATTCTGTGTGATGCCGAGTTCGTGCATGAGACGCCTCTAACAGATCCTGGGAAGCTGCTCGCCGACGAGCATGTCGACGATGCGCCGCCCACCGAAGACGGTGCGCATGGTGACGCGCCCCGGCTCGCCGTCTTTCACCGTGCCGATGATGCGGGTGCCTGCGCCCAAGGGATGCGCCTGCATGGCCGATAGCGCGGCGTCGGCTTCCTCCGGCGGTACCACCGCGGCGACCTTGCCTTCATTGGCGAGATAGAGCGGGTCGAGCCCCAGAATCTCGCAGAAGCCCTTCACTTCCTCGCGGATCGGAGTCGTCGTCTCGTCGATCTCGATTTCCGTGTCTGAAGCGTCCGCGATCTCGTTCAAGACCGTGGCGAGCCCGCCCCGGGTGGCATCGCGCAACGCACGCGTCCCGGGCGCCGCGGCGAGCAGCGCTTCGATGAGCCCATGCAATGCCGCGCAATCGCTTTCGATGGGGGACTCCAGCGCCATGTCGCCGCGCGCGCCGAGGATCGCCGCGCCATGGTCGCCGAGCAGGCCGTTCACCAGGACCATGTCGCCGGGCCGGCGAGATGGCGCCGAGTTCCAAACCTTTCCGGATACGCCGACGCCGGTCGTGGTGAGGAAGAGCTTGTCGCAGGCCCCCTTGTGGACGACCTTCGTATCGCCGGTGACGATGCCGACGCCCGCATCCCGGGCGGCTTCCGCCATGGAGCCGGCGATCTGCCGTAACAGATCGAGGCTGACGCCCTCCTCGATGATCGCCGCGCAGGAGAGGTAGAGCGGCCGGGCGCCGCCAACGGCCAGATCGTTCACGGTGCCGCAAACCGCGAGCTTGCCGATGTCTCCGCCGGGGAAGACCACCGGATCGACTACGAAAGAATCCGTGGTGAAGGCAAGCCGGTCGCCTTGCGCGGCCACGGCCGCCAGGTCGATCCGCGCCTGATCCTCGAGCGGGGCAAGCGTGCCATTGTCGAAGGCCGAGACGAACACGTCGTCGATGAGATCCTTCATGGCTTTGCCGCCGCCGCCATGGGCAAGCGTGACGGTCGGCACGTTGACCTTGCCGAGGCGGCGCGGTTTGGGAAACGGCATGACGTTCATGCGGCACCTGCTTGGGCTTTGATGCCGCCATACTGATAGTAGGCCGCGCATGAGCCCTCGGACGACACCATCAGTGCGCCGAGGGGAGTCTCGGGCGTGCACGCGGTTCCGAACAGCGCGCACTGCCAGGGTTTGATCACGCCCTTGAGGACCGCCCCGCATTGGCAGGCGGCCGGGTCGGCGACCTGAAGATTGGGCAGGGCGAATTTCAGCTCGGCATCGTAACGGGCATAGGCCGCGCGAAGCTTCACGCCGGAATGGTCGATGGAGCCGAGACCCCGCCACTCGAAGAAGTCGCGCAGTTCGTAGACCTTCTCGACGGCGTCCTGCGCGGCGCTATTGCCGGCGTCGGGGACGACACGGGCATATTGGTTCTCGATTTCGGCGCGGCCGTCCTTGATCTGCTTCAGCACCATCCAGATGGACTGGAGCACGTCGAGCGGCTCGAAACCCGAGACCACCATCGGCTTCTTGTAGAAGCTCGCGATGAATTCGTACGGCGCCGTTCCGATAACCATCGAGACATGACCCGGGCCGATGAAAGCATCGATATTGAGATCGGGACTTTCGAGAATGGCCTTGAGCGTCGGCACGATGGTGATGTGGTTACAGAACACCGAGAAATTGGCGATGCCCTCGCGTTCGGCCTGGAGGACGGTGAGCGCCGTCGACGGCATGGTCGTTTCGAACCCGAGTCCAAAGAACACGACCTCGCGCTCCGGGTTCTTGCGCGCGATCTCGAGCGCATCCATGGGCGAATAGACCATGCGAATATCCGCGCCGTCGGCCTTCGCCTGCATCAGGCTCTTCTTGGAGCCGGGCACGCGCATGGCATCGCCGAAGGTCGTGAAGATCACGCCCGGCCGTTCGGCAATGGCGACGCAATCGTCGACGCGGCCCATGGGAAGCACACAGACCGGACATCCGGGCCCATGCACCAGCTCGATCTCCTTCGGCAGCATGCCCTCGATCCCATAGCGGAAGATCGAATGGGTATGACCGCCACAGACTTCCATGATGTGGATCGGCCGCTCCTTGGCCATGGGGATTTCGGCGACCAAGGCCTCGATCTCCTTGATGAGGGCGGCAGCCTTTTCGCGATCGCGGAATTCGTCGATGTACTTCATGACGCGGCCCTCCCGACTTCGGTGGCGGAGAGCCGCATGGCCTCGATCTCCGCTTGCGCCTCGCCAAGCTCGGTCAGGATCTTCAGGGTCTCCGCGGCTTCCTTCTCGTCGATGCGGCTCATGGCGAACCCGACATGGACGAGCACCCAATCCCCGACGCAACTCTCGGCCGGGCGATCGTCGCTCACGATGCAAGCGATGTTGACCTGGCGCTTCACGCCGCCGACATCGACGGTCGCGAGCCGCTTGGCGCCATCGTCGATCTTTACGATGCGGCCTGGAATTCCGAGGCACATGATGTGTTTCCTTCCCTTGTCCTCATCTCTTTTTGTATGAGCTGCGCGGCGCCGATGACGGCTTGGCCGAGCGCGAGTCCGCCATCGTTGGCCGGAACTTGCGCATGGGGGAGCACCGTGAAGTCTTCCGCTTCCAATCGGTGCACGACCTGCTCAAACAAAACACGGTTCTGGAAGCAGCCTCCCGACAGGGCGACATGCGTGAAGCGCGCGCCCTCGGCGCTGTCGCGCCGGGAGAGCTTCCGCGCCATGACGGCGATCGCCTTGGCGAGGCCCTTGTGGAAGCGCGCGGCCATCACGGGGGCTGGCGTTTCGAGAATGAGGTCGCCGAGAATCGCGTTCCACATGGCGAGCGGCTCGATATAGGGAAGACCGGAGCCCCGCAGGTTCGGGCCGTTGAGCGGATAGGCCAGCGCCTCGTCCTCGCCGCGCAGCACGTCCTCGTCGACGGCGGCTTCCAGCGCCGCCGCGGCCTGCCCTTCATAGGCCTGGACATCCTTGGCAAGTCCGAGCGCGGCGGCGACCGCATCGAACAGCCGTCCGCATGACGAGGCGAGCGGCGCGTTGACGCCGTTGTTGATCATGGCGTCGAGCGTTGGTCCGCGCCGCGCCTCGAGCGCGGCATAAAGCGCAAGCTCGGAAAAGTTCAGAGAAAACTGCGCCCAGCCCATCTCCGCCATGAGATGGGCGTAGAGGTTGCGCCACGGTTCGCGGACTGCGGCTGCGCCGCCCGGCATGGCGACAGGCTTGAACGTTGCGAGCCGTTCGTAGCCTTGGTAGTCGGCAAGCAGGAACTCTCCGCCCCAGATCGTGCCGTCGTCTCCGAGCCCCAGTCCGTCGAGCACGATGCCGAGAACCGGCGCGCCGTCGAGCGGATACCCGTTCTCGGCAAGACACGCCCCGACATGGGCATGGTGATGCTGCACCTCGATAGTCGCGAGCCCGTCCTTTCCGGCGCGGGCGCGGGCGAGTTTGGTCGAAAGATATTCCGGATGCTTGTCGGCGACGAGCACCTCGGGCGCGTGATCGAACAGGGTCGCGTAGAGCGCGAGGTTCTTGCAATAGTCGTCATAGGTCGCCGCGTCTTCGAGATCGCCCTGGTGCTGGGATAGAATGGCCTCGCCGTCCTTCACCAGGCAGAACGTCGCCTTCAGTTCGCCGCCGTGCGCCAAGATCTGTGGCGCCGCCTCGAAACCAGGCGGCAATTGAATAGGCGCCGGCGCGTAGCCGCGTGCCCGGCGAACGAGACGCGCCTTACCCGCCATGATGCGCACGACGGAGTCGTCGATGCGGTTGGCGATGTCCCGGTCATGCACCAGCGCATACGGTGCGATGGCCGAAAGCCGCGCGCTCGCCTCCGCCTCGGTGGTAACTTGCGGTTCATCGGACAGGTTGCCGCTCGTCATCACCACCGGCCGGTCCATGCGGCGCAAGATCAGCAGGTGCAGCGGCGTCGTCGGCAGCATGAAGCCAAGCGTCGTCATGCCCGGAGCCACGACGTCTGGCAAGCGCGCGGTCCCGCTCGCAGGGAGAATGACGATGGGGGCCTCGGGGCTGTGCAGCACCTGTCGCGCAATGTCGTCGAGCGCGCAATAGCGTCCGACGATCTCGATGTCGCGGGCCATCAAGGCGAAGGGCTTGGCATCGCGCTTCTTCAAGATCCGTAAGCGCGTCACCGCGTCCTCATTGGTGGCGTCGCAGGCGATCTGATAGCCTCCGAGCCCCTTGATCGCGACGATCTCGCCCTTCTGCAAAAGGCTGCAAACCGCATCGACATCGTCGAGCATGGAATGCTGATCGAAGCTCACCGCGCGCCCGTCGAAACGCACCAGCCGTGCCGTCGGACCGCAGGTGTGACACGCGATCGGTTCGGCGTGGAAGCGGCGGTCGGCGGGATCTGTGTATTCCGCATCGCATGCCGGACACATGGGGAAGGGCGCCATCGTTGTCTGCGCGCGGTCGTAGGGGATGCCCGTGACGATCGAGAAGCGCGGGCCGCAATGGGTGCAATTGGTGAAGGGATAGCGGTAGCGGCGCGCGAACGGGTCCACGACTTCGGCGGCGCATGCCTCGCAGATCGCGGCGTCAGGCGTGACTTGGGTGTGTGCCGTGCCACCGACGCTCTCGGCGATCCGGAACTCGCGCGGAAGATCGCCGCCGAAGGGCCGCGTCTCGAAATGGTCGATCCGTCCGAGCGGCGGCCGTTCGGCCTCCATCCGTTCGAGAAGGCGCGCGATCGCGGCGCCGCTGCCGCCGAGGCGGACAAGAACGCCGTCGGCATCGTTCAGCACCTCGCCGTTGAGACCGAGCTCACGGGCGATGCGCCAGACCGTGGGACGGAATCCCACACCTTGCACCCGTCCGCGGACCCTGATCTCGACCGCGCCCGACTGCTCCGCCGGTATGGGCTGGTGCAGGTTCATGGCGCGCCCTTCCACAACAGAACGCGGTTGTTGCCGGAATCGGCGATCGTCAGCGTGTCCGACATGGCCGAAACGTTGTAGGGCCAGCACAGGCTGTCGCGGGTCACGACACCCCAGCGATTGTCCCCCTTGTCGGCGAAGCCGTGCTGGCCGGAAAGACGGGTTGCGGCCGACCCCATGGCGAGATCCCCGATCTCGAAGCCGAGCAGGCGGGAATTGGCCGTGTCGGCCACGACAAGCCGGTTGCCGAGCGTCGCGACGCCATAGGGCATGTTGACCGTCGCCGCAGTCGGAAAATAATGCGCGCGGTTGTGATCGAGGCCCGCAAAGCCCGACTGCCCCAGAACGTAGTCGCAACGCTGCCCGTTGGATGACGGCATCGCGTTCCACGCCATCACGCGGTTGTCGCCGGCATCGGCCACGAACAGCGCGCCGCCCGCCATCGCCATCCCGTGCGGCCAACGCATGCCAAGCGCGCCCGGCGCGTCGCCCGCGTTCTCGTCGCGCGTGGTGAAGTCCCGCTGGCCGAGCACCAGGTCCGCCGGCGTGCCGTTCTCAGTCGGGATGCCGTCCCAGACGAGCACGCGCCGGTTGCCGGTGTCGGCGACCAAGAGACGGCCGTCGGCGATGGCGACGCCATAGCACCAGAACAGCGTGTCGGCCGCAGGCGCATCGCTGCCGCGATTAGCACTCGTGCCGGTGAAGTCCGCCTGGCCGAGCACCACATCGGCCGGCTGGTTGGACACCGTGGGGTAGCGGTGCCAGATCAGCACGCGGTGGTTCCAGGCATCGGCGACCGCGAGCACGCCGCCGGCCGCGGCGATCCCGGTGGGCACGTTGAGCGTCGCGGGGCCCGGGGCGCCCTTGCCGTTGCGCCCTTCGCAAGCGAAGTCCTTCTGGCCGATGACGAGATCGGCCGGTGTGGTGTCGCCGTCCGGGACCTCGTTCCACACGACAATGCGGTGATGGCCGGTGTCGCAGACAAAGAGCGGCCCTGCAGGGCCTGCAAGGCAGGCGCCGCGCGGCCCGAACAATGTCGTGGGGCTCGGCCGAATTGGCGTGGCGAGACCAGCCGGACCCATATCCCCGCCCAGCACCACATGGGGGCCGTCGCCGGCAAGGAGCCGCCGCGCGACGCCGTCGTCCGCGGGACGCGTCTTCGTGTGTGCTGGTGCGAGGGTGACACGCATGACTAAACGCTGAGCCTCACTTCGACTTTGTCCCCGCTCACACGCACGGCGTGGGATTGAAGTGCGACCTCGGGCGCGGTCAGACACTCGCCGCTCGCGAGGTCGTACTGGAATCCGTGATGAGGACAGGTGACGATGCCGTCCGCGATCTCGCCGTCATGGATGGGGAAGCCGAGATGTGCGCACGCGTTCTGGAAGCATGTGACGGCCGCGCCCCGCCGTGCCAGAAGCACCTTCTCACCGCCGACGGTCAGCGATCGCACACCGCCATCGGGAATTTCACCAAGCTTGCCGGCCTCGTGCCAATCGCTTGCGGATTGGTTGGCGAAGGGGCTGACGAAATGGGCGCTGTCTCGATTGACGAGACCCGAGCCTTTCGCTTGCAGGACCTCGGTGATCTCGGGACAGGCATCCTCGACCGCCTTCTTCACGCCGGCATGAAACGTCAGCTGCGAAGCGGGGCAGCCATCGCAAGCCCCGAGGAAACGCACCTCGATGGCCGGCGGCGCCACCTTGACCAACTCCACGTCGCCGCCATGGGACGCGAGCATGGGCCGTATCCCGGCGAGCGCCACCTCGATCCGCTCGACGAGGCTGGCTTTGAGAATGCCGTGGCGCCGAAGCACCGCATAGACAATCTCGTCGCCAATGGCGCGCTTCATGGCGGCGAGCGCCGCAGGATCGTCCTTCAGCGCCCGAACGAGACGGGTCAACGCCTCGCCATGCAACGCCTCGATGGCCGTGCGATACGCAATAACCGCGTTTCTCGGTGTCTCATCCCACGCCGCGAAAATCGACTCGAGCCGCTCGACATCGCTCAAGAGCTCGGCGAGATCGTTGCGCTTTGTCGGAGTCGGATCGACGACGTTCATACTACCCTCAGCGGTATTTGAGATCCCTGAACAGGTAGGGCTGGATCGCCCCGCCGATGAGACCGGCAACAACGGCGGCAGCCCACACAGGGGCGCCGACGAGGCCGAGCACGATCAGAACGGCCGCGGTCACCGCGGCGCCGATGGCAATCTGCCGATAAGCCTTGCCCGGCTCGGCGAACAACTTGCCTTGAAAGAAAAGAGCGATGGAACTCAAAGCCATGGACCACATGGAGCGCCTCCCTTAGCTCAGAAGCGCAAGCACGATGAGCCCGACGACAAGGCCAGGCACACCCGCGAGCGGTCCATAGAAACCGCCCATCATGGCGGCAAGCTCGTTACCGAGGGCCTTGCCCCCGACCACGACGCCGCCGATCGCGCCGCCGACAAGAGACGCGGCAAATCCCGCAATGAGAGCGATGACCGCTCCCCCAATGGACAAATCTGCAAGTTCCAATTTTGCTCTCCCTTCTTTCGTATTTGTCAGTTCACGACTTCGCTGTTCGCGCCCTTGCCGTTCGACGCCGGCAGCGCCAGGATTTCGCGCTCGATTTGGGTCGAGGCTTCGCCGACGATGCGGGCCTTCTCGGCCTCGCCGTGACGCATGAAGATCTCGCGTGCGTCGGCATAGAGGCCCCGCGCTTGGACGAGATTGGCGCGATTGCCCTGTTCGGGCGCGGCCGGGTCGTCAGGCAGGTTCCACAAACAGTTCGCCTTGTTGGCGATGGTGTTGGCGTATTCGAGCGGCGTCGTTTCGGGGGTGCGAACCTTCAGCGCTTCGTCATAGGCTTCGAGAGCGCGGAGATTGTTTTCGACGACGTGGCTGGACGATGCATATTGGAGCGCGTTGCCGAGATTGTTCTGCAGCATCGCGTATTCGGAAGGATGGTCGATGAGGCCTACGACCTTGAGGCCTTCCTCGAAGGCTTGTACGGCAAGTGCCTCGCGCATCTTGGACCGTTCGTCCGTGAACGGCATCGACAGGAACGCCGTGGCGAGATTGTTCTGCAGGATGGCGAACTCTTCGGGATGCTTCGTCCCGCTGAATGTCCGTAGTGCCCGCTGATAGGCGGAAATGGCATCGGTGATCCGCGCGCGGTTCGCGCCGGCCAGAGCCTGGACGACGACGCCGAAATTCATCTCCGCCTCGGCCGTCTCTTCGGGCGTGCCGAGCTTGCCCAGGATCGGGATGGCCGTCTCCAAATCGGCGCGCGCGCGCTCCAGGCACTCGGTGCCGTCCTCGGGGACGGCTTGAAGCGCCGTCCCTCTGCGCGCGGTAATGCGGGCCCGGAGCAGCGGTTCGTCTTCGGGGCAGACTGCGAGCGCCTTGTCGTAGAGCTCGACCGCGGCATGAAGTTGTTCGGGTGTCTTTGGACGCTGCTGGAGACCGAGGGCGATCTCGACGAGCATCTGCGCGCGCTCAATCGAGCTCGCACTCTCGTCGTCGGCGACCGCCAACGCTGCACGCACCTCTTCGGCGACTCGATGAGTCAACACTCCGGGTACCTCCCAGCTCGCACCTTGAGGCGCGTTTTTTTGATTTAGGTCATGCTATCGAGTTTGGCGAAGACTGTCTATATCCTTCGCATGCTCAAACTAAGTTTGCAATTTAAAGGCGCCTGGCGCGCACAAGGCCCCCTTTTCGGGGCTCCAGGTCACGGAAAGGTGGCGTTCGCAATCGTCCTCGATCCCCTGCTCGCGGAAGAAGTCGGGTGCGCTCACCACGCGATCGCCGGCGGCACTTCGCAGCTTGAGGAGGTAACCGCCGGAGGCGGCATGGCGGACGGGAAGGATCAGAAGGTCGTCGTCGCGTCTCAGAAGGATCACGCCATCGAGCTTGGGGAAGTAACGGTCGTAGACGTCACACCCGAGATAAAGACTGCCGCGCTTCACGGTGACGCTCAGGCTTTCCGTCATCCTCTGTCCGTCTTCCCGTTCAAGCGCTCTGCCACCAACGCCTCGATGCGGGCGGCGACCTTCGCCACGGCCCCGGCGACCGGTGGCGAGAGTTCGAGCCCGAAATCGACGTTGGCCGCTTCGATGAGCAAGACGACCACGTCGTCCGGAAAGTCCTCGCCATAGATGGACCGCCCCGCATGCAACGCGTGATCCCAGCGGAAATCATGCAGATTGAGCGAGGGCTGGTAGGGCTGGACCAGTTCCTCACCGGGCACCTCGAAGACGGCGCCGGATTCCGATCCCGAACGGCAAGCGTCCACGAGGATCAGGGACCGGCACCCGCGGGCCGCGAACATGACACCCATGCCGTCTGTGCCCGCGTCCAGCAAGCGCACCTCGGGCTCCTTGCTCGCGAGCACGCCCTCCTTGAGGACGCGCATCACCTCGGGCCCCGCGCCGTCGTCTCGGCGATTTGCGTTTCCACAGGCGATGACGGCAATCATGGGGACACCGGTTGGGATCGCGGGGCAGCGGAATGCGTCCGGCGCATGTCAGATGCGCCAGAGCCGGCAGGACCATTGAGGTTCCACCGGTACGTCGAGCTCGGGAAGTTCGCAATAGCAGCGGTGGACCTGATAGTACATGCAGGTCTCGCAGGCCTGCTCGATCCCCTCATGCTCGATGGGCGTGAGCGTAAAACCGGCAATTGCGAGCCTGTCCTTGAGATCGCCGTTCGCCTGGAGGCGCCCCACGATCGCCTGCACCTCGTCATGAGTGTCGGCCCGCGGGAACACCTCGACCTCAAGCCCGCCGGCCAGCAGCGATCTGATCGTCTCGCGCAGCTTGTCGTCTTCGTCGCTCAAGGGCGTTCCTCCCGCGCTTGGCCATGAGGCGCAGATGTCCAGGGGCGCAGATGCCCAGGGGCGCGAATGTCCCGGGGCGCGAATGTCCCGGGGCGCGGACGTCGCGTCAAATGCGCCAGAGCCGGCACCACCATTCGGGTTCGACCGGCACGGCGAGTTCCGGCAGGTCGCACCATTTGCGATGCACGAGGTAGTACATGCACTCCATGCAGCGCTGCTGCTCGGGCCCGTAAGGGTGGTCGACGAACCCGCCGATGACGAGCTTGCCCTTGAGGTCATTGGGGTCGAGCTGCCGGAGCTTGATGAGGATGTCGGCGAACTCTTTGTCCGTTTCCGGAAAGGGCTCGACCTCGGTCTCGAGGCCGGCTTCCAGCATCGCGGCGATGGTCTTCAGTATGTCTTCCGGATCGGACGCCATGGGCGTGCCTTTGGTTTCGTTGGACTCGTCGAGCTCTGACGCCCGACGAGCCTCCGCTTCATCAGGTCCGTCCGGATCAACGGCCGGCTTGCGCTCAGGCCGTGCGGAACCGTGCAAGTTCTTCTCCCGTCCGCGCATCGTGGGCGTGAACGGTGCAGACGAGGCACGAATCGTACGAGCGACAGACATGACCAACCTCCACCGGATCGTGCGCATCCGCAATGGGCGTGCCGATCAATGCTTCCTCGATCGGGCCCCGCTCCTCATCCGCAGCACGCGGTCCGACATTCCAGGTGGTCGGAGCGATGATCTGATAGTTCTTGATCTTGCCGCCCTCGACCTCGATCCAATGGCACAGTGCGCCGCGGATCGCTTCGGTCGCACCCCAGCCGCGACCGTCCTTCTCCGTCGGCTTGATGTACCAGGGGTCGTTCAATTTTGACTCGCGCAAGCACCGCTCGGCCTCGCGGTAGAGCTTAGCGCCTTCGTGCATGCGTGCGAAGTGGCGTAGCAGAACGCTCGGTCCGCCCATCTTGCGATACATGTCGAGAATGAGCGGGTCGGTGTGCTGCCAGGACTCGCCATGGCTTCCGCCGGCGATCAGCTGGCGGGACAGCGGCCCGGCCTCGAGGCGCCCGTTCTCCGCGTGACGCACCGCCGTTGCCCAAGAGTACTTGCCGTCGGGGTCGATGGTATTCTTCTGCACCGGATTCGTGGTGCGGTCGAAAGGATGCAGACCGCCGGGCTCATCGTACCAGGCATGCTTCACGTCCTCGCGGGTGAAGACCTGGTCCATGGTCTTGTGCGTGTCCGACTTTCCGTCATACACGCCGCTCTTCATGATGACCGCCGCGTTACGGCCCTCGATCGTCGGCTTGTTGTACCGCTCCTCGCTCGGGAGATAGCCCCAGCTCACATATTTGCCGAGGCCGGCGCCGTATTTGTCGAGCCCGATGTCCTGGCTCATGCGCCAGAACAGGCCGAGATCGGAATTGGCATGCTCGGGCCGCTCGTCGAGCCAAGCCAGGAAATCGTCGTAGGACTTGATCTCCTCGTAGCGCTCCAGCGAGCAGCCATACCACATGGGCTCCATCCAGTTGCGGCGGAAGTGCTCGAGGATCGACCAGGCGCGGGTGACGTCGGTCAGGGTCGGAGCGCACATGACGCCGCCCGGCACCATGTAGCTCGAATGCGGCCACTGGCCGCCGAGCAGCGCATAGATTTCGACGGGCCGGCCCGAGATCGTCACGCCGAGCTCGTAATTGGTGCCGGTGAACGGCGCCCAGCGCTTCACGGCCTCCTCGTAGAAGGGCGACCCCGAATAGTTTTTGTGCGTGTAGTCGATCATGAACAGGCCGTAGTGATGGCGCGGCAGGCTCTGGATCGACTCGGTGATCTGACCGAGATTGCGCGCCAGGATCGCGTTGGGCGGCACCTCGGTGGCCCACGCGGTGTCCAGCGCCCAAGCGGCGCAAGTCAGATGCGAGGCACCGCAAATGCCGCAAGCGCGCGGCGTCACGACGAGGCCGGCTTGCGGATCCTTGTCGCGCAGGATGACTTCGAAGCCGCGAAAGAGTTCGGCCTGGGTCCAGGCGTTGGTCACGACGCCGTCCTGGACATCGACCCGAACATCGAGATCCCCTTCGACGCGGCCGACCGGCGAGATATCGAGAGTTTGGACTGCAGCTTCAGACATGGGATTTCTTCCTCCCTAAGAGGTGGCTTGGCTCGTGCCAGGTCAAACGACGAACAGATCTTCCTCGGCCCAGGCCGGGGAGGCCGCTTTCGCTGCGGCGGTGAGTTTGATGTACCCGGCCTTGTCGACGCCGGTCGGCATGTCCTTGGGGGCACCCATGACCGTCTGGGTCTTGAACACGGTTCCCGGCTCGAGGTCGAAGAACGGGAACTCGGGCTCGGTGCAGCCAAGGCACGGCATGCCCGCACGCGTTTTCGACGACACGCGATTCCATAGAATGCGGTTGCACGGGGAGTGCGTCATCGGTCCGCGGCAGCCCAGATCGTAGAACAGGCAGCCCTTGCGCTGGCCGAACTCCGTCGCCGAAACCTTGTAGGCGAAGTGCATGTTGCGGGTGCAGCCGGTCTGCGTGAAGCTCGTGAAGAACGTCTTCGGGCGCTGGAACTCATCGAGGGTGAGATCGCCCCCGCGGCCCGTCGCGACCGCGACCACGATCTGGGTGATCCAGTCGGGGTGTGCGGGGCAGCCGGGAATGTTGATCACCGGCAGTCCGGCCTTGGACGTGTAGTCCTTGCCAAGAAATCCGCCATGCTCGCGTTTGAGAAACTGTAGGCCCTCGCTCTCGGACGGATTTGGCGCCGTTGCCGGGATGCCACCCCAGGTCGCGCAGTCGCCAACGGCCACGGTGAAGGTCGCGACCTTGGCGAGGTCGGCGACCCAGTCCTTCATCGGCCGCCCGCAGAAGCGGTTCCACTCTCCCGTCCCGTTCGGCGCGTTCACCACGGTTCCTTCGAACACGAAGATGTCCATCGCGATTTCGCCGGAAACGATCGCGTCCAGCATGCGTCTCAGGTTCTCGCCAAGCTCAAGCCCGAGAGAGGGGTGCCATAGAACATTGATCCCGAAATCGGTGACGAGATCGCAAGCACTCGGCTCCTCGGCATTGAGGAACGACATGGTGTTGCCGGAGCAGGCTCCGCCCTGGAGCCACAGAAGATTGGCCATTTGCTGCCTCCGCAGTGGGCGGCTTGAGTGCCGCCTTGGTCAACTGGAGAGCAAACGGCGTGCCACATGCTGCGAGAATGCGAAAAGCTCAAGAATTCTAGGGTGCTGAGGCAAGCCGGAAAAATGTTGCGACGCAATAGGTTGCGGGAAGTGTCAGGCAACCTTCTTTGCAGCTGAAAACTAGGTTTGCAGGTACAACCCAAAAAAACCGGCGCCCTGAGGCGCCGGTTTTCAGGTCTGTACTCTACGGGAGAGACCGGTCAGACGTATCCGACCAGCAAGGCGAGACCGGCGACGGAGGCAACGCCTCCGGCCACGCGATAGACTGTCTTGCCGAAGGTTTGGCTCATCATGCCGATCAGCATTCCGATGCCGATACCGATGGCGTGGAGCAGTGCGGTGGCCATGATGAAGCCGGCGCCGTACAGGGCCCCGGAGGCATCCATGGGCATCTCGGTTCCATGGGCATGTCCATGGAAGATCGCGAACAAGCCGGCGATAGCCATGGCCACGGCCACAGGCGCCTTGATGCCGAACGCGACGATCGCGCCAAGCACGATCACGGACAGCGCGATGCCGATTTCGACGAACGGCACCGGAATGTCGGCAACGCCGAGGAACCCGCCCAGCGCCATCACGGCGATGAACGTCAGCGGCACAAGCCACAGGGCACGGCCGCCGAGCTGGTAAGCGAAGATGCCCACCAGGACCATGGCGAGCAGATGGTCGAGACCGCCGAGGGGATGCATGAAGCCATGCATGAACCCGCTCGTGGCACCGATACCGGTGTGCGCGAGAGCGGCGGACGGAACGAGGCAAAGCGCCAGGATTGTCAGACGAAGAAACGACCGCTTCATGGGCAACCTCCCTCTTGTCTTGGAGCGACGTGTATAAGCGGTAAGCAATCTGACAATAAACTTCATACTGCGCGCCGCGCAACACGCAGTTTCAAAAAATGCATGCTTGCATACTTAGTATGCACTTCACGTCAACTCATCACACGTGCGCAAGGCTCAGCGCGCGCAGATGCTCCGTAAGCGGACGAAAAATCGCAAGGACAAGTCTTGCGCGGCGCGCGCCTGGTGAGCGCGACGTTACGCGCTGCGCTTCGTGGTGCGCACGCGCTTGGCGCGACGCGGGGACTTGGTCGCATGCGTATGCGCCTTCGCCCCGTGCGCGTGAGAATGGCTGTGCGCCTTGCTGGAAACCCGGCGCGGCATTCCCGCGATCTCGATCGGCATGGGGACGAGCTTGCCGTGGCGCACGCCGCGTTCGGCGATCACGCGTTCCCCGAACCGTTGGACGTCGCCGGACTTGCCGCGCAGGACCGTCACCTCGAGACACGTGTCATGATCGAGGTGAACGTGGAGAGACGCCTGAGACAATTCGTGATGATCGTGGAACGCCTTGGTTAGCCGCTTGGACAACTGCCGCGCCTCGTGGTCGTACGTGTAGACCAAGGCCGCCACGCAGTCACGTTTCGGATCGAGATCCTCCGCCGCTTCCCGAATGCCGGCGCGTGCCAAGTCGCGGATCGCTTCGGAACGATTTTGATAGCCGCGCGCGGCGATGAACGTGTCGAGCTCGGCCATGAGGTCGTCGTCAAGCGTGATCGTAACCCGTTGCATGTGTTCCCTTAATCTTCGATTGGAAAGCCCTGTTGCCGGCACAGCATGCCGACGCCCCATGCCGGCATCCCATGCCGCCACCCCTTGGCGCATGCCTTTGGTCGCGCCGCAGTGCAGATAGTCTATGCAAGACCCAGGATCGGCGCGACCGTTTTAGCCGTGGCGGTTGCCGCACACGGGACAGGTCACCTCAAGAAGGTAGCCATACCAGATGCCCCGGCAATGGCTGCACCAATGGCCCGATGTCTGCTCGGATGGCGCGCCGAGCACACCTGCGAGCTGGCTTGTCCCGATAATCTTGAGAGGCTCTCCGCTGCCGGACATCCGTACGCGCGATTGCGGAAAACGAAGCACGCCGGCATCGGGTTTGCGGTCGTCCTTTGGATCCGACATAGGGTCAGCTCGTTTCGGCGAGCCCGTAGCGCTTGATCTTGTTTGCCAGACCAACACGCGAGAGACCAAGCTCGTTGGCCGCCCGGCTCTGATTCCACCGGTGCCGCGACAGCACCTCGCCGACGAGCTGCTTCTCCAGGCTCTCGACCTTCTCCTTCAAGGTCGCCCCTTCCGGCATGAAGCCCTTGACGACACGAGGCGCGCGCGGCGCTGCCGCCAGTATGGCAGGCGAGAGCGTGTCTGTCGTGAGATATTCACCGTCCTTCGCCAGTGCGACCATGCGCCTGATCTCGTTCTCCAGCTCGCGCACATTGCCGGGCCAATCGAAATGGACGAGCTTCTCCCAGACGCCGGCAGAGATCCCGAGCACTTTCCGGCCGATGGCATTGCTGTGTTTGGCGGCGAAGAACTCGGCGAGCGCCGGAATGTCGTCCGGCCGGTCGCGTAAAGGAGGCACTTCGAGCTCCGAGCCGCGCAAGCGGAAATACAGGTCCTTGCGGAACTTGCCCGCCTCCGCCATCGCCTTCAGCGACCGGTTCGAGGCGACAATGACCCGCACATTGCAGGTTTCCGTCTTGTCCGAACCGACCGGCTTGACCTCGCCCTCTTGCAGGAAGCGCAGCAGGCTCACCTGGAACGACGGTGACACCTCGGAAATCTCATCGAGAAAAACCGTGCCGTTGTCGGCCGCCCGGAACAGGCCGAGCCGGTCTGAGATCGCGCCGGTAAACGCACCGCGTTTGTGGCCGAACAGCTCCGACTGCAGCAGCTCGTCAGGCATGCCGCCGCAATTCTGGATCATGAGAGGGCTGGTATGGCGGTTCGAATTGTAGTGGATGCCGCGGGCGAGGAGTTCCTTGCCGGTGCCGGTCTCGCCTTGGATGAGGATCGGCATCTCCGTCTTCGCGGCCTTGCGGGCGAGATCGCAGAGCTGCGCCATCTTCTCGCTGACATAGATGAGCTTCTCGAAGCGGTGGCTCTCCGGATGGACCGGTACGCCCGGGCGCCCGTCAACGCCGAGGCTGTCTCCGGAGAACTTGAACTCCCGCGACAATAGCCGATGCCGGCGCGCCAGTTCGCGCGTCTCGAGCGCGCGCTTGACCACGAGCCCAACCTGAACTGCATCCAACGGCTTGCGCAAGAACTGGTAGATGGATGCGGCCGACAGAGCCTTTTGAGCGAGGCTGTATTGGGGATCGACGACGAGGATGCGGACGACGTCTGGGTGCGAAATACGAAGGTCCGACAGAAGGCTGAGCCCCTCGCCGTCGCCACCGTCGTCCACCATTACCAGGTCGACATGGGCGTCGGACAGGGTAGCCTTGGCCTCGTCGGCGGAACGCGCCGTCAAGACCCGGTAGTATTGGCTCGAAAGCAGGTCCAGCGCGTCGGGCCACGCGGCTGGTGCCTTCGAGACCATGAGCACTGTTCCGAGCTGTTCCATACCAATCAGCTTATCAGTTAGAATACCTTCTTAGCAGTTGGTGCGCGGCCAATCAAATTCCTCGCCAGCCGCTCCGTTGTGGAGCAACTGCAGCCTCGAGGCGATGCTCGACATTGGTTCTTGGATCTGATGCGGGCACTAACTCCTTTGGCGTGGACGTTCGCCTTGGGTCGTCAACGGCCCCCGTCATGTGCCGTCAGAGCGCGACCAGTTTGAAGCTCGAACCAGCCGTGTGCCGCCACGGGGGACCGCCATGCCACCGGCCGGGGGCAGTGCCGCGCGAGTCGGCGCGCCGTCCCCGTTTCTGACCCGGGTCATGACGCGTCGACGCGAGAGTTGTTTCCGGACTCCCTCGCGTGCAATACTCGATCTCGCATTTCTCGGGAACTCCCACATCATGTCTTCTCCGCCGGTGTTGTTCCATGACGTCGCTTGCCCATTCTGCGGCATGATCTGCGACGACCTCGAAGTCGAGCGTGCCGCCGATGGCCTCAAGGTGCGAAGGAGCGGCTGCGGCCGCGCGGCGTCCGCGTTCGAGCGAAAGCTGCCGCCATCGAGTCCGATGATCGCGGGCAAAGATGTGCCGTTCGCCGAAGCCGTGGCGGAAGCGGCGCGGCTGATCGGGAGTGCCAGCCAGCCACTCTACGGTGGCCTCGCCACGGATGTAGAAGGCATGCGGGCGGTCATGGCTCTTGCGGAGCGCACCGGTGGTGTCGTCGACCATGCGGCGAGTGGGGCGCAGTACCGCAATTTCAAGGTGCTTCAATCGGTTGGCTGGACAATGTCCACGCTCACCGAGGTGCGAAATCGCGCCGATCTCGTCATCATCGCGGGGACCGACGTCCAGGCCCTGCATCCACGTTTTTTCGAGCGCATCGTGGCGCCGGCCGAATCGATGTTCGGCGTGACCCCGAAGGATCGCACGGTGGTGGTGATCGGGGAGGGGCTCGAGAAGGCGGCGAAGGCAGCCCGTGTCGGGAAGGTCGTGTCTCTCGCCTGCAAGCCCACCGAAGTGGGCGAAGTCGTCGGCGTGCTCCGCGCTCGCCTGCGCGGCTTCTCACTGGACAAGGTGAAGTTTGGCGGGGTGACGCTTGCCGAAATCGATACGGTGGCCGAGCTCTGCCGTGCGGCGCAGTACGGCGTCGTGGTCTGGGCGCCGGCCGCCTTCGATTTCCCGCATGCGGAGCTCACCGTCGATCAGCTGGCCGGGCTGGTCAAGGATCTCAATCCAACCACCCGGTTCGCCGGCTTGACGCTTGGCGGCGCGGAAGGCGCGACGACTGCGGCCTCCGTCGCGACCTGGCAAAGCGGCTATCCCTTGCGGGTCAGCTACGCCTCCGGCGCCGCGGAGTTCGATCCGGCCCGCAACGATATCGCGCGCATGCTCAAGGCGGGTGAGGGCGATCTCCTTGTCTGGGTTGCATCCTATTCGCCGGACTTCGTGCCTCCGAGGACCGACTTGCCGACGATTGTTCTCGGGACCCCGGGTCTCAAGCCGCCGAAGGGGACCCAGGTCTTCGTCCCCGTCGGAACGCCAGGGGTCGATCATGCGGGCCGGCTCATCCGCGTGGACAGCGTCGTATCGTTGCCGCTGAAGAATTTGGGCCGTGCGGCGCTTCCCTCAGTGGCCGACGTGGTCTCGGCAATCGAAGCCGCGCTTTAGGTCAGGGATTTTCTCAATGCTAATCAAGTTGACGGGCGGCAAGGTCTACGATCCCGAGAACGGCGTATCCGGCGTGGTCCGCGACATCTATGTGGAGAACGGCAGGATCGTTGCGCCGCGGCCCGACGCGAAACCCGACCAGACCCACGATGTCAGCGGCAAAGTCGTCATGGCCGGCGCCATCGATCCGCATACGCATATTGGCGGCGGCAAGATGACCATCGCCCGCATGCTCCTGCCCGAAGATCATATGGGCGACCCGGTCGCGCGCACGGACATCACCCGCGCCGGCTGCGGTCATGCCGTGCCATCGACGCATCTCACCGGCTACCGCTATGCCGAGATGGGCTATACGGCCTGTTTCGAGCCGGCCATGCTGCCGGCCAATGCGCGGCAAGCGCATATGGAGATGGGCGATACGCCTATGGTCGACAAAGGCGCTTTCGCCATGCTCGGCTCGGACGACTATTTCCTGCGCCAGCTTTCGGAAAAGAAGGACTTCGAGGCGATCAAGGACTATGTCGCCTGGACCATGCACGCCTCGCAGGCCATCGCCGTCAAGGTCGTCAATCCGGGTGGGATCAGCGCCTTCAAGTTCAATCAACGCAAGCTCGATCTCGACGAGGAGCATGCCTATTACGGGGTCACGCCGCGGCAGATCATCGTCAATCTCGCCCGCGCACTGAAGGAACTCGGCGTTACGCACCCGCTGCACATTCATGGTTGCAATCTCGGCGTGCCTGGCAACATGCAGACGACGCTTGATACGATCCGTGCGTCGGAAGGGCTGCCCATCCATCTCACGCACATCCAGTTCCATTCCTACGGCACCGAGGGCGACCGCAAGTTTTCCTCGGCCGCGCCGCAGATCACCGAACTTTTGAACAAGACGCCGAATGTCTCCATTGATGTGGGCCAGGTGCTGTTCGGCCAGACCTGCACGGCCTCGGGCGACAGCATGCGCCAATATGCGATCTCGAAGAGCGCCAATCCGAAGAAGCCGGTGGTGATGGATATCGAGTGCGACGCCGGCTGCGGCGTTGTGCCGATGCGCTACCGGGACAAGAGCTTCGTCAACGCGTTGCAGTGGGTCATCGGGCTCGAGACGTTCCTGATGTTCGACGATCCGTGGCGCCTGTTCCTGACCACGGATCACCCGAACGGTGCGCCGTTCTACACCTACCCGCATCTCATTCGGCTGCTGATGGACAAGAGCTTCCGGGACGACATGTTCCAGACCATCAATGGCGACGCGCAGAAGCAAAGCATCCTTCCCACGCTCACGCGCGAATATACGCTGGACGATATCGCCATCTTGACGCGGGCGGGGCCGGCGCGAAGCCTTGGTCTGAAGGACCGGGGGCACTTGGGGGTTGGTGCGGCCGGCGACATTACGGTCTATACGGACAATCCGGACAGGGAAGCAATGTTCCAGACCCCCGAGATGGTGTTCAAGGGCGGTGAACTCATCGTGCGCAACGGCAAGGTCGTGAAGGTCGTGCAGGGCGGCACCCATGTTGCCCGGCCCGATTACGATAAGGGGATCGAAAAATCCCTGAAGGATTATTTCGACCGGTTCCACACGATGCGGATGGACAATTTCAAGGTCTCCGACGAAGAGATTGTCACCGGCGACAAAGGCTCCGTCATCGTTCAGCCGACCGGGCCTCGCGTCTCCTGAACGAGGTCCCGGCCCGCATCGAGACGATTGAAGACTCCGCAAACTTGGCCGTGAGTGGCGGGGCGGTGTCGGGTGGTCGTTATACGGCCGCTAGGGCGCGTCGCGGCGGCGAACAGGCCGATTGCTAACGCGCTGAAGTAGCGAGTGACCCTGCAGGATTCGAACCTGCGACGCTCGGATCGGGACACCGGCAAGTCTGAGTTCCGTCTTCGACTCGATACGGATTTTGGACTCCATACGGATGTGGACGTTGCGCCTCACGACGCCGGCGTTGTGCCTGTGGCGAAAGTGGCCGCGCCCGTGCGGCGCTCAGCGAATCGGGCGCGGCCTTTCGCCTCCGGCGTTCGGTTCTGCCGAGACGCCTACCAATCGACCTGAGCGCGCATGCCGATGCCGGCGATCTCAGCACCGTCGTTGACCCCGCCTTTGATCTCCGATTGGTTCACGTTCAGCATCAGCCGCGCGTAATCGTTGAGGTACCAGTTGAGACCGATTAGCCAGGTCGCCTGCTCGCCGCAGCCGGTACAGCCGGGGATGAGGGCCGATTGATCGGAGAGATCGATCGCGTCGTAGCGCCCGGCAATCTGCCACGCACCCCAGCCACCGCTGCCGTCATAGACGGGGTTCTTCACCTTCACGCGCCTGAACTGGCCGTTCGCGTAGGGCCTTGATTCCCCCGTGAGGAACCAGCTCGCATCGACATACCAGCCGTTATAGGTGGGGTCGGCGCTTCCAAGCGCGGTCGGGGCCTCGACGGTGTCCTGGGCGTACTCGCCCTGAACGGAGAACGATCCGAGGACGACCGCGCCTTCCAAAGCCCATAGCGTGTCGGACTCGCCGAATTGCGGCGTGTATACGAAGCGATCGGCAAGATGCAGGTCCGCTCCGCGGGCGCGATAGCGGAACAAGGGGTCGTCGCTGCCGTCGCGCGACTGGCCCGAGGCGTCGCGGTGCCGGACGCTACCACCCAGATGCACGACACGGCGGTCCTGATTGACAGGCGCCGCGGTGACCCGGGCCGTGAAGGTCGTGCCGTCGTCGAAATACGCTGCCTGGTCTGCTTCCGACGCCGTGCCGAAAATGCCTGCTTCGGCCGTCCAGTGCTTGTTCTCGTCGTAGGACACGCCGCCGCCGATCAGACGGTCGATGCCGAAGGCTTCGATGAAGGAGGCCTTCTCCATGAAGGTGATGTAGTTGGCGCTCATGAGAGCTTCGAGCGAGTTGTACTGCTTGAAGTGTCCGGCCCTGAGATCCACGGGCAGTCCGGTGTATTCGAGGTAGGCGTCCTTTATGGCCGTCTTGTCGCCGGCGAAATCGACCTCGAACTTGTATATCCAGTCGTAGAACAGGACACCCTCCACGCCGAGCCGCGCGCGGCGCAGCTCGACCGCGCTGACGTCGGGGTCGCCGGTGATCTGCTCATCCTGATCGATGCCGTTGTAGTCGACATTGATCCGTCCACGGACCTTGAACTTGAACTTGCCGTCTTTGCTGGAAAGCGCCGGTGTGCCTTTCCATTTGACCTTCAGGTCAAGGGGCTCGCCGCGCGCGCCGTGGTTAGACGCAGTCGCCGCCGCAGCTTGGGCCTTGGCGTCGTCGACCTGGCGTTTCAGCTCTTGCAGCTGAACCTCCATGACCCGCATCTGCGCCTCCAGCTGGTCGACGTCGGCCGCCTCGGCGATTGAAACGTTCACGATTGAGGTAGCAAGCACAGCGATGCTTGCGAGCAGGCTGGGCCCGCTCTTGCGCAGCCTCTGGATCATCGAAAAAAGCCCCCGCTTTTTACTAAATGCTTGAGTTCGGTTTCGTTGTGTTAGATCTCCATGGGTCTCCCTAGCCCTCGTGCAGGCCGTGCCCAATCCGGGCGAACTCTTCGTGGATCGCTTGATTGGAACGCGCGTCGGCGCGCCGGTAAGCGTCGACAACTGCGCGGCCGAAGTCGGTGACCTGCGCGCCGCCTCCGCCTGTGCCGCCGGGCGACGTGGTCACGAGTGTCTTGCCAAACATCTCGTTGAGAGCGCTGACGAGAAGCCATGCGCGCCGGTACGACATGCCGAGTTCGCGCCCTGCGGCGGAGATGGAGCCGACCCGATCGATCGTCTCGAGCAACTCCACTTTTCCCGGTCCCAGCACGAGGCCCGGGCGCACCATGATGCGGAGCCGGGGAAAAGGACGAGGCGACGCCTTGTCCCGACCGGACAATGGCCGGCCGGTCGTTGCCGCGCTCTTCTTCTTCGCTGGTTTCCGAGTCATCGCGGTCGCGCTACTCCGACAGTTCCGAGGATCGTTGCAAACGCTATATCTCATCGGATATAGCGGAGTCCAGCCCCGTTTTCCGAGCCTAACCGGCCGATCCAGTGATTCAGATGGCTTCGAGTCCCGGCCAGCCTCCGTTCCGGGTCAAAGGCGGCCCCGGGGGCGGGCGCATTTGCAGGTGTCCGCCGATGTGCTCCAAGTAGTCATCGAATGCGGCGGGTCCGGCAGCCGACGCAAACGTTTCGCGTGGCAGCGCTGTGGTCGCTGAAAAGAGATCGAGGAGCGGAGTGCGCCTGCCCGTTGGGGCGCCAACATGTCGGCAAATTTGGTGACCCCGGCAGGATTCGAACCTGCGACCCTCAGATTAGGAATTTGTGGTTCGATGTTACCGGGCGATACCGCGCCATTGTATTTCATAGGAAAAACAAAGGGAAGGTTTGATAACGATATCGGACGTTGCGGCGTTTTCCAGCGAAAGTGGTAGCTATGTGGTAGCTACAGGCTATGATTCCATCACTGTTCTGAAGCCGGTGATGGACGTGGCAAACCGACTAAACCGCAATGCACTGAAGAAGATGCACCCCGGGGAAACACTCTGGGACGGGGAGCTCAAGGGCTTTGGCGCGCGCCGGCAGAAGGACGCGGTCACCTTCTTCCTCAAGTGCCGGTTCAGGGGGCGTCAACGCTGGTGCACCATCGGCAGACTCGGCAGTCCGTGGACATTGGACACAGCGCGGCGTGAAGCGCTGAGGCTTCTGCTGGGAATTGCTGACGGCGAGGATCCTGTGCGCGCTTCTCGCGGTGCGGATACGACCGTCAAGGAAGCTGTCGAGCAATTCCTGAAAGAACATGGCCCGAAGCTCAAGCCCCGTACCCTGGTCGAGTACAAACGGCTTTGTGAGCAGGTCATCATTCCAAAACTCGGCAAGCTGCATCTTGATGAAGACATGCAGCGCGAGGTCGGGCGACTGCATGCCGGGCTCTCCTCGACGCCGCGCAAGGCCAACCTGGCGCTGATGGTGTTCTCCAGCTTCATCGGTTGGGCGGAGAAGAACCGCTTGCGGCCGGAGGGGCAGAACCCTTGCCGTGGTGTGGCCAAATACCGAGACGCGAAGCGCGAGAGATATCTATCGGCGGAAGAGCTTGGCCGCATCGGTACGGCTCTGGCGAAACGGGAGGCGGCCAGGACGGAGGGCCCCTTCTCGATTGCAGCGGTGCGGTTGCTGATTCTCACGGGCGCACGGCTTCAGGAGATCCTCACGCTCAAGTGGTCGTACGTAGACGTGGCCCGAGGGCAGTTAAGGCTGCCTGACTCGAAGACCGGCGCCAAGGTCATTCGGCTCAGTGCGGCCGCACAGGCAGTGCTACGCGCCATTCCCCATATGAGTAAGAATGACTACGTCATCGTCGGCGATAAAGAGGGGCAGCATCTGGTCAATTTGCAGAAGCCGTGGCGACGCATCCGGAAAGACGCAAAGCTGTCGGATGTCCGACTGCATGACCTGCGGCATTCGTATGCCAGCGTGGCAGCGGAGCTGGGTGGCTCGCTGCCGATGATCGGCAAGCTCCTCGGACACAGCCAATCGCAGACCACGGCGCGCTACGCGCATTTGGCGGACGATCCGATCAACCGATTGAACGAAGAGATTGGTGAGCAGATTACGGCGGCGCTGTCACCGAAACGAGTAGGAAGCGACAATGGTCCGTCGGGTGACAAACAACGATGGCCGGCCAAGGTTACGCCGTAGCTTGGTATGCGGCGTCTCAATACCTGAAAGAAGGAGGCGGTGGCCTTGCTTCGGCTAATAGGGCCGTGTTTGGCGTTTTTTGTCGAAATTGCGGGCAAGAATGGACAGTGACGGTATTGTCAAGCAGTCTTTCGACAGAGAAATTTTTGTATTCGGGAGGAATGAGTGAGAATTGGGACACGTGGGAGCGTCATGGCTTTGGCGCAAACGGAAGAGGTTCTAAGGCAGTTGAAGTTGGCGCGCCCTCAGGGAACATTCGAAAAGGTACTGTTTGACACCAAAGGGGATCGCGACACTACGAGCAAGCTTGTTCAACAAGGTGGTAAGGGCGGGGCGTTCGTCAGCGAAATTAGAGATGCAGTTCGGCGGAAGGAGCTGCATGCCGCGATGCACTCATTGAAGGACATACCTGGAAATGAAGAGACACCGGATCTCACGATTGGAGCGTATCTGCAGCGAGACACAGCGCACGACTGTCTTGTGCTAAGAGCAGATCGCAGCGAAGCGGATCTCAGTTCATCAGCAGCCACGGCTCCCCTTACTATTGGCAGTACTTCAGTCAGGCGTGCTGCTTTTCTGAGGCATATCTATCCTGGCTGTGAGACCATCCACTTCCGTGGTTCCGTTGTAGGGTCGGAGAAGAGCCGACTGTTCAAGCTCGACAATCAATTGCCGCAGGAAACTGAGGACGGAGGCACGGTAGGTCCTGCAGATGCACTCGTATTGGCAGCATCCGGACTGAAAAGAGTTAACCAAGACCATCGAATAGAGCGAGTCTTTTCGACAAGCGAGATGCTGCCGGCCGTGGGACAGGGTGTGGTCGTTGTCGAGTGTCGCTCGGATGACTATGAAACGTTGGAGCTGCTTGCGTCTGTTGATCATTTTGAGACCCGTCAGTGTGCATTGGCAGAACGGGAGTTGCTTTGGATTTTGAATGGGCACTGCAACAGCCCGATAGCTGGCATATGCGAAATGGATGACGGAGAGCTTCGTCTGCGAGCTGCAGTTATGAGTTTGGATGGGCGCAAAATGATAGAAACAGAAGTGAGCGGAGAGGTTGCTTTGCCGAGGGAGCTTGGACGTGAGGCGGCATTCCAGTTGCTCGGCAAGGGTGCGGGGGAGCTGATTGAGGCATCCAGACTTTGAGACAACTAGGCAAAGCCGTTTCTTGCGATATCGCGAGCAAAGTAGGTCAAGATTAGGTCCGCGCCAGCTCGTTTAAACGCGCCTAAAGTCTCTCTGATCAGGCGATGCTCATCGATCGCGCCGGCTTTGGCAGCAAACTTGATCATCGCGTACTCACCGCTGACTTGATAGGCCGCAATCGGGGTGTTCGATTGATCGCGGAGACGCGCCAGGACATCAAGGTAGCAAAGGCCCGGCTTCACCATCAAGATGTCCGCTCCTTCCTGCTCGTCGGCAAAGGACTCGTTAAGGGCCTCACGACCATTGAGGGGGTCAACCTGATATGTGTTGCGGTCGCCTTTAGGTTCGCAATCGGCGGCCGCTCTGAAGGGGCCATAAAAGCCTGAGGCGAACTTTGATGAATACGCCATAATGGGAAGATTCGTGAAGCCGGCCTCATCGAGACCGCGTCGAATGGCGGTTACCTGACCATCCATCATGGCGGAGGGAGCTACAATGTCGGCACCTGCATTGGCCGCAGCGATAGTCTGGCTTGTTAAATTTTGCAGGGTGAGGTCATTGTCAATCAGATCACAATGCAGGACGCCGCAGTGGCCATGGGAGGTGTAGCCGCAAAAGCAGCAGTCAGCGATGATCACCATCTCGGGTGCGGCATTCTTGGCGCAGCGGACCATGCGGGAGAGCAGCCCATTTGCCGCCCAGCTGTCACTGCCGGTATGATCTTTGTGATGGGAAACTCCAAACAACATTAGGGCTTTTATCCCTTCCTTGGCGAGGGCTTTGACCTCGCGTGCAAGACGACGCTCGGGGATACGGAATATGCCAGGCATCGCTTCTATAGGGACGAAACGGTCGATCTCCTCTTCGACAAAAATCGGATAGATGAGGTCGTTCATCGTGACAGTATTCTCGCGCATTAGGTCGCGTAACTGTGGCGATGATCTGAGCCTATGGAAGCGGCGGAATTGCTGGGAGGAGGCGTCGCTCTCTTTTGACGCGTGACTAGAGAAATTCATCTTGTGCGCTATTTGAAGGTTACTTGTACATCCAACTATTCATTGCAACTATTTATGAACAATTACAGAAAATAAATGAAGATGACCATCGATTAGGCATCATATTTTTTATGACGTTGAGTTAATTAAGAAAGATACTCTGATGTGGCCCCAATTTACAGTTTGGGTGCCGCACAGCAAATAATTGCAGTCGGAAATCGGCCTGAAAGGCATTGCAGCTTGTGTGGGGCTACCGAGAGGGGGGCGTTGTTTCTCCGCAGCCAGGCAAGAATCTCTTCCGGTTTGTGTCGCCTTATTTCCAGCTTCGACGCCCCGTTTCCCAGCACGACGGCGGGTTACGTCAGTGGGGGGAGAATCAGCTGGTATACGCTCCAGAGCCCTCCCGGCGTTTGAGGGACAAGCAATATGCTCTTGAGGCCGGAGGCCGAACGAGCGGCCTTTGGGGCGAAATTTCGCCCCAAAGGCATTGCTTGCTCCCAATACCTGAAGATACAGGTGTTGCGAACATGAGTTCCATACTGTGTGCATACCGACTGTGCACAAAAGTGCCACGTGGCCACATCTGCGAACTGACAATTATCGAAGACAAGGGGGCGCTGCCCCCTTTCCCCCCGGGATTTATTGTCAGTGATAGCTGGGGTAGGTGACTCAGAAATAGGCGCTGTCGGGCACACAGCAGCCTTACGTGCTGTTCTGTCTTCGGAGCTGCCCCTGTCCTTCAGATGAAAGCAAATCGGCAGAGTATCCATGTTGGTCCGCAACGAACCATAGCGTTGACAGGACTAACGTATGACCGGTGATCGAACGGGGCACTGGTCAGTTGCAACGTTCACGTTCGCGGATCGGGAACGTGACCGAACCAACGCCGCATTGTTCATATCGAAGCCTCGGGCTCGTGCTAGTGCATCCGCCTCAGACCGGCCCGAACGCGCGTATCTTTCGCATAAGCGACTGACCAAGACATCGTCCGCCTCATCCAGCATGATACTGAAATCGACCAGATCCGCGATCTTTGTCCATTCTGGATCGTTGAGTAGGAGGTAGTTCCCTTCAGCAATGATCGTTCGGTTGTGCTCATTGAAGGAATAGGCATTTGGAACCGGCTCATGTGAAATTCGAGAATAGGCCGGAGCGCTCATACACTCGCCGCTTCGAAGGGCCTCCAAGAGCGCCAAATATCTACCGACATCGAATGTTTCCGGCACGCCTTTCTTCTCAAGGAGCCCTAGCTGTGCAAGGCTACGATTTGGAAGGTGAAAACCATCCATAGGCGCAAGCTGCGCATAAAGAGGTGCTCCTGCATTACGCGACAGGAGGTGTTTGGAAAGGGTTGATTTGCCGACCCCCGGTGGCCCCACTATCGCCAAAAGAAGCCTGCGAGGAGGCTTAAGTTCACACAGGAGCGATCGAGCCCGCTTTTCAATCAGCTCACAGAGTTGGTCCAATGCGATATCCATTCTCTCGTACCAACATACCTGCATGATTCCGCTGACACCTTGGCAGCAAATTCGAGTGATTTGACGAAATCACCTTCGAAACGGTAACAGAACGCACCGTGGAAAATGTCGCCGGCGCCCAGGGTGTCAACTGCCACAATCGAAGTCAGTTCAATCGTCCCGCGCGCGTCGCCCAAACTCCAGAATATGCTCTGACCTCCCCTTGTCACCGCCACTGCCTTGGGGCCGAAGTCATGGATGGCATCGATTACATCGGGCTCATTCACCCCAGGGGGACGAAATCGTTCGGACACGATTGCATAGTCAACGAACGGAAGAAGTTCGCTCGTAGATGCTTTCCATGACCCGCCGTCAAATACGATGGGTATCCCCCTCTCCTTGGCCTTCCTTACAATCCGTAGCGCAATCTCAGGCACAAACCCATCAACTAGGATGATGCTTGGATCAGCAGGCAACACAGGAGAACTTGCCGGGTCCACCAACAATTCGGGTGGGTGTCGGTCTATGACCGTTCGCGTCTTAGTTCCCGGCACTACAATAATGCTCGATACCGGAAGCAGCTCTGCATCGGGTGGTGCAAAATCGAGTGTTTGCACACGATAACGAGCGAGCTCTTCACGCACAGTGTCAGCAAAAATGCCTTTCCCAATCAAGCTAGCCAGGATTGGCTCGCCCCCCAGCGACTTGCACGTGACTGCGGCATTTAATGCGGGACCGCCGGCGACTGTATAATATGAGGTTGCAGACAGCTTTCGATCCTCGGTAGGAAATTTCGGGCAAATGTAGCCAAGATCAAGTGTGCTGCGACCGATGAACAATTCAGACATGGATTTCTCTACGGTTCATGAGGATACGATCATGAGTGGATATCCAAACTGGCTGCGTTTGCGAGACGGCGTAAGGTGGGACGCTGAAGATTGCGATGAAATCCTCAGAGCCAGCATCTTTTTGGAGCCGTCGCCAGTTTCGTACAACGTACCTCGCCGCGCCGACTGTCGCGTTTGGTCCGAGTCCTGCACAGAAGAACCAACGTCTCTCTGAGAGTTCGGGATTGGGAGAGCACCGTAGAAAAATGCCGATTTCACGCCGGTCGTAAGAAGCAAAGTCATACGCCTTACCATCGGGAGCATTGACACGCAGATATTCGCCAAACCGCGCACCTTCATCTTCATCATGGATCTCGAAGAAGGGGTGTGGCATGTAGTCCAAATACATATGAGTCAGCTCGTTGCTGGAAAGACCGAATGAAATGAAACTATAACCCCCCTTTAAAGCCTCTTCATCAGAAATAAGTTTTGGTGTTATCGATCCCATTTCTCCAAATAGACTAACAAATTCTGTCAACGCTTCAATGTCATTGATAGCAACGCATTCAGGAATATCAATTCTATACACTCGGTCGAATGCCGATACACGCTTTGTATAGACACCCTGCATGTCAATTCCTGCTTCAATAATGGTGTTTGTAACGGTCTCATTAAGAACAAAATTTGGATAGACGAAACAAAAACTCTCCCCCGTAGCATCAGGACCAAAAAATCTCTTGAATCGCCTAAACCGGAAAGCTTTTCCAAGCGCCATTAATATTCTGGTGATTATGAAAAATATGAACGAGGCCGAAGTTGACACTAGAATGTCTCTATAGACCTCGTCTTTAAGATAGAATGCGACAAATAGAGTTGCAATAGCCCCTACAACAAGAACAAAATCGAATGTCGGAAACGCTATTCTTGTGCTCTTTACATTGAAATGCATTTCTTACTGTTACCGTCTCGGTGTATAGATGTAATTCAGGATGAACTAGTCTAGCATCGTTTTAGCCAACAGATTCCTCAGAATTACGTTCTCATTTTTCGGCATCCGCAGTTTGGGGCTGTCAGCGAACTCGTCGTTCCGTATTTGGCCTTCCGCTTGGAGAATGTCACGCTGTTAGTCCCATGCTTAGGGCAAACATTCGGGGGCATCCTGGCAGCCTCCTGCTCCTTTTCTGCCCAATGATCTATTCGTCTCTAAGAGTTCGAACGTTTCATGAAACCGTCTCCTGCTACCTACGGACTCTACATTCAGTTGGACGAGTTTGCGGGGCTCAGTTCAATGCATACGAACTGAAGTGTGGTGCCAAGCTTCGGCTGTGTTCTCCGACCGGTGAGCGATGTTGGTGCCAAGATCCGAGATCTGGCGTGCAGCCCTAGCAGTTGTACTGAGAGATTTAGCCGGGGCGCGACAGGTCAACGGTGAGTTAGAGCGGTTCCTTGGTCCTACATGCGGGGCTTCAGCGGTGGTCTTCGGAGCCGCCCGTCGCTGGCCGCCTAGAGCCTGGGGGCCTCGGGCCCCGTCAAGGGGCCTGCGTAACCGTCTCCTTTCCCTTGACGGGAATGGACGCCAGGCTAGGTCAGCGTGGCGTCGGGCGGCGGGGCCCGCCGCGTCACGCTGGTGGTTTTTGGTGGGCACCTGAGCATGAGGAAGTGCGGCAATAGCGCGGAAAGTTTCGTAATGACGGTTCGATTCGTGTCGGGTGGTAGTTGCGAACCATCGTGGGCAGTTCGCTCGGCTCGGCTGGCTCCTGATCTAGTTGGTGACTTTGGCAGAATTCGAATCGCAACCCTTAAAGAGCAAATAGACAGATCTGAGGGCCGCTTTTGACTGCGTGCGGACTTGAAAATCGCGTCTCGGAAAGTCCGCAATGTGCCATGTGTGGACGGCTCCCTGTTGGCAAGAGCTTTTTGGAGGTGATGCACGGCAGGTCGGTGCTGCCATGTGTCCGGCCTTTTGATGCGGCGCTTACCCATGGCCGCTGGCCATAATGCTCTCCGCGAGATCGGGTCCCGGTCAAAAGCCCGCAGTCAAAAGCTGCCCTGGCACGATTGGGGTGTCCCGATCTCCGGATCGACCGGCTGGGTGCATTATCCTCGTACTGCCCTTTCCAACCTCGTTAGCGCGTGTAAGGCGCGCATCTCTCAAACGACCTGCAAAGCGGGCTCCCTGTAGCGTGTGCCGCTGACCATCAGCGCCCAGGCAATGCGGGCGATCTTGTTGGCCAAGGCGACCGCGGCAACCTTGACTGGCCGGCGCCCCATCAGCTCGGCGAGCCAGGCCCGCCGCGTATAGCCGACCTGCTTGGCCCGTCGGATCACGGATAAGGCTCCGACCACGAGCAACGAGCGCAGATAGCGGTTGCCTGCCTTGGAGATGCTTCCCAGCCGCTCCTTGCCGCCCGTGGAGTTCTGTTTGGGCACAAGCCCAATCCATGCCGGTACATCGCGTGCCGAGCCAAAGGCATGGGGATCGGGGATGCTGGCAACCAGGGCCGTCGCGATCAGCGGCCCAACGCCGGGGATCGTCTCAAGGCGACGGCTCAGTTCATGCGACCGGTGCCAGGCAAGGATGCGCCGGTCAGCCTCCAGGATCTGACGTTTGACCAGCACGAGCTGGGCCCGCAACGCTTGAAGGCATTCCCGTGCCACACGAGGCACCCGCTCATCGGCCCCGTCGTCGATGAGCCGAAGGAGCCTCTCTACACCGTTGCGGCCGACCCCGGCGACAATGCCAAACTCGGCCATGTGAGCCCGGATCGCATTGATCAGGGTCGTACGCTGGCGCACGAACAGCTGCCGGGTGCGATGCAGCATCAGCACCGCCTGCTGCTCTTCCGTCTTGACCGCAACAAAGCGCATGGTCGGCCGCGCCACCGCCTCACAGATCGCTTCCGCGTCCGCCGTATCGTTCTTGTTCCGCTTGACGTAGGGCTTCACATATCTGGCCGGCATCAGCCGGACGTCGTGCCCGAGCTTCGCAATCTCCCGCGCCCAGTGATGCGCGGTGGCGCAGGCCTCCAAGCCCACAACGCATGCAGCTTGCTTCTCGAAGAACGGCAGAACCTGGCTACGCCTCAACTGCCGGCGCACGACAACCTGGCCCGACGCATCAACGCCGTGGACCTGAAAGACGTTCTTCGCGAGATCAACTCCGATCGTGGTAACTTCGTTCATGGACGGCTCCCTCCTGGCGGTTCGCAGACAACAACAACCGCAATTTGGCACCTAGATGCCGGTGGCGGGAGCCGTCCACAGCATCAGGAGCAGACATGCTGTGCGCCTACCAGACGCGCTCTAACCCTCCAAAGGCCGACTTTTCTTGCCGAGTCGCTTCACCACCGCAATTTCTCGTGCCCATTCGTTGAACGGACGGGCCGGCGTTCCGCCCATCCGGGCCCCGCTCGGCACATCGTCCTTCACATGGGCCATGCCTGCAATCAGCGCACCATCGCCGATCTTCACGTGTTCCACCACGCCGGACTGGGCCCCCAGAATGACGAAGTCACCAAGTTGGGCCGAACCCGCAATTCCCGTTTGGGAGACGATGATGCAGTGACGGCCTATCACCACGTTGTGGGCGATCTGAACAAGGTTATCGATCTTAGTTCCTTCACCGATCTTTGTGTCCGCTAGGAAGCCTCGATCGACTGTCGAGTTGGCACCGAGTTCGACGACATCTCCAATGACCACCCGGCCAATTTGCGGGATCTTGAAATGCCCTTCCGGGCTCATGACGTAGCCAAAGCCGTCCTGCCCGACTCGGGAACCGGCATGAAGCGTGACTCTATTGCCGACCAAGGCATGGGTTACAGACGCACCAGGGCCCACAAAGCAATCGGCTCCAATGAACACGCGGTAACCGACCACGGCGCCTGCGGCAATCGTGGTACCGGCACCGATCTTCGCCTCACGCCCGACAATGGCCCCAGGTCCGATTGTGACACCTTCGCCAATCTTGGCGGTTGGGTGCACCAACGGACCTCCTACGGTCGCGTATGCCAAGTGCTCCTCGGGTTGGAGCGCAGAGGGATAGAGAAGCCCAATCGCCATGGCAAAGGCACGGTGGGGGGCGTCCGTGATAATAGGGACGACATCTGTGGGAATGAGGCTGACGTCGGAGTGTCTGATCAGACAGGCCCGCGCCTTCGTGGCAACGAGAGCCTTGGCGTATCGGGGCCCGGTACAAAATGTGAGATGGGTGGCGGATGCGTCGCTCAAGGCGCGCAGGTCATCGATTTCAGCCAGGCCATCGTCGGAACTACTCAACTCAGCGCCGACCGCTTCGGCAATGCGTCTGAGTGAGATGGGATCCCCGCGGTCAAAAAAGCCAGGGTGTTCCACGGTTCCTCCAAGACTGAAAACAAACCGCGACTGACGTATCCGAACTGTGCGGTCGGGGCTAATTGGGGTTAGACACGCTTCCGGCTTCGATAAGCGAATTGGGCAGTTGTTTCTGGTTAGCGATTGCTTGCATCAGAATGAGCAGGAGTATCTGGATCGGTCCCATCGTCATGCGCCGCTTGGCGCTTGGCTGTCTCGTCCTCAAGCCGCTTGAGCTTTTCCTGTTTCTTACGGTTTTTTGCCCGCTCTCGCTCGGCCTTCTGAAAATTGTAGTTCGGCTTAGCCATCTGCACCTCGGTGTTTGTCTGACGCCGCGATCAAGTTTTCTTGGATCTGCGCACTCTTGGGCGCTTGACGGGGGCAGGCCTGAGTGCCGCCTCTGCCCTCTCGGCGGCTTCCTTCGCGAGTCGAAGTTCGCGCAAGCGGGCGGTCTTCTTGGCGGTCGCTTCGCGTTCCCGTTCTTGATCGCGCATCAGATTGTCATGGCGCTGTTGGCTTCTGCTGCGAACCAGCTCGGGACTACGCTTGGCTGCTGTCATGCGCGTGGTCAGTGACGTTCTCATGTCGGGCCTTCGTGTCGGTTCGGCATTCAATGGACAAGTTCGGGCAAAGCTAACAAGCCGCCCCCGAAGGGACGGCTCTAATTCATTGAGGCGATAGTCTGGAAAGACTATGCGGCCTCAATGGTGCTCACAGCGGTCTTGCCGCTGCGGCGATCGACCTCGGTGGCGAATGTAACGCTCTGACCTTCGGTCAGGTGCGTGATGCCCGCGCGCTCCAGCGCAGTGGCGTGTACGAACACGTCATTGCCGCCATCAGCGGGTGCAATAAAGCCGAAGCCACGAGTGGAGTTGTAAAACTTAACGGTTCCCGGATTCATCGGGTTTCCTTTCGTCCAAGTGTATGCAGTCGTGCCTGAAGACGCGCGGAAGCGCGACTCGAAGCGAGATTGTCGATGTTTGGGAGGGGTCTGAAACGCGCGCTTGTGCGCTACGGCCAATTGTCCGGCCAAATGTCGATTGTCCTATATAGGCGCATTCGGTGGAAACCACAAGGTGTCGTGCGCGGGGAGTCCTCGAGCAGCCGGCGCTTGGGATTAGAAGCATGCGTTGATCCGCGAGCCCAGACATCGCTGGGCGCAAGATGCCGTACGTTCCTACGGACTGTCAGTGATGCTCTTATGCGATTTAATTAGGTCAGGTGAGTGCTGACGACGTATGCTTGATGAAATCGAAGGCCTGCTCATTCGATATCCTATTGTGGCTCCTTCATGAAACATTGAGGTCGAGCCAAGGAGGGGGCCCCGCGCCCACGCATTTGGCTGCGGGGCTCCTCTTCCAAAATCACACGGAAGAGCGGCGGCCCTTATCTGGAGGACGTTGCTACGAGCTCTTGCGGTAATCCCGCTGTCTGCATCAACTGCGCTAGCAATCCTGAAAATGAAGGTGGCATCGACCTCAGCGCAACCGACCGCTGCTTTCTGCCTCCAGCGCAGATGCATCAAAACCACAAACGGGCAAGTTGACCTTCTCGGCGTCACAGGGATGCGCGCGCGCATCTAGGACTTCCAGCTGGCGGGACTGCCGCTTTGGGTCAGTAGCAGACTGTATTAGTCGTTTCTGCTAGGTTCTGATTCACCCCTCCCAAGGCAGACATTCGACAGCTGCAGGTTCTAATTTCTGCTCCATAACCGTGTTTCGACTCGCTATTTGCCTCCTAAGGGCGCATGGTCGATTAAGCGTCGTCAAGAACTAGACGATAACTGCTACAGCTTCGCACCAAGCTATTCGCCACACATTGTTATAACGACGAGGTCATAGTGGCGCGGCAGTCCCTATTTGGCTTTCGAGGTGACCCAGCACTCGAGCCGCGGGCGGCAGCCCGTTCTTGTCGCGACGCACATCAACAGTACGATCAAAAGGAATGTCTATGCCTTTTCGCGCGTCCACACGGTCCTATCGTGCCAACCTCAATTCTGCGTCCTTCGACGCCCTTGTTCGTGTGGGTAAGCTAGACCCAAAGCGAGCTAAGGCGCTGGTTCAACATCGACCCTACAGAAGTTGGGACGAGATAGAGCAAGTTCCCGGCTTCGACCGGCACGTGGCCTATAGTCTTCAAGAGAGCAGCTTTCTCGGCCCTTCCGTACGTAACAAGTCTTCCTAGGAATCGGTGTGTCACAGCGGTCCAATCCAATTAGACCGGACTACCAAACCAATGGTCACCTGAACCTCGGCGCGACCAATTCTCAAACGCAATCTGATGCTATCTATGCGATGAGACCAGAGGTAGACGGCGAGCAATACCGAAGCTCCCGCTATGGATGGCGCGGCGGCCTTACCTAGAGGGAGGTTCTTGCTTCATGCCTGAGTACCAAGCTCACCGCTGCCAACAGTGCCATCAACCCCTGAGGGAGATTGATAACTTTGGGCAACGCTTGCGGGGGTGCTTCGCCTGCAATCTCTGGGCGACGGCCGAAGGGGCCACTTGGATTCGATTGTCCGAGGAGGATTTGCGTTCGTTCTACAAGTTGCGCCATGACCACGAGCCCGAGTAACGCCCGCGCCATATCCGTAGCGTCCAGCTTGCGTATGCTTATTTCACTTGGTCCGCGTAAATGCCGGAACGTTGGCATGCTGCCCCCCGGACCTACAAGCAGCTGGCTCACTGCAAAACTTCGTCAGCAACTGTGTCGTTGGCAAACGGGCTACTCACAATTTGACGCCTGAGTACCCATATGACTTTAGGTAACGGATTTAGTCACTGTATGTGACGCTGGGCGCGCAGCCCCCTGCATAACCCTTCGCAGTCAAAATCCGCGCGAACAATTTCCCTAGACGAGACCCCGATAGCCGGCCTGCGATAATCGCACGCGATGCGGCTACGACTAAAACAAAGAGGCCAAATAATGAATGCTAAGCGCCCTATTTTGCATGCCAGGTTTACAGATCGGCCTGCAAATATCACGCGCAGCCGCCGTGGCGATTCTCTCAACCGGGCAAAACCGGCACTGAACGATTCCTCTGTTTCCGAATTCGAAGCCGCGCTGATCAAAGCACGAGACGCCTGGCGCGGCAGGAGGTCGCACATTTCCCGTAACGCCACTCGCCGTGACCTTGGGGCGCAGAGTCGATAGAGCGCTTGCAAGGTCGTTGGTCAGCTCACTGTGTGCACACCACGACAGGATTGGATGATATGGCGTTTGACTATGCCGCGATGGCCGAACTTTATCCAGCCCGGAGCTGCAAGCGCGGTCTCGGGCACATTACCTACAAGCGCTTCGAGGTTGCCGCCGAAGCATTGCGCTTCGCGATCGAAGAGCTTCCGGCTCAGTACCTCTTGGGCACCTACCTTGAGGTCGAAGAGCAAAGGTTCGATGGTCACCAAATTCGCTTGCTATACGAAAGTAAAAGTTACCCGCTGTCTCGCAAAGATGTCGTTTGACCAAACCCTTTGCGCTAACGGGTCCGTCGGTCGTGGGTTGGCTCTTGCTGACGACCGTTGGCTAGCTAAATACACTCTGGGAGCGACGAGATTTGCTGACAACCCAACCCGGATAGGCCATGGGGTTCGCGTCTTGAACAGCCGATGATGACTTGACTCGCTATTCGTTTGAGAAAGGCGCAGGATCAGTTATCGCTCGCAAAGTGACTTCCGCCTAAATTGTCTGAGCCAAAATCTCCGGTTAGGTACGCCTCTGAGTGTGTTTGTGCGAACCGATATCGCATGAATCCCGAGAATAGACACTAGTCTTCCGCATTGCTCACCACTTTCGCTTCGCATGACTCACGATTCGATCCGTGAGACTGACTAGCAGCTCTACTGCAGGGGAACCGATCGGCGCGTAAATCGCGCAACGAAGCGGCTCATTGTGTGCGACCACTTCGATCGCGCGAACCGGACGGCAATGAAGAACCACGGCATCATATCCCATACTCCGAGTCGCTGGCCCGGCATTCTCTCATTCCTCATTACGGGCACGCTATTCGCGGCGGTGCTGATCTTGACGCTATCTCACACCTTCAATGGGGCCCGCCACCATGACCCTGGGCAGGTGCAGTTATTGTCCGGCCGCTAGGCCAACTGAGACTGGAGGAATGGCATGAATGCCACCAGCAACCTGGCATATAGGGATAGTAGCGTAGTTGTCGCCACCGCTGAGAGATCGCTACGCCATGTCGCAGAGCTCCTCGCCAGGCATCGCATTGGCTGCGTTGTCATTGTGGAGAATGAAGACAAAGTTTGCGGCATTGTGTCGGAGCACGATGTTATGAGAGCGGTCGGCAAGGCCGGCCACGAAGCCTTGAGTAGACCTATCTCTGACTTCATGACTACGGCCGTGGTGACCGCGAACAAAGCCGACACGAACCAACGACTGTTGGCGGAAATGGCGACCCACCAGTTCCGCCACATGCTTGTTGTAGAAAAGGGAAAGCTGGTCGGCATCGTATCGATTGGCGATTTGGTCAGAAAGTATCTTGAGGACGCTGAAGCCGACTCGGGTGCGCTGCGAGATCACATCCGCTCCGCGTAGCCGGGAGTCTCCGTGGTTCTGATTGATGCTTCTGCGGGTGAGAGAGGTTGAGATGATCTATTTGGTAGCGGCTTATGCGCTCAAATATTCTCCGCTCATCATAGTTGCGTTGGTGGCCACTCTAGTTTGGCTCACGAGATAATCCCGACGTCGCGGAAGTTAGGAATTAGTAGGCGACCTCCCAACGATGCTCTCGGAGCCATGAGCAGGAGTGCCTCATGCTGCATTGCTAGATCAGAGCGATCCGCTTAACGTGAGTCAGCCAAAACAGCATAATAAGACCTGCGGTGGCGGACACCACCGCCGCGATAAGGACTCCGATCTTAGCCGCGTTTAATATTGCAGGGTCGTAGGCTAAACCTGCAATGAACAGCGACATGGTGAAGCCTATCCCGGTCAGCAGACTGCCCGCCGCCAATAGAGGCCAGCTCAATCGGAGCGCTCGACTAGCGAGACCGAGGCGAACTGCGAGCGAACTGAAGGTCAGCACACCGATGGGTTTGCCAAAGACTAGCCCCGCAAAGATCGCCACCGAGACAGGCTGTCCGAGATCCGCGCCGTGAATTTCGACCCCGGCATTAGCCAGAGCGAAGATTGGCATGACCACGAACCCTGCCCATGGATGCAGCATCATTTCCAGCCGCTCCAAAGGTGAGAGTGCCTCTGTTAGAGCTGTGCCCGCTCGCAGAAGGTCTCGACGCTCGGTGGTATCCCCACTCCAGTAATCGCCTGTCGGATGAGAAAGCGCGCGACTAAGGATCGCGCGTAGTCGCTCGTCGCTCACCCATCCATGTGGTGGGGTCATCAAACCCAGTATCACGCCCGTAATCGTTGCATGGATGCCGGAGGCGTCGAAGCAAAGCCAGATGACACATCCCAGCAGAAAATAGAAGGGAACGCTTCGGATTCCGAGGCGAGCAAATCCCGCGACCGCAGTGACTCCGAGCATGGCCAAGGCAAGGGCTGCCCAGTTGAGGGCGTTGCTGTAGCTTACGGCCACGACCGTTATGGCTCCCACATCATCAAAAATCGACAGAGACAAGAAAAACAGGCGTAGGCTCGGTGGGATGCGGGAGCCGAGAAGTGCGAGGCATCCAATCACGAAGGCGGTGTCGGTCGCCATCACGGTTCCCCAGCCATGCATGCCAGGCTGGCCCCACATCAGCGGCACATAAAGAGCTACGGGAATGAGCATGCCGCCGAGTGCGCCCGAGAAAGGTAGTGCCGCCGCGCGCAAATCTCGCAACTCACCCAGGACGAGGGCGCGCTTGAGTTCCAAGGCAATCACAAAGAAGAAGAGCGTCATCAAACCGTCGTTGATCCAGTGGCGCAGCGAACGAGTGAAGTCCAATGAGCCGACATGCAGGCCGATTGGTGTTTCCCAGAAGGCCAGAAACTGCGTGGCCCATTGAGAGTTCGCTAGGATCACCGCAGCCAACGTTGCAACGAGCAAGGCGCAGCCTGCCACAGCCTCAATCTTGACGAAGCGCGCAAAGGGCTCAGTGAATCGGTCGGCAAACTCGGGCGGGAGTCCCGCGTTGTCCTTTTGCATTGACTGTGCACCCTGTGTTCGGCTTTCGGTAGAATTTGCCTGGCGCCATCACGGCAGACTGGACGCCGGGCCAGGTGAAACCGAGCCCGCTCGTGCTGGGTCCCAATCATGGCAGATCAATAAGGGTATCCTGCGACTGTCGGATCCTGGGCCGTCACGGTCAGACATCGCTCTCATCGGGCAAAAGTCTATCATTGCCGCCCTTGCAAGTTAGGCTTCGAAGCCTCAGTTCGCTTCGACCTCGCTGTCTCGGTGTATGAGCCCGTGGACGAAACGGAGCTTACCCATGACCGTTGGCGCTAGGACAAAGGGATAGAGGTCTTGCTGGCCCATGCTGTGGTTGAGGCCGTTGACCGCGTAAGTGAGTGGCAGCCATGCAGCGACCAGTGCATCGAAATTATCCTGGCGGAATGGATCAAAATCGATGTCCATCTCGAGCACGGCGTTGCGGCCTGTCTTAGGGCGCACGCGCAGACCGAAGGCGGCGGCCGTCTCTAAAGTATCGACCATGTGCAAATAGTGCGCCCACGTTTCGGCGAAGTCCTCCCATGGGTGGGCGCTTGCGTAGCTACTGACGTACTGCTCCTGCCAGCCGGGCTTGCCCCCGTTTGCATAGTGGGCTTGCAGGGCGGATCCGTAATCGTATCGCTCGTCGCCAAACTCCTCCCGAAAGGCTTCGTGCCAGACACCCCCCCGAACGAGTCGCTCCCAATAATAGTGGCCGGACTCATGACGGAAGTGTCCAAGGAGAGTGCGGTAGGGCTCTGCCAAGTCTTGGCGATGGCGTTCTCGTTCGGCGTCGTCGGCTTCCGAGATATCGATGGTAATCAGTCCCCGGCTATGGCCTGTGATGACCTGTGGGCCTTCCCGGAACTTCGCGCCCGATCCCGCGAGAAAATCGAATGCAAGTCCCTTCTCGGTGTCGTCGAACTTGCTGACTAGCGGCAGACGATGCCGCAGCAACCCAAAGACAAGGCGGTGTTTGGCAGCTTCCAAACGTCGCCAGAGAAGGAGATTCTTGGGTTCATCGAGGTTGGGGATCGTCCGATTGAGTTGGCAAGCACGGCAGTGTGTAAATCCCGCAGCCGCCGGAACGAGCCAGTTACAGACGTCGTAGGCGGCATTGGCGCAGAAGGCAAAAGCCTCCCCGGCGTCATCCAAGGCATACCAAAGGCCACCGCCATCGCCCGTCAGGGTGACCAAGTCCTCTCGGTCCGGCAGATAGCCCAGAACGTGTCCACAGCGCTCGCACCGCGTGTTTTCGAAGTAGAGCAACTGTCCGCAGTGCTGGCATTCGAACAACTTCATGGTGCAGTGATCACGGACGGCTCAAAAAAGCGCGCCTCAAGAGGCCATCGGAGCCAAATCGATTGTGGACCGATGACGGGGTGGACGATGTGCTGGCAACACCGCGCATGTCGGTGAAGTAGTCTGCCGAAGAGTGAAGTTCGCTGCTAAGACCGAGATCTTGCACTCAATTGGAGGCATGCCGTTTCAATGGGTAGTCAGCGTCTTCGTAAAGCGCTCGGATTCCCGCTCCGTCGAACCGGGCCTCGTCGACCTCGAGGTGCGTGCCCAACAGAAGCTCGGAAGGCAGCTCTTCCACGGCAAACCTCACAGCCTCTGCTGCAGAGTCGAAGCGCCTGTACCCGATCGAGCCTATCGGACTTGCCCCGACATTCCGTTGTCTCGGATAGAGTTCAGCGGGGGTGTTGTAATCAAGTTTAGTCATGGACCTCGCTCCTTTTCGCAAGGTTGCGTAACGTGCGGACTCCGCCTGAGATGCGTCAGAACACAAAGGTTGCACGCTATAGGCTTATGATGCCCGTGTTTTGGCAGCCCAAGCTCGATAGTGAGCCTGTCAGCCTCGATGATGGCGATTGGACCGAGGCGCTGGCGCGCAGCTGATTGTGAGAAGGCGTCTCGCTCGTCGCCATCTGCAGTAATGAAGCAGAACCTCCGGCAACTTGATCGAAGGACTTGGAGGTGCCACTGAGGCGTATAATTGCGCTGTCGCCGGGGAACTTAGGCGCACGAACTACAAGTAACATGCCACGCTGCGCCCCGATCTCAGCGGCGGCGCGCGCTCAACAATGGCACCAATACTGTCGTGAGCGCGCGGGGCCAGCACCCAGCGTTGGGTGCGCCATCACTTACGTGTATGGGCCGGGCTCGTCAGATAAGCAAGGTGGAATATCGCGCGCCACTCCTTCTGCGGCGTCCGTATCGGTCGGCTATCCCAAGCGCTCACTGCGACTTCTCCACCTCGTAGGTCCACACTCGGAAAGACTTGAGGAGATGAGGTCCGAATGAATTGATGAGAGGAACATCGGCAGCATCTCGTCCCCGGGCGACCACAATCCTGCCGATCCTCGGAACGTTGTTGCGGGGATCAAATGTATGCCACTGGCCATCGAGGAACACTTCCATCCAGGCGCTGAAATCCATTGGATCCACAACGGGCACCCCGATATCGCCAAGGTGGCCGTTCACGTAGCGCGCCGGAATGTTGAGGCAACGGCAGAACGCCACCGCCAAATGAGCAAAGTCTCGGCACACCCCAACTCGCTCATGGAAGACTTCGAAAGCTGAACGTGTCGCACGGGCTTGCATGTAGTCGAAGCGGATGTGGGTGTGCACAAAGTCGCAAATTGCCTGCACACGCCTCCATCCGGGAGGCAATGATCCGAAAAAGTCCCATGCGACTTGGCTAAGCTTATCTGTTTCGCAATAGCGACTGCCCATAAGATACGCGAGGCAATCGCTAGGTAAGTCCGGTACGGGGATCTCCCTGGCCCCGGGGATCACAGGGTCCCTTTGGCCGTCATCCTCGATGGTGGCGTCGCCCCAGATTGTGAAGTCGCCTGCGGGCGCAACCAGTCTTCGGCAGAGGTTACCGAACAGATCGTAGTAGGTCGACACAGGGACGTTCGGTGTCGTGAAGGTTGTTTCGGGGGCCCTGATATCAGCCGCGCGATCCTGATGGACCGATAGCAGGCAAACCAGCGCCGTTGGCTGCTGACAGACTAAGGTCATTTCGTAGCCATAGCGTATCAGCATTGAAATCCTCTCCGCCGAGCGGCAATCGCGGCCTATGTGCGGAACGCCTGTCTGCACCACACGGCCAAGGCTACTGCGCGTCACAATAAAGCGCAGGCCAAGCGAGATTCAAAACGACCCCCATTCTTTAATCTGAGAGTTTGGACTGCCGCAGAACAATCGTGCGGCTATCGCCGAGACGACCCCGTTACCGATAGACTCACTTCAGTAACACGTACACCCGCTCCGCGTCTCATTCGCCAAATGGAATGGCCTGGGGGGTGACCGCAATAGAGAACCGGGCTACCGCCGCCGTCCTTTCTGCTTTGGGCCGATAAAACCGATCTGCTCCAGTATGACCAAGGGCGACGAAGTAAAAATTTCCTCGCATATCATTCCGGGGCTATCAGCAATCCTGTACCTAAACTCGCCCTCCAATAGCGCTCAGCCTGCCCCTCGAGGGTTTCGCCAGGGGCGTTTATCGTCATGAGGCTGTAGTCGGCGATGTGTTGGGGGGCATCTGGCTCGAGCTTTTCGACTGCGTAGAGATAGTAGGCGCGGGCATCGTTCCTGAGGCCAACACGCACAAAGAACTCTAGTTGGGCTTGCGTGGGGCACCCGTAAGCAGAGTTGAGCCTACTCGGCAGATGACCATATCGATCTTGACGGATGCGTTCGAAGACCGGTTCGGCTTCCCAATAAGGATGTGTCTTACCCTTCTTCCTAACGATGCGGCCCCAGTTCCCTGGCCGAACGACGTCGCCGGCTGACTCGAGCGTTGGGCTCGAATGGAAGAAAATCATTGTCCTTTGATCCTCGCGCACCTCAGCGCCTGAGCCGCCGCCGAGACGCATCCCTTTGCGTCAATGGCCCTGTCGTCCGGCACGATGTGGCTCTGGGTAGGGTCGTGGGGTGAGGCCTGTGCGTCTAGCTTGTCATCCGATACGCGAAGCCGCCTCAATTGGGTTCCACCGCGCGGTCTGAGGATAGCAGAAAAAAGGCCCACGCCATTCTGCAGTGGCGAAGGTAAGAGACGTTGGTCAACGTGGCTTAGCCGACGAGCTTATCCGTCCCTACGTCCGCTTTGGGTCAAAAGCAGACGCGGGCGGTGGCATCTGAGAATCTCAGCTTTGGACTCAGAGCGGACATTGGATGCAGGTCGTCCTGCGGCCTAAGCGGCATTGCCACGTGGTAGCTATGCGGTAGCTACGGAATATCGCCGGCAACACGTCCCGATGGGTAAGCTCCTGATTTGATTGGTGACCCCGGCAGGATTCGAACCTGCGACCCTCAGATTAGGAAACAGCGTAAAAATATTTACGATTAGAATCAGCAACTTAACGGGTCTGCAAATGTCAGTGGATCGCCCGGTCTTCCCTAAAAAAATAGTGAGCAGTCTTGTGACGCAATGAGCCAGATACGGGCCGTCTATGGCGGTTCCCGAGAAAGTGGTAGCTATATGGTAGCTACAAAGGAGGGGATGCGGCACTCGTGACGCGACGCTACTGACGCTGTTGCACCTTGTTGTGAGGCGAACAGGCAGATGGCTACCACTGCATGCCGATTTGAGGCCTCTTTCCAGCTCAGAAGCCTGACGTCAGACAACGTCCACCTTGGCGATATTTGGGGTAGCCAAAAGATCGATGCGGTGCTTGGCGCCGTTGCTAATAGATTGTGCGACATGGCCTGGAAAATCAGCCGGAAGACCGGCAATGACAGCGTCGATTCTCGCCTTTCCCGTGTCGCAGATCTCCTGGATGGCATCGCTGACGAGCCTTGCAGACAGACCGCACTTGTCGCCGGTTTCGACGAAATGGCGCCCTATGATCGTATGCACGATGTAGTGCCGGTTTTTTCCGATTGCCATCGCCATCTTCATTTGGTTGAGACGGATCTGGTTGGCGTCGACGCTTGGTTGGGCCGATACGACATCGTAAATGGGCGTCAGGCGGAACCGGCCACCGGACGCAAGACGAAGACTGAAGTTCTTAGCATGTCCATCGGTCGCGCCAAGTAGCCAGAATATGACCTGCGCTTTGAACACGGTTTTCTGATCCTCCTCCGGCGCATCGCTCCCCTTCAGGAGTTCAACCAGATCGCAAACGCCAGGGCCGCCGTCTGACTCGTATTTGCGGGTCGGGGGCACGGAAAGAGCCTGGCAGCAATCCTCTTGGGGAACCCGTAGAAGTCGACCGTCTTTGGTCCAGATACGGTCGAAGCGCTCAATCACGAGTGCGCGCTTGCCTTCGAAATCCCTGATCTTGGATTTCGCGGCAGGGAGGCCGAGGGCTCTGACCAGTTCCAAACAAAGATGCTCGTTCTCGACGCTGTTTGACAGGTCGACGCCGTCGGGAAGGTGGCCGATCTGAGGTTTCAGAATGTGCGTCGTGGCCGTCGTGCCGTGCGGCACGTGCCATTTGTCTTTCCAGTAGAGTAGCGCCGTCTTTTCCTGCGCTCCCGCAATTGAAATCCGGAATTCGCGATCGTCGTCACCGATGCCCAGCGGGTTGCGTGTCAAATCGCCGATGCGTTCAGCAATTTCCTGATCAGTGACAGCGCGCGCATTCACCTCTCCGGCTTTGCCGGCGTCCATGCCGTCAGGCACGAACTGGAGCGCGCCGACGCAATCGCGTCCGACTGCGGCCAGAAGGCTGTAGGCGTCGAAACCGTCCGCATGGGCTCGTTCGGCGAGCCGCCGCCGAATATCATCATTGTCGGGTAGTAGATTGTCGAAAACAGCGACGACTGGATCACCGACATATCTATCTTCGCGCGGAGGGAGCGAGTGCGAGACCGGAATCGCATTTTCCCAGCCGAGCCAGCTTGGGTCATATATGAAATCGATGGCTCCGCTGCTTTCACGGCGAAGACGGCCGACAAGCCGGCCGTTCAGGTACACGTTGAGCGGGGGTCGGCGAGGAGCGCGAGCCATCAGAACAGCTCTTCGATATCTTCGGCAGCCCGGCTGCGTGGTCTGACCACAAGTTCAAGGTCGAGTGCCGTCAAGGCATCAATCAGGACGCCAAGCTGGGTGCCCCGCTCGCCGCTCTCTAGTTTTGAGACGGTCGCCTGGCGGGCATGCATCAGCTTGCCCAGGCTTAGTTGGGTGAGGCCCTTTTGGCGGCGGTAGCGCCGCAGCGTGGCCCCGAGCTGCTTGGCGGTTCGGACTATCATGTTCATAGAGGCAATATACGCGATCGCGTATTAATCGTCTATATACGCGTTTGCGTATTTTTCTGAGCTATACGTGATCGCGTATTACCACAAAATATACGCGCTTGCGTATTGAAAGCCCATATTTATGGTAGCAGCGTCGGACTTTGCACCAGCCGCTGGTAGGCTGACCGGCCGGCCTCAAGAAAATTACTACCGGCTGCTTCCGGATTTTTCGGGCTGCGATCGCTACCCGCCAAGGAAACGCATTCATCCACGTGAGGGCAATTAATGAATACCACGACCAAAAAGATTGAGGAGCCGCCCTCCGATACCGACCTGGATGCATGGCGGCAGATAGCGGCCGAAGACGGCCTCCGCCGCATCCCGCCGGAAGAGATCGTCGCTGCCATACAGCGCATCGGTCCCAACGGCGATCAGCAGCTTCTCAACGCCCTGATGGGATACATCTCGGACAAGATTCTGCGGACCTTGCGCCGGAGGGTGAGCACGCAGCACCACAATGGCGGTAGGGACATCATCGAACGTGCGCATGAACAGTTGATCGTTGCCATTCTCAAACCGAACTCCCCCAACGGCAAAGGTTTGAGGGTTGCGTTCCGGGCGTGGGTCGGATTCCGCGGGGATGACTCCATCCGCGCCGAGATGCGCGAGCGTAAACGCTACACGCATTACAAGACCAACGAAGATGGAGAAACGGTCGAGCCGCCAGACAGGCAGGCTCCCGATCACGTCGAACAGGTCACCTATGTCGAACATCTTTTAAGCAAGATTCCAGATCCCCGGAAATGTCTCGCGTTCCGCCTGCACATGGAGGGCTGCCCTGTCACCTCCAACAAAGGCCCGGAGTCGATCTCGAAGACGCTGGGCGTCAGCGAAAAAACCGCGAGAGCATGGATCGAAGAAGTCCAGACTCTCCTTAAGAACCTAGGAGTGTCCAATGACCGCACGTAACACGAACATGGACCGCGACGCGGTACTGTTCGCCTTCTATCAGGAATGCGAGCGCCCCACCGCGAGACAAATCATAGAATGGGCGGAGCGCTACCCTCAGTTCGCGGATGACATCCGCGCGCATGCAGCCATCCGCCTTGACCGCGCGCCCGGCGCGGAGGATCGCTCGGAACTGGAGCCGGACGAAACCATGATTGCGCGCGGGCGCAGCCGTGTGCTCAACGCAATCTATAATGCGCGGCAGGAAGGGGACGAGGACGCGGCCGAAACCAAAAAGGCTGCCGCGCAGCCCAACTGGCAGGGGATGCTGCGCGCGAAGGACATCACGGTCCCGCAGCTTGCCCGCCAGATAGACATAGATCGAATGGTCCTTTCCGAATTGGGGGCGGGCCGCATGCGATTGCCGATAGGCCATAGACTGATGGATGCTCTTACTAAAGTTCTTGATGTCACACCGGCATATGTAAGCGCCGCCGTCACGCAACTCGTCGCGGCACCACGGCTCGGGCATGCCAAGGCTGACAAAGCGCCAACCATTCTGACCCGGTCGTTTGAGGAGGTCATCCGATCAAGTTCGATGACGCCTGAGCGACAACGTTATTGGCTCGGCGAGGACTAAGCAGTGGATGCGTGGGGGGACATCAGGCTCAAGGCTCGCGACTGGCACCGGCACGCACTGCAGGAGGCCAAGGGCGATCGCAAGGCGTCAGCCCTTGTGGGCGCCGCGCTCAAGCTCGACGACCTCCAGCTGCAACATTATGACCCCGGCACGATTGTCGGCGATGGCGTGCATGGCTTTCTCGACCGGGATTCGTTGATGGTCTATGTGGCTCGCTGCCGATCTGCCGAGGATGAAGCCGTCGTCGTCGCCCATGAGATTGGACACTTCAAGCTTCACCACGATCCGCGCAACGAGGTCACTGCCATCGCCTCAACCTTAGGAGGCGATCCGATTGATTCCGGCGCAGGGCACGTCGAGGGCTATTCACCACGTGAGCGCAAAGAAGTGCAGGCGGATGTGTTCGCTGGCGAGTTCCTTTGTCCGGCCGATTGGCTCCGGGAAGAGTTGACGAGTAGAGGTCGGACTCCAGCTGAAGTTGCCGAAGAGCTGGGATTGCCGCCGGGCCTTGTCATGAACCAGGCCATTCGTGCGCTTCTTTTGCCGCCAATCGCCGCGCCTACGGAGGAGGCGCAAGCCCAGCCCTACGCGCTTGATGACAGCCAGATGGAAGCAGCGACATGGGATCAGGGACCGTTGCTCGTCGATGCCGGGCCTGGCACCGGCAAGACGCGAACCCTCGTCCATCGCATCCGCCATCTGCTTGAGAATGGTGCGGCCCCTGCGTCCATTCTCGCACTGACGTTTTCCAACAAGGCCGCAGAGGAGATGCGCGAACGCCTGTCGGCCATGAATACCGACGCCGCGATTGAAATGTGGGTCGGAACGTTTCATGCCTTCGGCCTGGAACTGGTCGCCAAATATGCCGATCGCGTGGGCCGGACAATGAGCCTCCGGATCCTCGATCAGGCCGGTTCGCTCGCTCTGCTTGAAGACAACCTGACGCGCCTGCCGCTCCGCTACTTTCAAAATCTTTACGAGCCGTCTTTCGAGCTGGTGCATGTCCTGCGCGCGATATCACGCTGCAAGGACGAGCTGATAAGCCCGGCGCCTACCGCGCCGAGGCCGAGGCCGCGCTTGCGGTGGCGACAACGGAGGAGCAGCGCGAGGGCGCTGGCAAGGCGCTTGAGCTGGCGGCGATCTATGAAATCTATGAAGAGCTGCTGCACGAGGCCGACGCGGTCGACTTTGGCGATCTCGTGCTGCTTGCGACCTTAGTCCTCGAACAGAACGACGACATCCGCGCGGAATACCAACAACGCTTCGAACATATCCTTGTGGACGAGTACCAGGATGTGAACTTGGCGAGCGCGCGGCTTCTCCGCGCTTTGGCACGGCCGGGAGCCGACGTGTGGGTGGTCGCGGATCAGCGTCAGTCCATCTATCGTTTCCGCGGAGCCGAGCCATCCAATGTTGCGCGCTTTGAGGCGGAGTTCTCCGGCGAAAAGCGCTCGCTCAAGATCAACTACCGGTCGGGCGCCGCCGTCGTCCGCGCCTTCCAAAGTTTTGCCGCCAACATGCGTTCCTCGTCGGGCGGTTCATGGACTGCCAGTCGTGGCGAGGTTGGCGCGCTGGGTCATATCGTCGGTCCATCTCTTGCGGCCGAGGCGGCGGGAATCCGCGCCCATATCGAGCAAGCGCGCGCGGACGGAATTTCCTACGGCGAGCAGGTCATCCTCGCCCGCAGCCATCTGACCCTCGCCCGTATCACGGGGCACCTGGAAAAATTAGGTGTCCCGCTGCTCTATCTGGGCGATCTTTTCGAACGGCCGGAGATCCGGGATTTGCTCTCGCTCGTCTCCATCGACGCGGAGCCAGGCGGCATCGGGCTTGCTCGTGTAGCGCAACTGCCCGACTACGACGCCACGCGCGGCGATGCGCTCTCGGTTATCGCGTGGGCCAAAGAAAATCGCGTTTCCGTCATCGAGGCACTTGGCCGTATCGACGAGATTGCGGATATCTCGCAGGGAGGCCGAGCGGGCCTCGCCCGTCTCGGCGCAGAGCTTCAGGACTTCGGGCCGGCGACAACGCCGTGGACGCTTCTCACAACCTGGCTCTTTGAGCGCAGCAGTTACCTTGCGCCGCTGCTTGAGGCGAACGATCCGAAGGCGCAACAGCAACTGGTCGCCATCTATCAATTGCTGAAAGTGTGCGGTGAGATGGTGGCAGCAGGTCATTCGACACGCAGGCAGTTCCTGGCGCGCATACGGCGCATCGAGGCCTTGAACGATGACCGCGTTTATCGCGCTGTCGCATCGGAGGCGTCGGGCATGGATGCCGTTCGGGTCATGACGATACACGGCAGCAAGGGTCTTGAATTTCGGGCGGTGCATCTGCCAGCGCTCGCGACAACCTATATGCCGGCCAACCGTCAAGGAATAAGGTGTCCGCCACCGCCGAGCCTCGCGCATCTGGCGATCCGCCCGGAAGGCCACGAGGCCGAGGAGGAATGCCTGTTCTTCGTTGGGTTGTCCCGGGCGCGCGACTTTCTCTTCCTGAGCCGTGCCGAGCGCTACACCAGCCGCAACTCTACCCCCTCGAAATTTCTTTCCGCGCTTACGTCGCTCGCGCCGCCTAGACGGCATGCGGACAGCGCTGTCGCAACCCCCTCGGCACGGCAATTTGCGCCACCAACAATCCGTGATCGCTATGAAGAGCGGGAACTAAGCCTCTACCTCCAATGTCCGGCGCGGTATCAGTATGAAAGGCTCGATGGCCTCCGGGGGGCAACCGACGACGCCCCCTATATTCGCTTTCATCGCTGCGTGTACCGGACCATAGGTTGGATCGAGGCCCAACGGAGTGCAGGCCAACCGGCCACGCTTGACGAAGCGCAAGCCGAGCTGGCTCGCGACTGGGCGGAGGCCGGGCCTGTTGGTCATGGCTTCGAGGCCTATTACCGATCCTCGGCTGACGCCATGATCGCGACAATGGTGGATGTGATCGCCGCCGAGACCGGCACCTACGATCGTGGCGAATGGGAGATCTTGCTGGACGGCAAACTGGTTACAGTGACGCCCGATCGGGTCATTGTTGCCGCCGACGGAACGGTGCATGTGCAAAGGATACGCACCGGGCGTAAGACAAAATCAGAGCCGGAAAACCGGGTTTACGCCCTTCTCCGGGAAGGCGCACGCACGAGATATCCAGTCCGAACGGTGGTGATCGAAACCTTTTACTTGGCGACCCGCGAAACGGTACCGGTCCTGTCGCGCAAGGACGACAAGCTGCTCGCCGAGTACCGCCAAGCCATCGCCGATATTGAGGCCGGCCAATTCGCGCCGGCCCCGAAGGATGCCCGACGCTGCCCGAGCTGCCAATGCTACTTCATCTGCGACTACGTCCAGGGCGTCTCGTAAGGCGACTTCCGGATTTTTCGCCCTGCCATCGCTAACTCCTTAAGGCCCGGATTGGCGGGTCACCGATAAGGGGAAATGCGATGAGCAAGATTGCTGCCTTTGTTCAAGTCCAGGACAAGCCTGGCATCGCCGAGGTCGAGATCGAGGCCCCGGCGACATTCGATCACATTCGCCATGCCCTGAAGGGGGCGGGTGTGGAGATCGACGAGGAAACCGCGCTCTTCATCGACGAGCACGAAGAGCCGCTTCATCACGGGCACAAGGAGCCGGTCGGACATCTTAGGCCGGGCTCCTGCATTCACGTCACCCACTGCAAGAAGGTCAAGGTCAGGGTCCATTTCCAGGACAAGACCATTGACCGGGCTTTTCCGCCCGGCGCGAAGGTGCGCGCGGTCAAGCAATGGGCCGTACACGAGCTGAAGCTGAACCACACGGATGCCGGTGAGCACGTCCTTCAGCTCTGCGGCTCGACGAAGCAGCCGCCGACCGACACCGCGCTGGCCGAGCTGACGGATGGCCGGAACTGTGAGGTCTGCTTCGATCTCGTCCCCGAGAAGCGCGTCGAGGGCTGACGATGGGGAACCTCGTTCCGCCAGATCGCATGCTTCTCGAAGCGGATCTGGCCGCCCCGGAATTCCGGTGCGGCCAGATCGGGGGCAAGTGGCGTCATATCGCGACGAACTGGCCGCATGTCCTCATCACCGTCTCCGCTGCCGTGCGCCCCAATGCCCCCGACGAATACGGGTTTCGTTTCGAGTGCAGCGGATACCGCCAGGCCCCGGTGACGGCCCAGCCTTGGGATCTTGCGGCCGACAAGCCGCTGCCAGCGCCGCGATGGCCGACAGGCCGTTCCATCGTGCCGTCCGTCTTCAGGCTGAATGGAAGGGCGGACAATGCCTCTATCTGCCATGCGATCGCATGTCGATTGAGGGGCATCAGAACTGGCAGCACGAACACCCGAACCGCCTGTGGCAGCCCACGCGCGGCATCATCTGCTACCTGGAGCAAATTCATGATCTCCTCAATCAAAGGGATTATGCGGGCCTTCGTGGCGCCTGATCACCGGCTCAGTTGCCCTCCGTCGCTGTGGCACCGCGTCTTGGCCGAACTGCATCGGCGCGGCGGGCGGCGCCACGAGGCGGGCGCCTTCCTTCTTGGTCTTGAACGCGCCGGACGGCGCGAGGCGGTGGATGTCGTCTTCTATGACGATCTTGCTCCGCAGGCCTATGCGAGCGGGGTCTGCATTCTCAAGGCCGATGCTTTTTCCAAGCTCTGGGCGCTGTGCCGTACTCGGAAGCAGATGGTCGTGGCCGACATCCACACGCATCCCGGGCCGGCATTCCAGAGCGAAGCGGACCGAACGAATCCGATGATCGCCCGCGCCGGCCACATCGCCATCATCGTGCCGGAGTTCGCCACCGCGCCGATCGACGACGAGAGGCTTGGCATCTATGAGTACCAAGGCGGCCACCGCTGGCTGGACAAAGGGCATTCCACCGCCCGTCGCACACTTTACCGGGGGTTTTGGAGCTGACCATGAGCGTCCCAATCGATCACACGCGGCTGCATCGCACGGCCAAGTATTTCATGGATAACGGCCAGGCCGAAACCGTTGACGAGGCCATGGACCTGCTTCACGGTTTTGGACTCACGGTCCATGTCGGTCCAGAACTCGCGGAGTCCACCCCGCACCAGATCGCTCTTCTCACGCTCATCAATCTCGCGCGCCGCACCTTTTTAGGCGGGGTCGAGGTGGTCGGCATGCGCAACATGCCACTGCTTCTGCCGCTGACGGCCGATGCCGATCTGGCGGCGGCCGTCGAAAGTTGGGGGCCGTCTTGTCGAACAGGGCCGGACAACGATGCCGGCCGCTCTCATCGGAACATGTGTGACAGAAGGGACGACGCAGCCGTGCTGGCAACTGACGTGGCAAGGATGGCGAGGTGGCGTCGTTCCCGCTCGCGCCGAAAGACGCCTTGCCGAAGATACCGTCAATCCGCTTACGGCGGCGGTTGCGGCGGGTGCATGCGCGGCTGAATTGTTCGCCTGGTACTCTGGCAACCACGCGATGGCCGGACGGCGCAGCGCGGGCGTATCGCTGTGGCAGCCCGACGCGGACTGGATCGCCGATGACGCTACCGAGCCTATGTTGGCTTATCTGCCTTCCCGCCTGTGGCTGATCGGGCTCGGCAATCTCGGCCAGGCATTCGCGTGGCTTCTGGTCTGCCTGCCATACCGTGACCGCAGCGCGGTCGAGCTGATGTTGCAGGATTTCGACCGCATTGCCGAGTCCAATGACAGCACCTCGTTGCTCTCTTCACTCGATCTTGTCGGCCGCAAGAAGACGCGCGCAGTCGGAGAGTGGTTGGAGCGTGTCGGTTTCCGCACAGACTTTGAAGAGCGGCGCTTTGGAGAATGGACGAGGCGGGCACCGCACGAACCCGGCGTCGCACTGTGCGGCGTAGATAATGCGCTCGCGCGCGCCGATCTCGACAAGGCTGGTTTCGAGCTTGTCGTCGAAGTTGGTCTCGGGGCCGGGCCTGACGGCTTTCGGAATTTCTCGATGCACAGTTTCCCTGCATCGAGGCGCCCTGATCAAGTCTGGTCGAAGCACAGTCGATCGCAACAGCCAGATCTGACATCCCTGCCGGCTTACGTTGCGCTTCGGAAAACCGGTCTGGACGCTTGCGGCCTCACACAGCTTGCATCGCGCACAGTGGGGGTGCCGTTCGTCGGCCTCATCGCTGCCGCTATGGGACTATCGGAGCCACTACGCCGGCTCCACGGCGCCGAAGGGCTCGAACTCGTGGCCGGCTCGATCGCAAGCCTCGGAGACCTGGACGCCGCCCGCATAGGGTTTGTGCCTTACGCGCACGGGCACCTTCCGGTTCAGCTCGACCAGGGCGCGGCCCAGGCAATCGGCACCGAAACCACCGTGGAGGGATTTTGATGTTCCCATTTCGTTCGCTAGAATGCTACCCTAACGCGCGGACAGCCAGTTCTACCGCTTTTCAAACGGGCGCGGCTGGTCCGAATGCGCAAAATCATGAGGAATTCCAGCAGGGCACGGGGGCGCCATGATGTTTCGTTTCATTCATACGGGCGACATCCATCTCGATAGCCCTCTGAGAGGCCTGGCCGGCCAGCAAGGAGCGGCTGCGGATCGCATCCGGACGGCGACCCGAACCGCCTTTGCCAACCTGGTTGATTACGCCATCGAAGAAGCGGTCAACTTCTTCATCATTGCCGGCGATCTCTATGACGGCGATTGGCGCGACTATCAGACGGGCTTGTTCTTCGTCGCGCAGATGGGCCGCCTGGCGAAAGCCGGCATTCCCGTTTTTCTTCTCTATGGAAACCACGACGCCGAAAGTCAGATTACGAAGCGCCTGACGCTGCCCGAGAATGTTCGCGCGTTCTCATCCAGAAAGCCTGAGACTTTCGAAATTGAGGATCTGCGCGTCGCGCTACACGGCCAGAGCTTCCGGCAACGTGACATCACCGACAACCTTGTTCTGGCTTACCCGGCCCCGATCGAGGGCGCCTTCAATATCGGCGTCCTTCACACCGGCCTCGGCGGCATGCCGGGCCATGCGAACTACGCGCCATGCAGCCTCGATGATCTGGTCAACAAAGGTTACGACTACTGGGCATTGGCGCACGTGCACCAGGGCACGGTGCTGCACCAGGATCCGTATGTTGTCTTTTGCGGCAACCTACAGGGGCGCCACATGCGTGAGACCGGCGCCAAGAGCGCCTCAGTAGTCACGGTTGAGGACGGGCAAGTTGTCGATATCGCACCCGTCGAGGCGGACGTTGTCCGCTGGGTCCACGTTCCCGTTCCTGTTGATGAGATCAACAGCTTTAGCGAGGTCATAGACAGGCTGGCGCGAGCCATCGAAGAGAGTGCCGGCAACGCGGGGGGAAGGCTCATCGCCTGCCGCATCGAACTGACCGGCCGCACCGCCCTGCACGACCAGCTACTTTCGTCACATGCACAGCTTGATGTTGAAGCGCGAGCGGCCGCACTCGCCCTTGGCGACGAAGCTGCCTGGATCGAACGAGTCGTCATCAGCACGGAGCCAGAAGTCGGTGCTCCCGCGAACGATGCCGCCAATGCACCTGACGATTTCGCCGCAATTCTTGGTGAAGCCTCAAACGACCCGGCATTTCTCGCGCAACTGGAAGCGGAACTCGGCGAGCTTGTACGAAAGCTTCCCCATGACATTCGCGCGGATACCGATAGCGGAGAGCTTTCGGCAGCCCTGAATGGCGAATACCCCGCGCTTGTCAGCGAAGCGTCACGTTATCTCAAGGCGCGCCTTGCTGCGGAAGGAGCATAGGCCATGCGTATTCGTCGCCTCGACCTTATTGCCTACGGGCACTTCAGCGACGAAGGCTTCGATCTGCCCAAAGCCGAACCCGACATCCATTTCATCTACGGTGTCAATGAGGCAGGCAAATCCACGGCCCTTTCCGGGATTGAAGATCTGCTGTTTGGCGTACCCGCCAATAGCCCGCACGGGTTCCTGCATGGTTACGGCAACATGCGCATTGGTGCCGACCTTGAAGGAAGCGGCAATGCGCTCGAATTCGTCCGGCGCAAGGGAAATAAGGATACGCTGCTTGACAAATCCGGCACGCCTTTGCCTGCGAGTGAGGCGGCGCTTACGCCTTTCCTCAACGGCGCGGAACGCGCGTTTTATGCCCGCATGTTTTGTCTCGATCATGCCCGGTTCCGCCAGGGAGGCCGGGAAATCCTCGAAGCGCAGGATGATGTAGGACAGATTCTTTTTTCCGCAGGAGCGGGCATTACCGGTCTTCGCGAGCATCTTAGAAAGCTGCATGCCGACGCGGATGCTCTGTGGGCAAAGCGCAGGGCGTCGCATCGAAAATACTTTCAGGCCGAGGACAGGCTGGACGAGGCTGAGAAAGGGATGCGTGAACACACCGTCCTCGCCGCACGCTGGCATGAATTGCGCACGGCATTGGATCAGGCGAAGGAAGCGTGCGCGGCGCTGGAAGCGGATATCGAGACGAGGGCAACAGAAGGACGCAAGCTGGCCCGAATTCGGCGGGTTTATCGGAACGTGCAAAGACACGTCGATGCCGGTAGCCGCATTGCCGATATGGGAGCTGTTGTCCCGCTGCCGGAAGACGCTTCGCAGCAGCTGCAAGATGCGTTAAGCGCCGACACGCAAGCCGAGATTCGACTCACAACCTTGACAGAGCAAATTGAGGGGCTTCGCGCGGAAGGATCGGCCCTAAGTTATGATGAAGGGCTTCTCGCGCGGGGCGACGACATTCGCACGTTGAACGAGCACCGCATACAAGTCCGGGCTGAAAAGGCGGATCTTCCAAAGCGTCGCGCCGAACTCGCCGCTGCGGAATCGGATCTCCAGAGGCTTGCCGCCGAGCTCGCCTGGCAGGCGGAGAACAGCGGTGACATTGCAGATCGTATCCCGCCGCGCCCCGAGCTAGTCCATGCCCGCGCCCTCTCAAAACGCCACGGTGAACTCGTAGCGTCTGAAGCGAATGCCCGTGCGGCATCGGAAGACGCCGACGAGCTGGTTTCCGCGCTGGCGCAAGAGATCGGGGATGAAGGCGAGGCGGCCGACCTCTCCAGCCTGGCAGCCGCCATCACTGTGGCGCGGGAGGCCGGCGACATACCGGCGAGAGTCGCCGCAGCCGAAAAGGAGGCGGCGGACGCAGAGCATGCAATTCGAAAGCTTTATAAGGGCATGAGGCCGTCCTTGGGCGCCGGCGTCGAACTCGGATCATTGCCCGTCCCGCAAAAGGAGGCCGTCGAGCGCCATCGCGACCGTGGCCGTGAGACGGCGCAGCGCCTGCAAGACTGCCGGGATCAAATCCGCCATGCCGAACTAGCTCTCAAACGTAGCCAAGAGGCGTTCGAGCGTGTAACCGACACCGAACATGCAGTGCCGCTGGATGAGTTGACCCGCCTCAGGCAGCGGCGCGACGCCGGTTGGTCGATCATTCGTCGCAAATACATCGAAAACATCTCTGTGCCCGAGAGCGAGATCGAGGCTTTCGACGCAAGCGGCTCCGTAGCCGATGCCTACGAGCTGGCAACGTGCAACGCCGACCAAGTTGCGGATCAGCGCTATGAAAAAGCTGAAGCGACGGCTCGTCTTGCGGAGATTGCGCGGCAAATTGCAGATCAGGAAGAACAGCTAGAGGAACTGCGCGGCCAGGAGCACGGCTATTGCGGCGACGAGGAGGCGCTTACCGCCCAGTGGCTCGCGCTCTGGAGGGACATTCCTCTCGAGCCCCTTGCGGCGGACGACATGCTTGCCTGGCTCGATATCCGTGAGCAAATTCTCCAGGCCCTGGAGTCGAAAGCGATCGCGGAGAGAGAGACCGCATTTCTGCGCGACGAAGAATCCCGCGTGAAGGCCTTGCTAATGGACGAGCTGTCCCCGTTCGAGATAGAACCCAAAACACTCTCGGAAAAGCCGCTGCGTGTCGTTGTCGAGCTGGCAGCCGATATCCAGCGGCAGCACATTGCCAAAGCCGACGCCCGGCGAAAATTGGAAGACGCGCTTAAGAAGGCCACCTCGGATGCAGCGCGCAAGCGCAAAGGCCTCCAGGAATCCGAGCAGTCTCTTTCCGGTTGGAGGGAGCAATGGTCGGAGGCCATCGCCGCGCTTGGCTTGGACGCTAAAGCGACCGTTGAAACGCTTGAGACCCAGATCGATGTCATCGAAAGGATGCGCGACATGGCTGGCCATATCGCCAAACTCAAGCGTGAACGTATCGAGAAGATTGAACGTGACATTGCGCGCTTCGAAAAAGAAGCATCGGAAATCGTAGCGGCGATTTATCCGCAACTCGCCGAAAATAACGCCGATAGCGCGGCACTGGAACTCGAACGCCTCCTGAAGGAGGCCACACAGGCGCAGGAAACCGCCGCTCAAATAGATGCACGGATTACGGCTGAACAGAAAAAGGCTGATGAATGCGAGCAAGCGCGAAGGGAATCGAAGGAAGCCATCGCGCGCTTGCAGGCACTTGCCGGCGTCACCTCCACGGAAGAACTTCGCATCGCAATCCATCGCTCCGATGAATCCCGCACGCTCCGTTCCGAGATGCAAATCGTTGCGACGACCCTTTCTCAGGACGGTGATGGTTTGTCCCTGTCCGAATTGGCCGCCGAATGCAAAGGCGCCGATATCGACCAAGTCACGGCGCGTGAAGAGACGGTCAATCGGGAGCTGGCCGACCTCCGTAACCGTCAGTTGGAAGCGACTGAAACCCGATCGGTTGCGCGGCGTGCCTTTGAAGCTGTTGGCGGTGATGACCGCGCGGCACGCGCTGCCGCCGATAGGCAGGCAGCACTTGCAGAAATGAAAGCCATAGCTGAAGAGTACATGCGCCTGCGTTCAGCCGAACTTCTGTTGCAATGGGCGATCGAGCGCTATCGTCGCGAGAAACAAGCCCCGCTTCTCAAGCGTGCAGGAGAGTTATTCGCGATTCTAACCGGCGGCTCCTTCGTTGATTTGCAGCTCGACTTTGATGACAGCGACAAAGCGCAGCTTGCCGGCGCCGACAGGACGGAAACAAGGGTGACGGTTTCAGGCATGAGCACTGGCAGTGCCGACCAGCTCTACCTCGCATTGCGCGTGGCCGCCGTAGAGGACTTCCTGGAGCATGCACCATCATTGCCTTTCATCGCCGACGACCTATTTATCAATTTCGACGACGAACGGGCGAGCGCCGGAATCAAGGTTCTGGCTCAGTTGGCAAAAAGGACCCAGGTTCTTTTCTTCACCCATCATCAGCATCTTCTCGACATTGCGCGCGCCGCCATTGGCGTCAATGTCTCGATCATCTCCCTGCCGTCCAGGACCGTTCCGTCGACGGCCGGCACGGCTCCCCTCGCAACGGCATGACTTTTTTGATGCCCCTGGGGCAATGCCCAGCCCAGACGCTTTCATGTAGAATGCCTTAGCACGCACCGGGGTTTTCAGGCAGCTTTGGCGGTCTGGTCGTGGCCGGAAAGTCCACACCGGAGACGTAAAACGACACCTTGTCGCCATCGACGAAGATGAAGTCCGCTTCGTTGGAAATCATGCCCCGCGGATCGTATGCACCCCGAATGCGCCCGTGCGCCGTGTTGAACGCGATTCTCTCGCCGATGAGATAGCCGTAGCGGTCAATGCCGGTGCCGTACAGGCCGTCGGATCCTTTCGGATAATTGCCGTACTTGATGATGTTATATTGTGGCTTCAGCAAGCTCACGAATGCCTTCTCGACATCCGCCAGCACGCGCTTCTCGTCCGGCTGTCTCATGAAATCTTCTTCTGTGAAATCATGGTCCGGATCGAAGGTTTGCAGCAAGAGCGGCTCGACGCGGAAGGCGAAGAGGAAGGTTTCATCAGTCACGCGCGCGCCGGGATAGCGCTGAGGCTCGTGTGCTAGGATGCTCACGCGAGCCTTATGGCCGCGCTTGAAGAGTCTTTCGAACGTATCATTTTTCTTCGCGATTCCGACGTACAGCAAGTCGTACGTCATTAAATCGCTCACGCGGTCGAGACCTTCAATGCCGGGAAGACCCCGGCTCTTGTCCCAGAGTAGCTTGTCGGTCGTGAACCAGTTTAGAACGTTTGAGCCATCGGCACGGACGGGCCCGTCCCATGCCCGGAACATCTTCTCGCCCGCTTCCAAATAATACTCGTCATGCCCCCTGATTCCGGGAATGTCCGAAAGACGCAGTGCAGCAGGTTCGCTCTGGAGATCTCCCACGCACACATTGAACCGAACGGTGTGCGTTTCGTCGTCCAGTTCGATGTCTGTGAACCTTGCCTCGGGTCGCCCGCCAATCATGTAGAGGTTGCTAGCGCGCAGTCTTTCCTGGACCTCGGGATCGTCTTCTAACCACACCGCCTCTTGGTTGGAGATCGGCGGATAGACGAGATCCAGGCGTGAGACCTGACCACGGGAAACTGTTTTTTTGCGCATAACTCTTACCCCTGCGCGCCTAATCCGTCACTGAGAAGTGGTTCCGCAGGCGTGCCGGCTTTGCTGTCAGGCTCTACTTGCTTACGCTCTCTGAGCCGCGTGAGTCCCTCCGTGCGATCGAGTTCGCTGACAGATCATCAAGGTTCGCGCGAGACGTTTGCCGAAATTTGGAATGAGCATTCCGGTAACCAATCTTCGCGCCAAAGACGCGCTTTGTCGAAATGCTTTTCCATCGGTGAGCTGCGGATCCGAGCGGTAGCTATATGGTAGCTATCCACTCAATGTTCTCATTAGGTTTCGCGAGTCAAAATTCATAAGTATTTGATTTTATTGGTGACCCCGGCAGGATTCGAACCTGCGACCCTCAGATTAGGAATCTGATGCTCTATCCTGCTGAGCTACGGGGCCGTTGATCTTCACTTGCTACACCGCGGCCTCGGTTTTCGCCACCCTGTTGGGGACGAAACCGGCCGATCCGGAAGACAACATGACGCGGTTCGCGGCTGCGCGTGCGGCATGGAAATGTCCGTCGCGCGCGCGTAGGCTGTCCCTTAGATCACTGATAACATTGGAAATATTCTAATGAAAAGGCACGGTGAGATCGATCGCCGGACGTTTCTCGGACTGGCTGGCGGCGGCGCTGCCGGCCTTGCCATGCCCACGGGCTTCGCCGCGCTTGCCAAGTCCGCCGGAGCCGAGCCATCCGAACTGCGCATCCAGTCAGCACGGTACCGTCTGCGCGATGCGGTCACGGAAGACATGGTCAGCGTGTTTCCCGATGGGCCGCCTCCGGTCTTGCGCATGAGGCAAGGTGTCCCGTTTTCCATCGACGTCACCAATCTGCTCGACGAGGCGACCACGATGCATTGGCATGGCTTGCGCGTGCCGAACAAGATGGACGGCGTTCCCTATCTCACCCAGTTTCCGATCCAGAAGGACGAGACGTGGCACTACAGCTACACGCCCGAAGACGCGGGCGTCTATTGGTACCATCCGCATTGCCGGACCATGGACCAGATCGCGCGCGGCCTGACCGGCATCATCGTCGTCGCCGAGAAGGACGACCCGGGCTTCGACGCGAGACGGTTCTGAACCTGCACGATTTCCGGATCGGCAAGGACGACCAGTTCATGAAGCTGTACTCGGCGCGGGCGGCGGCGCGGGCAGGAACGCTCGGCACGGTGATGACCGCGAACTGGCGGCAAAATCCGGTCTACGAGCACCGGGCCGGCTCGCTCGTCCGTCTTCGCCTCGGCGCGACGGACACGACGCGATTCTACAGGCTGACCTTCGACGGGGTGGAAAAAGACGGCGCGGCAGGACGCATCATCGGGGCCGACGGCCATCCTTTGCGCGAGGCGCTGCCCTGGCCGACGCCGGACGCGCCCATCACGGTTGCGCCGGGGCAAAGGCTCGACATCGCGATCAGGATGCCGGACACGGAAGGTAGCGACGTGGTGGTGACGTATAGAACGGCCCAGCGGATCCGCCCCTTGGCAACGCTCCGCGCCACCGGATCGAGCCTCGGCCGGTCGCTCGCCGAGCTCTCGCCGCTACCGCCCAACGACGTGCCGGATTTCGATCCGAATGGTCTCGAGGTGGTGGAGATGGTCTTCGGCTGGTCGCCCGACGGCTTGAAGCCCGATAACGGCTTTTGCGGGTCGCTCGGCTATACGTTCTGGTCGATCGACCGGCAGCCCTGGCAAGGAGACGCGGCCAAGGGCATCGCGCCGGTCGCGGATCTGAAGCTGGGGCGTCCCTACGTGCTTCGCTTGCGCAACGAAAGTCCGAACGACCATCCGATCCACCTGCACGGGCAGGTGTTCCGCCCGCTCCGGTCCAACAAGCGGACGCTCCCCTCCAATTGGACCGACACGATCGTTCTGAACCGGCGGGAGACGATCGATATCGGTCTCGTCGCCGACAATCCTGGCGACTGGGCCTTTCATTGTCACGTGATCGAGCACCAGAAGACGGGGCTCGCCGGCTTCGTCCGCGTGAGCTGACGGCATCGCGGTCTGCGTTTGCCAACAAGTCTTTGGCATCTTGCAGCGTTGGCATCCTGCCGTACCGGCATCTTGCGGCGTCGCGGCGCGACGTACACACCACGTTAAGAGCTGTTCTGTCACTAGTTATGCGAGGCGCGATACACAATCAAAAAACCACGGCAAGATGTTCAAAGACGGCTCGTTTGTGTTTCAGATTGTCCTGCTGTGCGCACTGACGTTCGGTTTGGCGTACTGGCTCATGGATGGCGCGCCTGTCCCGACGATCGGCGTGAGGCCGCTGCAGCCCGACCCGGACGCCCAGCCACTGTTCGAACGGATTGCGAAGCGCATCGAGGCTAGCCGGTCGGGCAATCTCTCGCCGGAAGAGGCGGCGCGCGAGCGCTTTGCCAAGGCATGGTCAACGCTCACCGTGGAAGCCAGGTGGTATGAAGACCGCGAGTGCGATGGCGAGCAGCGGACCAAGGTGGTCACCGAGATCGTCACGTACAGAACAGAATTCCTTCCGATGCATGCGAACTATACGGGGGAGCCGCGGCGCTACCTCGATGGCACGCTGAAGAAGATCGTCGGAGGTCTCTTTCAAAAGGGCCTGCTGACGCCGAAAGACTTCCCCTCCGAAACCCGAGCCTGGCTCGCGACCTTCGTGCACCCCGCCGACGAGAAGACGGTGCGCGATCTGAAGCGCTGTCAGATCTGGGGACACAAATAGGAGCGCGGGACGTGCTTAGACACACGCCGTTCGCCTTGCAGGTCGTCCTGATCTTCGCGCTGACGTTTCTTGTCGCGACCTGGGTCATGACCCGAACCCAAGCGCCGACAAAGAATTCGGGACCCGCGCCTCGGGCCCTGGGGGCGCACGCCCTGAGATGCGGGACACGACGGATGCGTCCCCTCGCGAGGTCGGTACGGAGGATAAGATCGGGGGCGTTTCCCCTGAGGACCGGCGGCGGCGCTATGGCTCGCACATGCTGAAAATGACGGCGGATTCGATCGTATTTTCAAGTCGCGGCTATCGGCGGAATGAGTGCGGGGCTAGTGGCCGCAGGCAAATGATTCACACCATTGGGCTGTATGATCGGGACCGCCGGCGCTTTCCAGACGCCAAGTTGCCGAACGCCTATTCCCATGAGCTCAAGGGTCCTTTGACCGAGTACGCGTTGAAGGCTGAAATCAGCGCGCTCTTCGCCGAAGGTCTCCTCACGCTCGATGATTTCAAGCAAGCGCCGCGTGCGTGGCTGGAGACGTTCGTCCGTCCCGGCGGCAGCGCCAGAGCAAGGCAGCTCAAACAATGCCAGGCCGAAGGCTAGACTCTCCGGACGACATCCCGATTGGACCGCGTCGGCCAGGGTATGACGGCTTTCGCCTGGCATTGATCGTTCTGACCGTCATCGCTCTCGTCTACAGGGTCTTCGCTCTCAGCCCAAGCCTTACGGCCGCGCCCCAGAAGCTGACGCCAGACTTCGTCGGGCTCTCCATCATCGCCTTGCCGGTGGTCGCCGTATTGGTCGCCGTCTTCAGTCAGCTCTGCTTCGCGACGTTTTGGGCGCGGGTCGGAGCGACGTTCTTTGGCTTGCTTGCGGTTCTGTACGTCCTCGCTCTTCCCGAACTCGCGGTCGTGGTCAACATGTCCAGCGCGCTCTGCGCCGAGAAGGTCGCGGCCGGTGAGACTGTGCCCATGGCCTGCGAGGCCCCGGTGCGATCGTTGGTGGAGGTGCTGGCCTTATGGCTGTTCGCCTGGAGTGTCGGGATCGTGGTGCCGATTGTCGCCGCGGTGACGTTTGTCCACGCGTGGGTGCTCCTGCTCGGCGCCGTCGTCCATGGCTTCATCCAGAGACTTCACCGCGCACGGGCCGGCTGAACGGCGGCGCGAAAGAGATGCGGTGCCCGCCGCCGGCAGGGAGGCGCACTGAGTGCGGTGAGCCGGTGCCGTCCCGTCAGAAGATCTTCGGGACGTACAGCTCCGGCGGCAGCGTCTTGCGATCGTAGTCCGGGTTGAAGACCCGGTCCGGGAGCTCGATCTTTTCGTAGGGCTCCTCCTGATAGGGAATCTTCGACAGGATGTGCTCGATGCAATTGAGCCGTTCGCGCTTCTTGTCGTTCCCTTCGACGATGTACCAAGGCGCTTCGGAAATGCTCGTGCGCGCGAACATCTCCTCCTTGGCCTTCGTGTACTGCTCCCAGCGGACGCGCGACTGCAGGTCCATCGGCGAGAGCTTCCACTGTTTCATGGGATCGTGGATGCGGATCATGAAACGGAGCTGCTGTTCCTCGTCGGTGATGGAGAGCCAGTACTTCAGGACAATGATGCCGTTCCGGACGAGCATGCGTTCGAATTCCGGGACGTCCTGGAAGAACCGCTCCACTTGGCCCTCGTTGGCAAAGCCCATGACGCGTTCGACGCCGGCCCGGTTGTACCAGGACCGGTCGAACAGCACGATTTCGCCGCCGGAAGGCAAGTGCGGGACATAGCGCTGGAAATACCACTGGGTCCGTTCCTTTTCCGACGGCTTCTGCAGGGCGACGACCCGGGCCGTGCGCGGATTGAGCCGCTGCGTGATGCGCTTGATCACGCCGCCCTTGCCGGCGGAGTCGCGGCCCTCGAAGATGATCAGGACTTTCGCGCCGGTCGCCTCGACCCAGCTCTGCATCTTGATGAGCTCGGCCTGAAGCCGGAGGAGGTTGGTGAGATAGACGCGCCGGTCGAGCGAGTCCGGATGCGCTTCCTTGTAGATCTGGCGCAGTTCCTCGCTCAGCATGGGTTCGGAAAGTTCGGCCTCGAGCGTTTCGTCGAGAGTCTCTTCGAGTTCGGCTTCCAGCCACGCCTTCATGTCTTTTCTGCCAGTCTCGTTGGTGTCGTCGGTCATCGGAGATCTCTCATCGTTCGTCAGTGCAAAAACGCCGCCACGCAACGCGCCAGGACCGGCGCCAGGTCGGCACCGAGTCTCGCGAGGGACAATAAAAGTTTTGTGTCGGTCGTGACACTTTCCAGGAACAAGAACCCGATAAAGACAACCGTCCGATGACACCGCGAGGAGACAGATCGTGGACGTTGCCCGGGCTTGGGCGCGAGCCGCCGGCGCGCGGCTTGTTTCGCGACGGGCCGCGTTCCTAGAATGGCCGGATGCGCAACTGGGCACTTCGAATAAGCGTCGGCCTTGTTCTTTGCGGGGGCGCACCTGTCGCGTCCGCCGAGATTTGCGCCCTGCCGCCGGGAGAGCGCGCGGTCGTGTCCTCGGCCGTCGATGGCGAAACGCTGGCGCTTGACGACGGACGGGAGGTGCGGCTGCTCGGGGTCCAGGCACCTGCGCCGCCGCCGGACTGGGAAGGGCCGGACCCGTGGCCGTTCGCGGCTCAGGCCAAGCAGGCGCTTGCCGCGCAGGTAGAGGGCGCAACGGTGGAACTGCGGTTCGACACCCGCAGGCAAGACCGGCACGGCCACGTGCTCGCGCACGTCTTTCTCGACCGGGACGGCAAGCAGGTCTGGGTTCAGGAGGCGCTCGTCGCCAAGGGGCTGGCGCGGGTTGCGGCGCTGCCGGACCTTGGTGCGTGTCTCGGCCACCTGCTTGCGGTCGAGGCGCGCGCACGGACGGACCGGCGCGGGCTCTGGCACTCCCTGACGTATCAAGTGCGCGATGCCCACGACCCCAAGCGGCTCGGTCATCTGCGCCACACCTACCAGCTCGTCGAAGGAACCGTGCATGGCATCGGCGAGGGGCGGAAGCTGGTCTACGTCAATTTCGCGGAGGATTGGCGCAGCGACTTCACGGTGACAATCACGCGCAAGCGGCTGCCCGTCATGGAGGCGGCGGGGCTCGATCTTGCGAGCTTGCCGGGGAAGCGCATCCGCGTGCGCGGCTGGGTCGAGTGGTGGAACGGCCCCATGATCGCGATCTCGCACCCCGAGGAGATCGAGGTCCTGGATGCGCCCTCCAGCTCGTCGCTGGACGCAGGCTGAGGCCCGTTCTGCGCTGCGCACAAAGAAAAGGCCGGGCATGACGCCCGGCCTTTCGAAACATAGCCGCGTGGCGATCCGATCCTAGGCCGCGGCGGCCTTTCCGGCTGCCTCGGCGGCTTCCGCGGCAGCTTGGTGCTGCGGGCCGACTTGGCAAGGATGTCGTCGATCTTGGCGATCGCGCTGTCCTCGTCCAGTTTCTCCACGGCGGCCAACTCACGCGCCATGCGGTCGAGCGCGGCTTCGTAGAGCTGGCGCTCCGAGTACGACTGCTCGGGCTGTGCCTCGGACCGGTACAGGTCGCGGACCACCTCGGCGATGGAAATCAGGTCGCCGGAGTTGATCTTGGCTTCGTATTCCTGGGCACGGCGCGACCACATGGTCCGCTTCACACGGGCCTTGCCCTTCAGCGTGGTCAGGGCCTTCTTCACGATCTTGTCCTCGGACAGCTTGCGCATGCCGACGCTTTCGAGCTTCGTGGTCGGCACCCGAAGGGTCATCTTGTCCTTGTCGAAATTGATTACGAACAGCTCGAGTTTCGCACCGGCGATCTCCTGCTCTTCGATGCACATGATGCGGCCCACGCCGTGCGCGGGGTACACGATGTACTCATTCGTCCGAAAACCGTTTCTCTGCTGGGGTCTCTTCTTTTCCGCCATATGCTCCGCCTCGCTGTTGATCGTCATGGGGCGCATCAGGGCCAAGGGCGCGTGAACTTGTCTGCGTCGAAACCGGTCAGCGATGGGATCGCTGGTGCCGCCCGGCGGGGCGGCGAACGCTGACAATAAAGATGTGTTCGATCAGGGGGCCTGATCGCCAACTTCTCCTAGAAGCTCAGAAAAAAAGCGCGCCAATCGGCTCGCCTCTCTTGGTGCCTCACGCGCGGGCAGTCTGCGCCATTTCAAAGAGACCATATCACAAAAATCGTAAATTCGGAAGCCGGGCGCCTTGAAGGCATGGCCGTTTTTGGGGCAGCACCTGTGGCATTTTGACCAAAAGGTTAACAGGCGGACCGTTTTTCCGGTGTTTCCCGCGCCAAATCCGCCCTTAGTCGCCTTCGCCGGGCTCCGCCGAGAAGTACTTCTCGAACTTGTCTGGCTCGGCCTGAAAGTTATCGGCATCCTCGGGCGCGGGCTTCTTGACCGTGATGTTCGGCCACACTTCCGAATATTCCCGGTTCACGTCGAGCCATTTGTCCAGGTCCGGCTCGGTGTCCGGCTTGATGGCGTCCGCAGGGCATTCCGGCTCGCAGACGCCGCAGTCGATGCACTCGTCCGGATGAATGACGAGCATATTCTCACCCTCGTAGAAACAATCCACGGGGCACACCTCGACGCAGTCGGTGTACTTGCACTTAATGCATAATTCAGTGACGACGTATGTCATCGATTCCACATGCCATGGGGCTGTCCCAGCCCGGTTGTCAAAGCCCAGTTCGGGCTCTCAGCCAAACCCGGGACGAAGGAGCCCTGCCTATAACAATAGCGTCGGCAGCACAAGGCGTGCGGCCTCCCGGCAAACCCCGATCTTTAGGATGGTTTTGCGGCGTAGCGCCCCACGGTGGGGCGGAATTTCCGCGGTGGGCGCGCGCGCGGGGCGCACGCCCATGTCTAGCTCCAGAGGGCCCGGAATGTGTCGATGCGCCGCCGGTCGCGCTTCGTGGGCCGTTTGCCGACACGCGCCTCGCTTCCGGCATCGCCTTCCGTTTCGTCGAGGGGCGGCGTCAGGTCGTCATAGAGGGTTTGGGCCAGGGGCGCCGGACCGCGCCGCTCGGCGGCGTCGAGGACGCGCCAAACCACCAGCCTCCCGGGCGGCGTTGCGGTGACGACGTCGCCATGCTGCACCAGCCGGCTGGGTTTGCGCACCCGCTCGCCGTTGATCCGCACCTTGCCGTCCGCGATCAGGCGTGTGGCGGCCGAGCGGGTCTTCGCCAGACGGGCGCACCAGAGCCATTTATCGAGACGCTGGCCCGTCACGCGTCGCGGCCCTAGCTCCGTCCGGAGCGCCCACGCGCCGCCAGACTGTCGCGCAAGTCCTTGAGGGCTGCAAAGGGCGAGTTCTCGGGATTCACCGGCTCCCGCTTGGGCTGGCGATTGCCGTCCGGATTGCGGTCCTTGCCCTTGCCGCCGTAACGGTCGCCCTTACCCGCCTTCCGGTGGGCCTTCCCTTGCGGATGGTCCTTCTTGGGCCGTTTGGCGTGCTGTTCGTCGGGCCGCCGCTTGTGCTCGGTCTCGCCGACGGCCTGATTACCATGGGCCCGGCTTGCGGTCCGGCCGCGGCCGCGCTGCTGCTGCCGTGGCGGGGCGGCGCTTGGCCGGCCGCCAAATCTCGTCGAGACCGGCGCGGGCTCCGCCGACGCTCGGTGACAGCGCCGTCTGCCACATGGCCGGGCGCCGGTGCATCGCCGGCTGTGGCGCTTGCCTCCGCCGCGACCGGCGTCGCTTCGGAGGGCGTTTCCGGCTTGGTTGGCTCTGCCGACGATTGCGGCTCTGCCGGCGTGTCGATCTTCCGCCGCTCCAGGCGGAAGCCGAGCCCGCGCAGGATCGAGGCGAACTCCTCGCCCGAGCAGCCGACCATCGACATGAGTTCCGGCACGACGCGGAAGCCACCGTCGCCCGTGGCGCCCGATGGCGGTTTGGGCGCATCGGCCGCTGGCGCGGCCTCGCGGGTTTCTGCCGACGGTGCGGCCGCGCGCGCAGTTCCGGTCTCCGCCGCCAGCGTCTCGCCCGCCTCTTGGGTCTCGACGACCGGTGTTTCCGTCGCGGTCGCCTCGGCCACCGTTGGCGTCTCGGCCGCCGTCTCCTCGACAGTCATCGCTTCGACCGGCTTGGCCGCTTTTTCCGGGCGCCAGGTTACGCGGGCGCGGATCAAGTCCGACAGCCGTTCCAGCATGTCGATGCGGACCGCGCGACTGCCCGCCACATGGAAGCCCGCTGCGCGCCAATAGGGCTCGGGCAGCGCCGCATCCGCCGGCACGGAGGTCAGGCCCTGTTGGGGGCGTTCCGGCATGGCGTCGATATCAATGCCGTAGTCCTGGCCCCCGTGCAGTGCCCAGAGTTGCAGCAGGAGTTCCGCCGCGGCGGGTTTCAGGAGTGCGGGGAAGTACAGATTGAACGCGCCGAACCGGACGCCGTATTTGCGCAGCTGTCCGCGATCGGACTGGTCCAGCGCCTTGATGTCATCGGCGGCCCCTTCGCGCCGAAGGACGCCGAGATTTTCGGTCAGGCGGAAACCGAGCCCGCGCGCGAGCCCCGTCAGGTCCTCGGCGTTGCTGAGGGCCATGAGCGGCTTCAGCTTCGCGTCGAGATAGGCGGCCAGCCAGGCATCGAGGCGGGCGGTGACGCGCTCCCGGTCGGGCCCGCTCAGATATTCGTCCGCGAACACCTCGATACGGGGCTTCAGCGCCGTTTCGCCCCGAACCAGCCGGCCGATCTCGCAGCCCTGCCACAGGATCCGGCCATTGCTCGACAGCGTGATGGCATCGTCGGCGGCGGCGGCAAGGGCGTCGGCGCGGGCGGCCAGCTCGCTCGCCAGAACCTGTGTCGCCGCGTTGCGTGCGGCCTTGCCGTGAATGCCGTCGCCCGACGAATCCGGCGTGAAGCGGAATCCGTCGAGCCGGCCCACGAAATGGTCTTCGACCAGGATCTGTCCGTCGTCGCCGATCTCGGCCATCATCTCCTCCTTGTCGCGCAGCCGCCGCATCAGCACGCTTGTCCGCCGGTCGACGAAGCGTTGCGTGAGGCGTTCGTGAAGCGCGTCGGACAGTTTGTCCTCAATCGATCGGGTGCGCTCTTGCCAGTGCTCCGGATCGTGCAGCCATTGAGCGCGGTGGGACACAAATGTCCAGGTGCGAATTTGGGCCAGGCGATTGGAAAGCGTATCGAGGTCGCCTTCGGTGCGGTCGGCCTGCGCCACCTGACGGGCAAACCAGTCCTCGGGGATCTTGCCCTCGTCGCTCATGACGTAGCCGAACAGCGTCCCGACCAGGTCCGCGTGATCGGCCGGAGAAACGCGCTGATAGTCGGGGATCTGGCACATGTCCCAGAGCAGGCCCACCGCGGCCGGCGACTTGGCCATGGCGCAGATGGTCTCGTCGCGCGTCACGTTCTCCAGCGCGATGACATCGTCGACCATGCGAGAGCGGGTGAGGCGCGGATGGACCGGCATCTCTCGCAGGCTTTCCTTCAGGGACTCGATCGAGGCGATGTCCAGCGTCCGGCTGCGCCATTGCAGGACGCCCACCTGATCGAAGGCGTGGGTCTCGAGCCGCTCGATCTGTTCGGCGTCGAAGGGCTGAGCCTGGCCCGTCACGCCGAAGGTGCCGTCGTTCATGTGCCGCCCGGCGCGCCCGGCGATCTGTCCGATCTCGGACGGCGTCAGGTTCCGGTGGGTATGCCCGTCGAATTTGCGGACGCCGGCGAAGGCGACATGATCGAGGTCGAGATTGAGCCCCATGCCGATGGCGTCGGTCGCCACCAGAAAATCGACGTCGCCATTCTGATAGAGCGCGACCTGCGCATTGCGGGTGCGGGGAGAGAGCGCGCCGAGCACCACGGCCGCCCCGCCGCGCTGGCGGCGGACGAGTTCGGCGATGGCGTAGACGTCGTTGGCGGAGAAGGCGACGATCGCGGACCTGCGGGGCAGGCGCGTGATCTTCTTCTCGCCTGCGTAAGTGAGGTTCGACATGCGCGGCCTCGAGACGAGATTTGCGCCGGGCAGAAGCTCCCGGATCGCATCGCGCATGGTCGCCGCGCGAGAAGCAAGGTCTCGGACGTGCCCCGGGCATGGAACAGGCGGTTGGTGAACACATGCCCGCGCTCCCCGTCGGCGGCGATTTGGATTTCGTCGACGGCGACGAAATCGGCCTCCAGCTCGCGCGGCATGGCCTCCACCGTGCAGACGAAGAAGCGCGCGCGCGGCGGCTTGATCTTCTCCTCGCCCGTGATGAGCGCAACCTCGCCCGGTCCGGCTTTGGCGACGACCTTCTCGTAGACCTCGCGCGCGAGCAGCCGCAACGGCAGACCGATGACCCCCACCTCGTGGGCAAGCATGCGCTCGATGGCGAGATGCGTCTTGCCGGTATTGGTGGGGCCGAGCACGGCCGTCACGCCACGCCCGCGATTGGGCGGGCCATGTGCCCCGGTTGTTTGCGCACCGATCGTCCGGGTGCCTGTGGATTGTGTGGATAAGACTTTGGGCATTGAGAGAAATTCTTAACGCGATCCGGTGTGAGCCGCGAACGGGGGGAGAACGAATCCCGTCCGAATCGCTGACTCCAGCGTATTCGACTTATGTTCCGTTCCAAACTGGAACAAGGACGCAGGCTTTTCCCCTGCGCACGACATGTAAGCGGCTTCGGGGGCGCGCGCTACATCTAGCATTCCCGTCGTGCACGGGTTCCCCTGGCGCAAGATCGCAAGGGGAACAGAGCAGGGGCGAATCAGGGGTTCGTAAATCTTCCGCGCCTGTTCCCTACGACATGTTGTGGTTTGGGGCTGCCGCGTTAACCAAGATCTCTAGGCGCCGGCGCACCATCCCATTTCTCCGGGTCATCGCCGGGCTTGACTTGAGCCTGCGCCCGGGCCGGCAAGGCCGGACCCGGGTGGCCATCCATGTCTTTGCGCGGCTCCCTTAGATTTGTGGATGCCCGGATCAAGTCCGGGCATGACGAGGTTGGACGTGCGGTGCCTACGGGATGTCTACCTTCGCGGGCATGACACCGTCTAGATCTTGTCCTTGAGCCGTCGCCAGGCCGCGCCCAGCCAAGCCCACACCGTGAACAGACCGGCGACGAATCAGGGGTTCGTAAATTTTCGCAGGCCGTTCCCTACGACATGTTGTGGTTTGGGGTTGCCGCGTTAACTAAGGTCGGAGGCTGATGCCTCCGCCGTCGTTCTTCTTGCGTCATCGCCCGGCTTGACCGGGCGATCCAGTAACCAACGCCGTTCCGATTCACGACGGGCGGTGAATACGGGATGCCCGCCTTCGCGGGCACGACGAATTTAGGTTGGGGAGAAGGCGTGCCCTAGCGCGCCTCGGCCCGGCCCGCGCGGCCTGCGCGCATGGACGTGGCCACGGCGACCGCGGTGTAGCCCCCGAAGGCCGGGATCACGATCTGGTAGGGCACATACATCCCCGTGCCCCGCAAGGGCACGAGCCAGGCTTCGATGCCGTTCGCCTGCTGCAACTCCGCAATGCCCGGGTCGCCGCGCGGGTAGCCGGAGATGGGAACGAATTTCACCTTGCAGACGGCTGCGGGCCCCGAGTAGTTGCCGTTGCCCCGGTTCTGCACCATCACGCGCCTTTTCGGCTTCAAGACGAGATCGTAGCGGGAGCGTCCATCGAACACCGGGATCACCTGGTTGCAGACGCTGAGATCGGCGTGGAGGCTGTCGGAGCGCGCGGTGAGGAAGGCGCCGCTCAACGGATCCACCACGTTCTGGACCTGCTCCTTCGTGACCTTGATCTCGCCGGGATAGGGCTGGGGCCTCGGCCAGATGGTGACCGACTTCACGAACCCATCGCCAAAGTCGATCTTGAGGCGCTCGTTGTATTTTCCGTCCGACTGGCTGAAGGAATAGGATTTCGGGTTCGGGCCGTCCGTGGTCGCTTTTCCCGCCCCGCCAATCGAGCCCTGCCAGTTGAAGACCCAGCCCTTCAGCACCGAAAACGTGCCATTGCCACGCAAGGCGTATTGGCCGTTCTGCACCGTGCCGGAAATGCTGAAATTGCCCAGGTTGAACCGGCCGAGACTGATGTTGTAGACCGCGACGAACCGGGCCGAGGTGTCGACGGGAGAGGCTACTGGCGGGGCCGGATCGGCCGTTGGCGGCGCCTCGCTCGCGCCCTGCTCGTCTTTATCGCCGTAAAGGCCTTCGATCGGGAAAGGCGCGCGGTCGTCTAGGATCGGGCCGCGCGTGCTACCGTCGAGTTCGGCGTCGTCCCCCGCCATGTCGGGCCGGCTCTCGGCGTGCGCTTGCCCCGCGTCGCGTGCAGGCGAAAAGTCTAGCGAAATCAATGCCAAGCCTGTCAGGCCCAGCACCGCCACCGCCATGGCCGCAAAGCTCAAGAGATTTCGCGCGACCCGCATCTATCGCAGCCCCTCCCGGGTACCCCCAAAGTCCGTGTCCTGCTTGGCCACTGAGCAGGATTAGTCGGATTCGTCAATTGGGCCAACCTAGGCCGAATTTCCTGTCCTATCTTGACCGAATTCGGTCATCCCCGTATATGTCCCGGCCTTGAGCCTCGCGCTTGTGATGCGTCACGAGCTGCGTCAGGTAATCACACGATTTTCGCAAGAAGGATATGGACCATGGCCCGTCGCTGCGAGCTGTCCGGCAAAGCCGTGCTCACCGGCAACAATGTGAGCCATGCAAAGCGCCGCACGCGGCGCCGTTTCCTGCCCAATCTGAGCAATGTCACCCTTCAGAGCGACGTTCTGAAGAAGGCTGTCCGCCTCACCGTGTCCGCGAGCGCGCTTCGCTCGGTGGAGCACCGGGGTGGGCTGGACGCCTATCTGCTCAAGGCCGGCAATGACGAGCTCTCCTTGAAGGCGCCGCGCTTGAAGCGGGAGATCGCCAAGGCGTCCGAGGCGCAGGCGTCCGAGGCGCAAGCAGCGTCCTAGAGTTGCCCGCCACGCGCCTTAAGGCAGCGTGAACTGCATGATCAGCGTGCGCTGAAAAGCGCTGAAATTGTCGTCCGACATGAGCGTCAGGACGGTTTGTCCGTCGCGCGCGCTGTGCACCGCGATCGCTTCCATATTGTCGATGTTCAAGATGTCGGAGGCCTCGAGCAGGACTTCGCCGGCGATGAGCTTGCCGCGCCGCAAGTCCGACGCCTTGATCCGGCGGATGCGCATCTTGACGCCCTCGCTATAGCGGAAGCGGCGCTCCAAAAGCAGAAGCCCGCCATCGGGCAGCCCCGCCGCGCCCGTGAGATCGAACCCGCCGAGCCGCCGGACCGTGACGGTGCCGGGCGCCGGGCCGCCGATCAGAAAACCCATCAGATTGCCGTTGCGGTCCTTGAGCCGTTCGGGGAAGGCGACGATCGTTCCTTCCATCCGGCCGGCCCGGATGGTGGCGAGCGCCTCCAGTCCCAGATTGTCGCTCATGCCGCGTGCCGCCTTCGGCAAGGAGACCTCCCCGGTCGGAGGGCCGAAGCGCTCGGGCGTGAAGGGGTAGCGCATGATGCGGTGATCCCGCTCGAACGAGACGAGGGCGGTGCCGCTCCGCGTGTCGCCGGACAGGAGCGTCATGCCCTCCGCGTCCTGCCGCGCCACGGACCGCAACGGTTTGCCGTCCCGGTCGAGGATTGGGCCGAGCGTCACGTCGGACAGGCCTTTCAGCCGCCGCCCGTCATAGTCGAGGCTCGCCCGCATCCACGAGCCCGCGTCGGAGAGGGCGAGCAGGCTCGTGCCCGACGCGTTCAGGGCGAGCGCGGAATAGCCGCCGAAATGCGCCGACCGCGCGAAGACGTTGAGGCCGCCGCGAAAGGTGAGTTTGCCGAATTTCGTCTTCTGCGCCTGATCGCGGTCGAACGCGATCGGGATGACGGAGACGCGGGTCGCCACCGGCCCCGGCAGGGGCGCCGCGGGTTTGGCGATGAGCGCTGACGCACTCAGGTAGAGAGCAACGCCGGCGCGCCGCGAGCACGGCCATGCCCTTGCGAGAGACCATGCCCCGGCGCGGTGCCAGGCGCACCTAGTGCAGCACCTTGCGTTTGGCACGCGCGGCGGCAGGATTGGCGCGCATGAGGGCGCGGGCGGCCGCGTCCTCGTCGAACAGCTCGGCAAGCTTGTCGGTCATTGCGCCGGCAAGTTCCTCCGCGTCGGTGATCGTGACGGCGCGGCGGTAGTAGCGCGTCACGTCGTGGCCGATGCCGATGGCCAGGAGTTCGACCGGCGAGCGCGTCTCGATCTCGTGGATCACCTGGCGCAGATGTTTTTCCAGATAGGCTCCGGAGTTGACCGACAACGTGGAATCGTCCACCGGCGCGCCGTCGGAGATCATCATCAGGATGCGCCGCTGCTCGGGCCGGCCCAAGAGCCGGTTGTGGGCCCAGGCCAGCGCCTCGCCGTCGATATTCTCCTTCAAAAGGCCCTCGCGCATCATCAGGCCGAGATTGCGCCGGGCCCGCCGCCAGGGCATGTCCGCGGCCTTGTAGACGATATGGCGCAAATCGTTGAGCCGCCCGGGGAAGGGGGGCTTCATGGCGTTGAGCCAGGCCTCGCGTGCGTGGCCGCCCTTCCAGGCCCGCGTTGTGAACCCCAGGATCTCCACCTTCACGCCGCAGCGCTCCAAGGTGCGCGCCAGAATGTCCGCGCAGCAGGCGGCGACCATGATGGGCCGTCCGCGCATGGAGCCGGAATTGTCGAGCAGCAGGGTTACCACCGTGTCGCGGAATTCGGTGTCGCGTTCCTGCTTGAAGGTCAGCGGATGCATGGGGTCGATGATGATCCGCGTCAGCCGGCCCGCATCGAGCGTGCCCTCGTCGAGGTCGAAGTCCCAGCCGCGATCCTGTTGCGCGAGCAGGCGGCGCTGCAGCCGGTTGGCCAGGCGCGCGACCGCGCCCTGAAGCGAAACGAGCTGCTTGTCGAGGAACGACCGGAGCCGGTCGAGTTCCTCGGGGTCGCACAGATCCTCTGCCGTGACGATCTCGTCGAACGCTTCGGTGAAGATCTTGTAGCCGAAGGCCGACGGGTCATCGAGAACAGAGACGTTGGGACGCCAAGGATCGGAGCGCCGCGGCAGGTCGGCGGAGTCCGCGTCCTCGTCGAGCTGATCCGTAGCCCCGTCCTCCTGGTCCTCCATCGTCTCTTCGGAGGTGTCGTCGGGCTCGGCCTGCGCGTCCTGGGCGAGTTCGGTTCCCTCTTGGCTCTGCGCCTCGTCGCCTTGATCGTCGGCCGCATCGGACTCGGATTTGCCGTCGTCGGAGGCCTCGTCATCCTCTTCGCCCTGGTCGAGCTGATCGGCCATGTTCAGGGCGGCCAGGAGATCGCGTGCGAGCTCGCCGAAGGCCTCCTGGTCGAACAAGGTGCCCTGCATCCGGTCGAGCTGGACCTTGGCGCGTTCCTCGACCCAGGGGCGCCACAGATTGACGAGCGGCCGCGCGCGGGCCGGCGGCGCTTCGCCCGTGAGCCGTTCGCGGACCATCAAGGCCAGCGCGTCGGGGAGCGGCGCCTCGGAGCGTTCCGTCTCCTCGGTGATGCGGCTGCGCGCGTAGCGCTCCTCCGTGCGTGCGGTCAGGTTCTGGGCGACGCCCTCCATGCGCGTCGCGCCGATGGCCTCGACGCGGGCTTGTTCGAGCGCTTCGAAGACGGCCCGGGCTTCGCCGCCCGATGGCGCCAGGCGCCGATGAAGGGCTTCGTCCCGGCATGAGACCGTGAGCGCGGCCGCGTCCGCATGGCCGCGAATGGCCGCCAGCTCTTCGCGCGTGGGAACGCGCGGCGGCTCGGGGATGCGCGCCGTTTTGCCGGCAAGGCCGGGCGGTTCGTTGGAAAACACGACCTCGACGCCGCTATCGGCGGCAATGGCCCGTGTCGCCAGCGTCACCGCGCGCTTGAACGGATCGAGGGGCGCCTCTTTCCGTTTCGGTCCAGCCATGGGGATATCCTTGGACGGGGTGATCGCGCGTTGCGCCTGCAGGCGTCGCGTCAGCTCAACGCGACATTGGCGGTGGAGTCGGGCAAGTCCTCGCCGAAGCAGCGCTGATAGAACTCGGCGATCAGGCCACGCTCCAGCTCGTCGCACTTGTTGAGGAACGACAGGGAGAAGGCGGTTCCGACGTCGCCGAAGATCTCCGCGTTCTCGGCCCAGGTGATCACCGTGCGCGGGCTCATGACCGTGGACAGATCGCCGTTCATGAAGGCGTTGCGGGTCAGCTCGGCCACGCGGACCATGTTCGAGACGATCTTGCGGCCCTCTTCGGTGTTGTAGGACTTCACCTTCGCCACCACGATTTCGAGTTCGTCGTCATGAGGCAGATAGTTCAAGGTGGCGACGATCGACCAGCGGTCCATCTGCCCCTGGTTGATCTGCTGCGTGCCGTGATAGAGGCCACTGGTGTCGCCGAGGCCGATCGTGTTCGTGGTCGCGAACAGGCGGAAGGCGGGATGCGGCCGGATGACCTTCGACTGGTCGAGCAGTGTCAGCTTGCCGGAGACCTCCAGCACGCGCTGGATCACGAACATCACGTCGGGACGGCCCGCGTCGTACTCATCGAAGCAGAGCGCCGTATTGGTCTGCAGCGCGTAAGGCAGGATGCCCTCTCGGAACTCGGTCACCTGCTGACCGTCCTTGATGACGATCGCGTCCTTGCCCACGAGGTCGATCCGGCTCACATGGCTATCGAGATTGATACGGATGCACGGCCAGTTGAGCCGCGCGGCCACCTGCTCGATATGCGTCGATTTGCCCGTGCCGTGATACCCCTGGATCATCACGCGGCGGTTGTGTTTGAACCCGGCGAGGATCGCCAGGGTCACGTCGCGGTTGAAGAGATAGTCCGGGTCGACATCGGGCACGTGCTCGTCGGCCTGGGAATAGGCCGGCACCTCGAGATCGGTATCGATTCCGAAGACCTGGCGCACGGAAACGGACATATCCGGGACACCGGCGTCGTTCGTCGCTGTATCAAATGTCATGGTCGATGATGAGCCTTTATCGGTGATGGGCGCGCATCACGTCTCAACGACGGCGCCGGAATCCTCTGCAAAACAGCGATTTTGCGAGAATATGGCGGCGCGGGTTATGCGAGCCCCGCTTGCCTTAGATAGTTATAGGCTTGGATGACTTCACGCAACTTGTCCTCGGAGGACCGGTCGCCGTTGTTGTGGTCGGGATGGAGCCGCTTCACCAGTTCCTTGAACCGCGTCTTGATGTCCTGCTTGGTCGCGTCGTCGTCCAGGTTGAGCTGGCGGAGCGCCTTGCGCTCGAGACGCTTGACCGGCCGGCGGGGCTTTCCCGGGGCCTCGCCCGCGGGCCCCTTCTCGCCGAAGAGGCCGAACGGGTCGGCGGTCTCGAACCGGTATCCATAGCCGCTGCGCCGCCCCCGGCCGCGCCCTTTCGTCTTCCCATAGGCGTTGACGCCGACGAACCATGTGGGACGGTTGCCGGTCTGGTCCGCCTTCTGCTGGGCGACCACTTCTTCGTCCGGCACGCCGGAGAAGTAGTTGTAGCCCTTGTTGTATTCGCGCACGTGATCGAGGCAGTAGCGGTGGTACTGCCCTTCCAGCCCACGGCCCTTCGGGGCCGGGTAGAGCCCCGGCTGGTCGCACCCCTCCCACTCGCATTTGGGCGCGGAATCGCGCAACAAGCGGTTCTCGTCGGGTTTGACGCGCAGGTGGTCGAAAATTTTCGAGTCGAGTTTCATATGATCCGCATTATGGGAATCGTTATTGGGCACAACAAGGATGGCTCGACGGTGACAATGGCGATACTCTGAACGATTATGCGCGTTTGCCAGCGCCGCCGCGTGCCGCGTAGCCCATCCTCCCACGGGATTGCTTCCGTGCCCTTAAGAGTGTCGAGTCGAATGAGCGTCGAAGAGAGCATCCGAGAAAAACTGACCGCGGCCTTTTCGCCCGAGGCGCTGCAGGTCGTCAACGAATCCCATCTCCATGCGAGCCATGCCGGCTCGCCCGGCACGGGCGAAAGCCATTTCTCCGTCCGTGTGGTGTCGCCCGCCTTCGCGGGCAAGTCGCGGCTGGAGCGTCACCGCATGGTCAATGCTGTCCTGGCCGCGGAACTGTCGGGCAAGATTCACGCGCTCGCGGTCACCGCGCTCACGCCTGCCGATGCGGAAAAGAAGTCCGCCTAGGAGTCTTTCGAACCCGTCTTCGCGGCCGGTTTGTCGGCCGGTGCGTGCGCCGTCTCCGCCTTGCCCGCCGGTTCGTTCAGCGGCACGACGCGCAGCCGCGTGATGCGGTTGCGGTGGCGCCGGAGCACCTCGAAGCGGAAGCCGTGGAAGTTGAAGGTCTGGCCCGGATTGGGGATGGTCTGGGCCTCGTGAATGACGAGCCCCGCCACCGTGGTCGCTTCCTCGTCCGGAAGGTCCCAATCCATGAGCCGGTTCACGTCGCGGACCGGCACGAGGCCTTCGACCAGAAGCGAGCCATCGGGCTGCGGCTGGGCGTCCGTGGCGGCCACGTCCGTCTCGTCGGTGATGTCGCCGACGATCTCCTCGATAATGTCCTCCAGCGTAAGCAGGCCCATCACCTCGCCGTACTCGTCCACGACGATGGAGAAGTGGTTCTTCCGTTTCAGGAACGCGGCAAGCTGTGCCTTGAGCGTCGTCGTGTCGGGAACGAACCAGGGCGGGGTCGCGAGCGCCATGACGTCGATCTTGCTGACGTCCCCCCGGGAATCGCGCAGGGCCTGCAGCAGCGTTCTCGCGTGCAAAATGCCGACGATCTCCTCGCGTTCGCCCTTCCAGAGCGGCAGGCGCGTGTGCGAGCTCTGGAGCGCCTGATCGATGATGTCCGCCGACGGCAGGTCGGCATCGATGGTCACCATTTTGGTCCGGTGCACCATGATGTCGGAGACGTCGAGCTCGCGGAGATCGAGGACGCCGCCCAGCATGTCGCGGTCGCCCTTCACCACGCCGCCTTCCTTGTGGTGCAGCTCGATGGCGCCGCGGATCTCTTCATGGGCCGAGAGGACCTCGGCGTCGTCGTCGATATTCGAACCGAACAGCCGCAACGTATGGCGGACGAGGAATTGGAGCGCGGCCGTCACCGGCGCAAGCAGGGCCACCAGCACCTCGAGTGCCGGCGCCACGGCAAGCGCCATGCGGTCCGCGTTCAGGATCGCGTAGGTCTTCGGCAGCACCTCGGCGAAGACGACCACCAGCGCGGTCATGACGAGCGTGGCATAGGCCACCCCGGCCTCTCCGAAGACGGAGAGGAACAGGCTCGTGGTCAGCGCCGATGCGGCGATGTTGACGAGATTGTTCCCGAGCAGCAGCGCACCGATCAGGCGTTCGCGGGAGTCCAGCAGGCGGTTGACGAGGCCGGCGCGCGGATTGCCGTCGTCCTCGAGCGCATGCATGCGGGCCCGGCTGGCTGCCGTCAGCGCCGTCTCCGAGCCCGAGAAGAAGGCCGAGACGATCAGGAGGCCGAGAATCGCGCCGAGCGTCAGTCCAAGGGCCACGGTCATGAGCTCGCGCACTCCCGCTGCAGGAAGTCCGTCAGTTCGGTCATGGACACCTCGTCCTCGACGAAGGCTTCGCCAATGCCGCGCGCCAGCACGAGAACCATCTTGCCGCCTTTGACTTTCTTGTCTTGTGCCATGAGCCGCAGCATTTCGCCGGGCGTCGGCTTATCGCCCGGAATCGCGGGGATTGCCGTCGGCAGGCCCACGGCCCGGAAATGGGCCTCCGCCCGCGCGGCGTCCTCGGCGGGGCAGAGGCCTCGCTCGACCGAATAGGTGAAGGCCTGGCGCATGCCGATGGAAATCGCCTCGCCATGCAGTAACCGGTCCGAATAGCCGGCGAAGGCCTCCAGCGCATGACCGAAGGTGTGGCCGAGATTGAGGAGCGCGCGTTTGCCGCTGACCTCCAATTCGTCCTCCATGACGATGGTCGCCTTGGCGCGGGCGCTCGTCTCCACCGCATGACGGCGCTTGGGCGTGTCGCCGGCGAAAATGTCCTGCCAATTCTCCTCGAGCCAGGCGAAGAAGGGCGCATCCCCGAGCAGGCCGTATTTGGCGACCTCCGCGTAGCCGGCGCGGTATTCCCGTTCGCTCAAGGTGGAGAGCACGGAAATGTCGGACAGGACGAGGCTCGGCTGGTGGAACGTGCCGACCAGGTTCTTGCCTTGCTTGGTGTCGATGCCGGTCTTGCCGCCGATGGCGGAGTCGACCTGGGCCAGCAGCGTCGTCGGCATTTGCACCACCCGGACGCCACGCCGGAGGATCGATCCCGCGAAGCCGGCCAGGTCGCCCACGACGCCTCCGCCAAGCGCGATCACGCAGTCGCCGCGTTCGACACCCAGTTCGAGAAGCGTTTCGCTCAGCTTTGCGAGCACGGGGAAGCTCTTGCTCGCTTCGCCCGGCGCGACCACGGCGGAGCCAAGGAACAGATCTTCGGCTTCGAGGCTCGCCTTGAGCGGCGCAAGGTGCAGCGCCGCCACATTGGCATCGCTGACGACCGCAAAGCGCGCGCCCGGAAGCAAGGCCTTCAGGCGTTGCCCGGCACTCGCGATCAGACCCTCGCCGATCACGATCGGATAGCCCCTCGCGGCAAGAGCCACCGCGATCTCGGTCTCGCTGCCGGTCGGTCCGGCCGTCTTCGTCTGTGTTTGCGCCACGGTCGTTCCGTTCCTCACTGCGCCTTTGGGGCATCGCCGGCTTGTTCGCCCGGGCCGTCTACCCGGAGCCGGGCCGAAAGCGCATCGACAATATTGGCCACCATGATTTCGTGGGGCACGTCCCGGCTCTCCACGGTGATGTCCGCTCTTGCGTAGACGGGGTTCCGCTCCGCCATCAGCTTCTTCATCACGGTCTCGGGATTGTCGACCTGCAGCAACGGCCGATTGTCCCGGCGTCCTACACGTTTCATGAGGACGCGCAAGTTGGCTTTGAGCCAGATCGAAATTCCGTGTTCTTTGATCGCGGCCTGGGTTTCGGGGTCCATATAGGCGCCACCCCCCGTTGCAAGCACTTGCGGACCGTTTTCAAGGAGCCGCGCGATGACCTTCCGCTCGCCGGTCCGGAAATAGGCCTCGCCGTGCTCGGCGAAAATCTCGCCGATGGTCTGGCCCGCCGCCTCCTCGATTTCGCCGTCCGCGTCGGTGAACGGCAGGTTGAGGGAGGCCGCGAGCCGCCGTCCCACCGCCGACTTGCCCGCGCCCATCAGCCCGATCAAGACGAGGGAGTTCGTCCCGAGAGACCGGCGGATTTCCGCCAGTTTCCGGTCGCGGTCTCTATTTTGTTCGGCAATACGTTGAGTCATTGGCTGGAGAGGTTAATAAGGGGCCATGCTGACAGGGTGCCGTCGAATCGTCCATGATGGGATGCGCGAGGGGTTAAGGTGCTTCGGCGTTTTGAGTCATAATGCGGCCCTGTTCGATATTGGTCGATAATTAGGAACACGAGCGCCCCGATGCCAACATTGTTTCGTTTCCTCGCGGTCTTAGGGACGATTGCCGGTGTCGTCGCTGGAAGCCTTTATGTGCTTGCTGAATACTTTCAGCCAGAGCCAAAAGAAATCTCCAAGGCCTTGCGCGGCCTCAAGGCCGAGCCGCGTGCCGTGTCGCCCACGGCGGCCTCGGCCCAGGAGCCGTCCATCACCCTGCCTCCGAGCCATCGCGCCCAATAGGCGGTTGTCAGCGCTTGCCGGTCTGTGGCGGCCCCAGGTGAGGGGGTAACCGTGGCGCGTCCGACCCCGTCCTTGCGCCCGCGTCGGCCTCCGAACTTGCGCTTTTCGTTGAAATGCTTATGGCCGAGCGGGGTGCGGCGTCCCACACGATCGCCGCCTATTCGCGGGATTTGTCGGACTTTCTGACGTTTCTGGCCGCCAAAAAGACAGAGGCCGCCGCCGCGTCGGCGGACCACGTGCGGGCCTATCTCGAGGTCCTGTCCGCCGAAGGGCTTGCCCCGGCGTCCCGCGCCCGCAAGCTCTCCGCCATCCGGCAGTTCTTCCGGTTCCTGTTGGCCGAGGGGGTCCGCAAGGACGATCCGACCGCGGCGATCGACAGCCCCAAGCGGGGGCGCCCCTTGCCGAAGGTCCTATCGCTCGCCGAGGTCGAGACTCTGATCGGGACGGCGAAGGAAGCCTGCGCCTCGGCTCCTGAGGGGGCGCCGCGCCGGCGCGCCCATCGGCTCAACGCGCTGCTGGAAACGCTCTACGCCTCGGGCTTGCGGGTTTCCGAACTCGTGGCCCTGCCGCGCAACGTGCTCGCCGTGGACGACCGGGTCCTGACCATCAAGGGCAAGGGCGGGCGCGAGCGGCTGGTGCCGCTGAACGATGCGGCCCGGGAGGCGCTGGCGGCCTATCTCGCGGTGCTCGCCGAGGACCCCGCGCGCAAGGCCTCCCCGTTTCTATTCCCCACGGGGGACGGGGGACAGCACATGACCCGTCAGCGCTTCGGTCAGGAGCTCAAGAGCCTGGCGCTGGCGGCAGGGCTCGATCCCGCGCGCGTCTCGCCGCACGTGTTGCGGCACGCCTTCGCCAGCCATCTGCTCGAACGGGGCGCCGACTTGCGGACCGTGCAGCAATTGCTGGGACATGCGGATATTTCCACCACGCAAATCTACACCCACGTGATCGAGGAACGGCTGCGGCGGCTCGTGGAAGAGCACCATCCGCTGGCCAAGGCCGGGTTCGCGAAGGTGCGGTTAACGAAGGCGCGCTAGAGTCTTTGCCTCCGGGACGGCAATGGTCCCAGTTGACAGGACATGGCCGCGAGGCCACTTAGAGCCGGATTTCGGCCGGTTTCCCTTTTGTCGTATGGATGCCCGGCGACTGTCGTAAGGATGCCTTGAAGTAGAGCTGTTTTGTCTTTTCAACGGGTTTAGCCGGACTGCATGCGTACGTATCTCGATTTCGAAAAACCGATCGCGGAACTTGAAAGCAAGGTCGCCGAGTTGAAGGCCCTTGCCACGGACGACGATTCCGTTCTGATCGACGAAGAGCTGAGCCGCCTCGAGACCAAGGCGCGCGACGCTCTCGTGGAGACCTACGCCGCGCTGACGCCCTGGCAGAAAACCCAGGTGGCACGCCACCCCGAGCGGCCACATTTCACCCATTACGTCCAGGATCTGGTCCGCGATTTCACCCCTCTGGCCGGCGATCGCTATTTCGCGGAGGACGAGGCGATCATCGGCGGCATCGGCCGGCTTGCCGGCCGTTCCGTCATGGTGATCGGGCACGAAAAGGGGTCCGACACCGAGGGGCGTATCAAGCACAATTTCGGCATGGCCCGGCCCGAAGGCTATCGCAAGGCGGTGCGGCTGATGGAGATGGCCGACCGGTTCTCCTTGCCGGTCGTGAGCTTGGTGGATACGGCGGGCGCCTATCCCGGCATCGGGGCCGAAGAGCGCGGCCAGGCCGAGGCGATCGCCCGGAGCACGGAATGCTGTATGCGCCTCGGGGTGCCCATCGTTTCGCTGATCATCGGCGAGGGGGGGTCCGGGGGGGCTGTGGCGCTCGCCACCGCGAACCGCATCTTCATGCTGGAGCACTCGATCTACACGGTCGCTTCGCCTGAGGCCGCCGCGTCCATCCTGTGGCGGGATTCGGCGCGTGCCCAGGATGCCGCCACGAACATGAAGATCACGGCCCAGGACCTGAAGGCCCTCGGCATCGTCGACGGGATCATTCCCGAGCCGGTGGGCGGGGCGCACCGGGACCCGCAAAGCGTCCTGCAGGCGGCGGGCGATGTCATCGTCAATGCCATTGCCTGGTTCGACGACTACACGCCCGATCAGATCCGGAAAGAGCGCCGCGAAAAGTTCATGGCCATTGGGCGCGAGGCCTAGCAGGTCTGGAGGCCCAGCAAGTTTTGGGGCCTGGCGGGATGGGGCGCTTGCGGTCCGGGTTGCCACCAATCTGGTGCTCCCGTGCGCGGCCCTTTTGCCCCGACCCGTCTTCATCTGTCTCTTTTCGGCCCAAGTGCGACCAGATAAGCCTATAATTCGAATGGTCTTGGGCCGTGGGGACGGCCCAAGCGGGACATGGGTCAAGCGGGACTTGGGTCAAGCGGGACTTGGGTAACGTTCCGTTAACCATTGTGAACTGAAGTCGGCCGGGGGTGCAAAAGGGCTCGCCGAATGCGTCGATCAAGGATCGTCACGGCCATTTTGTGGGCGGGCGTGGTCGTGCTGGCGGCCGCGACGTCAGGCTGTTCGGCCTATTATCCCCCGCATATGCGGCCGCTGTCCGCGAAGACCCGCGCCCTGATGGCCGAAAAGGGCATGACCGAGTCCCAGCCCATCCTCATTCGCGTCTTCAAGGCCGAATCCGAGCTCGAGGTCTGGAAGCAGAAGGATGACGGGCATTTCTACCATTTGAAGACCTATCCGATCTGCAATTTCTCGGGCGGGTTGGGCCCCAAGCAAAAGCAGGGGGATTTGCAGGCGCCCGAAGGGTTCTACCTGGTCGACGAGAAGCGGCTGAACCCGAAGAGTCATTACCATCTGTCCTTCAACATCGGCTATCCGAACGCCTACGACCGTGCTCTGAAGCGCACCGGCGCCAACCTCATGGTTCATGGCGAGTGCAAGTCCCGCGGCTGCTACGCCATGACCGATGCGGTGATCGAGGAGATCTATGCGCTGGCCCTCGAAGCCTTTGCCGGCGGGCAAGAGAAGTTCCAGATCCACGCCTTTCCCTTCCGGATGACGACCGCCAACCTGGCGGCACACACCGACAGCCCTTGGTTCGATTTCTGGGTCAATCTGAAGGAAGGCTACGACTATTTCGAGGTTACCCGTCTCGAGCCGACCTTCGCGGTGTGCGGCAGGCGCTATGTCGTCAACGGCGACTTTCCGGGCGGGACGCTTCCCAACCCGAAACGGGCGTGCCCGCGCTACAGCAAGCTGCCCATGGTCGCCTTCAAGCCCAAAACGGAGCGGCGCGCCGTTGCCCAGTCCACGTTGGCCAAGCCGCTCGGCAGCGTCATGGATCTGCAGTTCGGCGAGATCACCCCGGTCTACAACGTGATGACGCTCGGGCCCGCCACGCCGGACCCGAAGGAGAAGGCGCAAAAAGAGGCGTCGGCCGATGGGAAAAAGAAGGTTGCGCAGCGGGGATCATACGCGGACTGACCGCCATGTTGCGCTCAACCGCGATGAGGCCCCCCGTCCCTTAACGCGCTTCCTTTCCCTCGCCTTCTTTCTTAGGCGACGTAGCGGCCGAAGCAGAGGGCCGGGTCACAGGTCCGGCCTAGAGGACAGACGATGGTGCGGTTTCTTTTCGTTTCGATCCTACTGACGGCGCTGGTTGCCGGCGCCTTGTACCTCTTCACGCCGGAAGGGCGGCAGTTGATCGACCGCGTCACCATCAACTGGGACCGCCAAGCGAACCACGCCCTGTTCCGCGCCGGCAGGCCCCTGCCGGGACGCCCGACCTCGACCGGTTCTCGGCGCGGCTGAACGCGGCGGGCGTCAAGCCCGGCATGCCCGTCCATTTGCGCATTTACAAGCTCGAGTCGGAGATCGAGCTGTGGGTGCAAAAGGGCGGCCGCTTCGTGCGCTTTGCCACCTATCCGATCTGCATGTGGTCGGGGCGCCTCGGACCCAAGTTGAAAGAAGGCGACCGTCAGGCCCCGGAAGGGTTCTATACGGTGGACAAGGACGGGCTCAATCCCAACAGCGTCGAGCACCTGTCATTCAATCTGGGCTTTCCGAATGCCTATGACCGGAGCAAGGGCCGCACCGGATCGTTCCTGATGGTCCATGGCGGCTGTGCGTCCATCGGCTGCTACGCCGTGACGGACCGTGTGGTGGACGAGCTCTGGGCGTTCGTCACCGCGGCGTTGGACAACGGTCAGACGCGCATTCCCGTCCATGCCTTTCCATTCCGGATGACCGAGAAGAACCTGCGACTGCGATCCGGAGACAAATGGGCGCCGTTCTGGGCCAATTTGAAAGCCGGCCACGATCTGTTTGCCAGCGACAAGGTCCCGCCGAAAGTCGGCGTCTGCGAGGGGCGTTACGCGTTCGAGCCGGGTACGCTCGCCACCGTGGACGGCCTCGTCGAGGAACGGTGCCCCGATGCTAGATCGGCCAGAAATACAGAATGAGCGGCGTGCCGGCGAGCAGCACGATCAGGGAAAGCGGCAGGCCGAGGCGCCAATAGTCGCCGAAGCGATAGCCGCCGGGTCCCATCACCAGCGTGTTGCATTGATGACCGATGGGCGTGAGGAAATCGCACGCAGCCCCAATGGCGACCGCCATCAGGAAGGCATCGGGCCTGTAGCCGAGATTGCCGGCGAAGCTCGCGGCGATGGGCGCCATGACGAGCACGGTGGCGGCGTTGTTGAGGAAGGGCGTCACCGCCATGGCCGCGGCCATCAGCAGGAGCAACGCGCCGTAGACCGGCAGTTGCGAGGCGGTCGCCGAGAGCCACCCGGCGATGAGATCGGTGCCGCCGGTGGTGCGGAGCGCGTCGCTGACCGGGATCAGCGCGCCCAGCATGACGAGAATGGGCCATTCGACAACGTCGTAGGCCTCGCGCAACGACAAGGCGCGGACCAGGAGCAGGATCACGGCGGCGCCGAAAAAGGCGATGGCGACGGGCACGATGCTGAAGGCGACGAGCCCCATGGCGAGGGCGAGTACGGCGATGGGCAGGAGACTGCCCCGCCGCCCGATGCGCAAGTCCCGCTCGGCAAGCGGCAGGAGATGCAGTTCCCCGAGCGTCTCGGGCATGGTGCTCAGATTGCCCTGGAGCACGACCACATCGCCGGCGCGCAGCTTCACCGCGCGCAGCCGGTTGGCGATACGCCGCCCTGTGCGGCTGACGGCCAAAAGGTCCATGCCATGACGTTCGGCTAGTTTGAGCTGGCCCACCGAATAGCCGACCAGTTCGGAATCCGGCGTGATCACCGCCTCCATGATGCCGATCTCGTCGCTCGGCGTGTCGGTGGTCGCCCGTCCGTTCTCGTGGCGCACAAGCGTGAGCTTTTCCAAGGCAACCAGGCGCTCCAGGGCGGAGGGTTCGCCGCGCAGGATCAAGACGTCGTCCGGCTTGATGACGCTGTTGCCTGCCGGATCGAAGCGGCGTTTGGTTCCCCGGATCAGGGTGATGACTTCCACATCGCCTTCGCTCAGGTCCTCGAGGGCCTTCACGGTGATATTGGCGGCCGGAGAGTCCTTGGGAACGGCGACCTCGGTCGTGTAGCCGTCCAGGGTGAAGGCGGCGTCCATGGACACGGTGCCCTTGCGGTCGGCGGGCAAAAACCGCCAGCCGAACAACAGAAAGAGGAAGCCGACGATCGAGAGGCAAGCGCCGACAGGGGCGAAGTCGAACATCTCGAAGGGCTGACCGAGGGTCTGCTCGCGCACGCGGCTGACGATGATATTGGGCGAGGTGCCAATCAGCGTCACCGTACCGCCAAGCAGCGCGCCGAACGACATGGGCATCAGCAGCGACGACGGCGAGGTTCCCGTCCGGCGCGAGACTTGAAACGCCACCGGCATCAGCATGGCCAGAGCCCCGATATTCTTCACGAAGCCGGACATGACCGTGACCGAGCCGACCAGGGCGCCGATCTGCCGGTAGACCGTGGTGAGGTAGGGGCCGAACCGGCGCACGATCCGCTCGATCACCCCGGACCGGCCGACGGCCGCGCTGACGATCAACGCGCTCGCCACGATGATGACGATGTCGTCGCTGAATCCGGAGAAGGCTTTTTCGGGCGGGACGATGCCGGCTGCGATGGCGGCCAGCAGAGACAGGAGCGCCACCACGTCGTAGCGCAAGCGTCCCCAGATGAAGAGCGCCATCATGGCGGCGACGATGGAGAAGGCGAGCGCCTGGTCGACCGTCATGGCGTTCGCGCCCCCCTCAAGACCTTCGCCGCACCAAAGCCTGGTGCGCCGGATTCAAGCCGGCATGCGCGCGCTAGAACGCGCCGTGGCAGTGCTTGTATTTCTTGCCCGACCCGCACGGGCAGGGCGCGTTGCGCTGAACCTTGCCCCAGGTCGACGGGTCCGCCGGATTGAGCGCCACCGCGGCGGCCTTGCGGGTTCGCACGGGCGCGGCGCCGCCGGAGGCCGAAGCGGCATCGGCGGTTTCCAGCGCGAATTCGTCCTGGCCCGTATTCGGGTCGAGGTGATGGACTTCCATGGGCGGCAGGTCGGCGATGTCCAAGGCCGGGGCGTCGGTTTCCTTGGCGAGTTCGGCATGCATGATCTGCCCGGTGACCGCCTCGCGCAGCGCGCGAGCATCTGCTCGAACAGGGTGAAGCTCTCGCTCTTGAATTCGTTCAGCGGATCGCGCTGGCCGTAGCCGCGCAGGCCGATGACCTGGCGCAGGTGCTCCAGGGTCACCAGATGCTCGCGCCACAGGCCGTCCAGGGTCTGCAGCAGAACCGCGCGCTCAAGCTGCCGCATCGTCTGCGCGCCGAACTGGGCCGCCTTCTTGGCGGCGGCTTCGTCCGTCGCCTTGACCAGGCGTTCATGGATCTCGGCCTCGGCGATGCCTTCCTCGTCCGCCCAGTCGGCGACGGGCAGGTCAAGCCCGAAGACGTTTTCGAGCTTCTCTTTCAGACCCTCAAGGTCCCACTGTTCGGGATAGGACTTCTCCGGAATGGCCTCGGCCACGAGATCGTCCACGACCTGACGGCGCATTTCCGCGATGGTTTCGTTGAGGTCCTCATCGGCCAGAAGCTCGCGGCGCTGCTCGAAGATCGCCTTGCGCTGATCGTTCATCACGTTGTCGAACTTCAGCAGGTTCTTGCGGATGTCGAAGTTGCGCGCCTCGACCTTGCCTTGCGCCTTTTCGAGGGCCTTGTTGATCCAGGGATGGACGATCGCCTCGCCTTCCTTGAGGCCGAGCGCCTGAAGCATGCCGTCCATGCGTTCGGACCCGAAGATGCGCATCAGGTCGTCTTCCAGCGACAGGAAGAAGCGGGACGCGCCCGGATCGCCCTGACGACCGGAGCGGCCACGCAACTGGTTGTCGATGCGGCGGCTTTCGTGGCGCTCCGTGCCCACCACGTAAAGACCGCCGGCCTTGAGGGCCTTCTTCTTCTTTGCCTCGATATCGGTCTCGATTTCGGCGCGCTTGGCCTCGATCTCCGCCGGCGTCGGCTCCTTGCCCTTTGCCGTCTGTTCGGCCAGCCAGTCCTCGAGACGCATCTCCGGGTTGCCGCCGAGCTGGATGTCCGTTCCGCGGCCCGCCATGTTGGTGGCGATGGTCACCGCACCGGGCACGCCGGCCTGGGCGACGATATGGGCCTCCTGCTCGTGATAGCGCGCGTTCAGCACGTTGTGCGGAACTTTGCGCTTCTTCAGCTGCTCGGAGAGGATTTCGGACTTTTCGATCGAGGTGGTGCCGACCAGCATGGGCTGGCCTCGCTGCTGGGCGTCGCGGATCAGCTCGATGATGGCGGCGTACTTTTCTTGCGCCGTGCGATAGACCTCATCGTCTTCGTCCGCCCGCGCCATCGGCCGGTTGGTCGGTACTTCGATGACGTCCAGGCCGTAAATGTCCATGAACTCGTCGGCTTCGGTCGCCGCCGTGCCGGTCATCCCGCCGAGCTTGTCGTAAAGCCGGAAGTAGTTCTGGAACGTGATCGTCGCGAAGGTCTGGTTCTCCGGCTGGATCTCGACATGCTCCTTGGCCTCGAGAGCCTGGTGCAGGGCCTCGGAAAAGCGGCGCCCGGACATCATGCGCCCGGTGAACTCGTCGATCAGCACGACTTCGCCGTTCTTCACGATGTAGTCGCGATCGCGTTGAAAGACCTTGTGTGCCCGCAAGGCCTGCTGCACGTGGTGCACCACGCTGACATTCTCGACGTCGTAGAGGGAGTCGCCCTTCAACAGGCCGGCTTCGATCAGAAGCTGCTCGATATGTTCGTTGCCCTCCTCGGTGAGCGTCGCGTGGCGAGTCTTCTCGTCGAGCTCGAAGTCCTCGTCCCGCAGCTTCGGAATGAACACGTCGATCGTGTTGTAAAAATCCGACCGGTCGTCGAGCGGACCGGAGATAATCAACGGCGTACGGGCCTCGTCGATCAAGATCGAGTCGACCTCGTCGACGATGGCATAGGCGTGTCCGCGCTGGACCATCTCGCTTTCGAGATATTTCATGTTGTCGCGCAGATAGTCGAAGCCGTACTCGTTGTTCGTGCCGTAGGTGACGTCGCAGGCATATTGCGCCTTGCGCTCCTCGTCGTTGAGATCGTGTTCGATCGTGCCGACGGTCAGCCCCAGGAATTTGTAGATCTGCCCCATCCAGGCCGCGTCGCGTTTGGCCAGATAGTCGTTCACGGTGACGACATGCACGCCCTTGCCGGTCAGCGCATTCAGATAGACAGGGAGAGTGGCGACCAGCGTCTTGCCTTCGCCGGTCTTCATCTCGGCGATGCGGCCCTCGTGAAGCACCATGCCGCCGACGAGTTGCACGTCGAAATGGCGCTGCCCGAGCGTACGCTTGGCGGCTTCGCGGACGGTGGCGAAGGCCTCGGGCAGAAGATCGTCGAGGTTTCCGCCGTCGGCAAGGCGTTTGCGGAACTCTTCGGTGCGCGCACGCAGGGCTTCGTCCGTGAGAGCGGAGACTTCGGGCTCGAGGGCGTTGATCGCCGCGACGGCGGGTTCGTACTTCTTGAGTTTGCGATCGTTGGATGAGCCGAAGACTTTGGTGGCAATTGTGCCGAGGGAAAGCATCGAACCGTTAGCCTCTTAGTGGCGTGAGCCGGGCCGCGCGGGGCTCTCGAAAGCCTGGAGGTCCTTGGCTGATGGAGTGTGGGACCCCCGGCTGAATTTCGCCGGTCTCACTCGGAAAACAGCGAAAAAGAGTGCCGGGGGTCAACGCCGGAGACATAAGTTGCGGCCCAAGCCTTGTCAACGCGGCTGCGGGGCAGCCGTGGCACGGTCAGGCTGGCTCTTTGGTGGCCGCGGCGCCGTGTTTGCCGATCTCGTCGAGCTGCTTCTGCAACGAGAGCTTGCTCAGGCTCGCGAGCGGGAGGTTGACGAAGATCGAAATGCGCTGGAACAACATCCGGTAGGTGTCATCGAAGGCCAGAGCGCGTTCCGCCTCGGTGCCTTCGACCGCCGCCGGGTCCGGCAGGCCCCAATGGGCGGACATGGGCTGACCGGGCCAGATCGGACAGACTTCCTGGGCCGCGTTGTCACAAACGGTGAAGACGAAATCGAGCTTGGGGGCATCGGGGCCGCTGAACTCCTCCCAGGACTTCGAACGCAAGCTGGACACGTCGTAGTTCAGCTTCCGCAACAGGTTGAGGGCAAAGGGGTTGACCTTGCCCGCCGGCATGCTGCCGGCACTGTAGGCTTGGAACTTTCCAAGGCCTTCGCGGTTCATGATGCACTCGGCCATGATCGACCGGGCGGAATTGCCAGTGCAGAGAAAAAGGACGTTCAAGGGGTCTTTGGCGTCGCCGGTTGTCATTTCGGTTTCCTCCGTTCAGTCCGAACAACACGTCGCAAGGGTCGTTTCGATCAACGGGCCGCAAACGGACGGGTCCCCTTGGCAGCAGTCCTCCATCAAGAAGGACAAGAGAGACCGGGTCCCTTCGAGATCTACGGCGTAAATCATGGACCGGCCTTCTTTTCGGGCCTGGACGAGATTGGCACGGGCAAGAATGGCAAGATGGGACGACAGCGTATTTTTGGGTACGCCCACCGCTTTGGCGATGTCGCCCGCAGCCATCCCATCGGCGCCAACCTGGACCAGCAACCGGAAAACCTTGAGGCGGCTCTCCTGCGCCAGCCCGCTGAATGCCCCGATGGCCTCGTTGATATCCATAATTCTAGAATTATTGAACAAAGCGAATGCTGTCAATTCCTTCGGCTTGGCAACGACCAAGGCCAACGCTAAGAAGGCATCCGGGGAAGCACCCAAACCCGCTCCGCCTGCCTGTCGAGGAATTGGCCGGAGCCGAAGACGAGGATCAATCCAGTGAAATTGTGGTCAGCCTTGCTGCTCCTGGCAGCGTCGATGTCTTTTGTGCCGCCAGCCCTTGCGGACGACCCCGTGGTGGCGCGCGTAAACGGGTTTGAGATCAAGCAATCCGATCTAGATTTTGCCGCTTCCGAAGTCGGACCGCGGCTCGGTTCCGTCCGACCGACCGACCGCCAGCGCATCCTGATGCAGTTCATGATCGAGAACGAGCTCTTTGCCGGTGCCGGCGAGCAGGAAGAGCTGGACGAGAGCGACACGTTCGAGAAGCGGGCGGCCTATCACCGACGCCGTGCGTTGCGCGATGCGTATTTCGACAAGAACATCAGAGACGCCGTCGACGAGGCGGAGGCGAGGAAGATCTTCGAAGAGAATATCTCCAAGGTGAAGCCGGAGCAGGAGATCAGTGCCCGGCATATTCTCGTCGATACGGAAGAGGAGGCGAAGGATGTCAAGGCCCAGCTCGAAGGGGGTGCCGATTTCGCCAAGCTCGCCACGGAAAAGTCGAAGGACAAGAACGCCGAGGGCGGCAGTCTTGGGTTCTTCTCGCGCGGACAGATGCTGAAGCCCTTCGAAGACGCGGCCTTTGCCCTCGATGTGGGTGAGATTTCGGAGCCCGTGAAGACGAGCTTCGGCTGGCACATCATCGAAGTTCAGGAAAAGCGGACTCAGGAACTGCCGAGCTTCGAGGACGTCAAAGACCCGATCATCAGCCAACTCGTGGTCCGCAAGGCACAAAGCGTCGTTGGCGATCTGCGGTCGAAAGCCAAGATCGAGATCCTCGATCCGGAGATCAAGCGGGCCATGGACGATGCCGCCATGCGCGGCGAGGCGCCGCCCTTGCCCGACGAAGAGTTCAACGAAGACCACTAGCGGGTCGGTTTTCGGCCATGGACAAGGTTTCGCCGTTTGCACCGACGCAGGTGCCGGTTCTGCCGGCCATCGATGGCGTGCGCCTGGCGGCGTGCGAAGCCGGCATCCGCTATGCGGGCCGCACGGACTTGCTCCTGGCCCTGTTCGAGCCATCGACGGCCGTGGCCGGCGTCTTCACCACGTCGAAGACGGCCTCGGCGGCGGTCGAGTGGTGCCGGGAGCATGTGCGCCACGGCATGGCCCGGGCGCTCGTCGTCAATTCCGGCAACGCGAATGCCTTCACGGGCCTGCGAGGGCGCGAGGCCGTGGCCGAAACGGTGCGGGCTGCGGCCCGCGTCGCCGAGTGCCTCGATGCGGACGTCTATGTGGCCTCCACGGGCGTGATTGGCGAGCCGCTCGATCCAGCCAAATTCGTCGGCTTTCTTGCGGGGCTCGCCGAGCGGGCCGAGCCTGACGCCTACGGCGTGGCGGCACGGGCGATCATGACGACGGACACGTTTCCGAAGCTTGCGACGCGGACGTGCGAGATCGATGGCGCACGCGTCACGATCAATGGCATCGCCAAGGGCGCGGGCATGATCGCGCCCGATATGGCGACGATGCTCTCCTTCCTCTTCACCGACGCGCCGATCGAGCCGGCCGCGCTTCAGGCCGTTCTGTCGCCCTTGGTCGAGGACAGCTTCAACGCCATCACGATCGATAGCGACACGTCCACGAGCGATACGGTGCTGCTGTTCGCGACGGGCGCGGCCGAACGGCGCGGTTGCCCCCGCATGGCAAACGGAGACGATCCGCGCCTTGCGGATTTTCGGGCGGCCCTTTTCGATCTCATGCGAGACCTCGCCCATCAGATCGTGAAGGACGGCGAGGGCCTCACCAAATTCGTCCAGGTGACGGTCACGGGCGCCGAGTCGAAGAGCGCTGCGAGGACAATTGCGAAAGCGATCTGCAACTCACCCCTGGTGAAGACGGCGTTCGCCGGCGCGGACCCCAATTGGGGACGGATCGTCATGGCCGTGGGCAAGGCCGGTGAAGCGGCCGACCGCGACCGGCTGGCAATCTGGTTCGGCGATATCGAGGTCGCGAAGGACGGCGAAGTGGCGCCCGGTTACACCGAGGCGGACGGCGCGGCCTATATGAAGGGGGCCGAACTCGCCGTTACCGTGGATGTCGGCGTCGGCGAGGGCCGCGATACGATGTGGACCTGCGATCTCACCAAGGAGTACATCGCCATCAACGCCGACTACCGCTCGTGACGGGTTCGGAGGGCTCAAAGCCGCTTGTGCTCGTGGCTGCTGTGCGCTGATCGACGGCCAGGGCCGCGTCCTTATTACTCAACGTCCCGAGGGAAAGCCGCTCGCGGGTCTGTGGGAGTTTCCCGGCGGCAAGCTGGAAGACGGTGAGACGCCGGAACATGGGCTTGTGCGTGAGCTGCAAGAAGAGCTCGGGATCGTGATAGGGATACCCGATCTGATACCGCTAACATTTTCGAGTTTTTCTTACCCAGGATTTCATTTGTTTATGGCCATATATGCCTGCTGGCGGTGGCTGGGCGAGGCTGTTGCCAAGGAGAGCCAGGCATTGGCCTGGGTCGACCCGGCGGGCTTGTGCGACTATGCGATGCCGCCGGCCGATGAGCCATTGAAGGGCCTGTTGCCCGGATTGCTGAGGTGTTTGCGTGAACGAGAAGCTTGCAGATGAAGGCTGGAGTTGCACCGCGCGGCTTGTCCCCGTGCTCACACGCCTCAAGCGCTTCACTGCGGACAACTCGGGTGTCAGCGCCATCGAGTATGGGCTGATCATCGCCATCATCGGCAGTGCCATTCTCGCGCTGTCCTCGGGCATCCAGTCCGGCTTCGACAATGTCGGCAAGATCCTCGCCGGCGCCTTCTCGCGCTAGAGGCGCCCCTATTCCTCCAAGTCCTGCGAATGCGGCTTTGGGAACGACGCCTTTGCGCCGCCGGCGTGTTCGGTCGTGCCCAGCGCATCGGCGAGGCGCGTGCGCGCCGAGCCCGGCTTCAACGGCTTCTGCTGGCTTGGGTCCGGCCCCCAGCCGCTCATGAACACGAACTGAAACGTCGCCACGATCTTGCCGTCCGGAGTTCCGTAGCGCGCCCGGTAAAGGTCCTCGGCCCGCTCGAGCGTCCGCCGCGACAGCGGTTTCTTGCTCCGGGCCATGAGGACATTGCCGCCCCCGAGCGCCCGGATTTCCTGCATCAACGCGCGCGGTGACGGATAGATCACTTCGATCTCCTCGGCATCGGTCACGGGCAGCGCGAAGCCCGCGCGCTGCAGCAGCGCACCATAGGCCCGCACGTCGCCAAAGGGGGCCACGCGCGGGGAGACGCCGCCGTCGACCTCCTCTTCGGCCGCAAGGAGGCATTCCCGCAGCTCGGCGAGGGCGTCCGCTCCCAGCGCGGCGGCCATGAACAGACCGTCCGGGGCGAGCGCCCGCCGGATTTGGATGAGGCTGCCGGGCAGGTCGTTGACCCGATGAAGCGCGAGGCCCGACACGATGAGGTTGAAGGCGCCGTCCTTGAAGGGCAGGAGGTCTTCGTCACAGACGACCGCGGGCGCCGGGCAGCGCCGGGCGAAGGCGAGCACGCTCTCCGCATAGACCACCTCCTCCACGGAGGGCAGCTTGGCGATGGTCCGTCCCAGAAGGCCGCGATAGGCGCCGAGATCCAGGGCGCGCGGAAATGCGCGCAGCATGATTTCGACCCGCTCGGCGATCTCGCGGGCCACATGGGCCAGCAGGACTTCGCGCTCTTCGATCTCGTCGGCGAAGCGGGCCCGCCGCTGCCGCAGCAGGCGCCGGTCGAAAAGTAGCGGGGGCTCGCTCATAGAGCCTCCTCAGGCTCGCATGGACATTCTATGATGGACGCCATGTGGATGGGCGTTACAGAGCCGATGGCGGACCCTAAGCCCGCGCCGGGTGCGACCTGGCGCGCGATGCTCCGCGCGGCGGCCGATGTGGTTCTGCCGCCGGTCTGTGTGGTCTGCCGGACTCCGGTGGCGTCCCACGGGTTGCTCTGCGGTCCGTGTTTCGCCGGCATCGACTTCATCGCGCCTCCTCTTTGCGCGCGTCTCGGCGTGCCGCTGCCGTACGACGCGGGCGAACCCAGCCTGTCGGCGGCGGCGATCGCCGCGCCGCCGGCCTACGATCGGGCGCGGGCCGTGGCGCGCTATACTCAGACCATGCGCGATCTGATCCAAGGCTTCAAATATCGCGACCGGCAGGAGGGGTTGCGCCTGTTCTCCCGCTGGCTGGCGCGGGCGGGGTCCGAACTCCTGGAAGGCGCGCGTCTTTCTTCCGTGCCCGTGCCGCTATACCGGTCGCGGCTGTGGTCGCGGCGCTTCAATCAATCGGCCCTGCTCGCCCAGGGGCTCGAAAGGCTCACGCGCCGACGCGCCGACTGCTTCGTGCTGCGCCGGGTCCGCCGCACGGCGAGCCAGGTGGGCTTGTCGGCGGCCCAGCGCAAGCGCAACGTGGCCGGAGCCTTCAAAGTGTCGCCGGCGCGCGCCGGGGACGTTGCCGGGAAAGCCATCGTGGTCGTGGACGACGTCATCACCACGGGCGCGACCGTGGAGGCCTGCGCGCGCGTCTGAAGCGCGCTGGCGCGGCCCGCGTGGATGTGCTGGCCCTGGCGCGCGCCATTGAACCGGCGGCTTTCGTGCTTTAGCTAGCGCAGTGTGCCGCACGAGGGCAAAGACAGCTGCGATTTTCAAGCGGGAACGATCCAAGCCGGATCGGCAACGGAGATGAAAACCGGGATGAAGTCCGAGAACGGTAGACGGTTTCGCGCGGCGCTCGTGCAATTGCGGGCGAGCCGTGTCGTTGCGGACAATCTCGTCGCCGCGGAGGCGCTGATCCGGGCGGCCGCGAAAGGCGGTGCCGATTATATTCAGACGCCTGAGAATACCGCGTTGATGGAGCTGGACCCCGAACGCGTCCTGGCGCAGGTGGCCCCGGAGTCCGAGAGCCGGCCACTGGCTCTTTTCCGCGATCTTGCGCGCGAGCTCGGCGTTTGGCTCCATATCGGCTCGCTCGGCGTCAAGGTGGCGGAGAGGCGGGTCGCCAACCGGTCCTACCTGCTGGCGCCGGATGGCGGAATCGCCGCGCGCTACGACAAGCTGCATATGTTCGATGTGGATCTGCCCGGCGGGGAGTCCTACCGGGAGTCCGATTACTACAACCCGGGAGGCACGGCCGTGCTGGCGGATTTGCGCCCGGGTGGCGTCCCCGCACGGCTCGGCCTGACCATCTGCTACGATTTGCGCTTTCCCGCGCTCTACCGCGCGCTCGCGACGGCAGGCGCGAATCTGATCGCCATCCCGGCGGCCTTCACCAAGCAGACCGGCGAAGCGCATTGGCATGTGCTCTTGCGGGCCCGCGCGATTGAGACCGGCGCGTATGTGTTGGCTGCCGCGCAAGGCGGGTTTCACGAGAACGGCCGGTCCACCTTCGGACACTCCATGATCGTTTCGCCCTGGGGCGAAATCCTGGCGGAAGCGGGAACCGAACCGTGCGTCGTCTTCGCCGAGATCGATCTTGCCCAGGTGGACGAAGCGCGGGCGCGGATTCCCGCGCTCGGCCACGGCCGGGACTTCGACATCGAAATTGCAACGTCGACGGACGAATCGGCGAGGCGGCAGGCGTCATGATCCGCTTTTCGCTCACCTGCGGTGCCGGGCACCAGTTCGACGCGTGGTTTTCGTCCGGAGACTCGTATGACGAGCAGTCCGAGGCCGAAGCGATTCGGTGTCCCGAATGCGGCAGCGCGGATGTGCGCAAGGCCCCCATGGCGCCCGCCGTGCTAGGCGGACGGCGGAAATCCTCGGACAGCGAGGCGGCGCAAACGCCCGCCGGCCCTGAGTCGCTCGCGCCCGAACGTCAAACTTATGCCTTCCTGAAGGGGCTGCGGGACCATCTGAAGGCCAATGCCGACGATGTCGGGACCAAGTTCGCCGAAGAAGCGCGAAAGATGCATGAGGGCGAGACCGAGGAGCGCAACATTTACGGCAAGGCGACGGTCGAGGAAGCCAAGTCCTTGTATGAGGACGGAATTCCGGCCCTTCCCTTGCCAAAGCTGCCCGAAGACCACAACTGACAAATTGACCGTTTTGGGACGGCGTTGTCGCGCGGGTAACCACTTGTTTGGCCCTCTTCGCGTATATCTGGACAACATTTCGCGAAGTGCCGTGGAAAAGTCGGCTTGCCTTTGCAAAGATAGGGCTGCCGGACGGTTGGATCGCGCATAACCGGGGAACGAATCATGCGCCAATTTTTTCATCAGCAATTGCGGATTCCGACGCTGCCGGCCTTTGTCCGTTCGGCTTTGGCTGTTTGCTTTGCCGTGTTGCTGTTCGTGCAGCCCGCGAGCGCCGAGACCGGCACCCATGCGACGTCGCCGGATCTCGATCTGAGCATGCCGCAAGGCCTTGCCGCGCAGCCGAAGCCGGTCTACCCGAACGGACGGCTCGATCCGGACGAGTCCGCGCCGAAAGCCGCGAGCCCTAAGACCGATACGACGGACACGGACGGGACGGATACGAGCGAGCCTGCCACGACGGCCTCGCGCCCCTCCGCCGGGCAGCGCGAATCGTCCCTGAGCAGCGATCCGGACATCGAGACCTTGAAGAGCGACGATGCGGCCGAGGCTGACGGCGCGGCGGAGATCGACGAGCCGCAGACCCCGGTCGTCATCGCCAGTATCGACAAGACGACGCAGGAGATGACGGTCTTCGTCGACGGCGTCGAGACATACCGGTGGCCGGTATCGACCGGTTTACCCGGTTACGCGACTCCCGGCGGCACGTATACCGCAAGTTCGATGAACAAGATTTGGTACAGCCGGCAGTGGGACAACGCGCCCATGCCGCACGCGGTGTTCTTCACCAAGAAGGGCCATGCGATCCACGCGACCAACGATACCAAGAAGCTGGGCCGTCCCGCGTCCCACGGCTGTGTCCGGCTGTCGCCGAAGAATGCCGAGACGTTCTTCAACCTGGTCAAGGAGCGCGGGTTGAAACGCACGGAAGTCGTCCTGACGGGCGCGACGCCGGGTGGCGACTACAAGGTCGCGCATCCCGATCGCCGCTACGATCCGTATAGCGACTATGGCCGGCCCGTGTATCCGCGCTATGCGCCGAACAGGAATTATCGCCGCTACGGCTATAACGAGATCCAGCCGCGCGCGCAGCGCCGCCGCCGGGCGTTCCAGCCGCGTTACCAGGAGGCGCCGCGCTATCGCCGCCAGGCCCCGCGCCGCGGCAATTGGTTCCGCGCGCCCGGCTACTGAGCGAACGGCTTTGCGCCGCGATGATCTATGATCGTCGTGTCTGGGTCTTGCGCGGTCAGTAAGCGACCGAGCGGCTTCCTGGCCGCGTCTTCGCGCGGGCGAGAGAGGTAGAACTCCGCCAGGAGATAGCCTTCGGTTTCCTTGCCCGTGGGATCGATGCCCTGGTCGATCAGCTGCTCCAAGACGCTTTCCCGTTCTTGCGCGGATGCGAACGCACGCTGGACGAACGTTGTCTCGTCGAGTTTCTCGGTGACGAATCCGGCTTCGTCGAGAGTGTCCGCGATCGCGTCGAACGGAAACATGCGCAGGACGAAGTTGGCGAACCAGGGCCCGTGTCCCTCCGTCAAGGCAGGTAGCAGCTCCTTGAAGCTCTTTTCGGTCACGTAGCCGACACATCCGGTGGACGTCACCAGATCGACTGGAGCCAAATCCTCGCGGGCAGCCTCGGGCAATGGCGAGCTCTCAAGATCGAGGGTAAGGCCGAGATCCAGTAGGCCCGCCTGCTCGGCAAAGGCGACAGCGTTCTCGGCGACGTCGAGGCCAATGACCTCGATATTTTCGACGGGCTCGAGCCCGGCAAAGAAGTCCTTGTCCTGTGCAATGATTTCCGCGGTCGTCGCGCGGTTCAATTCGGGCAGTCCCCAATGATCGTAAAGGTCGTCGATGGTCAGGTCGTGTTTGAGCAGGGCTGCATTGATTCCATACGAACAGCCGAGGTCCAAAACGCGGACCGTATCGTCGGGCTTGGTTCGTAATTCGGGGATCAGTTGCTGGAGGATTGGTTTCGCGGCAGTTGGAATCGCGTACCCAACACTCCCTAACTCACGAACGTAGGCTCGTGGATCGGCCTGATCGTAGATGTGATCCATGTTGGCCTTGGCGTCGTTGATCTCATCGAATGTGGGTTCATCAAGCATTGGTCCTCCCGGTTTTTTGCTTCCCAAGCCGTCACCCAAGACGCGCAAAGCATTCTCAGACGTACGAAATATCCGTTGCCCGATTGCCGGTTTTGAACGGGCAAGCGTGCATGACGGCGGCGCGAGACGTGCCGCGATGTGAAAAATCGACGTATTGGCTTAGGTGCGCGAACCTAACATGGCCGGGCGGCAAGTCTCAAGCTGAGGGCCGGGTCGCCGTGAGAAAATAGTTCACGGCCGTATCGCGTGAGAGGTTCCAAGAATCCGCAAGCGGGTCGTAGACCATGCCTGTGAGGCCGGCCGGCTGGAGCCCGGCGCCGGTCAGAGAGGCCTCCAGTTCCTCCGGCGTCACGAACCGGTCCCATTGATGGGTGCCGGCGGGCACCCAGCGCAGCACGTATTCGGCACCGACAATGGCAAGGGCATAGGATTTGAGCGTCCGATTCAGCGTGGACAGGATCATGATGCCTCCTTCGGCTACGAGCGGTGCGAGCCGCTTGAGGAAGGCCGGAACGTCAGGCACGTGTTCCACAACTTCGAGCAGCAGGACGGCGTCGTAGCGCCGCCCCTGGTCCACGAGGGCCTCGGCGGTCGCTGTCTCGTACCGGATCGTCAGACCGGCGCCGGCCGCATGGGCCTTGGCCGCCGCGATGGTCTCGGGCCCGGGGTCGATGCCCGTGACCGTGGCCCCAAGACGCGTCAGAGGCTCGGCCACGAGACCGCCGCCGCAGCCGATATCCAGCACTTCGAGGCCTTCGAGGCAGGGCGGTTCTTTGGGATCCCGTCCAAACTGCGCGCAAAGCCGGTCGCGAATATAGGTGAGCCGCGTCGGATTGAGGTGATGGAGCGGCCGGAACGGGCCCGTCTCGTCCCACCAGTCTTCGGCCAGGCGCGCGAACTGGGCGACTTCGCCCGCGTCGAGGGTCGGAGAGGCGTCGTGAGCGGGGCTGTCGGCCGATGCGGTCATGGGCGCATTGGCGGGCCGCGGCGGCGGGCTGTCAAGGCCGTCGCAGGACAGGGCGAGCCCTGTTGCAGGCCACAACCCTTATCAGTAGAAAGACCCGGAGTTTCCGGCCGGCCCGATCAGTGGGCCGGCCCTCTTCTTGTGAGCCGTTATGTCTTTGCTTGTTTTGAAATTTGGCGGCACGTCGGTGGCCGATCTCGACCGGATCCGCAACGTGGCCGCGCATGTGAAGCGCGAATACGATGCCGGGCACGCCTGCGCCGTCGTGGTCTCCGCCATGGCGGGCCAAACGAACCAGCTCGTCTCCTGGGTCGAAGAGGCTTGGGGCCTTCAAGGCGCGCAGCGAAGCGGGCGCGACGCGTCGGCGGCCTATGACTGCCGGGAATACGATGCGGTCGTGTCGTCGGGCGAGCAGGTGACCTCGGGGCTCCTGGCCTTGGTCCTTCAGTCCATGGGGGTGCGCGCGCGCTCTTGGCAGGGCTGGCAGATTCCGGTGCGCACGGACGAGGCCCATCAAAAGGCGCGTATCACCGGAATCGAGGTCGACGAGATCAAGGCCGCGATGCTGGGTGGCGAAGTCGCGGTCTGCGCCGGATTCCAGGGCATTGCCCCGAACAACCGGATCGCGACGCTGGGCCGGGGCGGGTCGGATACGAGCGCGGTGGCGCTTGCCGCGGCGCTCCAGGCCGATCGTTGCGACATCTACACGGACGTGGACGGGGTCTATACGACCGACCCCAGGGTGGTGGCGAAGGCGCACCGCCTGGACCGCATCTCCTACGAGGAGATGCTAGAAATGGCCTCCCAAGGGGCCAAGGTCCTGCAGACCCGTTCGGTGGAGCTTGCCATGCAGTGGGGCGTGCCCGTGCTCGTGCGCTCCAGCTTCGATGCGCCGGACATGCCCGGCAACCCCGACACCGGCGAGGGGATTGGTACACTTGTTTGCCATGAGGATGAAATCGTGGAGCAGAATGTCGTCAGTGGAATTGCTTACGCGCGGGACGAAGCCAAGGTGACGCTGCTGAAGGTCGCCGACAAGCCCGGCGTCGCCGCGCGGGTCTTCGGCCCTCTCTCGGACGCTCATATTAATGTCGATATGATCGTGCAGAACGTGTCCGAGGACGGGCGCTCGACGGATCTGACCTTTACCGTGCAGAGCGCGGACCTGGACCGGGCACTCGAAGTGCTCAAGTCGGCCAAGGACGACATCGGCTACGGCGATCTGCGCGGGGCAACCGACATCGCCAAGGTCTCGGCAATCGGCGTCGGCATGCGCAGTCATGCGGGCGTTGCAGCGCAAATGTTCAGTGCACTTGCTGAAAAGGGCATCAATATCGAGGCAATTTCGACGTCCGAGATCAAGATTAGCGTATTGATCGACGCAGCCTACGCTGAGCTCGCGGTGCGAACCTTGCATACCCTTTTTGGGTTGGACGGCGCTTAGACGCAAGAATAGGGCTACTCTAGCCGTTCATATTGGGGAAGCTCGAGAATCCGCCCGTTGCGGATGGTCCGGGACCGATCGTTATGTCTGCATCCGTTGGCGCTCCAAGGCAGATGCTCCGCCGCCTCCGCGAGGTCATGGCGGAACATGAGAGCGCGCAGGCGCGTCTGGACAAGGTGGTCATGCTGATCGCCTCGAATATCGTGGCCGAGGTGTGTTCGCTCTACTTGCGCCGCCGTGACGGCTCGCTCGAACTGGTCGCCACCGAGGGGCTCAACAGGAGCGCCGTTCACAACACGCATTTGAAGCCCGGCGAAGGCCTTGTCGGTCTCGTCGCCGAGCAGGGCGAGCCGAAACAATATGCGGACGCCCAGCATCATCCGGCCTTCTCGTTCCGCCCCGAGACCGGGGAGGAGATCTACCACTCCTTCGTCGGCGTGCCGATCCTGCGCGGCGGGGACACGATCGGCGTCCTTACGGTGCAGAACCGCACCATGCGCCAATACAGCGACGAAGAGGTCGAGGCGCTGCAGACCACCGCCATGGTGATCGCCGAAACCTTGGCGTCGGGCGGGATCCTCTCCGAGGACGTAACGGCCGAGAGAGGGCGCGACTCGAGCATCCGGTTCGTCGGGCAGTCCATCTCGGAGAGCGTGGCGCTCGGGCATATCGTGCTCCACGAGCCGCGGATCGTGGTCACCAAACTCATCGCCGAGGATGCGGAGCTCGAGCGGAGCCGGCTGCAGCAGGCCATCGAGGAACTGACGGGACAGATCGACGAGATGATGGAGCGGGGCGATCTGGCGCGCGCGGGCGAACATCACGAGGTGCTCGAAGCCTTCGTAATGTTCGCCCACGACCACGGCTGGCGCCGGCGTTTGGACGAAGCCCTGGCCACGGGGCTGACCGCCGAAGCCGCCGTCCAGCGCGTCCGCAACGATACGCGGGCGCGGATGATGCGCATGCCGGACCCCCGCTTCCGCGACCGACTTCACGACATCGAGGATCTTTCGAACCGGTTGCTCCGCTTTCTGTCGGGCGAAACGGCGACGGCGTCGACCGGTGTGCTGCCGGACGACGCGATCGTCGTGGCGCGGACCATGGGGCCGGCCGAGCTGCTGGACTACGACCGTCAGCGCTTGCGCGGTGTCGTGTTGGAGGAGGCGGGCACCAACAGCCACGTGGCCATCGTGGCGCGCGCGCTCGGCATTGCAGCCATCACTCAGTGCAAGGGCGTGGTCGAGATGGTGGAGCCGGGCGATGCGGCGATCCTCGACGGCCGGGGCGGCGAGATGCATTTGCGTCCGACCCAGGAAGTCGTCCACGCCTATTCCGACAAGGTGCGTTTCCAGGCGCGCAAGCAGGCCCAGTACGCGGCCTTGCGCGAGGTGCCTGCGGTCACGCTCGACGATCAGCGGGTGGGTCTGCATATCAACGCGGGCCTGTTGTTCGACCTCCCCCATCTCAAACAGTCCGGCGCGGACGGGATCGGGCTGTTCCGGACGGAGCTTCAGTTCATGATCTCCGAGACGTTCCCGCGGCTCGAGCAGCAGACCAAGCTCTACAAGTCGATCCTCGATCAGGCGGCCGGCCGGCCTGTCGTGTTTCGCTCCTTGGATGTGGGGGGCGACAAGGTCATTCCTTATTTTCGCGGGGGCGCGGAGGAGAATCCGGCTCTTGGCTGGCGAGCGATCCGCATGGCCCTCGACAGGCCCGCGCTGTTTCGCACCCAGATCCGCGCCCTGTTGCGCGCGGCCCATGGACGGGAATTGCGGCTCCTCCTGCCGATGATCTCGGACGTTTCGGAGTTCAAGGCCGCTCGCGGGCTAATCGACCACGAAGTCACGCTGCTGAAGACCCACGGCCGCCCGGAGCCGTCGACGCTGATGGTCGGCGCCATGGTCGAGGTGCCGTCGCTGTTGTGGCAGTTCGACCACCTCCTGCCCCTGACGGACTTCATCTCGGTCGGGTCGAACGACCTCATCCAGTTCCTGTTCGCGGCCGATCGGGGCAACGAGCGCGTGTCGGGCCGGTTCGATTCGCTCAATCCGGCGGCGTTGCGGGCCTTGCGGCATATCGTGTGGGAGGCGGAGCGGTTCGGAACGCCGCTCGCGCTCTGTGGCGAAATGGCCGGAAAACCCCTCGAGGCCATGGCATTGATCGGACTGGGTTTCCGCTCCATCTCCATGGCGCCGGCCTCGGTCGGGCCGGTCAAGGCGATGGTGCTGTCCCTCGACGCGAGTGCTCTGAGCGCCCGGCTCGAGGAGTGGCTCGCGTGCCGGACGACGTCTTTGCGCGAAGAATTGAAGAAATTCGCGGCCGAAACAGGGGTCCAGATTTAGGCTGGCCCACGGTTCCGTTGGTTCGCGGGCGTTTCGCGTTTCCGGCACAAGTCCGCCAAAGCTTGCAAACTCCTGGCCATTGGGCTTGTGTTAGTTTGCTATTGGGGAGACTGTCCGGGTTTGGGGGAATTTGCGGCCCGGACAGCAGCGAATGGGGTAGGCTCCCTCGCTTGAGGCCGGGGCAGTTGCGGCTATGCATTCACGGGATTGGAAGTAATGTCTGCCGGCTATGACGCGGAAGTGGCCGATCTTTTTCGGGACCTCAGAGCCGCGAGCAATTTGACCGAGGCGGACTTGGCCGCGCGTATTGCCACGCCGGTCGAGGTCGTGCAGGCGCTGGAGCAGGGCGCCATCTACGCTCTGCCGCCATGGCCCGAGACGTGCCGGGTGGTCAGCGCCTATGGCACGCTCCTCAATCTCGACACCCGCCCCTTGCTCCGCCGCATCTATGCGCAACTGGAAGCGGGCGTCGTCGAGCTCGGACCCAAGCCGGTTCAGGACGTCCCTGTGATGGTGCCGCGGGCAGGCGCCAATCTGGCCACTGCACCCGCGCAAGCCTCACCGCAAGGCCAGCCCTTCCCGCAGGCTGCACCGCAGGCCCCCGGCTGGTCCAACGGCACGCCGCAGCCGCAGGCCGCGCCTCAAGCCGGCCCGCAGGCCCCAGCCTGGCCGAACGGGCCGGCTGTCGGAACGCACGCCGGGCAGCCTCTCGCTCCGCAACCCCAAACCATGCAGCCTCAAGCGCCGCGGCCGCAGGCGCCGCAGCCGCAGGCGCCCAAATCCCCGGCGGCGCCATTCCAGGCACAACAGCCGCAGGCCCCGCAGCCTCCTCAACCGCGGCCGGCCCAAGCGCCGATGCCGCAGCCTCAGGGCGCACCGGCCGCGGCCTGGCCGGGCGCGGCCCCCGGGCCCCAAGGGGTGCCTAACGCTTTCGATGCGGCTTGGCCCGGTGGCGCGCCGGCGGGCCCGGCACCGCAATCGGCGCCTTCCCAGCCCCAGGCGGACGCGGGCTTTCCCGATGCCAGCTTTCCGGGCGAGCCGCAGGCCTATCCTCAGCAAGGCTACCCACCCGATCCCAACGCCGCGCCCGAACCGGAGATGGCCGGAGCGGCGATGCCAGGCGAGGACGCAAGTTTCCCCGGCGAAGCCGAGCTGGAATTCGTCGAGGAGGAGGAAGAGAAGTCCTCCAGATCGCCGCTTCTCAAATGGGGCATTATCGGCCTGCTTGCAGTGGTGGTGCTGCTTGGCCTATGGATGGCGCTCGGCGGCTCTTCGGGCGATTCCGGCCTTTCGTCGGGCTTCGATACGTCGGATCCGGTTCTTGATCCCGACGACCCGCGCAGCCGCAAGGCCGACCGGCTGCCCAGCAAATTCTAAGCTCCAATTCTCAATCCAGGCCATGACCACGATTCCCGCTGAGAAGCTCGACAAGCTCGTTGCCCGTTGGCAAGCCATCCAAGGCGAACTCGCCTCCGGCGCCGACGCGGAGAGCTATGCGCAGCTCTCGAAGGAGTTCTCGGACCTCGATCCGATCGTCGGCACGATCAACGCGCTGCGCGAGGCGCAGGACGAATATGCGGGGCTGCAGGAAATCCTGGAGGATCGCGAGGCCGACGCCGAGATGAAGCTCCTGGCCGAAGAGGAAGTCGGCGGCCTCGGGACGAAAATAGAAGGCCTGGAACACGCACTCAAGATTCAGCTACTGCCGAAGGACGACGCGGACGACAAGAGCGCGATCCTGGAAGTGCGCGCGGGCACGGGCGCGGACGAGGCGGCGCTCTTCGCGGGCGACCTCTACCGCATGTATCAGCGCTTCGCGGACCGGCACGGCTGGAAGGTCAACGTCATCTCCGCGAGCGAAGGGGCCACGGGCGGCTACAAGGAAATCATCGCCAATATCACCGGCAAGGGCGTGTTCGCGCGGATGAAATACGAGTCCGGCGTACACCGCGTTCAGCGCGTGCCGGAGACCGAAGCGCAAGGGCGTATCCATACCTCGGCGGCGACCGTGGCGGTGTTGCCGGAGGCCGAGGACGTGGACGTGCAGATCGACGAGAAGGATTTGCGCATCGACGTCTTCCGCGCCAGCGGTCCGGGCGGGCAATCGGTGAACACCACGGATAGCGCCGTGCGCATCACCCATCTTCCCACCGGGCTCGTGGTGAGCCAGCAGGACGAGAAGTCGCAGCATAAGAACCGGGCCAAGGCCATGAAGGTCTTGCGGGCCCGCCTGTACGACCTTGAGCGCGAGAAGCTGGACGCGGAGCGGGCGCAGGACCGGCGCAGCCAGATCGGATCGGGCGACCGGTCGCAGCGCATCCGCACCTATAACTTTCCGCAAGGCCGCGTAACGGACCATCGCATCGGCCTCACGACGCATCAGCTTCCGATGGTACTGGAAGGCGAGGCGGCGCTCGATGAGATCATCGATGCTCTGACCACGGAGGATCAGGCCAGCCAGCTTGCGGCCATGGAGGAGTCTGGAACGTGAGCCTGAGCCTTCAGTCCGCGCAGGCGCGTGCCGCGCAGGCCCTGCGGCGCAGCGGCGTCGAAACGGCCGCGCTCGATGCGCGCGCGCTTCTGAAATCCGCAACAGGCTTGCCGTTGGAGGCCCTGATCGCGAACGGCCGCGAGCCGATCGGGCCCGACAGCGAACGGCGCTTCGAAGATCATGTCGCGCGCCGGCTGGCAGGGGAGCCCGTCTCCCGTATTCGCGGGACGCGCGAGTTCTATGGGCGCGATTTCCGGATCGATCCCCATACGCTCGACCCCCGTCCCGATACGGAGACGCTCGTTGCCGCCGTTCTGGATCTCGTGGAGCGGGAGGATCTGTCCGGGCGGCCGCTGCGCCTCTTGGATTTGGGGACCGGTTCCGGGTGCATCCTTCTTACGCTTCTTGCCGAGTTGCCCGAAGCAACGGGGGTCGGGGTCGATCGGTGCCCCGGCGCCTGCCGTGTTGCCCAAGACAACGCCGAGGCGCTGGGCGTCGCGGACCGCACGCGGTTCGTGGCTGCCAACTGGTTCGAGGGGCTGGCGGGCCGTTACGACATCGTCGTCTCGAATCCGCCCTATATCGCTAGCGCCGAGATCGAGGGGCTCGCACCCGAGGTTGCCCGGTACGACCCGAAGGCCGCGCTCGATGGCGGTGCGGACGGGCTCGATGCCTATCGGCGGATCGCGGACCGTGCGGCGCAGTTTCTCGAGCCTGGAGGGTCGCTGCTGGTGGAGATCGGGTGGACCCAGGCGCAGGCCGTGACGGCGCTCTTTCGCAAGGCGCGGCTTTTGGTCGCTGAGGATGGCGTTCTGACGGATCTTGCGGGACGAGCCCGTTGTATCTGCGCCAAGTCTTCGTAAACCAACGGGCCAGGAGGCGCCGGGCAACCCAAAAATATGCTTGGAAAATCGGGATGTTCAGGCTAGGTTCTTAGCAAGAAGTCAGACTATATGGCGAGCCGCAGCAGGGATTTGGCCTCGCCGGTTGCGTAGCAACAACGCGGATATCCTTTCAGAACCTCGATTGATAGGCGCATGCGCATCTCGAGCCGTTCAGGAGCCGTCGAATAGCAAAATAGATTTGGTTGGCTGGCGCTAAGTCAGAACGCATTTCGCTTCGCGCCCGGGACCGACTGAGACAAGGCAGCAAGAAAAAGAACCGCTGAAAAAACTAGCAAGGCCGAGCCGGCTTTCCGGGCGCTTCGCATGCTCGGCTTGGCTTGGCCGAAGACCACAGAACAGGGAGCGATGAGTGCGGCGTATCCGCCGCCAATCAGGTAAATAAGGCACATGAGGCAAGGACAGCAGAATCGCAGGGGCCGCGGCCGTGGCCGCAAGCCCCAGAACCCACTGGCACGGAACTATGAGTCGAACGGACCGGACGTGAAGATCCGGGGCACCGCAGCGCACGTGGCCGAGAAGTATATGTCGCTCGCGCGCGATGCGCTGGCTTCGGGCGATACGATCGCAGCGGAGAGCTATCTCCAGCACGCCGAGCACTATAACCGCATTATCATGGCGGCCCACTCGCAGGCCGCCGCGCCCCAGGCCGGAGACCAGCAGCAGGCCAATGGCGGCTCGGGCCGCAGCCGGCAGAGCGTGGACGAGAACCCCGACGCCGAGGAGACGGCAGAGGCCGCCTCCGGGGAGGCCGAGGCGCCCTCCGAAGGCCGCAGCCGCGGTCGCGGCCGGCAGCGGCGCAACGGAGGTCAGGGTGCTTCGGAGGCCGATGCGACGTCCGAGGCCATGCGGCGGCAGAGGGCCATGCCACCAATGAAGCCAACGGCGCCGAGCAGCCGGTCGATGTGAGTGCCGCGGAAGAGACCGAAACCGCTTCCGGCGCTGTCAGTTAAGCCGTTCCGTCTTCTCACAGCTTTCGCGAATGGGCCGGGGGCCGGCTCCGCCTGATCTCCGTGAGAGGCGAGCAGGTTCGATAGGCCCAGGCCCGAGACGCGTAGGTTCGAGACGCGTAGGTTCGATGGCCCGGGTTCGAGATTCCGAGGTCTGATCCGCCCATGCCCGATGCGCCAGACGCCAAACCGGTTTCGACATGGCGGAAGGTTTTGGCCGCCATCTTCGATCTCATCACGATCTTTTTCGCCGGGGGCTATGCGGTCGCTTCTCTCACCGGCAGTCTGACCCCGGACGGATTTGCGCTTCAAGGCGGCCTGCCCTGGTCCTCTTCGCCGTGATCGTCGCGTATTTCGTCGTATTCCCCAAATATCTCGGCGGTACGCTGTGGCAGCGGATCTTGAAGACGCGATAGACCCGCGGCTTGGGCTTTTTGTTCCGGCTCAAGGCCAGGGGCCCCTTTTTCTGAGGAAATCGGCTCGCTATATGTCCGTTAACACGCCGCTGGTATGACCCATCCTCAGCGGTGCCCGCCACCCATCCAATATTCCCGGCCGACCCTCATTCCTGGCCGCCTAAAGAGGGAAACACATGGATTTTGAGAAACTCTCCGACCGTTTGAAGGGTTTTTTGCAGGCCGCGCAGACGATCGCGCTGCGCGACGGCAACCCGCAAGTCACGCCCGAGCATTTCCTCAAGGCGCTCCTGGACGATGAGCAGGGGCTTGCGGCCGGGCTGATCGCCCGCGCCGGCGGCGATGCGAAGACCGCGCTGACCCGCACCGATGCGGCGCTCGCCAAGCTGCCCAAGGTCTCCGGTTCCGGCGCGCAGTCGCCGCAGATGACGCCCGCTCTGGGGCGGGCGCTCGACCAGGCCGAGCAAATGGCGACCAAGGCCGGCGACAGCTATGTCACCGTGGAGCGCGCGCTGCAGGCACTCGCCATGACGAGTGAAGGCGAGACCGCCGCGATCCTGAAAGAGTCCGGCATCACCCCGCAGAGCCTGAACGAGGCGATCAACGATTTGCGCAAAGGGCGCACCGCCGATTCCGCCGGTGCCGAGCAGCAATACGACGCGCTGAAGAAGTACACGCGCGACTTCACCGAAGCCGCCGAAAAGGGCGAGATGGACCCCGTCATCGGCCGCGACGAGGAGATCCGCCGTACCATTCAGGTTCTGTCGCGCCGCACGAAGAACAATCCCGTGCTGATCGGCGAGCCGGGCGTCGGCAAGACCGCCATCGTCGAAGGGCTGGCGCAGCGCATCGTCAAGGGCGATGTGCCCGAAAGCCTCAAGGACAAGAAGGTGCTCTCGCTCGACATGGGCGCGCTGATCGCGGGCGCGAAATATCGCGGCGAGTTCGAGGAGCGGCTGAAGGCCGTCCTGTCCGAGATCGAGGCCGCGGAAGGCCAGATCGTCCTCTTCATCGACGAGATGCATACGCTGGTGGGCGCAGGGAAAACGGACGGGGCCATGGACGCCTCCAACCTGCTCAAGCCGGCGCTCGCGCGCGGCGAGCTCCATTGCGTCGGCGCCACCACACTCGAGGAATACCGCAAGCATGTGGAGAAGGACGCGGCACTGGCGCGGCGCTTCCAGCCCGTGTTCGTGGGCGAGCCCACCGTGGAGGATACGATCTCGATCCTCCGTGGGCTGAAGGAAAAATACGAGCTGCATCACGGCGTGCGCATTTCGGATGCGGCGCTCGTGACCGCGGCCACGCTCTCTAACCGCTACATCACCGACCGGTTCCTGCCCGACAAGGCGATCGACCTTGTGGACGAGGCGTCCTCGCGCTGCCGTATGCAGGTGGACTCCAAGCCCGAGGAGCTGGACGAGATGGACCGGCGCCTGATGCAGCTCAAGATCGAGCGCGAGGCGCTGAAGAAGGAAACCGACACCGCCTCCAAGGACCGGCTGGAGCGGCTCGAGAAGGAGATCGTCAATCTCGAGGAGAGTGCCAACGCGCTTGCCCAGCGCTGGCAGGAAGAGAAGGACAAGCTCGCCGGCGCACAGAAACTCAAAGAGGATCTGGACACGGCCCGCATTGCTCTGGACAAGGCGCAGCGCGACGGCGACCTCGCCAAGGCGGGCGAGCTCGCCTATGGCGTAATCCCCGATCTGGAGGCGAAGCTCAAGAGCCAAGAAGAAAACGAAACCGCCACCGGCGGGCTGGCCCAGGAAGTGGTCGAGCCCGACATGATCGCGGCCGTGGTCTCGCGCTGGACCGGCATCCCCGTCGACAAGATGCTGGAAGGCGAGCGCGAGAAGCTGCTGGCCATGGAGACCGAGATCGCCAAGCGCGTGGTCGGCCAGGAAGAGGCCGTCAGGGCCGTGTCCACCGCCGTGCGCCGCAGCCGCGCCGGCCTCCAGGATCCGAACCGGCCGTTGGGCTCGTTCATGTTCCTAGGGCCCACCGGCGTCGGCAAGACCGAGCTCTCCCGCGCGCTCGCCGAATTCCTGTTCGACGACGAACACGCGATCCTGCGCGTCGACATGTCCGAATACATGGAGAAGCACGCGGTGGCCCGGCTCATCGGCGCGCCCCCCGGCTATGTGGGCTATGAGGAAGGCGGGGCGCTCACCGAAGCCGTCCGTAGGCGGCCCTATCAGGTCATCCTGTTCGACGAGATCGAGAAGGCGCACCCGGACGTGTTCAACGTGCTGCTGCAGGTGCTGGACGACGGGCGCCTCACGGACGGGCAGGGGCGCACGGTCGATTTCCGCAACACCCTGATCATCATGACCTCCAATCTCGGCTCTGAATATCTGGTGAACCAGGCCGAGGGCGAGGATTCCGCAGCCGTCGAGGATCAGGTCATGGAAGTCGTGCGCGGGCACTTCCGGCCCGAGTTCCTGAACCGGGTGGACGAGATCATCCTGTTCCATCGCCTGCGCCGCGAGCATATGGCCAACATCGTCGACATCCAGATGGAACGCCTCCAGAAGCTGTTGGCCGATCGCAAGATCACGTTGAAGCTCGACGACACGGCCAAGACCTGGCTCGGCAACAAGGGCTACGACCCGGCCTATGGCGCACGGCCCCTGAAGCGCGTGATCCAGAAATACGTGCAGGACCCGATGGCCGAGATGATCCTGGAAGGCAAGGTCCACGACGGCGAGAGCGTCGACGTCTCCGTCCGCGACGGCGAACTGACCTTCAACGGCGAAACGGCGGCGTCTCGGAGGATGGAAGCGGCTGACGCTTACTGAACCTGGGCCTGGGCGACGCGGTTGGTGACGGGATCCAGTTCCATCAGGCGTCGATGCGGCGGCGTTCCTTCTGGAAGGCCGCGAGGTTGCGGCCCTCGAGCTTCAGGCCGCGGGGCACGGCGATGGTCATCGGGTTGACGAACTTGTTGTTGACCAGGACTTCGTAGTGCAGGTGGGCCCGGTGGAGCGGCCGGTCGAGCCCACATAGCCGATGATCTGGCCTTGCTTGACGCGGGCGCCGGGCTTGGAGCCTGAGGCGAAGCGCGTCATGTGCCCATAGGCGGTGGCGAAGCCGTTGGCGTGGCGGATGCGGACATAGTTGCCATAGCCGCCATGGCGCTCGGCCATCTCGATGGTGCCGTCGCCCGCGGCCAGGATCGGCGTGCCGCGCGGGGCGGCCCAGTCGACACCGGTGTGCATGCGGATGCGGCGGAGCAGGGGATGGCGGCGGTTGCCGAAGCCGCTCGTGAAGCGGCCGCCTTTCACGGGATTACGCATCAGGAACTTCTTCGCGCTGGACCCGTTCTCGTCGTAGAAGTCGATCGTGTTGTCCGGGGTGCGGAAGCGGTAGAACTTGCGTGTCTCGCCGGCCACCGTCATCGAGGTATAGAGCAGTTCGCCGGCCTGATCGCCGCTGGTGCCTTCGCCGTCGAAGAAGACCTCGAACGTATCTCCCGAATGGACCTTCTGCTTGAAGTCCACATCGTAGGAATGGACGCGCAGCAGCTTGAGGATGACGTCCGGCGGCAGCTTCTGGTCGAGGGCCGACTTGTAGAAGCTCTGATAGAGCGAGGCGCGGTTGGACGCGGTCACCACGACTTCGTCGGCCGGCACGGTGGTGGAGGCGAGATAGTCGCCGTCGCGGTTCCGCGCCGTGGTCACGATGTGTTTGCCGTCCGTGCCGAAAATGCTGACGCGAACCGGCTCCTTGAGCTCGGAGTCCGCCACGGACTCGACGAGCCGGAAGTCGATCTTCTGTTTGGGCTTCAGATCTTCGGGGCCGAAGACGGCGTCGAGGCTGTCGATCAGCTCCGTGGCGAGGTCCTTGCTCGCCCCAACCTTCAGCATCACGCCGAGAAGCGTGTCGTTCTTGCCGACCGTCATAACTTTGGTCTCGGCGTTGGCGACCTGGCTCTCCTGGAAGACCTCGTCCTCGTCGGCGACCTTCTCGATCACGGTGGTGTTGGGCAGGAAGCGCGGACGCTCCA
>NZ_LPWG01000011.1:0-247500 GCF_001723285.1 Methyloceanibacter methanicus | reverse complement strand
ACCAAACTCCGAATACCGAGAAGTACTATCCGGCAGACACACTGCGGGTGCTAAGGTCCGTAGTGGAAAGGGAAACAGCCCTGACCGCCAGCTAAGGTCCCTAAGTAATGGCTAAGTGTGAAAGGATGTGAGAATCCCAAAACAACCAGGAGGTTGGCTTAGAAGCAGCCATCCTTTAAAGAAAGCGTAACAGCTCACTGGTCTAAATAAGGGTTCTTGCGCCGACAATGTAACGGGGCTTAAGCCATTCACCGAAGCTGCGGGTGTGCTATGCACGCGGTAGCGGAGCGTTCCGTAAGCCTGCGAAGGGTACTCGCGAGAGTGCCTGGAGGTATCGGAAGAGCGAATGCTGACATGAGTAACGACAAGAAGTGTGAGAGACACTTCCGCCGAAAGTCCAAGGGTTCCTGCGCAATGCTAATCAGCGCAGGGTTAGCCGGCCCCTAAGGCGAGGGCGAAAGCCGTAGTCGATGGGAACCACGTTAATATTCGTGGGCCAGTGGGTGTGTGACGAATTCCGTAAATTGTTCGGTCTTATCGGATTGACCGGGCAATGAAGGAGTTCCAGGAAATAGCCCCCACGTGAGACCGTACCCGAAACCGACACAGGTGGACTGGTAGAGTATACCAAGGCGCTTGAGAGACTACGTTGAAGGAACTCGGCAAAATACCCCCGTAACTTCGGGAGAAGGGGGCCCCATACTTGGGCAACCAGGTATGGGGGGCACAAGCCAGGGGGTGGCGACTGTTTATTAAAAACATAGGGCTCTGCGAAGTCGCAAGACGACGTATAGGGTCTGACGCCTGCCCGGTGCCGGAAGGTTAAGAGGAGGAGTGCAAGCTCTGAATCGAAGCCCCGGTAAACGGCGGCCGTAACTATAACGGTCCTAAGGTAGCGAAATTCCTTGTCGGGTAAGTTCCGACCTGCACGAATGGCGTAACGACTTCCCCACTGTCTCCAACGTAGACTCAGTGAAATTGAATTCCCCGTGAAGATGCGGGGTTCCTGCGGTTAGACGGAAAGACCCCGTGCACCTTTACTATAGCTTTACACTGGTATTCGTGACTGCATGTGTAGGATAGGTGGGAGACTTTGAACCAGGGGCGCAGTTCCTGGGGAGTCAACCTTGAAATACCACCCTTGTAATTATGGATATCTAACTGCGACCCGTTATCCGGGCCCAGGACAGTGTATGGTGGGTAGTTTGACTGGGGCGGTCGCTCCCAAAGAGTAACGGAGGCGTACGAAGGTGGGCTCAAGCTGGTCGGAAATCAGCTGACGAGTGCAATGGCATAAGCCCGCTTGACTGCGAGAGCGACAGTTCGAGCAGAGACGAAAGTCGGTCATAGTGATCCGGTGGTCCCGAGTGGAAGGGCCATCGCTCAACGGATAAAAGGTACGCCGGGGATAACAGGCTGATGATGCCCAAGAGTCCATATCGACGGCATCGTTTGGCACCTCGATGTCGGCTCATCACATCCTGGGGCTGGAGCAGGTCCCAAGGGTTCGGCTGTTCGCCGATTAAAGTGGTACGTGAGCTGGGTTTAGAACGTCGTGAGACAGTTCGGTCCCTATCTGCCGTGGGTGTAGGAGAATTGAGAGGATCTGTCCCTAGTACGAGAGGACCGGGATGGACGTACCTCTGGTGGACCTGTTGTCGCGCCAGCGGCACAGCAGGGTAGCTAAGTACGGAAGGGATAACCGCTGAAAGCATCTAAGCGGGAAGCCCACCTCGAAACGAGTTCTCCCTTGAGAGCCGTGGAAGACCACCACGTTGATAGGCTGGATGTGGACGCGCAGCAATGCGTGTAGCTAACCAGTACTAATCGCTCGATCGGCTTGATTGCTTTCATTGTCAGTACCCATCTTTACCGTGCTACCGGCCTAGCGGCCTACTTGAGCACGATGATGGGTGGACGTTGCCGCAACCCGCGCTCAAGTAGCGCGAAGCGCGGTAGCGCCCTTAAGAGACCAGATTTTCGTTGCTAACCGTTCTTTGCTGGCCTGGTGATTTTGGCGGAGCGTCTACACCCGATCCCATCCCGAACTCGTCCGTGAAAAGCTCCAGCGCCGATGGTACTAAGTCTCAAGACTTGGGAGAGTAGGTCGTCGCCAGGCTTGCTAAGAACGGTTGGCCGTCACGTCGCTGCCGGCAGTCAGAGAGCTGCCCAAAGGCGCGATGCTGTATCGAGATTTCCCCTCTTTCACGATTGTTGGCGCCGCCATAGAGCGTTGCGCCGGACTCACAAGACCGCCGTCTGGGTTTTCCCAGCGGCGGTTTTTTGTTTGCTGCGGCGATGCCTCCATCCATTCGGGCGGACGGCTGCGTAGGCGCAAGGCTGGGCCTCGCCGCGGGCCATAGCCGCTGTCATAGATGCGCGCTAGGATTGTATCCTGACCAGATGGGAGGGGGCCGAATGAAAGAGCTTCTCAGTGCTGCATGCGCCGTCGCGCTTTTCGCCGGTCTGTTGGTGGGCGCTGAGCCGGTGCTGGCCTATAGCGGCGAGGTGTACACGGTTTGCCGCCTCGACCCGCGCGGCGACAATTATCTTTCCTTGCGCACCTGCCGGTCGAGCCGATGTCCCGAAATACGGCGTCTTCGACCGGGGCAATTCCTTTGGACGGAGGAGCCCTTTCCTCAGAAAGGGTGGCGAGCCGTCCTCCTTATGCGCGACATCAATGACGAGTATGCAACCAACCAGCCGCGCGGCTATGTCTTCGAGAAATATATCTGCTACGTGGACATGACGCAGTAGACGTGGCCGGCGACGGTAACGGCCGCTCGACTGCGCGGCTTTTTCGCCTCGGGCGTTGCGATGCGTGGCGCGTCCCTCCATAGTCCGCCCGGCTTAATTTCCAGCGTCTTCAGTGCAACACAAAAGAGGGAACAAGACAGATCATGTCTGACCGTATTGTCATGAGAGTGGGCGAGAGCCTTGTCGCCGGCGGACCGCCCGGCACGGCCGCGGAACCCGAGGTCGCGATCGGCGAGATGGACGGGCCGATGGGCAGCGCCTTCGCCAATCTGCTCGGGGATCAGGTGAAGGGGCACAGCCGAGTGCTGGCGCTGCTCAACACCGACGTCATGGTGCGCCCGCCGACGATCTGCGTCAGCAAGGTCACGGTCGACGATTCGCGGTACACGAACATCCTTATGGGCACCGTACAGTACGCGACGGCGATGGGCGTTCTCGATGCGGTACGTTCGGGTGACATCCCCAAGGACAAGGCGGACGAGCTCGGCATCATCGTGTCGGTGTGGCTCAACCCGGGCATCGTCGATGTGGAGAATCTCGATCATCAAGTCCTGTTCGATATCCACCGCAAGGCGACCTGGCAGGCCATACACAAGGCCATGACGTTCGAGCCTTCGATCGACTGGCTGCTCGAGAACCAAGACAAGGTCGTGCACAAATATTTCGAGAAGGGCTTGAAGGGCGAATAGCCCGAGCCATCGCGTTCAAGCACAGAGAGCCGTCGCGGGTCCGCTCGTGGCGGCTTTTGCTTGTGCCCGTGGGAATGCCGCTAGCGCCCGGCGGCCTCGGTTTCGCAAGCGAGCGAGATCGCGCCGGTGTTCTCGGCGTCTTGGCATGGGACGGCTGAGGCGTCCGCGCCGGCGAGGATCGTCGAGGCGCGGCGCGTGAGGTTTTGGACCGGGGTCGCTTTGGCCGTCGAAACGCTGCCCGTGTATTCGTGCTGCCAGCGCCGGCCCGGTTTGAGGTAGAAGGCGTTGCCGCCCGCGACCGTCATGTATTTGGCGGGGTAGGGGTTCTTGTAGCTGGCGGCGTGGAAATGCATGGCCGGCCCCACCTTCGGATGGCGCCCGCCCTTGAGGACGGCATCGGCCGCGTGGACGGCCGTCTTCATTTGCTTGGGATCCATGGACCGGGTCAGGACCCCTTGCGCGAACTGACGATTCTGCCCGACGACGCCGCAGATCGTATTGGGAAAGCGCTCGGACTCGACACGGTTCATGACCACCGTACCCACGGCCATGGACCCGTCGAAGCTCGAACGGTTGGACTCGAAATACATGGCGCGGACGAGACATTCCCGCTCGTCGGTCGTCGCGGCCATGGGCAGCCCCACAGGCGAACGCCCAGAGCAGCCGTTCAAGCACAACGCCGCGACGGTGACGGCGAAGGCCGCCGCAAGGTATGTCCCCCGGGTCGTCAGTTAGGATCCCTTTCGGTCGCGAAGTCCCCCGTGGCCGGGTCCTGTCGGTTGGGGCCGACCGGGCCGGCTGCCGGTCCGGACGGACAGGCCAGCAACGATCCTATCGCTCAAAAGTTGCGATGAGATTGACGCGATAAGCTTTCTACGCTTTCTAAGCCACGGACTGCGGCGGCTCAACGGAATCATTAAGGTCTTTACATTTTGAATTCAATGGCCCGCACCATGCGTCTTGCAAGCGATTGATTTCGCTCGCCAGAGCGACCGAGCGCCGCACGCGACACCACGGCACAACACGCACGATCCTTGGAAGCGTAAGTGTAGCCCTGTTCCCACACAGTGGATGACACTTGTGGTTGTAGATCATGAACTTTCTGGAGGTGATGATGGGGCGTATGACGAGGCAGCACTTGATCGAAGTTGGGCTCGCTCTTGCGTTGACATTCGTCGCCTGCTTGTTCGTCGCCTTGGCCGTGTGGGCCGACCAGGGAACCGGCGTCGTCGTTTCCGACGCGTGGGCGCGTCCGACGATCGGGGACGGTCGCGTGACGGCGGCGTATATGACAATTCAGAATGCCGGTACCGCGGAGGATGTGCTGCGGAGCGCGCAGTCCCCCAAAGCCGCGCGGGTCGAAATCCATGAGACGACCATGACCGATGACGGCATCATGAAGATGAGACCCCTGGAAAACGGGCTCACCATCCCGGCCGGCGGATCCGCATCGCTCAAGCCTGGGGGCGCCCATGTCATGGTCATGGGGCTCGATGGCGAACTGGCCAAGGGCGGCACCCTTCCGTTGACGTTGGAGTTCGAAATGGCCGGCCCGATCGAGATTTCGGTGCCGGTGGGGACAGGGCCGTCCCATGCTGGCGGCAAAGACGGCTCCGGCGCCGCGCCGGATCACCAGCATCATTGAGCGCCGTTCGCGCGTCCTAGTTCGCACCGTGAAAGCCTGATAGCGCGCAGGCGTGAAGCGTCCGCGTTTTGTTTCGCACCAACGGGATTTGGACCCGCGGCAGCATCGTCACGGTGTCGAAGTGGTGCGTGATGTTCGTGCGACAAGCGCGCAGCGAGACCAGAAGCACCGGCTCCGGCGTGCCGCCCACGAAGGGGCGAGTCATCTCGTAGTGATGGTGCGGCTCGGGCCTTCGTTTCCAGACATAGACGGGTGTCTCGGCGTCTCTCATGTAATAGAGCAGTTCGGCGGTCAGATCGCGCGTGTCCACCAGGACCGCGCCATATGTGTCTTCGGATAGAAGCTTGCGGACCGCATCGGCCGTCTCCTCCCACGCGATCGACGAGCGCAGGAACTCAAGCTGCTCGAACGGTGCCCAGTTGCGTGCGAAAGCCGGCGCGATGCCGATGAACGCGGCGACGAGAAGGTGTAGCGCCATGGAGATCGCCATCAGCGCGCGCCGTCCGTGTTCCAGCAAGATCGCCGTGACGAATACGGTGGCGGCGGGATAGGCCGTCGCGGCCCAGTTGCCGTGCGCGCGCGACAGCAGGGCTTGGATCATGAGCGCCATGAGGATCGGCAGCGAGAAACAAAGGAGCAGCGTCTTGTTGGACTCCTCGGGGCGGCCAATATGGCGGACGGCGCCCCGGGCAAACACCGCAAGCAGGATCGGCCCGAACAGCGCGAATTGCGCGACGATGAACTCCGCGAGCGCCAGCGGATGAAGATAGGGCGCGCGCCAGCCCATATTGTCTCCGGTGTGCTTTGCGGTGGGCCAGCCGTGTTCGGCGTTCCACACGATGTTCGGCGAAAACAGGGCGATCGCGATGAGCGCGGCGACAACGGCGCGGCCGCCCAGAAGCGCCTGCCGCGCCTCGCGCGAGACGATCGCGTGGCAGGCAATGCACAACACCGCGTAGACCATGGCCTGCTTGGCCAGGAGCCCCGTACCCATGGCGAGGCCCAAGAGGATGGCGAACCCCATGCTTTGCCGCTTCACCAGCATGACCCAGAACAGGAGCATCAGCGTCCAGAGGAAGATCAGCGGCGCGTCGGTGGTGATAAGTGCGGAGGCGTAGGAGACGCCCGGTAGCGTCGCGAAGACGATCGCGGTCCAGAACCCCGCGCGCGCATTGACGAGGACGCGGGCGATCACGAAGAGCAGTCCCGAGGTCAGCGTGTAGAGGATGGGCGAGGCGGCACGCGTGCAGGCCTCCGACACACCACAGGCTTCGTTCATGGCGCGGATGACCCAGGCGATCAGCGGCGGTTTGGAGAAATAGCCGAAGTCGAAATCGCGCGACCAGGTCCAATACTGCGCCTCGTCCATGACGAGATCGACCTTGGATGCGTAGAGGGCCACCAACCGGAAAGCCAGCAAGAGGCCAAGACACAGAAGCGTCAGAAGGGCATAGCCCCGATCTGACAGAGGCGGTCCGAAGGGCGCGCCGGACGGTCCGATCGCTTTCGACGTTTCGTGGGCGGGCAAGTTGAGTTCCTCAAGAGGCGCAGGCCGGGGTCTCAGCCCCTAGAGGGCTGAAATATTTATCATTCTTATGTCAGGGGCGTGGCATCCTACATCTGGACGTCAAACTTGAACATCACTATGGTCGCTTCGACCAGCACTCGCGTCCTGTAGGGGATCATATGCCAGGTGATTGGGCCTCGGGCGGCGCCGTCCGCATCTCCGTTGTTGTTCCTGCGTTCAACGAGCAAGGCAATATTGGCCGCTTGATCGAGGAAACCTACGCCGCCGTGCCGGAGTCCCTGCTCGGCGAGGTCATCGTTGTGGACGATGCCAGCGAGGATGCGACCGCCGCGGAGATCAAGGCCCTGATCCCCCGGTACGGCACGCTGCGCTATCTGCGCCATGGCCGCCGGGGTGGCCAGAGCGCCTCGATGCGCACGGCGATCCTGGCCGCGCGCTTCCCGGTGGTCGCGACCATGGACGGCGACGGGCAGAACGATCCGGCCGACATCGCGTCCCTGTTCGAGAAGCTTGGCGCGCCGGGTTCGGAGCCCGCGCTTGTGGGCGGGGTCCGGGCCTCGCGGAAGGACACCGGATCGAAGCGCTTTGCCTCGCGCTTCGCCAACTGGTTGCGGGACAGCGTTCTGAACGACGGGTGCCCGGATACCGGGTGCGGCATCAAGGTCTATCACCGCGACGCCTATCTGGCGCTACCCTACTTCACCAGCATGCACCGCTATCTTCCCGCCTTCTTCCTGACCTATGGCCATCAGGTGAGCTTTGCACCAGTCAACGACCGCCCGCGCTTGGCGGGACAGTCGAAATACACCAATTTGGGGCGTGCGCTGATCGGGATCTACGATCTCGTCGGGGTGAGCTGGCTGCGCAAGCGCACCGATATTCCGCCCGTGGCCGAACATGTCCACGGCGATGCCGCCAAGACCGGCGAGCGGCATATTCAATTGGTAAGCCAAAGGGGATAACGGCGATGGCGGCAAGTCTCGCGCAATGGTGGGCGGACAAGTCCGCGGCCGAGCTGATCTGGCTCGGCATCGGCCTGTTCGCGCAGCTGATGTTCTCGATGCGATTCCTGATTCAGTGGATCGCGACGGAGCGTGCGCGTGCGTCCATCGTGCCCGAGACGTTCTGGTATTTCAGCTTTCTCGGCGGCCTGATGCTGTTGAGCTATGCCATTCACCGCATGGATCCGGTCTTCATCATCGGCCAGGCGACGGGGCTGATCATCTATTCCCGCAACATCTACTTTATCTGGCAGGGCAAGAGGGTCGACGAAGGCCCCCCGGAAGTCCCCTTGGACGGTGAGGCCACACCGTCCAAGGGTTCGAAGCAGGCGGTTTGAGGCAGGCGGCGCGGAGCAAGGCCTGAGGCACGCCGGGCTTTACAAAGCTGTCGTGAATCCCCTATAGAGGGGCCAGCGCCGCAGGCATCGGGGCCGCGAAAGTTTAGCGCTTCCAATCTTCTTAGAACCTATCTATAGGCTTCCCCCCCTTTCGCGGCGGCCCCTCCTTTACGAGGTTTCGGCGCTGCGCGAAGGGAAGGCCCTTTGTTTCCAAAGGCCGCTTGAATTGACGCGGGGTGGAGCAGCCCGGTAGCTCGTCAGGCTCATAACCTGAAGGTCGTAGGTTCAAATCCTACCCCCGCAACCAATCTCAAAAGAAAACAAGCCCTTGATTTTCAAGGGCTTTTTCTTTGCCCAGACTCCCCAAATTGACCCCCTGAATCAACCTGTGATACGCTAATATCAGTCGCACAAGACTCGCACAAAATCGCACAAAACGGGAGAGCCCATGGAAATACACAGAACCCTAGGCGACAAAGTCCGCATTTACCGCCGTCGCGACGGCGGCAATTGGCACTGCTCGACATTCCTCAAAGGCAAGGAATGGCGAAAAAGCACCAAGGAAAGGAGCCTCGCCAAGGCCAAGGACATCGCCGAGGACTGGTATTTTCAGCTTTGCGCCAAAGACCGCTATGGCGAGCTCAGCGCCGGCAAAACCTTCGCCCAGGCAGCGAAGAAGTTCGAAGAAGAATACGAGGCCATCACCCGCGGTCGCCGTAGCCCAAAATGGGTGCGCGGCCACAAGGACCGTATCCGCCTGCACCTCTTGCCCTTCTTTGGAAAAAAGGTCGTCTCCGAAATCACATCCGGCCTGGCGCAGGAATACCGCGTCCACCGGATGACCGAACCCAAGAAAGAACTTCAGGAGGCTGACAGCGCCGCCGAGGCAAAGCCGTGGAAGCCGCCTGCCCGCAACACCATCCACAACGAAATCGTGACCCTAAGCATGGTCCTGAAAACCGCCCAGCGCCATGGCTGGCTGGACCATGTTCCAAACCTTTCAGATCCCTATCGCCGCCAGAGCAAGATCGAGCGGCGGCCTGGTTCACGCCGAATGAGTATAAGCAGCTCTATGAGGCAACCCGGAAGAACGCCTCAAACCCGAAAAACAAGCGCTTCCAATGGCACGCGGAGCAGCTGCATGACTTCGTGCTCTTCATGGCAAACACGGGGCTTCGCCCAGACGAGGTAAAGCTTCTCGAATTCCGCGATGTGCAGGTCGTCGATGACGAGGCCACAAACGAGCGAATCTTAGAGATCGAAGTCCGCGGCAAACGCGGCGTCGGTTACTGCAAGAGCATGCCGGGGGCGGTGCGCCCCTTCGAAAGGCTGCTCGCGCGCAGGCGCCCAACAGAGGCGCAGGCCGCTGGTGACGGCGCTGAGTCGGTGCCGGCGGAAGCGCCCAAGGCCACCGACAAGCTTTTCCCGAATGAATTCAAAAAAATGTTCAACGGGATCCTCAGCGACAACAACCTCAAATTCGATCGCAACGGTAAGGCGCGCACGGCCTACAGCCTGCGCCACAGCTATATCTGCTTCCGTCTGCTAGAGGGGGCGGACATCTACCAGGTGGCCAAGAACTGCCGCACGAGCGTCGAGATGATCGAGAAGCACTATGCCGCTCACCTCAAGGACATGATCGACACGAGCCTGGTGAACGTCCGCAGGACGAAGCCCAAGAAAGGCGATGGCTCCGGCAGCCGGTCGGACATGTAAAAAATTTCACAATCCAAAAACAATCAGCTATTGACTTTTAAGTCAGGAGGACGACATATAGGCGACAACGGAGATTGGAGACGGCCATGCGCCTTAGCAAACACAGCGATTTACGAATGAACCAAAGGGCGATCGGCCGAGCCATGATCGACCTGGCCCTTAATCAAGGGCGGTGCGAGCAGGACAAATATGTCCTCGATCGGCGCGAGGTCGATCGGCGCCTGGAAGAAATCAACCGCGAGCGCGGGTTGTTACTAAAGGTCCGAGACAAGGGTGGACTGGTGGTTGTGGCCGAGGGCAACACCGTTATCACGGCCTACAAGCGAAGTTAGGGGGAAAAGATGAAAGCGGATACTGTCTTAAGTCACTTCGTCTTGGCCGACGCGCTACGCGGCCTGCGGTTCGACCCGGTCCATGCCGGCACGGCCCTTTCTCTCATGCTTCTATGGTCGCGGCTTCCGGCGGCCAGATTGAAGGGTCTGCCCTCGTTCAAGGATGTATCCGCCGAATTCGTTCTCGCGGAGCCGACGAAAGTTGCAAAGACTCTTTGTGCTGAAAACGCGGAAGACGTTGCGCGGCTGTTGGCCGAGCTTCGGCCCGGTGAGCTTGAGAGTCTCCGTCGCGCTTTGCTGGATGTCCTTAACACTGGACAGCCAGTAAGCGAAATCGCTGAGTCAGTTCTACAGTATTGCACGCCAGAAACCTGGGCTTCCAAGGAGCTATCCGACAGAGTGCTGGCGATTCTTGACGCCGGGAAGGGCGCGCGAATCCAGTGCGCTTTTTCCTTCGTGATGCGTCCCGCCTGGAATCTGTCGAAGCAAGCCCACGTTGATCTTAGTGTTGAGCAGAAGAGTTTGGTGCCCATCCTTTCGATGCTTGCCTCGGCGTGCGAACGGACACTTCAGGTTAGCGTGAAGCCGATAAGTTCCCTGGCAGCCGAGCCGAAGGGCCGAGAGGCTTATGACCATGCGCTGATCTTCCCGCCGATTGGCATGCGCCAGAAGCTCGAAACGATCGGCGATTATGCAAGTACCGAGGCGCTTGGTGCCCGGTGGGGTGCACATATCGGACGCTGGAGGAGTGTTGTCGTCGTCGGTAATGGGTTGCTGTTCCGAACATCGAGCAGAGATGCGGCCTTCAAGCAAGAGCTCGTTTATGACGACGGACTGGAGGCCGTGGTTTCCCTGCCGCGCGGCGCTTGGCCCAGGAGCGCCATGGCTGTTTCGGCGCTCGTTTTTTCGGACAAGGATCGGCTCCAGAATAGCAAGCAGTCCGTAAGGTTCATTGATGCAAGTGATCCTGAAACTCTGGATAACCGGACGCTTAGTAAGCTGGTGGCAGGCGATGGTAGGCACCCTCTGTCTGTTGATTGTACCTTTGCTGAGCTGTCGAAATCAGCCTTCAACCTGTTAGTCGACCGCTACGTGCTCGACGCCGAGAGCAGGCGCAACAGAGAGCTTCTTAGAAACCGGGAGACGGTGAGGCTTTCGGATATTGCGGACGTGCGAAGGCCACAGGCTCTCCCCCGCGGTCGCAAAGGAGCTTTATTTGAGGTGCGGGAAGCTTTGCTCGCGGACATCAAAAATGGGCGCTTGGATCTGCCGGAGAAGCTAAGTGAACTTCCGCAGTCGGGCGCCGCCAAAATCGAAAGCTCCATTCTGAGATCAGGAGACATCTTGCTCTCGATCAAGGGCACCATTGGCAAATCGACGTTGGTCACAGCGAAAGTAATCGCCGAGAGCAAACCCGTGCCTGTCGTTCCCGGACAGTCCTTTGTCATAATCCGGCTGCGCAAGGGAAGCGCCATCGGCGACCCGCAGGTTTTGCTCGGCTATCTCCGTTCGCCCATCGCGCAATCCCTCCTTCAGGGAATGGCTGGTGGCACCACGATTGCTAACGTCGCAATGGGTGAGCTGAAGCATCTGGAAGTGCCCATCCCGAGCCCGGAGGCCCAAGCCCAGATTGTCGCGGAATACGATAAGCTTGCGAAAATTCAATCAGAGATTGATAAACTCAAAGAAAAAATGAAGAATACGGAAGAACATATAACCAACCTCGCGGTTGGCGATAACTAGGGGGCGCGTTGTTATGCTGACCGGCGAAATAAGAAACCAAGTTGATCAAATCTGGAATGCCTTCTGGTCAGGAGGCGTGTCGAACCCGCTCTCGGTCATCGAGCAGATCACCTATCTATTATTCATAAAGCGCCTCGATGAGTTGCAGACGCTAGAGGAAAGCAAAGCTGAAGCTCTAGGCATACCGATCGAGCGCCGCATCTTCCCTGAAGGTAACGACGACAAGGGGCGACCCTACGCCGACATGCGCTGGTCGCGGTTCAAGAACTTCGAGCCGCGCGAAATGATGACGGTGGTCGACGAGCATGTCTTTCCCTTCCTGCGGACGCTCGGGGAGGAGGGCTCAAGCTACGGCCAGCACATGAAGGATGCGCGGCTAGGCTTCAGCAATCCGGCGCTGCTCGCCAAGGCTGTCGAGATGCTCGACAAAATCCCGATGGAGGATCGGGACACCAAGGGCGACCTCTATGAGTACATGCTCGGCAAGATCGCGAGCGCTGGCCAGAACGGTCAGTTTCGTACGCCGCGTCACATTATCCGGCTGATGGTCGAACTGACGAAGCCGACGCCGGACGACGTGATCTGTGATCCTGCCGCTGGTACTTGCGGCTTCCTCGTCGCGGCCGGCGAATATCTGCGCGAGAACCATCCAAAGCTCTTCCGCGATGAGATGAAGCGCAAGCATTTCCACGAAGGCATGTTCCACGGCTTCGACTTTGACGCGACGATGCTACGCATTGGTGCCATGAACATGACTCTGCACGGCGTAGAAAACCCTGATGTCAGCTACCGCGACAGCCTGGCCCAGGACCACGCGGCTGATGCCGGAAAATATTCGCTCGTCCTCGCCAATCCGCCTTTTGCGGGATCACTTGATTACGAAGCGACGGCCAAAGACCTTCAGCAGATCGTCAAAACGAAAAAGACTGAGTTGCTCTTCCTTGCGCTCTTTCTTCGGCTGCTTAAGACCGGCGGGCGCGCGGCCGTGATTGTGCCCGATGGTGTGCTGTTCGGCTCATCCAAGGCTCACAAGGAGCTGCGTCGTATACTGGTGGAGGAGCATAAGCTCGATGCCGTGATCAAAATGCCCACTGGGGTGTTTCGTCCCTATGCCGGTGTTGCTACAGCAATTCTAATTTTTACCAAGACCGGCGTCGGCGGCACCGATCATGTCTGGTTCTACGATCTTCAGTCTGACGGATACTCCCTTGATGACAAACGCACGCCGCTTCTGCCGCCTAAAAAGCTAGGGCCGGTACCGGTCGAGGCATTATCTGAGGACGAGCACGCGAAGAACAACCTGCCGGATGTGCTGATGCGGTGGGAGGAGCGTGAGGAGCAGGAGCGTGAAAATCCCCGCACGGCACAAAGCTTTTGCGTGCCCAAAGCCGAAATTGCCGCGACCGGTAGCTATGATCTGTCGCTCAATCGGTACAAGGAGATTGAACACGAAGAACAGCATCATGACGCGCCGAACGACATCATTCGCGAGCTTCGCGGGCTGGAGAAACAAATCTCTGAGGCCTTACGAAGTTGGAGGCGATGCTCGGATGACCAGCAATGTCCTAAGAGCTGTTCCAATCGGCGAGTGTGTCGAGACCGTCCAAACGTGGAATCCGGCCCGAGAGGGCGGAGGGGGATCGTTTCGATATATCGACATCAGCAGCGTCCCGCATGACCGAAAGACGATAGCGATCAACGGGGAAATACCAACTTCCGAAGCGCCTAGTCGGGCTAGGCAGATCGTTGAGTCTGGTGACGTTCTTGTTTCCACAGTGAGGCCGAATTTAAATGCGGTCGCGTATGTTCCTGACGAGCTAAATGGCGCAACCGCATCAACGGGATTTTGTGTGCTTCGACCCGACCAAAAGCGTCTCGCGGGGCGATATCTATTTCATTGGGTGCAGTCACGGAAGTTCGTCGCCGACATGGTCAAGCAGGCGACGGGCCAGAGCTACCCGGCTGTGTCAGATAAGATCGTGAAGCTTGCCCAAATTCCCCTTCCGCCACTCCATGAGCAAAACCGTATCGCAGCTATTTTGGATAATGCAGATGACCTTCGACGTCTTCGCGGACGCGCCGTCGATCGACTCGGCGAACTTGGTCAGGCGATCTTCTGCGAGATGTTCGGCGACCCGCGAAATAACCCGAAGGGTCTAACAAAAAGGGCGCTTGGCTCGATTATCAAGGTCAGCAGCGGCGAAGGCCTTACCTCGAAAAACCAACGTCACGGTACTTATCCGGTCTACGGAGGAAACGGCATAAACGGTTACCACGATGAATTTCGGGTGCCGGAGGGGACTATTGTTATTGGACGCGTGGGCGTCTATTGCGGCGCCGTCCATGTAACCGCCGCTCCGGCCTGGGTAACGGACAACGCACTGATCGTTACCAAGAAGGACGCCTCAATAGATACGACGTATCTCGCCGACGCCCTCCGCTACGCGAACCTAAATCAGTACGCGAGCCGTTCGGCGCAGCCGCTGGTCTCCGGCAGCCGAATCTATCCCGTGGAAATTTTGGTGCCGGAGGCAGCCGAGCAAAACAAGTTTAAGAGCAGAATTTGTGAACGAAATGCTCTGGTAGAAAACGAGCGGGCGCATTTGGAGCAACTTGAAGCGCTTTTTTCGTCGCTTCAGAGCCGCGCCTTTCGGGGGGAGCTTTGATATGAAAGCAACCGAAGCAAGCTTCCTCGCCTTCCTGAAGAAGTCACCCCAGTTCGTGATCCCCATCTACCAGCGGACCTACTCCTGGACAGACAAAGAATGTCGACAGCTCTGGGATGATATCGTCCGGACCGGTAGCAACGACGAAATCTCAGTGCATTTTGTTGGGTCAATTGTCTACATCGAGGCGGGCCTATCTCAAGTTTCCCATCAGTCGCCGATGCTGGTGATCGATGGCCAGCAACGACTGACGACGGTGACGCTCATCCTTGCGGCCCTCGCTAATGCCCTCGGTGAGTCCGAGCCTGTAGATGGCTTCTCAGCACGCAAGCTTCGCAATTACTATTTGCTTAATCCGGAGGAGGCGGGTGAACGGCATCACAAGCTGTTGCTCTCGCAGACGGACAAGGCCACGCTGACGGCAATCGTATCCGGTGACGACGAGCCGGACGATTACTCGTTACGCGTGAAGCAGAATTTTGCGCTCTTTGAGGAGCTGATTGCTGGTTGCAGTGGGGACTTCACGGCGGTTTGCAACGGGCTTGCAAAGCTTGTCGTGGTGGACATCGCTCTAAATCGCGACCAGGACAATCCACAGCTCATTTTCGAAAGCATGAATTCGACTGGCCGCGAACTCAGTCAGGCTGACCTGATCCGCAATTTCATTCTGATGGGCCTGGAGCCGAAGCTTCAGACGCGGCTCTATGAGCAGTTCTGGAGGCCTATGGAGGTTGCCTTCGGTCAGGAAGCCTATGACACGTACTTCGACGCCTTTATGCGCCATTATTTGACGGTTAAGACCGGTGAGATTCCTCGGCTTGACGAAGTGTACGAGGCCTTTAAGGGCCACGCGCGCACGCCTGAGACGGCGGCAGCGGGTGTTGAAGCTCTCGTCAAGGATATTCGTGACTTTGCCCGATATTTCTGCGCGATGGCGCTCGGGCAAGAGGGCGAGAGCGATCTAAGGCTCGCGCTGCACGACCTTCGGGAGCTTAAGGTCGATGTCGCGTATCCGTTCCTTCTTGAACTCTATCATGATTACGCGACCAGCCTGCTTCAGAAGGCGGACTTGGTTGAGGTAGTCCGTTTGGTTGAGGCCTATGTGTTCCGCCGTGCGATCTGTTCGATCCCGACGAACTCGATGAACAAGACTTTCGCAACCTTCACCAAGGCGCTCAAGAAGGATCGCTATCTAGAAAGCATCAAGGCCCACTTCCTTACTCTTCCCTCGTACAGGCGCTTTCCGAATGATGACGAATTCGTACGCGATATGCAGACGCGTGATCTCTACAATTTCAGAAGCCGAAGCTACTGGCTGCGCCGCTTCGAAAACTACGATCGGAAGGAGCGCGTGAATGTTGATGAGTACACCATCGAGCACATCATGCCGCAGAACGATGATTTGTCGGCTGCATGGAAAAGTGCTTTGGGTCCGGAGTGGGAGCGCATCCATCAGACGTGGCTCCATACGCTCGGGAATCTAACACTTACGGGATACAACTCGGAGTACAGCGACAAGCCTTTCCTCGAAAAGCGAGACATGCCGGGAGGCTTTCGAGAGAGCCCACTCCGCGTTAACGCAGGCCTTGGTCAATTAGATCGATGGGATGAAGCAGCCATCAAGGCGCGCGCCGCCAATTTGGCTGGGATGGCTCCGAGTGTTTGGCGAGCACCGCACCTTTCACCAGAAATCCTGGCGGTCTATCGGCCGAAGGCGGCTCCGACTGCCACCTATTCGATCGAAGATCATCCGCACCTACTAACTCCTAACATGCGAGAGCTGTTCGAGGCCTTTCGCAAGGAGGTCCTCGCGCTCGATCCCTGTGTGACTGAAGAATTCTTGAAGCTCTATGTCGCTTACAAGGCCGAGACGAACTTCGTCGATGTTGTGCCCCAAGCGAAGCAGCTCAGGCTTTCGCTCAACATGGCTTTCGCCGAAATCAGTGATCCCAGAGGACTCTGCAAAGATGTGGCGGGCCTCGGCCGTTGGGGTAATGGCGACGTTGAGGTGCGGCTCAGCACTATCGACGAAGTACCATATGTGATCGGGTTGGTTCGTCAGTCGCTTGAAAGGCAGCTAGGAAACGGGGGAGCTGAATGAGCCAGTTTTCCTTCCTGCAATCTGATTTCTCACCGGTTTTCGACCATGCCCGCAAGGCAGAGGTTGCAGCGCTGAACGACCCACGGGCAGCCTGCTTCTATGCGCGGCTGGCTTTGGAGACCGCCGTGAAGTGGATGTATGCGCATGATGCCGCGCTGCGCCAGCCCTATAACGACACGCTTTCTGCGCTGATCCATGAAGGGAGCTTTCGCGCCCTTGTCGGCAGTGCGCTGGTAACTAAGGCGCGAATTATCAAAGACCTTGGGAATCGGGCCGTTCATGACACGCGCCCCGTGGCAGCGCAGGCCGCGACTACCACGCTGCGCGAGCTCTTTCATTTTTCCTATTGGCTCGTACGCACTTACGCGAGGGGTATAAAGCCAAATCCGGGAGTTCAGTTCGCTCCAGGCGACTTGCCGAAAACGACGCAGGTCGAGGAGACAACGCTCGCGCGACTGCAGACCATCGCCAAGGATTATGCAGACAAGGAGCAGGCTCAGGCGGAGGCGGAGTCTGCGCGCATCCAGACTGAGGAACAACGGGCAGAGCTTGAGACGCAGATTGCAAAGCTAAAGGCTGAAATTGCTGCGGTCAGGAATGCAAATGAGGCGGCGACCGACACGCATGATTACAGCGAGGCGCAGACCCGCGATGCCTTCATCGATCTTCTTTTGCACGAATCCGGCTGGCCACTCGATCAAGAGCGTGATCGTGAGTTCCCGGTAGCGGGCATGCCCAATAACACGGGCGAGGGATTCGTCGATTATGTGTTGTGGGGTGACGACGGAAAGCCGCTTGCCTTGGTTGAAGCCAAGAGGACAAAGCGTGACGCACGCGTTGGTCAGCAGCAGGCCAAGCTCTATGCCGATTGCCTAGAGAAGCAGTTCGGCCGCCGGCCGGTGATCTTCTACACCAACGGCTATGAGCATTGGATGTGGGACGATGAGAGCTATCCGCCGCGAAGCGTTCAGGGGTTCCTAAAAAAGGACGAGCTGGAGCTACTCATTCAGCGCCGGACGGCGCGCAAGTCTCTGGCGGCGGTTAACATCGATGGCGATATCGTCGAACGGCACTATCAACACCGTGCTATTCGCCGCGTTGGCGAGGCCTTCGAGAAGAATTGTCAACGTAAGGCGCTTCTTGTCATGGCGACTGGCGCGGGGAAGACCCGCACGGTCATTGCGCTAATTGACCAACTCATGCGCGCCAACCTGGTAAAGCGTGCGCTCTTTCTTGCCGATCGCGTTGCGCTCGTAAACCAGGCGGTAAATGCCTTCAAGGCGCACCTTCCCCACGTTGCGCCGGTCAACCTTGTTACCGACAAGTCAACCGAAGGCCGCGTTTACGTCTCGACCTATCCGACGATGGTAGGACTGATCGACGAAATGCAGAATGGTGTCCGGAGGTTTGGTCCTGGTCACTTTGACCTCATCGTCATTGATGAAGCCCACCGCTCTGTTTACCGCAAATACCGGGCAATCTTCGATTACTTCGATAGTTATCTGGTCGGGCTGACAGCCACGCCACGCGATGAGATTGACCGCGATACTTACGGGCTTTTCGAGCTTGAGCGCGGCGTGCCGACAGACTCTTACGATCTCGATAAAGCGGTTGCGGACGGCTATCTGGTCCCGCCCGAGGCCGTATCAGTGCCGCTGAAGTTTCAGCGCCAGGGCATCAAGTATGACGATCTTCCGGAGGACGAGAAGGAAGAGTGGGACGCACTTGAATGGTCAGAGGACGGGACCGTTCCTGACAGCGTAGACGCTGCTGCGGTCAACAAGTGGCTCTTTAACGCTGATACAGTGGACAAGGTGCTTGAGCACGTCGTGACCCACGGCCTCAAGGTGAATGAGGCGACAGACTCGGCAAGACCATTATCTTTGCCAAAAATCACAACCACGCGCACTTCATTGCCGAGCGCTTCGATGCGAACTATCCGCACCTTAAGGGGCATTTTGCGCGGGTCATCGACTTCAAAACCGAGTACGCCCAATCGCTGATTGATGACTTTTCCAATGTGGACAAGGCGCCACATATCGCAATCTCAGTCGATATGCTTGATACCGGCATTGACGTGCCCGAGGTCGTAAACCTGGTCTTCTTTAAGATCGTTCGCTCGAAGACAAAATTCTGGCAGATGATAGGGCGCGGGACCCGCCTTTGTCCTGATCTGTTCGGCCCTAGACGGCACAAGGACCGCTTCCTTGTTTTCGACTTCTGCCAGAACTTCGAGTTTTTCAATCAGAATCCACCGGTCACCGAAGGCGGTGTCGGCGCTTCGCTAGGTGAGAAGCTCTTCCGCGCACGCCTTGATCTTATCGGTGAGTTAGACGAGCGGAGCCAGGACTCCGACGCCGAGTCGCTTATTGTGTTGCGCAAGGGCCTAGTCGCGCACCTCTTTGAAGAGGTTCAGGGCATGAGCCTCGATAACTTTATCGTTCGGCCGCAGCGCCGGCACGTCGAGAAGTTCCAGGCCAAAGAAGCATGGAATGACCTAACGACAGAAGATCGCACTGAGCTTGCCGAACATATCGCCGCACTGCCAAGCGCCGTTGTCGATGACGATTTGGCGGCTAGGCAGTTTGATTACCTCATCTTGATGACGCAGCTTGCTTTGTTGCGGGCCGATCCGGCTTTTGTGGCGCTTCAGTCCCGCATCATGGGGATCGCCTCGCAGCTAGAAGAACTGGGCAATGTGCCTATGGTCTCCGCCGAGATGGCGCTCATTCTGGAAGTGCAGACAGACCAGTATTGGGAGGACATCAATCTTCCGATCCTGGAGACGCTGCGCCGTCGGCTGCGCCAGCTTTTCAAACTGATTGAGCCCGGCGAGCGGAATATCGTCTATACCGACTTTGAAGACGAGATCGGTCCAGGCGTTGACGTCACTCTGCCCATTGGGGCGTCGGGCACGGACAAGGCGCGCTTTCTAATGAAGGTTCGCCATTTCCTGTCCCAGCACAAAGATCACATTACAATTCAAAAGCTCAAACGAAACGAGCAGCTCACGCCGCAGGACCTTACGGAACTGGAGCGTATATTTGTCGACGAGGCGGTTGGTAGCTCGGAAGATCTGGATCGCATTCGCGCGGACGGCGGCCTCGGGCTTTTCATTCGCTCGCTCGTTGGTCTTGACCGCGAAGCAGCCAAGCATGCCTTGGCCGAGTTCATGGATGGACGGACAATGACGGCCAATCAGATTGAGTTTGTCGATCTAATTATCGATTACCTGACCGAGCGCGGACTCATCGACCCGCGCCGGCTCTATGAAAGCCCGTTCACGGACCTCGACGACCAGGGCGTTAGCGGTCTGTTTCCTGCGGCGGATGTGCAAGCATTAGTGCAGGTGCTCAATGAAGTGCGCGGCAGGACCGCAGCATAGGTCACCGAGGCAAGGTATCCGTCCGTGGTCATCTCAAAATCAAGCATCAATCTCAATCTGTGTGCAAAGCCGCTAGCGTGACCACCACTGCCGTAGCCGAGACCAAAGCCCCGGTCGAGGACTGCTTGTAGCGCTCTCTTTGGATTCGGCAGGCTTGCGGGCCCCATAGTATTGCTGCTTCATCAAGCGATCCCGCGCTCGGCCTGCTTCGACCTGCTCGGGGGTCCACTGGCCGGCCCATCTCACCACGCTCTTATCGATCCAATAGTGGGATTGGCACGCGAAGCCCCAATTGCCGACGGAGGGGGACAAGGAGACTGACACCCCGTCGTACGTCAGCCTCCAGTCGGTAGGACTGAGCGGGGTTACGACCTCGTGGCCGCAGCCGCAGCAACATTTGTGCACGACGGTGGCGTAGTCCATAGAAACATATAGTATTCGTTCTTCCAAATTTTCCGGAATGGCTTTAACGAAGCGGTGTTCTATTAATATTGGTGCTTTCATAGCTTATCTTCATTGATTATTACGTTTCCATCCAAAGTATAAGCTGCGAAGTGTTCCTGATCCAAATCAAGATAGAACCCAAACAGCTTTTTCCATTTAACTACCGCCAATGCTGCGTTGAGGGCGTTGAGGTCCGCGATCTGAATGTTGTGCGAATAGATGCCGTCGGCATCGCCGCCGGTAAGGCCGATACGATTCTTGTTTCTGATGTGCTCCCGCTTATCCAGCGTGCTTGTCGTAACTCTGAGGATGCCCTCCAGCTTGTCATCGACCACGTCGATGCCCATTCCACGTCGATGAAAGGAATGCCGAGCTCTTCGAGCTTCTCGATGATCGGGGGTTTAGCGTCACCGCGATCGACACAAACAAAGACAAACTTCATGCCTTCGAGGCAATCAGCGTTGGAGGCGTCGATATGGAAGTCATGGGGGATGATGCCGTTACGCATCGGCGCATAGCGTGCAGCCCAGTAGTGGACCTTCTTGGGAACTGCCTTCAATTGCTCGACGGAGGGCGCGCCGGGCGAGCGGAAGGCGTTGTACTGAAAGAAATCGTCACCGTCGAACAAGTGAATTTCCCGGACGGGCGTTTTGGCTATGAGGTCCAGCACATATGATCCGGTGCCGCCCAGACCGATGATGCCAACATTATCCAGCGCGAGCTTTTTGCTAACCGCCGTGATGCCAGCGCGGCTGGAGGCCGTATCAATATATTTGAAGATCGCGTCGGCATCTTGTGACTCGATCACGCGCCGCGTTTGCGCTGTGGCGTTCGCATCAATCGCTCGTGCGTGCCTTTCCAGGATTGCGGCGTAGGCCGTCATCTTTTCGTGATAGTCGTTGTAGCCTTGCCCCCCGACTGGCTTGCTCGAAAACGAGCGTTCGCTCACGAGATCATCGCAGATGGCCGTACGCTTCACCTGATGCTTGATCTGCGGAAGCTCGCGCCCGTGTTTATCGCACGGCTGCTCGCCGGTAAACATGACGACATGTGTGCTCGGCTTCGCAGTTCTATCGCCGGCGACATCAAGGATCGACACCAGGGCGCCGCGCCTTACCTTCCGCTCTGCGTTCACGTAGGGGACATTGTGGATGACGAGGTGGCCCTGCCTGATCTCCACCTCGTACCCATCATCCACTAGAGCTTGCAGGTCCGGGCTATGATTTATCAGTTGCTTTGACATTGAAGATCATGCCGTCCTTCACCTTGACGCTTTCGCCTTCGACCAAAATGCCTTCTGGCTTGTGGCCGTGCCCTCCGCGATACGTGATCGTGAAAACGATATTGTTGCCGGTCGGGACGGGATCGAAGGCGAGCGCTACGATTTGATCGAACGAATACTCGCCTTTGGGCACAGTCTTTTCGCGCCCGTTGACGACAATCGTGACGTCCTTCTTCTCTTGATCCGGCTTGCCGTGCTCCTCGTCAGTGGGGCGGCCGCTCTGGCCTTGGCCGTGCCCGTTGTCGAAGTCCTTCATCATTTGCCTATCCTCCAGGCGGTTTGAAATTTAGATACAAAAAGTTCGCTACTCTGAACACAATATGGCAGTTTGCCTATCGGAAGTCAAGGTGATAAAGTTCGGAATAACGAACAGCCAAAAAAACGAGGAAAGAGGCCTATATGCCAACTGCACTAGGGGAAAAGATTCAAAAGCTTAGGAAGGAAAAGGGTCTGACGCTGGAAAAGCTGGCGGACCTCACCGGGTCCAGCAAGAGCTATATTTGGGAGCTGGAGAACAAGAATCCACCCCGGCCTTCGGCCGAAAAGGTCGCGAGAATCGCCCATCAGCTCGGGGTCGAAATCGAATACCTCATTGATGAGGAGGAGAAGATTACGGAAGCAGACTCGATCGACGCGAAATTTTATCGTGAGTACCGGCGCATGACCCCGGAAACCAGAAAGAAGATTCGCGCGATGGCGAAGCTTATTGGTGACGAGGAATGAACGAGCAGTGGTCGCCAAAACGTTGGGCCAACGCTCTTACCACGATCCTGAACGCCGCGTTTGAACAAGATCGGTTCCCGGTGAACGTAAGCCAGCTAGCGCTCGATTATTCGCGGCAGCGCTTTCCGGATGATCCCATCACTCATGTGATGGGCGGTGAACTCCCGGGATTCGAGGGCGCGCTTATTCCTGCCGCCAACGGAAAGAAGGGCTGGGGGATTATCTACAACAGTGCGATCAGCTCGCCCGGTCGCATAAACTTCACCCTTGCACATGAATTCGGCCATTACCTTTTGCATCGTCTGAAATATCCGGATGGCTTCACATGCGGTGAGCAGGATATGGCGTCGTGGGACTCGGAATACCGGCAGGTGGAAAGCCAGGCCAATGATTTCGCGGCTACACTGCTCATGCCGTTAGATGACTTCCGCCGTCAAATCGAAGGGAGAGCAAAGCCCGACCTTGAGGCCCTTTGTATATGTGCCGATCGCTACAACGTATCCCTCATGGCTTCTGTTCTGCGCTGGCTTCAATATACCGAGCGACGCGCCATTCTGGTCGTCTCGCGCGACGGCTTCATTCTATGGGCGCGGTCAAGCACGCCGGCGTTGAAAACCGGCGCCTACTTTCGGACTGTAAACCAGCCGCCAATCTCAATTCCGCCCTTGTCGCTGGCTGCGCAGCGTCACCTTGTTCATGGCAGCAAGGGGATGGCCATTCACGATGCGGAAATTTGGCTCAAGGAGCCATGTGAAGAAGCGGTCCTATTTTCGGGCCAGTATGACTTCACGATCTCATTGCTGCATTTGGGCGAGGCACCGTCTCGGTTTGAACTGGACGAAGACACTGCCGAGGACACATACGACCGCATGACGAGCCGTACGCCTGGGTCATCCTGGCTGGCCTAGTTTCAGCTATCGGCCTTTCTGCGTTGGCGTTGGCCCAATGTATATTCGCCGCTTGCGGCCTGGCATAACCGTTCTTCTCCGTTCCTGCTTTTTCTCAATCTCTAATGCGTACTTTGGCCGGACGCGCCGTCCGGTCAACGGGCTGCCCGCACCACTCATTTCATGAGCCGTGTTGCCCGTAGCTGCCTTCGGCAGTGACCGGCCGGCTTGTGCGCCCGGCCGTCTTCTTTCGCGTCTTGAGGAACACCAGCGAAAGGAGACACATCATGACTTCAGACAATTCAGCACGGCAGGACATCTATAGCCGCATCACCGATCAGATCGTTCGGTCCCTGGAACAGGGCATCAAACCTTGGACGCAGCCCTGGAATGCGGCGCACGCTGCCGGGCCTGTATCGAGGCCTTTGCGCTTTAATGGCGAGACCTATAGCGGGATCAACATCCTGACGCTCTGGGCATCAGCGATGGAACGCAGCTTTGCAGCACCCATCTGGATGACCTTCCGGCAAGCCAAAGAGCTTGGCGGTCATGTCCGCAAGGGTGAGAAGGGCGCACCCGTTGTCTACGCCAATACGATCGTCAAAACTGACGTCGATGAAAAGACCGGCGATGACGTTGACGTCACCATCCCCTTCATGAAGGGCTATACGGTCTTCAATGTCGAGCAGATCGAAGACTTGCCGGCGCATTACTACGCGCGCGCTGAATCTACTTCGAACCCCGATGAGCGCCTTGCCCATGCCGAAGCGTTCTTCGCCAAGGTCGGTGCAAGCATCCAGAATGGTGGAAATTCTGCATACTATCGTATGGCGTCTGATCACATTCAGATGCCGTCCTTTGAGGCGTTCATTAATGCGCAAAGCTACTACGCCACGCTCGCCCATGAGAGCGTGCACTGGACTCGCCATCCGTCACGCCTTGATCGCAGCTTCGAACAGCAGCGCTACGGCGATGTTGGCTACGCCAAGGAAGAGCTGGTCGCTGAGTTGGGCGCTTCCTTCCTATGTGCCGATCTTGGCCTCAAGCTTGAAGATCGTCCGGATCACGCTTCCTATATCGGCTCCTGGCTTCAGGTACTGCGCAGCGATAAGCGCGCGGTCTTCACCGCTGCCGCCCATGCCCAGCGCGCTGTCGATTACCTGCATGGCTTGCAATGTGCCCGGCGCGATGCGGCGGCGTGAGGCTTCATGCAACGGCTGCGCTTGATCGGGGGCTGCAATGCAGCCCCCGATCGAGTGATATAGTATTCGGCGTCAGAGGAGGGCGCGCCGGTGACGAAGCGGCTTGATTTTTCAAAGGCGAACCGGGAGCGGAAGATGCGTACCCAGGGCGTCGAAGGCATTGACGGTCCCGGAACGGCTGAGCAGGCGCGGAAAGGCTATCGAGACGTTATCAACGAACGCAACAAGGACCCGGAACGGGCCCCGGGGGGTTCGTCGCACAGCCTGATCAAAGATCAGGCCCGCACGGATTTTGAAGCAAAGAAAGCCGGGACTTGGGACATTGTCGACGCATCGATCAAGCTCACCCTGCAAGCCGCAAAACGAGCTGACAAGAAAAGACCCCGCAGACACCGAAAAGGAAAGTGATGCTCGTGGCGGACCTCTGCCCCGGTGCAGGCGGAGGGCGACGCTGTGTCCACCTGTATCGTCGCCATGGCCGTCATTGACGACGCTATTCGCGTCGCGGCGATCATCATGCGGTAGCCATGGTGATCATGACCATGGTGTTGGTGCTGCTCCCTTGCCGGACCTTATCCGTATATAATATGTCGGCTAGTATCGACGTTAAGGAATAAAAAGTCGATATTTACCGACATTAAGGGGATAAATTTGCAGTTCGGCAGCGTCTCATGTATATTGTCGGTTAATCTCGACATTAACATGCGTAATGTCGCTAACTACCGACAGTATTATGACAATGGACAAAAGAGAACGATCCTTACCTATTCCCGTCCTGCGGGCGCTCCGCAAGCTCGGGCGAGATCTCGGCGCCGCCCGGCGGCGGCGGCGGATTCCCATGACCATTCTCGCCGAACGGGCGGGCATACATCGTGAGACCCTGGGCAAGATTGAAAAGGGTGATCCCGGTGTGCTGATGGCCCACTACGCTTCCGTGCTGTTCGTGTTGGGGTTTGAGAAGCAGCTCGCCGACATTGCCGACATCACCCATGACCAGCTCGGCCGTGACCTTGAGGAAGAAGCGCTGCCCAAGCGCATTCATACCAAGCGGCGCAAACCGTCCCCGGAGCGTGAGTGATGGACAAAGAGGTTTTTGTGTATGTCGATCTTCACGGGACGCCCCACCTGGTCGGGCGTTTGTGGGCGCGTACGCGTAATGGCCGGGACAGCGCCTCCTTTGAGTATGATCGCGCCTGGCTGGATAATCGCGAGCGCTTTGCACTCGAACCGGCGCTCACGCTAGGTGAGGGCGCTTTTCATACGGATCGCGCGCTGTTTGGGGCCATCGGCGATTCAGCGCCGGACCGCTGGGGACGTGTCCTTATGCGCCGCGCGGAGCGGCGGCGGGCAGAACAAGCCGGTGAGCAGCGGCATACCCTTCGTGAGATCGACTTCCTTCTGGGCGTCAATGATGAGGCGCGGCAGGGCGCGCTGCGTTTTACCGCGGAGGAAGGCGGTCCCTTCCTTGCCGAAGATGGTGCGGTAAGGATCCCGCCGCTTGTCGATCTGCCAAGGCTTCTGAATGCTGCCGATCGGGTTCTTCCGATGACGCGCGCGATGAAGATTTGCGCTTGATCCTGGCGCCTGGATCATCGCTGGGTGGGCGGCGCCCCAAAGCCTCTGTTCGCGATCGCGACGGTCATCTCGCCATCGCCAAGTTTCCAAGCCGTGATGATGATTACGATCATGTGCGCTGGGAAGCTGTCGCGTTGACGCTTGCCGGTGATGCCGGGCTCAGGCTGCCTGACTGGCGGCTTGAGCAGGCTGGCGAGAAGCCCGTGCTATTACTGCGGCGCTTTGATCGCGTCGGCGCTGAACGGATACCCTTCTTGTCGGCGATGAGTATGCTGGGCGCGCAGGACAATGAAGCGCGCAGCTATCTCGAGTTTGTCGATGCGCTGCGCCGCTATGGCGCCGCTCCGAAAGAAGATATGCACGCCCTGTGGCGTCAGATCGTCTTTAACGTCCTGATCTCAAATACCGACGATCATCTGCGCAACCACGCCTTTCTCTATGAGGGCACGGCAGGCTGGCGCCTTGCACCCGCCTACGATCTCAATCCCGTGCGACCGACATCAAGCCAAGGGTCCTCACCACGGCGATCGATCTCGATAGCAACGATGCTTCGCTCGCCCTGGCGATGAGCGTTGCGGCGTATTTTGAGCTGAATGAGTCTGAAGCAAAGCAGATCGCCGCACAGGTTGGCGCGGCTGTCGCGAACTGGCGCGCGCGCGCGGCGGAGCTGGGGCTCTCGCGCACTGAAATCAATCGCATGGCGTCTGCCTTCGAGCATGACGATCTGGACGAAGCGCGTGCCCTGGCAGCAGCCTGAACGGCCCGATCTTTAAGTTAAAGATTGGCCGCCGGGGCGCGTCCCGGCGGCGTCGGCTTAGGGCCGCAATCCAGGGCCGACCGGGCGCGTCAGGGCCCTGCGGATATTCGTCAGGTTGAAATGCGCCGCGCGCAGTTCCGGCGCGTTCTCCGCCAGGTCCGGAAGCTCTGCGCAAATCCTTTGCAGCAGGACCATCAGCTCGGGTCTCGTCATGCGCGAAAGCTCGGTTTGAGTCAGCACTCTCATTATTTCCTCCATCGGTTTGACCGCGCCCATCGCGGCCTTCATGGAGGTCGTCCTGCGCCTTCGGCTGCGGGCTGCACCGCGAAGCGGCCGGAACGTCAAGAGGAGGAGGCTTTCGGCAACGAAAACTTGCGGCCGTCAAGTCGTCGAAGGTGCGAGGCATTGCAATGAAAAGGTCCGCATGGGAAGGGCGGAACGATGCGAAGGAAACAATGACTGACTCAAAACGGACGAGCGCAGCGCGGGCGGGTATGAGAGGAACGCAAGAAGTAGCTTTGCGCGTGACGGATCGCGCTCCAGCGATGCCGTGGGTAGTTCAATCTAGCGGGCAGTTGCGGGGCGCGTGCCGTCACACGGAACCGGGCTCTAGCGCTGCACGCCCGAACCCCGTCCTGGCCCCTGCGGAACCGCGGGCGGGTTTCGGCCCATCCGGTTCACGATCCCTCGCGCGGATCTTAACGGGGCTGTTGCCAGCACCGCGAGCGAGCGGCAATGCGGAGGAGCTGTCAGGTTCGCCGGCGTGAGCCGTCGCTGCCTGTGTGGCGGCCGAAAAGAACGAGCCGGGCGAAGTGGCACGTTCCGCTTTCCAAATATCATCCAGATCGCGCTGACCGCGATTCGGCCCGTCTTTTCACGGGTGATTCCAACTTCCGACATCGATTTCTTCTGGCGCTGCCATGGGCTGCTCCTTTTCGGCGCCGCATGGGGTTGTGTTCATTCAGTACGCCAAACCTGACCTGGCGGATCGGATGATGCAACGGGCGGCCCGCTCCGTTCGCTGCGCTCCCGCGTTGCCCGTTCCCCTCCGGTGCATCGCTCCGCTCATCGCCGGTCTGACCGGATGGCGTTGAAACAACACCATGCAGCAAAGGAGAAATCGTCATGGCTACCAACACGAAGAAGTCCAAGAAGTCCAAAAACCAACCCGTCGAAAAGATGCGCAACGGTTCCATCGTCGCCACGATCTGGAAGAACGAAAGCGAGAAGGGTGCCTTCTTCTCCGTCACATTCGCCCGCACCTACAAAGACGCTGACGGCGACTACCACGACGTCAACAGCTTCTCCGGCACGCAGCTTTTGCAGCTCGCAAAGCTCGCCAACGAAGCCGATACCCGCGTCCGCAAGCTCCGTCAGGACGAGCGCGCCACCGATGACGATGAGGACGATCAGGAGGAGGCCGCGTAAGCGGCCTTTTCTTTTCGAGGAAAATCAAAACCGAGGACCGGGAAGCAGCCGCCTAAAACGGCTCTTCTCACCTCACCAAAGAAAGGAACGACACGATGAGAAATCCGGCCCTCAATTGTTACAGTCTGGACGACGATGTCCTCGACGCTGAACAACGCGAAGTCATGGAGCTAATCGGCGAGCGCTGTGACTTCGGTCACTGGATCGACGACTATCTGATCGATCTCGACCTCAATCATGAGGCTCCGGCCGACACGATTCGTACGGTCCGTCCCGTTCGCGATGGCGAGCTCCCCTTCTAGGCGGTCTTTCCATGCACCATCAGCCACCAAAAACAAAAAGGAGAACGCTTATGGCCACGCTACCTCCCAACCCCGACGGTCAAAACAACCGGCGCGCCGCATTCGCTGAAACCGCGCTTGCCGCCTATATGAGAAATAACGCTGTTGACCCTGACAGCTGCCTTGCCGACCTGCTCTGCGATCTTATGCACTGGTCAGACCGCAACGACTTCAACTTTGCAGATGAGCTGTTGCGCGCGCAGGGCAACTACGACGCAGAGACCGCCAGCGCCTAATCAATCGCGTCCGGTCATAGGGATCCCATCGCGAAGAACCCTCGATGTCATCTGCGGCCGCCATGCCACGATAAACGCGCCGTCTTCACCGTTGCCGCTCACGCGCAGCGCGCCATCGATTACGTGCGCGGCTTGCAGGCGCGTGCCGAAGTTGCCGCCGCCTAGATCATGATCGTCATCGCCGTCGGCCATGGCGGCGGCGATCATGGCCATGGTGACCATGGCGGTCAGGTCTGTGGTTTGAGAATAGGCGGATTAATTCACTTTGAGTGAAGGAATGCGATGTTTTTCAAACTAGAGAGATGGTTTGAGAATATGCTATTCTATTCAGCGTGAGTGAAGACACGTATAACTCTCCTGCGCCTGACTTCAAATCCAACGTCAATTTGTGCGTACGGGTGCGAACGGTGCGCAGGCTCAGCGCGACGCCTGTGCGCGCCGGCGGCAGCTCCCACTCGTTGAGCGCGAAGTCCCGCCGCGAACCGTCAGCTTCGATAAGGCCGCGCAGACTGGTGCCATGCTGGGGCAAGAGGGCTGGGGCACACGCATAGTCGCCAAGCGTCGCGCCAAGTACCAGGGTCGAGAGCGGATTGTCGATGACCTTGCCAGCGACAACACCATCGACAATCGGGCTCTACAAGGCGCGAAGCAGCTTAGGCTGGCGACTATCTCAGGTCCAAGTGGCAACGATTGAAACCAGCGCCAAGGCGGCTCGGTAGTTGCGCGGCAGCCAATCGTATCTAGTGGTGATGCGGCGCCAGTTTATCAGCCGCCCGAACATGCGCCTGGTGACGTTGCGCCGCCGGTATGCGACACGGTCAAGTCGGGTCGATGGGGGTCCGCAATGGCATAGGCGTTCATTGCTTTGCATCTCCGGAAGGCCAGGCGACTATCTTCGGCCTGTCGCGCTCGAAGCCGCCGGGGAAGAAGACATTCAGCAAGTGTGCATTTCTGGACGTAGAAGATTTCGTCATTCGTCTAATGGCTGTGCGCACCGACACCGTCCTGTCCCGGTTTCAGTATCCACTCTGAAACGCAATACCGGCATCCGGTCTTGGCTTCATCTGCCTTGAACACCGCAGCCAGTTTTCCCATCTCGTAGCGCCGCTCGCCATCGGCAGGCAGGCTATGACGTCTCGTGCGGACATTGCACACCCGGCATCTGCCATTGACGCAGCACTCATGATCCGGGCTCCTCGTCCCAGCGGCGCTGCATCTCGTCAGGGTTCAGTTTCTCGATGGTTTGCGACAGCATCCATCGGTGGCCGAACGGGTCCAGCACCATCGCATTTCGCTCACCGAAACTCTGATCGGTCGGGGCGCGCAGGACTGTTGCGCCAGCATCGACGGCACGGGCCAGATCGTCATCGACCGCTTTCGTCGACAGGTGCAGCGTGACTGGCGAACCGCCGATCGTGTCAGGGCTGAGAGCCCCGAAATCCGGGTATTCGTCGGCGAGCATGACGATGCTGTCGCCGAATTTCAGTTCCGCATGACCGACCCTGCCGTCGGAGGGATCCGTCATGCGGAACTCTTCAGTCGCACCAAATGCAGCAATGTAGAATGCGATGGCCGCCTTGGCGTCTTTTGTGACGATGTAGGGACTAACCGTTGTGATCGAAGACATGGTTCATCCTTGCATTCTCTTTTTAATTACGTTACGAGTCGTAATGTAATGAGTCAAGGTCGATCAGATAAAAAAAGGCCCCGCGGCCGCCCGCCCAGCCAGGCTTCCCGGAAACGGGCGCTTTCGGCGGCGCACGACATCCTCATGGAAGAGGGGTTCGGGCGTCTGTCGATCGAGGCAGTGGCGGCGAAATCGGGAGTCGGAAAACCCACGATCTACCGGAATTGGGCGAATGCGTGTGAACTCGCCATGGCAGCGCTGATGGTGGCCGAGCCAGTGGATCTATTCGAGCGGGACGGCTCCCTGAAGTCCGGCTTGACCACGCAGATGAGAACGCTGGTGAAAGCATTCGCGACGACGCGGGGCCGACAGATCACCATGGCACTCGCGGCGGCAGACCCGGAAAGCGAAATGACGAAGGCATTTCGCAACCATGTGATCCTGTCCAGTCGGGAAGCAGGGCGGGGCCTGATTGAGCGGGCCGCTAAAAAGGGTGACATCACCGAACCAAGCGACATCGACGTTGTTCTGGACATCGTCTACGGACCGGTCTTTTACCGGTTGCTGGTTGGCCATCGGCCCCTGGATCGAACCTTTGCGGATCATCTGGTGGCCGCGGCACTCAAGATTCTCGAGTGAGCCGTCGATGACCAGAACACCAGCGGCATGCCTCGCGCCCAATGGTGCGTTGAGGATCGCACCGACCGAAATGCAGTCCCGCTGGTAGGAGGAGAAGGCCGGATGAACGATGATAGTCAAGTGCAGCTTGAAGCCGCCGAACAGGCCTTCAACGCGGCGATGGTCAGCAACGATCCGGATGAGATCCGAAAGTGTATTACAGATGACTGGGTACTTGTCACACCGGAAAGTGGCCCCTTGCCGGCAGAGAAGATGCTGGGCCTGATCGCGTCCGGCAGTCTTACGCACGACACGATGACGAAGACGATATATCACACCCACGACCTGGGCGACGTCGCAACGGTTACGGGACGCTGCCAGAACTCCGGGAGGTTTCAGGGTGCTCCCATCACCGCTGACAAATGGGTCACCGATGTCTATCGCCGGGTGGACGGCGAATGGCGCTGCGTCCTGACCCATCTTGCACCTGCCCTTGGTGAGCCGGACGGAGGGTCACCCGCAGATGACGACGAGTGATACCTTTCACGACTTGTCGCTTTCGCTGCATGGCGCGGTCGAGGTAGTTCATTTTGACAGGCGGGCCTACACGGTACGCCGAATCTTCGCGTCGCTCGCGTCAGACGGCGAAACGGCAAACCTTTACCTCACACCACCTGAGCAGGAGCATTGGTGCGGCCTCTTTCCTGATACTTTTGCGCCCGTCCCGAACAAGTGGGGTGCCAGGGGTTGGACTCAGGTCAGGCTTGCGACGATCGAGCCGATGGAGCTTCTTCCTGTGCTACGCGCAGCATGGTCCAATGGCGGTGGTTCGGAGCCGCCGGAATGACGACTGTACGGGTGAATGGCCATAAAAACTGACTGTGCCGGGCAGTGCCACGGACCCATCCGGGCCAAACGGACGTTCGAGCGGCGCGCGGCGAATTAGGCAGATGAGACCATATCGCAAGATTTCCACGTCGCGGCTAATGGCGGTTCTGCGGAACTTCCAGGATGTCTTCGTGCGCGCCGGTTGCGCCCCATCTGACGATTTCCGTCAGAATTGGAAGAAGCGCCTTGCCACGCGGTGCGAGTGAATACTCCACTCTTTTGGGCACGACCGGATATTCCTTGCGATGAAGCAATCCGAGTTCGGTCATGTCCTTCAATTCGCGGCTGAGGATGCGCGGGGTAATCGGTTTGCCCAGACAGCCCTTCACCAGCGACCTCCCGATTTCTCCGAAGCGCAGTGGACCACGGTGAAGGACGCACAGGATGTGCAGCTTGTAGCGACCGCCCACAATCTTGTTGAACGGCGATGGCCGGGCAGAGCGTGATATGGCTCATGTCGAGGCCAGTCAGGATCGAAACCCCTGGACCTCGATAGGTTTCATCATCCAGCGCCATGACAAATCTCCATACTATCGTTTTTCTCCGTATTTACGAAATCGTACTACTCCATGTAGCCTGCAATCAACGACGAAAAGGAGATCATAGATGGCAGGTGCAACAACCCTCGGCGACGATGGCAAGGTGACGGCGACGACGGACCCGAAATCGGGTGATATCCAAGCGGCGGCAGTCTTCGACACCACGCCAGAACGTCTGTTTCGTGCTCTCACCACCAAAGAAGTTTGCGACTGGTGGGTCCGGCCGGGCGTCTTCAATACCCAAGAATGGACCGGTGATGTCCGCGAAGGAGGGCTCTGGGCCGCGGCGGGTGTCGGTGGTGGTCGGCCCTACCAGCTTGAAGGTGAATTCATCACAGTAGATGGGCCGCGCGAGCTCGTGCATACTTGGAAGCCCGTAGGTGCGCCAATCGAACCGGCAACGCTGTCCTACAACATCGAACCTCGGGCGGACGGCGTGCGCCTGACCCTGCGCCATGCTGGCCTGCCGAATGAGGAGGTTCGCGAGAAAACGCGCGCGGGCTGGGAAACGAGTCTTGTTCGGCTTGGGGAAATCATTTTGGCGGAAAAGGGCTAACTTGCCCCGTGGCCTATGATGAAGTACTTGCCGCCGGCGTCCGCAACGCCTTGTCGGACGCGGGCAATCGATGGGAGTAGAAAATGGTGGGCGAAGGTTGCTTCATGGTCGGGGGCCAAATGTGCTGCAGCGTCATCAAGGACGCTTTGATGGTCAGCGTTGGGCGCGACGAATGCAACATGGCCTTGGCGGATATCTCTACCGTTCAGGCGAGTGGGGTGAGCCGATCTTCTCGCGTCCCGTTCTGCTTGAAGTCATTGGGCGCTTCATGCACCTCGAAGTCGTCGGCAAGTCGGAAACGATGATCTTCCCGCGCTTCCAGCAGCTTGATGCCGTGCGTAAGTTGATGGCTCACGCGCGCGATCATGGTGCGGGGAACGGCTATCGGGTCATGGCTTCAGGTGCTGGGCAACGACAAACGCGCCGTCTTCACCGCTGCTGCGCACGCGCAGCGCGCCGTTGATTGCCTGCGCGGCTTGCAGGGCGAACGGGGCATGCAAGGCGGCTGAAGCCGGCCGAGTCTTTTACGGCTTTGGCTTTAATTGACGAATAGGTTGCCCATCACTTTGCACGGTGCAATTAGCACCCTGTTGATGACTCTGATGAGCTTCCTGCACGTCGTCGTAGAGTCTGGTTCCCAAAACAGCGAGTGGAATAAATATCGCGGCAAGATAACTTGCGTGCTTAAAGCCTTTTTTGTATTCTTTTGTTTTCATAATAATCAAGTCAGTATCAGTAATAATAAACGACACGTTGTCACAAGATGGAAATTAAATCAACGCCCCAATTTATTGGGCTTGATGTCGTTATTAAGCACGATAAACCATTTATCGCGCCTGTATTATTGTGGACTTTTATTGATCTTGAGCGGGCGGTTTCTGACGCAAGCCGGAAACAAATTGAAGAAATAGCCGAAACCTATCCTGATTTATCAAACGAGTTTCTTGGTTTTGCACTGGATGCGCTCGAACGAAACAGATATCGCCTGGTCTGGCTTGAAGGCGTTGAGCCCGGCTCCAATAAGTTTAAGGGCAGCCTTGCAGGAGTTGTCGGCTGGCTGGCTCTGCTCTTTGCCACCAACGTTACGGGCGATGTTCTTGAGAAGAAGGAGTGGTACGGGGAACTCGTTGAGCAGCTGGACAAAAGTACAGATCGCCTTGGCGAACTGATTGTGGATGATCTGAGAAGAACTTTTCATCCGCAGGGCCTTCCGGACGGCGTCAAAATAGACGCCCAGATCGTCGGGGGATCGCGTACGCCTGGTTGTCTATCCGAGCCCCGAACAAACGGACCCCGCGTTCTTTGATATTCCGCCGCCTCCCAAAAAATGAGCGGCATGATCCGGGGCGTGAAGTAGTACACCTTGAGGGTTCGGCTGCTTTGACCAGCCTGTGACCAATCCCTGCCTGCGCGGGGTGCCTATCTTCCGATCAGTCGCGGCCGTGAAGGCATCCGCGGCAGAACAGGAGGAATTGAGATGGTCAATCAAGCACATGCCGATCACGGCACGGTTCTTCGCCCCGATCAGGCGGCCTTCGTCGTCAATGCCGACGGCAGCTTCTCTCTTCTTGTTCCCGATCTAGCGGAAGGAGAAGCCTACTCAGCCGCTCAAATGCTCGTCGTGGCCTTTGCAGCCCGTCTTGAGGACGAGGATTTTCGCGAGGATATGTTTGATTTCCTTAGCGATCTCCATGCTGAGGGCGGACGGCACTGAGCTGCCCTGTCGGGGAGATGGGTGTTTGCCGGACTCAGAGTCCGTTATTTGCGATTTTCACGCATTAGCATTAGAAATACCTGTTTTTCATGTATATTTCCATGTGTTATGATATTTCACAGAAAGGAAGCGTTTTTCGACATTGGGGCCGGTTAGGGGGCGGTTTTTGTCGGATAGAACAGTTTTGTCATAGCTATGAGCGATCAAAATCATTTTTCAGGGCCAGTTACGGTTTTTCACGAGCGGCGGCTTGCGGAAAGGGCCACGCCCGCTGGCTATGCTGCGCTCATCGACGCCTATGATCTGAACGTCCCTTTGCCACGCACTCTGTCCGCCATCGGCGCTCATCACAGGATCGTGGAGGAGGGCGGCTGGCGCATCTACACACCAAGATATGCGCCGGACCCCACGCTCGCAGATCACCTGACCTTTGCCCTCAAGAATGAGAGCCTCGACCTGGCCGTACTCAAGCGCCTGTTCCTGAAGACCGGAGCGGGGCCGATCGAAGAGGTCGTCAAGGCCAAGCCGACGGGCAGCTATGCTCGCCGTCTCTGGTTCTTGTATGAGTGGCTGACCGGGGAGCGCCTCGACCTGCCAGACGCCGATCGCGGCGCTTACGTCGAAATCGTCAACCGTGACCAACAATATGCCGGCAAGAGCGAAACCTCTGCACGCCATCGCGTAAAGAACAATCTGCCGGGCACGCCTGACTTTTGCCCGCTTGTCTTTCGCACGGAAACGCTGGAGCGCTTTATCGCGATGGACCTTCAGGCGCGTGCGCAGGAAGTTGTCGCCGCTGTACCGCGCGACTTGCTGGCGCGTACGGCGGCTTTCCTGCTGCTAAAGGATTCAAAGTCCAGCTTTGCCATTGAAGGCGAGCGCCCGCCTCAGGACCGTATTCAACGGTGGGGCCGGGCCATCGGTGAAGCTGGAAAGCAGCCAATTGACCTCGATGAATTGCTGCGCTTGCAACGCATCGTTATTGGCGATGCGCGCTTCGTGCATCTTGGCCTGAGAAGAGAAGGCGGGTTTGTTGGCGAGCATGATCGCGACACGCGTATGCCCATACCAGAGCATATCAGTGCCCGGCATGAAGACTTGGACTCACTGGTTGCTGGAATGACAGCCTTTGATGCACAGACGGTCCAGGAACTCGACCCTGTCATTGCTGCAACGGTGCTCGCCTTCGGCTTTGTCTATATCCATCCCTTTGAGGACGGGAATGGCCGCCTGCACCGTTATCTCATTCATCACGTGCTGACCGAGCGCCGCTTCAATCCGCCCGGCGTTATCTTCCCGGTCTCGGCGGCCATTCTGGAACGTATAGATGACTACCGCACCGTTCTTGAAGATTACTCAAGGCGGCTATTGCCTGTCGTTGAGTGGGAGCCGACCGAAAATGGCAATGTCCGGGTCTGAACGACACGGGGGACTTCTATCGATTCTTCGATGCGACACCGCAGGCTGAGTTCCTCTTCGCCTGCGTTCAGAAGACGATAGAGGAAGACCTTCCCGAAGAAGCTGCCTTTCTCCGGCGCTATGACGCGTTTCGGAGTGGGCTTAGCCTCGTTGTCGATATGCCAGACCGGCTCTCAGACCTTCTCTTCCGCTTTCTGGACCGGAACGGGGGGCAACTCTCTCAGCGCGCGCGCGCCAGAGAATTTGCCGCGCTCAGTGACGAAGAGGCCGCGCGCATTGAGGCCATTTATAGCGAAACATTCGAGGGCTGAGTAGCTCTGTGCCCGCTTGGCCCGTGACCATTCTTCAACGTGATTCCACGCGTGGAATGGCTTCGCTACGCCTAGCAAGTCCAAATTCTGTTGCCGTCACATCGCAAAGATCCAGCGAGTCGACTCAGCCCGCTTGCAGTGCGTTGCCATGGCGCACGACGCCCTCGTGACAATTTCTGCTAAAGACAGATACCTGCGGCTAGCTGCGCGACAGAAAGGAAGCAATGACGAACGTCACAAACATAGCCTTGGTGCATCGTCTTTTCGAGGACGGCTTCTCCAATAACAACGCAGACATTTTGCGGGAGGTGCTGGCGGAGGATTTTGTGCAGAATTCGGTTGGCGCCATGACAGGAGACGAGATAGCTGCGGATGGTGCCTGCGAGACCGTTATCCGAGAAATGCGTCAGTATCACCAGGCGTTTTCGGGCTGGAGCGTCACGTTAGAACACATCATGGCTGAAGGGGATCATGTGGCGGTCCGCTGGATCGGAAAGGGGCGGCACACCGGCTCCTTCTATGGCGACTCGCCGACCGATAACGAAGTGTTGCTGGGCGGCAATTCGCTCTACCGTATCGCTGACGGCAAGATTGCGCAGGGCTGGGTATACAGCAATGAGACAGGTTTCCGCAGCACGTTGGGACTCTCCGAGGGTCCGCCTGCAGGGCCAGGCGAGGCCCTGGTACGCCGCTTCTGGAAAGAGGTCATCAACGGGCACAATCCCGATGCGGCGGACGCGCTCCTTTCACCGGACTACCGTCAACATGCTCCGGGCATTGCGCAAGGTCCTGAAGGCTTCAAAGCGTTCTTTCGCGATCTGCTGGAGGGCAGCAGCGGGATGCGCGCCGATGTTCTCGCAATAGTTGACACCGGTGCCATCATTGTCTCGTTGACCGAGATCAGCTTCGACGTGCCGGGGCCGGGTTGGCCGAGACAACTGCGCATTGTGGACGTATTTCGAACCGACGGTGACCGTCTGACAGAGCACTGGGATACGTCTGGTACCTAGGCCGTTGACTCATATCCATGATCTGATCCCAGACGCCAGCCTGGCGCCAGCGAACGAAGCGATTGTAGCACGTTATTTGGGGACCGCAGCCCTCTGGCACATCGCGCCATAGTGCACCCGAGCGCAAGACCCAAAAGATGCCGTTCAGAACGCGTCTGTCATCCACGCGGGGAATGCCGCGTGGCTTGTTCGGCAGCATCGGCTTAATGATGTTCCACTCGTAGTCGCTGAGTTCATAGCGCATGATTCGAAGCTCCCAAAACGGGAGCTGGAATCACATCTATGCCGACGGCATCAAAACGCCATTTCCGCAGTTGGAGGTAATGCGGACTAGACGCGGGCATGGCCTTTTGGGCCGGCTTTGATCCAAAGCGGCTGTGACGCTCAGCCAGAGGATGCGACCCCGCACGAGGGGCCACATCCGATACTATTGTCGGTACTCAGTTATCCCTGATGACGGGCGGCGGGTTCCACTTCCCTGTCAGAGCGGGCGACTTGGGTGCGTAGAGGCGCATCGTCAGATTGAATGGCCCCTTGGGCGCCGGCAGCCAGTTCGCCTCCTTGTCTTTCCCGGGGCTCTCGTGCTGGAAGTAGAGATCGAGCGAACCGTCGTCGTTGTACTTGAACGGCATCCAGTTCGACACGGCAAAACGGTTGAGTTCGTTCGCCACCTGAAAGCCCTTCGGGTCGTACAGTGTAATCGACCAGAAGGCGTTTACCGGCGGAATCTCATCTTTTTCGAAGTGAATCTTATAATTGTTATTGCCGTCGAGCGGCTTGCCCTCCTTGTCGCCGATGTTCAGCGGATAGACGGCATCTTCAGGCACATTCGCGCCAAGGCCTTGCTGCGTGACGATCGAGCGCTTCAGGTAGTAATTGCCGTAGACTCCCATCGTGTCGGTGTTCATCGACCAATAGTTCACGACCTCGGCCAGCTTCGGCAGCTTCCACGCCATCAGCTCTTGCGCAGCTTTTGGTGCCTGTTCGATCGCCCTTTTGACGACCGGATCGGCGCCGTCGAAGTCAAAGCTCTTCCCACGCTCGATACCGAGCCGTTCCATGCGCGCGATGATCGGTTGATCGGTAAAGTGTGGCGGGTGCAGTTTCAGAAGTTCAGCCGCATAGGTGAAGAACTTGGCCCCGCTCATGGTATCGACCTGCTCCTTGGGCGGCGTCTTCATGTCGACGTCGGGGTCGATTTTCCTCGGCTCCGGCCTCCAGTCCTCGTTGTCAATCTGAGACAGCGGCCGTAGCGTGATGGCGTCCTGGATCTTATGGACGGCATCGTAGTCTGCCGGACCGTCCGTCTTGATGCGGCCGATGATCCACACATAGGGCGTGGACGCCTTGAGCTCGGTGACACCTTCCGGAATGGAGCCCGTCCAACCTGGCGGCGTGACGAGGAAAGTTTGCGCCTCGGTGCCGGTGGTGCGCCAGCCGGGAGACGCAAAGACGTCGGTCCACATGTCGAGCACAGGCAACAGGTAGTAGCGCCCATCCGTATTCGGCACCGAAACGACCATCGGCTCCTTAGTCAGGTCGAGCCACGCGGCCGAGTACAGCGTATCGAAGTTCGGCCGCACCACGGTCTTAAACTCCGCCGTGGGATAGGTAGGGACGTTGACGAACATGTTTGTGGGGGCTTTGAAGTCACCGACCTTGTCGACATTCGTGGATTGCCGGCGCGTCAAGTCCATCGTCACCAGAGAGTAGAGATAGACATAGGCCTCGGTCGCGATGTCATTCGCCTCGTCCTGCGACAGCGCCTTAGCCGGGGTGGCATAGGCTGGCGCGACTAGCAATGCGAGCCCTAAAGCAACTATCCGTATCATCATCTTTGAAACCCTCCGAGTTTGTTTATACGTTCCACCGGGAAGAGGAAAATCAGATTGACTTGCAGACCCCAAGTCGGATGTCCCTTGGGACACGTTTATGTCGCTCTAATGACAAATCTAGTCATCCCCCATGTCTCCTTGTGGGCACACCCCGGAATTGCCGCCCGCCGCGAAGGAAGGCCGCTTACCGGTCCAAAGCGGACTCTGGCAGGTCGTGTTTATGTGTTCACGCCCTAGTAGGCAGCAGCGGACGCATCTTGCGCCGAACTCCATTGCTTCTGCCGACTTGCGGTATTCGAGCATTCGACTTCGGCGTCTGCTAGCGCGGAGAACTTCGGGGCCCATGGTTTGGTCCGTTGGACTGTTGTTGCATTCTGCGCCTGATGGATGAACACAGGGAGCCCGAGGCAGAATTGGCGCTCAATGAGTTCGCTTGCTAGTCAACGTCATGTGGTCCGGCAGCTCGCTTCCGGCCAGTCACCATGGCGCGCACTAGGTTTTCGCGATGCCTGAAGCTCGTCCACAACACGCCGGCGACGTGCAGGCCCACCAGGACCAAGGCGACGTTGGCCAGAGTTTCATGGATCGCTTCCACAAGCTCAGATCCCCAATAGGCATCGGTAGTCATCAGCCATCCAGAGAGGCAGAGACCGAGGAGCGTAACAAGCAGGGCGATGATCATGGCGCCGCCCGCCGGGTTGTGGCCGAGATGCCGCACTTCGCGGCCCGTCACCAAATCTTTGAGGTACCCGGCGACGACAAGGGGAGACTTCACGAAGCGGCTGAATCGGGCGTGATCGGGGCCAACAATGCCCCAAACGAGACGCAGCGCGATCAAAGCCGCCACCGCGTATCCCGCCCACAAGTGGAGCGATTTCCACCCGTCGCCGGAGAGCCAGGCAACCACGAAGCTGGCTGCCAAACTCCAATGAAATACGCGGACAAAGACGTCCCAAACCCTTGTCGTCGCCATGGCACTTAACCCTCCTTGACGACTTCGAAGGTCTTGGGATCGAAGTAGGTCTCGGCCCGCTGACCTTTGCCGTCGAAGCCGTAGACCTCGTAGCAACCGTCATCGATTTTGACGCGCTTGATCTTCCAGCCTTCCGCTTTGAGCTTTTGGCGCAGTGCCGGCTCTGGCTGCCACTCGGACTTTGGAACGTTGCAGCCTTCGCCCGCAGCCGCAAAGCCGGTCATGATGAGCGTTAGGCCTGTCGCGACAAGAAGTGCTTTTCGCATTTCTACCTCCATGGGGTTGGTTGTCGATGTCCAAAGAGATAGAGGGAACTGCTGACGCTTGCCTGAAGGCTGGACAGCTGGATTTTCAGCGTGCTGTAAGGTTCTGAGGGCAATCCTCGCTGCTGCTATATCCGCCGGTTCCCATGCGTATTCTCCTGATCGAAGACGAACCTCTCCTTGGCGACGCCATTGCCACACACCTCAAGCGTGCCAATCATGCTGTTGATTGGGTGCAGCGGCTCGATGATGGAGAGGCAGCGCTACGAGCGGTGGACTATGGCCTGGTCCTGCTCGATCTTCATCTCCCGGACGGAAGGGGGCTCGATCTCCTTCGCGCGCTCCGCGCGGTGGATGACAATCGGCCAGTCATCATCCTCACGGCTCGCGACCAGATCCGAGACCGCATCGACGGCCTCAACGCCGGGGCAGACGATTACCTCGTCAAGCCCTTCGATCTTGATGAGCTGGTCGCGCGCATTGCAGCGGTGCAGCGAAGGTCGGCGGAAAAGGCGAGTTCATCGTTCCGAGTAGGCGACCTCGTTGTCGATCAACTCGCCCGCAAGATTTGTCGCGACGGTGCAGAGATTCAGCTCACGGCACGCGAGTGGGCGGTCCTTGACTGTCTGGCCGGGCGTTTGGGGGCGACCTTTTCGAGGGCGCAACTGGAGGAGTCCTTGTATGCGTTCGGCTCCGAGATCGAGAGCAACGCGGTTGAGGTCTACGTCAGCAGATTGCGCAAAAAGCTCGGCACCGACGTCATCCGTACGGTGCGCGGCGTCGGCTACCGGTTGGATGGTTAGACCATGCGCGCTTGGAGCATGAGCCGCCGCTTAGTCGGCACTCTCGTTATCCTGGTCGGCGCTCTCTGGCTCGTCGGCGTCGGGATCGCCGCCATGTCCATTCGGCATGAGATCGACGAAGTGTTCGATAGCGCGTTGCAGGAAACGGCGCAGCGTCTCCTGCCGTTGGCGCTGGACGACCTTGATAGCCATGATGATGAAGAGGCGCCGGAGCGAGAACTCGCCGACCCATTTCCGATGGAAGAGCACGAGGAGTATCTGCTCTATCAAGTCCGCGACGCGCGGGGCCGGGTGCTATTGCGCTCCCACGATGCACCTGTGATTGCCTTTCCAGTTCCACTGAGCCGCGGTTACTTTGAGGACAACGGCCGAAGATACTTCACCGAAGAGTCCGCGAATGGGCAACTCTTCATACAAGTAGCGGAGGTCGCTGAAGAACGACAGGAAGCGGTCGCCGCGCTGTGGATGGGTTTGATAGCCCCGCTGCTTGGTCTGTTGCCAATCTCTGCAATCGCTGTCGACTGGATGGTCCGACGCGCAACGCAACCGATTACAAAGGTGCAGAGCCAGATTGCCAAACGTGGCGGGGAGAACCTCGACCCCATCGATCCATATGGTTTGCCTCTGGAGCTGATGCCGATCATCCAGGACATGAACCGGCTTCTTCAACGACTTGAGGCTGCGCTCGATGCAGAACGATCATTCGCCGCCAATAGCGCACATGAGCTGCGTAACCCTATAGCCGCGGCTCGTGCGCAAGCAGAGATTGTCGCGGAAGTCTTGCGGGATACGCCTGACGAGGTTCGTGCACGTCAGCTCGTGGATACACTGGGACGGCTGAGTAAGCAGATCGAAAAGATGCTCCAGTTAGCGCGCGCCGAGGCTGGGCTCGGCTATGCGCGTCCCGAGACCGATCTTGTCCAGGTCGCGCGTTTGTTGGTGAACGATTATTCGCAGCGACCCAAACTGGTCGATCGCCTTCGCTTTGATGCTGGAGACGAGGATAGCGTGATTGTTGGCATCGATCCCGATGCGCTCGGTATTGCGTTGCAGAATCTGATCGACAACGCTCTAGCACATGGAGCCCCTGATACGCCCATTATGATAGCGGTCGGCCCCGGCGCCATCGTTAGCGTCGTCAACGAAGGGCCTGCCGTAAGTGCAAGCGAACTCCCAGCACTCACCAAGCCCTTTGAGCGCGGCGACGCGCGGAGAGCACCAGGCGCTGGACTTGGGCTTTCCATTGTCAAGCAACTGATGCGTCAGGCCGATGCGCGTCTGGAGCTTTTCTCTCCGGCCCGAGGAAAGGATAGCGGCTTCGAAGCAATACTGATATTTCCTCGCGTGCACGCTCGGCTCGATCTCAAGGGCTAAGCCGCCACGTAACGAATGCCTGATCGTTGCGGGCGGTAAGTTGGCCGATGCCGGCGCACACTCGTGCACATTGGGCGACGACACGCAAGGTGCCCAAGAGGAGGTCAAGTTCAAGAAGACTAGTGGACTGGATCTTCGCATGTGTCAGGGGCGACTTGGGCCGATCTCCAAGAACACGCATCAAGACGACCCAGAGGGGCGACGACTTCCGAGGCACGTTGGGTTGTCGATGGGTTCGGATCAACGATTGCGGACCGAAACGCCCGGCGACGCATTCGGACAGCGGTTTGCTCGGTACGATCTGTTCTATAACGTCGAGATCTAGGACGCCGACAGTTAGCCGACTTTCACTGACTGTCGGCGGTGTGCGGACGTTCAGACCGTCCATGTATGGACGGCCTTGACGGATCTGCCTTCCGCAGTGCGGTTGGGCTAGTCTGTTCGTCTTGCCGGTGAAAAGCGAACCGAGGCATGGCGCAACGGGCCGTGCCGGAGGGTCCCTCGCAACGCTGCACGAACTGGAGGTGCGTGCGACGGAGCCGAACCTAGCGATAGTCGTTTGGACCAGCAATCAGACGGAAGGGCCTATGGATTTTCCGAGGCGGGTTCGTAGAAGGTATGCCCATTTTCCTGCCTCTGTCGCGCGATGCTCTCAGCGGCGGCAGCGCACACCGCAGCGGTCTCGATCATAGCGTCGTAGAAGTTGTCCGTATCCTCCCGCGTCCAGCTATGAGGGTCACGCATCCATCGGACAGAACAATATGAGATGTAGGCACACCAGCGCCATGGGTCATTCAGAGTATCATCCAACTCGTGGCCCCACATGCGGTCCTGCATCGATCGAACCCGCATGATGTTTTCAAACACAGTTGGATCGCCACACAAGGGGTATTCTTGCAGTCTGTTACGAGACTCGAGCAAGTCACTGCTTACCATTTGTTTTGCGAGGTTTAGCATGTGACGTGTTATTTCGGCCTGCAGGGTGAATGGATGCATGAACATTACTCCCGATAGCAGTTCAAACCGGGGCTCCAATGAAAAGGCTTCATTCTGGACAACGCCAGTCCAAGGCCATGCGTTAGGAACTCGCTCGTGGCCCCGCTGCTTCAACGTTAGCCCGAAGCCGAAGCCACTTGCGTCCTTTATTATACCAGCCGGACGACACGGTCCTTGAAGATTACTTGAGGCCGCTATTACCCGTCGTTGAGTGGGGGCCCGCCTAATGTGGCAACGTTCGGGTTTTGAACGACACCAGGGGCTTCTATCGGCATCTTCGATGCGACACTGCAGCCCGAGTTCCTCTTCGCCTGCGTTCAGATGACGACCGAAGAAGACCTGCCCGAAGAAGCGGCCTTTCTCCGGCGCTATGACGCATCTCGGAGCCAGCTTAGCCTCGTCGTCGATAACCGGACCGACTCTCAGACCTTCTCTTCCGCTTTCTGGATCAGACCATCGGGAAGTTCTCTCAGCGCGCGCCAATGAGATTGCCGCACTTGGCGATGACGAGATCGCGCGGACTGGGGCTATCTACGACGAGATATTTGAGGACTGAAATTGCGGCTTATCGCCTATAGATTCGCACTGTTTTGAGCTGCGCGTCGATGGCTTCGATGACGCGCCTGGCTTGCCCTCTTTCGACTGTTGCTCTGCGGATCCAGCTTGTCCGCCCTGAGCCAAGTCAGACGAAACTGCGGTCAGTCCGCCTTGGACGATACGTGCGGATCAGGTATGCCCGGTGGCATCGGACGATACATTTTGAACGATGCCCGATGCCCTCGTCAATCGAGGCAGCGCCGTACATGGCTGGCACGGAGCGGACATGGCCTTGGGCAGCCGCAAGGCCTGCTTCTGGGACGAGGCGGCCGTGCCATGTGGGTCCTTACAAAGTCAGCCTTTCACTGCCCATGGCGGACACCCACCAACATGTCTTAGGTCGGCCCCGATCACTTTTCTCGCGAGGGTTTTGCCCAGGCCCACCGTCGAGAGTGGCCCCTCCGTCTTCCGTTAATCGTTCAGCTCCGAAAATTTGGGCTAACTGCGCTCAAGAATGTCCTTCAATATTGCAGCACTGCTGTGCCCTTCGTCTCTAGCTGCAAAGACCAGAGTGACGGGACCCTCGGCGCGCAACGCCCGCAGTTGATCCAAAAGGTGTTGTTTCTCCGTCAACTCCGCCTGATAGCGCTCTCTAAATTCCTCCCACCGGGCCAGATCGTGACCATACCACTTGCGCAAATCTGGGCTTGGAGCGATGTCTTTCAACCAATCGTGCAAAGCGGCCTCGGCTTTCGCCACACCTCTTGGCCACAGGCGTTCCACGAGGATGCGATAGCCGTCGGTCTTTGCGGCTGGTTCATAAATTCTTTTGATACGGAACAATTTGGATCCCTTCCCACAGTCCCAAGTCGCACATTAACCGTAGCACCCGTGCGTTGCGGGCTGCTCCAATCCACGCGCTCCGTCGGTCAGTCCGCAGTGCAGGACCCGGCTGGCGACGGCAGAGCATCCAAAATCTGGGCCGCCATCAACCTGGCACAGCGGGCGGGTGCGGCCGAGCGGGTCACATGGGCGACCGCCGTCGCTCCTTCGATCAGCAGGTTGATCTCTTGAGCGAGCCGCTTGGGTTCGGCGAAACCGCCGGTGTGGGTAAGCTCTTCCAGATAGGCAACGACTAAGCGCTTGTGGGCTGCTGCCTCTCGGAATACCGCGCTCGTTTCGTCCCCAAACTCGGCCGCGGCGCTGATGAACGGGCAGCCATGGAATGCCTCGCTTTCAAACCATTCCTCCAAGTAATCAAAGGTAGCGAGTATTCGGTCTCGCGGCGTGCGGCCATGTTCCTCCACAAAGCGGCGCATGTCGTCGCGGAACCCCTCGTCAATGTGGCGCAGCACCGCGAGGATGAGGCTGTCCTTCGTCTCGAAGTGCCGATAGAGGGTGGTCTTGGCAATGCCGGCCTCTTCGATCAGACGATCGATGCCGGCGGCGTGATAGCCGTTTCGGTTGAATAGGGTAGCGGCAACGTCGATCAAGTGATCCCGTTTTTCGGCTCGCTTCATGGCCTACCTCGACAAGTTAAAGATACCGATCTGTTTCATATAAATGCCGAGGCCGGGCAGCGCAAGAAGTGTCCTTCTCGCCGTCTGATTAGGCTCCGCTCACTCGATCGTTACCGCAACTGAATTGCAAAACAATACAGATCTGTCTATTTTCAGAATCGATACAGATCAGTATCGAATTTGCGTACCCTCTGATCAAAGACAAATGAAGGAGCACAATGATGGACATCCGCTTCGTTACCCGCCGAATCCACGCGTATCTCGACTATCCCGTCGCCTTTGGGCTGATTGGCTTGCCGTTCCTGCTAGGGCTCGGCGCCAGCAATCCGCTGGCTCTCTGGCTGTCGGTCGCAACCGGCGTCGCAGCTTTCGTGCTAACGGTTCTGACCGATCATGAGACCGGCATCATCCGCGTGGTGCCCTATTCGCTGCATGTCGCCGTCGATTTCCTGGTGGGACTGGTATTCGTTGCAGCACCGTTCTTGTTCGGCTTTTCGGGATTGGATGCCTGGTTTTACTGGCTGAGTGGCGGGGCAGTGCTGACCGTGATCGCGCTCAGCCGACCCTTGTCCGAGGCGCGCGAACCAGTGTCCGCCTGAGCAGACCTTCCGTTCGCACGCCGCTCGACATTCGACGGCGAGGGACAGACTTCGCCGTCGATGAGCATGAACAACTGAGTTGGGCGAATTAATTGGTGCCCAAGGAGTACCTCACATGACACGCTTTATTGTCGCCGCCTTTGGCCTGCTCTCCCTTTCGGCAGTCCTTATCAACGCCGCCCAGAGCGCTCCCGAAGCAAAAGCAGTCGCCGAATTGGAGGCGCTGTTGCATGTCCCAGCCGCAAACTACCGGCGCGACTGGGTTCTGCTCGGCACGTTCTCCGTTCTGGCCGACGATCCCTCGAAGGGTGCCAAGGAATTACACGTGGTCTATGCGGAGCCGGAAACCGTGGACGCTTATCGCCGGACCGGCGCTTTTCCCGACGGCTCGGTGCTCGTAAAAGACGTCCTTGCGGCCAAGAGCGAGAGGCTCACCACAGGCCTTGCAAGTTATGCCGAAACCCTTGTGGGACGTTTCGTCATGGTCAAGGACGAAGGCGAGAAACATGCGGGCAAATCTCCGCTCTGGGGCGACGGCTGGGGCTGGGCGTTCTACGAAGGAAACGAAACCGAAGAGACCGTCACTACCGACTACAGGCAAAACTGTCTCGGTTGCCATGAGCCCGCGCGCAGTCAAGATCTGATCTATGTTCAGGGCTATCCGGTGTTGCAGCGGTAAAGGCCTGGGCGTCCGGACACTGCTAGCGCAACATCCGCTCCTGAAGCGACGCGCACTTTAGACGGTGTCTGTGTCATGCCTTCAGCTTGGGCGCGTTTTTTTCTTGCAAGGCCAAGGCGGCGGGCGCGCCGAAGTGTGGGTCAGGCAGCCCCCTGACGGTCACGGCCAAGCTGCGACACCAGAAAAGGTTCGTTGATCGTCAGCCAGGTCTCGGCGATCAGGCCATCCTCCATCCGGTAGAGCGCGACACCGTCGAAGAAGACGAGCGCACCATCCGGCTCAATGCCCTGGAATAAGTCGGAATGGGTTGCGTGGATTTCCCAATGGGCTGAGACGAAGTCCTCAGCGGCGATGGTCTTCAGCGTTTCGAAGGTCATTTCGCTGAAGGACCGGCGGAAGATGCGGAAGAAGGCTTTGTAGCTTTCCCGGTCATAGAACTCGCCGCCCGGAAAGCCGTGGCAGATGATATGCGGTACAACGGTTTCATCGATGACCTCGACATCCTCGATATTCGTGGAATGGTCCCGGCCAAAAACCTTGCGACCGTAGCTTTATTGCGTTCGAACAATTGGTGGGCCACGCCGTTTCCTTTCGTGGTGATGTGCCTCAGCCGATGGCGGCTTCGATATGCGCAATGTGCTCGGGGCCGACTGCGTCGGAAGTGCCACGGCCATATGCGCTGCGGATGATGCCGGTCAAACCGTCGATGCCGCGCGCCACCGGAAGGTGACCTGAGAGGACATGAGCCGGAGCGAGGTCATTGAGGTGGTTCAGGATCGCAGCAAGGGCCATCCCATCCATATGTGCTAGCCATGGCGCGTCAATCGACGACCAGCCGACAAGCCCCTCGCGCAGCGTTGCGGCGGGCACTTCCGCAATGTCGCCGACCATGCCTGGCAACAATGCACCGAAGGCATCGACGGTGAAGAGGACCCGTTCGTCCGAGTCCAGGAATCCCATGGTTTCGGGCGCGTCGTAGTAAGGCGGGCGGACCTGGTGCAGGCGGCGGCCGCTGACCTCCAGCACTTCGCCTGGTTCAAGCAGGCGAAGCCGCTCTGCCGCGCCCACGCCCATCATGCCCATCTTCCCGGCGCCGAGGAAGTTGGTGATGACCTGCGCATTCGGCGCGGCGGAGAGGAGGCGATTGAGATTGCCGATATGGTCGGCATCGGTGTGACTGAGCCAGATCCAGCGCAAATCCTCGAGATCGAGTTCCGCTTCTAGACGGCCGATGAAATCCCCAGACAATGACGCAAGGCCGGTATCGACGAGCATCGGCTCGCGCCCTTTGAGCAGGAAGGCATTTACGGGGAGCGCGCCCAGACCGGGAACCGGAAGCCAAGCTGGGAGAACTGACCAGTCGTTGGTAATTGCGGCGGCGGGCAGGGATATAGGGTGTTCTATCGGGGTCATGAGATGTCCATTTAGATAAACATATGCGATTATTGAAATTGCGTATACTGGCCCACATTCCGTTTGTCAAGATTTCAATAGCCACTATTGTTCCTTCAATGACCGAACATAAACGTCCTTACCGAATGCGCCGGCGTGCGGCGTCCCAGGAAGAGACCCGGCGGAAAATCGTCGAGGCGACGATGCACCTGCATGAGGAGCTGGGGCCCCGGAACACGACAATCAGCAGCATTGCCGAACGGGCAGGGGTGCAAAGGCTGACGGTCTACCGTCACTTCCCCGATGAAATGGCGGTCTTTCAGGCCTGCACGTCGCATTGGCTGGAGCAGCATCCACTTCCCGATCCGGCCGACTGGGCAAACGAGCGCGATCCGCTTGCCCGATACCGCGCGGCAATCCGGGCGTTCTACGACTACTTTGCGGGTACGCGGCGAATGTGGACGGTTTCGTTCCGTGATGTGGCCGAGGTTCCAGCGCTGCAGCAGCCGATGGCCGACGTGGCGGCCTTTCTGGATGACGTGGCAGATGACCTTATCCGCGCATTCGGAAAGGCAGCGTCAAGCGACCAAATCGCGGCAACGATCCGCCACGCGCTGCACTTCCTGACCTGGGCCGAACTCGAGGATCAGGGGCTCGACACTGATCGCAAGCTCGAGCTGGTGACGCATTGGCTTTGCTGTAGCCGGTCCTAGGCGCTCGCGGGGGACTTGGCCGCCGGTCAATCGCGTCGACAATGTCCACGGTGACCGCCAGCTGGTTTGCTCGTGTCCGCCCATGAAGTCTACATCAAAGCCGGGCAGACGGACCAAGAAACGCGGGTCTCGCAGGCAGAACCCTGCATCGTATTGTGACAGGTCTCCTCTGGTACTCTGACGAAGCAGTGGACGAATGGCTTTGCTGAGGGAGGGCCGCCAAGTTTGAAACAGTGCCTTGGCGGCTTCCTCTAAGCCGCCACTTTCGCGTGCAAGCGTTTTGAGACGCAGCCGACGTGCCGATGATCAGTTCCACAGCAACCACCCACAACGCGCAGGTTCGGCAACAATCCAACAAGGTCTGCATGAAGCGAACCAAACTCCTCAGGATCGCCATCGTCTAGAGACTCAGCCACGTCGAGTTCCGCGTGGCTCAGGCGAGATGCGTTCGCGCGAACGCCTCCGATCCGGCCGATCCAGTCTCCCCCCGCACATAGAGCGTCACGAAAGTGGTCGGGATGAGCGCAGTTCACCATGTAGTAGATCGGCGCTGTGCCAGTAGCAGCGTCGACGCGCCCAACCGCTTCCTCCAACGATTCGCCCGTTGGGAGGCATCCGTTGGTCTCCACCGTGAACGACACCACGATCGGCCGTCCCACCGCAATGGCCGCCTGCGCAATCCCGGTGGCCTCATTGATGTTGGTCATGGTTATTGCAGAAATCATATCAACACCGGCGCGTGCTAGGCAGTCAATTTGTGGCCGATGCAGGCGGTAGGCAAGCCCGGCCTCCGGCACTTCATCTGGCGCATAGCCATCGCCCGCAGGGCCGACGACACCGTTCAGCACGATCGGCGAAACACGAGACTGCCAGTTAGCGCGGATGTCCTTGGCGAAGGCAACGGCGTCTGCGGTCAGCCGCAGCATCTGATCCGCGGATTTGTCGAGTGCCGGTCCCCAGCGCGTACAGCCGCGCCACGTGTTCGTGTCGAGCACAAACCCTGTTTGTGCGTTCAGGGCCATCTTCAAGAATCTATCGAAATAGCTACGCATGGCCTGCCGCGCATCGTCGTCGTCCATCAGAACGATGGCAGCAAACTGGGGCGCTTCGAAACCCTGCTGGAAGAACAGCCACGTTTCGAATCCGCCATCGGTCAAGAACAGCCGGTCGGTTTTCAATAGCGCTTCTACGTACGACATCTGCCGCCTCCATACGGTGTGAACGTCAGACACGGTATGTAGGTCGAGCCCTCTAGGAGAAAAGTCGACTTGTGGTACAGGTCGCACAAGATAATTTTGCTGGGAGCGCCAGAGAGTTACGCGCTAGTAGATTGCCGGTTGCCATTGAGGGACGTAAAGTTCCGCACCGATGGTACTGTACTCGCAGTAGGGATTTGGAGGGCAACGTCGTGGCGCGTGGGGAGGAGACACGCAAAAGGATTCTGGACGTCGCTCAAGATGCCGTCCTGGCCAAGGGCTTCGATGCAACCTCAATTGATGAGATTGTGGTCAACGCCGAGCTAACAAAGAGCGGATTTTTCTATCACTTCAGGGATAAGAATGCACTCGCACTCGCTTTGATCGAGCGCCACATCGAAGTCGAGGATCAACTCTTCGACGACCTGCTTCAACGCGCGTACGAGCTCACGGAAGACCCTCTGCAAAGGGCATTGATCGCTCTCAAGCTATTGGCCGAATTGATTGAAGATATGCCCAATGGGCATCCCGGTTGCGTGGTGGCGACGGCGGTCTACCAGGATCGACTGTTCGACCGCGAGGTCCGCGAAGCGAACCGTCGCGCAGTTCTCGGCTGGCGCCGCCGGTTCCGCGCCATGTTCGACGATGTCGTCGCGGTCTACACCCCACATGACGACGTGGATTTGGACCAACTCGCGGACATGGTGAGCTCTGTCATTGAGGGCGGCATCGTCATGGCGCGCGCACTCGCGGAGCCATCAGTCACTGCTCAACAGATCATGCTGTTGCGCTCCTACGTGAATATGCTCTTCTCGCCACGAATCAAGCTGGCGGAGAAGTGAAGGTCAGTCCGTTCTTGGCACTTAGGGGACAGGCGTGCAGGCGCTAGGCAGGTCCGGTTTTGCAAGAGAGACGGACGCTCTTTGCAGTCCGAGCGAAGTTTTCCGCTGAACCCAACTAGCTATCAAGTGACTGATTTTTTGGAGGCCTCTCTTGCAATCAGCCCAGATGCATCCCAGAGCCTATCAAAGGTATTGCGAGCCCTGGAACATCGCCCCTTAGCTTGTGCTGCGGTCATCAGCGTACGCTTATCGGCAACCCAACCTGACCCCGAAGTTGTCTCCTTCCAGGTCGTTTCGATGCGCGTCCATGGAGATCGGCCCAAGCCGCCCCTGGCACATGCGAAGATCCAGTCTAGCTGGCCTTCTTGAACTTCACCGCCTCCTGGGCACCCTGCGTGGCATCGCCCGGTGTATAGGAGTGTGCGCCCGTGCCGGCCAACTTGCCACCCGCAACGATCAGGTATTCATCACGTAGCGGTCTACCGGCGAAGAAGTCCTCCAATATCTCACGCGTGCCCGCAGCATACCGTGCCTGAGCGGTCAAGCTTGTGCCGGAGACATGTGGAGTCATGCCGTGGTGTGACATCGTTCGCCAGGGATGGTCGCTTGGAGCCGGTTGCGGGAACCATACATCGCCCGCATAGCCCGCGAGTTGACCGCTCTCAAGCGCGCGCACGACGGCGTCGCGGTCGGCAATCTTGCCGCGGGCCGTGTTCACGAGATACGCGCCGCGTTTCATCTGCCCAATGAGTTCGTCGTTGAACATATGCTCCGTTTCGGGATGAAGCGGTGCATTGACCGTCACCACGTCACAGACCTCAACCAGAGCTTCGGCGCTCGGGTGATACTCCAACCCAAGCTCCTTCTCTATCTTGTTGGACAGGCGGTACTTGTCCGTATAATGCAGTTTGACGTCGAACGGTTTAAGCCGCTTCAACACCGCAAGCCCAATGCGGCCGGAACCGACCGTTCCAACGTGCATGCCTTCTAGATCGTATGCACGCTCGACGCAGTCGGCGATATTCCAGCCGCCCTTGATCACCCACTGGTACGACGGGATGTAGTTGCGCACCAGCGACAGGATCATCATCACCACGTGTTCGGCGACACTGATCGAATTGCAGAACGTCACCTCGGCGACAGTGATGTTCCTGTCGATTGCGGCTTGCAAATCGACATGATCCGAACCGATACCGGCAGTGATGGCGAGCTTCAGATTTTTGGCCTTGGCGATTCGCTCCTCGGTCAAATAGGCCGGCCAGAATGGTTGGGAAATCACCACATCGGCGTCCACCAACTCCCTCTCGAACTCGGAATCGGGTCCGTCCTTGTCGGACGTCACCACGAACTCGTGCCCGGCATCCTCGAGAAACTTGCGAAGTCCAAGTTCGCCGGAGACGCAGCCAAGCAAGTCGCCCGGCGTGAAGTCGACCGTGCTCGGGGTCGGTATCGTCATTCCGTCGGGGTAGCGATCGATTTTAGGGATGCCGTCTCGCGCATATTTGGGCGGGTAGCCATCGACGGGATCGTCGTAGAGGACACAAAGAACCTTTGCCATATTCAGCACTCCTTTGCGACATGGACTCGCGTGGGATGCTTCCGCCTGTGCCCGAAGCAGGAATCAACGACGACGTGTTGTCACATGCCGCTGTTTTGGGACCAGGACGCCGATTGAGACGATCGGCCAGATCCGCGTTCATTTCCAAAGCCGGCGGGCCTTTTTTTCTGATGCGCTAGCTCGACGCCGGCGTCGTGGCCGCGCCCTCTTAATGCGCCCCCTCGGACCGGACTGTCCGATCAATTCTGTGTATGGCCCATTATGTGGTGATCACAGGCTTCGCTGGCAACCTGCACGCGGCGCGCGGCTATCGATCGCCATGGATGAAGTGTTCCAACTGTTCAATTACGAATTGCTGATCGCTGATGACACTGTTGACCATGTCACCAATCGATACGAGCCCGACGACGCCCCCTCCTTCCAGCACCGGCAAGTGCCGAACGCCCCTTTTGGTCATGATCGCCATACACTCTTCCACCGTTTGGTCAGGTCGGACGCACGCAACGCGTGTTGACATGATGTCGGCAACCAACGTTCCCGACGATGTGCGTCCCTTCAACGCGATCTGGCGCGCATAGTGCCGTTCGGTGATGATACCCACAAGCTTTTCCCCCTCCATCACGACCAGCGACCCGACATTGTTGTCCGCCATCATTTGAAGGGCATCGAATACGAGCGCGCTTGGATGGATGACGTGGACCTCGCGTCCCTTTACGTCGAGAACATGTTTCACCAAGGTCATTGGACGTTACCTGTTAGCGCCATGAAGCCGCGCAAGAACAGTACATGTGCGGAGCTGGGGACCTTTCTCGCGAGCGCAGACGCTCATCGCCAGCCCTCCGCAACTTGCCATGGGCGCGTCATCCGTGTCCCGCTCATACGACCACCTTGCGGTACAAATGCCAGGTGGCATGCCCGAGTATCGGCAACACGATGATAAGGCCGATGAACGCCGGCAGAGATCCGATCGCCAGGCTACACGCAACGATGAAACCCCAAACGGCCATGGTGCCTGGATTCGTGGCGACGGCGCGAACAGAGGTAATTACGGCTCTGTAGAGCCCCACATCGCGGTCGAGCAGCAGCGGGAACGACACGACACTGATCGTAAGTACCAGCGCCGCGAAAAGGAAGCCAACGCCCATGCCGATAACAATCATCCACCAGCCCGTGCCTGTGGTAAAAACGTCGCTCGCGAATGCCGTGATGGAAGCCGGCTGCTCGGGTCCAACCGTGAACTGGAATATGGCATAGGCTGCGGCGAGCCAGAGCACGAAAACCCCAAGCAGGCCTATCCCCAACATCACGATCGCAGCGAAGGCCGGAGAGTGAGCCACGCCGAATGCGTCTACCCAGTTGACCGTGGCACCTTGCTCACGGCGGCGGCTCATCTCATACAGGCCCACTGCCACCACGGGACCGACGAGCGCAAAGCCGGACGCGAGCGGAAACAGCAGCGGCAGCACATCGTAGCCAATAGTGAACCACGCGAGCGCAAGGCCTATCACCGGGTACACGAGGCAGAGGAAGACGACGTCACTTCGGCACGCCTCGAAGTCGTCAATGCCTTGTGCCAGGGCCTCCCGGAGATCGGCGACGCCAATACGGCGGACCGTTGGCAGAGGAGCTTTCTGGGCTTCAGAACTACCCAGAAGCGCTTGCCCAATCGAGGCGGCCGATACGGCGGTGGCGCCGACTTGATGCCATATCCACTCAACGGGATTCCTAATATGTTGTGCGTCGGTCATCGTTGCTCCTCCCAAGAAAACCTGGTTCGAGCGGGTGCAAACTGTCCCCCGACGACTTACCGAACCGCGTGCGAACCGCGTGCGAACCGCGTCAAGCTCAGTAATTATACTCCCTTTTGCACAACAAGTCGTGCTGCGGCGCGGGAGGCGCTTGATTGTGAATCGGCGCGCAAAAGGTCTGGGTCGTCAGCAACTGTGAACATTTGACGGGTTTGTCGTAACGCAGGATTTTCGGCTCATCGTAGCCCTTGAGGGAGCGAAAATGAGACGAAAATCCGTGCCCTGGTCTAGTTGGGACAGGTTTGCCATATCGTGCCCGCAGCTTCTCCGGGGGCGCGGGTTTCTCAACTGATGCCGCGATACTTGGCGCGCGTGCGTTTCTGTCAATGCCCGGCCCGCACCGACCGTGTGGGGCATGACAGGTCCGCGTCTTCGCCCGCCGGCTTCGTCCGCGTTGATGAGAAACCGCTTACAACGGGAGGAGCAGTATGCGGATCAAAGACCTGATGGCTCACCTGGAGACCTACCATCCTGACGATCCCGTCGCGGCCTCGATCTGGCTTGGCCCTGATGTCGAGGCACGTGTTGCCGGTCTCGGCTGCTGCCTGACGGAGGATCAGATCGCCGATGTGCTTGCCGACGTTCACTACGACTTCGATGCCAATTACGGCATCAGATGGGACACGTTTGACGGCTACATCCGCGGCATGGCGGTGGACGAGGGCGCCTGATCGATTGCCGGTCGTGCTAGTGCCGGCATGGCCAGCCATGTGCGGTCAGAGCTGGTGGGCTACGGCTAACGCTACCGTACAGTCGAACCACAGAAATTCGCAAAATTGGCGAACTCACGCAGTGCTCGTGTACTAGCAAAGCATAAAACTCCTGCAACAATTCTCGCTTTACGCGAACTTTTGCAGGATGATTATATGCGTAATGTTTTGAGATGCGCATCGATTCTCGCGGTCACGCGCTTGTATTGCGGTAGGTGATCCTTCTCGGCCTGCCACACCTCATGGAACCGTGCCACCGTTTGCTTGGCGGTATCGAGCACAAGCTTTTCGGGGAGGCCGGCTTTGCCGGCGAGATAGGAGAGTTCATCCAGCGTATAGCTGTCAAACCGCTTCGAGCGCGCAAATTTCAGTGCGGTCTCTTCATCCTCTATGTAGGGGATCGTGGACACCAAGTCATAGGCCGGCGACAAGGCAGCGTTGCGCCGATCCGGATAGATCAGCGACCAGTTTTTTAAGTGCATATCGGCATTGCCGGTCAGCGTGCAGAACGTCAAGCGGCGGATGAACTCTTCGATTCCAGCTTCGCCTGTTTCTGCGGCGAGGACCGTCGCGACATTGCGATAGCTCGCCTTTCTATATTTGTCGTCGTGATATACGCGGAAGATTTGCGCAAAGTCCTCTGTATGCACGGGGCCATCCGGCGTTCGGTCGAAACGTTTGATCGCAAAGGCCTGACCCTTTAGATCACCGATGCCTTCCGGTAAGCCCCTAATCGCGTCGATGTCGATCAAAGTGATTTCCGGTACATCGATACCGACAAGTCTCGCGATCGTAAGCATCGCGAATTCATTTTCGGGGACGCCTTCGAACCGCGCAGAAGGCAGTTTAACGATCCATGATCCGCCAACGCCTCTTGCCGGGATCGTCAGCCCCTTGTTCGCCTGACCGTCATTAACGGCCGAAAACTTTAGCTGAATACCGGCGAGCGAAAACCGCAGAGCATTCTCCCGTTTTTCCGCGGGAGTCTCGGCGTCCGAGTTTTCGATGTCGATCGGCCACGCTTCATCATCGGCTGATTCAACAGTGATTGCGCCTGATAGGTCACGGCCCAGTGCCCAAAGCAGGAAGAACTCGCGCTTTTGGTTCACGCCAGCTTGGTGCGCGAGATATTCCCGTAAATGACCTTCGGGCAGGAGGTTTGAGAAATAGGGAAGAAGGCGCGTTTGCGTGACAGGCAACTGCGTGATTAGCTGTCCGAAATCATCCTTGAAGCCGAGACTCAGGGTAGGGCGGTTTTCATCGGCGGCATACTCTTCCGTGAAGGCGAATAGCGCTCGATCACTTTCCAAGTAAGTCAGCGTTCCAATCGTCTCGCCATAAAGCTTCACATTGAGAACAGAGACGCTAGCCATGATCGTCCCCCTCGTCTTCGTCGAGGCGGTAGGCCGGACGTGGCAGAATCGTTGTTTGCGGGATGTCGTGAACGAGCTGATTGCGAAGAGCCTGAGCCGAGCGCGCGGCCTCCTGCAAAAACTTGATTTGCTCAGCGGGAAGCGACGCCGCTTTGGCGATGTCACGATTGGATTCCGTGAGTTTCTGAATCTCGCGGATTGGTTTGGCGAGTTCCCGAACCGCTTCCAGCTCTTTGCCGATGTTGAGGTTCTTAAATGCCCGGAAGCTGTTTTGCAGTTGGGTCAAAACACTGAGATCAGGATAGGCGGTCCGTAATCTTTTGAGTGTGTCTAGCGTGCGGTTGAGTTCTTTCAACGCAGGGACGGGAACTGGCGAGGGACCAACACTGCGAACGACATTGTTGACGGCAGGAAGGGCCTTGCGCGGCACGAGCTTCAGTTCCAAGTCGAGCGCGCGCGCTAGTTCGATCAAACTAGATAGCCTGATATCAGCGCCGCCGCTTTCAATCTTCGAGATATGACTTTGCGGCACGCCAGTGCGAGCGCTCAAGGCCCTCTGGCTAAGGCCCTTGGCTTCCCTGGTGCTCTTGAGCGCGTCGATTATATCCTGCGTAGCATAGGTCATGATATGTTTCTCTATATCAAATCGTTCATTTGATATAGTTTAGCATATCACAAAATCGAGGGCCGTGTCCATGCATGATATGCAATAGCCTATCACTATGAGCATTTGATCTGTCAAAGCAGATAAAATGTGGGCGGGAACGAGTTGATTTTGCTGCGCTTCATGACGCGCAGACTGCCCCTTCAAAGCGAAGCGGCAGGCACGCCTTGAGTGCTACACACGCAATAATTTTTAGTATTCGAGCACCCTCGCGGGGTATTATTGAATAAGTATCTACAATAGGCTAAATATTAATCTTCAATAGTTGGGGGGATGAGTTATTTATGAATAAGATACTATCAAAAATATTCTTAAGGCAAACAACACGCTCTCCGAAAGAGATGTTGCGCCAGGGATTATACCGTAATGATCTCGATCAGGTCAGGCAGGCGATAAAGAATGGCGTGGACGTCAATTCAGTTATCGATGCTCCGCGTGACAGACCCCTTCATCTTGCAGTGGATTACGCAGATGACCACATCGTTTTGGAGCTCATTGAAGCCGGCGCACGCGTTGAACTTGCAAGGCATGAATACCCCTGCCGCACTTTCCCATTGTCGCATTACGCGGAATTAGCAGGCCGTCGAAACTTGGCTAAGCTGTTTCGTGAGATAGAAGAAGTCCGTAAAAAACCTAGAGCGAATAACTCTCCGAACCCCTGATCACGCAAGGAGCACTTGCTATGGCGACCGAAACGGTGATTGGCGGAGCTGCAGCATCTCTGTCGCTTCTGGATAATCTTTATACACTCGTCAAAAATGCAAAGGACAAAAAGGGCGGAGAAGAACTCTCCACCGCTGAGATTGTCAAGCAGTTGCCAGCGGAAGCCTTCAGCGTCGCAAAGCAAGTATCCGCACAGCTCATAGCGCTTGAAAAGAAAATGAAGAAAGCCGGCGTAGACCTTGAGACGCCGGTAGGCGAACTGGAGAGCAAATATGATTGGTGGAAACGCAAGCAGTATTCGCCGGAGTTCAAGGCGAAGGTGGCCCTTGAAGCTTTGAAGGGCGAGGAGGCAGTATCGGAACTGGCAAGCCGGTTCGGTATCCAGTCGACGATGATCCATCAATGGAAACGGGCGCTGCTGGATGGCGCGTCCGGCGCGTCCGAGCGTGGCGGCCTGTTGCTCACCCCGCCCGAGAGGGCATAATCAGGCCGGGACTCTAATCCCTGTCGGGGAAAAGTTCAGTGGCAAGTCAGTGGCCATCAACAAAGGCGTCGCCTGGAAAAGGAAGCCTTAGGCGATCGGAATGGCTTGAGAAGGGCGTGTTGAAATCTTTCGGCTATACAGTCGGTAGCGTAAATGGCGAACCTCGGCGGGTGCGGCGACATATTCTGATTGAACTGTTCCGCGGTGCGGTCCCGACCGCTTTTCCGTTGGACTATCTCCAGGGGTGGGGCGAACCATCATCCACTTCGCGTCTTCGTAAGATGGCGGAGGCGATCGCGGGTCTAACGCGCAACGCGAAGCGACAACAAGGCTTGCGCATGGCAGCCGCCATTGAGGATTGGGAGGCAGATTTGGATTTTCTCTACCAGGAAATTTATGTGGGCAGATTTGGTTTCCAGTGGCCATCAACCATATTGGCCCGGTAGCGCTCGGACTGCCTCTCCCGGCAGGTTCGCTCGCCCGACCAGCCCAAAGGCTCCCCAGAGTCTACCAAAGGTGTTGCGTGCCCCCGCAACCAATTTCATCGAACCGGTCACTTTCACTCCGCACTGGAAGCGTCGCCGCGCGCCGGTCGGGGACCGCGGCGTTACCAGGAGCCGCTGTGTCTGGCTGCATCGGTCTCGATCACCGTGGCGAGCCGCTTCGCGTCCTCATCGGTCCAGTCCTCGGGGGCGGTGACGGCACTCCAGGCCGAGATGTAGTCGGCCACCGCGTAGTCGTGTCCGTGTCCCGGCGGGACCTCCGCCGACAACATCATGTCGATCCCGACCTGCAGGGCGGTGATGATCGGATACCAGCGCAAGAGCGGCGAGACATCCTCCCCACGCGGGGGAACCAGCCATTCGGGCTGCCGGTAGAACATGCTCTCCTCGAAGAAGACGATCGCGTCGCTGGGGTAGACGATGTAGACCATGCGGACCCGACCCCAGTCGGCCGCGGCCTTGCTCGCATCGCCGCCATGGCCGATCACGCGGAAGTTCGCGCCGTCCTCGAACACCGGCCGCCACGAGGGCGATCCTTCGTCCCGGTCGCGCTGAATGGCGCGCCAGATCCGATTGCGAAACGGCGGGCCCGACCAGACGGCCCCGTCGAACGAATCCCCAAGCCAGGCGTGTATCGGCGGCGAGTCTTCCGAGGCGAGCGAACCAAGGCTGAGGCCGAAGAGATAGAGCCTCGGACGGCTGTCTTCGGGCAGCCCTTTCCAGTAGCGATAGACGGTCCTGAACAAGGCAGCCGCCGAGGCTTGCGACCGGCCGGGTTCGAGGACCAGCGAGAACGGGCTCTCCAAGTAGGAATACTGAACGGCGACAGTCGCGATGTCGCCGTCATGCATATATTCGAGCGGCGCGATGCCGTTATTGTCGACCCAGCCGGTGCCCGTCGGTGTCGCGATGACCAGCATCGACCGGGAGAACGCGTCCATACGGATCAAATCCGCCAGTGCCGCCTCGGCCTGTTCGTCAGGCGTGTCCGCGGCGCGGAGCCCGGCATAGACGCGGATCGGCTCAAGGGCGTGGCGTCCGGTGAAGACCTCGATGTCCGATTTTCTCGGTCCCTCCGTGACGAAGCGTTTGCCGGCCCGGCCAAGCTCCTGCCAGGCGATCGAAGAGCCCGGACCGCCCGATCGGGTATCCACGGTCGGCACGGCGGCTCCCGGCGGATCGGTCACGTCCACGAGCGCTTGGGCGCGGTCGATCGCGCTGATCGCGGCGCTGACCAGCGTGCCGTTGACGATCGTGATCAACAGCACAACGAAGATCAGGGCGCCGAGCAAGCCTGCGATCCGCCGTGGCATCCAGCGGTAGACCCAGGCCGACGCCATTCGGACTCCGCCGGTCACGAGCCGGCCCAGAAGGAGCAGCAGGACCGCCGAAATGGCCGCGATCAGCAGCACCATGAGGAGATTTGCCGTCTCGGCCGGCGGCATGTTCAGCCGAGCCCGGACTTCGTCCTGCCAGGCGGCCGCCTGCGGCACGTAGATGACCGCGGCAACGGCACAGGCAACAGCCAGCACGATATTCGCCGCTCGGCGCCAGGGGCGCGGCACTTCAGGCAATTCGAGATAGCGCCAAAGAACCACGCCGCCGTGTCCGATGGCATAGCCGATGGCGAAAGCCAATCCGCCAAGGAGCCCCTGAAAGATCGGAGGGCGCGGGATCAGGGACGGCGTGAACATCAGGCGAAGAAAATGACGCCGACAAAGACCCCCACGTAAGAGGGAAGCCACCAAGGGGATGCGTCAGAAGCGGCTGCCGCGGAGGGTTTGCTTTTGGTCATGCGTTCCGAAGGGTCTAGGGCCAAGCTGCGTGTCCGACGCTATGACCCGACGAAGAGTTGAATGACAACCGCATTCGCCAAGTCCACGAAGAACGCCGAAACGAGCGGCAGCACAATAAACGCCAATGGGCTCGGACCGAAATGCTTCGTGACCGCGCTCATATTGGCGATCGCGGTCGGGGTCGCGCCCAGCGTGAACCCGGCGAAACCGGCCGACAGGACCGCGGCAAAGTAGTTGCTTCCCATGAGGCGGTAGAAGACGAAAAGGATGAACAGCGCCGCCAGCGCCGCTTGCAGGAGGGTTGTCGTAATCAACAAGCCGGTGGAGCCGCTGAGCGTCCACATTTGCATGCTCATGAGCGACATCGCCAGAAAGACCGAAAGACTGAAGTCGGACACGAGCGCCAATGCGGGCGACCGGGACGGCCATTTCAGGTTCGGGATCAGCGAGGGGACCGTATTGGTGAGGACGATCCCGGCCAACAGACACGGGACGAAAAGCGGCAGCATGACGCCTGCTTCTTGCAGCGCAACGTGTGCGGCGTACCCTGCGATGATGGCGATATTCGCCACGAGCAGAGACCGGATGACATCCACGTAGTCGAAATGGTCCGTGCGTTCGTCGTTGTCTACGATTACGAAGGCCGCTTCCTGATCCGGGTCGGACTTCAGGTCGTTCTTCTCGATAAGATACTTGGCGATCGGACCTCCGAGCAGGCTGGCAACGATCAGTCCCATCGTCGCCATGGCGACTCCGAGCTCCGCCGCTCCCGCCACGTTGCGGGCCTCGGCGATCCTCGGTCCCCACGCGATGGCGGTGCCATGTCCGCCAATCAGCGATGCGGTTCCAAGCAGGACGCCCACCTGGCTGGGCAATCCCCAGAGAAGCGCCACGGCCGCGCCCGCGAGGTTCTGCAGCAGCATGAAGACGACGGTGGCACCGAGCATCAATGCGAGTGGCAGACCGCCGCGAACCAGGTCTGCGAAGCGCGCATTCAGTCCGACTGTCGTGAAGAAGTAGACGAGCAGCGCGTCGCGCGCGCTGAGATCGAATGAAATTTCCCGGCCGAAGAATGCGTAGAGTGCCCAGGTCGTCAACGCGACGGCGATCCCGCCGCTGACGGGCTCGGGGATGTTGTAGTCGGCGAGGAAGCGGATCTTCTTGGTCAGGTACTGTCCGGCAAAGAAGACGACAAAGCCGACCGTAAGCGCAATGAAGGAGTTGATTTCAATCGAATGTGTCATGCCGGATGAGATGCTTGTGTGGTTTCCGCCGCGCAGCTGCGTATCCATACGGCAAACGGGCGCTCACCACTACCAGATGCGGGCACGACACTGTCGGTATCCGCGCTGTCGGTTCGGGCCGCAATGGCGAGGGGGCCCGCTGGGCATGCCGGCGCTTCTCGACACGCCATAGGGAGGTGTGTACCGTCGGCGCGTTTCCTGGGTCCTGTTGCTTGCATGGTGGCCATGAGCCGTAGCCCGATCCTGGTCGATCTCGCACTTCAAGGTGGCGGCGCGCACGGCGCTTTCACCTGGGGCGTGCTGGACCGCCTTCTCGAAGAAGACTGGTTGAAGATCGAAGGCATCTCCGGGACGTCCGCCGGCGCGATGAATGCCGCTGTGCTGGTCTCGGGCCATGCGGCGGGCGGCGCGGCGGGCGCCAAGGCCAGCCTCGAGGCGTTTTGGCGCAGCGTGTCGGACGCCGCCAGATTCAGCCCGTTCAGGCGCAGCCCCTTCGACATCCTCTCGGGCCAATGGACGCTCGACAATTCGCCCCTGTTCATTGCCTTCGACCTCATGGCGCGGATCGTGTCGCCCTACGATCTCAATCCCAACGGGTTGAACCCCCTGTCCGATGTGTTGGCCGAATGCATCGATTTCGATCTGATCGACCGGGCCCCGATCAAATTGTTCGTGACGGCCACGAATGTGCGCACCGGGCGCGGGCGCGTGTTCCGGAACGCGGAACTCACGCCGGACGTGCTCTTGGCCTCGGCCTGTCTGCCGGCCATGTTCCAGGCGGTCGAGATCGATGGGGAGGCTTATTGGGACGGCGGCTTCGCCGGCAATCCGACCATCACCCCGCTCGTCCAGGAGTGCGATTCCACGGACACGATCCTCGTGCAGGTGAACCCGGTCGAGCGGCCCGGCACGCCACGTTCGGCCCGCGAGATCGTCAATCGCGTCAACGAAGTGTCCTTCAACGCGACCCTCCTGAAAGAGCTGCGGATGATCGCCGTCCTTCGCCAGGTGACCGATCCGGGCAATGCCGAAGGGGCCCGCTGGGCGAACATGCGCATTCACCGCATCGCGAGCGATCTCATGAAGGAGCTCGGCTACTCGTCCAAGCTCAACGCCGAGTGGGAGTTCTTGACCATGCTTCGCGACGAAGGGCGGCGCACGGCCGGAGCCTTTCTCGACGTCCATGCCGACGATCTCGGGTCGCGCTCGACGTTGGACCTTCAGCACTTCGTCGGGCCCGTGTGATGCTGCTGGGTTTGCTCGGCATCCTGATCGCGCTGGGCCTGCTCATGTGGCTGTCGTTTCGCGGCTGGAGCATCCTCCTGCTTGCGCCCGCCGCCGCACTCCTCGCCGCATTCGCCTCGCGCGAGCCGCTGCTTGCCCATCTCACGCAAATCTTCATGAGCGGCGCGGCCCAGTTCCTCGCGCAGTTCTTCCCCCTCTTCCTGCTCGGGGCGCTGTTCGGGAAGCTGATGGAGGACAGCGGTTCGGTCGAGGTGATCGCCCGGTTCATGACGCAGAAGCTCGGAAAGGCCCGGACGATCCTCGCGGTCGTGCTCGGCGGCGCTGTCGTCACCTATGGCGGCGTCAGCCTGTTCGTTGCGATTTTCGTCCTCGTGCCGATGGCGCAAGGCCTGTTCAAGACGGCCGCCATTCCGCGGCGGCTTATGCCAGGGACCATCGCGCTCGGAACGATGACATTCACGATGTCGGCGCTCCCGGGGACGCCGGCGCTGCAAAACGCCATCCCGATGCCCTTCTTCGGTACGACCCCGTTCGCCGCTCCTGGGCTCGGCATCATCGCCGCCGCCATCATGCTCGGCTTCGGCCTGTGGTGGCTCTCACGGGTGGAAGCCGCGGCCCGGCGCGCGAGCGAAGGGTTCGACGAAGAGACAGGCCCCGAACTGTCCGCCGACGATCCGAGCCTCCGCGAGCGGGCGGCCATCGCCAGCGAGTTCGACCCGGCCGAACTTCCGCACGGGCGCCACACGCGCTCCGATCCGAGTTTCGTTGTCGCCTTGGCTCCGCTCGTTGTCGTCATCCTGGTCAACCTCTTGATGAGTGTTGCCGTGCTTCCGCGCCTCGACACAAGCTTCCTCGCCGAAGAGAAATGGGGCGCGACATCGCTTGCAGGCGTCGGTGGCGTATGGGCCGTGGTGGTTGCCCTGTTCGTGGCGATCGTCACGCTCGTAGTGCTCAACTATCGCCGGCTGCCGTCGTTGCGCGAAACCATGGATGCGGGGGCGACCGCCTCGGTCTTGCCCGCGTTCAGCGTCGCGAGCCTCGTCGGCTTCGGCGCGGTGATCGCCGCCCTGCCTGCCTTCGGCCTCGTCCGCGATTGGGTCCTCTCCATCGGCGGCGGCCCGCTCGTATCGCTTGCCGTCGCGATTAATGTTCTCGCCGCACTGACCGGATCGGCCTCAGGCGGCATGACCATCGCGCTCGATACGCTCGGCCCCACCTATATGCGCCTTGCGGGCGAGGCCGGCATCGATCCGCAGCTGCTCCACCGCGTCGCGGTGATCAGCGCCGGCACGCTGGACAGCCTTCCGCACAACGGCGCCGTCGTGACACTGCTCGCCGTTTGCGGCGTCACGCATAAGGAGAGCTATCTGGACGTGTTCATGGTCGCGATCGTCGGGGCCGTCCTTGCCCTTGTCGCGGTTATTCTGCTCGGCTCGGCGCTGGGCTCGTTCTGAGCGTTGCGCCGGGACACAGCAAGACTCTAGGCAGCCGAGGTTGGCGTCTCGGAGCGCGTCCGTTCGCTCCGCTCGAACCAGGTGACGTATAGGGTCGGCAGGAAGATCAGGGTCAGCACGGTCGCAACGAGCAGCCCGCCCATGATCGCGAAGGCCATGGGACCCCAGAAGACCGTGGGCGCGATGGGAATCATCCCAAGGATCGTCGAGATCGCCGTCAGGACGATGGGGCGGAAGCGCGCGCTGCTGGCATCGATGGCGGCTTCGCGGACCGGCTTGCCCTCGGCGCGCTCCGACTCGATCTGGCCAATCAGGATCACGGCGTTCTTCGTGATCATGCCGATCAAAGCGAGAATGCCCAGAATGGCCACGAAACCCAGCGGACGTCCCGAGACCAGAAGCGCCCCCACCACGCCGATCAGACCGAGCGGCGCGACACTGAGCGCAATCAGCAGGCGTTGGAAGCTCTGGAGCTGGAACATCAGGATCGTGATCATGATGAGCAGCATCAGGGGAATCACGGCGATGACGGAGGCCTGAGACTTCTGGCTCTCTTCGACCGTGCCGCCGACGGCGATGTGGTAGGCCGGCGGGAGTGTCTTGTTTAGCTCCTCGACCTTCGGCGTGAGTGCCGTGACGATCGACTCCGGAAGGACGCCCGGGGCGACATCGGCCTGCACTGTCAGCGTCGGCACGCGATCGCGGCGCCACACGACCGGCGCGGCCTGCGTATACTCGAACGTCGCGAATTGGCTCAAGGCAACCGTGCTTCCGTTCGGCAGCGGAACCGGCAACTGCCGGAGGGTCGCGAGCGATGCGCGTTCCTCGTCCGTCGAGCGCACGACAACGTCCACGAGATAGATGTCGTCGCGCACCTGCGAGATGGGAACGCCAGTGATGACGGTGTTCAGCACGCTCGCGAGCGCATCCGAGCTCAGCCCGAGCAGCCGCGCCTCGTCCTGGTCGATCTTTATGCGCACCTCCCGCGCCGGCTCGATCCAATCGAAATTGACGTTCTCCGCCGAGGGGTCGGAGGCGACCACGTCGGCGAGTTGCCGCGCGATCTCGCGCACCTGGCTGAGGTCGGGACCGCTGACCCGGTATTGAACCGGCCAACCCACGGGCGGTCCAAGCTCAAGCGGATAGATCCGGGCAACAACGCTCGGGAACTGATTGGCGAGCGCGTCTTCCAGCTTCTTCTTCAGCCTGTCGCGGGCAGGGACGTCCTTCGCCACGACGACGGCCTGGGAGAAGAAGTTGCTCGGCAATTGCACGTCGAGCGGCAGGTAGAAGCGGATGGCGCCCCGGCCCACATAGGTGCTCCAACGGTCGACGTCCGGATCGTTCTTCAGGAGCGCGTCGAAACGCTCGGCGGTGACCTTGCTCGCTTGAATGGAGGCGTTTTGGGGAAGGGTCAGGTCGACGAGAAGCTCGGGCCGGTCCGAGGACGGAAAGAACTGATTGGGGATCAGCGGAATGGCGAGGACCGACAGTCCGAACACACCGACGATGGCGGCGAGCGTGAGCCAGCCCGCGTGAACGGCCCTGGTCACCATGCGGCGGTACCAGCCCAGAACGCCGCCGCTTTCGGAAGCTTCGACCTGCTCCTTCGGCGGGGTCAGGATCATCGCACCCAAGAGCGGTGCGAAGACGACGGCCACGAACCAGGAGACGAGAAGGGCGATGGCGACGACGGCAAAGAGCGAGAAGGTATATTCGCCCGCCGAGCTCGCCGCGAAGCCGACCGGAACGAAACCGGCAATGGTCACGAGCGTGCCGGCCAACATCGCCACGGCATAGGTCTGGAAGGCGAAGGTCGAAGCCGCGAAGATGCCGTCTCCCTTCGCCAATCGACCAAGGGTCGCGTCGGTGGTCGTCATCGCATCGTCCACGAGAAGCCCCAACGCGATGATGAGCGCCCCAAGGGAGATCCGCTGCATGTCTATTCCGACGACGTCCATGACCAGGAATACGATGACGAGCGTGAGGGGGATGGCGAGCGCAACGACGAGGCCCGGCCGAATGCCGAGGCTGATGAAGCTCACCGCTAGGATGATCGCAACGGCTTGCCAGAGCGAGGCCGTGAATTCCGATATGGCGTCGTCGACCGTCACCGCTTGATCGGCCACCAAGACCGGTTCGATTCCCACGGGGAGATCGGCCGTGATGACCGTCATGGTCTCCTTGATTTCGTCGCCCAGAGCCAGAATGTCGCCGCCGTCCTGCATGGCGATGGCAAGGCCGATCGCGGGTTCGCCGTTGACCCGGAACTGCGGCTGAGGCGGATCGACATAGCCGCGCCTGATCTGCGCGATATCGCTAAGGCGCAGCATCCTTCCATCGATCGCGAAGTTGACGGCGGCAATGTCGGCTTCGGAGCGAAAGTTCCCCGAGACCCGCACGGACACCGTCTCGACACCTGTCTGGATGACGCCGGCCGGCCTCACCGTGTTTTGGGCCCGAAGGGCTGCGAGCAGGGCGGAACGGTCGATACCGAGGCTCGCCAGCTCCTTCATCGAGAACTCGATGAAGATCTGTTCGTCCTGCGCGCCGAGGATTTCGATCTGCGAGACGTCGGGAAGGCTCAAGAGCTTCGCGCGCACGTCCTCCACATAGTCCCTGAGTTCGCGCCGTGTGAAGCCGTCCGCCGTGAAGCCGTAAATGATGCCGAACGTGTCGCCGAACTCGTCGTTGAAGAACGGCCCGAGCGTTCCTGGCGGCAGGGTGTGCCGCATGTCGCCGATACTCTTGCGAACCTGATACCACGTGTCGGCAACCTCGGCGGCGGAAGCGCTTCCTTCGAGATTGACGAAGATCGTGGTGACGCCCGGTGTCGTCATGCTTCGGAGGAAGTCGAGATGCGGCGTCTCCTCCAATGTCCGCTCGAGACGCTCCGTCACCTGATTGAGCGTGTCGTCGATCGTGGCTCCGGGCCAAACCGCGTTGACCACCATGGTCTTGATGATGAAGGTCGGGTCTTCGGCCCGGCCCAGCCGGTTATAGGCGAGGACGCCCGCCGCGACGGCGACGATCATGAGATAGATGACCACCGAGCGGTGGTTGAGTGCCCACTCCGACAGGTTCAGGCGCGTCATGAACCGGATCCGAGTATTCGGACTTTTTGGTCTGGGCGCAGGGCCTGGACGCCGGCCGTGACCAACACATCTCCCACATCCAATCCCTGATCGACCGTCACGGTGGTTGGGTTGAACCGCAGCACCGAGATGTTCCGGAGCCTGACGACCGAGGTATCGGGATCGACGATCCAGACGGCGGGCTTACCCTCGGACTCCGTAAGCGCGCTCGACGGAATCTCGATCATCGGTTCGGCATCGCTTGCCATCGTACCGGTCACGGTGGCGCCGAGCCGCATGGCCTCCGGCACGTCACTCAGGCCGACCTTGACCCGGAAGGTCCGCGTGACGGGATCGGCTTGGGGCGATACTTGCCGGACCCGGCCCATCGCCGTGACGGAGGGTGCGTCCGCAAGGTGCACTGCGATCACCGGATCGGCCGGCGGGGAGCGCAGGACTTGCGCCGGCACGTCGAAGACCGCATCGCGCCCGTCCTCCCGCGCGAGCGTGACGATCATCTGTCCCGCCTGAACGACTTCGCCCGCGTCGGCGCCGACCGCGGTCACCACGCCCTCGGCATCGGCCGTGAGTTGGGTGAAACCGACCTGGTCATGAGCCTTGGCAAGCTGTGCCTCGGCGGCCTCGACCTGCGCCTCAGCCGTTCTCAGCTCGCGTTCGGCCTGGTCGAAATTCGCGCGCGTGGTCCATCCTTGGGCCAACAGAGTCTCCTGGCGCTCGAAATGATTCTGTACCTGGGTCTGCTCCGCGAGCGCCGCATTGAGACTGGCCTTCGCAGAGCGCAGTGCATTGGCCTCGTTGTCAGAATTAAGCTCCGCCAGGATCTGCCCCGGCTTGACGGCGTCTCCGACCGACACGGGCCGCGAGAGGATCTGGCCAGACAGGCGAAACCCCAGCGAAACTTGGTCGAGGGCTTCCACCCGGCCGGTCATAACCACCGGGACGCCCTTGTCGCTCTTCTCTAGCGTGACGGTGCGCACGGGGCGCGCCGGCGCTTCGTCCTCTTCCGGCGTGGCATCGCATCCCGCCACCAGAAGGGCGAGCCCGATGGCAAGGCCGAGCCGGACTGCGGCGGCGGGGAGCCGTTGGACGGCCCCCTTGCCCGCGTGCGCAGTTGGACGCCTGAAGGACGTGGACCTTTGCCTGATGCGGTCGTCGGAAGACGGGAGTGACGAGCGACAAATTTCGGCGGACATCGTGGCATGCGTCCTTGTTCCGTTGCCATACGGGTGTAGGCAGCCGGATGTAGGCCGTCAAGGCTGGTCGTCCGCTCCGCGTCTCGACGGCGGAGACAAAGGCGACTCGAACGCAATGGGAGCCACGGCCAAGGCTACCGTCGAAAGTACGTTATACTTCGCAGAGCACATCCACATAGAGAGAGAACGTTCCGATGAATGCGACCACGGCACCGAACTTCGGAGTTCTGCTAATCATCCTTTGCCTGTTGATCGTCGTCGCGCCGATGGCCACCACCTCCGTGGCCGTCATTGCGTTGGAATTGCTCTTCGATGCCGTTTTCATCGCCGGCGCGTACTGGTTGGCATCGGGAGGTCAAACGCGGCGGGTTTATCTGGGCCTAACGGTCTCGGTCTTCGTCGCCCGTTGGGTCGAGCTCTACATCGGGGGCGTCTGGCTGCAAGTGCGTCCGCGGCGGTAACATTGTCCTGGTTCGCGCTCAGCATCGTCCTCATACTCCGAGACCTATCGCGGCGGCGCGATGCCGATTCGAATACGATCATGGGCGCCGTTGTCGCCTATTTGTTTCTGGCGGTCGCGTTTGCGTATCTCTATGGCATCATCGAACATATTCAGCCTGGCTCGTTCGCCGGACTCCCGACCGGTGCCGGTCGCGAGCGTCTCGACGAGGCGCTGATCTATTTCAGTCTCGTGACGCTGACGACGGTGGGATATGGGGACATCGTAGCGGTATCGGGGCCCGCCCGGCCATTGGCGGGTTTGGAGGCGGCCTGCGGCACGCTTTACGTCGCCGTGATGATCGCAAGGCTGGTGGCGCTGCAGGTCGCAAGCCGGCTGTGGCAGGACGACAAACTCTGAACCCGCGCGAGAAAGTCTACCCAGCGTTTGCCGGCAGGCATGCCCGCTTTAGACAGTCAACGGAAGGGTCAGCACATTTCATCGGCCATGACGGGCTCATGCGGTTCGGACGGCCGGTCCGCGAGGGCCGTCCAGGCGGCGTATTGCGATAGAAACACGCGGCCATTCAGATGCTGCAGAAGATGTGCCGTCTTGAGCCGGTCCATCACCGGGCCTTTGACCTCCGAGAGATGGAAGCCGACTCCCATATCGCGCAGGCGGTCGTTAAGTGCCTCGAGGCTCTCCAGGGCCGAGTAGTCGACCGCGTTCACCGCCGAGAACATCAGGACGACGTTTCGGATGCCGCAACCCTCGGTCACGCGCACCAGAATCAGGTTTTCGAGAAAACGGGCGTTGGCGAAGTAGAGACTCTCGTCGACGCGAAGCATCAGGACGCTCGGATCCGTCTCGACCTTGTAGCGGTTGATGTTGCGGAAATGCTGCGTGCCGGGCACCAGGCCGATCTCTGCCACGTGCGGCCGCGACGTCTTGTAGAGGTGCATCAGCACCGAAATCGCGACGCCGGTCGCGACGCCGATCTCGACGCCGAGCAGCAGCGTCAGCAGGATGGTTGCGGCGACGGCGGAGAAGTCGGACTTCGAATAGTTCCAGGTCTTCTTGAGGATCGACAGGTCGACCAGACTCAGCACGGCGACGATGATGGTCGCGGCGAGAGTCGCCTTCGGAAGAAAATAGATGAGCGGCGTCAGCGCCACGGCGGCGATTGCCAAGCCGACGGCGGTGTAGGCTCCCGCCGCCGGGGTCTCGGCGCCGGCGTCGAAGTTCACGACCGAGCGCGAGAAGCCGCCGGTCACCGGATAGCCGCCCGTGAAGGCCGCGCCGATATTCGCGGCGCCAAGGCCGATCAATTCCTGATCGGGGTCGATGCGCTGGCGCTTCTTTGCGGCGAATGTCTGCGCTACCGAGACGGACTCCACGAAGCCGATGATCGAGATGAGGACCGCGGGCACGGCGAGCGCGGCGATCAGGTCGGGCTCCAGTCCGGGCATGGTGAGCGGTGGCAGGCTCTGCGGCACCTCGCCGACGATCGACAGGCCGCGTTCGTTCAGGCTGAAATACCAAGCCACCAGCGTCGTCGCCACGACGGCCGCGATGGGGCCGGCCTTGGTGATCAAGTCGGAAACCTTCGGACCGAGGCCCATGTTTCGCAAGGACGGTTTGAGACCTTTGCGGGCCCAGAACAGAAACGCGATCGCCGCGGTTCCGATGGCGAGCGTGATCGGATTGGTCTCGCCGAGATGGGCCGCGAGCGAGCCGAGCATCTCCGGCAGCGTATGGCCGCCCGCATCGACGCCGAGGACGTGCTTCAGCTGACTGCAGGCGATCAGGATCCCGGATGCGGTGATGAACCCGGCAATTACAGGATGGCTGAGAAAGTTCGCGAGAAACCCGAGCCGCAGGATCCCGAGCGTGAGCAGGAAGCCGCCTGACAGCAGCGCGAGGGTCAGCGCCGCGACCACATATCCGGCCGTGCCTTGTTCGGCCACTTGCCCGACGGCCGACGCCGTCAGCAGCGACACCACGGCAACAGGGCCCACGGCCAGCGCGCGCGACGTCCCGAAGATCGCATAAAGGATGATCGGCACGATGGACGCGTAGATGCCGGCTTCGGGGGGCAGGCCCGCAAGCAGCGCGTACGCAAGCGACTGCGGGATCAGCATGATCGTCACGATCACCGCGGCGACCAGGTCGTTGGAGAACGCGGCACCGTCATAGGTGCGGCCCCAATCGAGCACAGGAACGAACTTGCGCAGCCGATCGATCATTTTCGCCTCAAGATTACAGTATTGCAGGCCGGTCGAGTCCTTGCCTAGCCGCGAAAGAGCTCCGGCAGACAAGGCTCCGGAAAACGCGGGACAGGGTTCGCAGGCTCGCTTGAAGGGATCACCTGGACGCCACCTGGAGGCGCTCGGGCTTGGCCATCCACTCCTTGCCCTTGAGCATGGCCCACCAATAGATCGGCGGCAGCATCTTCTCTTTCAGAATCCAGGCGGCCCGGGAGGGTTTGGTGCCGTCGATGAGGAATTTCGGGAAGCTCGGCTTGAGCGCGCCGCCATAGCCGAACTCGGCGAGTACGATCTTGCCGCGCTCCACCGTCAGCGGGCACGAGCCGTAGCCGTCATACTGCGCCACCGCGGAGCCGCCGGCGATATCGGCCACGATGTTCTCCGCCACCGTCGGCGCTTGCTTGCGCGCGGCCGCCGCCGTCTTCGCGTTGGGCGCGTTCATGACGTCGCCCAGACTCCAGATATTGTCGTAGGTCTTGTGCCGCAGCGTGGTCTGATCGACGTCGACCCAACCGGCCTCGTCCGCCAGCGGCGACACCCGGATGAAGTCCGGCGCTTTCTGCGGCGGACACACATGGATCATGTCGAAATCCATGGTCACGATCGTCGGTTCGGTATCCGGCTTCGACACCTTGAACGTCGCGGTCTTGGCCGAGCCATCGATGGCGACCAGATTGTGGAAGAAGTTCAACGTGGCGCCGTACTTCTCCACGTATTTCATCAGCGCGGGCACATAGTCCTTGACGCCGAACAGGACGCCACCTGCGTTGTTGAACTGGATATCGATGTCCTTCAGAACGCCGCGGCGATACCAGGCATCGCCTGAGAGATACATCGCCTTTTGCGGCGCGCCGGCGCATTTGATCGGCATCGGCGGCTGCGTGAAGATCGCGCGGCCGTGCTTCATCCGTTGCACCAGCTCCCAGGTATAGGGCGCAAGGTCGTAGCGGTAGTTCGACGTAACGCCATTGCGGCCGAGCGTTTCCTCCAGCCCGTCCACGGCGCCCCAGTCGAGCTTGAGTCCAGGGCAGACGACGAGGCGGTCGTATTTGACCACGCGGCAGCCGTCGAGAATGACGGCATCGTTCTCCGGCTCGAAGGCGGCCACGGCAGCCTTGATCCATTTCACGCCGCTCGGAATGAGCGACCCCATGGTCTTGGCCGTATCCTGCGCCTTGAAGACGCCGCCGCCGACCATGGTCCAGCCGGGCTGGTAGTAATGGATTTCGGCCGGATCGACGATCGCGATGTCGAGATCGGGACTGCGGACCTGCAGGCTGGAGGCGACGGCGATGCCGCCGGCCCCGCCGCCGACAATGACGATGTCGTATTTGGCATCGCCCGTGTCGGTCGGGGTCTTGCCGCCATTGGCGATGCGCCGGGCGACGCCGTTCATGTCGTAGCCGGCCGCCTTGGCCGCCGCCAGGATGTCCGGCATCGGCAGCGCCTTGGACTGGCTCAGGGACCACAGCGTCACTGAGCGCGTGCCGGTGCGGCAATAGGCAAAGACGGGTCCCGGAAGCTCGCGCAGCGCGGCGCCGAACGCCACGGCATCGTCGTCCTGCACGAGCCCGGACTTCACCGGCAGATAGCGGGCCGCAAGGCCAACCGCATCGGCCGCCTCATGGATCTCCTCGAAGGTCGGCTGATCCGCACCCTCGCCGTCGGGCCGGTTGCAGACGATCGAGCGGAAGCCTTGCGCCTTGAGTTCGGCGACGTCGGCCGGCGAAATCTGGCCGCTGACCGACAGCGCGTCCGAAATCCGTTTCAGGTCCATCACCACGTCTCCGCTTAGAGCCCGTTGACCGGGACTTTCAGCATCGGCCGTCCGTCCTTGTCCTTCGGCACCTCGCCACCGCGCATGTTCACCTGCAGCGAGGGGATGATCAGCCGCGGCATGTCGAGCGTCGCATCGCGCTCGGTGCGGAACCTGATGAAGTCTTCCCTGGTCTTGCCGCTGCCGACATGGATGTTGTTCTTCTTCTCTTCGGCCACCGTGGTCTCCCAGGCATATTCACGTCCGCCCGGGGCATAGTCGTGGCACATGAAGAGGCGCATCCCGTCCGGCAGGCTCAGCACCTTCATGATCGAGTCGTACAACGTGCCCGCATCGCCCCCGGGGAAGTCGGCCCGGGCCGAACCGCCATCGGGCATGAACAGAGTGTCGCCGACAAAGGCGGCATCGCCCATCACATGCACCATGCAGGCCGGCGTATGACCGGGCGTGTACATGGCGAATGCCTTCAGGTTGCCGATCATGTAGGTGTCGCCATCCTCGAACAGGGCATCGAACTGGCTGCCGTCGCGCTGGAACTCGGTGCCTTCGTTGAAGAACTTGCCGAACGTCTCCTGCACGACCAGGATCTTCGAGCCGATGCCGAGCTTGCCGCCAAGCTCCTGCTGGATGTAGGGCGCCGCGGACAAATGGTCGGCATGGGCATGGGTCTCGATGATCCATTCGAGCTTGAGGCCCCGCTCCTTGATGCGGGCGATGATCTCGTCGGCGCTGTCATGGCTGATGCGGCCGGCCGCGTAGTCGAGGTCCATCACGCTGTCAACGACGGCACAGGCATCGGAGGTCGGGTCCTTCACGATGTAGCTGATCGTGTTGGTCGGCTCGTCGAAGAAGGATTCCACTTCCGGGTGGACGGTCATGTCGATCGGGTAGTCGGTCATGAGTGTAGTCCTTTCCAAAATGGGTGGCGTTGATCTGCTTTGGCTGAGGCGACCCCCGCGCGCGCCGCGCCGTCGGGGGTTGCGCCGTCAGCACGCCGTGCAGGTCTTCACGCACATGTCTTGAGGCCAAAGATGCTGTAGACGGGGCAGACGCGAACGGCCGCCACGACCAGCATCACGACCCCGAGAATGGCCGCGCCATATTTCCAGAGGGGAGTGTCCGCGAGCGGCAGACCGCTGAAAAAAGCGAACCACAACAATGCAACGCCGAGCGCTGCGCGGATAATCCGGTCGATCGTGCCAACATTTGCAGTCATGGCGGGCCTCTTTGGGGTCAAGTTCCCCACGAGGCTATCGGGTCCTGCAGGCAATGTCGGTGACGTAGTCACACACGCATCGGCCGGCGTATGGCGGGCTCAAGCAGAGGCCGCCAGCCGTTCGAGGGCCGGGGTGTCGCTCAAGGACACATGGCCCCGCGAGAGGCGGATCCAGCCGCGCTTTTGGAACTCGCTGAGCTGGCGCGAGATCACCTCGCGCGCGGTGCCGAGCTCGGTGGCAAGCTGCTGGTGCGTCACTTCGAGCTCGCCCGAGCCTCCCGCAAGGCCGACAAGCCGGTCCGCGAGCCGCACGTCGATCTTGCCGAAGGCGACCTCGTCGATGACACGAAACAGGTCCGTGATCCGCCGCGCATAAGCGGCAAAGACGAAATCGCGGAACTGGGGAGAGGACGCCGCAAGCTCGTCGAACACCACTCGCGGGATCGCCACGGCAGTCACGTCCGTCTCCGCCACCCCCTCGGCCGCGTAGGCTTCGTGGGCGAGGAGACAGGCCGTCGTGAGGACGCAGCTTTGACCGGCCTCGACGCGGTAAAGCACGATCTCCCGCCCGCTTTCGGAGGTCTGGGAGACCTTCACCGTTCCTTCGACCAGGAGCAGCAAATTGTCGGGGACAAGGCCGGGTCCAAAGACCTTGGTTCCGGTCGGGACCGTCACGACCTGACTGCGCTTGACGAGCGTTTCCTTGATCGCGTCCGGGAGACGGTTCAGCCCTTCGAAGCGCTTGATCCACGCAGCGTCATTCATCGAGAATGCCTTCTTCCAAATCGTCTGCCCGCTTGGGCGAGCGCTCCGGGCGAACCGGCTCGATCCTCCGTAAGGCGGATTAGCCACGTGCGATACCTGCCACCGGCAAGGAACGACCGCAAGAGGCGGGTTCGTGAACTTTCGGCGTCGGTCCTCGGCAAGACGCTTGCGAGCCGGCAAAGGCTTCGACCCCCCGCGCTTGGCAGGGAGCCTCGTGCTGGCGGGCCGATACGGCTCCGGCAGAGAGACGCCTAGCGCAGGTTGCTTTCGGGCGGAAAATTCGACGTAATTGAGCCGCAGAAGTGTCCGGTAAGGACAGACCTCTTATGGGAAGCGGCCATGGCGAACAAAGACGACTTCACACCAGAAGAATGGACCAAGGTGCTCGAGAGCATCGTCGCTGCCGGCCTTGCCGTTTCAGCCGTCGATCGAAGCGGCTGGTGGGGCACTCTCAAAGAAGCCGCTGCAAGCACCCCGGCGCTCGCTGAAGCCAAACGCGATCCCAATTCGAGCGAACTCATCACGGCGGCCGTTGCCGCATTTGAAAAATCCAGCGATGGAAGCATTCTTGCCATGCGCGAACGCTTTGCCCGGGCCGACCCCACGGAATGCGTTCAGCGCTCGTTGGAGAGCCTGCGGGAGGTTTCCGTCCTGCTCGATGCGAAGGCCCCCGACGAGGCAGTGGCCTTCAAGGCCTGGCTACGGGAGATCAGCCAGAAGGTGGCGGAAGCGGCCGTGGAGGGATCCTTTCTTGGCTTTGGTGGCGTCCGAGTCAGCGACGCCGAGAAGGCGACGCTTCGCGACATCTCCAAGGCGCTCGGCATGACATCCTAGCCGCACGAAGGCGGCACCTTATTGGCCGCAAAACGGCGGTGCCTTCGCGGGCAGGTTTGAGCCAAAGTCCTGTATCGCGAGGGAAAGGATTGGCTCCACGGACGATGACCGACATCGAGACGATCGACCGATGCGGTTCCGCGGTCGGATCTATCGCCTGCGGACTAAGGCTTCACGCCCATCTGTTTCAAAATGCTGATCGCGTCCGGATAGCCGGGGCTGAGCGTCAGGGCGTGGCGCAAGTCTGAAATCGCCTTGTTGCGATTGCTGCGGCCGCGCCGCGTCGCGTAAACGAGACCGCGCATGGTCCATGCGCGCGCGCTGTTGGAGTCATGGCGGATCGCATCGTTGCAGTCGGCTATCGCCACATCGCGCTGTTTCAAACCATTGTAGGCCAGGCAGCGATTGGAGTACGCGGTGGAGTAGGTCGGGTTCAACTTGATCGCCTTCGTATTGGACTCGACCGCTTTTTGGTAGTTCCCGAGTTCAGCCGAGATCCAGCCTATTTCGGCATGAGCCTGTGCATATTCGGGATAGATCACCGCGGCCGCTTCGAAATCGAGCAGAGGGACCAGCAATGCGACTTCATACCGGCAATCGGCGTTCTCCCCGGCCTTGTCCGACGACAGGTCCTTGCAAAGCTTTCCGTCCTTCATGATTTCGGGGTCGGCTTGGAGTTTCCTCTCCTTGCTCATGCCGCGCATGAAATACGCATAGGCCTTGTCCTGTGGAGACACGGACTCGTCCTTTGACAGAAGGTCGATGGCCGTGTCGTTGTCTGCGATTGCCTCGTCGAATTTCGACTTCCGCACATAGAGTTCCGCGCGTTCGAGATAGTGACTCGCGGCTTTGCTCTGATGCTTGTCGATGGCGGCATCGAGTTCGGCCAAGGCCCCGTCGATATCGCCCCGGTCGCGCAGGATCAGAGACCGGTTGTAGTGAACAAACTCTCTGTGATCGGGCAAGGCGAGCGCGCGGGCGTAGTCCGAAAGCGCGAGGTCGAGGTCCTTCTTGTAGTGATAGGACATCCCGCGCATGTTGTAGTCTTCCCAGGTTGCGCCGCCTTGGCGAATGATGTCCGTGAAATCGGCAATGGCGCTGTCGTAATCCTTGTTCGTGAAGTGCTTGACCGCCCGAGCGCGCAAATCGCCGAAGGCGTCCTCCTTGTCGGGCTCGGCGTCGTCGGGCCGGTCCACTTTCGCGTCGTCCGGGCCCGTCCTCTTGAGGTTCGTCCGAGGACTTGTCTTCTAGTGGCTCGTCCGAGGAGTCGCCCTCTTGAGGCACGTCCGCGGACTTGTCCTCTTGAGGCGCGTCGTTGGCCTCTTCCTGGGCCTCGTCCGATGGAGTGTCCTCGTCGGTCTGTATCTTGGTGTCGGTTTGCGCACCGCTTTCGGTTGCACCCTCATCGCTCTCTGTCTCAGCTTCGTCGGCGGTAGCCTCCTGTGTCTCCTCGTCCGCGGGTGGGGCCTGCTCGTCCAAGGAGGCCCCATCCTCTTCCGAATCTTCTTCCGTCTGCGGTGCGTCCGTACCCGGCGTGTCATTTTGGGCGATAACGTCAGGGTTGCTGCTCGGTGCGAAGGCATAGACGGCCGCGATGACCATCAGCACGAGTACCGCCCCGGTTGCGAGCCAAAGGCGCGGAACGCTACGCAAGAAGTGCGGCTTCGGCGCGCCGGCTTTGGCTTTGCTCAAGAGCGGCTTGGCCTTGCTCAACAGGCTCTGTTTGGGCGCGCCGTCTTTCTTCCCGCCGCCGTCTTGCCGGACCTCGACGGCGCCTCTGCCGCTGTCCTCGACGCCCGGCACGGCGCCGCAGACGGGACAGGCGTCGTTTTCATCGGCGTCGTAGACATGACCTTCGATGCAGCGAATGAGTTTGGTCATGGTTGCTGTCCGTGCTTGCGCAGGTCCTGCAAGAATTTTTCCGCCCGATCCCGCGCGGCTCCCGGAGGCATCTTAGCAATTTCGGCCTCCGTTTCCTTGATTTGCAGGCCGGCACGGCGTCGCGCGTCGGTGATGCGATCTTCAAGGCTCGTTCGTTGGGGGCTGCCCGGGGCCGTGCGGTCGTACATGCGTTGCATGGCACCAAGCAGACGAAGGTCGCGCGGCGTCATGTGACTGGTGGTCAGATCTTCGTCCGCCGGTTTCTGGCCATTTTCGGTCCCGCCCTTCGTCTTCCCGTCCGTTCCGTCGATGAGCGCCCCAACCTCAGACTCTAAGGCGCGTAAATCCTTCAAGAACGCTTCCGTACGCTCCCGTTTTCTTCCGGCCGGCAGGGTCTTGAGTTGGTCCTCTGATTCCTTGATCTGCAAATTGACCCGCTGCCGCACCTCGAGCAGGAGTCCCGCCATGCCCTCGCGCGCGGGGCTTCGTTCCGGGTAGCGCCGGAAGTTCCGGACCAGACCGCGCGCGTGATCCAGCTGTGCCGGGCCGACATGGGTTGTGGTCGGTGCCGTTTTTCGGTCTTCTTCTTCGCGCTTGCGCCGTTCTTCCTCTTCCTTGCGGCGCTTCTCCTCCGCCTCGCGGGCCTTGCGCTCCTTCTCCTCGCGTTCCTTCTTGATCTCGGGAATGTTGTCCTGGGTCGCGAGGGCGAGCTTCACCAATCTGGCCAGCCATTCCTCCTCTTCCTTTTTCGGCGGCCGAAAGTGGATGCCTTTGTCGTCGCTGGTGAAGGCAAGCGGGATGCCGGCAATCTCTTTCGCGCCGAACGTCCACAGGACCGACGCATTGGATGCCCAGTCATCCACGAAGGCCGCCCTTGCGGCTGCGGCGACACTCGCGCTGCAGCTGCTCCCCGACCCGCGAAGAAAGACCCAAGGCTTGTCATTGACCTCATAGGTCCTGGCGGGATCGCGTTTGACGAGAATAATGAGGTAGTCCCCGTTGCCGATGGCCTGATCCGTGACCATGCCCGCGTTGGGAAGTGACGTCCGCACCGCGACCGCGCCGTTCAACTGCGAGATCGGGTCCTGCTTCGGCACAGCTCCGCCATCCATGCCAAAATTGGCTTGCAGCAAATAGTCGGCGCCCATTTCGGTCTTGTCCGGTTCGAATTTGTAACCCTCCTCTTGTCCGACCCTGAGAATGGACCCTTTGATTTTGACGTCGTTGCAGCTGCGCACATCGTAGGACGCCATGACGCCTTGGTACTGCTCGCGGGGCTGGTTCTTCTTGAGACGCCGCAGTTCCTCTTCCAGCAAGGCGATCCGAGCGAGCAGCGCGGCGATTTCCGCCTGGAGAGTCTTGTTCTCCGCGACGAGCGCCGCGTTTTCCTGCTTCAGCACCTCGTTCTCTTTCTTGAGCTTCTCGTTCTCGGCCTTGAGCGGCTCGACCAGTGCGAGCAGCTTCTCGTTCTCTTCTGTGAGGCGTGCGACCTCCGCTTTGAGGGGTTCGACTACCGCCCGGAGTTCTTCGACCTCCGCGGTCAGCTTCTCATTCTCCTCGCGGAGGCGTTCGTTCTCCTCCCTCAAAGGCGCAAGCTCCGCCTCCAGCTCGGCGACTCTCGCCTCCAAGCGCCTGATCTCGCTGAAGGCCTTGTTGATCAGCCCTCTGAGTTTTGCCAGAACCTCCGCGCGCAGTGTCGTCGTGGCTGTGATCTTTTCGAGCTCGGCGCGCAGATCCTCGACGGTCTTGCTTGGGTCACCCAGTTGCGTGGAGACTTCGTCGAGCTTTGCGTCGAGCAGCTTCAATTGACGCAAGAGCTCCGCGGCATCGTCTTCGGTCGAGTCCGGTGTGTAGTAGGGCAGAAGTAGCAGCATCAACACGAGGAAGGCGCCCATCGCCTTCGTCACGACCGCCATCAGCGAGATATCGAAGGTCTCGATCGTGCGATGAGGACGGCGCATGAGTGAGCCCTACCTCGCTCACTCGTGCGTATAGACGCGATTGACGAGGTTCTTCAGGCAGTAGTCCGCTGCGCGGTTTAGCGTGAGCTCTTCCCGACGCTGCACCACATTCTGCAGGAAAACGAGGACCGCGCTGAGCACGAGGGCTATGATCGTCGTGTAGAACGCGACGGCCAAGCCGGCGGTGACCTTGTCGAAGGCGATGGCGCGCGAGTCCTTCATGCCCTCCAGCGAAATCGAGATGCCGACGACCGTGCCGATAAATCCCGTTGTCGGGATGAACCAGACGAGAAAGCGAGAGGTCTGGTAAGACAGGTCGACGCGGTGGGTCATCAGATCGAGCGTGCTCGTGAAGATCGCCACGGTCTGATCGAGAGACTTGCTCGTCATGAGCTGCAGAACCGAAAGATCCAGCAGTCTCGGCAGGAACGCGTACTCGTCCGCCTTCAGTCCGGCGACGCGGCGCCGGATCGGGCCCAGCTCGTCGATCTGCAGGATGGTGTTGTCGTCCTCCGGCAGCAGCTTCATGCGCAGATAGACGCTCTCGCGCGACGTGGCGCGCCAGCGCGCCCAAAGGTCACCGAGCCCGACCGCCGTCATCACATACATCAGGTTCTGGATGGTGAAGGGATAAACGGGCCAGAAGAACGACTTGTCCGAATAGTCGAACAAGAACACGGCCATCTCGGAATTCAGGCCGAGCAGCGGGGCGCCGATCGCAATGAACAGGCACGCGAGCGCGACGGCGACCGCAATCGCCGGCAGCGACCCTCTGAAAAGACGTCGGTCGGACGAACCCTCAGCCATTTGCTGGCTATGTCCCCAAGCACCCGTGGCCCCGCGCAACCTCAGTTTGCCGCAGAGATCATGGACGGGCAAGCCTCCCCTCCGGTTCGGAACACTGCCAACGTGCCGCGCATGATAGCGTTGAGGGTGGCAACAGGGTAGCGAACGCAAGAGGCCGATGCAGGATACCAAAGAGTCCGCGAAACCTGGCCGACATGCGCTCTCCTCTTAAGGGGGCGACCGAGACCCGGGGTCTAGTCCCTCAGACGGTTCAAGCAGCGTTCGACGACCACCGCCACGGAACCGCTGGCATCGATACGGTCAAACGCCATCGGTCCAAGGTCATAGGCGAGTTGTTCACGAACGACGTCCGCGGTCGCGTCGGACACATCGCCGACCCGATCTGTGACGCGCTCCGTCAGGACCTCGGCCGGTGCATCGAACCAGAGCCCGGCGAATGCGGCGCCGTGATCTTGTGCGACGGCGGCAATCGCCTCGCGCTCTGCGGGCCGCGCATGGACCGCATCCACGATGACCGATCTGCCGGCTTCGAGCACAAGTGCCGCCCGCTTTCGGCACAGGGCATACACGAGGTCCGAGATCTCTTGTGTGTAGGCTCTTTCGGGTAGCCGCGCGGTGGGGGCCACGCCGAACAACCGTTTGCGCTCCGCGTCGCTCCGCACAATGACCGCACCGGGAAACGTTCCGATCCGCGGCGCGATCGCACGCGCAAGGGTCGATTTTCCGCTCCCCGAAAGGCCACCCACGGCAATGAGCGAGGGGAGTCGGGATCGAGAAACCGAAGCGCCAAAACGGAGATAGTCCCGTGCCTCCTCTTGGGCCGAGTTGGCGTCCGAGAGGGCGGTCAGTTTGGCACGCAAGAGCTCGACCTTGCCCCGGATCACCGCACGCAACGAGAGGAACAAAGGCAGCGCGGCAAGGCCGGCGAGATTTCCCGTGCCGCCGTCGTCGAGATAGCTGTTGAGGACGGCGTTGGCATGGACGCCGAGACCATGCTTGCCGAGATCCATGAGCAGGAAGGCCAGGTCGTAGAGCACGTCGATGGTCGCCAGACTGTCATTGAACTCGAGCGCATCGAACAGGACCGGCCTGCCGTCGATCTCGACGATATTCCGAAGGTGCAGGTCGCCGTGACAATGCCGAACGAAGCCGGTCCTGGCCCGCCGCTTCAGAAGCGGCCCAAGTCTTTCGAACGCCGAACGCGTCCGCCGCACCAAGTCCTCGGCCAGGTCTTGCGGAACGATGCCGGGAACGCATCCCTTCAACACGTCTTCGTGCTCGGCAATGATCTTCTCGAGCGGAAGAACGGCCTGGTCAATCGTGAGGATGCGGTCGGCCGAGCGATGGAGGGCGGCGATCTCCAAGGCCGTCTCCCCCATGGCCACTATGGAGAGGCGCCCCTCGCGCGCCATGCGGTCATAGAGGTGCTCCTGGCCGAAGCGGCGCATGACCAACACCCATTCGACCGTCTCGCCATCGCCCCGAAGGCTCAGCGTCCCGCCGGCGTCGCGTGCCAGGGGAACCACCTCCAAATAGACCTCGGGTGCCGTTCGGCGGTTCAAACGGAGTTCGTTGAGGCAGGCCTTGTGCCGCTTCTCGAGGGTCGAAAAATCGAGAAACGGGAGCTTCACCGATCGCTTGATCTTGTAGGCAAAATCGCCCGCGAGGAACACGAACGAGGCGTGCGTCTCGATGCGCTCGACCGTGGCGGGCGCGGGATCGTAGGCGCCGGCCCGGGACATGAATTCTACGGCTTCGTCCTGTTCCAAAAGCGTGCGGCCCGCCAGTCAGTTGCGCTGCCGTTTCCTTAGCACAAGAGCCGATGGGGGACCGCACCGCTTTGGCAGCCCCGAAAGCCTCGGCCGTCCGGCACAATCCTGTTGGTTAGGTCGGTTTGGTCGTCGCCTTGCCGGCCGGGTTGCCGGGAAAATAGCGTTTGCCGATCGGAACAAGCACGCCCGCCATCAGGACGACGAAGCTCTGTGTGTGTTGCGATGGGCGCGCCCGTTTCCGGCGCAAATCGCCAAGCCCGGAGTGTTGGCAAAAGCCGTAAAAGTACTTGACTGCTCAAGTATTCATACGGTAGTATGTGGGCATGAACGAAACGACGAGAGAAGATGCCGTGCTGGTTTTGCTTGATGTCGCCGCCAGGATCGAGCGGCGTCTGGACAATGCGCTTTCGATGACGCGCGGGATTTCCTTCAGCGAGTACAGGCTTCTCAAGGCGCTCGCCGGCGCCGGGACGCGGGGTGTGATGCGTGTCGACCTGGCCGAGGCCGTGGGGCTGACCGCATCGGCCGTCACGCGCGCCCTGAGGCCCTTGGAGAAGATCGGCGTTGTTGCCACGGAGAAACACGAGCGGGACGCCCGGTGCAGCCTGGCGACGTTGACGCCTGCCGGTGCGGAGCTGTTGAGCGACGCGGAGCGTGTCGTTGCCGACGGGCTCGACGCCATTCCGATGAAGGGGCTGTCATTGGAGAGGCTCGTGGCTTTGCAGGCGGAACTCGCCAAGCCCCGGCAAGCGCCCGCCCGGCGCGGCATGATCCGGGCTCATAGGGATCCGACGAGCGGCCAGGAGGGGGCATCATGATCAAATCCTATACGGACCATGCGGCCAATGAGCGGACCTTTCTGGCTTGGTTGCGAACGGGCGTCGCCGTCATCGCGTTCGGATTTCTGATCGACCGCTTCGATCTCTTCGTGGTCACCATGTCCGATGCGGTGTCGATCAAGCCGGAGCACCGCGCGCAGCTCGAGAGCATGTCGAGCCAGCTTGGCCATGGCACGGGCCTGTGGTTCATCCTGGTGGGGATCATCTTCATCGTCGCCGCGACGGTCCGCTTCGTGCGGACCCGCGCGCTGATCCTGGACGAGGAGGTTCACACGCCCGGGTACATGATGGAATTCATCCTGGCGGTGATTCTCGCCGGGCTCATTGTCGTCGCCAGCATTCCGCTGGTGGTCAGCGCCCTATAGGAACGGGCTGAACGACGCGGCGCTCGGCCGTACGGGTGTCGTGACCTTGGCACAGAGCCGCGGGCGGAAATAGCATGTGCCGTTCGACTGGCCGGCATTGGCGCCAATGCCCTCCTGGGCGAGTTCGGACTTGGCGCCAAGATTGAAGCGGTACTCGACGGCGGCATCCGGCGCCCACCCGGAACAGGTGACACGGACGACGCCGCGATAGGTTTCGTCGCACTTGTTGCGAATGCGGAATGTCTTCCCCTTCGGCGAGAGCTGAATGCGCAAGCAGTGTGGGGGCAGCTTGCTGCAGGCCGAGTTCACGCCGCCCGTGTGTGTACCCAATTCCGCGATCCACTGCTTGCGAATCCTGGCCGCCGTATCGAGATGGCCGATCACCTCTGCAATGACGGTCTGCGGCGCATCGAGCATTAGATTATGGCCAGCGGTGACCGTGCGCATGCGGTAGGGGCCGTCCATGAAATTGCCCGTTGCGATCGCGGAGGCGCGGCTGAAGGCTTGGTCTTCCTGGCCCCAGAGGAACAAGGTCGGCGGTCTGACCTTGCCGGCGGGATCCAGAGACCGGAACTCGAAGGCCCGGTACCAATCCAGGGCGGCGTGCAAAGCGCCGGGTTCGCTGAACACGCGGCGGTATTCGGCCACCTGTTCCTTGGGATGGCGCGACCACTTCCAGTGGCCCAGCAGCGCCGCACGATCGAATCCCATCACCAGTTCGGGAATCACCGGCAGGCGATAGAACAAGACATAGCTGCTGGCCGGCCATTGCGGGCTCGGGGTCGACAAAGCCTCGGAGAGTGCCAGCGGGTGCGGCATCGACAGCGAGGAGAGGCTGAGAATCCGCTCTGGATACCGGTCGGCGAGTGTCCAGGCGATTGCCCCGCCGAAATCGTGGCCGACGACGTGGAACTTCTCGAACCCGGCGGCGTCGGCGATCGCGAGCACATCGTTGGCGAGTTTGCCCTTGGTGTACTCGTTCTCGAACTGGGGCCTCGCCCCCGGGCTGTAGCCCCGCTGGTCGAATGCGATGGCCCGATAGCCTGCTTTGCGCAGCGCGGCGAGCAAGGGTTCCCACATGATCGAGGTTTCCGGGAAACCGTGCAGCAGGATGACGCCTTCGCCGTCTCGATTTGCGCTGCCGGCAATCCGGGCCCGGAATGTCATGTCATTGGCCCGGATTCGCACCAAGCCGTCCTCGGTCCCGTCGAACAGGGGGAGGGCCTGAGTCATCTCGGCATGGCAATCGGGGCATGTCGGCGCGAGGACAAGCCGGTCGATCGCGTAAGCGGCCGTGAGCGGCAGGAGCGCTAAGGCTGCGATCAACCAGACTTTCTTCAAGTAGATCATAGGACTTTCTGGCCCGTCTGAGCGTGCTGCACAAGTGTAAGTTCACGAGAGTCCATGACGAATCACCACGGAAGTGTAAACGCGCAACACTTTACGTCCCGCCTCGGCGGATGATGGCCTCGTCTGTTGTCGGCTGCTTGGCCTGCGTGGCGGCACGACAGACACACCTCTCCGGCGATTCATGCATGGGCAGCTAAGCGGGGACCGTGGCCGGTTCGCCTTCGACGGCGACTTCGAAGTTCCGGCCTTCCCAGGTCCCGCTCTCTGGCCAGTAGAAGGTGAATTCGATCGTGTCGCCTGGGCTTAGCGTGTCTGTCGGCAGCTTGGCGACGTGGACTCCGAGAAGGGTGTCCTCGGTATCGATGTCGCGAATGTTGCGCCAGCCGTTGATGCCGAAATGGATGAGTGCGGGCGCCGTGACCGCGACATACAACGCCCGGTTGGCTGAGATCCGGTTTGGGCGGTAGCGCGGCCCCCAGATCTCGTAATCGAGCTTCGGCCGGACGCGTGGTAACGGGCCCAGGCGGCTTGGGGCCGGTCGACCGGGCGTCCCGCCGCCAGGCTGTGGCACAACTTGGCGAATTCGGCATGGGTCCAGACCAGCGGCATGGCCGAACCGCTCGGTTTGCCGGGATAGAGGCCGTGCGCCGGAATCGGGTCGGAGTCCCAGACCTGCTCCGGCATGAGGCCGACTTCGTTCGACATGGCCATCATCGCCTCGATATAGGGCATGACGTCTTCACCGGCACAGAGCGCGTAATGGCCGCGTTCGCCGGTCAGGAGCGGCCAGCCTCGCCCATGCCCGGCGCCATCGAAACCGGATCCGTCGGCGTGTTCGCCATAGCCGTCGTCGTTGTAACGGTGCCAGACCGGCCCCGCGGGCGTATCGGTCTTCAACAGATGATCCATGACCGCGATCGTATCGGTGATGAAGGGATTGTCGGCGGCGCGCAGCCCGTAGCGGACGAGTTGCAGGCAATCGGTGGAGACCTGACCGCTGGCCGGCAGGTTGGGGTCTTGGGAGAGATTCTTGATGACCACGGGCGCCGCGCCGGCATTGGCCGTGCCGAGGACGTCGAGCGGCACCGTGCGGATGAAATAGCCCTTCACGCCGAGCTGGTCGGCGAGCGGCGTCCCGCGCACGAAGGCCCAGTCCTCGAGCTTCGCATTCCAGTGGTCCGCCACGCGCAAGACATGGGCCTTCGCCGCCCCGTCGAGATGTCCGGCCGCTTCGACCAGGGCCGAAATGGCCACGGCGATGGTGAACATGTTCAGCCCGGAGTCCTCCTCCCAGCGGTCCTGGTCGGTGGTCGGACCCATGCGGCAGATGAAGCCTGCCGCACGCGCAATCATGCTCTTGACGGGGATGTCGTCGAGCGCGCCGTGACTTTCCAGAGCGGCCGCCAGCAGGATCGGGAAGGCGGCCTCGTCGAGCTGGACGCCTTGCCAGAAGGGACGGCCGCCGAGCCATTGGTTCTGGAACCAGTGACCGTCCTGATGTTGCGTGGCCATCAGATAGCGCAGCACTTCCCGCGCATCCCGGAAGGAGCCCATGGCGACAAGCGCGCCGGCCGTCTCCACGAGATCGCGCGGCCAGACCAGGTGATAGCCGCCGCGGCTGGTGCTGGTGTCGCCCCATGGCACCGAGAGGCTGGCAATAGCGGCGCCGCGAAAGGTCTGGTCCTGGTGGACCTTGATGACCGTGGCACTGAGCGCGAGCCGGTCGTCGATGCCGCCGCCGAAGGTGGCCGGCCGCCGTTCGCGCAGCCAGTCCTGCCAGGCTTGGACGTTCTCCTCTACTTCTTCCTCGAAATTGTCCATGAGAGCCGAGGCGGAGAGCGTGGCTGCGGCCTCCTTGCTGGCGGCGAAGCCAAGCGAGAGCAGGCCTGCCGGCGCGAGTTCGCCCATCAGCGTCACCGCGCCGGGACCGGCTTCGTCGAAGGTCCAGGTCATGCGGCCATTGCGGTCGAAGTCCTGCCAGCCGTCGCTCACGCCGAGGCATCCGGCCGAGCGGCGGCCAAGAGCGTCCGACCCGTTCGGGCCCGTGGCGGTGAGGGCGAGGGCGAAGGGTCCTTGCTCGGCCCAAAGGACGTTGCGCCCGTCATGGGTGGCCACATAGCCCATATTGTTCTGGGCATCGTCGCCGAGCCGCGCAGCCAGCAGCACATAGGGCTTCAGGCTCGCGTCGCCCTCCAGCTTGTAGCGGATCAGCAGGACGTCGCGCCGCTGGGACGGCGATACTTCCGCGGTGAACGTGAAGCGGGGATGCCGGTGCACCACGGTCGCCGAGGGGACGCCGGGTGCGGCCAGGGTCACCGTGTAGTCCCCGTTGCGCCGGAGCTCGACCCAAAAGTCCTTGTCGTCGGCGACGATGAAGCCGAGATCTTGATCTGCGGGATGTCGACGCGCGGGTAGTACAGCTCGGTCACGATGCCTTGGGCGAGCGTGTACCAGAGCCGGGACGAGCCGAGGCTTCGGCCGACGATGTCCTTGCGGGCCGGAGCCCAGGTCGGCGTGCAGGGGCCGTTGGGTGCTTTCATTTGGGTCTACCGTTCGTTCGGGAATACGCGGGTGGCCGGAGGTCGCTGACGCGGATGTCAAACACGCATCGTGATCGAAGACCGCAATACTGGCAACGAAGTCCTTCGATAAGATGACACTTCGACGATGGGTGCGCGGACGACCCGGGACGGCGTGACGTTCGCGCCGACGAGCCGCCGGCGGGGTCGGCCCGCAGGGTGGCGCAGCCTGCTGCGGCGCAATATTGACCGCTCGGTCACGTATTCGCACTATGCGGCCCGAGGGGATGCGATGGGCCGCCCAAGAGAGTTCGATATCGATAAGGCGCTCGACCGCGCCATGGGGGTGTTCTGGCAGAAGGGCTATGAAGGCGCTTCGCTGCAGGATTTGCTTCAGGCGATGCAGATCGCGCGCGGCAGCCTCTACAAGGCCTTCGAGGACAAGCACAGCATCTATCTGGCCGCGCTCGACCGCTACGACCGGACGGAAGTCGAGACGGGCACGGCCTTCCTGAGCGATCCCGGCGCGGCGACGGTATGGCGAAAATTCGGACCATGCTGGAGGCCGTGAAATCCGACAAGATGCGCCGCGGCTGCTTCATGTGTAACGCGGCCATCGACCGTGCGAGCTTCGATGCGGAGGTCGAGGCCAAAGTGGGCGCCATGCTGCATCGTCTGCAGGAGGCGATCGCCACGGCCCTCAAACAGAGCCGGCACGGCCAGCGCTGGTCCGGGAAGCGCCGCAACGCCACGGCGGCCTCGCTCCTGAACGCCTATATGGGACTGCGGGTGCTGGCGCGCGCCGGATACCCGGCCAAAACGCTTCAGGACATCATCGACAAGGTTTTGGACGGCGTCTAGCGGCGCAGGACACGCGGCTCGGCGGCTCACGACGTCATCACGCTTTAGTTATAGACCGAACGGTCTAAAAACACGCGCATGTGAGCGTTTGTTAATTGAACGAGCGGTCCCAAACCCAATATCACTGGTCGTACGGAAACACGAACTCACACGAAGGAGTACGACAATGCTGAAGACGATCCTAATTTCCCTGGCTTTGGTCACTGCCGGTGTTGCCCCCGTGGCGGCTGAAGGCTTCCCGAATCCCTATCTGACCACGATGGACCGATAGGCAGTGCAAAGAGGGTGATCGCTTATTCCCCCCGGGCGATCACCCTCCTTTTTTCGTTGTCCGGTGGCTGTCCCAATCAAGGCAACACCGCAGGGCGTCACCCGTCTAATAGACCGAGTCGAAAAGGTCGTAATAGGACAGGTCCAAATAGCCCGCATAGATTCCGCGGTGCTTCTCGTTCCAATGGGTGAACCAGTCATAGGTCTCCCAGAACCTCGGGCTGTTGCGCAGAATGCCGTAGCGGTCTCGCAGCCGGTTCCAGTCTTCCAGACTCTGAACGTCGCGCAAGCCGCGCAAGAAGTCCCCGGACTGTTCGAGCGTCATCTCCAAAAAGTAATTGGGGAAGCCGCCGATCAGGGTCGGATAGATGCTCATCGTATACAGGTGCGGCAGTTCCTCTCCGTCCTGGAACAGGATTGTATCCTGGGTCTCGTAAACGCGATTGGCGATCAGCGAGTAGACGCGCGCGTGGCCTTCTGGATCGTTGAGCCGCAAGAGAATGACGCTCGGCAGGAAGCGCGGAAACTTGTAGGCCTGCGTTTGGGTGAGAAGCGAGGCGGCGGCAACCCAGTCGTCGTAGCTCTTGATGGGTGCGTCGAGGGAGACTTTCGGCTTCTTGTGCGGATTCAATAGGTCCGGCGGTCCGCTGACCTTCTCCCCCATATGCTCTTGAATATCGTCAATGAGGCTGAGCAAGGGGTCGCGCTTCGATGTCTTGATCTGTGTCGGCTGTTCTTCCCCGGCGAAGGGCTCCAGCGCGAGCGCAACCTGCCCCAGACCCCGGGTCCAGTCGTCCCGGTATTTTTGGCGTTGGGCCTCGGGCAGGAGGAGAAGGAAATTGTCCTCGAACTCCTGGCGCAGGTAGTTGAAGAAGATCAACGTCTCGAGCTTGGGAAGGTCGCCGGACCAATATTCGAAATTGGCAACGGTATCGTAGTAGATGCGTTCGAACCCGCTATAGTCCATGAGCCAAAGCGTGCGGGGGATGCCGCCTTGCCGTCCCTTCATGACCGAGACGTTCGATTCGTGGCGCAGCACGGTCAGCCAGGCATTGGGGTTCTCTTTGTCCCCGTTCCAGATCGCGTCGATCGTATATCCGTCGGGCTGAAGCCTCTCGAGCGCGGCACCGTAGGCGGATTCGTACTCATCGTTGCCGATGAGCGACCGGTCCATGAAGTTTTCCCAGGTCTCGAGCCCGAGCTTTGGATCTTTTACGGACACGTCGTATTTCGGGTCGACGAAATAGACCCAGAACTGATCCTTCACCGCGTAGGTTGCGGTCTGACCGAGGCAGACCGGGCCATAGGTGATCCCCGACACGATCAGCTCCGAATTCTCCAAGAGGAAGCGATAGCGCGCCTCGACCGGGATGTCGTGATAGACGCGGAAAGGATTGCCGAGGTCCCAAGGCGCCTCGCGTGGATCGTCGAGCTTGGCTTTCTTGTCCCATGCGCGATGGAAGAACAGCTTCTGCAAGCGATCGATATCCGTGTTGTTCAGCTCCCAGACGAAATGATTCTTCTGGATGCGCGGCGCGGTGACCTTCTTCAGGCGGTAATAGAAGCGATCGACCCCGGCATATTTATAGGGATTGGTGTAGGGGAACGGCGTGTCGATAATCTCGACAGGCGCCGGCGGGTTCTCGCTCGCGTCGCCCGGGGCCGACTTGGAGCGCACAAGCTTGAAATAGTCGCCGGGGCTCTCTTCCAGCACGATCATGGCCAGGAACATATGATCGAAGATGTAGCGGGAGACGAGCCGAGAGCGATCGTCGTCCGCGTTGAAGAAATCCTCCCAGGCGCGCACCGCCTTCGGGTCGGCCACCATGTCCGCCTTGCGACGCTCGGCGTCCGTGGGCCCCGGCGCATTGCCGGCGATCCAGGCGCGCAGCGTGGCGAGCTCGGTTTCCTCGAGGGCCGGTAGGCCGAACGGCATTCCGATCGCCGGGTTCTTTTCAATTCTTGCCGCGAGCGCTTGCGATGTCGCCGGGCACTGATGGTCGTAGCGCTTGGCATAGAGCGGCATCAGAACCTTGCGGGAGAACCCCGGCGCATTGTGTTTCGCGCCCGCCTCGACCATCTGAAACAGCATCGACCGGGAGAGATTTTCGCTCTCCGATCCGTCGCGCGCTAGCACCGGATAGAATCCACGCTTGCGCCACTCGGCCGTCGTCTGCACCACGTTCATGCCGGTGCGCGAATAGTCTCCCAGATGGCTCGAATAGGGGTTCTGGCCGAAGCCGCCGCGCTCGAGACCGCGGAACGAAGTGAGCTTCAGGTTGCACGGGGAGCCGAGGCAGCCATGGCAGGCTATGCACCGCTTGTTCAAGAGCGGTTGGATGTCGTCCACGTAGCTTGGAACGGTGCTCTTTGCATGAGCTTGCGCGGTTTCTTCTGTGGAGCCGGTGTGCGCGAAGAGGGTGGCCGCGCAGAGCAGGACCAGCGCTGCCGCGACGATGCCTGAACCGCCGCCCAGGCGGCGCAGGCGCGATGGCCAACTTTTTGGCTCCGTATCCGCAGGCGTCGTCACACGTGCTCCGTCTATTGCGCGGCCTCGGCTTTGGCGGCGGTCTTCTTGGTGGCGGTGAGGTTTTCCTTGTCGCAGCGCTGCTCCACGGGTCTGCCGTTGCGTCCGAGATTGCAGGCGCTGTTGACGAGTGCGAGGTGAGAGAAGGCTTGGGGGAAGTTGCCGCACAGGCGTTTCGTCGCGGTGTCGTACTCTTCGCTCAAGAGCCCGACATCGTTGCAGAGGCCGAGCAGCCGCTCGAACAGCGCAACGGCGTCCTTCTCGCGGTCCATCATCAGATAGGCATCCACGAGCCAGAAGCTGCACGCGAGGAACATGCCCTCGCCCGGAGGCAGCCCGTCGTCCGCTTTGGTCGTGTCGTAGCGCTGGACGAGGCCATCCTTCATCAGAGTCTTCTCGATCTGCGCGACCGTGCCCACGACTCGCGGATCGGTGCCCGGCAGGAAACCCATCGCCGGAATGAGAAGCAGGCTCGCATCGACCTCCGTGGCCCCATAGGACCGCACGAAGCTGTTGAGATCCTCGTTGAAGCCCTCCTCGCAGACTTGATCGTGAATGGCCTGTCTCGTCTTGCGCCAACGCGCGAGGGGGCCTTTGAGTTTGAAGCGTTCGGCGCTGCGGATGGTGCGGTCGAACGCGACCCAGGCCATGACCTTCGAGTACACGAATTGCTCAGGGCCGCTGCGGACTTCCCAGATGCCGTCGTCGGGTTGATGCCACATGTCCTCGAGCTGTTCGATGATCTCAAGCTGCAGGTCCCAGCCCGACTGCAACGGGGCGAGGCCGCCTTTGCGAGCCTGGTGCACGGCATCCATCATCTCGCCATAGACGTCGAGCTGGACCTGATGGTGTGCGGCATTGCCGATCCGCACGGGCGTGGAATTCTCGTAGCCCTTCAGCCAGGGAAGTTCCACCTCGTACAGCCTGCGCTCGCCAGCAATGCCGTACATGATCTGCATCTGCTTCGGACTGCCGGCGACGGCACGCAAGAGCCAGTCGCGCCACGAGCGCGCTTCGTCGTAATAGCCGGTGTTCATAAGGGCGAGCAGGGTCAGGGTCGCATCACGGACCCAGCAATAACGGTAGTCCCAGTTGCGCGGTCCACCGAACTGCTCGGGCAGCGAGGTGGTCGTCGCAGCGACCACACCGCCGGTCGGTTCGTAGGTCATCGCCTTCAACGTAATGAGCGACCGCTTGACGATGTCGGCGTAGGGACCCTTGATCGTGCATTTGGACGTCCAGTCCGTCCAAAACTTCTCGGTTCCCTTGATCAGCGACTCAGGCTTGAACTCGACCGGTTCGGCAATCCAGGACTCGGTGTAGGTGAGTGCGAACGACTCGGTCTGGCCTTTCTTCACCGAGAACGAGCCTTTGGTCTTCATGTTTTCGCCGCGCAGTTCGACGGAGGATTGCAGAACGATCCGGCTCGGCCCGGCGATCAGGCGCAAGCGCCCGTCCGGCATCGTGGTGACCCATGGAACCGCCTCGCCATAGCCGAAGCGTACAATCAGCTCGATCCCGAATTCGACCGTGCCTTCTTCGCCGACCACGAGCCGGATGACATTGGGATGCTTTTCGCACGGATACATGAAGTCGATGAGAGTCGCCGTGCCGCTCTCCGTCTCGAATCGCGTCTCGAGAATCAGGGTGTCGGGGCGGTACCGGCGCGTGACCTTCGCCTTAGGGCAAGTTGCAGCGATCTGCCAGCGTCCGTTGTTCTCGTCGCCGAGCAGAGCCGCGAAGCAGGCTTCGGAATCGAAGCGCGGCAGGCATAACCAGTCGATGGAACCATCCAGCCCGACCAGCGCCGCCGTCTCGCAGTCGCCGATCAGAGCGTAGTCTTCGATGGGGAGCGCCATCGCGGTGCGCCTCTAAAGCCCGGGGCTCGATTGCATCAAGCCGCCATCGACCATCACGGACGTGGCGGTCATGTAGCTCGCCCCGTCTCCGGCAAGGAAGGAGACCACGGTTGCGATCTCCTCCGGCTTGGCCATCCGGCCGAGAGGAATGGCCGCATCCAGCTTCTTGAGCTTCGCAGGGTCGTCCATGGTGCTCGTATTGATCGGCGTTTCGATCGCGCCGGGCCCGACGCCCACGATCAGAACGTTGTGCGGCGCGAGTTCGACGCCGGCGGTGCGCGTCAGCATCCGCATACCGCCTTTCGAGAGGCAGTACGGCGTGTTGCCCGGCATCGGCCAGTCCTCATGTGTCGAGGTGATGTTTATGATCCGGCCGCCGTCGCCTTGGCTGATCATTTGCTTGGCTGCGAGCTGCGTGGCGAAGAACGCGCTCTTGAGATTGATCTTGAGGACCGCGTCGTATTGCTCCTCGGTGGTATCGAGGACCGACGTGCGCGTTTCGATGCCGGCATTGTTCACCATGACATCCAGGCGGCCGAATTTGGCGACCGCGGCCCCGATCAGCTTTTCCAGATCCGCGATCTCGCTGACATCCGCGTCGACCCCGATGCACTGGTCTCCCAGCGCGGCAATCCTTTGTTCGAGTGCGTCCGTTGCCTCAGGGTGGGCGACGTAGTCGATCACGAGTTTTACGCCATGTTTGGCGAGCTCAAGAACGATCGCCTTGCCGATTCCCGTATTGCCGCCGGTTACGATCGCGACCTTGTTTTTCAGGGGCATTGACGGTCTCCATTCAGGGAAGGATTTTCACAATCCACTAACGCTGTAACAGGAACGACACGAACACGACGTCAAATGATCGGTGTCCAACCTAGACATCGCGGACGGCATCGGCAACGGTGCTGATCGGCAAATCCAATCGAATCAACGGGCCCATCACCTGGCCGTCCGACTCTGACGTTTGAGAGGTCATCATGTCTGCCCAATATGACGTGATCGTTGTCGGCAGTGGCGCGGGTGGTGCGAGTGTTGCCTACAAGCTGACCCTTGCGGGAAAGCGCGTGCTCCTCCTTGAAAAGGGGCCCTTCCTGCCGCGCGATGCGTCCACCCTGGACGTCCGCAAGGTCTTCGTGGAAGGCGTCTTCAAGAACCGCGTCCCTTGGCTCGACAGCAAGGGGCGCGATTTCGTTCCGGGCGAATTCTACAACGTGGGCGGCAAGACGAAATGGTATGGTGCGGCGTTGTTTCGCTTTCGCCCCGGGGAGTTCGAGGCCGAGCCGGACTTCGACCTGCTCGGTTGGCCCTTCGGATACGCGGAGCTCGAGCCGTACTACGACGAGGCGACCGAGCTCCTGCGCATCACCACGTTCAAGAATGAGCCGCAGCTTCAGGCGTTGCTCGATAAGATCACTACGGCCGATCCCGGATGGGAGCTGCATCCGCTGCCGCTTGGCCTGTCGCACGACATCGTCAACCATCCGGAGGAGGAAAAGCACTTCGACGGCTTTGCCTCGCCGTCCGGACTGAAGTCGGATTCCGAGCGGAACCTGATCGACCACGTTCTCGACAAGCCGAACTTCAAGCTGATCGCCGGCGATCCCGTCGCCGCTCTCGTTGCCGCGCCTGGGGACGCCCGCAAGATCGTCGGCGTCCAATGCGCGGATGGGACGACCTACGAGGCGAACACGGTGGTGCTTGCCGCGGGCGCCATGAGTTCGCCGCGCATCCTGCAGGACCATCTGCATTCCAGCGGCTTTGCGCTGGAATGCGGCGATCTATTGGGTGGCAATTTCAAGATGCACATCAACTCCGCGGTTCTCGGCTTTTCGCCGTTCGTGGATCACGACGTCTTGCGCAAGACGGCCGTGCTCTACAACGACCGCTTTCCGCATTCCTCGATGCAATGTCTTGGTTGGATCGATGCCGAACTCCTCGCGGCGCAGGTCCCGCCCGAGGTGCCCGGTTTCGTCGACAAGCTTATGGGCAAACGCGCGATCGGGTTTTGGGCCACCACCGAAGATTCCTCGAGCCCCGAGAACCGCATCATCTCGGGCGGTCCCGGCGGCCGATCCATCATGGACTACAGTCTTGATCGAATCCCCCACTCGGTGAAGGAACACCATGCGTTGATCGATGCCTGGATCGAACGGCTTCTGGGGGCGGGTCTCGTCGGCTTCGACAAATATATGGGAATGGCGGGCACGGCCCATGCACTCGGCAGTATGGTGACAGGCACGGACCCGGCGCGCTCGGTTGTCGATCCCCACGGCAAGGTGCACGGGATGGAGAGCCTCTATGTCGGCGACGGGAGTCCGTTGCCGCGCGCAAGCCGTGTGAACCCGTCTCTGACCATTTATGCGTGGGGACTTCGCTTGGGTACCCATTTGGCGGCGAAATAGCCCTGCGCCCAAATAGTGACTTCCGCCCTTGGGTATCGGGGCGCTACTTTCGGGCCTCGACGGCGGATTGCGGGGGATGCTAAGGCATCCCTGTTTTTGAGGCTTTGGGGGAGGGCCGATGCAGGACGCAGGCGTGAACGAGAACAACGCGGAGCCCGCGGAAGCGAGCTGGTATTTGAGCCGGGAGGGGCAGCAGCATGGGCCTCTCTCCGACCGCGAATTGTCCTTGTTTGCCGAGGGGGGCAACTTCAAGCCGGGCGATCTTCTGTGGACGGCCGGGCTCGATGAGTGGAAGCCGGCGGACGAGATCTTTGGAATCGGGCAGCCGGCAGAGGCCGCGACGGCAGAGACGCCGGCGTCCGAGCCTGATCTGGCGGACGCCGACCTTGTTCCCGATGCCGACAATGCCGCCGCACAGGCGGACGGTGTGGCCTCCGATACCTCCGCGTCCGGCTCCATCGAGAGCGCCGAGACCGCGCTCCGCCACCACGACGGGTTCGACGACGACCCTTGTTCGACGATCCCCTTGCGGGCGACCCGCTCGACGATCATGTGGGCGCGCTTGCCAAGGCCCTCAGCGGCGAAACAGAGCCCCGCAAGCTCTCGTTTCAGGAGCAGCTGATCGCCGATATCAAATCCTTCGGCGGATTCTGTGCTTATCTGTGGGCCGTGTTCATCCTATTGACCCTGCATGCGGTCGTCGGCAGTGCCGAGTATGGCGTGGGGATGAGCTTCTTCCTGCTGACGACCGTCAATGCGTTCTTACTGGTCCGAACGATGCCGCTGGCCGAGCGCAGCAGCTTTTTTCAAAATCTCAAACACAAGCCGCTGATCCATTCGATCGTCATCAAGACATTGATCTTCGTGGCGGCGCTTGTGCTGGCCTATGCGGTGGAGATGGCGCTTCTCGGTCTCGCCGGCATTGGCGACGGTCTCTTCAGCCTTGGCGGCGGGCCGGGGGGCATGCTGGCTTGGTGGCTCATCTTCTGCCTCACCCTGCTCCCCTATTTCGCGTTCCGCGAAGTTGAGGCTGCGGTCGGCGCCGATATGATGGGCAAGCTCTTGTTCGGCAGACTGTAGAGCAACGATCGCTGTCGCTTGGCGCGCGCGTCGCGGGCGCGGCCCGGAAAAGGATCAACGCATGCCAATCATTATTCTGCTGCTGCTTGCCGCCATGGTGGCGACATTCGGGTTTTGGGGAACACTCAAAGGCATTATCGGCGCGATCGGGGTGATCGTGTTGTTGTGCCTGCTTATCCTTCTGCTCGTGTCCTTCGTTGCTGCTTGGATCATGCGGCGGTAACGGTTTGGCGCGGGCCGTCGCCAGTCTGGGGCCTGCGCCTAATAGTCTGGGGCCTGCGCCTAATATTTGTAACGCTTGCCGGTGATGGCGAAGTCCGCCTCGTCGAACTGGTATTTTTGGAGCACGCTGGCTGTCGCACTGATGGCGCGGCGGCAGGCTTGATGTGCTTCTTCCCGTTCGGCCGCGGACAAGGTCTCGCCGGCCTCGACGCGTTCGGCCGCGGCGAAGCATGTGTCGCCATCGGCTGGGACGCCACCGCAGCCCCATGGAGGCCTCCAACAGCGCTTGCGAAAAGGGCGATCCCGATCAGCCTCCGGGCACGCATGGCTACTCCGCCGCAAGCCTCACATATTGTCCGTTCGCGACGGGGCAAGCGGCCCAAAGCTCGCTGAGCGCCCCGACGAGATAGGCCATCTGCGCGTCGCTATGGACGGGGGAGGGCGTGAGCCGCATCCGCTCGGTGCCGCGCGGCACGGTCGGGTAGTTGATCGGCTGCACATAGATTCCGTACTGGGTGAGCAGCGTGTCGGTCACCGCCTTGCAGTGCACCGGATCGCCGATCATCACGGGCACGATGTGGCTCGGGTTGTCCATCACCGGCAGGCCGACATCCGCCAGCATCGTCTTGAGCGTCTGGACGCGCTCGCGGTGCCGCGTGCGCTCGACGTCCGACCGCTTGAGATGGCGGATCGAGGCGAGGGCGCCGGCGGCGACGGCCGGTGCCAAGGAGGTGGTGAAGATGAACCCCGGCGCGTAAGAGCGGATGGCATCGCAGCAGGCGCGGCTCGCGGCGATGTAGCCGCCCATGACGCCGAATCCCTTCGCAAGCGTGCCATTGATGATGTCGACGCGGTCCATTACGCCTTCCAACTCGGCGATGCCGCCGCCGCGCGGCCCATAGAGGCCGACCGCGTGAACCTCATCGAGATAGGTCAGGGCGTTGTACTTGTCCGCCAGGTCGCACACTTCGCCGATCGGGGCGATGTGGCCGTCCATGGAATAGACACTCTCGAAGGCGATCAGCTTCGGCGTGTCCAGCGGCACGGACTGCAAAAAGCATTCGAGATGCTCGAGGTCGTTATGCCGGAAGATGTGGCTTGGGCCCGCCGCCATGCCGGATGCCCTCGATCGAGCGTGGTTCTTCTCGTCCGAAAAGATCTGCAGGCCGGGAATGAGGCGCGTCAGCGTCGAAAGGGTCGCGTCATTGGCGATATAGGCCGACGTGAACAGAAGGGCCGCCTCTTTGTTGTGGAGATCGGCCAGTTCCTGTTCGAGTTCCACATGGTAGTGCGTGGTGCCGGAGATGTTGCGGGTTCCGCCCGAGCCGGCGCCGACTGCATCGATCGCCTCGTGCATCGCAGCGCGCACCGTCGGGTGCTGACTCATGCCGAGATAGTCGTTGGAGCACCAGACCGCGACGTCCCTCGTGCCGCTTTCGGTGAAGTGATCGGCGACAGGAAATGCGCCGCAGCGCCGTTTCAAATCGGCAAAAACGCGGTACCGGCCTTCTTGATGCAACGATTCAAGATGCTGGCGAAATCGATTCTCGTAGTCCATGTGTCTCCTGTCCCTAGACCATTGGCGTTCGCCAACGCCACCCAGCTATTGGCCGAACAGAATGGAGATCCTGAGCAGTCCGGCTGGCACAAGTTCTTGTAGGGCTTGCGTAAAGTCCTAGCCGTTGCTGTAGGCGCCCTTGCTAACTATCCCAATCCAGGCGTCGCCACAAGGAGAACGGGCCGTTCCGGTGCCGACCCAATGTCGCATGCATTTCACAAGTGTGTTTGAGCCAGCTCAATTTCGGCCACTCCTGGCCCCCGGCGGGCTTCCGGGTCCCGCGCGTGGGAGCGGCGCGGTCTCAGCCTGAACGCTGCTGGAGGGTCTCCCGTATGGCCTTGATGAAGACCCGCCGCGAAAATGGCTTCTGGAGCACCCGCCGGCGTCTATAGGGCGCCGCCAGGTCGGAGGGGCTATAGCCCGTGGAGAAGATGTAAGGGAGCCCGCGCGCATCGAGGGCATCGGCGACCGGGTAGACCAGTTCGCCGGCAATGTTGAGGTCCAGGACCGCGGCGTCCACGGGCTGCTCGCTGAGGAGCCTCAGGGCTTGTCCAACCCGGCTCGCCGGGCCGACGACTTCGCAATCGGACTCGATCAGCATGTCCTCGAGCTGCAGGGCGATCGGAGCCTGGTCCTCAACGACCAAGATGCGCAGCCCTTTCAGGGGCGGGTCCTTCTGAGACGACATGCCCTGTCTTGTCCTGTCCTGCGGTCGCTTGCCCTGTCGTCTTCCACCGACCGGATCCGTTGGTTTGGACCAAGGCCCTGATTCCGATTGGATTGAGACGCAATACCGACCCGAGCGGCTTCGGGGACGTGGCCCGAACCTCCACTCCTAGCCCAAGCCGCGGCCGCTCGCGACCTGAAATTTCACAACTTCTGAGGCGTAACGGATTGACTCAACCAGTTGCGTCCGGCCTGCATCGAAATGCATCCGGAATTGGATACGAATTGTGCACAACCGCGCGCCAGTGTCCGGCGTCGACCCCGATTTGGGCCGTCCGGAGACTCGCGGGCCGCCTTTGCGGCAAATCCACTACTCTATTGATTATAAGCCATTAACTTGGATTCTGAAGGGCCACAATGCCGCTCGAAAGCAGCCCGGCCTCTCGTGACCTAAATGTCACAACCGCGGCGAAAAGGGGCTCGCCCGCTTTGTTAGCAATTTACCTTCCAGGCGTATCGCGTATAAGCAGAGATTAGAACTCTTGGTTGGCGGATTTTGCCGGTATTTTTCGGCCAAGCACCGTCAGCATAGCGCTTAAGCGTCACGGAACGAGAGTTTTTGGATTAGTCAATTTGGCAGGGAAGGTGGACATGGAGATGTTTGGGGGACTGACAAGAACATCCAGCCGCATTGCCATTGCGGCTGCGCTTGGACTTGGGGTTTATGCTCTGAGCGCGAGCCCGGTGAGTGCGCAAGGTTATGGGGGCAATTGCTGCGCGGATTTGGAAGAGCGCGTAGCGGAGCTTGAGGCGACGACGGCGAGCAAGGGGAACAAGAAGGTTTCGCTGACGATCTCGGGCTGGGTCATCAAGGCGATGAACTGGTGGGACGACGGCGATCTGAGCTCGTTCTACGTTGGCGACAAGAGCTACGACCTTGGGAGCCGGTTTGCGATCACGGGTTCTGCGACGATCGCGCCGGGGTGGTCTGCTGGCTACAACATCACGGTGAACACGATGGGTTCGCAGTTTGGTGTTGCGGGCACGGGCGCGGCCTCGAACCAGGTGAACGAGAACGCCGGCACGTTCGGTTCGATCTCGACGCTGTACTCTTACGGCTACATCAAGAGCGACGATTACGGCGCGATCAATATCGGTCAGCTGAGCCCGGCATCGGACAATGCCGCGGTTCTTGCGGATATTTCCGGTACGGTGATCGAGTCGAATGCGGTGTTCTTCGAGGGCGCGAGCTTCTTCCTGCGTCCGGAAGGCGGCCGGGGGACCTATACGGGTCTGAACGCGATCACGTGGGCCAGCTTCATCCAGTGCTCGGGTCTTGCGGCTGGTGCTGCGGGTATCGGCGCGGACTGCTTTGGCGCTGCGAACGACGCGATCCGGTACGACTCGCCGACGTTTGGCGGTTTCCGGTTCGAGACCTCGTACGGCAAGAACGACCTGACGGGTCCCGCGTTCACGACGACGCCGAATGCGGCGTTCTGGGATATCGCCCTGTTCTACAACAACGACTGGGGCGACTTCAAAGTGTCGGCGGCCTACTCCTACACGTGGCAGGAGACGGCGATGGCGACGGCTGTGAACCCGAACACGGGTAACGACAGCGGTTCGCTTCATCAGGTTGGCGCGACGCTGATGCACGCACCGTCCGGTCTTGGTATCTACGGTCTGTATCAGCACGAGCAGGCTGGGAACATCCCGGACACGAACACCTGGTACTTGAAGCCGTTCGTGAAGCGGACGTGGAACCCGCTTGGTGCGACGATCTTCTACGGCGAGTACGGTCAGTACAACGACATGTACGGCTCGATCTGGGGCGTCGACCAGTGCGCCACGATGGGTAACGTTGCGGGCACGCGGACGGGTAACTTCTGCGGCGCCAATGCAGCCAACACGCTGTTCGTGACGGGCTCGGAAGTCGAGCGCTGGGGTCTTGGCGTTGTGCAGGAGATCGACGCGGCGGCCATGCATGTGTTCGCCCGCTGGCAGAACCAGGGGATCGACCTTGACTTCGCCGGTGTGAACTCAGTCAACCAGCGCCGGAACGTGAACCAGAGCTTCGAAGACTGGAACCTGTTCCAGCTTGGTGGCATCATCTTCTTCTAGGCCACGGGCCCGGACGACAGATTGCGGAAGCCGCCCTTCGGGGCGGCTTCTTTTTTGCCCGCGTCACCCCCTCCCGCGCGTCCCCGCCCAGCCCCAAACCGCCCAATACCGCCCAGCACAGCCCCCCTGGGACTTGACCGCAAAGCCCCGAAGCGACGCCTCCCGGCGAAGCCCGTGCCGGCATCCGTACCGGGCCGGGTGCTTGTGCAAGCGGAAGCCACCGGCTATTCCTGAGGCGAGGAAACGCATGACGCACGAAGCCCGGACAAGGGCCGCGAGAGTCCCGAGGGGACGGATGACTATGGACGACACAGCAGCCGGAGATCCTAGAACGCCGCAGCCGGTCTTATCGGTTCAGAACGTGTCCTATTGGTATGGGGACAAACGGGCGCTGGACGACGTGAGCTTCGATGTCTACCCGGGACGGGTAACGGCCCTTCTTGGTCCGAACGGCGCGGGCAAGACCACGCTGTTCTCGCTGATCACGCGCTTGTTCGATGCGCCGTCGGGGCGCATCGAGATCGACGGCCGTGCGGCGAGCGACTGGGGCTTCAAGGTGCTGGGGCCCTTGGGGGTCGTGTTCCAGCAACCCACTCTCGATCTCGACCTGTCGGTGCGGCAGAACCTCCGCTATTTCGCGGCGCTCCGCGGTTTGGCCCGGCGCGACGCCGATGAGCGCATGGAGAAGGCGCTGACCTCGCTCGACATGCAGGAACGCATCGGCGAGAAGGTGCGCGCGTTGAACGGAGGTCACCGGCGCCGGGTGGAGATCGCGCGCGCCTTGCTGCACAGCCCGAAGCTGCTTCTTCTGGATGAGCCGACGATCGGTCTCGACGATCCGACACGCGAGGCCATCGTGCGCCACATCCACGACTTGGCAGTTGCCGACAATATCGGCGTCCTGTGGGCGACGCATCTGTTCGACGAGGTCGAGAGCAAGGATGCCCTGGTGGTCATCGACAAGGGGCGGGTGGTGGCGCGCGGCGATGTCGCGGGGATCGAAAAAGAGACGGGGTCCGACAGTTTGGCGGAGGCGTTCCGGCGTCTCACCGGGGACCGGGTCGAGGAAGTTGCCGCATGACATTCTTGCATTATGTCCGCGCCTTTCGCGGGATCGTTTGGCGCGAGCTGTTGCGGTTTTTGCAGCAGCGGGAGCGGTTTCTTGCGGCGCTCGTCCGTCCTCTGATCTGGCTGATCATTTTCGCGGCGGGTTTCCGGGCGGCGCTGGGCATCTCGATCATCCCGCCCTACGAGACCTACATTACGTATGACGTGTACATCACGCCCGGCCTGCTGGCGATGATCCAACTGTTCAACGGCATGCAGAGTTCGCTCTCGATGGTGTACGACCGCGAAATGGGGTCGATGCGGGTTCTGCTGACGACGCCGTTGCCGCGCTGGTTCCTGCTCGTTGCGCGCCTGTTCGCCGGGGTCCTGGTTTCGCTGTTCCAGGTCTACACGTTCCTGTTCGTGGCATATCTGTGCGGCGTGGAGTTGCCCCCTTGGGGCTATGTGGCCGCGCTGCCGGCCCTGATCCTCACCGGCATGATGTTCGGTGCGCTGGGCATGCTGCTGTCCTCGACGATCAAGCAGCTCGAGAATTTCGCCGGCATCATGAACTTCGTGATCTTCCCGATGTTCTTTGCCTCCTCGGCGCTCTACCCCTTGTGGAAGATGCGCGAGGGCAGCTGGATCCTCTACGAGATCTGCTTCTACAACCCCTTCACCTGGGCGGTGGAGCTGATCCGGTTCGCCTTCTATCAGAAGATGAACTGGGAGGCGCTCGCCGTCGTGGCCGGCTGTACGGCGGTCTTTCTGGCTTTGTCGGTGTGGGCCTATGATCCGTCCCGCGGCATTCAGCAGCGCAAGGCGATGGGGCCGGCCGGAGGCTAGGCCGACCCGCGCATCCTCACATGCCCGCGAAGTTCACCGGAAAGCGCCGGGCGAGATCTGCATGGAGGGACTCGATCATCGCGGCCGTGCGTTCGGCTTGCGGCACGTCGATCGTTTCCACGGCGAGGACGTGGGTGGGGCGTGGAGCCATCATTACGAGCTGATCGGCCAGCTGGAGCGCTTCCCGCGGATTGTGTGTAACCATCACCGCTGTCGTGGGCCGCGCGGACCAGACCTCGAGCAACAGGCGCCGGAGCCGGTCGGCGGTTCGTTCGTCGAGCGACACGAACGGCTCGTCCAGGAGGAGCAGGTCCGGTTCGGTCGAGAAGGCACGGGCCAGGGCCGCACGGCGCGCCAGACCCAGCGAGAGCTCCTGGGGATAGCGAGTCAGCATGTCGGCGACGCCGACGGCCTCGGCCAGGTTCTGGAGGTCGGATTCGGTAAATCCCGGTGCCGCAACCAGTTCGATATTCTGCCGGACCGTCCGCCAGGGCAGCAGGCGTGGCTCCTGGAACATGAAGCCGAGCCGCGCATGGGGCGGCATGTCGATTTCGCCGATGTAGTCCTCGTCGAGACCCGCCACGACGCGAAGCAACGTGGTTTTGCCGCAGCCGGACGGTCCCATCAGCACCGTCATGCTTTCCGGTTGCAGGTCGAGCGAAAGGTCTCGAATCGCCGTCAGATGCGAGCCGTCAGCCCCGACATGGGTCTTTTCCTCGATGCGAATCTTAAACCGGCTTGTTTCGCCAGCGTGTCGTGTATCTTTCAATTGGCTGTACCAGTAGATATTCGATCGCGAGCATGACGGCCACGAAGGCCAGCGTATAGCCGAGAATGGCCGTCACGTTGAAAAGCTGAAAGTTCAAGTGAAGCTCGAAGCCCACGCCGTTCGGGCGGCCGAGGAGCTCGACCACGAGAACGATTTTCCAGATGAGGGAGAGACCCGTACGGGAGGCCGTGGCGAAATAGGGCTGAAGCTGCGGCAGGGTGACGTTCCGGAACTTGCTCCAAGGCGTCAGGCGGTAGGCCCGCGCCATTTCGTCGAGCCCGGGATCGAGCGCCCTCGCGCCCTCGCGCAGTGTCACGATGACGTTGGGGATTTTGTTCAGCGCGACTGCGCCGATCGCGGCGGCCTCGTTCAGGCCGAACCAGACATAGGCCAGAATAATGATCACGAGCGCCGGTAGATTGAGCAGCACGATCAGCCAGGGATCGAGAATGCGGTTCACGGCGGGCAATTGTCCCATCAGCAGGCCGAAGGCACTGCCGATGACCATGCTACGACGAAGGCCGCGAGAACGCGCCAAAGCGTGATGCCAAGCTGAAAGATGAGGTTGCCGTGGAGCGACTCCTCGATGACATAGTTCACGACCTCGACGGGCCCCGGCAACAACCGGCTCTGGGCGAAATACGCCGCGAGGAACCAGACGGCCAAAAAGAGGACCACGGACAGGATCGAGACCCAGGGTCCACGCATGTACCAAGCAACTTGCTGGCGCGCCCTCGCCCGTGCCTCCACCGTGGTCACTGCGCGGACCCGTGCCAGAAGGTCCCGGGCGCGAGTTCAGTGCCCGCGCCCACCAGCTTGGTCCCACCGAGTTCGCGCAGGAACTGGTACAGAATCTTCGCGTCCGCCTCTTCCGAGGTGATCTGGCGTTCGGGAATGCCTTCGCGGAACCGGCGCCGCAGGGCCTCGAACGTCGCGTCGTTGAAGTTCGGATCGTTCGCACTCATCACGGGCTTCAGACGGTCCCATTCCGCGTCGGAGGTTGCCAGCAGTTCGTTGGCCTTGGCCGCGGCGCGGACGAAGCCGTCGATTGCTTTCGGGTTCTGCTCCGCCCAATCGGCGTTGAAGACATAGCCGAGCATGGCGACTTCGCCTTTGGCGCCAAGCTCCCGGACGACATCTTCAAGGCCGATGAGCTGCGTGAATCCGACGGCCTCAAGTCGCGCGGCATAGGGCCAGAAATTCAACACGGCGTCGATCTGACCTTGCTTGGCCCGTGCGGCCAGCAGGGGCGGCGCCCCGAATTCCTGGGTGGTCTCGGTCCGAAGATCGATATTCGCCGTGCGCAAGGCATAGGCGACGATCAGGAGCCAGCTCTTGTCGAGCGGGCCGCCGGCGACACCCAGGGTCTTGCCCTTGAGATCGGCCAGCGTCTTGATGGGCGAATCCGGGGGAACCATGATCGCGCCCAACGCCGTCGAGAAGGGAACGAAGGTGAAGTCGGCTCCGCTGGAGCGTTCCCGCGAGACCCAAAGCCAATCGGTCACCACGAGGTCCAGCGATCTGCCCTGAAGCCCGACGGCGGTCGCTTGCGTGCTGGCCAGGGGAACGATATCGAGCGCGATCCCTTCGGCTTTATCGAAGCCGTTTTCCTGAATCGTATCCATGACCCAGCTCACCGTGCCGAACTTGAGCACGCCGATCTTGATCGGCGTGGTGTCGTCCGCGCGGGCGGGAATGCAGCTCACCAAGGCGAGGCACAATAAGGCTAGCAGGCGTGTGCGCAACGGGGCTCCTCCAAGTGTCATTCTGCTTCAGGTTCTTGAGATGTAGGGCAGGCGTTGCGCACGCGAGGCAACAGTCGCGGACAGGTGCGCAAGGCCGTGACCTGCTGGTAAGGCCTGAAATCGTTATGGCGCGTCGTCGGCGAGTGGCGAGGCATAATCTACAAGATGCGCTGCGCTTCGCAAGTTTCCATTGGGATGCGGCCAAGGGTTCCAGCCAAATTGCCATTTTTCTTGAAAAGATTGCCATTAGGGGCTCAGGGCGGTGCTGCGCGGGATCTATGGCCGCCAGTTCCCATCAGGCCGACGCCTTCAAGCGGTAGCCGTGGCCGCGCACCGTCTCGATCAGCGGCTCCCGCTCCTTGGTATCGATCTTGCGCCGCAGGCGGGCGATATAGACATCCACGACATTGGTCAGCGGGTCCTCGCTGTACCCCCAAACCTGGTTGAGGATGCGCGTCCGCGAAAAGACCCGGCCCGGCGAGCTCATCAACAGCTCCAGGATGGCAAGCTCCTTCGCGGTGAGTTTGATCGGCTCGCCGCCGCGCGTCACTTCCAGCAGTTCGCGGTCGAGCTCCAGGTCGCCCACGGTCAGGACATTCGACCGCTGCGTGAAGTTGCGCGAGCGCCGCACCAATGCCTCGATCCGAACCAGCAGCTCGTCGAAATCGAATGGCTTGGTCAGGTAGTCGTCGGCACCGATCTTGATGCCTTTGATCTTGTCCTCGACGGCGTCCATGGCGGTCAGCATCAGGATCGGCGTGTGCTGTCCGCTTTGGCGGAGGCGCTGGCACACGTCGTAGCCGTGCATGTCCGGGAGCATGAGATCGAGAATGATCACGTCGAAATCGCCGGTCTTCGCAAGATCGATGCCGTCGCCGCCGTTCTGCGCCACGGTGACCCCGTGGCTCTCGGCGCGCAGGCCGCGATCGATGAAGTCGGCGACGCGCGGCTCGTCTTCCACCAAGAGTACGTTCACGCTTGGCTCCCCTCGGCTTGTTCCGGCACGCTTACCAGAACGGTCGTTCCTTCCCCGGCCTTACTTTGTAACTCAATTTTCCCGTGATGTGCTTCCACGATTGCCTTGGCGACCGGGAGGCCGAGGCCCAAGCCCTCGTCGTTGACCTCGGCGGCGTTGCCTGCTCTTCGAAAGCGCTCGAAGACGTTTTCCAAGTCCTCTTGTGGAATTCCAACGCCCGTATCGGCGATCTCGATCGTGACGGTCCCATTCCGGCGCGACAGGCCGACATTGACCTGTCCCCCGGCGCGGGAGTAGCGGACGGCATTGTCGAGGAGGATGAGGAGGAGTTGCCGCAGGCGCGCCGGATCACCGTCGATCGTCTGGTGCGGGGTGTCCTCCGCAAACGCAACGCCGACATCCTTGTTCATGGCCATGATCTTGGCGTCGCCCACAACGCTTCCGACCAGTTGCGTGAGGTCCACGGGCCGGATCTTGAGCTTGGCTGCGCCGGCGCCTTGCCGGGCGATGAAGAGGAGGTCGCCCACCAATACGGACAGGTGTTTGGCCTGCTCCACGACGCGCTCGATCGAATGCTTGTACTCGGCGACGCGCTTGTTGCGGCCCCGCAGCGCGATCTCGCCTTCGCCGCGAATGACGGTGAGCGGGGTGCGCAATTCGTGGCTGATATCGGCAAAGAAGGCGCGCCGTGTCTCGTCGATTTTCCGCAAGGACTCGTTCGCCTGGCGCAATTCCTCGGTCCGCTCCTCCACGATGGATTCCAGATTGTCGCGCGCGTCCTGGAGTGCCTTTTGGTGGTCCTGGAGGTCTCCGGCCATGTTGTTGAAGCTCCTGGCGAGCTCGGCGAACTCGTCCTTGCCGGAAACGGCGATGCGGTAGGACAGATCGCCCTCCGCAAGCTTGCGCGTCCCGTGCAGGAGCGCGGCCAGGGGCGCACGCAGGCCCCGGATCAGCACAATCGCAAGGCCGAGCGTGATCAGGACGGCGAGGGCGGCATGGATGGTGCTGATGCGCTCCAGCCGGGTCAGGAGCTGCGTTGCCGCCGCATCGATCCGCAGAACCTCGGCCGTCTCGTCGGCGACGGCAACCTCGATGAGTTCGTTGAGTTCTCGATCGAGCCCGCCCCTGAGGAGCTCGACGAGATTCTGCCAGGCGATGTCCGGGCGCCCACGGCTTCTGAGCTGGTCCACCTCCGCCAGCTGATCCAGCACGATCTGGTACTCTTTCCGGATGGCCGCCAGCCGGTGGACTTCGGCCATCTCGGCCTTGCGCTCCTCGGGGCCCACAATGGCGAGTTCCCGGCGCGACAGCTCCTCGAGGGCCGACATGTCCGACTCGATGACCTTCTTCAGGTAGGCCTCGCCCAGGGGCCGGTCGGACAGCCCGGTGAGGAGCGTATCGGTCCAGGCCTTGAAGAGCTGCTGGCTGTGCCGCGAAAGTTGGAGTTGCCGTTCGAGCTGTTCATGCGCGATTCGAGAGCGGATCAAATAGCGATGCGATTGTGCCACACCCCAATACGAAAATGCCGCCGCCGACAATGACATGGCCAGCAACAGACAAGCGGCGATCAGAAGCTTCGTGCGGTATCGCATAGGATGCGTGGTCTCATTTGGCGGGCGCGGAAGACCGGGGCGGCCGCGCCCAGGCTGGTGGCGTGGCTGGTCATTTTCTAGGCACTTCCAAGCAACTAGCCGTCGAAATTACACGCTATCAGGAAATGCGACACCCCGTATTGTGCTCATCGATCAGAATCGTCAGCCTTCTTCTTGCAGATCGTTTTCGATTTGGGGTTCAAGACCATTTTGCAATCGTATTGCCAAATGTTCCCGATCTGCCTGCATCACGTACCTCTTTAACAATCCATTCATTTCTCTGCCTGTGTTCGCTAGGTTAACTGCATTGGCCGCCGGATCGGTGGCCGTGGGGACAAAAGTCCCACTCCCCAGATTGGGGCTTTGACCGGAGTGCAGGGGAACGCGTCGAGATCGGCGTCGTTGCACTCTTAGGAACGTAGGTTTGCGGTCAAGGTCACCTGGCAGAGCAAACGGCGCAAGAGCCGGGCCTGTACTTTGAGGGGTGGGGTCAGCAGGGAAAGATCGGGGGCGAATCTTGCGAAACAATCTCATGACGACGAGCGCTCTGGCGCGCGTGGCCGCGCTGGCCGGACTAGCGGTAGCGGGCTTCACCTTCAGTAGCGCGACACCCGCGCTCGCCGAGTTCGAAATTCAAGAGCCGGGCGTCGAGAAGGGCGAGATCGAGGCGGAGTACCGTGGCGCCGTGCACTTCGGCATCAAAAAGGGCGAAGACGACGACGACGGTGGGGATGACGACGATGACGATGATGACGGCGGCGTCATCGGCGCCCTTGAGGAAGAAGAAGAGGCCCCTGTCCGTCAGAGCCACGATTTCGAGATTGAGTACGGCGTTACGGAACGCTTCAAGTTCTCTGTGACCTTGGGAACCGACGAGCCCATCAACGACAGCTACGGCTTGAGTTCCGTGGAGCTCGAGGGGCAATACGAGATCATCGAGCGTGAAGAAGGCGAGGACGGCATTGGGCTGGCCTTTGCCGCAGGCTACGGCTTCGCCACGCGCAGCGGCGAGGTCGATGAGATCGAATTTGGTCCCGTGATGGATTATGCCAACGGTCCGTTGCTCCTGACGATTAATACGTTCTTCGCCGGTCAGATCGGCGACGATGCCGAGTCCGATGGGCTCGGCCTGGAATATGGCTGGCGCGCCGAATACGAAGTGTTCGAGCACTGGGGCATCGGCGTCGAAATGTTCGGCGAGGTCGAAGACCTGTCCCATACCGGTCCATGGCAGGAACAGGAGCACAGCATCGGCCCGACCATCTTCTGGAAACCTGGCGACGACGATGACGACGACGACGGTCTGGAGCTTGACGACGACGACATGGTCGCCGGTCCGCCCGAGATGGAGATGTCGTTCAATGTCGGTGTTCAGTTCGGTCTGACCGACGAAACCTCCGACTCCGCGCTCAAGTTCCAGGGATCGCTGGAGTTCTAAGGCGCACACACCCTATTCGGCCTTGGGTAGCGGCCTCGCCGTGTCCCAAGGCCGCTTCGAGCTTTCCACTCCTGGCTATCGTCCGGTCTTCGTCATTGTGACGGGGACCGGACATTTGTCTTGACGGGTGCTACCCGCAGACGCCATGGATGCATTGTCATGCATATCAAAGTCATCGGTGCAGGCGCGGGCGGTGGCCTGCCACAATGGAACTGCAACGGCCGGAATTCGGCCGATGCGCGATCGGGTCTGTCGACAGTCAAGCCGCGCACACAAGCCTCGGTTGCGGTCAGCGCCGACGGGCGGCAATGGGTGCTGTTGAACGCGGCGCCGGACTTGCGTCAGCAGATCAACGAGACGCCGGAACTCCAGCCGGATCCGGACGGACCGCCGCGCAACAGCCCGATCAAGGCGGTCGTGTTGACGAACGGCGATGTGGACGCCGTCGCGGGGCTCTTGTGCCTGCGCGAGAGCCAGCCGCTCACGATCTACGGCAGCGCCCGGGTCCTCGACGTGCTGGCGGGCAACAGCATCTTCGACGTACTCAATCACGAACTCGTCGCGCGCAAGACCATGACGCTCAGTTCGGCGTTCGCGGTCGAAGGGCCGGACGGACCGGTCGGATTGACCGTCGAGGCCTTTGACGTGCCGGGTAAGATCCCGCTCTATCTCGAGGACGAGGAGAAGGGGACCGGCGGCAGCTTCGGCACCGAAGTGGGCGATACGGTCGGTCTCAAAGTCACCGAGGACGCGACCGGCAAGTCCTTCTTCTTCATTCCGGGCTGTTCGGGGCTCGACGATGCGCTGCGGGACCGTCTCCAGGGCGCCGCGCTTCTGTTCTTCGACGGGACGCTCTACCAGAACAACGAGATGATCGACCAGGGTCTCATGCAGAGACCGGCGATCGCATCGGGCACAATGAACATGTCCGGGCCGAACGGCACTCTGGCCGTGATGGAGCCCCTGGGGATCGCCCGGAAGGTCTTCATCCACGTGAACAATTCCAACCCGGCGCTGCGGGACGATTCCCCCGAGCGCGCGGCCGTGGAGGCGGCAGGGTGGACCGTGTCCTATGACGGCATGGAGGTCGAGCTCTAGCTTTGACCGCCGTAACCGGTCTGGTGCGGAGTCGCGGACCGGGCGTTGTCTATCGCCACCACATTGTCATCTTGATGCGCGGGCTGAACGGGCTTCAGGGCGCCAACCGCGGCGGTCGTCCAATAAGCGTGGATGCGGTCCGCGAAAGGCCTGGGCTTTTCGACGAAGAGCCGCTGTCCCCGAATCTTGGCATCCTTCCGCAGCGCTTTCAGGCGCATCTTGCAGCGCTTCAAGAAGCCGGAAATGTCGTCGGGATTTCCGAACGCCATGGTTGGGGCCGTCGCGAGATGCATCAGATTTGCGATGTCGTGGTCGTCGCCGAGGGTTTGGGAGAGCGCGCGCGCGGCGTCCGCCCGGGCACCTAATTCGGAGGGCCAGCACGGCGTGAGCAATTGCATCTGCCGCCAATGCCGCTGGACGCTCTTGCGCCAATCGTGAACGACCTCTGAGTCCTTCGATCGGAACGCCGACTTGAACTGTTCCCGCGCGCGGTAATAGCTGAGTTCCAGGCCCTTCGAAATGGGCGTGAAATCGTCGGGGTAGACGACGAGACGCGCGAAGCGGGGCCGAAGCTCCAGAAGCATTTCCAGCGATTGAGCGGCGGAGCTTTGCTCGAGATTACGCTCGGCGCCTTGCGGCGTTCTCGCAGCCAAGCGCGCATCTCCTCGATGAGAGCATCGCCGAGGCCCGGTTCCGTATTGCTTTCCAGCGCATTCAGCGCATCGAACAGGGCATGGGCATCGCGCGCGGCGGCCAGGCCCTTGCCGATACGGGCGACGCGCCGGTTCAGGTCGGCGTAGAGGGGCTCGGGCATGCCCGGCCGGACCAGAATAAGCAACGAGCGCAGGCGCTTGAAGCACTTCCGCGCGCTGTGGACCCCCTTATGGCGGTCCGGCGGCGTGGCCAGCGATGTGTGGGCGATGTCCAGCTCGGCCAAGGCAACAGAGCGCAGCGCCTCGCTCACGGGCAAGGCAGGGTCAAGCTGGTAACTCATCGATCCCCCGCAAGTGTAAACCTTCGATGACAATTTTTCGGGCGCGGTCGCCAAAGGTCAAGCCCTATCGCCCGGCTGTCCTTGTGAAAGTGGGTCCTAGCGTTCGCGCAGGGACTGTGTGCAGGACAGCCAGGCCTCCGTCCGCCGCACCGGGTCGTCGTGTGCGAGGATGTCGGTGATGACGGCCACGCTGTCCGCGCCGGCCGCAAACACGCCTTGGGCGCGCTCCGGGGTGATGCCGCCGATGGCCACGAGGGGACAGGCGATCCGTTCATTCCATGCGCCGATGCGGTCAAGGCCCTGGGGTGCCCAGGGCATCTTCTTCAGAAGCGTGGGATAGATGGGACCGAGTGCCACGTAGTCGGGCGCGGCGGCGAGCGCGGTCTCGAGTTCTTCCTCGCTATGGGTGCTGATGCCTATCCGGATCTTCGCACGGCGGATCGCGCCGAGGTCCGCACTCGCGAGATCCTCCTGGCCCAGATGCACGAAGTCTGCACCGGCGTCGATGGCCTCGCGCCAATAGTCGTTGACGACAAGCTGGCAGCGCGCCTTCGCGCAGAGATCGCGCGCTTTGACGATTTCCGCGGCCACCACATCGGAGGGCTCGTCCTTGATGCGGAGCTGGACGAGCTTGATGCCTGCGGGCAGCAGCCGCGCCAGCCACCGCGTGTCCGGGACGATCGGGTAGAAGGGATCGAGCGGGATCACGTCGCCTGTCAGGACACGTTGTCGATCTTGAAGAACGGGGTGCCGACCACCGGGGTCGACGGCGAGGCCATGTCGCGCGGTTCCACGATCCCCGCCTCGAAGGCCAGCCGGCCGCCCTCGACCGCGCGTGCAAACCCGCGCGCCATCTTCACGGGGTCGCCGGCTTTGGCGATGGCCGTGTTGAGCAGGACCGCGTCGTATCCCATCTCCATGGCTTCCGCGGCATGGGACGGTGCTCCGAGACCTGCATCGACGATGAGTGGCGTTGTCGGGAAAATAGGCGCGCATGGTCTGAAGCGCGGACGTGTTCGCAATCCCCTGGGCCGAGCGATGGGCGATCCCCACGGCATGAGCACGTCGCAGCCGGCGGCGACCAAGCGCTCCGCCACGCTCAAATCCTCGGTGGTGTATGGCAGCACATCGAAACCGTCGGCGTTGAGCTCCGCCGCCGCTTCCACGAGCCCGAAGACCTCCGGCTGGAGCGTGTCGTCGTTGGCGATGACCTCGAGCTTGATCCAGTTCGTCCCGAACAGCTCGCGTGCCATCTGCGCGGTCGTAATGGCTTCCTTGGCGGTGCGGCAGCCCGCCGTGTTGGGGAGGACCTTGCGGCCCAGCTCCTCGATCAGCCCCCAGAAGCCCTGGCCTGTCTTGGCGCGGGCGGATTCGCGCCGCAGCGATACGGTGACGATCTCCGCGCCGGAGGCTTCCACCGCCTGACGCAACAGGTCGGGCGAGGCGTAGCCGGCCGTGCCGAGCAGCAGGCGCGAGGAGACTTCGGTGCCGTAGAGCTTGAACATCAGCGATCCTGTCTTAGCAATCCTGCCTCAGCCGCCTTGTCGCGGGGCCACGATCTCGATCTCGTCGGCCTCGGACAGCCGGGTGCGCGCGCGCGCGGGCGCCGCCACGAAGCAGCCGTTGACCGCCGTCGCAATCTTCGCGTCGGCAAAGCCGAGCTTTCCGCACAGCTCGTCCAGGTTGCCCGCGTCCGTCGTGAAGCACTCACCGTTGACCAAAATCTGCAATGAAGACCTCCGGATGGGTGACGCCGGTCTCCAGATAGTGCGCCACCAATTCGGCCATGACCGGCGCCAGCAAGAAGCCGTGCCGGTACAAGCCATTCACAAAGATATAGCCCGAACTCGTGATAATCCTAGGCCGGTTGTCGGGAAAGGCCGGCCGTACGCCCGCGTCGAGGCTCAGGATTTCCGCCTCGCCGAAGGCGGATCGAGCACGTAGGCGGCACTGAGCAGCTCCAGGGCCGACCGCAGCGTCACCGGGCCGCCGTCCTCGCGCTCGATCGAGGTGCGCCGAGCATGAAGATATTCATGCCCGTCTCGTCGTTGCCCCAGGGCACGAGATAGAGCGGAAAGCGCGGATGGAGCAGGCGCACCGGGCGCTCGATGGCGATTTCCGGAGCGCGGATGACAATGCGCTCGCCGCGCACGCCGCGGAGCGTCGGCAGCATGTCCTGAGCGCCGAGGCCCCGGCAATCGACCACGAAATCCGCGCCGGCCGGGACCTCGCCCGCACCGAACTGAACCACGGCACCTGTGTTCCGCACTTCGTTCAAGAGGAAATTCAGCGCCGCGCCGGGGTCGAGATGGGCTTCGTCCGCATAGAACAAGGCGGTGTCGAATCTGGGTGCCAGCCCAGGCTCGAGCTGTTCCAGCTGGGCCGCGTCGAGACGGCTTGCGCCTTGCGTCATGCGCTCGAAGCGATCGAGGAGTTTGCGGTCGCGCGCAGGCGCTACCACAAGGCTTCCGGCTGAGACGAGATCCGGGTAGACGGCCTGCCACAATTGAGACCCCGCATACCGAGCTCGCGGATTACGGGTTCGGCGCTTTCTTCCTCGCAGCGCGGGGCGAGCATGGCGCCGGCAAAGGGGCTGCAGGCGTCCGTGAAGGGTTCGGCGGACTGCTCCGCGACAATCACGCGATGGCCTTTCCGGGCGAGGGTCAGCGCTTGCCAGAGCCCGGTGACTCCGGCGCCGCGGATCGCAATTTTGTAGGGGCCGGTCATGATGTTCTATTCGCCTGCGTTTGCGTGCCGACAGAGGCATAGCGCGTCACGCGCGCGGTTTCCAAGCGCTCAGTCGCCGAGTGCGATACCATCGCGGCGCGGGTCGGCGCCGCCTTCGAGCCCGTCGGGCCTGAGAGCGATGATGTGCAGTCCGCTGGTCATGGGCATGCGCGTCACCTTGTGGCCCTTCGCCGCGAGCGCTTCTGCGAGATCGTCCCATTCGGGCGCGATCTCAAGCAGAACGCCGCGCGGGGTTCCGCCGAAATTGATCAGAGCGGCGGCTTCGGCCGGGTCCAGGCCCCAATCGATCATCGCGACGACCGCCTTCAAGTTGAAAGGGATGATGCCGGGGCCGCCCGGCGACCCCAGCACATAGTCCAGATCGCCGTCGGGGCCGAAGATCAAGGTCGGGTCCATGGAGCTGCGCGGCCGTTTGCCCGGCTCGACACGGTTGGCGATGTCGGCGCCGTCCTTGTCCCTGGGCAGGAAGGAAAAGTCCGTAAGCTGATTGTTGAGGAGGAATCCGCGCACCATGCTGCGGGCACCGAAGGCGAACTCAATGGTCGTGGTCATCGAAAACGCATCGCCTTGATCGTCGACCACAGACACATGGCTGGTGCCGCCCTTTTCCTTCGTGGCGTCACGTCCGAACGCCTGATCGATGTTGGGCGGCGTCCCGTGGGTCACGCTTTCGGCGGCACGTTCAGGGTCGATCAGCGCGCGCCGCGCCGCAAGATAGTTCTTGTCGAGCAGGCCCTCGACGGGGACGGCGACGAAATCGGGATCGGCGAGATAGCGCGCCCGGTCCGCGAAGGCGAGGCGCTCCGCTTCAAGGATGGCATGGGCCGCGCCCGCATCGATCGGGTTGGTGCCCAGGTCGAACGGTTCGATAAGGCCGAGAGTCTGGCCGACCGCGACGGCGCCGGACGAGGGCGGCCCCATGCCGCAGACGGAATAGCCGCGATAAGGAACGCACACGGCCGGCCGCTTCTTCGTGCGATAGGCGGCGAAGTCGGCTTCGCTGAGCGTGCCCGCGCCACGCCGGTCGTTCTGCACGGTTGTCGCGATATCGGTGGCGATGGGCCCCTTATAAAAGGCGTCGATCCCCTCGCGGGCGATGATTTCGAAGGTCTGGGCGAGGTCTTCGTTCGTCAAGAGATAGCCTGCCGGGCGTGGTCTGACGTGCTCGTCGAAGAAATAGGCCCGGGCCGTGGCATCGAACGTGTTGGGGTCGGCATCGCCCAGCATCTTTGCGAGCCGCGCGGTGACGGGAAAGCCGTCGCGGGCGAGCTTGATGGCGGGTTTGAACAGGTCGGCCCAAGGCAGCTTGCCGTAATCGTCGTGGACGCGCTTGAGTACGGCGAGCACGCCAGGCACGCCGACGGAGCGCCCGCTATGCATGGCGACCGGGCGCGGCAGAGGCTTGCCGGCCGCATCCAGAAAGAGATCGGATGTCGCGCCCGCCGGTGCGATCTCCCGGCCGTCATAGCTGGTGAGGGTCTCTTGCGCGGCGTCCCAGTAGAGTACGAAGGCACCGCCTCCGATGCCCGAGGATTGCGGTTCGACCAGGGTCAGCACCGCTTGCGCGGCGATGCCCGCGTCGATGGCGGCGCCGCCTTTGCGCAGCATGTCGAGCCCGGCCTCCGCGGCGAGCGGGTGCGCGGCGACGATCATGTGTTTCTCGGCTTTGACGAGCGGCTTTTGTGCCAGACCGCTTGCACCTTCCGGCAGATCGAGCGCGTAGGCTTGTCCGGTCAGGAAGAAGAGGGCCGTCAGGGCGGCCAGAATTCGATGAGACAGTGGATTTGGATGCAGCATGCGGCGCAGCATATCCACTTTGGCCGCGCTCGCCAGTCACGCGTCCGTTAGCCGCGCCGTCAATGAAAGTCGCGGGATTTTGGCAAGATGTGCGACTTGGGAATGATGCGGGCATCGCGCGGGTGGCAGCGGGGGTGCCAGCGCGGATGACGGGCCTCGCCCTGGCCGCGCGGTTCGCCGCTTTCGGGACGTTTGACGTGATCGGCGGCGGCAAGCGGCGGCATCAGGCCGGGCTTGGGTTGCGAAGATCGCCATGAGCCCGGCTCGGGCCGGCGCACTTCATCGGCATTTGCGAGCGCGGCCTCCAGCGTCTCGCCGTCTTCGGACAGACGATCCAGCCAATGATTTTTGTCTTCGAGCCGCTCGGCGACCACATGGATAATGTCCTCGTGGCGTTGGACACGGCCATGGATCACCACGAGCCGCGCGCCCATGACGACGTTGCGCATGCGCTCCAGCACCGTGGGCCAGATCACCGCGTTGGCGACGCCCGTCTCGTCCTCGATGGTCATGAACACCACGCCGGAGGCCGAGCCGGGGCGCTGACGCACCAGGATCACGCCGCCCACACTCACCCGCGTGCCGTCCGTCATGGCCTTGACCTGGCCGCACGAGACGATACGGGCGTCCGTCATTTGCGCGCGCAGAAACGTCATCGGGTGGGCTTTGAGCGAGAGCCGGAGCGTCCGGTAATCGTTCACCACGTGTTCGGGCAACGGCATGGCGGGGAGCGTGACTTCCGGCTCGCGGCCCATCTCCGTTGCATCCGCATGTTCGAACAGCGGCAGCGGGATCTCCTTGGGCAGACCGCGCACGGCCCAGAGGGCTTGGCGCCGGTCGAGCCCGATCGAGCGGACCGCATCGGCACATGCGAGCCGTTCGATGCCGGCGCGGTCAAGGCCGCTGCGGCGCCACAGGTCCTGGATGTCCGCATAGGGACGGCCGCGCCGGGCCACGGCCTGATCGGCATCCGTCTCGCGAAACCCGTCGATCTGGCGGAAGCCGAGACGGAGGGCGCATTTTATTTGCGCTACCGGCCTCTGGCCTACTTGAGCGCGTGTTGTTTGCGCTACCGGCCTCTGGCCTGCTTGAGCGCGTGTTGTTTGCGCTACCGCGCTTTGCGCCTTTTGAGTGCCGCGATCCTCTCCTTCGTCATTGCCGGGTTTGACCCGGCAATCCATTCCATTGGCGTCGTTGTTTGGGAGAGGGAGCGGCGTGGATGCCCGGATCAAGTCCGGGCATGACGAGGAAAGGGCAGTCTCCAACGTGCAATCCCAGTGGCTATGGTTGATGTCGGGCGCACGCACCTCGACACCGTGCGCGCGGGCGCAGGCCACGATCTGGGCCGGTGCGTAGAAGCCCATGGGCTGGGAATTCAGCAGCGCGCAGGCGAACACGTCCGGGTAATGGCATTTGAGCCAGGACGACACATAGACGAGATGGGCGAAGCTCGCCGCGTGGCTTTCGGGGAAGCCGTAATCGCCAAACCCCTTGATCTGGTTGAAACAGCGCATCGCGAAATCTTGTGGATAGCCGCGCGCGGTCATGCGGCCGACCATCTTATCCTGAAGCGTGCCGATCGTGCCGCGCCGCCGGAATGTCGCCATGGCGCGGCGCAGCTCGTTCGCCTCGTCGCCGGTGAACTTCGCGGCCACCATGGCCAGGCGCATGGCCTGTTCCTGAAACAGGGGCACGCCCATGGTCTTGCCGAGTACTTGATGCAGTTCGTCCGGCGGTCCGTGATCGGGGTGGGGCGAAGGGAACGCGACCGGCTCGGCGCCGGAGCGGCGGCGCAAATAAGGATGCACCATGTCGCCTTGGATCGGCCCGGGGCGCACGATGGCGACCTCGATGACGAGATCGTAGAAGCAGCGCGGCTTCAGGCGCGGCAGCATGTTCATCTGCGCGCGGCTTTCCACCTGAAACACGCCGATGGAATCGGCGCGGCAGAGCATGTCGTACACGGCCGGGTCTTCGCGCGGCACGGTACCGAGCGTGAGCGCCGTGCCGTAATGCTCCTGCAGAAGCGCGAAGGCCTTGCGGATGCAGGTGAGCATGCCGAGGCCAAGCACATCGACCTTCAAGAGGCCCAGCGCGTCGAGATCGTCCTTGTCCCACTCGATAACGGTGCGGTCTTCCATGGCCGCGTTGCCGATGGGCACGAGCTCGGACAGCGGCCCGCGCGTCAGCACGAAGCCACCCACATGCTGCGACAGATGCCGGGGAAAGCCGATCAGCTCATGGGCCAGCGCAAGACAGCGGGCAAGACGCGGGTCGGACGGGTCGAGCCCCGCCTCGCGCACATATTTATCCGGCAGGCCTTTGTTGCTGAGACCCCAGATCGTGCCGGCGAGGGTGGCGACCGTGTCTTCCGACAGTCCCAGCACCTTGCCGACCTCGCGCACGGCCGAGCGTCCCCGATAGGAAATAACCGTGGCGGCCAGCCCTGCGCGGTCGCGGCCGTAGCGCGCGTAGATATATTGAATCACCTCCTCGCGGCGCTCGTGCTCGAAGTCCACGTCGATATCGGGCGGCTCGCGGCGTTCGGGCGACACGAAACGTTCGAACAGAAGATCGATCTCGGTGGGATCGACATTGGTGATGGCGAGGCAATAGCACACGGCGGAATTGGCGGCTGAGCCGCGCCCCTGGCAGAGAATGCCGACGGACCGCGCGTAATGCACGATGTCGTAGACGGTCAAAAAATAAGGCGCGTAGTCGAGCTCCTCGATGAGGGCGAGTTCCTTCTCGATCGTGCTGCGGACGTGATCGGGGATGCCGCCCTGGAAGCGCCAGGCGGCGCCTTCCCAGGCCAACGCTTCCAGATGGCCTTGCGGGGTCTTGCCTTCGGGAACTGGTTCGTCCGGATATTCGTATTTCAATTCGTCGAGAGAGAAACGGCACGCGTTCGCGATCTGGACCGTGCGTTCCAGCGCGTCCTCATAGCCCTTGAAGAGCCGGGCCATTTCGGCGGGCGCCTTCAAATGCCGTTCCGCATTGGCCTCAAGACGAAAGCCTGCTTCGGCAAGCGAACATTTTTCGCGAATGCAGGTGAGCACGTCCTGGAGCGGGCGGCGTTTGGGCGCGTGATACAGCACGGCGCCGGTGGCGATGAGCGGAATGCGCGTACGGGCGGCGAGCTTTGCGGCTCTTTCGATCCGTATACGGTCATCGCCGCGATAGCTGTGATGCGCGGCGAGATAGAGCGGGGCCTTCAGGGCGCTTTTGAGACGCAAGAGCTCTTTTTCGAAGCGGGCATCGTTCGTGTCCATCTCGCCCCTTAGCGCGATGAAGATCAGGCCGTCCGCATGCGCCGCCACGTCGTCGAGCGTGAGGAGGCATTCGCCTTTCCCGGCGCGGCGCTGGCCAAGCGTGAGAAGAGAGCACAGCCGGCCATAGGCCACGCGGGTCGTGGGGTAGGCGAGAAGAGACGGAGCGTCCTGTAAAATCAGCCGTGCGCCGACGATGAATTGGATGCCGGCCTCTTTCGCCGCGAGATGGGCCCGCACCACGCCGGCAAGCGTATTGGCGTCCGCAACCGCGACGGCCGCATGTCCGAGCACCGCCGCTTGCGCCACGAGTTCCTCGCCGTGGGAGCCCCCACGCAGAAAGGTGAAATTCGTGGTGACGTCGAGTTCGGCGTAGCGCGGTTCGGAGGAGGGCGTTGCAGACACTGTCATGGAAATACCCCATGCAGGAACCAGCGCGGGGGCTCGCCCTCTTGTTCACCCCGTTCCTGGTAAAGCCCCTCGCGGAAGACCCAATAGCGGCAGCCGTCCTCATCCTCGATGCGGTAGTAATCGCGCGTCCGTTGCGGTGTGCCGCCGTCGAAGGCGCGCCACCATTCAGGCGCGATACGCTCTGGCCCTTCCGCCTTGACCACGCGGCGGCTGACGCGCCGCCAGGTGAAGCGGGCCGGCGGTCCTTCGGGGATCTCCGCCATGACGGCCACGCTTTCCGGTTTCGCGAGGAGGAGAGGCGGACGCGGCGGCTTCTCTTGGGGATTCCCATTCCAAGCGGGGAGTTTCGCAAAGGCGCTTCGCGTCGTTTGCGCCAGTTCCGGGATATGGCTCTCTTGCGGGAAGAGGCGCCGGACCATGCGCGCGCCCAAGCGGCTGCTCAGCGCATCGATGAGTTTTTCGGGCCCCGGTTTGCGCGTGGTTGCGCTCAAGCCGGTTTGCTCCGGGTACAGATCGTCCACGGCGAGTGCCGCGAGGATCATGAGATCGACTCCGAATCCCATGTCGATCGTCTCGAGCTTCTCCTTGAGAAGGCGCACGAGATGCGACGGTGTGGCAGAGGGCGCGCTCAAGCCGGCTTCGATCGCGGCCGACGAGCCGTCCGTGCGCGCGGCCCACAACACCACACGCCTTGCCCCTGTGCCGGCACGCGTGAGCATGCCGCACAGATCGCCCGCGAGACGTTCAAGACTGGCGAGGACCCCGTCGTGAGAGATGAGCGGCTCGGCAAAAGAAAGCCGCGCCACGAAATCCGGCGCGGGCAGAAGCGGTGCGTGTTTTTCGTTCCGGGCCCCGAGCGCTTCGTCGAGGCGGTGCAGGACGCTTTCGGCGGCGTCCTTTGAATGGAAGCGCGGTTCGAGGCTGGCGCGCGGCAGATCGTAAAGCTGTCCGATGCGTTTCAGCCCCAGCCGCTGCAAGAGGAGAACCGTCTCGGGCTCAAGGCGCAAAGCCTCGATGGGGAAGGGCGCGAGCGTTTCCGGCAGCGCGTCGGATGCGGCGATCGCAGGGCTGCGGCGCGCGAAACGGGCCAGGGCCCAGGCGCTCCCGAGCGTATCGGCACACCCGAGCCGCGCACTCAGCCCAAGTCTGGCAAGACGGGTGGCAAGATCGGCCAGGAGTTCGGGTTCGCCACCGAAAAGAGGCGCGACGCCGGTCGTATCGAGCCAGAGGCCGTCTGTGCCGTCCACATTGAGGGACGGGCTGTAACGTGAGGCCCAGCGGGCGAGGGACTCTAGAAAGGCCGCATCCTTGTCCGGGGCGCCGGGCACGGTGAGCAGCGCCGGGCAGATGGCCTTCGCATCGGCCAGCCGCATGCCGGGGCTCAGCCCCTCCTGCCGGCATGGGGTGTTGACGGCCGTGAGAGCCAGCCCGTGCGCGTCGCTGCCCACAAGCGCGAAGGGTGTCCTAGCCGGTGGCGGTGTGCGGCCTGCTTGCAAGCGCTCCCGCATCAGCCGCTCGATCGGAAGATGCGGAAACCACACGCAGACCGTTCTGCGCACCGCCTTCGGCGTCTTGTTCGGCGTTTGGACGGCCGGGCTCATGATCGACCTGCACATGAAAGCCTGTGCCTTCTCTTATTGTTTGCGCTACCGGCCTCTGGCCTGCTTGAGCGCTTGTTTCTTGTGCTACCGGCCTCTGGCCTGCTTGAGCACTTGTTTCTTGCCCTACCGGCCTCTGGCCTGCTTGAGCGGGAGCCCGGCTGCGTTCGAGGGACAGGCGCCAACAGGCAGGGCCGGGAACGGCTTCGCCGATACGGGTGCCTCCGCCGAAGCCGGCGCCCGTCTCGAAAGGGATATGGGCGCTGGCCTCCGTGGCGATCCGCCAGCGCGTGAGTGTGCCGGGGACCTTCGCCTCGCCATGGCCGGTGAGGAGGAAGCACGGCGTTCCGGCGGCGCGGGCGGCAAGGCCGAGACGCCGGGCCACGAGCGGGGTTTTGATTTCGGTTTGAGCGAGCCCTGCGATCAGTGCGCCGCTTTTCAGCCCTTCCTCCAGGGCCCAGGCGGCCTCGTCCGCGGTGCGCGCCTCGACGACGAGGACTCGCGCCGGATCGAGCCCCGCCTTGATGAGGCCGGGGCCGTAAGGGCGCCCCCATTCTTCTGCCTGCCGCCGCGTCATGCACCACAGCACAAGTCCCGGATGTTGCACCTGGATCTCGGCGATCACGGAGAGTGCCAGGCCAAGGCCCGCGGGCGCGTCGCGATAGGCGTGGGGCTTGATCTCGTGCAGTCCCGCTTGGTGCAGCACGCTCAAAGGGCTGTGCGAAGGGGGCCTCTTCGAAGGGGTGTTCGGGGTGCCGGGTGCCGCGGTTGGCGGCGTTAAAGAGCAGGCGGGACGGGAAGGGGCCGCACCCGGCGCGGGGGGGATGCTTAAGGAGACGGGAACCTGCTCGAGCGCCCGGATGGATGCCCGTAGCTGCTCGATCAGGACCCTTCCCGTGAAACCGCCTGCTCTTTTCTCAACGTCAGCCGGCGGAACGAGGGCACTAAAATCGCCGTCTGGAACGTTGTTACGCATGACTGACACTCCACTCTCGTTCCTGTTTTGTTCTTACTCCCGAGTCGGGCGTGAGTCAAGAAGGAGCCCGGTGCGCGCGTCCAATTCCGGTGCGCCCGGCGCAAATGCCGCGCTTGCGCGGCCGCTTCAGCACGATCATGTAGACCTCGCAGAAGCACCACGCGAAGAGGGAGGAGCGCGGAATGAACCAGACGATTTCGGCATCCGATTGGGCCAGCGAGCGCGGCAAGAAATGGCGCGATCAGTTGCCGGGCATGGAAGCCATGATTCAGCCCGTGACGGCGCCGCTCATCGAGGCTCTTGCGCTCGACGGCCCCCTTCGGATCGCCGATATCGGATGCGGCGGAGGCGGTCCCACGCTGGCGATTTCCCGGCATGCCCCGGCGGGAAGCGCAGTTCATGGCATCGACATCTCGCCGGATCTGATCGAATTGGCCCGGGGCCGCGCCGATACGGCCGGCGGCGACATTGCCTTCCATATCGCCAATGCCGAGAGTGCGCCCCCGCCCGGCGCGCCCTATGATCGCTTGGCGTCGCGGTTCGGCATCATGTTTTTCGACAACCCGCCCGCCGCGTTCTCCAACCTCAAATCCTGGCTCGTGCCCGGCGGCCGCATCGCTTTCGCCGTCTGGGGACCGCCGGTGAACAATCCCTGGATGACGAGCTTTCGCGACGTGGCGTCCCAGATCGTCGACGTGCCGCCGCCCGACCCCGACGCGCCCGGGCCGTTCCGCTATGCCGGAGAGGAGACACTGTTCGGGCTTCTTGAGGCCGCGGGATTTGACGACTTGGACATCCAGCCCTGGCGGGACAGGATCCCGCTTGCGGGAGGGCTTCCGGCCGTGGAGGCGGCGGATTTCGCGCTCAAGGCTTTCTCGCTCGGCGACGCGCTCGCGACGCGGACGAAGCCACCATAGAAGCGGTCCGCGAGGCCTTGATCCACCGCTACGCCGCACACGAGCAGGACGGCGCCGTCCGCATGGATGCCCACGTCCATATCGTGACCGGTGTCCGACCGGCCTGAGGGCCCGCCGCCGCCGCTCCCGTGCCCCGACGGACATCCCGTGCCAGGACGTCTGTTTGGATTTTGCTAACCAGAATCGCCCCACGCTCCAGGGAGCTAAGAGAGACGGGGTTTTGGTTATGCGTATCCTCGGATTTTTGTCCGCCGCTGGGCTTGCGGCGGCGATCGTTGTCCTGCCGGCAGGCCGTGTCTCGGCCGGGCTGTTCGATTCGGTCCTATCGTCCCAACCGCAGCGGTCTCAGGTGGTCGCCCGCCATCTGGTGTCTTTTCCGCCGGGATACGAACCCGGGACGATCTACGTCCAGTTCAGCCGCGCGCGCCTCTACTACGTCCTGTCGAACGGCAGGGCCATCAGCTATCCCATTGCGACGCCCAAGGGCGAGGCCCGCTGGTCGGGCGAGACCCGTGTCAGCGCCAAGAAGGTGAACCCCGGCTGGACGCCCACGGCCGAGATGCGCCGGGAGAATCCCGATTTGCCGGCCTATGTCCCCGGCGGCCATCCGCAAAATCCGCTCGGTGTCCGGGCCCTTTATCTGGGCAAAAGCCTTTACCGGATCCACGGCACCGACGCGCCCTGGTCCGTGGGTCAGTCCGTGTCCCACGGTTGCATCCGCATGTTCAACCAAGACGTCGCCGATCTCTACCAGCGCGTTCCGATAGGAACTCGGGTCGTCGTCACATGGTAAACCGCAAGTAAACAGGAAGTAACAAATTGATTAATTCTCAGAAGAAAACGTTGGATTTGCAGGCTTTTAGAGATTCTTGTGTTTGCGAATTGTTTACCCTGGCAGTCGTGTGTTTCTGAGATCGCTTTAACCAGTGTCTAACGGGTGGCTGTTAGCTTCCTCGCCAGGTTCCAACGGCCAAACGGAGTGCGGTGCGGGGCCGATGAGTTTGAGTACTGGTTTAGAGTTCCGAATGAAAGGGAGTGTCTCCATGACTTCTATCAAGCGTTTCGTCAAAGACGAGTCCGGTGCCACGGCTATCGAGTATGGCCTGATCGCCGCCGGTATCGCTGTTGCGATCATCACCGCCGTGAATGCGATCGGTACGGATCTGAGCGATCTCTTCGGCCGTATTTCTGGCAAGCTGAAGGCTGCCGCGACTTAAGGATCAGAAGAGAGGGCCCAGTCATTCAAAGAGGCTGGGCCCCTCTTTTTTCATTTCTTGTCCGTTGTGCGTCGCCCTCTCTCGGGGCGATTTTTTTTTGCGCGTGGCGGCTCTAAAATCCTCCATAATTCCGGCATACCTCTGCCTCTTGGGTTGAGGGAGCGGAGCCTTGCCATATCGAAACTGGTGCGCGCGCAGGACTGTCCTTACGGCCGCTCTGGTCGGACAGGCCATATTCGGCTTCTCCATCGCGGCGGATGCACATCCTCATGTTTGGGCGACGGTGCGGTCCGAGGTCGTCTTTGGCCCCGGGCACAAGATCACCGGGATCAGACATGCCTGGACGTTCGACGAATTCTACAGTGCCATGGCGGTGCAAGGACTCGATACCAACGCCGACGGCACCTATGCCAAGGACGAGCTCGAGCCGCTTGCGCAAGTGAACGTCGAGTCGCTGAAGGACTTCGACTACTTCACGTTCGTCCGCCGGGATGGCGAGGAGGACTTTCTGCCGTTGAAGGGCCCGGAAGACTATTGGGTCGAATATGACGGCACGGTGCTGACGCTGCATTTCACCTTGCCTCTGGAGACGCCGCTCGATCCCGGCAGCACGAAAGTCACGGTCGATGTCTACGACCCGTCCTTCTTCGTGGCCTTCGGCTTCGCTGAAAAGGCGGCCGTCAAGCTCGCGGGATCCGCGCCAGGCTGTGCCGCGAAAGTCGCGGAGGCCGATCCGGAGGCGGCCGAGGAAGCGAAGGCCCTGACGGAATCCTTTTTCAGTCAGCTCGGTCCCACCTCCAACTATGGTTCGCAGTTCGCGCAGACCGTGACGGTGACATGCGGCGCGCAATGACACAGGCCCTTCTCGGCTGTTTGGGGCTGGTGTTTGCGGTGCTCGCGCCGTTTGCGTCGGCACAGGCTCAAGCGCCACAGTCGCCGCCGTCCGCTTTCGGCGGCCCTGCGCAGCGCCAAGCGCCGCCCCCGGCATTTGCCGCGCCAACGCCGCAGGCCGCGCCGGTTCAGGCCGCGCCTCTCAAGGGGCAGGGGGCATTCAGCGGTTTTCAGACCTGGATTATCCAGATGCAACAAAAGCTGCTGCGGCCGCTAGCCGCCGAGATCAAGAAGCTCAAGAGCGGCAATGCGTGGGGCGCCGGGTTGTGGCTCGCCGGACTCAGCTTCGTGTACGGCATCGTCCACGCGGCGGGCCCCGGTCACGGCAAGGCGATCATCTCGTCCTATGTCCTTGCCAATCGCGAGACGGTGCGCCGCGGCATCTACATCTCGTTTCTCGCGGCGGCCGTCCAGGGCCTGATGGCCGTGACCCTGGTCGGCATCCTGATCATCGCGCTCAAGGGCACGGGCATTCAGGTGAATACCTGGGTCAAGCAGCTCGAGAGCGCCAGCTACGCGCTGGTCTTTCTGGTGGGGCTCTCGCTCCTCGTCTCGACCTTGTGGCGGCTATGGCATCGCCGGAACGATACGGGCGAAGGGCAGGGGCACGCGCATCATCATCATGGTGGCGATCGCGCCGACGCCCATGCCCACGATCATCACCATCACGATCATGAGCACGAGTCCTGCGAAGCCTGCGGCCATATCGTCGCCGCACGCGATATTGCGCAGCCCATGACTTGGCGGAAAATTCTGGCTGTCGTCCTGTCCGTTGGGATCAGGCCATGTTCGGGCGCGGTTCTCGTCCTGGTTTTCGCCCTCGCGCAAGGGCTCTTCTGGGCCGGCGTGGCGTCGACCTTCGCGATGGCCCTCGGCACGGCGATTACGGTCTCGGTTCTCGCCGCGCTGGCGATCAGTTCACGGAACGTGGCGCTGGCCGCCGGTGGCGGCAATGCGCGATGGGCGGAGGTGGTCTGGATTGTCTGCTCTATCGGCGGAGCCCTGCTGGTGATGACGATCGGGCTCCTGCTATTCCTTGCCTCCCTTGGGCCCGCGCGGCCTTTCTGACCCAACCGCACGGCCGTATCTCCGAGTGTCTCATTCAAATCGCGGTTGCGGTGTAGGCTTGGCTGTCCCAAATAAAGTCCAGGCAGTCCGGCCGACCTTTCCTGATATTTCCCACGGAGGACAGACATGACGCTTCAACTGGGCGATACGGCCCCGGACTTCGAGGCCGACACGACTGAGGGCCGCATTCGGTTTCACGATTGGCTCGGCGATTCTTGGGCGGTGATGTTCTCGCACCCCAAGGACTTCACGCCGGTCTGCACCACCGAGCTCGGCTATATGGCCAGAATCAAACCGGAATTCGATAAGCGGGGCGTCAAGATCATCGGCCTCAGCGTCGATCCCGTGGAGGCCCACGAAAAGTGGAAGGCGGACATCGCCGATACGCAGGGCGCCGAGCCGACCTACCCCATGATCGGCGATACGGATCTTGCCGTTTCCAAGCTCTACGGCATGCTGCCGGCCGGCGCCGGCGATACGTCCGATGGGCGTACGGCCATGGACAATCAGACCGTGCGGAACGTCTTCGTCATCGGGCCGGACAAGAAAATCAAGTTGATCCTGGTCTATCCGATGAGACGGGGCGCAATTTCGACGAGGTGTTACGGGTCATCGACTCCATGCAGCTCACGGCCAGCACCGCGTGGCGACGCCGGTCAATTGGACGCAAGGCGAAGACGTGATCATCGTGCCTGCCGTCTCCGACGACGAAGCCAAGACGATCTATCCGGATGGCTGGCAGACCCTGCGGCCGTATCTGCGGATCGTGGCGCAGCCAAAGGATTAGCGGTTCGGCCATGGGTACCGGTCGTACCGGCAGCCCATCGCCACCGCTTGAGCCGATCCGATGGGTTTTCCCGCAACGCCAGCGCTCACGACCGACTGCGTGGTCTTCGATCCGACGGGGCGCGTTCTGCTCATTCGCCGGGCACACGAGCCCTTCAAGGGGCACTACGCGCTGCCGGGCGGATTTGTGGATGTCGGCGAGACCGTCGAGGCCGGTTGCCGCCGGGAACTGCAGGAAGAGACGGGGCTCTCGGTCGGCGACCTCCACCTTGTCGGCGTATATTCCGACCCGTCGCGCGATCCCAGAGGGCACACCGCGAGCACGGTCTTTCTCGCACGCCTGGCCGCGCCGGCGGACCCGGTCGCCGGCGACGATGCGGCCGCGGCGGAATGGGTCGAGAATTGGCGGGATGAGCGTCTCGCCTTCGATCACGCGGAGATTCTCGACGATGCCGAGACGGTCCTCGCCGCAATCTCTCAGGACTAGGCCCGGCCGGTGCGATATTCTATCTACGGGCATGCCCCGGAGCGCCAGCGCTGAGGAGTGCGCCGATGAATGAGAGCCCGACAGCGAGTGCCTTTGCCGCACCCTATGATTGCCGGTCGCAGCCGTCCGGCAAGGTCGGCGTGCTCTTGGTCAATTTAGGCACGCCGGACGACACCGATTACTGGTCGATGCGGCGCTATCTCAAGGAGTTTCTGTCCGATCGCCGGGTGATCGAGGTGAACCGGCTCATCTGGTGGCCCATCCTCAACGGGATCGTCTTGACCACGCGTCCCTCCAAGAGCGGTGAGGCCTATCGTTCGATCTGGAACGAGGAATTGGGCGAGTCGCCGCTCCGGACCGTTACGCGCTCCCAGGCCGAGAAGATCGCCGACGGACTTGGCCATCGCAACGAGGTGATCGTGGACTGGGCCATGCGCTACGGCAATCCGACGATCGCCGACCGGGTGCAGGCCCTGGTCGAGCAGGGTTGCGACAAGCTGCTCGTGTTTCCGCTCTATCCGCAATATGCGGCCGCGACCACGGCGACGGTCAACGATACGGTTTTCGACAAGCTCAAATCCATGCGCTGGCAGCCGGCGCTACGCACCGTGCCGCCTTACCCGGCCGACCCGGTCTATATCGAGGCGCTCGCGGACTCGATCCGCGACCATCTTGCGACGCTCGATTTCGAACCCGAGGTGATCCTCGCCTCCTATCACGGGCTTCCCAAGGAGTATGTGGCGAAGGGCGATCCCTATCAGTGCCAGTGCATGGACACGAGCGATGCGTTACGCACGGCGCTCGGGCCGCTGGGCGACAGGCTGATGACGACGTTCCAGTCGCGCTTCGGCCGCGCCGAGTGGCTGCAACCGTATACGGACAAGACGGTCGAGGCCCTCGCGCGCGACGGCGTCAAGTGTATCGCCATTCTCACGCCGGGCTTCGCCGCCGATTGCGTCGAGACGCTGGAAGAGATCAACGGGGAAGCCCGGGAGATATTTCTTGAGCATGGCGGCGAGGCGTTCAGCTTTATCCCTTGCCTGAACGACTCCGAGGGCGGTATTCGCGTCTTGCTCCACCTCATCGAACGCGAGTTGAGGGGCTGGGTGGATTAGAAAGAGGGTTCTGGGTCGGTGTTTGGTTCTTGTCGTTTGAGGGTCGCATTTGCTCTGCTGATGAGCGTTGCGGTGATGGGTGGCTCGGTTTCGGTGGCCGCCGAGCGTTGGGCCTATATCGACGTTGCCGGTGCGCCCGGTGACGGCGAAGAGGCGCTCGAGAATGCTCTTTCGGATCAGCTTCTGGATCGCGGCTTCACCGTGACGGGAACGCCGGCCGCGGAGGCCTATGAGATTCAAGGCATGGTCCGCCTGTTCCCGGCGGGGCGCGGCGAGGAGACGATCCGGATCGACTGGACGGTCTTCGGTCCGCAAGGCACGCGGCTCGGCAATGTGACCCAGACCAATGTGATCCCCAAAGGATCGCTCAACCGGCGCTGGGGCCCGGCGGCGGAAGCCGCGGCCTCCGCGGCGGCGCAGGACATCATGCAGTATATCGCGCAATGAGTGCCGGGTAGCACGGATATCGGCCGGCCCCTTAAAACCGGTCCCGTTCTCCCCATCTATGGTGTAATCGTTCGTAGAGGCGGCGTCCGCCGGCCACGCTCAGGGTGTGAGGCTGTGGCGACGGCGGTGTGCTTGGGGAGGATGCCGGATGTTCGGTTTCGATATTTTCGTTCTTGCGCTGCTTGTCCTTTTTGTCGTGACCGTCATCGCGGGGGTCAAGATTGTGCCGCAAGGCTACAACTACACGGTCGAGCGTTTTGGCCGGTACATCCGCACGCTGACGCCGGGTCTGGCGCTCATCATCCCCTTCATCGACCGCGTCGGGCGCAAGCTCAACATGATGGAACAGGTGGTCAACGTGCCAAGCCAGGAGGTGATCACCCGCGACAACGCGATGGTGCGGGTCGACGGTGTGGCCTTCTTTCAGGTCTTGGATGCGCCGCGGGCGAGCTACGAGGTGACCGATCTCCAGAGAGCCATTCTCAACCTCACCATGACGAATATCCGTACCGTGATGGGCTCGATGGATTTGGACAAGCTCTTGTCCGAGCGCGACGAAATCAATCATCGCCTCCTGACGGTCGTTGACGACGCAACGCATAGCTGGGGCGTGAAGGTCACCCGAATCGAGATCAAGGATATCGAGCCGCCGCGCGATCTGGTCGACGCCATGGCGCGGCAGATGAAGGCCGAGCGTGACAAGCGCGCGGCGATCCTCATGGCCGAGGGCGAGAGGCAATCGGAGATCCTGCAGGCGGAAGGCGCCAAGCAGGCGCAGATCTTGGCGGCCGAGGGCCGGCGCGAAGCGGCCTATCGCGACGCCGAGGCCCGGGAACGCGAGGCCGAGGCGGAAGCGCGGGCCACGGCGATGGTGAGCGAGGCCATCGCCTCCGGCAACATCCAGGCCATCAATTATTTCGTGGCCAACAACTACGTGGATGCACTGAAGGCGCTGGCGTCGGCCGACAACCAGAAGGTCCTGCTCATGCCGCTCGAGGCCTCGTCGGTCATCGGGTCCGTTGCCGGCATTTCGGAGATCGCGCGCGAGGCTTTCGGGGGCGGTTCGTCGTCGTCCGCACCCGACCAAGCCACTCAGGCTCCCAGGCGGGGCGGCGGATCGGTGCCGAGGGCTTAGGGACGCGACACAATGGTAGAGACGCTCGTCACACTTGGTCCCTGGGTTTGGCTCATCCTGGCGGCTGTCCTGCTCGTCCTCGAAATGCTGGCGCCCGGAATCTTCCTCATGTGGTTCGGGTTCGCTGCGCTCGTAACGGGCGTCATTGCCTTGCGGTACGACATTGCCTGGCAATGGCAGCTGATCTGGTTTGGCGGGCTGTCCCTCGTCACCGTGATTCTGGTCAATCGCTACTTGCGGCAGAATCCACCAGAGACCGACGCGCCGCTCCTCAATCAGCGCGCCGCTCAATTCATCGGGCAGACCTTCGAACTGGCGGATGCGATCGAGAATGGTCGTGGGAGCGTGCATGCGGGCGATACGATCTGGCGCGTCGAGGGACCGGCTCTGCCCAAGGGGACACGGGTCAAGGTTGTCGGCGCCGATGGTTCCGTGCTGAAGGTCGAGCCCGTTAGCGCGGACGCTTAGCCGGCCCCCCTCACGTCAGCAACGTGATGTCTGAGATCTCGTCCGGTATCGCTCCCGAAACGGTGCCGCGCTCCCAAACACCGGTGGCAATCCGCGTCCGGCCGGATCCGGTCACGCGCACATCGGCAAAGCCCGTTTGGCGCAGCTGTTCGGCGACCATCTCGTTCGGGGCCACGCTTTGCAGTAGGCCGAGTGTAATCTTGGCTTTGTAGCGCTTTCCGTGTTCGAGTGTGTAGTCCGCCATTCGTCCCCCGAAATTGTGCGTGCCGCGTGGGCCACGTCCCAGGTTTTGTGCCAAGTCTTGTGCCAGGTCGTGTGCCAAGTCTTCTCGTAAGTCTTGGGCTTCTCCTAAGTCTTGGGCTTCTCCTAAGTCTTGGTCTTCTCCTAAGTCTTGGCGAACCAGTCTTCAACCGTCTCGCGCGCGGCTTCGTCGAGGAACAGGCGAAGCTTGGTGCGGCGCAGGAGAAAGTCCTCGCCGGTTCTCGCGTCCTCGACCGATGCGGCGTGCTGCAGTTCCGCACGCGGCACGCCGGGCACGATTTCCTCGGCGAGGCCGGGTTCCTTTGCGATTTGTGTGTAGAGATCCTCGATCTTGTCGCCATAGGTGAAGGCCCAGCGCCGCCGCGTTTGCGGCAAAACGGATGCCGGTCCTTCTTGCGCGCGCGCGACCAAAGCCTCGCGATCGAGCGTGCCCCCATAGGCGGGGGCGCCCTTCGTCCAGCTCGGACCCATCTCGAGGCCGAGCGCTTGGAGGCGGGCGAGCACTTGCTCGGCTGTGGCCCGATGAGTGGTGAGCTTGCCGCCGACCAGTGAGAGGAAGCCGCCGTGTCCTTGCGCCTTGGTCTCGATCGTCACCTCGCGGCTGATGCGGCTCGGCTGCTCGTCCGGGGCGCCATGCAGGGTCCGCAAACCCGCCCAGTCGAAGACGATGTCGTCTTCGGTTGCCGGCCCGCCCGCATGGGCGAAGTAGCGATTATAGGCGGCGAGGAGATAGGTCTTCTCTGCCGGCGAACAGACGGCGCGACCGGGATCGCCGCTCTGGGGCACATCGGTGGTGCCGATCATGAGGAAGTTTCCGTCGAGCCAGGGAATGACGAAGAGGATGCGCTCGCCCTCGTCCTGGAGCGTGTAAGCGCAGGTCTCCGCCGGTTCCGGCATGGGCAACACGATGTGGCTGCCCCGTACGAGCCGGATGTCGCGCGGCGAAGGGCCTCGATATGAAGGGCCCTGCGGGATCATGGCATCCACCTCGCCGACAAAGGGCCCTGCCGTATTGACGACGAAGCGGGTCTCGATCTGTCGAGTCTTGCCCTGCTCGGACAGCGCGACCGTGTAGCCGTTCTCGCGGGGCACGATCGCGGTCACCGCGCGGCGGTTGGCGACGTCGGCGCCGCGCGTCCGCGCGTCCAAGGCCGCGCTTAGGGTCAGCCGCGCGTCGTCCGCATGGGCGTCGTGGTAGTGCAAAACCGCGTCGAGATGATCCCGGCGCAGGTGCGGGAGCCGATCGACGTCGTCCTTCGCCAGCCGGCCGCTCGCGGGCATCCCATCGCCCAGCGACAGCAGGTCGTAGAGCGCGAGCCCGGTATGGACGAACCAGGCGCTCCGGGGCTGCCAGTCGAAGATGGGGAGAAGAAACTTCAAAGGCGAGACGAGATGCGGTGCCGTCTTCAACAACCCCGCGCGTTCGCTCAAGGACTCGCGCACAAGTTTGAATTCCATGTGTTCGAGGTAGCGCAACCCGCCATGGGCGAGTTTGGACGAAAGCGAGGACGTGAGGCCGGCATAGTCCTCTCGTTCGGCCAGCAGAACCCTTAGGCCACGGCCCGCGGCATCGCGTGCGATCGCCGCTCCGTGGATACCCCCACCAACCACCACAAGATCGACCGTTTTCGGGCCCATAGTTGTTTCTGCCCTGATTTGGGTCAGCGCGTGGCCGGAAAATCGGGTAAGGTCAACGCGCCAGGATTGGTTTGCCGGGGTCGCCGTTGCGTGCCCGTCTCGCTAATCTACTAGAACTTGGAAAGAGAATCGCACGAACCAGAAGGATCTCATGGCCGATATCGTCATCGTCAATCCGCGTTTCGACATCTCTTTTTGGGGGCTCGAGCACTGCATGCCCCTGTTCGGAAAACAAGCCAATCTGCCGGTCGCCTGCCTTGGTCTCCTCGCGGCCCTCGTCCCAGACCATCATGACGTGACGCTCGTCGACGAGAATGTCGAGGACATCGACTTCGACCGGTTGGCGCAGGCGGACATGGTCTGCGTTACTGGCATGAACATCCAGGGACGCCGTCTCATCGAGATTCTCGAAGAGGTCCGTGCGCGCGGCGTCATGACCGTCGTTGGCGGCCCCATGGCCACGGTGGAGCCCGAGGCCCTGGACGGGCTGGCGGATGTCCTCTTCAAAGGCGAGGCCGACGAGACCTGGCCGGAATTCTTGGCGGCTTGGGAAAAGGGCGAACACAAGGCCTACTATGAGCAGCCGGAAAAGACCGATGTCACGACGCTGCCGGTGCCGCGCACGGATCTGCTGAAGGTCGGGCGCTATATGTTCGGCAGCATGCAGATTTCACGCGGGTGTCCGTTCACCTGCGAATTCTGCGACATCATCGTGACGTTCGGCCGGCGTCCGCGCCTCAAGACGAGCGAGCAGGTTATCGCCGAGCTCGAGGACTTTCTGCAGGCCGGCTTCAAGATGGTCTTCGTGGTCGACGACAATCTCATCGGCAACAAGAAGGCCATCAAGGCCGTGCTGCGCGACGTCATCGAATGGCAGCAGGCGCGCGCCTATCCTCTGACCCTGTTCACGGAAGCCTCTCTGGATCTTGCCGAGGACGACGAGCTCATGGAGCTCATGGGCCGCGCGAATTTCCAGAACGTCTTCATCGGCATCGAGACGCCCAACGAAGAGTCGCTGCGGGAAACCAAGAAGCTGCAGAACGTCCGGCCCAATGCGGGGTCCTTGATTGACCGTGTGCATCGTATCCAGGATCACGGTATCGACGTTTGGTGCGGCATGATTGTCGGCTTCGATCACGACGATCCGACCATCTTCGAGGCTATACCCGAGTTCTTGATCCGCGCACGCATTTCGACCGCGCTGGTGGGGCTTCTCCATGCGATTCCTACGACCCCGCTCTACAAGCGTCTCAAGGAAGCAGGGCGCCTGAACAACGAGAAAGACCACGACCAGTACGGGACCAATGTCATTCCGCTGGGTATGACGTCCGAAGAGCTCCGAGACGGCTTCATCGAGACGATGCAGTCCTGCTATGAGGTGGACGCCTATCTCGAGCGGCTGGACGCCCAGTTCTTCGACCAGAACTTCAAGTTCACCATGCACGAGCTGCCCTATTGGTCGAACTGGCGCATGGCCTGGGCGAAGCGCTGCTTCCTGAACTATGTGCGCTTTGGGGTCGTCAGTTCGCGGCTCCTGTCCCTGGTGAAGGAAGCCCCGCTTCGGGATCGCTATCGCAAGCAACTGGCGCGGATCGTCAAACAGCGCTGGCGCGAGCCGCATATCCTCTTCATCTATGCGCTGAAGTTGGCGACTCATTATCATTATGCGGAAGTCGCGCGCGCGGTCGCCGACGTCGATCCGATGACGGGCGCGATGTCCGACGCCGGCAAGCCGTTCTCGCGGTCGCGCAAAGCCGAGCCGGTGGCCGGCAAAAAGGCAAAAGAGAAAGAAGCGATGGCCGCCTAGGCCACGCCCGCGCGCAGCAGGTCGTGAATGTGGACGATGCCGACGGGCCGGCCGTCTTCCACGACGAAGAGCGCCGTGATCGCCGAGGCATTGATGATCTCGAGCGCCGCGCTCGCCATGATGTCGGGCGTCACGGTTTTCGGCGCGGGCGTCATGATGTCGGCCGCGCGGCGGTCGAGGAGCCCGTTGCCCATGTTCCGGCGCAAGTCGCCATCGGTGATGATCCCTTGCAAGAATCCGTTCTGGTCCACCACGCCGAGGCAGCCCAGGGCCTTTTCGGTCATCACCACGATGGCCTCCGACATCACCGTGTCCGCGCCTGCAAGGGGCAGATTGGGAGCCCGGTGCATCAGGTCGTCCACAAACTTCAACTTGGCGCCGAGCTGGCCGCCCGGGTGCAGCACGCCGAAATCGAGCGCGGTGAAGCCTTTGCTTTCCAGAAGCGCGATGGCGATGGAGTCCCCGAGGGCCAATTGCATCATGGTCGAGGTCGTGGGGGCAAGGCCGTGCGGGCAGGCCTCCTTGGAGCGTGGCAAGGCCAAGACGACCTCCGCGGCCTTTGCGAGCGTGGAGAGCGGATTCGACGTCACCGCGACGAGCGGTACGGCGAACCGGCGTGAATAGGACAGAATATTTTCGAGCTCGACCGTCTCTCCCGACCAGGAGAATACCAGGATCGCATCGTCGGGCGTGATCATGCCGAGGTCGCCATGGCTCGCCTCGCTCGGATGCACGAAATAGGCGGGCGTTCCCGTGGAGGCCAGCGTGGCGGCAACCTTCACGCCCACATGGCCGCTCTTGCCCATCCCGGTCACGATCACGCGGCCACGGCAGCCCCGCAGAATGCCGAGCGCGGCGGCGAAGCTCTCGGAAAGATCCGCCGCGAGGGCTTCCTGCAAGGCGCTGAGGCCCTCGGCCTCGAGCTGCAGTGTCCTCATGGCCGAGGCGACGGCCTCGCTAGGGTCTTCGGCTGTGGATAGATTCCGTTTCAAACCGGCGGACATAGGCTGGTGTTCCCCCTCTTCGGCGCGCAATTCTACCACGGAATAAGGCATTGAAAGGTCAAGCCAAGACCATTTCCAAAGGCCATTTTGGGACGCCGATAAACGCCTCGTTAACCCTGTTTCCCCTAGGCTCGGACGGTCAACGGGTCCAGGTGCGGAACTCTCGCTGTCGGGGGCCCTTCGCGCAAGCCCAGGTTTATTCGAGGTGCGTCCTTGCCGCGTCGCCATACGTCCAGCGCAGCGGGCGTGCTCGCTGCCACTTTGCTTGCCGCCGCAGCCGCACCGGCCGTGGCGCAGGACGTTCCCGGCTTGCGCGGCAGCATCGGCTCTACACCCGTGGACAGCACCACAGGCGTCGGTGCCACGGCCCCGAGCACGCCGCTCGGCGCCGGAACGGCCGCGCCCCCAAGACGCCAGCGCGCATTCCAGCTGAGAGGCGGGATCTTAGACGATGCCGCGGGCGGCGGCGCGACCGAGGACGGCGGTTTGGGAGGGGACGGATCTGGCCAGGACGGGTCAGGTCAAGACGGGTCGGGTCAAGACGGTTTGACCAACGACCTCGCCACCCAGCCGGCGATCTCGGACCCGCTCGGCGGTATCGGGGACGATACCGGCACGTCGCAGACGACGCGGAGCGCGCGTCCCGACGTCACCAACGAACTTAGGCCGTCCACCGTCGATCCGGGCTTGCGCGGCACGGTCGTCGCCGATGAGGCGGTTCCAGGCTTTGGGATCGATGAGGAAAGAACGGACCGCCGGGCGAGGAGGATCCCTTCGGCCCGCCCCTGTTGACACCGCTCCGCGGCGACATCTTGGACGTCGATCCGGCGGAGGACCCTCTGGGCCTGCGCGTGCGTCAGCTCGACCCGTTCATTCCGCTCGGCACGCGCATCGGTTCGTTCGTGCTCTTCACCGAGGCAGAGATCGGCGGGATCTTTACGGATAACGTGCTCGGCACGCCGAACGGGATTTCCGACTACGCCTTCGAGTTCGCGCCGGAGGTGCGTCTTGAGTCCGACTGGGCGCGGCACGCCTTCCAGGCCGAGTTCACCGCCGACCGGAGCTGGTTCAACAGCTACTCGGTGGAGGACGACAAGATCTACGCCGCGCTGCTGCGCGGCCGGCTCGACGTGGGCGCCCGAACGCAGCTCGAGCTCGAACTCGGCAAGGCGCAAGCCCAGGACGGACGGAACGCGACCAGCATCACCGATATTGCCGGCTTCCAAACGAATGTGCAGCAGGAGCAAATCTCGGCCACGGCCAGACACAACTTCAACCGGGTCACGGTCGAGGTGGAGGGCAGCATCTCCACCTTCGACTACGAGGATCTGACCGGCACGCAGGTGACGATCGCGGATACCCTGGCCGGGACGCAGATCCCCCAAGCGGACGTCCGGGACTACCGCGAGAACGAACTCACCATGCGGGGCACTTATGAGTTCAACCCCGGTCTGTCGGTCTATGTCGAAGGGGAACTCACGGAGGATGTCTACAAGCAGCCCGTGACGGACTCGGGCATCACGCGGGACTCGAGCGCTTCGCGACGCTCGCCGGCGTGACCTATTCGGTCAGCGATGCCTTCTATGGCGATATCAGTCTCGGTTGGGGCGAGCAAACCTCGATTGCCGATGACACCGCGCCGATCGAGGGCGTCCTGTTCAACGCGGACATCGTTTGGATGCCGACCCCCATGACCCTGGTCGAGTTCATCGCCAGTTCCTCGATCGAGACCGCCAATACGGTGGATTCGCTCGGGGCCGTCAGCCGCAGCTACCGGCTCTCCCTACAGCATGCGTTCTGGCGGTATCTCGTGGTGGGCGGCTATCTCAGCTACGAGACAGCCGATTACGTGGACAACGAGCTTGTCGACGAGCGGCTGCGCGAAGGGCTCACCTTCGAATACTTCTTCAATCCGAATATGTCCGTATACACCCGATACGAACACACCGACTTCATGTCGACCGACCGGTTCAGCGAGTACACGGAGAACGAGGTGCGGGTCGGCATGCGCATCCGCAACTAGGTGCGCGCCCTCGCGGAAGCAGTTTCTTGATCTCGGCGACCACGGTGTCGCGCAAGTCCGGCCGATCGAGGGCGTAGGCGACATTGGCGGCGAGAAAGCCGGGCTTCGAGCCGCAATCGAAGGCGCGGCCTTCATATTCGACCGCATAGAACGGCTGCGTCTCAAGAAGCGTCAGCATGGAGTCCGTCAGCTGGATTTCGCCGCCCGAGCCTTCCTCTTGCGCGGACAGAAGTTCGAACACCTCCGGCTGCAGAATGTAGCGGCCGAGAATGGTCAGGTTCGACGGCGCGGTGCCGGGTGCTGGCTTCTCCACCATGCCGGTGACGGGAAAGACATTCCCCTCCGCTTCGCCGATCGCCACCACGCCGTAGTTCTTCGTCTGCTCGTCCGGAACGGGCTCGACAGCCAGAACGTTGCCCCCGTGCGCATTGTAGACGTCGAGCATCTGCGCAAGGCAGCCCTTGTCCGGTGTCTGGACCAGGACGTCCGGCAAGATCACGGCGAAGGGTTCGTGTCCGACGATTTCCCGGGCGCACCAAACCGCATGGCCCAGCCCCAGGGGCGCCTGTTGGCGGACGAAGCTCGCGGCGCCCGCGTCTGGAAGGCACTCGGCGAGGATTTCGAGTTCGGCCGTCTTGCCCCGTGCGGCCAGCGTATCCTCAAGTTCAGGCAATCTGTCGAAATGGTCCTCGATCGCGCCCTTGTTGCGCCCCGTCACGAAGACGAAATGCTCGATACCGGCCTCGCGCGCCTCGTCAACCACGTGCTGGATCAACGGACGGTCCACCACGGTCAGCATTTCTTTCGGCATGGCCTTGGTTGCGGGAAGAAAACGCGTTCCGAGCCCGGCGACGGGAAACACGGCTTTGCGAATGGGAACGGGCATCAAGTCCTCTCTCGAAGCTATGGGCTGGACCCGGCGGCGAATCGGGGGCAGGAAGGTCGACGGTAGACATACCAAAATTAGGGCGCTTAGAAGTCCCTAACCTTGCTGCGATAACACATATGGACCAGGTGAATCGCAGTTTTTCAGGGGTCGAAATCGATGAGCGTGCTTGTCACAGGCGGTGCGGGTTATATCGGCAGCCATATGGTGTTGGAGCTCATCGGCGCGGGCGAAGATGTCGTGGTTCTGGACAATTTGTCGACTGGCTTCCGGTCGGCGGTCCCCGACACCGCCACGTTCGTCGAAGGCAATGTCGGCGATTCCGCATTGGTCGGCCGGATACTGAAAGAGCATGATATCGACGCGATCCTGCACTTTGCCGGGTCGATCGTCGTGCCCGACTCGATCACCGACCCCCTGGGCTATTACGGCAACAACACTTGCAATTCCCGGAGCCTCCTGGCCTGTGCTGTGGATGCGGGCGTGCCGCATTTCATCTTCTCGTCGACGGCGGCGGTCTACGGCGAGCCGGAGCGTTCGCCCATCACCGAAGAGGCGCCGCCGCGGCCCATTTCGCCCTACGGAAGTTCCAAACTGATGACCGAGACCATGCTCGCCGATACGGCGCGGGCGTATCCCTTGCGTTATGTGGCCTTGCGCTATTTCAACGTGGCCGGAGCGGACCCGGCCGGGCGAACCGGACAGTCCACGCCGCGGGCCACGCATCTGATCAAGGTTGCGTCGGAGGCGGCCGTCGGAAGCCGGCCCGGGATCGATATCTTCGGAACGGACTATCAGACCCCGGACGGAACGTGTATCCGCGACTATATCCACGTCACAGACCTCGTCCGGGCCCATCTCGATGCGTTGCGCTACCTGCGCGCCGGCGGTGAGAGCACGGTGTTGAATTGCGGCTACGGGAACGGCTTCTCGGTCTTCGAGGTCGTGGATGCGGTGAAACGGGTTTCGGGCGTCGATTTTCCCGTCCGCACGGTGGAGCGCCGTCCGGGCGATCCGCCTGACCTGGTTGCGGGTGCCGGGCGGATTCGCGACGTCCTTGGCTGGGAGCCGCAGTTGAACGACCTCGATACGATCGTCGGGCACGCCCTGGCCTGGGAACGGCACCTCAAGGGCGGGCGCGGGACCGCGTAAGGCGCGCCATTCCTCATTCCCCGCCAAAGTCGCCTTTTCAAGGCCAAAGAGGCTCGCCACAATCGGCAACGGGATTCGTTTGGAGGCTTGAAGGACCGTTCATGGCGGCTGCCTTGGTTATACGGATGCGCTTGGCGTTCGCGTTGCTGGTTGCCCTCGCGCTGGCCGCGATGCCGGAGGCGGGCGCCGCCAGTCCGACGTCCGATTACAAGCGGGCCGTCGAAGCTGGTTTCGCGCAGTGGCTGGAGGGCTTGTGGCCGGAGGCCGAAGCGGCAGGCGTCTCGCGGGCGACGTTCGATGCGCAGCTCAAGGGCCTGAAGCTCGACTGGTCGCTGCCGCAGTTGGTGCCGCCGGATCCGGCCTATCCGGGTGGCCGTCGCTGCCGGCCGCCATGAAGCCCAAGCCGAAGCCGCAGGCCGAGTTCGGCGTGCCGCAGAACTACTTCAAGGCCAGCAGCCTGAACGCGCTCGCCAATAGCGGCCGTGCCAAGTACCGGCAGCTTGCGCCCACGCTCAAGGCCATCGAAGAGCAATATGGGGTTCCGGCCAGTATCGTCGTTGCCATTTGGGGCCGCGAGACCGGGTTCGGCGAGGCGGCGCTGCCACACGATGCAGTGACGGCAATCGCGACCCAGGCCTTCATGGGGCGGCGGCCCGACGAGTTCCGCCCACAATTGATCGGCGCGCTCAAGATCATCGAGCTCGGCCATGCGACCCGCAAGATGATGAAGAGCTCCTGGGCGGGTGCGATGGGGCACACCCAGTTCCTGCCGGGCGACTTCGAGGACTATGCCGTGGATTTCGACGGCGACGGACGGCGGGATATTTGGCGTTCGGTGCCCGACGCCCTGGCCAGTGCCGGCAATTCGCTGCGCAGCCAGGGCTGGGACGGCAAACAGCCGTGGGCTTATGAAGTGACCTTGCCGAAGAATTTCGACTGTACGCGGCAAGGCCCCGATCAGGCGCTCCCGATCAAGGAGTGGATCGACCTCGGCGTCCAGCGCGTCAAGGGCCGGCCGTTCCCGAAAGACCGGCTGGGCGATTGGACGTTTCTCGTGCTGCCGGCCGGGATGAAGGGGCCCGCTTTCCTGGCCACAACCAATTTCTCGGTGCTGAAGCTCTACAACAACTCCGACGTCTACGCGATTTTCGTCGGCCACGTGGCCGATATGATCGCCTACGACACGCCGGTGGACTTTGTCGGCACCTGGCATCCGGTCGAGCGCTTCACCCGCGGCCGTATCTTGGAGTTCCAAAAAGTGCTTGTTTCCCAGGGGCATGATGTTGGGAAGGTCGACGGTCTGGTGGGCTTCAAGACCCGGCAGACGATCGGCAAGGAGGAGAAGGCACGGGGATTGCCCTTGACCTGCTACCCGAGCCACGCCTTGATTAACCAGGTGCTAAAGTAGGTCCTGTAATTCTACGCAAATGCGTAACGGCGGGTTTGCCACGGTTTTGCCCGCCCCAATTGCTAGGTTCCCGGAATGCGACCCATGAACGTCCCCAAAGCTCTGATGTCGGCTGTTTTATCGGCCGGTTTGGCCTGCGTTTCCGCTGTGGCCGTCCCGAGTCCCGCGCAGGCGGACCGGTTTCAGAGCTGCGTGAAGAGCTTCTGGCCCGCCGCCAAGCGGGCCGGCGTGAGCTGGGATACGTTCGAGCGGGCGACCGCCGGCATTACCCGCGACGAAGAGGTGATCGAGTCCGCCAAGTACCAGCCCGAATACAAGAAGCCCATGGGCGAATATGTCGAGCGCGCCATCTCGCCGAAGCGGCTTGCAATGGGCCAGCAAAAGCTCATCGAATACGGGCCGCTTCTCGATGCGGTCGAAGCCAAGTACGGCGTGGACAAGCACATCGTTCTTGCGATCTGGGGCGTGGAATCGAACTACGGCACCAACAAGGGCGACAAGCAGGTCATCCAGTCGCTGATGACCCTGGCGTGTTCGGGGGTCAAGGCCAAGTTCGCTCGCGGCCAGATCGTCTCGGCACTGAAGATTCTTCAGCACGGCGATACGGATCCGGCCCATTTCAACGGGTCCTGGGCGGGTGCCATGGGGCATACCCAGTTCATTCCGACGACCTATTCCGCCTATGCCGTCGATTTCGACGGCGACGGGCGCCGCGATATCTGGGACACGATCCCCGATGCGCTCGGTTCGACGGCGGCCTACTTGAAGAAATCGCGTTGGATTGCGGGCCAGACCTGGGGCTACGAGGTCACGTTGCCCAAGAGCTACACCGCCAAGAGCTACAAGCGCGGGACGTCCCGGACCCTTGCGAGCTGGCAGAAGGCTGGGATCGCGCGCGTCAACGGCCAGCCCTTTCCGCGCCCGGGCGACAATGCACAGCTCTTGTCGCCGGACGGACGCAACGGGCCGTCCTTCCTTGTCCTGAATAATTTCCGCTCGATCCTCCGGTACAACCAGGCCGACTCTTACGCGCTTGCCGTAGGTCATCTGGCCGACCGGCTGGCCGGTTACGGTCCCTTCGTCCAGTCCTGGCCCACGAGCGAAAATCGCCTCTCCATGGAGCAGCGCATGGAGCTGCAGCGCCATTTGATCGCGCTCGGCCACCTTGAGGGCGACGTGGATGGAATTGTCGGCAGCGGTACGCTCGAAGGCGTGCGCGCCTATCAGCGCACCAAGGGCCTGCCGGTCGATGGCTATCCGACGCAGACCATTCTCAAGCAGCTACGGGCCGATGCCCCGGCTATGGCGCCCGCCATGGTGCCGCAATCGACGGCATCGATTCCGGCGCCGCAAGCCGCGCCGGACCAAGCTGTTCCGGCCCAGCCCGCTCCGGCGCAAGCCGCCGCGCCTCAGGCGGTTCCGGCCCAAGCTGCCATGCCGCAGGCCCTGGCACCGCAGGCGCTCATTCCCGCGCCTCAACAGGCTCAGGGCTTTGCACCCGCCGGCTACCCACAGCAGCCGCATCCGCTCCAGACTTCGCCCTGGGACGCCTGGCACACGGGCGGCGTCTCGACCCATCCGCGAAGCGCGTCCGATGCCGCGCCGCCGTCGGCGAATTAGTGTTATAATGGCAGCTTGATGTCCCGCACTAGGAACACGTGCATCCCGATGCCTCGTTTCATTGGCTTGATCATCCTGACGCTTGCGGCACTGCTCGTGCCCCTGGCGCCAGACGCCGTGGCGGCGCAAGACGCGCTCGCCCATCGCAGTTACATCACGCCGTTCCCCAATGGAGACCGCTACCGTATCGTGGTGCTTGGCGACGGGCTGGGGGAGGAGCTCTGGAACGGGCTGTATCGGACCTTCGAGGACGACCCGACCGTAGACGTCCTGCAGCAGTCCAAGAAGTGGACCGGGTTCACCGATCCGAAGCGCTACGACTGGAACAGCCAGATCGACAAAATCATGAGCGACGGCAACTACCATGCCGCGGTCGTCCTATTCGGTCTCGGTGAGAACAAGCCGATCAGCAAAGACGGCAAGGTGCTCAAGGTCGGGACCGAGGAATGGCGCGAGGCCTATGGCGGGCGCGTCGAGACGTTCATTGCGAAATTGCGGGGGGCCGGGCTCGGCGTCTACTGGGTCGGCCTGCCCGTCATGCGGTCGGAGGGACAGCGGAACGCGGCGGAGCGCCTCAATGACGTGTTTCGCGAGAAGGCGTTCGTCAACGGCGCCAAATTCGTCGACACCTGGTCCGAGTTCGCCGACGAGAACGGCCAGTACACCCTGGTGGGCACGGACGAGCAGGGACGGACCCAACGCATGCGCGACGGCGACGGCTTTACCGGGTACGGCAATCTCAAACTGGCCAAGCTCGTCAACAAGGAGCTTCGCCAGGACATCGAACTTGCCAAGAAGGAACGCGATATTCCGCTTGCCGGCGATCCCGAAGAACAGGCGAAGGTTGCCAGCGGGCTGACATCCGCGCCGGACCCCGTTGCCGGACGTGCGGCCCCGGGAGGCGGAGCGGCCGATGGCGGCGAGGAGGATGCCTTAAGAGAGGATCAGGTTGGCGATGTCAGTGTCTTCCGGCCAAACCGGGACGCGGCCGCGCCTGTTGCCGACCCGTCGGCGGATGCAGCCGGCGGAGGGGCGCGCGACCCGCAGGTGATCACGGCGGACTTGCCCGGGGGCTATACCGCGATCTCGTCGATCTCCGCCGTTTCCGACGTCACGTTGTCCTCGTCGCGACCGCAATTGCCGCTGGCCCAAAGGCCCTATTACCGGGTTCTCGTGCGCGGCGAGCAGTTGGAGCCGAAGTCCGGACGCGCCGACGATTTCGCCTGGCCACCGAGCTAGGCCCGGCACTGCCGCGGGAACGATTCCATCAGGACTTTTGTCGATTGCGTGGGCGGCTTGCCGGCCATTGCGGTTCGTCTCGAGCGCGAGCGACCGGCCGCGCGCACATCGCGCGGATGCGAACGACGTTGCTCGTATTACGATAACATTATAGCATTATCTCCCAAAGGTTGTGCCAAGGGTCTTAGCGATGATGCGTATCGTTGCTTGCACGATCGCGCTTGTGTCCGTTCTCGACGTGACGATGGCCTGCGCAGGTGTCGTGCTGCCGCTCAGCGACGAACAGGAGCAGAGGCTCTATGCGCAACTGGAGGCTCCCGACGGTGTCTATGCGTTTGCCACGGCACTGACGTTAGGGCGCGCTTCCGCCGGGCCGGCGGACACGTTCGTTTGCAATGCAACGCTGATTGCGCCTCGCTGGGCCATTACGCTTGCCCACTGTCTTGCAAGCAGCGACGGACGGCTGCCGCAGGATGATCTCCGCCTCCTGATCGGAAGCACGAATCTGGAGGAAGGCACGGCCGTACGTGTAACGCGAACGGTCCTGCAGGGTACTGACGACAAGGGCAACACCAGCCGGCGATCCAGTAACGATTCCCGGCTCGCCCTTCTCGAACTGGAACGGGATGTCGCGCCCAAACCGATCAAGGTCGCGCACTATTCTTATCGTCCGAGATCGAGCGATAGGCGCGAGATTGGGAACTCGATCGTCGCGGGTTGGGGACATATCGCCGAGTCCCGGATTGCGTCGGCCAGCCTCAATCGGCAGCGAAGTCTGACGGTTCGGTTGGTTCCCCGGGAGACCTGCAACCAGGACACGATGTACGCGGGCAGAGTCCGCGACGACGAGTTCTGTGCGCAGTCCGCGTTCGAGGGCGTCGATGCCTGTACCGGCTTCTCGGGCGCGCCTTGGTGGTGCCGGCACAAAGCGGCGACTTCAATCTTCTCGGGTTGGTCAGCGTGGGGAGGGTGCGCGCGAAAAGATCGGCCTACGGTCTATATCGACGTGACCCGATATCTGGGTTGGATCGAGAAGACGATCGGCCAATCCGTCGCTGGGGCTTCGCGCCCATGGCGGTCAATGGGAGAAACGGCGTCCGTGGCCCACCAGGACGGGGCGGTCCGGCAAGCCCGGCGGCCGCGGCATGTCGGAACAAGCGATTTGCCTGGCCTGGATGTCGTATACCTTCCGGCCGCCTTGGCGCCGCCGTCCGTCCAGGATCGCGTTGTCGCGCCGGGGTCCGGTTACCTTCTTGCCGCACGCGGGCAGTACCGGTACCTCGTGTCCATCGGCCATTCCAACCAGCCGCCGGACCAAGGGCATCTTTGCGGCGGCGTCATGGTCCAGAGCAGGTGGGACGATGTCGACGGCATCAGAGTGCCCAAGGGCTGGGTTCTGACCGCCGCGCATTGCGTCGCGCAGTTCAAGTCGGACCCGAGCCGGATCAAGCTGCGGCTGGCACTGGACAACGACGTCCTTTCCGAACCCGGTGGTCCTCGATTGGCCGCGACGAAGATCGTCGTCCACGAGCGCTTCCATACCCCGCCCTTCAACAACCACAAGAACGACATCGCTCTGATCGAGTTCAGGTTCCTGCGGACGACGCCCGTGAATCTGAGATTGCCGCCCCTCGTTCCTAAGGATGTGGAGAGCGAACTGCTGGACAAGATCAGGAGCGGGTATGTGGTCGGATACGGGATGGATTCGTTGTCTCCCTATGGCCGGCTGAGCGTCTATCTGAATCAGGTCAGGGTGAACCTGATTACGAAGGAGCAATGCGCCTCGCACCCCGATTTCGGATCGCTTGTCGGGGACAACGAACTTTGTGCCGGCAACGAGGCCGGCGATTCCTGCGCGGGGGACAGCGGCGGCCCGCTGCTGATCTGGGACGATGCCCAAGGATACATGGTGATCGGGCTGGTCAGTTGGGGGAAGGGCTGCGGCTCGAACCTGCCCGGCGTCTATGTCCGCGTATCGGCCTACAAGGACTGGATCGAAGCCAAGATGAGGTGACGGAGGAGGTCGGAATCATGACGCGAGATGTGCGAGGGCCTAATCCGGCCGTAACGGGCTTCGTGAGCGTTTGCCTGTTGAGTTGCGCGGTGACACTCGGGGCGCCAGCCCGGGCTCAGGACGATCTCCCCGCGCTGGGGCCGGCCCCGATGGATCAGCAGTCGCCGCGGGGACGCTCGGCCCAAGGGCCGACGACGTCGCCGTTTCTCGATGCCGCAAGCTTCGTCGACAAGGGACGCCGGACCTTCAGCGTGAACGGGCGCATCGTCGGCGGGGAGCCGGCTCCCGTCGCCGCATACCCTTGGATCGTGTCTCTCGGGGTGGCCGGGCAACCATTCTCCCTCGGCCATTTCTGCGGGGGGACGCTCATTTCCGATCGTTGGGTGGTTACGGCGGCCCATTGTCTTGAGGACGTCGCCACGCCGCAACAGCTCCAGATCAAATATGGAACGAACGTTCTGAGTGACGCTGGAACCGTTCGGAACGTCGCCTTGTTCATGGTCCACCCCGACTGGAATGCCGTCACCTTCGAGAACGACCTGGCGCTCATCAAACTGGCGGAACCGGCGCAGGACAGTATCCCGATCAAGCTGCTGGGGGCGCCGGTTCGGCAACGGATTCATTCTACGACGGCGTGCTCGCCGTGGTGGCGGGCTGGGGGCTCACGAAGGAGGGGAGTGCCGTCTCGAACGACTTGCGGCATGTCGGCGTGCGCGTGATCTCGAACGACACCTGCAACCGTTCTCCGCTTTATCCCGGACAGATCATGCCCAGTATGTTTTGCGCGGGCTTCGTCGAAGGCGGGAACGATTCCTGTCAAGGCGACAGCGGCGGTCCGCTGATGGTTCCCGACCGGAAAGGCAGCTATCTCTTGGCGGGCGTCGTCTCTTGGGGATATGGCTGCGCACGAAAGAACAAGCCCGGCGTCTACGGGCGCCTTGCGGAAAAACTCGACTGGATCAGGAGCCAGACGGAAGAATAGAGCTAGCGCGGCAGCAGGGTCGAACCCATCAGGAACTTGTCGATCGCGTGGGCTGCTTGCCGGCCCTCGCGAATGGCCCAGACCACGAGCGACTGGCCGCGACGCATGTCGCCCGCGGCGAACACCTTCTTCCGTGAGGTCTGGTAATCGATTTCGTTGGCCTTGACGTTGCCGCGCTGGTCGAGATCGAGTTTCAGGTCCGAGATCATGCCGTCCTGGACCGGGTGCAAGAAGCCCATGGCCAGAAACACGAGATCCGCCGGGATCGTGAATTCGGAGCCCTCGATCGGCTTCATCTGCTCGTCGAGGCGCACGCATTCCAGCTTCTCGACCTTGCCTTCGCCAAGGAACCGGTTCGTCGCCACGCTGAAGTCGCGGGCCGCGCCTTCCGCCTGGCTCGAAGAGGTGCGGAACTTGAGCGGCCAATGCGGCCAGGTGAGCGCCTTGTTTTCGTGCGCGGGCGGCTCCGGCATGATTTCGAGTTGCGTCACGGCGGTCGCGCCCTGACGGAACGAGGTGCCGATGCAGTCGGAGCCTGTGTCACCACCGCCGATCACGACAACGCGCTTGCCCTCTGCAAGGATGGGCTCCACATCGCCGAGCGGTTCGCCCGAAACGCGGCGGTTCTGCTGCGGCAGGAAGGTCATGGCGAAGTGAATGCCGTCGAGTTCGCGCCCGGGCACGGCGAGGTCGCGGGGCTGCTCCGACCCGCCGGCCAGCAGCACGGCGTCATGATTGCGCTCCAGGTCGCGCGTCTGCAGATCCTTGCCGACTTCCACATTGCAGTGGAAGGTGACCCCTTCGGCCTCCATCTGCGCGACGCGGCGCTCAATGACCGACTTCTCCATCTTGAAGTCCGGAATGCCATAGCGGAGCAGTCCGCCCGCATAAGCGTTCTTCTCGAAGACGTGGACGTCGTGGCCCGCGCGCGCGAGCTGCTGCGCGGCCGCGAGCCCCGCAGGCCCCGATCCCACGACGGCAACGCGCTTGCCGGTCTTCGTCTCGGGCGGTTGCGGCACGATCCAGCCCTTGTCGAAGGCACGGTCCGCGATGGCGCGCTCGATGGACTTGATGGTCACCGGCTGGTCGATGATGTTCAGCGTGCAGGCTGCCTCGCACGGCGCCGGGCAGACGCGCCCGGTCACTTCGGGGAAGTTGTTCGTCGAATGCAGGTTCAACGCCGCGTCCTGCCAATCGGCGTGGTAGACGAGGTCGTTCCAGTCCGGGATCTGATTGTTGATCGGACAGCCGGTATGACAATAGGGAATGCCGCAATCCATGCAGCGCGCGGCCTGCTTCGCGATCTCCGCATCGCTCGGTACGATGACGAACTCCTTGAAGTGGCGCACGCGATCGGCGGCCGGCTCGTAGCCTGGCTCTTCGCGTTCGATCTCCAGAAATCCTGTAACTTTGCCCATTCGATTAGGATCTCCGCCCTAACTCATCTCAACCCCGCCAGCGCCTCGGCCCTTACCGAAGCCCGGCCCTCAAATCTCAGCCGTGCAGCTTATTTGCCGGTCCCGCGCAGGCCGATTTCGATGTCATCGAGCCCGGACGGATCGGCGGCCTGCTGCCGCGCCATCTCCTGCAGTGCGCGGCGATATTCCACCGGCATCACCTTGACGAATTTCGGCAGATAGGTCGACCAGTTGTCCAGGACCTCCCGCGCGCGCGTCGAGCCGGTATAGTGCAAATGGTTCTCGATGAGCTTCCGCAGGCGCACGGCGTCGTGACGCGTCATGTCTGTGAGATCGACGAGACCATGGGTCTCCAGGTCGCCGCCTTGATGCTGATCCTTCTCCATGGCTTCGTCCTCGCTCGGGATCGGCTCGAGCTCGACCATGGCCATGTTGCAGCGCTGTTCGAAATCGCCCGCCTCGTCGAGCACATAGGCGATGCCGCCGGACATGCCGGCCGCGAAGTTCCGGCCCGTGGGGCCGATGACCACGACCACGCCGCCGGTCATGTATTCGCAGCCGTGATCGCCCGTGCCTTCGACCACGGCCGACGCGCCGGAATTGCGGACGCCGAAACGCTCGCCGCCGACGCCGCGGAAATAGCACTCGCCGGAAATGGCGCCGTACATAACCGTGTTGCCGACAATGATCGACTTCTCGGGAACGATGCCCGATTCCTCCGGCGGACGGACGATGATGCGTCCCCCGGAAAGCCCTTTGCCCACGTAGTCGTTGCCTTCGCCGACAAGATCGAGCGTCACGCCGTGCGCGAGCCAAGCCCCGAAGCTTTGTCCGGCCGAGCCGTTGAAGCGGATCCAGATCGTGTCGTCCAAGAGGCCGGCATGGCCATAGCGCTTGGCGATCGTCCCTGAGAGCATCGCGCCCGTCGACCGGTCCACATTCTTGATGGGGAGGTCGAGTTTGACGGGCGTCTTCTCCTCGATTGCGGGACGGCAGAGTTCGATCAGCCTGTTGTCCAGCACGGTCTCCAGACCATGGTCCTGGCGCTCGGTATTGCTGATGGGATGATCCATCGCGTTTTCGGGCTTGTGGAACAGCTTGGTGAAATCGAGCCCGCGCGCCTTCCAATGGTCGATCGCGCTTTCCTTGTCCAACACCTCGGTCCGGCCGATCATGTCCTTGAACGAGCGGAACCCCAGCGCGGCCATGTATTCGCGCACCTCTTCGGCAACGAAGAAGAAGAAGTTGATGACGTGCTCGGGCGTGCCGGTGAAGCGTGCCCGCAACACCGGGTCCTGGGTCGCGATCCCGACCGGACAGGTGTTCAGATGGCACTTGCGCATCATGATGCAGCCGGCCGCGATCAGCGGTGCAGTCGAGAAACCGAATTCGTCGGCGCCCAAGAGCGCCCCCACGATCACGTCGCGTCCGGTACGGAGGCCCCCGTCCACCTGGACCGCGATACGGCCCCGGAGACGGTTCAAAACCAGCGTCTGCTGGGTCTCGGCAAGGCCGATCTCCCACGGAGACCCGGCATGCTTGATCGAGGTGAGGGGCGATGCGCCGGTTCCGCCTTCGAAGCCCGAAATCGTGACATGGTCGGCCATGGCCTTCGCGACGCCTGTGGCCACCGTCCCGACGCCGACTTCCGAAACCAGCTTCACGGACACATCGCTTGCCGGGTTGACGTTCTTGAGGTCGTAGATGAGCTGCTTCAGGTCTTCGATCGAATAGATGTCGTGGTGTGGCGGCGGCGAAATGAGACCGACGCCGGGCGTGGAGTGGCGGACCTTGGCGATGGTCGCGTCCACCTTGTGGCCGGGCAGTTGGCCGCCTTCGCCGGGCTTTGCCCCTTGCGCCATCTTGATCTGGATCATGTCGGCGTTGCACAGGTACTCGGTGGTCACGCCGAAGCGGCCCGAGGCCACTTGCTTGATCGCCGAGCGCATGGAATCGCCATTAGGCAGCGGCGTGAAGCGATCCACTTCCTCGCCGCCTTCGCCCGTGTTGGACCTGCCGCCGATCCGGTTCATGGCGATCGCGAGCGTCGTATGCGCTTCGCGGCTGATCGAGCCGAACGACATGGCGCCCGTGGCGAAGCGCTTCACGATCTCGGTGGCGGGTTCGACCTCGTCGAGCGGGATCGCCTTCTGCCCGATCTCTTCGGCGTCCTTGATCCGGAACATGCCGCGCAAGGTGAGAAGCTCTTTATCCTGCTGGTTCACCGTGTCGGCATAGGCACGGTACTTCTCCGGAAGGCCGCCGCGCACCGCATGCTGCAGATCGGCCACGACCTGAGGCCGCCAGGAATGGGCCTCGCCGCGAACCCGGTAGGCATATTCTCCGCCCACTTCGAGCGCGTTCTTCAACACCGGCGCATCGCCGAAAGCCGCCTTGTGGCGCTGCACGGTCTCCTTCGCGATTTCCGCGAGGCCGACGCCTTCGATCTGGCTGTTGGTGCCGGTGAAATATTTGGCCACGAAGTCGGACCGGAGCCCGACCGCGTCGAAGATCTGGGCGCCGCAATAGGACTGGTAGGTCGAGATGCCCATCTTGGACATGACCTTCAACATGCCCTTGTCGACCGCCTTGATGTAGCGGGCGATCGCCTCGTCGAGGGTCACATCCTCGTCGAGATCCGGCAGCAGCGTTTCGAGGGTCTCGAACGCCAGATACGGGTTGATCGCCTCGGCGCCGTAGCCCGCCAGGGTGCAGAACTGGTTCACCTCGAAGGCTTCGCCCGTCTCGACGACCAGGCCCACGGACGTGCGCAAGCCGCAGCGGATCAGGTGATGATGCACCGCGCTCGTGGCCAGCAGCGAGGGCAGCGGAATGCGGTCGCTGTCGGTGGCGCGATCCGACAGGATGATGATGTTGTCGCCTTCCAGAACGGCGGCCTCCGCCTTCTGGCACAGTCTGTCGAGCGCGCCGGCCATGCCTTTCTCGCCGTCCTTGGCGGGATAGGTCATGTCGAGGGTCACGGTCAGGAACTGGTTGTCGGCGACTGCGCCAATGGCCCGAATGCGTTCGAGATATTCGTTCGTGAGAATGGGCTGCGCGGCTTCCAGGCGCTTCTCCTTCGAGGTGCCTTCGAGGCTGAGCAGGTTGGGGCGCGGACCGATGAACGTCACGAGCGACATGACGAGCTCTTCGCGGATCGGATCGATCGGCGGGTTGGTCACTTGCGCGAAGTTTTGCTTGAAATAGGTGTGCAGCAGCTTCGGGCGATCCGACAGGGCCGAAATCGGCGTGTCGGTCCCCATGGAGCCGATGGCCTCCTGGCCGGTCTGGGCCATGGGAAGCATCAGGAACTTCAGGCTCTCTTGCGAATAGCCGAAGGCCTGCTGGCGATCCAACAGGCTGACATTGGAGCGCGCGGCGGGCGCGGCGGCGCCCGGCAGTTCGTGAACGTGGATCTGAGTCCGGTCGAGCCACGCCTGGTAGGGATGCGAGTCGGTGAGCTCCGCCTTGATCTCCTCGTCGGAAACGATGCAGCCCTTCTCGAGGTCGATCAGCAGCATCTTGCCGGGCTGAAGCCGCCACTTCTCGACGATCTTGTCTTCCGGGAAGGGCAGGACGCCCGTCTCCGAAGCCATGACGACGAGATCGTCCTCGGTCACGAAATAGCGGGCGGGCCGCAGACCGTTCCGGTCCAGCGTGGCACCGATTTGCCGTCCGTCCGTGAAGGCCATGGCGGCCGGGCCGTCCCACGGCTCCATCAGGCAGGCGTGATACTCGTAGAAGGCGCGGCGCTTGGCGTCCATCAGCGGATTGCCGGACCACGCCTCGGGGATCAGCATCATCGCGGCATGGGCGAGGCTGTAGCCGCCCTGCACCAGAAACTCGAGTGCGTTGTCGAAGCAGGCCGTATCGGATTGCCCTTCATAGGAGATCGGCCACAGCTTCTCGATATCGTCGCCGAAGAGCGGCGTGGACACGCTCGCTTGCCGCGCCGCCATCCAGTTCACATTGCCCCGCAGCGTGTTGATCTCGCCGTTATGGGCGACCATGCGGAAGGGGTGCGATAGCTTCCAGGACGGGAACGTGTTCGTCGAAAATCTCTGGTGAACCAGTGCCAGCGCCGAAATGAATTTCGGATGGTGCAGGTCCTGGTAGTAGGCGCCAAGCTGATAGGCGAGGAACATGCCCTTGTAGACCACCGTGCGGCACGACAAGGAGACGATGTAGAAGCCGATGTCGTGGCCGCCGGTCTCGCCGTTGATCGTGTTCGAGATGACCTTGCGCAGCAGATAGAGCCGGGCGTCGAACTCCGACTCGTCGGTGATGCCGGGGCCGCGTCCGATGAAGACCTGCCGGTGAACCGGCTCGGTCTCGATGACCTCCGGCGACAGGGTCGCGTTGTCCGTCGGGACGGTGCGCCAGCCGAGCAGGGTCAAACCTTCCGATTCGACCACGCGCTCGATCGCGGATTCGCAATAGATGCGCTGGGCCTGGTTGGACGGCATGAAGATCTGGCCGACCGCATACTCACCGGGCTCGGGCAGGGTGATGCCGAGCGGCGCGCCAACCTCCTCGAAGAACGCGTGCGGGATCTGAATCAGCATGCCGGCGCCGTCGCCGTCGCGCGGGTCGGCGCCCGCGGCGCCGCGATGGGTCAGGTTCACCAGAATCTCGAGGCCGTGCTCGACGATCGTGTGGCTCTTGTTGCCTTTCAGGTCCGCGACGAACCCGACGCCGCACGCATCGTGTTCGTTGGCCGGGTCGTAGAGTCCTTGGGCGCGCGGCAGGCCGTTCGGGGCCGCGTTGAAAGGTCCAGGAATGAGCGCACGGGGTGCCATCTTCTGCATGAAATCTCGGCCTCGCCCTTCAGGGGCGAGCATTTGGTGTTGGGCCAACAGCCGTCTACCTCACCAATGTGACCGTACAGGCAGTAGTGAAGATCGGGCCCTGAGCATCGATCAGGAGGCCGCTAGCGCCTCCGCGCTAGCGAAAACGGCGATTCGAGGCAGCTGTACGCCCCGTGTGAGGCGGTGTGAAAAGCTACGCGCCGCAGACTCTAGTACAAAGGTCAGCAAGCCTGTCCTATTTGGTCCCAAAATGCCAGATTTCCGATGCGCACACAAGCGCAAGATTCAGGATGCGCCAGGGCCGGGATCTGCCAAACGGCTCGATGATTGCAGGGCCTGGAGCGGGCCCTGAAACGACCACCGGATCACACCATGCTGGCGGAGGCGTGATTTGACCGGAGCGGAAATTCGCGGCCCACTTGCGGCGCATCTGAGGCGGCCGGCGGTGAGATGCCGTTTTTCGCCGACCGTCACCTCCCGAGACGAACCGAAATCGATAGAAGGACCAGACTATGACGACCAATCCCAAGACGTTTTCCGGCGTGGCCGTTGCCAGCGCCTTTGCCGCCGCGCTCGGCCTCGCCGCATCCGCCGGCCCCGCTGCCGCCGAGGAGGAGCAGGAGAAATGCTTTGGCGTGGCCAAGGCCGGCGAGAACGATTGCGCCGCCGGCGCGGGCACGACCTGTGCGGGCACATCGAAGATCGACTACCAGGGCAATGCCTGGAAGCTTGTGCCGAAGGGCAAGTGCACCACGATGGAGCTGCCGGACGGCCGCACCGGCAGCCTCGAGGCGGTCGATCGCGATCTTCCTCCGACCCAAGGCTAATGGCCGACGCCCCAGCATTCGGGACGGGCCCGATTCCGCCGAGGGGCGGAGTCGGGCTTAAGCCTGAGCATTATCGCGACATTCTCGATGGCGCGCCGGATATCGGCTGGTTCGAGATCCACGCCGAGAACTATATGGGGGCCGGCGGGCCTCCCCATGCCTATCTGACGGCCATCCGCGAGCGGTATCCGCTCTCGCTGCATGGCGTCGGGCTGTCCATCGGCGGCGCCGGGCCGCTCGATGCCGGCCATCTTGCCCGTCTGCGCGCGCTCGCCGACCGCTACGAACCGGCCCTGTTCTCCGAGCACCTGGCCTGGTCGAGCCACGATACCGTCTATCTCAACGACCTCCTGCCGCTCCCCTATACCGAGGAGACACTGGCCCGCGTCTGCGAACACATCGGTGAAGTGCAGGATGCGATGGGCCGGCAAATGCTTCTCGAAAACCCGTCGACCTATGTGGCCTATGCCGAAACGACGATGCGCGAGGTCGAGTTCTTGCGCGAGGCCGTGCGGCGGACGGGCTGCGGCCTGTTGCTCGACGTGAACAACGTGTTCGTTCAGGCCGTCAATCACGGCTTCGGTGCGGATGCCTATCTCGAAGCGTTCCCCATGGAGCATGTCGGCGAGATTCACCTGGGCGGCCATGCGGAGGACGCGGACGAAGATGGCGCGCTCCTGCTCATCGACGATCATGGACGCGAAGTCGCCGCCCCCGTTTGGACGCTCTATGAACGGGCGCTTGCGCGCGGAGGGCCCGTGCCGACCTTGATCGAATGGGACAACGACGTCCCGGCCTGGCCTGCACTGTTCGCGGAGGCGCAACGGGCCGATCGCGCGCTCGCAGCACGCACCCGCGATGGCGCCCCGTTGTGCCGGAGCGGGTGGCCCCGTCATGAGGACGGCAGCGACCCGGCACCAAGGGGATTTGGAGCACCAAACCGCTTTTGCCCGCGCCGTGCTCGACGCGGAGGCGGACGTGCCTGTTTTTCTGACCGGCCGCACTGGCCGGAGCGCCGGCCGGCGCTTCGCCGTCTATCGCAACAATGTCTATGCGGGGCTCATCGATGTGCTCGCGGGCCGTTTCCCGGCGACCGCCAAGCTCGTGGGCGAGGCGTTCTTCCGGGCCATGGCGCGGGAGTACGTGGCGGCGTCTCCGCCACGCTCGGCGGTCCTGCTGCACTACGGGGCGGACTTCGCCGATTATGTCGGGGCCTTTCCGCCCGCGTCCGCCGTGCCTTATCTCGCCGACGTGGCGCGGCTCGAATGGGCTTGGCACAGCGCCTATCACGCGGCCGATGCCGCGCCGCTGTCCCAGGAGGCGCTGGCGGCGCTCGGTGCAAGCGCCGAGGCCATGACCTTCGCGCTCCATCCCTCGCTCGCTCTCGTCCGGTCGTCCTACCCGGTCATCACCATCTGGGAACTGGCCTTGCGCGATGGCGAAGACGAACCGGCGCGACTTCCCGCCGACCGCGAGGACGCGCTGGTGCTCCGTCCCGCGCTTCAGGTGGCCGTTCACCGCTTGCCGCCTGGCGGCGCGGCGTTCGTTCAAGCGCTTTCGGGTGGGAACCCGTTGCCGGCTGCGGCCGCGGCGGCATTGGACGACGACGCGGACTTCGACTTGGCGGCGAATCTCGCGGGGCTGATGCGGAGCGGCGCCATCGTCGCGATGCGCGAACCGGCTTAGGGAGCGACGTCACCTCAAGCACGACAAGAAGAAGGGCGCTCCGCGGATCGGGAACGCCCTTCGGTCGTCTCACATTTGGCCGGTGCCGGCCGATGGCGTGCTTAGGCCGCCTGGTTGTCGATCACCTTCGGCTCGTCGCTCTTGGTCGCGATCTCGATGGTGCGCGGCTTCATGGCTTCGGGCAGTTCGCGCGCGAGGTCGACATGGAGCAGGCCGTTCTCAAGGCTCGCGCCCCTCACGACCACATGGTCGGCAAGCTGGAAGCGCCGCTCGAAGCTGCGCGCGGCGATGCCACGATGCAGGTAGGTCGAGTTCTCCTGCTCAACGCGCTTCTCGCCGCGAATGGACAAGGTGTGCTCCTTCACCTCGATCTCGAGATCGCTGTCGCTGAAGCCGGCGACGGCCATGCTGATGCGGTAGTCGTTCTCGCTCACCCGCTCGATGTTGTAGGGCGGGTAGGCCGGCACGTCGCCGTCGTAGGTGTTCAGCGTATCGAGCAGCGAACCGATCCGGTCGAAACCGACGGTGGAGCGATAAAGGGGGGTCAAATCGAAATGCCTCATGTCACATCCTCCTGATGAAGCGATATGGTTGTGGGCCCGCTCCTTGGACGGAGCCGGGCAGTGATGCGCAAAGCCGAATGGCCTTCGCGCAATCCCCATATAGGATTGGTCTTGGACTGCTTCAAGAGGGGTAGAGAGCTGAACATAAAGGGAAATCTTAGACGGCGTCGATCATGGCCGAAAGGCGGTCGCGGTCGTGCGCGACCAAGGTCTGTTGTCGCCGGTGCCTCGGCGGCTGTAAGAAGGAGCCGACGGACCAATCGTCCCGCTCGGCGGGATTTCGAGGCCTTTCAATCACGATGACTCTCGTTGCCACACCAAAGAATCCTGTCCCGCTTGGCGCCAGCGCGGGCTATCTCGATGTGCGCAAGGGCATCAAGGTCCGCTATGCGAGCTGGCAATCCGCCTTGCGCGAGCGGCGCGGCACGGTCTGTATCTTCCCGGGCCGGAACGAGTTCATCGAGAAATATTTCGAGGTGGTCGGCGAGCTTCGCCGCCGGGGATTTGCCGTCGCCATTCTCGACTGGCGCGGGCAGGGCGGGTCGACACGGCTGGTCCGCGGGTCCTCGCGCGGGCATGTGCGCAGCTTCGTCGACTACGAGGAAGACATCCATCAGTTCATGAAGGGGGTCGTGCTCCCCGACTGTCCGATGCCTTATTACGCGCTGGCGCACTCGATGTCGGCGCCGATCCTCTACACGCCGCGACCAAGCGCGGCTGCTGGTTCAACCGGCTCACCACGGCGCCCATGGTCGAACTCACCAGCCTACCGCCTGCCCCAGACCGTTTGCGCCGGCCTTGCGACAGGGCTCTCGCTCATGGGGCTTGGCAAGCAGGCGGTCCCGGGCGATTCGTCCGCCTGGACCTGCGACGTGTTCGAGGGCAATCCCCTGACCTCGGACCGGGAGCGGTTTTACCGCAATGTGGAGGTGCTCGACGCGGCGCCGGGCCTTGCGGCCGGGCCGCCGACGATCGGCTGGTTGCATGCCGCATTCGATGCCATGGCGCGTCTTGAAAGCGAAAAATACGCGCCGAAGATCCGCGTGCCGTCGTTGCTGGTCGTGGCCGGTGACGACCGGATCGTGTCCAACAAGGCCATCGAAGCCCTGTCGTCGCGGCTGCGCGCCGGCACGCAGATCGTGCTGCGCGGCGCTCGTCACGAGATCCTGCAAGAACGGGATGCGATCCGCGAGCAATTCTGGGCCGCCTTCGACGCGTTTGCCCCGGGCGTCGCGATCAAGAGAACGGCTTAGCCGAAAAGGCCGCTCAAGCGGACAGGATCTTCAGGCTTGCGCGTGCAGAGCGGGGTCGCCTGCGGCCACGATGCGCCCGCCTCTGCTCGGATCGCCACCCTCCCAGGTCGTCACGATACCGCCCGCGCGCTCGACGATCGGCACCAGCGGCATGATGTCGAACGGTTTGAGGCCGGCCTCGACGACAAGATCGATCTGACCCATCGCAAGGAGGCAGTAATTGTAGCAATCGCCGCCGAACCGGCGCAGACGCACCGTCCGCGCCAACGCCTCGAAAGCGGGACAGTTCGTCCGCGCGAAGAGTTCCGGCGCGGTGCTCGCCAAGATGGCGCCGCCGAGCGCGGGACACGGTCGCACCCGGATCGTGCGCGTCTCCCCGCCCTGACCCAAGCCCCGGGCGAAGAAGCTCTCCGTTTCGCCGCTCCAGAACCGTTCGCCGGTGTAGGGCTGATTCATCATCCCCAGCAGCGGCGCCCCATGGGCCGAGAGCCCGATGAGCGTGCCCCACAGGGGCTGGCCCATGATGAAGGCGCGCGTGCCGTCGATGGGGTCGACAATCCAGCAGAAGTCGGCGTCCGGGCGCGCGTCCTCGAACTCCTCGCCGACAATGCCGTGTTCGGGAAAGGTCTCCGACAGGAGTGCACGGATGGCCGATTCCGCGTCCCGGTCGGCCACCGTCACGGGGTCGAACTGGGCGCCGCCTTTGTGGTCGACGGTCAGGTCCGTGCGAAAATGCGGCAATATGACCGCGCCAGCCCTATCGGCGAGCGCGTGCGCTGTCGCTATATAGCTCTGGAAATCGAGTTGAACGGTCTTGGTCACGGCCTTAAGGCTTGGCGGTCTTTACCATTGAGAGTCAAGGCCTCCGCGGCCCAGGCGTAAGTCTTACAGACAGGTTTGGGCGGATTGCGCCGGCCTGTCCACAGGGCTGCCGCCCTAGGGCGTGATCTTGCGGCACCACTGTTTCGGTTCTGTCGCAAATTTCCGTGCACACCTTGATCTTTGTGCGTTGCAATGACATATTGTTGCAATGCGGTATGGCTCTCCAGGCCATCCCGCTGCCCTCCTTGGGCGTTTCCTCCCTAGACTTGGGCCGTTCGTTCAATCGAACGGCCCTCTTTTTTTGGGCAGCGGATCTACTCGGCGGCGGCGCGCGGGACGATGATATCCGGAACGCCGGGCACGAGGCTGCGGATCATGGTTTCCAGCTTCTCCCGCATGTCGTCGAACCGAGCCGTCCGTTCGAACGTCGCCTCGTCCATGTAAAGCGCCCGGTTGATCTCGATTTGCAGGACATGCTGTGCCTTGTGCGGCCGGCCGTAGTGCTCGGTGATGTAGCCACCCGCATAGGGCTTGTTGAGCGCCACGCCAAAGCCCAATGCCTCCAACGACCGTGCCGCGATCCGGGTGAGTTCGCTGCTGCAGGACGTGCCGAAACGGTCGCCGAGCACGAAATCGGCGCGGGTCGAGCGCTTGTCCGCCCGCGGGCTCGAGGGCATGGAGTGGCAATCGATCAGCACGGCGAAGCCGAACTCCCGCTTGGCCTCGACCAGGAGCGCCGAAAGGGTCTCGTGATAGGGCACGTAGAGGCGATGGATTCGTTCCAGCGCGGCTTCGACCGCCAGCGGTTCCCGGTAGATCTCCTCGGATTCGGAGACGATCCGGGCAATCGTGCCAAGGCCCCCCACCACGCGGACCGACTGGGTGTTGGCGTAATGAGGCAGTCCGTCGCGGAACAGGATCGGGTCGAGCTCATAGGGCTCGCGGTTCACGTCGAGATAGGCGCGCGGGAAATGGGCGTGCAGCAGCGGGGCCCCGAGCGCGGCCGCGAAGCCGAAGAGTTCGTCCACATAGGCGTCCTCGGACCGGCGCAAGGTCAGCGGGTCGAGCTTCGAGGAGGCCAGGAACGAACTGGGATAGACACGGCCCGAATGGGGCGAGTTGAAAACGAGAGGAAGAGCGAGCTTCTCAGGGCGAACCACGGTGAAGGGCGGTGAAAGTTCCCGTTCGATCGCTTCGGCCTCTTTGCGGCTCATTCGCCAAACCTTGAATTTCTTGTGTTCCAGCGGCAGCGGCCGATCGTGCGGCCGCGCGCGGGTTAACTCTGCCAATGAGAGCTCACCCTGTCCAGGCGTGTTCCGGCTTGTGCCGGGGCCAAATAGCGGCAATGATTTGGCCGTTATCGCAGGGAGGCCGCTCCGAACCTTTCGAATTAAGGCAAGCGGTCGTTTACAAAATTCGTGTAGGCCCAAGGGACCGATGTCCTAAGGGGCGGGTTCGAAGGGGGACGAGGGCTATGGAGGCGAACGATCCGCGGGTGCGCAGCGTTCAACGTATTCTTCTTGCCGAAGACGATGACGATATGCGCCGGTTCCTGGTCAAGGCGCTGGAGAAGGCCGGGTACGACGTGGTGTCTTTCGGCAACGGCATGGAGGCCTACGAGCGGCTCCAGGAAGAGCCCTTCATGCTGCTCCTGACCGATATCGTCATGCCCGAGATGGACGGCATCGAACTGGCGCGGAAAGCCGCCGAACTCGATCCGGACCTGAAGATCATGTTCATCACGGGCTTTGCGGCCGTGGCCCTCAATCCGGACAACAACGCGCCCAAGGACGCCAAAATCCTGTCGAAGCCCTTCCACCTGCGCGATTTGGTCGACGAGGTGGAGCGGATGCTGGCGGCTTAGGCAAAAGCGCCGGAATCCGCGGCTTGCCATCTGGCGCCGCCACCCATATAGAAGGCGCCTTGCCTCGAAGGCACTTTGCCACAAAGACCGGGCGGCTAGCTCAGCGGTAGAGCACTACGTTGACATCGTAGGGGTCACTGGTTCGATCCCAGTGCCGCCCACCATTTCTCCTTTGAACCTATTTCCGATGCGCGTCGCTTCAGGGCGCGCCGGCGCCGCCTTGGCTACTGCGCCTTGGCTATTGCGCTTTGGCCGCGGACCCCGTGGCCTCTTCGACCACGATCACGTGCCAGCCGAATTGCGTCTTGACGGGTTCGGAGATTTCACCGGGCTTCAGCGCAAAGGCGGCGTCTTCGAAGGCCGGCACCATCTGACCGCGTTCGAAGTAACCGAGATCGCCGCCTTGCGGGGCGCTGGGGCCGATCGAGTTCTTCTTGGCCAGGTCGGCGAAGTCGGCCCCCGCCTTGAGCTTGGCGATGAGATCGCGGGCCTCCGCCTCGGTTTTCACCAGGATGTGCCGGGCGTGGATGCGGCCCCCTTGCGCCTTGGGCTTTACTCCGCTGGTCGAGGCGCTCTTCGCCTTCGCTTGTTTGGCGTTCGCCTGTTTGGACTCTTCGAATAGCCGGTCACCTTCCTTTTGGAAGGCTGAACCCGTTTCGGCCCAGGCCGCCGCGATGACGTCCTTGTCGGGTTCCTCCCCAAGACTGAAAAATGCCTTCTGCATGGGCGCGACCCAGATCTCGCAGGCAAGACCCGTCTGCGGTCCGTATTCCGCGATTGCGTCGACGGCCCGGATCGTGCGGTTCGGCGTGCCGAGCTTGGTCAAGAGCTGGGCCTCCCGCACCGCCGCCGAGATGGTGGCCATGGCTCCCGCCTGCGCACCCATTTCCTCGGTGACGGCTCGCCGCACCTTCTCCTGTTGCAAGTCGATAAAGACCAGCGCCTCAATAAGTTTCTCGGTCGCCGAGCCTTTGAATTCGGGAACGTCCAGAAGTCCGGCTGGTTTCTGTCCGCGGCTCTTTTGCGCATCGGCGACGAATTTGGACAGCGCCGTCCACGCCTTCGTCAGCTTGGAGTCTTTCTTCCCCACAAGGTCCAAGAGCGGCACCAGGCTCACGACCTGGCCCATGTTCCACGCCTGGCGCATGTCGGCGCCGCTCGAAGTCTTTCCAGTTTCGCCGTAGCGTTTGTTGAAGACCCCCGTGACCTCGCAGAGGAAGTCCTTGCTTGTCAGGGTCCGCTTCTTGAACTCGGCCTTAAAGTCGAGCGCCGCGAGCTTCTCGCGCGCATCGTCCGCGTCCTCGTCACGACCGGCCTCGATCAGCACAAGCAGGTGTTTCGCGTGCCACTTGCTGCCGTCCGGAAGTTTCGCGATCAGTGTCGCGTAGTCCTTCGCCGCTTCGTCGAGCCGTCCCTGAGTGTGGTACAACTCGGCGCGCTTGCTCACATAGTCCGTATACAGGTGAGATTTCGGGGGCATGACGCCGAGGCCAGTCGTCAGGCTCTTGATCGCGCTTTCGCGGTCGCCTGCGGACTCGTAAATCTCGGCGGCGAGTTTGTGGTAGTAGGCCTCGTTCGGTTCGAGCTCGATGGCCTTGTTGATGTCGGCGATGGCCTGGATGGTGGCGGCGACATCCTTCTTGTCCTTGTTGAACAAGGCGCGGCGGCGGTAGTACTCGCCTTTCGGATCGAGCTCGATGGCCTCGTTGATGTCCGCCAAGGCCTGGTCCGGATTCTTCAGCGTCTTGTGAAGGAAGTGCCGGCGGGCGAGGGCGTCCGCGCGCTCGGCTGGTGTCTTTGCATATTTGAGCTGGGCGTCGCGGTCGGCGAGAGCCAGCTCGGCGAAGGCCATTTGCTGCTCGGTGTCGCCCGTGATCCAATAGTCGTCGGCTTGGGACGTGCGGATGTCGGCCCGTGCCATATAGAACAAGGCATTCTCGGGCTGGCTCTCGATGGCGCGATCCAGGGCATCCGTCATCCACTCGAGGTCGTGCATCAGTCTTTGGCCCGCGAAGCTCCCGGCCCTCACAAGGAGCGTGATGTCGCGGGCTGCCGCGTCGTAATCGCCAAGACCGGCGCTCGCCTGGGCGCGGCCCTTGTAGTTTTCGAAAAGCTCGAAGTCGTTGACGGTGGCGCCGCAGGTTTCTTGCGTCCACTGAATTGCCTTTTCGTAGCCCGCGCGCGCCGCCTTGTAGTCCTTGTTTTTCAGAGCCTTCGCGGCACCGTGGGCGTTGTAGGAGCAATGATCGCCGCTCTGCGTGCGTGTGGATTCGTTTGTGCTGGTGATGCTCGCGCCGGAACTCGACTTGATGCTGTCGCCCTCGATCCAGAGCTTGGGTCCGCCTCCGCCGGATTCCTTGGGCGGCTGGCTTTCGGCATATCCAGAGGCCGTTGTGAGAATAAGGAGGGCGGTGGCGGGAAAAAGCGCCGCGGCGAAAATGGCCATTGCGATCAGTAGCGCATGTGCCTTGTTCGAAAACACGATCAGACGACGCATATTTGGTCTCCCGATTGCGGTCTTGCGCAGCCGGACCTGGGTGCGCCAGGCGCATGCGCTCGGCCAAACTGTTCCTAAGGTTCCGCGCCCAGCTTTCGCAGGGCCTTCTCGGCATTGGGGTAGCCTAACGCATCGGCCTTCTTGAAGTCGGCGATGGCATTGTCCTTGTCCTTCATCGCGCTATAGGCCGCGCCGCGATTGAAGTAGGCCTCCGCATAGTCCGGCTTCAGTTCGATGGTCTTGGTCAGGTCGGCAATCGACCGCATCCAGTCCCCATCGGCGACATTGTACGTGTACAGAAAGCCTCGGTTGTAATAGGCGTCGGCGAGTTCCGGGTCGAGTTCGATCGCCTTGGTGAAGTCGGCGATGGCAAGGTCGTGGTCTTCGCTGTCGCCCCGGTCCATATAGGCCCTGCCGCGCTTGTTGTAGGACGTGGCCGCTTCGGGCCGCAGCGCGATCGCCGTCGTGTAGTCGGCGATGGCGGCGTCGAAATCGTCGAGGCCGTCATAGGCGTTGGCGCGGCTGACATAGGCCTCCACATAGTCGGGCTTGAGCTTGATCGCGGTGCTAAAGTCCGCGGCGGCGCTGGCGTGGTCGCGCGCGCGTCCGTGCGAGATGCCGCGATTGAAATAGGCGGATACATAGTCCGGGTTCAGCTCGATCGCCTTCGTGTAGTCGGCGACGGCCGCCGCGTGATCGCCCATTGCGTCGTGGACATTGCCCCGGTTGTTGTAGGCCTTCACGTAGCTGGGATCGACTTCGATGGCTTCGTTGTGATCGGCAAGCGCCCGGTCGTAATCGCCCTTGTCGCGATAGGCGCTGCCCCGGTTGGTGAGGACCGCCGGATGGCGAAGATTGAGCCGCAACGCTTCGTCGTAGTCGGCAATCGCGCTGTCGAGTTCGCCCTTGATCTGGCGTTCGAGGCCACGATTGTAATGAGCGCGCGCCCGGCGATCCTCGGCTTCGCTCTCGTCGCCGATCACCGCCGTGCAGCCGGCGATGGCGGCATCGCCGGATTGGTCCGTGCACGCCTCCCAATCCCCCGGGGCGGCCGCCATTGCGGCGACGGCCTCGGACACGATCAATCCAAGGGCAAGCCCGGCAATAATCAGCAGACGGAGTCCGTCGCGGGGACGACCATGCCGATACATCTGTTTCGTCCGGATTGTTCGGCTGCGTGCATTTGGTTAGCTTACCACTCTAGCAGCGTATTGTCTCAATTTGGCGTCGGGTGGTGGCATGTCTTTCCGGAAACGTGCCCGGTCTTGGCCAGTCCTTTTGCTACTCTTCCTCGTGGGAATTCTACCGTTCGGGCGGCCGGCCGTCGCGGCGATCGCACGGCAGTACGAGCGGGTGCGCGAGTTCGCCGCAGCGAACGGTTTCGCGCGGCGCAGCGATCGCGGCGAAATACGGTCCAAGGGGGACGTTCCACTTGGTGCGCGGACACGCCCACTTTATTGCTCCTGGAGCCCGGTTGGGAGGGCCCGCGCGGGTCTGTCGCGACTGGATGGGGCGTGTCGCCGATAGCTAAGGCGGTGCAATCGGCCGCACCGGTCCACCCCTGGCTCTGCCCCATAGCGGGATGGCCAAGACCGGCGGAAACCGTTACGATTCAGCATGTTTCTCGACAGCCGGTGGAATCTCGGTGCGAACGGGTCATGACGTTGCAGTGATTGGTGCGGGACCGATCGGGTGTGCCGCCGCGATCGCCTTTGCGCGGCACGGCGCGACCGTCCTGCTGCTCGAGTCCAACCCCCGCGCGTCGGAGCGATTTGCGGGCGAGTGGATACATCCGTCCGGCGTCCAGAGCCTCGAGCGCCTGGGCTTGGGCGCCCTGGAGGCCATTACCGAGAACGGTCCGCGGCGGGGCTTCGTGGTGCATCCCGAAGACGGGTCCGAGCCCATCGTTCTGCCGTACCCCGACGGGATGACGGCCGCGAGTTTCGACCACGGCGAACTCGTCAGCGAGCTTCGCCGCAAGGCCGCCGCGCTTCCCGGCATCGATTATGTCACGCCGGCGCGGCTCACCAGGCTGTCGCCCGCGCCGGCCTATTTCGACAGCAACTCAGGGGCCGAGATTCAGATCAATGCGGCCCGGATCGTCGCCGCCGACGGCAGACGCTCCGGGACGCGCCGCCTGCTCGGTCTTGGCGACGGGTCCGTCGGCATCTCCATCATGGGCGGCATTGTCCTGAACGACGTGGACCTGCCGGCCGAAGGCTACGGCCACGTGATGAGCGGCGGGCCGGGCCCCATCATGGTGTACCGCATCGGTGCGAATAAGGTCCGGATGTGCCTCGACATCCCGCCATCCGCCGCGGGGCTCCGTCGCGACACCGCCGCGCTCCATGATGCGGTGGCGCCCGTGCTCCCTGCCGGGATGGCAAAGGCGTTTGCGGTCTCCTTAAAGGCCCGTAAGCCGGCCTGGATGGAGACGCGGTTCCAGACCCGGACCGAGTACGGGCGGGGCAACGTGGCCCTGGTGGGCGACGCGGTCGGGTGCACCCATCCGCTCACGGCCATCGGCATTTCGCTGGGGCTGATGGATGTGGAAGCGCTGCTCGACAGCGCCGATGTCGCCGACTACGCGCGCCACCGACGCACGGCCGCGCGCGTGCCGGAGATGCTGTCGAACGCGCTGTATCAGGTCTTTTCCGAGAACAGCTACGATACCGTCGCCATCCGGCGCTCCATGTACGATGCGTGGCGCACAAGCGCGGCCGAGCGCCGCCGGACCATGGGGCTGCTCGCCGCGACGGACCTCCGGGGGCGGAGCTTCGCGACGTCGTTTTTCCGAATCGGCTTCACGGCGGCGCGGCGAACCGTCGGGCGCGAAGCCAGGGCGGGGCATTGGCGCGGCGCGAGGCACGCGCTCTCCGCGTTCGCCTCTTGGAGCACGTGGCCCCTTGCCGGTCTCATTCCCGGTTACCGGAAGATCCCCGCACATCTTACGGCGCCGCGGGCCGGCCGGCCCGGGTGACCGGGCCCGTGCCGGAAGCACGGCAGGCGGCGCGGAACGGCCTGTCCGATGCCGTCGAACGGGCGCTGCGACATTTGCAGGACACGCAGTCCTCCGATGGCAGCTGGCACGGCGACTATGGCGGCCCGGTGTTCCTGCTGCCGACCCTGATCGCCGCGACTCACATTGTCGGCGCGCCCTTCGACCAAGAGACCGAGGCGGACTTCGTCCGCTATTTCCGGCACGAGCAGAATCCGGATGGCGGATGGCCGCTGCATAGCGGGGGTGAGAGCTACGTCTACACGACGGCTCTTTGTTACGTGGCGCAGCGGCTTCTCGGGATTCCGGCGGAGGACCCCGATCTGCGCCGCGGCCGGGCCTGGCTCCTGGATCGTGGCGGCGCGGCCAGCGTGCCGCCTTGGGGCAAGTTCCTGCTCGCGCTTCTCAATCTGTATGACTACGACGGCGTGATGCCCGTGCCGCCCGAGCTGTGGCTCTTGCCGAAAGCGCTGCCAGCCCATCCATCCCGCTTCTGGTGCCATAGCCGCATGGTCTACCTGCCCATGAGCTATCTCTACGGGATCAGGGCTCAGGCCCCGTTGACGCCGGCCTTGCGCGCGCTCCGCGACGAGATCTTTTGCGAGCCCTTCGAGGGGTTCGATTTCCGCGCGAGCCAGACGCGCTGCGCGGCGAGCGATGTCTATACGCCGCTCTCGCGCACCTATCGGGTCCTGAACGGCCTGCTGAACGGGTACGAGGCGGTGGCCGGCAAGAGCCTGCGGGATCGCGCCAACGCCTACGTTCTGGATCAAGTCCGCCAGGAAGACGAGAACACCAACTTCATCTGCATCGGCCCCATCAACAAGGTCCTCAACATGCTGTGCTGGCACTTCGCCGAGCACGGCGGGGAGCGTGTGGCTGCGCATCGCCGGCAACTGCCGGAGTATCTTTGGAAGGGGGACCACGGCACGCATATGCAGGGCTACAATTCCTCGCGGCTTTGGGACACGGCCTTCGCGGTGCAGGCCGTTTGCGCCACGGGCCGTATGGACCAGGCGCGGGCCATGCTCGAAGAGGCGCACGGCTATATCGAACGCAACCAGGTGCTCGAAGACACGCCGGACCGGGCGCGCTATTTCCGAGATGCATCCAAAGGCGGCTGGCCGTTTTCGAACCGCAAGCACGGCTGGCCGATTTCCGATTGCACGGCGGAGGGCCTGAAGAGCGCGATCGCCTTGCAGGCCCATGTCGCGCAGCCGATTTCCGCGGAACGGCTTCACGACGCGGCGGATCTGATTTTGGATTGGCAGAACGGCGACGGCGGTTGGCCGACCTATGAGAAGGCGCGAACGCCGAGCTGGATGGAAGCGCTCAATCCGTCTTTGGTCTTTGCCGATATCATGGTCGACCACTCCTACGTGGAGTGTACGTCGGCCTGCCTTCAGGCGCTCGTCGGCTACCGCGCACGCTATGGGGACACCGCGCGCGCGGCCCGCATCGAACAGGCGATCGAGCGGGGGCGTGCGTTCCTGCTGAAGCGGCAGCGGGCCGACGGGTCCTGGATCGGATCCTGGGGCATCTGCTTCACCTACGGCACCTGGTTCGCGGTTTCCGGTCTGCGCGCCGTCGGGCTCGCCGCCGACGCTACGCCGATCCGCCGTGCCGCCGCGTTTCTCATGTCACACCAGCTCCCCGACGGCGGCTGGGGCGAGACGATCGAGAGCTGCAAACAGGACTCTTATGTCAGTTGCCCGGACGGGCAGGTCGTCATGACGTCGTGGGCCGTGCTGAGCCTGCTTCAGAGCGACCAGGCCGACAGCGAGGCGGTCCGTGCGGGCGTGGCGTTCCTGCGCAGCCGGCAGCAACCCGACGGGGGGTGGCCCGACGAGACCATCGCGGGCGTGTTCAACCGCACCTGCGCCATCACCTACGACAATTACCGCAAAATTTTCGGGCTCTGGGCGCTGGCCGCGGCGGAGCCCTGTATGGAGCGCTAAGGCCATGGCGCCGAAGCGTTTTCCCGATCGGCTTTTGTTGCCGGTCGCGCCGTATGATATCTTAAGAGAATCACAGACAAGGCTCCGGCGGCGTGCTTCGACTCTCCCGTCAGCTTGGCTCATCAGCGGCGGGAACAGCGGGCGATAGTGTCCAGGGATTGACTCGATGACGGCTGGGTTCGGTCTGGAAAAGCTGGGATGCTGGCGCAGCGCTTTCCGAAGATCACCCTGCTGATTGTGGCCGTGCTCACCGTCCCCTTGGCTCTTGCGGCGGCCAAGGTCGAATTCTCCAGCGATGTCCGCGAGATCTTTCGCTCCGGAACCCAGGGCTTCCGCAACCTGCAAATGGTCGAGAAGCAATATCCGCAGAGCGGCGAGGACGTTCTGCTGCTGGTGCAAGCCGACGATCTCTTTACGCGCGACAATCTCAATCACCTCCGCGATCTGCACCTGAATCTGCACTTCGTCGACGGGGTGAAATACGTGTCGTCGATGTTCTCGGCGCATGAACCGCCGGATTCCTCCGCGCCGCCAAGGCGGTCTTCCCGATGGAGTTTGACGATGCGGACCTGCCGGTCTTGCGCCAAAGGCTCTTGGCCCACCCGTTCGTGTCCGGCAAGCTCCTGTCCGACGACGCCACGACGGCGCTGTTCGTGATCGCCATCGAGCCGCGGCCCAAGATCGACGATCTCCGGGTCGTCGCCGACGAGCTGCGAACGGTGACGGACGAGGCACTGGCGGGCACGGACATGCATGGCGATCTCAGCGGGGTCGCGTTCTTCCGCCTCGAGATCGTCGGAGCGTTGGAGCGCGATCAGCGCATCCTCATCGGGGCCGGCTTCACGGTCTCGCTGATCATCTGCCTGATATTCTTTCGCAGCCCCATCTATGCGCTGCTTGCCGGCGTGCCGGCCGGCATTGCCGTCCTGTGGACGCTGGGAATCACCGAGTTGCGCGGGCAGGAGATCACGGTTCTGACCGGCGTGGTGCCGGGTCTCGTCACGGTATTGGTCTTCGCGAGTTCTTTGCATCTGATGTTCGGCCTCAAGCGCAATTTGGTCGGAGGCGATGCGCCGCGCGAGGCCATTGCGGCATCGGTCCGCGAGATCGGGCCCGCCTGCGTGCTCGCCGCCATGACGACGGCCATTGCGCTCCTGTCGCTCCTGCTGGTCCCCCATACGCTCGTCTCGGGGTTCGGCCTTACCGCGGCCATCGGCACCGCCGTGGCCTTCCTGGTGACGATCACGGTGCTGCCGGCGCTTGCGGTGTTGCTGCTCGGCCGGCGCGGGGCCAAGGAAAGCGCCGATCGCAGGCTGGACCGCATCTTTGCGGCGACCAGTGCGGGCTGCCGGCGGCTGGGCCGAGGGATTCTTGCCAACCCCGGCGCCTTCCTCGCCGTCGGGCTCCTGGTGGCGATAGGCGCGGGCCTCCTCTACGCCACGATCAGCCCCAGCTATCAGTACCGGGACTACCTGCCCGGCGGCAGCCGGGCCTCGAAGGTCATGGATGTCGTCGACGAGCAGTTCTCCGGCACCGAAGCGATCCTCCTCCATATCCAATGGCCCGAGGGAAAGCCGCTCGACTCGTCCGAGGTCCTGGCCGTCGTCGGCGAGGCGCACGAAACCTTGGAGAAGCTGCCGCTCGTGACAAAGGTGGTGTCCCTGCACAGCATCGAAACCTGGATGCTGGAGGGCGGGCTCAAGAAGGACCAAATTCTGGGCTTTCTCGAAGAGGCACGCTCGCCCTTCATCGAACGCATGATGTCCGTGGACCATAACTCGGCGCTTGTGGCCGGTTATTTCCCCGCCGTGGACGCCTCCGAGCTGGTGCCCGTCCTGGATGCGCTGGACGCTGACCTGGCGGCGCTGCGCGCGGCCCACCCGGATGTGGGCTTTGTCGCGACGGGAATTGCGGCGCATTCGGCCCGGGCGAGCTACGAGATGATCGTCGAGCTCAACCGGAGCCTTCTGATCGCCATCGGGCTCAATATCCTGCTGATTGGCCTCGTGTTTTGGTCCTTGCGGGCGGGTCTCTACAGCATGTTGACCAATATTCTTCCCATCGCCGTGGCGGGTGCGATTCTCCATCTTACGGGTGCCGGACTGCAATTCACCTGCGTGGTGGCGTTCACCATCGGGTTTGGCATCGCCGTGGACAATGCTATTCACATCTTGAACTACTATCGTTTGATGCGGTCCAAAGGCGAAGCCGTGAAGCCCGCTCTCGAGGAGACCATCGCCACGATCGGTCCGGCGCTGACCGTCGGGTGTCTCGTGCTGGTCGTCGGGTTCGGCGGCACGATCCTCAGCGAGCTTCCGAGCCTGCGCCTGTTCGGAGAAGTCGTCATAATGCTCTTGGCAACGGCGCTGCTGGCCAATCTTCTGGTCCTGCCGGCGCTCATTGCCTTCGTCGAAGGACGAAGCGGGCAAACGAGCGCCGCGCGGCAGACACTCAAAGGCGGCTAGGCTAGGCCGCGACCCAGGGAGGAACCCATGAGGAGCCTGTTTTCGCTGACCCTCATTCTATTCGTCGCGACGATCGCGCCGCTTCACGCAGAGCCCACGCCTCTCGAAGGGACGTGGAGTGGCAGCGGCACGATGCAGGCCATGGACAAGCCGCCCCAGAAGTTGACCTGCCGGATCAAATATCGACGCGAGACCGACAAGGTTTACAGACTCGCCGCGAAATGCGTGACCATCTCGACCGCGATCAACCAGACGGGGCAGCTTTTGAAGGTCAACCCGGGAGTGTATGTCGGCGAGTTTCACGTCGCGACCTACGACATCGCGGGGCGCATCCGGGTCACCATCGACGGCGACGTTCAAACCATGTCGTTCAAGAGTTCTCGGGCGAACGGAAGCGTAACCCTGACGAAGTCGTGACACGGCGGCGGGGCGCGTGTGCTAGACTGAGTCGGCATGCCAACGCGGACCGCGTTGCGAAAATGATCTGAGGAGGCCCCAAAATCGCCTCCCGGGGGGGATAACTCCAGGCGTTCTATACGGACCTGTACATAGGCGAGTTTGGGCAGCAACCGCAGCCAGCCAGAGATCCGCGGGCCTCGTGTGGACGGCGACGCGCATCTCCGATGTGCCGCCTTCGTCAAGGGGCGACACATCCTGGATGGGCTCAATGGGAGCGCCCGCGCGCGGCGTAACGGTGCAAGATGGGGACTTTGGACGGAACCGTGGTGGAAAGCGCAGTCGGCAAAGAAGAGCTCCCGCTGCTGTTGGTTCCGCAGTTGTCGCGTACCTTTGCGCTGACCATCCCGAAACTGCCGCCGGATCTGCGGCACACCGTCGGCGCGGCCTATCTTCTGTGCCGCGCCGTGGACACGATCGAGGATTCGCAGCTTGCGGACCGCGACGGGAAACTTGCCCAGCTCGATATGTTTCTTGCCGCCGTCGAGGGGCAGGGCGACTTGGAAGACGTCTCCCGGCGTCTCGCGGCCGAGCTTTCCGGTCAGGTCAGCGGCGAGGAGATCGGTCTTCTCGAGAGTCTGCCGGGTCTGTTCGAGATCTTGAGCGCGCGTCCCGCGAGACAACAGGACGCCGTCCGCACATGTCTGACGAAGATGGCCTCGGGCATGAAATCCTATGTCAACCGTCCGGCGGGATTGGCCGACATGGCCGAGCTGGACGACTATTGCTACGTCGTGGCGGGCGTCGTCGGCGAGATGCTCACCGAGCTCTTCTGCGATCATGCCCCGGACATCGACGAGCACCGGGATGCGCTGGAGAAGCGGGCGGCCAGCTTCGGCCAAGGTCTGCAGATGACGAATATCCTCAAGGACATCTGGGACGACCGGCGCCAGGGCCGGTGCTATCTGCCGCAGAGTCTGTTCTGTTCGGCGAGCCTGGATCTCGGCGACTTCGACGATGCCGCGAGGAGCCCAAAGTTCCGCCCGACCATTCATCGGCTCGCGACGATCGCGCTTGGACATTTGGCCGATGCGGTCGATTACACGCTGGCGATCCCGCGTCAGCACACGGGCATCCGGCAATTCTGCCTGCTGGCGATCGGCATGGCCTATGCGACCCTCAACCGGGTTGTGCAGGTCTCGCAGTTCACGTCCGACTATAGGCCGAAGATTTCGCGCTCGACGGTTCAGGGCGTCATGCTTGCGGCGCTCGTCATCTGCCGCAGCGATTCTCTGACCCGATGGACGATGTCCGGCATGGCCAGCCGGTGCCATGCCAATGCCATCAGCGAGAGTTGAGTCCCGCGGCGACGGGGCATGCCAAGCCGCGTCGTGACGGCAAAGATGGAGTGCTGACGCGCCGATCGCGAGCTCCCCGCCAACCGCTCCTGCGCCCCTTGACAGCGCCAGCCCAATTCAAGACGTTGGCGTCATGGAAACGCTTGAGAAGGTCATTCTCGTTGACGATTGCGATCGCGAGATCGGCACCGGCGAGAAGCATGACGTTCACAGGCAAGGCTTACTGCATCGCGCCTTTTCCGTGATCGTCTGGGACCGTGCGGACCGCCTGCTCCTGCAAAAGCGCCATATCGGCAAATATCATTCGGGCGGGCTGTGGACCAACGCGTGTTGCGGGCATCCGCGCCCCGGAGAAGACTGCGCCGCCGCCGCGGAACGCCGATTGCCGCAGGAGATGGGTTTTCTGTGCCCCCTCGAGGCGATCGGCACGATCCGCTACCGCGCGGAGCTCGATCACGACATGATCGAACATGAGATCGTCCATGTCTTTCATGGCGTCCACGACGGCCCCATCGTGCCGAACCCCGAAGAAGCGGAAGACTATCGCTGGGTGTCCGTCCGAGAGGTGCAAGCCGACGCCTTGGCGGCTCCTGCGCGATACACCGCGTGGTTCCGCAAATATCTGAAAGCGGAATGGCCGGTGATGCGCGCCGTTTCCGAGAAGTCCAACTGAGCACCGTTAACGACCTCACGGCCTCGTCACTTGACGTTCCGGGCCGCCGAGACGAGATTCGACCTGACATGGCCAGGTTCAGAACCATCGTGACGACGCTGATCGTATGCGCGCTTGCCGCTTTGCCCGCGGCGAACGCCAGTGCGGCCGTGCATATGGCTGGCACGATGGGCATGACGCATGCCATGGATGCGGCTGGGCCGGTCCCGCCCGCGATGCCTGCCGATTGCGAGAAGCACGCGACACGGGCGTCGACCCACCACGATGCGGGCCCAGCGAGCCCCGCCAAGCCTCACGGGCCGTGTTCCGACGGCGCTTGCGGCGGGAAATGCCTGTGCCTCGGCCTCGCCATGAGCGGACTGTTGGCCGTGGCGCCCACGACACCGTCTCTCCCGCTCGCCGCCGTTCGGACGGCGCGTCCGACCGCACAGCTTCGGGCGGCGTCCGTCGTCCCGCCGTCTCCTCCTCCGCGCGTCTAACCCTCGACAGCAACACGGCACTTATGGGTCCGCGCACTGTATCCGCTTGCGCGCGGCCCGGTGCATCGAGGTCTCCTGCAGCTTTAGGGCAGGGGTGACGCAACGATCATTTGGAGACGCAACACATGAAGCGTCTGACAAGCGCCGCGGCACTTGCGGTGGGACTCCTGGCGGGAGCCGGGGCCACGTATTGGTTCGTGAACGCGCGGCCGGCCGAGCAGCCCACGCCGATGGACATGGCGGGAGCGCCCGAGGGTAACGCCGCGCGGTCCGAACGGAAGATCCTCTACTATCGCAACCCTATGGGACTCGCCGACACCTCGCCCGTGCCGAAGAAGGACTCCATGGGCATGGACTACATCCCGGTCTATGCGGGCGACGAGCCCGACGACGGCACCATCTCGATCAGTCCGGGCAAGGTGCAGCGTAGCGGTGTGCGTACGGAAAAGGCCGGCAAGCGGATCATCTCGCGAGATGTCCGTGCCGCCGGTGCGGTCGAGCACGACGAGTCCCTGCTGACGATCGTAACCGTGCGGTCCGACGGCTATATCGAGGATCTCTTCGTCGACAAGACTGGGCAGGAGGTGACGAAGGGCCAGGCGCTGTTCCGCTTTTACAGCCCGCAGATCCAGCTGGCGCAGGCCGACCTTCTCGTCGCGTTGCGCGCGCAAGGCCGCGGCCGGCGCGATCTCGAGGGTGCGATCCAGAAGATGCGCAATCTGGGCGTGCCGCAGAGCCGCATCCAAGCGGTGCAGAAGACCAAAGACAATCCGCGTACGTTGGATTGGCCCTCGCCCGCGACGGGTGACGTGACCTCGAAAAGCGCCATCAACGGACAGTTCGTGGAGGCCGGCGAGGAACTCTTCCGTATCGCCGATCACACGCGCATGTGGGTGATCGCGGAGGTTGCCGAAGCGGATATCGGCGACATCGCGGTGGGGACGCCCGCCACGGTCACGCTGCGCGCCTTTCCCAACGATCCCGTCGAGACGGAGGTGAGCTTCATCTATCCGGAGATGCGCAAGCTGGAAACGCGCACGATCCCGGTTCGGATCGTGCTGGAAAACGAAGACGGCCGCATCAGGCCCGGCATGTACGCCGACATCGTCTTGCACCCGGGCCGGAAGACCGGACCCGTCACGGCCGTGCCGGCGAGCGCGGTGATCGACAGCGGTACGACAAAGACCGTCCTCGTCGCCAAGGGCGACGGCAAATTCGCGCCGCGCCCGGTGAAGCTGGGACGCAGGGGCGATGGCTTCGTGGAAATTCTGGACGGCCTCGGCGAGGGCGAAGAGGTGGTCACGTCCGCGACGTTCCTGATCGATTCGGAGAGCAACCTGAAAGCCGCGCTCCGGAACCTCGACCATGAGGAGGCGGCGCCATGATCGCGGGCATCATTCGCTGGTCGGCGCGGAACGTCGTCCTGGTGGGCATCGCCACGGTGTTCGTGACGCTGCTCGGCCTTTACGCGGTGCAGAAAGTTCCCCTGGATGCGATCCCCGATCTCTCGGATGTGCAGGTGATCGTCTACACCGAATATCCGGGACAGGCGCCGCAGGTGGTGGAGGATCAGGTCACCTATCCGCTCGCCACGGCCATGCTGACCGTGCCGAAAGCGCGCACGGTGCGCGGCTTCTCCTTCTTCGGCGTTTCGTTCGTCTATGTGATCTTCGACGACGGCACGGACATCTACTGGGCGCGTTCGCGCGTGATGGAATCGCTCAGCGCGGCGGCCGGAGACGTTCCGGCCGGGGTGACCCCCGAACTCGGGCCCGATGCCACGGGCGTGGGCTGGGTCTACCAATATGTCTTGCGGAGTGCGCAACACAGCCTCGCCGAACTGCGGACGCTGCAGGACTGGTATGTGCGCTTCGGCCTGTCCAAAGCCCAGGGCGTCGCCGAGGTGGCGAGCGTCGGGGGCTTCGTCAAGCAGTACAGCGTGATCGTCGATCCGCGTCGGCTGCAATCGCTGGGCATTCCGCTGTCCAAGATCACCGACGTGATCCGCGAGAGCAATATGGATGTCGGCGGGCGCACGCTCGAACTCTCCGAGCGGGAATACATGGTGCGCGGCCGTGGCTACATCTCCGGCATCGAGGATATCGAGTCCATCGTCGTCAAGAACGACGCAGGCGTGCCGGTGCTCCTCAAGGACGTCGCGCGCGTCGCGCTTGCCCCGGACGAGCGCCGGGGGCTGTCCGAGGTGAATGGGGACGGGGAGGTGGTCTCGGGCATCGTCCTGCAACGTTATGGCGAGAACGCGTTGTCCGTGATCCGGAGCGCCAAGGAGCAGCTTGCCGAGATTGCGCCCAGCCTGCCCGAGGGCGTAACCGTCGAGACGGTCTACGACCGTTCCGATCTGATCTACCGCGCCATCGATACGTTGAAGCGCACGCTCATCGAGGAAAGCCTGATCGTCGCGTTGGTCTGCGTGATCTTCCTCATGCATGCGCGGAGCGCGCTCGTAGCGATCATCACCCTGCCGCTCGGCGTGCTCATCGCCTATATCTGCATGTGGGCCTTGGGGCTTTCGTCCAACATCATGAGCCTCGGCGGCATCGCCATCGCCATCGGCGCCATGGTGGACGCCGCGATCGTGATGATCGAGAACGCACACAAGCGGCTGGAGCATGCACCGCCCGGCAAACCCCGTCGCGAGGTCATCATCGAGGCGGCGGTCGAGGTCGGGCCTGCCCTGTTCTTCAGCCTGTTGATCATCACGGTCTCGTTCCTGCCTATCTTCGCGCTCGAGGCGCAAGAGGGGCGTCTGTTCAAGCCGCTCGCCTATACGAAGACCTTTGCTATGGGTGCGGCGGCACTCTTGTCCATCTTCGTCGTGCCCGCGTTGATGATCCTGTTCGTGCGCGGCCGTATTCTGCCTGAGCACAAAAACCCGCTGAACCGTGTCCTGAGTTGGCTCTACCGGCCGGCGATCGCGCTTGCCATGCGCTTCCGGGTGGTCACGGTCCTGATCGCGGCCGCCGTGCTCGCCGCGACGTGGTGGCCCGCCTCCAAGATCGGCAGCGAGTTCATGCCCGCCCTCAACGAAGGCACGCTGTTCTATATGCCGACGACCCTGCCCGGCATCTCCGTCACGGAGGCGAGCAAGCTGCTGCAGACCCAGAACGAGATCATCAAGAGGTTTCCCGAGGTGGAGTCCGTCTGGGGCAAGGCGGGACGCGCGGCGACCGCTACGGACCCCGCGCCGATGAGCATGTTCGAAACGGTGATCAACCTGAAGCCGGAAGTTGCCTGGCGGGACGGCATGACCGTCGACAAGCTGACTGCGGAGATGGACGCGGCGCTGCAGTTCCCTGGCGTGTCCAATTCCTGGACCATGCCGATCAAGGCGCGCACGGACATGCTGTCCACCGGAATCCGCACCCCCGTCGGCATCAAGGTGATCGGCCGCGATCTCGACGAGATGGAGCGGCTCGCGCGGCAGATCGAGGCGGTTGTTCGCGACGTGCCGGGCACGACCAGCGCCTATGCGGAGCGCGCCACCGGAGGCTATTACGTCAATATCGACCCCGACCGCGCACGCCTGGCGCGCTACGGGTTGATGGTGGGCGATGTGCAGAACGTCATCGCCACGGCGCTTGGCGCCAATGCCGTCACCACGACGGTCGAGGGACGCGAGCGGTACAAGGTCGCGGTGCGGTATCCGCGCGACTATCGCAACGATCCGCAGGCCATCGCCAACGAGGTGCTGATTCCGACGCCGGCCGGCGGCACTGTGCCGTTGAACGAAGTGGCCACCGTCACGGTTGCCCAAGGTCCGTCCATGATCCGGACGGAGAACGCGCAGCTCGCGCTCTACATCTTCGTGGACTTTCGCGACCGCGACATCGGCAGCTATGTCGCCGACGCGCAAGAGGCTGTGGCTGAGAATGTCGCATTTCCGCCCGGCTATTACCTGACCTGGAGCGGCCAGTTCGAATATCTGCAGCGCGCCGAGAAACGGCTGCAGGTCGTCGTGCCGCTCACGGCGCTGATCATCTTCGTGCTGCTGTACCTCAATTTCGGGCGCCTGACCGAGACGCTCATCGTCATGCTCTCCGTACCTTTCGCCATGGTCGGCGGGATCTGGCTCATGTGGTGGCTCGATTTCAATTTCTCGGTCGCCGCTGTCACGGGCTTCATCGCGCTGGCCGGTGTGTCTGCGGAAACGGGCGTGGTGATGCTGATCTATCTGGATCGCGCCGTGAAGGACCGGATGGCGGCGTGCGCGCATGAGGGCCGTGCCTTCGGGGCACGCGACCTGCACGCGGCGATCGTTGCGGGCGCGGCCGGCCGCCTGCGCCCGAAGATCATGACGGTGGCGGCGATCGTGGCGGGGCTCTTGCCGATCCTTTGGGCGCATGGTGCCGGCAGCGCGGTGATGCAGCGTATCGCGGTGCCGATGATCGGCGGCATGGCCTCGTCGATGGTGCTGACCCTGATCGTGATTCCCGCCATCTATAGCCTCGTCAAGAGCGCCGGACTGCGCCGGAGCGCGGCCAAAGACCCGCGCGGGCACTCCGAGGTTGCGCCGCACCGGGTGTAAGCGGCATGGTGTCGTTCGTCTTTTGAGGACTCGCGCCGTCTGATTTGCGGTGCAAGGCCACGTCGCGTTGGCGGCCTCACGGAGATGCGGGAAGCGAAGGAGGGCGTAACCGGTGCGGAAGCTCTTAGGGATCTTGGTGTTCATTGCGGGCGTCGCGGGGCTGTGCTGGTACGGCGCGAAGCATGATGCCAAGCGGATCGAGCAAGCGGTGACCGATGGCGCCAGCGGCGCCGTCGCCGGATCGGTGCACGGCGTGACGACGGCCGTCTCCGGCCGCGACATCGAAGTGGGCGGCCTCGCCGACAGCAACGGCGAACGGTACCGGCTTCTCGAGACGCTCGGCATCGTCAAGGGCCGCCGGGTCGTGCGCGACAAGATGACGGTCCTGGAATCGGCCTCGCCTTATACCTTCTCCGCGGAGAAATCCGGCAACGTCATCACCGTTTCGGGCCACGTGCCGACCGAGGCCGCGCGGGAAGGGATCGCGGTCGTCCTGGACCACGATGCTTCGGCCTTGAAGCTTGCCTCGGGCGCCCCCGGCGCTTGGACGATCGTGGCGCAGGACGGGCTCAGCGCGCTGTCCAAGCTCACCAAGGGCACGCTGACCATGTCGGACAAGACGCTGCGCCTTTCGGGCCTCGCCGCGAGCCCGGCCGATGGGGAGGCGGCGCTGGCGGAACTGAAGGACGTGCCGCCCGGCTACATGATCGACTCGTCGTTCGACTATCTCGACGACGGCAAGCCGGTGAACTTCCAGTTGGCCTATTCGGCGTCGGACGGGGCATCGGTCAACGGCAAGCTTCCCAAGGGGCTGACGCCCGAGGCGCTTGCCGACGCGCTGGGCTTGGCTGTTTCGGGCGATCCAACCACGGGGATTTCGGGTGAACCGGGGCCCGTCCTGGCGGCGCTCAAGAAGCTGACGCTCTGGTTGCCGGAGTTCGAGACGCTGACCTTTAAGACGGCCGGCGGAGACAAGGGCTTCGATCTCACGGGGACTGGGTCTCCGGGCGTGGACCTCGAGCTTCTGAAGCAGGGCCTGTCGACGGATCTCGGCGGCGATGTCGCCGTTTCGGTCGCGGCGGCGGACGACCTGCCGCCCGAGGGCACGCAACGGGTGAACGCGGCGACCGGCGAGACCGAGGTGCTGACGGCCGGCTACTGGCTGCCGCAACTGGACTTCGTGGCGGGCTACGGCCAGTGCCGGGACAAGGCCAACGCCCTTCTGTCGAAGCGCGACGTCAATTTCGTGACCGGCTCGGCTCGGCTCGACGCCCGCTCCATGGGGGTCATCAATGCGATGACTTCGGTTGTTATGAAATGCGTTCAATCCGGCGACCTGCGCGTCGAGGTCGGCGGACACACGGATAGCCAGGGCGACAGCGCGTTCAACAAGACCCTGAGCCAGAAGCGCGCCGACGCCGTGGTGGCGGCCCTTCGCGCGCGGGGCGTTCCGGAGGACGCGATCTCGGCGACCGGCTACGGAGACACCCAGCCGATCGCCGACAACGACACCGAGGAAGGGCGGGCCGCGAACAGACGCGTCACTTTGGCGTTTTCTCAGTGACTGGCTCGACAGGAAGATAGAGGGGATTTCGTATGTTCAAGAACTGGGGCTTTTTGGTCGGAGAAATCTGGGTCCTGATCCTGCTCGCGGCCTTGCTCGGGCTCTTTGCGGGGTGGCTCATCTGGGGTGGACGCCGCAAGGCCGAATCGGACGGCGCGGCCGCCGAGGTCCGGTCCTTGCGTGCCGAGCTGGAGAGATGCCACACCGCCGGCCACGAGAAGGATGAGCTGATCGGTCGCTCGAAGCGCGGCTCGAGGGCCGGGGAACCGGGATCGCCGATGCAACCGTCAAGCCGGCGGTCTTCGCACCGGCTGCCGTCGCCGAAAGAACCGTGGATCCGGATTCGACCGCGACGGTGTCGACGAAGGCGTCAACGAAGGCGTCAAGCCCGTGACGCTCGATGCGCCGCGCGGCGGCAAGGGCGACGATCTCAAGAAGATCAAAGGCGTCGGGCCGAAGCTCGAGAAGCTCTGCAACCGGCTGGGCTTCTGGCATTTCGATCAGATCGCCAACTGGACCGAGGACGAAGTGGCCTGGGTCAACGCCAACCTCGAAGGCTTCAAGGGCCGCGTGACCCGCGACGATTGGGTAGCGCAGGCCAAGCTCCTGTCCGAGGGCGGCGAGACCGAGTTCTCCAAACGGGTCGAAGCCGGGGACTCTACGACAAGGACAAGAGTTGAGCAGGTTCGGCCTCGTGGCCTGACCGCCCGCCCAAGGCGTGCAACCTCGTGCGCCCGCCATCGGGTCCGGAGTCTTTGGGCCTCCACGGCAATCGGAATCGGGGCAGGCGGCAGCAGAAACGGACAAGCCCGCCAAGGGCACGGTCTGGTACGATACGGCCGCACAGAACGAGACGGACCGGCCTCGCGAAGGTCCCCGACGGGAACCACAAAGGGAGAGAGACGATGGAGACGGAAGACGAAGCGTCCATGCCCAATCCGGACGCGTTCTATACGCCGCAACAGCGCGCACTTCAGGATGAGTTGCAGACCCGGCCGCTCGCAAACGCAGTGGTCTTTGCGGTTGTGCGCGATACGCTCGATCCCGAGATGGCGGGCTTCATCGAGACCCGCGACTATTTCTTTCTCTCGACGGTGAACGGCGACGGAGAGCCCACGGTCTCCTACAAAGGCGGCAATGTGGGCGTGGCCCATGTGGTGGACGAAAAGACGATCGTGTTTCCGAGCTACAACGGAAACGGCATGTATTTCTCGGCCGGCAACATCTCCGCCACGGGCAAGGTCGGCCTGCTGTTCATCGACATGTGCACGCCCCATCGCGTGCGGGTGCAGGGCACGGCGTCCCTGTCGCAGAACGAGGCGCATATGCGGCGCTATCCCGGCGCCGAGTTCGTGGTGGAGGTCACGGTCGACAAGGCGTTCATCAATTGCGCGCGCTACATCCACAAGCATGAGCGCGACGGCAGCACGAGCCGCTACGTGCCGGACGCGAACGGCGAGGCGCCCTTCCCGGCCTGGAAACGGATCGACATGCTGCAGGAGTTCCTGCCGGCCAACGACGCCGGCAAGACCGCCGAGAGCGGCGGTACGATCACCGAAGACGAGTACAAGCGGAAGGTCATGGACGGAACGTCCTAGCCATGACCTTCGCGGCGCCGGTCTGTCGGGGTTGGCGGGAAGTGGCCCGGCCAGGAGCCCATTCCTGTCCGGGCCGAAACGCCTTTATTGTTAACTTCCCGTTCGGTTGAGCCCTGAAACGCTAGCCCCTCAATTCTTAACGAGGTGTTAACGGGCCGCTCTGTCCACAGCGCGTTACACGGAGTTGCATCGCCACCGCCGACAACCTCGTGGCTTTCCGGGCTTCCGGCATTGGAGTAGGCTCGCGGCTCCGCAACCGTGGCAGCCGTTCTCCATGAGTCTCTCATCGTTCCTCCGAACGATCCTCCAGGTCGGTTTCGTCTTCCTTCTGATCCTCGCGATCCCGGTCATGGGCCTTGTCGTGCTCTCGGCCGGACCCTTGGAAGAGGTGCGGCGGAAGGCTGCCGAGTACTTCCTGACGGAGGCGATCGACGTCCCGGTCAAGGTCAGCGGGCCCGTCGAGATCGGCTTCAGCCTTGCGCCGACCGTGTCGCTGCAAGACATCGCGGCGGCCGAGAGCGGATTGCCGTCCGACATGAAGATGCTCTCGATCAAGGCGGTCTCTGTGGAGATTCCGCTGCTGCCCCTGCTGAGGGGCCACCTGGACCTCAGCGGCCTGACCGTCGACGGCCTCAAGGTCGCGATCGACATCCCCGCGGGCCGGGACACCGAAGCGGCGGGCGTTGAAGCGATCGCCGCCTTTGTCGAAAACGTGGTGCACTCCAACGTCTCCAGCAATTTCGAGCTGCGCGACGCCACGCTCGATCTTACGGATCAGGAAAGCGGGTTCACGCTCGGCTACCGCCTCGATGCGGTGGTCAGCAAGGCCAAGGACGACGGGTCGATCGACGTGCACGCGAAGGGGAGCCTGAACGGCGAACCTTGGAAGCTCGACGGCGACGTGAAGCCGCTGGCGGGCGGAAACGAACGGACGTTCGACTTCTCGGTCGCCCATGCTGGCCTGGCGGCGGGGTTCACCGGCGACTACACGTTCGGTTCGGCCGGCGACGCCGTCGATCTCAAAGTGACGGCCAAGGCGCCGTCGCTCGGGCGGCTCCTCACCATTTACGAGATCAAGGGCGACTTGCAGGGGACCTTCGACCTTTCCGGGCAGATATCGGGTTCGCTCGAAGCCCTGAAACTGTCGGATCTCGATCTCGAGCTCGCCTTCGAGTCGGGCGATGTCTACACGCTCACCGGCGGTATCGAGGATCTATCCGCCGGGACGGGACTCGACCTCGTGCTGGACGGCAAGATCAAGCAGCACGAACAGCCAGACAGCCAGGTCTGGCCGTTCCTGAAAGTCGGCGTCACGGGCTTCTCGGGAAAGTTGCAAGGCTCCCACGCCGGCGTTCTGGTGCGCGACCTCACCATCGACACCACGGCGCTCGACACCACACTCAGCACCTTGGGGCCGATCACGGCCGAGCGCCTGTACAAGGACAAGCAGGGCCGGCTCGGAGTCTACGATTTGGTCGTCCTCGCGGGCGATGCGAAGCATCCGGGCGTCCGCATCACAGGCGACGTGAAGGACATCATCGACTTCAAGGGCGTCGACCTGAAGGGCGATATCGATATTCCGACAACGGAGTTCCTCGACCTGACCGTGAAGAAGAACGTCGAAGGGCTCGGCCGGTTTACCGGGGACTTCGCCGTTTCCGATGCGGACGGATCGCTCGGGCTGGAGGCGCTTTCCGCGAAGGTGACGGGCAGCAAGCTGCTTGCGCTTGCGCTGACCTTGAGCTTCGACGATGTGCAGGCCGGCGACGACTTCAAGCTTGTCACGAGTCTCGACGTTCCAAGCTTCGAAGCCCTGGCCGCCGCGCTCGGCTCCAAGGTCGCCGATGTCGGTCCGGTCAAGTTCGACGGCACCGTCTCGGGCGGCAAGAACAAGATCGACCTGGCCGGGACGGCCTTGGCCGGCGAGACCACGATCAAGGGCGAGCTCAGCGGCACCGTCTCAGACAGCAAGCCGGCCCTGACGGGCAGCGTCTTCTCGCCGCTCCTGCATTTGTCGGACATGCGCAAGCTTCATGCGGTCGGCGTCACCTATCTGGAGAACGTCGACAAGAAGGATCTGGATGTCGTCGATTACGGCAAGATGTGGAAAGACCTTCCGGTCGACCTCAAGATCGATGTGGCGAAAATCGCGGGCGGCGGAAGCGGCGCCAGTGAGATCAAGGGACGCGTCACCTACCTTGACGGGATTGTCGGACTGGAGCCGCTGTCGCTCACCTATCTCGGCGGCCGGGCGAGTGCGTCGGGCAAGATCGACACCCAGAAGAAACCGACCAGCTTCGCGTTGAAGGGCAGCGTGGACAGTCTGCGCATCGGCCGCATCTTGAACGAGGCGAAAATGCCGTTCCCGGTCCGCGGCTCGCTCGACGTGGAGTACGATCTGTCCGGCTCCGGCGACAGCGTGACCGAGATTCCCCGCACCTTGAGCGGGTCGGCGACGTCGTCCTTGCGCGACGGCTGGATCGGGTCCGATCTGATCAACCTGACGGGCATGAGTATCCCGGCCTGGCTTCTATCGCGCGGGCGCGACGGCGGCGGTGCCGAACTCGTCTGCGTGGTCGCCCCGTTCGCGTTCGACGAGGGCCGTGCAACCACCCACGGCCTCGTGTTCGAGACCCGCGAAGTCCAGATCGTCGGCGTGGGCTATGTGAACCTGCGGCGCGAGACCATCGATTTGCGCTTCAAGCCGCAGCCCTTGCAGCGGGAGCTCATCGAGACCTCGCAGCCCTTCGCCATCCAGGGCAATCTCGACCATCCTAAGCTTCATCTCGAAGGCGCGCCGGTGTTGAACGCGCTCGCCGGATCGCTCGCCTTTCCGTTCAACGCGCTCGACCACATCATCCAGCCCAAAATGGACGAGGTTCGTCACCGGCCCTGCCATGTGATCCATACGGCGGCTCCGGAAGAGCGCGAGGGGGAGCGGCGCGAGGAGGAACGCGGGCCGCTCGGTCTCGGCATCTTCGGGCACGAAGGCGAAGCGGCGCGCGCCCGCGAAGGCACGCGCGAACGGCGCCCCGAACATGAGGGACTGTTCGGCCGGGAACGGCGCCGCTGACCTAGGCCGTGCGCCGGTAATGCCCCGTCATGAATTCGACCCACGCGCCGTCTTCGCCCGGTGTCCGGGATTTCAGGATCCAGTGATCGTCGCTCTCGATCTCGACGATGTCCTGGTAGGGGACAAGGCTCCCATCGCCTGAGAAGCTCGGCCCTTGCGTGTCGAGCGTGAGGACCTTGCCGCTCTCGTCCAGCTTTCCGTCATAGATCCAAAGATGGGTCATGCACGAAGCAATGAAACTGCCGACGAAGCGCTTCTTCTGCGGATCGTAGCCCAACGTGATGATGCTGTTCACGGGCGTGCCGTCCGGCGCATCGCCTGTGCCCTCGCACAAGATCCACAGACCGCCGAGCGAGCGGACCGTTGTTTCGCCCGTGCTCTTCATGGGCGGCTGGTCGGGCCCCATGACGCATTCGCCTTCGAAGCGCCAGTTCCCGATCAGCCTGTGCAACCAGTCATGCTCCTCTTGAGGTTCGGGCTGCATGCACGTGCCCTCGGCGTTTTCTTCGGATGTCGTCGTCTCGGTCATTGTGTGTCTCCCTATTGTGCCGGGGCCTCGCCTGAGAACCGGACGGCACCGTGTTGGTCAGTCCCTTTGGCCTCAGTCCGGTTTCATGCAATTGATCATCCAGCGTGTTCCGAAGCGATCCGTCAGCGTGCCGAATTTGAAGGCCCAGAAGGTCTCCTGAAGCGGCATCTCGGCGGCGCCTCCCTCGGCGAGCGTGGCGTAGGTGCGTTCGGCCTCGTCCGGATCGTCGATATTGAGCGTGACGGACGTGCCCTGCATCGGCTTGTAGTGATCCGGGCCGGCATCGGAGGCCATCAGGACCTGATCTCCGATGGCGAGGCGCGCGTGCGCGATCATGTCTTTGAGTTCAGGCGGCGGGGTATAGTCGCCCGGCATCTCGGCGAAGGTCATCATGGCCACGATGTCGCCGCCGAGGATTTTCTGGTAGGCTGTGAAGGCTTCGCGGCAGGTGCCTGGAAAGTTCAGGTATGGGTTCAGTCGCATGTTGAGCTCCAATCGGAAAATTATGCTTGGTCCAGATGATCTGTGAGTTTCTCGAAGGTCCCGGTCCAGCCCGCTTGCATGGAGTCCCGGCCCTTGTCGAATGTTTCGCACTCCAATGCGGTCGCCTCGTAAGGCACCCATTCGACGGTCACCGTCGTCTTGCCGTTCTCTTCGGTGAAGCTGATCGTGGTGTGCGTTTGCTGCGGCCAATCGGGCGTCAAGGGATGACGCGTCAGACGCCGGTCTCGTCGGAGAAGGAATTGATGAAGACCAGCCGTTCCTCGGGAACAATCTCGCGAAAGACCATGCGACCCCACATTTGCTGCCTTGCGGCGATTCCAGGCAGTAGTGGAAGAGACCGCCCGGCTTCAGATCGAGCGTCTTCACATCGGATTTGAATCCTTTGGGGCCCACCACGCAGCCAACTGCTCCGGCTCGGTCCAGGCTCTCCACACGCGGTCCAGCGGTGCGTCGAATGTGCGGCTGATGACGAAACGGGGCACGGTGCGGGTGTCGCTCATATCAAGCGCCCTCCAGGTTGACGGCGTTCATGGCCATGATCGGCCTGATCTCGACCCGGCCGTTCGCGCGCGCGCACGGCGTATCCGTGACCAGTCGAATGGCTTCGTCCAAGTCGGCGGCTTCGATGACGCCGAACCCCGCAAGCGGGAGCTGCGTCGCGTCGGCCGGGGCTTCGCTGGTGACGGGCGTGCCGTCCCAGGCCCTCAGCGTGGTGACGTGAGGTTTAACGGCGGCGACGAGATCGCCCCTGTTCCGCAGCACGTCGTCCTGGGCGAGCAGGGCCTCCTGCTCCGTCTTGGACAGGGTCTTCCAGTCCTCCGCGCGGCCGTAGGCGAGGCACAGATACTTCATGGCCTCAGGTCCCCTCGAAGGCGCGGTGCAGTGCGGCGATGTCGTATTTCTTCATCTGCATGAACGCCTTCATGACGCGCTGGGAGGCTGCATAGTCCTTGTCCGTCAGCAAGTCGGAGAGCACGGTCGGTACGACCTGCCAGGACAGTCCGAACTTGTCCTTGAGCCAGCCGCACGGCCCTTCCTCGCCGCCGGCGGTCAGCGCTTCCCAATAGTAATCGACCTCCTTCTGGTCCTTGCAGGCGACCTGGAAGGAGACGGCCTCGTCGAACTTGAACAGTGGCCCACCGTTCATCGCGGTGAATTTCTGCCCGTCGAGCTCAAACATGACGGACATGACGGAGCCTGCGGGCTTGCCGTGGATCTCGTGACCTTCCTCGCCGTAGTGGCTGGTGTAGGTAATGTGCGAATTGTCAAAGACCGAGCAGTAGAACTTCGCGGCCTCTTCGGCCTCGGTGTCGAACCAGAGGCAGGGTGTGATCGTCTTCGATGGAATGGGCATGGTTCCTCCTACGCGACGAAACGTTCCAGCTTGTCGAGGCATCCGGTCCATCCTTCGCGGTGGCGGTCACGGGCCTCCTCGTCGAAGAATTGCTCGTGGATCAGCGTGAGCAGGGTGCCATCGCCATCCGGTGTGATGAGAACGGTCAAGAACGATTCCCGTTCCGGCATGGTGCGCCAGGCCCAGGTGAAGGCGAGCTTCTCGCCCGGGATCACGTCGCGATAGATGCCGCTGACATTGTGCTCCTCGCCGTCCTCGGTGAAGAAGCAGACCGCATAGCGGCCGCCGACGCGGACATCGGTCTCTGCGTGGCGGACCTCCCCGGAATCCGGCCCGAACCACTTCACGATTTTTTCGGGGTCGGTCCAGGCGTCGTAGACCTTTTCCGGCGGGGCATTGAGATGACGTTTGAGGGTGAGGCTTGGCTTGGCTGCGAGGCTTGCGTTGGCGGACATGGTGTCTCCTCCACAAAGGCTGCGAGATTGTCGAGCCGTTCGGTCCAGAAGCGCTGATAGCGGTTGAGCCAGTCCATGGCGTGCTCCATGGGGTCGGCGGCGAGGCGGCAAATCACGGTGCGGCCGGTCTTCTTGCGTGTGATCAGGCCGGCGTCCGACAGCACCTTCAAATGTTTCAGGATCGCAGGCAGCGACATCGAAAGGGCTCGGCCAGGGCGCTCACCGGCATGCCGTCGGCCTCCGGCTCGAGCCTTGCCAGCAGCGCCCGCCGGGTCGGGTCGGCGAGGGCGGCGAAGGTGCGGTCGAGTGCGGTGTTTGAATACTTAACCATATGGTTCACTATATGGGCCTGCAGCTGCGCCGTCAACAGGCGGCGTGAGGGACCCGTGCCCGAGACCCTCAAGTTGACAGACGCGGCCGCCCTTTCTATGGTCCGGCCAAATTCGCGGGCGGCCTTTGTCCAAGGGCCGCCCGGACTGTTTTTCAGCCGAAATGGATGGCGTGAGATGAAGATCAAGAATTCTTTGAAGGCCCTGGTGAAGCGCCATCGGGATAACCGCGTGGTTCGCCGTCGTGGCCGGCTCTATGTGATCAACAAGACCAATCGCCGCTTCAAGGCGCGCCAGGGGTAACCTCAGGGTGCGCCCTATATGGTTTTGCCTCCCATCCGAGCGGATCGGTGGCGCCAATGCGGAAATGCTTTGACGGGGCCCCTCGGGGCCCCGTACCTTTTGGCCCATGGGACTTTCGGGCCATAGGTTAGCGGTGTTTGGTTTGGGCTTGGCGCTGCTCGCGCCCACGCCCGCTTTGGCCGGACCGCCGGTGGTCCTCGCCCAATTCTTCGAACATTTCGACGACGAGCCGGAGCCGTCGGCGCCGCCCGCGGAGGATCCGGCGCTCGAGGGTCTCGATCTCGAAGGCTTAGACGACGGCGGCCTAGACGCCATGCCGGAGTCCGAACTCGAGCTACCTGACGCGGCGGCCGGCGAAGCGCTGGACGCGCCCGAAGAGGATGTTGCCGGCGTTGTTCCCCCAGATTTCGATCCGGCCGAGCGCCCGATCTTGTTGGAAGGGCTTTACGAGCGCCTCTCTGCCGCCAAGAGCCCGGGCGAGGCTGCCCCGATCACCGAGGCGATCGAAGAGTTGTGGGCCATGTCCGGCAGCGACACGGTCGATCTTCTCATGAGCCGGGCGATGCAATTCGCCAACGATTCCGATGTCGACCTCTCGCTCGCCGTCCTGGATGCGGTAGTGGATATCGCGCCGGAAGAGGCCGAGGCTTGGTATCTGCGCGCCAAGGTCAATGTGCTCGCAGGCAATCCGGAGCGGGCGCTGGCCGATCTGCGGCGGACGCTGAATTTGGATGAGAAGCACTACCGGGCGATCACCGACCTTGGGCTCGTGCTGGAGCAGCTCGGCGCCAAGAAGGAGGCACTGAAGGCCTACCGCCAGGCGCTGACGGTCAATCCCTACATGGACGATGCCAAAGCCGGCGTCGACGCGCTCGCGCGCGAGGTCGAAGGCCAAGACATTTAGTCGAGACATTTAGCCGAGATATCTAGCCAAGACATTTGGTCGAGATATCTAGCCAAGACATTTGGTCGAGACGTTTAGTCATGCCGCGCGATCGAGCGTCCTAGCCGGGAACCGCTGAGCTCGTCGCGTCCGCCGCCGGTCCTACGGAAATTCCACGTCCTCGGTCGGATCGACTCGGCGATGCGGAGCAGGTTCGTGGCGCCCGATTTTCCGAGCGGCACACCGGCGGTGACGATGACCTGCTCCCCGGCCTTGGCGAAGCTTCCTGGTAGGCGATGCGGCAGGCCTTGGCGACCATGTCGTCGAGATTGATCGGGTCGTCCGCGAGTACGCAATGCTGCCCCCAAACGATGGTCAGCTTGCGCGCCGTCCGCGGGATCGGCGTCAGGGCCAGGATCGGCTGCTGCGGCCGCTCGCGTGCGGCCCGCAAGGCCGTGGCGCCCGAGGCCGTGTAGCAAACAATGGCCGCCAGATTGAGCGTCTCCGCGACCGTCCGGGCCGCGGCCGAGATCGCGTCCGCCCCCGTCGCCTGCGGATCGATGCGCTGGGCATGGATGATCGCGGCGTGGAGCGGGTCGTGCTCCACTTCGATGGCGATGCGGTTCATGGTGGCCACCGCGTCGACCGGATACTTTCCCACCGCCGATTCGGCCGACAGCATGACCGCGTCCGCGCCCTCGAACACCGCGGTCGCGACGTCCGACACCTCGGCCCTGGTGGGAACCGGCGCATAGATCATCGATTCGAGCATTTGCGTCGCGACCACCACCGGCTTGCCGGCGTTGCGCGCGGCGCGGCTGATCTGTTTCTGCAGCCCTGGGACCTTCTCGACCGGCATTTCCACGCCGAGGTCGCCGCGCGCCACCATGATCCCGTCGGCCAGGTCGACGATCTCCTTGAGGAAATGGATCGCGGTCGGTTTTTCGATCTTCGCCATGATGGCGGTGCGGTTGCGGCTGAGCTCGCGCGCCTCTTCGATGTCGGCAGGCCGCTGCACGAAGGATAGCGCCAGCCACGAGACGCCGATGGAATTGGCGCATTCGATGTCGGCGCGGTCCTTGTCGGTCAGGGCACCGAATGGGAGCACCGTATCGGGCAGGCTGATGCCCTTGCGGCTGCCGAGGAGACCTGAGTTCAGCACTTCGGCGTCGATGCGCACGTCCGAGGCTTCCACCACGCGCAGTTTGAGCTTGCCGTCGTCGAGCAGCATGCTGTGCCCGGCCTCGACGGACTCGAAGATCTCGGGATGAGGCAGGTGGATGCGGCCCAAGCCGCCCACGTCCTCGCGGCGGACGAAGCTCACGACGTCGCCCTTGGTGAGGCGCATCGTCCCGGATTCGATCTTGCCGATCCGCAGCTTCGGCCCTTGTAGGTCCACGAGAATCCCGATGGGGCGCGAAAACTCGGTCTCCAGCTTCCGGACGATCCCGTGGACCTCCCGCAAGCCGTCATGGGTCGCGTGGCTCATGTTCACGCGAAAGACGTCGGCGCCCGCTTCGAACAGGCGCCGCATGGTATCTTCGTTGGTGGAGGCAGGACCGAGCGTTGCGACGATCTTGACTCGTCGGTTCCGCCTCATTGGGTCTTTGCTTCGCCTTCTGGGTCCGTCAAACGCACGGTCCAATCTCTCTCTTCGCCGGTGTCGACCTCGAAAAAGCCCGTGCTCTTGTGGCCGCGCTTCTCGCAGTCCGCTGTATTGCGGATGGTGAAGGACTTGTCGTCCGTGCACATATAAAGGCCGCCCGCCCATTCACCGCCACGGTCATAGTCCACTGCGTGGATATAGTAATAGCGTCCGATCAGCACACCCTTGAGCAAGGTCTCGCAAGTGTGCGAAGCGATGTTCCACCAGCCTTCGCTGGCCCAGCCCTCGGTGTCCTTGTAGCCGATCGCGACGCCCACGCGGCTGGCGGTCGTGTTGCACAACTTCAGATCGGCCATTGCGGGCGAGACGCCGGGCCCCGTCAGGACGCCAAGCACCGTGAGGCAGGCCGCCAGAGCGGCGGCGGCGGACCACCGGCGCGCACTGGCCCAGATCAAGGCGGACTTATGGATCGCGTGAGAGGCAAACATCCGAATCTCGAGGTTTGATGCCGTGATTGACCAACGCCGAACGGTAGCGTCGAATAGGTTGCATTTCTCTGACCGGCAGGGCTCGATTATAAGACTGGGCCCCGCGTCTATAAAACACCGCCCAACTTTGAGGTAAATGTGTCGCGGCCCTATGGTTGCTTTGTTGGGCCCTACCGCTTGAGGAGTTCAGTCTGGATACTTTGATACAAGAAGATTTGAGCGAGAAGCCATACCGGACCATTGAAGGGGATGTAAAGCTTGGTCTTTTGATCCTTTGCGATCACGCTCGGAACCGCGTCCCGGAAGACCTTCACACGCTCGGGTTGCGGTCCGAGGACCTCCACCGGCACATTGCGTTCGATCTCGGCGCGGAGGGCGTGGTGCAGTTCCTCGCCACGATGCTCGGGGCCCCGGCCGTGCTCAGTCAGTTTTCACGGCTTCTCGTGGATCCGAACCGGGGGCTGGACGATCCGACTCTCATCATGGAGGTCGCCGACGGGCTCGTCATTCCGGGCAATGTGGGCTTGAGCCCCGCCGCCCGGGAGGCGCGTCTCGACCGCTTCTACCGGCCATACGACGCGGCAATCGGCCGGGCGATCGATGCGGCCATCGAGGCGGGCAAGCCGCCGGTGATCCTGTCGATTCACAGTTTCACCCAGGCCTGGAAAGGGGTGCACCGGCCCTGGCACGCCTCCGTCCTCTGGGACAAGGACCCCCGCGTGCCTGTGCCGCTCATCGACGGCCTGAAGACCGTTCCCGACGCGGTGATCGGCGACAATGTCCCGTATTCGGGCCAGCTCAAGGGCGACACGCTCTACCGGCACGCCACCCAGCGCGGCCTTGCCCACGCCCTGATCGAGCTCCGCCAGGACCTGATCCTGGGCGAGGAGGGCCAGGCGGAGTGGGCGGCCCATCTTGCGCGCGTGGTCTCCGACGTGTTCCAGTCGACTGAAGGATTGCACCGGATCGAGAACTACGGCTCCCATACAGGCAGTTGATTGGCGGTGGCGTGATGGACGACAGACAGAGAACGGAGATCGAGGCCGCGGCATTCCGGCGGCTGGTGGAACACCTGCAAGAGCGGACCGACGTGCAGAACATCGACCTCATGGAGCTTGCCGGTTTTTGCCGCAACTGCGTGTCGGGCTGGTACCTGGAAGCGGCCGACGAGCGGGGGATCCCGCTCAGCAAGGACGAGGCCCGGAAGATCGTTTACGGCATGCCCTATGACGATTGGAAGGCGAAGTTCCAGACCGAACGCTCATAGGGTCGCGAAAAGAACCTTTTAAAACGAGACAGTTGCGCCGACGGCGCCGCCGCGTGCGGCGCGTGGCTTTGGATAAGCGGGAAAAGCTGCGCCTTGCGCCTTGCCGGTCCTCGCGATTCGGGCCCAAGCTCGCCACTTCATCGAACCATCACAAAAGCCCCGAGGAAACCAACGTGCAGCTTCAGACATCGACCAAAGATCAGCTTCGTGCCTTCGTCTCGCGTATCGAGCGGCTTGAGGAAGAGAAGGCGGCGCTCGCCGCGGATCTGAAAGAGGTCTACGCGGAGGCCAAGGGCACGGGATTCGACGTCAAGGCGCTCCGCAAGGTGATCAGCCTTCGCAAGCAGGACGACAACAAGCGGCGTGAAGAGGAGATGGTGCTCGCCACCTATCTGCACGCGCTTGGCATGGATGCCGAGGAGTCCGAGGCGGCTTAGGCGCGGATCCGGAAGACCGACCGAAAATCGGCTTAGTTGGCGCGGGCCAGGCGGGTCGGGCCCTGCTTGGGCAGGCTCGCGTAAAGGTGCCGCACGGCCGGTCCCGTCAGGGTCTGGACGCTGGCAAGGCCGAGATAGCCGGAGGTCCGGCGCAAGACAAAGCGCGCGGGCTGGTCCATGTCCTCGAACAGATAATCGATATTGCCTTGCTCGGGATGCGTGAGCGGCGCGATTTCGCGGTCGTGCGCGATCGAAACATCGGACATCAGGCTCGCGGTTTCGATCGGCTGATAGCTCAGCTCGTCGGGATGGTCGTCATCGAACTCGGGCGCGCGACGACGGCGGCTTGCTCGTAGCCGGGGCCCTTAGGCCGGGCCGAGACGGGCGCGGCGCTCGAATCCGAAAGCTGGGGCGGAACTGGCGGCCGGGTTTGAGTCGGCCGCAAGGTCTCCCGTGCCCAGGGCAGCGCGCCGCCAAGACTTGCGAGCGCGAAGCTCTTGGGCGGCTCGTTCGGCTCGGGAATCTCCGCATCCGGCGGGGCAAGGGCCATCGGCTTGAACTGCGTGTCCGATGCCGAAGCGACAACCGGCATCGCTGCCGGAGGCTCGGAGAGCTGCGCCAGGGCCCGGACCGGATTGGGCGTCGGGGGCGGCGTGACGCCGGCGACCATCGTGGGCGACAGGCCCCTGGCCTGGGCGATCAGCACATGGTCCACCATGCCTTTGTCGACGGCGCGTTCGTAGTCCCTCTTGGTGATCCGCCGGCCGTCGCTCGGGACGTATGCGGTCTTTCCTTCGGGGAACAGCGCGGCGAGTTCGAGGCGCGGCATGCGCGGCCACATGCGCACGTTGCCCACGTCCACATGGACGAAGGGAATGCCCGATGTCGGGTAATAGCCGACGCCGCCGATCTCTTGAATGAGGGCGGAAGCGCGCAACTTCTTGACCGGAATGTCCGGGAAATGAATGTCGGAGGCCTTGCCCAGCGAATGCTGGCTGCGCCGCGCCTGGCCGCCGCCGGCGCGCCTCAGCTTGTCGTTGGTCTTCTTGCTGCGATAGGCCGAAATCAGATGGATAGGTTCCTGGGAGCCGAGCCGGGTATGCAGTGTCCAGATGAGATCGATCAGTTCCCGATCCATCTTGGTGGGCTCGTTGGCGCGCCAGTCGCGCATGAACCAGTTGAGCTTCTCGAGGGCTTCTTCGTCCCACACGCCGTCGCGCTTGTAGGTGACGGTGATCGTCTCCTTGGTGTGGATCTCGTACATGGAAAGCGTGCGGTCTTCGGCAGAAGCGGAAGTCGTCTGACCGATGATCGCCGCGGCGCTCACCGTCCAGATTGCAGCGCGCAGCACGGCGCGGCGTAAAGGACTCCCCCGAAAACGCATCCCCGTCTTTCCGTATTACCCTCGCCGGCGTTGTCAGCCGACTTTCCCCAATGACACCAGGCCTTTAAGGCCTTTCTGTGCCCATGGTCGCGTGTGCCCCACTGCGACCTATAAGCAACAGTATCCAGATAAAATGAGCGAAAAACAAGGCAAAGGCGTTAACCGTAAGGCCCGCTTGCGAGCTTAGTTAACAAGTTCTGACCGGGTGTCGTTCGCAGGTTTTCTCATGGTTGCGTCGCCGCCAAAGGGCGGCGGAGACGCGCGCTTCGGCCCGTTCGGGCGAAGAGGGATGAAGGCGTGTTCGTCGCAGAGCTGTGGTGGACGCTTCACCCCGTCAGAAAGCGCTGCGCGCGAACCGCGTGCCGGAGCCCTCGCGTGCCCGCTGCGCCTGCCGTTCTTGCCTGGGCGCCGCGTCCGGGCGCCCCGAGGCGGCGTAGTTCCGGCCGTTCTTGAGGAGGGCGGTGGTCATGCGCCGGTCGTGGCCGTAGAGGTCGGGATAGGTCTTGATCGAGCCATCCTCGTTCACCCAGAGCGTGAAATAGGTGATGTAGACAGGCACGGGGCTCTTCAAGGGCACGTGCTTGTCGTACCCGGTGTTGAACGCGGTCTGCGTCCTATCGGCGCTCCAATTCTGGTCGTGCTTCAGGAGCACGGCGGCGAATTCGTCCGGGTTCTGCACGCGCATGCAGCCATGGCTCTCGGCGCGCACGGTCCGCCCGAAGTAGTGCTTCTCCTGGGTGTCGTGCATGTAGACGTCGTGCTTGTTGGGGAACACGAACTTGACGCGTCCCAGAACGTTGTTGGGGCTCGGCGGCTGATAGAAATGCAGCTTGCGCAGGTCCACGCGAGCCCAGTCGATCGTCTGCGGATCGACGTGCTGGCCGTTGTACTTGATGCGCAGCTCATGCTGCTGCAGCACGCGGGTGTCCCAGCGGCGTCCGTACCAACCGCCGCCATAGGGCCGGATATAGGGCCGGATCTCGCCGGTCTTGATGGAATTCGGGACGTTCCAATAGGGGCCGAACACCACGGACTTCATGTCGTTCGAGAAGATGGGCGTGGGCGTCTTGGTCTTGCCGACCACGACCCGGCTGGTGTGGATGGTCTCGTCGTCCTTGACCACCCGCAGCATGAATTCCGGCACATTCACGGTGACGTAGAACCGCCCTTGGTCCTGGGGCAGCCAGCGCCAGCGCTCCATGTTCAGGAGGATCTTCTTGATGTCCGCCGGGTTGCCGGCGTTACGCATCTGCGGGTTGTTCAAGAGCCGCCGCGTGCCGGGCCCGACCACGCCGTCGGCCGTCGTGTTGTGCGCCCGCTGGAAGCGCTTCACCGCTTCGGCGAGCGTGTCGTCGTAGCGTTCCGGATTGTCCCCTTGGGGCACGCCGAGCCGTGTCCGCAGCAAGGCGACTTGCGGGTCCGCATCGCCCAGCCGGAGCAGGGGCCCGCTTGGAACGTGGACCTTGGGCGCGGTGTCGTCCGTGTCCGCGCTGCCGCCGCGCAGGGCGATCAGCTTCTTACGCAGGGCTTCGAATTGCGGATGCTGCGGCTGAAAGCTTCGCAGGTACGCGCCCGCGTCCGGCCGATAGGCGATCGATTGGATGACCTCGTCCGGCTTCGGCAGGGCCAGCGTCGGGTCCAGGTTGCGCGAAATGCGGCGCGGATCGATGCGTCCGCCGCGGGCGTCCCGCGCATAAGCGAGCACGGCCCCGCTGATTTCGAGTTCCGCCGAGGCGAGTGTGGCCGTCGCATCCGATGCTGTTTTGTCGAAGCCCGCGAGATCCGGCAGACTGTAGTCCGATGCCTCGAGGCCATAATCCTCGGCGCGCGCAATCTCGGCCGTCACGGCCTTGCCGCGCGCGGTCAGGCCGTTCTCGTCGACCCACAGAAGCGGTCGCCCGCGATCGGTGTAGTACTCATCGAGCGCGGCCTTCTCGTCGGCCTTGAGCGTGGCCGTGGCCGAGGCGCCTTCCGACAGAAGCCGCTGCACGGCCCGCTGCAGAGGGCTGGCCGGCTTGGTGCGGGTGGCGATGCGCGGCGTGGCCGCGCCGATGGGCTCTGTCCCGGCCGCTTTGGGACTTTCCAACTTCGGCCCGGCGTCCGGCCGGTTCACAGCCGGCAGCGTTGCGACGGACGGCGCGGTCCGGCGCGAGTCCGGTCCGCGGGACACCTTTGCCGGAAACTTGTTTGCCGGAAACTTGGCCTCGGCCGCGTCCGCGCCAAACATTTGTACACGGAGCAAGTCGGTGCTGAGCGGTTCCGAACTCAGCATCGCAGTGTTCGTCATCTTCCTGTCCGCGGCACCCGCAGGCAGGCCCGGCAAGGCCGCGCACAGAACCGTCAGTGCGATGGCGTGAATGGGCTTCATAGGACCAGTCCCCCTTCAGGCTTAATTGGGCCGCGCTTCGAGTCCGATCTCCCGCATCTTGCGGTAGAGCGTCGATCGTCCGATGCCGAGGCGCTTGGCGATCTCCGTCATGCGGCCGCGATAGCGTCCGAACGCGAGCCGGATCATGTCCGCCTCGACGGCTTCCAAGGACCGGATGTCGCCATTGGCCCCGAGGGCGGGGATGCCCACCGAATCCTTGCCGGTGGGCGTCGGGACGTGGATCGTCATCGGTGTGTCGGCAGATTGACCGAGCATGACCGGGCCGTCGATGCGGGGCATCGGATCTCTCGGTGCCGGTGCCGGCGGCACGGTGACGGCATAGCCTTCCACATGCGCGGCGATCTGCGGGAACTCGCTAACGGTCAGCGTGGGCGAATCGGCGAGCACGACGGCGCGGAACACGGTGTTCTCCAGCTGGCGGATATTGCCGGGCCAGCTGTAGCGCTGGAGCATCGCCTCTGCCTCGGCGTCGATCCCGTCCACGCGCTTGCCTTCCTCGGCGGCGAAGCGCGCCGTGAAATGGCGCACCAGTTCGGGGACGTCTTCGAGCCGCTCGCGCAGGGGCGGCACCCAGATGGGGAAGACGTTCAAGCGGTAATAGAGGTCCTCGCGGAAGCGGCCCTCTTGCACCAGCTTGATCAGGTTCTGGTTGGTGGCCGAGACGAGCCGAATATCCACCTTGATCGGCTGTTTGCCGCCGACGGGGTCGATCTCGCCTTCTTGAAGGGCGCGCAGTAGCTTCACCTGCGCGTCCAAGGGCAGTTCGCTGATCTCGTCGAGGAACAGCGTTCCGCCGTCGGCTTCGACGAACTTGCCGACGCGCTTCTCGGTGGCGCCGGTGAACGAGCCGCGTTCGTGGCCGAAGAGAATGCTCTCGACGAGGTTTTCGGGGATGGCGCCGCAATTCACCGTCACGAACGGTTTCGCCTTGCGTGCGCTTTCGCCTTGGATGGCGCGGGCGACCAGTTCCTTGCCCACGCCGGATTCGCCTTCGATCAGGACCGGAATGTTGGAGGAGGCGGCGCGCCGGCCGATCTCGACGACCCGCTCCATGGCCTCGCTGCCTGCGATCAGGTCGGAGAAGCCGAGCTTGCCGTTGGCGGTCGCCTTCATGCGGTTGATCTCGCCGGCGAGCGCCTCGATCCGCAGGGCATTCTTGATGGACACTTCGAGCCGCTCGGGGCTCACGGGCTTGACCACGAAGTCGACGGCGCCCGCGCGCATGGCGCCGATGGCCGCGTCGATGCTGCCATTGGCCGTCTGAACGATCACGGGTGGCTTCTTCGGGAGCGAGCGCATGGCGGCCAGAACGGCCATGCCGTCCGTGCCGGGCATCACAAGGTCGAGGAGAACGAGGGCGATATCGCCGGCATTGCCGGCCTGCAATGCAGCAAGTGCGGCTTCGCCGCCGTCGGCGCTTTGAACCTCGTAGCCGAACCGCTTTGTAATCTCTTCAAGAATACGGCGATGGGTAGGGTCGTCATCGACGACCAAAACGCAACTGGGCATGACGCAAAAACTCACTGGTTACGCAAACATCTACTGGAGCAGGTTCCCATTGGGCCGATACACTTGGGCTTTCGGGAATCCTGCTGTGCCAAAACAGTGCACTCGAAGGGTAAACATGTTCTTTATCGCAGTTCGATTTTGGGGAATGTCTTGCGAATGCGTAATTTTGCGTGCCACAACAAAGCGTTCTTAGGCCCTTGCGGGAGGGGCGCGCGCTACCCACACTAGGCGTGAGGAATTGACGTATTTGGGTGTTAGCGAATCGCCTGCGAGGGATTCGCGCCCCGCCAACAAGGACCTTCAAGACTGATGCTGTGCAGCTTCTTCCCTGGTTTGCCGTCCCGTACCGTTGCAACCTTCTCGCCCAAGGCGCTCGAAAAGGCCGGTGCGAAACCGGGCGAGGGCGCCGCGCTCGGCGACCTCCCGGAATGGAACCTGGGCGACCTTTACGACGCGCCCGAAGCGCCGGCGCTCAAGGCCGACCTGGAAAAGGCCCGGCACGATGCGGAGGCCATGCACGAGCGCTATGCCGGAAAGCTCGAACAGCTGCTTGACGGCGGCGCGGGCGGCGAGGCGCTGGCGGAAGCCGTGCGCACCTTCGAGGCGCTGAACGACGTGCTGGGACGCGTCGCGTCCTATGCGAGCCTGCTCTACGCCGCCGATACCACAGACCCGCGCCATCAGAAATTCTATGGCGACATCCAGGAGACCATCACGGCGATCTCCTCCAAGCTTCTCTTCTTTCCCTTGGAGCTCAATCGCCTCGACGATGCGGCGATCGAGACCGCGCTGGCGACGCCGGCCTTCGGCCACTACCGGCCCTGGATGGAGGACTTGCGCAAGGAAAAGCCCTATCAGCTCGAAGACAAGCTGGAGCAGCTCTTCCACGAAAAGGCGGTGAGCGGGCGCGGGGCCTGGGACCGGCTCTTCAACGAGACCATGGCGAATTTGCGCTTCGAGGTGGAGGGTGAGGAGCTGAGCCTGGAACCCACGCTCAACCTCCTGCTCGATCCGACGGAAAAGCGGCGCAAGCACGCCGCCAAGCGCTCGCGAAAGTCTTCAAAGGACAATATCCGGCTCTTTACCCTGATCACCAACACGCTCGCCAAGGATAAGGAAATCTCCGACCGCTGGCGCGGGTTCGAGGATGTGGCCGACAGCCGCCATCTCTCCAATCGCGTGGAGCGGGACGTGGTCGACGCGCTGGTCGCGGCCGTGCGCGAGTCCTATCCGCGCCTGTCCCACCGCTACTACGCCATGAAGGCCAAATGGCTCGGCATGGACCGCCTGAAATATTGGGACCGCAACGCGCCTCTGCCCGAGGTGCCGAAACAGGTCATCGGCTGGGACGATGCGCGCGATACGGTGCTGACGGCCTATGGCAGCTTCTCCCCGCGCATGGCGGAGATCGCCGGCCGCTTCTTCTCGGACGGTTGGATCGATGCGCCGGTCCGCGAGGGCAAGCAGCAGGGCGCGTTCTCACATCCGACCGTGCCAAGCGCGCACCCTTACGTCCTGCTCAACTATCAGGGCAAGCCGCGCGACGTGATGACGCTCGCCCACGAGCTGGGCCATGGCGTGCACCAGGTTCTGGCCGGCAAGCAGGGCGCGCTGATGGCGCCGACGCCCCTGACTCTGGCGGAAACCGCGAGCGTGTTCGGCGAGATGCTGACCTTCCGGAAGCTGCTCGATCAGGCTCCATCCCCCCGCGAGCGCAAGGCGCTGCTCGCGGCCAAGGTGGAGGACATGCTCAACACCGTGGTCCGGCAGATCGCGTTCTACTCGTTCGAGCGGCATGTGCATACGGAACGGCGCGAAGGCGAACTCACGAGCGACCGGCTCGGGGAGATCTGGATGGACGTGCAGCGCGAGAGCTTGGGGCCGGCGATCGAGCTCAAGCCGGAATACGAGACCTTCTGGTCCTATATTCCGCATTTCATTCACGCACCCTTCTATGTCTACGCCTATGCGTTCGGCGATTGCTTGGTCAATTCGCTCTACGCCGTCTACGAAAAGGCCGATGCGGGGTTTGCCGAGCGGTATCTTGCGATGCTGTCCGCGGGCGGGACGAAGCATCACAGGGAACTTTTGAAGCCGTTCGGTCTTGATGCTTCCGAGCCCCATTTTTGGTCCATGGGGCTCAAGGTGATCGAAGGTTTCATCGACGAACTCGAAGAAATGGACCGGACGGTGATCGCGGAGGCCTAAGACGATGACTCAGGTTGCGCTGGTTCCCCTGCTTGTTTGGGTCGCCGCGCTAACCTGTTGGGGCATCGCCCTGTCGCGCGGCCCCCGTCCGCTGCCGCGCTGGTTCGTGATCGATCGGGCGTTGCGCTACATCTTCATTTTCCCGCTCGGCGTGCTCGGGCTCTGGGCTTTCATCGGCCACGTGATCTTTCCGGTTCGGGCCGCTGCCGCGATCGGCTGGCCGCCGAGCCCGTTTCAGTTCGAGGTGGGCTACGCCAATCTGGGGATCGGCCTTGCAAGCCTGTATGCGGCGTTCACGACATTCTATGCGCGGGTGGCGGTGGCGATCGCCGCATCCTGTTTCCTCGTCGGCGCCGGCATCGGCCATGTGCACGACATCATCGCTTACGGCAACCTGACCGCGGGCAACGCCGGACCGATCCTGGTGACGGATTTTCTCACGCCGGCGGTGGCGCTGGGCTTGCTGATCGCCTCCGCGCGGCGGCCGAAGGCGAAGCTGCGGTCGCCGGACACCCAGGCGCTCGAAGCCGAGATCGAGGTGGCGCGTGACGCCATGCGCTCCTATCGGGAGGCGCTCGACAGATTCGTCAAAGGGTAGGGCCTGCCCGCGCGCCGCCGGAGCTCAGTGCTTGGCGAAGATCTCGGTGCTGCCGTCCTTCTTCACGAGAAGAACGTCGTAAGGCTCGCTCTTGCCGTCGGGCTGTTCCATCCCCGGCGAGCCGAGGGGCATGTCGGGCACCGAAAGGCCGACAGCGTCCGGGCGCTCCGCGAGCAGTCTTTTGATGTCGTCCGCCGGGACATGGCCCTCGATGGTGTAGCCCTCGATCAACCCGGTGTGGCAGGACGCGAGCTTCGGCTCAATGCCGGCTTGGCGCTTGATGCGATTGAGCATCCCTTGCGTCGTGTTTCGCGCCGAGACGCTGAAGCCGTTCGATGTGAGATAGTCGGCCCATTTCTGGCAGCAGCCGCAGGTGGGCGATTTCCAGATCTCGATCGCAAGGCGCGCGTCGGGCGCCGCAAAGGCCGGCCCGCCCAGGGCAAGCGCGGCCAAAGACAACGTCGCGAGAAACAAGACCAGCGTCGCGCGAAAGACGCGAGGCCGTCTGACGATCGTCGGCCGTGCTGCAATCACGCCCGTGCTCCTTCATCGCCGCATGCGGGCCGCCATCCTATTCCACAAGGGCGATATCGGCGATCACAGGCAGGTGATCGGATTCCAGCCTCGGGCCGATCGACAAATCGATCTTTGCCAGGTGCTGCGAGACGAACACATTGTCGATGGGCAGCAGCTGCAGAAGCGGGATGGCTCTCCAGCGTGCAGGCCAGGTCGGTGCGTAGGTGTTCAGGCGGCCCAAGCCGGTTTCCGCGGAAAAGCGCCGGAGCTTGTGCGTCCACGGCGTCGCGTTGAAGTCGCCGGCGACAATGACGGGCCCTGTTCGTGAGCGTACGAAACGCGTCAGGGTCTCGATGTCGCTCTTTTGCTGAACCGGGTAGAAGGGCCGCGCCATATGTGCCCCGACGAGGTCGACAGGGGTGCCGTCCACATCGAGGCGCGCCCAGTTGACGATGAGCGAGCGCCAATAGGGTTCGTTCGGACGATCGAGCCGGCCTTTGTCCACAATCGGATGCTTGGACAGGATCACGAGGCCATGCCCGCCCGCCTGGAACGGGTATCGCGCTTTCATCCGCTCCAGAAAATCCTCGTGCTTCCAGCGGACCTCTTCCAGCACCACGGCATCGGGTTTCGTCTCGGCGAGGAAGTCCTCGACCTTCTGCTCGTGAAGGTCGCCCTTGCCCCACATGTTGAAGGTGGCAATGCGCAGGAACCGTTCGGCGCCGTTCGCCGCTTTCGGGGCCGCGCCGGCAAGGTTCGGAATCAGTATAGCGAGCGCCACGGCAAGAAGAGCCCCGGTCGTCACGATCAGCATGCGGCTGCGCAGCACCAGGCTGAGGAGAAGCAGCACCGCGAGACCGGCCACGAGGAACGGCAAGCCGTTGTTGACGATGTCGAGGGCCGGGTACGCATCGGCCAGGACTCCGGCGACGAGCGCGGCCGCCGCGAAGAGGCAGCCGGCAATGATGGCGGCGTTGAGCAGTTTTGAGATCGGCATGAAACGATGGTCTGAGAACGATGTTCGGAAAGTCGGCTATGGCACGGGTGGAATTGGCACTTATATGTGGGGAGCCATAACGAGAGGTGAAGGGCCACGGCGTTCATGAACGATTTGTCGGACAGCTCGGGTCGCGGTTCGCCGAGGAACGATTCAGAGGCGGCGGATCGCGAAAGGAACAGGTTCAGCGCCCGAGCCATGCGTTATGGCCGCGTCGGCGCCAATGTGGGCGGGGTGGCCGCGCGCATGGCCGGACGGCGCCTGTTCGGGCTCGATGCGGAGACCGAGAAGGAAGCGGCCGCACTGGCCATGGCCCTTGGCGGGCTCAAGGGCCCGATCATGAAAGTGGCCCAGCTTCTCGCCACCATTCCCGACGCGTTGCCGCCGGAATATGCCGAGGCCCTGGGCAAGCTGCAAAGTCACGCGCCGCCCATGGGGCGTGCCTTCGTCAAGCGCCGCATGGCCGCCGAGCTCGGCCCTGAGTGGGAGAGCAAGTTCGCCGCCTTCGAGTATGAAGCCGCGGCCTCCGCCTCGCTCGGCCAGGTGCACCGGGCGGTGGGCCATGACGGGGCCGCGCTCGCGGTCAAGCTGCAATACCCGGACATGCGTTCGGCCGTCGAAGCGGACCTGGTGCAGCTCGGCATGCTGTTCTCGGTGCATCGCCGGATGCGGCCTGCGGTCGAGACCTCCGAAGTCTTGAAGGAGCTTTCCGAACGGCTGCGCGAAGAGTTGGACTATCAGCGCGAAGCCGGCATGACGCGCCTTTACGGCCTGATCTTCGCGGACGACGCCACAGTGCGGGTGCCGGAGATCTATCCGCACCTCTCGACCGATCGCGTGCTGACGATGACCTGGCTCGAGGGGCGCAAACTCCTGGACTACAAGGACCGGCCTCTCGAGGACCGCAATGCCATCGCCCGCGCGATGTTCCGCGCCTGGTGGTTTCCCTTCAGCCATTACGGCGTCATCCACGGCGATCCGCATTTGGGCAACTACACGGTGTTCGAGAACGGCGCGGGCCGTGCCGCGGGCATCAACCTACTCGACTATGGCTGTATGCGGACTTTCGCGCCCAAATTCATTCAGGGCGTGATCGATCTCTACAATGGGCTTCTGCATGAGGATCGCGCCTTGATGGTGCATGCCTACGAGACCTGGGGCTTCGTGGGCCTGTCCAACGAGCTCATCGATATTCTGAATATCTGGGCCAGGTTCATCTACGGCCCCATGCTCGACGACCGTGTGCGCACGATCGCGGACGATGTGGAGCCGGGCATGTACGGGCGCAAAGAGGCGTTCCAGGTCCACCAAGCCTTGCGGGAAAAGGGCCCCGTGACCATCCCGCGCGAATTCGTCTTCATGGACCGCGCGGCGATCGGCCTTGGCGGCGTGTTCCTGCACTTGGACGCGGCCTTGAACTTCCATGTCCTGTTCGACGAGGCCATTGCGGGCGTCGACATCGAAAACGTGACGCAGCGGCAGCGCGATGCGTTCGCGCAAGCCGGCGTGCCGATGCCCGGTACGGGGGTAACCGGGACAAGCGCCTGACAAATCCGCGACAAGGGTTGTGATCGCTCCCTACATGGCTGAGGATTCGCGGGAGACGCGAACGTCATCGAAAGGAGGGGCTGGCCATGGATTGGCTCATCAACGATGCGCTGCCGGTCTTGGCGCGTATCTTCATTGTCTGGATCTTCCCGTTCAGCTTTCTCGACAAGATCATCAATTGGGACACGGCGGTGAAACAGGCCTCGTCGAGTTGGCTGCCCGGTGGGGCCATGCTGCTGTACCCGGCCATGGCGGTCGAGTTGCTGACGCCGCCCATGATCGTGTTCGGGTTCTACGACGGCATCGCCGCGTTCATTCTCGCCGGTTACTGCGCCGTCACGGGGCTCGTCTATCATAACTTCTGGACCTATCCGCGTTTCTGGTCTCCGACGAGCGAGGGCTACCCGCATGTCTGGGACTTCTTCAAGAATTTCGGGCTCGTCGGCGGGCTGATCTTGGTGATGCTCGCGGCCGGCTTCTTCGAGATGGCGGACAAGGACATCGAGGAAGTGACGCTGCTTTCGCCCCATCTGTCTGCACAAGGCGCGGTTGCCGCCGGACCGGCGGAGGTTCGCTGAGCCGATGGAGTCTCCGACGCGCTCCTACTGGCATGTCTGGGCGGACGAGGAGGGGGTCACGCACCAGACCCAGTGCGCGTTGACGAATTTCGCCATGCAGAGCATGGGCGGGAAGGCCGCCCCGCAATGGAATCTCCAGCTCTGTCGGGGGCAAGCCAACGTCATGCTCTGCGTGCTGCCGGTCGGTTGGGTCGGCGAGTGGCATGAGAACCCCAAGCCGCAATGGATCATTCCGCTCTCGGGCGCGTGTTCGTGGAAACCACGGACGGCGTGCGGGTCGAAATGGGGCCCGGCGAGATTTCGTTCGGGGCCGATCAACATTCGAAGCCGTCTGCAGACGGGGATTTCGGTCACAGATCGGGAACGGTCGGCGATGAGCCCGCAACGCTTATGGTCGTGCAGCTGGAAGACCCCAAATTCGTCGCCGCCCGGCCCGGCTTCTTCAAATAGGGACGCGTTCCATGCCGGTGACGAAACTGATGCGCGTGGTCATAACCGTGGCGGATCTCGACCGGGCCACCCGCTTCTTTGGCGTCGGGTTGGGGCTGGAGGTGGCCCCGGAAACGCGCTTCTGCGATGCCCAGTGGAATGGGCTTCTCGGGCTCGATCCGAGGACCATCATGCGAACCGCCGATATCCGCTTTCAGAGGGAAGGCCTCACGCTCGCGGCCTTCGATCCGCCGGGCGTCCCCTATCCCGAGCCCCGCGCCTCGAACGATCCGTGGTTCGAACACGTGGCGCTGGTCGCAGGCGACATCCAGGCGGTGTGGGCGCGGCTGGAAAAGGCCGGGCCCGAAACCGTCACCGCGCACGGTCCCGTGCTGCTGCCGCCGAATACGGGCCGCGTGAGCGCCTTCAAGTTCCGCGATTTCGAGGGCCATCCCCTGGAGCTGATCGCGTTTCCGCAAGGGGTGGGCGACCCGCGCTGGCAGCACGGGAGCGCCGGCATTCGCGGCTTCGACCATACCGCCATTGCCGTGAGCGATCTCGATCGCAGCCTCGCGTTCTATACGGGTCTCCTGGGGATGCGCGTGGGCGGGCGGTCCTTGAACCAGGGGCCGGAACAGGACCGGCTCGATGGGCTTTCGGGTTGCCTGGTCGATGTGGTGGCGCTCCAGCCCCTGTCCCAGCCGACGCCCCATGTGGAGTTGCTCCACTACCGGTCCCCGCAGGGGCGAACGGCCGTCGCGGCGCCGCATGCGAACGACGTGGCCTCGGTCCGTCAGGTCCATAAGGTCGACGATCTGGAGGGGCTCGTTCGGCGCCTCGAGGCGGCGGACGTCGTCTTCGTTTCCGATGGCCTCGTCTGCCTCGCGGACGGGGGCAACGGGGCTGCCGTCAGGGACCCGGACGGGCACCTGATCGTACTATTGGATTAGGCTTCGGGTCGCCTGTTTGGTCTGGCCCAATATTGCGGCAAGCCTGGGAGTCTGCTATTTCCCGAGGGAAGCGCGGCCTCGCGATGTGGCGCGAAGCGACCGCCAACGAATGAGAACTAGGGGGATAACCGAATGCAGATTGATCCCAAAGCGGGCCACCCGGATATGGACTATGCCGAGCACATGGGAACCTACAAGACGTTTTGTGGGCTGGTGTTGTGGGGCACGATCGCCGTTGCGGCGCTTGTCGCGGCCATGGGGTTCTCCTGACATAAGCGCGGACGACGACCGGCTTCGTGAAGGCGCGTCGCCGTCTTATTCCAAAACCCGATAGCGCTTGGCGGACCGCCTGTACCGAACCGGTGCGCCTGCGGCGAAGGGAGCCATAATGATTGCAATTGGCGTACCAGCGGAGGGTCCCGACGAGCCTCGGATCGGCCTCACCCCCGAGACGGTGAAAAAGCTGGTCAAGGCCGGTGCCAAGGTCACCATACGGTCTGATGCGGGCCTGCGGTCTCATTTTTCCGACGAACAATACGAGGAGGCTGGCGCCTCCATCGCCAAGAGCGACAAGGACGCGGTCGCCGATGCCGACGTTGTCTTCACGGTCCGGCGTCCGCCGGTCGACCTTGCCAAGGCCATGAAGAAGGGCGCGTCTCTGATCGGCATGCTGGATCCGTTTTCGGATACCGACGGCCTCGAGGCCCTGGCCAAGACCGGCGTTTCGCTGTTCGCCATGGAACTGATGCCGCGCATCACGCGCGCGCAGAGCATGGACGTCCTGTCCTCGCAGTCGAACCTCGCCGGCTACAAGGCCGTGGTCGACGCCTCGGCCGCGTTCGAGCGTGCCTTGCCGATGATGATGACCGCGGCGGGCACGGTGCCGGCCGCGCGCGTGTTCGTCATGGGGGCGGGCGTTGCGGGGCTCCAGGCGATCGCCACGGCGCGCCGCCTGGGTGCGATCGTGACCGCGACGGATGTGCGTCCCGCCGCCAAGGAACAGGTCGAGTCGCTCGGCGCGAAATTCATCGCCGTCGAGGACGAGGAATTCAAGCAGGCCGAGACGGCCGGCGGCTACGCCAAGGAAATGTCCGACGACTACAAGAAGAAGCAGGCGGAGCTTGTTGCCGAGCACGTGAAGAACCAGGACATCGTCATCACCACGGCGCTGATCCCGGGACGGCCCGCGCCGAAGCTGATTTCCAAGGCCATGATCGAGAGCATGCGGCCCGGCTCCATCATCGTGGATCTCGCCGCCGAGCGTGGGGGCAACGCGGAGCTGACCGAGCCGGGCGATATCGCCGAGCACAAGGGCGTGCGCATTTTCGGCCAGTTGAACTTGCCGGGCCAAGTGCCGGTCAATGCCTCCAGCCTCTATGCGCGGAACCTTCAGGCGTTCATCGAGCCGTTCATCGACAAGGAAACCAAGGAACTCGCCATCGATTGGGACGACGAGCTGGCCGTGGGCACCGCCATCGCCCGCGACGGCGCCATCGTCAACGATCGGGTTGCCGGAGGAAAGACATCATCCGGAGGAAAGGCATCATGATGACTAGGACCCTTCTGACGGGGATCATCGTTGCGGGGCTGGCGCTTGCCTTCGAAGCGTTTCTGCCGGGCGCGGCCCACGCGGCGGAAGCGGCCGCGGAAGACGGCGGCCACGATTTCATCTCGCAGTTCTCGATTTTCGTGCTGGCCGTGTTCGTCGGCTACTATGTGGTTTGGAGCGTGACGCCGGCGCTGCATACGCCGCTCATGTCGGTGACCAATGCGGTCTCCTCCGTGATCGTTGTCGGCGCGTTGCTCGCGGTGGCCGTCGAGGCAGGAGACGCGGTTGCCTCGTCCGGTCATTGGCTGGCGAAGATCCTGGGCTTTTTGGCCCTGATCCTGGCCTCGGTCAATATTTTCGGCGGGTTCCTGGTGACGCAGCGCATGCTCGCCATGTACCGGCGTAAAGACCGCTAGGGGGATCGAACAGCATGTCCTCCGAACTCGTCGCACTGCTTTATCTCGTCGCGGGCGTTCTCTTCATTCTCGCGCTGCGGGGCCTGTCCTCGCCGGAGACCTCGCGCCGGGGCAATTACATGGGCATGGCCGGCATGGCCATCGCCGTCGTGACCACGCTCGCCGTGGCCGCCCCCCAGTCGGGCCTGTCTTGGGCCATGATCATATGCGGTATCGCCATTGGCGGGACCATCGGCGCGGTCATCGCCCGCCGTATCCCGATGACGGCGATGCCCGAACTCGTTGCCGCGTTCCACTCGCTGGTTGGCATGGCCGCGGTCCTGGTGGCCGCGGCGGCCTATTACGCGCCGGAGGCATTCGGTATCGGCGCGCCAGGGAGCATCCGCGTGGCGAGCCTCGTGGAAATGTCCCTGGGCGCGGCCATCGGCGCCATCACCTTCACCGGCTCGGTCATCGCCTTCGCCAAGCTGTCGGGCCGCATGTCGGGCGCGCCGATCCTTCTGCCCGCGCGGCATCTCATCAACATCGCGCTCGGCATCGCGCTGATCGCCTGCATCGTCCTGTTCTGCCAGGAGCAGACGCCGTTCTATTTCTGGGCGATCGTCGCGCTGTCGCTGCTGCTGGGCGTGCTGATCATCGTCCCCATCGGCGGCGCGGACATGCCCGTCGTGATCTCGATGCTCAACTCCTACTCGGGCTGGGCGGCGGCGGGCATCGGCTTCACGCTGGGAAATACGGCGCTGATCGTCACCGGCGCGCTGGTCGGCTCGTCGGGCGCGATCCTGTCCTACATCATGTGCAAGGGCATGAACCGCTCCTTCATCAGCGTCATTCTCGGCGGGTTCGGCGGCGAGACCGCGGGCCCGTCCGGGGACGGCGAGCAGAAGCCGGTCAAGCTGGGTTCGGCCGAAGACGCGGCCTTCCTGATGAAGAACGCGGAGAAGGTCATCATCGTGCCGGGCTACGGCATGGCCGTGGCCCAGGCGCAGCATGCCCTGCGCGAGATGACGGACGAGCTGAAAGAGGTCGGGGTCGAGGTCAAGTTCGCCATTCATCCGGTCGCGGGCCGCATGCCGGGCCATATGAACGTCCTGCTCGCCGAGGCCAACGTGCCGTACGACGAGGTGTTCGAGCTCGAGGACATCAACTCGGAATTCGCCCAGACCGACGTGGTCTACATCATCGGTGCGAACGACGTGGTCAATCCGGCCGCCGAGGACGATCCCACCTCGCCGATCTACGGCATGCCCGTGCTGCAGGTCTGGAAGTCCGGGACCGTGCTGTTCAACAAGCGCTCGCTCGCGTCCGGCTACGCGGGCATCGACAACCCGGTCTTCTACAAGGACAACACGATGATGGTCCTGGGCGACGCCAAGAAGATGACCGAAGAGATCGCGAAGTCCATCTAACTTGCCCTACCGGCCTGTGGCCTACTTGAGGCATGGTCGTTAGCTTGCCCTACCGGCCTGTGGCCTACTTGAGGGCATGGTCGGTTCCCCTGCCGCGCGTTATGCGCCTTGAGGGCGTGTCCCGGTGGCTCTCCGGCTCCGGGACGGCGCCGCCTCGCGCCCGTTAACCGTCTCGAAGAAAACGATAAATCGTCAAGATCGGGCCGGGAGTCGCCCATTTTGCGGCTGCAATCGGTGCTTAATCCGCTGCGCCTTGGCGCCTGCGCGGTGCGGCGTGTGACATTTGTCCATTGATTCCCTCGCCGTCCAGACCATCTAGCATGGGATCGAGGCGCCTCCCTTCCGAAGGTTAACCCGAGATTTCCGGATCGAAGGCCGCCATTAGCTGAGCATAAACCCTAGTGCTTGGATCAAGTGCGACGTTTTCGCGGATTGAATGGCCTGTTCAAAAGCCATTCATACCTGGTCCCTATTTCGTAGGCCGATCAAGAACAAAGATAAGAGAGGCGTGGACGGGCTCATGTTGAACCTTTTTCTAGCACTGTTACTGATTTTTGCGCTGTTTTGCCTCGTGGCGCGGCTTCTGCATCGCTATTTCGTCTATGTGCCGGATCGCAGGCGCATCGATCCGCGCGAAGCCGGCATCGCAGGCGTCGAGGAGATCGTCTTCAAGGCAACAGACGGCAAGACGCTGATCGCCTGGTACCGGCCGGCCGAAAAGGGCAAGCGCACGCTTCTGTACTTCCCTGGCAATAGCGGCAGCGTGGCCGCGCGCGCCGGCAAGATCAAGACAATCGCCGCGGACGGTTACGGCGTCTTCATCGTCAACTATCGCGGCTATGGCGGATCGGGCGGCCGTCCCACCGAGAAGCGCCTGGTGAAGGACGCCGTGAGCGCCTTCGACACCTTGCGCGGGCTCGGCGTGCCGCCCCGCGACATCGTCGTCTATGGCGAGTCGCTCGGCACGGGCGTTGCCACCCAGGTGTGCCTCCAGCGCGAGGCCGAGGCGCTGGTGCTGGAATCGCCGTTCACGTCCGTGGTGGACGTGGGCAAGCTGGCCTGGCCGCTCCTGCCGCTGAAGCAGATCATGGTCGATCAGTACCGCACCATCGACCGCATCGGGTCCGTGAACGTGCCCCTGTTCATCGTGCATGGCGGCCGCGACGCGGTGATCCCGCTCGACATGGCGCGGCGGGTGTTTCATGCGGCCCACGAGCCCAAGACCCTGACGGTCGTGCCGCGGGCCGGGCACAACGACCTCTTCGAGCAGGGGGCCTGGGCGCGGGTGCGCGACTTCGTGGCCGGCCTTCCGGCCGAAGCGGTGCCTGCCGAGGCGCAGAGCGCCGCGCGCGCGGGCCGTCCGGTGGAGATTCAGGCCGCCGCTGCCGCCGAGCGCTAGAGCGAAATCCGTCTGTGTCCCTTTCGGGGGCTTCATTTTCGAGGCTTCCTGGCCGGCGTGGACCCCCGCGCCGGCCCTTTTGCGTTTCCGTGCTGCGGTCGGGGAACGGGCGCGCAAGGCCGTGTTGGCGTCCATTTTGCAAGACTGACCGAAGAGCGACGCAGCAGCTTTCAGAGATGAGGATATCGCGATGACCGAAACAGCGCCGGCCGATATGGACGTTCCCTACGTTGTGTGTGGGCTCAACGAGATACCGAGTAAGCGCGCCAAGGACTTTCGGTTGGGGCGCATCGAAAACGGCGAGGTGAAGCACTGGTCGATCCTCATCTATCGCCTGGGCCAGAACGTCTACGGATACGAGAACCAGTGTCCCCACGAGGGCGTGGGTCTCGACTTCGGCGGCGAGCGTTTCGTCAACGACAACGGAAGCCTCCTGATGTGCGGCAAGCACGGGGCCTTGTTCGACCCCGGCACCGGCGAATGTATCGATGGACCGTGCTTGGGGCAGGCGTTGAAGCCGGTGCCCCTCGTCGTGCTCGATGACGATGTGTGCGTCATCGGCATCGAGCTGGCCGGCGAAGACATCGAAGACGACGTCGACGAGGACGAAGACCCATCGCTCTGCGATGACGTGGGTGTCTAAGCAGAGCGGCCCTGAGAGGGCCGCCTACTAGACGGGCCGGTTCTCGTTGCGGTTCTTGACCGGCTCCATCTCTTCGACACCCTTTTCGAAGCTGATTTCTTCGAATGTGTCATCGAAGTCGAGGGCGGCGTTCAAGACATACTCGGTCTTGTCGACCGTGCTCATCTTCTTCACGTCGTTCTTGTCGATGCGCAGCAACTCGAGCATTTCCTTCCACACCGACGACTCGTCGCACGGGAAGACATAGAAGCTCTTGCCGTCCATGGTGACGGAGAAGGTCTTGCTCAAATCCACGTTGTTGCAAAACATGAAATATTTGCCGTCCGGGCCCAACAGGTCACCCAAGACGTCGACGACGCTTTGCAGATATTCGAAGTTGTGCAGATAGCCCGCCATCACCGGGATCTGCGCGTCGCCCTTGTTGGAGAGCGTCAGGATCTGCTCCATGCAGAAATCCGGGGGCCGTGCCTCGTCGGCGAGCTTGTCTTGAAACTTCAGCGCGAAATCGCCGCGATAGGCGAAGCGGTCTCCATCGGCCGTCGGCGCTTTCAAAACGGCGTTGAAGAGGCGGCCCTCGGTCTCCAGTCGGCCGTAGGGCGTTTGATCGATCGTCGTCATAGCGGTGTCCCGGATTGTTGGTTTTCCGACGCAAAGTGCGTGCGGATAGGCCTGATGCAAATGCCCTGCCGGTTTGCGTCTGGGATCGGGACCATTGTTTGCGCTACCGCGCTTTGCGCTACTTGAGCGCTTGTTTGCTTGCGCTACCGCGCTTCGCGCTCGTTGAGCGCGTGCAGACACGACAAAGCCGGGAAGGGTGTTCCCGGCTTCTGGTAACGCTTTAGCTTTAAGAAAGAATGCCTTAGCGGCGACCGCGGGGGCGTGCGCCGACACCCGACTCGCGCTGGGCCTTCTTGCGGGCCAGCTTCCGCGCGCGGCGGATGGCCTCGGCTTTCTCGCGGGCACGCTTCTCGGAGGGCTTCTCGTAATAGTTACGGAGCTTCATCTCGCGGAAGATGCCTTCGCGCTGCATTTTCTTCTTCAGCGCCCGGAGGGCCTGATCGACATTGTTATCGCGAACGACGACTTGCACGCGTCTCTAATCTCCGAATTAGCGTTGGTTTTGAGATTGGACGGGAGCCAAAGCAACCCATTTGCGGATCACTTGAATCACGCATCCGGGGCTCGTCTAGCAAACCTGCGGCGCCTTGTCCAGACCGTGGAGCGGTCTTCCGGCCCTATGATTTCGGGGAAATCCTGGTGATGTGGCCCATCTTGCGCCCGGGCCGGGCCTCGGCCTTACCATAGAGATGCAGGGCGGTGCCGGCCTCGGCGGCGTTCTGGCGCCATTCCCCCGCGTCGTCTCCAATAAGATTGGTCATGACCGCATCGCTGTGGCGGGCCACATCGCCGAGCGGCCAGCCGCAAATCGCCCGGACGTGATTTTCGAACTGGCTGATGAGACAGGCATCTTGCGTCCAATGACCGGAATTGTGGACCCGGGGCGCGATCTCGTTCACCGCAAGGGACGGGCTGGCCCCGCCGGTCTGGAACATCTCCACGGTGAGGACGCCCACATGGCCGAGCGCCTCGGCTATTCTGCCCGCGATCGCTTGCGCTTCGCCGGCGAGCCTTGGGGCCATGTTGGCCGGGACCGTGCTCGTATCGAGAATGCCGCCTCTATGGACGTTCTCGACCACGTCGTAGAAGCGCATGGTCCCGTCCTGGCCGCGCACGGCAATCACGGAGACCTCGCGCTCGAACGCGACCATGCCTTCCAGGATCGCCGGCGCTTCGCCGATGATCTCCCAAGCGCTTTCCGCTTCGCAGAGCGTGTGGATCGAAGCCTGTCCCTTGCCGTCATAGCCGAAGCGGCGGGTCTTGAGCAGGGCCGGGGGCGGCACGCGCAGGATCGCGCCTTTCAGGTCGGCGAGCGTCGCGACGGCGGCGTAGGGCGCGACCGCGATGCCAAGGCCGCTGACGAAATCCTTTTCGGTCAGCCGGTCCTGGGCGACCTCGAAGGATTTGACCGGCGGGAACACGCAAGCGCTGCGACCGGCGGCTTCCAGGGCCGCGGCCGGTACGTTCTCGAACTCGCAGGTGACGACGTCGACCTGTTCGGCAAAGCGCGCGATGGCGTCCAGATCGTCGTAGGCCCCGACGGTCGCGGCCGCGGCGACGTCGAAGGCCGGCGCATCGGGCGTGTCGTTGTAGATGTGGGTCTTGAGGCCGAGGCGGCTTGCCGCGACCGACGTCATACGGCCGAGCTGACCGCCGCCGAGAATGCCGATCGTGCTGCCCGGCGGCAGCGGATGGTCAATCATCATCCTCGACGGTCTCGGCGACCGCTTCGGTCTGGGCGCTGCGCCAATCGGCCAAGCGCGCCGCCAGGGCCGCGTCCGACAGGGCCAGGATGCTGGCCGCGAGGATACCAGCATTGGTCGCGCCGGCCTTGCCGATGGCAAGCGTCCCGACTGGCACGCCGCCCGGCATTTGCGCGATGGACAGGAGGCTGTCGAGCCCCTTCAAGGACTTGCTTTCCACGGGCACGCCGAGGACGGGCAGTTCGGTCATGGACGCGGCCATGCCCGGCAGATGCGCCGCGCCGCCGGCCCCGGCAATGATGACCTTCAGGCCGCGACCGCGCGCGGCCGACGCGTAGTCGTAGAGCCGCTGCGGGGTGCGATGGGCCGAGACGACTTTCGTCTCGTAGGGCACCTCGAGGGCGTCCAGGATTTTCGCTGCTGCCTTCAGGGTGGGCCAGTCCGACCGGCTTCCCATGATAATGCCGACGGAGGGTGTCGCCTCACTCATGCTTTCGCTCATTAAAAAAACCGCCCGGAGGCGGATCGCGGAAAGCGCGCGATTATAGGCGTGCCGGGGGGCTTGGCAAGGCGCCTCTAGGGATGTTCTCGCCCCAAGCTTAAGGGCCGCCGGTGCGGAAGAGGCCGGAGCAGAAACGGACAAGCCAGGCGCAGCAAAAGGCGTCATGATCGGGCTTCGCTTTTTTGACCCGACTCACATAACGCGAGGGACCCGATGCCTGACGTCGCCGCCACCCCCAAAAACAACAAGCTGATGCGGCTGTTCCTCTTGGGAGCGGCGCTGCTGATCGTGCCTATCGCGCTCAATTACGGGCTCGTGCCGTCCACGACCTTGCCGATGTTCCTGACGATCCCGGATTTGAGCACGGACCAGACCCATATCTACCGGGGCGTCATGTGCCTTTATCTGGGGGTCGGGCTGTTCTGGGCCGTCTCGGCCTTCAAGCCCGAATGGCAGCGGGTGGCCGTGATCACGGCGATCGGCTTTGCTTGGTCCATCGCCGCGGGCGCATCATCAGCCTGATCGTCGACGGCCGGCCGAGCCCGCTCCTGCTGTTCTATCTGGGGGTTGAGATCCTCGCCGGGCTGCTGGGCCTTGCCGTGCTGGCGGCCGCGGACCGCAAGCTCAAGCGATAATGTCGGGAAGCAGTTCGTCCTCGATCCGGCATATCTCGTCTCTCAGAAAGAGCTTCTTCTTCTTAAGGCGCTTGAGCTGCAATGCGTCCGCGCGGCCTGACTGTTCGAGCGCGTTGATCGCACTATCCAGGTCGCGATGCTCTTGTTTGAGCCTGCTCAGTACAGCCCGAAGCTCGCGGATCTCCTCGCTCTCCATCGGGCGCTCCTTTACCGTGTCGCGGGAGTATCTTGCCGAACGCCGCTCCGTTCAAGTGCATGTCCACAGGATCGAGCCGGGGCGAATTGTCCGGCCGGGCGCGCCGGGCGCGGTCGTGATTAGACAAGCGCAGGTCTCTTTGACAGAATGGTCACGTCGACAATTCAATCTGGAGGTCCGGCATGGCACTAGACGCGCATCTCGATGAATTGGCTGAAAAGCACCGCGCTTTGGATCGGAAGATCGACGAGGAACAAGGAAGGCCTACGGCGGACGCTTTCAAGATCGCCGAACTGAAGCGCCGGAAACTCCACCTAAAAGATGAAATGGAACGCTTGAGACACGGCGTCTCCCACTAGGTTCCAAGGACCCCCGGTCTCCGGCCTGGAGATCGCGTCGAGAGATTGGTTTTTGCCGCGCTCGGCCTCGCGGGACATGCGCGAGGCTCTGCCCGGCCCGTTATTCTTGTTGCCGCGCCCGCGTGGGAGAGCGCTGGGGCGTGGCTTTTTATTGGGCGCCTTGCTGGGGGCGCCCTCATCCTTGATGCAGATTCGTGCTGCCCCACCGAGCGGCCGGCGCTGTCGAGAAGGGTGCGAAACGGATTTGAGATGGGTGCGATGCGAGCAGGACGAAGCGGTTTTCTTGGGTTCCTCGAGGTATTTGGGTTTCTCGGGCGCGCCGTGTTTGGACCGACGGGTGCCCTCGCGATTTTGGCGGTGGCCGCGATCGCCCTGCCGGCCGCGACGGCAGCCCCGGTCCTGGCGGCCGAAAAGGACCTGTCCGACAAAGGCGAGGTGATCGTGCGCGAGCACTGCGCCCGCTGCCACGCGATCGGGCGCAGCGGCGAGAGCCCCAAGGCCGAGGCGCCGCCGTTCCGCGTGTTGTCGCAAAGCTACCCCGTCGACAGCCTGGCCGAATCGCTCGCGGAGGGCATCATGTCCGGCCATCCGGAGATGCCCGTCTTCGTCTTCACGCCGCACGACGTGGACGCGATCATCACCTATCTCGAGTCGATCCAGGTCCCGGCGGACGGCAGCCCTTCAGACGACGGCAGCCCTTCGGATTCGGATTCCTCGAACACCGACCCTTCGGATACAGCACCGTCCGCGCCTGAGGCGTCCGGGACAACGGAGTCCACGGGATAACCGGCCGGCGCCGCTCAAATGTCCGTGGCGCCTCTCAGATATCCGCGGCGCCTCTCAAATATCTGCGGCGCCTCTCAAATATCTGCGGCGCCTTCCGGCCACATCAACCAGTCGCGGGCTTCAGCGATCTGGTCGGGCGCGAAATGCTCGACCTCGCAGGTGATGAAGGGCGCTACGAACCGGGCCCACAGATTCTGGATATGCGGGTCGCAGACGATGGCGACGCGGCTGAAATCCTTGAGGTGGCGCAGGCTGAACTTGATGTCGTGCCACAGCGCGGCGGCATCCATGCCCTCGAAGTCCGAGACCTGCTCCAGAACGCGCACCTGACCGTGGCGCGCGATGAACGCCTCGAGCTTTTCCGCGAGGCGGTCGAACTCCTCCGTGGAGACCTTGCCGCCCACATGGATTTCGACCGCCTGGGCATTGTCATGTTCGACATAGGACAACATGGAACGATCGCACCTCTTGGGTTGGCGGCGGGCCGGCCGGAACGGTCTTCTCGCGAAGGCGTTTGGATGGTCAGGGGCGTAGCCTCCGGCAGACCGGATTGGGGTTCAAGGTCTGGCGGCCCCCGAGGCCCCGAAAAAAGTTGCTGCGTCCCGGTGCCGCTTCACCGAAATTTAGGGTTAACGAAGACAGAATACTGGCCTAAGACACGCAATCGCCGCCTTTTCTCAGCCTAATGCGGTTGAAGAGGGGAGTTACGACCATCAAGAAGCTGATTTTCTTCTCCGCGAGCCTGTCCATCGTCGCGCTGGGCGCGGTGTGGATGATGCTGTTCAATGAGCCGATCGCCGACACCATGACGAAGGCGCCGCCGCCCAAGAAGCAGACGCTCGCCTACGAGCAGGCCCTGGCCACGGCGCAGGACGGCGAGGACGACGTGTCCGCGCCGGAGAGAAAGCCGGAGCCGGACGCGATGGACACCGCGGGTGGCGCTTCTGAAAGCACCGCCTCCGATGCGGTGAAGGCGACCGCCGATCCGGCCGCGAACCAGGCCGCGCCTCAACAGAATGTCGCGGCACTGTCGCAGCCCGCGGGGCAACCCCAGCCGGGAACCGGCGCGCCCACGCCGAATCCGCTGCCGTGGCTCAACGAGCCGGCCGGAGGTGATGCGGCGGCCGGTGCCGCGCAAGGGCAGGCCGCTCAAGGTCAGCCAGGTGACTATTTCGAGGCACCGCCGCAGAACGCATATGGCCAGACTCAGCCCTCTGGTCGGAACCAGGCTTACGGCCAGCAGCCGGCTTATGGCCAGCAGCCACCTTACGGACAGCAGCCGCCTTACGGGCAAGCCCAAGGCCAGCCGGTCCAGGGTCAGTCTCAGCCCTATGACAGGACCGCGTCGCGCGATCCCTACATGGATGGCGGGAACCCCTATCAAGGGTCCGGGGCAACCGGAACCGCGCAGGGCGGTTATCCGCCCTATCCGGGACAGGGTGCCGCGGGTGCGCAGCCGAGCTATCCCGGCCAACCCGGCGGCCAGGGTCAGTACCCTCAACAAGGACAGTACCCACAGCAAGGACAGTATCCGCAGCAGGGGCAATATCCGCAGCAAGGGCAATACCCCCAGCAGGGCCAGTACCCGCAACAAGGCCAGTATTCCCAAGGGCAGTACCCCCAAGGTTCCCAAGGTCCGTATCCTCAGGGCCAGGGCTATGGCGGCCCCCAGGAGGAATGGGTGAAGGTCGCGGTGTCCGGCTCGGGCATGCGCCTGACGGCTTCGGAGGATTCGCCCGTGCTGTTCGCCTTTCCCTATGGGCGCGATCTGAAGGTCGTGTCCCGTAACGGCGAGTGGGTCGAGGTGACCGATCCCAACAGCAACGCCAAAGGCTGGATCCAGGCCTATGCGCTGGCACCGTCCGCGGGTCCGACGCAATACGGGCAGGCCGGTGGAGGCTATTACGAGGAAGAGCCGCCGCAGGAGCGCCGCCGGCCTTTCGGCCGTGGTGGTTTCGCGGACATGATCAACCGCGCCTTCGGCAACTGACCGGGAATACGCTCTAGCCCGCGCGTTTCACTCCGAGCGAGATGGTGAGCAGCCGGCAGGGCGCCTCGTGCGGGTTGCGCCAGGCGTGAGGCTGTCCGTTCAACACCACGCTGTCGCCCGTGCCCATGGCGATTTCCTCGCCGGTGTCGAGGACGAGAAGGCTGGCGCCCTCGGTGACATAGATCATGTCGATCGTGTCGGTCCGGTGCATGCCGGGCCTGCGCGGGTCCATGGTGCGGATGAGGCCGGGGAGCAGGGCTTCGGTCTCCTTGAGCGCCTGTTTCATCTCCTCGGGCGTGGGCGCTTTGGCGTCTTGGCCAACGCCTTGCGGCGGCAGTTCGATCAGTTCGAAACGGAAGCCGCCGGCCGGCGGAAACCAGGCGTGGAAGTCGGGCGCGGCGCCATCGTTGGGAACGGACGGCATCGCGTCGGCACCCCAAAGGCTGAAGAATTTCGCCTCCGGCATGAGCGGCGTTTCGATCGGCGCGACGGCGTCGTCGCGCGCCACGCAGGGCCGTCCCTCCGCCGTTTCGCCGATCGCCACGCGGCGCAGCCGCGCTTCCGTCTTGGTCATGGCGACGATGTCCTTTTCCGCGGCTTCTTCTTCGCCGCCGTCTTGTTCTTTGCTGCCTTTTTGCGCGCCGGTTTCTTCGCCGCGCGGGCGATCGCATAGGCCTCGCGGGCCCAGGCGGCGAGTTCGTCCGGCTCCTCGAGCAGGCGCGGGGGAACCTCCCAGTAGGACATCGAGATCGGTTTCCCGCCCTTCGCCGCGTAGGTGAACGCCGCCATGCCTTCGGCCTCGAAGGCGGGCGCGGTGGTCCCGTCCGCTTTCAGATAGAGCGTGTCGTCGGCGATAAGCGCGAACATCACCTGGCCCGCATAGACGCCGGCGCCGCCGAACATGCGCCGGATGGCGACGGGCCCAAAATCCGCGAGCTGATCCTTGACGAATTCCTGGAAGCCTTCGGACGCGCTCATCCGATCATCCGGCTCGGACCTAAGCGGCGGGGGCCTTTTCGCCCGCCGGCCCGGTTTCGTTGGCAAGACCCGGCGCTTTGAAAGCCTTCTTCGACTTCACGGTCAGGATCGGCTGACCCTTGCCGTTGCTCTTGGGCGCGCCGTTGGCGGCACCGTTCGCCTGAACGCTGGCCTTGTTGGCGACACGCAATTCCCGCTCCACGGCGACCCGCGCGGCCTCGTTCTGATTGTAGAGGCCCATATGCTCGGAATCTTCCTCGGCGACCGCCGTGAGCGCCTGATCCTTGTAGTCCTTGGCGTGTGGGTCGGCCTCGATCTTCTTGACGATCCGTTTCAGGTCCCACCAGCTCTTGCCGAGCATGGTCGCCTTGCGCGCGACTTCGCCCGCATATTTGGCATAGAAGGTGATCGGGTTTTCGATCGGCAGGCCGGAGCGCCGGTGTTTGCGGTGTTTGATGCGGAAGACGCCCCATTGCAGCGGATGCAGGCCCTCGACCGGGACGGAGTTCTTGAACCAGAACAGCACGGGCATCAGCGAGCGGATGTTGACGCCGCTGGCATAGGCGCGGCGCAGGACCGTCTCCAGATGCTCGTTGGTGTAGAAGATGCGCCACGCGGTCTCGTAGGCGCCCTGCCATTCGTCCTTGGTCATCTTCGCGTGGCCGGTAACGACATGCTCAAGCTCGTACTTGTTCATGTCGGGGTCCATCCACACGCCCTTCTCGGAGAGCACCTTGTGGTCTTCGGAACCGGGCAGGGGCGTCAGGATGAAGAACTCGAGCATGTCGAGCGGCAGCTCCTGCTTGATGATCTCCAGATCCTGCTCGATGGACTCCGGGGTGTCGTTGGGGAAGCCCAGAATGTAGCCGGCGAAGGTCATGATGCCGACGCGCTTCCAGTCCAGCAGCATCTTCCGGTATTCGGTGATCTTGTTCTGACGCTTCTTGGCCGCGAGCAAATTCGCCGGGTTGATGTTCTCAAGCCCGATGAAGACGCGGGTCACGCCGGCGCGCTTCGACTTCTCGATGAAGTTCGGAATCTTGTGGCACAGCGTGTCCACCTGAATCATGAAGCGGACGTCCATGCCGTCCTCTTCGCGCAGCTTGATGATGCGGTCGTAGATCGCTTCCCAATCCTTGTTCCGCGCGAAATTGTCGTCGGTGATGAAGAAGCGTTTCACGCCCTGCTCGTAGTTGAGGCGCAGGATCTGCTCGATGGAGTCGGGCGTGCGGTAGCGCGACTTGCGGCCCTGCACATTGATGATGGTGCAGAACGAGCATTGGAAGGGACAGCCGCGGCCCGCATCGAAGCTCGTGAAGTTGCCGACCGTGCGTTCTACGAACTCGTAAGGCAGGAAGGGCGGCGCCGGCACGTTGGCGAGGCAGGGCAGTTCCTCGGTCATATGGTTGTAGATCGGCTGGAGCTTCCGCGCGGCGGCATCGCGGATCACCGTATCCATATGCTCCTCGGCCTCGCCCGCGAAGATGGAGACGCCGAGCTCCTGCGCGGCCTTGATGTCGTCCGGGAGCTCGGGGAGCATGGACAGGCAGCCCGAAACGTGGAACCCGCCGACCATCACCTGGATGCCGGCGGCTAGGAACGGGCGGGCGATGTCCACCGCACGCGGAAATTCATTGGACTGGACGCCGACGATGCCGACCAGGCCCTGACCGCCATTGTCCTGGACCATGCGGATCAGGTCGTCGAACGGGACCCGCTTATTGGTCTCGTCGATCGCGGTGACGTCGATCGGCAGGTCGGGGCCGAGCACGCCGCGCTCGGCGGCTTCCTGGGCGAGACTGTAAACGGCGGCGAGCGAGTTGGACGGCATCGTGGACTTGAGCCACTGCACGACGTAGCCATCCTCGTCGTAATGGGACGGTTTGATGAGGATGAATTGGAAACGCGGGCTCGTCGTCCGTGTTGACTCTGTCATCCCTCAATCCCGTGAAGCGCCGTCCCCGCGCATCGGGGAGCTCAAGTTGTTGGGCTACTTCGGAAAATCGCGCCCTGGCCCAAGGCGGCGTGTATCCCCCAATTCCGCCCGAATTTTGGCCAGCCGGGCGTCCGCACGCTCCGTCAATCGTGCGGTGCGATAAGTCAGAGCCACTCAAACACAAATTCGTCCGATGGTCCAACGGATTAGGATGACGCGGGCCCAGGAGACTGATTCTGTGGCGAATTGTCCGCTTGGGTGTCCTGAAGCCTACTGAAAGCGGCGATATCCTTGGCTAGGAAGTAGTTCAGCATGGTCCGGACCACGGCGATCACGGCCAGTTTCCAGATATCGTCCCAGGTGGGCGCAACCGCCGTGCGGACGATGTCCGCGGCCAGGGCGAATTCGAGCGCCAGCAGGATCCAGGTCGCGAATTTCAGCCAAATCTCCCGGCCGCGAAAGCCGTCCGCCGTGCCGGTGACGATCGCCCCGATCAGGCCGAGGACGGCTTGGACCGATCCGAATGCCACGACGAGCACCGCGCCGAACTCGACGCCGATCGCCACGTAGTTGGCGATCACATTGAAGGTGTCCTCAAGCTGAGCGATGGTCCCCTCCCGGTCCGTCACTTACGAAGACTAGGCCGATTCGGGGTGCGCCTCACAGCGCTAGGACCTAGAGCTCCCCGGTCAGGAACTGGCCGCGGCCGAGCCCGAAGGACCAGTCCTCGTCGGTGTTCTCGACGAGGGAGACCATCACGTCGGAGGGGGCGATGCCGCAGGCGCGCTCAAGCTCTTCGCAGAGAAGCCGGTAGAAGGCCTCCTTCTGCTCGCGCGTGCGCGGACGGGAGACGACCTGCACGACCACGACCTTGTCGGTGCGTTCGATGCCGAGGCCAGTGTCCTCGACGATCATGCGGCCGCGTCTGTGCTCCTGGACGATCTGGTAGCGGTCGCGTACGGGCACCTTGAAGGCGGCCAGCATGGCCCGGTGCGCGGCATCGAGCAGCGTCTGGATTTCGCCGTCGGTGCGGCCTTCGATCAGATCGAAGCGGAGCAGGGGCATGGGGGCGGTTCCTCTTTCTTGTCCGGCCTCATGCTGAGGAGCGGCGAAGCCGCGTCTCGAAGCATGACGCCATAGGCTCCTGTCTTGGTGCTTGCGGCCTCACCCTTCGAGACGGGCCTTCGGCCCTCCTCAGGGTGAGGACCGGGATGTCGGCGTCTAGACCTCATTCGCCAGCTCCCGCAGTTCAACCTCGCGTCCACCAGTCATGCAGTGGCGTTGCAAGAGCGCTACCAATCCCACGTGCAGCTTGTGCTTCTTCGAAGGTCGGTTTTCTTTGAAGCAAGTTCCAAAGAACCCAGAGACCAAGAGTGTCGCTTGGCAGCAGGTCTTTCACTACAGGACTCTGCATATCGAGATTGCCATGGGTGAACCCTTGGCAGTCGAGCACTGCTTCCGCGCCTCTCGGATGCCACTTGTGCAGCTCCGAAACAATGAGTGCATGGAGTGCTTTGAATCGTTTCCCCGACACCCGCTGCGCCAAATCAAGAAGGGCAGCCTGCACAGAGGCGGCGGTTGCAAAGAAGTCCCATTCTTTCGAGTTGCACCTCTTCAAGAAGGAATAGTGATCACTAACTGGAATGAACGTGGCGACGGCCAATATCTTGGCAGCCCCCACAAGGCGCTTTGCTTGAGCCTCGAGTGGATCGTGGTGTTGAAAGAATCTCGATAGCATCGCGAGAAGGACCTACATGAATTTCCTGCGTCTGAACGCGCGAACATCTCTAGAGTCGAGGTTGAACCATTCTCCCTGCTTGCGTTTTTCTGCAAACCGGTGATGCCAGTACCGTTCGATGCCCGCTGGATCGTCAGTCTTGATAACATGAATAGTTGAGGCCTCTTCAGGCAGTTGGATCGCAAGCTCGCGCTCACGACGACCTGCAGAGTTAGTCTTTCCGATCTTGTAGTAGCGACCTGACTTTAAGAGATAGACAAAGCCCAACTCTGACTCAGGGACTGGCTCGCTTGCCGATCGTTTCTTAACTGTCGTTCTGGCCGCCGTGAGGGCTTCATTGCACAGGCGAGCTGCGTCCTCGTAGCCACTGCGTTCCTCACAGTGGGCAAGTGCTTTTTGGATAAGATCGCCCCTTCTTCCGAGCCGAGCTGCAAACGTATGAGGACTAGGAAAAGTATCGTCGCTGCTGTGCTTAACCCTAAGCGCCGCCTGCGTGGGGACCTGTCCAAGTTCACGGATTAGGTCGACGAACTTCTCTAACAGGAAATCGGCGTCGTATCCTCCTTGTAGCGAATTGGGTTCGAAGCCGGCTTCTCTCTGGGCGTCGCTGAGTCGCGCCCAATATTTTTCGATGTAGTAGGGCTTTATCCCGGTTTCTCGCGCAAACCGCTCGCGACCTAGTGGAACTCCTCCATTCTCTGTAGCAGTGCGGCGAATCTCGTCGAGAATGTGCTTCTTGCTGAACATCAAGCGCCGTTACACCTCCTTCGCGAGTTCGCGCAGTTTGAACTTCTGGATCTTGCCGGTGGAGGTCTTGGGCAGATCCACGAACACGACGTAGTGCGGGCATTTGAAGTGGGCCAGGTGCTCGCGGCACCAGGCGATGAGGTCCTTGGCATCGGCTTTTGCGCCGGGTTTGAGCTCCACGAAGGCGCACGGCGTCTCGCCCCATTTCGGATCGGGCTTGGCCACCACGGCGGCGCTCGCCACGTCCGGGTGCTTGTAGAGCGTATCCTCCACCTCGATGGAGGAGATGTTCTCGCCGCCCGAGATGATGATGTCCTTGGAGCGGTCCTTGATCTGGATATAGCCGTCCGAGTGCATGACGCCGAGATCGCCCGAATGGAACCAGCCGCCCGCGAAGGCCTCGTTCGTGGCCGTCTCGTTCTTCAGATAGCCCTTCATGACGATGTTGCCGCGGAACATGACCTCGCCGATGGTCTCGCCGTCGGCCGGGGTCTTCTCCATGGTTTCCGGGTCCATCACCGTGAGATCCTCGAGCGTGTGATAGCGCACGCCCTGGCGGATCCGCTTCTTGAGCCGGTCCTCGTGGGAGAGGCCGTCCCAGGCGCCGCGCCAGGCATTGAGCGTGGCCGGGCCGTAGGTCTCCGTCAGCCCGTAAAGATGGGTGAGCTCGAAACCGGCCTCTTCCATCTGGGCCATCACGGCCGCGGGCGGCGGGGCGGCTGCGTGGTTGAAGGCGACGGTGTGATCGAAGTCGCGCTTGTCTTCCTCCGGCGCCGTGAGGAGGGCCGACATCACGAAGGGCGCGCCCGACAAATGGGTCACCTTGTGGTCGGCGATCGCGTCGTACATGGCTTTGCCGCGCACCGCCCGGAGGCACACATGGGTGCCCGCGACCATGGAGAGCGACCAGGGGAAGCACCAGCCGTTGCAGTGGAACATGGGCAGGGTCCACAGATAGACCGGGTGCTGCCCCATGCCGGTGGCGATGGTGTTGCCGTAGCACATCATGGCCGCGCCGCGATGGTGGTAGACGACGCCTTTCGGATTGCCGGTGGTGCCGCTCGTGTAGTTGAGCGAGATGGCGTTCCATTCGTCCGACGGCATGGCCCAGGCGAAATGCGCGTCGCCCTCCGCGACGAAGGCCTCGTAGTCGAGATCGCCGAGACGCGTGCCCGGCACGCCGAGCTCGGTGTCCTCATAGTCGATGATGAGCGGCTTGACCTTGGCGAGGCTCAGCGCCTCCTTCATGACGGGGCCGAATTCGGTGTCGGCGATCAGGATCTTGGTCTCGGCGTGATCGAGCATGAAGGCGATATTCGCCGCGTCCAGCCTCGTGTTGATCGAGTGCAGCACCGCGCCCGTCATCGGCACCCCGTAATGGGCCTCGAGCATGGAGGGCGTGTTGGACAGGATCACCGACACCGTATCGCCCACGCCGATACCGCGGGCGGCGAGCGCGGAGGCCAGCTGGCGGGCGCGCTTGTAGAACGTCTCGTAGGAGATGTGCGCCGTACCGTGAATGATGGCGGTGTGGTCGGGATAAACGGCGGCCGCCCGCTCCAGGAACACGAGGGGCGTCAGCGGTTGGTAGTTCGCGGGCGTCTTGCCGAGCCCGGCGTCGTAAGGATTGGTCATAGGCAATATGGATTGGGGGCGTTTGGTTGCCGCACCCTAGCCATGGGGGACCGGATGAATCAATTCCTCTTGTGGGCCGGACGGCAAAAAAAGCACGCTCGCGGACTGACCGGCCCGAACGAGCGACCGGGCCGGCGCGGCGCGGATGCCGGACGGCTCCCCGGATCTAGCGGTGCGCGTAGTAGGCGAGCGTGATGCCGAACGCGCAAAAGGCGACGACGATCAGCGCCAGAATGCCGATCTCTGTCGGGCTCATGAAGACCTCCCTATCGTCAAGAGCAACGAAGGGAAGCATGCTCGCCGCTGGACCGGCGATGGGCCTTGAGGGAGATCAAGCCCGAACGGCGCGTGGGAGGGACCGGCCCGGCCGCGGTGCTTAGTCCTTGGCGGAGTCCGTGTCTTCCGTATCCACGTCTTCCGCGCCTTCGCCTTTGGTGCTCTCGTCCGCCGCGCTCTCGCTCTCGGGTTTCAGGTCCTTCAGCTTGGCGAAGACGGAGTCCGCGTCCGGGGCCTCTTCGACCTGCTCGGGCGCGGCCATGGCGTCGCGGGCTTCCCGGGCGAGCGAGCTGGCCATGTCCTCCTCGGCGCCTGCGGCGGCTCGAATCGGGCACCGGGTTCGGGTTCGCCGGCGCCGGCCTCGCCGAGGCCGATGGTCTCCTCGGTCGGGAGCAGGGAGCCAGCCTTCTCCACCGTGATGCCGGCCTTCTTCTGTTCGCGCTCGAGCCGCGCGGCCGCCCGTTTCACGGCGGCATCGAGATCGATCTGCGAGCACAGGCCCAGCGTCACCGGATCCTGCGCGACCAGGTTGGGCGAATTCCAGTGGGTCCGGTCCTTGATGGCCTGGATCGTCGGCTTCGTGGTGCCCACGAGGCGCATGATCTGGCTGTCCTTCAATTCCGGGTGGCTTTTCAAAAGCCACAGAATGGCGTTGGGCCGGTCCTGACGGCGCGACACCGGCGTGTAGCGGGGGCCGCGCTTCGTCTTGACTTCGGGGACCTCGACCTTGGGCTCCAAGAGCTTCAACCGGTGCGACGGATCTTCCTCGGCCCGGTGGATCTCGTCGCGCGAGAGCTGGTTGGAAGAGATCGGGTCCATGCCTTTGATGCCCTGCGCCACGTCGCCGTCGGCGATGCCTTTCACTTCCAGCACGTGCAGCTGGCAGAACTCGGCGATCTGCTCGAAGGTCAGGGATGTGTTGTCGACGAGCCAAACGGCCGTCGCCTTCGGCATCAATGGGGTGCGATTCATGATGGCATTCAAACCTTGCATAAAAGGGTTCCGTCGTGTCCCTCGCCATCCCAGACGAAAGAGCCAAACGTCCCAATTTCAGGGGAATGCAACCTATATAGGCGTTGACGCGCCCGTAAGCAATCGGTTCCGGGGGCCGCGCGCGATCCGCGTGACCCCCGGTTCAAGGCTTGCGGCGGGGCGCCCCAAGCGAGGCTTTCATGCCGCGCCGCCGGGCGTCACTTCGCCAAACACGAAATGGCGGCGCTTGCGCTCCCGCACCAGGCGCGATTGGAGGTGCTGACGAGAGCCGGGCTCGGTTCGCTGCCGCCCTGACACCAGGCTCCGATCAGCGTTTCGTTCTCGGCACAGGCCGCGAATAGGCCAGGGCCGTCGGCGACCACGACGCGAATAGAGGCTCCTCCGGTGTCGCCCTTCGGCCCCGTGTCGCCTTTGGGTCCCGGCGGTCCGGCCGGCCCCGGCTCACCCTTCGGACCCGCGTCGCCCTTCGGACCTGCGTCGCCCTTCAGACCCGCGTCGCCCTTCGGACCCGCGTCGCCTTTGGGGCCTGGCTCACCTTTGGGCCCGGCGGCGCCTTGCTCGCCTTGCGGTCCTGCGGGGCCGGCCGGTCCGGCGTCGCCTTTCGGACCTTGCCCATCGCCACATCCGAACAGCAGCAACGCGGTCGCGCACACAACAGTAACAGCGATCTTTGACATGCGTTTCCTCCCCGTCATGTCATACGAACACAGACCGATCGAGCGCCGATCTATGTTGCAGAATATTTATTCTTGTCTAATCGGAGATGATATTGAAGAATCATCTGCATATTGATTTATTATTCTTCTTCTATAACATGAGTCGGTAGGGAAGAACTTGCCAATGTTCCCTAGGAATTCTTTACGTCTCGACTTGGAAGACTGGAGCTGCTTGGCACTCGCATCCCTGCCATCGATCGGACTTGGCGCATCGTCCGGTGCGCGTAGGGGCGGCTCTCTCACAAGAAAAGCCTCACCGGCAGTGGAACGCCGCGCGCAGGCCTTGAATCCGGCGCCGCAGAACCGAATTGCTTTTTGTGCTGGATGCCTTGAGAGACAGCGCCGGTGACGGCGCCACGTTTCAGGACCGCGCGCCTTGGTGGGGCGGCGACCTGCAAACGCTGCGCAATGTGGTCATGCGCCGGCCGTTTCCGCTGCCCGGCCGCGCGGTGAGGCTGGAATTCCCGGCGAACGACGGCAGTGGCGACCGGCTCATGGGCACGCTCCACGAGCCGGATGCGCTTGGCGGGCAGGAGCCCTTGATCGTTCTGATCCACGGACTCACCGGCTGCGAGGACAGCGATTATATGCGGGAGTCCGCAAGGTTCCATCTCGCCCGGGGCCGCGCGGTCCTGCGTCTCAACCTACGCGGCGCCGGCCCCGCGCGAGACCTTGCCGGCAACTACTATCACGCGGGCTGCGCCGCCGACATTCAGAGCGTGCTGGACGGGCTTGGAAGGCACCGCACCGAACAGGGCGTGTTCCTGGTCGGCTACTCGCTCGGGGGCAATGTTCTGCTCAACTGGCTCGGCCGCGCAGGCCGGCATGGGTCCGTCATCGGCGCGGCGACCGTCTCCGCGCCGATCGCGCCCCGGCAAGCCTGCCGCCGCATGCTGGAACCGCGCAACGCGCTCTACCACCGCTTTCTCATCCAGCGCATGAAGCGGGACGTGCTGGCGTCGTGCGGCCTCACCCCGTTGGAACGCCGGGTCATCGCGCGTGCCCGGACCATCTTCGAGTTCGACGACCAATGGGTCGCGCCCCGCAACGGGTTCCGGAACGCGGTGGACTACTATACGCGCACCGCGGGCGCGCAATTCGTGCCGGCGATCAGCATCCCGACGCTCATGATCCATGCGGCGAACGATCCGTGGATTCCCGCCGAGCCGTATCTTCAGTTGAAGACGCGCGAGCTGCCCCATGTGGAGATCCTGCTTCCGACAGGCGGGGGTCATCTCGGCTTCCACGAGCGCGGCTTTCGCGACACGTGGCACGACCGCATCATCGACGGGTTCATTCGCGGTCTCGCCGACGGCCGTCCAATGCCGCGGCCGCGGCCGGGCTCCGAAACGGCCACCGGGACGTAGCCCGGCAGCGGGTCGGCGAGGGCCGGTGTTGTCCCGCGTCCGTCCTGCCTCGCCCTACAACGTCGTCAGAACGATCTTGCCCACATGCGCCGGGTCGTCGATGCGCCGGTGGGCGTCGGCCGCCTCCGTGAGATGGTACACCGAGTCAATCACGGGTTTGTATTTGCCCTCCTCGATCAAGGGCCAGACCTTCTCCTCGATGACCGTCGCCATCTTCGCCTTGGCCGCATCCGTCTGTGCACGGAGCGTCGAACCGGTGAGGGTGAGGCGGCGCATCATCAGCCGCATGAGGTCGACTTCGACCTTGGAGCCCTTCAGGAATGCGATCTGCACGATATGGCCTTCGAGGGCCGCGGCGCGGATGTTCTTCTCGACATAGTCGCCGCCGACCATGTCGAGGATGACGTCGGCCCCGTGCTTGTTCGTGACTTCTTTGACGACCTCGAGGAAGTCTTCTTCGCGGTAGTTGATGGCCTTCACCGCGCCGAGGTCCTCGCAGGCTTTCGCCTTCGCGTCGTCGCCCACCGTGACGATCACCTTCGCGCCGAAGGCGGTCCCGAGCTGAATGGCCGTGGTGCCGATGCCGCTCGCCCCGCCATGGACCAATAGCCAGTCGCCTTCCTTCAGCGCGCCGCGTTCGAACACGTTGTGCCAAACCGTGAAGATCGTCTCGGGCAGCGCCGCCGAATCCACGGGGCTCAAGCCATAGGGTGCGAGCAGGGTGGTGGCCTCCGGCGCCACCGCGTATTCCGCATAGCCGCCGCCATTCACGAGCGCGCAGACGAAATCGCCCGGCTTGAAACGCGTCACGTTCTCGCCGACCTCGACGACAGGGCCTGAGACTTCGAGCCCCAAGAGATCGGAGGCACCCTTGGGGGGCGGGTACAGGCCCTGACGCTGCAACACGTCCGGCCGGTTGATGCCTGCGGCGGCAACGGCGATGAGGACTTCGTCTTCCGCAGGCTCCGGCAAGGGCCGGGTTCCCGGGGTCAGCATCTCCGGCCCCCCCGGCTCGCGGACTTCAATCACGGTCATTGTCTCTGGCAGCATGCTCGTCCTCGTCATGGTTCGCTTCTTCACTCTTAGAGAAGAGCGCCGCGCGATGCTAGGATGAGAGCCGCCGAGCGACGGGAACGACCGGCGCGCGAACGGAGATTTCGACCATGGACCTCGACGACCTCACACCGAAAAAGCCGAAAGGCCACGAGATCGGGCAGGACCTGTCCACGCTGTCGGAGGCCGAACTGAAGGCGTTGATCGATACGCTGCAAGGCGAGATCGGCCGCATCGAGGCGATCCTCGCGGCGAAGGAATCCTCGCGCAGCGCCGCGGAGGCCGCCTTCAAGCGCTGAATTGCAGCGCTGAGAGTTTCTTTAGGTAAATCGGGCCTTAGCCTTAACCGGTTGTTAGGGACTCTCCCGTAAAGTCATCGTTATCCAGTCCTCTGGATCTGAGTGGCCTGTTCCACTCTGTTTGACGCCTCCCTGTTAACTTCCTGAGCCGCCGTCTTGGCGGCTCTTTTTTTTTGCCCTCCATTCGCCGCAGCTTGCGTTTTAACCTTTCTTACCGGAAGGTAACGACAGCACTGACCCATGGCTTAGTATGGCCCGCAACAAGGGGCGATGGAGTACCGGGGGCAATGGCGGGTAAGACCGAAAACAACACCTATGGAGGCGGCGTAACCGTCTCATTTGGCGCGAAATTCGCGCGTTCCGACCAATTCAAGACAGTCTTTCGGGAGGGCATGGCGCTGGTGGAAGCCGCAGCCGCCTATCTCGACGGCGACGGGCGCAAAGAGGCCCGTCAGCTCAAGCCGCCGCACTCGTTGGCTTACGCCACGGAGAGCATGCGGCTCACCACACGGCTGATGCAGCTTGCGTCCTGGCTGCTGATTCGCCGGGCCGTGACGGAAGGGGAGCTCACGCCGGAGCAGGCGGTCGAAGAGCAGCGGAAAATCAAGCTGCCGGTGGAGGATTCCCGCCCCGTGCGCGATCTGGAAGTCCTGCCGCCGCGCCTGCAGGCGCTCATCGAGGACAGCATCAAGCTGCAGGAGCACGTGGCCCGTCTCGACCAGTTGATGGATTTCAAGCAACCGGAGCCCGAAGAGGCCCACCATCCGGTCGGGGCGCATTTCTCCCGTCTCCAGGCCGCGTTCGGGCAAGAGATCGACTAGGGCTGGAACGCCAATCCGACCGTCTCTGGCCGAAGCAACGGCCGCAGCCGGCGAGAACACAGGCAGTGGTCCGATGGGCTGGCGCTCAAAACACGCCGATTTCGGCCCGTTGTGCCGTGTTGTGACGGAATGCACATCGCTTCGTCCCGTCAGTCCCTATCTTAAGGTCACGGAACACGGGAGAAGACCCATGAGCTTCATCAATCGCCACCTGATCCTCGGTACGCTCTTCGCAGCGCTAGTTTGCGCGACGGTTGCGGTGTCCCAACGAGCGCAGAGGCCGGCCCGAAATCGACCGGCGGTTTCCTCGACGTCTCGGGCCTCGACCTCGGCTGAGCGGCCGCTAAAGGATTTCGCCCGGCGCGCGCCTGCCCCCCAGGCCCCCCCCCCCCCCCCCAGGCGCGGACGCCGGCACACCAGCAAAGGTCCGGGGTTTCCAACCTCCGGGCCTTTGTCTTGTCTAGATTTGTCTTGTCCAGATTCCGGAGTGGACCGGAACCCAGCCCCTGGTATCATTCGGAAACATGGGCGAGATCGGCGACATAGAGCTCTTCGCCTCACTCGGCGCGGAAAGCGCCAAGCGCTTCGCCCCGATGCTCACCTGGCGGACCTATCCAGCGAACGAACTGGTCATCGACATGGACGATGCGTCCAACGACGTGCTGTTCGTCGTCACCGGCTCCGTCCGTGTCATCCACCGGGCCGACGACGGGAAGCAGGTCATTCTCGGCGAACTGGGCCCTGGCTCCATCTTCGGGGAAATGGCGGCCATCGACGGGATTCCGCGCTCCGCCAGTGTCACCACGTTGCAGACGTCCCTGATCGGCTCCATGCGGGCGCAAGCCTTCCTGGACGTGCTTGCGTGCGAACCGGAGGTGTGCCGCGCGGTGCTCAACCTGCTCGTGGGGCGCATCCGCGCGCTCAACCATCTGCTTTCCGAACATGCCTACCTGACGGCTGTGGAGCGGCTTTACGCCGAGCTCTTGCGTCTGTCGCGCCCGCGCGCCGGCCATGACGGTCAGCGCAGCATCTCGCCCCCGCCCACCCAGCAGGATCTTGCCGAGCGCATCGGCTCGCGGCGCGAGGTGGTTTCCAGGGCTCTGCGCAAGCTGGAGAAGGACGCACTCGTCGAGAAGACGCGCGGGGCGCTGGTGCTGACCGACCCCAGCGCGCTCAACCGCCGCATTTCGCTCGAAGGACTCTGGGTCAAGCTCGACCCGTAAGAGTGTGGCCCTTTCTTTCCCGCGCGGCCTTCACGGGGATGAAGGCTTGACGGGAATCAAGGCGCGCGAGCACCTTCCGGAAGGTAAACTTGCTCGCGGGGGCGACGGATCACGATGATGAGCGCGAGAATGCCTGACCGAGAGCCGGCAACATGAGCGATCCGCAAGACCTCGTCCTTCCGCTCTCCGCCCTGCGCCGCAGCGACGTCGCCCGTGTCGGCGGCAAGAATGCCTCCCTTGGCGAGATGATCGGCACGCTGCAGGAGGCCGGCATCAACGTGCCCGGCGGTTTCGCGACGACGGCCGCCGCCTATTGGCATTTCATCGAGTCCAACGACTTGCAGCACCGTATCGCGCAAGCCATCGGCACGCTCGACGACGATCTCGGCAATCTTGCGCACATAGGCGGCTCTATTCGCGCGCTCATCCTCGAGGTCCCGTTCCCGCCGGATCTCGAGGATGCGATCCGCCGGGCCTACCGCGACATGGGCGCGGACGGCGCCAGCTCGGTCGCGGTCCGCTCCAGCGCCACCGCCGAAGACCTGCCCGAGGCAAGCTTCGCCGGTCAGCTGGAGACCTATCTCAATGTCCAGGGCGAGGCCGCGCTGCTCGAGGCGTGCAAGAAGTGTTTCGCGTCCCTCTTCACCGACCGGGCCATCGCCTATCGCGAAAACCACGGCTTCGATCACATGAAGGTGGCGCTCTCCGTCGGGGTGCAGACCATGGTGCGCTCCGATCTCGCGTCGTCCGGCGTGATGTTCTCCATCGATACCGAGACGGGCTTTCCCCGGTCGGTTCTCATCACCGGGGCCTGGGGCCTCGGCGAGACCGTGGTGCAGGGCATGGTCGCCCCGGACGAGCTCCAGGTCTTCAAGCCCCTGCTCGACGACCCTGCGCTCGTGCCGATCATCGAGAAGTCGCTCGGCGCCAAGCGCCGCAAGATGATCTACGGCACCGGTGGTGCGACCGTCCTCACCGAGACCAGCGAAGACGAGCGCCGCAGCTTCGTGCTCACGGACGAAGAGGCGCTGACGCTCGCCCGCTGGGCCGTGGTGATCGAACGGCACTACGGGCTGCCCATGGACATGGAGTGGGCCAAGGACGGGGAGACCGGCGGGCTCTATATCGTGCAAGCCCGTCCCGAGACCGTGCAGTCCCGGCGCGAGGCCGGACAGCTCAAGACCTACACGCTGAGACAGAAGGGGAAGTGCCTCGTTTCGGGGCTGGCCGTCGGCGATGCCATCGGCACGGGCAAGGTCTGCCACCTCGACAGCGCCGACGATATCGAACGCTTCGAACCCGGCGCGGTCCTGGTGACGAAGATCACGGATCCCGACTGGGTCCCCATCATGAAACGGGCTTCGGCAATCGTGACGGATCATGGCGGGCGAACCAGCCACGCCGCCATCGTCAGCCGCGAGCTCGGCCTTCCCGCGATCGTCGCGCAAGCGGCGCGACCGAGATATTGCGCGACGGCCAGGACATCACCGTGTCCTGCGCGGAGGGCGACGAGGGTCACGTCTATGACGGTATCGCCGACTTCGACGTGACCGAGATCGACATCGGTAAGATTCCGGCAACGCGCACCAAGGCGATGCTCAATGTCGCGAACCCGTCCGCCGCGTTTCGCTGGTGGCGCTTGCCGGCCGACGGCGTCGGCCTCGCGCGCATGGAGTTCATCATCTCTAACCACATCAAGGTTCATCCCATGGCCTTGATCCGCTTCGACGACGTCACCGACCAGGCGGCGCGCGGGGAGATCGAGCGCCTGACGGCCGGCTACGAGACCAAGGCGGATTACTTCGTCGACAAGCTCTCGCGGGGCATCGCCCGTATCGCCGCGGCCCAGTATCCCAACCCGGTCATCGTCCGCATGAGCGACTTCAAGACCAACGAATATGCGGAGCTCCTTGGCGGCAGCGCGTTCGAGCCGCATGAGGAGAACCCCATGATCGGCTGGCGCGGGGCGAGCCGCTACTACCATCCCGACTATCGGGACGGCTTCGGGCTCGAGTGCCGTGCCATTGCCCGCGCGCGCGAGGAGATCGGCCTCGCCAACATCGTCATGATGATCCCGTTCTGCCGGACGCCCGAAGAGGCCGATCGCGTCATCGCGGAGATGGAGAAGCATGGGCTCAAGCGCGGGCGGGCCGGGCTCCAGGTCTACGTGATGGCGGAGATCCCCTCCAATGTCGTTGTGGCCGAGGCATTCGCCGAGCGCTTCGACGGTTTTTCCATCGGCTCCAACGACCTCACCCAGCTCGTGCTCGGCATCGACCGGGACAGCGGACGGTTGAGCAGCCTGTTCAATGAGCGCCACCCGGCGGTCACCGGCATGATCGCCCGGCTCCTGGAGTCGGCCAAGAAGACGGGCAGCCATACCGGGATCTGCGGCCAAGCCCCGAGCGACCATCCGGAGTTCGCGCGGTTTCTCGTCGAACACGGCATCGACTCGATCTCCGTGACGCCCGACAGCTTTCTGCGGGTCAAAACGCAGATTGCACTTGCCGAGGCGGCCCTGTCGCAAGACACGCCCACACCCGTGTCGTCCTGACCGTTGAGGGGCGGCGCAGGCCCTGCGGCGCGCGCTCCGAGGATCCGGGCCGTCCAAACAAACCGGGCTCTTCAAACAAAAAGCCGGCCTCGAGGGGCCGGCTTTCGTCGCGAGACGCGTTCGTCTCAACCTATTTGATGAAGCCTTCGTACTTCTTCTTGAAGCGCGAGAGGCGGCCGCCACGGTCGATCAGGTGCTGCCCGCCGCCGGTCCAGGCCGGGTGGGTCTTCGGATCGATATCCAGCTTCAGCGTGTCACCCTCGGCGCCGTAGGTCGAGTAGGTGAAAAACTCCGTGCCGTCCGTCATGACCACCTTGATCTGGTGGTACTCGGGGTGAATGTCCTTCTTCATGGCTCAAAACCTTGTTTGCTCGGGCCAGCCCGGATTTTCAGGGCGGCTCCGCGTCGCATCGTCATTATTCTAGCGGAATTGGCGGCAGGCTATAGCGCGGAACCGGTGCCAGAGCAAGCATCTGCGGCATCTTGGAGGATCGCGCCATCGTGACTGGAATTCGGCAAGACGGGCCTCTAGGAGGAGCGCCGGGGCGCAATTTGGAACCAGAGGGACACAGCATGGACTCGACGGAGAACCGTTTCGCGGATGTGAGGCAACTCGCCTTGCGGGCTTCGGCGATTTCGATGGGGTTCGTGTTCGTCTCCGCGGCCTGGCGGCGCTTCGTCAACGCGCCGGCCAAGCTCGACATCGACAGCCCGAAGGACGTCGCGAACAAGCTCGTGGAAGCAGCGCCCGGCTCGCCGATCGAGGGGCTGGTCCATTTCGTGCTGGCGCGGCCAGGGCTTGCCGAGTTCGCCACCTATGCCATGACCATCGGCGAGGCGCTTGCCGGGCTCGGGCTGATCTTCGGTTTTCTCACGCGCCCGTCGGCGATCGGCGCCGCGCTTTTGAACGTGGCGCTCATGCTCATCTTCGGCTGGCAGGGCTATGAGTGCCTCGACGAGTGGACCATGGCCGCGCTCGGCTTCGCGATCTCGGTCAGCGTCATGCTTTACGGGCCCGGCCTCTACGCGCTCGACAATGTCTTCGGCATCGATCCGCTCGAAACCTGGTTCACCAAGCCCGTGGCTATCGTGCTGACCGCCGCGTCGGTGATCTTCACGGTCGGGTTCTACGATTACTATTTCGGGATCGCCCATTTGGAGCGGCGCACGGCCGTGGAGGCCTACCGGATCGTGGCCGAACCGGCCCCGCAAGCGGACGCGGCGATCCTATACGTGAACGCGGGCGCGTCCACCAACGGCGCGTACGTGCGCAGCATCACCTTCACGTTGGACGACGGCGCGACGGTCACGCAGACCGCCGAGGAGATCGACATCCTCAAGAGCTATTTCGAGCCTTGGGCGCGCTCGGGCGTTCTGACGGACGGCGTGCTGCGGCTCCGGCTCGGGTCCAAGACAGAGATCCGCCTGCCGAAAGGCGCGCGATCCGCGACCATCGATCTGATCGACAATGCCGACCAGGAGGTGGAGTTCGCGCCCGCGGACGGGAACTAGGTGCGCCGCTTCCATCCCCCGGGCGATCCGGGCGCCGGTCTTCGTCCGGCCGGGCGGCCTTCGGCGTCTTAACGCTGGGCCTATTCCCAATGATGGGGTGCATCAGGGGCTTTGCGCGCGGCGCCAAGACCCTTAAAGTCGGCCCGTTTCTCGCTCCGCCGGTACCGGCGCAAACCTCGACAAAACTTAGAATAGACTGGGCTTTCTTTTGCAACCTATCCCCCTCGAGCCTGCCAGCGCCCCTGCGCGATCCGCCGAACCGCATCCCGAAGAGACGGGCAAGTCCCGGCGCGTTTCGCTGAAGCCTCTCGCGCGGATTAGGCCGTATCTCCTGCGTCACAAGGGCATGCTCGCCGCGGCGCTGATCGCCCTGGTGGTGGCGGCGGGTGCGATGCTCGCGCTGCCGCTTGCCTTGCGCCGGATGATCGATCTCGGCTTTTCCGGCATCGAGCCGGAACTGGTGGACGTCTATTTCGGCACCCTCGTGGGTGTCGGCGCGCTTCTGGCCCTTGCCAGCGCCGCGCGCTTCTACTGCGTGAACTGGCTCGGCGAGCGCATCGTGGCCGATATCCGCACGGATGTCTTTGCCCATCTCACGGGGCTCAGCCCTGCCTTCTACGAGGTCTCCCATTCGGGCGAGGTGATGTCGCGGCTGACTGCGGACACGACCCAGGTGAAGGCCGCCGCCGGCACGGCCATCTCCCAGGCCATCCGGAACGTGCTGCTCCTTGCCGGCTCCGTCGTGATGATGATCGTGACCAGCCCCAAGCTCTCGCTGGCGGTCCTCATCGTCATTCCGCTCATCGTGCTGCCGCTCGTGGCCTACGGCCGTTCGGTGCGCGCCCGTTCGCGCTACGCCCAGGATACGCTGGCGGAGGCGTCGGCCTATGCCAGCGAAAGTCTGGCGCAGGTGAAGGTGCTTCAGGCCTACACCAATGAAGGCGCCGCCACCGGCCGCTTCCGGAGGGCCATGGAGCGGGCCTCGGAGGCGGCCAACGACCGTGCCAAGGCGCGGGCAGGGCTCACGGCGATCGCCATGTTCTTAGTCTTCGCATCCGTCGTCGGGGTGTTGTGGTACGGCGCCCAGGACGTGCTGTCCGGCTCGATGACTGGGGGCACGCTCGGACAGTTCGTGCTCTACGCGGTCTTTGCCGCGGCGGCGGTGGGCGGGCTCAGCGATGTCTGGGGCGAGGTCGCGCAAGCCGCGGGCGCGCCGAACGGCTTGGCGAGTTGCTGGAGGCGCAGTCCGAAAATCGCCTCGCCGCCCCATCCGACGCCAATGCCGCAACCCGCGCGCGGCGAGATCGCGTTTTCGAATGTGCGCTTCGCCTATCCGTTGCGGCCCGACGCGGACGCACTGGACGGCGTGAGCTTCACCGTGAAGCCGGGCGAGCGGGTGGCGCTGGTCGGCCCGTCGGGCGCGGGCAAGACCACGATCTTCGCGCTGCTCTTGCGCTTCTACGATCCGAGCGCGGGCACGGTGCGCGTGGACGACGTGCCGGTGAACATGGCCGACCTCCACGAGTTGCGGTCCCGGTTCGCCATCGTGCCGCAGGAGACCGCGCTGTTCGCCGACAGCGTCGCGGCCAATATCGCCTACGGGGCGGAGGGCGTTTCGCGCGCGCAAGTGGAAGCGGCGGCAAAGGCCGCGTTCGCGCACGACTTCATCGCCGCGCTGCCGGAGGGCTATGACACGATGCTGGGCGAGGGCGGCGTTACGCTGTCCGCAGGCCAGCGCCAGCGCATCGCCATTGCCGCGGCGGTGCTGCGCGATGCGCCGATCCTCCTGCTGGACGAGGCGACAAGCGCGCTCGACACCGCCAACGAGACCATGGTGCAGAAGGCCCTCGACACGGTGATGGAGGGGCGCACGACGCTTGTCATCGCCCACCGGCTCTCGACCGTGGTCAACGCGGACCGGATCCTCGTCTTCGATCAGGGGCGCCTCGTGGAAGAGGGCACGCATCAGCAACTCGTGGCCAAGAGCGGGCTCTATGCCCGGCTCGCCTCGCTCCAGTTCGCACCCGACGCGGCCGAGTAGCGCTGGTCAAGTCAGCGTTTCGACGTGCCGTATTTGTCGGAGAGCGCTTTAAGAAGCTTGGCGGCAGTCGCTACCGCAAGCTCTAGGCTTGAGTCGACGTACCGGCTCGAAAGTGACAGTCTGCTGCCTACTGCCGCTTTGTCGCTTGTCTTGGACAAATATGCTTCATCAATGTGGCCACGGCGATGAACAATTAAGTGACGTCGCTGCCAAAAGAGCCAAAGCTCATCGCTTCCTAAAGCGTCTCGCAGCCCTTTGTCAGGCAGGACGACATCCAGCATGTCGCGGATCACCGGCAGTGAATCGAAATGCCGGTCTCGAAGAAGTAGGTCACCCATCGATTCTGCCACATTAAAGTCGTGACTCAGCAGGCTGTCGATGGAAATTCCCTTGGATGGGAAGTGCTTTTTTGTGCGGTCATCCTCGAGAAGCCTCGCGGCGATCACAGGGTCCTTATTCAAGACAACCCGTAGGGTTCCCGATATCAGAGTTTCTAAGGCTCCCCAGACCATGACGATTGTTTCCAAGAGAAGCTCGTGAGACGCAGTCTTTAGGTCGCCACCCTCGGAACGGTCGACAAGCCTCTGAACCACCATATCCGTCAGGTGACTGATAAATTTAGGTGTTTTGAGCTCCTGATCTATCCTTTGGGATGCAGTGGAGTAGGCTTCGCGATCATCATCAGCGGTCGGCTTCTCAAACGGTTTGAGCGCCCTGATCTTCTCAGCCATGTGAAGTGCTTGAAATCGTGATTGGACGAATTCCGAGTAGGTCATGGTGAAGGGAATTGTCACGACAGTGAGGGCGGAATCGATGTTGCCTTTGAACACGATAGCCGCTCCGCGATAGTCTGCCGGCGCTCGCTCCAACGCTCCGTCGAATTCAGCCCATAGATCATCGCGGGGGAGCACGAACCGATTTGAGAACTCTCGGAATGTAGATTCCTCGAGCTCAGTTTTCAGTGGCTCGTCGTTTTCGGTGTCTTCCATACTTCTGAACCGGAACACTTCTGCGATAGTTGATTTGCGGAATGGCAGCTAGCGCTCTGTGAGTTTCAATTCGATGCGGCGGTTGCGGGCCAGCGCTTGCGGGCTCTGTCCCGAATCGATCGGCTGGAATTCGCCGAAGCCCGCCGCCACGAGATGCTCGGGCGCAATGCCGCGCGCCATGAGATAGCGCACCACCGAGATGGCGCGCGCCGCCGACAGTTCCCAGTTCGATGGGAAGGTGGACGAGGAAATCGGCGTGATGTCCGTGTGGCCGTCCACGCGCATGACCCAGGGAATGTTGGCGGGAATATTCCCCTCGATCTCCTTCAAGGCCGTGGCCAGCTTGTCGAGCTGGGGCCCGGCGCCGGGCTTCAACGTGGCCGAGCCCGGGTCGAACAGCACGTCGGAGGGGAACACGAAGCGGTCGCCGACGATCTTGAAATCCTGACGCTGCCCCAGCGTCTTGCGCAGCTCGCCGAAGAAGTTCGACCGGTACCGCGCCAACTCCCGCGCCTTGATGGCGAGCGCCACGTTGAGACGCTGCCCGAGGTCCGCGATCTTCTCCTGGCTGTCTTTGTCCTTGGCCTCCGACGCCTCCAGCGCCTCGTTCAGCGCGGCGAGCTGAAGCCGCAAGGCGGCGAGCTGCTGGTTGAGCAGTTCGACCTTGGCGAGCGCGTCGTTGGTGATGTTGCGTTGTTCGTCGAGCTGGGTGCCAAGCGCGGCGATACGCCCTTCCGCGTCGTCCGAGGCGCCGCTCGCATCCCCGAGGAGCCCGGTCAGTTTCCTGTTCTGGGCCTCGGTGTTGAGGAGCGTCGCTTGCAGGGCCGCGAGATTGTCCTCGGCCGACTCCTTCTTGGAGCGCTCGAGTGCCAGGAGCTCGGTCAGCTCCGCGAGCTGCCGGTTCAGGCGCGACAGCATCGTGTCCTTGCCGCTCGCGGCCTGGGTGATGATGTAGTTCGTCACCATGAACAGCGACATGAGGAAGATCACCACGAGCAACAGCGTGGAGAGCATGTCCACGAAGCCCGGCCAGAGATTGGCCGTGTATTGGGCGCGGCGGCCGCGGGCGAGAGCCATCTAAGCGTCCCTCATCTCTGTCGCGCGCACCGAGGTCATTTGCCAGCGGGCGCCTTGGGCTTGCTGGCCACCTGGCGCAGCACGGCGGCGATCTCGTGCTGCTGCTGCGCCTGTTCGTCGGCCCATTCCCGCACGACCTTCTGCTCGGCGCGCATCTGGCGGATCAGCTTGTCGACGCCTTGGGAGAGGTCGTGCACGGCCGCCTCCGTGCCCGCGCCCTGGCCCACGCGCTCGCCGAGATCGGAGATGGAGCGCTGCATGTCCATGAGCGCATAGCGCAGTTGCGGCGGCACGCTGTCGCCGGGGTCGGCGGTCTGCAGCTCGGTGACATTGGCGAGCCAGTCTTCCAGCTCGTTGTAGAAGCGGCTCTGGGCATGGCCCGCCTGCAGGTCGAGGAAGCCGAGAATGAGCGAGCCGGCGAGGCCGAACAGCGAGGACGAAAAGGCGATGCCCATGCCGGAAAGCGGACCGGCGAGGCCCTCCTTCAACTGATCGAACAGCATCACGCTTTCGGCGCCGCTGGTGTCGAGCGCGCCGATCGTGTTGCCCACCGAACTGACCGTGGTCAAGAGACCCCAGAAGGTCCCGAGCAGGCCGAGAAAGACGAGAAGGCCCACCAGATAGCGCGTGGTCTCGCGCTGCTCGTCAAGGCGCGAGGCGACCGAATCGAGCAGGGTGCGGGCCGATCCGTGCTCCAGCGACAAATGTCCGGTCTGGTCGCGCAGCATGGTCGCCATGGGCAACAGCAGCACGGGCGGGTCGGTCTTGGTCGGGCTCGCATCCGTGATGGAGAAATTGTTGACCCAGTTGATCTCGCGAAAGAGCCGCAGGACCTGGCGGAAGGCGTAGACGCAGCCGACGATGAGCACGCCGATGATCAGGCCGTTGAGGCCCGGATTGGCCATGAAGCTGCGCCGCAACTGCCCGGTCTGACCATCGAGGATGATCGCGAGCAGGACGGCCAGTACGAGGAAGAGCGACATGCGCCACAGAAAGATCTGGGGGCGCGAGAGTTTTGTCCGAAACGTCTTGCGTGCCATGCGTCCAGTGCTCGGGGTGCTCGCGCGACTCGCGCGCGATTTGGGCTCAAGCGAGATTACCCGAATAGTTTGACAGGCAAAACGGCAACCTCAGGGCGGAGTTCCGCCCGCATGGCCTGCCAAATCGGCTTCAGGAGCTCATTTCGCGTGCCCGCTATCCCGCTTTGGCGGGCGTCTCCGCGGGCGCCGCAGCGGCGGCGGCCTTCAAGAGCTTCAGGAGTTTCAGGTGGATCGTCTCGTTGCCCGCGACGATGCCGCCGGTCTCGAAGATCTTGTCCTTGCCGCTCATGTCGGTCACGTAGCCGCCCGCCTCTTTGATGAGGACGATGCCGGCGGCCATGTCCCAGGCCCGCAACGCGTTCTCCCAAAACCCGTCGAATCGGCCGGCCGCGACCCAGGCCAGGTCGATGGCGGCCGAGCCCGTGCGGCGCACGCCGGCGCTCGCGGTCATGGCCGTCCGCAGTTCCCGCAAGAAGGCGTCGTGCCCGGGGCGCCCCGTATGGGGAATGCCCGTGCCCAGGACCGCGGCCGCCAATTCGGACCGGGCCGCGACCCTGATGCGGCGGTCGTTGAGAAAGGCGCCCTTGCCCTTCTCGGCCGTGTAGGTCTCGTTGGTGACCGGGTTGTAGATCAGCCCGGCGACGAGTTCGCCCTCGCGTTCCAGCGCGATGGAAATGGCGAAGATCGGGATGCCGTGGAGGAAATTGGTCGTGCCGTCCAGCGGGTCGACGATCCAGCGATGGGTGGCGTCCGCGCCGTTGACCTCGCCGCGTTCCTCCATCAGGAAGCCGTAGCCGGGGCGGGCCCGGGAGAGTTCGGCAAAGATGATCTCCTCGGCGCGCGTATCGGCCGCGCTGACGAAGTTGGCCGGACCTTTGAGCGAGACCTGCAATTGCTCCACCTCGCCGAAATCGCGGGCGAGGCTGCGGCCGGCTTTGCGGGCGGCGCCGAACATGACGTTCATCAACGCGGATGCGGGCATGGACTTCTTCGGCCTTCAACGGCGTCCAGGTCTTGGACGAGAACAACTTGCGATCGTGCCGGCGGCTTGCGGCCTGGCCGGCGGCGCTACTTCGACTTACGACTCGGCGCGGCGGACGTAGGTGATTTCGTTCGTATCGACCACGATCTTTTCGCCCGCCTCGATGAAGGGCGGCACCATCACGCGGACGCCGTTTTCGAGCATGGCCGGCTTGTAGGACGAAGCGGCCGTTTGCCCCTTCACCACGGGATCGGCCTCGACGATTTCAAGCGTGACCTGATCGGGCAGGGCAACGCCGATGGGGCGCCCTTCGTGGCTTTCCACGGTCACCGTCATGCCGTCCTGCAGAAACGCGGCGCGGTCCTCCAGGAGGTCCTGCGGGATCTGGATCTGGTCGTAGGACTCAAGGTCCATGAAGGTCAGCATGTCGCCTTCGGCAAAGAGGAACTGGTGATCCTTCTGCTCCAGGCGCACGCGCTCCACCGTTTCGGAGGCGCGGAACCGTTCGTTGAGCTTTGAGCCGTCGATGAGGTTCTTCAGTTCGACTTGGGCATAGGCCGGCCCCTTGCCGGGTTTCACGGCCTGCGTCTTCACCGCGACCCAAAGGCCGTTCTTGTGGTTGATGACGTTGCCGGGCCTGATCTCGTTGCCGTTGATCTTCATGATGTGCCTTTTTGAGTCCCGCTCGGGTGCGTCTAGGGCTGCGTTTTGGGCTGGGTCGTGCCGTTCGTGCCGCCCGGGGCCGCGCGGCTCTGGCTTGAGGTTGCTTGATCTGCTGGGGGTTTAAGACTTGGGGGCTGGCCGCTGTCAAGGGCGGGCGCGGCTTGAGAGGCGGCAGGCTGGCCGTCCGAGAGGCTGGGCACCGCGGCGGCCTCCTCGTCCTCGGTGATCCGGCCGCCCTCATAGGCATCGACCAGCCGTTCCGCGGCGACCCGCTGTTCCGGTGTCAGCTTGGCCAGGAGCATGTCGAGCGAAAAGTCGCTCACCCCGGCCTCGCGCGCGAGCAGGTGCCATTTGGCCGCCTGGACGAGATCGAGCTCGAACACGACGCCATTGGCGTGGAGACGCGCGACACGGTTCTGGGCGACGGGATTGCCGTTCTCCGCTGCAAGGTAGAAGAGCTTCGCGCCTTTCTCCTCGTCCTTCTCGACACCCCGGCCCTTGAACAGCATGGTGGCGTATTCGACCTGCGCGGCGGACAGGCCGGCCTCGGCCGCCTTGCCTGTCCACTCCGCAGCCTTCTTCTCGTCGAGCGGAACCCCGCGGCCGAATTGGTAGAACGCGCCAAGATCGTATTGCGCCTGGGTGTTGCCGCTCTCGGCCGCCTTGGTCATCCACTCGGCGGCCTTGGCCTCGTTGGCGTCCCGGCCGCGCCCTTGCAGATACATCAGCGCCAGATTGTACTGGGCGGCGGGGTTGCCGGCGTTGGCGGCTTGTTCGAAGAGGTTGGCGGCCATGCGGGCATCCTTCCGGATGCCGAGCCCTTTGGCGGTCAGGAGCCCGAGCGAGAGCTGCGCGTTGGTATCGCCGAGATCGGCGCCCTTGGCATAGGCGTTCGCGGCCTTGGCGAAGTCCTGAGGGACGCCGAGGCCCTCGGCGTGGATCTCGCCGATCAGCGTGTAGGCTTCCTTGGAACCCTCTTCGGCCTCTTTCTGCGCCAGATCGAGCGCCGTCAGATATTTGCCGGCGGCGAACGCCGCATAGGCTTTGCTTTCCGCGGCATGGGCGACGCTCCCGGGCCCCAGGGGGGTCAGTACCGGAACGGTCGCCAGAACGAGCAATGCCGAAACGGCCAGTCCGGCGCGGAAATGTCTCATGCGTGCCTCCGAATGCTGCCGATCGCGCGATCCATGTCCCGCAACCGGTCGAGCGCGGCGTCGCTGTCCCAGATCGTGCGAGGTGGCGCGATAAAATCGGCGCCCAGTTCCGTCAGGTGCTCGGCGGCGGCGATGTCCGCGATATCCCAGGCGACGCTGGGGACCACGAAAATCTCCGACCACCAGGCGATCGTGTCCGACAGGGCCTCGAAGTCGCTGCCTTCGGGTCCGCCGAAGGCAACATAATCCGCACCCGATTCGGCGAACGCCATGGCGTCGTGCCGCACAAGTCCGCAACCGACGCCAATATTGGCGCTCTCGCCAAGGACCTTTCGCGCCTCAGCGTAGAGAATTTGATCGGCAGCAATGTGGACCCCGTCCGCGCCAAGATCGGCGGCCGTCTCAATCTCATTTTCGATCAGGCAGGCCGCGCCCGCCGCTTGTATGCGGTCGATCGGGCCGTCGAGGGCTGCCGGCGTGAGGTCTTCGGCCGCGCCGCAGATCAGCACGCAAGCGGGCGAAACGTCCGACAGCGCCTGGGAAAGCTGCGATTCCAGCTTGGCGGTGAAGGGGGCCGCAACCTGCAAATACAGGCGGCATCGGGGCTTGAATTTGGACATCGTCGGTGTGGGGGCCTGGGGGCGGAGGTTGAGGAGGCTGAGGGTCGCGAAGGGTTTGTCTCAAATCATAGGCGTCGCGGGGCTGTCAAACTTTGCACAGGGTGTCGTGAGAAGAGGCTTGTCGGCGCGCCGTTTCCGTTTGAACATGGCGTCACCACATGTCTCGCCAGCCGACTGATCCATATGTGGAACATGGCTCTTGAGGCGGCTGCTTGGCGGGAATCGAGCACGCTTGGCGGGGAAGGCGAACGCGATGGCGCAAACCATGATGAATTTGGACCCGACGGACTCCCTTGCGCGCTTCGACGCCGCTCTGCACGCGCTCGAGGGGCATCTGGGCCGCGTCTTCGCCGAGGACGGCGCAAAGGCCGATCCAAAAGAACTCTCCGCGCTGCAGAACCAGGTCAAATATCTGACCGAGGAACGCGACCAGCTCCTGGCCGATCTCGAGGCCGAGCGCGCCCGGGTCCGGCGTCTCAAGTCTGCGAACGCGGAAGTGTCGGACCGGCTCGAGGCGGTCATGGGTGCCTTGAAAGACATGGCCCCGGCGATGCAGGACTAAGTCCTTACGGGGCCGGCAGGAGGCTGAGAGCACTACATGGGTCAAGTCGTTGTCACGCTGAATGGCCGGACATACCGGCTGGAATGCAACGAGGGCGAGGAAGCGCATCTGGCTGAACTGGCCGAGTATGTCGGTGCACATGTGGACGAGATGCGGCGGAAATTCGGCCAAGTCGGCGACGATCGCCTGATTCTCATGGCCTCGCTGTTCGTGACCGACGAGCTCTGGGCCTTGCGGGCCGACGTCGACAATCTGCGCGCGCAGTTGGCCGAGGCGCGCCGCGACAAATCCGAATCCGACCAAAACGCGCGATCGGTCGAGACGCAGCTCTACGCCAAGATCGGCGAAGCGGCGGCCCGGCTCGAAGGGCTCAACGCACGGTTGGGTCAACGCGCCGGCGGCGGCCGCTAGCAGAGAAGGCCGGCGCGAAGATCGTCTCCCTCACCTCTGTTCCCAAGCCTTCCGGCTCCCTATAATAGGGACGGTGGGCTGCGGGGTGCGTTAGGAGCATTTATTCCAGGGCCCTATAAGATCCTATGGGAGTTGACCCTGACGGAGATCGTGGTCTCCGTCACTCGGCGCCCACCTACTTAAGTAGGGAAACCCGGGATCTGCGCTCCGACGGCCACCGCGGCCCTTCCAAACGCCACGCCGGTAAACCGCACCCCCCGCCCCGACGCCGCACCGCCCACGCTCGCGCGACGGCACGACCCGGCCTCCAATGGACCGGCTTTTCCGCGCACGGGGTGGCGGGCGGGGGCACAATTCTGTATTGACCCCCGCATGTTCAACCCGTCTCCAAAGCGCCCGTCTTCATGCGACTTCTCTTCCTAGGCGATGTGGTCGGCCGCGCCGGGCGCCTGGCCGTGCTCGAGACCTTGCCGAAATTGCGGGAGCGCTATGCGGCGGACTTCGTCATCGTCAATGGCGAGAACGCCGCCGGCGGGTTCGGGATCTCGGAGGCTATCCTCAACGAGCTCCTGGATGCGGGCGCCGACGTCGTCACCACCGGCAATCATGTCTGGGACCAGCGCGAGGCGCTCGTCTTCATCGAACGCTACGATCGTCTCCTGCGTCCGCTCAACTTTCCGGCCGGTACGCCGGGCAAGGGCGCGGGGCTCTTCAAGGCGGCCAACGGCGCCGATGTCCTGGTCGTCAACGCCATGGGCCGCGTGTTCATGGGGGACCTGGACGATCCGTTTCGCGCCGTCGACGAGGCGCTCACGGCGTGCCCACTGAAGACGGGGGCCGATGCCATCTTCATCGATTTTCACGCGGAGGCCACCTCGGAGAAGGAAGCGCTCGGCCATTTCGTCGACGGGCGCGCGACGGCCGTCGTGGGCACCCACACCCATGTCCCGACCGCCGACGACCAAATTCTGACCGGCGGGACGGCCTATCTGAGCGATGCCGGCATGTGCGGGGACTTCGACTCGGTGCTCGGCATGGACAAGGACGAGCCGATCAGCCGGTTTCTAAGCAAGATCCCCTCGCGGCGTTTCGCCCCGTCCAAGGGCGATGCCACGGTCTGCGGCGTTGCCATCGACGTCGACGATCGAACGGGGCTCGCCCGCGCCATTGGACCCATTCGCCTCGGCGGCCGGCTTTCGCAGGCCGAGCCGGCGTTCTGGCGCCAAGACGTCCGCGAAGAAGACGACGCCTAGGCCGAGTGCAGCGTCCTGTTGGACGCAAACGGCACGACCGTGTTTCGGGGCTCGGCGCCGGCCGCTCGGTCCCGGCCGGAGAGGCTTTTGAGGCAGGCGATGGCGTCGTCAAGATGCTCCATGGCCAGGCTCGGATCGGGCGAATCGCCGTGCAGCGCTTGCCGCGCTTGAGCAACGCGGTCCGCAGCATTTCCGCAGATTTGCGCCAAATTTCCCTCAATGATGGGCATAATTGCCCGTTCATTTTTGGCTAATTTCCCAGACGATGTCTTGGACATCAAGCAATCCCCCCTTTGCCGCGCCCTTGGCTGAAGCTCATGTTTTTCAACGCATTAGGGTTAAGGCTTTCCTAATCGGCCGATGTCGCGGCCCGGCGCGGGAACGGCGGACCCGGCGTCGAACGGCCAGACCGGGACCAAAATGTCACAAGAGAGTCAAAATCGGCGGGGTTGGGCCGTTTCGCGATTTATCGTCGCGCCCCCAGGCCGTATAACAGCTGGGAGTTTTTCCGCGACTCGTTTCTGAGACGGACCTGTCGAGCGGAACAACCAAAAAAAGGGGAAAGAGATGGAGATGTTTGGGGGACTGACAAGAACATCCAGCCGCATTGCCATTGCGGCTGCGCTTGGACTTGGGGTTTATGCTCTGAGCGCGAGCCCGGTGAGTGCGCAAGGTTATGGGGGCAATTGCTGCGCGGATTTGGAAGAGCGCGTAGCGGAGCTTGAGGCGACGACGGCGAGCAAGGGGAACAAGAAGGTTTCGCTGACGATCTCGGGCTGGGTCATCAAGGCGATGAACTGGTGGGACGACGGCGATCTGAGCTCGTTCTACGTTGGCGACAAGAGCTACGACCTTGGGAGCCGGTTTGCGATCACGGGTTCTGCGACGATCGCGCCGGGGTGGTCTGCTGGCTACAACATCACGGTGAACACGATGGGTTCGCAGTTTGGTGTTGCGGGCACGGGCGCGGCCTCGAACCAGGTGAACGAGAACGCCGGCACGTTCGGTTCGATCTCGACGCTGTACTCTTACGGCTACATCAAGAGCGACGATTACGGCGCGATCAATATCGGTCAGCTGAGCCCGGCATCGGACAATGCTGCGGTTCTTGCGGATATTTCCGGTACGGTGATCGAGTCGAATGCGGTGTTCTTCGAGGGCGCGAGCTTCTTCCTGCGTCCGGAAGGCGGCCGGGGGACCTATACGGGTCTGAACGCGATCACGTGGGCCAGCTTCATCCAGTGCTCGGGTCTTGCGGCTGGTGCTGCGGGTATCGGCGCGGACTGCTTTGGCGCTGCGAACGATGCGATCCGGTACGACTCGCCGACGTTTGGCGGTTTCCGGTTCGAGACCT
>NZ_LPWG01000010.1 GCF_001723285.1 Methyloceanibacter methanicus | reverse complement strand
GTCGTCTTGCGGGCCGTCGTCTTCCGAGCGGTGGTCTTGCGCGCGCCGTCTTCCGAGCCGGCGATCTCCGAGCGGTCGTCCGGCGCGCCGCCGTCTTTCTCGCAGCGGACTTGCGGGCAGGTGGCTTCTTACTCGCTGTACGTTTCTTCCCAGTTGTTCTCGTAGCCATTGGTTTGCTCCGATGCTGTTTGGTGTCGCTCAGCGACCCGTTCACGAGGACGCGTACTCCAGATTACGCTTCACTAGTGTTCCAGGCTTGCCGCACCACATGGCAAGTGAACTGTTTTTATTTTGTATACGCACATAGAAATCGCGTTGTTGCAATTCAACTCCGACACATCGTTGAACTGCAACAAGCGAATCTTCCACAGGCTCCGTCAAGACTCAGGCGCGCGCGCATCGCGCACGTAAAGCGATTCGTTTTTGCGGGCCGGGTGCCACGCAGTTTTTGCACTGCAAGAGCACCGCGCAGGTCGCATGCGGAAACCGTGCACGGCGCATCTCGAACCGATCGCGGCGCCGGTGCTTAGTCCATCTGCAGCAGGGCGTCCGCGAACGGTGCTTTGGAAATGTGAGGATCGCCCGTGAAGGGAAAGTCGAAGGCGATCCCGAGAAACAGCGTCAGCGCCAACAGCGCCGCCAAAGACCCGGTCATGAGGATCTGCGCGTCCAGATTGGACGAGGCGAAAAAGGCGGGATAGCCCAGCGTGATCATGCCGCCGACGATAAGGACGAACCAGAGCACCCCCGGCACCGATCCGTTGGCGCTGTCCAGACGCTCGTTGCGGCTGTCGGTAATGAGCGTCACCAGATCGAGCGCGTGTTGGAACAACACGTGCTCCTTGGGACTATGCGGCTCGAGCTTGAGGATCGCCTCGTTGAGAGTGCGGAGATTGCCGCCGACCACGTCGCTCCGTCCGCCCAGGGCCATGGAATCCCACGAGTGCTCGTACACGCTCTTGGTATAGGTGCGAACAGCCGTCTGAATGGCGGTGGCGTTGTCGGGCAAGGCCTGCGCAACGCGATACAGATCGATGGCCGCCTTGGCCTCGTCGCGAACCGAGTCCTCCGTTTCGCTATAATCCTCCCATACGGCGATGACGACGAAGGCCAGCAGCACCGCATAAAGAACGCCGACCACCGCATATTTGAAGCCGGCGACCTCGTTGTTCTCCTTCAGACGGTCGGCGCCATACCGATACCGTGTAAGGAGCATCAGACCCACGGCGTAGCAGACCACCACGACCATCGCGACGGCGCCGATGACCCACAAGGGCGTATCGCGCATCAAATCGAGAAAGGCGATCGGGGGAGCGTCGTCTACCATGAGGCGGCAATCCTGGCGTCGTCGGTGTTGGGCGCGTCCGGCGGTGTTCGCTAGACTAGTCCGGCGATCAAAGCGATTCGGACACAAAAACCTATGGCTGACAAAGGTTCAACCCAAAACACCCAGACCAAGGAAGGGCTGACGAGGCAGGAAACCAAGGAGGTCAAGGAGCGCCGCAGGCTCCGGGCAGCCGTGGTCTACGAGATCATCCGCTTGGAGGGCGAGGCCGAACTGGCTCGCACGTTCAACGCGCTGTGGTGGTCCGCGCTCGCCGCGGGTCTGTCGATCGGCTTCTCCGTCCTGTCGCAAGCGCTGCTCGAGGCGCAACTGCAGCGCTTCCCGAGCGCGGCCATCATCGCCGACTTCGGCTACTGCGTCGGCTTCCTGATCGTGATCCTCGCCCGCCAGCAGCTCTTTACGGAGAATACGCTGACCGCGGTTCTCCCCGTCATGGTGCGGAAGGACTGGAGCGCCGTGTGGGATGTCCTTCGTCTTTGGGGCATCGTGCTTGGCGGCAACCTCGTGGGCTGCTTTCTCTTCGCGGCCTTCCTCGCCTATTCGGGAGCCTTTTCGGACGCGACGCAGAACGCGATCACCGAGATCGGCCGGCATCTGATGGCCAACAGCCCGGCCGAGATGTTCATGAAGGGCATCGTGTCGGGCTGGCTGATCGCCGCGCTCGTGTGGATGCTTCCTTCTTCCGAGGGAACCGAGATCTTCATCATTACCCTGATCACCTACATCATCGCGCTCGGTGACTTCACTCACATCATCGCCGGATCGGTGGAAGCCATTTACATGTTCCTCATTGGCGAGATTGGCTTTGGCCAGGCGGTGGGCGGTTTCTTCATACCGACGCTGCTGGGCAACGTGGCCGGCGGCACCGTCCTCTTCGCCATGATCAGCTACGCCCAGGTCCGGCAAGAGCTCGAGGGCTAGGGCCCGGCACAAACCGAGCAATTCTTGATCTGGCTCAAGCAAATTTCCGGCGATTGTCCGCTTTCCGCCAATCGGGTTCGGCTGCGCGCCGGCTGAGGCGCGGTATTGAGCCGTTTTCCTCTTGGCACGGCGATTGCTTTTCCCGTGCTGGGCCCAAGGGGCCTTGCTGGGCAACCTGTCATGATTGGAGACGCGTCATGGCCAACGTCACCTTTTCTTCGCCAAAGCTGGCGAAGGACATCACCGTCTACGCGATCGCAGGCGATCGCGGGACCATTCTCAATCTCGCAAAAGCGAACAAGGTCCCGATCCCGTTCGACTGCCAGGACGGCGAATGCGGATCGTGCCTCGTGGAGGTCACCCATCTCAGCCCCACGACCAAGAACGCGATCGCCCTCACCGAGAAGGAGAAGGAACTCCTCAAGCAGCTCGGAAAAATCACCAAGGAAGAGATCTACGACGCGGAGGTGAACGACATGCCGCCGCGCTACCGGCTCGCCTGCCAGTGCTTCGTGCGGCACGAGGACATCATCGTCTCCTTCGAAGGCGACGACACCGTCCCCGACCAAGGACCCTACATCACCCCTGCCGCCAGGGTTTTCGCCGGCGGCCTGAAGATCGCCACCGTGGACGAGTTCCTCAGCTATGCCGTGAAGGTCGAGGAAGACGCCGCCGTGCACTACGACCAGCTGGCCAAGGACATGTCGGCCTGCGGCGACGACGAACTCGCGAACCTGTTCGGGCAGCTCGCGGAGTCCGCACGGCTGCATCTGGGCGAAGCGAAGGCGCGCGCGGGCTCCATCGACGACAGCAAGTCGGTGCCGCCCGACTATGTCTGGCCCGAACAGATCGGGTCCGAGCGGAACTCGTCCTTCGCGGGCGATGCCACGCTGAGACGGTCCGACGCGCTCCGCGCCGCGCTGCAAGGCGCCACGCGCGCCTATGAGTTCTACGTTTCGGTCACCGCGACGACGGAGAACCCCGAAGTCGAGTCGGCCGCGCGGGACTTTGTCGCGCACAAGGCCGAACGGATCAAAGTCATCGAGGCTTGGATTACGCGCGAGGAATGGGCGGAGAAGAGCGCAAAGCTACCCGCCAGCGCGTGAGCGATCTCGCAGCGACCGGCTCTGGGCACCCGCAAACCTGTGGAGGATACCGCTATGGAGACTGTGGAGGAGTTTCTTGCCTATGCCATGAATCTGGAACGGGAAGCAGCCGAACGATTCGGCCAACTCGCGGACGCCATGGAGTCGTCCGGCAACAGAGACGTCGGCAAGCTGTTCCGGCAACTCTCGGAATATTCGGAGATGCACTATGCCGAGGCGAAAGCCCGCTCGGGCTTTCGCGACATCCCTGACCTGAAGCCCGGCGACTTCATCTGGCCGGAGCTGGAGAGCCCGGAGACGGCGGCGATCTGGGCCGCAGATCCCATGATCGGCCGCGACGCGGCGCTGGACATCGCCCTGGATGCCGAAACGGCGGGCTTCGAGTTCTACAAGAGCGTTCTCGACACCACCAAGGATCCCGAGATCAAGGCGCTGGCCAAGGAGTTCGTCGAGGAAGAACGCGGGCACGTCACGGAGTTGAAGCGGTGGATCGCGGCCCACAAGGCCGGCAAGCCCCTGCCCGTGGACATCGTCCTGACCGCCCCCTAGCCAGGCTGCCACTGGCCAGGCGGGCACGCGCCAACCAGCCACTAGCCAAGTCTGGTCCCGGTCTCCATATTCGCGGTCATGCCCCCTCGCGCTCCCAAGACCTTCGGCTCCCGCGCGGAGCCGCGCGCCGTTACCGGCGAAGCCGCCGGCCTGCCGGTGTCCGGCGACCGGCGCGATCCCGGCTTCGGCGAGGCGCCCCAGCCGCTGATCCAGGAGCATCCGCTCGTCACCGGCGCGGCCACCGCCTTCACGCCCCACCGGCCGCCGCGGCCCGAGAAATCCGAAGGCGGCATCGAACTCAAACTTCAGACGGAGATGGAACCCAAGGGCGATCAGCCCCAGGCCATCGCCGAACTCGTGGCCCAGGCGGACGCGCAGGAGCGCGATCAGGTGCTGCTCGGCGTCACCGGCTCGGGCAAGACCTTCACCATGGCCCAGGTCATCGCACGCACCCAGCGCCCGGCACTCATCTTGGCACCCAACAAGACCCTGGCCGCGCAGCTCTATGGCGAGTTCAAGAGCTTCTTCCCCGACAACGCGGTCGAGTATTTCGTGTCCTATTACGACTACTACCAGCCGGAAGCCTATATCCCGCGCACGGACACCTATATCGAGAAGGATTCGTCCATCAACGAGCAGATCGACCGCATGCGCCATGCGGCGACCCGCGCCGTGATGGAGCGGGACGACGTAGTCATCGTCGCCAGCGTGTCCTGCATCTACGGTATCGGCTCGGTCGAGACCTACACGGCGATGACGTTCAGCCTGAAGCGCGGCGACCGCATCGAGCAGCGGCAATTAATGGCCGACCTCGTGGCCCTGCAATACCGGCGCAACGACATGAACTTCGCGCGCGGCAGTTTCCGCGTGCGTGGCGACACGATCGAGCTGTGGCCCGCCCATCTGGACGACCGGGCCTGGCGCATCTCCCTGTTCGGCGACGAGATCGAATCCATCGTGGAGTTCGATCCCCTCACCGGCGCCAAGACCGACGAATTCGCCATCGTGAAGGTCTACGCCAACTCGCATTACGTGACGCCGAAGCCGACGCTGAAGCAGGCCGTGCGCGGCATCAAGGACGAGCTCAAGCAGCGCCTCGAAGAACTCAACGGCGCCGGGCGCCTGCTGGAAGCGCAGCGCCTGGAACAGCGCACCCTGTTCGACCTGGAAATGATCGAGGCCACGGGCGCCTGCGCCGGCATCGAGAACTATTCGCGCTATCTCACCGGGCGCAAACCCGGCGAACCGCCGCCCACCCTGTTCGAATACCTGCCCGACAACGCCCTGGTCTTCGTCGACGAGAGCCACGTCACCGTGCCCCAGATCGGCGCCATGTTCCGGGGCGACTACAAGCGCAAGTCCACGCTCGCCGAATACGGCTTCCGCCTGCCCTCCTGCATGGACAACCGGCCCCTGCGCTTCGAGGAGTGGGACGCCATGCGCCCGCAGACCGTCTACGTCTCGGCGACGCCGGCGGCTGGGAGCTCAACCAGACTGGCGGCGTGTTTGCCGAACAGGTCATCCGGCCCACGGGCCTCGTCGACCCGCCGGTGGAGATCCGTCCGGCCACCACCCAGGTGGACGATCTGATCGACGAGACGCGCAAGGTGGTGGCGAACGGCTATCGGGTGCTCGTGACCACGCTGACGAAACGCATGGCCGAGGACCTGACCGAATACATGCACGAGCAGGGCCTGCGCGTGCGCTACATGCATTCGGACGTGGAGACGCTGGAGCGGATCGAGATCATCCGCGATCTGCGGCTCGGCGCGTTCGACGTGCTGATCGGCATCAACCTGTTGCGCGAAGGTCTCGACATTCCCGAATGCGCGCTGGTGGCCATTCTCGATGCGGACAAGGAAGGCTTCCTGCGCTCGGAAACGTCGCTCGTGCAAACGATCGGCCGCGCCGCGCGCAACGTGGACGGCAAGGTCATTCTGTACGCGGACGGCATGACCGGCTCCATGGAACGTGCCATCGCCGAGACCAACCGCCGGCGCGAGAAGCAAGTGGCCTGGAACGAGGCCAATGGCATCACGCCCGAAAGCGTGAAGAAGAATATCGGCGACATCCTTTCGAGCGTGTACGAGCGCGATCACGTGCTGGTGGACGCAGGGATTGGCTTCGCCGAGGACGGCCAGACGCCCCTCGAAGGGACCGTGGGCCACAATATCGAAAGCGTCATCGCCGACATGGAAAAGCGCATGCGCACCGCCGCCGCCGATCTCGAATTCGAGGAGGCCGCGCGCCTGCGCGACGAGGTCAAGCGCTTGCGTCAGATGGAACTCGCCATCGCCAACGATCCGCTGGCGCGGCAATCGGAGCTCGAGCGCTCGGCCGCGTCCGTCGACCTCTCCCGCCCCCACAAGCCGAGCCTGGACGAGATGGGACCGCACAACCGCGAGATCCCGTTGCGTAAACCCAAACCCCGCTCCCGCTCCGGCAAACCGGGGACCCGCGCCTTGAAGGGCAAGAGCCGCTAGGCCCGCCGGCTGACGCGGGTCAAACCTCTCGAGAGCGCACACTTGATCCAAAGCAAGGCTGGCCGGCGCACGCCGCGCTAACCTCGGATCTGGGTAGAGAGATCGACCGTGCGATGATGTCTCCTGCCACATGTCCCGGGGACCTGGCGAACGCATTCCCCATGGGCATGGATCTTTCTTCCCGCTCCTCGTAGCCTAAGCGAGGGGAAGCCTATCGACCCGGAAGCCTGGCGTTCGCGCCGGGCTTCTTGGTTTCTGAGACGCCGGTCCTTGGGGGCAAAGGGCCGCAAATGCCGGCCCGTTTCAATCCGGTCCGCCCTTTAACGCTTTCTCAAGCCTATGAAGCGAAATTTGCTTCGTACCGATTTGAGTACGTAACGCGTAGAGGGAATCAGTTATGCGCACCATCATCGCCCTTGCGGTCGTCACCGCGACTCTCGCCCTTGGCGGGTGTTTCCATATGCATCAGCAGGCCATGGTCACGGAGCTTCCCCCGGCTCCCGTGCCGTACAAATAGTCTGCCGTCGACCTAAGCTTTCCCGGGACCGCCTCCTCCCGTCTGCGCCCCGCCCGCGCGGACACCCAGCCCCGGTCCGGAAAGCGAGAGTTTTGCGTCGAAGAGCCCGGCCCCGTGCCGGGCTTTTTCGTGCGCGCGCTCGCGGGCCGGTCAAGCGCTTGTGAGGAGATATGAGCGCTGCGTGACGGCAAGCTCGTCTAGCCTAGGCGCCGATGAAATCGGGCACACGCAGGGAGGCCACATGTCGAGACTGATTGATTGGTTGGAGACCGGAAGGCGCTGGGCCGAACGGATCCCTTACAGCCTGGTCGCGCTCGTGGCGCGGCTTTCCGTGGCCTCCGTGTTCTGGCGCTCGGCGCAGACCAAGGTGGACGGGTTCCTGCAGGTCAAGAGCAGCACGTTCTACCTCTTCCGCGAGGAATACAAAGTCCCGCTCATTCCGCCGGACATCGCTGCCTATCTCGCCACCTATCAGGAACTCATCGGCGCGGTCCTGCTGGTGATCGGGCTGGCGACGCGGCTGACCGCCCTCGCCTTTATCGGCATGGTCGCGGTCATTCAGATCTTCGTCTTTCCGGAGGGCTGGCCCGACCACATCCTGTGGTTCGCGCTCCTGTTCCTGCTGCTCGCGCGCGGGCCCGGGGCGATCTCGCTGGATCACCTCATCTGGCAACGGATGAAATGAGGACGCGTGCGGCCCGCGCTGGACGCGGGCCGATGCGCCTAGCCGCCGGCTTGTAGTTTCCGCAACAGGGCGTGGCTCGGATAGCCGTCCGCCGGCAGTCCGTATTGCAGCTGCATCTCACGGATCGCCAGCCGGGTCGCGGCGCCGATCACGCCGTCCACCTTGCCGACATCGTAGCCGCGCTGCACGAGTAGCCGCTGCAACTGTTTGCTCTCTTCCGCACTGAAGGGCTCCGGATTGCCCTCGCGAAGCGGCGGTGCGCCGGCCAGCCGCGTGGCGAAGTATCCGGCCGCCGTCGAGTAGACCAGCGAGTTGTTCCAATCCAGATAGACGTTGATGAAGTTCGGATAGGCCAGGAACGCCGGTCCGTTCCGGCCCATGGGCAGCAGCAGCGCGGCGGGCGTGCTGTCGGCCGGGACGGGCTGACCGTTGCGGTACTTCACACCGTATTTGGACCAGAACAGGCGCGGCCGCTGAATGGTGACGTCCGCCTGATCCCAGGGCAGGTTTTTCGGAACGATCACTTCCTCGAGCCAAGGCTGACCGGGCTGCCAGCCCTTCGAGGCGATGTAGTTCGCCGCCGAGGCCAGCGAGTCGGGCACGCTGCGCACGAGATCGCGGCGCCCGTCGCCGTCATAGTCGACGGCGAAATTGTAATAGGTGCTGGGCTGGAACTGGAACTGGCCCACCTCGCCATGGGTCGGCCCGCGCATCTGTGCGCGCTGCAAATCGCCCCGGTCGAGGACGCGCAACGCATCCATGAGCTGGACGCGAAACTCTTCCGGACGGCGGCAATCGTAACTCAGCGTCGCCAGCGAGCGGATGCTGTCCAGATTGCCCATGAAGGCGCCGAAATCGGTCTCCAGCCCCCAATAGGCCACGAGCACGGGGCCCGGTACGCCGTATTGTTCTTCGATCCGCCGGAACACCGGCGCGTATTTGTTGAGCCGCGCCCGACCCGCCGCCAGCCGGTTCTTGTTCACCATCCGCCGCTGGAAGGTCAGATAGTCCTGCGCGAAGACGCCCTGGGCGCGGTCCTTGGCCACGACCTTTGGATCGTACGTGACACCGTTCAGCGCGTTGGCCACGGTTCGCGACGAGATGCCCTCGGCAATCGCCTGCTGCTTGAAGCCTTCCAGCCACTTGTTGAAACCGGCAGCGCCGGGACATCTCTGCGCAACCGCGGACGAGGCGGAACCGAACAGCACCGCCGCACACAGGCCAGCAAGTACTGAGAATCGAATGACGCGAGTCAGGGGGTGTGTAGACATGCGCGCCAATGAACCCAGTCGGGCGGCATCCGTCAAGCACAGAGGTACGCGATCTCGACTATCGAAGCGCGCTTGTCACGCCGCTGTAAAACAACGCCCGTGCTCCGAACGCGGCATTCGAAGCCAGGGTCGGAGGCGCGTCAGGAACGCGCCGCCGCTTGAGAGGCGAACCCCGAAGAAACCGCTCCTAATCGGTATGCGGCGGGAGCTCCCAAATCCTAATCTTGTCCAGCAGCACATTGATGCGCCGGGAGCCTCGCGGCTGCTCAAGCCCTGCTCGAAGGCGGCGGGCTCGTGCAGCTGGTCGGCCAGTCTTTTGAGATGAGCGGCCTGCGCGCCAGTCATCGGCTCCGCACCATTGGCGTCGCTCGGCATATACTGGCTCTGCTGCGCTTCGCGCTCCCTCTTCTCTTGGTCCATTTCACTCGCGTCCTTGGCTTTCCCCATTGGAATCTGCTTGTACATAAGACTGTTACAATAGGGACCAAAAAGGGCAAGGATAGACTGATTGAAGTCAAACATTTCAGCACAGATTCGCCGAGCCTAGATTTACAGCACATCTGTTCCGGATTTGCTGCACTTGCGAACGCGACTTGGCGGACCAAGCATCGTCCCCCACCCGTCGTGTGCTTTTACCGGCCTGCGCCAGCACGGGACGGCATCGTCAACGAAAACATAAGCGTTTGTATTCTTTGACGAAAGCATGGCCATGCCGTCAGCAAATGGCCTTCCAATGACCCAGCAGCAGCCGGTTTTCCGCCGTTTTCTTCCATAAATTCCGGTCCGCGCAAGACGAGGCGGCCGACTCGCAACGGCGATAGGGCTGCCTCGCGCAAAACCCTCCCAAGCTTTGAAGGAGACAAGAAACGCATGTTGAAAATGCGCGCGAGACTGTTGTTGGTGGGATTGCTTTCGGCAGGCATCCTGCTGCCGCTCAGCGCCGCGAACGCCGATCAGATCGGCAGCGCGTCGTGGTATGCCCTCCGCTCCATCACCGCCAGCGGTGAGCGTATGAACCCCAACGCCCTCACGGCCGCGCACCGGTCCCTGCCGTTCGGCACCAAGGTGCGTGTGAAGAACCTGAGAAACGGCCGCTCCGTCGTCGTGCGGATCAACGACCGCGGACCCTTTGTCGGCGGCCGGATCATCGACGTGTCGAAGGCGGCCGCCTCGCAGCTTGGCATGATCAGTTCAGGCACCGCGAAGGTGAGCGTGACCCGCCTCAACTGACCGGCGGGTGTGATTTCCCGCCTCCGGGCGGGTTTCAACGGTGGAAGGGACGCCTGGCCGGTACCGGGCGTCCCTTTTTCCGGTTTTGGCAGTCAGACGTCCACGACCGTTGCCCAGAAGCCATAGGCATCGGGCGCGAAAGCCTGCATAGTCCAAGAGCTATTGGTGTTTCGAGGGCTAGGTCTTCGATCGTGCGTGCAAGATGCGCCCGAACCACATAGATTGAGGATTCGAAAGACGGGCCAAATGCGGCCTCGCCTGACCGGAGGCAACCCAAATGCTCACGCTTGCGGCGTTCGTCAGAACGCTTCCCCTCGCGACCCTTATTGTCGCGACCTCCTTCGGCCTGACGTTCGAGACGGCCGAGGCCCAGAACACCACCCGCAGCGAGCGCTCCGGCGGCGTTTTCAAGAAGCCTCATCGCGGGCCGGTCATCGGCGGCACGTCCTGGACCTTGAGCGATGTTTGGGGCACGCCAGAGATGCCCAAGAACTCCATGGAGTCGCCCGGCTACGATTACAACAACAGCGGTTATGAGCTCAACGGGCCGCCCAGTCAGTCGCCCTACCCCAACTAAACGCCTCGTCTATATTGGCACGGACCATATTCGGGTCTTGCACAGGGCTGGCAGACGCAACTAGAGTGAGGCGCTTTATTGGGCAGACTGCGAACCAGGGTAGAGGCTGGCCGCGCACGCTCCTTGGGAAGTGACGTGGTTTCTTTTCCCGTTTCTTAGACTTGCCTATATTTCCGCGCGCGCGCGGGGCCTATTGTAGGGGGAAAGGAGCTTCCCATGCGTCAGACCGGTACGGTCAAGTTCTTCAATCACACGCGAGGTTTCGGCTTTATTACGCCGGACGATGGCGGAAAGGATGTGTTTCTACATATCTCTTCATTGCAGCGCTCGGGTCTCCCGGCGCTCGACGAAGGGGCGCGGGTCTCATTCGAGACGGAGCCGGACCGCCGGGGCAAAGGGCCCCAGGCAATCAATGTCCAGCTCGGAGAATAACGTCCCACACAACTGAACATGTTGACCCGCCGCGATGCTGGCGTCATCGGACGCTGTTGTCGCCGGCGGGTTTTTTATTTGCCGATCGGCTTGCCGGTCGGGACGAGACGGACGAAGCCATGACATTGCAGGACGACGGCATGGCGGACCATGCGGCCAACCGAGCGCCCGGCGCCGTTCTGGACGCCCTTGCCGAGGGCCGGGCCGAAGCCCTGGCGCGCCTGACGGCGTTCCTCGCCATTCCGAGCATTTCGACCGATCCGGCCTATCACGGCGCCTGCCTCGAGGCGGCCGAGTGGTGCGCCGGGACCTTGCGCGAGATCGGCTTCGAGGCGCGCGTGGAACCGACCGACGGCAAACCGATGGTCGTCGCGCGATGGCACCTCGAGACGGCCGGCGCCCCGCGCGCCCACGTCCTGTTCTACGGGCACTACGACGTCCAACCGCCCGATCCCCTGGAGGCCTGGACCGCACCGCCCTTCGAAGCGCAGATCGTCGACGACGACATTCACGGCAAGATCATCGTGGCGCGCGGCGCCTCCGACGACAAAGGCCAGGTCATGACCTTCATCGAGGCCTGCCGTGCCTGGATCGCGGCCGACGGCACGCTTCCCGTCGACGTCACGGTCCTGCTGGAGGGCGAGGAAGAATCCGGCAGCCCGAGCCTCGAACCGTTTCTTCGCGCCCATGGCGACTCCCTGAAGGCCGACATCGCCCTCTCTTGCGACACGGGCCAGTGGGACGCGCGGACGCCCGCCATCACCGCCTTCCTGCGTGGCTTGGCCTTTTCGGAGGTCACCCTCCATGGCCCCTCCCGCGATCTGCATTCGGGCATTTACGGCGGCCCCGCACAAAACCCCATCCGCGTTCTCGGCGAGCTGATCGCCGGCCTTCACGACGAGACTGGACGCGTCACCCTGCCCGGGTTCTACGACGGCGTGAGGGATCCCTCGCCCGCCCAGCGCGAGGCTTGGCGCGCGTTGAACTTCGACGGGGACGCCTTTCTCGATGAGGTGGGCTTGAGCGTGCCCGCAGGCGAGACCGATCGCAGCGTCGTCGAACAGCTTTGGAGCCGCCCCACGATCGAGGTGAACGGCATCATCGGCGGCTATACCGGACCGGGCACCAAGACGGTGATCCCCGCCGAAGCCTCAGCCAAGTTCTCCTTCCGCCTCGTGCCGGGCCAGGAGCCCGCCAAAGTCATCGACGGCTTGCACCGCTACATCGCACAGCGTCTGCCGGCCGATGTGAGCGTCACCTATCGCGGCGAAGGCGGATCGCCGGCGGTCGGCTTCGACACCGACGCGCCCGCCTTCCGCGCGACGGCGCAAGCCTCGCAGCGGAATGGGGCAAGGCCCCCGTCAATCGTGGGCTGCGGCGCCTCGATCCCGATCGTGGAGGCGTTCCGGACACGGCTCGGCATGGACGCGCTGCTGGTGGGCTTCGCATTGGAAGACGACAAGATTCACGCGCCGAACGAGAAGTACAATCTCACCAGTTTCGAAAAAGGCGCGCGAAGCTGGGCGCGCATCCTGGCCGGGCTCGGAGAGGCCAATGGGGCGGCGTAGTGCGCGCCTCTGCGTCCTCGCCCTGGCGGCGTGCCTGCTCTGCCTCGTGTCTGCGCGGGCCTATGACGGCGGCAGGCCGCAGGCGTTCCGGCACGCGGACCCCGGTGACTTCGACTACTACACGCTCGTCCTCAGCTGGTCTCCCACCCACTGCCTGACCGAAGGACGGCGGCGTGGCGACGATCAATGCGAGACGGACCGCGGCGCCGACTTCGTCCTGCACGGGCTGTGGCCGCAATACGATGTCGGCTGGCCGGAGGATTGCTATCGCGGCCGGCGGCCGTGGATTCCCTCAGACGTGATCCAGACGATGGACGGGATCATGCCGGACAAGGGCGTCGTCATCCACGAATACAAGACGCACGGCACATGTTCGGGACTGTCGCCGTCAGCCTATTTCGCGGCGGCGCGGAAGGCCTACGAGCACGTGACGATCCCCCGCGCCCTCGACGATCCGGCGACGCAACGCTTCCTGTCGCCCACGAAGATCGAAGACGAGTTCCTGGCCGCCAACGCTTGGCTCCAACCGGACATGATCGCCGTGACGTGCCGGCGCGGCAATCTGTTCGATGTGCGAATCTGCTTCAGCCCGGACCTGGAGCCGCGGGCGTGCGGCGCGAACATCGACCAAGAGCGGCTATGCCCGCTCCGGCGGATCGCCGTACCGCCGGCTAGAAGCGATAGATAAGCGAACCGCGGAACGAGTTCGAATCCGGATCGAAGGTCTGCTTGTTGCCCTGATAGGTGACGGTCTCCGCGCCGAAATCCGTGAACTGATAATCGAAGCGCAGACTCCAATCCTTGTCGTAGGCGTATTCGGCGCCGCCACCCACGCTCCAGCCGGTGAACATCGTATCCTTGAAGCCGCCGCCCGGACCGCTCACGTAGAGATCCGCATTGGCCAAGGCGCCGCCCGCCGTGGCGAACAGCAGGAGGTTCGGCATGATCGCCCAGCCCAGACGCAATCGCAGGTCCGCCATGCTGTCGAACCCGACCTTGGCCTTGTTGGGGCCGCCATTGATCATGCCGCCGCCATCGATGTTGGACGCCAGGTAGTCGCCTTCGATACCGATCACCGCGGGACCGTGCTGCCAGCTGAAACCACCGACTACACCGCCGATCACGCCGTCGGAATCGATCGTGCCGGGCGAAAGGCTGTAGCTGACCGAGGATCCGCCAATCGTGCCGCCGAGCCACCAGCCCTCGAACGTCTCGTTCGACTGAATCGCGGAGCCGAAATAGTTGCCGCCGTCATAAAGGCCGTAGCCGTCCTGCGCGAACGCGGAACTGGACGCCGCGACACAGACGGCAAACGTGGCGGTCAAGGCGAAAGCCCGGTGAAAACCCGTACGCATAAGATACTCCCTCAAAGGATCGAGAGCCTGTTCCGTCCCCACATCCCGTGACGAAACCAAGCGCTCACCCCCCGAAGGATAGAGCCCGCCCCTAAACGTCTCTTAACGATGAAGGTCGGCAAGACTTCGTATGGTTAGTGGCAGGTTAAGGGCGCCCTCGTGGCGCTGACGCCTCTCCAAGAGGGGACACGTCAAGAGGGCGCACGCAACCGCCCCGAGACGCGGGCCCTAGCGCGCGCTGAACAAGGCCACGAGGCCCTGCTGCTCGATCTCCACGTAGGCGAAACGCGACTTCAGACCCTCCGCGAGGGCACCGAGATCGTCGTCGAGATTGTTGAACACGCCTTTCCGATTGTAGAGACGAAAGAGCGCCCGGGCCGGCGCGTTGGGGGCCACCCCCTTCCCGAGGATCGTTGCGCCGAACAGCACGGCACCATCGGCCATCAGCGGCCGCAAATGGTCCACGGCCACGAGCTTCTCGGACAAGGGCCCGGGCAGGCAATGGAGCACGTAGTTCAGGCCCACCGAATCGAACGGCGGGATCTGCAGGCCGATCGGCGACAGGAGGTTCGCCTCATGGCACGCCGGGTGAAACCGGCGAAGCCGGTGCGCCGAGACCGAAAGGCAGGCCGCGTTGATGTCGAGCAGGACGAGCCGGTCGAAGTTCCGCCCCGCCCGGTCGAGGAACAGGCCCGTGCCGACGGCCGCCTCCAAATGGTTCGGCGACAGGTGCCGCGCGTAAAGATCGACGATCTTCGACGTAGGACACGTCCAGGCAAAGCGGTTGGACAGGCCGTGAACCGCGACATCGTAGAAGGACAAAGACAGCGGCGTGTAGACCGCATGCGCCTTGGCAATGGCATCGTCGCTCGGTTCGCTCATGACAGCACTCTAAGAGTGGTCCCCGCGCGCACCAAAAAAGGGGCGCCGAAACGGCGCCCCTTTAGGAAGGAAGGTCTCTGGATTGAGACTTAGAAGGACGCGCTCAGCGTGCCGACCACGCGGCCCGAGCAGTCATCAGGTCCGCCGGTGATGGCACCGCAGGACGCATCGCTGATGTCCGTATCCCAGTAGCGGACGTCCACGGCCCAGTTCTCCATGAAGCCGAGGGTCAGACCGACGTTCCAGTAGGTGTAGTCGCCGCCGGCATCGAACCACTGCCAGCCGATCAAGCCGCTGACGCTGGGATCGAAGAAGTTCATGATGGTGCCGAACGTGTATTCCGCACCGGCCTCAAGAGCATCGGCTTTGAGATCGGGCGACCAGTAGTTGGTCACACCGGCGGTGAAGTTGTCGGTGAAGCCGTAGGAAAGACCCGTCTTGATTTCGACGTAGTCGGTCGAGCTGACACCCGGATAGGTGTACCAGATCACGCCGACGTCGTAGCCGATACCGTTCCACTCGGAGGCGATACCGCCGTACCAGTCCAGCTCAAGACTGTCTGCGAACGTGATGTTCGACCCCCAGACACCCGCGTAGAAGATGCCATAGGCCGCGTCGAGCGAGCCCTGAATGGCGGGGTTCTGATTGGTCTGCGAAATACCGCGGAACACATAGTCCGTGGTCAAAGCCGTTGTGGCGCTGAGCTCGAGCTCATCCGCCTGTGCCGGAAGAGCGAGACCGCCAACGAGCGCCGCTCCCAAAACTGCCGATTTGAAAATCCCCGCAATATCGCGCCGAGCCATTATCCAGTCTCCTGCTTTTCGCCTGTCCCTGACGATTTGATGTCGTTGTTTAGGATGCTGCTGACACGCCGTGTTCGCGGTGCAACGTCCCCCGTGGCATTGACAATAATCAGCACTTAGGGGAAGCAACGAAAAAGCAAGGGTTTCTTCAACAACGGAACTCGGTGTGGCTTATCTGCAATGGTTGGCCGTATTTGACGCAACATTAGGCTCGTCCTCCTGCGACAACTTGGACCGGCTTCGGCCAATCTGCTTAGATTGTGTGCAATTTCGCCCTGAACGGCCCCTCTCAGCCGCTTCCAGCAGGCCCGCCGCGAGAATCGAGTCAGGCGCTCCGGGGCGCCTTGTTCCTTGGAAACGGCTCTCTTAGAGTGCCGCACGCGCCCTGCGGAGCCGCTCGCGGGCCCTTTCGACCATCTTTGTCACAAAGGACAGCATGGAATCCGATTCTCCCGCAGCGTGCGCCCTCGTCACCGGCGCCGCCCGCCGCCTTGGCCGCGCCATCGCGCTGGACCTGGCGCGGCACGGATGGCGCGTCGGGGTGCACTACCAGACCTCCGAGGCGGACGCGCGCGGTCTCGTGGCCGAAATCGAAGGTTTTGGGGGCCGGGCGGCGGCTTTACAGGCCGATTTGTCCGACCTCGAGGCCCTGCCCATGTTGATCGAGACATGCGCCGCCGCGCTCGGGCCGGCGACCTGCCTCGTCAACAACGCCGCCTGCTTCGCCTGGGACTGGCCGGACCAGTTCGACGAGGCGGGATGGACCCGGCATCACGAGGTCAACCTGCGCGCGCCGGTCTTTCTCGCCCAGGCCTTCGCGAACGCCCTTCCAAGCGGGGCGGACGGCAATGTCATCAATCTCATCGATCAGAAGGTTCACGCGCTGACGCCTCATTACTTTACCTACACAATCGCCAAATCGGCCCTTTGGACGGCGACCCGCACCCTCGCCCAGGCGCTGGCGCCCCGGATTCGCGTCAACGCCGTCGCGCCAGGTCCGGTCCTGCCCTACGAGGGCCAGTCCGACGAAGACTTCGCCCGCGAATGCCGTGACACACTTTTGAAACACGCCGTGCCGATCGATGACGTGACCGCGACGGTGCGCTTTCTCCTGGAGACCGGCTCGATCACCGGCCAGATGATCGCCGTGGACGGCGGGCGGCACCTCAACTGGCGCCCGGACGCGAGCTGAACGGCCCCTTGAAGGGGACCTGGGCCACCCCATAGTCTGGACAAGAGGTCCGCCTCCGCTCCGGCGCGGGCGACAGCACGATACGATTCCATGACACAGCAAAGCTCCGATAGCGCCAACGAAAGCCCGCTGCTGAAGCGTGATTCGGACGCGCGCGCCGAGACGGGCGCCGCCGTCATCGCCCGGCATGCGAAGCTGGCGCCCGCAGGCCCCGGCGTCTACCGCATGTTCGATCGGGACGGCCAGGTGCTCTATGTGGGCAAGGCACGGCATCTGAAGAAGCGCGTCCAGAGCTACGCGCGAGGGACCGGCCACAACAATCGCATCGCCCGCATGATCGCGGACACGGCGGCCATGGAGTTCGTGACCACCAAGACCGAGATGGAGGCGCTGCTCCTCGAGGCCAATCTGATCAAGCGGCTCAAGCCGCGCTACAACGTGGTCCTGCGGGACGACAAATCGTTCCCCTTCATCCTGATCGCGCGCGACCACCCCGTGCCGCAGATCCTGAAGCATCGCGGCGCCCGCAACCGGAAGGGCGACTATTTCGGCCCGTTCGCCTCGGCCGGCGCGTGGGGCCGGACCATCAATACGCTGCAGCGCGCGTTCCTGCTGCGCTCGTGCTCGGACGGCTATTACGAGGCCCGGACGCGGCCCTGCCTGCTCTACCAGATCAAGCGGTGCAGCGCGCCCTGCACCGGAGAGATCAGCGAGGAGGCCTATGGCGCGCTGGTGGACGAAGCCCTTGGGTTCCTCCGCGGCGAAAGCGACGAGGTAAAGCATCGCCTGCGCGCGCTGATGGAAGAAGCGAGCGACGCCCAAGACTACGAACGCGCGGCGGGCTATCGCGACCGGCTGACGGCGCTCAGCCACATCCAATCGCACCAGGCAATCAACCCGCGCACCGTGAAGGACGCGGACGTGTTCGCCGCCCATCAGGAAGCCGGCCAGACCTGCATCCAGGTCTTCTTCTTCCGCGCCGGAAACAATTGGGGCAACCGGGCCTATTTCCCGCGCGCGGACAAGGCCCTGCCGGCCGACGAGGTGCTCGAAGCCTTCATCGCCCAGTTCTACGACGACAAGCCGCCGCCCCGTCACATCCTGCTCAGCCACGAGATCCCGGGCCAGCGCCTGCTTGCCGGCGCGCTGGAGCTGAAGGCCGGCCACAAGGTGGAAGTGCTGACGCCCCAGCGGGGCGAGAGGCGCGAACTGGTCGAGCATGTCCGGGTCAATGCCCAGGAAGCCCTCGGACGGCGGCTCGCCGAACACGCCTCCCAGCGCGCCATCTATGCGCGGCTCGCCGAACGCCTCGACCTGGACGAGGTGCCCGAACGCGTCGAGGTCTACGACAACAGCCACATCTCCGGCACGAACCCTGTGGGCGCCATGATCGTGGCCGGGCCCGAAGGGTTTCAGAAGGCGCAGTACCGCAAGTTCAATATGAAGGGCGAAGACCTCACCCCCGGCGACGACTACGCAATGCGGCAGATGCTGACCCGCCGCTTCAGCCGGCTCTTGAAGGAGCGTGAAGACGGCGACGGCGAGCACTGGTCCATGCCCGACCTCGTTCTCATCGACGGCGGGCCGGGCCAGCTCTCCGCCGCGCACGAGGTGTTGGAGGAGCTCGGCCTCGCCGACATCACTCTCGCCGCCGTGGCCAAGGGCCCCGACCGCAATGCCGGCCGCGAGCGCATCTACCGCAAGGACAAGGAAACCCTGCTGCTCGAACCGCGCGATCCTGTCCTCTACTGCATCCAAACGCTACGGGACGAGGCGCACCGCTTCGCCATCGGCGCCCACCGCACGCGGCGGAAGAAGGGAATCACCGCCTCGCCCCTGGACGAGGTGCCCGGCATCGGTCCCACGCGCAAACGGGCCCTGTTGCAGCATTTCGGCTCGGCCAAGGCCGTGAGCCGCGCCGGAATCGCCGATTTGGAAAGCGTCGGCGGGATCAGCGCGCAAATGGCGAAGACGATCTACGATTTTTTCCACGAACGCGGTTAGCAGCGCCGCCCATTGCGTTATGGTGGGCCTTACTGAGTTCGATTGAGTGATTGCGACATGTCGGAGCAAGGATTGGCGGGACGGGGCGTGCCGGGACGGCACGGGGCGGATCGGCGGCATTTTGGCAGCCTGCCGAACGTCCTGACCTATGGCCGCATCCTGGCGGTTCCGGCCATGGTCGCGTGCTTCTATATCGAGGCCGACTGGGGCCGCTGGCTCGCCATGTGGATCTTCATCGTGGCCGGCATCAGCGATTTCCTCGACGGCTATCTCGCCCGCGCCTGGCAACAGCAAAGCGCCCTCGGGCAGATGCTCGACCCGATCGCCGACAAGCTGATCGTCGCGGCCGCGCTGCTGATGCTCGCGGCGAACGGAACCATCGCCGGCTGGTCGCTCTGGGCCGGCGTCATCATCCTGTCCCGCGAGATCCTGGTTTCGGGCCTGCGCGAGTTCCTCGGGACCTTGAGCGTCAGCGTGCCCGTGACCAATCTCGCCAAATGGAAGACCGTGGTGCAGATGGTCGCGATCGGTTTCCTGCTGGCGGGGCCGGCGGGCGACAAGGTCTGGCCCTACACCACGCTGTTCGGCCTGACGCTGCTGTGGATCGCCGCGGTGCTGACGCTCTACACCGGCTACGACTATCTGCGCGCCACGCTGCGCCATCTCATGCCGGACCGGAAATAAGGTCCGCAAACTAGGTCTGCCGCCATGACACGCCTGCTCTATTTCGCCTGGGTGAAGGAAAAGACCGGCATCGCCGCCGAGGACGTGGAGTTGCCGGGCGGCATCGCCACGGTCGGCGACGTCATCGCCTGGCTCAGACGCGCGGCCCCGAATTCGAGAACGCCTTTGCGCAAGAAGCCTCGATCCGCGCCGCCGTCGACCAGACCCATGCGCGCGCCGACGCTTCCATTGCCGGGGCGACGGAGATCGCCTTCTTCCCGCCCGTCACAGGGGGCTGAGGTGAATCTCCTGACCGTTATCCTGAGGGGCCCGGCGCGTGCTTCGAGGCGCGCTGCGCGCGCACCTCAGCATGACGCGCCGGGCCTCGAAGGATGGCGGCCATGATCCGCGTTCAGACCGAAGATTTCGACATCGGCCAGGAGATCGAGGCGCTGCGCCGAGACTCCTCGGGCAAGGACCGCACCGACATCGGCGCCATCGTGACCTTCACCGGCACCGTGCGCGACTCGCTTCGCGCGTCTGATGGCGAGAATGCCGGCGGGATCACCGCCATGACGCTCGAGCACTATCCCGGCATGACCGAAAAGGAGCTCGCGCGCATCGAGGAAGAAGCCCATGCGCGCTGGCCGCTGCAGGCCTCGCTGATCGTCCATCGCGTGGGGCAGCTTCAGCCCGGCGACAATATCGTGCTCGTCGTCACCGCCTCGGCCCATCGCGACGCGGCCTTCGAGGCGGCGCGCTTCCTCATGGACTACCTCAAGACGTCCGCCCCGTTCTGGAAACGCGAAAGCGGTGCGCAAGGCGAGCGCTGGGTGGACGCAAAAGAGAGCGACGACGAGGCTGCCGCGAAGTGGCGGGAGGTGTAACTGGCAGAATTAATGCGCCCGATTGTCCGTACCCCCTAAAGGAACATAGCGAGCTTGTGATATTTGCCGTACCCAATCTGACCGGCTACGGTCGGAGGGCGCGTGAGTGACGAGTCACCTGTCCTAGCTTCCATCTGGATTCTAGTTCCTTTCTGGGTCGCCTGAGCCCGCGCGCAAGCGGAGGCTTCTGGTGCCCATCCAAGCATTTGTTGACGACAGCGGCGGCAAGGGAGCAACCGCGCACTTCGTGCTGGCCGGACTTGCGGGCCACTCTGATAGCTGGGCCCACTTTTCCGAAGAGTGGCGGCTATGCCTAAGCGAGTCGCCAGCCATTACTGCGTTCAAGATGAGGGAGGCCGCATCATGCACCGGGCAATTCCGGTATATGACCGACGATCAGAGAGACAAGAAACTCCGCGCGCTCGGGCGCATCATCAATCGACATGCCCGACTGGTGACGTGCACGGTCATAGACTTATCTGCCCATGCCGAGACTTGGGCACTATTGGATAAGCCGCGGAACGATCCCTACTTCTGGCCCTTTCACAATACGATTGCTGCAATATGTTTCTCGCTCTGGGACTACGGATGGCGCGAGCCGTTCGAGATCACATTCGATGAAGACGTAATTTTCGGGCCGCGCGCCAAGCTCTGGTATCCGGTGGTTCGCGAGGTTCTTAAGTATCGCGAGCCTGAAGCATCAACGATTCTCCCAGTAGACCCACGGTTTCGGTCCGACGATGAGTCTCTACCAATTCAGGCGGCGGACCTATTTGCCTGGGTAATACGGAAAAAACACGATGATCCGACATATGACCGTTTCGATTGGCTGTTTAACGAAGAATTGATGGCTGTCCAAATGTCGGAGTACGTTCAATATTACGATAAGCAGCGCATGTCTGATGTAACAGCTGAATCGCACCGCTTGGCGCGCGAGGGTGCCGTCCCGACTGAGGTGATTCAGGCCTATCAGAGGATCTACGCCAACGACTGATGCGGTTTGAGTGGCACGATCGCGTTGATGCTGACGCCAAGACTAAAGATGATTTGCCACATTTGAACCTTCAAAGCATCGCCGTCTTGCTTGGCCTTCCCAACCCCTTCATCGCACCCTGACAACCCGCGCGCCTTTGGGCAGCGATTTGAGCGTGGGGCCCCAGCCGCAGAGTGTGCGGTAGTGGCAGACGCCGTGGATGCAGATCGGCCACTTCCTGCAAGACCGGCAGCGATAGACCGGGCGGCAGTTTTTACAGCCGATGACTTCCTTGCAGACGGGCGCGGCCTTGACGGGCGTCACCATCGACATCGCATCGGAGGAGCGGGCGTCGCTTGCAGGAACGGCTAAGGCGGTCAGCAGCAGTAGCCCAAGCAACCCGAGGGCGATGCGCGCGGTTTGCACGATGCGCGCATGTGGCACGATGCGCTCCTTTCGCGCGGCTCCGCCCTATCGCCGCAGGACCACGTTCTCCGGCGCGTGGCGATGTTCCCAGCCCGCGCGCTCGAGCGTCGGCGTGTCGTCTTGCGTCTGCGGATAGCCGACGCAGAGATAGCCGATGAAGATCCAGTCCTCGGGCACGTCGAGCGCGGCGGTGACGCCCTTGGGATCGATGATCGACACCCAGCCGACGCCGATCCCCTCGGCCCGCGCGGCCAGCCAAAACGTGTGGATCGCCGTCACCACCGAATAGTCGATGGTCTCGGGCATGGTGAGCCGGCCGAGCCTGTAGCCCTGCACGGTCTCGCGGTCGGCGAACACCGCCACCTGCACCGGGGCCTCGTCCATGCCTTGCAGCTTCAGCCGCGCGTAGAGCGCCGCCCGGTCGGGCTCCTGCATGGCGAGCGCTTCGGCGTTGCAGGCCTCGAAATTGGCGCGGATCGCGGCGCGGCGCGCGGGATCCTCCACGAGCACGAAGCGCCACGGTTCGCTCAAACCCACGGACGGCGCGAGACAGGCGAGGCCGAGCAGCCGCTCGATCGCGCCGTCGGGCAGCGGCTCGCGCTTGAAGCGGCGCACGTCGCGCCGCCAGCGCAGCAGGTCGTAGAGCCGCGCGCGGAAATCCCCATCGAACTGGGGCATGGGTGCACCCGGCTCTGCCCTTTGGGGCTCGGTCTTTTGAAGCTCGCCTCTTCGGGGCTCGCTTCTTTGGGGCTCGCCTCTTTGGGCCGGTACGCCCGCCTCGGGCGTAGGCGCCGCGCGCTGCTGGAACTGTTCGCCGAAGGTTTTCATCGCCGCAGAGCCTAGCACGCTTCAGCGCCGGGTAAGGCGTTTGTGTCGCACCCCTTGTACGCGCCGGCCCCCAATCGCGCCGCGTCCCGGACGGCTGCAGCGCTCTCCCAGTCTTGACTGTGATGCAAGGATTCGCCTGCAAACAATTCACTACATGCAAGGATGGGAAGCGGCTAGAACCTGCCCATGACGTTCGGCCGCCCAGCCCGAATGTCAGAAGTGTCCTTGCCCGAGCCTGGACGCTTCCTCATCTCAGCCTTGCGGCGGTCTTCCGGCTTCGGCCGGGGGCCGCCGCATTCTTTTTGGGTGATCGCGTTGGGGTGATCGTCGCTTTGCGAGGGCGCCCGCGCAAAGGACAGGCGCGCGTCCGCTAGCCCGCGGCGGCGATGGACTTGGCGGGGTGAACCAGCGCGGCGTAATCGGCCATGAGCGTGCGCGTGATCTCGCCGGGCACGAAGCTGTACTCGCCGATGGAGCCGACCGGCATGACCTCGGCGGCCGTGCCCGTGACGAAGCACTCGCTGAACTCGGCGAGCTCCTCGGGCGAGATGCGTTTCTCGACCACCTCCCAGCCGCGCTGCTTGGCCAGGCCCATGACCGTGCGGCGGGTGATGCCGTCGAGGAAACAATCGGCGATGGGTGTGTAGATCACGCCGTCCTTCACGAAGAAGATGTTCGCGCCCGTGCACTCGGCCACGTAGCCGCGCCAATCGAGCATGACCGCATCGGCGAAGCCCTCGCGCTCGGCGCGGTGCTTCTCGATCGTGCAGATCATATAGAGGCCCGCCGCCTTGCTGTGGACCGGCGCGGTCGCGGGATCGGGCCGGCGATATTTGGCGAATTTGAGCTTCATGCCCTTCTCGATCGCGGCGGGATCGAAATAGGCGCCCCACTCCCAGGCGGCGATGGCCACGTTGATCTTGGTCTTCTGGGCGGAGACACCCATCTGCTCGCTGCCGCGCCAGGCCAGGGGACGGACATAGGCGTCCGACAAATGATTGGCGGCGATGACCTCGCGCGCGCTGTCGAGCTCGGCGACGGAATACGGCACTTCGAAATCGAGGATCTTCGCGGACTCCAGCAAACGCTGATTGTGCTCGGTCAGCTTGAAGATTTCGCCGTCATAGGCCCGCATGCCCTCGAACACGGCGCTGCCGTAGTGAAGCGCATGGGTCAGCAGATGCACCCGCACATCGTTCCACGGTATCAACTCGCCATTGAACCAGATCGTGCCGTCGCGCTGATCAAAGCCCGGCATGGGTCTCCTCCACGATAAGGGGCGTGCCGGTTTGTCCGGATGCGTCTAACCCCTGCACACTGTCCGCCCCGAAACCGACCTCACGATCCCGCGCCAGAGCATTTGCGCCTGGACGCGGCGGGGCGTATCAAGGGGTATTAAGTCAACATGGCTGACATAATCCAAGCCAAAATATATGTCAACATGACTGACCTAAATACACCCCTCTCCCGTGGCCGCAAAACTGCGGGAAATAAGCGCGCGGGCGCCGCGCGGGCGGAACCGCTGTGGCCAATGGCATGACGATGACCGAAGAGACGGAAGGTTCGGCCGCGGGCTTGGCCGAGGCCAATCTCCATGCCTTCGCCGAGCTTCTGTTCTTCGCCTATCGCGACTTCACGGGCGATCCGGACGCCATCCTGAAGGATTTCGGCTTCGGCCGCGCCCATCACCGGGTCCTGCATTTCGTGAACCGGCACTCGGGCCTGCGCGTGGCCGACCTCCTGGATATCTTGAACATCACCAAGCAGAGCCTCTCGCGCGTCCTCAAGCAGCTCATCGACCAGGGCTACATCACGCAGAAGGCCGGCGCGGCGGACCGCCGCCAACGGCTGCTCTATCCGACCGACCGCGGCAAGGCGTTGGCCAAGCGCTTGGCCGCGCCCCAATTGGTGCGGCTTCGCGCGGCGCTGGCAGCCGCGGGCCCGGAGGCTGAGACCGCAATTCGCCGCTTTCTTGAAGCTATGATCAATGCCGAAGATCGGCCCAAAGTTTCCGCCATAACGACTCCGGCAGCGCTTCAGGCGGATCGCAACGACGAAGGCAAACCGAGTTGAACATGCCAACGCGCATCAAACCCCAACACGGGGCGGGCCCGGACGACAACGCACCGCATATTCTGATCGTCGATGACGACAGCCGCATTCGCGACCTGCTGGGGCGCTATCTGCACGATCACGGCTTCCGGGTCAGCATGGCGGTCGACGCGGAGAGCGCCCGCGCGCAGATGCGCAGCCTCGCCTTCGACCTCATCGTGCTCGACGTGATGATGCCCAAGGAGTCGGGGATCGACTTCGCAAAGTCTCTGCGCTCCCACAACCAGGTGCCCATCCTCATGCTCACCGCGCGCGCCGAACCCGAGCAGCGCATCGAAGGCTTGGAGACGGGGGTCGACGATTATCTGGCCAAGCCGTTCGACCCGCGCGAACTGCTCTTGCGCGTGAGCAACATCCTCAAACGCGGGGCCCAAGTGGCACCGTCGGGCGAGATCCGGATGGGCAATTTCATCTTTCATATCAGCCGCGGCGAACTACAGCGCGACGGCGAGACCGTACGCCTGACCGAACGCGAGCGCGAATTGCTGCGCTATTTCGCGCAACGTCCCGGAATGCCCGTGTCCCGCCATGAACTCGCCAAAGGCCCGGACAAGGGTTCGGACAAGGACAACGAGTTCGGCGGCGAACGCGCCGTCGACGTGCAGATCAACCGCCTGAGACGCAAGATCGAAAACGACCCTGCCAATCCGGTCTATCTTCAGACTGTGCGCGGCAAGGGCTATATACTCTATTCCGAGTGATGAGCGCCGTCTCCGATACCGCCCGTACCGCACGCCCGCTTCCGGACGAGCCGGCCAGAGCCGAACGGCAGGGCCCGCTCAAATGGCTGCTGGCACGCTTCGGCGAGCAAATGCCGAAAGGCTCTACGCTCGCGCCCTCATCATCATCATCGCACCGATGGTGCTGCTGCAGTCCGTCCTGACCTTCGTGTTCCTGGAACGTCACTGGCAAACCGTCACGCATCGCCTGTCGACAGGCACGGTACAGAACATCGGTATGCTGATCGATATGTACGAGGAGCTTCCGAGCAAGCGCAACGCCGATACGCTGACCGAGAACGCGGCGAAGAATCTGGGCTTGCGGGTGCGTTTCGCGCCCGGCGAAGACCTCCCGGAAGTGCGCACCAAGCCGTTTTTCGACCTTCTGGACTCGACCCTGTCCGACGAACTGGAACGGCGGATCGGACGCCCCTTCTGGATCGATACGGTGGGCCGGTCCGACTTCGTCGACATCCGCATCAAGCTCGACAACGCGATCATGCACGTCCTGGCGCGGCGCAGCCAAACCTATGCATCCAACTCGCACATCTTCATCGTGTGGATGCTCGGCACGTCCGTGGTGCTGCTCACGGTCGCCATTCTCTTCCTGCGCAATCAGATCAGGCCGATCCTGCGCCTGGCCCATGCCGCGGAGAGCTTCGGCAAGGGCCGTCCCATGCCGAGCGACTTCAAGCCGCGCGGCGCGCGCGAAGTGCGCCAGGCCGCCCACGCCTTCGTCGAGATGCGCGACCGCATCGAACGGCATGTGGAACAGCGTACGCTCATGCTGGCCGGCGTCAGCCACGACCTCCGGACGATCCTGACCCGCTTCCGGCTGCAACTCGCCATGCTGGAAGAAGGGCCCGAACTCGACGCCATGCGCGCCGACGTCGACGAGATGCAGGCCATGCTCGAGGACTACATGGCGTTCGCGAAAGGCGATTCGGGCGAAGCCATCAGTTCCGTGGACATCGGCGAGATTCTGGGCGAGGTGAGTTCCCAGGCCCATGGCGGCAAGGGCGGTCTCGAAGGCAAGACCGTCGAGGTCCGGATCAAGAACGCGCCGCTCGTGGTGCGCGTTCGCCGCCACGCCTTCAAGCGCGCGATCGCGAATCTCGTGAACAACGCTGCGCGCTTCGCGGACACCGTGCGCATCACCGCCGGGAAGACCGACGGCCTCCTGACAATCGAGGTCGAGGACGACGGCCCCGGCGTTCCGGAGGACGAACGCGAACTGGTGTTCCGCCCGTTCTATCGCACCGACCACGCGCGCAATCAGGATTCGGGCTCGACGGGGCTCGGGCTTGCCATCACCCGCGACATCACCCGGATTCACGGCGGTGACATCACGCTCGACCAATCTTCTCTCGGCGGGCTCAAAGCCGTGCTAAAGGTTCCCGTCTAGTCTTCTCTGTCGGAGGTGCTTCCATGAAGAGTGCGTATATCGGGTTTGCCGCCATGGTGACGGTGGCGTTGTCGGGACCGGCTTTCGGCCAGAACGAGGAGGAGCCGGACGGTTTCCAGCAAAACGAAATGCCGGGCTCCGAATTCCAGCTCGATATCGATTCCGGTGGCAAGGTCGAGTTCGGCCGCGAGAGCACGCTCGAGAAGGACGCGGCAGAGGGCGTGTCCCCGGAACCGCTCAAGGAGAAGCTGGAACTCGGCTCCGATCCGTTGGGCGATCCCTTGGACGACCCCGACAATCCGGTCGACCCGGATCCGATCGACGAAGAGCTTCCGGGCGAAGGTCCCGAAAGCCTCTCCGGGCCGGACGACGAGGACCCGCTTCCTTACTAGCCGTGCGGACCAGCCCGCCGATCCCGTGACCGCATCGGCCCGGTCCGCAGTTCAGTCCACGTTTCAGGAGGCCAAAATGCCCAAGACTGCTTTCACGCCGCCGACGCGACCGCGCCGGCAGAAGCGAAGCTCGACCGCCGCAGCATGCTCGCCGCGCCGCGCTCGCCGGATTGGCGCTGCCCATGGCCGGCGCCGGGCAAGCGAGGGCCGAACACGCCCATCACGGCGCCAAGCACGATGACCTGACCCGCCTTGCGCTGGAATGCGTCGGCCATGGCGAAGCATGCGTTGCCCATTGCATCACGGTCATTGGCTCGGGAGACACGTCGCTCATCGACTGCCTCGCCAGCGTGAACGCCATGCTGCCGATGTGCGCGACGCTTGCCCGCTACGCGGCGACCGATGCGAAGCGCCTGACGGCACTCGCCAAGGTCTGCATCGACGTGTGCGACGATTGCGCCAAGGAATGCGAAAAGCACGCGGACGAGCACGAAGCCTGCAAGGCCTGCGGCGACGCCTGCGTCGCCTGCATCAAGGCATGCAAGGAAGCGATCGGCGCCTAGCGCGACGGCGCGCAGCTCATGCCGACGACGGCATGGGACCGGTCGACGGCTTGTCGTCCGGCTGATCCTTGCGGGTGAAGTTCCGCTTCAGGCCGCGCACGACCCCGCACACGGTCTCGCAGACCTTCTCGAGACTTTGCATGCCGCGCTCGCCGTTTGTCAGACCGCGGTCGAGCGTCGCCATGGTCTTGTCGAGCGAGGGCGAGTCGTCCTCGAGCCACACGCTGAAGGCCTTGCCGTAGACGGCGGACAGGCCGGCGACACGCACCAGGGCGGCCGGGCCGTCGAGCTTCGCGCCCGTGCCCGCGAGCGTCCAGTACTGCGTGACGAGCCGCGAACAGACGAACAGGGCCGCCTCGCCCGGCCGGCACCGCAAATAGGCCGCGATGCGCTTCAGGGCCTCCTTGTGCGGCGCCATGACCTCGAACCGGGTCATCAACGACTCGAAGACCTGATCGCGCACGCTGTCGTCCGGTCCTCCCGGTTTGAGGCGCGCCAGAACCTGGGCGTCGACCTCGGCTTGGAAGGCGCGCAGGATCTCGTTCTTGCAGACGAACTCCCGGCGCAAATCCGCGAGGGTGAGATTGGCTTCCTTGGCGATGTCGGAGAGGCCGACGTCGCCCAATCGCGCTTGGCGGCCAGCGTCATGGCGGCCATCACCGCCCGGTTGCGCCTGGAGAATTCCTCGAACATGGCCGCACTCCTCTCTCGTTCACGCGTTCCGGCGTCGTCGTTCCCGAAACGATAAGCCGAATTCGTGGCCATCGGAAGACGACGCGCCCCGCCCGCTCGCAGGACTGCACACGGGATCCGGCGAAGGATCAGGACGAGAGGTCGCGCGACCGTTTCGCGGCTGCGGACACGGCGCGCGCAAGCAGGCTCTTCAGGGCCTCGTCCTCCATCAGCACATCGAGCGCCGCGGCGGTGGTCCCGTTGGGCGACGTCACGTTCCGCCTCAGCGTGGCAGCGTCGTGTTCGGACTGCTTCAGCAGCGCACCAGCGCCCGCGACCGTCGCCCGGGCAAGGCGGGCGGCAAGGTCCGGCGGGAGCCCCGCCTCGATCCCGGCCTCAGCCAAGCACTCCGCCAGATGGAACACATAGGCCGGACCGCTGCCGGACACGGCGGTCACCGCATCCATCAGCGCCTCGTCCTCGACCCACACCACGTCTCCGACGGCGGAGAGCAGCGCCTCGCACACGGTTCTCTGGGACTCGCTTGTCCGATCGTTGGCGACGCACACCGTGATCCCCTCGCCCACCGCCGCCGGCGTATTGGGCATGGCGCGCACGACCGCGCAGGTCTCGTGCAAGGGTTCGGCGAGAGACTCGAGCGTACGCCCCGCCGCGATGGACAGGACGACCGTCCCGGCGCCGAGCTTTGGCGCGATCGCGGTCAGCACCGCCTCCGCGAGGGCCGGTTTCACCGCGAGCACGATGACGGCGGGCGCTTGGGGCAGCGAGGGCGACTCGCCGGCGACGATCCCGTGCGTGCCTGCCAGGCGCCGCATGGCGTCAGGCAGCGCGGGGTCTTGAATGAAGATTTTCGCGGGGTCGAGACCGCGGCGGAGCCAGCCCTCGAGCAGCGCCCCGCCCATCTTGCCGGCACCCACCAGGAGCAGTGGACCTGTCAGGGCCATCGTCATCCTTGATCTTGCTTCATTGGAAGACCTGTTTCACCGGAACACCTGCTTCGTCGGAAGATCCGTCTCTTCCAACAATCTAAACAGCCGCTCCTTGCGCGGTCACGCCCCAAACCGCGCCTTCCAAGCCGCGACTTCTAAGCCGTACCTTGCGTCTCCAGCATTGTGGCGGCCAAGGCCTCGTCGGCGGACTTGCCGGCCCACATCACGAACTGGAGCTCTGATAATAACGCTCGCAAGCCTCAAGGGCGGCGGTCAACAGGCCCTCGCATTGACCGACATGGGTGTCCGCGCCGGCCAGGAGCAGGCCGTTGCGGTAAAGCAGCATCCCGTCCTGCCGCCACAGGTCGAAATGGCCGAGCCAAAGCTGCTCGTTGATGCTGGCCATGAGCCGGTAGAGCTCGGGAAGCCGCGCATTGCTCGCCCGGAAGTCGAACGCGCAGGCCAGATGCAGCGCCTCCAGATCTTCCCGCCAGTTCAAAGAGATATGATAGTCGCACCAGGAGCCGGCCACGGACAGGGTCAGCTCGTCCGGCGCACTGCGTTCGAACGTCCAGTCGCGGATGGTGGCGATCTGCTCCACCATGTCCACGGGATTTGTGAAGTGGTCGTAAGTCGCTTCCATCGAAGCCATGCGTATCCTCTCGGGCCGCGTTGAGGGGTCCGCGCACAGAAAACAGCAACCGCGAATCAGTAGATGAATCAGTTATATACCGGCGAGTCCGCGCGCAAAACGGCGCCGGAGTCGCCAAGAGTCGAATTGCTGTGGATGGATGCAGAAATCTGTGGATGAATCAGAGACTCGACTCGACTCTCGGCCAAGCGCTATCCCGGGTTATCCACAGCTAGCTTGGACTCAAGCACGGCGATCCGCGCCTCGAGGCGCTCGTTTTCCTCGCGCGCCTTCTGGGCCATGGCTTTGACGGCCTCGAACTCCTCGCGCTGGACCACGTCGAGTTCGTTCAACACCCGCTCGGCCTGAGCACGCACCACGCCTTCCACCTCTTGCCGCACGCCGTCGGCGGCGCCGACCGCGTCGGTCAGAAGCTTGCCCAACTCGTCGAAAAACCGCCCGCTGGTCTGCGTCATGTCACGCAACCTCCAAAAAGGCCATGCCGGACCGGCGCTTAGCCGGACTGCCGTTTGGCGAAACTGTCATTTGCGCGGACTATTGCGTAGCGCGCCGGTTGAGGCAAGCAGACCAGCGTAGGCCATTGAGGCCGCGCGATCGGGGCAAAGGGCGCGCTTGACAGTGCCAGACCTGGAGCCGAGGGTCGCCCCGTCCAATTCACCCGAGGCATCATGCAGTTGTTCGTCATCCCCTTCCCCGTCATCGATCCCGTGGCGTTCTCCATCGGCCCCGCATCCGTGCGCTGGTACGGCCTCGCCTATATGGCGGGCATCCTGGCCGGCTGGCTGTATGGGCGCAGGCTCGTGTCCCGTGCCGACCTCTGGAACGGCCATCCCCCGATGACGGTTCGGCAGGCGGACGACTTCCTGCTCTGGATCACGCTCGGCATCGTGGTCGGCGGCCGCCTCGGCTTCGTCCTCTTCTATGAGCCCAGCTATTTCTGGGAGAACCCGGGGCAGATTCCGGCGATCTGGAACGGCGGCATGTCCTTCCACGGCGGCCTGCTCGGCGTCGTCCTCGCGGTCTACCTCTTCTCGAAGGCGCAAGGGATCAACCCGCTGTCGCTCGGCGACATCGCCTCGGCGGCGACCCCGTTCGGCCTGTTCTTCGGGCGCATCGCCAATTTCATCAATTCGGAGGTCTACGGCCGCCCCACCGACGTGCCCTGGGCCATGGTGTTTCCCGGCGTCGACGATCTGCCGCGCCACCCGAGCCAGCTCTACGAGGCCGCGCTTGAAGGCATCGTCTTGTTCATCATCCTGCGCATCGCCACGCACGTCTACAAAGAGCTGAACCGGCCCGGCACCGTGTTCGGCCTGTTTCTCATCTTCTACGGCATCTTCCGCTCGATCGTGGAGGAGGTCGCGCGCGAACCGCACCCCGGACATCCGTTGGATGTCGGCATCCTCACCCCCGGCATGGCGTACTCGATCCCGATGCTGCTCATCGGCATCTGGCTCATCTGGCGCGCACGCCGGAAGGCAGCCCTCGCGGCTTGACAGGCGGCACCATGGCGCCGACGCACAGACCGACCAGCACGGAGAGCACGCTCCTCAGCGTCCGCTTGAAGGCGCAGATCGCGCGGACCGGTCCCATCAGCGTCGAGCACTTCATGGATGTCTGCATGGCCGATGCGACGGCCGGCTACTATCCCTCGAAGCAGCCCATCGGCGCCGGCGGCGACTTCATCACGGCGCCCGAGGTCAGCCAGGTCTTCGGCGAGCTTCTCGGCCTGTGGGCCTACGCCGTCTGGCAATCCATGGGCTCGCCCGAGCGCGTGGTCCTCGCCGAGCTCGGGCCGGGGCGCGGCACGCTCATGGCCGATGCCTTGCGCGGCCTGCGCCGCCTGCCGGGCTTCCTGGAGAGCGCGACGGTGGCCCTCGTCGAGACCAGCCGGCCTTTGCGCCGCGCGCAGGAAGAGGCGCTCAGCGATTCCGGCGCCGAAATATCCTGGCACGCGCGGATCGAGGATCTGCCGCCCGGCCCGGCGATCGTGCTCGCCAACGAGTTCATCGATGCCTTGCCCATTCGGCAACTGGTTTGGCGAAACGGACAATGGCGCGAGCGCTGCGTGCGGATCGGCGCGGACGGCGGCTTCGCATTCTGCGACGGCCCCCCGCTCGCCGTCGAGAGCTTGCGCCGGAACGCCGAACTGCAGCAGCTCCCCGATGGGTCGATCCTCGAAATCAGGCCCGCGGCCAACGCGGTGATCGCGGCCCTCGCCGCACGGGCCGAGGACGCGCCGCTCGCCGCGCTTCTGATCGACTACGGTCACGAGGCGACCGCGTGCGGCGACACGCTCCAGGCCGTGTCACGGCACGAATTCGCCGACCCCTTGGAGGCACCGGGCAATGTGGACCTCACCGCGCACGTGGATTTCGGAGCCTTGAAGGATGCCGCCGAGGCGAACGGGCTCCTCGCCTACGGCCCCAAGACCCAAGGCGCCCTGCTCCTGGAGCTCGGCCTGGAAGCCCGCCTGGAGCGGCTCTGCGCGAATGCCAGCGAAGACGAACGCGAGGCGCTCGTGTCCGGGACGCGACGGCTGGTCGATCCCGCTTCCATGGGCGTGATCTTCAAGGCGCTGGCCCTCACCAGCCGAGACCTTGCCCCGCCCCCCGCCTTCGGGGACAGTACCTAAAGACGCAACACGCATCATCATGATCACCGAAGACAAGCTCAGATTTCAGGCCGCGAACCTGTCCGCCATCGGCGGCATCGACCACGGGTTCTTCACGCGGCTCGGCGGGGTCTCGGACGGCCTCTACGAATCGCTCAATTGCGGTGTCGGCTCGCGCGATGTGCCGGAAGCGGTCTCGGAGAACCGGGCACGCGTCGCACGGCTGCTCGGCACGGAGCCCGGCAAGCTCGCGACCGTCTATCAGAAGCACTCGAACATCGCCGTCGTCGCGGACGAGACCTGGGCGCGGGAGACGCGTCCGGAAGCGGACGCGGTCGTCACCGCGACGCCGGGCCTCGTGGTCGGCATCGTGACCGCGGACTGCGCACCGGTCCTCCTTTGCGATCCGGAGGCACGCGTGGTCGGCGCCGCCCATGCCGGCTGGCGCGGAGCGTTCACCGGGATCGTCGAAGCCACGGTCGCGGCCATGACCGGGCTCGGGGCGAAACCGGACCGGGTCGTCGCGGCCATTGGTCCCGCGATCAGCCAAGGGGCCTACGAGGTCGGCGCAGACTACAAGGCGCGCTTCCTCGCGACTGAGCCGGACGCCGAAAGGTTCTTCGCCAACGACGACGGGACAGGCGAGCCCCATTTCGACCTGCCCGCCTATGTCGCCGACCGGCTCGCCCGGGCAGAGGTCGGCGAGATCTACGACCTCGGCCTCTGCACTTATTACGACGAGACCCGCCTTTATAGTTACCGGCGGTCGCAGCATCACGGCGAGGCGGATTACGGCCGCCAAATTTCCGCCATCGTCCTCACCTGATTGGGATTCACCATAGACTGATCGGCGGGGACCGGGAGGCCCTGCGCGTCTGGACGCCATCGGGGCCCGCCAAGTAAACTTGGCAACGAAACCCGGGATGGGCGATCAAGCTTGGCCGACCAAACACGTTTGGCCCCGCCAGAAGAAGACTTGGTTTGAAACAACGTTGGCGTGCATGCGCGAAAGCGCGGACGGATCGTGTGCGGCCAGCGAGGGAGCGAGCGGTTGAGCGCTGAGCCAAACAGAACGACTCAGGTCGTGAGCCTTGTCGCGGCCATCGCCGCCCTGCTTTCGGCAGCCCTGTCGCTGGCGGGCTGCGGTGGCGGAAGCGGCAGCGGCGTGGGCATGGGCAATATCATGCAAGGCGCCGGCGGCCTGTTTAAGGGCTCGCCCAAGATCGCCATGGGGCCCGTCGTCGGTCCGCCGACAAGCGTGACGACCAAGCTGACCCAGGCCCTCCAGACGGCCGGCGCCGACCGCAACCTGACGATCCTCCCAAGCGGTTCCGCCGAAGCGGAGTACACCCTGCGCGGCTATCTCCTGTCCAATGTGGAGGGCAGCCGCTCGAAGATCTCTTATGTGTGGGACGTGAACGATGCGTCCGGCACGCGCGTCACCCGGGTCTCCGGAGAGGAGACCGTCTCCCGGGGATCGACCTCCAACCCATGGCGCGGACTGAATTCCACGGCGATCTCGAACATCGCCAACAAGACAGCCTCCCAGCTTGCCGCGGACCTGCCCGGCGGGCGCGGCGGCGGCCGGTCGTCAACGCCGACCGCCTCGTCGTCCTCCTCCTCGACCTCCACGGGCCGGACGGCGGCGGTAGCGACCGGCGCGGCTGCGGCGACAGGCGCCGCGGCCACGTCGAGCGCGCGGACGACGGCGGGGCCGAAACCCTCCGGCGTCAAGGTCGGAACCGTCACGGGTGCGCCGGGCGACGGCAGCAGCAGCCTGGCCTCGGCCTTGAAGAAGAAGCTCCGCAGCTCGGGCGCAAAGTCGTGAGCCGGGGCTCGAACGTCTACACGGTGGACGGCACCGTGAGGCTGAGCAGCGCGGGACTTTCGAAGGAAAAAATCCGCATCGATTGGCAGGTCAAGGAGCCCAACGGTGCGACCAAGGGCACCGTTTCCCAAGAGAACGTCATCCCCAAGGGATCGCTGAACGGTCCGTGGGGCGCGATCGCGGACGCCGCGGCCGGCGCCGCCGCACCCGGCATCAAGAAGCTGGTTCAATGAGCGGGCGCCTGAGAGGGCGCGGCCGCGAGGCTTCAACCGCGACCGTAATCCCCGGGCGTCAACCACTTAGAAAGTTTACATCGGTGCCACACGCTTGCTAAAAGCGCGCGGGTGTCGTGACGGCTGTATGTCGCCTGGGCACTGGCTGAGTTTCGGGGAACACGCGCATGAAACTGGTTGCAGGCAACAGCAACCGCCCACTTGCTGAGGCAATTTCCAACTATCTCGACGTCGCACTCGCGCGCTGCGTGGTCCGCCGGTTCGCGGACAAGGAGATTTTCGTCGAGGTGCAAGAGAACGTCCGTGGCGAGGACGTCTTCATCCTGCAATCGACCTCGGCGCCCGCCAACGACCACCTCATGGAACTGCTGATCCTCTGCGACGCGCTGAAGCGCGCCTCGGCGCGGCGTATCACGGCGGTCATTCCCTATTTCGGCTATGCCCGGCAGGACCGGAAGCCCGGCCCGCGCACCCCCATCTCGGCGAAGCTCGTGGCGAACATGATCGTCCGCGCCGGCGCCGACCGCGTTCTGACGCTCGATCTCCATGCGGGCCAGATCCAGGGCTTCTTCGATATCCCGACCGACAATCTCTTTGCCGCTCCTGTCATGGTCAGCGACATCAAGGATGTGATGGCGAACGACAACATCATGGTGGTCTCGCCGGACGTGGGCGGCGTGGTGCGCGCCCGGGGACTGGCGAAGCGCATCGACGCGCCGCTCGCCATCGTCGACAAGCGCCGGGAACGGCCGGGCGAATCCGAGGTCATGAATGTCATCGGCGACGTGTCCGGACACAGCTGCATTCTGATGGACGATATTGTCGACTCGGGCGGAACGCTGGTGAACGCGGCCGAAGCCCTTCTGAGACAGGGCGCGAAGCAGGTCACCGGCTACATCACCCACGGCGTGCTGTCCGGCGGCGCCATCGCCCGCGTCATGGCCTCGCAGCTGACCGAGCTGGTGATCACCGACTCGATCATGCCCAGCGACGCCGTGGTCAACGCGCATAATATTCGCGTGCTGTCGATCGCGCCTCTCTGGGCGAAGCCATCGCCCGCACGGCCGAGGAAAAATCCGTCTCCAGCCTGTTCTACTAGGCCTTCTACCGCGCCAGCATCCACACGCCGAGGCCGATCAGGACCAGGCCGCCGGCGAGCCGGCTGAACACCGCGTAGCCGTGTGCACGAAGGCCTGAACGGCGAAGGCCGCCAGCCCGAAGATGATCAGATCGTCCAGCATGAAGAAGACGACGTAGAGCGCGATATAGGCGTAGTAGCCGAACGTGGAGACGTCGCTCAGCGCAAGCACATGGGTGAAGATGGCCGGAAGCGCGGCCGAACAGACGAACTCGACGGCGTCACCGCGAAGGCGAGCCCGACGATCAGCAGCAGGCTGACGACCCCGATCGGCGCCGCGACCACATCGCGAATGCGCGACATGGTCCGTTGGCGCTGCTCCACGTCGCCGACCTCGCATTCGATCACGCCGCGTGTCCACACCAGCTCGTAGAGGTGGCTGATACCGAAGCCGATGGCGAGCAGCGCGACGAACTCGGTGAGCGGCCGCACATAGCCCACGACCAGAAATACGTTGAGCCACGCGGTCATCAGCAGGAAATACAGAATGCCGGAGGCAAGCACGAAGGTCCCGACCAGCCACCAGATCTTCGCCGGATCCCGCAGTCCCGCGATCAGCGAGATCAAATAGATCAACACCCACATGGCGCACGGATTGAAGCCGTCGGCGAGCCCCATGATCACCGCCAGGCCCGCAAGCGAATAGCCGTTCGGGTCGATCTTGCCGAAGACGGGCAAGTCCACATATCCGGCCGATGTCTGGTTGCCGTGCGCGGCCCCGCCCACCAGCGCGAGCAGGTCCGCGCCGGTCGTTTCGGGCCGGTCGAATCCGAGCATGTGCCGGTCCCCGAAAACGAAGAGCGGAACGCCGAGCCCCCGCTCGGGAATGCCGTACTCCCGGGCCACCACGCGGAACAACCGTTCGTTCGCCGGTGTCGACACGTCATGGATATCGGTTTCAATCTCGGGGTGATCCCGGAGGAACGCTTGCGCGGCGTGGCAATGCGGGCAGTCCGGGTGCACGAACACGTGGAGCCGCCCATCGTCCCGCCAGGCGAGAATGTCCCCCGGCGCCACCTCCTGCGCCGGCCTCGACTGCATCAGCGCGAAGACGGCGAGCAGCAACACCGCGAGGACGATGCGCACCCTCGCGGGCGTCGCGCCTTCGCCAATCTTTGTCACCAGGGAATGCGGAGAACCGTTCGTCATGAGGCCGTTTGAGTGTCCGTGAGGGGCACGGCGCGGTCGCACCACGGACCGCAAGCCCGAAGGGATCGTGTCGTAAGCATATGGAACCTCGGTCAATCGCGTGACATGGTAGCCACTTATCGTCAGCCGCCAAATGCGTCGCAATTGCGGTTGACCCATAATCTTCAGGCGTGCGACTCAACGCAGCCTGACCCACCGAGGAGGAGCCTGTCCATGCACGTCAATCTCGAAAACGCCGAACAAGTCATCGAAGCGGCCCGCAAGAAAGCCGTCGCGCTCAAGACCCAAATGTGCATCGCCGTGGTCGACTCCGGCGCGAACCTGAAGGCGTTCATGCGCATGGACGATGCCTGGGTGGGCTCCATCGATATCGCGATCAAGAAGGCGACGACGGCCTGCTTCTTCGGCATGGCGACGGGCGCGCTGGGCCAGCTTTCGCAACCGGGCAAACCGCTCTACGGCATCGAGCATTCCAATGACGGCCTGATCACGTTCCCCGGCGGCTTGCCGATCGTCGACGAAGACGGCGTTCTCGTGGGAGCCATCGGCGTGAGCGGCAGCACGGTCGAGAACGACCATGAGGTTGCCGCCGCGGGCGTGGCCGTGCTCGGCGTCTCCGAGCTGCCCGCGCATCCCTGGCGCACGTGAGTGGCGCCCAGGCGCGTGCCGCCTAAGGGCCGAACACCAATCCGTCAGGCAAGGCGTTGACGTCCGCCGTGCCGGTGAGCGTCATCGCCTCGTCGAGCTCTTGAGCGATCAGGTGAAGCGCGGCCGCGACGCCGCGCTCGCCATAAGGCGCAAGACCGTACATATAGGCCCGGCCCAGGAGGCAGCCGTCCGCGCCGCGTCCGAGCGCCTTCAGAACGTCGAAGCCGGAACGGACGCCGCTGTCGAGGATGAGCTCGATCCGATCGCCCACGGCCTCGCGGACGCGCGGCATCATCTCGATCGTGCTCGCGGCGCTGTCGAGCTGCCGTCCGCCATGGTTGGACACCACCACACTGTCGGCGCCGAGATCGGCCGCGATCTTCGCATCGTCCGGGTCGAGGATGCCCTTCACGATCAGCTTGCGGGGCCAGGTCCGGCGCAGCCATTCGAGATCGGCCGTGCTGACCGCGCCTTTGAAGCGCGGCTCCGCCCAGGCGGAAACCGAAGGGAGGTCGTCTCCCCCCGGCGCATAGGGCGCGAGATTGCCGAGGGTCGGCTTGTTCCGCAGATAGCGGATGAGCCATCGCGGTCGGCGGACGACATCGAGCACATGCCAGATGCGCAAATTCAGCGGGATGGTGACGCCGTTGTCGAGATCGCGATTGCGGCGACCCTGAACGGCCGTGTCCACATTGACGATCAACCCCGAGCAACCGGCATCCTCCGCCCGCTGCAGAAGCGCCGCGTTCACCTCGCGGTCCTTCATCAGGTAGAGCTGGAACAGAAACGGCGTGTCCACCGCATCGGCCACCTCCTCGATCGAAGAGCTTGCCAGCGAGCTGAGGCAATACGGCACCCCGAAGGACTCTGCGGCCCGGGCTGCATGAAGCTCCGCCTGCGGATGAAACGCACCGCCCATGCCCATCGGGGCAAGCGCGACGGGAAGCGAGGCGTCGAGCCCGAAGATCGTCGTGCGCGTGTTGCGGATCGCCGCATGGTCGAACACGCGCTGGCGCAGGCGCAACGCGTCCAACTGCTCGCGGTTTCGTCTGAGAGTCACTTCGTCTTGGGAGCCGCCTTCGAGAAAGTCGAAGACGATCACGGGCAGATACCGCTTGGCCTTGGCGCGCAATTTGCCGGGATGGTTCGCGAGGGGCGATGGCCGGATCATGGCGCCGCCGCGCAGATCCCCCAGCTCGGCCCCGGCCGCCTCCTTCGCGGGCACCCCGGAAAGACGACTGTCGAACTGTTCGTTCATGACGTGCGCAGTCCCCATTTTGCGCAAGTTCGGCGCCCGTCGCGCGAACGCACCGGCGAAGCACCCATCCCAAGCCGCAAACCCTATCATAGATCAGGCAGCCGCCCGCAGGCGAATTGCCCCTCTTTCCTTAACCGGGCGATCGCTCCACGATGGGCCTTGTTCCACCTAGCCCAACCCCGCCGCCCGATGTCCGAACCCAACGACCTTCCCATCGCAATCGCCGGCGCCGGCAGTGTGGGGTGCTATATCGGCGCCCATCTCGCCGCGGCGGGCCGGCGCGTCACGCTTTTGGCCCGGCCTGCTCTGGCGGCCGGGATTTCGCGTCATGGCCTGGTCGCTTCAGACCTCGAGGGACGCACGATCAGCGTTGCGCCGGAAAATCTGACGGTCAGCACGGATCCGTCCGAAGCCTTCGGGGAGGCCAAGCTGATCCTCGTCACCGTCAAATCCCACGATACCGACGCCATGGCCGCGCTGATTGCCGCGCATGCGCCGGCGGACGCGCTCGCCGTGAGCCTGCAGAACGGGGTCTGCAACGCCGACATCCTGCGCCGGCATCTGGGTTCGGACCGCGTCGTCGACGCCATGGTGCCATTCAACGTGGTCCAAAGCCGGCGCGAGGGCGCCGCGCCGCGCTTCCACCGGGCGAGCGGCGGCGTGGTTCTGGTGGAGAAGCAGGCGGCGGGCGTTCCAGCGGCGCTCCACGTGCCGAACCTGCCCGTCGCCGGACATGACGACATCGAAGCGGTGCTGTGGGGCAAACTGCTCGTAAACCTCAATAACGGGCTCAATGCCCTGTCCGGCCTGCCGCTCGTCCAGCAATTCGGCGACCGGCGCTGGCGCGCCCTCGTGGCCCGTCAGCTAGGCGAGGGCATGGCGGTGCTGGGCGCGCCGGCATCCACTATGCGCCGTACGAGGGCGTGCCCCAGCGGGCTCTGGCGCTGGCGCTGCGGCTCCCCGACCCTCTGTTCGGCCTCGTAGCCGGAAAGATGCTCACCATGGACAAGAGCGCCCGCTCCTCCATGTGGGAGGACCTGCAGGCCGGCCGGCGCACCGAAATCGACCACCTGCAGGGGGAAATCATCCGGCTCGCGGTCCAATTGGGGCGCCCGGCGCCGTTGAACCGGCGGGTCCTCGCGCTCGTCAAAGACGCCGAGCGCGCCAAAAAGGGCTCGCCAGGACTGGCGCCGGAGGCCGTTTCCGAGGCGCTTTAGCGCCCAAAAACAGCGCCGATAGGCGATTGTCTTCTTAGGTGTCCTTGGGCTATAAGCCTCTCCAATTCCGTCGCGGCGGCCACGATCAGAGCGCCGCGCCCGTATTTTGGGGGCCGGCTTCCGGCCCCTCACTATTTCAGACGTTCGGAGGATCAAATGGCTGAGGCGATCGAGCTCAAGGCGTGGACGCGAGGGCGCACCGGAACCGGTGGCGCACGCGCCGTCCGCCGCGAAGGGCGCATTCCCGGCATCATCTATGGCGGCAATGACGAGCCGCTCAACATCGCGTTGGAGACGAAGGAAGTTTCCAAGCAGATTCAGACCGGCCACTTCCAGAGCACGGTCTACATGATCGACATGGACGGCACGAAGATCCGGGCCATCCCACGCGACGTGCAGGTCGACCCGGTGCGCGACTTCCCGATCCACGTGGACTTCCTGCGCCTGGCGAAAAACGCCTCGGTCGACGTGGACGTGCCGGTGCACTTCCTCAACGAAGCCGCCTCGCCTGGCCTCAAGCGCGGTGGCATCCTCAACGTCGTGCGCCACGAAATCACCTTGGTCTGCCCGGCCGACCGGATTCCGGATTCGATCGAGATCGACCTCACGGGGATGGAGATCGGCGACTCGATCCACATCTCTTCGGTGAGCCTGCCCGAGGGCGCGGTTCCCTCGATCACCGACCGCGACTTCACCATTGCCACCATCGCCGGCCGCGGCGCCGACGAGGCGACGGAAGAGGCCGCCGAGGGCGAGGGAGAAGGCGCAGCCGAAGCAGCCGAAGAGTCGAAGGAATAACCTTCTCCTTTTCGGCCTGACGGGCTGTTTGGGCCGCGATACGGGACGACGCGATGAAGCTCTTTGTCGGCCTCGGCAATCCGGGGGCGCAATACGCCTTCAACCGTCACAATGTCGGCTTCATGGCCGTGGACGTCATGGCCGCCGCACACGGTTTCCCCGCTTGGCGCAAGCGCTTCCAGGGTCTGATCTGCGAAGGCCGGCTGGGCGGCGAACAGGTGCTTCTCCTCAAGCCGCAGACCCATATGAACGAGTCCGGGCGCTCGGTGGGCGAAACCGCGCGCTTCTACAAGATCCCGGTCGGCGACGTGGTCGTCTTTCACGACGAGCTCGATCTTGCTCCCGGCAAGGTGCGGGTGAAGATCGGCGGGGGCGTGGCCGGCCATAACGGGCTCAAATCCGTGACGGCACATTTGGGCAACGACTATATACGCGTCCGGATCGGGATCGGTCACCCGGGCCATCGCGAGCGGGTCGTCGGTCATGTCCTGCGCGATTTCGCCAAGGCGGACATGGAATGGCTCGAACCGGTGCTGTTCGCCATGTCGGACGCGGCCCCTCTGCTCGCCAAGGGCGAAAAGGATCGCTTTCAAACCCAAGTCGCCCACGAAACCCGAAACGAAACGCAAAGCGAAACGGACTAGGTCCCGGTCGCAAAGCCGGACGGACGGCGCGACAGGCCACAGGAGCCAAGGAACACGATGGGATTCAAATGCGGCATCGTCGGACTGCCGAATGTCGGCAAGTCCACGCTCTTCAACGCGCTGACGGAGAGCGCCGCGGCGCAGGCCGCCAACTACCCCTTCTGCACCATCGAGCCCAATGTGGGCGACGTGCCGGTGCCCGATCCGCGCCTCGCCAAGCTCTCGGAGATCGCCGGGTCCGCGCAAACGATCCCGACGCGCCTGACCTTCGTCGACATCGCCGGGCTCGTGCGCGGCGCCTCCCAAGGCGAAGGGCTGGGCAACCAGTTCCTCGCCCATATCCGCGAAGTCGACGCGATCGCTTATGTCCTGCGCTGTTTCGAGGATTCCGACGTGGTCCATGTGGACGGCAAGGTGGACCCCACGGCCGACGCCGAGACCATCGAGACGGAGCTGATGCTCGCGGACCTCGAGAGCCTCGAACGCCGCGTGCCGACGCTCGAAAAGAAAATCCGCGGCCAGGACAAGGAGGCCAAGGAGATCTTGGCGCTTCTGGAACGGGCGCTCGCCACGCTGCGCGAGGGCAAGCCCGCGCGTTTCGCCATTGGCGACGACGACGACCGCAAGGCCTTCCACACGCTGGGGCTCCTGACCTCCAAACCCGTCCTCTATGTCTGCAATGTGGACGAGGCTTCGGCGGCGTCCGGCAACGCGCTGTCCGCGGCCGTGCAAGAGCGCGCCGAGAAAGAAGGCGCGGGCTGCATCATCATTTCCGCCAAGATCGAATCCGAGCTGGTGGAACTCGACGCCGAGGAGCGGCAATCCTACCTCGCCGATCTCGGCCTCGAAGAGCCCGGCCTCAACCGGCTGATCCGCGAAGGCTACAAGCTGCTCGACCTCCTTACCTATTTCACGGTGGGCCCCAAGGAAGCACGCGCCTGGACCGTCGAGCGCGGCACGCGCGCGCCGCAAGCGGCCGGGGTGATCCACACCGACTTCGAGAAAGGCTTCATCCGGGCCGAGACCATCGCCTACGACGACTATGTCGGCCTCGGCGGCGAAAGCGGCGCCCGCGATGCGGGCAAGCTACGCCTCGAAGGCAAAGAGTATGTGGTGCAGGACGGCGACGTGCTGCATTTCCGCTTCGCGAATTAGCGCCTCACGTCTCGTCCTGGGTCTCCGCCTTCGCGGGGCGGTTGCGAGCCCGCTTGCGCGGCGCTGTTTTCTTCGCAGCGGCTTCGGCGACCTCCACCGTGGCAGTTTCCGCTGGAAGTCCTATGGGCGGGGTCACGCCCATGGACAGATAGACGTTCACGAGCCTCTCGACGCCGCCGTCGGCCGGCCTGACCCATTCTTGGGGCACGTAGACGAGCGCCCCGCCGAAGGGCACCGGCGCAAACGGTACCAGCACGGGCACATAGGTCTTGTCGCCGACAGCCACCGGCTCGTTCGAGGGCATGAGCGCCAGCGTGGCGGCGCTGCCCTCACCGCCGAAAAAGCACCAGACAGGGCTCATGCCTTTCAGGCTGTCCTCGCCGTCGCCCCGATCCATCATCGCGACGAAGCGCTTGGAGATGTCGTAGACATTCGACACCAGCGGAATGCGCATCATGAACCAATCGAAACTGTTGGATATCCAGCTCCGCAGGCCCGATTCCACCGCCAAACCCAGCAGAAAGATCAGCGCCACGATGATACCGAGCCCGATGAAGTAGGCCACATGGGACGAGGCCGACAAGTTGAGCCCGAGATGCGTGATGAGGTTGCCGAGGAAGCTGCCCGGCCCCGCATAGGTTGCCACCAGGGACCCCAGCCACGCGGTGACCAGAACCGTGACCATGATGGGCAGCAGCGCCAAGGCGCCGGATAGAAACACTCGGAAAATACGGCCCACGGGTCACCTCCATTTTTGCCACCGGACGCTAGCCCATCGGGGGCACGAGGGCCACAGGACACCGGCGCCAAACGCAAAGGCCGCCGGGACAGAAGCCCCGACGGCCCTACGCGGTACTGAAGCGGCTTGCCGCGCCCGGCTGGCCTTAGCCTACGTTTTTCAACGCATCGGCTGCGGCCACACGGCGCAGGAAGTTCTCGACCATGTGACGAAGCTGCTCGCCGTGGCGCGACAGGTCCTTACTGATCTGCAGCATCTGCGCCGCCGATTGGTTCGTCTCGTCGACGGCCTTGGTCACGTCCGGCATGTGCTGGGCCACGTCCTCCGTGCCCCGCGCGGCTTGGCGCACGCTGTTTGAAATCTCCGAGGTCGCCGCCGATTGCTGCTGAACGGCACCGGCGATCTCCTGCGTATTCTGATTCACATCGCCCATCGTGGTCACGATGGACTGCATGGCCTCGACCGCGCTGCGGGTCGAAGACCGGATCGCGTCGATCTGCTGCTTGATGTCGTCGGTCGCCTTAGCCGTCTGATCGGCCAGCGTCTTGACCTCGCTCGCCACCACGGCGAAGCCGCGGCCCGCTTCGCCGCGCGCGCCGCCTCGATCGTGGCATTGAGCGCCAACAGATTGGATTGCGCGGCGACGTCTTGAATGAGGTCCACCACATCGCCGATGCGTTCGGCCGCATGGGTGAGGCTCTGGACCTTTTCGTTGGCCGTGCGGGCATTCTCCGTCACATGGTCCACGATCTTGCTGGCGGTCGAGACGCGCGTGCCGATGTCGCTGCAGGACACGGCCAGTTCCTCGGCCGTCGCCGCCACCGATTGCACGTTTGCCGAAGCCTCGTCGGAGGCCGACGCCACCGCGGTGACGCGGTCGTTCGTGTCCGTGGCGACATTCGACAAGAGCCGCGCGGTCTCGTCCATCTGCCGCGCACTGTCCGCGAAGGCGCCGAGCAGGCCGGCGATCGACCCGCGAAACTGATGGATGAGCTCCTCGGTCCGCCGCTGGGAGGCAAGCCGCCCCTCGATCTGGCTGTCCTGCTCGTGTTGGTGGGACTCGCTCCAGCTATGGGCATCGGCCTGAAACGCGCTCAGCGCTTTGGCCAAAAGGCCGATCTCATCGCCCCGTCCCGTGTGCGGAACCTCGCCATCCATTTCCCACTTGGTCAGCCGCGAAATAACGGCATTGAGATCGTTGAGCGAGGCCGCGAGCGAACGGCCGTAGAGATAGCCGACGCCTGCCGCGAGCCCGGTGGCGACAAGCAGCGCCAGCAATATGGCACCCCCGGCCCCCGGCATGGTGAGCTGGAAAGAGATCGTCACCACCACGGCGGCAACGGCCGTCAGGCCAAGATAAAGAGCAAATTTCTTGCTGAGATCCATCGGAGCTCTCAATTCACAACAGCCAAAATAAGGGCACCCCCCAGGGTCCCCGCGCGCACCCGTGCAACAGAAAAGCCCCTGCGCAGCGTGGTGATGGCAGCTTCAACCGTTGTGGTTAAAAGTCCCTTTAAAAGAGAACGACCGGTCGCGTTTAACGGAGCGCCGCAGCGATGTTCCCGCCGTCCACGGTCTCGACATGGCCCGTCGTCTTGCGCGCCTTGGCAAGTGCCAGAAACGCTTGGGCCACGTCCTCGGCCGTGACTTCGGCGTGCAGCAGGTTGCCGGCCATGTAGTCCGCTTCGGAAACGCCCCGGGCCTTCGACCGCGCTGCGATCATCTCGCCCGTGAGAAGTCCGCTTCTGATGCGGTCCGCATTGACGCCGTTCGAACGGATGCCGTCCGCGCCATAATCGAGCGCGTATTGGCGCATCAAGAGCATGGTGGCCGCCTTGGGCAGACCGTAGGGCCCGAAATTCTGTCCCGGATTGACGGCCTGCTTGGAGATGTTGAACAAGAGCGCCCCGCCCGTGTCCTGCTTCAGCATAATCGCCACCGCTTCGCGCGCGACGCTCTGGTGCGCGAAGAAATTCAACTCGAAGCTCTCGCGCAGAACCTCGTCCGGAACGTCGCCAATGCGGCCCTGCCAGGCCGCGCCCGCGTCGACACGAGAATGTCGACACCGCCGAAGCGCGCGCAGACAGCGGCGAAAGCGCGGGCGACGTCGTCCGGTTTGGTCACGTCGCAGGCAATGCCGATCCCTTTCACGGCGTCTGCCGTCTCGGACGCGCATCGACGCGACGTCGAACACAGCCACGGCGGCCCGTCGGCCGCCGAGGGCCTTGGCCGTGGCCGTCCCGATGCCGGCGCCCGTGACCACCGCCACCTGGCCCGTGAGCGGCTTGACCACCTGCTTCTTGAGCTTGGCCTGTTCCAGGCTCCAATATTCGAGGGCGAACAGATCGCGTTCGGGCAACGGCTCGTAGCGCCCGATGGCCTCGGCATCCGTGATGACCCGGACCGTATTCTCGGCGAGGTCGCCCGCGATCGCCGCGTCCTTGGCCGAACGGCCGAGACCGAACAGGCCGACGCCGGGGACGAGGATCACGCGCGGCATGGGATCGAGCTTGGTCTTGGTCCCGCCGACGGCCTCGTTCTCGCGCGAGAAATAGATGTCGTATTCCGCGACGAAGGTCTCGACGGCGGCTTGGACCGACTGGGCGAACGCATCGAGCTTGCCGGCCTCGGGCGCGGGCACCACGAGCGGCTTGTTCTTCGTCCGGATGATGTGATCGGGCGTCACCACCCCACGCTGGCTGTAGGAGGCGAGTTCGGCGCCGTTCACATAGTCCAGGATGGCGGGGCTCGTCCGGAATTCGGCGATGAACCGCATCGGCTCCCGACCCGGGTGGTGAATGGCGCACGCCCCGCGCAAGATCGGAGCGATGTCCGCGGCCGTTGCCGGTTCGGCCGGCAGGTGCGCCCCCTGAAACACGACGGGACGGCCCTGACGCAGACGGCTTTCCGCGAGCGAGACCATTTCGATCATCCGCTCATAGGCGTCCCTAGCCGTGTCGCCGAAGGTGAAGATGCCGTGCTTGTGGAGGATCAGCCCCTCGACGTCCGGCTTCTCGTCGAAGACGTCGGCCGCCGCCTTGGCGAGATCGAACCCGGGCGCGATGTAAGGCACGATGCCCATGCGTCCGTCATAGACCTCACGGGCCAGAACCTCGCCGTCCGGCTGATCGACCAGCGACAGCACCGCCGCGGCATGGGCGTGGTCCACGAATTTGTGCGGCAGGAACGCGTGCAGCAGCGTTTCCACGGACGGGTTCGGCGCGGCGGCGTTCAAAAGGTTCAGCCGCTGCATGTTGACCATGGCCTCGTCGGACAGCGCATCGAGCGCGCGCATCTCCCGCAACGGTCCGAGTTTCACCGCCGGCAGACCCCAGGGCTCCATATCCGCCATATCGGCGCCGGAGCCCTTCACCGCGATCACGTCGTGCTCCTGGCCGAGATCGTCCACGGCACGCGTCTTCACGGACGTGTTGCCGCCGCCGTGCAGCACAAGCAGCGGGTCGCGGCCGATCAGCCGCGTGGTGTAGACGCGAAGGGCGATGTCCTCGCTGACGCCTTCGGCGCCATAGGTCTCGATCGCGCGCTTCGCTGCGTCGTCGTTCCATTGACTTTTCATGGCGCGGGTTTTGGCAAGTTTCCGCAAGCGCGGCAAGCGGGGACCGCATCTTTTCCGCGTCTGGGCCGAAATCGTGAGCCTGGCCGAAGAATCCTCATTTTCGCCCCGCGACGATACGGATTCGAAACAAATTTGACCGGATAATCAGAACGTAAGGGGCGCTTTGGGATGAGGGAGACATCGTCGTGGGGAGATTCCTGAACGCATACAAGCCGGAACGGCATTACATGCGCGGGCCGGGGCCGAAATGGCACGCCAAGCATACGGCCTCGCTCGTGGCCGCCGCCGGCGCGCAACCCATGGAAAGCCAATGTCCGGCGGACCATGGATTCTGGGCCGATGGGGCCCGGCTGATGGGCTGGATGGCCCCGACGGCCGCAGCCGCAACGCTGGGTTTCATGGCCGTCATGGTGCTGGCCTAGCGAAGCGAAAATCGGCGCCAAGAGGCGCTTCAGTGCGCGATTCCGCGCCGCACGACGCGCGCGCCCTTGCCCGCACGCACGGACCGGCAACGCAAAAGAATCGTGAAATTCAACGCTCTGGGCTTCCCTTTTTGGCCGCGGGGGGCCACCTTATGGGTCTACGAGGAAGGGTCACCAAGTACGCGAGGTACCTCATGCGCTCAGTTGTCTTCACGACCCTAGCCGGGCTCGCCGCCATTTTCCTTGTGGCAAGCCCCACGCCTGCGTCGGCAACGCCAGCCGCCGCGGCACTGAATTACAGCCCTGCCACGGCATCGGAGGTCGTTCCGGTCCGGCGGTGGTACAGGCGACGGTATTACCGCCGCCCTTACTACCGCTACCCGTACTACCGCCGTCCCTATTATGGGCGTCCCTACGCCTACCGGCCTTATCGCTACTATAGCCCTTACGGCTATTACCGGCGCCCCTATTGGCGTCGGGGCGTGAGCGTCTATGTCGGCATCTAGGCGGTCATTGCGCTAGACGCACTCAGAAGAAGCGCGGCGCCTTCACGGGCGCCGCGTTTTCGTCTGTCGCGGCCGCTCACAGCAGCACGCCCGCGAGACCGGCAACGAGCATGGCGGCGAGCGCCCACAGAAGCGGCTTGCCGAGCGCCATGCCGCCGAGGACGAGGGCGATGCTCCACTTGACCACCGTGTTGACCAGCGCCGCGATCACGATGGACACGACAGCCACATGCGCATTGCCGTTCCTGGCGACTTCGGCCATGGACAAGGTGATCGCATCCACATCCGTCAGACCCGCAAGGCCCGCGACCACATAGACGCCGCCTTGGGAGAAGTTCTCCTCGGCGATCTTCACCGCGACCAGCACCACGGCGAAGAAGGCCGCGAACTTCGCCGCGGAGAAGACGCTGAAGGGATTGCTGACCTGGATGTCCTGCCGCGCGCTGACCCCCGGCCCTTTCCGGCGGTAGAGGAAATAGAGCAGCGCCGCCGCCCCGGCCGCGACCAAGGCCATGGCCGCGAACGGCATGAAGATCGGCCCGAGCAGCGCCCGGTTCACCACGGCCACGACCACCAGCACGCGTGCGAACATGACCGCCCAGGCGACCAGGATGCCGCTGGCGAACGCCGTCGTGTTCTTGGGATCGGTGCGCGCTTCCCGCGCGAACGAGACGGTCACGGCCGTCGACGACACGAGGCCGCCCGCGAACCCGGTCAGCAGCGCACCCTTGCCGGGCCCGAGCCACCGCGTCAGCGCGTAGCCAACCAGCGACAGGCCGGAGATCAGAATGACCAGGAGCCAGAGTTGGTAAGGGTTGAGCGCGCCCCAGGGATCGATCGGTTTGTCGGGCAGGAGCGGCAGCGCGATGAAGGTCGCGATCAGGAGCTGCAGACCCGAATAGACGTCGTCCCAGCCGAGCTGCTTCACAAAGCCATGCATCGGGTCCTTGTAGGCAAGGACCGCCGTGGTGACGACGGCGAGCGCGATGGCGATCTCGGCCCCGCCCAGCATGACGATCCCGCCGAGCGCGAACACGACAACGGCGGCAATCTCTGTGGTCAGGCCGACCGCCTGATCCTGGCCGCGCGTGGTCACCATGTAGCCCGCGACCACGAAGGCGCCTGTGAGCAGCAAGCCGGCGGCCAAGATCCAATAAGTATCGAAGGCGCGGGAGATCCAGGCCGTGCACGCGCCGAACAGCGCCAGCAGAATGAAGGTCCGCAGGCCCGCCGGCTGGTCCGTCTTGGCCTTGCGTTCCCGGCGATGCTTCTCGCGCTCGATGCCGACCAGAGCGCCAAGTAAGACCGCGATCCCGAAATGGATCGCATCGGTCGTCAGGTCCTGTGGCTCCATCCCCCGCCCCTCCTCGCGGCGGAACATGCCCCTCGCGGGCCTCGGCGGCGGCGCTTCGCGACGTTACGAGTATAGTAGCGCCAGTCCCTCGCGCGAAGCCGGGGTCACACCGCGCTCGGTGATGAACCCCGTCACGAGCCGCGCGGCGTCACGTCGAAGGCATAGTTGGCCGCATGGGATCCCGGCGGCGCGACCGCGACGGTGGCAACCTGCCCGCCCGGCAGTTGCCCGGTCATGTGAGTCACCTCGCCCGGGTCGCGCTGCTCGATGGGGATGTCCGCGCCGTCCTCCAGCGTCCAGTCGATCGTCGAATGCGGCAGGGCGACGAAGAACTGGACCCCGTTGTCCTTCGCGGCGAGCGCCTTCAAATAGGTGCCGATCTTGTTGGCCACGTCGCCATTGGCCGTCGTGCGGTCGGTGCCGACGAGGCAGAGGTCCACCAGGCCCGCCTGCATCAGGTGACCGCCCGCGTTGTCGGCGACGATGGTATGGGGCACGCCATGGGCCCCGAGCTCGAAGGCGGTCAGGGATGCGCCCTGATTGCGCGGCCGGGTCTCGTCCACCCAAACATGGACCGGAACACCCCGGTCGAACGCCTGGTAGATCGGCGCCAGCGCCGTGCCCCAATCGACGGTCGCGAGCCAGCCGGCATTGCAATGGGTCAGGATGTTGACCGTCTCGCCGCCCTTGTGCGCCGCATGAGCCTCGATCAGGCCGACCCCGTGCTCGCCGATCCGGCGGCAAGTCTCCACATCCTCGTCGCAAATCTCCGCCGCCCGTGCGAAGGCACCGGCAACACGCGCGTCCGCGGGCAGAGGCTGAAGTTCAGCCACCATTTCGTCGAGCGCCCAGCGCAGATTGACGGCGGTCGGTCGCGTGGCGGCCAGCACCTCGCACGCCCGGGCGAGACCGGCATCGGAGGCATCGTCGGCCATGGCCAGCGCCACGCCATAGGCCGCCGTCGCACCGATCAGCGGCGCGCCGCGGACCTGCATGCTGGCGATGGCGTGAGCCGCGTCCTCAAGCGTGCAGAGCGCGACGATCTCGAGCGCGAAGGGAAGCTTGGTCTGGTCGATGATCTCTGCCGAGACGCCGTCGGCGCCGAGCCAGATGGTCCGGTAGGGTTTGCCGTCGATATTCATGGCCCCGCCTTAGCACATCAGCCCCGGCGCGTAGAGCCCTTACCCGCCGTTCTCAGTCGCCTTCGAACGACATGATCGTGTGGCACTGCACCCCGAGCTCGGCGAGCCGCGCGCAGCCGCCGAGATCCGGCAGGTCGATGACGAACGCCGCCCCGACCACCTCGGCCTTGAGCTGACGCAAAAGCTCCACGGCCGCAATTGCCGTCCCGCCCGTCGCGATCAGATCATCCACGAGCAGCACGGGCTCGCCCGGGCTCAGCGCGTCCTCGTGCACCTCGATGACGTCGACGCCGTATTCCAGCTCATATTCCTGGCCGACGGCCTTGGCCGGCAGCTTGCCCTTCTTGCGGATCGGCACGAAGCCGCAATGCAGCCGGTCCGCCGCCGCACCCCCCAGGATGAAGCCGCGTGCCTCGATGCCCGCCACGGACTCGACCCGCTGATCGTGGAACGGCGCCACCAATTGTTCGACCGATGCGCGGAAACCCGACGGATGGCCGAACAGCGTGGTCACATCGCGAAACATGATGCCGGGCTTCGGGTAATCCGGGATTGTCCGCACGAGGGACTTGAGATCGATATCGGTGGTCATTGGGTTTGGGTCTCCAAAGCCGCGGCGGCCAGACGGGTGGGAAAAACGCAAGACGCCTTGATCAAGACGCCTTGATAACGGAACAGACTTCGACTGACCAGGACCGGCGCGTCACGCGGCGTTCAGCACCCGGCCCGCGACCGCGTCGAGCTTCTTCAGGAGTTCGGGATCGCGCGCGTCCGGCGCGGTGATGATGGCGGTGTCGAGCGCGCGGTCCGAACCGATTCTCGGCCGTGCGCGCGCGGGGAGTCGCGGGCGAGCCGGCCCACGAGCCGGGCGGCCTTCTCCGCATTGGCCGTGAGCACGCGGATGATGTCCTGCACCGTGACCGCGTCGTGCTCCGGGTGCCAGCAGTCGAAATCCGTGACCATCGCCACGGTCGCGTAGCAAAGCTCCGCCTCGCGGGCGAGCTTGGCCTCGGGCAGGTTCGTCATGCCGACCACGGAATAGCCGAGGCCCTTATAGGTGAGGCTTTCGGCGAGCGTGGAAAACTGAGGGCCCTCCATGCACACATAGGTGCCGTCGCGGACGAAGGGGATCGCCTCGGCCTCGGCCGCCTCGGCGATGCGCATGCGCAGGCGCGGCGAGGTGGGATGGGCCATGGACACATGGGCCACGCAGCCCGTGCCGAAGAACGAGGTGGCGCGGTTGTGCGTCCGGTCCACGAACTGATCGACAAGGACGAACGTTCCTGGCGGCAACTCTTCTTTGTAAGAGCCGCAGGCCGACAGCGAGACGAGGTCCGTGACCCCGGCCCGCTTCAGCACGTCGATATTCGCACGATAGTTGATGTCGGTGGGCGAGAGCCGGTGCCCCTTGTCGTGGCGCGGCAGGAAGACGATGGGAAGCCCGCCGATATCGCCGAACCGGAGCGCGCCCGACGGCTCGCCCCACGGGCTCGCGATGCGCTCCTCCCGCGCGTTTTGAAGTCCGGGCAGGTCGTAAAGCCCCGAGCCGCCGATAATCCCGAGCACTGCTTCTGTCATGCTTGCCTTTCGGTGAATGGTGTTGCGGCTTCGTGGCCCCCCGCCGCAGCGGAGCATCGCACTCTAGTCGCCCACATGCATATAGACCAAGGCCCAGACATGGCTACCACGCTTGTCCTTGCCGGGGCCCTCCCCGGGTTTACGCGTGTTGATGAGCCAGAGCGGGCCTTGCGTGTCGAGGCCGAGCGGCTTCCCGTCCGCTTCGAGTGCAAGAATGTAGTCCGAACCGTTGATGTCCTCCGGCAAGAGATAGCCGCTATAGCCGTCCGAGGCGACGAAGCGCGTCTTGACCATCGCGGCTTCGACGAACACCAGGAGGTCCTGCAGGAGCGGTCCCTTGAAGACCGCCTCGCGGCCGAGTTCGGGCGTCGTCGCCGTCACCTCGCCCTGGGGCAAGGCCAGCAGCATGGCGCGGTCGAACGACGCGCCGTGTTTGAAGTCGGCCTCAGTTTCGCAAGGATGCTGTCGCGCTTGGCGTCGATGGGTCCGCGATTGGTCTTTCCCACCAACCCGCCGACGGTCAGCAGCACCATGCCTTCCGGCTTGGGCACGCCGCCGTCTTCGCCAAACGCGGCGAAGCTGACGAGCGCGATCCAGCAGAAGACGAGCGCCCGCAGCATCGATCGGCTTTACGCCCCGCTCTTGGCCGCGTGATCGCGCTTGTGGACCCGCGACCAGACCGCCTTCTTGGCAAGGAACATGATCACCGCGAACACGATCAGGAAGATCATGATCCGCGCGCCGGTCTTGTAGCGCTCCTCCAGCGTGGGCTCGGCCGCCCACATCAGAAAGGCGGACACGTCCTTCGCGTAGTTCTTGACCGTCGGCTCCGTGCCGTCCGTGTAGTCCACGACGCCGTCCGACAAGGGGCTGGGCATCGCGATCTGATGACCGGGAAAGGCCGCGTTGTAATGCATGCCCTTGGACATGGTCATGTCGGACGGGGCGTCAGAGTACCCGGTCAACAACGCGTAGAGATAGTCCGGCCCGCCCGGGCGCGCCTTGGCCATGACCGAGAGGTCCGGCGGCAGGGCGCCGTTATTGGCGGCGCGAGCCGCCTGGTCGTTGGGATAGGGCGCGCGGAACCGGTCGGACGGCTTGCCCGGACGCTGGAACATCTTGCCCGTGTCGTCCGGCCCATCGGTGATCTGCGCCTGGGCGGCCAGCGTCGCCACGGCCTTTTCGGGGAACTGCGGACCGCCCGGCTCGCCGAGATTGCGGTAGGACAGCAGGTTCATGGAATGGCAGTTCGCGCACACGAACTGGTAGACCTTGTAGCCACGCTGGAGCTGCGCCCGGTCGAAATGGCCGAAGGGCGGCGCGAACGACCACTCCTGCGCCTTGATCTCGGTGCCGTGCCCGGCATCCGCGGCAAGACCCGCGCCGGGAAGCACAAACGCCACGAGCGCGGCGGCGGCGAACAGTTTCAAGACGTTCCCCATCACGCGTTCCCCCCGCTGGCGCTCGTATCCTTCTTCCCCAGGACCGACTCGGTGATGCTGCCCGGAAGCCGTTTCGGTTTCTCGATCAGCCCCACGACCGGCATGATGATCAGGAAGAAGGCGAAGTAGTAGAAGGTGCAAATCCGCCCCCACAGAAGCTTCCAGCCTTCCGGCGCCTGCGAGCCGAAATAGCCCAGCGCCAGGCAGCAGATCACGAACAGCCAGAAGAACCATTTGAAGATGGGCCGGTAGCTGACGGACCGGATGCGCGACGTATCGAGCCACGGAATGAAGAACAGCACCACGATCGCGCCGATCAAACCGACGACGCCGAGCAGCTTGTCCGGAATGGCCCGCAGGATCGCGTAGAACGGCAGGAAGTACCATTCGGGCACGATATGCGGCGGCGTCTGCAGCGGGTTGGCGGGAATATAGTTGTCCGTGTGGCCGAGATAGTTCGGCGCGTAGAACAGGAACACGCCGAACAGGAGGCAGAACAGCACCACCGCGAACCCGTCCTTGATGGTGAAGTAGGGATGGAACGGCAGCGTGTCCGACTTCGTCTTGACCTCCACGCCCGTGGGATTGTTGCTGCCCGGAATGTGCAGCGCCCAGATGTGCAGGATGACGACGCCCGCGATGATGAACGGGAACAGGTAGTGCAGCGCGAACAGCCGGTTCAGCGTCGGCTCGCCCACCGAGAACCCGCCCCAGATCCACTGCACCAGCGTCGTGCCGAGGCCCGGAATCAGGGTGTCGAGCGAGGTGAACAGGTTGGTGATCACCGTCACGGCCCAGAAGCTCATCTGGCCCCAGACCAGCGAGTAGCCCATGAAGGCGGTGGCGATCATCAGGAACAAGATCAGCACACCGAGCATCCACAAGATCTCGCGCGGCGCCTTGTAGGAGCCGTAATAGAGCCCGCGAAATGTATGGATGAACGCCGCGAAGAAGAACATCGAGGCGCCGACGGCGTGCGCGTAACGCAGCAGCCAGCCCCAGTTCACGTCGCGCATGATCTTCTCGACGGAGTCGAACGCACCGTCCGTGGTCGGCTGGTAGTGCATGGCGAGCACAATGCCCGTCACGATCTGAACCGCCAGCATGAAGCTGAGGATCGCGCCGAACGTCCACCAATAGTTGACGTTGCGCGGCATCGGGAAGACCCCGAACTGGTCGTGCATCAGCCGCGGAATGGGAAGACGGGTGTCGAGCCAGCGCTCGATGCCGGTCGACGGCGTGTAGGTCGATTCGTGCGCCATGATCCGCCCTATCCGATCTTGATTTTGGTGTCAGAGGTGAAGGCGTAAGGCGGGATGTACATATTCTCCGGCGCCGGACCTTTGCGAATGCGGCCCGCCGTGTCGTACTGCGACCCGTGGCAGGGGCAATACCAGCCGCCGTACTCGCCCTTGTAGGAGCCGACGGCTTGGCCTTGTGGAATGCAGCCGAGATGGGTGCAGATCCCGATCATCACGAGCCAGGGCTCCTTGTCGGCCGCGGCGCGGTTCTCGTCGGTCGCCGGCGCCGTGTCCGCCAGATTGGCGTTGCGCGCCAACTGATCGGGCAAGTCGGCCAGCTTGACGTCCTTGGCCGCCTCGACCTCTTCGGCCGTCCGGTGGCGGATGAAGATCGGCTTGCCGCGCCACATGACCGTGATCGCCTGCCCTTCCTCGACGGGCGCGAGGTCCACGTCGATCGAGGCCAGCGACAGGGTCGAGGCGTCCGGGTTCATCTGATCGAGCAACGGCCACAATACGGCCGCGCCGCCGATGGCCGCAAAGGCCGCGGCGCCGATCACGATCACGTCGCGTCGGGACGGGTCGTCGTCATCAACTAAAGAAGGATTTGTGGAACTATCGGAATTGGCCATTTAGCCAAGCGCTCCTAGGATTTAGCGGAGCCGAAGAGAGCAAAAGCCCAGCCTCTCGGCTCTCTTATGCAGGCACGATGCGTGCCGTAGTCTGTTATTGCCCAGCCGCGTGCTGCGGTGCAACGCGATTCATGGCGGTTTTCTGTCATTGCGGCGGGATGTTGTCCAGCGGCCACAGTGGTCAAATTGGCGCAGGCGACTCCTGACGAGGATCAAGGGGGCGCCGATGATGAGGGCGTCATGATGCATCCATGTGACGGATACGGACCGGTGAGGTAGATGGATCATGCAAGACGGTAATGTCATCGAGCGGGAAGCCATGAGCGCGGACAATTCGGCAAACGCGGCGTCGAAGGATCGTTTCGAAGCCAACAAGGAGCGGGCAAGGCTCTGGTTCGAGGAGTTGCGCGACCGGATGCTGGCCGCCCTTGAAGCGGTGGAAGACGGGGCCGAAGGCGCCCCCGGCTGCGAAGGCAAGGCGGCGGGCCGGTTCACGCGCACGCCCTGGACCCGCGAGGAAGGCGGCGGCGGGGTCATGTCGCTGATGTCGGGCCGGGTGTTCGAGAAGGTGGGCTGCCACACATCCACCGTCTACGGAGAGTTTCCGAAGGAGTTCGCCGCACAGATCCCCGGCGCGGCCGAGGACCCGCGCTCTGGGCTAGCGGAATGTCCTTCATCGCCCACCCGACCAATCCCAACGCCCCCACCGGGCACATGAACACGCGCATGGTGGTGACCTCCAAGGGCTGGTTCGGCGGCGGCGGCGACCTCACGCCCGTGCTGAACCGGCGGCGCGTCCAGGAGGACCCGGATGCCCAAGATTTCCACGCGGCCATGAAGGCCTCTTGCGCCGGCCAGCCGTCGGCCGACTACCCGCGCTTCAAGGACTGGTGCGATGAGTACTTCTATCTCAAGCACCGGAAGGAGCCGCGCGGCATCGGCGGCATCTTTTACGATTATCTGGATACGGGCGACTTCGAGGCGGACTTCGCCTTCACCCAAGAGGTCGGCAAGGCCTTCGTCGGCATCTATCCGAAGCTCGTGGCCCGCAATATTGGCACGCCCTGGACCGAGGAAGACCGGACCGAGCAGCTCATCCGGCGCGGACGCTATGTGGAGTACAACCTGCTCTACGACCGGGGCACGATCTTCGGGCTGAAGACCGGCGGCAATGTGGACGCGATCCTCTCGTCCATGCCACCCCTCGTTATGTGGCCTTAAGGAGCCCTACCCCCGGATACCGGCATACATCAGCGGGGTGCCGTCGGCGAACTGGGTGGCGAGCTGGGCGTCGGCCAGGTGGCCGGTGAGAAGCGCGATCGCCGCAATTGCGATGAAGCCCGCTGCGAAAACCGCCAGTTTTTTCCCCGTGATCCCCATAACCTGTTCCCTTCTTCGGCACCGGCGCGCTCCTTCTTGCGCGTCGTAGGAACAGGTTTAGGGGTTGGCGGCTGAACCCAATCTGAGGGGTCCGTTCATCTGGCGTACAGGTTTTGGTTAACGGCCGGAAACCCTTTGCCCGCAAGGGCCGGAGCCCCCGAACGAGGCCCGAAAACTCTTGCCAACTGCGTCCGGATGCCCCATCTTTACGGGCACCGGGCGCCCGCTGTTGGGCGTGGACGAAGACGACGGTTAGCGACGAACGTAGCGAAGAGCACGACCCTTTCCTGACATCTGAAGACGCCATGGGCGCCTTCCTTGAGGAACTCATCCGAGAACACCTCAAGCGAAGGGGTCGCGTGGCCCGTTATTTTGAAACTAGCGAACGGGAAAGGACTCCCCCGATATGTCTCGTGTCAATGGCACCGTGAAATTCTTCAACCACACGCGTGGCTTCGGCTTCATCGAGCCCGAAGACGGCGGCAAGGACGTGTTCGTCCATGCCTCCGCGATCGAGCGCGCCGGCCTGCCCCCTCTGAACGAAGGCGACAAGGTCTCCTTCGAGATCGAGGACGACCGCCGCGGCCGCGGCAAGCAGGCTGCCAACGTGCAGATGGCGCAGTAGCCCCACAACGGCTCAACACCGCTGCAATTGCTTGCAACGCGTTTCCGAACGAAGCGCGGATATCAGGTTCATGTGCCGCTGGGCCCGCACGGGTCCAGCGGTTTTTTTGTGTTCCCGCAGGAACTTAGCCCTGACCAAAACGTTCAGCTCAGGTTCATATGCGTGCCCCTAGAGTGCCACGAACGGGGGGCAGGATTGCTTCGCCGGATCTGGGGGGTCTCGCAACCATTAATGGCGGCAAGGGCAATGGCGCCGCTCTCGAGGAACGGAACTATGGGTCGGAAATCGTATTTTGCTTTTGTGGCTGCGCTCGCCGCGGTCTTCGCTCTGATGGCGGTACTCCCGGCGGAAGCCGGCCGCGGCCGCGGTCACGGCTGGAAAGGCGGCCATGGCGGCCGCTATGTTCAGAACAACTACTACGGCCGCCGTGGCGGCGACGGCTGGGATGCGCTGGGCGCGGGCCTGGTCGGTCTCGGTGTCGGCGCGGTGATCGGCAGCGCGCTCACACCCAGGGAGGTCTACGTGGCCCCGCCCCCGCCGCCCGTCTATCGCGCCGGCTATGGTCCCGAGCCGTGGACCGACGACTGGTATGCCTATTGCGGGTCGCGCTACCGGAGCTTCAACCCAAGGTCCGGCACCTATGTCGGCTATGACGCTACGAGCATTTCTGCCGCTAACGCCTTGTCCTGGAACGAATCGCAGCCCGCCGCGCTCACCGCCGGCGGCTGTTGCACACCCGCCACAGGGCGCCCGAACAGACGTCGTCCGCACCGGAACCCGCACTGGCCGCAGTTGGGTCAACCGGCTGATTTCCTTGGCCGGTTTCCGTTCATCAGCCCTTTATGACAGCACCGCCCATTGCGCCTTGAACGGAACGCCGTGACGTCCCAAAATCGCAGCCGTTCCCGAACGCGTTTGGCATGGCATGCGAATTTTCTTGCCGGTCAGTGCGTTTTATTGTCTTGACGCAAACGCGGATCGCAGCGCCGCGATTATCGTTGTCGACGATGTCAGGAAGTTCGAAGCTAAAAATTCGAGGACTGTTACAAGCCCATGCCCGTTGTCGCCGAACCCGCGATCACTGAAATTTCCCGCGACCAGCCGAACGTCCCGGCGGACCGCGTCGCTCTCCAGAAGATCCGGCCCTATCAAGGCATGGTGGCCTGGCCCACCGTGGTCCTTGCGATCGGAATCGTGGCCGCCTTCGCAACGGTCTGCACCCTGGGCACGATGGGGATCATCCCTCTTTGGCTCGGACTGATCCTCAACTCGCTCATTCTCTACGCGGACCAGACGCCGCTTCACGAGGCCTGCCACGGTAATATCGCCGGCAAGAATTCGCGCTATCTGTGGCTGAACCATCTCGTCGGCTATGTATGCGGCACGATCCTGCTGCATGAATACAAGGCCTTCCGCTACATGCATCTCGCCCATCACCGCGAGACGAACGATCCGGAGCTGGATCCGGATCACTGGGTTGCGGTGAGCAATCCCTTTCTGCTCGTGTGGCGCTGCCTGACGATCGTGTTCGTCTACCACAACTACTTTTGGCGCCACATCGCCTTCCATCCGCATGTGCCGGGCATGCGCAGCCTGTCGCTTCAGATCGCGCTGATGAACGGGCTCTACTACGCCATCATCATCGGCCTGTGCGTGATCGGCTATTGGCGCGAAGTGCTGATGCTGTGGGTGTTCCCGCACATTCTCGCCTCGGCGCTGATCATCTATTTCTTCGCCTACCTGCCCCACAAGCCGCATAGGTCCGCGAGCGCTATCGCGACACGAACGTGTTCTGGGTGCACGGCAAGATCGCCGAGCCCGTCGTGGATTGGCTCTACCTGTTCCAGAACTTCCACCTGATCCATCACCTGTTCCCGCGCATCCCGTTCTACAAATACAAGGATGCGTTCGTCGATCTGCGGCCCGTGCTGGAGAAGGAAGGGGCGCACATCTACGAGTACGAGTTCGGCCCCCATCGGGAGGCCGCGACCGAAGCGCGCTAGCGGGTCGCGATCAGGCCAATTTGCGGGCGACGATGAACGGCACCGAGACGTCCGTCACGAAGTGCCGCGCCTCCAGAATGTCGAACCCTTGCGCGGCGATGCGCTCTTTCAGCTCCGCCTCTCTTTGGAACTGAACGAAGGGCGCCTTCCCCAACGCCTGGAACACGGGAAGAGCGATCTTCATCAAGCGCCACTTCAGCGGGGCCTTGGGACCGAGACTGCAAAAGGTCTTGGAGATGAAGAGGCCGCCGGGCTTGAGGATGGACGCGATGGTGCGGAGGTCCTCGTCGAGCCGCGGCAGCAGATGCAGCAGGTTGAAGCCGAGAACCGCGTCGAACGGCGTCGCCGTGGTGGCGATATCGCCGATCCCGGCCGTCTTGAACGCGACGTTGCGTGCGCCTTGCGCGAACGCCTTTTCGCTCGCGATGCGGATCATGTCGCTCGAAATGTCGCTGCCGATATAGTGGCCAACGCTGCCGCAGAGGTGAAGCGCCGTCGTGCCGGTGCCGCAGCCCACCTCCAACACCCGCTGATCCTTGGCCAAATAGGAGCGCGTTCGATCGAGCGTGGCGTTGTAGGCGCGCATGTCGGCGATCGGCTGCTTGGCGTATTTCTCCGCCTGCTCATCCCAAAACTGTGCCGCACTTTTCATGTCTGGACTCCCTTCGAACACAAGAGATACCCATGCATTCTTGAAATGTGAATTGCCAAAACTTGCAGGATGTATATGCAAATTTGCATGAACTGGAAGGCCATCTCCTTCGACTGGAACCAGGTCCGTGCGTTCCTCGCGACCGCCGAGGAAGGGTCGTTTTCCGGCGGCGCGCGGGTGCTGGGCCTAACCCAGCCCACGCTTGGGCGTCAGGTGGCCGCGCTGGAACAGGACCTCGGGGTCCTCTTGTTCGAACGCTTCGGCCGTTCCTTGGAGCTCACGCCGTCGGGCCTCGAGCTTCTGGAGCATGTCCGGGTCATGGGCGACGCCGCGCACCGCGTGTCGCTTGCGGCCTCGGGACAAAGTCAGACCATCGAGGGCGTCGTCCGCGTCACCGCGACGAATGTCTTCGCCGTGTACCTTCTGCCGCCCGTCATCGAGCATCTGCACGAGATCGCCCCGAAGCTGGAAATCGACATCGTTGCGTCGAACGAACTGCGCGACAGACGGCGCGAAGCGGACATCGCGATCCGGCACGTGCGGCCCGTGGAGCCGGACCTCGTCGCGCGGCTGGTCAACGAAAGCGACGGCAGCCTTTACGCCTCCCAGCGCTATCTCAAACGGTACGGACGCCCCCGCTCGCCTGCCGACCTGACGGGCCACTATTTTGTCGGCTCCAGCAACCAGCAAGAGATGGTGAACTATCTCACCCGGCTCGGCATCTCGCCGGCGCGGGAGAACTTCCGCTTCGGCACCGATTGCGCCCTCGTCATGTGGGAAATGGCGCGGCAGGGTTTGGGCATGTGCCTCATGGCCACCACCGTCGCCGCCAGGACGCCCGGCATGGAACCGGTCTTTCCGGATCTGGCTCCCATGACGTTCCCGACCTGGCTGGTCGCGCACCGGGAACTCTATACGAGCCGCCGCATCCGGCTCGTCTACGACGTCCTCGCCGAGTTTCTGTCGAACGGCGGCGACGCACCGGCTTGATCGTCGAAGAATCGAAGCCGCCTGTCGCCTCGGTTGCACGCGGAATGAGTCTCGCTGATAATCGGCGGGCGATTGACAGTGCATCTTGAGGGACAGTCTTGGGTCAGCCGCTACGCAGTATCACGATCGTCGGCGGCGGCACGGCGGGTTGGCTCGCGGCCACCTTCCTCAATCGATTCTGCAAATCCAAAGATCCCAAGAACCCGCTCGAGATACGGCTGATCGAGTCCCCCTCGATCCCCATTGTCGGCGTCGGCGAGGCGAGCCTGCCGCATGGTCATGCTGCTGAACCAGCTCGGCCTGTCCGAATCCGAATTTTTCGAGAAGACGGACGCGACGTTCAAGGTCGCCGCGCACTTCATCAACTGGAACCAGGACGAGAACGGCAAGCCGATCGAGTTTCTGAATATCCTCAACGCGCCCGGCGCGCTCGATGGACGGCAGTTCGCGGACTACTTCGTCACGTTCGATCCCGCGCGCACCGCACCGGATGCGGGCATCGCCTATGTGCGTGCGTTTTCGCCCGTCGCGGAGATCGTGCGCGGCAACCTGGCGCCTCGCCGCCCGGGAGAGCCGGATTTCAGCGGCGAGGTCGGCTACACCTACCATTTCGATGCGACGAAGGTCGCCGCCTATCTAAGGGATATCGCGACAAGCCGCGGCGTGAAGCACATCCTCGACGACGTGGACGCCGTCAATGTCGACGAGCGCGGCTTCGTCACGTCGCTGGGGCTGCGCGAGCGCGGTGAATTCGGTGTCGACCTCGTCATCGACTGCACCGGGTTTCGCGGATCGATCCTCCAGCAGGCCCTGGGGGAGCCATTCGAACCTTATGGCGAGCATCTGCTGAACGATCGCGCGGCCGTCGTGCAGATTCCCCACAAGGACCCCGGGGTGATCGCGCCGACCACACGGGCGACGGGCTTCTCCGCCGGGTGGAACTTCAACATCCCGCTCACCACCCGCGTCGGCACGGGCTACATCTTTTCGAGCAAGTTCCTCTCCGACGAGGAAGCCGCCGACGAACTGCTCTCCTTCTACGGCGACCAGGCCAAAGGCTGCGAGCCGCGCATCATTCCCATGCGGACGGGGCGCGTGCGCAATGCCTGGGTCAAGAACTGCGTGGCCTTGGGCCTGTCCGGCGGCTTCATCGAACCGCTCGAGGCGACCGCCATCTTCATGACCGATCTCGGCGTGCGCTGGCTCGCGAACTATCTGCCGACGCAAGACTTCGAACCCGAGCTCGCGACGGCCTATAACCGCCATGTCCGGCAGGTCTACGAGGAGGTGCGCGATTTCGTGCAGCTCCACTACCATCTGAACAATCGTGCGGACACGCCGTACTGGAAGGCCGCCCGCGAAGACATGACCCTGTCGGACCGGCTTCAAGAAAACCTGCGGGTTTGGCAGCACGTGGCGCCCGAGGATCTCGACCTCGGCAGCACGTTCCTGTTCAGCAGTCCCGTCTATACGCTTCTGCTCATCGCCAAGGGCTTCTACAAGGACCGCCGGCTGTCCAGGGCCTCGTCCTTGAGCCGCACCACCTATCAGCGCGCCCGCGACGCGGAGCGCAAGGCCCGTCCCGGGCAACTCGAGGGCCTCATCAGCCATGCGGCGTTCCTCAAGACCGGCGGCAAGGCTCCGGCCGGATCCGTGATGGCGCCGCACGCCGGGATGGCCCCGGCCCCGGAGCTGGCCGGCACCAAGATCAAGCTCAAATCTCAGCCCGCCCGTCCGCGCCAGTCCCGCAAGAAGAAGCGCCGCTAGCCGACCTTCAGCGGGCTACGGATCAGCCGCCACGCGGACATTGTTGCGCGTCAAAGCGCCGCGCGGCTAAAAGTGCTAGGATGTTGGACTTTGAAGATTGGAGTGCATCATGACGAACAGAAAGCTCGCCGACATCTTGGGCAATCAGAGGCTGCTGGCGCTCAGGGAATACGCGCCGGTCCGAGAAGCGTGCGGCCGCATGTGGGACGACCATAAGGGCTCGGTTCTCGTGGTCGATCAGGACGGCAAGCTCGTCGGCATCTTCACCGGCCGCGACGCCGTGCGAACGCTGGCCGAAGGCAAGAGCGCCGAGGTCACGCCGCTGGGCGAAGCGATGACGCGGAACCCGGTCACGGTGCCGCCGACGGCCAGTGCCGTCGATGCGCTCCGCGAGATGAGCGACCGTGGGATCCGTCATCTGCCCGTCGTGGAGAACGAGAGAATTATCGGGGTGGTTTCCCGTGGCGACTTCAAAGGCATGGAAATCGATCGCCTGGACGAAGACGACCGCCTGGCCGAATGCCTGCGCTGACCCTCAAGACGCCTCTGGCTCGAAATCGAGATCGGCGGGTGAAATCAGCACGCCGAATTGCTGGCACCAGATGACGACGGACGGATAGGCCTTGAGATCGACCCCGGCGGGGATCGCGTAGTTCTGGCTGCCCTTGAAGGCGCGTAAGCGCCCGAGATCCACATACATCGTATCCTTCACGTCCTCGGAGGAGAGGATGTCCCCCTTGGGCACCAGATAGACGTGGTAGTCGGGGCCCGGGCCCACTTCGAAGTCCTTGCCGAGAAACACCGTGCTCGGATAAACGCTGACCTCGCCCTTGCCGTAATGGACCGGATCAGACGGATTGGCGTGGATGAACGTGCCCTTGGCCACGAGCGCCCCGCTCTCCTCCCGGGCCAAGGTCTCCTGCGCCTCCGGCGGCGGGAAAAGATAGGGGAACAGGAAGATGCCGAGGCCTAGGCCCAGCACCGCCCCGATCAGGATGCCCGAGAAGAAACCTTTGATGAACCGCCACATGCCACGCCTCCCGATGCCCGCCGATCAAGCCTTGCAAGGCTAAGAGCTTGCCATGGCGGCGCGATGAAGGCGAGCGGCAGGACGGCCGCTCTCCGCCTTAGTGCACCTGCAGTTCCCCATCCACGAAGCTGAATTCGGTGGGCGAAATCAACGTCTTGTGGGCCACGCGCACGCGATACAGCGGGCCTTCCAAATTGGCGTTCCAGAAATCCAGGAACTCGGAAAGCTTTGGAAAGCGCGGGGCAAGATCGAAATCCTGCCAAATATAGCTCTGCAGCAATTCCCGGTGATCGGGAAAGCGATAGAGAATCTCGGCTGTGGTCAGCGAATAGCCGGCAATTTGATTGGCGAAGGCCTGATCCATCGGTCCTCGTCCCCCATGCTTGATCGTGTTCTTGACCCCTCGATGCTAAGACCGCCCCGCGATTCCGTCTAGGCGATTTATTGAGCAAAATCAGCGCATTGGCAGCACCCACCCGAGAGTGCTAATTTCTTGGCACTCATGCCTTGAAAGTGCTAAAAGAGGGTTCTAAATAGCGTGCGGGAGGGGGCCGATCCTCGGATAACACCCTCGTTTCACGACAATTTTTCGACAATCTGTCTAGGAGGAGAAAAAAGATGAAGTTTCGTCCATTGCATGACCGCGTCGTGGTGCGCCGGATCGATGAGGAAGAACGGACCACGGGTGGCATCATTATTCCGGACACGGCGAAGGAGAAGCCGCAGCAGGGCGAAGTGGTGGCCGTGGGCCCGGGTGTTGCCGACGACAAGGGCAAGGTCCAGCCGCTCGACGTCCAGGTCGGCGATCGCGTGCTGTTCGGCAAGTGGTCCGGCACCGAGGTGAAGATCGATGGCGACGACGTTCTCATCATGAAGGAGAGCGACATTCTCGGCGTCCTCGAAGGGGCCGTCGCCTCGAAGAAGGCCGCGTAGGGCAAGCGCCGCTACCGCGCCAACCGAATTTCCGTTTCACCGCTCGGGCACGGCCGCAATCGCGGCGTGTGACAAGCGGCAAAGTTCGAAGGAGTGAGACCAAACATGTCTGCGAAAGATGTGAAATTTTCCCAAGACGCACGCGAGAAGTTGCTTCGCGGCGTCGACATCCTGGCCAATGCGGTCAAGGTGACGCTCGGCCCCAAGGGCCGCAACGTGGTTCTCGAGAAGTCGTTCGGCGCCCCGCGCATCACCAAGGACGGTGTGACGGTCGCCAAGGACATCGAGCTCGAGGATAAGTTCGAGAACATGGGCGCCCAGATGGTGCGCGAGGTTGCCTCCAAGACGGCCGACGAGGCCGGCGACGGCACCACCTCCGCGACCGTTCTGGCCCAGGCCATCGTCAAGGAAGGCGCCAAGTCCGTCGCGGCCGGCTCCAACCCGATGGATCTGAAGCGCGGCATCGACCTCGCGGTCAGCAAGGTCATCGATGCCCTTCAGGAGAAGGCCAAGAAGGTCACCTCCAACGAGGAGATCGCCCAGGTCGGCACCATCTCCGCCAATGGCGACGCCGAGATCGGCCGCTTCATTTCCGAAGCGATGCAGAAGGTCGGCAATGACGGCGTCATCACCGTCGAAGAGGCCAAGAGCCTCGAGACCGAGCTCGATGTGGTCGAGGGCATGCAGTTCGATCGCGGCTATCTCTCGCCGTACTTCATCACCGACGCCGACAAGATGCGCGTCGATCTGGAGGACCCCTACATCCTCATCAACGAGGCCAAGCTCTCCAACCTTCAGTCCATCCTGCCGCTGCTCGAGGCGGTTGTGCAGTCGGGCCGTCCGCTCCTCATCGTCGCTGAAGACGTCGAGGGCGAGGCTCTGGCCACGCTCGTGGTCAACAAGCTGCGCGGCGGCTTGAAGGTCGCGGCCGTCAAGGCTCCGGGCTTCGGCGATCGCCGCAAGGCCATGCTGCAGGACATCGCGGTCCTCACCGGCGGCCAGGTGGTCTCCGAGGATCTCGGCATCAAGCTGGAGAACGTCACGCTCGACATGCTCGGCCAGGCCAAGAAGGTCGTCATCACCAAGGACGACACCACGATCGTCGACGGCGTCGGCAAGAAGAAGGACATCGAGGCACGCGTGTCGCAGATCCGTCAGCAGATCGAGGACACCACGTCCGACTACGACCGCGAGAAGCTGCAGGAGCGTCTGGCGAAGCTCGCCGGCGGCGTTGCGGTGATCAAGGTCGGCGGTGCCACCGAGGTCGAGGTGAAGGAGAAGAAGGATCGCGTGGACGATGCGTTGAACGCGACCCGCGCGGCCGTCGAGGAAGGCATCGTGCCGGGCGGCGGCGTGGCGCTGCTCCATGCGGCCAAGGCCCTGAAGGCCAAGGGCGACAACGCCGATCAGGAAGCGGGCGTGAACATCGTTCGCCGCGCGCTCCAGGCGCCGATCCGCCAGATCGCCGAGAACGCCGGCGTGGAAGGCTCCATCGTGGTCGGCAAGGTCACCGATCAGAAGTCGCCGACCTTCGGCTACGACGCCCAGAACGACACCTATGTCGACCTGATCGAGAAGGGCATCATCGACCCGGCCAAGGTGGTCCGCACCGCGTTGCAGGATGCCGCCTCCGTCGCCGGACTTCTCGTCACCACCGAGGCGGGCGTGGCCGAGGCGCCGAAGAAGGACGATCCGATGCCGATGCCTCCGGGCGGCATGGACGGCATGGGCATGATGTAGTCCAGCGTCCTTCGACGAAGACATTAAGGGCCGTCCCTTCTTGGGCGGCCCTTTTTTGTGGCTGTTAGGCAGGTGCAGGCGTTAGGGCGTCGTGACGCAACCACTATCGCTCGAAAGACCGCTCGGTTCGCCCCAGTCGTTCGCGGGCACTTTGGGGAACGACTTGCCGAAGTCCTGTTTCACCAACTCGAATTTGAGCGGCACGTTCGAACTCTCGGGGAAATCGACGATCCAGAAATAGTCGTGGTTCTGGGCCGGCCATTCGCGCGGCACGCCCGGCAGGATGTCGAGATGGAAGAGCTGGCGGAGCGTCACCGCGGCCTCGCGCTCGAACTTCTTGTCGAGTTCGGGATCGGCGATGTGCCGCCGGTCCCAGACCATGACGATCGTCTTTCCCTTCAGCGCCGGGTTGTTGAGGATATTGCCTGCGGCCTCGCGCGTACGGGCGTGCAGCGCCTCGTCCCTCGTCTTCGGATCGTCCTGCGGCAACACCGAATAATGGATGATCGGCTTGCGCCAGCTTTCCGCGGCCGGCGTGGCCGTTGCCACGGTGTGCGGCGTGATGGCGAAGAAGAACGCGGGCGGCCCGTCCTCGCCGAACAACGTCTTCGCGGCCTTGGCGCCGAGATAGTTGTAGCGCAAGGCTCGCGCCCGCTGGTCGCCGATCTCGCAGAGCCGCCAGTCGTCCGCCGCCTCGGCGCTCGTGAGGATCACGATGCGCGCGGGCGCGGCAATGGCCGCAGCGTAAGAGCCGGCGAGCAAGGCGCTTGCGAGGGCGAGACGAATCCACATGGCGCGGAGACTAGCGGCTGCGGCCATCAACCGCCATTCACCTCCCGGTGAACCCAAACCTTCCTCGTCATGCCCGGCCTTTTGCCGGGCATCCACGATTTAGTGGAAGCGCACTGGAAAGACGTGGATGGCCGGGACAAGCCCGGCCATGACGTTCTATTGGGAAAGACTCGACAGGATCCTCTCACACAGTTCGCGGGCACGCGCGTCCCAGCCGGCACGCTTCGAGGCCAGGAGGTGGGCTTGCGACTTCAGGATCAGCCCGTCCTCGAGCACTTTCAGGTGGTTCGCCTTCAGGGTCGTGCCCGTCGAGGTGATGTCCACGATCAGCTCGGACGTGCCCGTGGCGGGCGTTGCTTCGGTCGCGCCGACGCTTTCGACGATGCGGTAGCCGGTGACGCCCTCTTTCGCGAAAAAACGCCGCGTGAGGTTCATGTATTTGGTGGCGACACGAAGCCCCCGCCCGTGATTGCGCGCGAACTGCTCGGCCACGTCTTCCAAGTCCGCCATGCGCGACACGTCGAGCCAGCACTCGGGCACGGCCACGACCACGTCCGCATGGCCGAACCCAAGCGGCATGAGGAACGCGATCCGTCCGTCCACGTCGTGCACGGTCTCGCGCACCAGGTCCTCGCCGGTGATGCCGAGATGCACGCGGCCCGAACGCAATTGATGCACGATCTCGGCGGCGGAGGTGTATTCCACCGCGACATCGGGTAGCCCGTCGAGCTGTCCCCGATAACCGCGCTCGTGGCCCTTGACGCGCAAGGTGAAGCCCGCCGCGTCGAACAACTCGGCGGCCTTCTCCTTGAGTCGCCCCTTGGAGGGTACGGCGATGACAAGGGACGGCGCGCTCATGACGATGCCCTCCCGACAGCGGCCAGCAAGCGCTCGGTGTGGATGGCCGAGCCCACGGCCGGCACGGGGCGCGGCGCCCCGAGCGCAGTGAGGAGATTGTCGTAGCGGCCGCCACCGGCGACCGGCTCGGTCTCGTCCATCCCCGGCGCCTCGATCTGGAACACGAGGCCCGAGTAGTATTCCAGCTTGCGGCCGAACTCCGTCGCAAACGTCGCGGCCTTGAGATCGATCCCCGCGCCTTCGAGGAGATGGAAGCGGCGCGCGGCCACGCCGAGCGCGGCATCGATGTCGAGGCCGGCCCCGTGCGCGATCATCGCGATCCTGTCCACGGCTTCGCGCGGCGGGGCCGAGACCGCCAGGAAATACTCGATGACGGTGGCCACCTCCTTCGGCAGCGTGTCCGCGTAAAGGTCCGCCGTCTGATCGAGCAGGCGCGCGGTGATTTCCCGCAACGTTCTGTTGCCGGCCAGCGGAATGCCTTCCGCGTCGAGATAGGCGGACACGACATCCTCCGCCTCGGCCTGGCCTTTGCCCGCGAGTTGCTCGGCCAGGGCCGTTACGAGACCGTTCGGGGTGATGCGCTCGCCCTTCGCAAGTCTGTCGAGCAACGCGTGGAAGCTCGGCGGACGCCAGAAATAGTGGCGCAGCTTGACCCGCCAGCGCTCCGGCAGGTCCAGCGCATCGACCAGCGCATAGAACAAGGCGATGTCGCCGAAGCGCAAGCGGAAACCGGAAAGCCCCGCGCTCCGCACCGCGTCCGTGGCGAGCAGCAGCACCTCCACGTCGGCGGCAGCCTTGTCGGACGCGCCGAAACATTCCACGCCTGCCTGGCGGAATTCGCGCGGGTGCGTGGCGGACGGCCCCAGCGGCTGAAAGCGGAAGGCGGGACCGTTATAGCAATAACGGGCTTCGGCGTCGGCCAGCGGGTGGCGCTCCAGATAGAGGCGCGAGACCGGCACGGTGAGATCGGGCCGGAGGCACAGCTCCTCGCCCGCCAGGTCGGTGAAGACGTAGGACCGGGCGCGCACCTGCTCGCCGATCTGATCGAGGAACACGCTCGCCGGCTGCAGGATCGCCGGCGCGACGAACTCGTAGCCCGCGCGCCCGAACAGGCCGACGAGATCGCGGGCCTGGCCTTCGAGGGCCTCGAACGCTTTGGCGGATTCGGCGGTCATGGGTTCACCCGAGCCTGCAATGATCGACCGTCATGCCAGGGCGAGGTCCCGGGCATCCACGATTTTTGGACAGAGCCACAGAGAAGACCGTGGATGGCCGGGTCAAGCCCGGCCATGACATGTCATAGGAGGCCATCGCTAACATTCCTATGTCTTCTGGCGCGAAAGGACCTGGCGAACCGCTTCGACAAGCTTGGCTTCCGGGACGGCGAACTGCGCCTCGGCCTGTTTCTTCAGGTACTCCTCACGGTCTTCGATCTTGGTGAGCGTGGCGCCGAGCGCGAGGTCCTTGATCTGAACTTCGCCGCGCTCTTTTTCGTCGCCACCTTGGATGACGACGCAAGGGGCGCCGCGCTTGTCGGCATATTTCATCTGCGCCTTCATGCCGGACGAACCGAGATAGAGCTCGGCGCGGATGTCCGCCGCGCGCAAGGTCTGCACCATTCGCTGGTAGTCACCCATGCGATCCTTGTCGAAGACGAGCACGACCACGGGGCCTTGGCTCTCGTCGCCGGTGTATTTGCCGAGCAGCTGAAGGCCGAACAGGAGCCGCGACACGCCGACCGAAATGCCGGTCGCCGGCGCGCGCTCTCCGGTGAAGCGTTCGACGAGTCCGTCATAGCGCCCGCCGCTCATGACGGAGCCTAGCCGGATGGTCTGCCCGCGATTGTCTTTGATCGTCGGCGTCAGCTCCGTCTCGAACACGGGGCCCGTGTAATATTCGAGGCCACGGACGATAGACGGGTCGATGAGAATGCGATCCGCGTAACCCGCCGACTCTATGAGATCTGCAATCGTCTTGAGTTCCTGGACTCCATTCGCACCGGCCTCCGTTTCCGGAAGCTGCGCGAGTTTCTCCAAGGCAGCGGCATTCCCGCCCGCCACCGGACAGGTCGATGAAATCACCGTGTTGATATCGTCCGCTGACAGACCCGCGCCCTTCGTGAAGTCGCCGCTCTCGTCTTTCCGGCCTTCGCCAAGGAGTAATTCAACGCCGTCTCTACCAAGCCGGTCGAACTTGTCGATGGCCCTCAAGACCGTGAGCCGCCGGTCCTCTTCGACACCGATGGAATCAAGAACGCCGTCAAGAATCTTCCGGCTGTTGACCTTGACCACATAGTCCCCGCGCGGGACGCCCAACGCCTCCATGGTGTCGGCGGCGAGCATGCACAGTTCCGCGTCCGCCGCGACGGACGGCGCGCCGACCGTGTCCGCGTCGAACTGCATGAACTGGCGGAAGCGGCCCGGGCCCGGCTTCTCGTTGCGCCACACGAGCCCCGTCTGATAGCGGCGGAAGGGCTTCGGCAGGGTCTGGAAGTTCTCGGCCACGTAGCGGGCGAGCGGCGCCGTCAGGTCGTAGCGCAGCGACAGCCATTGCTCGTCGTCGTCCTGGAAGGAGAACACGCCCGCGTTGGGCCGGTCCTCGTCGGGCAGGAACTTGCCGAGCGCGTCCGTATACTCGATGGCAGGCGTCGCCAGCGGCTCGAAGCCGTAGAGCTCGAACACGGACTTGATGGTGGCCAGCATCGCCTCGGTCGCGCGAATCTCTTGCGCCGATCCGTCCTGCAGCCCTTTGGGCAGGCGCGCTTCGGGACGAGAGATATCAGGCCCTTGGCCGGGCTTATCGTCGTTCTGACTCATGAGGGATGCGGCCGTTATTCAAAATGCTCAAGCCGCCGCGTTCTAGCCCATCGCTCCCCGGCCAGCAAGCAAGCGGGGCCTAATCGGCGAGCGCCTTTTCCTTGGCCGAGGCCTTGGCCATCTCGACCAGCGCCTCGATGGGATGGGCGCGCTTGCGCATCTTCGACAGCGCCGGCGGGCACGGACCGCCCGTGGCCCAGTCCAGAAGCTCCACCGTGTGGACGATGGGGATGTCGGTGCCGGCCTTGAGCTGGGTGATGCAGCCGATATTGCCCGTGACGATGACGTCCGGGGAGATCGATTCGATGTTCTTGATCTTGCGGTCCCGAAGCTCGGCGGAGAGTTCCGGTTCGACAATGTTGTAGGTGCCGGCCGAACCGCAGCACAAATGGCCTTCCGGGATCTCCGTCAGCGTGTAACCGGCCTGCTCCAGGAGCTGCCGGGGCAGTTCGTCGAGCTTCTGCCCATGGCCCAGGGAACAGGCGGAGTGATAGGCGACCTTGAGCCCGGTCCACATCACGGGCGGATTGAGCTCGATCTCGCTCAGGAACTCGGTCGGATCGCGCGTGAGACCGGCCACGTATTCGGCGCGTTCCGCGTAGCCGTGATCGCGTTCGAGCAGATTGCCATAGTCCTTCAGCGTGGTGCCGCAGCCGCTGGCGGTGGGGATGATGGCGTCCAAGAGCCGCTCGCGCATGACCGCCGTGAGCGCATCGATATTCCGCCGCGCATGGCCGCGCGCTTCCTCGTCGCGCCCCAGATGATGGGACAGCGCGCCGCAACAGCCCTCGTCCTTCACCACCATCACGTCCACGCCATGCCGGCGCAGCAGGCGAATCGCCGCCCGGTTGATCTGGGGCGCCAGCACCTCCTGGACGCAGCCCAGCATGATGGCCACGCGTTTGGGCTGCGGCGCGCGCGGGTTGTAGGCGGAGCGCGGGCGCAGGATCTTGAGCTTCAGCGCGTCCTTCGGAACCAGTTCCAGCGCCGCCGCGATGCGCTTCATGCCCAGCTTGCCGATCACGCCGCGGAACGGCCGGGCAAACCAGCCGAGGATCAGCATGGTCTTGAACCGGCTCGGATAGGGCAGCACCCGGCTCAGGAACATGCGCATCGTGTTCTTGTTCGGGCTGCGGTGCCCGCGCTGCTCGATGCGCAAGCGGGCTAGATCGACCAGATGCATATAGTCGACGCCGCTCGGGCACGCCGTCATGCAGCCGAGACAGGAGAGGCACCGGTCGATGTGATAGACGGTCGTCGCAGGCACGTCGCGCGTCTCGAACATCTGCTTCATCAGGTAGATGCGCCCGCGCGGACTGTCGCGCTCATCCCCTGTCAGCACATAGGTGGGACAGGTCGCGGTGCAGAGACCGCAATGGACGCAGCGGCGCAAGATCTCGTCCGCCCGCGCGATCGTGGCGTCTCCAAGTTGCAGAGCGTTGAAATTGGTTTCCATGGCGCGCTACCGGTCCCGATACAGCCGGCCGGGGTTGAACAGGCCGAGCGGGTCGAAGGCATGTTTCAGCTTCGCCGCCAGCGCGTCATGGGGCGGCTCCAAGGGCTGGAACACGTTCGTGCCGTTGCGAATCGTACTGTCGGCGCGAATCAGCGTGGCATGTCCTCCAAACTCCGCGAGTTGACGGCGAATCTCCACCGCGGCCGCATCGGCGAGGGCCGGCGTCTCGATCCAGACGAGGCCGCCCGACCAGTCATAGGCCACACGGACGTCGATCTTGCGCGCAAGGTTGCCGATGAGGGTCGCAGCCCGGCTCGGAACCGTGGAGACGCGCCAGAGCGGATATTTCACGTCTTGGAACATCTTCAGCGACTGCACGTCGCGCCAAAAGACCCGGCTGCGATCGGAGTCCAGTTCGAGTTGGGGCCCGTAGGCCAGCAGGGCCTCGCGCAGCCGGCTGGTGCGATATCTGGCTGAGGCCGGGAAGCTCTCCACCCGGATCGCGGTTACGGCGGCACCATTGCCTGCGAGCTCTTCATCGGTCACGCGCGCGGCCAGTTCGGCATGAAGGTGAAGCGTGCCGGACACCTCATAGGGCGTCCCCATGGCGAGACACAGCGCCTCGACGGCGGCGAAATCGGTCAGTCCGAAGAAGACCAGCGTGCGCGATTCGCGCTGCACGGGCAGCACTTTCAGCGCGACCTCGCTCATGACGGCCAGCGTGCCCCAGGAGCCGACCAGCGTCCGGGCGAGGTCGTAGCCCGTCACGTTCTTCATGACGCGCCCGCCCGACTTGATGATCTCCCCACGTCCGTTGACGGCGCGGATGCCGAGAACGTGGTCCCGCACCGCGCCTTTGAGAATGCGGCGGCTGCCGGAAATGTTCGTGGCCACAAGACCGCCGACGGTGCCGTCGCCGGGACCGTAACCCAGGACCGGCGCGATATCGACCGGCTCGCAGGCGAGTTCCTGATCGTTTTCGGCGAGCGCGGCTTCGATCTCGGCAATCGGCGTCCCGGCCTTGGCCACCATGACGAGCTCGGTGGGCTCGTACAGGGTGATGCCCTTCATGTTCTCGGTGCTGACGATCGCGCCCGCCCGGACTGCATGACCCAGTTCGCGCTTGGTACCCTTGCCCATGATCTCAAGCGGCGTGCGGGCTTCCGCCGCCTCGACGACGAGCTGCGACAGCTCCTCTTCGGTTTCCGGAGCCTGGAACCCAAGGCGCATATGGGCGGTCACAGCGTCTCCTCGCCTTCGATATATGCGCCTTCGTCCACGAGCTCGCCTTGTGGCGGCGCCCCGTCCGGGCCGGCATCGAGCCGGGTCAGGTCGATGGTCAGTTTCAGCGCGTCGCGGCCGAGGATCGGGAACACCTTGCCCGGGTTGAGAAGCCAGGCGGGGTCCAGCTCTTCCTTGATCCGGACTTGCTGGTCGATATCCTCGTCCGTGAACTGCTCATACATGAGTTCGCGCTTCTCGATGCCCACGCCGTGCTCGCCGGTCAGGCAGCCGCCCAGCTCGACGCAGAGCTTCAAGATCTCGGCGCCGCAAAGCTCCACGCGTTCGAGCTGCCCCGGATCGTTGGCATCATAGAGGATCAGCGGGTGCAGATTGCCGTCGCCCGCATGGAAGATATTGGCCACGTCGAACCGGTATTTGCGGCAGATCAGACTGACGCCCTCGAGCGCCGCGGGCAAGGCCGACAGCGGAATGACGCCATCCATGCACATGTAGTCCGAAATCTGACCGATCGCGCCAAAGGCCGCCTTGCGCCCCTTCCAGATCAGCGCGCTCTCCTCCGCGCTCTGGCTGCGCCGGGCACTGATCGGATTGTAGTCCTGGGCGATGTCCTCGATCTTCTCCAAGAGGTACTCGATCTCGTCCTCCGAGCCTTCGACCTCCACGATCAGCGCCGCCTCGGCGTCGAGCGGATAGCCGGCCGGAACGAAATGCTCGCAGACATGGATCGCCGGGCGGTCCATGAACTCGATCGCGACGGGCACGATGCCGGAAGCGATGATCGCGGCGACGCAGGAAGCGGCCGCCTGGGCGGAATCGAATCCGATCAGGACGGGCGCGCGCTTCGGGGCCGCCAGAAGCCGGACGCTCGCCTCGGTGACGACACCGAGCTGTCCTTCGGAGCCCGTGATCAACGGCAGGAAATCGTAGTTCGGCGCATCCAGATAGCTGCCGCCGAGATCGACAATCTCGCCATCCATCATCACCATGCGCACGGCCAGGAGGTTGTTGACCGTGACGCCGTATTTGAGGCAATGCGCGCCGCCGGAATTGGTGGCGATGTTTCCGCCCACGGTACAGGCCACCTGACTCGACGGGTCGGGGGCATAAAAGAAGCCCTTTGCCGGACGCGCCTGGGTGATCGCGATGTTCGTGCTGCCCGCTTCGACCCGCGCGACCCGGTTCGCGGCGTCGATCTCCAGGACCTTGTTCATCCGCGACAGGCACAGGACGATCGAATCCTCAAGCGGCGTCGCACCGCCGCAAAGCGACGTCCCTGCCCCGCGCGGCACCACCTTGACGTGGTTCTCGTAGCAGAAGCGCAAGATCGCCGAGACTTCCTCCGTGCTCGCCGGAAGCACCACCGCGAGCGGCAGGCGCCGATAGGCGGCGAGCGCATCGCATTCGAACGTACGCCGCCCTTCGAGATCGGCGATCAGCACCGCCTGCGGCGCCAGCTTCTTGAGCTGCTTCACCACTTCGTTCCGGCGCGCGAGGACCACGCGATCGGGATCTGGAAGGGTCACAGTGGACATGCAAGCAGGCTCCAAGCCGTCCAAAAGGCCGTTAGGATGTAGGACGCTCACCCCTCTTCGCATTTTCGAGGGGCGGCGGGCAACATGCGCTCTTACCCTATCAAGCCGCGCGCGCAAGCGAAACGCGCAGACGAACGGGTCCAGCCCGGCATCCTAGCTCAAGGGCCCACCGGTGTCGCATCGCCGGGCGGCGGCGCGGGCGGCATGGGCTCGTCCGCATTCGCCTCGGCGACCCCGCCTGCCTCGCCGTCGCCCTCGTTCCCGACCTCGCCCCCGGTCTGGAAGGTCTCGATGTCGTCCAGAACCTCCTTGAAGAGGTAGTCCCGGACGCCCTCTTCCCGCGCGATCTCCCGCCAGGCCTCGCGCAGCGCCTCCTGAACATCGTCCGGGAATGTGAGAATCTCGACGCCGTCCTGGCTGGCGAAGGCCGTCAGCGCCGCCGACTGCAGGACGGCGCTCTCCGCGAGCGTGCGCTGAAGCAGCTCGCCGCAGGTGCTCTCGATCAGGGATTGGTGCTCGGGTCCGAGCGCCGCCCAACGATCCCGATTGATCAGAAACTCGAACACGGTGGCGGGCTGATTCCAGCCCGGCTCATACAAGGTCTTGACCGCGTCCTGAAGCCCGTTGGCGCGATCGACCGCCGGCGTGTAGGCCTCCGCCGCTTCGATCTTTCCGTCATCGAAGGCGGCCGCGATCTGGCTCCCGGGGACGAGAACCGGGACGACGCCGAGGCGCATCATCACCCGCGCGCCAAGCCCGAAAATGCGCATGCGCAGGCCGTCGAGATCCTCCTTGGAGCCGATTTCCTTCGCAAACCAGCCGCCCGCCTCCGCGCCGCCGAAGGCACAAGGGATCACGTGGACCTCGATCTTGGCCTGATCGTACATCTCCTGGTAGAGCGCGCGCCCATGGCCGCGGTTGAACCAGTCCAGATAGCCCTTGGCGGCGGGACCGAACGGAAACCCGCCGAACAGGCTGGCGGCGGGCAGTTTTGCGGCCCAGTAGCCGGCCGTCGCGTAGCCCGCGTCGACCTTGCCGTCGGAGACCTTGTCCAGGATCTCGAACGGGGCCGTGCCGTCACCGGGCTCCTTCAAATCCAACTGCAAGGTGCCGTCCGAGCGCTCCTTCAGGAGCTTGGCCAGTTCGCGCGCAGGCGTCCCCAGACCCGGGACATGGGTTCCGAAGGCGAGCGGAGTGACCAGGGTGACACCCTCGGCCAGGGCGGCACTCGCCGCCGTAAAGGCCGCCAGGGTCGCCCCGCCCGCCACAAGCGCCTTGAAAAAGATCGACCTCATCGCGAATCGCCGCCCTTCAGGCCCGGAGACGCGCCGAGCTTGACGGGAAGATCGCAAGACCTCAACCCGTTGCTTCCGTTTGGATTGGGCTTCCGCTATGGTTCGACCAACTTTCCGACGCGCATCAGGTTGTTAGGCTGGACTTGGTAGGGTCTAGCGCGGGACGGTTCCATGAACTTCGCTGTTTGGCTGATCGAACGCCCCCGCTGGTTCAAGCGGATTCTGCTTATCGCGAATGACTTCGCGATGCTCGGCATCGCGTTGTGGGTGGCCTATTCCTTGCGTCTGAGCCGCGTCTACATACCCGAAACCTGGCAGACCCTGCTGCTTCTGCTGGCCGCGCCCGTCATCGGCGTCTTCGTCTTCTACTGGCGTGGCCTCTACAAGCTTGTCACCCGCTTCATCGGCCCCTCCGGCACCACGCAGATCTACATCGCCGTGATCATCGCCGCGGTTCTGTGGGCCCTCGTGGTCTATATGAGCGGGGTCAAGAACCACCCGCGCTCGGTCGTCGTGATCTACGCGCTGGTCGCGGCCATCTTGATCCGGTTGAGCCGTCAGTGGGCCGGGTCGATGCTGCTCAAAGCCGCGCCGCAGTTCGAGCCGATCCGCACGGACATACGGAAGAACGTCATCATCTACGGCGCGGGCCCGGCAGGCATTCAGTTGCTGCGCGCGCTGCACGAGGCCGGCACCTATCGCATGGTCGCCTTCATCGACTCCAGCCCCTCGCTGGCCGGTCAGGTGGTGCACGGGGTCAAGGTCGTCCGGCCCGAGAAGATCGGCAAGGTCATCGCCGACGAGAAGGTCGACGAGGTGCTCCTCGCCGCGCCGTCGGTGCTCCGCAGCGAGCGCCGGGTGGCCCTCAAGTTTCTGGAGAAATATCCCGTCGAGGTGAAGACCCTGCCCGCGCTGGAGGAGATTGCGTCGGGCCGTGTCGAGATCAGCGATCTTCGTCCCATCGATGTGGACGATCTCCTGGGCCGCGATCCGGTCTCGCCCGATTTGGAACTGCTGTCCTCGCAGGTCCGGGACAAGTCAGTCCTGATCACCGGCGCGGGCGGTTCGATCGGCTCCGAGCTCGCCCGTCAGCTCCTGCAGCTTGGACCCAAGACCCTGGTCCTGTTCGACGTCTCGGAACCCGCGCTCTACGAGATCTCGCTCGAGATCGCCGAAATCCAGCGCGGCATGCGCGTCGACGTCCCCGCGCGCGCGCCGAGAGAAGTGGTCGTCGTGCTCGGGTCGGTGCTGGACCGCACGTTGATCGACCGGACCCTGGCGCAGCACGACGTCGAGGTCATCTACCACGCGGCCGCCTACAAGCATGTGCCGATCGTCGAGGTGAACCCTTGCGTCGGCCTGCGGAACAACACGTTCGGAACCCAGGTGGTGGCGGAAGCCGCCCGGGCCGCCGGCATCGAGCGCTTCGTGCTGATCTCGAGCGACAAGGCGGTGCGGCCGACGAATGTCATGGGCGCCAGCAAGCGCCTGGCCGAGTTGGTCCTGCAGGCCTTGGCGGAGGACCCGCACAAGACGATCTTCACGATGGTGCGCTTCGGCAACGTCCTGGACTCCTCCGGCTCCGTGGTCCGCCTGTTCCGCAAGCAGATCAAGGCGGGTGGGCCCGTCACCGTTACCCATCCCGAAGTGATCCGCTATTTCATGTCGATCCCCGAACCGGCCCAACTCGTCATCCAAGCCGGGGCCATGGCGGAGGGCGGCGAGGTCTTCGTCCTGGAAATGGGAACGCCGGTCAAAATCGACGATCTGGCGCGCACGATGATCCGGCTGTCGGGCCTGGAAGTGCGCGACGAGGAGCGCCCCGAGGGCGACGTGGCCATCGAATATGTGGGCTTGCGTCCCGGTGAGAAGCTTTTCGAGGAATTGCTGATCGGCGAGGACGCGACGGGGACCAACCATCCGCGCATCTTCAAGACCTCCGAGCCTGTCTTGGGCTACGATGACCTGATCGCCGCGCTTGCACGCTTCGAGGCGGCGATCTCGAAGAACGACCTGGTCGACCTGCAAGAGATGTTGCAGGCGACTGTCGAGGGCTATGCGCCGTCCGGTGCCGCGGCGAACGTGGCGGCCGGAACGGATGAGTGGGAGCCCCACTCTCAAACCCTGCACTGACCGCATGCTGCGCTGATCCCATGACCGAGGCCGATTTCGTTCCCAGTGCCGCCGTGGTCGGCGTGAGCGCAGCCTTGAGTGCGGTCCTGATCTACCTCCTCCGGCCCCTGCTCGTCCGCCATTTGATGGCGCATCCCAACGAGCGTTCCTCTCACGTCCAGGCCACGCCGGAGGGGGCAGGCTTTGGGGTGATGGTTGCGATCTTCGCGGTCTGTGGCGCGCTTCTCGTTTGGAAGCTCGTGCCGGCGCCGGACCTTGTCCCGGTTCTCCTTGGAGCCGCGGCCCTGATGCTTCTCGGCGGCGTGGACGATGCGCGCCCGCTGCCGGTCACCTGGCGGCTCCTGGTCCAGGCCGCCGTCGCGCTGGGGATCGTCTTGACCATGCCGCCGGACGTCCGGGTGTTGCCCGCGGTCCTGCCGACCAGCGCCGAACGGGTGCCGCTCGTGTTCGGGGCTGTGTGCTTCGTGAACGTGGTCAATTTCCTGGACGGTCTCGACTGGATGACCGTGGCCCAGGTGGTGCCGATGACGCTAGGCGTCGGGGCACTGTGGTGGCTGGACGTCGTCCCGCCTGGGATCGGCTTTCTGGCGCTCGCGCTGCTCGGCGCCATGCTGGGGTTCGCCGTCTTCAACAAGCACCCGGCCAGCATCTTTCTGGGCGACTCGGGCAGCCTGCCGATCGGATTGATCCTGGCCTACATGCTGATCTGGGTTGCGGAGGCGCATTTCGTCTCGGCGCTGCTACTGGCCCTCTACACGATCGCGGACAGCGCGCTGACTTTCGTCCGGCGCCTGCGCAACGGCGAGAAGGTGACCGCGGCGCACCGGACCCATTTCTACCAAAGAGCCGTTGCGAACGGCTTCCGTGTGCCGGAGGTCACGACCTGGGTCTTCCTGCTTTGCGGCTGGCTCGCGATCCTGGCCGTCGCCGCCGCACTCGCCCGATCGCTCGCGGCCGATATGGCGGCCCTGGCGCTCGGGATCGGCGGCGTCGCGCTCGTCCTGACCAACTTCGCGCGGGGGCGCTAGGATCAGATGCGTGTCCTCGTCACCGGCGCCTCCGGTTTCATCGGTCAGAGCCTGGTCCCGGCCCTGGCGAAACGCGGCTTCTTCGTCCGGGCCGCAGCCCGCGATCCCTCAACCATCGCGCAGGCGCCCAATGTGGAGCCCTTCGCGATGCCCGATCTCTCCCGTCCCGCCGATTGGACCGGGGCGCTCGAGGACGTCAGCCACATCGTGCACCTCGCCGGCATCGCCCATGCGCCGGGGGCCCTGCCGGACGATGTCTACACCCGGATCAACACCGAGGCCGTGGCCGAGCTCGCCGGCCAAGCCAAGGGCCGCATCGCGCGCTTCGTCCTGATGTCATCCGTGCGCGCCCAAGCGGGCCTCTCCTCCGAGGCGACGATCACCGAGACGGACCCGCCGGCGCCCACGGAAATCTACGGCCGGACCAAACTCGAGGCGGAACGGCGGCTCGCGGCGAGCGGCGTGGACTTCACCGTGCTCCGCCCCGCGGTGGTCTATGGGCCGGGCGTGAAGGGCAATATCGCCTCGCTCGCCACCATCGCCAAGACGCCGATGCCATTGCCGTTCGGCGGGCTGGAGAACCGGCGGTCGCTGGTGTCGATCGACAATCTCATCTCGGCGATCGCCCATGTCCTCGACACCGAGCAGACGCGGAACGAGACCTATCTGGTCGCCGACGCGACCCCGATCAGCGTCGCCGGGCTCGTGGCCGCCATGCGCGAGGGCCTTGGCCGCACGCCGCAGCTCGTGAAAATGCCCCACGGCGCCATCAAACGGCTGATGAAGTCGTTCGGCCGCGAGGCCGACTGGGAACGGGTTTGCGGCACGTTCGAGATCGACGCCTCGAAGTTGATGGCAACGGGGTGGACGCCGGAGGTCGCAACACCGGATGGGATCAAACGGATGATGCGCGCAGGTCGTTGACCGCCGTCCGCTGCGCCGGGCCGAGCGCCCTGTAGACGGCCATGAGCTGCCGTCCGACTTCCGGCGCCGAGAACGTCTCCTCGGCGAGCGCCCGCGCGGCTTTGGCACAGCGATCGCGAAGGTCCGCATCGCGCGCAAGCGTCGCCATCGCCTCGGCAAGAGCGGGCGTGTCGCCAAGCGGCACGGTCAGTCCGCTCACGCCGTCGACGACGATGTCGCGCGAACCGGGGACGTCCGTGACCACCATCGGCCGCCCGCACGCCGCAGCCTCCAGGAGGCTCATGGGCACACCCTCTCCGCCCCGGGAGGCGAGCACCGCAAAATGGGCCTTGGCCCACACGTCCCGGATGTCGTCCACATGACCGAGACAGGCGATGCCGTCGATCGCGGCAAACGCCTTCAACTGCTCCGGTTTCAACGAGCCCGAGTTCTCCGTGTCGCAGTCCCCGGCCAGGAGCAGTCGCAAGGGCACCCCTTGCGCGCGGACGAGCGAAAAGGCGCGGACGAGTTCCTCCACCCCTTTGACGGCGAGCATGCGCCCCGCGAAGGCCGCGGTCACCGGCGCGGACGGCTCAGGGAGCGGGACGAGGCGCTCGGTGTCGACACCGGACCCCGGGATCACCACGACCCTGTCGGCCGGAACGCCCAGCGCGATGAGAAAATTCTTGTCGTCGGGATTCTCGACGACCGTCTTACTGCGTTCGCGTCCGAGCAAGGTTCCGAGCGCGAAGCCGACGGCCCGCTGCACCGGCCCGCTGGGGGCGCCATCTGCGAACAGCGAACCGCGCCCCGTCATGTTGTTCACGACCGCGACGTCCTTGTGGCCGAAGCTCGCCAGTCCTCCGAGCAGCATCGGCTTCAGCGACACGTTGTGGAGAATCTCGGGCCGCAAATCCCGAAGAAGCCGCCGGATCTCGAGGACGGCCGACACATTCCCCCAAGGCGAGACGCTGCCGCGGCTCCACCCGAGCGCGTGCGCAATAAAGCCTTCCTTCTCAATGGCCTCGGCGCCGTCCCTGAGCCGCGTCGCAACATGGACTTCGTAACCAGCGGCCTTGGCCGCGCGCGCCATCGGAAGGCGATGCGCGAGAAAATACCAGTCTTCGGTGATGAGAAAGAGTACGCGCTGCGCCATGGGGCGAGCTTATAGCAGCCGTCAACGCCCTGTGAAAGGAAACGGCGCGCACGCCACCCAAACCGCCCGCCGATGGCTCCCGCCCTCAATTTCGTACCATTTTTCGGATGGAATCGGGCCACAGGACGCGTTATGTTCTCCCTCAACTATCGTGGGGATTCTTGGGGATTTGACGATGAAAGCGCTCGTTCGGTTTCTCGTGATTTGCGGCTTTGCAGGGTCGGCATTCGCGCCGCTCGGCGCAAATGCATTTGAGATTCAGGGCGAGGATGCGGAGCTTCCGACGAGCACCGCGGAACATCTCGGCCTTTCGCCCACCTATTCGATGCCCCAGTTCGAAGGCAGCTCCTTGGCCATGCCGTATACGAGCGGCGGCGACGGCACCGGCTTTGTCTCGGACTACGGCAACGGTATCGCCATCCCGGCGCCCGGAATCAGCCAGCCGACCCCGGCTTGGCGGTCCGGCCCCTATTTCCGCTAGGCCGCACGACCGACCCAGGCGCTACTGCGCGCGCTGCTTCTCCATCACCCGTTTTGTAAGCGCCTCGATCAGCTGCTTGACGTTCTGGTTGGCCGGGTCCGCCTTGGCGAGACGCTGGGCATAGGCCAGCGCTGCCGACAGATCCCCGTCCTGCTGCGCGTAGTTGACGAGCGCCGTCAGGATTTCCCGGTTGTCCGGATGCCGGTCGAGACCGGACTTCAGAGCTGCGATCGCCTCGCCGCGCTTGCCGACCGAATCCAGCCCGACCGCGTAGACGTAAAGATAGCGCACGCGATCCGGCTCCAGCTCGGCCGCCCGGCCCAGCTCCGTCACGGCTTCGTCGGGCTCCTTGAGGCGGACCAGGGCTAGGCCGAGCGCATGGTGCAGGCCGCCATCGTTCGGGGAGAGGCGCAGCGCCTCGCGCAGAACCGCCACGCCGTCGCCGTCGCGGCCTTTGGCCCGGTAGAGGTCGGCGAGATTGACGGCTGCCGGCGTGAAATGCGGGCTGAGCTCCAGCGCCGTCTTGTAGGCCGCCTCCGCCTGATCGGGTTCGCCTTTGCGAAGGTAGTAGCGGGCCAGCAGCGACTGCGACTCGGGCCGGTCCGCGTTCAGGATCTGCGCCGCGACGAACGCCTTCTCGGCCGCATCGAGCCGCGCGCGGTCGCCTTCCGACAAATCTCCCGCCGGTGTTCCGGCAAGCAGGAATCCGGCCTTGGCTCGCACGCCACGAACCGGATCGTCCAGGAGCGGAGAGACGAGCGGCCAGAGCTGCGCACCGGACGCCGTCTCCAGATGATCGAGCGCGGCCAGCCGGATCAGCGGATCGCGGTCCGACAGGCCGGCCCGAACCGTGCCGGCGGTCCGCGCAGACGGATAGGCCGTCAGTTCTTCAAGAGCGCTTGCGCGCACGAAGGACGGCGCGGCCTCGTCTTCGGCGACGGCCGCAAGGAGCGCGGCGGCATTGGACGCGCCGGTCCAGGCCGCATGGAAGGCGGGACCGAAGCTCTGGTAGCCCTTGCGCTCGGGCCCATACCAGTCCTCGATCGCAGCGGCCGCCCATTTGGCCGGTCTGTCGGCATGGCAATCCGTACAGGCATTGTCCACGCCCAGCGTCACGGACAGATCGGGACGGGGCACGCGGAACCCGTGATCGTGGCGCGTGTCGATGACCATGAACTCGCGCGCGGGCATGTGACAGGAGACACAAGTCGGCGCATCCGCGCCATCGTGATGGGTGTGGCCGGGCTCCTTGTAGCTGCTCGCATGGCATTGCAGACAGACCTCGCCGCCAGGGGCCCGCAGCTTGGCACTATGGGGATCGTGACAATCGCTGCAGGTGACGCCCGCGGCAAACATCTTGGACTGTTTGAACGAGCCGTAATTGTAGACCTCGTCGAGCATCTGCCCGTCGGGCTGATAAAGACCGCGCGCGATCAGCCCGACCTGGTGGCTGTCCGACAGAGGGCGCCCCGGTACGAAGGCTTCGGAGATGATGCCCCGGCGCGCATGGCAGCGTCCGCACATCTCGACTTCCTTGCGCACACTCATGGGAGGCGCGCTGCGTTTGGGCTGCTTCGTCTCAGGATCCAGCGACCATGTGACACCGGACCGTTCGTCGAACCGGGCGAGGAGACCCAGCGCCTTGTCGGCTGGCGATCCCGCACCGGCCTCTTTGGCCCAGGCGACGTGGGCCGAGCCTTCACCGTGGCAGGCCTCGCAGCCGACGGTGATCTCCTTCCAGGTCGTGTCGTAGCGCTTGGTCGCCGGATCGTAGCTCTTCGCGACGCCGGTCGAATGGCATTCGGCGCACATGAAGTTCCAGTTCTGGTTCAGCTTGGTCCAGTGCAACGGATCATCGTGGCCGATCTTCTCGTTGGGATAGAGGTGAAACCAGCGCTGACCGCCTTGCGTCTTGGGACGAGAGTCCCAGGCAATGGTCAATGCCTGGACGCGCCCGTCTGCAAATTCGATGAGATATTGCTGCAAGGGATCGAGACCGAACGTGTATTCGACCTCGAAGGTCTCGAGCGCGCCATCCGGCCCATCGGTCTCGACATAGAACTTGCCGTCCTTTTTGAAGAAGCGGGTCGTGGTGCCGAAATAGTCGAACGTGGCGTCGTCGAAATCGCCGAGCACCGTGTCGGCGGTCGCATGCGCCATGGCATGCGCGTGCTGGGACGGATGCCAGGCCGCACCCGCATCTTGGTGGCAGGTGATACAGGTCTCGCTCCCGACGAAGCGCAACGCGTTCGGCGATGTTGGACCTGCCGCGGACGCGACGGCGCGGTCCGCCGGCACGGCCTCGCCCGATGCGAGCACGTTCAACACCAGCCCCGCCGCGAGGACCGCCATGGCCGCGAGTGCGGCAACACCCATCAGCAGGAACAGCTTGGCACGCCGCGGCAGCGCCGATCCAGTGTCGCCGGCGGTCCCCGCTCCCGGCGCAGGCATGCGCGCCTGGTCTGGGGACTTCACGCTGCTGGAGGACTTCGCGCTGCTGGAGGACTTCACACTGCTGGAGGACTTGCGTCTGCTATCCAAGGCGATGGCACCCTTCGGCGGGTCTGTAGCGGAGGAGCGACTTTCCCACGAACAACGGGCAGGTGCCAGCACCTGCCCGTTTCATCGTCGCTCGCGATAGCGTGTTGGTCTGCTCCCGGCTAGAAGCTGTCCACGCAATCGCCAGTCAGGGACAGCACCGCGTCGCCCGTGGTGATGCCGGCGCGAATCTTGCCCGTCTTCTTGGAGAGGGCCGCGCTGAACGACCGGGGCGATTCCTGATTCTGGCCGATACCGTGGAAGAGAATGACGTCGCCCTTCTCCTCCATGTTCTTCATATCCACATCCCGCGGCTCGCTGCCGATGTCGTCCGACGTCATCACTTTCTTGTCGGTGTCGATCTTCAGCACCGGCGCCAGATTGGCGAAATCGAGCGAAACGCGGTGGCAGCCTTTGACCGCGTCGCATTCGTAAACGTCAGTGAAGGCGCACATATAGGTGCCCCCGGCGGACGCAGTCGCCGGAACCGCGAGCAGACAAATGAGCCCGAGGCCCGCTTTGGAAATCATCGATCGCATAGTCTGACTCCTATTGGGTAACGACGTAGCCGCGGCCTTGGAGGCAAAGCGCTCCGGCCTTGAGATAATCAGCATAAAGGGCGTTGAGGCGGCGAACGTCGGCGGACGTGCGCGTGTTGCCGAATCCGCCGGCGGTCCACCGCGGATCGGTGCCGCCCGCCGCTTCATTCAGCGCGGTCGAGACCTCCATGATCGTCCTCGTCCGAATCCCGGCCTCCTGGGCGACGAATGTCGCGGTCGGGTCGAAGTTCGTCTGCTGGACCGCCCATTCATGGCAGGCAATACGGTCCTTCTTGATCTGGGCGTCCGTGGCGCCCTCCTTGTAGACCATCAAGGCCTGTGCGTTGGCGACGGGGGCAGTGACGACGGCCATCAGCACAGCCGCGACACCACACAAGACGTGGCTCAATCGTTTCATAAGGTCCTTCTCCTTGGGCAGCGCCGTTGGGGCGCCTTATTACTCGGTGTCAGACTGGCACCAGGTCCGGACACGCCCTTTCGGGGGCGGCCGACACTACGGAAGCTATATCGCCTAGTCTGGGACATTCGGCAACGCATGTTTGGCAACGCGAACGCATGTCCGCACCTGGAGCGACCGGATTCCTCCAAGGCCGACTAATCGACCGAAGGAAATATCTGTTTCCAGTCGTCTTTCATGTCGACCACGATCCAGCCGTTCTCCACCGCTGCATCGAGGGCCTTGTCGAGACGTCCGACGTGGGAATCGCGGTCGTAGGCATATTCGCGTTCCGCGTCGGTGTGATGAACGATCAGTCCGAAGCGCGCGCCATCGCCGGCCGTGGTCCATTCCAGCATCTCGAAATCGCCGTCGGAATTGCCGAAGGCCGCGATGGGACGCTGGCCGATATGCTGGGTAATACCGATGGGCTTGCCGGTCTTGTCGTCGACGAAGTTCATCTCGGGGAGGCGCATGACGGTCGGTTCACCGTCAACCACCTCATACTTCGTCTTGATGCTCGACCCCACGACTTGGGCCGGCGGGATGCCGTAAACAGGTTCTGAGAAGTTGCGCACGAACTCGATTCCGCCGCCCGATACGATGTAGGTGGTGAAACCGTTGTCCCGCAAATATGCGAGCAGTTCGAGCATGGGCTGGTACACGAGCTCGGTATATTTGCGCTGGAAGCGCTTGTCCTTGGTCGCCGCCAGCCAATCGCCGACGATCTTCTGAAACGCCGAAGGCGTCATGCCCGCATGGCTCGCCATGATCAGTTCGGCGATGCCCTTCTCGCCCGATGCGGCAAGCGTCTTCATGTCTCCTTCGATGGCCGCCTTGAAGGGTTGCTTTTCCTTCCATTCGGGATGTTCGGGCGCCAGCTCTTTCACCCGGTCGAGGGCAAAGATGAGCTGAACGTAAGCGGGCTGCTCGACCCACAACGTGCCGTCGTTGTCGAACACGGCGATGCGGTCGGCGGGCGGCACGAAGTCGGGGCCGTCCTTGTCCGTCACTTTCTGTACGAAGGACTCGACGGCTTGCTTGGTGGGACCGTCGTTCCACGACGGAAGCGGATCAGCGTTGTCCGCCGCGCTTGCGGCCGAGACGAGCGCCATCGCGGCGAACGCGACCGCCGCACGGAAAAACCTGTTGGTCATTGGCCTTCTACGTCTCCAAAAAGAAATGGACCGCCGGGCAATCCCGGCGGTCCGCATCATCGACTAGTGACCGGAGATGTTCTTCTTCAACTTCTCTTCGATCTTGCTGAGGTTGAACGCGCCCGGCGTTTGGCTCGGCGGATAGTCCTGCATCGTCTGCAGGAACTTTCCCGCCAGACCTTGCATCGGAACCAGAACGTAAGCCCGGTCGAGCATCCAGTCGTCGTAGGTGTTCGCGTTATGCTGCGCGCGTTCGAACGGATCGCGACGCAGATTGAACAAGAGCGGAATGCGAAGCTCCACGAACGGCTCGCGCCAGACCTGGAACCCCTTGGCGCGGTTTTCCAGGAAGACCGCCTTCCAAGCATCGTAGCGGATCGCCACGATCTGCCCGTCGTCGTTCACGTAGATGAACTCCTTGCGCGGAGATTCATCAACCTCGCCGCTGAAGTAGGGCAGCATGTTGTTGCCGTCGATATAGTTCCGGTACTCGCGGCCGATGAGCTCCGTCCCTTCGGCAAGCTGTGCCTTGACGTCCGGATTGCCGGCAGCGGCCGCGAAGGTCGGCAGCCAGTCCTCGTGCGAAACGATGCCGTTCAGCGTCTCGCCTTCGGGGAAGTGTCCGGGCCAGCGCACGAACGCCGGGACGCGATAAGCGCCTTCCCAGTTCGAGTTCTTCTCGGAGCGATATGGCGTGATGCCGGCATCGGGCCAGGTGTTGTAGTGCGGCCCGTTGTCCGTCGAGTAGAACACGATCGTGTTGTCGGCGACGCCGAGCTCGTCGAGCAGGTCGAGCAGCTGGCCCACATGCATGTCATGTTCGACCATGCCATCGTGGTACTCGTCCCCGTCGGGACCGGAGATGCCGCGATGCTCCTCCTTGACGTGCGTGCGGAAATGCATGCGCGTCCCGTTCCACCACACGAAGAAGGGCTTGCCCTCCTCGACGGCCTTCTTGATGAAGTCCTTGGCGGCGGCGAGCGTCTCGTCGTCGACGGTCTCCATGCGCTTTTTCGTCAGCGGCCCTGTGTCCTCGATCTTCTGCGTGCCGTCTTCTTGCGCCCAGGAATGGATCACACCGCGCGGACCGAACTTCTCGCGAAAGGCGGGGTCCTTGGGATAGTCCTCGTTCTCCGGCTCCTCTTCGGCGTTCAAGTGATAGAGGTTCCCGAAGAACTCATCGAAGCCGTGGTTGGTCGGCAGATGCTCGTCCAAATCGCCCTGGTGGTTCTTGCCGAACTGGCCGGTCACGTAGCCGAGGCTCTTGAGAACCGCGGCGACCGTGGCATCGGCCTCCTGCCACCCTTCCTTGGCGCCGGGCAGGCCGACCTTGGTCATGCCCGTCCGCACCGGCACGTTGCCGCCGAGGAATGCGGCGCGGCCCGCCGTGCAGGACTGCTGACCGTAGTAATCGGTGAAGCTCAGCCCTTCGTCGGCGATCCGATCGATGTTCGGCGTCTTGTAGCCCATCATGCCCGCGGTTGTGTGGCTGATGTTCCACGTGCCGATATCGTCGCCCCAAATCACAAGGATATTGGGCTTGTCCGTCTTGGCTTCGGACTGGGCCGGCGTACTGGTCTCGGTTTCCTTCCCGTCTTCCTGCGCGAAGGCGGGGCCGGTGGTGACGGTCACGGACAGCAGTGCCGCCACGGCCGTCGCGAGACCGGCTCGGACGAGCCCTCTCGTTAGCAGTACCATTGGACGCTTCTCCTCTTGGGGCCAAAGTTCTTTGGTGCGGGGCCCTATTGTGCGACCAGTCTCGGAGGCCGGACTGGGCGGCAAGCTTAGCGCCCTTGCCTGCGCTTCTCTAGTCGGGATTCATGACACAGCCTTGTCTAATCATGACAAAAATGGGTTTGGCTTGCGCGGCGTTGCGCCGAAGCGCGACGTTTCGAAGAAGGCGATGAAAAACGCCCGCGCACGATAGGAAGAGGCAAAGGCCGGCCGCTCCCGTGGATCGTCGGCTCCTACCAGCGAAGCGCGATCTCGACGATGGGACCGTGCAACCACGCGCTCATGCCGACCTCGCCTCTTGGCGTCTGCTCCTCATAGCTGAGCCACAAGGCCTTGTAGCCGACCGAGGTCGTCGTCTCGAAACCACAAAAGGTTCCATCGATGTCGTAGGTCAACACCATCTGGGTGGAGAGTCCGTCGTCGATATTGAATCCGCCGAAATCACCCACGGCCGTTATCGAATGGCCGTTCCCGAAATCATGCTGGAGGCGCAGAGCGATGGTGGGGTCGACCCAGTCCATGTTGCCGGTGCCCACGATGGCGAACTGACCCCTGTAGTCGTTGCCGCTGAGGTTCAGAGCATTCTGAAGCAGCGCGACCTGCAGTCGCTCGAGGGACGCGAGCGCGGCAAGGGCTTGTCCGCGGTTCTCCACCCGCTGCAGCCGGCCGCTTAGCCGGGCGATCTGACGCCCGTAGCGCGTATCGGTGCGCAAGAGCTGTTTCCGCAACATCCTGATACGCGCCGCATTGGCTTTGGAACGTGCTTCGACGACGTCGAGTTCTTTTTGCAGGGCAGCGGCCACCCGCGTGCGACCCGCGGCTTGGGCCTGCGCGAGTTGTGCGGAGAGAGTCGCTTCTTGTTTGGTAAGACTACTGACCCGACTCTGACTCCGTTTGATGCCTTTGCGCAGGCGGTCGTCCCGCCGTACGTTCCGTTTGCCCGCTCGAATGATGCGGTTGTCGATGAGGTCCTCGCGCAAGGTATTGAATTCCTCGAGGGCCGCCACCCGCTGTTCGCGATTCTCGATCAGCTGGATGCGCCTCTCGATATCGTTGACCAGACGGCGAAGTCTGATCTGGGCGTTCGCGTCGATCTTCGCCTTCACCTCGAAGTCCTGCTGGATGAAACGTGCACCGGCCCCGACCTCGAGCGTGGTATCGCCTCGCTTCCCGCCGATCTCCGCCACTTGGTAGAACCCGCCGAACTGATAGACGCCGAGCGAATAGTCCGTGGTGCTCTGTCCGGATGCGCCAATCCTCAAAAACGGAATTGGCGTGGCCTCGGCGGCAAAGTCGTCGCCAAAGGCGAATTTGGAATAGAGCACATCGCCCCAGAACGAGACCTTCCCGTGCCGCGCTTCGAAATTGACCATGGCCGGCGGTGCATCGAAATGCTCGATCAGGTCGATCGGCGTCGCATAGATGTTGAAGTCTTTACCGATGGCGGTGGTGGTGCCCTCCACCCAGGGGAACCAGCCATACATGCCGCCCGTCACGGTCCAGCCGGAGGGCGCCGGCTCGGTCTCCTCGGCATGCGCCGCCAGGGGCGACAAGCCCCCGAACAGCAGACCTCCAACCAGGCCCAGTCCAACGCGACGCCACATACGGGTCCCCCAAGATCGTCCGCCAGGGAGACTAATGCCGCTTGGGCGCGCCGTTGATCGAATTTCCTTACGCTCGCGGATTTCTCAAGAGCTGTTGCCCGGAAACAACAGCATGTACGCGCCGCCGAGCGCCAAGGGGCGCGCCACTTTCGGCACGCCCCGACCTCTCGCGACCTTGTCCGTTTCCGGCTGTCTTAGTTCTGGAAGCGGCCGAAGCCGTGTTTCTTGATCCAGGCCTTCACCGCCATCTCGCCGATCGGGATCGTGTCGTAGATCGGCGGGTTGTTGGACATGAAGCCGACCTTGAACTGCGGCGGATACTCGAACAGCTCCTTCAGGTACCAACCGCCCGTGGTGCCGAGCGGTACCGCCATCGGGATATGGCGAATGCCGACCGACACGTCTTCTTGCGGGTTGGTGTAGAGATTGACCACGACCGCGCCGCCGGTATCGGTAAAGATCGAGCCGGAGAAGCCGCCGGTGTAACCGCGCTTCATGATGCCGTCCTCGATCTCGCCGGTCGTGGTCGCCTTGAACTCGTCGATCCGGACCGCGGAGAAGTACTGATTCAGCGTGTAGATCCGGCTGCGGCGGGCAGACAGGCCGCCATCGGCGATCAGGAACGCGGTCTGATCGACGCCGTCGATATAGGTCTTCTTGTCGAACAGGGTGGCCAGCTTCGCGCCCGGGTAGCCCGCGAGGTGCAACGCCGTCGGCAAGATGTCCGCCAAGTCGAACAACTGGTCGGACTTGCGCGCCTGGGTCATGCCTTTCCAGTAAACGAAGGTCGGCACGCGGACGCCGCCCTCCCAGGACGAGCCCTTGCAACCCCGGAACGGCGTGCGGCCGCGCGGCGGGATCTCACACTCAGGACCGTTGTCGGAGGTGAGAATCACCAACGTGTTTTCAGCCTCGCCGACCTCCTCCAGCTTCTTCATCAACTGGCCGAAGACGTAATCCATGCGCACCATGCAATCGCTGTACACGGTGCGGGCCATGGACCTGCCGGCCCACTCGTCCGGCGGATAGTTGTCGAAGTGGCAGCCGCGGGTCGCGTGATAGAGATAGAACGGCTTGTCCGAACCCTTCATCTTGTCGAGGAAGGCAAGACTGACATCCATCCAATGGGTGTCGAGGTCCTTGATGTAGTCGAGGTCGATGAGCTTGCCGTTCTCGCACTTCTCCGTGTCACCCGGCGTGCAGTGCACTTCGTAATGATTGAAGTTGTCTTCCTGCATCATCTTGAAGCGATCGGGCGACAGCGCGACTTCCGGATTGAAATAGACGTCGCGCCACTCGGTGTACATGTCCGACACGCCGAGAAAGCCGACATAGTCGTCATAGCCGACGTTTTGCGGCAGGGAGCCTTTGTTCTCGCCCATGTGCCACTTGCCGACGCCCTGGGTCACATAGCCCTCCTTCTTCAGAAGCATCGGCATCGTCGTGGCGCCGTCGAGACCGCCCGGCTCGCCATACATCGGCGGACGCAGAATGCCGTGATGCAGCGGGTTCTGGCCGGTATGGATGGTCGCGCGGGTCGGCGAACAAGACGGGGTGGAATAGGCTGAGGTGAGGATCAGTCCCTCCGCCGCGAACCTGTCCATCTCGGGCGTGGCGTTCCCGACCGATACACCGCCGCCGTTGAACCCGGGATCCATCCAGCCGACATCGTCGAGAAGGAAGATGAAGATGTTCGGCTTCTTGCCGGTCTTCTCAGCGAGCGCGGCAAGCTTGTCGGCCGCGTTCTTCTCTTTGTTGGGATGCCTGATCACCGGGTACATGTTCGGCGCAGGCTTCTTCGCCTCGAGATGCATGTACTGCTCCGGATGGCTGAAGCCGGGAGCCGTAGTCGGGCCGGTCGCACTGCCGCGAAGGTTGGATTGCGCAAAGGTGGGGCTGGTCGCGGCCAGGCTGAACAGTGCGGTCGCGCAGAGTCCGAACGATATGTGCCGAAACATTTGGGACGTCCTTTCGGTTGGATAGTGTGCCCGTTGGAGCAGATGGGTCGCCCCCCGCATCGATCGGCAACCCGATGGAGATCGCTCTGTGCACGGCGATTATCGTGGTCCACTTCCCCTGTTCACGTAACGAACGGATGACACCCTAACGCGCGATTCTCGGCGGTCCAACAAGCGGCGATAGCCGGCCGGGTCACGGCGGGGCGGCGTGCGGCGGCGAACCGTCCGAGCGTGAGGCTTGGCGACGCGCAGGCGCGGCTTGATTGCCTCGCGTCTGCGCAGATGCGGTTGGAGATGGTCCGTATCGCCTCCCGTCGAGCCACAAGGATTGCGAGCGTCATGAGCGACATCAGCGTAGAAGTGCTTGAGAACGGTCTTCGCGTGTCCCGGCCGGGAACGTCCTACGTCTTGACCTTCCTGCGAAACGCTCAGTGGCGCATGCTGGAGGCCCGGGAGCTCCTGGAAGCTCCGAGCATCAGCGGCCACGAGGCCTCGTTTGCGGCCGAAGCCTGGAAGGCCGCCTATAGCGAGGCCAAGGCCCTCGGCTGGCTTTAGGCCAGAGGCGCTAGGCGCCCTTCCCTCCGGCCCTTCTTGCTCTTTTGAATCAAACTGCGCGCTGCGGGTCACTTGCAACGCGGCGCGCGGGCGCCCCATCGCACCGCAAGAGGTCGCACCGCGTGGCGACAACCCTGCGCACAAAAAACCCCGGTCAGGTTTCCCTGACCGGGGCTGGCATTGCCGGAGAGATAGACTGCTCTGCTATCTCGTCGTCAAATTAGCCGAGCTTCAACGGCTCAACGACGACGGCCTTTTCATGATGGCCGAAGCAACCGCCGAGACCGATAGCGGCAGAAACGATGATCGCGAAAGCGACGAAAATGCGCATGGTTGGATCCCCCAAAAATTCCCTGCAGAATCGACATTTGATGGGACTCTTATACCCCAAGCCGTGGCGGGATGCTGTGCCCTTCGTGCCACAGTCGCCGTTTTTTGATGGGGGTCGGGGTCATACTAAAGTATTGGTACCGCTGACTGGATTCGAACCAGTGACCTCTTGATCCACAATCAAGCGCTCTAACCAACTGAGCTACAGCGGCACTTTGGCCTTCCGGCTCGCGGGAGCCGGACCCTACGCCCTGCGGGAGCCGGGGCCCCGCTGGAGCCGGGCTTCCGGCCAAGCCACAGCCTCTTCCCGAGAGGCCGAACCACGACGTCTCGGCAAAACGTCCCAAGCCGGCTGCCGGGCGGGCCGTTGGCCGGACCCTAAGGGCAGGCCTTGGTGGTTGCAAGACGGCGGTTGCGCGCAAGGGCGTCAAATCGGCCCTGCAAGCGTCCGGAGGCGCAGATTCACGACCGGATCGGAAAATCAAGAGGCGCCGAAAATAAAAGGCCCGGGAAGCGGCCCGGGCCTCGGAAGTGCTGACGCGAAACGCCACTGACAAACGCTGTTACGGGCGACTCTTTTGGTACTTCGTTACGCGACTCGTACGCGGTTACGCTACTTGCTACTCGACTTACTACTTGGCCACGCGAAGCGGATGCGAACGGCTTACGCCGACTTGCGAACCGCCTCGAAAGACTTGGTCATCTGGTCCTTCAGAGGCTCCGACGTGTCGGTCGCGATCTTCTTGGTAAGTTCCTGGATTTCGGCAGCCTGCCCAGCAAACACCTCGAACTGATCGCGGATGTAGTTCGACTGCAGCTCGACGATTTCGGCAAGGGTCTTGGCTCCAGCCAGGCTCTTGGCGTAGTCGAAGCTCGAATTCAGATTTCGCTGCGCGATGTCGATCAGCTTGCGATTGAACGCCGTGGCGCCCTGACCGGCGGCATCGAAGGAGCGCTCCAGCGCATCGATGGATTCGTCCAGCGCTTCCTTGCCGCGCTCATAGGCCTCGCGGGTCTGATTGACGGTCTTCTCCGCCATCGACCGAACGCTCTCAGGCACCTCGGCATCAAATTTCAGGGCATCGAATTCCTTGGCGGCGGTCTCGAATGACTCCGTCACTTTCTCCATGGCTTCCATGGGAGTCTGGGGCAGTTCTTCGGTCTCGGCCATCACGGCACCTCTCGGTTGATTTCCTCAATTCGCCAGCACGGGAATGAACGCGGATTGAACTCTCAGCCGTCGTATTTGTTGCACCGCAACTGTATTTTGTGCGCCGCGCCAATTCAAGTGACAGAGCTGTCAAAAAAGGCTCTATTTATCGGCGCTGGACGAATTTCTTGCTTTCGGCCTCTGTATCGAATCCAATTCACCTAAATTTAGTGGTTGAGTCGATCTGGCGCCGCTAAAGGTGCAAAATCTGGCGGAGCAGAACTGCCCATCAAATGTGCGCGAGATCTGCTCAGGAAGTCTCTCACCGGGGCGGACGATGACCGACCTCAGGCTGCAAAATCGGATAGGACAGGACGACCGGGAAGCGCTCGAGCACATCGCACGCGCACTGGAAGGCCGGGTCTGGCAATCCTGGAAGCGCCGGCGCAATGGCGAGGCGAACGGCCGGACCGCGCCGGAGACGCCCGCGGGCGCGTCGGCACGACGGACCGGCCCGGCGCCCCGCCGCCGCTCGACCCCGCTGGCGTCGGGACCCTGATCGAGGCCATGCCGGCCGCGATCGGGATCCTCAAGGGCGATGCGCTCACCACCGTGAACAGCGCCTTCGCCTATGCCTTCGGCTATCGCGCCCCGGCCGAACTGATCGAGGCCGGCGGCCTGGACGCCATCCTTCCCGACGGGCCCGCGAACCTGCTCGCGCATGCGCCGAACGAGCGCATTCCAGAGATTGCGGCCCTAACGCGCTCGCGGCGGCGCCTGACCGTAACGTTCATCTTGACCCCGCTCGACGGGGACGCACAGCTGCGCCTGTTGCGGCTGGTCGACCCCTCCGACATCGACCCCGCGGAGCTGGAACCGGAGCCGCCCGCGTCCGAGACAACGGCGAACGAGGCACCCGGGACCGGTCTTGAGGCGAACGCCGAAGTCCCGCCACCGGCGGACGCCGTGCACTTCGCACCGACTCCGACGCCCGCGCCGGAGTCCCCTCCCGAGACCGCGCCGCCTGCCGGCGCGGCGGAGACGGAGGCTCATGCCAAGCCGGAGGCAAACGACAAGCCTGAAGCAAACGACAACACCGCAACGGACGAGGCGGGCGCCGCGCAGGCCCCGGAAGCTGCGGCGCGGCAACTCGATTTCCTCGCCAAGGTCAGCCACGAAGTCCGGACCCCGCTCAATTCGATCATCGGCTTTGCCGAACTGATGCTGCACGAGCGCTTCGGGCCGATCGGAAATGCCCGCTACAAGGGCTATGCGGAAGACATTCATCAGAGCGGGCTTTACGCACTCAGCCTCCTCAACGACCTGCTCGATATTTCGAAGATCGAGGCCGGCAAGTTCGAGCTCGACTTCACCTCGGTTGACGTGGCCGAGGTCGTCGAGGCCTGCGTGGCGAGCCTGCAGCCCTTGGCCAAGCGGACGCGGATCGTGCTGCGAACCTCGTTCGCCGACGACCTGCCCGTGGTGGTCGCCGATCCGCGGCGCTTGCGGCAGATCGTGCTCAACCTCCTAACCAACGCGATCAAATTCACCCCGGAAGGGGGACAGGTGATCGTGTCGGGGACGATCGTAGGGGGGGAACTGCGCCTGCGGGTGCACGACACGGGCGTCGGCATGAGCGAAAGCGACATCGCCTACGCGATGAAGCCCTTCCATCAGCTCGACACCGCGCCGCGCCATCAATCCGGGACGGGGCTCGGCCTTCCTTTGACCAAGGCCTTGACCGATGCGATTCGCGCCCGGTTCGAACTCACGAGCGAACCGGGGGTCGGCACCTCCGCCGATGTGATTTTTCCCCGAGAGCGCCTTTTCCGGTCCTAGCGGCGAAGCGACGCGCCCCGTGCTCCGCGACGGGGCCGGACCGCCGGGAATTGCAGCCGGATAATCTAGAAAATCATGTCATACAGCATCGTTTTTCTTGATAATACTTGTTACTTTGAATTCTTCTAAATCCAAACTATTGATTAGAAGACTTCTAAGTTCGTTTTCATTTGCATAATCTTGTTGACACTCGCCGATGGCGCGGGTTTAAGCGATAATCATGTGTCTCTAACTCGATCCAGAGAGAGTTTTCATTGTCCGATACCAGGACCTTGAACCCTGGCCATTGGAGGTTTGTATGCGCTGGACCTGTGCGTGCGCGGCGACGCTCGCAGCCCTTTTTGTCATGACCGGAGACTCCCCGGCCCGTTCCGAAGCGGCCGGCGAAGTCAACATCTACTCCTTCCGGCAACCCTATCTGATCGAACCGCTGCTCGAGGAGTTCAGCGAAGAGACCGGTATCAAGACCAATGTCATCTTCGCCTCGAAGGGACTGATTGAGCGCATTCAGGCCGAGGGGCGCAACAGCCCGGCCGATTTGCTGCTGACGACCGATATCGGCAATCTGAGCCAAGCCGTTGCTTCGGGGATTTCGCAGCCCGTGGTCTCGGACACCATCGACTCAGCCATCCCGGAGACCTATCGCGGCACCAACGACGAATGGATCGGCCTCACGGGCCGCGCGCGCGTCGTCTATGCGTCCAAGGAACGCGTCGACCAGGACAGCATCACCTACGAAGAGCTCGCCGATCCGAAATGGCGCGGCAAGATTTGCATCCGGTCGGGCCAGCATCCCTACAACGTGGCCCTCGTCGCCTCGATGCTGGCCCATCTCGGCCGAGAAACGGAGGCCTGGCTGCGTGGCGTGAAGGAAAATCTCGCGCGCAAGCCCGCCGGCGACGACCGCCTTCAGGTGAAGGGCGTCTATGCGGGCGAATGCGATCTTGCGATCGGTAACACCTACTACATGGGAAAGATGCTGACCGACGAGAAGCATCCCGAGCAGAAGGAATGGGCCGAGTCCGTCAAGATCCTGTTCCCGAACACGGCGGGCCGGGGCACCCATGTGAACGTCTCCGGCGTTGTCTTGGCGAAGAACGCGCCGAACAAGGACAACGCACTGAAGCTCATCGAATTTCTAGCCTCGGACAAGGGGCAGACAATGTACGCCGAAGTAAATCACGAATACCCGACCAAGGAGGGCGTTGCCTGGTCGGACCTTGTCGAATCGTGGGGAACGTTCAAGGCGGACACAGTATCGCTGAACGAGATCGCCGACATGCGCAGGGCGGCAAGTGAGATGATCGACAAAGTCGGCTTCAATGACGGGCCGAGCTCATAAGGGGGCGGCAATGAGCTATCAACCGAAATTCGTTGAACACCACGGACCGCGTGGCGAGGTCCACGCTTTTTCAGGGCCCGAATGGCTCGTCGGCGTCGGCTTCCGATGCTGGCTCGCTGGCTATGACACGGGCGACATCACCTGTTGGGAAAACGGATGGAACACCTATAACCGGGTGCTCGGCCCGGCACGCGCCAAGCGCGCCGTCACCGAGCTTGCCTGCTGGGTGCGTGCCGTCCGGGCCGCGGCCTCCCGCGAGATCCAGTACAACGCACTCGACGCCCGACGCTTCTGCGCGGACGAGTGCATGGCGATGTCCTTGATCGCCGCGTCCCAGCACCACCGTTGCCCGGCCATGCAGGCCTGCGCTCTGGCTCTGACGGGGTCGGAGACGGTCGACCCGGTCATTGACGCGGCGAACGCGTTCGCCGACGCGCTCGACGAGGCGGATTATCGCCTCAACCAGGAGATCGTGGCGGCGCTGGTCACCTCGGACGCGCGCGCGCGCGGAGGCTCTGTCTCTGCCCCGCGCTGAGCCGCAGGCAGGTCAGGCGCCGTCCTCAAAGCCGGTCCCCTTACGGCGGCGGCTGGCGAGGCTACTCGAGACCGGCAGCTTCGGCTGGTCCGCCGGCGCGCTGATCCTGTCTCTCCTCGCGGCCGCGCCGCTGTTCGCCATCGCCGTCATGGCCTTGCACTCCAGCGGGGACACCTGGCCGCACCTCATCGAGAACGTCTTGCCGGACGCCGTACGGCGCACGCTCATCTTGATGGCAGGGGTCGCGATCATCGCCCTTGTCACAGGTACCGGAACGGCCTGGCTCGTCACGATGTACCGCTTTCCGGGCCGGAGCCTGTTCCAGTGGCTTCTCCTGCTGCCCTTCGCGATGCCCACCTACATCATCGCCTTTTGCTACATCGAACTCTTCGACTACTCCGGCGAGATACAGACGGCCTTGCGCGGCATCTTCGGGTGGGAAAGCGCTCGCGACTATTGGTTCCCCGATATTCGAACCTTGGCGGCGCGATCTTCATCATGGGCGCGGTTCTGTACCCTTACGTCTACATCACCGCGCGCGCGAGCTTCGTGGCCCAGTCGATCTGCGTGATCGAGGCGAGCCGCACGCTGGGACGGAGCGCATCGGAAACCTTCTGGCAAATTGCACTGCCACTTGCCCGCCCCGCACTTGCCGCAGGGACGGCCCTCGCCCTGATGGAAACGCTGAACGACATCGGCGCCGTGGAGTTCTTCGGCGTGCAGACGCTCACCGTCACCGTCTACGACACGTGGCTCGATCGGGGCAGCCTTGCCGGTGCGGCGCAGATTTCCTGCGTGATGCTGTTCTTCGTGCTGGCCGTGCTCGGCCTGGAGCGCGCTTTGCGGTCCGGCAAGCGCTTTCATCACACCACGGGCAAATACCGGGACTTGCCGGAGGAATCGCTCTCCGGCGTAAAGGGCATTCTCGCCACGGCCGCATGCGCCGCTCCGATCCTGGTCGGCTTCGTCCTGCCGACCTATGTGCTGGCGCGGGACGCCATCGTCCACCTGTCCTCCGGCCTGACCGAAGACTTCTGGCGCGCGGCCCTGCATAGCCTCGGCCTCTCGCTCGCCGCCGCGGTGCTCGGCGTGTTCTTCGCGATCGTCCTCGCCTATGGGCGGCGGCAGACCCAATCGAAGTTCGTGCGGATCGCAAGTTTCGTGCCCGCAGTCAGCTATGCGGTGCCCGGAACCGTGCTCGCCATCGGTCTTCTGATCCCGCTCGCGGGGCTCGACACGCGATCGACGACGCAGCCCGCTCGCTGCTCGGTGTCTCGACGGGTCTCATCTTCTCCGGCACGGCCTTCGCCATCGTCGTCGCTTACACGATACGCTTCCTCGCCGCCTCGCTCGGGTCCGTGGAGGCCGGGCTCAGCAAGATCACCCGCAATCTCGATGCGGCGGGGCGCACATTGGGCGCCTCGGTCACCGAAATGCTTTGGCGGGTTCATCTGCCGCTCCTTCGGCCCACGCTCGGCGCCGCCGCGTTGATCGTCTTCGTCGATTCGATGAAGGAGCTTCCGGCGACGCTGCTGCTACGGCCCTTCAATTTCGACACGCTGGCCACCCAGGTCTTCACGCTGGCTTCGCTCTACCGCTACGAAGAGGCCGGTTTGTCGGCCTTGACGATTGTGCTTGTGAGTTTGACGCCGGTGCTGCTTCTTCACGGCGTGATTGCTCACAGCCGGCCCGGCTTTTCGGGTTCGCGCCGGCGGCCGGCGGACACGCAGAAGGAATTGGCGTTGCCAATTTCCTGATAACCCAAGAGAATGATCCTGTTGGGTTCGCAAGGGTCACACAGACGGCACCCGTCCGGGCGCACTGCTCATTGCGCATTCATGAGCAGCCGGCCCGCTCGCTCGAAGCCCACGCAGCCAGGTATGTGGAAAGGTCGGAATGAGGCCGCGCCAATCTATTTGGAAATGGCTTCTTGCCGTTCTTCTCGTGGTGATCGCCGCAGGACTTGCCATCCTGCTTCTTCGGCCTGCCGGAACCCCGGCGGATCTTCGCGGCCGGGTGAGCGCCTCCTTGTCGGAATGGACCGGGGGCTCCGTGACCCTCATGGAGCCGCTGCGCATTCGCTATTTTCCGCCATCGGTCGAAGGCGGCCTCACCGTGACCGATGCGGAAAAACTGCCAACCCTGGAGTCCATCTCCGCCCCCAAGTTCCGGCTGACGCTGTCGCTCCCGGACCTCTTGCTCGGCAACATCAGGTTCAGCGCCCTGCGGCTGGACAAGCCGACGCTCACGCTCAATGGCGAAGACAAGGATCGCACCACGGAAGCCGTGCTCGGGCGGCTTACGGCGTTTCTCGCCAGCGCACCCCTCGAGACCGTGCGTGTCCACCGCGGGGTGGTCGAACCCGCGAGCGGCAGTCCCCTCCTCCGCGAGCTCGATCTTCGTCTGAACACGCGCGGACAGCTCGGCGCGTTGGAGGCCGTGGGCTCCTTTACCTTCAACGATGAGCCCGTCACGTTCTCGCTCGGCCGCGGCAAGGCCGTCGAAACCGTCGAGGGGCAGCACGCGCCGCTCACGCTCAAAGTCACGTCCGCGCCGCTCACGGCACGCTTCTCGGGCACCATGCAGCTTGGCGAAGAGCTTGGCGGCGAGGGCGACCTCGAAGCGAAACTGCCCGACATCCGGCGCTTCCTGGCTTGGGTCGGCGTCGTGCTGCCGCACGGTCACAGTCTGAAGAACGGGAGCGCCAGGGGACGGGTGCATTGGGCGGGGCCGACGCTGACGTTCGACGACGGCTCGTTTGACTTCGACGGGAACGCCGCGGTGGGCTTGCTGGCCCTGACGGCCGGGAACCGGCCCCGCATCGACGGAACGCTGGCGTTCGAGACATTGCTCCTCGACCCGTATTTGTCCGATGCGTCGGCCGCCCCCGAAGGAAGCCCGCTGTTCGACTGGGTGCTGCTGAAGCACCTGGATGCGGATTTGCGAGTCTCTGCGGCGGCATTGTCGGCAGGCGGGCTGCAACTGGGCCGTGGCGGTTTCACGATCAATGCCAAGAACGGCGCGATCTCCAGCGAGGTCGGCGCATTGGAACTGTGCGGCGGTCAGGCCGAGGGCCGTTTGGATCTCAATCTTTCGACACCGCGCGCGGAAGCCGCGCTGACCGGCAGCTTGGCGAATGTCGCGCTCGACACATGCCGGCAGGCGATCGGCATGAGCGTGCCCGTGAGGGGCGTGGGAACCCTCAAGGTCGATATCTCGACCGGAGGAACCTCGCAGGACGAGCTCGTGCGCGGCCTCGCCGGGACCATTGCCGTGACGGCCAAAGACGGGGCGCTGCCGGTCGACCTGGCCGCTCTCATCGCCCAACCGGACGCCGAAGCCGGCAGCTGGAGCCAGAACGCGGATACGGAATTCTCGGAAATCGTGGCCGAATGCAGCGTTTCCGCGGGCCATCTGTGGTGCCAATCGTTCCGTATGACGACGGGCGAAGGGGCGGTGTCCGGCGCGGGCGATCTCGACATCGCGCAGCGGACGCTTGATTGGGACTTCAGAATGGCGGACCCTGAGGCGCCTCTCGATGCGGCCGCACCCGGCCCTGGGACCAGGCCGGGCATCACGATGAATGGCTCTCTCGCGGCCCCACGAATCGCGCGGGCCCGACCGCCGGAGACACAGGCTGGACCTTCGGAACAGGATACGGAGAAGCCATAGTCCGCTCTCAGCAGGTTGCTTGGAACAGAACGACATGGACCGACGATCACTGCTCGTGTTGCACCATGCCACCAATTGCCGGATTTGGAACGGCCCTCGGACGCACCGCGTCGTCGCCGCCGCGCTTGCGTTCGCCTTGGTCTCCCCTGTACCGTCGGCGGCGTGGTCTCAACAGACGCTGAACGTCGCGACCTGGGGCGGTGCCTATGGCCGCGCCCAGGAGATCGCGGTTCTGGAGCCGTTCGCGAAGAAGACGGGCACCGTCATCGCCACTGAGATCTACGGCGGTGAGCCCTCGAAGCTCAAAGCGTTGATCGAAGACGACACGACCCCCGTGGACGTGGTCGACGTTTCGGCCGGCGCGTTGAAGGCCCTGTGTGCCGAGGGGCTGCTGGCGCCGATCGACGCCGACGCGCTGACGGCCGAGGGGGGCACCGCGGACGACTTCGTGCGTGGCGCCGTCTCGAAGTGCGGCATCGCCACCATGGCCTGGTCCACGGCGATTGCGTTCAACCGGAAGGCCTTCCGTGGCGGAGAGCCGGCGGCCATCGGCGCTCTGCTGGATACGGCCCGCTATCCCGGGAAACGCGCGCTCCCCAACAGCGCGCGGCGCACCCTCGAACTGGTGCTGCTCGCCGACGGCGTGCCGCCGGGCAACGTCTATCAGGTTCTTGCAACGCCGGAAGGTGCGGATCGCGCCTTCGCGGCCCTCGACAAGATCAAGGGCAATCTGCTTCTGTGGGACAAGCCGGCCCAGCCGATGACCTGGGTTATCAGCGGACGCGCGGCCATGGCGGCAGGCTATAGCGCGCGCCTGTTTCGCGCGGCGATCCGCGACCGCAATCTCGGCATCCTGTGGGACGGGCAGATCTACGATCTCGATGCGTGGGCCATTCCCAAAACGTCGCGGAACAGGGACGAGGCCATGCGCTTCATCCGCTTCGCCACCGCGCCAAAACAATTGGCCGCCCAGGCGCGGCTCACCGCTTACGGTCCGATGCGGACGTCCGCGCTGGCACAGGTCGGCAAGCATCCCGTCATCGGCGTGGACATGGGGACGTTTCTGCCGACGGCACCGGACAATTTTCGAACGGCCTTGCAATTCGACGAAACGTGGTGGGACGAGAGCGGCGATGCGCTGAGCAAACGCTTTGCGGCATGGGCCGCACGCCTCCGGGCTCCGCCGGCGCCAAGCACCGGGGAACGCAAAACAAATGGCGCAGGTGCCACGGAGGCACCCGCAACGCCCACGCCTTGAGCCCCGGCAGAAGCGAAGCGCGACGACACATCCACAGCCCTCAAGAAAGTACGGGTATAATCGCGGCGTCCAATTGCGTTGCCCGCAGGCTTCGTGTCATCCTAACCGTTGGAGCGAGTCTTCGGGCTTCTGGCCCATCCTGGACACCTCTACACAGAACGCACCATCCTATGGCCTGCCCGCCGGGGCGGGCCGCGTTTCAAAGCACTGCCGGGGCGGGGCCGGCAGTGCACTTTGACTGTTGCTTTCAAGGCCGTTTAGAGCCGTTGCGCGTTCGCTCTGTCTCGGCAGCATCCGTCCGGCGGGGCACGGCTGGTTCAGCCGAAGCATGCGTGTGGTTAGAACGACCGATAGAGGTTCAGGGCGACATAACCGCTTGGCTCGCTCAACAGATAGTCGCCCGTAAAGCCGCCCGACAGCGTCGCCTCGAGCGCCTTGAACGTGCCGCGAACGAAGCCGCCGCCACGCCCCGCATCGTATTCCTGGTTGCCGAGGATGCCGCCCTCGAGCCCGACGGCGAAGACGTTCCCCAAACGGTAGCCGATGCGCGTGAGCTCCCAGTACTCCTGAAACGCCGACCCGTAGGAGGCGTCCGCAGACAGGAACAAGCGCTTCGACAGATCCGTCCAGGTCTCGAGCGTCAGCCGCAAGCCGAGTTCCGTCCCCTGGACCGAATTGCGCGGATCGAAGGGGGTGATGCGCTGGTCGACGGCCTCGATCCCGGCGAACGCTTGGCAATCACGGGACCGCAGTGGAACTGGTATCCGGCCTGAGCCGATAGGAACGAGGCCGTGCCCTCGAAATGAGTGGCCCGAAAGGTACTCCCGTCGAACAGCGCGCCGCCGTAGCTGTAGCGGCCATACGCTCCCACCGCGCGAAGGCGCCAGCCCGGCGCATCGAACCCGCCCCTCAGGGCGTAACCCCCACCCGCATAGACGCTCGTGTAGTTGTTGCTGGTCTCGATGCCGCTGAAGACTTCCTGCCGGGGCACATCGTCATCGGCGAGGGCCGCGGTCGACCGGAAGGCCGTGCCGTCGGCGAAGGCAAGGAGAAGACCGAAGGCGGCCGTTCGCACGCGGTGGCTGGGCCGTTCCCTTTCGCCTCGTGGCTTGTCCTCCCGCACCACACCAGCCCCACACGATCCCCATCGACCGGACATCGTAGACGGAACCGTGCGCGGTGCCCGGCAACCCCGCTGTGCGGGTCCATCCGCTCCGCAACTTACGGTAAGCAAATGCGTGCTTTGTTCCCCACAGGTTGGTCAGAAACAACGTCCGGGCGCCGCAGGGTCGATCCGCTCGCTTCGGAACGCAGCAGCAGCAAGGTCCGGTGAGCGTCTCGACGCGAAGGCCAAGCCGAACACCACGCTTCAGGCCAAGGCTCTGCCTAGGGCTTGAAGATCAGGAGCAGATAGGTCCCGAACAGCACCAAATGCACGAAGCCCAAGAGAATGTTGGTGGCGCGCCAGAGAACGTGATGTGGCAGACGAACAGCGTGACCGAGAGGAGAATGATGTCGACGGAGTTGAGCCCAAGCGTCAGCGGCGTGTCCGTGATCACGCTGATCGCCAACATGACGGGAACGGTCAGGCCAATGGTCGAGAGCGCACTGCCGAGGCTGAGATTGACGCGCTGCAGTTGATCGCGCATCGCCGATTGGAGCGCTGCGGTCCATTCCGGAGACAGGATCAGCATCGCGATCACCACGCCGCCCAGAGCGTTGGGCAATCCCACTTGCGCGATGCCATGGTCCAGGAGCGTCGCGAGAGGCTTCGACAGAAGCACCACGGGCAGCAGCGTGGCGAGGAGCAGGACCGCATGGACGGGACCCGAATACGCAGGCCCGTGATGCTCCGGCTCGGGCAGGACCGTTTCCGCATCGTCTTGCCCCTCGGCCCCGGTGCTCCTTTGCGCTTCGATCCTGCTCCGTGCCGAGGGCTTGCGGGCGAGCTTGGGCTGCAAAAAGAAGGTCCGGTGCCGCGTCGTTTGGATCGTGAGAAACGCGCCATAGAGCAGCGCCGTCATCGTGCCGAAGACGATCGCCTGTTGCGTTTGAAGCGTCGGTCCGGCTGTCGATTCCGTAAAGGTCGGAACGACCAAGGCGATAAAGGCGAGCGGCGTGATCACCGCAAGATAGGCCAGCGCACCCTGGAGATTGTATTGCTGCTGCACGTAGCGCAGGCCGCCAACGGCAAGGACCGTCCCGACCATGCCGTTCAGCACGATCATGAGAATGGCGAACATGGTCTCGCGTGGCAGGGTCGGATTGGGCGTCTTGCCCAGCATGACGGTCGCGAGAATCGCAACCTCGATGCTGATGACGGAGAGGGTCAGAATGAGCGTGCCATAGGGCTCACCCAGAATCTCCGCGAGGGCATCCGCGTGGCGCACGACCCCGAAGGCGCACCAGATCATGACGCCGAACAGCCACACGAACATGAGACCGAGCCAATTCAGACTGGTCAAATCGGCTAGCCACTCCTTGCCGACGGTGAAGAAGAGCGCCGTCGTGACGACGCCGACGATCAGGCCAAGCTCGGCGCGGAAGACGCCGAGGAAACTCCGGGGCGGAAGCGGGGCACGGTCGTGATCGTTCGCCTCGGTCGCTTGGGGCATTGTCCCTCGTCTCAGTGCCGTCGAGCGTGCGTGGATGGCCGTCGGCCGCCTGTTGCCTTGGCGTTGCCTTAGAGCCGCGTCAACAATCCTTGCAAGCTCCCGTCCTGGCCGAAGCCGATTAGCATCGGCGTGCGGCTCCGGCAGACGAGATAGGCCGTGGCACCCGCCAAGGCGTAATTCTTCAGCCCCGCCGTGAAATGCCCCATCACGCCGGCTTCGGTGAGCGCACGGAGGGCCTTCCGCGCGGGCGCGGCTCCGTCTCCCGACAGGGCCGGTTCGACTTTGCTTTCGTAAACTTCAAGCTGGCCACGCTTGGCGAAGTGGATCATCGCGCCACCAAAAAGGAAGATCGTGAGCGCGAGCGCCCCCAGCCTTGGAAACACGCCGAACACGATCGACAGGCCGCCAAGCCCCATCATGGCGATTCCGGCATAGGCGAAGAGGCGCGGGTCGCGCTTGAATACAAGGGCCGTTTCGCCGGTGGTGAAGCTCCTCGCGGCCTCATCCTTCACCGATCCCCACGCGCCCATCAGAAAGAGGCCCCCAACGGCGAGGCGGAGCAGCAGCGCTCCGGCGTCTTCGAGAGTCATGGCGGTCTCCTTAGGTCCTTGGTGGCGGGCCCGCGATGCCGAACCTCAAGATTCGTGGCGACCGCCGGCAGGGCGCGGTTCGCCGCCGGTCACAGCTCCCAGCCCGGATCGTGCCCCACGTTCTCGAACGCGTTGTGAATGGCATCCCCCCACCCTTCACGAAGCTCCTGCCAGTAGGGGTCGTCCTCTTCGAGCCTGATGGTAAAGGCCCGTTGAAGCGTGTCGCGCCGGTAGATCATGAGGTCGATGGGAGGGCCCACGGAAACATTCGAGCGCATGGTCGAATCGAAGGAGATCAGGGCGCACTTCGCGGCATCTTTCAGGCTCGTGTCGTGCCGGACGATCCGGTCGAGAATGGGTTTGCCGTATTTGACCTCGCCGATCTGGAAATAGATCGTATCGCCCATCGCCTCGATGAAATTGCCCGCATCGTAGATCTGAAACAGCCGAAGCCTGCCGCCGCGGACCTGGCCGGCGAGCACAAACGAGGCGGAAAAGTCGACGTCGTGCTGCTGCAGGTACCCCGCGTCGGTCTTGTGGATCGTGCGCAAGGCCCGGCCGACGATCCGCGCCGCGTTGAACATCGAGTGGGCGGCGTAAAGGTCCTTCTCCGGATCCTCCGATTCCAGCCATTCCCCGATCAGGCTGACCACGCCTTGGGTCAGCGACAGATTGCCCGCGGTCAGGAGCGTGAAGAAGCGCTCGCCCGGCCGTTCGAAGGTGAACATCTTGCGGAAGGTCGAAACGCGATCGATACCTGCGTTCGTGCGGGAGTCCGACGCGAGCACCACACCTTGATCAAGCAGAATGCCGACGCAATACGTCACTGGCCCCACCGTCCCCGGCTTATTGCTGATTTGGAAAATTGACGCGGACACTCATGGTTTCGTCACCGCCCCCGGCCCGGACGCACGCACGGGACTGGCTTCGGAATAGTCAAGGCCGATAGCGGTCCGGACATACGATTCGTCTGGGCAAGCGCGATTGGTGGGATCGAACCCCACCCAGCCGAGAGAGTCAACGAATGCCTCGGCCCAGGCATGGCTGGCCGTGTGGGCTTCGTGGTCCAGACCTTGTGTCATGTAGCCGCTGACATAACGGGCCGGGATGTCGAGCGCCCGGGCGGTCGCGCAGAAGATGTGCGCATGGTCCTGGCACACGCCGCGGCCCTGCTCCAGCGCCTCGGTGCCGGTGGTATGGACATGGGTCTCGCCCGGCCTGTACTCCACGGCGTCGCGATGCCGAGCATGATGTCGTGGAGCACCTCGATCCGGTCTCTCTCGGCGGTCCCGCGGCACGCGGCCGCAAGATCGCGGATCGAGTCCGATGCCACCGTCGCCGGCGTTTCGCGCAAGTAAAGCATGATGGGCAGCTCGGGCGTGGCCACCCCGACGACGCCGCTCGTGTCCCGGGTCCGGACAAGCCCGCTCACCCGAATGTCGAGGCGGTCGACGTGCTTCGTGACGGTCAAGGTATGGCAGGCATTGCCATATTGATCCTGCCAGGCCGTGGTGGTCGCGCCTGGACAGATCAGCGCCCAGTTCTCCACCGCCTGGGTCCGGCCGGACAGCGGCGTCATGCGCAGATACTGCGTCGTCGCCAGAAGCGGCTCGGAGTATTTGTACGACGTCGAATGCTCGATGCGGATCAACATGGGCTAGACGGCCTCCGCCATCACCATCGGCGTCATCAAGAAGTCCTCTTGGATCTGCGATCCCAGCTCGCGGTTGTTCTCGATGAACCGGACCAGATATTCGTGCAGTCCTTCCCGGAACACCTCCTGGATTTGTCCGTAGCAAAGCTGCGCATGGGTATGACCCGCCATGCGCCGGCACTCGAGCGGCTTCTTGGCCGCAAGTTCGTCCAGCGTCGCCAATACGATGCCATAGCAATGATGCAGGGACCGGGGCATGTCCTCCCGCAGGATGAGGAGCTCGGCGACGCGCCAGGGATAGATCGTGTCGTGATAGATCCGGCGGTACGCGCGGAACGCGCCGACCGAGCGCAGCAACGCGGCCCATTGATAGTAATCCACGTAGCCGCCGACCTGCTCCGTATCCGGCAGCAGCACGTGATACTTCACGTCGAGAATTCTGGCGGTGTTGTCGGCGCGCTCGATGAAAGTGCCGAGCCGGATGAAGCGGAACCCGTCGTCGTGCAGCATGGTCCCGAAGACGACTCCGCGGAAGAGATGCGAACGTTCCTTGACCCAGTCGAAGAAATCCCGATAGCCCCACCGGCGAACCGCGTCGAAGTCGAAGCTCTGCATTTGCAGCCAGGTCGCGTTCAGGCTCTCCCAGGCCTCGCTTGAGATCGAGGCCCTGCGGGCGCGGGCATTCTCGCGTGCGTTTCGGATGAGCGAAAAGATCGAGCCGTTGTTTTCCGGATCCAGCGCCACGTAGCGCACAAGGCCCTCATAGCTCAGTTCGTCATACCGCTCGTAGAACGTGCCGTCGCCGGGCGCGATGGTCAGAATCGGCTCGAACTGCGCCTGGCGGTCCATTGAAGACGGCAGCAAGGATAGCCGGAAGCTCACCTCCAGCATGCGCGCGGTATTCTCGGCACGCTCCATGTTGCGCGCCATCCAAAAGAGATCTTCCGCCGTCCGGCTCAGCATGGTCCACGCTCCAAAACCCAGGTATCCTTGGTGCCGCCGCCCTGGCTCGAATTCACGACCAGGGACTTCTCGCGCAGCGCCACCCGCGTGAGGCCGCCCGGAATGACCGAGGTTTCATCGCCGGAAAGCACGAACGGTCTGAGATCCACGTGGCGGGGCTGCAGCTCACCGTTGCACAAGGTCGGCGCGGTCGACAGCGTCAGCGTCGGCTGGGCAATGTAATTGTCCGGGTTTTCCAGGATCCGCGCCTTGAAAGCTTCCTGCTCGGCCTTGGTCGAGGCGGGCCCGATCAACATGCCGTAACCGCCCGAACCCTGGACCTCCTTGACCACCAGACTGTCGATATACTGCAGCACGTGCTGGCACTGTTTGGGGTCGCGCAGCATATAGGTCTGCACGTTCTTCAGGATCGCGTGCTCGCCGAGATAGAACTCGATCATGCGCGGCACGTAGACATACATGGCCTTGTCGTCCGCAACGCCCGTCCCGAGCGCGTTGGCCAGCGCCACGCGCCCGGACCGGACAACCGACAAGAGCCCCGGCACGGCCAACATCGAGCCCGCGTAGAAGGCGAGCGGGTCCATGAAATCGTCGTCGAGCCGGCGATAGATCACGTCGACCCGGACAGGACCCTCGGTCGTGCGCATCCACACATAGCCGTCGCGCACGAACAGATCGACGCCTTCGACAAGATCGATCCCCATCTGCTCGGCAAGAAACACATGTTCGAAATAGGCGCTGTTGTAGCGGCCCGGGGTGAGCAGCACGACCACGGGATCGTCCGCGCCGCCGGGCGCAACGGCGCGCAGGTTCTCCAGCAGCCGTTCGGGATAGTTTCCGACAGGCGACACGGCCTGGCCGTTAAAGGCGTCCGGGAACAGCCGCATCATGATCTCGCGGTTCTCCAGAACGTAGGACACGCCGGACGGCGTGCGGACATTGTCCTCCAGCACGAAGAAATCGCGCTCGCTTGTCCGGACGAGATCGACGCCGGCAATGTGCGCGTACACGTCCTTGGGTAGATCCACCCCGCACATCTCGGGCCGGAAGGCCGGGTTCTTGAACACCAGTTCCGGCGGAATGAGCTCGGCCTTCAGAATCTCCTGATCGTGGTAGATATCGTGGAGAAACATGTTGATGGCCTTCACGCGCTGAAGGCAGCCCCGCTCCACCAGGTCCCACTCGGATTGATGGAGGATTCTCGGGATCAGATCGAAGGGGATCAGCCGCTCGGTGGAGCCGCCCTCGGTATAAACGGCGAAAGTGATGCCGAGCCGCCGGAACAGCGCATCGGCCGCTTCCTGCTTGGTGACGAGCGATTCGATCGACAGGCCGTCCAGGAGCTCGGCGAGCTGCTTGTAGGCCGGCCGCACGCACCCGTCGGCGTCCCTCATCTCATTGAAAAATTTAGCGTAATACTCGGCGGCGCTCTGAGGAATATCCCCTGCCATCAGCGTGTCTGTGTCTTGCGGCAAGCTCAGCCTTCCCATTAAGCGCCTTTGAACGCCCGCTCCTCACGTCTGCTTCCGCCCAATGTTATATTTTGAGGCATCATAATCAGACGCCGCGCGATTGAGCAACACCGGCCCGTATCGGGCGCCATATCCGAAGATCGACCCGCGATAGGACCATGATGATCGAAACTGCCTTGACGGCATTTGCCACGTTCTTCGCCGTTATCGGCCCCGTCGACTCCGCGGTCCTTGTCGCCTCGCTCACGCCAAATCTATCCCGGGCCGAGCGCCGGAGGGTGTCGGTGAAAGCCGTCGCCATCGCCACGGTCATCATTTTGCTGTTCACGCTGGTGGGAGAACCGATTCTTCGGCGGCTCGGGGTGACGCTCGCCGCTTTGCAGACCGCGGGCGGGATTATCCTGTTCATCATTGCGCTCGACATGACGTTGTCGCGGCGCGCGACGCCGACCCTGCTGACCACCAAAGAAAGTGCGGAGGCCGAGACCAAGGCCGACGGACACGCGGATCTCGCCGTGTTTCCGCTCGCGACTCCGTTGCTGGCAGGGCCCGGCGCCATGACCGGCGCGATCGTCCTGGCCGCGAACACCAAGGGCGACCCGGCGCTGCTCGTGGCCGTCGTCGCCGGAATTCTGGCCGTCATGCTCGTCACGCTCGCACTGCTGATGCTCGCCCAGGAAATCCATCGGATCATCGGCGTCACCGCGCGTAAGGTGATCGTACGCGTCTTCGGCGTCCTGCTGGCCGCGTTGGCCGTGCAGACAATCTTCGATGGCCTGGCCGACTCCGCGCTCTTCGGCCACGCAGTCACGCCTTGAGACTGGGGCCCCAGCGGCGATGCGCCCTACTCGGCCGGCTCGGTACGGCTGTCGGTCTGCTGCGTCCCGGTCGATGCGAACCGGCGTACAAGCAAATAGAAGATCGGCGTGAAGATGAGACCGAAGGCCGTGACGCCCAGCATGCCGGCGAAGACGGCCGTGCCGAGCGACTGGCGCATCTCCGCGCCAGCGCCCGTGGCGATGACGAGGGGCACCACGCCGAGGATGAACGCCAGGGCCGTCATCAGGATCGGCCGCAAACGCACCCGCGCGGCATCGACCACGGCTTCTATTGACGCCCGCGCCTGCTCTTCGTTCTGACGCGCGAACTCGACGATGAGGATCGCGTTCTTCGCCGCCAGGGCGATCAGCACCACGAAGCCCACCTGTCCCAGAATGTCGATCGCCATCCCACGCATCATGAGGCCGCTGACGGCCGCCAGCAGACACATCGGCACGATCAGAATGACGGCGAGCGGCAGGCCCCAGCTCTCGTACTGCGCGGCAAGGAGCAAGAACACGAACACGACCGCCGCCGCGAACACGAAGATCGCCGTATCGCCCGCCTGCTTCTCCTGAAAGGCGAGTTCGGTCCACTGATAGGCATAGCCATCGGGCAGGACCTCCGCCGCCAGCCGTTCCATGGCCTCAAGGCCGTAGCCGCTGGAGAAGCCGGGCTTCGTCCCGCCTTGGACGGCCGCGGCCTGGAAGAGGTTGAAGTGCTGCACCCGGTAGGGCCCGGCCGTGTCCTGGAACGCGGCGACCGAACCGAGGGGCACCATCTCGCCTTGGGCGTTGCGGGCCTTGAGCTGGGAAATGGCATGCAGGTCCTGCCGGTACTCGCCGTCCGCCTGTGCCGTGACGCGGTAGGTTCTCCCTAAGAAATTGAAGTCGTTGACATATTGGGAGCCCAGATAGACCTCCAGCGTCTGGAAGAGGTCATCCGCGTTCACGCCCAGCATCTCGGCGCGCACCCGGTCGATGTCGGCGTAAACGCTCGGCGTGCGCGTGTTGAAGGTCGTGAAGACGCGAGAGAGACCCGGGTCCTGGTTGGCGGCGCCGACAAGACTCTGCGCCACTTCCTCGAGTTGCGACAGCGGTCCGCCCCGCGTGTCCTGGACCTGCATCTTGAAACCGCCGGTGGTGCCGATACCACGGACAGGCGGCGGCGAGATGCTCAAGATGAACGCATCCTCGATGCCGGCGAACTGGTTGAGCGCGCCGGAGATCGCTTGCGCGCTGAGGCCCTTCTTCGCCCGCTCCGCGAAAGGCTCGAGCGGTGTGAACACGACCGCCGAGTTGGACGAGGTGGTGAACGTCGCCCCGTCAAGACCGACGATTGGGACCGCATGCGCGACGCCGGGCGTCTCCAGGGCGATCTTCGTCACTCTCAGCGCCACCTCGTCGGTGCGCGACAGAGCCGCGCCCGGCGGCAGCTGGATGATGTTGATGAGGTAGCCGAGGTCCTGATTGGGAATGAAGCCCGTCGGGGCGGCACGGAACTGGAAGACCGTCAGCCCGATCAGCCCGGCATAGATCGCGAGCATGATTGTGGACATGCGGAGCAGCCGGCCCGTGAGCGCACCGTACTTCTCCGCCACCCAGTCGAACCCGGTATTGAACCAGCCGAACGCACGATGGATGCCGCGCGTAATCAGATTGCCCTTCTTGTGCTCGTCCTCGTTATGCGCCTTGAAGAGCAACGCGCACAGCGCCGGGCTCAACGTCAGCGAGACGACCAGCGAGATCAGCGTCGCGGTGGTGATGGTCACCGCGAACTGGCGGAAGAACTGGCCGAGAATGCCGCTGAGGAACAAGGTCGGGATGAACACGGCACAGACCACCAGCGTCATGGCGATCAGCGCGGTGCCGACCTCGTTCATGCTTTGGTAGGCCGCTTCCCGCGGAGACAAGCCCTCGCGCAGGTTCCGCTCGACATTCTCCACCACCACGATGGCGTCGTCGACGACGATGCCGATCGCCAACACCAAGCCGAACAGGGACAGGTTGTTGAGCGAGTAGCCGATCGCGGCGAGAACGGTGAACGTGCCGATCAGCGAAATGGGAATCGCGACGATGGGGATGAGCGATGCGCGCCAGGTCTGAAGGAAGACGACGATGACGAGCACCACCAGGATGACGGCCTCGAACATCGTATGCAGCACGGCCTCGATCGAATCGGAGATGAAGACCGTCGGGTTGTAGACGATGTCGTAGCGCAGACCGCTCGGGAAGGACTTGGACAACTCCTCCATGGCCGCCTCGACCTCGGCGGCGGTCTCGAGCGCGTTCGATCCCGGGCGCTGGAACACGCCCATCGGAATCGCAATGCGTCCGTCGAGATAGCCATTCAGGTTATAGTCCGCCGCGCCCAGCTCAACCCGCGCCACGTCGCGGACCCGGACGACACGGCCCTCCCCTTCGGACTTGACGATGATGTTGCCGAAGTCCTCCGGCGTCGTGAGGCGCCCTTGGGTCTCCACGTTGAGTTGGAAGGCGCCCGGCCGCGGAACCGGCGGCTGATTGATGACGCCGGCGGCGACCTGCACGTTTTGGCCGCGCAAGGCCCGCAAGACATCGCCTGCGGTCAGGTTGCGGACCGCGAGTTGTCGGGGTCGAGCCAGGACGCGCATCGCGTAGTCGCGCGCGCCGAAAATCCTCACATTGCCGACGCCGTCGATGCGCGACAGCACGTCCTTCACATGCAAGGTCGCATGGTTGGAGACATAGAGCATGTCGCGGCTGGCGTCGGGCGAACTCAGATGGATGACCATCATCAGGTCGGGCGACTGCTTCACGACCTGGACGCCGAGCGAGCGCACCTCCTCGGGGAGTCTCGGGGTCGCGATCGCCACGCGGTTTTGAACAAGCACCTGCGCCGTGTCGAGGTCGGTGCCGAGCTTGAAGGTCACGGTCAGCGACATCTGGCCGTCGCCGGTCGACTGGGACGTCATGTAGATCATGTTGTCCACGCCGTTCACTTCCTGCTCGATGGGCGTGGCGACCGTATTGGCGACGATCTCGGCGGAGGCGCCGGGATATTGCGCCGTCACCTGGATCGACGGCGGGGCAATCTCGGGATATTGCGCGACCGGCAGGCCGAAATAGGCCACGCCACCGACAAGCGTGATCAAGATCGAGATCACGGCGGCGAAGATCGGCCGGTCGATGAAGAAGTGGGAGAGCTTCATTGTTTGCTGGCGGGCGCGTCCGCGGAAGCTTGTTTGGCGGGCGGGGCGATCTCCGTCGGCTGCGGCGTGACCTTCTGGCCGGGCCGCGCACGGAGCAAGCCGTTGACGATGACCTCGTCGTCGGCGGTGATGCCGCTGCGGACGACACGCAGACCGCCATCGGTTACCGAACCGAGCTCCACCGGTTTCGGCACCACCGTTCCGTCTTCGGCGACCGTGAACAGGACTTTCGTGGACTGGTCGGTGACCACCGCCGTATCAGGTACGAGCAGGGTCGGCTTGTCCTGCGACATCGGCACGCGGACGCGGCCGAACTGCCCGGGGGTGATGAAGAGGTCGGCGTTGGGGAACGAGGCCCGGACACGGATGGTGCCCGAGGTTCGGCTGAACTGATTGTCGAGGAAGTCGATCGTGCCCTTCAGCGGCCAATCCTTCTCGTCGACGAGTTGACCTTCGACCTCGACGCCGCCGCCGCGGACCGATTCGACCTCGCCCTTTTGGATCGAGCGCTGATAGGTCAGGATGTCGCCCTCGCTGACATTGAAGGTCAGCCAAATGGGGTCGAGCGAGACGATCGTCGTGAGCAGCGTCGTCTCGCCGGTGCCGCCGACCACCAGGTTGCCGACGCTGACTTCATGACGGCCAACGCGGCCGGAGACCGGCGCCAGGACGCGCGTGTAGTTGAGATTGAGTTCGGCCTGATCGATGGCTGCGCGCGCGCTGTCGCGTGCCGCCGTCGCGTTCTTCACTTCGGCCGCGCGTTCGTCGAACACCTGGGCCGACGCAAAGTCCTTCTTGCGCAGTTCGGCCGTGCGCTCCAACTGCACCTTGGCGAGATCCAGTTCAGCTTCGGCCTGGACGAGTTGCGCCTTTGCCGAGGCCAAGGCGATCTCGAACGGGCGCGGCTCGATGACGAACAGGAGATCGCCCTTCTCCACCAGCTGTCCGTCCGAGAAGTTGACCGATTCGAGGTAGCCGCTCACGCGCGCGCGGATCTCGACCGATTCCTGGGCCTCGAACTGGCCGGTGAAATCGCTCCACTCGCGCAAGGTCTCGACCACGGGCTTCGCCACGCTGACGGGTGGTGCCGGGGGCGGCCCGCCCGGCGCCGCGGCCTGCTGCTCCCCTTGCGGCACGACCATGTAACGATAGGCGACCGCCGCCAGGGCGATGACCACCAGGCTGATGAACAGAATTCTTCCGATGCGCGAGGAGGAGCCCTGCGCCGGCGCCGTGCCGGTCTCGTGCTTCGAGGCCGAGTCTTTTTTTGAGCCCGAGTCTTTCGGGGGCGAGTCTTTCGGGGGCGAGTCTTTCGGGGCCGAATCCGAGGCAGGCGACGTGCCGTCCTCGCGCTCTGCGGCCGCATGCTTGGCGCTTTGGTTTCTCTGCTGCATTCTGTGTGTCTCAGGAGGCTGGCGTCCGATGCCGCGCGGGCGTGGTGCTTCACGCGATCGGCTTCGGGCGTAGCACATTATCTCACGCGGTCGGGCGAACACATAGGCCGAATGGCCGCAATGTCATAGCAGAGCCATGAAAAACAACGACGTTAGAATGACTTAGAGCCAGTTTCACACCAATGTGACCGCCACGCTCGGGCATCGGCCCAGAATTGGCCTCAATCAACGGCGCGCGGGAAGAGAAGCACGAATGCATAGCCGCCTCCTTGCAGGATCGATTGCCGTTCTGGTCTGCCTGACCCTGGCCGGCTGCGGCGAGGAGGCCACCCTCCCGGTCGAGGCGGGACCGACCCGACCCGGTCCTGCCCGCGCCGGTCCGGACCACCTTTCCGACCGTCGTGATCGCCGAAGCCACGGGTTGGCCGGACGGCGCGGCCCCGAGGGCCGCGGACGGGCTGGCCGTGAATGCCTTTGCCACCGGCCTCGACCACCCCCGGATGATTTACGTGCTGCCCAATGGCGACGTCCTTGTCGCGGAGACAGCGGCGCCGCCGCAGCCCGGCCTGGCGGACGGGCCGATGGGTTGGGCCATGAAGCTCGGCATGTGGTGGGCCGGCGCCGGCGTTGCGAGCCCCAATCGAATCACGCTTCTGCGCGATGCGGACGGAGACGGCGTGGCCGAGACCCGCACGGAATTCCTTTCTGGTCTCAACTCGCCCTACGGCATGGCGCTGGTGGGGACCAGCTTCTACGTGGCCAATACGGACGGCATCGTCCGGTTTCCGTACACGGACGGGGCCACGCAGATTACCGGACAAGGCGAACCGGTCGTCGGCCTGCCGGCAGGCCCGGTCAATATCCACTGGGTCAAGAACATCCTTGCCAGCCGCGACGGCACGACGCTCTATGCCTCGGTGGGCTCCAACAGCAATATCGGCGAGCGCGGCTTCGAGCACGAAGAAGGGCGGGCCGCGATCCACGAGATCGACCTTGCGAGCGGCGCCTCGCGCCTCTTCGCCTCCGGCCTGCGCAATCCTGTCGGGCTCGCGTTGCATCCGGACAGCGGAAAACTCTGGACCACGGTCAACGAACGGGACGAACTCGGCAGCGATCTCGTCCCCGACTATATGACCTCGGTCGCGCAGAACGGCTTCTACGGATGGCCCTACAGCTATTACGGGGATCACGTGGACACGCGTGTGCAACCGCCGCGACCCGACCTCGTGAAGACGGCCATCGTGCCCGACTACGCCCTCGGACCTCATACGGCTTCGCTCGGCCTCGCCTTCTACGGCGGCGCCTTGTTCCCGGAACGCTATCGGGGCGGCGCCTTTATCGGGCAGCACGGGTCCTGGAACCGGAGCCCGCCCAGCGGCTACAAGGTCGTCTTCGTGCCGTTCGAAAACGGTGTGCCGTCCGGAAAGCCGGAAGACATCCTGACCGGCTTTCTCAGCGAGGACGGCAAAGCCTACGGACGGCCCGTCGGGGTGGCCGAAGACCGGACAGGGGCGCTGCTCGTGGCCGACGACGTGGGTAATACCATTTGGCGCGTCGCGCCGGCCGCACCGTGACGATGAACCGACCGAAGCCGCCTCGTGCGGCACCAAGGGACCGAGGAGAGAGCGCGTGACGAAATCCATCCTATGCTTCGGCGACTCCCTGACCTGGGGCTACAACCCCGAGGACGGAACGCGATTTCCGCCGGAGGACCGCTGGCCCCGCGTCCTCGAAGCCGCCCTGCAGGGACGCGCCCGGGTGATCGAGGAAGGCCTGAACGGCAGAACGATCGCGACGGACGACCCCGCTCGCCCCTATCGCAACGGCATGGCGATGCTGCCGCCGCTTCTGGAAGCCCATGCACCCCTCGACGTGGTGGTGATCATGTTGGGCACCAATGACAGCGCGCCCTGCTACGGGCTGAGCGCGGGCCGGATCGCCATGAACAGCGCGGCGATGGTCCGCGCGGTCTCCGCGAGCCAGACCGGGCCCGGGCGCACGGCGCCGAGTCTGGTCTTGGTGGCGCCACCGACTCTCGGTTCGCTGAGCTCCGAAATGGCGCTGCTGTATTCGGGCGGGCAAGGCACCTCCCGGGGGCTGAGCGCCGCTTTCCGGACCATCGCCGCCAAATTCGGCATCGGCTTTTTCGACGCGAGCGAGATCGTGAAGGTCAGCGCCGCCGATGGCGTTCATCTGGACCCCGAGGGTCAACGCGCGCTTGGCCTCGGGGTCAGCAAGATTGTGGAACCGCTGTTATAGCGGGATGCGATAGTCTCTTTCGCATGGCTCAACCGGAGGTCTTACATGTCCGACGACGCCGCCAAAGACGACAGCAAGGACGACCGCAGCACTTTCGCCATCGTCAGCGACGATTTCCGGAAGGTCCTCGGCAAGAACTTTCAGCGCCCCGTTCTGATCGAGACCAACGCCCACGAAGGGCCGGTCTACGTGGCCGCCGAACATGCCCTCTACTTCACGACCGTGCCCGAGCCCGGTCCCAAGAACACCGCGATCATGCGCCTCGCCCTGAAGGGCGACCGGTTCCCCTTCGAGGCCGGAGAACTCGACATCGTGCGCCAGCCGTCGAACATGGCGAACGGCATGTATCTCGACCGCAAGGGGCGGCTCTTGATCTGCGAGCAAGGCACGCTGGACCAAAAAGCGCGGATCAGCCGCATGAACCTCAAGACCCGCGCACTGGAGACCGTGGTCGATCAATGGCGCGGGCTTCCGCTCAACTCGCCAAACGACGTCATCGAGAAGTCGGACGGAACCGTGTGGTTCACCGATCCCAATTACGGCGAGCTCCAAGGTTTCAAAGCGTCCGCCAAACTCGGCGCTTTTGTGTACCGCCACGACCCGGCGACCGGCCAGACGGCGGTGGTCGCGGATTCGTTCAATAAGCCGAACGGGCTCGCCTTCTCACCCGACGAGCGCGTGCTGTACATCACCGACACCGGCGCCAACCAGGCGCCCGGCACCTATTTCGTGGACCTTCCGCACCACATCCGCGCCTTCGACGTGCACAAGGGCCGGCACGTCAGGGGTGACCGGCACTTCGCCACGGTGTCGCCCGGCTGCCCCGACGGCATCAAGCTGGATACGAAGGGGCGGGTCTATACGTCGTCGGCGACGGGCGTGCAGGTCTTTTCGCCGCAGGGCGATCTCCTGGGTGAGATTTTCGCCCCCCGCGTCGCCAATTTCACGTTCGGCGGCCCCAAGAACGACGTGCTGTTCATTTTGGGCGACACGCAGATCTGGCAGGCCAAGGTCAGGGCCAAAGGGGCCCTAAGCCGCGGTGCGTCATGATCTCGGAAGGACCGTTGATGGACGGTCGCGGACTTCGATGAAGCTCATAGGCCTGTGTGGGCTCAGCGCCGCTTGAGGATGACCTCGCCCTCACCCTTCCGGCTCTTGAAGGTCACCGTCTGGGTCTCGCTGTCTTCGCCGTCAATGACAACACGGACTCGCCCGCTGACATCGTATTCCATGAGCTTAAACTCGCCCGTATAGACGCCGGGACGGACTTCGAGGAGTTCCCCGGTCTGTTTCATCTTGTTAGATGTCGACGCACATTGCGCCACGACACCGAAAATCTTGGCACTTTCCTGCCTGTAACTGACGCGGCAGCGCACCTTCTCTGTCGGACCTTCGGTTTTCGTAACCGTGCCCTCTCCGCTCCATTCCCCCGCGAGGGCGGTTGCGGACATGGCCGTGGTAGGCGCGAACGTTACCAGCGGCGCCAGCAGTGCGAGACCAAGCAGAGCGAGTCCGGCCAGCCGTCCCGCATCGTGACCTTGCCCCATCGAACACCCGCGCCCCAACCGGTTTACCATCGCATACATTAATGACCTCCACTGAATGCCCGCAAGGCACGACGGGGCGACCCCCGCCCCGCCTTCACTGACGCGACCCACCCTTCTTTAGCGGACGACCTTCCAGGATTGCAATCGTTGCGGGGAGTATCAGCAGGTTCGCTAACAGGGCTGTGCCAAGGAGCAAGATGGCTACCTCACCGAAAAGACGTAAGTTAGGCAACTGACTGAGGAGCGTTGCGGCAAATCCGGAGATCAGCACGATGGTTCCGACCGCCAGAACCGGACCGATCGTCGTTATTGTCTCTTCGAGGGCGGTGGTCACGTCCCGGCCATGGGACCGCATCAGGCCATAGTAGTTCAGGATGTGGATCGTATTGTCGACGGCGATACCGAATCCGATCGTAAAGGCCACGACGCTGGTGAATTGGAGGCCGAGCCCCGAGAGATAGAGAAAGCCGCCCACGACCACGATTGGGAGAAGGTTGGGCAAGATACAGTAGAGCCCCGCGCGAACCGACCGGAAGACCAAGCCGACAAGCATGATGTTGAGGGCAATCGCCAGGAGAAGGCTCCGGTTGAGTTGTTCGATCATTTCATAGCTGGCCTTCGCGGACAGAACCGAAAGGCTCGTCACCGTGAAGACGACGTCAGGGTTCGCGGCGCGCAACGGACCGAGCGCACGCTCCAACTGCTGCACAACGGGGAGAAGATCGGCGGCGTCGGTCCCGGGGAAATAGCCCGTGACGAGGGTTGAATTGTGGTCGATGGACAGGATCCGCTCGACGAGCGGCGTCTTGGCTTGCTGGAGAAGGTCGAAGAATTTGTCCTGGGTGAGTTGACCGGCCGAGGCCCAGCTTTGGATGCTGTAGAGGGAGGTCACGCTGCGGACCAAAGGCAGCGCCGCGACGAGCGCATCGACCTTCCTGACCAGTTCGGCGCTCTCGGGCGTATCGATCCGCGCGCTCCGGGGCCACTGAAGGTGAACCAGCAGCGTCTCGGTCCCTGCGAGCCGATCGTCGATCGCATTCATGGTGAGGTGCGCCGGACTGCGCTCGGGCAGATACTCCCGATACTGATAGCGCGGACTGATCGAGACGTAGAGCATGCCGGCAATCAGCGCGAGGGAAAGGCCGCAGGCGAGGACCGTGCGTGGCCGGGCCAAGGTGAAATGCCCCAGCCGGTGGCAACAGCGGCTCGCCGCCCCGAAGGCAAAATCGACCTTGCGCCCCAGCGTCTTTTTCGACTGAACCCGGCTGAGCAGCACATAGGCCAGAGACGGCACCACCGTAATGGTGACGAGATAGGCGATCGCGGTGCCGATCGCCGCGGTCAGACCGAAGCCCGCTACGATCTTGAGTGGGACGAGGGTCAGCGAAAACAGCGCGATCGCCGTCGTCAGGGACGCGAGCACGCAAGCGGGCCCGATTTCGCGAACGGACCGCGAAATGGCGTCGTGGACGTCTGCGCCCTGGCCGAGCTCGCGCCGGACCTGAACAGCAGATGCAGCGAGCTTGCGACCACAAGCACGAGAACGAGCGCGGGCACGACGCCGCTCATGACGTCGACCTCGGTTCCCCGCAGTCCCGTGACGCCGCCCAGCCACGTCACCGCGATGACGGCGGGGAGCGCCGCGATGCAGACATAGGTGAGGCTGTGAAAGAACAGCCAGGAGATGAGCAGCACGATCAGGAAGCCGACCGTGATGAACGTCATCTGGTCGGCCATGAGCGACGAAACGATCTCGAGGCGGAGGAACGAAAGACCTGAATACTGGACCGTCATGTCGGTCCCTTCGAGCATGCTTTTCGTGACGTCCCGCAATTCATCCGCCACGACCCGCAGATCGTCGATATCCGGGAACGGATCCATGGCGATGACGAACAGCGTGGTTGTCGCATCGGGCGACAGCAATTTGCCCGCAACCAGCGGATGATACAGGATCGCCTCCCGCACTTTCGGCAGGTCTTTCTGCGTGAGCTTGACGGGAAGGAGCGGTTCCGCTCCGCCCTTTTCGTCGGGCGGGTGGCGCGCCGAGAACATCGACACGACGTCCCGTACGCCCGCGGCAAAGCTCAATTCCAGATGAAGGTCGCGCAGCCGTTCCAGATTCTCGACCGTGAAAAGATTTTCGGAACGGATGAGCAGCAGGACGTCTTGGCCGCTGTCGGGGTATTGCTCCTCGACCTGTTGGAATCTGGCGTAATCTTCCGTTCCGGACCGGAAGATCTCGCGGATGTCGCTTGAGAACCCCACCTTCGTCGCGGCATAGGCGAGCGGCAGCGTGATCAAGGCAACCAGCAGCAGCGTGGCGCGCGGGAAGCGCAGTGCGACCAATCCGATCTTCTCAAGACCAAACCCAGCCGACATTAGGCGAAAAGGCTCCCGGGCCTTGAACTAGGCTGAATGGCCGACATCGCAATTTCCCCCCAAATTTGACCGCCGAGGACAGCGGCCGACGCTGATCCGAGAATCGCGCCCCCCATCAAGCTATTAGAGCACGAGCGAGGGTGCGATGCCCAGTGGCCCGTTTGTTGCCAATGGCAACGCCAAGGGCCACCAAAATCGGGGCCCCAACTTGGGATTGTCTGACCTAGAACGGCCAATTGAGACGTAAGAGAGGCTTCGAGGCGAGAATTCACGTGGCTTCGGTGCCCGGACCGGCGCCACCGCGCATTGCTCGTCCCGTGCATCCGAGGGGCATGTCCATGACCGATTACATTCTGCCGCATTCCGATCCGCTCGAAGACGATCGTCTCATGCTGATGTCGAAAATGCTCGATCCCTACACGCGGTTTCGGATCTCGCAACTTGGGCTCGGCGCGGGCTGGAAGTGCCTCGAAGTGGGTGCCGGCAACGGCACGATCTCGCAATGGCTCGCCGATCGGGTCGGGCCGACGGGTCACGTCACGGCGGCCGATATCGACACGCGATTTCTCGACCGGCTGGCCCGGCCGAACCTCGATATAAGGCAGCTCGATGTGGTCAAAGACCCTTTGGGAGACGCCTACGACCTCGTCTGTGCGCGGGCCATCCTGCATCATATCCCCGAGCGGCTCGACGTGATGGCGCGGCTGGCGGCCGCGGTCAAACCGGGGGGCTTTATTCTGCTCGAGGAGCCGGATTTCCATCCGGTGCTGGATACCGACAGTCCCGCCGTCCGCGACTTCTGGCGCGGTTTCCTCGCCTGGGCGGCCAATTGCGGGATCGACTACTTTGTCGGCCGGCGCGTGGCGCCGACGTTAAGCAAGATCGGCATGGCCGATATCGATGTCCACGGCGAGACGATCATGTTCCAGGGCGGTTCGGCCTCCGCCCGCTACTGGACGTTGACCTTCGCGGAATTGCGCGAGCCGATCCTGGCCTTGGGCCTGATCACGCCGACGCTTTGGAACGAGGCGCTTGCGTTGTTCGACAACCCCGAATTTTGGAGCTGGCAGAACTGTTTCGTCGTGACAACCGCGCGCAAGCCCGCCTGACCGCCGCGTGCGCGCAATTCACGACGCATCGCGCAGCGCCTCCGGCGACAAATGCGCCGCGAGGTCGTGATCTGGTGTGTTGGTCAAATCCTTCTGCACGGTGCATTTGAGGACCGCTTTCAGCGCGTCCGGAACGACGCGGCGAATCTCGCCTACGACCTTTGGCGGCGCCACCAGGACAAACTGATCGAACGATCTGGCCGCATGCGCGCGGCCGATCTCGTCCACGACCAGCTCCACGAAGTTCGCCTTCTCGCTCTCACGCGGATCCTGTCGCGGCTCAACGCCGTGCCGGCTGGAATCGGCGCTTTCGAGACCCGGCCCGGCCGATCCGAGGTCAGGTCGCGGCCCTGCTTGTGCAGGCTCGACGACAGAAAGCTCGACGCGGTTCTGAACCGGCCTTCGGAATCGCGCTCGACGAAGCGTGCGCGACCGCCGTCGGCGATGACAAACAATAGATTGGGACTCTTCATGGCTCCGTTCCTGATGACGCGGCGCAGGCTCAAAACCGTTACGCCGTATTCTTCCTCAGCGACCGCTCTCCGATAGAACCGCCCTGTCGCGAGCGTACGGCGAGAGCGCCGACAACCTCGATAATAGGATATGGGCCCCGGCCCGGGCATTGTCGATGGGGCCACTTTCCGTGGACGCGCCCCCACTTGCTTGAGCGCGCATCACGGTGTCTGGTGAGACCAATAGTGCTGGCCGATCAGCTCCTTGTCGGTCCGAACCGGACAGGTTGCACAGTGCCCGGTTTGAACCTGAGGCCTGTTGACGTTGATCAATGCAAGAGTCCGGACCGAACATCTAGCCTCTCGCATTTGGCGTGAACTGGGCATGTGGGCGCCACCAAGAGAAGGCTGAATGACGACGATGAGCTTACAATCCTATGCCGTATGGGACCGACCAACCCGCTGGTTCCATTGGATCAACTTTGTCTGTGTTGTTGCCTTGATCGCCCTTGGTACGGCGATCCTTTACGGCAAGGCGCTCGGCGTCACGGACGACGGCAAGCTTCTGTTGAAGACAGTGCATGTCTGGTTCGGCTACGTCTTCGCCCTGAACCTGGGCTGGCGCATCGTCTGGGCTTTCCTCGGCAACCGGCACGCTCGGTGGTCCGGCATGCTGCCCTTCCTGCGCGGCTATGGAACGTCGCTTGCAGCCTATCTCCGTGGACTGGCCCGAGGCGATGAACGCCCTTATCTCGGTCACAACCCCGTCGCACGCCTGATGGTCTCCCTGCTCGTGCTCTTTCTCGTCGTGCAGGCCGTTACGGGCCTCGTTCTTGCCGGGACGGACATCTACTATCCGCCGTTCGGATACTGGATCGCCAGTTGGGTCGCCGCGCCAGGCGTCGATCCTTCGACGCTCGTGCCCTACAACGACACCGGAATCGACGCCGCATCCTGGGATGCGATGCGCGCGTTTCGCACGCCCTTCATCACCGCGCATTATTGGAGCTTTTATGCGCTTCTGGTCTTGATCGTCATCCATATCGCCGGGGTCGTCACGACCGAGCTACGAGAAGGCGGAGGACTCGTTTCGGCCATGTTCACCGGACGAAAAGTCTTCGATCGTGACCCGGCGGACGATGTCTGAACAACGGCCGGGTCCGCATCCAACCCTCAGCGGATGCGCCGCCGTTGGGTGAACAGCCTCGTCAGGCGGCCTTCAGCCCCGTTCAGGCTTGGGCCGCGCTTGCACATCAACGGGGAAGCGTATCGGGTTCGATCCATTTGAGGATCATTTCGTAGCACACGGCGACGACGACGGGCCCAAGGAAGACGCCGACCAATCCCCATTCGATCAACCCGCCCATGGCGCCGAGGAAGGCCAATATGGCAGGGAAGTGCGTGCCCTTGCTGACCAGCAGCGGCCGCACGACGTAGTCGACGAGAGCGACGCCAACCACGCCCCAAAGGAAGATGAAGATCGCCATTCCCGGCTGGCCCTGCGCCCAAAACCAAATCGACATCGGAATGAAGACCAAGGCAGGACCGACCTGAATCAGCGACAGGACAAAGACAATGCCGGCCCAGATGATCCAGCCCGGCACACCCGCAACCACGTAGGAGAACGTCGCGAACAGGGTTTGCACGAGGGCCGCGCCAAGGACGCCGATGACCGTTTGGCGCGTGGTTTGCACCGACAGCACCGCCATCCTTCGAGCGAAGGTTCCACCAAGGCGATCGAAGAACTTGTGCGAGAGCTCGCTGACCCGGTCGAAATTGTAGACAAGAAGCGCGGCCAGGATCACGCCGATCGCGAACTCGAATACGAAGATACCGAGGATTTCGGACTCATAGGCGAACCACACGAGGATGGCCTTGATCTCATCGCCGAAATGCGTGGCGAGGGAGGAAAGGTCCGTCCCAAGCGATCGCCAAAGCTCGGCGGCCGACTCTCCGACAATGGGCAATTTGAGGATGGGGTCCGGAGGTTTGCCGAGGCCCGCAAGCGCCACCCGTTCGACCCAGTTCAAGGCCGAGGGCAGGAACGATGCGAGTGCCGTCGCGATGCCGAGCGCGGGCACGACAAAACACAGAACCAGTCCAAACCCGGTGAGAACGGCGGCGAGTGCTCTCCGATTTCCGAGACGGCCCAAGAGCCGATTGTGCAAGGGCGCCACCGCAATTCCGAGAACGATGCCCCACAGGATGGCCGGTAAGAACGGGTACAGCGTTAGCAGGCCAACGAACAATACGGCGAGCACCAGACCCAGGGGCGCGAACCGCTCGATTAGTTCGCCCCCCGAGGCGCTGCTCTGCTGCTGTGGGTCCGGTTCTGGCTTCGTGCTCGGTGTCACAGTGTGCCGTCCCGGGTCGCGAGCCGCGGCTCGACCGGCCCACCTATTCGCTCGTCATGGTGCTGCGTACGCCGGCAACGCTTTGAACAAGAAGACCGGTGAGATGCATCTCTCTTCCCCCCAAGCTTGTGGCAGCGCCTATACTATTCGGGGTCACGTAGGCGCACCAGACTGGAAAAGACCGCTCCATGCGACTCTGTCACGCTTTCGTCGCGCTCTATATCGCCGTTTCGCTTCTGGCGCTTGCCGCGATTCCATTGAGCGCCGCGGGCTGGATCGAGCCCGATCCCTTGTCTGCCGTCCCGGCGATGCTCCTCGGCACGCCTTGGAGCTATGGGTTTGCAGTGCTTGGAGGATTTCAATCCGTCGCCTTGAACATCGCTCTCCTCGCAGCCGCGATGGGGCTGAATGCCGCCCTTCTATGGGCTCTCTGCCGTTTCCTCAACCGCCGCTAGGCGAGGAACACAGCTTCGGCAACGGAATCCGCCGCGCGCCGTCGCCCGCCACGTCTAGCCGTGTGTCATGACGACGAATCCGCGCTCGGTCCGGGTGGTCGAGTGCAGTGGCGCATCGGTCATCACGAGGACCAAGCCGGGATGCATCAACCCCGCAACCTGCTGAGCAAGCTTCTGACCGGATTGAACGCGCCCAATCAGCTCTTCGGCGGAAGCGCTGGGTCCGGACGTATGACGGATGGCATGCCAGGTCGCCGAACGTCCGCTCTCATGAGGCGCCACCAAGACGAAGACGTACGATCCGAAAGGATCACCGGGCCGGTCGATTTCGATCGGGCCTTTCGCCACGACGTTCCCGTCCTTGAGGACGTAAAGCTCGCGGTCCTTCCGGCTGATCAATAGGAGACACCGCGTGCTGCATGTCTTCGTGGCGCTGCTGCGGCGGGAGGGACTTCTTCTACTCTGCAACGGAGGTTTGCATCTCGTCCGCAGCGAGCGAGGAGAGGATCGGTCCAGGATGAGTGACAACGGTCGGCTCGCTGTGATCGTCGGCGATGATGACCGGCGTGCGACATGCGTCACCGTGAACAATTTCTCCGAAAACTTCAGCGGCAGCCGGACGCAGCCGTGTGACGCCGGATAGCCTGGCAGGTTGCCCGCGTGCAAGGCAACGCCCGACCAGGTCAGCCGGTTCATGTTCGGCATGGGCGCGTTGTTGTATGTGCTCGAGTGATGGTGCTTGTCCTTCTCGAGAATGGTGAAGACCCCGGTCGGCGTCGAGTGGCCCTTCTTCCCTGTGGAGCAGGTGGAGAGCCCGATCCGAACGCCGCCGCGATAGACGTGCACCAACTGATCGGGGAGCGAGACGATGATCGCCACGGGCCCGCTGGGGGACTTCTCCGGCGTCCACAGGAACTCGCCCGGCTTGAGGCGGGCAAGGGCCCGCGCACCGACAGCCGTCGCCCCAAAAAAAGCCAGGCTTCCCGCCGCCGCCAGCGTTCCTTTGAGAAGGCCTCTGCGATCCAAGCCAAATTCCATAACCCGGTCTCCGCGAAATTTGTCTCAAGTACAACCAGTTCAGGCTTGAACAATAGTCGCCTTTCACGCGTCATATACACACCTACCTACTTATGAGGGATCGAAATTCACCATGATTTCATCACTGATCCGGACGCCGCTCGGCGTGGCGGCGCTTGCAGCTCTTGCAATTCCGGCGGCTCACGCCCAGGACGACATCCGCACCGAGCCCGTTCACTTCAAGGCGGGGGCCAGCAGCGCCACGGTCAAGGGCAAGATCAAGGGCTACGAGACCGTGGACTACGTTCTCGAAGCCGGCAACGGGCAGCACATGACCGTCGGTCTCTCGACGGATAACGCTTCCAGCTATTTCAACATCCTTGCGCCCGGCGAGAACGAGACCGCGATGTTCGTCGGCTCCACCAGCGGGAACCAGTTCAAAGGCGCGCTTCCGAAGGCCGGCGCTTACAAGATCCGGGTCTATCTGATGAGAAACGCCGCGCGCCGGAACGAGGTGGCCAATTACAGCCTCACCATGAGCATCACGGGTGCGGCGGCGAAAGCCGCGGCGCCCGCGGCCAAGCCCAAAGGCCACGGTGCGAGCGTATCGGACCTTACGGGAACGGACGCGATCGCGGCGATCGACGCGATGAGCGCGCGAGGCTTCAAGAGCGTCGACACGATCACGTCGGGCGAGACGCTCTATGGGATCTACTACAATCCCTCCACCAAGCAGTGCATCCAGCTGACCAACGCGGACGACAAGGTCTACGCGGTCAACGACATCAAGACCCATCCGAAGTGCCATTAGGGAGGCCCGGAAAGACATGAGAACGTTCTACGGTACGATCGCACTCGCGCTGGTCCTCGGCTTGACCGCATGCTCCGAGGACTCCTCGGAGCAGAAGGCGAGCGAGCCCGCCGCCAAGACCGAAGACTCTGCGAGCCAAGCCGCCCCGGCCCCCGCGGCCCCGCCCGCGGCCCAGGCTCCCACAGCTGCTCCCGCGCCGGCAGACGATGGGGCCGGCGCCATGGACGGCGCTCCTGCAGCGGCCCCCGCTCCGGCGCCCGCAGCCGATTCGTCATCCAAGGACGAGCAGGCTTGCCTCAAGGCCGTTGCGGCGGAGACGCAAAACACGGTGGCGACGCTCAGCGTGGACCCGTCGGAGGCGAATACGATCGTGATGGTCGGCGTCGGCCCCAACAAGGCGCCATGGAAGTGCCTTGCCAAAGACGGTGTCGTCGCCGAGGTCATGTCGATGACCGACGAGGGTGCCCTCTAGGCATCATAGGTCTCTTGAGTGTAAGAGATCGTTTGGGGTCTTCCCTCGCGACAGGTGGAATGTGACGACGAAAGAAGAGAGGGCTTGTTCGAATGCCACATCACTCGAAACTCCTGGTAGCGCTGACAGCGCTCGGCATGGCGGTAGCCACCGGTCCCTCAACGGCGTGGGCCCAGGCGGGTACGATCACCAAGGAGATGCAGAACAGTTGCGTCAGCGATTACAAGAAGTTCTGCGGCCAGTACGGACTGCAGTCGTCGGCACTCAATCTTTGCATGCGCAAGGCCGGGCCCAGCCTGTCACCTGCTTGCGTCCGGGCGCTTGTCCACGCGGGGAAGATTTCGCAAGCCGAAGTCGACCGCGTTAAGTCGCAGATGGGTCGCTAGAGGATGGCACTTATGAAAAAGCTCTGCTTCGCTGTCGTTACCGTCGCCGGCCTGTCGTACGGGACGGCCTTCGCTGCCGACGAATGCACCGCGATCACCGCGACGGGCCATCCCGCCTATCCGGTGATCGCCTTCAAGGACGGCGATCGAATCGCCGGCGCGGCGCCGGAGCTCGTCTCGGCGATCGCGAAGACGCTCGATATTCCGTTGGAATCGAAGTCCATGGGCTCATGGGAAGAGGCGCAGGAGGCGGCACGGGCGGGGACAGCCGACCTGATCTTCGGCATCTACTACAACGACGAACGCGCCGGCTATCTCGACTACGTGCAGCCTGCCTTCATGTACGACGACGTCGCCGTCTTCGTGGCCAAGGGGAAGGCGTCGGTTCGAAGGGAAGGACGACCTGATCGGCAAAAAGGGCGCGACGAACGAAGGCGAAAGTTACGGCAACGATTTCGATGCCTTCATGCGCGACAAGCTTCAGGTCACCCGGACAAAAGGGCTTAAGCCGGCTTTCGAAGCCCTGCTGGCCGGCGATGCCGACTATGTCATTGCCGGATACCACCCCGGCCTCGCAGAGGTGTCCAAGGCCGGTCTGACGGATCAAATTGTTCCACTCGACCAGGCCTTGCTCACGGAGGAGATGTTCGTCGCCTTCTCGAAGAAATCGCCCTGCCGTGCGCTGGCGCCCGAGTTCGGCAAAGGCATCACCACTCTGACCACGGATGGAAGCTTCGACAAGATGCTGAGCGGTGCGACGGCGGCGTGGGACAAGTGACGCTTCCAAGATCGTGTCCGCCGGTTCCGGCCCGGGTCCAGCCGCTACGCGCGCGCGGGCCCCTTCGGGCCGGCTGACGATCGGAGCGGGTCGGATCGCGCGCGGCCGGCCTATAGCGGGCTAGGCTGCGTCACGCGTTGGCCGTCTTAACCGCCAAGCCAGGGCAAGACCGATTACGATCAGGCCAGCGATCCCGCCCATCGCGATCGCGAGCCATCGGCCCCGAGTCTCCCACACCTCGGCCTGGTCGATCTCGGAGAGCAAGACCCATTTCTGACCGCCGAAATCGACAGGCGCATAGACCGAGAGCACGGGGATCCCGCGATAGTCGCGCACCACGCGCGCGCCGCTCTTTCCGCCGATGCCCTCCCGCACCGACGCATTGTCGACCTTCGTTTCGAGCAGCGTCGGCGCGGCGATGAAGCGCGACTGACTCCGCATCAACCTGTCCTCACCGACGAGATAGGTCTCGCCGCTGCCGCCCATGCCTGCCGTGAAGTGCATGAGTTCGTTCAGCGGTTCGGCCGGGATCTGCACGGCGAACACGCCGATGACGTCGCCACTTTCGAGAATGGCGTGGCCGGCGAACGCAGCGGGATCGTCGCCGCTCGGCGCGTACCGCGCAAAGTCCGAGAAATCGACGCCGGCCGCCGGATTCGCCATGACACGGCGATATACCTCCGCCAGCGGACTGTCGCGGTAAGGGCCGGTCTCGAGACTCGTGGCGAAGTCGGACTCCTTGGCCACGCTGTAGACGACGTCGCCGCGCGGATTGATGAGAAAGGCGTCGTAATAGCCGAAATGTTCGAGGAAGCGCTGGGCCCAATCGTCAAAGGTCCGGTGGTACGGCCCGTAGGCGGAGTCATCGCCTGTATCGGCGGGCTCGGCCTCCCGGCCGGCCGGGGCGGGATTGCCCTTGGCGTAACGACGCGGCAGGACTTGCCGCGCGTCGGCGCCGTAACGGCCCCAGGCGACATCGAGTCGCTCCATCGCCTCGACGACACGGGGGCTCTCGCTCGCGGCACGGACATCCGACGCCGTCGAGCGGAGATAGTCCTCGAGTGCGGCCCGCCGGAGATCGTGGAAGAGACGCAAGCGATCGAACGCGTTAGCGAGAGCTTGCTTCCGCTCGTAGCGCTCCGTCAAAGCCCAAACGGCGAGCGCAACCCCGGCGCCAACGCCCAAAATCAGAAGGAGTATCAGAAGCCGCCGCTGCATCGTCTGCCAGCCTAGGCCGTGACTGCCGGCGGCGAGCCCTCGGCAGGCGCGGGCGTGTCGCCTGGGTGGCGTCTCTCGGCACGCTCCAGCTGGATCTGGCGATCCTTGATGGCATCCTCGACCGCATCGTAGGTGAAGTTGAACAGCGTGAACTCCGTGGCGTTGATACGGCCGCGCTCGGTGGCGTGAACGACCCGGGCGACGAAGGCGGCAAGCTTGTTGTTGTACTCGTCGAGCTCGGCGAAGTTCGCGGCACCGCGGGCGTCGTGCGCCAAGTCGATCAGTTCACGGTTGAACCCGTCCATGACCTTCTTGCGGCGCCGGTTGACGAGCTGGAGGTAGCCGGACATCGCGATAACGGCGATCGAGACCATGAGCGCGATGGGCTCCGCGTTCTGCTGAAGGAAGGACGGCTTGTCCCTGTCCCAAAAGGCTCGCACGCCGGCGTGCACGGGCACAAGCGTCTGGCCGCTTGGGTCCGGCGCGGTGATCAAGCCGGCGATGGGAACAATCTCCATCAACTCGCGCCGGTGCTCGAAAAGCACCGAGGTGAGCTTGGCAACGACATCCGCAGGCACGGACTCGCGCGCAAGCAGCAGCTTCTCGACGGAGATGGTCTCGACGTCGCTGCTCGGAACGGCGGGACGGCCGTTGTACGACCCTTGAGGAATGCTGCCCGTCTCGAGCGCGGGGTGGCGCAGGCGCAGCGCAGCGGCCTGGGGAATGGGCAGGATCTTGCCGTCAATCTGCTTGATCAAGCGCAGGATCGACATATCCCCCGGCGCACGGACCCGGAACAGCGCATCGACATCCCCATTCAGGAGGAGCCAGTTGGTCGTTCGCTCGGTGCCGGTGAAGACCTTCAGACTCTCGTTGGTCAAGGCGTAGTAGTTGGCGAGAAACCAGAAGGCCTCGTATTCACCGCTCTGTTCGGGGGGCAACGCGATCCGCTTCCCGATCAGGTCCGACACCGTGTCGATGCCGCTATCGCTCCTGACGACGATTTGGAACGTGTCGGGGTAGAGCGCGGCCACCATGCGGGTCCCGCGCCCGGTGGCCTGATCGGCCTGAACGGTCGCAAGCTGTACGGCGCCGTCGTCGAGCAGCTTTGCGTTGTGCAGCGAGCCGCGCGTCTCGAACACCTCGATCTCGATCTCCGGGTAATGCCGGGCAACGACTTCACGGAACGCCTCGATGGTCGAAAAGGCTTGACCGGATCGCTGGCCCGCAGCCACGAGAAGCGTATGCTCGCGCGAGGTCTGCCAATACCAAAGCCCGGCCAGCGCCAGGCAAAGCCCGGCGATCATGAGGCCGATAACGGTCCGTGTCCCCACTGCCTACCCTTCCTTGCCCCTGCGAAGATTGAGAAAGGCCCGCTGTCCTCGGTGCAACCGACCCCTTAGACTAGCAGATGCAACGGTGCCCGGACACAAATTGAGGTATTCACGGCTCTCCGGGGCCTGCCCCGCATGCGCCGATGCGCTTGCCGGAGCCGCGGAAGGTCGAGGCCGAAGCCCAGGCGGTCGAGACCAGTTCGGAGATCGAGCCCTGAAGCCAAGATCTTGGCCATGAGCCCGGCGATGTCCTTCGCGCCGATTGGCGCGTGATCGACGGCTGGGCTCTTCTCCAGCTCCCATTCGTAGAGCCGACGCCCATCCGCCTACCTCAAAGCCGTCGCCTGAAAATACCGCTTTACGCTCAGTCTTCTTCGCGGCGCAGCCGCACCACTACGTCGACCCGGTCGATGGCATAGCCCTCAGGCGGCTCCGGGAGCTTGTCGAGAACGATCCCGTCCTCGGGGATGTCCATGAACAAACTCTCGCCCTCGATGAAAAAGTGGTCGTGGGCGGATGGGTCGGTGTCGAAATAGGACTTCATGCCTTCCACGCCGATCTGTCGGAGCAGCCCGGCTTCCGTGAACTGGTTCAAGGTGTTGTACACGGTCGCGAGCGACACCGGGATCTTGGCCCTGGCCGCCTCCTCGTGAAGCATCTCCGCGGTGATTGTGCGCCCGCCCTTGGAAAACAAGATCCACCCTAGAGCCAGGCGCTGACGCGTCGGTCTAAGGTTCACCTCGCGCAGAAGCGTCTCGTAGTCGCGCCAGGGGCAGCTGCCAATTATACCGGCGCGCGAGGCTGCCCCTGGACGCGACTCCTCCGTTAAGGGTTGGTCAACGGAGAAGGGCGTGGAATCCGTTTGCGTCATTAGCCCCAGGTCCTCATTCTTGCGATCGGTCCGCCCGATCGAGGTCATGGGCATAGAAGAAGATGACCTTCGTCTTACCGGGGAGGCTCGCTTCGCGATTGTTGAAGCCGGGCTTCGCTGCGGTCACCGAAACCGAAGGGCGTTTCTCTCCAATTCCAGTCATTCCACTATTCCTTTGATAGTCGATCAATGTTCATCAATGCCGCGCGGCACTCTATGATCAGTGCCATTGGACTGATTAGTGTCGTGGATCTTCTCTTGTTGCCGCTGCCCACTCACCTGAGTATCCGGCCCAGAGATCTTCCGGCACTGTTGCGACGACGCATTCCGTCGTCATCAACCTGCTGGCAGCCGCGACGGCATTCTGCAAAGCAAGACACACAATCTTCACGGGATCGACAACACCAAGCTCGAAGAGATCGCCGAATTCGCACGTGAACGCATCAAATCCGAAGGCTTCATCTTCGCTCGTCAAAATTCTCGACGTAACAAAGTAGGGGTCCTCTCCTGCATTCTTCGATATCAAACGCAGTGGTTCGCCAACCGCTTCGGATACGATTTCGATGCCATGACGAATGGCAAGGTCGGTAGCGGACAGCGACTTCAGTGCTTTACGGCACCGAAGAAGTCCTGCTCCACCGCCTGGCACCGCGCCCTCAGCAAGTGCAGCGAATACGGAACTCTTGGCATTTTCGATGCGCTGCATGCGTTCCTTTATTTCGAGGTCGGTGTTGCCCCCGACTTCGATGCTCGCCGCGACATTGGATAAATTCGCGATACGCTCCTCAAGCTCTTCGATCTCATGCAATCGGCCCGTGGCGGAGCCTTTGGTCTTGTCCGCATTACGATGGCTGCTGAGTTCCTCGTTCAGACCTTCGAGCCTCGCCGTAACGTCCGAGGGCTCTCCGCCTCCACCGAAAACGGTAACCGCGTGCTCACTGACTTGAACGCCCTTTGCACGTCCAAGATCGCTCAGCTTAACTGCCTCCAATGTGTCGCCGTTTTCCTCCAGAATTGCGCGGCCTCCAAGTAGACAAGCAAGATCGGCCAAGGTTTCCTTTCTGCGATCGCCATAAGCAGGTGGCTTCACCGCAACGGCTTTGAGCACACAACGAATGTGATTGAGAAGAAGCCCCGTTAGGGCAGGGTGTTCAACGTCTTCTGCAACAATCAGAAGAGAACCCCCTACCGCCCGAACCTCGTCCAGAATTGTAAGGAGTTCCTCGAAAGCTTTTATCGGGCGGTCATAGAGTAAAATGTAGGGCTCATCGAGTTCGGCAAGTTGGCGATCGCTATCTGTACAAAAATAGGGCGACATCCAACCTTGCTCCCATTGAGCGCCTTCTTGGAATTCAACAGTGTCACCAATCCCAACACCAGGCTTGATACTTACGACGCCATCATTTCCAACTCGATCAATGCAGCTTGCAAGAAGTTTAGCAATTTCCACGTCGCCGTTCGACGCGGTCGTGCCAATTTGAATGATCGATTGCTCGTCTCCACAATCCCTCGCACGCCGGCGCAGATCATCAACAGACGCTTGACACGCGAGTTCCATGCCCATTATCAGGCCGTTTGGATCTAATCCCGATGCCATCGCCTGAAGTACTCTACGTGCGATGTAACGCGCGAGCACTATGGTGGTGGTCGTGCCGTCTCCACATTCCTGCGAGACTGCCGAAGCGATCTGCTTGAATAGATTTATGCCTGTGTGTGCAAAGCGATCCGTCACGTCGATTGATCGCGCGACCGTCACGCCATCTTTCGTAATGATCGGCGGAATACCGGCAGTCCGATGCTCAATGACAACATTGCGGCCTCGCGGTCCCAATGTCACTTGCACCGCATCGGCCAAGAGATTGATCCCGCCCAATATTCCATGACGCGCCGCATCGCCATAGCGAATGACCTTCTTCACGATTTCCTCCCAAAGTATGCCCGCAACGTCTGTTTTGTTCGGCGTATTACGGGACCGCGTCTTACGCGCTTCTCTTCACCGACGTAGTTTCATCTCCAGAATTTTCGAAACTTGATTGGCGAGTTGATGCGCTACCTCAATCAACATTCTGGCGGCTTCGACGGTCTGCCACGACCATCCAAGCCGTCTGACGTACTATCCTCTTGGCTCCGAATCATATGAGTGCGACCCGCAGCAATTCGCCGTTGACGCGAGCGCTCTAAGCGAGACCATGTCCAGATGAGTTCCTTATCCCTCCAGTCCATGTAACGCTTGATCTCCTCCTCATCCGCTGGATCGAGTTGCTTTGCCCAAAGCAGTTCCAGTTCCAAGGCCCGCTCCGGGCCCAGCATTTCACGCAACTTAGTTTCCTGAAGCTCCAACTGATGCGTTGTGGCATCGGCACCGCGCGCCATTTCGGCGAGAAATTGTTGGATATCATCCATCGTTGTTCTCCCTCATGCTCCGTGCTGCCCCTATCTTCGTAGTCCGAGGCGTGCCATTTTGTGGTAAAGCGTGGGACGGGTGGTGCCCAGCACTCGCGCCGTCTGCGAGATATTCCCAGACGTTTCCTTGAGTGCCGTGCGAATCGCATGCGCCTCCCAATCGCTCAGGGTCTTCAGCTCTAAGGCTTCTGCCTCCTGAGTTGCTTGTGACCTGAACAAGTGGACCTGGCCGGGCTCATTGTCTTCCTGACCTTGCGCGAAGGCGTTTATCTCGCGCATGAAATCATCTGGGAGATCCGAAATCTGGGTTTCGCTGCCGGACGTCATCGCCATGCAGGAACGCAACACATTCCGCAATTCGCGAATGTTGCCAGGCCACGGATGCCGCTCAAAAATATCCCATACCTCGGCGCTCAGCGTCTTATCTTGCTCGACGCCCTGAGCCTCATTCTCCACCTCCCACAAATGCTGGATCAAATCGAGCTTGTCGGGGCGCTCCCGCAACGGCGGCAACCAAAATTGCGCGCCGTTCAAGCGATAGTAGAGATCACGCCGAAATGCGCCGTTCTTAACGCAACCTGCGAGATCGCTGTTAGTTGCCGCTATGACCTGGACATCGACGACAGTCGGCTTCGAACCACCGACAGGCACGATCTCCGAACTATCGAGAGCGCATAAAAGAGAGGTCTGGAGATCAAGGGCCATGTCGCCAATCTCATCGAGGAACAAAACCCCCTTGTCAGCCTCGACGAATTTCCCCTGCTTGCCTCCAGTGCGCGCGCCCGTGAAACTTCCCGGCGCATAGCCGAACAGCTCGCTTGAAATGAGCTCACGGGGAATCGCGGCGCAGTTCACGAGGACAAGCGGATGGCTCTTGCGTGAGCCATTTGCATGAATGAGGCGGACCAAATGGTCCTTCCCCACGCCTGACTCGCCCGTGATCAGAATTGGGATATTCTGTTCCTGCAGCTTTGCAGCTTTCTGCAACGCCGATTCAAGGACTGCATCGCGCCATGGTTCACGGCTGTCACGATGCCGCGGCGGCTTTGACCGGCGGAAGCCTCCGTGACCGCACATGTCTCTTGCCATTGCGGTGTCCGGAGAGCTCGGCACATTCGTGCTCGATGCATTGTTCCGCGCGACGAATTCAGCGTGCAAGCGGCGGTCGTCCGAAACCTCAAGCTCGATGAACTCACCACGGTACGTGCGGCTCCGCAGCTCGTCCACGGACACGCCGAGGATTGTCTTCACCTGTTGAAAGAGGATATCCGAATGACGCTCGTAGCCGAGTAGCTCCAACCCTGTACGCGTGGCGCCAATAATCTTTCCAGCCTCATCGAGGGAGAAGAGCCCATCGAGCAGACAATTTTCGCCGGCCGGGCCGATGCTGATTCTTCTGGCTCGAAGCCGAAGCAAAAATCTTCCTGGCGCCTGGCATTCAAACAAATTTGGTTTCAATAAGGTGGCCGGCGATCTGACGAAGCCGAGAAGCGTCTGCGCAGCCGGCCGCTTGTCTGTTATCAACCCAAGCAAGGCGACAATCGTGCCGTCATGAGAGTGAAGCGGATGACCAACAGTCGCAAACGGATGCAATACTGAAGAGAAGTGCTCCTTCCCATCGAAGGCTACCGGCTGACCTATTACCGCAGCCGTACCCAATCCGTTATTTCCAATGATCCGCTCATTCCAACTCTCGCCTAGGCGCATCAACCGGCGTGCTATTGGACCAAGATTGGCCCCCGCCTCCATGGCGTGAATAAGCTTGCCAGTTGCGTCGGTTAGAAGCAGGCCGACATTGGTGTCCCTCAATAGGGGCTGCAAGTTGAACGCTATCGTGGTGAGGCTCGGCCACAAATCGCGATTGGTTGAATGTTCAACGCGCCCACCGTTTGCGGCATCGGCGGCGTTACGTGGCCACAATTGCTCCGCGCCCGGTACGAGCCCGTAATCCGCAACGCAGCGGAACCAGGATTCCGCGACCTGAGGCCGTACCCAATCAACCCCGTCCGGGGATTGGCCGGTCTGCACCATCCAATCCCAGGCCACTCCGGGGCGATCGACACCGAACAGCCCTCCGGTCTCCGATCCGGGCCCGTCATAATCCTGCAGCTTGATCCCGTTGACCATGTCGACCACGAAACTCACGCTTGCCTGGCTCCTTCAGCTAAACCGAAGCCGCCAGCAGGGGATCGTTATCGTCCTCCTTTGCCGTGCCGCTTGCAAGGAACCTCTCCAGATAAATTTGCTCTTTTGGCACACCTGCGGTTACCGCAGCCGCGATGGCCGCATCGATCATTGCCGGCGGTCCGCAAAGATAGATATCAGGGCTTCCTTGCGCGTCCTCGAGATGCTTGGCCAGCCCGTCGACCGCAGTGCCCACCTCACCTTCCCAATCGGGGTCCGGTTTCGCGACTGATATATGAACGCTCAAATTCGGCATGTCGGCCTCGAGCTGCCTCAACTCGTCGAGAAAGAACAACTCATGCTGAAAGGTGATACCGAAGAACAACTTTGTCGCTTGCGGGTGGCCTTCCCGCTTCATGTAGCGAATCATTGACAACACCGGCGACAGCCCAGTGCCGCCCGCAACGAAGTACCGGCTATTCAGTCCATTTTCGCGGATATTGAAACCACCGAAGGGGCCACGAAGCTTCACTGGGACACCGGGTGCAGCGTGGTCTGTGAGAAATCGCGAGAACCTTCCGTCTGGCAGCAGGCGGATCAAAAATTGCAGCCGCGGATCGTCATCAAGACTAGCCATCGAATACGACCGGCTGATCCCTGTGCCTGGAATTTCAATGTCGATATATTGCCCTGGAACGAACGGGATATTGACGGGCTGCCCGTTCTCCGGGTCCTTGGCCTCAACCTGAAGTTCGACAACGTTTGAAGAGATCTGCGTCGCTCCGACGACCTCGCCACCCCAGTCGGTCTGAACCGCGTGGAACGAAATTCGCTCAAACGAGTACGGCAGTCGAACAACAAGATCGCTGCGGGGAAATGTCTGACAGAGGAGCACGACATCCGCTTCCTCCTCTTCCGGCGGAAGAGCCTGAGTGCTGCATCGCCCCAATTCAAAATCACCTTCAAGGCAATCGGCTTTGCACGTCGCGCACCCACCCTCGTGGCAGGATGAGAGAAGAATGACATTGTTTCTGACGCCCGCGGAAATAACATCCTCGTCGGGAGCACACTCAAAGGTTACCTCAAGGTCGTCGTCGGTTATCGCGGATATCTTATACATGCTTCAATCTTTCGAAATTTGATAACAAACGTCCTCTGCACGCCCAGCTAAGGGCGCGATCATTTGGCGCTCATCGGCGCATTCGGATTATGCAAACTGCCCGGACCGGCCCGCTAAACGCGCTGCGGTCCTGGAAAGGCGATGTCAGCCAAACGCGGTGCTCGCGTTCTGCCGATGATAAAATGCCATTACGTGAGCAACAGCTTCGCGGGAGGACGACTCACTCAGGGAACAGCCCTCTTGGATCAGCTTCCCGTCTCTGTGAATTTCCCATCGCCACATGCATTCGACGTCTTGAACGAAAGCTCGATAGCCGGCTTCATTCAAAATCTCGATGCAGGGACTGGAGAACCCCTCAAGTCCCGGTTCTTGACTTTCACCACATTGCCCGAGCGCATCGTTGGCGTCCGCGGGATCGTCTTCGAAGATCGCCCTTTTCATCGGTCCAGACTCCCATCTCGATATAGCCCCGAATCTGCGTCACCGCAGATTCGGGGCTACGCTTAGGCGGCGTCGCCGAGCATGAGAACTTTCACACCACGCTGTTCACGTAATTCATCAAGTGAGCAGTCGTAGTAGTTGCTGTTGCGAAGTTCCATAAGACGACTACCAAGATAGGAATCAATTTTGAGAAAGACGTTCACGGGAAGAACCGGCGGCTTGTAGAGCTGCCTAAATTCCATATGAATTCTTTCCCCCGTGAACTTGCACTTTTCCGATTCCAGCTTCGGCATCCAGGCCTGGGCAACGTCCGCGGCCGTTTCGCCCGTTGTCGCCATGGACAACAGATCCTCATTTGAGAATGCAGCGACCTTTAGCAACGAAAGACGCTCTTCAGCCTTCGCCTCGATGAAGAGGTAGTCGACATCGAGTTCGTAACTCGTCCGAAGCGGCGTGGTGTACTTCATGCGGAAGTCCTGAAGGAAGGCCGTAGCGTCTTTGACATTCTCCAGCGCCGCAATCTTCTCCAGCCATTCGTTACGGACAGGGTTTTGATGAATCTTATAGTTGGGCATTTTGATTTCCTCCCATTCACCCGTTCAGATATCGGTCAGTTTACGATCCAGACCCATCAACTCCGATGTGATCGTGAACGTGTTGCCTAGAGTGTACGCACGGCCAATCGTCGAGGAGACATTCACGAGGAAGTCGTAAATGTTATACGGCTTGCCGAGCATGTCGCTTGCCAGTTCCGTGTCCACGATGATCTCGCCGTCTGCCTTGATCCACCAGAACCCTGCACGATCTTCGACAACGATTGTCGGATTTCGCTTTGTCTCTTCGCCAAGAATGATGTCCTCAACGATCGCGTCAATTTCGTCGCTCTTCATGAGCACAAGAACGACCGTATTCGACTCGTGGACGGTCTGATTTTCCTCAGCAAAGAATTCCTTGGCGAACTCCTCGCCGGTTTTCTGCATAATCCCAGCGTTGTAAGCGTTATGCTGTGTCATCTCGATTTCCCCTACTTGACGTCTCTGACGATTCTGGCGGTGAGCTCGCCGGCATCGACCTTGAACCCGATCTTGTCGGCGTAGTCCGTGACCCAATCGTTGATGACACGGGCAACGGCTTCCTTGATCCCGGCAGAGTCGCTTACACCTGGAACCTTATCGACCTTTGCATAGATACCCAGGAAGTCGTGCAGCGAGTCCGCGGTCTTCTCCAGCCACTTCTCGGTCCAGGCGCAATACCATTTCCGATTGTGATCCCCGAATTCCGGATCCTCGGCGAGCGAATAGAAGAACAAATCGCTGAGAGCGGCCTTGTTGATCTGGAAATAGGTCTGCATTTGATCGATGAAGAAGGGTGTCAAGGAGTCGCCGTAATGCGACGCAAGACGATTGAAAAATTCGCGCCGAGTGAACTGTCCGAAGATCGGATCGTAAACGCCGTGCACGGCCCACAAGATCTCATTGAAATCCTGGATGCCTTGCCACATTTCCTCGACGGTCAAGCGCGCTGACTTATAGATGGGATCCGTAAGCCAGACTTTCTTCGGGCCGTCGGTCGATTCCGGAAAGCCCGGCACGCACTTGGCGAGAAAGACCCGCTCGAGCTGGATCATCTGGGCGGAATCGACCTTATCGAGCGCGGCGAATGTCGCCGAAGAGCGAATCGTATCGGACAGCACATCGCGCCCAACCGAGGAATGCGCGTTGAACTGGGCATATTCGCTATAGAGCAAGGCGCCGTAATACTTGTTCAGCACCTCGTCCCGCCAACCTGGGTCGATCGAGCGTACCGCGCCTTCAGCCGAATAGGCTGTTAGAAAGCGCGTTGTGTAACGCCACTCTTCCGACTTGTCCTTGACATAGGGCGCATGCCAACGGCGCGCGGGATCGCGATGGCGAAACCAATCCGTTGTCCTAAGCTCTGTCAGCTCGTTTCCCCACGACGGCCGACCGCCATGGAATTTTTGGGTCCAATCCCCCCAATCGAGGCCGCCCGCAATCCAATCTGGATTCGGCTGCGCATAGAGGGTCAGAGCTTCATACTCGCTGAGACGCTTCCACCGCCGGTCGGCGAAGTAAAGCATCTTGCGTTGCGAATCGAGCTCGTGGTCCGGAATCGCTTCGAGGATTTTGGCAGCCCTTTCTGGGTCTGTAAGTCCTCGCCTGGTTGCTGTTGGTGTGGCAGTCGCCATGAATTGTTTCCTCCTGCAATCACTTGTTGGGCGTGAAGCCGCGTTTTGGTGCGTCAGTTACTAGCCAGACCGGCCAAAAGGCCGGTCTGGCTAAGCTCGTTAAAGTGCGGAAAGCGGATCAGCGAACACGCAATTGGCGCGCTTGATGTCGTCGATCGTCCACAGCTTGTCAGCCCGGACGTGCGGCTGAGCGATCAGCGTTTCCTCGTCGCTGCGAAGACCGTGACCCTCCACGATGACATCGGAGAGTTCGCGACCGCCATATTGCTCGAAGATGCTTTGGCACTCGTAACGCTCCGGTTCCGTGAGCCACATGCGCTCGCCCCATTCGTCACTGAACGAATGTTTCTGGCCGTTGTACTCGTGAATGCGAGTCGTGACCGAGCTCTTGGCGAGCGACGGGCAGAACGGCACCTGAGAGACGCGGTCGACATAGACCTGATGGCCGTTCTCTGCGAGCCACTGGATCGGCAGGAAGCCGCTCTTGGGATCTTCGCAGCCGAGCGCTTTCCACTCCCGCAAAATCTTGCCGTAGTGCGCGTCCCATCCAGGGTAGTTCGCCTCGAACCACTCCATGTCTTCCTCGTCCGGCAGCGACAGGCGGAAGAAGCCGGTCGGCCACAGCGCATAAGCGAGGAGGAACAGGTCATGATGCGCCCAGTAGGCATCCTTCTTTGCATCACGCAGGCTGGGCGGCGACTGAACGCCATATTTTGCAAGGCGCCCGATCCAGATGCCACCCCAGTCCTCATAGACCCAGCGGTTCCAGGTTTTGACCCACGGCTCGACTTTGTACTTGGAACCGTACTCGAAGAGCATGCCCAAAACCGGCGTGAAGTACTTCTGCTGGGTCCAAAAGGCGTTGTTGAGGTCGGTGTTGAGATATTTCTGCGCCGCCGGATCATTGGCGATCGAAACCACCGTCTGATAGCCGTTCGCCATGTGGCGCAGCTCGTCGGTTTCAATCGACAGGAACACGGTGGGCGTGATCTCGTCGCCGTTGGCCGAGGCCCATTCGGTGATTGCCACGATCAGCGGATTGGTGAAGCACGCTTCGCCAACAAGCTGAAGATTGATGGAGCATTCGACCGCATCGCCGGAAATGAAACCGTCGGCAAAGACGCGTTTCATGCCCTTCCAAAGCGGACCGATGGCGCGCGTACGCCGCGCGTCATTATGGCCGGCCGGATCGTGATAGTGTTTCGCGTAATAATAATTGACGAAGCCGCACTGGTGGGTGTGGCGAATCTCATCAAGCACCTGAGCGAGATAGCCGTTCTTCTGCTCGGCGGCGGTCGCCGAATCCCACAGCATGGCCGAGGCGGCGATCGCATTGTATTCGCCGACTTCGAGGAAGTTCGAAGCGACCTTCATCGTCTCGCCCCACCGCGGATGCATCCGGTTGCCTGCACCAAGGCGAGTCAAACCATCGAGCAAGGTGCCGAACTGGCGTTCGTCCTTGACGGACTCCATGCGGGCGTATTCTTTGGCGATGAGCTTGAACTGCTCCTTCGTATCATTCGCCATATGATACTTAGTCGGATACTTCGTTCGGTTCTGGGCGAAGTCCCAGTTGAAGCTTTGTAGCCAGCGATGAACCTCCTGCGGGTTCACGCTGGTCGGCGCCCGATTGATGCTAAGCGCATCCGTAGCGGCCTTAGTTGCAGCACTTAGAGCCATATTCGTTCCTCCTTGGACCTAAAACTTTGCCGTTCCTCCTTGGAACCTAACTTTGGTATTCAATTACGTTCGTTCGACTGCTCCTGCCTTTTGGCAATGTGTCCGACAGAAATGCACAGCGCTTGAGACGAAACTGGTGCTACCGGGTCGAGACCAGGGAGATGGAGACGGATTAGCCTGACCCGGTAGCGGTCCGTGCTAAAGTGTAGCAATTGTTATGCCAGAGCCCCGAAGGGTGTTTAGGCCCGCTTTTTCAACGATCTTTAGGATCTGGGATCGGCCTAAGCGTGTAGTAGATTTATCCAGCATGTGGATGTTTTCTTTACATAGGCTAGAAAGTTGACACCTGAAAATGAGCGGGGTCAATTCCAAGGCTTATTGGATATTTTCACCGAGGCTGCGTCTTTTTCCGGTTGTGGTGTGCAGACCGAGTTGGGTCTCTAAGCCTGATCGAGCGCTTTTCTCTCGGCAGCAATCTGTCGGCGTACAAATCCGGTGACCTTGATTGAGCGCCGGCGGTGAGCAGCGCGTATGAGCGCGGCCGTCCTACCACTGACGATTTCCGCCGCAGCGTTCTTGCCGATGTCGATCCCGGACAAAGCTGCTGGAGCCGGCGTGCTGCGCATCTTCATTGCGAGCCCGCAGGGAGCAATCGGATCTACCGGGTCCATCGTGAGGATGCGCCGACGGTTCGTGAACGTCGTGCCAGGCGATGCGCCAGGCGGCGGGTCTTTGACATTAGCGCCGCGGGCCACCCGAACCGTCACTCCATCGATCTCAATCTCAATGAGCCCGCATGTCGGCTCCACGGGCGTGAGCGCTCGCGCCCTCGTTGCGCTGACCGCGCCGGCGGCGGAGCTTCAACCGCCGCGGGCACGAACTGCGGCGACTCTATCTCAACGTTTGTCAGGGCCGTTCGGTGTGCTTGCCGGCGCCGAGCAAAATTCGGCGTGGGGATCGACCCAGATCGACGAGCAGCCTCCGAAGCCACCACGCCCGGCACCAGCGTCTCTTCGTCAATCCGCGCCCTGTCACCCGCTGAGAACCGACGACGTCGCCCTGTCCCCGTTTTCACCTCGAGCTGGCGTACCGTCGCCTCCGGCTTAAGCGTATGGCCAAGCGTAGACACAGACCGATCTCCGGTTCAGAGATCGACAGACCCGCCCCTCGCACGCCTCAGCAGAAGGCGAGGTCCAAACACCGCTTGCGGACGTACTGTTGAACGACGGGCTGTTGTTCGGTCTCGGGCATGCGCGCCGCGCTATCCGCGGAACAGATGGAAGACGACACCTTGGGCGGGCCGCGTTCGGCGCTCCGCTACCTGAGTCACAGCGAAACGGCGATCCGTCGGGCCATCCATGAATTTCTGCTTGCCTGCGCGACGGCACACAGGGGGGAGTGCGGGCATAAAGCGGATGTCGCCTTCGGTCCCCGACGGTGCGGGCGCCTCCCGCGAACGGGTCCACCGTTGATATGCCCGTCACTGGAATGGAAGAGCACGAGTTCGCGGGCCACGGTTCACATCGAAAATCGAAGCGCACCTCGAAAGTCGAAGTTCACCGCGAAAACCCAACCGTCTGGCAGACCGAAATCGCCCGGCTCGAGACTCCACCCGGTCGCCAAGGGACCGTTCCAGATGGACATCGCGGCTTCCAATCAAGGCCGGTCGACAATTCTCACCGGCCGGCCTCTTGACAGGCCGTAGCTCGACAGCAGCCAGACGACAAAAATGATCGCACCCATTACGCCGAAGAAAATCCGCGCGGATAGCGGCCATGGCAGAACGAGGGCGCCGACCACAAGCACGGGACCGACGACAGCCTCGACAAGCTCGTGCAACTTGATGGGTATCAATTTCACCAAGCTGAAGGGCATGTCTGTCACGACTGTCATCGCAAGATGCACGGCCGCGAGCACGTAGGAGATCATTGCTGGCAAACCGGCAAGCCCGATAACGGTTGGGGCGAGTGCGAAAATTGCGACCGTCACGTAGTCTAGGACCGCGTGCATTTTGTCCGATATGATCTTCATCTTATGGCTCCACGCTCCGGCGACATGAGCGCCGCGGCGAGCAGCGCGTCGCGCCCGCTTGGCCTCGGGAAGACAACCAGACTAAGCTGGATCCGCCCGCCTGAGCAGGATCCTGCCATGTCCTGGATCTGCTTGTCCGTGAGATGGAGAGTCCTAGAACTCTCCATCTCACTCAGCGTCAGCGTCTGTGGCAACGATAGACGACACGTTCTGCCTTGGTACACGGCGACTTGCCTACGCAACCATTGACGCGACGCGCTTTGCGGCAGGTCAATTGCTTGCCTGCAGATGGCACGCTCGCAAGCTTGGACGCGGATACGGATCCTCGTGAGCTGCTGAAGTTGTCCGGGTAGAAGGGGAGATCCGGGCTAGCCGATGCCGGACCGCTGACCGCAAATAAGCCCGCAGCTAGTGTCAAAGCTGCGGCGAGGACTGTTAAACTTCTTGTCATGACATTCTCCCTCTCACGAATACTGATAGTTTCTGTCTGTCGAAAATGGTGGGATTGTTCGTCGGCCGAGCGCCCTAAAGGATCTCTGACAGTCTTATGAGCGCGCTGAGGTGCGTATTCCTTGGCGACTACAAAGCTTTGCAGGCAGAGACGAGCCTGCTGCGGGTTCTCACTAGTCGGCATAGGACTGGTGTTGAGAACGTCTGTAGTGGCCTTTGTTGCAGCACTTAAAGTCATGATTGGTTGTTCCTCCTTGATCTAGCTCTTATTTGTCTATTGCGTTTCGATTGCTCCGCTCTTTTGGCCGGAATCTATTCCGACTCGTCATCACTCGAACAATGATCGAGATGCGTAGCGCGTGTCACAAATGCAAAGCAAATGTTGTGCCAGATTTTCAGAAGGATTTAGCGCGCAAATTCAAGGCGCTTCTTCAAAGCATTGGGCCTGAAATGAAGATCTTCAGAACTTTTGTCAGCGTAGCGTGTATTGTCTTTATCCAGCGCCTGTATATTTTCTGTACAGCGGGGGTGGATAGAAATTGACACCTGAAGAACGCACTGCGATCAGGGCGGCCTGATCGACCTTGTAATGGCTAGTGCGGTTTCCCGTCCGCGCGCTACGTAGCCGGCGGCGGCGAAGGAACGGGCGCATTCTTGTGGGGCGATGTTCTCGATGCTGCTGCCCGACGCAGCGCAAACCGACATTCGTTGGGGGTGAGCACCCCCAGGGGGAGACCGTCACCGCGAAGGGCCGAAATGGAAAATGAGGTCGTCGACCTGGGCGATGCGCACGGTATCGGCGCGGCGGACGCATTCGTGTCCAAGATGCGCGCGCTGGCGCTCTATAGCGTCGGGATGCCATCAGTGTCGGGATGCCATCGGACTGACTCGTTTGGCGGACGGGAGGCCATCGCTCGAAGCCCATGCACCATGACCTCCTCGTTAGTGTGACCGAGGCGGCGCAAAGCAGGGTTGAGCGCATTGTCGGAAATCGGGCGTGCCGCCGAGCGAACGCTCGGGAACAACAACTCTCCCTCACCTGAAATCGGGCGCCGCTGATCGAGGACAGCCATCGGCATCTTCAGCAAGAGACATACGTTCCGTCGTAGACGTTTCGGCGCAACGGGACAGAAGGGATTGTCGGGAAGAGAGGGGGCTGGTGCCCAGGGGCGGGGCCTAAGTTTTCTTATATTTCAATATGTTAGAAGTGACCCCACCTTCGAACTCGTCCCGTTGTATTCCAATAGGTTAAACGTGGCGCTGACCCCACCATCCATTCTCACTTTGCAGAGATTTTCTCGACGGCATAGCTGACGAAGGCAGAGCAGACCACGATCATGAATTTGGCCAGTGCCGGATCCACTCCAATGCCCGTCTTCATAGCGTGGCGGATTCCGTCGCCATCGCTCGTGTAGCCATAAAGTTGATTGAGCGCGCCGGCTAGAGCCGGATGTAGATCATAGACTTGGCCAAGGTCCTTGATCGCGGCTCCGGTCTTGGTCTTTGATGAGTGGTCGCGCGCTACCGCTTCGACTGCCGAGATGGCCTCCTTGATGGCATTGCGGTAGTCGGGGCTGGCTCGATCAGAATACAGCTCCAGCGCGGTCCTGATGTGTTCTCTCGCTACAGCGTACCCATCCGGCACCGCCAACGCGTCATCTATCGCATCCAACTCAGCCTTGTCAGTGATCGGCGTAACTATTCCGTCGATCAATCGGTAGCCCGCCCCATTCACTTCAAGTACGCCATTAATATCTGCGATGAGCTGGTCTCTCGTGCTCCTCGGCAAATGTCGGGCGGCCTCAGGCTGAGCAGCAAATTCGATCAGATCGTACAGGTGGAACCATTTGCAGGTTCGGATGATATTTTTGAGCTTCTGCCTTTCCTGAGGCAGATCATCCTTAATCTCATCTATCGGTCGTCGTAGGAACGAATGGTGTAGCAATTGTAGGAACGACTTCACGTCCCCATTGTCCTCGACCCAGTAGTAGGCATCCGGCAAATAGTGCAGCGCGATGACGTTCCAAAGGTTGTTGCGGAGCCCCTCATCAGCCGCCTCCACTTGAAGTGCTGTTCGAGCCTGTACATAGCCGTGACGCTCTGAGAACCGTGACATGCGTCGCCTGAAACTCCATTCAAAATACTACATGGTCGCTACCCGCTGTGAGCATGTCGCACGCAGCCGCTGTCAACAACGTGAAATTGTGCTCGGGAACGCTGCCAGGGTGTGATTCCGGTCGGAGCCGAACAAATCAATGCCTTGGAAGCTCAGAGGCCTCAAAAATTGACCCCACCTTGATTCTAAACCATTGATTTATAAGTGAAAAATATGGGTGGTGCCCAGGGGCGGATTCGAACCACCGACACGCGGATTTTCAGTCCGCTGCTCTACCAACTGAGCTACCTGGGCAAGCCTCATGTCAGGCTGGGCGCGACGGGCCGCTTGGCGGACAAGATCGCGCAAGGCTCTCGCTAACAAGGCTCTCGCTAACAAGGCTCTCGCTAACAAGGCCCTCGCTAACAAGGCCCTGGCTTATAGGCAATCGGCTGGGCTCTGTCGAGACCCGACGGAGCGTGTTTTGCGCCCGCGACAAGCCGGGCCTATTCGTTCTCCCAATCGGCCGGCGGCTCGGGATGGCCCTCCCCGGCCGGCTCTCCCGGAACGGCGTAGCCGCCTTTGAGCCACCGCCCGAGATCGATTTCCGCGCAGCGTTTGGAGCAGAAGGGCCGGTGGGCTTCGACGGACGGCTTGCGGCAGATCGGGCACCGCGAAATGGCCTTCGGCGCCGGGCTTCCCTCGCCGCCGGTGCTCACTCGGCTTCCACCTCGGCCTTGGCGAGCCAGAGCAGTGCGACGGGATAGCCCTCGCCCGCCAGAAGACTGACCGTCTCGGTCAACGGCAGGCCCACCACATTGGTGTAGGAGCCGATCAGCTTGACCACGAAGGCGCCGGCAATGCCCTGAATGGCATAACCGCCGGCTTTGCCGCGCCATTCGCCGCTTGCGAGATAGGCGCCGATCTCCTGGTCGGAAATATTGCGGAACCGCACGCGCGTCTCGACCACGCGCTCGCGCCAGCGCCCCTCGGGCGTCACCATGGTCACCGCCGTGTAGACGCGGTGCGCGCGGCCGCGCAGGAGCCGCAACATGTCGGCGGCCTCGTTCTCCAACTCCGCCTTGCCGAGAACGCGTCGCCCGACCGCGACGACCGTGTCGGCGGCGATCAAGAAGCATTTTGCGAGTTCCGGATCGTTCTTGACGAGCTTCAACGCGGCCTCGGCCTTGGCCTTGGCGAGCCGCCGGACGATCTGGCGCGGCACCTCGCCCTTCGAGACGCTCTCGTCGACCGAGGCGGGCCGCAGGGCGTCCGGCGCGATGCCGGCCTGTTCGAGCAGCTGCAGCCGGCGCGGCGATGCGGAGGCAAGCACCAGCTTCGGCCGGAAGCTGGACCCGGGCTTTTGCGCGCGCCGGCGCGTCGGCCGCTTCGGCGCTTTGGTCTTGCCGGGGACCGCAAGCGCAGGCTCGGCCGCAGCGGGTGTGCTCCGCTTCAGCCCGAGCTTGCTACTTAAACCGGTAAGTGATCCGACCTTTAGTGAGATCATAGGGGGTCATCTCGACCAAAACTTTGTCACCAGCAAGCACCCTGATCCGGTTCTTGCGCATACGTCCCGCCGTGTGGGCGATAATCTCGTGTTCGTTCTCGAGTTTCACCCTGAATGTGGCGTTCGGGAGGAGTTCGGTGACCACCCCCGGAAATTCGAGCATTTCTTCCTTCGCCATAAGGCTCCTTCCGCATCTTATGAGTGCCGCGGAGAATGGTCGGGTGGACGCCTAAAATCAAGGCCATTCCCGGTTTTATGGCGCGGACCGGCATCCCTGCGCAGACCCACCGTGGTGCCATCGAGACTGTCCGGGTGGACCCGCCCTCAAGCAGGAAGCTGTCGCTGGTACGCGGCAAGTCGTTGTCACAGACGATCGCTCCCGTGGGCGGCGTGATGGGAATGGGCGTGCCCGGGAAGGCGCTGCAATCCGTCGTCGCCTGTGCCCGCGCCGCGGTTGGGACGGCGACAGGCGCAAAAAAGGAAGGTCGAGGCCAGGGCCGTGCCGAGCAGGAATGCAACATCGACCGGCTATGGAGCCGCCGATATTCTTTGCGTTTCTGCCCCATCCCGCGTGCACTGGCAGCCCGAAGCACACCCCCGGGCGCTCGGAGCCGGCGGGAAACGCCGTCCCTTCAATACGATGTCGCAAAGCGGCGCTTATCTTCGCCTAAGATCGTCGTCAAAGACGCGGCGATCGATCGCGCGCTCAGCCAGGGGCTGGACCACATCGAGGAGACAACAATGCTGTTCATGTGCCACGTGACGATGGACCCGAGCGACCGCGACGAAAGCATTGGGCGTTTCATGGAGGACGGGGTCCCCGATGTCCCGGGCGTCACGCTGAAGGGGGTCTGGATTTCGCTCATGCAGCAGGAGACGTTCATCCTGATCGAATCGGACAGCCCCGAGGCGATCGCGACGCTGTTCGAACCTTGGACCGATCTCAATGTGCATGACCTTGTCCCCGTCATGGACCTCGAAGCCTTGAAGAAGTTTCTGGAGGCCAAGGGCTAGGGAGCCGGGAGATTGGGAGGCCGACGATCCGGCAACAAGGATGGGCGCCGCGGCCAGGCGTGCGCCCGTGGAGCTACGGTTTGATCGGAGGCGATCCCCCGGCCCGGGTGCCAGTGGCCCGAGCCGCGCCGTTCTGCGCCCGCCCCTGGGGAACGGACGCCGCATCGTCCCAATGCATCTGCGCCTCCATCGCCGCGTGCACGTCTTGTGCCGACTCGCGTAGCACCGCGTCGAAGCGTTCGAGATCTCCGACAACGCCCTTGGCCATGTCCACATAGGTCTGATGAACAAGAAGCAGCCGCCGGCGCAACTCGTTGTTCAGCGCCCGATAGGCGGCTGTTTCCTGCTCCTGCGCCGCAAGCCGTGTGCGCAATTCGTTACGTTCCGCCACCAGTTTTTGGATCGCGGCCGCGCCCGCGAGCGCGGCGCTCTCCACCGCCTGGTCGGTCGACAGTTCCATTCGCTGCGGATAGGGGGACTGCTGGCTGGCGCCGTTTACGGGTGAGACTTCGTTCATCGTCCGGTCCAATCGTTACGCGGGGACCAGGGAAAAACTGCCAGGGCGCCAAGCCGTTCCCGACTCCGTCAAAGAATCTGCAGGGGCCTGCCGCCTTCTAGACGCCGGCGGCGCCTTGCACCGGGAATTCCGCTTTGATACTCGCGAAGAGGCGGTCGCGGACCCCGCGATAGGCGTCGAGGATCATGTCGCGCGAGCCCGTCGTCAGCGTGGGGTCTGGCGTCGGCCAATACACCACGTCAACGGCGTAGCCCTGTGCCAGTTCCAGCGCCTTGTGCTGGGCTTCCGGCGCCAGGGTGACGATGAGATCGAAGCCGAGGTCGTGCAGATCGTCGATCGCGCGCGGCACGTGGTCCGAAATGTCGATGCCGATCTCGTCCATCACCGCGATGGCGAAGGGATCGGGCTCGCCGGGGCGCACGCCTGCGGATTCCACGTAGATCCGCCGTCCGGCGAGATGGCGCAACAGCGCGGCGGCCATGGGCGAGCGAATGGCGTTGCTGGCGCATGCGAAGAGGACGGCGCCAGGCAGATCGCCGCCTGCGCTCAACGGCTCAGCCCTTCCAGTGCAGGGCGCAAAGGAGCGTGAACAGACGCCTGGCCGTGGCGATGTCCACCGTGACCTTGCCCTTGAGCCGCTCCATCAAGAGGTGGCTCCCTTCGTCGTGCAGGCCCCGGCGCCCCATATCGATGGCCTCGATCTTGGAGGCGGGCTGGGTCTTGATGGCCGCGTAGTAGCTGTCGCAGATCAGGAAGTAGTCCTTCACGATGCGGCGGAACGGCGACAGGGACAGCATGATCTGCTGGAGCGGAACGCCGTCCTCGTCGGAAATGGCGAAGACCAGCCGATTGTCGGCAAGCGACAGGTGCAACCTATATGGCCCCTCCTGCCCGTCGACATCGAGATCGAAATTGTTTTTCTCCAGAAGGTCGAAGATCGCGACCTCGCGCTCGTGTTCGACCTCCAGGCTGTCGCGGCCGAGCGAGGCCTCGTCCAACGTCACGGCGATCAGGCGCGCCGTTTCGGGAAAGGAGATGTCTTCGTCCGTCTCGGTCATGATCAATCCGGGAGGTTGAGCCGGATGCCGACGGACCGCCGGTGCGCGTCCAGCCCTTCGGCCCGCGCGAGCGTCATGGCCGCGGGCCCGAGCGTCTTGAGGCTTTCGGCGTCCAGCTTCAGCAAGGACGTGCGCTTCATGAAATCCGAGACGCCGAGGCCCGAGGCGTATCGGGCGCTCCGCGCGGTCGGAAGCACGTGATTGGTCCCCGCGACGTAGTCGCCGATCACCTCCGGCGTATAGCGGCCGATGAAGATCGCGCCCGCATCCCGGACCTTGGCCGCGAGGGCGTCCGCATTCTCCGTGGCAATCTCGAGATGCTCCGGTGCGAGCCGGTCGGACAGCGCGGGCGCCTCGTCGAGGCTGCGACCAGGATCACCGCGCCGAAGTCCTCCCAGCTGCGCGCGCGGTGTCGGCGCGCGGAAGCGTCCTGAGCTGCGCCTCCACCGCGTCGGCGACCTCGCCGGCGAAGCCTCGTCATCGGTAATGAGAATGGATTGCGCCGCGGTATCGTGCTCGGCTTGCGCCAACAGATCGCTGGCGATCCAGGCCGGGTCGTTTTCCCTGTCGGCGATGACCACGACCTCCGACGGTCCGGCGACCATATCGATGCCGACCTGCCCGAAGACCTGCCGCTTGGCGGCGGCCACATAGGCGTTTGCCGGGCCCACGATCGTGGACACCGGGCGGATCGTTTCGGTGCCGAACGCGAGCGCGGCGATGGCCTGGGCGCCGCCCACCCGGTAGATCTCGTCGACGCCCGCAAGGTCCGCCGCGACCAGCACCAGCGGATTGAGTTCCCCGCGCGGCGACGGCACGACCATGACCAGCCGCGCGACGCCGGCGACCTTCGCCGGGACGGCATTCATCAGAACCGAGCTCGGATAGCTGGCCGTCCCGCCCGGCACGTAAAGGCCCGCCGAGGCGACCGCGGTCCAGCGCTGGCCGAGCTCCACGCCGCTCGCATCGATATAGCTCTCACTGGCCGGGACCTGCCGGCTGTGATGATCGAGAATGCGGGCGTGGGCGATCTTCAAGGCCTCGACCGTCTCGTCGTCGACGGCGGCACGCGCGGCCGCGATATCCGCCTCCGAGACCGCGATGCCGGCTTCGCGAAGATCGAGGTGGTCGAATTTCAGCGTGAAGTCGATCAGCGCCTCGTCACCGCGGGCGCGAACGTCGGCGATGATCGCGGCGACGGCGTCATTCACATCGGCGGACGACTCGCGCTTCATGCCGAGCAACGCGTCGAACCGGGCCGCAAAGTCTGCCGCGCGCGTATCGAGGGTCTGCACCATGAAGCCCTCAAGCGTCCGCGGCTTCGGAGCCGTTCGAGTTGGAGCCGGCCGGCGCCTTTGCATCCGTCTCACGCTCGCCAGCGCCGGGATGTTCGGGCTTGTTGCGCGTGCGCCAAGCGGGACCCAGGTCGCGCATCTCCGCCTCGATGCACTCGACATCGAGCTGCACGGTCGCATCGCCCGCGAAGTAGAGCACGACCTTGCCGCCGGGGGCCTCACCCGCCTCGAAAGAGATGGCAAGCAGCGACAGCACGCGATCCTTGTCCGACGGGGCGAAATCCTTGTGCCGGGCGCGAGAACCCGGTCGAACCGCAGCGCCGTCCGGAGCCGGCGGTAGCGCTCGCCGTCGCGATCCGCGGTCTGCCAATCGAACCGGTTGACGACCGCCGCGAACCGCTTCTGCGACGGCAGGTAGGTCATATCGCCGACCCGGACAACCGCGTCCTGGAGTTGGGAGGACACGACTTGAAGGTCCTCCTCGTCGAGTGCGAGCAGTTTAAGCGTCGTCATAGGAAGAAATCACCGGTAAGAGCATAATTGACTTGGACCTACCATGCTTTCGGTCCGGTCAGGAAGACCTTCCGGAAACCAGGCGCCTAGCCGGCGATCCGGTCGATCTGCGCCCCGCATTTGCGCAGTTTTTCTTCCAGACGGTCGAAACCCCGATCCAAATGGTAGACCCGGCCGATCGTGGTCTCCCCTTGCGCCGCCAGCCCCGCAATGATGAGCGAGACGGAGGCGCGCAGGTCGGTGGCCATGACCGGTGCGCCGCGGAGCCCGTTCACGCCATGGACCAGCGCCGTGTCGCCCCGGAGATCGATGCGGGCGCCGAGCCGCGCCAATTCCTGCACATGCATGAACCGGTTCTCGAAAATGGTCTCACGCACCTCGGAGACGCCTTTCGCCGTGCACATCAACGCCATGAGCTGGGCCTGAAGATCGGTCGGGAAGCCGGGAAACGGTTGGGTTTCCACGGAGACGGGCTCGAGCCCATGGCCGTTTCGCGACACGCGAATCCCGCCGGGTTCTTCGAACACGTCGACACCCGTGGCGCGCAGGGCCACGAGCGCTTCCTGGAGGAGTTCGGGGCGCGCGCCTTCCAGAAAGACATCGCCGCCTGTGATCGCCGCCGCCATGGCATAGGTGCCCGTCTCGATCCGGTCGGGCAGCACCTGATGTTCGGCTCCATGGAGCGAGGTCACGCCTTGAATCCGCAATGTCGACGTGCCGATCCCCTCGACCTTGGCGCCCATCTCCACGAGGCAGGTGGCGAGATCGCCCACCTCCGGTTCGCGGGCCGCGTTCACGATCTCGGTGTCGCCCTCTGCCAGGACCGCCGCCATCAGTGCGTTGTGGGTCGCGCCCACGGAGACCTTTTCCAGCTCGATCCGGTTGCCCTTCAGACCTTTGGGCGCCTTGGCGATGACATAGCCGGCATCCAGCTCGATATCGGCACCCAGCGCCTCGAGGGCCACGAGATGAAGATCGACGGGCCGCGTCCCGATGGCACAGCCGCCCGGCAGGGAGACCTTGGCCTCGCCGCAGCGTGCCAGGATCGGCGCCAGGACCCAAAAGCTTGCGCGCATCCGCGCGACCATCTCGTACGGTGCTGTGGTATCGACGATTTCGGCGGCCGTCAGCTTGTAGGTCTGGCCGTCGTTGAAGTTCTGGCCGGCGCGTTTGCCGGCGATGGTCACGTCGACCCCGTGATTGCCGAGAATGCGCGACAGCAGGGCCACGTCGGCCAGGCGCGGCATGCCATGAAGCGTCAGCGTCTCGTTGGTGAGAAGGCTCGCGATCATCAGCGGCAGCGCGGCATTCTTCGCACCGCTGATCGGAATGGTGCCTTCGAGCCGTTCGCCGCCCACAATGCGGATACGATCCATAACGCGTTACTCCCTCAGACGCGTCCCGCGCCCCGTTTCCCCTGTACCGCCGCCATAGGCTATGCGGCAAGAGGCCAGTCTAGCCTGTCCGCTTCACCCCTGTCGCCCTTCTTCGGGCGGCTTCGGGGCGGACCGTTTGGCCCGTGTGTTCTCTTTGCGTTTCAACAAGTTGGACCGCAGCGCCTGGGCCAGCCGCTCCTTGCGTGCATCGCTCGCAGATGTATTGCCTGATTTCGCCGCGCGCTTGTCTTTTTCGGCCATCTCGCCATCCATCCGGCTCGCCGGAGCCTGCGCTCTTTACCCTATTGCTTTGACGGCTGTAAGAGCCGGGCAATCCTTGCGTCGTCAAGCCCGCTATGGCAGTTTGCGCGCCGCACCGGGACGGGGCAATGCGTTGAGTCTTGAATGGAACGGCTCCTCGGATCAGCCCGCCCGCTCGCGGACCCACAGGTCAAACACGATCCGCACGATCACAAGACAGGTCCCTGTCTCCCGGATCCAAGGAACGCCGCCGTAGCTCAGTGGTAGAGCGCGTCATTGGTAATGACGAGGTCGACAGTTCGATCCTGTCCGGCGGCACCAGGTCTCAATAGGCATTTCTGAGGCGCCGGGCGTGCGCGATCTCCCCTGCGAGGTGGATAGCGGCGAAGGGCTCGTCACAATACGGGCCCGACTTTGTGATCGTGTGTCGCGAGGTTCGAGAGCGCGCCCAACCCTCAAGGAGTGCACCCCCATGATCATCCGGCTCAGTGCGGCGACGGTCCTTGTGGCCGCCCTCTTCGGCACGTGGCTTCCATCGGCGACCGTCGAAGCGGCGCCGCTGCCGGTCCTGGCAGGCGACACGGCGGCCGAACTGACAACGCTGGTCGGCCACGGGCGCGCCGGCCGCGGCGGTGGGTCCGGGGGGCCGCCACGCGGGCGGCGGACACGGCGGTGGGGGGTAAGCACGCCCGTGGCGGGGGAGGCGGCGGCGGAAAGAAAGCCCACGGCGGCGGGGGCGGCGGAAAGAGGGCCCATGGCGGCGGCGGCGGCAAACACGCGAAGCCAAGCCGAGGACACGGCGGCGGGAAGAAATCCGCCCAGAAGCGCAGCAAATACAGCCACTACGCCCGGCGCAAACGCCCGTCGCATTATCGTTATTTCCGTGGCTATCCGCGGCCCTATTTCGGCTATGGATATTATTCCGGCGGCTGCGGCTGGCTCTACCGCCGGGCCGTCGCCACCGGCAGCCGCTATTGGTGGAACCGCTACTATGCGTGCGTGGGCTACTACTAGCCGCCGCGTTGCCCGACCGCGTGCCGCACCGGGACCGTTTGCGGGGGGCTAGCGCGCGGGTTTCTGGAGCGCGACGTCGTAAAGCGCGTCCGGACTGAAGGCGAAAAGGGCGAACGGCCATTTGTGTTCCAGCACGAAGTCCGTCACAGCCCTGTGGACGCCGTACGCCCCAGCTCGGCGTCGATATGAGCAAAATCGTTGAGACGAGGAAGCCCCCGGGCTTGACCTTCGCCGCAGCCGCATTGGCATCCCGCAAAGCCGCCTCGTAAGAGTGGTCCGCGTCGATATAGATCCAATCGAAATACGCGTCCGTGAACGAGGCCACGACCTCGTGACTCATCCCGCAATGACGGGTGACGAAGTCGCCGCCGAGGTCTTGCGCGTCGAACAGGGTGTAGTCGATGTCGACGAGATGGAGTTCCTTGGGTGCGGTCCGCTCCACGATCGCCCGGGCAAAATCGCCCCGCTGGGTTCCAACCTCCATGACGACGCCGTTTTTCGGCAGATGGTCAAGCAGGTCGTATCGCGACCGGCAGCAACGGCAATTCTCGACGAGACCCGGCGGCAAGGGCCGCGATCGCGCGTTGCGCCCCACGGACCCGGCAACCCGATAGGCCGTTCTGATCCAGCGTGGGGAGGCCATGTGCGCCCTGATGCGCCATCGCGCCAACGTTTCGCGCACGCCCTGCATCAGGTGTTTTCCTTGGGGATCAGACGCTCTTGCGGGGTTGCAGCCCCAGAGGAGCATACCAGAGGGACATGGTTGAATTCGACGGGCGCCAACGGCACGGGAGTTCGTATTGCCGTATGCGTCCGACTCGAACAACTAGTAGGTAATTGTGCTTTTGCAGTCAATTTTCGGTCACTGGATCGCGTCAGGTCGCTGCGACCCGCGGCGCCGCAGCCTCGTCCCTTCGCCCGTGACTCGCCACTAGCACAGGGAAGCATGCGGCACCGTCCTGTGCTAGGCTCGACGCAGGCGAGGACAGGGAGGAAACCGAGCCATGAGAGTCATCACAGCATTCTCGATCTTCATTATGGTTGCTTTTGCCGCGACAGTGACATTCGAAGCGCCGGTGGACGCCCGGCCGAGAGTGGCGAAGAATGTCGGCAAGGGCTTCAACAAGGCGACGCGGGGCGTGTACCGCGGCGTGCGGGGGGCGACCCGAAGCGTGTACAACGGTGCGCGTTGGGGCACGCGCGCCCTTTGGGTCGGCACGGGAGTCGGCGCCGGCGCGCGGCCATGACGCGGAACTGCAACTACTATTACAACCGCTACCGCGAGACGCGGGCTGCCAAGTGGCGCAACAAATACAACGCGTGCATTCGTTAACGTAGACGCGTCCCGGCCAACGGGACGCGTTCCACCCTTCAAAGGAGACCATCGTTATGCACATGGACCGGCCCGTGTTTGTGTTCGGCTCCGATCTTGATGGACGCCACGAGGCGGGCGATGCGCTGGAAGCGCTGCGAAACCGCGGCGCCGTGTTCGGCCAAGGCCGGGCTGCAAGGCAATGCCTATGCGATCCCGACACGGAGCAAATCCGCCGAGCCCCGGAAGCGCCATGAGATCGCCGAGAGTATCGCCGAGTTTCTGGACTTCACTAGGACGCGTCCTTGGGCGCTGTTCGAGGTCGCGCCGATCGCTTGCGGCCTTGCGGGATACAGCGAAGAGGATATCGCGCCGATGTTCGCCGGCGCACCGCACAACGTGACGCTGCCGAAGGCCTCGAACGGATCTTGGCTGCGAGGCTTCCGGCGACATGTCCCGAGGACGCCCCTCATGAGACGACCGACACGCTTGCACAGGCTTGGTGCGATTCTGCTCTGCGGGGCAGTCGGCGTGGCGGGAACGCCCGCTTTGGCCGAGAAGAAGAAAGCAGGCGAGACGTACGCCGTCCAGAAGAAGAACAAGCGCGCGGCGGCCAAGGATTGCCGGAAGGGCCCGGTGCCGCCGTTTATGCGCAACCCGCGCTTCATGAACCGCGGTTTTCTCAACAAGCAGTGTCCGAGTTAGGCCGCGCGAGGCCGTACACGGATTGAAAAAGCCAGGATGACCGCCCGCGACCCGAAGGACGGCGGCGTGTTCCGGCTGCCCCGGCACCCAGATTAAATCTTGGCAACGTCACGCCGCCTCTCCGCGCGGCGGGACGCTAACCTCCTCTAAAGAAAGACTTAACTCTAGCGCCCGCTTGTTGGCCACGGCGCGCGGTCACGATGCGATTGCTATTGAATGTTCCATGACAATCACGATGTCTAACGGCACGGGGGACATGAATCGCGGAGGATTCGAGAATGACAAGCGAGAGGTCCCACTACCGTGGCTACGAGATCCGGCTACGTCAGGAATGGTCCAACTGGTGTGCGAATATCTTGCCCACGCGGGACGACCTTCCGATGCTGGCCATGTCCCAATTGCGGACGCTCTCGTCGAGCCCTGAAGAGGCGTTGGCAGCCGCCAAGCAAAACGTCGACGAATATCTTGGAACGGAATCCGAGCGGCAGGTGGCCTAGCGGCCTGCTATCTTTCCGCCCCGGCGCGGCGCTCCTCACGTCCTATTTCGTGAGGAGCGCATACGCCGCATAACACAGGTCATCGCGAGCAAGGGCCGGAGCAGCCAGTCCGGTGCCACACCGGCAAGGCGCGTTCCCAGCAGAATGCCGGGGATGGAACCCACCAGCAGCGCAACCAGAATCCCGAAATCCACATGCCCCAGACCTAGGTGGCCGGCGCCCGCCACGAGCGTCAGCGGGACCGCATGGGCGATGTCCGAGCCCACGATCCGCTTGGCCGGCAGGGCCGGAAACAGAAGTGCCAGAACGACAACGCCGATGGCGCCTGCACCGACCGAAGTCAGCGTGACGAGAAGCCCGAGTGCGGCACCGAACAGAACGGTCGCTGCCTCGCGGCCGGGCGAACCTTCGCTGCCATTTCCGTTGGTGTGCGACTTCATCATGATGGGATAGAGCACGATCGCGACCGCGCTCACGGGAAGCGCGAAGGTGAGCCCATAGCGGATCCACGCCGCCATGGCCTCGGTGTCCAGCGGAACATAGGCAATCACGGCGAGCAGGATGATCGAGGCCGGCAGCGAGCCCATGGCGAGCCGCAACACGATCGGCCAGTCGACATTTTCCTGTACGTGATGCCGCCAGCCGCCCACGGTCTTGGTGACCGATGCGTAGAGAAGGTCCGTACCAACCGCGACGGATGGCGGAACGCCAAAACTCGAAATGAGCAAGGGCGTCATCAGCGCACCGCCGCCGACACCCGTCAGTCCCACCAGGAAGCCAACGCCAAAACCAGCCCCAGCCAACGGCAGCAGGGCGAGCACCCCGCTGAGATCAATCATATATGAGAGCCTCCCCCGACATTTCCGGCACGATCGGAACCGAAGCGGATCCGGCGAGCCTTTAGCGATCCGTCTCGATCAGGACCGGAACGCCGGCCGACCGTAACAGAATTGCCACCTCTTGGGCACGCCGTTCGTACTCGACTCTGTCTTCCGGAGAATCGCCGAGGTCCGCGCATAAGCCAGACAGCCGGGCCCGGTCAAGCACAAGCACATTGTCGCCGACGGCGGCAGCGCCCGTCTGCACCCAGGTGATTACGCCACCGGCGACGGTCGCCCCGTCGAGTGCATTGACCAGAACGAAGTTCCCGGTCAGCGGCAGGTCGCCAAAGAGGTCGAGCGCCGTCGACCGGCCAAGCAGAATGCGGCAATCGGCGATGTCGTTCATGCCGCACTCATGGGCCTGCCGCGAGGAGAGCGTCTCGAAGTCGATCAGCGTGGAAACGCTCATAGAGGTCACGGGCGTCAGGTCGGTCGCGGTGCGCAACAGATAGCCGGCTTCCGGATCGAACGGCTGCTCGGACAACCATACGAGGCGCGCCTCGATCACGTCGGCGTTGGTCGGCCGGCGCTGCGTTTCGGTCAGCACGGCACCGCGCGAGATGTCGAGATCGGTATCGAGCACGAGCGTGACGGCATCGCCCCTGGACGCGGTCTCGAGGTCGCCGTCCATCGTGGAGATCCGCTGCAGCGTGGCGCCAAGTCCGCTCCGTGCGTCCACGACGCGGTCGCCGACGCGAATGGAGCCCGACGTCACCGTGCCGGCGTAGCCGCGAAAATCGTTGGACGCCCGCAACACAAGTTGCACCGGCATGCGGAACGGCGCGTCTTCGGGTTCGTTCCTGGCCTCAACGGTCTCCAGATATTCCAGCAGCGTGGGGCCGCCGTACCACGGCATCTCCACGGATCGCGCAACGACGTTCGCGCCGGTCAACGCGGCAGCGGGAATGGCGGTGATATCCACGAAGTCGAAATTTCCGGCGAGAGAGCGGAAGTCCGCCTCGATGGCCCGATAGCGCTCTTCGGACCAGTCGATCTGATCCATCTTGTTGACGGCCAGAACGACTTTCCTGATGCCGACAAGATTGCAGATCGCCGCGTGACGGCGCGTCTGTCGCTTCACGCCGTGGCGCGCATCGACCAGCAGAATAGCGACGTCCGCATGCGAAGCCCCGGTCGCCATGTTGCGGGTGTACTGTTCATGCCCCGGAGAATCGATGATCACGAACCGGCGGCGCTCCGTCTCGAAATAGCGCCAGGCGATGTCGATGGTGATGCCCTGCTCGCGTTCGGCCACGAGCCCGTCGAGCAGGAGCGAAAAGTCGATCCGTTCCCCATTCACCGCACGCGCGTGCGAGGCATGCATGACTTGCGCGCGCTGATCGTCGGTGACCCCGGCAGCGTCCCACAACAGCCGTCCGATCAGTGTCGATTTGCCGTCGTCCACGGAGCCGCAGGTCAAGAGCCGCAGCATGGCCTCGGACTTCTCGCTCGCGTGTACGGACGATTGGGGGGATTGTGTTTCCGAAAGCGCAGCCAAGCTCATTAGAAGTACCCCTCGCGCTTCTTCATCTCCATGGCGCCCGCTTCGTCATGATCGATCAAGCGGCCGGCCCGTTCCGACACGCGCGCGTCCAAGGTCTCGGTCACGACCGCGTCCAGCTCGGTCGCTTCGGATTCGATAGCCGCGGTGAGCGGATAGCACCCGAGCGTGCGGAAGCGAATCTTGCGCATCGTGGGCTGCTCGCCCGGTAGCGGCATGCGCTCGTCGTCGACCATCAGGATCTGCCGGTCGCGCATGACCGTCGGACGGTCGGCCGCGAAATAGAGCGGCACGACGTCGAGCTTCTCCAACGTGATGTAGCGCCAGACGTCCGCCTCGGTCCAATTCGACAGCGGGAACACCCGGACGGTTTCGTCCTTGCCCAGACGCCCGTTCAGGAGCTGCCACATTTCCGGCCGTTGCAGGCGCGGGTCCCAGCTATGGCCGCCCGCGCGGAAAGAGAAGACGCGCTCCTTGGCACGGGACGCCTCCTCGTCGCGGCGGGCGCCGCCGAAGGCCGCATCGTAGCCGCCGTTGTCGAGCGCCTGGCGCAAAGCCTGGGTCTTCATGATGTCGGTATAGACAGAGGGCGGATAATCGAACGGGTTGATGTTCTTCGCGGCACCGTCGTGATTGGTGTGCACGATGAGGTCGAGCCCCATCTCCGACACCGTCCGGTCGCGGAAGGCGATCATGTCGCGGAACTTCCACGTCGTGTCGACGTGAAGCAGCGGGAACGGCGGCTTGGCGGGCCAAAACGCCTTGCGCGCCAGATGCAGCAGAACCGTCGAGTCCTTGCCGATCGAATAGAGCAGCACCGGCGCACGGAACTGCGCGGCCGCCTCGCGGAAGATGTGGATGCTCTCGGCCTCGAGAAGCTTGAGATGAGACGTCAGCGCGGTCACGCGGCTTGCTCCTCTTCCTCGGCGGGCACCGTGGACCGCCGCTCGGACTCGGCCACGTGCAGCCGCATTCCTTCTTGTCCTCGGCCTCCCACCACCAGCGGCCCGCGCGCGGCTCCTCGCCGGGCTCGATCGCGCGCGTGCACGGGGCGCAGCCGATCGAGACGAAGCCCTGCGCATGCAGCGGATTGACCACGACGTCGTTGGCATCGATATAGGCGTTGACCTGTTCGTCGGACCAGTCGGCAAGCGGGTTGACCTTGATGAGCCCGCGCTCCTCGTCCCACTCGGCCATGGGCGCGTCCGCGCGGGCCTGCGACTGTTCGCGGCGAAGCCCGGTGATCCAGCCTTGCGCGCCCTGCAGGGCCCGGTTCAGCGGCCGGACCTTCCGGATTTCGCAGCAGCTCTTCCGGTTGTCGACGGACTGGCGGAACCCGTACACGCCATCGCGGTTCACGAGTTCCTCGACCTCGCGCGCATCGGGCACCACGAGGCGGATTCGCGTCCGGTAGCGCAGCTCGGACAGTTCGACCGTTTCCAGGACTTCCGGAAACAGCCGGCCCGTATCGAGCGTAAAGACGTCCACCTCCGCGCCGGCCTTCGTCACACCGGACTTGGCGATGGCCTGCAGGATCACCTGATCTTCCAGACCGAGGCTCGTCGAAAAGGCGATGCGGCCGTCGACGCGCTCGGCGATCAGCTTGATGCGCTCGACGAGATCGTCGGTCGCAGCGAGCTCACGGTCCAGTTCCTCCGCGGCCTTGGCGGACGCGTTCCAACGCAACGGCAAAGGGTTCCGCGCGGCGGGCTGGTAACTGCGGCGGATATGGGCAAGCGATACGGTCCAGCTTTCGGCGGCGTCGGGATCGGTGATTTCGGCGGTATCGAAACCGGATCGCAGCAGGAATTGCGACTGGTCGGGAATGAGCGACCCGACGGCGCGAATCTCGCCGGCAAAGCCAAGCCGGTCGCGGAGGATCCGCGCCAGGCTGAAGCCGCGCCCATCGGCGAAACTTGGGAACACGATGGCGATGGGACCGGCATTGCCGCCGGCGGCCGACGTCAATGCGTCGTGGTCCGCGGTCGGCTCCAAGACGGTCGCGGCCACATCGGGCTCGGCGATCAGCGAGCCAGTCGTCAAATCAACGAGCACCATAGAGAGCCTCCTTGAACGGCGCGGCACCGACGCGGCGCCAGGTTTCGAGGAAGCTCTCTCCCTCGTGACGTCTTTCGACATAGGTATCGACGATGGTGCCGATGGCATCGGGAACCTTCTCGGCGCGGAACCCGGGTCCGATGATCGTTCCCACCGCGGCGTCGTCCTTCGGGCTACCCCCCAGCGTGATCTGGTAAAGCTCCGTACCCTTCTTATCGACGCCGAGAATGCCGATATTGCCCGCGTGGTGATGACCGCAGGCGTTGATGCAGCCCGACATGTTGACCCTGAGCTTGCCGATCTCGGTCTGCCGCGCGGGATCTTCGAACTTCTTGGCGATCTCCTTCGCGATGGGGATCGAGCGCGCATTGGCGAGGTTGCAGTAATCGAGGCCCGGGCAGCAGATCATGTCGCCCAGAAGCTCGTTATTGCCGACGCCAAGGCCCGCTTCCGCCAGCACGTCGTAGAGCGCGGGGATGTCGGCCCGCGCCACATGCGGCAGCACGAGGTTCTGGGTGTAGTTCACCCGGATCTCGTCATGGCCGAAGCGCTCTGCCAGGTCGGCCACGAGATCCATCGTGTCGGAGGAGGCGTCGCCCGGCGTGCGCCCAGGCTCCTTCAGCGAGATCACGACCGACGCATAGCCAGGAACCCGATGCGGCAGCACGTTGTTCCGGTACCAGCCGGCAAAACGCGGGTCGGCCTCGCGGCGCGCGGCCAGCGCCTCGTCACGGGACGGCTGTTCGGGAAGGTCCGGCGGCGCGAAGTAGGACGCAATCCGGCGAACCTCGTCCTCGGGCAGATCGATCCCGGCCTTGTTCGTGGCCTCCCAATCCGCCTCCACGGCCTCGCGGAACTTGTCGATGCCGAGCGTGTTGACGAGGATCTTGATACGCGCCTTGAAGAGATTGTCCCGGCGTCCGAGCAGATTGTAGACGCGCAGGATGGACTCCACATAGGACAGCAAATGCTCCTTGGGCAGGAACTCGCGGATCACCTGACCCACATAGGGCGTACGCCCCATACCGCCGCCGACGAGGACGCGGAAGCCGTTCTCGCCGTTGGGTCCGCGCACGATGCGAAGACCGATATCGTGGAACGCGGTGGCCGCACGGTCCTCCGCCGCGCCGGACACGGCAATCTTGAACTTGCGCGGCAGCCAGTTGAACTCCGGATGCAGCGTCGACCATTGGCGCAAGATCTCGCACCAGACGCGCGGGTCTTCCAACTCGTCGACCGCCGCGGCCGCGTACGGATCGGAGGTGACGTTGCGCACGCAATTGCCGCTCGTCTGGATGCAGTGCATCTCGACCTCGGCAAGCGCGGCGAGCACGTCGGGAATGTCGACCAGCTTCACCCAGTTGAACTGGAGATTCTGGCGCGTCGTGAAATGGCCGTAGCCGCGATCCCATTTGCGGCCGATCATGGCGAGCTGACGCAACTGGCGCGGCGACAGCTGGCCGTAGGGAATGGCGATCCGCAACATGTAGGCGTGCAGCTGGAGGTAGACCCCGTTGCGCAAGCGCAAGGGCCGGAACTCCTCTTCGGACAGCGCGCCCGCGAGACGCCGCCCGACCTGGGCGCGAAACTCCGATACGCGCTCGTTTACGAAGGCGTGGTCAAACTCATCATAGCGGTACATCGTACCAATCCTTTGTCAGCGTCGTGCGGTGGGACGCGCGAATGCGTTCGCGCACGGAAATCGGATCGACCGTGCCGTCGTCTTTCACCTCGACCGGCATGGGGTAAACGCTGATGACGAGGCGATCGCGCACGGCCGCGTCGGCAACGGCCTCCAGCGCCTTGACCTCGTCTTCGCCTTCGGCGCGGGCGGCGTCGGCCAGGTTCTCGCTCCAGCCGCCGCCAGGGGCGAGATAGACGACAATGCCGTCGTCCAGGCGGTTTGCGGTTACAACACTAGGCATAGGAGCGCACAACCTCCTCGTGAGCCAAGATCGTTTCACGCGCCGGCGGCGGGCAGTCCGGCAACCTCGCCGAAGATGAGAACGGCCGGAGAGCTCAAACCAAGACTGCCGGCGTCCTCCGCCAATGTCGAAATCGTGGTGGCGATGCGCCGCTCGTTCGCGCGGCTGGCATTTTCCACCGCGATGACCGGCAGCCCCTCGCGGAAGCCTGCGGCCAGCAGCGCCGGGCGATGACGGCCCCGGTCGTGACGCCCATATAGACGACCAGCGTGTTGTTGCCCGAGGCCAGCGCCGTCAAATCGAGATGGTCGAAGCTCGGCGCCTTCCCGCCGGCCTCGTGGCCGGACACGAAGGTCACCGTGTGCGACACGTCGCGATGGGTCAGCGGAATCTGCAGGCTGGCCGCAGCTGCGGCCCCGGCCGTGACGCCCGGGATCACCTCGACGGCAACGTTCTCGGCCCGCAACGCGTCGAGTTCCTCGCCGCCCCGGCCGAAAATGAAGGGATCGCCGCCCTTGAGGCGCACGACCGTCTGCCGTACTTCGCGCGCGCGACCAGCTGCGCATTGATCTCCGCCTGCGGCACGCTGTGGGCGCCCTTCGCCTTACCGACGGAAATCAGTTCCGCCTCGCGGCGCGCCAAGTCCAAGACGCCCTCGCCCACCAGCTTGTCGTGAAAGACGACATCGGCGGCTTTCAGGGCCCGGATGGCCTTCATCGTCAGAAGCTCGGGATCTCCAGGACCTGCACCGACGAGAACGACACGGCCTTGCGGCGCCTGGCCGTCACGGTCACCGGCCATTGCCGCCCGCTCGATTTCAATGTCGATCAGCCCGCGGGCCAGCGCTTCATCACCCTGGAGCATGGCGTCGGCGGCCGGACCGTCGAAGATCGTTTCCCATAGACGGCGGCGGCGCGGGCCTTCCGGCAACGCTCCGGCCACGCGACCGCGGAACGTGCCCGCAAGTCTTGCGAGCTCGCCGAGCCGCGGGTGCAGCTCATGCTCCAACCGGGCGCGCAGACGCTGGGCCAAGACCGGCGCCGCGGCCGAGGTCCCGATCGCGACGGTGAGTTCGCCGCGATCCACGATCGCCGGCAGCAGGGCGGTGCATAGGGCCGGCCGGTCCGGCACGTTGACGGGCACGCCCAAGGCATGCGCGATCTCTGCGATGCGTGCGTCCTCGCCCTCGATCTCGGTGGCCGAGATCACAAGCGGACGGCCGCGAATCTGATCGACCCCCGGGTGAGCCGGCTGCAAGACCACCTTGCCCTCGTTCTCGAGGTTCGCCAGTTCCGGATCCAGCGTCTCGGCTGCGACGTCGACGCGATCGGCCCGCATAAGAAGAAGCCGCGCCTTGACGGCCGCGAGCGGACCCCCGCCGACCACGAGCGGCGGCTTGCCATCGAAGCTCACAAAGAGGGGGAAGGTCCGCATCAGCCTGACGTCCCTGTCGCTGCTGGAGGCTCGGAGATCTCGGAGAGGCTCTCGGGTGCAAGCTCCACTTCCAGGCCGTCGAGCTCGGGCGCATGATCAGCTGGCACGACAGCCGCGAACGGCGATCGTCCACGGAGAAGGCGCCATCGAGCATCTCGGTCTCTTCGTCCGTCGGCGGCACAAGCTTGTCGACCCAGTTCTCCGCGACCCAAACATGGCAGGTCGCGCACGCGCAGGCGCCGCCGCACTCCGCCTTGATGGGCAGACCCCAATCGCGGATGACCTCCATCACACGCCAGCCCTCGAGGGCTTCGAGGCGATGCGTGGTGCCGTCAGGCATGCGCACGGTAATGAACATGTTCCAAGCCACCTTCCAAAAGGCGTCGCGTCCCAACTCGGCGTCGCGGTTCGACCAAGCGGCCCGTGTACGCGGCGGCGACCCGCCTCGCAAGTCCGTCAAAAACACGAGGAGCCGCACCCGCCGGCCCCGATGCCGACTGGTGCTGCGCCCATTCTCCGCTCGACCCAACCCCCGCACCGTCGGGAAACGCGCGGCGCGCCCTAGGTTGGGGTTGATTAGTGAAAAATCATTCTCTCGGAAAAGTCCATACGCCGGATTTAGTGCAAAATTGTTCTCGTTGGCCCGGAAACGAAGGATAATTTTCTGTCTCTGCCCCGCGCAGGACACAGAATCTCTTTCGGGGGCGCGCGGCGAAAACCTGTTTCTTTCCAGCAACTCACGCCAGGATTCGGCACGGACCTGTGGAGCGATCGGGTTCTTCCCCCTGGCTCGCCACGGACTTTTCATCCACCCTGCCCCGAACCCGGCTGATTGGTTTGCGGTAACCACGGGGCGGCATCACCGAGCGGCTCAATGCCGTCCTGCCCTGCCGACCGGCACGGTGCTTGTCTCCACGCGCGCGATCGCGGGCGGATACACAATTGAGAACAGTGGAAATCTGACGACGGCCGGTAACGGGTCGATTGGCATCGTTGGGAACACCCTTGGGCGCATGAGCCGTCGCGTCACAGTCCCGGCGGCAAACGCATTTTCGCCGCCTTCGTCGCGAAGGACGGTTTGCATGGCCGGGCCTTGCTGCTAAGTGCTTCCGATATCCCGCATTGCCCTGGCCAGGCTGCCGTACCCTGACGGCCGCGAGCCACGGCATAATCTGAAGCGTGCAACGGGGCAGAACGCGTGACGACGCAGAATACCGAGCAGGACTCGCAACAGGACGTCGAGATCGAGAACGCGGCCCGCGACCGGCATCAGCTGCGCACATTGGCGGTCGCCATCACCTCCGTGTCGGCTGTGCTCTTTGCCGTGGCCGTCGCCATCGTCTACGCGTTCCCGCTCAACCGGATTTGGTTCCTCCATTTTCCGCTCGGCTTCTACCTCTTGGCGCAAGGGCTTCTCATTTTCGCGGTCTTCGTCACGTTCTGGTATGTGCGCGTCCAGGAGAGGATCGACCTCACGCGCAGCATGAACGAGGAGATCACCTAGCGATGGCTCTCCAGTCTCGCCAGCGCACGCCGAACCCTCATCTCGGCGCCTATTACGGCATTGTCGCCAGTTCGTTCGTGTCCCTGGCGATCCTGCTGGCCATGGCCGAACAACTCGGCTGGCAGCGCGGATCGATCGCACGGCTCATGATCTTGATGCCGCTGATCCTCTATATGGCCATCGCCGTCGCCGCGCGGACGCTCAACATCGAGGACTTCTTTGTTTCCGGCCGGCGCGTCCCACAGGTCTACAACGCATTCCTATTGGCGGCGATCACCGTCGGCGGCACGGGCTTTTTCGCCTATACGGGCGCGCTGTTCTTTGCCGGGTTCGACGGGCTCGCGATCGGCCTTGGCTGGGTCTGCGGTCTGTTGCTGGCGGGTGTGCTGTTCGTACCTTATCTGCGCCGGGTGGGCGCCTACACGCTGCCCGCCTTTTTCGAACAGCGATTCCGCTCGCGGCAAACGCGGATGGTCGCGAGCGCGCTCCAGATCGCGCCGACCTTTCTGCTGCTGGCCGCGGAGGTGCATATCGCCGCGATGGTGCTGTCGATCTTCCTGCCGGCGGCCTACTGGCTTAGCGTGCTCATTGTCGTCCTGTTCATCGCCGCCACGGGTACCCTCGGCGGCATGCGCGCGCTGACCTGGTCCGGCAGCGCCCAGTTCATCACCGGCGGCCTGGGGCTTGCCATTCCCCTGACCGTCGTCGCCGTGGTGCTGACCAATCTGCCCGCGCCACAGTTCACCTATGGCGAAATGCTCGACTCGCTGACGAACGCCGAAGTTGCGTCAGGCGTCGTCGCAGCCGAACCGGGCTCGTCCACCGGCTTGCCCGGTCACGAACCCGCCGCCGCGGAAAAGCCCTTTCTCCAGCCCTTCAGCATGATCTCAGAGGCTGGGTTCTTCGCTCTGTTCGTCTGTATCGCCCTGGGCACCGCGGCCCTGCCGAGCCTCTTGGCCCGCAGCGGCGTGACCGCCTCGGTTGCCGATCAGCGCCGCTCGACGGCCTGGGCGCTCCTGCTGGTTGCCCTTTTCGGCATCACCGCCCCCGCCATGGTCGTGTTTGCCAAAGTCCTGATGTTCGGAGATGTCGTACTCATCCCGATGCAAGGTCTTCCGGCCTGGTTCAACGGCCTCAGCGAGATGGAGGTCTTCCGCGCAACCGATCTTAATGGGGACGGCTCGATCGGCGTCGGCGACTTGCAGATCGCGCGGGACGGGATCGCGCTTGCTTTGCCGATGCTCGCGGCGCTGCCCTACATCCTCACCGCGCTGATTGCCGCCGCCGGCCTTGGGATCGCACTCGCGGCCTCCGGCTCCCACCTGTTCACGTTGAGCGCGAGCCTCGCGGACGATTTCTACAGGTCGATCGATCCGCAGCCCATCGTCCTGCCGCGGCTCTTGGCCGCCTGGGGTGCCATCGCCGCGATCGCGCTGCTCACGGCGATCTACCTGTTCATCGCCGACGTGGACTCGTTGAGCTACGCGATCACCGCCCTTGCCCTCGTGGCCGCGACGTTTTTTTCCGCCCCTGTTTCTGTCGACATGGTGGCAACGCTGCACGGTGTGGGGTGGGCTGGCCAGTATGGCGGCCGGCTTCGCGATCATGTTCCTCAGCGTTATCGCGGGCAGCCTTGTCGGCATTGCCGAAACGGCCGTGGGAACGGCGGCCGTGAGTCTCGTCTCGGTCGTGCTTGCGCTCGCTGCCGGAATCGGCGCCAGTCTTTACGGCCCGGCCCCCTCCGCGACGGACAACGCATTCTTCGAGGCGATGCGGCGTCCCGACGGTGAAACCCTCTACGACCAGGCGGAGGCGCAAGCCGAGATCGCGCGCCGCAAGGCAGATTGACGAGCATCGCTTGAACACCCCGACCGAGCCGCAGCGCTTTCCCCTCTACCCCGCGACCGTGCCCTTTCGCTCGGGACGCCTCAAGGTCTCCGGCGGGCACGAGCTGCATTTCGAGGAATGCGGATCCCCGGTAGGCAAGCCTGTCGTCGTCCTGCACGGCGGACCGGGCGCCGGCGTCGCGCCGGTCATGCGCCGCTTCCACGATCCCCGGCTCTACCGGATCGTGCTGTTCGATCAACGCGGCTGCGGGCGATCGCTCCCCCATGCCGCGATCGAACACAACACGACCTGGGACCTCGTCGCCGACATGGAAGCCCTGCGCGCCCATCTCGACATCGAAACCTGGCAGGTGTTCGGCGGCTCTTGGGGGTCGGCCCTCGCCCTCGCCTATGCGCAGACGCACCCGGACCGTGTCCGCGAACTGATCCTGCGGGGTATTTTCCTCATGCGGCGTTCCGAACTCGACTGGTTCTATCGGGACGGCTGCAACTGGCTGTTTCCCGAGGCCTTCGCCGAGTTCACCCGCGCCATTCCGGAGAACGAGCGCGGCGACTTGATCGGCGCCTATTACAAGCGCTTGACGAGTCCGGACGAGGACGTCCGGCTCGCGGCCGCGCGCGCATGGACCGCTTGGGAGGGACGGACCCTGTCGTTGCTTCCGGACCACGACCGCGAGCGCCATCTCACCGCGGACTACTACGCGCTCGCCCTTGCGCGCATCGAGTGCCACTACGTCGTCCATGGCGGGTTCTTCGAAGACGACGGTCAGCTCTTGTGCAACGCGGACCGCCTGAGCGCCATTCCCGGGACGATCGTCCATGGCCGCTACGACGTGGTCACGCCGATGAAGAATGCGTTCGACCTGGCCAACGCCTGGCCTGCGGCCGAATTGCGCGTGGTTCCGGACGCCGGGCATGCCATGACGGAACCGGGCATCGTGCACGCCCTGATCGCCGCGACACGGACCTACGCTGGCGATTGACTGCGCGGGCGACTGATTAGGCCGGACCCACGCGGCCGATATAGCTCAGGACGAGCCGGCGCTGGTGCGGCGCGGCACGGTGCTCCACGAGATAGATCCCTTGCCATGTGCCGAGTGCCATAACGCCAGCGCGAACGGGGATCGAGAGGCTGACCTCGGTCAGCATCGATTTGATGTGGCTTGGCATGTCGTCGGGCCCCTCCTCGTGATGGGCGTAGGGGTGATGTTCGGGCGCGAACCGTTCCAGCGCGTCGAGCAGGTCGACCCGGACATTCGGATCGGCATTTTCCTGGATCGTCAGGGAGGCCGAGGTATGGGCGGCGAAGACCGTCAGCAAACCGCTTTGAGCACCGACTGACTCGAGCCAGGCGGCGACCGCCCGCGTCACTTCGACGAAACCCTTGCCGCGCGTCTGCACGGTCAAGGCATGGCTCCGCTCCTCCAGACCCGCCACGGGCGCGTCCTCCCCCTAATTTATTCCGCTTTCAGGGCCCGCCTGTCCCGATATCGGGCAATCCTTAAGAGAAAATTTACCCTGCCTTGCCACCGTCCATACGAGCGTGACGGGACCACCCGAGCGTTTGCGCCGGAACCCGCTTGGGGCGCGGAAACGGCGGCTTATCCATGGGGAACGGTATGGCTTCAAAGGCAGGTTGGCAAACTTCGGCACGCGACGGAGGCAACGACAGCAATCCCGGTGGCTGGCGGTCCGAGCCGCACTTGGAGGCACCCCACGACGCGCCCCTCGATCCATCCTTCGATACGCCTCTCGGCGAGCCCATGGATCAACGCACCGTCGAATCCCTGTTGCGCCGGCTGGTGGATCGCGTCGAGGAGACCGAGCGCCGCTACGGCCAGGCCCTCGACGAGCTTCACGCAAGACTCGATCAGCTCTCGCAGACGACGGATGCCGCGCGCAGCACGAGCACGCCCGAAAATGCCGAGACCTTCGACCGGCTCCACGAACAGGTCAGCAGCCTGGCCCGGCGTCTGGAGAGCGAACCCAAGACGCACCTCGACGATTTCGAACGTTTGGGCCGCGTGCTCACGGGCGGCCTCCGGGGCGACCTCGACGACGACACCGTCCGAGCCGCCCGCCCGACGCCCCCGCCCAGCCCCTTCGCCCAATCGATCTCGTCCTCGCGTGGGCCCAGCCACCTGGCCCCGGACCTCGAGCCGGCCGACTGGGCTTGGGAGCCGAAGCCCCTGGCGCCTGCGGATTTCGACAACCGGCTCGCCGAGATGGCGAACCGGCTGGAACAGTCGATCGGCGCGGCAATGCCGAGCAGCACGATCGAGGCGCTGAACGCCCGTCTCGAGGAGGTCGGCCACCAGATCGCCCAGTCCCTCGAGGCCGCGCCGAACCGGGCGGCCCTGGAACATGTGGAGCAGCAGATTGCCGACATGGGCCGCCAGTTGACCCGCGCCGAAGAACAGCTCGGCCGGCTCGGCGGCGTCGAGGAACGCCTGGTCCAATTGCTCGCACGTTTGGAAGACAAGGACGCAAGCCGCACGACCCCCGAGATCGATGCGGCGCAGCTTCAGGAGATCGCGGCCAAGGCCGCCGTGGAGGCCGCGCGCCTGGTCGCCGACGACTCGCAAAAGACAACCGAGCGTCTCGAGGCGATGCAGCGCGAACTCAACGCGGTGAGCAGTACCAGCCGGCAGGCGGACGATAAGCTCAACAGCTCGCTTCAATCGGTTCACGAGTCTCTGAAGGAGCTCGTGCAACAGGTCGAACGCCCCGTCGCGCGTTCGCCTCAGACCAATCCTTTCGTCGCGAAATCCGAACGCCAGCGGCCAAGACCGGCCGGACCGGCCGCGGCCGCATCTCAGCCGCCGCGCACGCGACCGCCGCAAACGGAGGCACCGGACAAAGACGCCAGGCCGCGCGCGGCCCGCGCAACCGCCCCGGCACCGGGGCCCGAGGCCAACGGCATCGCAGCCCGGCGGCCAGCGCCCTCGAGCCCCGACGAGGCTGAACTGCGCGTCAAGGAGTCGTTGCGCAGCCGGCTCGATGCCACGGGCGCCAACGTCAAGCCACGAAACCTTCTGGCCGCCTTCGAGCGGGCCAGAGCCCCGCATGTGGAAGGTAGCCCGCAGGCCCGAACCCCGGAACCAGAATCGGACTGGGAGGCTGGTGCGTCCGACGACATGGTCGCCGCCGCGCGCCGCGCCGCCCAAGCCGCGGCGGCCCAGGCCGCGGCCCTGGCAGAATCTCGTGAAGACCGCCGGCCCTTGCGGGCTCCGGTGCTCGACACGGCACCGGCCGAACAGGCAAGCGGCCGGAAGCGGCCCTATCTGATCATTTCGGCCGCCATCCTCCTCACGATCAGCGCGCTCCTGCTCTATGGACGGCTTGGGTCCAAGACGGCCGACGATGTCGGCGCGCTCCCGCAAAGCGGCGCGGGGCAGCCGGCCGCAGAGGGCACGCCGGCGGAAGCCGGCCAGGGCCCCGGCGACCAGCAATCCGGGTCGTTCCGGCTCCTGCCCACTCCGGAGATCGCGCCTATTCCCGGTATGGTGCCGCTGCAAGACCGGGTCGGCCAGGCCGTGCCCGGCGTGACCGACATTCCCAAGTCGCCCGCCCGAGGCATGCCCGCGAGCGAGATCACGCCCGCGCCCCAACTTGCCTCGCTGAAGTCGACCGAGGCCGCGGCCCTCCCGGGCGATGTGGAATTCTCCGTCGAGGAGCCCGCTTCCGCGACCGAGGTGGCGATGGCCGAGAAGCTGACAGCAACATCCGTGAGCGGACCGATGCCGCCGGCCGCCCTGGGCTCGGAAGACTTGCGCGAGGCCGCGTCGAAGGGCTACCCCATGGCCCAGTACACCGTCGCCGTCCGCTATATCGACGGTCTCGGCACCATGGCCGATCCGAAGACGGGCGCCGAATGGATGGAGCGTGCGGCCCGGGGCGGCCTCGCTCCGGCGCAATACCGGCTCGGCACCATGTATGAGCGCGGCGTGGGCGTGACGGCCAATATCGACACGGCCCGCAGCTGGTACCTGGCGGCGGCCGAGCGCGGCAACATCAAGGCCATGCACAATCTCGCCGTGAGCGTGAGCGGCGGCGGCGGCACGACGCCGAACTACGCGCTCGCCTCGAAATGGTACGGAGAAGCGGCCCTGCGGGGCCTGGCGGACAGCCAGTTCAATCTCGGCATCCTGGCCGAGCACGGCCTGGGCCGGAGCAAGGATCTCGCCGACGCTTATAAATGGTACGTGCTGGCGGCCAAGCAGGGCGATACGGAAGCGCAGAAGCGCCGTGACCTGGTCGCCGCGAAACTGCCGGCGGAGACGATCGTGGCTGTCGACGGGAAGGTCGCCAACTGGAAGCCGAAGGCGATCTCGCCGGAAGCGAACACGGTGGCCGAGCCCGATTCCTGGGGAGGCAAGACCTCCGCGGCGGCCGAGACCAAACCGCCCCAAGGGTCCACGCTGGTGAGCCGGGCCCAGACGCTGCTCAACAAGCTCGGCTACGATGTGGGCATCCCCGACGGCTTGTCCGGAGAGAAGACCCGTGCGGGCGTCAAGCGCTTCCAGCAGCGGAATGGCCTCGCCGAGACCGGAGAAGTCACGGTCCCCCTGGTCGCTCAACTCGAGGCTCTCGCAAGCTAGACCCCGGCGGGCTGCGCCCATCCGGCAGCCTGTCCACACTTCCGCCTGAAATTCGGTGAGAATTGCAACTCGATCCGCTTAGCGCATTGACTCGTCGGCGTGCGGCGAACACGGTGCACGAGCGCTCCGCCTCTGACCGACCAGCCGATGTTCCAGATTTATCTGCCGATTGCCGAGATTTCAGTGAACCTCTTGGTGATGCTGGGTCTCGGTGCGGCGGTGGGGTTTCTGTCGGGCATGTTCGGCGTCGGCGGGGGCTTCCTGCTCACACCGTTTCTGATGCTTTCCGGCATCCCCCCCGCCATCGCCGTGGCCACGGGCGCCAATCAGATCGTCGGCACTTCGGTTTCCGGCACGCTCGCTCAGTGGCGGCGCGGCAATGTCGATCTGCACATGGGCGCCCTCCTGATCGCCGGCGGCGTCGCCGGCGCGCTCGTCGGCGTCCTCCTCTTGAAATATCTGCGCGGCGTGGGACAGGCAGGACTCATCATCTCGCTGACCTACGTCGTCTTTCTCGGCACGATCGGCGCGCTGATGCTGTGGGAGAGCGTCAACGTGATGCGGCGTCAGCGGGCGGGCAAGAGCGTGTCCGCACGGAAGTCGGGCCAGCACAATTGGATCCACGGCCTGCCCTTCAAGATGCGCTTTCCACGGTCGCGGCTCTACATCAGCGCCATTCCGCCGCTGGCGATCGGCGGATTGGTGGGACTGCTGGCGTCGTTCCTGGGCGTGGGCGGCGGCTTCATCATGGTTCCGGCCATGATCTACATTTTGCGCATGCCGACCAACATCGTCGTCGGCACGTCGATCTTTCAGATCATCTTCGTGACGGCGCTGGTGACGCTGTTGCACGCCACGCTGAACCACACGCTCGACATCCTTCTCGCTTTCCTGCTCATCATCGGCGGCGTCATCGGCGGCCAGTTCGGCGTGCGGGCGGGCCAGAAACTGCGCGGCGAGCAGCTCCGCGCGCTGCTGGCGCTTATGGTGCTCGGGGTCGCCGTCCGTATCCTGATCGACCTGGTTGCACGCCCGGCCGATATCTACAGCATCATTCCGGCGGCGGGAGGCTGAGATGGGCGTCTCTCGACTCGGCCTTCTACTCCTATTCGTGATGCTCCTTGGCGGTGCCGCGCGCGCCCAGGCTCCCGTGCCCCCGGCCCCCGTCGTCAAACCGGGGACCAGTCAGGAGAAGGTGCAGGCCGACATCTCGACCCGCCAGATCACCATCCAATCGAATTTCACCGGCATCGAGATCCTCATTTTCGGAAGTGTCGATTTCAGCGATGCCCGGATGCCGGCCAGCGGGACCTACGATGTGATCGCCGTGGTTCGCGGCCCAAACGATTCGGTCGTGGTGCGGAAGAAGACGCGCGTGGCCGGGCTCTGGATAAACGGCCCCGGCAAGACGTATACGGATATCCCAAGCTTCTACGCGGTTCTGTCCTCCCGGCCGATCCGGGCGATCGCTTCCGACGACACTCTGCGCGAACTTGGGATCGGCCTCTCGGCACTCGATTTCAGCCGCGACACGGCCGGCAGCCCGCAGGAGCAGAGCTTCAAATCCGCCCTGATCCGGCTGATGGAAGAAAGGAATCTGTACACGGTCAACGATTCCGGCGTGGTGTTTATCGGCCGCAGCCTGTTCCGCGGAACAGTTGCGTTGCCGGTGAACCTGTCCACGGGCCTCTATCTCGTGGACGTCTACCTCTTCCGCGACGGTGACCTTGCGAGCCGGACCAACGGGTCGTTGGAGGTCACCAAGGCCGGGATGGAGGCGACGATCTACAATCTCGCCTTCCACAAGCCGTTCCTGTACGGCCTGCTGGGCATCGCGATCGCCGTGCTCGCGGGGCTGATGGGCTGGTTCGCGTTCCGCCGTGACTAGCGGGCCCTCAGTCGGGCCGCAGCAAACTGCCCAACACGGGATAGACCGCGTGGCGCCCCATCATCCAGGCTTCGAGCTGCTGCCAGGAGAAGAGCGATTTGAAGGCCTCGTCCAGGACGTTGAGCCCGCCCGTATAGGCACCAAACGCCGGCATCACCAGGCGGCTGCCATCGGTGGCGAAGCAGCGGCGCCGGACAACGGTGCCGCGCCTGGAAATCCGCGCGATGGGATGCAGATGCCCGACGATCTCGGGGCCCATGGCCGTATTCGACGGCTCGTGCCGCAACACGACGCCCTCGATGGTGAGCGAGCCGCAGACCGTCCCGCCAACACTGTCGGGCAGATGCGGATCGTGGTTGCCGCAGATCCAAAACCAATCCCGCCCCTTTTGCAGCGACCGCAACAGCGCGAAATCGTCCTCAACTAGATTGTCGGCGCATTCGCTGCGGTGGAAGCTGTCGCCAAGCGCAATGACGCGGCTTGGATCGAGCGCGTCGATGATCCTTTGCAGCCGCGATAGGGTCGCCCGCGTGTCGTAGGGCGGAAGCAGCATGCCGCGGGCGGCAAAGGCCGCGCCCTTCTCCAAATGGAGATCGGCGACGAGCAACGCGTCTTGCGCCTGCCAGTACAGGGCGCCGGCCGTGAGCGGCTGCAGCGAATGTCGTCCGATCGTGAGATGCGAACGCAATGTCGGTGCGGTCTCTGGCATGAGATCAAGTCTGGCTTGCAGCATGCTCCCCCCCAGGGCTCTGCGTCTCTTCACCCAAGGCCCCTTCTCCCAGAGCTTCGGCGACGAGTTCTTCGGCGGTCTCACGCAACAGAGTGTCGCCGGCATCGCCCGGAACGCTTTCACGCCCGATATCGAGCATGACGGGAACGGCAAGCGGCGATACGCGACTCACCGCACTATGCCTGATTCGTCCGCCAATTCGCTTCAAGAATTCGCCCAGCCGCCGCAGATCGATGAGCCCGGTTGCCGCATCGGCAAAAGCGGCCTTCAGCAGGACGTGATCGGGCTCATGCTGGCGCAGGACATCGTAGATGAGATCGGAGGAGGCGGTCATCTGGCGCCCCGATTTCTCCTGACCAGGATGCCGCCGCTCGATCAGGCCGGAAATGATGGCGCAGACCCGGAAGGACCGCTTCATCAGATTGGATTCGGCGAGCCAGGCATCGAGGTCGTCGCCCAGCATGTCCTCGTCGAAGAGGTCCTTGAGGTCCAGGCGCCCGTTCGCAATCATGGCGCCCATATCGTTGAGGCCCCAGACCGCCAGCGCATATTCATTGGCGACAAAGCCGAGCGGTGCCGCGCCCGCCCGCTCCAGACGCCGCGTGAGAAGCATGCCGAGCGTCTGGTGGGCGAGCCTGCCCTCGAACGGATAGCAGACAAGATAGTGGCGCTGCCCGCGCGGAAAGGTCTCGATCAGCATTTCGCGCGCGTGGGAACGATCGAAAACGCCGATTGCAGCCTCAGCCAGTAGGAGACCTGGTCCGGCAATTTGGCCCAGTGCCGCCGCTCGGCCAGCATCAGACGCACGCGCTCGGCGAGATAGGTCGAGAGCGGGAACTTACCGCCCTCATAGGCGGGCACCTTGGCGTCCGTGGCATGCGCACGGGTGACGATCGCGTCCATCTCGCGCAAACCCTGGAAGCGCAACACCTCGCCCGCGAAGACGAAGGTGTCGCCGGCGCGAGTTGCTCGATGAAGTACTCCTCGACCTCGCCGAGAACGCGCCCGCCGGCGAGCATGCCCGTCGGCTTGAGCGCCCCGCCTTTCGCCCGCGCCAACCGCACGCGCAGCATCGGCGCCTCGACGATGGTGCCGACGTTCAAGCGGTATTGCTGCGCGATACGCGGATGGGCCACGCGGTAAGTGCCCTCTTTGGTGCGTTTCAGTTTGGCATAGCGATCGTAATTGGCGAGCGCGTAACCACCCGTCGCCACGAAGGCGAGCACCTGATCGAAGCTCTCGCGGGTGAGATCGCGATAGGGCGACGCGCTCGTGACCTCAGTAAAAAGAAAGTCGGAGTCGAAAGGTTCCGCGCAGGCCGTCCCGAGAATGTGCTGGGCGAGCACATCGAGCGCGCCGGGGCGCGTGGGCGGCGTGTCCTGCTGGCCTTCCGCCGCCGCCTCGAGCGCGGCCTGGCACTCCATGACCTCGAATCTGTTGGCCGGCACCAGGAGCGCCTTGCTGGGTTCGTCCAGCCGGTGGTTGGCGCGGCCGATCCGTTGCGCGAGCCGGCTTGCGCCTTTCGGGGCACCGACATTGACCACGAGATCGACATCGCCCCAGTCGATGCCGAGATCCAGCGTCGAGGTGCACACGACCGCGCGAAGCTTTCCGGCCACCATGGCCGCTTCGACTTTGCGCCGCTGACTCACGTCGAGCGACCCGTGATGGAGCGCGATCGGCAGATTGTCGTCGTTGCAGCGCCATAGCTCGTTGAACAGCAACTCGGCCTGCGAGCGCGTGTTGACGAACATGAGCGAGAGTTTGTGCGCCTTGATCGCCTCGTAGATTTCCGGAAGCGCATAGCGCGCTGAATGTCCGGCCCAGGGCACATCCGCGTCGGATTTGAGGATCGTAATGTCGGCCTTCACGCCGCCGGAGGTGGTGACGATGTCGGCGAAATGGGTCGCAGGCGCCCCGCCGTCGCCGTTCTGCGGCACCAGATAGGCCGAAAGCTCGAAGGGACGCGCGACCGTGGCCGACAGGCCTATCGCGCGCAAGTCCGGCGAGAGAGCCCGCAGACGCGCCAGATCCAAGGCCAGAAGATCGCCGCGCTTGCTGGCGCTCAAGGCATGCAACTCGTCGAGAACGACGCATTTGAGATTGCCGAAGATCTGGGCCGCGCTCTTGTGCGAAAGCATCAGCGCGATCTGTTCGGGCGTCGTCAGCAGAATATCGGGCGGCAAGATGCGCTGACGCGCGCGGCGGGATTGCGGCGTGTCGCCGGTCCGGGTCTCGATCTGCACGGGCAGGCCCATTTCGGCGACGGGTGTTGCAAGGTTGCGCGCGATGTCGGTCGCGAGCGCCTTGAGCGGCGAGACGTAGAGCGTGTGAACGCCGCTCTCGCGTTTGCCGGCACGCCGGCCGGCAAGATCGATCAGGCTCGGCAGGAACCCGGCGAGCGTCTTGCCGCCGCCCGTGGGCGCGATCAGGAGCGCGTCCGATCCGCCCGTCACCTTCTCCAGCAACTCGAGCTGGTGGGCGCGCGGATGCCAGCCCCGGGCGGCGAACCAGTCCGCGAACGGTTGGGGCAGTCGCGCAGCCGCAGGACTTGTGTCTCCCTCGGCCGGCGTCTCCTCGTTCGCGCGCGCACTGATCTCAGTCCCCGTCGCCTCTTCGCCGGCTGTTGCCTTGACCTTCCGGCTTCGTCCCCCCACCTGTCACGCAGACCCTGACTTATGCCCACGATGTGGAGGCCTGCGTGTTTATGGAACGGTTTTTTGGCGGCAATCCGGCTCTCGTCCTCGCCCGACTTGCGATCATATCCCTGATCGTCGGCGTCGTCCTGGCGGCGTTGGGCTTCAGCCCGTACGACCTGGTCCAGACCGTGCGCGACCTCATCCAGCGCATCTACGACATGGGCTTCGCCACGATCGAGAAGGGCTTCCGCTACTTCCTGCTCGGCGCCGTGATCGTGTTCCCGATCTGGTTCCTGATGCGGCTGTTCAAACTGTTTGGCCGCGACGACGATGCGCGGCCGGACGACTTGGTTCCGCCCGAGCGGGACGCACCGCTTACAACCGTGGTGACGGCCGAAGAATCGCCAGGACCGTCTCCGGCGGGCGGCCGATAGCGGCCTTGTTGCCGGCGACGACGATCGGCCGCTCGATCAGAACCGGGTTCTCGGCCATCAGCGCGATCAGCTCATCGTCCGAGACGGCGCGCTCCTTCAATCCGAGCTCGGCGTAGCGCGCTTCCTTGTTCCGCACGATGTCTTGCGGCTTCAAGCCGAGCTTGTTGAGAATGGCCTTGAGCTCGGCGGCACTCGGCGGGGTCTTCAGATACTCGACGATGTCCGGCTCGACGCCCTTCTCCTGCAGCAAGGCCAAGGTCTGGCGCGACTTCGAACAGCGCGGGTTGTGGTAGATCGTAACGGTCATACGGCGTTCTCCTGGAGCTCCTTGAGCGCCCATTCCTCGGCGCGGCGCCCGATGAGCGGCGCGAGCGAATTCGCGTGCGCCTCCGACACCGCCTGCACCAGACGGCGCTTGATGCGGGCGATCAGATCGGGCCCTTCGAAAATCAGTCCCGTATACATTTGGACGAGAGACGCGCCGGCTTCGATCTTGGCGAGGGCCGCGTCGGCGGAGTCGATCCCGCCCACGCCGATCAGCGGCATGGTGCCGGCCGTGAGCTTGTAGACTTTGGCGAGCATGCGCGTCGACCGCGCGAACAAAGGCCGCCCCGACAGCCCGCCCGGTTCGGCGATCAAGGTCCGGTCCGTCAGGCCGTCGCGGGCAAGCGTCGTGTTGGACACGATGATGCCGTCGGCGCCGCTGCCTTGAATGATCCCGACGATCTCCGGCAGAGCGGCGTCCGCAAGGTCCGGGGCCAGCTTGACGAAGAGCGGTGGGCGGGTGCCCGGGAGCGCGCGGCGCGCCTCCTCGACCTTGGTGAGAAGCGCCGCCAGCTCCTTCGGTGCCTGAAGATCCCGCAAGCCCGGCGTGTTGGGCGAGGAGATATTGACCGTCAGATAGGACGCGACGGGCGCCATGCGCGCCACGCCCTCCACATAGTCCGCGATCCGGTCCTCGCTGGTCTTGTTGGCCCCCAAATTGACCCCGACGATCCCCGGGACCCCTTTCTGCAGCCGGTCGAGCGCGGCGGCCTGGCCTTCATTGTTGAAGCCGAGCCGGTTCACCACGGCCCGGTCCTCGACCGAGCGAAACACGCGGGGCGCCTCGTTGCCCGGCTGTGGGCGCGGCGTGAGCGTGCCCACCTCGACGAATCCGAATCCCATGTCGAGCAGCGCGGCGGCGACCTTCGCGTCTTTGTCGAAGCCCGGCGCGATGCCGACGGGATTGGGAAATTCGAGCCCGCACAGCGTTTGGCGCAGGCGGGCGTCGTCCGGCACGAGGCAGCGCGGATAGAGCCCCAGTTCCAATGTTTTGATCGTCAAATTGTGCGCCCGCTCCGGGTCGAGCGCGAGCAAAAGCGATTGGCCCAGGCCGAAGAGCGGGTTCACGCGACGCCCTCTGGCAAGATGTGGCGATTGTCGGCGTCCAGCGCGAGGGGCACCTCGGCCACGATCGCGTCGAGCTCGAGCGGGCCGTAGAGGTGTGGGAAGAGATCGCCGCCACGGGATTCCTCCCATTTCAGCGAGGCGCCCAGCCGGTCCGGATCGACCGAGAGCAGGACGAGTTCCTCTTGCCCCGCATAGTGCTTGGACAAGGTTTCGGCGACCTGATGCCCGGCCGAGAAATGGATGAAGCCGTCGCGCAAATCGTCGGCCGTTCCGACGAAGCGCCCTTCGCTCTTGGCCGCGTCATACGCAGCGTCGGCTAGGATTTTGTAGATGGGCTTGACCATGGCACGCGGCGCCACACTAGCGGCCTTGCTTCCGGCCAACAAGGTCACACGCCATAGGCGCATTGCCTCGCCGCGCTCAATCCGCGCATGGTGGACCCCAGCCCCAAGATACGCCATAAGGGAGGGAATAGGTATTATTTCCTCATTAACAGTGATACTCTGGAGCCGATTCCTTGAAAAGGCTCACCCATGATCGGATCTGGTCCGCCATAGACGCACTGGCGGATCGCTACGGACTGTCCGTGTCGGGCCTCGCCAAACGCTCGGGGCTGGACCCGACCGCCTTCAACAAGTCGAAACGCGCGACGGGCGACGGGCGCCCCCGGTGGCCGACCACCGAGAGCATTGCCAAGGTCCTGGACGCAACGGGCGCGACGCTCGAGGACTTCACCACGCTTGCAACGGCCGAGCCGGGAACGGCGATGCGGAACGTCCCGATTCCGCTGATCGAACTGACGCGAGCCGGCGCCGGAGGTTTCTTCGACGATGGCGGCTGTCCCGTGGGCAGTGGCTGGGAGCAGGTCCGGTTCCCGTGGGTCGACGACGAAAAGGCCTACGCGCTCGAGGTCACCGGAGACGGCATGGAGCCGCTTTACCGCGCAGGGGACATCCTGATCGTCTCGCCCAACGCGCCGACGCAGAACGGCGACCGCGTCGTGGTCCGGACCACCGACGGGGAAGTCATGGCCAAGCTCCTCGTGGGGCGCGCCGCCACGACCATCGAGCTGGGCACCCTGAACTGCGATCAACCGAATTTCGTCTTCCCATTGGACCGGGTCGAATGGATCGCGCGCATCATCTGGGCCAGCCAATAGGCGCGCTCCGTTTCCACAAAGACGCCAAGCCGGCGCTCTAGGATCGCTCTTATGTTTCGCGTCACGCGCATTCTCATCGTCCTGGTCGCCCTCGGCGCATTGTGGGTCTTCTGGCCGTTCGGCAAATTTGACGGCGTGGTCCAGGTCGAACCGCCTCAACAAAACACCGGCGGCGGACAGCTTTTCACCCGGCCTCTGTCCAAGACCGCTTCCACGCCCGAAGCCCGGTCCGAACAGGAGGACGGCGCTCAAGACCTGGCGGCGGTGCCCGGCGTGACCGCCGAAGAGACGCAGCCGCCAAAGCCGCAACTGCAGCCGAAGCGCTTCTACCAGGTCGTCGTCCAGGACGGCGGGTCGCTGAAAGCCGGCAACACATCCATCCGCCTCGAAGGAATCGAAGTCGAAGGCCTGAGCGGCCAGTGCGAGGACACGCGCGGGCAGGCCTGGCCCTGCGGGCGCTTTGCCCGGTCCGCGCTGACACGGCTGATCCGGGGCCGCGCCGTCATTTGTCATGTGCCAATCAAGGGTCAGCACGAGGCCCTGACCGCGCGCTGCTCCGTGGGCGGCACGGACCTCTCGCTGTGGATGGTGGCGCAGGGCTGGGCCAAGCCGAAGGCACCCGCAACGGCCACTCTGAAGACCGCCGCGGACGCCGCCCAGGAGCGCCGCCTCGGGATCTGGCGCTGAGCTACCACGCGACTGCCACACCGAAAGACAAAAGAGAAGGCGCGGCCCCCGGGGGCTGGGACCGCGCCTTCGTGGCATTTGGAGAAGCCTGCAGTCGTCCGACTACATCTGCTCCTGCTCGGGCTCAGGCGGCGTGGTGCCGCTCTCGGTGGCCGCGGAGGCGTCCGCGGTCACCCAGCCCTTGGCGCAGCCATCCCGCCACTCCTCTGCGGAGATCTCCGCATCGTTGGACGAGTCGACCATCTGGAAGTTCAGCACGAACGGCGTGGCCTTGTCCTTGGACAGCGTATCGCCGTCAGGACCCGCCATCTGCCAGCCTTGTCGCACTCGGCCTCGCTCAGGATCTTGCCCGGGCGTCCGGACGGATCGTCCTTCATGGCGCCCTCAGGCACCGGAGCACCACCGCCGGCAAAGGCGTAAGTGGCCGTCGACAACAGAATCGCAGTCGTAAGTGCCGTGAGTTTCATCACATTACCTCCTTTTGCGTTTTTCAAGTCTCTCAAAACAAGACCGGCGAAAAACACGCTTCCGCTGGCCCAGCTACATGAAAAACGCAGATCCGGCTGTCGCCGTTCCGAATTCTTATGTGACGATTTGGCGGCAAATAAACCCGCCCTACTCAAACGGGTTACGCACTCATTGCCATCTTTTGGCTAAAATTGATGTCGGGCAGAGAAGATACTTGCTTCTACTGCCAACAGGTGCGTCAATAGTTTCAAACTATCCAATGCGCGCATAGGGCATTCCCCGCACCTATTCGAGTGCTTTGGCGATCAGCGCGCGGGTGTTCTCGATGCCGTAAAGCTGCACGAAGGAGCCGAAGCGCGGGCCTTGGCTTTGGCCGAGCAGAACCTGGTACAGCGCCTGGAACCAGGCCCGCAAAGGTTCGAACCCGTGCTCCTTGCCCACGGCGTAGACCTCGTTCTGAATCTCCTCCGCCAGAATCTTGTCCGGCATCGTGGCGAGCCGCTTGTCGAGTTCGACCAGCGCCTCGCGCTCCTTGCCGGTGGGCGCACGGTACTGCTTCGATGGCTTCACGAAGTCGTGGAAGTAGCGGATGGCATAGCCGACAAGCTCGTCGAGCAAGGGCTGGGTCTCGGGGGTCGCCTCGGGCGCGTAGCGCTGAATGAAGCCCCACAGCACGGACCGGTCCTCGGAGTTCGAGGCCGAGGCCAGGTTGAGCAGAAGCGCGAAGCTGATCGGCAGATCCGCCTGGGGCGGCGTGCCTTCGTGAATGTGCCAGACCGGATTCGTCAACTTGGCCGCCTGATCCTCCACCGGATAGGCGGCGAGGTGCCCGGCATACTCATCGACCGCACGGGGGATGACGTCGAAATAGAGCCGCTTGGCCTTTCTCGGGCTCTGATACATGTAGAGCGCCAGGCTTTCGGGCGAGGCATAGGACAGCCACTCCTCGATGGTCAGGCCGTTGCCGCGGGACTTGGAAATCTTCTCGCCATTCTCGTCGAGAAAGAGTTCGTAATTGAAGCCTTCGGGCTGCTGGCGGCCGAGGATGCGGCAGATGCGTCCGGACAGGCGCACCGAATCGATCAGATCCTTTCCGGCCATCTCGTAGTCCACGCCGAGCGCGGCCCAGCGCATCGCCCAGTCCGCCTTCCATTGCAGCTTGCAATGGCCGCGCGTGACGGAGACTTGCGTCAGCTTTTGCGTATCGGGGTCCTTGTAGAGAATGGAGCCCGCCGCAAGATCCCGGTCGATGATCGGCACTTGCAGCACCTTGCCGGTCGCCGGCGATATCGGCAGGAAGGGACTATAGGTGGCCCGCCGCTCCGGCCCCAGCGTCGGCAGGATCACGTCGCGGATCTCGTCGTAGTGCTCGAGCACCCGGAGCAGGGTCGCGTCGAACCGGCCCGAGGTGTAGCACTCGGTGGCCGAGAGAAACTCGTACGAGAAGCCGAACGTATCCAGGAAGGACTTCAGCCGCGCATTGTTGTGCTGGCCGAAGCTCGGGTATTCGCCGAACGGATCGGGCACCTGGGTCAGCGGCTTGCCGAGATGCGCGCCGATCATATCCTTGTTGGGGATGTTGTCCGGGACCTTCCGCAATCCGTCCATGTCGTCGGAAAAGCAGATCAGCCGCGTCGGGATCTTGTCTTCGGTGAGAACGCGAAACGCATGCCGGACCATGGTCGTGCGCGCGACTTCGCCGAAGGTGCCGATATGCGGCAAGCCGGACGGCCCGTAGCCGGTCTCGAAGATGATGGAGCCGGTCGGCTGCGGAATCCGCTTCAACCGGCTCAGGACTTTGCGCGCCTCCTCGAACGGCCAGGCCTTGCTCACATGGGCATGGGCCAGGAGTTCGGAATTGATTTCAATGGGCGCCGCGTCGCGGCCAGCATTGGTGGTCTCGGGCATGACAGACTTCAAGTGTGCTGAAGAAGCAGATATGGGCGCCGACGACGAAACGGCGCCTTCGAGAGGCAACAAATTTCACAGATTTTTCCGCGACGCCAGTATTTCCCAAACTTTCTTCTCCAACAGGCGCTTGCCGGGTCCGTCGCAATTTCATACCGTCGCGCCCGTTTGGAGATTTGCGGCCAGAGAGGGTTGAAAGCCGATGATCAAGTCCTTGGACCATCACGAAGCACTCATCTACACGATGGTCACGACCTCGGCGGTTGACCGGACCATGTCTGGTGCGGAGCTTGCCCGCATCGGGGAGATCGTTTCCAACCTGCCGGTCTTCGCTGACTACAACACCGACGGCCTGGTCGATGCCTCCCAAGCGTGCGGCGAGCTGCTCGGCAGCGAATCCGGTCTCGATCTCGTGCTCGAGCTGATCCGGAACGGTCTTCCCATGCGGCTGCGCGAGACGGCCTATGCGCTGGCCTTGGAAATCGCCGCGGCGGACCTGGACGTGCGTCCCGAGGAGACCCGTTTCCTGGAACTCCTGGCCGATGCGCTGCAGATCGACATGCTGACGAAGACGGCGATCGAGCGCGGCATTCGCGCCCGCAACAAGGTTCTGTAGATCCCACGCCCTAGCGCGCGAGCTTACCCGCACCCGAATAGAGGGCGCCGCCAATGACGCACGGCACGGCGATCTGCGCCTGCCCGAAGGCGGTCGCGGCCATGCAGCCCGTGGCGATCGCGATCGAGCCCGCGGTCCAGCCTTTCGACATGCCCGCGTCGGCCGTGAGCTGACGGCGCTCGGCGTCTTCGATCGCGCCGTACTGCTCCTTGCGGATCTTCTCGGCCTCGAACAACTCCGCCGCCTCGATGACGTCCTTCAAAGGCCCGGCGATCTCCTCGGGCTGATTGCCCAGCTCCGCGCGGTAAAGGCCGATCAACTCGCGATCGCGCTCCGCGTAAGAAGCGAGCGTCCATTTCGCGGTCCCGCCGGTCGTGACCTTCTCGACATCGTTGGCGTCCTTGCCCCAGCCCGAGGCGAGCTTGTCGAAGAACCCGGACTTCTGCGCGCCCTTGGACCATTGCAGGGCCTGCATGATGCGCATGACCGGCTCGTGCTGGCCCGAGGCGACGTAGTAGCCCCATAGCGCGTAGACGGCCGTGGTGCCGCCCGTGTCGAGCTCAATCGCCTGCAAGGTCGGCCGCCGCCCGTTGAGCAGGTCGTCGATCAGCGGTTTGCGCAGCGGCATCTTGCCGGCGTTCTTCACCAGTAGGTCCTGCCAGTCCGGGCGCCCGGAATAGGCGATCGCGCGGATGATGACCTCCTGTTCCTTGGGCGGCATGGGGAACATCTGCGGGATCAGCCCCGGCCCGTCATTCGGGTTCGTGCCGAGCACGCCGGCGATGAATCCGATGCAGAACCAGCGCTGCTCCTCGTCGGTGAACAGGCGATGGTCGCGCATGGCATGAACCGCGGCGGGCACCTTCCAATATTGCGGCCGGTCGCGATAGTTCGAGACCCAGTCGAGGAGTCGTTCGGCCGAGGCAAATTCCGGTGGACCGGCCGGTGGCGCTTCCGGCTGGGCCGCGGCCGGACTGGACGCCGGCGCGTAGGCCGTCGCGGCACCCTGAGGCGGCATGGGGGCCGCAGGCGCTGTACGCGCGGGCACTTGCTGGGCCGATCTCCGAAGTGTGGGCCGGTCGTAGAACGACTCGGAGCCGCCCTGATACGGCATGTCCGCCGTGGCGCTTGCGGTGTTGTCCTGGGAAGCGCTGGCTTGTGGCGCGGTGGTTTGCGGCGCGGACGGCACCGGCGCGCTCTTGGAAAAGGCGCTGCTGTTGGGCGCAAGCCCATCCGTGGCCGCGGCCGCGTCGGCAGCGAGAGCGGCAACGGGCCGAGCAAGGCCAAGCAGGCTCACGGCCGCAAGCGCGATTAACGAGGCGGTACGCATTCCATCAGCTTCCTCCCCCAGGCCCCAGAGTGCTGACGAACAAAGATCTAAGGTTACGCCCCACAGGCGCCACTCGTTCCGGAAATTGAGGAGTTTCAAGCACTTCGTGGCGATTTGAAGGCCGGCACGTTAACCATAACAAAAGGTTACCGCCGCTGGCGGCGCGAATGCCGCCCGAGGCCCGCCGAGTCGCTCCGCAAAGACGCTCCACCAAGACCCCTGAACCAAGACCCCTAAACCAAGGCCCCTGAAAGTCCGGCCGTCCTCACCACTGGCTCAGCAGAAGGACGGCCGGGGCCTCGCACTTCACGCCGCTAGGGAGCAATCTCGTTCGCGCGAGGTCATCACAGGGGCCCGTGCCTCGCGAGGCGCCCTCGATGAGCCTGTTGTCACCAGCATGCGGCTTCTCGTAGAATTAATCCAATTGATAGGATCGATGATGGATATCGATCATACTAATCTCAGCCGCCTGGATCTCAATCTCCTGGTCGCGTTCGACGCCCTCCTGTCGGAGCGCAGCGTGACGCGAGCCGCGAGCCGGATCGGTCTTGGCCAATCGGCCATGAGTCACAATCTGGCACGGCTCCGCCGCCTCTTCGACGATGAACTCATGACCCGGGGTGCGGACGGGATGCGGCCCACGCCGCGGGCCCTGGCGCTGGCCGAGCCAGTCCGCAATGCCCTGAGAACAGTGCAGTCCGCCGTGTTGGAAAGCGGCACGTTCAATCCCGCCACAGCCGATCGCGTGTTCCGGATCGGTCTCGCCGACTCCATCGAAGTGGCGATCATGCCGGCCCTGATCGAGCGGCTGCAAGCGATCGCGCCGGGCGTGTCCATACGATTGCGGCCGGCGAACCGCACTGACGTTCTCGAAGAACTCGACACGGGTCAATTGGACCTCGGGATCGGCGTCTTTGAACAGGGGCAGGTCCACCATTTCCGCCGGCAGCTCTATACGGACCACTTCCTGTGCCTGTTCAGTCCCGAGCAGCTCGGCGTGTCCGCGCCGCTCTCGCTCGGGGACTACCTGAATTTCCCGCACATCCTGACAAGCCTCGCAGACGACACGCGGGGCGTGGTGGACGAGGCCCTCGCCAAGCGAAAGCTCCGGCGCAAGGTCATCATGACCACGCCGGGCTTCCTCGCGGTCCCCTTCGTCGTGCGCCGGGCGCCCGTGATGACCACGATGCCCTCCCGGCTCGCGCACTACTTCGCCGATGCATTCGGGCTCGCAACCAGCCCGGTCCCCATCAAATTGCCGCGCTTCGCGATCTCGCTACTCTGGCACGGCAGCTTCAACCGGGACTTGAGCCATTCCTGGTTACGCCAGACCATCGCCTCGCTCGCGTCCGAAGACATCCTCGAGCTCTGACTTCCGGGCGTTGCGTACGCGCTCAGCCACGGCTTCGGCCCCTGCAACTCCCCAAGCCGCAACATGCGCGTTATATTGGCGCCCCATGATCTGGCCGCGCGCACCGCGAGACAAACGGGACGGCGCATCACACGCAAACTCGATCCAATGCCGAAGGGGGCAACGATGGCGGAAAGCACAAACGCAAAAGACCTGACGGAGCAGCAGGAAGCGCTCAGCGAGGTTCTGGCCGAGCAATGGTGGGTCGTGGCCTTGCGCGGCGTGATCGCTGTCATTTTCGGCCTGATCTGCTTCTTCTTCACGCCGGCCGCGATCCTCGCCGCCGTCTTGTTCTTCTCCGCCTATATGCTTGTCGACGGCGTTCTTGCCATCGTGTCCGGCGTCAAGGCCGCGCGCAACGGACAGCGCTGGGGCCTGTTGATCCTCGAGGGCATCGTCGACATCGCCGCGGGCATCATCGCCTTCGCGTGGCCGGGCATGGCCGCCGTCGTCTTCGTGCTTCTCATCGGCATCTGGGCCGTCATCTCCGGCGCCTCCTGGTCTATGCCGCTTTCAGCCTCAAGCTCGACCATGGCCGCTGGTGGCTCGCACTGGCCGGTGTCGCCTCCATCGTTTTCGGCATCCTGCTGTTCATCGCACCGGTCATCGGCGCGGTGGTCCTGACCTGGTGGATCGGCGCCTACGCCGTCGCGTTCGGCATCCTGCTGCTGGTCCTCGGATTCAAGCTGCATGGCAAGAAGGCCGACAACGCGGCCAAAACGCCGCCGGCAGCGGACGCCGCGACAAAAGCGTAGGGGCGCACGGGCGATCGATACGCGCCAATTGGGGCGGTGCCGGCGGCACCGCCCTTCCTTGCTGAGGGTCCAGCCGTCGGGAGACCGCCTCGCGGCGTTTTGATCGCCGCGCCATTGGTTTGCGCGGGCAAGCGCGCCACACTGCCGCCCATGCAAGGTCCGTTTTCCTTCGACGACACGATGGTGCGGCTCGGTGTGTTCGCCGGACTCTTCATCCTGTTCGCCTTGATCGAACGCCTTCTTCCGCGGCGACGGCTCATCGCCTCGAAAGGACGCCGCTGGCTCACCAATCTCGGCATCGGCGCAACGGCCAGCGTGCTACTGCGGCTCATGGCGGCGCTCGCCGTGCCGCTGACCGCATTTGCCGCCGCCTTCTACGCCCAGCACAACGGGCTCGGCCTCTTGAATGCCGTGGATTGGCCGGCCTGGATCAAGGTCGTCATCGCCCTGGCCGTGCTGGATCTCGCGATCTGGGCCCAGCATCTCGCTTCCCACAAGATCCCGGTCCTGTGGCGGCTCCATCAGGTGCACCACGCCGATCGCGACATCGACGTGACCACGGCGATCCGCTTCCACCCGGTCGAGATCGGCCTGTCCATGCTGTGGAAGATGGCCGTGGTGATTCCGCTCGGGGCTTCGCCGCTCGCCGTGTTCCTGTTCGAAGTGATCCTCAATGGCTGCGCGATGTTCAACCACGCCAATATCGACCTGCCGCGTCCGCTGGACCGGCTCTTGCGCCTCGCGATCGTCACGCCGGACATGCACCGGGTGCACCATTCGGTCTATCGGACCGAGCACGACTCAAATTACGGCTTCAACTTGTCCATCTGGGACCGCCTGTTCCGCACCTACACGGCGCAACCGAAGGATGGGCATCTGGGCATGCGCATCGGACTTACCTCCTATCAGACCACGGCGCCCACGCGTTTCGGTTGGAGCCTGTGGCTGCCGTTTCAAATGCGTCAGGGCTCCCCGAACCGCCCGGCGGAAGACGCACCCAACGCCAAGACCGAGGCTTGAACGGCGTTTGCCTAAAAGAAGCTCATTGGGAAGTAGCGCAGGAAGAGTTCTTCATAGGTGCCGCGCGCATGCACCTGCTCAAGCGCGTAATTCAGGGCCCGGACGAGATTGCGGTTCCCCTTCTTGACGGCGATGCCGACACCTTCGCCGAAGAACCGGGAATCCAAATAGGGCCCGCCGCGAAACTCGCAACAGCGGTCGCTACCCACGCCGTTGAACCAAAAGGCGAGCGAGACCCCGTCCGCGAACACGAGGTCGATGGCGCCCTCCTTGAGCGCCTTCTGCGCCGCTTCGCTCGTATCGAACGCGGCGATCGCGGCATCCGGGAAGAAGGTCTTGAGATAAGCCTCGTGCCCGCTGTTCTTGGCCACGCCGATCTTGAGGCCCTCGATGGTCTCGGGGCGGATATCGGTGATTTCGCTCTCTTTGCGTGCGGCGAAACGGCGCGGGCGCGCGTAATAGCGCGAGGTGAAGTCGGCGGACTTGAGGGCCTCGGCCGTGATGCGGATCGAAGCGATCGCCGCATCCGCATCGCCGTTCTCGATCGCAGGGATGAGGCTGCTCCAGTTCGTCGCCTCGATCTGGCACTCGACCCCAAGCACCTCGCAAATCGCCTGGGCGAGGTCCACATTGAAGCCGGTCAGTGCTCCGACCTCGTCGTAATAGTGGAAGGGCGGGTAGTCGGAATCGGTGATGAACCGGATCTTCTTGATGTTCTTCAAATCGGGCTTGGGCCGGTAGGCGTCGCCCTGCCAGGCATCCGGGACAATCGGTTTGACCTGGGGACTGGGGGTCTGCGCACGGGCGGCGGTCCACGCCAGCCCCGCGATCGCGAGCGCCATCAGGCATAACCGACCGGCGCCGCCAAACCTCTCATCATTCGAAGACCACCACGCATCGTTCAACGCTCCCTCTTAGCGCGGCTCGACGGCGTTCGCCAGAGCGGGCGCCCGCTTTTGGGGTGTAGAGTTTCAATATGCAATTCATAGCTGTATTGAGCCGAATACTGAACGGCGGCTGCAATCAATCGTTGCAACAAGCGATAAATGCGAAACAATACTTACAGGTGCTTCTTGGGGGAAATACCCGTGATGCTTGTTCAAGAAACCCCGGCCGGTCGCCGCCAGGCGCCTCTCCCGGCGACGACGCATCCTTGCCGGCGGCAGTTGAATACGGCTTTCTTCTTGGCCCGCATTTGGACCTCGCGACTCTTGCGCATGCCTGCCGCGTGGCCGAGCGCTGGGGCGTCCATCCGCATGAGGTCCTGATCGCCAGCGGCTGCATCGACGAGGCCACCTATGTCAGCGCCCTCGGGACCTCCGCCGGCGTCCCTTTCCGGACCAAGATCGCAACCTGCAACGTCGCCGTTCCGGGCACGGCGACCCTGCGGCAATGCTTGAAGACACCGATCCTCGAAGAGATTGCCCCGGCCCGGCGGTTGCTCCTTGGCTTTGACCGGTTGCGTCCCTTCGACGTGCGGACGCTGCTCGCCCGGCTGACGCAGCATCCCGTTGCTCTCGCGTCTCCAAGCGAGCTTCGCCGCGCGATGCGCGATCACTTCAGCCCTGGCCTCGTCCATGACGCCGTCCATATGCTGGCATCCCGCCGCCCTCATTTGAGCGCCCTCCGGCCTGCCATGCCGTGGCAAATCTGGGCCTTCGTGCTCGGCTGCGCGGCCCTCGCCATGGCGGTTCTGACCGCGCCGACGGCCACGGTCCACGCCGTCTCGATCTGTCTTGCCTGCGTGTTCGTGCCCGTGATCGTCTTCCGCCTGCTGGCAGCCGCCTTGCTCGCGCGTGCCGAATCTCCCTCGCACGAGCGCGACGAGGACCCGACCCCGGACTCGCAGCTGCCGACCTACACCATTCTCGCCCCGCTCTGTCGCGAGGCCCATATGGTGGAGCCGCTTCTGCACGCACTCTCCAAGCTCGATTGGCCAACCGCGAAGCTCGACATCAAGCTCGTCCTGGAAGCCGCGGATGCCGAGACGATCGCCGCGGCCCGCGCGCTAAGTCTGCCGGCGAACGTCGAAATCGTGGTCGTGCCGGACCGCGCGCCCCACACCAAGCCCAAGGCGCTGAACTACGCGCTGCCCCTGGCGCGCGGCGACTATCTCGTCGTCTATGACGCGGAAGACCGGCCAGAGCCCGATCAGTTGCGGCGCGCGCATGCGGCCTTTCGCTTGGGCCCGTCGAACCTCGCCACGGTGCAGGCGCGGCTGAACATCTACAACCCGGACGCAAACTGGCTGACGCGGCAATTCACGATCGAGTACTCGGCACTGTTCGACGGACTCCTGCCCCTTCTCGATACGCTGAAACTGCCCATCCCGCTCGGCGGGACATCCAACCATTTCCGCGTGGCCGCCCTCAAATGGCTGCTCGCCTGGGACCCCTATAACGTGACGGAGGATGCCGATCTCGGCGCGCGCCTCTCACGCAGCGGATACCGTTGTGCGGTCATCGGCTCCACCACATACGAAGAAGCGCCCGCGCGGCTCGGGAGTTGGATCCCGCAGCGGACCCGCTGGCTCAAAGGGTTCATCCAGACCTGGCTCGTCCATATGCGGGCACCGCGCACGCTTCTGCGCGAGTTGGGACTGCGCGGCTTTCTGGCCTTTCACATCATGATCGGGGGAACCATCCTCTCCGCGCTGGTCCATCCCTGGTTCTACGGGCTCTTGGCGATAGAGCTCGGCGGCGGCCAGTTCCTGGCCTTACCTCAATCCGTGTTGGGCCTTCCCTTTTGGACGATCTCGCTGTTCAGCCTCGTCGCGGGCTACGGGGCCGCGATGGCGCTTGGCTTTCTCGCCCTGCGCCGGCGCGGCCTCGATCGGCTTGTCTGGCAGGTCCCGCTCATGCCGCTCTACTGGCTCCTGATCTCGGTGGCAGCCTACCGGGCCGTGTGCCAGTTCGCCGTCGCCCCCTTCAAATGGGAGAAGACGGATCATGGCACGGCGGAGTCGGTTGCCCGGCCTGCCTACTCCTGCAGACCGGGCCGACCGCCGGCGGCATAGATGAGTTTCAAGAAGGAACGATACATCTGCCGCGGCATTCCTGCGGCAACCCAGGATCACGCAGTCGCAAAGTCCGGCGAGAGAGGGCCACGCAAGGGCCTTGCGCTGTCGAATGTTCCTGAGGTTACCGGCTAGGACTCGTCAGGAACGCAGGCCTGACTGTCCTCGTCCCAATGCGTGCCGGTTGCACAGTCTTCTTGCGCAAAGGCGACCGAGGAAACCACCGCGAAAGCAAACGCGGCAATCATTGCAACTAGAGTCCTCATGGATCCATTTCCTAGAAAAAACGCCGGAAACCGGCCAAGGAAGCGTGTACGGACCCACGGCGGCAAATCCGGGACGGACCGGCGCAAGACTCGGGACTTTTTTGAGCGCTGGATTGTGGCGGGCGCGCAAAAAGTTTCCAGTGACGGACGGGCCGCGCTTGCCAAGCCATTGAGGGAATGGAGCGGGTGATGAGAATCGAACTCACGACACGTAGCTTGGGAAGCTACTGCTCTACCACTGAGCTACACCCGCCCACTGCGCTCATGCGTAGCCTGACCAGGATGACTTGGAAAGGCAGAATTGCAACCAGCACTCACGCAAGGGTGATGGCACGGGGGCTTGCGGTAAAGAGGGCCGCACCCGTTAATGCACGCGAACGAGGGAGCGTGAGCCGTCCGATGACCGACGCCGCCATTGCCGCAACGAGACGGAAATTCGCCGACCCGGATCGGACCGCCGATGGCCAGCGCCGCGCGCGCGTCGCTCTTGAGCGCCTCCGCACGCTATGGATCAACACCGGCACGCTGTGCAACATCGCCTGCCGCAACTGCTATATCGAGTCGAGCCCGACGAACGACACGCTCGTCTATATCAGCCGCAACGAAGCCGCCGCCTATCTCGACGAGATCGCGCGGGACCGCTGGCCGGTCACGGAAATCGGGTTCACCGGCGGCGAGCCGTTCATGAACCCCGATATAATCGGCATGCTGACCGACGCGTTGGACCGCGGCCACTCCGCACTGGTCCTGACCAATGCCATGCAGCCCATGATGCGCCCCGGGATTCGCGATGCATTGCTGGCCCTGCGCAAGGCCCATGGCGGCCGCCTATGCCTGCGAGTCAGCCTCGATCACTATACTGAGGCATTTCACGACGAGGAGCGCGGCCCCGGATCCTTCGTGAAGACCGTCGAAGGAATCGACTGGCTTGCGGCACACGGCTTCTCGATCGCGCTCGCTGGCCGGACATGCTGGGGTGAAGACGAACGCGCGGCCCGTGCCGGCTATGCCGCACTCATAGCGTCGCGCTCCTGGCCCGTTACGGCGGACGACGCCGCGTCACTGGTCTTGTTTCCGGAGATGGACGTTCAGGAGGACGTGCCCGAGATCACCGACGAGTGCTGGGATATTCTCAAGCGGTCGCCCTCGGAGATGATGTGCGCCTCGAGCCGCATGATCGTGAAACGCCGCGGCGACCGGAACCCAATGGTTCTGCCCTGCACGCTCCTGACGGACACTCCAGTCTTCGGTATGGGGACCACGCTTGCGGAGGCGGCGATGGCCCATAGTGCGATGTTCGATCACGGCGCCATCAAGCTCTGCCATCCGCATTGCGCCCGCTTTTGCGCGCTTGGCGGGGGTGCGTGCTCTGCGCCGAACCGTAAATAGGTCCGACCTATTGTCGAATACGCTAGCGTGTCGCCGCGCTCTATAATCACCCTAAATTGCGTTCCCTGCAGCACAATTGCCACTATTGCCGTGCATCGAATAGCGGTAATTGGTTGTTTTCCTACAGGGTATTAGAGGAGTCGAAATGGGAAAGAAATCGCCGCAACAGACAGATGTGGTCGTTGGACACAACATCCGCTTTTGGCGGCTCGAACGGAAGATGTCCCAGACCGACCTCGCCAATCTCCTCGGTCTGACGTTTCAGCAAATCCAGAAGTATGAAAACGGTGCCAACCGCGTCGGTGCCAGCCGGCTGATGCAAATCGCCACGGCGCTCGAGGTTCCGATCCACGCCTTCTTCGACGGCGCCGGCCCCGAAGCCGACGAAATGGAATCGCCCATCAAGTTTGTTGGCGATCAGCAGGCCCTGCGCCTCGTGCGCGCCTTTGCCGATATCGACGATGCGGGATTGCGGCGCTCCGTCGTGAACCTCGTCGAGGGCATCGCCGGCAGCCAGCCCGAAGAGAGCGGCACGAAGTAGGCCAAGCCTGTTTCAATGAACCTTTGGGGGCGACGGCGCTTCCTCATCAGATTTGGCCTCTTCTCGAGCAACGCTGTCGGACGCGGCCTTGGTCAACTCTGCTTCAGCGAGCTTCAGATGGTGTACGAATGCGTGCAGCCTGTGCTGAAGGCCCTCGATAATGGCGTAATCGAGAAGGAGCAGAAGCGACCGCGACCACTGCGGGAAGTTCACCGTGGGATCGGGGTCCGAAACCTCCTCGATCCGACTCTCCCCCGTGTCGCGGCACTCCTCTTGTCCCGATCGCCGCCCGGGTCCCAATGGCCGCCGCGTCACGCTGCCCGAGTCCCGGCCAGTTGATCCACATCCGCTCCCACCGGGACGGTCTCGTTCGGCCCGTCTTGCGGCGCCTTTTGCCACACCACAGGAAAGTCCGGACCGCTCAGCGCATCGCCGGTGTTCAGACGGCTCGTGTGGTGCAATTGCGGCGGCGCCCAAGGGCGTTCCTTGAAGCGGATGTCGTCGCCGCAATAGCGGATCGATGCGGCACGGCGGACCTGATACCGGCTTTGATTGCCGCCGGTTCCGTGAATGGTGCGGTAGTGATGAACGAGGACGTCGCCGGGCTCGACATCGAAATGAACAATGTCGTAGTCGTCGAGATTGTTCTCGATGTCCGGCAGGTCCGCGCCTTCCGATCCCGGTAAGGGCGCCTGGGAGATGAACACGTTGGGTTTGTACAGCGTGCCGTCGCGGTGCGACCCGCGCACATACATCATGGCCCCGGTCTCCAAGGTCACGGGATCCGCGGGCACCCACATCACGCAGCACTGCTCGCCTTCGATCTCGAAATAGGTCGCATCCTGATGAAACGCGGTCTTGCCCGGCGTCTTCGGCTCCTTGACGAAAACCTGATCGCCAAAGAACCGGACCGTCTGGGATTGCAGCAGTTGCCCCGCCACTTCGGGGAGCGCCCCGCCCACGCAAAGCTGCCGATAGCTGTTGAGCTTGGCAGCAATGCCGGTATCGATGAAATAGGCCCCATCACGCGCTTCGGAGTCATCGTCGGCCAGCAATGGCTTCCCGGTCGACTTGACGTAATCCATGATGGCCTCGAGGTCGTATTGCCCATCGCTCATGGCGCGCAGCTGATCGACATCGTTCTCGGCGGTCGCCCGAAGGACCTTGGTGAAGTCGTAGCCACTCGGACTGGAGTCGAGTTCCGTCACGACCCGGTCGATCGACCGTCTCAGGCTGTTCACGGCCCCCAGGCTGAGGATTCCTTTGAGGAGGACGACCCCGGCCTGCTTGTAGGCCGCGATCTCGTCTTGCGTGACGGCTCGTACGACTGGATTTGGCATCTGACGGACTCCTTTTCCGCAAAGGGCTTCAGGCGACATGGTGGAGCTGCGGCGCGGCCGGCTGATAGCAATAGGGTTCGGGCGCGGGCGATGCGTCCAGCGCCCCGAAAGCTCGGATTTCATTGATTGCGCGCTCGGTCACGGGCAAGCGGATGGCCATGCATGTCCCGCCTCCGGGGACTCCCTTGCCCCCGCCATAGGGGTGGGCGGCGCAAGCGCGAAGGTCTGCGAGTTGACCTTCTTGAAGCTTCGCAGCAGTGCGGCATCGATGACCGTCTGGATGTGCCGCACCCCGAAGCTCCAGGCCCATTCGGTCATTGCGCCGAGGATGCGGGCTTTCACGATACGATTATTCTCGGGCGTCTTTTCCCGCGGCGAGGCGATGTAGCGCGTGCCCTCGTAAACGAACGGGTCGCGCAGCGCGGCACCGCTCTCCGACAGGTGCGGGTAGTAGTCCGCCGTGAGCGATGCGCCCATCGTCGGCGTCAGCCGCACCGCGCCCTGCAGATGTCCGGTCGTGTCGAAATCGACGAAATAAACGGCCTGGTCCGTGTCGTACTGGTCGATCTCGAGGCCGTTCCTGGCGGGCAGCGACCAGCATCGATTGACGACGAATGTCTCGTAGCGTGCGCGGAACAGCGTCTCGAACAGGTCGGCGTGGCGTGCCCTGTCTTTACCCTCAATGACCCTGACCATGCTTCAGCCCCCCGTTCGAATCGTCGAGGGCCATCAGGCCTTAAGAATGGCGGGCCAATCCATATTGGTTTCCCAATATGGACGTTTTTCGATTTTATCTCAGGCGCTTAGAGGGAGATTTCGCCGAAACGGATGGCCTTCACCACGGCGAAGGTGCGCTGGAAGGCATCGAGTTTGCGCTTGGCGCGCTCCACATGCACGTTCACCGTCCCCGGCGTGATGTTGAGAATCCCGGCGATCTCCTGATCGGTTTTCCCGGCTGCGATCCAGCGCATGACTTCCTTCTCACGCGGTGTCAGCGGCGTATGCGCCTCGCCGCTTCGCATTTGCTCCAGAAGGATCCGCTTGAGCGCCTGATGGCTGCAGAGCGAGATCAGCTCGACGGCGCGGCGCGCGCCTGCAGACAGATCCGGATCCCGTCCGCAGGGGCTGAAGACCGACAGGCCCCCCGACAAGGTGACGATCGGAACGATCAGCCCGTTATTGACGTCGAACTCCTTGGCCTCCTCGACAATCCGCTTTTCGGCACGGCTGAGGTCCCGGCGTTCGACCACGTCGCTCCAGGCGAAGGGGCGCACGGTGTTGCGCAGTTCCGTGACCACCGGATCGCGCAGGACGTAGTTCTTTTCTTCGTAATGATCGACGTAGTCTGAGGCCGGGTGTTGAGATGTACGCCTTTTTTGAAGGGCTCACCGGGACCCGGCATGATGAAGCTGGTGACGCAGGTGAAGCCGAACCACGCCAACTCCTCGCAGATGGCCGCGCAAATCGCGTCGTAGTCGTTGAGGGCCTCGATCTTCTCGGCGAAATCGAACGGCCGGTGCGCGTATGGCGAAGACGACCCTCCCATGCCCTTCCCCTGTACAAAAAAGTGCGACGATCCATTGTTGCAGCTAAAAATTGCAAGTCAACAAATGCTAGGGGTTTTCAGCCAATTTTTGGGAGCTGCGACGCAATTGCCGCACCTTACTCGTCCTCGTCGGGTTCATCCTTGTCGGAGTCGGATGCCTTCTGGTCGCCCTCGATTTCGAAGGGGAGTTCGAACGTGGCCGACTTCTTCCCGAGCTTGTCGGTGAATTTCAGCTCCGCCACGTATTTGCCGGCGGGCGCCTCGGTGAAATCGATGGTGAGTGCCGTCATCACCTCGAGGTTCTTGTCCCGGCTGTCGAACGTGAAGGTCCCGAACCCGGCCTGCTCGCCCAGAACCGTGCCCTCGGCATCCTTGAGGACCAGGTCGGAAACCAGTTCGGCGTGGTTCAACCCGCTCTTCTTCTGCCAGGCAAAGCCCACCGGCTCCACATAGATGAAGAGCTTCTCGCCGGGCTTGAAGACATTGTTCGGGCGGGGGTCGTAGATGCCGTATCCCGTGGGCGCGGATTTGACGAACAGGGCCTCGCGAAACAGCAGCGGGCTCCGCTCCCAAATCTTCACCGCGGCCTCGCGGATGGAATTGTAGGCGTCGAGGTCCTTCCCGCGCTTTGCGTCGCTCTCGGCCCTCTTTGCAAGCTCTTGGACGCTTTGCGCGTAACCGGCCCCTCCCGCGCCCACGCTCGCAACGACAGCCGCTAGGAATGCGATCGCAACATGCTTCATCGTGCCCCCTGAAATTTCGAAATCACCGTGCTGCTTAGAAGGTATGACAATTGCATACGGACCGGTTTCGCGCCACTCCAACGGTGTCGTCCGACGGCTGCATAAGCCGTTCGCCTAGTACGGATTGTTTTCCGATTTGCCGCGCGTGGCGAAAAACTCCTTCGCGGCGGTAAACACCACGGGGCTCAACAATGCCAGCGCGATCAGATTCGGAATCGCCATCAGTGCGTTGAGCGTATCGGCCAGCAGCCAGATGAAGCTGAGCTTCACGGTCGCGCCGAGGATCGGCGCCAGCGACCACAGCACGCGGAACGGCACGATGACCTTTACGCCGAGAAGGTACTGCCACGCCCGTTCGCAGTAGTAGCTCCAACCAAGAAGCGAGGTGAAGGCGAACACGGCAAGCGCGATGGACGTGATTTCGCTGCCCACATTCGGGAGCGTCATCTCGAACGCGCTTGACGTGAGTTCGGCCCCGTTGAGCCCGTTTGTCCACACACCGGTGCTCAAGATCACAAGAGCCGTGAACGTGCAGACGAGGATCGTGTCGACGAACGTCCCGAGCATGGCAACGAGCCCCTGACTGACAGGCCCTTTGCATTCGGCCGCCGCATGCGCGATCGGCGCCGAGCCAAGCCCGGCCTCGTTGGAGAAGACGCCGCGGGCCACGCCGAAACGGATGGCCGCCCAGACGGCCGCGCCCGCAAACCCGCCCGTCGCCGCGGCAGGCGAAAAAGCGTGCTGGAAGATCAGCCCGAACGCTCCCGGCACCGCGCCGGCGTTGAGAGCCAGCACCACGGACCCCGCACCGATATAGCCAATCGCCATGATCGGCACCAATGTTCCGGCGACCGCGGCGATCCGGTGGACGCCACCGATCAGGACGAGGCCCACAAGGATCGCGAGGATCACGCCCGTCAACCAGAACGGCATGCCGAAGGCCGCATCCAGCGCATCGGCTACGGAGTTCGCTTGGACGGTGTTGCCGATGCCGAAACCGGCGAACCCGGTAAACAGAGCAAACGCCGTACCGAGCCAGGCCCAGCGGGCCCCAAGTCCGTTCTTGATGTAATACATGGGACCGCCGACATACTTGCCGCGTTCATCCACTTCGCGATAACGCACGGCAAGCACCGCCTCGGCGAACTTCGTCGCCATCCCCACCAATGCGGTCATCCACATCCAGAAGACGGCGCCGGGACCGCCGAAATAGATCGCGGTGGCGACGCCCGCGATATTGCCCGTTCCGATGGTCGCAGCGAGCGCCGTCATCAGGGCGTTGAACGGCGTGATCTCGCCTTTGCCCTCGGCGACCCGGCCGTGCCAGAGCATGGCCAGGGCGACCGGCAGATCGCGCAAGGTCCGGAAATGCAATCCGATCGTGAGATAGATGCCGACGCCCAAGAGGAGCACCAGCATCGGTACGCCCCAAACGATCCCGCTCAACCACGTAATGGCCGATGTCAGCGCCTCCATGGCGAAAATCCCCCGATCCCCGTTCGGGCCGCCGCGTCCCCAGATGCGGGCCCTACCCCAGATGAACTATACGCTTAAGGCTGACGAAAATGCTTCGATAGTTTCAGACCTTGCGCCTGATAATGCGAACCGATGCCCTGACCGTAAAGGGACTCGGGGATTTCGGTGAGCCTGTCATAGACGAGCCGCCCCACGATCTGTCCGTCCTCGACGATGAAGGGAATATCGAGACTGCGCACTTCGAGCACCGCCTTGGCGCCCGGTGCCTTTCCGGCCGCGTAGCCAAACCCGGGATCGAAGAACCCGGCGTAATGGACGCGGTACTCGCCGATCATCGGGTCGAACGGCGCCATCTCGGCCACATATTCCGGCGGCACGGAGACGCTTTCCTTGGACGCCAGGATGTAGAACTCCTGCGGGTCCAGAACGAGGCGCTTGTCGCGGCCGAGATGGACCGCCTCCCAGTACTGCCCCACGTCGTAGCCGCCCACATTGTCCATATCGATCACGCCCGCATAGCGCCGCGCGCGGTAGCCGACCATCCCGCCGGGCTCGACAGGTGCCAGGCTGATGCGAAGATTGAGACCGTCGCGGATCGCCGCCTCGCCCTCCACAAGACCCACATCGGAGTGGATGGCCCGCAAACGTTTGTCGCCAATGCGACCCGGCGCCTCGTCCGACTGCTGAGAGACACGGCGGCGGAAACGGATCTGATTGAGACGCGTGCCCGTGCGAACCTTGACCGAGAAGGTCCGGGGGCAGATCTCCGCGTAGAGCGGCCCGCGATAGCCTTCCGCGACATAGTCGAAGCTTTCCTGGTTGTCGGCGATCAGACGGGTGAACACGTCGAGCCGGCCCGTGGAACTCTTGGGGTTCGCGAAGGCCGCGATCGTCGGGCGCAGATTGAGATGCTCGATCAACGGAACGAGATAGACGCAACCAGCCTCCAGAACGGCGCCCTTGGTCAGGTCGATCTCGTGGAAGGTGAGCCCTTCGAGCTTGTCGCGCACGCTCGCCTTGGTGCCGGGTAGAAAGCTCGCCCGGATGCGGTAGGCCACCGTGCCCAAGCGAAGATCGAGGCTCGCGGGCTGGATCTGCGCCTCTTCGATCGGAACCGACCCACCGACCTCGCCCGCCGCAATGAGCACGCGGAGCGCCTGGCTTGGCAGCACGCCGGTCCGGGACAGCGCCCGGCTCGCCCCGTCCGCGACGCCGGCTGCGGCGGACTCCTCGGACGATGCGTCAAAAAACTGGTCGGGTTGGTTCATAGTCGATCTTCATTGCATTTGCCGTGTGGCGGGTCATCCTGAGAACGCGATTCTCCCCCGGATTCACAAGGAACGCCAGAGCCCATCCCATGACCCCGGAAGGCCCATGACCCCGGAAGGCCCATGACCCCAGAAGGCCAGAGTCCCGGCGATACGCCCCTTGAAATCGGCTCGCTCCTGTTCGAAGGGCTCGACCAGATCGACCTCACCGGCCCGTTCGAGGTCTTCGCCCGCATTCCGAATGCCACCTGCCGCCTCTACGGGCTAACCACCGCGCCCGTCGAAGACGCGGCCGGCTTGCAGCTCACGCCCGATGGGTCTCTGCTGGATGCGCCCCGGCTAGACGTGCTGCACATCCCCGGTGGCCCGGGACAGGAGGCCCTGATGCGGGATGAGGCCCTGCTCAGCTGGATCCGCCGCCAGGCTGCCGAAGCGAAGATCCTCTTCTCCGTGTGCACGGGCGCGCTGCTTTGCGGGGCGGCGGGGCTGCTGCGCGGCAAAAAGGCCACGACCTATTGGACCGTGCAGCATCTTCTGCCTTTGTTCGGCGCGACGCCCATCGATGCCCGCGTCGTCGTGGACGGCAATCTCGTCTGCGCAGGCGGCGTCACCTCCGGGATCGACGGGGCCCTGCAGGTCGCCGCGATGCTGCGCGGACAGGAGGTGGCGGAGGCCATCCAACTCGCCATGCAATATGCGCCCGAACCGCCCTTCGATGCGGGCGCCCCGGACCGGGCGCCTGCGGCGGCGGTCGAGACGGTTCGGACGGCGACCGCCGCTCTGACCGCCCGCCGGGAGGAAACAGCCCGCATGGTGGCGAAGCGGCTCGGAATTGCCACGGCCTGCCTCGAATGAGCCTGCCCGTTTTGCTTGACGCTCCCGCCCCGGCGCGACATTAATCGGGGTGTGGTGATTTGGCCGGCCGGCTTGCAGCCACGTAAAACAAGTCGCTAAAAGGCCGCGGACTTCGACCCCGGGCCTTTGGCGGCAGCCAAGTCCGGGTTTTTTTATGCCGCCGGCCAAAAATCGCGACAGGTGAAAACGAACGAGGAGTGTTTGGTCATGGCCGGGAAGAACGAGAGCCGCGAGGCGTTAAGCAGCAAGGTTGGGGCCCGCCACGCAGCTGGTGCACGAGGGCACGCTGCGTAGCCAGTTTGGCGAAACCTCCGAAGCCCTCTTTCTCAACTCCGGCTATGTCTACGAAAACGCCGAGGAGGCCGAAGCGCGCTTCAAGGGCGAAACGGAGGGCTATGTCTATAGCCGCTACGCGAACCCCACCATCTCCATGTTCGAGCAGCGCATCTGCGCGCTCGAGGGGGCGGACGCCGCGCGCGGCACGGCGAGTGGCATGGCGGCCGTGGCCGCCTCGCTCCTGTCCCATCTCAAAGCGGGCGACCATGTGGTCGCGGGGCGCGCCCTGTTCGGCAGTTGCCTCTATATCGTGGAGGACCTCCTGCCGCGCTACGGCATCACCTCGACGCTTGTGGACGGCCGGGACTTGGCAGCCTGGGAGGCCGCCGTCACGCCCAACACGAAAGCCTTTTTCTTCGAAACGCCGACGAACCCCGTTCTGGAGCTGGTCGACATCGAGGCCGTGGCCAAGATCGCCAAGGGATGCGGCGCGCTGACCATCGTCGACAACGTGTTCGCAACGCCGCTCGGCCAGCGGCCCATGGCGCTCGGCGCCGACATCGTCGTCTACTCGGCGACGAAGCACATCGACGGGCAAGGCCGCTGCCTGGGCGGCGTGGTCCTCGGCCCGCAGGAGTTCGTCGACGAGACCTTGCATACGTTCCTGAAGCATACCGGACCGTCGTTGAGCCCGTTCAACGCGTGGGTGCTGCTCAAGGGACTGGAGACGCTGCCCTTGCGCGTGGCCCGGCATTGCGAGTCCGCCGCGCGCATCGCCGATTTTCTGGCGGACGCGCCGGCGGTCACACGGGTCCATTATCCGGGACGCGCGGACCATCCCCAGCACGACCTCGCCAAGAAGCAGATGGCCTTTGGCGGCCCGCTGGTGGCCTTCGATGTCGGCACGACCAAGGAAGACGCCTTTGCGTTCTTGAACGGGCTCGATCTCGTCAGCATCAGCAACAATCTCGGCGACGCCAAGAGTCTGGCCACCCATCCGGCGACCACCACGCACCAACGCCTTTCGCCGGAGACCCGTGCGGAACTCGGCATTTTCGACAGCACGATCCGCATCTCGGTCGGCCTGGAAGATGCCGGCGATCTGGAAGCGGACCTCGATCGAGCCCTTTCGATGGTGAAGTAACAGCATGGCGACGCCCGCGCGCACGCAAGACGCAAAAGACCTTCTCGCGAAGCTCGTCGCCTTCGACACGACGAGCGCGCGGTCCAATCTCGATCTGATCGCATTCGTGCGGGACGTCTTGGACGGTCACGGTGTCGCCTCCACCCTGGTGCCGAGCGACGACGGCAAGAAGGCCTCCCTGCTCGCGACCATTGGCGACGGCGCGGGCGGCGTCGGGCTTTCCGGTCATAGCGACTGCGTGCCGGTGACGGGCCAATCCTGGACCTCCGATCCGTTCACGCTGACCGAGCGGGACGGCAAGCTCTACGGACGGGGCACCTGCGATATGAAAGGCTTCATCGCCTGCGTGCTCGCCTCGGTGCCGCTGTTCAAATCGGCGCCGCTGGCCGAGCCCATCCATATCCTCGTTTCCTATGACGAGGAGGTGGGATGCATCGGCGTGCGGCCCATGATCGCGCGGTTCGGGCAGGATTTGCCGCGCCCGCGTGTCGTCATCGTGGGCGAGCCCTCCGGCATGCAGGTCATCGACGGACACAAATGCATCGACGTGTTCCGCACGACGGTCACCGGGAAGGAAGCCCATTCCAGCATGCCGGCGATCGGCGTCAATGCGATTTCCGCCGCCTCGAAGATCGTGGAGGAGATCGACCGCATGGCGGCGGAGGTCGCGAAGGCCGAGAACGATCCGCATTACGACCCGCCCTACTCCACCGTCATGGTCGCGATGGTGGACGGGGGGACCGCGCCCAATATCGTGCCACGGAACTGCGACGTGCTCTGGCAGCTCCGGGGACTTCCCGGCACCAAGGCCAAGGACGTGCCCGCGCGGCTCGCGGCGTTCGCCAACAGGACCTTGCTGCCGAACATGCGTGCCGTCGCGCCGAATGCCGCCATCGACACAAGGACGGAGACAGCGGTCCCGGCGTTCTCGGCCGGGCCGGACTCCGAGGCGGTGTCGCTGGCCATGACGCTGACCGGCGCCAACCGCGCCTCAGGCGTCTCCTACGCGACGGAAGCCGGCCTGTTCCAGGATGCGGGCTGCGCGGCCGTGGTGTGCGGCCCCGGCGACATCGAACAGGCCCATGCGGCGGACGAGTTCGTCTCGCTGGCGCAGATCGACTCCTGCCTCGCGTTCCTGGCAAAGCTCGGCGAGCGGATGCGCGCTTAGAGGATCAAGCGGTCCGGTGCCTATTCGGCCCCGAAATCGGCCGGGTCGAAGTCGTAACGGGCGTTGCAGAACTCGCAACTGACCCAGAGCTTGCCGTCGACCACCATGTCGGCCAGGTCCTCGCCCGAGAAGCGTTCGAGCATTTCCCCGACGCGTTCGCGCGAGCAGCTGCAATAAGTCGTCAACGGGATGGCGCGATAGACCCGCACCTGCTCTTCATGGAAGAGGCGGAAGAGCAACCGTTCGGGTGCGAGTGTGGGGTCGAGTAGCTCATGGTCCTCGACCGTTTCGGCAAGCGACTTCGCGCGGGTCCAATCTTCCTCGAACCGCTTCGGGCTCACGATCCCGCCTTCGCGCGTGAGCTTCTGCACCAGTAGTCCGCCGGCGCGCCAGGTCCAGGCACCTTCGCCGTTCGCCCCGACCTGAAAGTGCCGGGCCACGGCAAGCCGCAAGAAACTCGGCAGTTGTTCGGACTGTTTGAAATAGGTGTCCGCGGCCTCCGCGAGGCTGGAGCCTTCGAGCGGCACCACGCCTTGATAGCGCTCGGCGTCCTGGCCGCGATCGATGGTCATGGCAAGATGGCCGTGTCCGAGCAGCGCCGCGTCGTCCTCCCGGTCGAGGGCCGCCAGCTTCTCCTCGTCGAAACGGGCATAGGCGCGCATGGCGCCGGGGACCACGAAATCGGCCACGAGGAGATCGACGGCGCCATCGGTCGAGGCCTGGAGGATCAGCTTGCCGTCCGATTTCAGCGAGGCGCCGAGCAGCGCCGTCAGCGCGACCGCTTCGCCCAGCAGGCGCGAGACGGGCTCGGGGTAATCGTGGCGCGACAGGATCGTGTCGACGGTCGGACCCAGCTTCACCAGGCGCCCGAGGACGTCGGCCTGCTCGGCCTGGAACGGCAGAACCACGTCGTCCGACGGCAGCGTGATCTGGATCGCCTCATGGGAAGCGGATTCGCTCACCTCTTGCCTCCGCGCTTCGCGGCCTTTTTGGGCGCGCGCGTTTTCTTGGCTGCGGGCTCCTTCGCGGTCGTCTTCTTCGCCGATGCCCGCTTCGCTGTTGCCTTCTTCGTCGCGACCTTCTTGGCCTTAGGCTTCGCGGCCGCTTTGCGTGCGGCGGACTGCGCCGGAAGGCGACCGTTGTGCAGGCACCAGACCAGGATCGCCTTTTGCGCGTGCAGCCGGTTTTCCGCCTCGTCCCAAACGACCGATTGCGGCCCGTCCATCACCGCGTCCGTCACTTCGTCGCCGCGATGGGCCGGAAGGCAGTGCATGAAGATCGCGTCGGGCTTGGCCAGCGCCATCAGCGCCTCATCGACCCGGAACGGCTCGAGGGCCGCTTTGCGCGCCGCCACATCGTTGTCGCCCATGGAGACCCACGTATCGGTGACCACGCAATCCGCACCGTTGGCGGCGGCGCCGGCGTCGGTGCCGACCTCGATGGTTGCGCCTTGCGCACGGGCCCAAGCCAGCAAGTCCGGGTCCGGGCCGAAATCCGACGGGGCCGCAATGCGCAAGGTGAAGCCGAAACGCGCGGCCGCATGCACCCAAGAGGTCGCGACGTTGTTCGCGTCCCCGATCCAAGCCACGATGCGCCCCGCGATGGGCCCCTTGTGCTCCTCGAAAGTCAGGATGTCGGCCATGATCTGGCAGGGATGGGACCGCGCCGTGAGGCCGTTGACGACCGGAATTTCCGCGTATTCGGCGAACGCCAGGAGCCCGTCATGAGGACCCGTCCGGAGCATGATCGCATCCACATAGCGGGACAGCACCCGCGCGGTATCGCCGATCGTCTCGCCGCGCCCGAGTTGCATGTCCTGGGCATTCAGCACGATGGCCGAGCCGCCGAGCTGGCGCATCGCCATCTCGAACGAAACGCGCGTCCGCGTCGACGGCTTTTCGAAGATCATGGCCAGGACCGCGCCGTCGGGAATGGCGAGCGCTTTGGGGACTTTGCGCGCTGTCTTCAGCGTGGCGGCCGTGTCGAGGATGGCGCGCAGCGTCGGCGTATCCAGGGCATCGATATCCAGAAAATGGGAGGCGTCGGAGACATGACCGAAAATCTTGGAAGCAGGGCTTGAGAATGGAACTAAACGTGCCCGGCATCGCCGGTTTTCAGGGCAACACAGGCAGCGTCGATGGTACGGGTGCCGAGGTCGATTTCGTCCTCGCCGACGATGAGAGGGGGAAGCAGGCGCACGACATTGTCCCCGGCCGGGACCGTGAGCATGCCCCGCTCGCGCAAGGCCGCGACGAGCTTCGTGTTCTCCGGCTTGCACTTCAGTCCCATCATGAGCCCCTGGCCCCGCACCTCGGCGATGATCTCGCTGTGCTCGTCGGCAAGACCGGCGAGCTGCTGTTTCAATCTTAAGCCCATTTGCGCGACATGTTCGAGAAAGCCGGGCTCGAGAACGATATCGAGCACGGCGTTGCCGACGGCCACGGCCAGCGGGTTGCCGCCGAACGTGGACCCATGCGTGCCCGGCACCATGGTTTGTCCCACGGCTTCCGTCGCGAGACACGCGCCGATCGGGAAGCCGCCGCCGAGCCCTTTTGCGGACGCCATGATGTCCGGCGTGATCTCTGCCCATTCATGGGCATAGAAGCGGCCGGTGCGGCCGACGCCCGATTGCACCTCGTCGGCAACCAGCAGGATACCTTCCTCGTCGCACAGCGCCCGCAAATCCTGCAGGAAGCGATAGGGCACCTCGCGCATACCGCCCTCGCCCATGATGGGCTCGAGCAGGATGCCGGCGGTCTCGCCGGTGATCGCGTCCTTGACGGCATCGATGTCGAAGCCCGTGACCTGGTCGAAGCCGTCCACGGGCGGGCCGAAGCCTTCCAGATGCTTCGCCTGGCCGCCGGCGGCGATGGTCGCCAGCGTCCGCCCATGAAAAGCGCCCTCAAAGGTGATCAGCCGATACCGCTCTGGGGCGCCGTTGGCAAAATGGTACCGGCGCGCGCATTTGATCGCGGCCTCCACGGCCTCGGCGCCGGAATTCGTAAAAGACACCCGATCGGCGAAGGTGGCATCGCAGAGACGCCGGCCGAGGCGCTCCTGATCGGGGATGCCGTGCAGGTTCGAGACGTGCCAGACCTTCTCGGCCTGCGTCTTCAAGGTCTCGACCAGATGCGGGTGCGCGTGCCCGAGCGCGGTGACGGCGATGCCGCTCGAGAAGTCGAGATAGCGCTCCCCGCTCTCGTCAAAGAGAAAGGCGCCTTCGCCCCGCGCGAAGGACAATCCGCTGCGAGCATAGGTCGGAAGAAGAGCCGACATGAAACTTCCGTGTTCTTGAAACAAAAGTGCCGCCAATCGGCGGCACCAAGCAGAGTCAGAGTGTTAGGTCTGCTCCACAGTTGAGTCAATCTGTCCTTATGACCCGCTTATCCAACGTTTCTCCACGTTTCTATCAACGCCTGGGTTTGTGCTCGGCCCGGAGTGATGGCAGAATCGGATCGTTCCGGTGGAAAACGAGGCACACAAGCACGGCGGACGCTTGTCGGTTTCTACCGGCCTTAGTAGGGTGATAATCGTTCGGCTACCAGATGTCGTAGGCATGTTGGACGCCCGGGCGGTCATTTCTCAGCAGTAAATCCGAGTATTGAAAAAAATGCCGTCTCTCATGACGGGTGGAATCTGAGTCCAAACGAGGAGGCCAAAATGGCTTGGACCGACGAAAGAGTAGAACTGCTGAAAAAGCTTTGGTCCGAAGGACTGAGCGCGAGCCAAATCGCGGGTCGCTTAGGCGGCGTGACCCGCAATGCGGTGATCGGCAAGGTGCACCGGCTGGGACTTTCGGGGCGCGCGACCAGTTCGCGCTCCAGCGTTCCGCGGCCGCGGCGCACGCATACACCACGGCAAAATCGGGCGCCTTCGCTCACCTTCGGTACGCGCGGCAATGTCGCGCTGAAGCCGACCTTCGAGGAGGAATACGAAGCGGCACCGGCGCCGGCTCCTGTCGAGGAGCTGGTGATCCCGCTGCACGAGCGGGCGAGCATCCTCACGCTGAAGGAGTCGATGTGCCGCTGGCCCATCGGCGATCCGACCGAGGAAGGGTTTCACTTTTGCGGGCGCAAGAAGTCCGGCTCGATGCCTTACTGCGAGCATCATGCCCGCATGGCCTATCAGCCGGTACAGGCGCGGCGGCGGGAGAAGCGCTCAGCCAATGGCTGAGCCTCTCTTCCCTTTTGCGACATGACGGAAGGCGCCACGAAAGCTGGCGCCTTTCCTTTTTGGGAAGGCGCGAATTTCCGGGACGCCCCGAATGTCGGGGGAAGGCTTGGAGCGAGCCAGCTTCGCTAGGCCGTTTCTTCCAACTTGTCGGAAAAGGCATAGCCGGCGCCACGCACGGTGCGAACCGGATCGCGCTCGCTGCCGCGCATCATGGCTTTGCGCAACCGGCCGATATGCACGTCGACCGTACGTTCATCGACATAGACATTCCGCCCCCAAACGCCGTCGAGCAACTGCGCGCGGCTGAAGACGCGCCCGGGACTCTGCATGAGGAATTCCAGCAAGCGGAACTCGGTGGGGCCGAGGTGGATCTGCCGGCCACTTCGCGTGACGCGATGAGACTCCCGGTCGAGTTCGATGTCGCCGACCGATAGCACCGAGGCGATACGCTCCGGGCTGGTGCGGCGGAGAATGGCGCGCACACGTGCCATCAATTCGGGCAGCGAGAACGGCTTCACCACGTAGTCGTCAGCGCCCGTGGTCAGTCCGCGAATGCGGTCGTTCTCTTCGCTGCGCGCCGTCAGGAGGATGATCGGAATGGTGCGCGATTCCTTGCCGGTGCGCAGACGCCGGCAAAGCTCGAGCCCGGACAGGCCGGGCAGCATCCAATCCAGGACGATCAGATCCGGCGAATTCTCCGCGATGGAGACTTCCGCCTCGTCGCCGCGATGGACAACATCGACGGCGAAGCCTTCGGCCTCGAGGTTGTAGCGTAGGAGAAGCGCCAAAGGCTCCTCGTCCTCGACAACCAGCACCTTCGCTCCCGCGCTCATGCCTGTCACCTGCCGCCCGTTAGAAGTTGGAGCTTCTCAGCGACGTATAGGCTGTCGAACTGGTCGTGTCGCCTTTCGGACGCTGATCCGTGATCGGCCGGCCATGTACGAGATAATAGACCGTCTCTGCAATGTTGGTTGCGTGATCGCCCACGCGCTCGATGTTCTTCGCACCGAAGAGCAGGTGCGTACACAGACCGATATTCCGCGGATCTTCCATCATGTAGGTGAGGAGTTCGCGGAACAGCGAATTGTACATCGCGTCGATCTCTTCGTCCTTGTACCAGACGCTCAAGGCCCGCTCTGCGTCGCGCTCGATAAAGGCGTCGAGCACTTCCTTCAGCTGGTTCAGGGACAATTCGCCCATGTGCTTCAGGCCGAGCATCAGCTGCTTGGGCTGCTGCTCGGTCACCACGGCGACGGCTCGCTTGGCGATATTCTTGCCGAGGTCGCCGATGCGCTCCAGATCGGTGGAAATCCGCAAGGCCGCCATGATCTGGCGGAGATCGTAGGCCATCGGCTGCCGGCGGGCGATCATCACAACCGCCTGCTCTTCGATATCGCGCTGAAGCTGATCGATCTCCTCGTCCTCGTTGATCGTGGTGGCGGCCAGATCCGGGTCGCGGCGATCCAGCGCCTCGAAGGACTGTCCGAGAACCTTTTCGGCAAGACCGCCCATCTTGGCGATCTTGTTGTTGAGGAGAGAAAGCTCTTCCTCGTAGGACCGGACGATATGTTCGTTCTGCTGTTCCATGGGGGGCGGACTCCTGAGCGCCGATATCAGCCGAAGCGACCGGTGACGTAGTCTTGGGTGCGCTGATCGGACGGATTGGTGAAGATTGTCGATGTGTCGTTCACCTCGACAAGCTTGCCGAGATGGAAGAACGCCGTACGCTGGGACACACGCGCGGCCTGCTGCATCGAATGCGTCACGATGGCGATGCAAAGATTTTCCTTGAGCTCGTCGATAAGCGTCTCGATCGTCGCCGTCGCGATGGGATCGAGCGCCGAACAGGGCTCGTCCATGAGGAGGACCTCCGGGTTGACGGAGATGGCGCGCGCGATGCAAAGGCGCTGCTGCTGACCGCCGGAGAGGCCGGTGCCCGGCGCATCCAGCCGATCCTTCACTTCCTCCCAAAGACCGGCCTTGATCAGGCTGGTCTCGACGACCTCGTCCATCTGCGCCTTGGTCGCACACAGACCGTGGAGGCGCGGCGCATAGGCGACATTCTCATAGATCGACTTCGGGAAGGGGTTGGGCTTCTGGAACACCATGCCGACACGGGCGCGAAGCTGAACCGGATCGACCTCGGGCGCATAGATGTCTTCGCCGTCGAGGCGAATGTCACCCTTGACCTTACAGATGTCGATCACGTCGTTCATGCGATTGAGACAGCGCAGGAACGTGGACTTGCCACAACCGGACGGCCCGATCAGGGCTGTGACCGACTGGCCGAAGACCTCCAGATTGACATCGAAGAGCGCCTGTTTCTCGCCATACCAAAGGTTGACGTCCGTCGCCTTGATTTTCAGCTCGCCGAGAGCGGCGGGAGCCGCATCGTCGGTCTCCTTTGGCTCGGCTGGCTGCTCGACCGTCATAGCAGGCCTGTCTTCCACCTTCGCCTCCATAGCTTCGGTCCTCTTTACCATTTGCGTTCGAACTTGTTCCGGAGATAAACGGCCAAACTGTTCATCACGATCAGGAAGGCCAGCAATACCATGGTCGCACCGGCGGTGCGCTCCACAAAGCCACGTTCCGCGGACGATGCCCACATATAGATCTGCACGGGCAGGCCGGTGGCGGGATCGAGCGGGGTCGTCGGATACTCCACCACGAAGGCCACCATGCCGATCATCAGAAGCGGGGCCGTTTCACCCAGTGCCTGCACCAGCCCGATAATCGTACCGGTCAAGATGCCTGGCAAGGACAATGGCAGCACGTGGTGTCCGATCAACTGCATTTTGGACGCGCCGACGCCGAGGGCCGCTTCGCGAATGGAGGGCGGCACCGCGCGAATGGCGGCGCGTGTGGTGATGATGATCGTCGGAAGCGTCATCAGGGTCAGCACCAGACCGCCGACCAGAGAGGCCGAGCGCGGCAGGCCGAAGAAGTTGATGAAGACGGCCAGGCCCAAAAGACCGAACACGATGGACGGCACCGCGGCGAGGTTGTTGATGTTCACCTCGATCGTGTCGGAGATCTTCCCCTTGGGCGCATATTCTTCGAGATAAAGCGCCGCGCACACGCCGAGAGGCACGGCCAGCAGAACCACGGTGAGCATCATGAAGAAGGAGCCGATCAGCGCAACGCCAAGACCGGCCGTTTCCGGATTGCTCGAGGCGCCATTCACGAAGAGACCCGTATTGAAGCGCTTTTCCATGTCGCCTTTGTCGACGAGTTGGTCGATCCAAGCGACCTGCTGATCATTGACCGCGCGGCGATCGCTCGGCGTCTTGCGATCGATGGATCCCTTCAGCAAGGCATCCGCGTCGTCGCTGGCAAGCAGCCACACGTCTTCGGTCTTCCCAATGATCGACGGATCCCGCAGGACCATGTCGCGCAGCTGAACATCGACGCCGCGCGACAGAAGCTTGTTGGCATCGCGGCGCACTTTGCGATCCTCGGCATCGATGCCGAGCTGCTTGTAGAGGGCCGCACGCGCCAGCTTCACATAATTGGCGCGGAAAATTTCGTCTTCCGCGTCGGGGTTGCCCGACGGATTGATCACGTCCTGGCTGAACTCGACAGGCAGCTTGATGGAGGTCTGCAGGAATGCGGACCAGCCTTGGCTGAAGATCGAGGTGAACAGGAACACCAGGAAGGCCAGCGCGAACAGGATCGCCGCGACGCCGTAGGCGCGGAACCGGCGCTCGGCCCGATGCCGCTTGCGCAGCTTCTTCTGAGCTTCTTCGCCTGTGAAGGATGCGAGGGAGGCGGTCTGATCGGTCATTATTCGTACTGCTCCCGATATTTGCGCACGATGTAGAGGGCGTAGACGTTCAGGGCCAAGGTGATGATGAACAGCGTGAGACCGAGGGCGAATGCCACCAAGGTCTGCGGGCTGTTGAACTCGAGGTCGCCCGTCAACTGGCTGACGATCTTCACCGTGATCGTCGTGACCGGCTCAAGAGGATTGAGCGTGAGGTTCGCGGCGATGCCGGCGGCCAGAACCACGATCATGGTCTCGCCGATGGCCCGCGAGGCCGCGAGCAGCACGGCGCCGACGATGCCCGGCAGAGCGGCCGGCAGAATGACCTTCTTGATCGTTTCGGACTGGGTCGCGCCGAGCCCGTAGGAGCCTTCGCGAAGCGATTGCGGCACCGCGTTGATGATGTCGTCGGACAGCGACGACACGAATGGAATGATCATCACGCCCATGACGATGCCGGCGGTCAGCACGCTCGAGGCCGAGATCTCAAGCCCGATATTGAACCCGAGGTCGCGGAGCAGCGGGCCGAACACCGACAGGGCGAAGAAGCCGTAGACGATCGTCGGGATGCCCGCGAGGATCTCGAGAACGGGCTTGGCGAACGCGCGGACCTTGGAGCCGGCATATTCGGACATGTAGATCGCGGCGAAGAGGCCAACCGGGACGGCAACCAGCAGGGCCACCGCCGAGATGAACAGCGTGCCCCACAAGAGCGGCAGCAGGCCGAACTGGCCTTCCGCCTTGCCGACCGTGGCGAAGCGCGGATCCCAGACCGTCCCGAACAGGAAGTCGAACGGAGAGACGAACTGGAAGAAGTGAATGGTTTCGAACAGCACCGACAGGACGATGCCGACGGTCGTGAGCACCGCGACCGTCGAGGCCAGGAACAGGCCGCCGCGCATGACGCGCTCGACGATATTGCGCGCCCGCAGCTCGGGCCGGATGCGGGAATAGCCCCAGACAAAGCCCAAGGCAGCAAGAGCAAAACAGGCCGATCGGCAGCGCGAACCGGCTGGTTCCGCGCGCGAGGCGAGTTCGTCCGCAGCGGCCAGAAGCGAGCGATCCGGATCGGAGCCCAGAACGACGCCATGCCGCGCGAGCACGTCCCGCGCATCGGACGTGGTGACGAAGCCATACCGCGCCTTGCGCAGGACCTCATACTCTTCGGGGCTGAGCTGGGGCAGACCCTCGGCGATCGTATCCACCACGCTCATGGTGAGCGCTTTTTCGGCATCACTGCCCTGAAGCACCTTCGCCGGCAGCTCCTGCATGGCGACGTATCGGGTGAGCGGACGTTCCGCGATGCCCCAGACGGCAAGCAGGATGATCGCCGGCAGGGCGGTCAGAATAGCGAGGTAGTAGCCGTGATAGGACGGACGCGAGTGGAGGTTTTGCTGCTGGCCGCCGCAAGTCTGGATGCTGCGCATGCGGCCGATGAAGTAGGCGAGGACGCCTGCACCAATGAGAATGGCAAGTATCGTGAGACTGGACACCCGACGACCCCCCTCGGTCGGTCATTCTAATTCTTCATGGCCCCGGTTCGGAGGGCCCGGCCAGGGGAGCGGCGCCTTTGCGCGGCACCGCTCCCCCAACGTGGTTGGCTAGACAGGATCGACAGCACTCTACATGCTGAGAACCTTGCCCTCCTCGACTTCTTCCTGAAGGGCCTCGAGCTCCTCCTCAGGCAGCGGAACAAGGCCATAGTCGGCCAGCGGGCCGTCCGGACCGATCATCTTCTCGCTGGTGAAGAACTCCACATACTCCTTGAGGCCGGGGATCACACCGATGTGGTCCTTCTTGACGTAGAAGAACAGCGGGCGGGAGACCGGGTACTTGCCGGAGGAGATCGTCTCAACAGACGGGGCAATACCGTCCATCGTGGCGACGTTCAGCTTGTCGGTGTTGTTCTCGTAGAAGGACAGACCGAACACGCCGACGCCGGTCGGGTTGGACTGGATACGGGCCAGCGTCTCGGTGTAGTCGCCGTCAATGTCGACCGCGCCACCGTCCTTGCGGACCTTGTAGCAAGCCTTGCCAGCGGCTTTCGTGTCCATGCCGCCGTCCACGTAGATCTTGTGGCCACCGGCAGCTTCGCAACCGATAACAAGAACCTTCTCTTCGAAGACTTCGCGGGTGCCGTGTTTCTCGCCCGGGATGTAAGCGACGATCTTCCAATCCGGAAGCTTGTCGTTCACGTCCTTCCAGGTCTTGTTCGGGTTCTCGACCATCTTGCCGTCGACCGGGATCTCCGCGGCGAGAGCGAGGTACACGTCCTTCGGCTCGAGAGCCCAAGCGTCCGACTTGGCGTCGGTCGCGAACACGATGCCGTCATAGCCGAAGCGAACCGGCATGATGTTTTTCACGCCAGCCTCGGCACAGGCCTTGATTTCGCTGTCCTTGATCGGGCGCGAGGAATTGGCGATGTCGATGGTGCCCTCGCCGACGCCCTTGCAGAACTGCTTCAGGCCGGCGGACGAACCGCCAGACTCGACGACCGGCGCCTTAAACTTAGAGTAGGTCTTACCGAAATCCTCGGCGACGATCTGCGCATACGGCAGCACCGTCGAGGACCCGGCGATCTGAACCTGGTCACGGGCCAGCGCGGGGCCACCCGTGCAAAGAGCGGCGACGGCCAGCGTCGACGCTGCGATAGCAAACCTGTTCACAATAGAACTCCCTTGGCTTGGATCTGGGCGCTTGGATAAGCGCCTAGGCTAGCGTGCCCTACGCCGCCAGCTCGTGGGCACGCTAATGGCCCTTGACCATTCTTTTATGACGCTGATGATTCTCTATTATGACAGTGCAAGCTACTGTTTTTTATGCAATTTAACGCTTGCGTGCTGTGGACAACGCGGCCTTGTCACCGGCGGGCTGAGTCTCGTTAAGCATAACCGTGAAGGTCGAACCCTGTCCCGGGTTGGAGGCGATCGCCAACTCGCCGCGATGCCTGTTCAAGATGTGCTTCACGATCGCAAGGCCGAGGCCCGTTCCGCCCTTCTCGCGGCTGGAATCGACGTCAACGCGATAGAAGCGTTCGGTCAGCCGCGGCAGATGCTCCGCCGGAATGCCGGGGCCGTCGTCGATCACGGAGATCGCGAAACGCCCCCTCGCCTGCTGGTTGAGCGAGGGAATGTGTTTCGCCTCGATCCGCACCGTCCCGCCGGGGCGCCCGTATTTCAGCGCATTCTGCACCAGGTTCTGGAGGACCTGGAGGAGTTCATCGCGATCGCCGCGCACGATGGCCGGTTTGGCGAAACGCTCGACCTCCAAGGTCGTTTGGCTGTCCGCCGCGAGGGGCTCCAGCGTGTCGCGGACATGCCCCAGGACGTCGTTCAGATCGACCAGGTCGCTCGGCGGCACATGCGCGTTCATTTCGAGCCGGCTCAACGACAGAAGCGCGTCGATCAGCCGGGTCATGCGCGCGGCCTGCTCCGCCATGATCGGCAGGAACCGCTCGCGGGCCGCTTCGTCCTCTTTGGCCGTGCTCTGCAGCGTCTCGATGAACCCGCGCAGCGAGGCCAGCGGGGTCCGCATCTCATGGCTGGCATTGGCGATGAAATCCGTCCGCATCTGATTGATGCGATCGCCCTCGGTGAAATCGCGCAGGAGGACGAGGATGTCGCCGTCCGATTCGCCGCTACGGGCAAGTGGCGCCACTGTGGCTTCCATACGCCGGCCGACGGGGACGCGTTCGGCATAGACCACCGACACGGCCCGGCCCGTCCGCGGGGCCTCACTCACTGCATCGAGGAATTCGGGCGCGCGGATCAAAGAGGAAATGTGGTTGCCTTCGCGCAAGGAGGCGAAGAGGCGCTTCGCCGGCGCGTTGAAGAATACGACCTGCCCCGTGGGGCTGAGAAGGATGCCCGGGTCCGGCAATGCGTCGACCACCGCCGACATGGGAGAGCGGCTGCGATTGACCACCGGCGACGGGGCGAACGCGGCGGCTTCCTCCTGATCGGTCTCCTGGAGCGGGAGCAGCAGGACGGCCGCGACGAAGCCGAGGAAGGAGGCGAGGGCCAGCCCGACGGACAGGTCTCCCAGCGTCACCAGGCTCGCCATGATCACGGCAACGATGACGATCAGCCAGAAGGACGACCACAGCTTCGCCGTCAGCGCATGGACGGCGCGCTTGGCGGTCTGACGGGCGCGCCAGGCGCGGCCTTGCCGCAGCGCACGTGCGTCATGTTCAGCTTGATCCGTCAACCCAGTCTCCTAGATGCCGGCACGCATTGCGATTCGGGTGCCGTCACCGCATTTCAGATTCGCCTGTTTGCGCCTGAAATATCACTTTTTCGCGACATTCTGCCGCCCCGGCCGCAGAAACTGTGCATCAGATGCAATCCCCGCCGCCGCCCCGCGGACCGGACCGTCGCGCCGGCGTCATCTCTCTATATTGTGCGGGCCCCAGGGGAATGCCAGTCCGGCTTTGGGCGCAGCGGGGCTGATCGGCCTTACGGGAATACGACGACTTCAACGGCAAAGATCGGAGTGCGCGGCCACCCTCGCGATGGCACAATCCCGGCCTCGGCACCGCGTCGAGCCACGACTCTTGGATCCTCGAACTTTGGACGCATAAGGAATGCCCCAGAGCCTGACCCGTTCCGCGCACGATGCCAAGTGCCTTACCCCCGAGCGCCTCGACGAGGACCGCGCGTGGCGGGCGGTCATGGCGCGCGATTCCCGCTTCGACGGGCGCGTCTACTACGCCGTCAGGACCACCGGGATCTACTGCCGGCCATCCTGCCCCGCCCGGAAGCCGGATCGGGAGCATGTCTCGTTCCACGCAAGTCCCGAGGCGGCGGAACGGGCCGGCTTCCGTCCGTGCAAACGCTGCGCACCCTCCGGCGTGGTGCCGGCCTGGGCGGAAAGGATCGAGCGGGCCTGCCGCCTCATGGGGTCGGCGGACGCGCCCGTGACTCTTGCCGACCTGGCGCGCGCGGTGGGATCGAGCCCGCATCACTTCCATCGTCAATTCAAGGCCTCTCTCGGCATCACCCCGAAAGCCTATGCCGAAGCCTTGCGGGACCAGCGGGTGCGGGCGGCGCTGTCCCGTGGCGCCACGGTGACCGAGGCCCTGTACGAAGCCGGGTTCAGCTCCTCGGGGCGGTTCTATTCCGGCGCGTCTGGCGCGCTCGGGATGGCGCCTCGCACGTTCCGCGATGGGGGCACCGCCGAGCAACTGACCTATGCCGTAGCGCCCTGTTCGCTCGGCTATGTCCTTATCGCCGCGAGCACCAAGGGCGTATGCGCCATTCTTCTGGGCGATCAGCCAGACGAACTCACGACCGCATTGCAGACGCTCTTCCCCCATGCGGTCTTCCACGAGGGCGATGGCCGATTCGGCGCCACCGCCGCGGCCGTGGTCTCCCTCGTGGATATGCCGGCGAAACAGAGCGCGCTTCCGCTCGATATTCGCGGTACGGCCTTCCAACGCCGCGTGTGGGAGGCGTTGCGGAAGATCCCGCCCGGCAAGACAGCGACCTACGGCGAGATTGCCGCCACGATCGGGGCACCCAAGGCGGTGCGTGCCGTGGCCGGCGCCTGCGCGGCCAACAAGCTTGCCGTGGCCATTCCCTGTCACCGCGTGGTCCGCCGCGACGGCACGCTGTCGGGCTATCGCTGGGGCCCGGGACGCAAGCGCACCCTGCTCGACAGGGAGAAGGGCTGATACCGCTTCAGGACGGTTGTCGTTCGCAGCGTTGTTTGCTGAACTGACCCGACCTCACAGCGAATCATCGAACATCGGGAGAACCAGCATGGTGCAGGCATGGGCCGCCATGGCGCCGGGACAGCGCCTTGAACGCTACGAATACGACGCAGGCCCCCTCGGACCGGAGGAGGTCGAGGTCGAAGTCGAAACCTGCGGCATCTGCCATTCGGACTTGTCCGTCGTGAACAATGACTGGGGCATCTCGACCTTCCCCGCCGTGCCGGGCCACGAGGTCATCGGCCGCGTCGTGGCCTTGGGGCCGCTCGCCAAGGGCCTTTCCGTCGGCCAGCGTGTCGGCATCGGCTGGAGCGCGGAGAGCTGCATGCACTGCCGGCAATGCCTGGCCGGTGACGGCAACCTCTGCGCCGAAAACGTGGCGACCATTGTCGGCCACTATGGCGGTTTCGCCGACCGGGTCCGGGCGCAATGGCAATGGGCGATTCCCCTGCCCGAGACGCTCGATGCCAAGAATGCCGGACCCCTTCTGTGTGGCGGCACGACCGTGTTCGCGCCGTTCCACGACTACGACATCAGCCCGACGCAGCATGTGGGCGTCGTGGGGATCGGCGGGCTCGGCCATCTGGCGCTGAAATTCGCCAAGGCGTGGGGCTGCGAGGTGACCGCCTTCACCTCGACCGACTCCAAGGCCAACGAGGCACGGGCCTTCGGCGCCGATCGCGTGGTCAACAGCCGCGACAGGGAGGCGCTGCGCGCCAACGCCGGGAGCTCGGATCTTCTGCTCGTCACCGTGAACGTGCCCCTGGACTGGCCGGCCATGGTGGGCATGCTGGCGCCGCGCGGCCGCATGCACATTGTCGGTGCCGTGCTGAAGCCGATGCCGGTCATGGCGATGGACCTGATCACGGCGCAGCGCAGTATCTCCGGATCGCCCACCGCGGGGCCCCTGGTGATGGCGAAGATGCTCGAGTTCTCGGCCCATCACGGCATCGCGCCGCAAACGGAGCACTTCCCCATGGACCAGGTCAATGACGCGCTGGAGCATCTCAAAGCCGGGAACGCCCGGTACCGCATCGTCCTTGACGCATGACCGGGCGCGGGACGCGCTCGCCAAGCCCCGTCAGCGCGACAGGCCCTTCTCGGCGAGCTCGTTCAGATAGGCCCTGAAACGGGCCTCCTGATTCTCGCCGAGGTCGCGCAAATAGTCCCAGACATAGAGTCCGGTATTGTGGCCGTCGTCGAAGGTGATGCGCACCGCGTAGGTCCCGACCGGCTCCAGCTCCTGGATGCGGACGTTCTTCTTTCCCGGCACGGTGACGCGCTGCTCGGGACTGTGCCCTTGCACCTCGGCGCTCGGGCTGAGGACCCGCAGCAACTCGGCCGGCAACGCATAGCGCGCGCCGTCGTCGAAAGACACGGTCAGGACGGCCTTGTCCTTGTCGAGTTTCAGCTCCGTGGGCCAAGACGTCATACCGGATGCCTCGATCGCGTTTCCAAAGTGTGTGTCACCCAAGGCGCATGTCAGCCAAGATCGATTTCGCCCTCGACCACATGGTTGAGCGGCGTATCTGCGGCGGTGAGGATCATCTTCATCTTCAGCTTGCCATGGCCGCGCAACCCTTCGTCGCGCACGAGCGCCTCGATCGCCTGTTGCGAGGTCACGCCGACCTCCTTCAGGAAGCGCCGCATCGACATGTTGAAACGATCTTCGTCCATGGCAGGATCTCCTTGGCTGAACGCTCGTGGATCGGCGCCCTCTTCGGACGCGTGGCTTCGGCGCGCCTCCCGGGTCGGCTGTCCCAGGTGCTATTGAATGCCCGAGAATTCAATATACTCTAGTTGGTCCGGCCTCATCGAGGCGGAACTTCGGGGCCGTGACGGACAACAAGAGCCCGCAAACGAACAACAGGCGCGCAACGAGACGCGCCTCTGTGAGGAACAGGCCCAAGAGACGCCGACATGACCGATCCCGCCGCCAACCTGGTCGACCCGTTCGGCCGTGCCGTGACTTACTTGCGCGTGTCCGTAACGGATCGCTGCGACTTTCGCTGCACCTATTGCATGGCCGAAGACATGACCTTCCTCCCGCGGAAGGACTTGCTGACGCTCGAGGAGATCGACCGGCTTTCCAGCGCCTTCATCCAGCGCGGCGTCCGCAAATTGCGGTTGACGGGCGGCGAGCCTCTTGTGCGGCGGAATGTCATGAGCCTGATCCAATCCTTGTCCCGGCATCTGGGCAATGGACTCGACGAACTGACCCTGACCACGAACGGCAGCCAGCTCCACCGCTTTGCCGATCAACTGGCGGAGCATGGCATGAAGCGGATCAACGTGTCCTTGGACACGCTCGATGCGGCCAAGTTCCGCTTCCTCACTCGCTGGGGCGACTACCACCAAGTCATGCGGGGACTCGACCGCGCCGTCCGGGCCGGCCTCAAGATCAAGATCAATGCCGTCGCATTGCGGGACGTCAACGAGGACGAGATCGAGGAGCTGCTGCGCTGGGCCCATGGCCGGGGCTTCGACCTGACTCTGATCGAGACGATGCCGCTGGGAGAGATCGGCACGGACCGGACGGATCAATACCTGCCACTGTCGCTGGTGCGGACCCGTCTGTCGCAGCACTTCACGTTGGACGACATTCCCGACAGCACCGGGGGACCGGCCCGCTACGTGCGCGTCCGTGAGACGGGCGGACGTCTCGGCTTCATCACCCCGATGACGCATAATTTCTGTGAATCGTGCAACAGGGTCCGGGTGACCTGCACCGGCACGCTCTATATGTGCCTCGGCCAGGAGGACGCGGCCGATCTCCGGACGCCCATGCGCGTGAGCGACACCGACGACCTGCTCCATGCGGCCATCGACGAGGCGATCGCGCGAAAGCCGCAAGGGCACGATTTCGCCATCGACCGGAACGCCGCGCCCGCCGTATCCCGCCATATGTCCGCGACCGGCGGCTAGTCGGGATTTGCCTTAACAAAGCGTTGCGACGGGGAATTCGCGCCGATTTGCGTGGATTCCCCGGACAAAATGGACTTTTCCGACAAAAGTCAGGTCAAATCCCGCATGATTCTGCCCTAAATCCCTCCGCTTACGCCGTTTCTTAACCTCCAGCGCCCTAGTTTGGTCTCTAGTTGATTGGCCTATAACGAACAACGCTTTGCACCGTGGCCCCATGCGACCTCGAGAACTGCTGAAACGATACTGGCACTGGCTGGGACTAACGTCGTTCGCGATCGCGATCGGGCTGGCTGCGCTTGTCGCGCCAACCCGCATCAGCCTCATGGAATTGGAGCGCGAGGCCTTCGCCTCCGAGGATCGGATTCGCAACGCCGTCCTGGCGGACCCGCAGATCCTGTTGCAGGCGCTGACAGTTCCCGGGGGCGCGGCCCGGTTCGCGGACGTGTTCACCGACATCGGCTACAGCCGGCGCGTTCTACGCTACGAGCTGTACGATTCGAGAGGTGAGGTCATTTACACGAGCGGGCTCGCCAATCTCCGGCTCGATCAGACGGCCCTTGCGGCCGCGGTCAATCCGAACCTGAATGGCGCGACGATCGGCCTCTACGCGGGGAATGCAACGAATCAGCCCGCGCACTTTGCGCGGCTGCACATTCCCATCAGCCTTCGCGGCAACGTGCATGGCTCCTTGGAGGTCTATCTCGATCAGAGCGAGCAGGCCAAGGTCCTGTCCAGCTATTTCGGGTTCATGGCCCTTGTCATTCTCGCGCTCGTTAGCGCCGGTATCGCCATCCCGCTCATTCTGGCCTGGAGCCGGGGTCGCGCCCAGCGCCGGGCAAGCGAAGAGGTCCGCTACCTCCAGAAACACGACACCCTGACCGGGCTTGCCAATCGCGCGACATTTGCCGGCCTTCTCGACCATGCCCTGGAGCGCAACCGGCCGGAAGGACGGCATCTTGCGCTCATCAGCGTCGACATCGACCGCTTTCAGGAGCTCAACGAATCGCTCGAGAGCCACGGCGGGGACCGCGTTCTCCACGATTTCGGCAGCCGCATCCAGCACGCGGCACGGGACAGCGATATCGTCGCTCGCGTCGGCGGCGACGAATTCGCGATCGCCCTGACCGAAGTGACGGCCCTCAGCGACGTCATGGCGTTCATGCACCGTCTCGGAACCGCGCTGGCGCGGCCCTTCCACGTGAACAATCGCGAGGTGGTCTTGGCCACGAGCGCGGGCATCGCCCTGGCACCGGCGGACGGCAACACCGCCGATGTCCTTGTGCGGCACGCCGCGATTGCGCTCTCGCGTGCGAAGGAAGACGGTGGACAGCGCGTCTGCTTCTACGAAGAGAGCATGGACAAGGCGGTTCAACGGCGCCACACGATCGAACAGGATCTGCGACACGCGCTGCGGCGCTGCGAGTTCGAGGTCGTGTACCAGCCGCAATACGATCTGAAGAGCGAGATGCCTTGCGGCTCCGAAGCGCTGATCCGCTGGCGTCACCCCGAACACGGGATCATCTCGCCGGGGCACTTCATTCCCATCGCGGAGGAAACCGGGCTCATCGTCCCGATCGGCGAATGGGTGCTGCGTCAGGCCTGCGCCGACGCGACCCGGTGGCCCGAGCACCTCACGGTCGCCGTCAACCTCTCCCCGGCCCAGTTCCGCGTCGGCGATATCACCGAGACGGTCGCCGACGTCCTGCACGAGACTGGGCTGCCTGCGAACAGGCTCGAGCTTGAAATCACCGAGAGCCTTCTCATCAACGATACCGAAGAAGTGCTGGCAAAGCTGAGCCGCCTGCGCGAGCTCGGCGTGCGAATCGCCATGGACGATTTCGGCACCGGGTATTCGAGCCTCAGCTATCTCGCCCGCTTCCCGTTCTCGAAGATCAAGATCGACCAGCAGTTCGTCCGCAACATGACGCGGGACCCGGCCATGCGCGCGATCGTCAAGACGGTCATCGCGCTCGGCAAGTCTCTGCGAATCGCGGTTACGGCGGAAGGCGTCGAGACGCCGGAGCAGGCGCGGATGCTGCGCCGGTTCGGCTGTCCGCAGGTTCAGGGCTTCCTCTACGGGCGGCCCGAGGCCGCAGCGGTCCACGCCGAAGAAGCCTTGGCCGGCAGCCCGCGCCCTGCGCCGCTTCGGAAGCGTTCGAGCGCGGCCTAGGCGGCCGGAACGGCTTCGTCGAAAGGTGCCTCCTCGGCCGCCACGGGCGGCGCATCCACCGGAAGGCTGCAAAGGCCGCCGCCGAGATAGACGTGGTGCCAGAGTTGCGTCGCCACGACACCGCCGAGACCCAGACTATAGAACCGGCCCAGGTTTCGGCTCGATCCTTCCGCGGACACCAGCGCACAGTCGCGCCGGACCTGATCGACATCGAAATAGCCCGTCCGCTTGAGGCTTTCCTCGCTGACAAGCTCGCATACGAACGCAGGCGCGCCAACGAGGAAACTGTCGGCCAGCGGCGCCTGGAACATGTGTTTGGGACGCTGCGCGATGTTTTGCGGCAGAATCTGCCCCGCCGCCTGCCGAAGCAGGTATTTGTCGCGCGTGCGGCGGCGCAGCTTCCATCGCGGGCTGAGCTGGGAAACGAAGGAGATCACATCCTCGTCCAGGAACGGGTAGCGTGTCTCTACGCTGTTGGCCATGGCGATGCGGTCGCCCTTCTGTGTCAGAAGCAAACCGGCCAAGTGCACTTTGTAACCCAGATATAACGAGCGATTGAGCGGGTGCCACCGCGCCATGCGCTCCAGGTCGAGATCCAGATCCTCGTAAGCAACGTGACCGCCGAGGTCTTCCTTGAAGCTCGGGCTGAAATAGCGGTCCCGCGCCGTCGACACGAGGCTGTACATGACCGACTGCGCGTGCGGGCCGCCAAGGAGGGCATCGATCCGCTTGAGTTCCTCGGTGCTTTGCTTGGAGCCGACCCTTCGGATCACGCGGCTCAACACCGATGTCGGGGTGAATGCGTCGCCGTAGTCCAGTATGCGCGCCATTTCCCGCATCTTGAACCAGATATACCCGGCGAACCCTTCGTCCGCGCCCTCGCCGGTCAGGACGACCTTGTAGCCTTGCGCGCGGACTTCCCGGGACAGCGCCAGTAGCGCCGCGCACGAGGTGTCCAGAACCGGGCACTCGGCGGCGCGGGTCAATGCTTCGTAGGAATCCATGATGAGGTCGGAGCCAGCCTGTACCACGGTGGGATGGGCACCGATCGCTTGCGCGGCCTCCATGGCCTCGTCGGCTTCGTCGAGATTCTTGCCCGGAATCCGCAGTGTGAAGCTGGGCAAGGCGCGGCCCGCGACGCGCCCGGCCGTGGCCATGACAAAGGCCGAGTCGACGCCGCCGCTCAGATACCCGACGACCGGAACGTCGGCACGGAGCCGGATATCGACGGCGTTCTCGAAGACGGCTTGGAAGGCGTCGGTGAGCTGCCGTTCGTCCCCGTCCAGTTCGTCGCCCCAGTCGGGAAAATCGAAGTCCCAATATTTGCGCTCGACCGGCGTTGCGACCCCCCGGCCCCGCGGCAGCTCGATGCGGAGATAGTGACCCGGCTCCAGGGCCTGAACGCCCTTGAACGCCGTGCGGCGGGAGCTCAGGGCAAAGAACGTGAAGAGATGGTCGAGGCCGCGCGGATCGGCTTCCGGGCGCACGGCGCCAGAGGCGATGAGCGCCTTGATCTCGGAGGCGAAATAGATCGTGTCGCCCTGGCGGGACCAAAACAGGGGGCAAATCCCGACACGGTCCCGGCCGAGCAGCACCACGCCGCGCACGAGATCCACAAGCGCAAAGGCAAACTGGCCCTTGAGATGGGGGAACAGGCCCTCGCCGTACTCCTCATAGAGATGGACCAGGATCTCGCTGTCGCTATGGGTGCTGAAGATGTGGCCCTTGGCTTCGAGGTGCGCCCGACGCTCGGGGTGATCGAAAAATTCGCCGTTGCAGATCACGGCCACGGTGCGGTCTTCGTTGTAGATCGGCTGCCGGCCGTCCTGGAGCCCAACAATGCTGAGACGGCGATGCGCGAAGCCGACGCCCGGCGCGCTCAGAAAGCCTGAATCCTCGGGACCGCGATGGATCAGGGCATCGGCCATCCTCTGTAGCATGGTGCGGTCGGGCAGCCGCTTTCCCCCAAGGTCGATCGATCCGGCGATGCCACACATCTATATTCGTTCCTTATGTGGCGGCGGGTCTTCCATGGACATCCGCGCCAAGTGGGGGCGAACTGCGCCCATGGCGGCTTCCCCCGGATTTGACCTTACGACGCCGCCTTCCGCGTCTAGCTCTCCATCACGATCTTCGGCGCGGGCCGGGCGCCGCCCGATGCGCTGTCGATTTCGGCCCAGGCCGTCTCGGCGATCTGCCGATAGGCCTTTGCGACGTCGCTGTCCGGATCACTGACGACAATCGGCTTGCCGCCGTCGGATGTCTCCCGCACCGCCAGGGTCAGCGGCACCTCGCCCAAGAAGGGGACACCGAGTTTCGCGGCCTCCTCCTTCGCGCCGCCATGACCGAAAATATCAGACCGGCCGCCACAATGGGGGCAGAGGAACGTGGACATATTCTCAACGATGCCGAGAACGGGCACGTTGACCTTCTGGAACATATTGAGTCCCTTGCGCGCGTCGATCAGCGCCAGGTCCTGTGGCGTCGAGACGATGACCGCGCCGGCCAAGGGGACTTGCTGCGCCATGGTGAGCTGCGCATCGCCCGTGCCGGGCGGCATGTCAACCACGAGAACGTCAAGCTCGCCCCAGGCAACGTCCTTGAGCATCTGTGAGATCGCCGAAATGACCATCGGACCGCGCCAGATCATCGGGGTGTCTTCGTCCACCAGGAAGCCCATGGACATGACCTTGAGCCCGTATTGCCGCATGGGATCGAGCTTGTTGCCCGCAAGCTGTTGCGGCTGACCGCTGAGCCCGAGAAGACGCGGCATCGAGGGGCCGTAAATGTCCGCATCGAGGATGCCGACCTTGAGGCCCTGGTCCTTCAGCGCCAGCGCGAAGTTGACCGCCGTGGTCGATTTCCCGACGCCGCCCTTGCCGGACGCCACGGCGACGATGCGGCGAATACCGGGAATACCGCCCGCGGTTTGGCGTGCCTGGCCGGCGCGTCCCGGCGGGGCCGTGTTGGCGGGTGTCTTCGGGCTGGGCGCTTCCGGCGCTGCTTGAGGCGTCTCGCTCCGGGCAGGCCTGGGGCTCGAAGTCGGGGCGGTGCTCCCCGGTTCGCGATCCGCAGTCAACGTCACCGTCGCGCTGGCAACGCCCGGCAGGCCCTCGACGACCGTCGCGGCGGCCTTTCGCAGTCCTTCCAGCTCGGCCGCCCGCGCCGGGTCCACCGAAATCGCGAAATAGACCTTGCCCTTGTTGATGACGACCTCGGACACGAGACCGAGCGATACAATATTGCTGGAGAGATCGGGCCCCTTTACGCCTTTCAGCGCCGCCAAAATTTGGTCTTTTGTCAGTGTTTCCGTCATTTTCCGTGTCTTGGTGCCAAGCTCTTGGCCGGAATGTAGTGAGGAACAGATCGCAGTGCAAAATTTCCGGGGCTGGCCGGTAAACGACAGCACCGAATCGCACCTCGCCTCGGCGTCCCCGATCGACCGTCCGGCGGGCGCGAGCCAAGACACGGGCCAAGAACGCGGGCCAAGAACGCGGGCCAAGAAAAAGCCCGGCGTTGCCGCCGGGCTTTCGGGCTTGGGGAGAGCCATCGGCCAAGCGGAGCTTGGGTTCGGGTAGGGTGCGCACACCGCCGGGCCGGTATGGAGAACGTCCAATGCGTCCGAAAGTTCCGTCTTGGGAGGCTCGATTTCCTCCTCACGGGCGCCCCGCGCCGTCAAAAAGAAACAGCTATCAAACCTTCTTTAACCAGCTCCGCCGCATTCTCTTCCCCAAGGGCTGCACGGGTCTTGCGACCGAGGCAGCGGCAAGAACCGAATGGGGGACATATGCGCGTTGTGGCCAGACGGAACGGGTCAGATTGTCGGGGGCAACGGTCCCTGGAAGTTGAAATCGACCACCACGTGAGCGCCCTGTCGCGCTTCGCCGACCGTGCCCTTCAGGAGGACATCGACTCGCCCGTGTGCACGCTGTTGCTCCGCTCCGCCAAATCGGCTCCGGCGCTCGCCCTGACCCAGACCCAAGACGCCCTGGCGGCCGCCGGCATTACCGTGAAAGCCATCCTGACCAAGGTCGAGCCCGAGCAAGACCTGCACGCCTTCTTCGCTTCGCTCTCCGTTCTCGCGCGAGAGCCCAGTCTCGAAGCCCATGTCCGCTGGGCCCGGAACCCGCGCCTCATGGAGGCGCACGAACAGGCCGTCTACGGTCCGGAGCTCTGCTGGACCGGCGATGCGGTGCGCCGCGACGCGGACAAGCGCAATCGTCTGGTCCTGTTCGAGAGCGGCCCGGACGCGGTTCTGCGCGGCCGCCAGGCCTTCAAGGCCCTGTGGGCCGCCTCCGAGCCCGTCCCCGCTCATCTCCTGGCCATTCGCACGACGGACGACCGCGCGCACGGCGAGGCGTCCACGAAGAACGCGCCGCTTGCGGCCCTGGCGCCGCCCGCCGAGGGATGGCCGCTCCTGCGGCACTGAGGGCGCGTTATAATATCGTCATCCTTTGGTGCGAGCGGTTCGCTCTTTGTTATGGATGACGGAGTTCCCCGATGCGCCCCACGTTTCTGCTGGCCTTGATGCTATCCGTGAGTTCGCCCGCGCTCGCGCAGGAGGCGGATGGCGGAGCTCCGGTCCTCGGCGATCTCCTCAAGCAGCCGGCCTATTTCGCGGCCTGGCAAGCCATGATCGGGAGTGAAACGCCGCCGGATTGGGTGACCGAATACACCGCGACCCTGAACGGACCGCCGGTGCCGAACATTCCCGTGGGCATCGACGGCCAAAACTATACACTCGGCTTCACCTGCAAACCCAATGAGTGCGGCGACAACCAGCTCTTCGCGCTTTTCGCGCCCGATGGGAGCAAGGCCTGGGGCCTCATGGCAACCGCCGACGCCGGCGTGGTCTGGCTCGGATACCCCGACGAAGACGTGCGGAAGGCGATCACCAGCGCGTTGGAGAAATAGGACGACGCATCATGACCGGGACGATGGCGGCAATGCTTCTGGAGCGGGCCGGGCAACCGCTCCGGTCCGCCGCCTTGCCGGTCCCCATGCCAGGGCCCGGGCAAATCTTGCTCAAGGTCCTCGCCTGCGGGGTCTGCCGCACCGACCTCCATATCTATGACGGCGAACTCGACCGTCCCAAGCTTCCGCTGGTCCTGGGCCACGAAATCGTCGGCCGCGTCGAAGCGCTCGGGCCGGAGACCTCCGGTTTTCAGGCCGGCATGCGCGTCGGGGTGCCGTGGCTCGGCTATACGGACGGCACCTGCCGCTACTGCCGCGAAGGACACGAGAATCTCTGCGATGCACCCCGTTTCACGGGTTACCAGATCGACGGGGGCTACGCGGCCTATACGGTCGCAGACGAGCGCTATTGTTTCGCGATCCCAGACGGTTACTCCGATGCGGAGGCCGCGCCGCTGCTTTGCGCAGGGCTCATCGGCTACCGCTCCTTGAAGATGGCCGAGGATGCGCTGCAGGGCGAGACCAAGCGGCTCGGCATTTACGGCTTTGGCGCGGCCGCGCATATCGTGGCGCAAGTGGCGCGGTATCAAGGCTGCGCGATCTATGCCTTTACCAGCCCCGGCGACACCCAGGCGCAGGAGTTCGCCCGGTCCCTCGGGGCCGTCTGGGCCGGCGGTTCCGACGAAGCCGCCCCCGACGAACTGGACGCGGCGCTCATCTTCGCGCCCGTGGGCCCGCTCGTGCCCGCCGCGCTGCGTGCGCTGCGCAAGGGCGGCGTCGTTGTTTGCGGCGGCATCCACATGAGCGACATTCCGCGTTTCCCTTATGATATCCTTTGGGAAGAACGCGAGATCCGGTCCGTCGCCAATTTGACGCGAGACGATGCCCGCGAGTTTCTTGCCCTCGCGCCGCAAGTTCCCGTCAAGACGACGGTCGTGCCGATGAAGCTTTCGGAGGCGAACGAAGCGCTGAGACGTCTCCGCGAAGGGGCCCTGACGGGCGCCGCCGTCCTCATTCCGTAAGAGTCGTACGACTTTTTGAGGATTGCGGCGGACTGCATTTCGGGTTTTCCGTGTTGGATGACCCAATAGCTAGGCGGCCGCAAACGATGACGAAGATCCTGATCGTCGACGATCACCCTATGTTTCGCGAGGCGTTGCGGAGCGCCGTCAAGTTCTCGCGCGACGACGCCGAGATCCTCGAAGCGGGGAGCATCGAGGCCGCGCACGAGGCCATTCAGGCCGAGCCGGGGATCGAAATCGTATTGCTCGACCTGTCGCTGCCTGGAACGACGGGGTTCGAGGGACTCATGCTTCTGCGCTCGTCGTTTCCACGGACCCCGATCATGATCGTTTCGGGCCTCGACGATCCCAAGATCGTCCACGAAGCCATCCGGCTTGGGGCCGCCGGCTTCGTCTCGAAATCCGTCGACAAGGCCACGCTGGCGAAAGGGCTCTCGGAGGTGTTGAGCGGTTCCGTCTTCGTCCCGCCCGAGTTGGCGCAGAAAACCGGCGGATCCAGCGAGGCGACGGATGCGAACGACATCGCCGACCGCGTTGCCGGCCTCACCCCGGCCCAGCTGCGTGTCCTACAGCTCATTCGCCATGGCCAGCTCAACAAACAGATCGCGCACGAACTTGGGGTCAGCGAGACGACCGTGAAGGCCCACGTATCGGAGATTTTGCGCAAGCTGAATGTGGTCAGCCGCACGCAAGCGGTAATCAAGACCTCGCAGCTCGATTTCGAGGCCATCATCGGCGACGACGCCGCGCCCTCGAGCGGCTAGGACGCCGGCGCGGAGGCCGCTCTCAAGAGGTGAGTCATCAGGGCGCGCAGTTCGGCCGGCCGCGTCGGCTTGCAGAGCAATTCGCATTGCGCCGCCGTCACATCGGCGGCAACGGCGTGGCTCCGGTCGCCCGTGACCACGATCGCGGGAAGCTCAGGGCCGAACCGCTCGCGCAGGGCCCTCACCATGTCCACGCCGGTCCGCCCTTCGTCGAGATTGTAGTCGACCAGCGCGATGTCGGGCGGACGCCCGAACGCGGCCAAGGCCGGTTCCAGATCCTCAAGCCGGGTGGCGGCCAAGGTGCGGCACGACCAGTTGTCGAGCAGCCTGACGGTGGCCTCCAGGACCTGCCGGTCATTCTCGATCACGACCACGGCTGCCCCGTGGGTAATGTCCAGGTCGGCATGGGCCTTCGTTTGAGCGGGCGCAACCAACGGCGCCGCGCCGTCACACGCCACGATCAGCCGAAACGTCGACCCCTTGCCAGGGGTGGACGTGACCTCGAGCCCGTGCCCCAAAGCCTGGACCGTGCGCTGGACGATGGAAAGACCAAGCCCCAGCCCGGCATGGTCGCTCTTCGCGGCTGCTGTGCCGCGATAGAACTCCTCGAACATGGTCTCGCGCTCGCTTTCGGAAATGCCGCAACCCGTATCGACAACGTCGATCAGGCAGTCCGTGCCGCGCTGCCGCGCGCCCACGACGACACCGCCCTGCGCCGTGTAACGCACGGCGTTCGAAACAAGGTTCTGAAGCACCCGCTGGAGCAGCAACGGATCGCTGTTGACGAGGAGGCCCGACCGGCGGACTTCCAGCTTGAGTTGTTTCGCCCCCGCCAGCGGCGCGAAACTCGCCTCGAGCCCGCTCAGCACCTGGTCGAGCGGAAAAGACTGGTAGTCCGGGGTCACGACGCCCGCGTCCAGCTTCGAAATGTCGAGCAGCGTCTTGATCAGGTCTTCGATGGTCTGGAGGGATTGGTCGACCCGCCCTGCCAGGCGGCGCGCGTCGTCGCTTTCCTGCATATCGGATAGAACCGATATCGAAAGACGCGCGGCATTCAGCGGCTGCAGGAGATCGTGGCTCGCGGCCGCGAGAAAACGTGTCTTGCTGAGATTGGCCCGCTCGGCCTCCTCCTTGGCCTCCACCAGCGCTTCGTTCGAGCACTCGAGGCGGCGCAAGACCGCGGTCAGTTCCTCGGTACGGGATCGAACCTTGGCATCGAGCCCGATCGCGGTCTGGAACAAGGAGAAGGCATTGCCCTGCTGATCCATCGACCGTTCGACACGATCCATCAGGACCGAATTGATCTTGACGAGCTTCTCCAGCCGACGCTCGAGCCCGTCCGGGTCGAGACCGTCAACCTGCTCGTCCTGCAAATCGTCCGGCATCAGCTGGTTCCGTGCCTCCCGATCGCGACCCCGGTGAAGGTCTGATTCAGATGCATGGCATTGTACTGCTCGCCATAGGTATGGAAACCGACCACGTGATAGCGGCGATACAGGTCGCTGACCTTGTGCTTCACCTGCCGGTTCTCGGCATCGAGCCTTCGGAGGACGCACTCGAACCCCAAGACGAAATCGACACCGCCGATGGCGGTGTCGAGATGTTCCAGTTCGGCTTCCATCGACTTCACCATGTCCCTCGGTTCGGCCACGGTGAGCACCACCCCATCGTCGATGGCACAGAAGAACGAAAGGGATCCATCGTCGTTCACACGTTGGATGGACCGGCAGTAATAGTCTCCGCCTATGCGCACGGTCGGGATGGCCGCGAAGCTCATGGGCGCCAAGGACGACGGCTCAAGGCCCACCGAACTCGCATATTCCTGGGCCGCCGGTTCCGCATTGAGCTCGTACACGGTTCGGGTCGAGGCGTCCGAGGACGTCACCACGAGCTTGGTCTCTGTCGGCTCGAAGTGGTCGCAATAGAAGCTGCGCACCGGATGGGCCGTTTCGACGAGAAGCAGCAAGGCGGCGCCCCGGTGGACCTGCCCGTCGTGCAGCAGGCTCGTCCCGGACAGCGTGAGGCCGTCGCCCGCGGAGCCCCCGACCAGTGGAATGTCGCCGAGCGCCCAGGCAATGGCCGAAACGATGGCTTCCTCGCACCTGGACAGCCCGTCGATCAACGACACGGCGAACAGGTTCTGGTAGCGCTTGCCATTCACCCGATCGAGGCCCTGACGCAGGGCCTGCACGGCCTCGGTCGCGCGTTCCACGCTCAGGGCCCGCACCTCGGGAATGACGCGGCTGACGAATCGGAAATCCGTCTTGGGGAAGGCCACCACCAGGACGCTGCGTTCGCTGAAGCCCGCCGGCGTGATCTCACCGGATGTACTGCAGCCCGCGACGGGCACGCCGGGGAATGCCTCCGACAAGGCCTGACTCAGCGCCTCGGCTTGGTAGGGCTGGGAGAAAAACACCAGGAGTTGGCCGAGATCCGATGGGTCAACGACCTCGGCGATCGCCGCGACTGCCGCCTCTGGGCTCTCGGCGCTCGTCCATGCGGTCTGGACACCGCAAGCCCGGCGGTTTGCATGCGCTCGGCGCACTGAACGCGTCCTCCATCGTCCACGACACGCCCGGTTCGTTTCGATCTGACCGAGGTCAACAAAATCCGGGTCTTTTTTGCCACACCTGCTGGCACTAATGGCGTTCTTCGACCAAAGTACAATACCGACGCTCAGAAGCAATAAATAGCGTTCTGGTTGAGGGTTAACGTGCGCGCACGAATAACAGCACACGACCCGCCGGGGGCGCTTTGCATCGCGCAAAGCTAAATATAGCAGGGAGAATAAACATCATGGGTCACGGACTTACAGGCGGAGCCAGCCGCATTGCGATGGCGGCCGCGCTGGGGCTTGGCATTGGGGCATATGCCCTGAGCGCGAGCCCTGCGAGTGCGCAAGGCTACGGGGGTGGCTGCTGCGCGGACTTGGAAGAGCGCGTTGCCGAACTTGAGGCGACGACGGCGAGCAAAGGCAACAAAAAGGTTTCGCTGACGATCTCGGGCTGGGTCATCAAGGCGATGAACTGGTGGGACGACGGCGATATGAGCTCGTTCTACGTGGGCGACAAGAGCTACGACCTTGGTAGCCGGTTCGCCATGACGGGCTCCGTGACGTTCGCGCCGGGCTGGTCCGCGGGCTACAACCTCACCGTCAACACGATGGGCTCGCAGTTCGGCACCGCCGGCACGGGCGCCGCTTCGAACCAGGTGAACGAGAACGCCGGCACATTCGGGTCGATCTCGACGCTGTACTCCTACATGTACATCAAGAGCGACGACTACGGCACGTTCAACTGGGGCCAGCTGAGCCCGGCTTCGGACAACGCCACGGTTCTGGCGGACATTTCCGGGACGGTGATCGAATCGAACGCACCGTTCTTCGAGGGCGCGAGCTTCTTCCTGCGTCCGAATGGCGGAAACGGCTCTTACACCGGACTTGCCGCCATTACCTGGGCGAGCTTCCTGCAGTGTAACGGCCTCCTGGCCGGTGGCGCAGGCATCGGCGCGGACTGCTTCGGCGCTGCAAACGATGCGATCCGGTACGACTCGCCGACGTTTGGCGGTTTCCGGTTCGAGACCTCGTATGGCAAGAACGACATCACCGGTCCCGCGTTCACGACGACACCGAATGCGCAGTTCTGGGATATCGCCCTGTTCTACAACAACGATTGGGGCAACTTCAAAGTGTCGGCGGCTTACTCCTACACTTGGCAGGAGACCGCTTGGGCATCGGTCATCAACCCGACGTCGGGCAAGACCAGCGGCAGCTCGCTTAATCAGATTGGCGCGACGGTGATGCATTCGCCGTCCGGCCTCGGCGTCTATGGCCTGTACCAGAACGAGCAGGTCGGCGACCTGCCCGACACGAACGTCTGGTACGTGAAGCCCTTCTGGAAGACGTCCCTGAACGCGCTGGGTATGACGACCTTCTACGGCGAGTACGCTCAGTACCTGGATATGTACGGCTCGATCGCGGGCGCGATCAGTGCGCGTCGTTCGCCGTGGCTGGCACCCGCACAGGCAACTTCTGCGGCGCCAACGCAGCCAACACGCTGTTCGTGACGGGCTCGGAGGTGGAGCGCTGGGGTCTTGGCGCGGTTCAGGAGATCGACGCGGCTGCCATGCACGTGTTTGCGCGCTGGTCGCTTCAGGAGATCGATCTGGACTTCGCCGGCGTGAACTCAGTCAACCAACGCCGGAACGTGAATCAGGGCTTCGACAGCTGGAACCTGTTCCAGGTCGGCGGAGTCATCTTCTTCTAGTTCTCCATAAACCAACTGACTAGTCCTACTTCGAGGCCGCCTTTCCCCAAACAGGCGGCCTCTTTTTTGTCTGCGCGCAGGCCCCTGCCCTTTGCTCCCAAAGTAGGATTTTGCCTTTACCGAAACTCGCCTAGTCTGGCGGCCAACCTGTCGAGCAGATCGGACCACCCCGCGTGGTATCGATGCTAAAATCCCGCTTGACGTTGGGTAAGAATTGGCAAAATCGCCGAGAGTTTCAGGGAGGTAACAATGCTTCACGAGGTCATCGAAACCCTCACGCGCGGGTGGCTGTCAGAACCCGCTACGACAATTTCATCGGCGGCGAATGGGTCGCGCCGGTCGACGGACGCTATTTCGACAATCTGAGCCCGGTCACCGGCAAATCCGTCTGCGAGATCGCCCGCTCCCAAGCGGCCGATGTCGAACTGGCCCTCGACGCCGCCCACAACGCGCGCGAGGCGTGGGGCAAGACGGCACCGGCCGAACGCGCCAAACTCCTCAATCAGATCGCCGATCGCATGGAGGAGAATCTCCAGCTCCTGGCCGCCGTCGAGACCATCGACAACGGCAAGCCGATCCGCGAAACGACGGCAGCCGACATCCCGCTTGCCATCGACCATTTCCGCTACTTCGCCGCCTGCGTCCGCGCCCAGGAAGGCACGCTCAGCGAAATCGACCACGAGACGGTCGCCTATCACTTCCACGAGCCTCTTGGCGTCGTCGGCCAGATTATTCCGTGGAATTTCCCGATCCTGATGGCGGCCTGGAAACTCGCGCCCGCGCTTGGCGCCGGCAACTGCGTGGTGCTGAAGCCGGCCGAGCAGACGCCCATGTCGATCATGGTGCTGATGGACGTGATCGCCGACATCCTGCCCCCGGGCGTCCTCAACGTGGTCAACGGCTTCGGCGTCGAGGCCGGCAAGCCCCTCGCCCAGAGCCCGCGCATCGCCAAGATCGCCTTCACGGGCGAGACCACGACCGGGCGTCTCATCATGCAGTACGCCTCGGAAAATCTGATCCCGGTGACGCTCGAGCTCGGCGGCAAGTCGCCGAACATCTTCTTCGCCGACGTCATGGCCGAGGACGACGACTTCTTCGACAAGGCGCTCGAAGGCTTCGCCATGTTCGCGCTGAACCAAGGCGAGGTCTGCACCTGCCCGTCGCGTGCGCTGGTGCAGGAATCCATCTACGACCGCTTCATCGAAAGGGCGGTCGAGCGCGTGGAGAAAATCAAGCTCGGCAATCCGCTCGACATGGACACCATGATCGGCGCGCAGGCCTCCAACGATCAGCTGGAAAAGATCCTGTCCTATGTCGATATCGGCAAGAAGGAAGGCGCCGAGCTCCTGACCGGCGGCGAGCGCGCCGTCCATGAGGGCGATCTCGCCGAGGGCTACTACGTGAAGCCCACGGTGTTCCGCGGCCACAACAAGATGCGCATCTTCCAGGAAGAGATCTTCGGGCCGGTACTGTCGGTGGCCACGTTCAAGGACGACGCGGAGGCGCTCGAGATCGCCAACGACACGCTCTACGGCCTTGGATCGGGCGTTTGGACCCGCGACATCAACCGCGCCTACAATTTCGGGCGTGGCATTCAGGCCGGCCGGGTCTGGACCAATTGCTACCACCTCTACCCGGCGCACGCGGCCTTTGGCGGCTACAAGAAGTCGGGCATCGGGCGCGAAACGCACAAGATGATGCTCGACCACTACCAGCAGACCAAGAACATGCTGGTGAGCTACAGCCCCAAAGCGCTAGGCTTCTTCTAGCCGCCTGGGGTTTCACCCAAGACGAACCTTCAGCGGCCTGGCGGGACCCCCCGCCGGGCCGTCCTGTCATAAGGGGTAGAGCGATGGTAGAGCGGGTTTTGGCGACGGACGGGGCGCTCCAGCTGATCGAAAAGCTAAGAGCCATGCATGGGCCCTTGATGTTTCATCAGTCGGGCGGGTGCTGCGACGGCTCGGCCCCGATGTGCTATCCGGCGGACGAGTTCCGGGTGGGCGCAAGCGATGTCCAGCTCGGAGAGATCGGCGGGTGTCCCTTCTATATGAGCGCCGACCAGTTCGACTATTGGAAGCACACCCAGTTGACGATCGACGTCGTCCCGGGCCGCGGGTCCGGGTTTTCGCTCGAAGCGCCCGAGGCGTCCGGTTTCTGACCCGTAGCCGCGTGTTCACGGACGAAGAGGCCGATGCGCTCGCGCCGCCGCGAGCTAGACGTCTCGGCATGGTGCGGCGCTAGCGCCCGCGAATGGGACCGGCATTCGCCATCCCGGTCACCGCATCGGTCAGTGGCCGCTCCTGCGCGTTCAATTCGCCCAGCATGGCCTTGCCGATCTCGTGCTCGCCCATGACCACGAAATCCGCGCCATGCTTGGCCAGGTGGTCGATTTCCGCCTCGGAATGGGCGCGGGCCACGATCCGGAGTTTGGGGTTGATGGCACGGGCCTGCTCGACACTTGCCCCCCTTCCGAAGGCATCGGGAATGGCTACCAAGAGACAGCGGGCCTCGTTGAGGTTGGCCGACTTGATGACCTCGGGGTCGGCCGCATTGCCGTTCAGGGCCTCAACGCCATTCGCGTTCAGATCGGCGGCATCTTCCGCATCGTCCTCGATGATGTAGACCGGCACGCCTCTTTCGAGGAGGGCCTTCGAAACGAATCGTCCAACGCGCCCATGGCCGACAAGCACGACATGGTTCGTCAGCGTCGTCTCGGGGATCGTTCGCGGGGTCGGCGTCGCCTCCTCTGCTTCTTCGCCCTCTTCGCTCTTTGCGTCCGGCGAAGCCTCCTCGATCCGCGCGCGATCCCGCCACTCGTAGTAGCGGTCGAGGGCGGAGAACAGGAGCGGGTTCAGCAGGATCGTGATGATCGACCCGGCCAGGATCAAATCGCGCCCCTCGTTCGGCAAGACTCCAAGCGCAAGGCCAAGACTTGCCAGAATGAACGAGAACTCGCCGATTTGAGCGAGCGATGCGGAAATCATCAGCCCCGTGTCCGACGACTGTCCAAACAGGCGCACCACCCCGAAAGCCGCGATGGACTTCGCAATGACGATGATGGCCACCGTCGCCAGAACCGCGAGCGGCTCCTCGACCATGATGGACGGGTGGAACAACATGCCGACCGAGACGAAGAACAGCACGGCGAAGGCGTCGCGCAAAGGCAGCGACTCCGTCGCCGCCTGCTGGCTCAGCTGGGACTCGCTCAGCACCATGCCGGCGAAGAACGCGCCGAGAGCCAGGGAGACCCCGAACAGCTCGGCCGCCACATAGGCAAAGCCAAGCGCAATCGACAGGACCGCGAGGCGGAACAGCTCGCGGCTCCCCGTATGGGCCACGTAGTGGAGAAGCGCCGGGATCACCTTCTTGCCGACCACAAGCATGGCCAGGGTGAAGACGAGCAGTTTGCCCACCACCTCGGCCACCTGCCGTGTCATCTCGATCGCGTCGGGAGGGGCTTCGCCTTGGAACAGCCCGGTAATGGCGGGCAGCAGAACCAGGGCCAGCACCATGGCGATGTCCTGAACGATCAGCCAGCCAATGGTGATCTTGCCGCGCTCGGTCTCGAGAAGGCGGCGCTCCTGCAACATGCGTAAGAGCACCACGGTACTGGCGACGGACAGCGCGAGCCCGAAGATGAAGCCGGCGGCGGGGCTCCAACCAAGTGCCCAGCCCACGGCCATGCCGAGCGGCGTGGCGACGAGACCTTGGGCAATCGCACCGGGAATGGCGATGGCACGCACCGACAAGAGGTCCTGCACCGAGAAATGCAGTCCGACGCCGAACAGAAGCAGGATGACCCCGACCTCGGACAGCTGGTTGGCGATGTTCTGATCGGCGCCCACCGCGGGGGGGAAGCCGATGACGATGCCGGCCACCAGATATCCCACGAGCGGCGGCAGCTTGAGGCGATGCGCCAGGACGCCGAGGCTAAACGCGAGCACCAGACCAATCGTCAGCGTGGAAACGAGAGGCGGCACGTGAAGCATTATTGGAGGCCCCAACTATCTGGCTTGTTTTCCGAAGACACAGGGGGCACAGCGTCTCAATGAATGCCGTAGACCGCAATCCCCCGGGGCGCAGAACCGTGTCCCCGCGACAATGTGGTACGCCCGATTTCATGTAAACGACATTTTGGCGCCGCCGCCCCGCTCGAAACGACACAGAGAAGCGCGGCAAAACCCGTTCCGCCAGAACAAAGGGCAGGGAAAGCGGTTCCCTGCCCTTAGCTCTTGCAGGTCACCGTTCCGGCGCTACATCGTGGACGCGCCGATGACCTCATGATCGGTGATCACGCAGTGCCAGGAGCCGACCGCCGGAAATTCGTGCAGGTCTTGCCGCTGCTGGAGGAACTGCATGGCAGCCATGTAGCCGCCGCGGCCAAGGCATGCATTGGGCGACATGGCGTCGGCCAGGAAATCCATCGGGACAGGAACGTCGATGCAGCCCGTCGCCAGGAGCAGGGCCCTGCGCTCATCGGCGGTCATCGATTTCTCGTTGTCGTAGATCTTGCCCTGATTGATGGGCTGAAGCGGCGTCTCGACGGCACGACAAGCCTTGACGATGAGTTGGACGTATACGGTTTTTTCCTTGTCCGTGCCCATGCGGGTCGGTTGATCGGAGTCTGCCATGGCTGCCCCCCCGCAAAGCAGGGAGCCGAGCGCAAAGGCGATAATCGCGGGACATTTCATAATCGGCGTCTCACGTTTCGAGAGCTGACGGCCACGCCCTCATGGAGAATCTCGCTTGCGGCTGGCCGGCGCCGCTCCGGAGCTGATGCCCCGATCTCCCCCAACGTTCAATTCTAACGGGAATTGCCAGATTTCCCAAATGGGGCGGGACTGCTTGCGGCGATTTCGGGAGCGCCGGCGGTCACGATGTCGTGACGACTTCGAGGCCGAACGCGGCGGCCGCGCTACGCAGCCAGCCCCAAAAACTGCCGCCCACGCTCCGAAAAAGGGCGATGTCGTAGGCCTCCCCGTCCCGCCAGAGCAGGGCGCCCATGTGGCCAATCGTGCTTGTCGCCGCGGCACCATCGCCAAAAACGCGGGGGTCGAGATCCAGAGCGAGCCCTTTGGCGAGCACCGCGCGGACTTCGGGCCCCTCGAGCCGAATGATGGCACGCCCGCTGCTGTGATCGGCCACGGAGGCAAGGCCCTTGAGCCTCTCCGCCAGATCGTCTGCCAAGGCCTCGTTCGCCAGCGTCTCGGACACGGCAAACCATTGGCCGGGCCCGATGCCGATGAAACGCACGCCTGGGCCGACCGCAGATCCGGGGCCGCTCGGCAGCACGGCGCCATAGGCCGCTTTGACGGCCGCCGTCAGGTCAGCCTCGTGTCCTTTGCGCGCGGCAATGGTGGCGAGGCCGATATCCCGCCGTTCGGATGCGACGACACCCGGTTCCCCATCCTGCTTTCCGTAACGCCCGGGGGACACGATGCCATGAAGCGCCGACATGGATTTCAGACTAGACACGCAACCGCTCCCCATCCGGATCGACAAAATGCGGGCTGCAGACCTCGGCCAGCGTCTCGCTCCCCCGCAAGGGATCGCACACCTTCAGCACCTCTCCGTGGCGCGCCGGCCCATTAGACAGCATGGCGAGCGCGACGAAGCTCTTCAGCTCCGGCGAATAGGCCTGGGAGGTCACGTAGCCCTGATCGTTGGCGGCCACGGCATCGGCCCCTTTCGGCACGAGATGCGCGCCCGCGCTGACGCGTACCTTCGGGTCCAAGGGTTTGAGGCCCACGAGCGCGGCGCGCGCCGGTTCGTTGAGGGCCTCACGCTCGCCCAGGAAGCGGCCGACGAAGTCCTTCTTCTTGGACATCATCCTGCCGAGCCCCAGATCGTGGGCCGTGGTCTGCCCGTTGAGTTCGGGTCCGGCCGCGTGCCCCTTCTCGATCCGCATGACGCCCAGCGCTTCGGTGCCGTAAGGCGCAATCCCGTGCGCGGCGCCCGCATCCATGATGGCGCGGATCAAACCGTCGCCATAGCGCGCGGGCACGCCGATCTCGTAGGCGAGCTCTCCCGAAAAAGATAGCCGGAACAGCCGCGCCGGGACGCCGCCACAAATCTTGAATGTACCGCAGGCCATATAGGGAAAGGCATCGTTCGAGATGTCCTGGCCGGAATCGAGCAAGGCCGCGATCACCGCGCGGGCGTTGGGGCCGGCAACCGCGTACTGCGCCCATTGTTCGGTGGCGGACACGGTCTGAACGTCGAGCTCGGGCCACAACACCTCCTGGCAGAACTCGAGATGTTGACTGACCCGAACCGCGTTCGCCGTTGTCGTCGTCATGTAGAAATGGTCTTCGGCCAACCGCGCGGTCGTGCCGTCGTCCATGGCGAAACCGTCTTCGCGCAGCATCAGCCCGTACCGGGCCTTGCCGACGGCGAGTTTCGAGAATCCGTTGATATAGACCTTGTCGAGGAACGCCGCCGCGTCGGTCCCTTGAACGTCGATCTTGCCGAGGGTCGAGACATCGCACACGCCGACATGGGCGCGCGTATTGGCGACTTCGCGATTGACGGTCTCCTGCGCGCTTTCCTCTGGCCGGGGAAACATCAGCGCGCGCATCCACATGCCGACCTCGACGAAGACGGCGCCCTGCTCCTCGGCCCAGCGATGGGACGGAGTCAGGCGCGTGGGGCGGAAGTCCGTCCCCCGATGGTGACCGGCGAGCGCCCCGATGCTGACCGGCGTGTAGGGCGGCCGGAAGGTCGTGGACCCGACCGCGCCGAGATAGCGCCCCGTGGCCTCGGCGAGAATGGCCGCACCGTTGAGGTTCGACGTCTTGCCCTGATCGGTGGCCATGCCCAGCGTGGTATAGCGCTTGACGTGGTCGGGAACGCGGAAGCCTTCCCGCGCGGCGAGCTTCACGTCCGACACGGCCACGTCGTTCTGGGAGTCGACGAAAGCCTTGCCGCGGCCGGTCTCAACCTGCCACACGGGCGTCGCAGGCGCGATTTGCCGATCCGGCGCGGGACGGCTGGGTGCCGAGGGAGAGAAGCCGCAATCCCTTGCGGCACCGGCACCCGCCGCCTCCCCGCTCGCCAGGCAGGCTTCCGTCGAGACCTCACCCACCGCCGCGCCCGCGACCCGCATTCCGGCCGGCAGGTCGCCGGGGACCAGGCAGGCACGGGAATCGTCCCATCTCGGTTTCCCGCCCAAATGGGTCGTGAGATTGAGCGCCGGGTTCCATCCTCCGGATATCGCCAGCAGATCGCATTTGATCGTCCGCGTTCCGCCCTGGTTGTCTCTGACGCCGACGACCCTGACACCGTGGGCGCCGCGCACCTTCTCGATGACGCCCCGGAGATAAAGCGCTCCCGTCCCGGCGGCGACCTGTTCGGCCGCGGCGGAACCTTGCGGCCGCGGATCGACAATCGCCTGCACGGTCAGCCCGGCATCGGCCAAATCCGTCGCCGTGCGCAGAGCCGCATCGTTGTCCGCGAAGATCACCGCATTTTGCCCGGGCGCCACGCCGAACCGATTGACATAGGTTCGAACGGCACCCGCCAGCATCACGCCGGGGCGGTCGTTGTCGCCGAAGACGATGGGACGCTCGAACGCGCCTGCGCAGACGATCGCCTGTTTGGCCACGATGCGCCACAGGCGCTGGCGCGGTGCGTGCTCCGGCGGGACGGGAAGATGGTCGCTCACCCGTTCCACGGCCGCATAGACCCCGCCGTCATAGGCTCCGAACACCGTCGTGCGGCGGAGGATCCGGCAGTCGGGCGGGCTCGAGTTTGGCCGCCGCGGCCTGCGCCCAGGCGCCCCCGATTCTCCGTCGACGTCGCCGCGTTCCGACAGCAGGCGGCCGCCCAGCGCGAAGTCCTCGTCGCAGAGAATGACGCGCGCGCCGGCCTTGGCGGCGGCAAGCGCCGCCGACAGCCCCGCGGGCCCGGCGCCGATCACGAGCACGTCGCAAAACGCATTGGTCTTCTCGTAGCTGTCGGGGTCGGCCTGTTTGGACGGGTAACCCAGCCCGGCCGCGCGGCGGATCATGGGCTCGTACAGCTTCTCCCAGAAGGCTGCGGGCCACATGAAGGTCTTATAGTAGAAGCCGGCGCCGAGCAGTGGCGCCGCGAGCTGGTTGAGCGACAGCAGATCGGCTTTCAGCGACGGCCAGCGATTCTGGCTCGCAGCCTCCAGACCGTCATAGAGTTCGATCGTGGTCGCCCGGGTATTCGGTTCGCGGCGGGCCCCTTGACGCAGTTCCACCAGCGCGTTCGGCTCTTCGGAGCCGGCCGTGAGAATGCCGCGCGGGCGATGGTATTTGAACGAGCGCCCGACCAGCCGGATGCCGTTGGCAAGGAGCGCCGATGCGAGCGTATCGCCCGGATGACCGGTGAGTTGCTGGCCGTCGAAACGGAACGACACCGTCGTGCCTTGGTCGACGAGACCGTGTCCGCGCAACCGGTTGGTTTGCCGACCGGCCATGTCAGCACCCCTTCCGCGCGAACGCGACGTCCAGAATTTCGTGTGTCACCGTATCGCGCGTCACTTCAAGCCAGGCGTGGCAGCCCGCGCCGTGGTGCCAAAGCTCCTTGTGCGGTCCCGCGGGATTGTCGCGGAGATAGACATAGTCGACCCAGGCCTCCGCGGTGTTTTCGTCGAGACTGTCGGGCCGCTTCACCGTGGCATCGCCGCGATAGGTGAATTCGTCCAGGGCGCGTTCGCCGCAATAGGGACATGTGATCCGCATCGCTTTCGTCCTCAATGAAGATTGGGCTGGGCGCCAACGCCCTTTTCGTCGATCACCCGTCCCGTTCCGAAACGATCGAAGCGGTAAGCGGTCGCGTGAGGGTGGGGTTGGCCGGTCGCGATCAGATGCGCGAAACACCAGCCGGCGGCGGGCGTGGCCTTGAAGCCGCCGTAGCACCAGCCGCCATTGAAATAGAGGCCCTCGACGGGCGTGTGGTCCATGATGGGCGATCCGTCCATGGACATATCCAGCAGACCCGCCCAAGAGCGGAGAATGCGCAAGCGGCCAATGGCCGGCATCAGGGCCATGCCGCCCTCGGCGACATCTTCCACGGCGGGCAGGTTTCCGCGCTGCGCATAGCTGTTGTAACCCTCGATGTCGCCGCCGAACACGAGCCCGCCCTTGTCGGACTGGCTGCAATAAAAATGGCCCGCGCCGAACGTGATCACGGTGTCGAGCAGCGGCTTGATGCCCTCGGTGACGAAGGCCTGCAGCGCGTGGCTCTCGACCGGAAGGCGCAAGCCGGCCATTTGGGCGACCCGGCCGGAACTGCCCGCGACGGACAGCGCGACCGTCTTCGCGCCGATGAAGCCCCTTTCGGTTTCCACGCCGAGAATGCGTCCGTTCTCGATGCGAAAGCCCGTCGCCGCGCAGTTCTGAATGATGTCCACGCCAAGGGTATCCGCGGAACGCGCATAGCCCCAGATGACGGCATCGTGGCGGACGGTTCCGCCACGGGGCTGAAGCAGGCCTCCGCGCACCGGGAACCGGGCGTTATCGAAGTCGATGAACGGCACGAGCGTGCGAACCTGTTCCCTGTCCAGAAGCTGCGCATCCGCGCCGTGCAGGAGCATGGCGTTTCCCCGCCGAACGAACGCGTCGCGCTGCCCGTCGGAGTGGAAGACGTTCAACACGCCCCGCTGGCTCACCATGGTGTTGTAGTTGAGATCTTGTTCGAGCCCTTCCCAGAGCTTCATCGACCATTCGTAGAAGGGCTCGTTCTCAGGCAGCAGATAGTTCGACCGGACGATGGTCGTGTTGCGCCCGACATTCCCGGATCCGAGATACGACTTGTCGATCACCGCGACGTTGGTGATGCCGTGTTCTTTGGCAAGGTAATGCGCCGTGGCAAGCCCATGCCCGCCCCCGCCGACGATCACCACGTCGTAAGCAGGCTTCGGCTCGGGCTCCCGCCAGACCGGTTTCCAATTGCGGTTTCCGGTGAGCGCATTCGCGACAAGGCTTGCGATCGAGTAACGCATGCCCGCAAGTGTGCGCGACTTTCGCCCGCTTATTTGACATTTTGCGACGCATATTTGACCTATTGCGCAGGCACGAGATTTTTCAATCTTCTGGCCCGGGCCGCGGTTGCCGCGACGGCGACGCCCCCCGCCTTGCCGCAACGAGGCATGACGGTCCGGACGGCCGGCGCCAGGTTCGAACTTGGAACATACGATGACCCGCGACGACACACAGCTTACCGTTGGCTTTCTGCTCGTTCCGGACTTCGCACTCATGTCGTACACGGCGGCCATCGAGCCGCTGCGGGCCGCGAATCTCTTGTCCGGCAAGCCCTTGTATCGATGGTGGCACGCGGCTCCGTCCGGAGAGATCGTCACGGCGTCCAACGGCGTCGGAGTCGTTCCGGACTGCAGTGTGCGCACCGAGCGCCGGGCCGACATCGTCTTCGTGTGCGCGGGTGGAAATCCCGCGATGTTCGATGACCGGACGACGTTTGCCTGGCTCCGGCGTCTCGCACGCAAAGGCACGGTGCTTGGCGGGATTTCCGGCGGTCCGTTCCTTCTGGCCCGGGCCGGACTTCTCGACCGGCGCCGCGCGACGCTTCATTGGGAGCACCTGCCGGCCTTCCGCGAAGCCTTCCCGGACGTGGCCGTCGTGCCCTCCCTGTTCGAGATCGACGGCAACCGGATCACGTGCTCCGGAGGCATTTCAGCGCTCGACATGATGGTCGCGCTGATCGAGCGGGATCACGGGCGTCCGCTGGCGGCGGCGGTCGGCGATTGGTTTCTCCACACCCATATCCGCGAGGGCTACGGACCGCAGCGCCTCGACCTGCGTTACCGGCTGGGGGTGGCGGACGAAAAGGTTCTGAGGGTCCTCGGGCTCATGGAGATGAATCTCGAGACGCCCCTGACTCGCGGAGAACTCGCCGAAGAGGCGGGCGTTTCACTGCGTCAACTCGAACGCCTCTTTCAGGTCCATGTGGGCCACGGCATCCACAAACACTATCGGTGGCTTCGGCTCGAGCGCGCACGGCACCTGTTGCGAGAGACACTGCTCCCCGTGCTCGACGTGGCGTTGTCGACCGGCTTTTCGTCGGCAAGTCAGTTTTCGCGCGCTTACGTCAAAACGTTTGGCGAACCGCCGAGCCAGACACGGTCGCGCTCGTAATTTGTCGCGCGTCCCAAATTATTGGTGCTAGGCTTGCGTGTATCTGACCAACGACCTTTTTCGGATTGCCCCCGAAAGGGAACTGATGACGTCTCGGCTGACCACAAAGAAACTTCGCGCGCGGACCCGTGCCCAGCGTTCGACGGATCCCAGGATTGCTGGGGATGACGCCGCCCTGGACGGGTCACTGGCGGACACGTTCTACGTGACCGGTTCGAACGCGCCTACGACCGACCTCAATCTCGAGGCTTCGATCGGCCGGCGCGTGCGGATGCTCAGGCAACGCCTCCAACTCACGGCAACCGACCTCGCAGCTCAAGCGGGACTCTCTCCAGGCATGCTGTCCAAGATCGAAAACGGTGGAATCTCGCCGTCTCTCTCGACGCTTCGATCGTTGTCCGAGGCACTTCACGTGCCCATGACCAGCTTTTTTGCGGATTTCGAGGAGCGGCGGGACTGCTCCTTCGTGCCGGCGGGGCAAGGCGTGCGCATCGAGCGCCGCGGCACCAAGGCCGGCCACCACTACGAACTCCTCGGCCATTCGCTCTCAGGCGACATCGTCGTCGAGCCCTACCTCATCAAGCTGGATGCCGATGCGAGCACCTACACCCAGTTCCAGCACGAGGGTATGGAGTTCATCCACATGCTGACCGGGAAGGTCATCTACCGCCACGCTGACAAGCTTTATCCTCTGTCGCCCGGAGACTCGCTCTTCTTCGATGCCGGCGCCCTCCACGGACCAGAGGAACTCGTTGAGACGCCAATGACTTACCTCTCAATCATCGTCTATCCGCGCCAATAGACGGATCGTTGTCCACACCGATCTGTTTTCTTCTTAGGAAATATTATTTCTTCTGGGTTGACGCCGGCCCGCGCTTCGTCGCATGCTGCCTAGCGTTGAAACCCGGAGGTGCAACCGATGTGTGGCATTGTTGGACTCTTTATTAAGGACCCCGCCCTCGAGCCGGAGCTTGGCCGCCTGACGGCCAGAATGCTCGAGACGATGACCGACCGCGGCCCCGACAGCGCGGGCTTCGCCGTCTATGGCGCAGGCACGGACGGTCAAACCAAGATCACTCTGCGCGGCGTCGCGGCAGACGCGATCGAGGAGACCGTGACAGCGATCGAGAGCGCCTTTCCCGGCGCGACCGCGGTGTTGCACGACACCCATGCGGTTGTCTCGCTCTCGAGCGGCGACGCGAGCCATCTCGGCGACTGGCTTGCCGAGAACAGCCCCGAAACGGAAATCGTGGGACGGGGCAGCCGGATGGAGATCTACAAGGAAGTCGGCTTGCCGGCGGATGTCGCCTCCCGGTTCGGGTTGGCCACCATGCGTGGCACGCATGCGATCGGTCATACGCGCATGGCCACCGAATCCGCGGTCACCACGGACGGCGCCCATCCCTACTCCACGGGTCAGGACCAGTGCCTCGTGCACAACGGCTCGCTCTCGAACCACAACAACCTGCGCCGCGTTCTGCGCCGCGAAGGGATCGCGTTCGAAACCGAGAACGATACGGAGGTGGCCGCCGGCTATCTGTCCTGGCGGATGCGCGAGGGCATGTCCCTCGGCGACGCGCTGGAGGTCGGCCTGACCGATCTCGACGGCTTCTACACGTTCGTTGTCGGCACCGAGAACGGGTTCGGCGTTCTGCGGGACGGCATCGCCTGCAAGCCCGCGATCATGGCCGAAACCGACCAGTACGTGGCCTTCGGGTCCGAGTACCGCGTCCTTGCCGACCTGCCTGGTATCGGCCAGGCGCGAGTCTGGGAACCGGAACCCGCAACTGTCTATTTTTGGGAGCGCTAGGAATGCCTGAAGTCGATCTCGGCATCACGCCACTGAGAGAGCTCAACGGGACACTGCATAATCTGCCTGCGGACACGAACGAGACGCACTGGATCGTTGACAATCCCGCAGGCCGACATGCGATTGCCGCGGGGCTCGACGCGCCGCTGAAAGTCGAGATCAACGGCCCTGTCGGCTATTACTGTGCCGGGATGAACAAGCTCGCCACGGTACAGGTCCATGGCAGTGCCGGCGTCGGTGTCGCCGAGAACATGATGAGTGGCTTCGTGCATGTCAGCGGCGATGCCAGCCAAGCGGCCGGCGCAACCGGCCGCGGCGGGCTGCTTCGGGTCGACGGTAACGCCTCTTCCCGCTGCGGCATATCGATGAAGGGCATCGATATCGTCGTGAAGGGCTCCGTCGGCCATATGAGCGCATTCATGGCTCAGGCCGGAAATCTCATCGTGTTCGGCGATGCCGGGGATGCCCTCGGCGACTCCATTTACGAAGCCCGGCTGTTCGTCCGGGGCAATGTGAAGAGCCTCGGAGCGGACTGTATCGAGAAGGCGATGCGCGACGAGCACAAAGCCGCCGTGCACGACATCCTCACCCGTGCCGGCATCAATGGCCAAATCGATCCTAGCGAGTTCAAGCGCTACGGATCCGCGCGCAAACTCTACAATTTCAACGTCGACAACGCTGGGGCCTACTAATGGACGCGACACCGATCACCACGCCACGCAAGTCGGCGACATTCGACGACTACACGCTTTCCGAAATCCGGCGGGCCGCCGCGACCGGCATCTACGACATCCGCGGCGGCGGCGCCAAGCGCAAGCTGCCGAATTTCGACGACCTGCTCTTTCTCGGCGCCTCCATGAGCCGGTATCCGCTCGAGGGTTATCGCGAGAAGTGCGAAACCGACGTGTGGCTCGGCACGCGCTTTGCCGAGAATCCAATTCATCTCAAAATCCCCGTCACGATCGCCGGGATGAGCTTCGGCTCGTTGTCGGCCCAGGCGAAGGAATCACTCGGCCGCGGCGCGAGCAAGATGGGAACATCGACAACGACCGGCGACGGCGGCATGACGGAAGAGGAGCGCGGACACTCGTCGATCCTCGTCTATCAGTTGCTTCCCTCGCGCTACGGCATGAATCCCGACGATCTGCGCCGGGCCGACGCGATCGAAGTGTCATTGGTCAAGGCGCGAAGCCCGGCGGGCGGCGGCATGCTGCTCGGTCAGAAGATTTCGGACCGTGTGGCACAGATGCGGACCTTGCCGAAGGGAATCGACCAGCGCTCGGCCTGCCGCCATCCTGACTGGACCGGCCCGGATGACCTGGAAATCAAGATCGAGGAGCTTCGCGAGATCACCGACTGGAAGAAGCCCATCTACATCAAAGTGGGCGCCTCCCGGCCTTATTACGACACGGCCCTCGCGGTGAAGGCTGGGGCGGACGTGGTCGTTCTCGACGGCATGCAAGGCGGCACCGCGGCAACGCAGGAAGTGTTCATCGAACATATCGGCCTGCCGCTTCTGGGCGCCATCCGGCCCGCCGTGCAGGCGCTGCAAGACCTCGGCATGCACCGGAAGGTTCAGCTCATCGTTTCCGGGGGCATCCGCACCGGGGCCGACGTGGCCAAGGCTCTTGCGCTCGGCGCGGACGCCGTGTCCGTGGGTACGGCGGCGCTCGTTGCAATCGGCGACAACGATCCGGCGCTCGAGGAGGAGTATCAGCGCCTTGGCACGACGGCTGGTGCCTATGACGACTGGCATGAGGGCAAATGCCCGGCCGGCATCAGCACGCAGACCCCCGAGCTCGCGGCGCGACTCGATCCGGCGCTTGGGGGACGGCGCCTGGCCAACTACCTGGCGGTGCTGACGCTTGAAGCCCAGACCATCGCGCGGGCTTGCGGCAAGAGCCATGTCCACAACCTGGAACCTGAGGATCTTGTGGCCCTCTCCGTCGAGGCCGCGGCCATGGCGCAGGTGCCCCTGGCCGGCACGAAATGGATTCCGGGAGTGACCGGCGCATAATTTCATTGAAGACATTAGGCTCGCCTTCGCGAGCCTTTTTCATAAGGAAGGGACGACTATGGCGATCGATCTTGCAGCGGAAGCCGCGACCGGGGCATCAAGTATTTTCTCATCTCGTTTGTCGACCTGTTCGGCACCTTGCGGGCCAAGCTGGTCCCTGCTTGCGCGATCACCGACATGGCCGAAGACGGGGCGGGATTTGCCGGATTTGCGAGCTGGCTCGACATGACGCCGGCGACCCGGACATGCTCGCCATCCCTGACCCCGAAAGCCTTATTCAGTTGCCCTGGAAACCCGAAGTCGGCTGGCTCGCAGGCGACCCCGTCATGAACGGCAAGCCTGTCGATCAGGCTCCGCGCAACGCGCTCAAACGGATGCTCGAAAAGGCAGAGAACGCCGGTTACACCATGAAGACCGGCGTCGAGTGCGAATATTTCCTCGTCAGTGCGGACGGCGAGGCGCTCAGTGACCTGACGGACACCCAGTCCAAACCCTGCTACGACCAGTCCGCCTTGATGCGCCGCTACGACGTCGTGAAAGAGATCTGCGACTGCATGCTCGAGCTGGGCTGGGGTCCCTATCAGAACGACCATGAGGACGCCAACGGCCAGTTCGAGATGAACTGGGGCTTCGACGATGCCCTCAAGACCGCGGACCGGATGGTGTTCTTCAAATACATGGTGAAGGCCATTGCCGAGAAGCACGGGCTGCGCGCGACATTCATGCCGAAGCCGTTCAGCCACCTGACCGGCAATGGCTGCCATATGCATATCTCGATGTGGCAGGGCGACAAGAACGTCTTCGAGAACGAGGACGACGCGATGGGCCTGTCGGGGGATGCGTATCACTTCATCGGCGGCATGATCGAACATGCCGACGCCATGTGCTCCATTACGAACCCGACAGTAAACTCCTACAAGCGCATCAACGCACCGGCGACCTCGTCGGGGGCCACATGGTCGCCGAATACCGTGACCTTCGCCGGGAACAACCGCACCCACATGATCCGCGTCCCTGGCGGCGGCCGGTTCGAATTCCGTCTCGCCGACGGTGCGACGAACGCGTATCTGTACCCCGCCGCCGTTCTCGCCGCCGGTCTCGACGGCGTGGCGCAGAAGATCGACCCTGGCACCCCGCTCGACATCGATATGTATGCGGAACCGCACAAAGCGCCCTCCAACGTCAAGAAGCTGCCGCTCAATCTGCTCGACGCACTCCGGCTCACCGGCGCTTCGGCAATGTTGCGGCGGGAGCTGGGCGACGAACTCATCGACGCGTACATCAAGCTCAAGATGAAGAACTGGAACGAATACGCGCGGGAGCTGACGAGTTGGGAGCGCGCCAACACACTGGACTGCTAGTGCCGGAGGACCCACGAGTCCTGATCCGCGACCCGGAGCCGGGCGACGAGGCCGCCTGGCGCCATCTCTGGTCCGGCTATGTGGCCTTCTATGAAGCCAGCGTGCCCGAGGCAGTGACGGCTCAGACCTGGGCGCGCATCCTCGATCCGGACAGTCCCGTGTTCGCAACGCTCGCCCGGCTCGACGGCACGGTCCTGGGCTTCACGGTCTCGGTCCTTCATCCCTCCACATGGACGAGCGCCCCAAGCTGCTACTTGGAAGATCTCTTCGTCGCGCCGCAAGCGCGCGGCCGGGGTGTCGGGCGCGCACTGCTCGACGACCTCGTCTCCCGGGCGAAGCAGAACGGTTGGAGCCGGCTCTATTGGCACACGAAGGCCACCAACGAGACGGCCCGGCGGCTCTACGACCGCTACACGCAAGCGGACGGTTTTGTACGGTACCGTCTCTCGTTTCCGGCTTAGCCGCGCTGGATGCATCATGACGTCGCTGTCGAGTTAACGATGCGGCCCACGAGGGCTGGTCATCGACCCGCGCGCCGATCAAATCCTGGTTATAGGGACGGCTCATCCTGGCTCCGTTCCGCTTCTGCCCCTAAATTCGGCGGTGGAAGCGGTAAGCCCGGCCGCTTGACCTTTCTTCATCGTAATGTTCTGAGCGGGGGGCCTGGACTACCATTGGCTACCATGTCGCCGACGCAACCGTGAGAGTTCGATGGACTGGCGCTTGACGACCACGACCCGCAGCCGTTCCGGTCTGCGCCGGAATGCCCTCGGTAGCCTGGCGCTCGCTGCCGTCTGCGTTGCCGCCGCGGCGTATCCCGATGCGCCGGCGGACGCGCAGCCCGTTCCGCCGGTCGAGACCGAGACGGTGCACAAATCGCCCGTGATCCGGAAGCTGGAACTGTCGGGGAGCGTGTCCTCGCCCCATGCCTCGCAGATCTCCACCTTGGTGGCGGGGCTCGTGAGCACGGTCCATTTCGACAGCGGCGCTTTCGTGAAAAAGGGCGATCTCCTGCTGGAGCTCGATTCGGAGCTTGAGGAAGCCGCGTTCGAGCAGGCCCAAGCACATGCCGCCCAGGCCGCCGGAGAGGTGAAGGACGCGAAACGGCGCCTCGGGATCGCCGAGAGCCTCGCCAAACGGAAATACGGACCGCAAAACGAAGTCGAGGCCCGCCAGGCGGAAGTCGAAATCGACACCGCGACCTATGACAGCTACGTCGCAGAGCAGAAGCGGCGCGCGGTCCTCCTCGACCGTCACAACTTGCTGCGCCGTTTGACGGGGTGATCTCGAAACGGATGGTCGAAGTCGGCCAATGGGTGACGCCGGGCACGGCCGTGTTCGAGCTTGTCGCGATGAAGAATTTCCGTGTCGACGCGCCGGTGCCGCAGGACTACTACGCGCAGCTTCGCGACGGTGCCGATGTGGCCATCGCGATCGACACGCTGCCTGGCGAAGAGATTCCGGCCAAGATAGGGGCGCTGATACCGGTGAGCGATCCGGACGCGCGGACCTTCACGCTGCGGGTCCTGCCCACGCGCAAGAATATCCCCTACGCCCGGCATGTCGGCGCGCGTCCTCGTCGACCTCGACACGGGCCGGCGGGACGTGGTGGTCAGCCGGGACGCGCTGATCCGTTATCCGGATGGGCGCATCACCGTTTGGATCCTGAAGAACGATGGTGACAAGATGAGCGTCACCGAGCGCCGGATCGAGATCGGGCTTGCCTTTGACGGATTGGTCCAGGTGCTCTCCGGCCTTGAAGAGGGAGAGCGTGTCGTCGTGCGTGGCAACGAATCTCTGCGCGAAGGTCAAGCCGTCCGGCTGGCAAGCTAAGCCGCAATGGAAGAGAAAGGCTCTCAATGATTGAGCGGATCGTCCAACGCGGAACCCTGGTGACGGTGGCGGCGCTCATCGTCTGCGTGCTCGGCGTGGTGGCGGCGTTCCGCATTCCCGTACAGATGATCCCCGATCTCGAAGTGCGCACGGTCACGGTCCATACGCGCTGGCCGGGCGCGACGCCCCAGGACGTGGAGAAGGAGATCATCATCGAGCAGGAGGAATATCTCCGCTCGATTCCCAGTCTCGAACGGATCATCTCCCGCTCCTCCAGCGGCGAGGCGCGGATCGAACTGGAATTCCCGTACAATATCGATCTCAACGAGACCCTCATCCGCATCAACAATGCGCTGAGCCAGGTTCCCTCCTATCCGGAAGATGTGGACCAGCCGCGCGTGCGGGCCAGTTCGTTCAGCGCAAATTCCTTCATGTATTTCCGGGTGTCGCCCCTACCCGGCAATCCGCGCCATCTGAACATGGACATGATGCGCGACTTCATCGACGACCACGTGCGCGCGCGGCTGGAAAGCGTGAAGGACGTCTCGGACGTGCGCCTTGGCGGCGGCGCCGAGAAGCAGATTCAGATTCTGTTCGACCCCGCGGCGCTCGCCGAACGTAAGATCTCTCTGACGGATGTGCGCCGGGAGGTCGCCGCGCGCAACCGCGACACGTCGGGTGGCGAAATCGAAAGCGGCAAGCGGCGTTATCTCCTGCGCACGATTGGGCGCTTCGACGATCCCGACGACCTCAAGGATCTCATCATCGCCAGGCGCGGCGACAACATCATTCGGCTCGCGGACGTGGCCGATGTGCGGCTCGGCCATTTCGAGATCTACACCCGCGCCTATGTGAACGATCGGCCCATCATCTTCCTGTCGATCCGCCGCGAGGCCGGCTCGAACGTCATTGCCATCAAGGAGGCGGTGATGCAGGAGGTCGAGGAGATCAATCGCGAGATTCTGATTCCCGCCGGCATGGAGCTGACCCTGACCGCGGACGACGTCACCTATGTGCAGGCCTCGATCAGCAATGTGTGGACCAATCTTTCCATCGGCGCGGTGCTGGCGACGCTGGTGATGTTTCTGTTCCTGCGCTCGGCCAAGGCAACCGTGATCGGCATCCTCGGAATCCCGATCTGTACCATTGCCGCCTTTATCGGGCTGCTCGTGGCGGGACGCACGATCAACGTGATTTCGCTCGCGGGCGTGGCCTTTGCGATCGGCATGACGCTCGACAACACGATTGTCGTGCTCGAGAGCATCGATCTTGAGAGACGGCGCGGCCTCGGGCGTCTCAAAGGCGCGATCGAGGGCGTCCGAAAGGTCTGGCCCGCGATTCTCGCCTCGACGCTCACGACCGTGCTCGTCTTCGTTCCGATCGTGTTCATTCAAGAAGAGGCCGGGCAACTCTATTCCGACATCGCCATTGCGGTGTCTGCCTCCATCCTCGCCTCGATGGTCGTGGCGATCACGGTCGTCCCCACCGCGGCGGCGCATTTCGACCTGACGCCGAAAGACAATCACGCGGTGGACGCGGCCGATGGCGCTATCGTCAGGGGCGTGGGCTGGCTGATGGCGACGACGCTTCGGCGCGCCCTGTGCATCCTGGGGGTCGCGGGTGCGAGCGCCGCGACGATTCTGCTGCTGACCCCGCCGGCCGAATATCTGCCCGAGGGTGAAGAGCCCAAGATGTTCGCCCGTCTCAATGCACCGCCCGGATACAATCTCGAGACGGTGGAGAAGATCGGCGAGGATCTGCAGGCCTGGCTGATGCCATTCGTGAACGACGATCCGGAGCGCTTCCATCGCGGCGAGGCGGAAGTCCCCGCACTCAAATACTCCTTCCTGATGGTGGAGGCGGACGGCCTTCGCATCATTGGCGAGACCATCGATCCAAGCGACATCAACAAGCTGATGACGGTGGTGGGCGAGAGGTACCGGACCTATCCCGGGATGCAGGGCTTCGTCTCACGCGGCTCCATCATCACCAGCAATGACGGCGGCACGCGGAGCGTGAGCTCGATATCTCCGGACCGAGCTTGGAGGAGGTCTACGCGGTCGCCGCCACCGCCTATCGCCGCGCGGGTGAGATCTTCGACAATCCGCGTATCCAGGCCGACCCGGCGACGCTCACCCTATCCCAGCCCTTGATCGAGGTTCGTCCAAAATGGGAGCGGGCCGCGGAGCTCGGCATGACGTCCGACGATGTGGCTTCACCGTGGCGGCGTTGACCGACGGCGCCTATGTGGGCGAGTTCTTCCGCGGCGACGAGAAGATCGACATCTATTTCTACAGCAAGGATGCGCTCCGCACCTCGCTGGACTCGCTCCCGCGGATGCCGGTCTACACGCCGCAAGGGGCGATCGTGCCGCTGTCCGCGGTGGCCGACATCCGGGAGACCGTGGACACGAACACGATCCGCCGTATCGACGGACGGCGAACGGTGACGCTCAACATCATTCCGCCGGACGGCGTCGCGCTCGAGACGGGCGTGGAGATGGTCCGAAGCCAACTCATCCAACATATGAAGCGGTCCGGCGAGGTGCCGTACGAGGTCAGCATGACCATCTCCGGGGCGTCCGATCAGCTCGACGCCACGCGCGAAGCCCTTGCGGGCAACTATCTCGTGGCGATCGTGATCATCTATCTTCTGCTGGTCGCCATCTTCACCCATTGGGGCTACCCGGTTCTGATCATGACAACGATCCCGCTCGGCGTTGCCGGCGGACTCGTGGGACTCGCGCTGATGAACTGGGTCGGCACGATCCTGCCGCGCTTCGGGCTCGACCCGCTCGTCCAGCCCTTCGACATGATCACCATGCTCGGCTTCCTCATTCTCATGGGCACCGTGGTGAACAACCCGATCCTGATCGTGGACCGGGCCATCGCCAATCTGCGCGAGGCCGGGATGGATGCCAAGGAGGCGGTGATGGAGGCCGTGCAATCGCGGCTGCGCCCGATCGCCATGTCGACGGTCACCACGATCTGCGGCCTGGCCCCGCTCGTGTTCCTTCCGGGCGCGGGCACCGAGCTTTATCGCGGCGTGGGGGCGATCGTGCTATTCGGCATTCTAGGTACGGCGATTGTGACGCTTACCTTCCTGCCGGCGCTGTCCATCTTCGTGTTCCGCCTTGCCGGCTATCGAAAAGCATCGGACGCGGCATCGTCCTCGCCTGCGCCGTCTCCCGCTCCGGGCGAGTAGGCCGGACGGGCGCCACGGCTCGGTCCAATCCAGACCAGTCGGCTGACAAGCGAGACCTTCGGCACGACACGCAGCTTCTAGCGCGCGATCTTGACTGTGTCTCTTGCCGGCGCGGCGGCCTCGTACTGCGCCCAGCGGAACCGCGCCCATTTGTAGGCGTCGGTAATGGACAGGGCATAGATGAACAGACCGCCCGCGATCCGGCCGACCACGGAGTGATCGGGCGTCGTCAAGTGAAACGTAATCCACCCGAACAAGAGCATGAAGAAGACGAAGACGAGCCCTCGGCTCGGCATGCCCGCGGCGACATGCCCAACCCCGGGCAACACGATGGCGAGCAGGAGCACGATGTAGGGGTTGATCGGCCGCCGTTCGGGCAGCGGGCGCTTCTGAATTTCAAGCGGCAGCTTCATGGCGTTCCTCTCGATCAGGCGTGCCGGCCAGCGACCGCTGCAAGTGAATCAACCGGCCCACGAGTTCGCGGAATTTCTCGCGATCGAACCGCACCACATCGAATCGCGCCTGGCGCAGGAGAAGATAGTCCGAACGCTGCGCCTCGTCCGCCTGCCAAACAATACGCGCGCCCTTCGGGGAAACAATCAGCTCTTTCGCCTGTGGTTCAGCCAGAAACTGCACATGAGGAGCGAAGATCCACGGATCGGTAAACCGGTCCGGGCCGTCCGTGCGAATGACGGCCCGCTCGGGCCAGTCGGCCGGCGTATCCAACCAATCCGGTAACGTACTGAATGGAGAGAAGAATTCTGCTCCCGATGGCCGCATCATCACGTCAAGAACGGCCCCGACCCTGACCGGCGCTGCCAGAGTGACGCGCAGCCAAAGCGAGGGAAGCTTGCGAAGGCCCATACAGTCGACGATGACGTCGGCCCGAATGGGCTCGCCCTCGTACGTTCCGGACAAGGAGGGATAGCCGAACGCATCGAGGGCGAGCTTGGGGTCGTCGAGAACGGTCCAGCAGTCGTCGAAGAAGGCGGCCCGCCGTGCACGGACTGCATTCCGGTGTTCGCGGTAGCGGTAGGTAAGGATTGCCACTCCCGCGACCGCCGTGATGACTGCTAGGATCGTCATGGACGCCTACCTTACGATCGTGACGGGACAGTTCGCCCGCGCAACGACAGCGTAGGCCGTTGAGCCGAGGATCATACGCGATACGCCCGTATGACCGTGTGATCCCATGACGATCTGGTCGAAGCCGTTGCTTTCGGCATAGGCGGCGATCGCCTCGGCCACATGACGGCTACTGACCACGACGCAGGATACGTTCTCGAGCCCGGCCGATTGCGCCTTTTGACTGACGTTCTCGAACTCGGTCCGGGTGATGCTCGCGCTGGCCTCGAGAACCTTGGAGTCCCAGAACGGGGACTGTGCCATGTCCTCCCTCGAGACCAGCTCGACCGAAAGCACGGTCAGCGGGACCCGGAGTTTCTTCGCCAGTTCGATTGCGTAGTCGACGGCCTTGGCCGAGACCGTCGACCCATCGGCAGCGCAGAGAATGTTTCTTATCATTGTCCCCTCCTTAGTATCCGCGCGCCGGGGCCACGGCATGGTGAATTGATCGCCCCGCCGGACATATTTGTACCGGTGGAAGGCGAACCACAGCGACGCGACGATGTAGAAGCAAATCATGGCGAGGAGCTGCGTGCCGTAACCAAGGAAGGTCGCAAAGTACGTGGTGATGCACAGTGCCAGAAGAACGAGCGCCGGCAACGGATGGTACGGATGAACGTATCCCCGCCGAATCGTACCCAAGGGCCACTTCTTGCGGAACATCCACACATTGATGGGCATGAAGGTGTAGCCCAGCAATCCCGACAGGATCGAGAAGGTGATGACCTGATCGAGCAGTCCCGTGAACGCAAAGCTCACCGCGATGGGAATAAGGAAAAGAATGGCCCGGTACGGTGTGCGATAGCGCGGATGCACGGCACCGAACCACAGCGGCATATACCGGTCCCGTCCCATTGAGAACCAGGCGCGCGACGCATCGTTGATGCAGCCGTTGGCCGAGGCAATCGCCGAGAAGATCGTGCCGACGAACAGGAAGACCTGTAGCGACGTGCTTCCGGTGACACGAGCCGCGTCGTAGAGCGGCGTCGCGGCCTGACCGAGGAATTCCCACGGCAGCAGACCCGTCGCCACATACCACGTCATCGTTGCCGCGATCAGCAGCGTGATGATGCCGCTCATCGTGCCATAGGGCAGTGACCGCGCCGGTGAACGCACCTCCTCGGCCGCCTGACAGGTTCCTTCGATGCCGAGGTAAAACCAGATGCCGAACTGGAACGCCGCGATGACGCCGATCCAGCCGTAGGGCAGATCCGTCAGCAGCTCGCGGTGGTGCAGCATCGCACCCGGGTTCCACGGCTGCACGCCAAGGAACAGGATGACGATCGACAGGAATGCCGCCGCGGTGATGACAAAGTTGACCGAGAGCGTCATCAGCACGCCCCGGTAATTCAGCCATGCGAGAGCGGCGATGGTGAGCACCACGAACGGTCTCGGATCGAGGGCGTCATGGCCCATCTCTCCGGCGACCGACGTGAGCAGATCGCCCACGACGAGCGCGTCGGCTGCCTCGAGCATGGTGTAGGCCATGACGAGGTAAAGCCCGACGTTGAAGGCCATCAGCGGCCCCATAATGTGCTTGGCCTGGGCGTACTGGCCGCCCGCGGCGGCGACCGTGGAGGTCACCTCGGAGTCGATCATAGCGACGCATGTATAGAGCAGTCCGATGACCCAGCAGGCGATCAGAGAACCCAGGGCGCCGCCTTTGCCCACGGAGAAGTTCCACCCCATGAACTCGCCGACAAGAACGATGCCCACGCCCAAGGCCCAAACGTGAGCGGGGCCCAGGACGCGTAATAGTGAAATCCGTTGCCGGTCCTGACCGGCCGTATCCGTCGATGACATGACGCTGTCCCCCTCGTGACTAAGTCAGTTCGTGCCGTTCGGTTTCGTCCTCGAGTTCACCCTCGCGGGACGACGTCAAAAGCTCTTCGTCGAAGTCTCGGTTGACCTGGACAGCGTCGAAAAGCATCCACAACAGGAGCAGCCCGGCGAGACCCCAGGCGGCATATTCAAGGATGTTCCAGAGATCCATTTGCCCCTCCTATTTCTTCTCGCCGAACCGTTCGTCGATTACTTCGCGGTATTCCTTCTCCGACAGACGGATCATGAAAACGAAGTAGCCGAGGATCACGGCGGCGGTCAGAAGGAGCGCCCAGGGATCGATGCTGTAGTCGAACCTGGTGGTGATGAGTTCGGCGGCCGATTCCGGCGTGTAGCCGAGCTTTTCCCATTGCGCAGCCATCTGAGGATTCTGCTGCAGCGCTTCCCAGGTCGGCTCTTCCACCGTTTTGGTGATGGTGCCGCCGCCGGTTAGCCCGAGCACGAGTGGTGCAAAAAGCACGACGTAGACGAGAAGAAGCAGGAAGACCGAATCGAAGACCTGTCCCGCTTTGCCTTGCTCCGGCGGACGATAGATTTTTCCGTTCATCGTGACCTCCCCTCAGGCTCGCTGCACTTCGGCGGATTTGCGTTCCGCACGAGCCTCGCGTGCTGCATCGAGATGCTTGATGTCGAGGCCGTAGATGAAGTCCTTGTCCTCCTTGTAGTGACGAACCATGGCCCCGATGGAGGCCGTGTTGAACACGAGGACAGCGCCGGCGGCAGCCGCGAGAACGATGCGGATCGTCTGATCCGGAACGACCTGCCAGACCATGAAAAGTACGAACAGAACAACGCACCAGAGCAAGACGACAAATGTCCATGCCCCTAGCTTGTCCATTGCGTACATTGCTTCTATACGCTCAGATAAGCTCTTCATTCATTCCTCCCTTATGCCTTCGGCGACTGGTCGCCTCGGCCCCCTTTGGTTTCCACAGGGGAAATTTTTTTTCCTGATACGCCAGCTTCATGCGATACTTCGTCACTGTCGATGGCTCAGATGGAGGGGCTCGATCCTCACAAGGGGGAGAAAGGCCCAAATGGAAACTGGGGGAAAGTCGAATGGATGAGGCAGTCTTACGAGGCTCGGCGCTGCAGCCCGGTCACTACGATTCATACTTGGAGAGCGAGGGCGTACGCACCCTCCGCGTCCTGGTCGCCGACGATCAGACGCTGTTCCGCGCCGGCTTCCGGCGCCTGCTTGCGGAGTTGCTGCCGGGCGCGGTCGTGACAGAGGTGAGCAACGCCGCGGAGGCCTGGAAGACGCTGAACAGGGAGGAGGACTTCGACCTTCTCCTGTTGGACCTGTCGACGCCCGGCATTCAGGAAGGGCCGGGCGCAAACGCTTCGTGGAGAAATGCCCGGGCACCCCGGTCGTCGTTCTCGCTACCCGCGTCCATCCCGATGACATTGCCAGATGCATGGATTTCGGTGCGCGCGGGGTTGTCCCGAAGTCGGTGAGCGAAAGCGTGCTCCAGCATGCCCTCGCGCTCGTCCTCGCCGGTGAGATCTATGTGCCGCGCATCGCCATCCGGCGCGTTCTGACCAAAAGCCCGGTCTCGCGGAGCGACGGCCTGGACGGCTTGCCCGAGGACAATCCGTTACGTCAGCTCACGCCACGCCAGCTTTCCACGCTTTCTCTGATCGTTGGCGGCAGTTCCAACAAAGAAATCGCCCGGAGTCTCAACCTGCTCGAAAGCACCGTGAAGGCCCACGTGAAAGCCATTCTCCGCAAGCTCTCGGCGTCCAACCGGACTCAGGCCGCTCTCATTGCGGCGGACCTTGGATGGCCGCGGCCGAGCCGTCTGAGCGCGCAGTGACGCTATGCCGTCCGGATCTTGCGCGTCAGTCTTTCTTGGCAAGCGCGGAGACGATTGCCTGAGGTTCCTTGGCGGCGCGGCCGCCGGCAGTCGCGTCCATCGGCGGCACGTCAGGTGCGCACGACGTTTCCGGTCCCGGTCGAGGAAGACCCCTCTGACTCACGTCACTCGCGTCATACGCTATGGTCGAAGAAATTGGCGCGCCTAGACGGAGAAACTGCGAACAAAATACTGGACTCTCTTGAGGACTGCGAGGCTCAACTAAATCAACATTGCAGAGCTGTCGCACGGAGAACGGTCTGCAGGAGCGCGGACAGCGAATGGTCAGCCGACGCGCAGTCGCGGGAACGATTTGGGGAGATAGTGCCCGGTAGGATTCGGACCTGCGACCCGCAGGTTAGAACGTAGATGAACTTCAGATCCGCTTCTGAGACCCAGAAAGCTCATCTCGCGATGTCCGCTATGTGCCAAAAGCAGACGTCACCTGAATGGCGGGAGATTTCGTGGCGGTGCCGGGGGCAAAGCATCGCCTTGCTGCCCCCCCCCCGGCACCGCCACGTTAATCGGGCGCTCGCAGTTCTCAGTTCGATACCTGTTTGACCTTCGGCAACAGCTTCCCAGCGTTCGGATCCTTTAGAGCCTTCATGGCTTCCGGCGCAGGCGCATAGTTGCGTATCAGCATGTAGAAGGGACCTTTGGGAGCCGGCAGCCAGTTTGATTCCTTGTCTTTGCCGGGATTGGTCGCCTGCAGATAGATGGTGATCGAGCCATCGTCGTTCTTCTTCAGCTCATTGTCGCTGCCCAGCGAGTAGCGGTTGATCGGGTTCTCGACGGTGAGTTTGCTTCCCAGGTCGTACATGGTGACGGACCAGAACCCGGGAGAGACCACCTTCGTGTACGGGAACGATGCCGGGAACGTCATGGTGTATTTGTTCTCACCCGTCAGCTGCTTCAGGTTCTCGTCATACTGCGACCAGATATAAAACGCCTCATCCGAGTTGTTGGCAGTTAGACCGAGCACGGAATGGACTGCGGCGGTCAGATAGTCGGGACCGGGATTGCCGAAGTTGTAGGGGGTAACGATCCAGCCATTTCCGTTCGGTCCGATCAGGTAGGGAAGATCCGCGATCATCGGGCCGATAGCCGTCCCCACCTTCTTCATCTCGTCAAGAAAGATGGAGTTCAGGACGTTCTCGGGTTTCCAGGGCTTGCCGAGTTCGATCCCCAAATATTTGTACTGGGGCAGAACCGCATCGACCATGTCCTTGCGTGGCGGGTTCTCGTTCATGGCGTCGACGCAGATCGACCAGAACTGCAGTGGATCGTCAAACAGCAAGAGGCTGCTCGCCACATTGGGTTTCAGTTTGGGTTGCACATAGTTGTAGGTCGGCGCCTTGGGCGTAGACTTGCCTTCGTACTCGGACAGCCCCTGAACGGTGATTGCGTCCAGGACTTTTTGTGCCGCCGGTAGGTCAGCCTCATTCTTCACATGTACGCGGGGTTGAACCGTTACCCAGCGTGTCGGAGCATCGATGCGCTTCACATCGCTTGGCAGCGTGCCCTTCCAACCGGGACCGACCAGTGCATACGTACCCCCGCTATAGCCGACGTCTTTGCCCGCGCCATACGCGAAGGTGTCGTCATACATCGATACAAGCTGGACGATGTAGTACCGGCCCTTCGAATCCGGCGTCGTCAGGATGACGGGCTCCTCGGCCAGATCCATAAATCCGAAGCCGTAGATCGTGTTGACGTTGGGTGTCACATAGCCCGACTCCTTCGCGAGCTTAGGCGTGCTTATGTTCGGCATCCGCCAAATGTGATTGGGTTTGGCTTTGGGACTGGCGCCCGTGGCGATATCTTGCCTCAGGTTGTACATTCCGACAGGAGATGCGCAGAAGGTAGCCGCTTGGGTCGCCAGGGAGTTCGCCCATGCCCTGATCCCCTTCTCTTGATCCGGAGAATACTTGACGTCCTCAGCGTGACTTTGGGCAGGGTACCAGACCATACCGCTGAGAGTTGCGGCCAGAATTGCGAGTAATCTCCATTTCATCTCAATCTCCATTGGGTCGTGCCAATAGTGGCCCCGAACGACAAGCCGGACATCCTGTCACGTCTAGACAGGTGGCCATCTTGCTATCCACACTGCGTTTACTGCTTAGGAACGGAACACGAATTGGTTCCTGCGTCCCACACACCGCCACGCTGCCCGCACAGTGTCTTGCGCTTGGTTGCAACGCATTTCCCGGCTTCAAAATCCCATACAGCTCCACGTGCCTTGCAAGCGGCCACGTTTGGCACGTCGTCGTATGGTCCGGCAGACGCCGGGAGCGAGAAGCTAACGACGACAGCTAAGGCTGTGAGTTGAACAAGGCTTTTCATATGGCTACTCCCTAGTTGCTTGCCGTACTGGCTATTTATTGACCGGCAAGTGCACAAGATGGATGGCCTCATCGCCAGGCCATCCTGACGCGACGAAGAAAACTGACACGATCTATCGGCTTCTAGCATTCCGTGATCGTTATCCTCAGGTCAGCAACCGCTTGTCTAAGGCGCTTTGTTGCCGAACTGCATATTGAGCGCGAAGAACACTTGCCATTCCGGATTGCCATAGCCTCGATCCGCGACGCTGTACTGCGGTTCGACGAACAGGTTAAAGACATTCCCATCTCGCTGGATCACCTTTCCCAATCTCAGCCCGAGGGGAAAGCTGTAGTCGTCATTTGCAAAATTGTACGTCCAGATCGGCGCTCCGCCCGTGTACCATCCGTCACCCAATTGATAGAACGCAAATGGTTGGAAGGCGCCCAGCTGGACACGTTGGTTCTTGCCGGTATCTCCGACGCCATTGCTGTACGTGAGCAGATAGCCATACTGAAGCTTAGAGCTGCTCGCATTAAAGAGTACGTTGGCAAAGCCTAGCTGCCATTGATCCGATCCGAGCCCTGCTTCGGTGGCCGTCGGCGCGACAACTTGCGGCCCAACGCCAAAGCTGACGGCTGGATTGCCGGTATCTATGAGATAGGCGGCGAACGCATTGATGTCGCCTAATCCTGTGTCGATGCCAAAATTCGTGCCGACAGGGTAGCTGTTGACGGGGGCCGATAGGCGCAGGAGCCACTTCGATTGGTCGATCGAGAACGGCTGCGCGATGCGCAGGACAAATTGGTTGGCATCGTCCGCGGGTCCGGTCAGTTCTCCGACATAGTAGTTCTGCAGGTTGACGGCAGTGACATTAGCCAAGGGATTGTTCGCTTGGGCTTGGGCATCCTGTGCTAGCGCCGTGGCCGGATTTGACAGCAGGACCAAGATGGAGATGGCTCTCCAGACGTGCTTCATGTCGTCTCTCTGCTTCTTGTAGAACTGTTACTAGCCGACGCATGCCAGGACCGTTGCCGAAGCTTTTGCCCTTCTGACCAAAGCGAAGGCTCCACGCCTTCGGGAGGCGATCTTTTTGTTATAATAGTGATCTGGCGAGAGCAGGAAATCCGGTCTTGGACACGACATCATCGAAATCCCTAAAAGTGGCTATCGGCCGCGTTTATCTGAGTTCGTTCGATCCAGAGGCGATGGAAGAGTCGATCCAGAAGAGCCACTTCGAGCATTACCTGGATAGCCCCGGCCAGTTTCATGGGACGATCCTGCAGGCAACGAATGCCCGGACGCGTTTGGATTGGGGGCGATACAATCTCCCCGTCTTGGCCAGAGGTCCCGCCCCTCCGGACCGGATGACACTGGGCGTGCTACTCAACGAGAGACACGAGTCGCTGTTCAACGGGAGCGTTCTGTCGCCGGGGAGCATGATGGTCTATGGTGAGGGCGAGGAGCTCAACGTTCGGCTGACACCCAACTCCAATTGGCTCTCGATCCAAGTGGATCGGCCCACCTTGGCGGAGATCGGCATTGAGTTTCCGGACTCCGGGTTTCGCTGCTGGGACACGGGCGCGGGAAGAGCCCTGCGCGCTCAAATCTTGAAGAACGCAAGGTTTTTGGAATCGGCATCGCAACGGACGCGCTGGGCCGACACGCTCGCGGCAAACCAGGCCATCAACGACGTCGAAGATGATGTACTGCTCACGCTGGCTGGGTTCACGGAAGGCCGGCGATTCTACTCAGAGTCCTCAATGACAAGCACAGATCGAACACTTCAGACCGTTCGCGAGGCTGCCTCCTACATGGATGCCAATGTCGAGTTTCCGATTACGATGTCCGAGATTTGCTTGGCCCTCAATACGAACATCAAGGCGCTTGAGAGAGCCTTTCTGCGCACCTACGGGCTCGGCCCCAAGCAGTATCTTCTGAAGAAAAGGCTGTCGAAACTCCGCCAGTTGCTGATTTGCGGTTCCGACAGGGAACATGCCCTGATGGATGCCTATTTGAGCTGCGGACTGTTCCACTTCGGACGCGCGGCGCAGAACTACAAAGCGTTCTTCGGCGAGTTGCCGTCGCTCACACTGTCACGGTCACGCTCCTGAAGAACGGCATCGAGTTTGGGTCCGAAGCAGAACCCAAACACGGTCCTTGGCATATCAGGTTTGGGTCAAAGGCCGACCTGAGTGCCTGTCGGATGGCTAGCCCGCATTGTGCAAGAAGCAGACGCCGGGGTCGCCGCGCCGGAGGTTTGTGACACCTCGTCCAAAACTGGCTTTCCTGCCCTCGTCAGATAGCTAAGGTACCAAAAACTGCCTCTCGTACATGTGGGGTTTTGATTCACGTCAGAGACGAAGGACCGCTGGGGACGTAGCTCAATCCGTAAGCGGACGGGCTGCAAAAAGCGGGGTTCCAAGAGGATGATGCGCGCGGCGTGTCAGGCTAACCGGATAGGAGAGTGCTAGATATGCAGAAATTACTGCGGCGGTTTGCGCTCACTTTGTTCATGCTCGTCGGAGTCTCAACGCCGACATTCGCCGACGAGCCGACCGAAGCTGAGCTTCTGCGCGGCTTCCAGGGCAAGATTGAACTCGACGTCCGCAATTCCAAACCGGACTGGAAGCCCTTCATTCCCCCGCAGGCGCCCAAAGGAGCCCCCAATATCCTCTTCATACTCTATGACGACACGGGCCAAGCGGCCTGGTCGCCCTACGGCGGCCGCCTTGAAATGCCGACGCTGGACGGCCTTGCCGCCGACGGGTTGACCTACACCAATTGGCATACCACCTCCCTGTGCTCGCCGACGCGCTCCACGTTGCAGACAGGCCGCACCCACTGGATGAACGGGTATGCCAATGTCGCCGAAGGTGCGGAGGGATTCCCGGGCTACAGCACTCGCTTTCCCAAAGAGGTAACGACCATTGCCGAAGTGTTGCAGGCCAATGGCTACGCCACCTTATGGCTCGGCAAGAACCACAATGTGCCGGAAGTTGACGTAGCGCCGGGCGGGTATCGCGGCGAGTGGCCGCTGCAGAAGGGGTGGGACCGCTTCTATGGCTTCCTCGGCGGCGAGACCAACCAGTGGTATCCGTTCCTGGTCAAGGACAATGATTTCATCGAACAGCCTTATATGCCGGAAGACGGTTACCACCTGTCCAAGGACCTCGCTGACCAGGCGATCGAGATGCTCCGTAACAAGAACGCCTCCAACCCGAGCAAACCCTTCTTCATGTGGTTCAATCCTGGCGCCAACCATGCGCCCCACCAGGTTCCCAAGGAATGGATAGCGAAATACAAGGGCAAATTCGACGACGGTTACGATGCCTATCGCGAATGGGCAACCAAACGCATGAAAGAGAAGGGCATTATTCCCGAAAACACCGTCAACACCGCCGTCAATCCTCTTCCGAAAGACGTGGCCAACCCGCTGGATTACGTCCGTCCGTGGGATTCCCTGAACGACCAGGAGAAGAAACTGTTCAACCGCATGGCAGAGGTCTGGGCAGCCTATTCCTCTTATACGGACCATGAGATCGGTCGTGTCATCGACTACCTGAAGGAAACAGGCCAGTACGAAAACACCCTCATCATCTACGCTGCCGACAACGGTACCTCCGGAGAGGGCTCGCCCAATGGGTCGGTGAACGAGAACAAGTTTTTCAATAGTTTTCCGGACAGTCTCGCCGACAACATGAAGTACATAGACAAGCTGGGCGGCCCCGACACCTACGAACATTTTCCTACCGGCTGGGCCGCGGCCTTCTCGGCGCCGTACAAAATGTTCAAGCGCTACTCAGAGTACGAGGGGGGTACCGCCGATCCGCTGGTTATTAGCTGGCCCAAGGGTATCAAGGCACGTGGCGAGCTGCGCCACCAGTACCACCATTCAACGGATATCGTTCCTACGCTGCTCGAAATCACCGGCCTCAAGATGCCGGAGTTCAATCACGGTGTGAAGCAGTACCCGGTCTACGGTGTTTCCATGGCCTACACGTTTGATGCCAAACCGGACGACCCGACGAAAAAACAGGTCCAGATCTACGAGATGTTCGGCACGCGGGGCATCTGGAAGGACGGCTGGCAGGCGTCCTCCGTACACGTACCGCTGGGCGGTAAGGGCCACTTCGACAAGGACGAATGGGAACTCTACAACATGGAGGAGGATCGCTCGCAGTCCAACAACCTCGCCGACAAGTACCCGGACAAGCTTAAGGAGCTCAAAGACCTCTGGATGAAACAGGCGAAAGAGAACAACGTACTGCCATTGGATGATCGCCTGGCTGTGGAAATTATAACAACCCCGCGCCCCACCGGGGAACCTCCCCGCGACACCTACAAATACTACCCGGATACGGAACCTGTTCCGGAAGGTGCGGCGGTCAACGTGCGCGGTCGTCGTACAAGATCCTTGCCAACGTCGAGATCACCGATAAGACCGAAGGCGTGATCTTCGCTATGGGCTCACGCTTCGGCGGCCATTCGCTGTTCATCAAGGATAAGAAGCTCTACTACGTGTACAATTTCCTTGGCATCAAGCCGGAGCAGGTGTTCGAGTCCAACGTGACACTGAAGCCGGGCAAATACACGCTGGGTATGGAGTTCGAGAAGACCGGCAAGGGCGAGCATGGCGAGTTCCTGGGCGAGACCAAGCTCTACGTCGACGATAAAGTGGTGGCTTCCGGCAAGATGCGCACCCAGCCTGGCAAGTTCAGCTTCTCCGGCGAAGGCCTCTGCGTAGGCTATGACAGCGAGGACGCGGTGAGTACCCTGTACAAGGCTCCGGGCAAGTTCACCGGCGGTAAGATCCAGGGCGTTGCGGTATCGGTCAAAGGCGAGCCCTACGTGAACATCGAGGCCGAAGCCAAGCGGATGATGATGAAGTGGTGATCTAACCGCAACCAAAGCAGACGAGCCAGGTGCGTTGTCCGCTTTGGGTCATTAGCGGACATCGGGCGGCTGCTGGGGAATGTCCGCTTTAGCCGCAGCAGCGGACATGAAGCGCGGCTGCAACCGACCGCCTCAGAGTCCTCCGAAGTGCTTGCCTGCTCACGCAAGGAAGGTCCCTGTTTCCGCTCCGGAATTCTCTGTTTCGTCTGAAAGATTCCCTGATCCGCAGCTTAGGGAATTTTGCTATTTCCTGTTGATGCAAAACGGAAAGACCGGTGTCAGGAGGGCAGGGTGGCGCAAGAAGAGCCGAAATTCCCTGTAACTTCCCGCAGATCAGGGAATTCGAAAGCGGAGACGCGTTCGCTGCTGACTGCCAGCACAGCCACACTAAGTCGTGGCCTTTCTGGTTCTCTCCGCGTACTCACCATACGGTCCGGAAAAAGCGCGGAAGTGCGCCACGACTTGGCAGGCGTCCCGAGAGAAGAGTGTAGGGCGTATGACCCCTTGACGTATGCCGGGTGCGGTGGAGGCCATCTCTGCCTGGCCCGCTCGATGGACGTTCACGGCGAGTGACACATACAGAGCGGCAAGTCCCGTCAGCGCCATCAGCCATCCTTGCCACATACCCCAAGCGAACGCGCCGATCGCGAACAAGGCGGCAACCTGGGCCAGCGCGAAGCGCTGGGTGCCGCGCGGCAGGCGGTAAAGCGACAAGATGACGGCGGAACCCGTTGCCACGAACAGGATGACGCCGACGGCACCCAGCTCGTACCATGTCTGCAGGAACGCGTTATGCGCATGGGTGCCCGCGTGCCACCCGAACCCCTCGGTCTTGCGCTTCTTTCTCCACTGCATCTGGCGATTGGCCGGCGACTGATCGATCTTGCGGGTGGACGAGCCGCCGATGCCGAGGAGTGGCTTGGCGGGGACGTGCTCGGCGGTATAGGCCCAGAGTGTCACGCGGCTTGCGCCGAGAACGGAAGGCTCTCAGATTTGTGCAGCTCAGCCTTGTAAGCCACGGTGGCCAGTGGAATCACAAGTGCGAAGGCAAGGCACCAAACGAGCCACAGGCCTTTTCGAGTCGCGGCGGGCCAGGGGATCGCGAGCGCGAAGACGAAGAGGCTCGCGACCAAACCGACTTTCGACGACTCGTGATCCGAAAGAAAGACTGCCGCGGTTGCCGCGGCGAACAGGGCGCCGGCAACAAGAGAGCCGCTTCTCTCGCCAAGCCGCGTCACCACACAAAGTAGCGCGGGCCACAAGGCTAACAACATCACGGCGATCATGGCGTTCAACTCGCCCGGAGCGATCTGTACGATCTCGCCGTTGCGGATGACGAAGTCCTTGAGACTATTGGGCTGCGTGAACGGAAGGGTGTGATAGAGGGTCAAGGTAGCGAGCCGGCCCGTGGCCGCCTCGAACAGGACGAAGGCAATGCCGACCCCGACTCCGGTCCCAAAGGCCGTACCCGCCATGCGCAAGGAGCGCTCCGGCCAGCGGGCGAGGGCGCGGCCTGAGCCGTAGCACATGAGCACGACCAGTACGAACCAAGTGGCCGCCGTGAACGCCCGTTCCGGGTCGAGCGACCAACTGGCGTTCATGAACAGATAGGCGGCGGTCGCGCCGAACAACGCCAGGGACGCGTTGATCCGAAACATACCCTTGAGCTCGCCGCCGCGCGCAAGATCCAGGCCCACGCAGCAGAGGAACAGCACAATCAGGGTCGCGATAGTCGTTTTCGGGACCAGAAGCGTGATGAGGGGCCCAAGGAAGAACAGCGAACAGATGATCGCGGGCTCTCGCCGGAGCGCAAGTATGGCAAGGTGCCGCATGGAAATTCCGGTGTCGTGGCGCAGCCTCAATGGCCCCGTGGTGCCCTTTACCAGACGAGGACAGGCCCCAGCCAATAGCATGTCGCAAGCGCACCCGGAAGCACCCGCTGCAACATGGAGACAGCCATCCGGCCGCGCGCTCTAAACGTTTTGCGCTGGTTGAGATGACTTGCTGCATGGTGATCGTGGCGGCGCTCCCGCCGCGCAATAGGAGCGCGGGCGTCGGTGTGTCCCAAGCGCCGATGTAGGTGTCGTGTGACCTATTGTACGAAGCAGACTTCTCGTGCCAGTCACAATGGAGCCATGCCGCCTCGAATGGCACACTCGCCGCCCGGCAAACGAAAGGCCCGCTCTGCTCGCAACGTCCACTCAGGAGTTGGCAAACGAAGCGGCTTGGAGCACCGTGCGGATTGTGGAGTACGCTCAAACTCAGGCCTCTGGGCATGCACTGACACCATGAAGGACAATCTTCGAGACGACGACACATGAGCATTCGCACCCACACTTGCTACAACCTAGCCGGTGCGGCGGTCCCGATACTCTTATCGCTCGTCACGATTCCCATATACATCGGCGCCATTGGCGAGGCGCGCTATGGAATCCTCGCCATAGCGTGGCTGCTCATGGGCTATTTCAGCCTCTTCGACTTGGGAATGGGCAGAGCCGTGGCTCAACGCGTGGCTTCGATGCGCAACGCCCCAGAGAGCGAGCGTGCCCAAGCCGTCTGGACAGCACTGGTATTCACGCTGGTCTGTGGCACCATCGGCGGGTTGCTGCTCTGGTTGGTGGCGACGCTGTCGTTTGAGCTCGCGTTCACGGTGACGGACGAGTTGCGCCGCGAAATGCTCAATGCCGCAGGCTGGATGGCCCTTGGCATTCCGCTCATGACCGTTTCAGGCGTTCTCGCGGGCGCACTCCAAGGCGCGGAGCGTTTTCGGGAGCTCAACATCATTGTGGCCGTGGGCTCCGCGCTGTTTCAGCTTCTGCCGCTCATGGTGGCGCTGACGATTGGACCGGACCTTTCCTATCTGCTCCCGGCCGCGATCTTGGCTCGCCTCCTCAGCCTGACGATGCTCTTCGCAGTCTGCCGCAATCATTTTCTGAGCGGGCACCCCATTGCCACCTCGGTCGAGACCGCCCTCCACCTCTTGCGCTTCGGAGGCTGGGTCACCGTGACGTCCGTGATCGGGCCAATCATGGTAGGCTTCGACCGCCTTGCGATCGGAGCAGTCTTGGGGGCGAAGGCAGTCAGCCATTACAGCGTCCCTTTTCAGTTGGCGGAGCGCTCGGGGATTATCCCGACCGCCGTCGTGTCGGCGCTTCTTCCGCGCTTAGCGGGATCGGATCGGGTGGAAACCGAGAGGCTCGCCGGTGAAGCGCTGTCCGCCATCGGACTTGCGATGACCCCGCTGATGGGGGTTGGCATTGTGGCGCTAAGGGAATTCCTCTCCGTGTGGCTATCGCCAGAGTTCGCTAGCCAAGCAGCGCTTGCGGGTCAAATTGCCTTCGTTGGCTTCTGGCTGAACAGTTTCGCAAAAGTGCCCTACATGCAGTTGTTGGCCCAGAAGCTTCCGGACATTGTCGCGAAGTGTCATCTGGCTGAGTTCGTCCCGTATGTGCTGGCGCTTGGCGTGGGCCTGACGCTCTTTGGCCTGCCCGGTGCAGCCGCGGCGTTCACGCTTCGCGTCATGCTCGACTTCGCCTTGCTGGCACATTTTGCCGGCGTTCTGAGACAATCGCTGCGCAGCCTTGTCGGGCCTTTTTCGTGGATTGCGGCCGCTTTCTCCATTGCGGTTGTCCCGCTCGATCAAGGCTTCTTGTGGTTCGCGATCGTCGCGACCTATCTCGTTGCAATCTCGATTTGGACCTGGCTAAGGTCGCCGCCGGATTTGAAGACTTGGCTGGGAGCTGCCTTGCGGTCCCGTCACACTGGATAGGCGGGCCGATTTTTCGGGTGGGGGCGCCAAGCGCCCCGGTTCAACGCGTGAACACGGCCCGATCAGGCTCCGGCAAAAGGCGAACGATGCAAGCGGTGACAAGCACCTCGGAATTGCCAGCGGAAGGCCTCGATGCGCTTGGTGCGTGTCCTGTTTGCGGGAGCAGCGACCGGACTCTTCTCTACGACAATCTCAAAGACATCGTCTTTGGCTGCGCGCCGGGTCTTTGGACGATGTGGCGGTGCCAGAGCTGCGCTTCGGGCTACCTCGATCCGAGACCGTCGAGCGCGGCCATCCCGCTCATCTATCAACGCTACTACACGCACGAGGCGCCCAAGGACTCGCACCGCAACGACACGGCATTTTCTCTAAGGCGCCTGCGCCATCTGTTGGCCAACGGGTACCGCAACCGGCGCTACGGAACACGGTATGAGCACAACCTTGCGGCCGGGTATTGGCTGGCGCTGCTCTATCCACGTGTGCGCGAAATTTTGGACGTCGAGTTTCGCCATCTCCGCCGGCTGAAGCCCGGAGAAAGAGCGCGTTTGCTGGATGTCGGGTGCGGAAATGGGAGCTTCATGGCCAAGGCACGGGACGCTGGCTGGGACGTGTTCGGCTGTGACCCAGACACGTCCGCACTCGAACTCGCCCGCGCCAGGGCCTTGAGGTCCGGCAAGGCGACGCATCGGCTTGGGAAGACATGAAGGGTAGCTTCGATGTCATCACGCTCAGCCATGTGCTTGAGCACGTACCGGACCCTGGCACCACGTTGATGCAGCTTCGGGAACTGTTGCGGGGCGGCGGCCACCTCTACATCGACACACCCAATATCGATGCCATCGGCCACGAGGTGTACGGCAGGTACTGGCAAGGACTCGATGTGCCGCGCCACTTGAGCGTCCTGTCACAGCGCGCGCTGGTCGACCTGCTCGGCAAGACGGAGATGACGAACATCTCCTTCCTGACACGAGCGAACGTCTTACTCGAAATCGCCCGCAAGAGTGCGCGAATGAAGCTGGGGTTCAGTCCCTATGATGAGAAGGTGAACCAGGGCCTGATGCTTCCGTCAGCTTGGCAAAGGCGGCGGTCACGCTTGTCACCGGACAGGGCCGAATTCAGTACACTAGTTTGCCGCAAAGCGTGAGGCCGCAAGCGTGGTGACTGCCTCCATCGCAATGACGACGTACAACGGCGAGTCTTTCATCGCCGAACAGCTCGCGAGCTTTCTCGACCAGCAGCGTTTGCCCGACGAATTGATTGTCTGCGACGACGGTTCAACCGATACGACCGTCGACATCGTTCAGGCCTTTGCCCAATCGGCTCCCTTTCCCGTCACCGTCGTCCGAAACGCCTCACGGCTGGGATTTTCGCGGAATTTCGAAAATGCATTGTCCCGGTGCACGAGCGACATCGTTCTCATGTCGGATCAGGACGATGTTTGGTTCCCTGACAAGATCGCACGCGTGATCGACCACATGACCCAAAACCCCGATATCTGGGTGCTAGCCCATGACGGGCTCCTCACGAACAGGCGGTTGGAGTGGAACGGCGCCACGAAGATTGGGCAGATCCGGTCCGGGTACGGGGGCTTGGGATCTTTCGCGACCGGCGCACTAACGGCGGTTCGCCGAGAGTTCCTCACGCGCGCTCTGCGGATTCCCCATGAGGTCGTCAGCTACGACATCTGGCTGCACAGGTTGAGCGGCTGCCTGCCCGGGCGGCGCGTCGTGATAGAGGACCGCCTGCAGTCCATACGCCGTCACGACGAGAATACGTCCGACTGGATCGTGAACTCGGTGAAACCAATCGGCCGTGCAGATATCTTGCGGGATCAAGCCAGTGCACCCCCCTGCCTAGACTACGGCCCTGGCATCCAATTGATCGACAGGTTGCTGGAGCGCCTCGAGGTCTTGGCACATGGAAAGACGTGCCGATCGAAACCGCCACCCGCGAGCTCAAGCAGGAACGCGCTGCATTGGCCGCAAGGCAGCGCCTGATCGATTCCGGCCCAGTTTCACGAAGGCTCCAGGCGATGGATATGCTCGCGCGCGGCCAGTATCACTATTTTACGGGCATCTACAGCTTCCTGCGCGATATGCTGCGATAATGCGCTGAGGCGATCGTGCGGCCTGCGGCAGCACTGAGATTGCAGCTTGGAACAGCGCCTGCTCTGTTGGTATAGAAGCTGCCGAACGTCATCTCGGCGTTTGCTCAATGCATACCCTCGACACCTTACTCCCCACAACGCGCTCAATTGGACGATAGCAGACCTGACCAGAGATGAGTCCGTTGCACATCTGCATCATCTTTGCGGTTTTTGCGAGAACCGGTGTGCCGCTTGCCCAGATACGCATGGCGCAAGCCTTCGCAGATCGGGGTCACAAAGTAGATTTGCTGGTGGGGCATGTATTGCCAGGCAGTTCCGCACAAGAGTTGGAGCAGTTAAGGGGTGTGAATGTCGTGATCCTCGGTCGCAGCCGTGTCTCCGCGATGGTCCCCTTCTTCATCCGCTATCTCAAAGAGGCACTGCCGGACGTAGTGTTCTCTGCGCAAGATCACCTCAATGCCGCGGTGTTAATCGCCGCCATTGTCTCCGGGTCAAAGGCCAAGATCAGCGCCTCCTCTAGAACGTATCCTCTATACGAATATCCTGCGGGCCCGCTGACGAAGAGCTGGTGGCTCTATAAACTGATGCGGACGGTTGCTCGGCGCGCGAATGCTCTGACCTGTGTGTCCGAAGGAGTGGCCGCGCAGTACCGCTCAATGTCTGGAGATCAACGCTACGTCTGCGTGCACAACATTGTATCCACACCCAGTCAGAGAGAGCGTGTTGCCGAAAAGCTGTCTCATCCCTGGTTCACCGACGGCTCGGTACCTACCCTCGTTGCCGCCGGCCGACTTCTGGATGTCAAGGGATTTGACATCCTAATCCGCAGCGTCGCACTTCTTCGCGAGCGGCGTCCGGTTCGGCTTGTTCTACTTGGGGAGGGACCGGAACGCCCGCGCTTGGAGGCGCTGATCGAGGACCTGAATTTACGGCACTACGTCCGGCTGGAAGGTGAGGTCGAAAATCCTCTCGCTTACTTCGGCCGCGCCGATGTTTTTGTTCTTTCCTCGCATTTCGAGGGCATGCCGAACGTACTGATCGAGGCGATGATGGCTGGATGCACGCCCGTGGCGACGGACTGCAATAGCGGTCCGTCCGAGGTCATCGCGGATGGCGAGACCGGCTATCTCGTCCCCGTCAATGATCACAAGGCGCTAGCTGCCGGAATCGAGCGCGCGCTGGCCTCGCCTATTGATTCGAACGATCTTGTGCGCGCCGTGCGTCCCTTCGAAGAGGATGTGGTCATCGACCAGCACTTTTCACTACTGGGACTGCAATAGACCTCCCGTCACGTGAGCTATGCAGATTGGGGAATGCGCCATACTCTGCGGTGCAGCTATACTGATCGCAATTAGCCGCCCATGCTGCACTCTCAGCCTTTAGAGCCATCCGATTTTTGTCGAGCAGTTCGGCCGGCACATTGCGTGCAGTCGTTACCAAAACCCCAATAGAGCTAGTAATTCCCCTTGACAGCGACAGACCGCTGCCATTTCCATAGCCCGGCCAATTCGCCTGAGTTGGAAGCGCTTACAAACCTCAGTGCTGGTTACCTAGTATCGGCCACGCAGTTTCTATGCCCATTGTCAAAGCCACGAAGGTCAGAACCCAACGACCTCATAAGTCCAGTCTGTGGCACGCCCAGCAAGAAACGCGTTCAAAAAGTCTTTATCGAATGCGCCGCCGACATACGCTGCTTCGGTTGAAGAACCATGCGCCGGGGCTGCGAACGCGGCCCATGCCTTCGATCTCATGCTCGATCCGAAATCGCGCAGTCAGAGTATTCGTATAGTGAGTCGAGCGGCGCCGCCTAAGCTCAGCGAAGTGCAGATCGGCGTGATCGGACTCGGTTTTGTCGGTCTACCGCTTGCTGTGTTTATGGCCCAGCATTTCCCGGTAACGGGCTTCGACGTTGACGCAGCCCGAATTGAGCAACTCCAGCGCGGAGTCGATCGGACACGCGAGGTGACGAGCGACGAATTTGCGGCAGCAAAGGCACTGGATTGCACGACAGACCTCGACGCGCTCCGTCCATGCAACGTCTACATCGTCACTGTACCGACACCGATCAACGACAAGAGGCGTCCCGATCTTAGCCCCCTCTTGGACGCAAACCGAACCGTTGGCGCAGTTCTCTCTCCAGGGAACGTCGTCATCTACGAGTCTACTGTCTATCCTGGCCTAACCGAGGAGTTCTGCGTCCCAGAGCTGGAGCGCGTCTCCGGTCTCACATTCAACCAGAACCTCTACGCTGGCTATTCGCCCGAGCGCATCAATCCCGGCGATCCAACGCATCGGCTTCCCGACATCGTCAAGGTTACGTCGGGCTCGACTCCCGAGACCGCCGATCTCGTTGACGCGATCTATGCGAAGATCGTCACTGCCGGCACACACAGAGCAAGCTCGATCCGAGTCGCCGAGGCCGCTAAAGTCATCGAGAACGTCCAACGCGACGTGAACATCGCGCTCGTCAACGAGCTCGCGATGTTGTTCAAGGAACTCGGTCTTGAGACTGCGGAGGTGCTGGAGGCGGCCGGCACGAAGTGGAACTTCCAGCCCTATCGACCGGGCCTCGTCGGCGGCCATTGCATCGGTGTCGACCCTTACTATCTGACCCGCAAGGCGGAGCAGATCGGATTCCATCCGCAGATGATCTTGGCTGGGCGGCGCACAAATGACGCCATGGCGTCCTTCGTGGCCGACGACATTCTCAAAGCTATGAGGCGGAATGGGCAGAGCCCCGCACATGCACGTGCTCTGGTGATGGGCTTCACCTATAAGGAAAATGTGCCCGATACGCGCAACACCAAGGTCATTGACCTCGTCCGTGCTCTTTCCGGTTCAATAGGCGAGGTCCTGGTCTACGACCCGTTGGCCGATCGCGATCTTGCTAAGCACGAATATCATATTGACATCGCGAGTTCTTTGCCCGCTGGCACGTTCGACGCAATCGTCCTCGCGGTGAAGCACGTTCAGATTTGTGATCTGGGAGAGGCCGGTATCAACGCCCTGCTGGCCCCGGATGGCCTGATATACGATCTCAGTAGCGTTCTGCCCCGCGGGGCCAGTCACGTGCGGATCTAAGGTCCTAGTTTAAAGCTCGATTTTGGATTTCATCGAAATCCCTAACCACACAATGCCACCTGCTACTTTGGCGGCGTGCCGCTTAATGGGAGCGGACCCGTATCGCTTTCAAAGAGGCACGCTACCGCCGGAAGCCTACCGAAAAGGCAGGCATCGCGAGCCAGTTTGTCTTCTATGGGGCTATTTCAGCTTCGGCGCTCTAACCGGAATCGGGTCTGGCGACAGATTGGCGCTACACCCTATCGCGTGCAGCATCATCCTGGTGGAAGCAATGATCGGTCAGCTTTATCGCCAACGCTATTGGCGCGGATCGTGACGTTGGACGTCGAGGAGCGACGTCGTTGTCAGTTCTGCTTTGGGTCAAAAGGAGACGTGGGCGCGCTCATCTGAGAATCTCTGCTTTGTACTGAGAGCTGACATTAGTAGCAGGTTGTGCTGCAGACCAGGGCGCAGTCGTGCGGCAGCTGCTAGATAGGGATCAACTTCGATGATCTGCCGTGACCGACGAACCTGTGATCTAGTTGGCGAACCCAAGTAAGGGGACGGCGTGAACTACCGCCCCCGCTCGAAATCCTGTTTCGCGCGAACGCGCTGGAGCGCGCGAGCGTGGCCGTTCTCGAAGCCCTGGCGGGCGGACTGGAGACGCTCTTCGAGATGTTTGATGCGGCGTTCGGAGGCGTGGTCGAGTCCGCGGCGAACTTCCACGGCCTCCGCGCCTTGTGGCGTGAGCTGGATTTCGACTTTCGGCTTGGGCCGCGCGGCGATGCGCTGATCCAGCTCCGCTTGGTGGCCGCACCGCTTGAGGCTTGGTCGAATCCCTTCATGACTTAACGCTCCATGCCGGAGCCGTCGAAAACCTTCTCGCGTCCGTCTCTCAGCATCAGCGTCAAAAGAACGCCGAGCAAACGCGCAACCGCATGCGGGCCCGCGCAGCCAATGGCTATTGGGGCTTCGGCGCGCCGGTCGGATATCGCTACGAGAAGCTCGCGGGGCACACCGGCAAGGTGATGGTGCCCGACGAGCCTCTGGCAACCACAATCCGCGAAGCGCTGGAAGGCTTCGCATCAGGCCGATACGAGACCCAGGCCGAGGTGCAGCGCTTCCTGCTCCAATGCCCGCACTTTCCGAAGGACCGCAAAGGCGAAGTCCATCCACAGCGCGTTGCCTCATTGCTCGCGCAGGTGCTCTATGCCGGTTACCTCTCAATGCCCGAATGGAACCTCGTTCTCCAGCCCGCCAAGCATGAGGCGCTGATCAGCTACGAGACCTTCACCCGCATCCAGGAGCGCCTGGACGGCAGGACCACGACGGCCCCCGTGCGGCGCGACGCCAATGAGGACTTCCCTCCGCGCGGCTTCGTTGTCTGCGGGTGCTGCGGCCACCCCCTCACTGCTGCGTGGTCGCGTGGCAAAGGCGGACGCTACGCCTATTACTCCTGCTACCAAAAAGACTGCGCGGAGAGCCGCAGATCCATCCGCAAGGAGACGATTGAAGGCGCGTTTGACGAGTTGCTCGATTCGATCTGCCCGTCAGAGGACGCACTCTTCACCGCGCATGCCATGTTCAAAGAGCTGTGGGACAACAGCAAAGCCTCCGCACAGCAAGCCGCCAATGAAGCCAGGCGGGAACTGGAAGCCGTCGAAGGCAAGATCGGCCAGCTCCTGGAACGGATCGTTGAAGCGAGCAGCGACGCGCTCGTCGAAGCCTATGAAACGCAGATTGAAAAGCTTGCAGCCCGCAAGGCCCTGCTCAGCGAAAAAGCCGCCGCAAACGGCACCCCGCGCAAACCCTTCGAGCAGAGTTTTCGAACTGCCTTCAACTTCCTCGCAAACCCGCGTGTTCTATGGGATTCCGGGCGCGCCGACCTGCGCAAGACCCTACTCAGACTCACGTTTAAGCGCCGTATAGCCTATGACCGTTTGAAGGGTTTTCGAACCCCCGAAACCACCTTGCCCTTCAAGGCTTTGCGCGATTTCGCGGCGGGGGATTCAGGTTTGGCGCGCCGGGGAAGATTCGAACTCCCGACCCCCAGATTCGTAGTCTGGTGCTCTATCCAGCTGAGCTACCGGCGCAAAAGCCCAAGAACCGCAACAAGTTGGCGGCTCGGCGCATGAAAGGCATGCCGTGACCGGCGCCCTCAAGTCCCGCCTAGCTAATACCTAGGGACATCGATAGCAAGAGCTTCCGGCCAAACTTGTCGCAAATTGGCTCCGAGAGAGGTCCAAAGCCGGGCGAACCCCATGTTCGCATCGTCTGAAACGCTGTTACACAACACTCCCGGATATGAGAGCCTCAAAAATACAATGTCCTCAACGAACCAGCCCGATTTTCTAGCCAAGCCTCTCTACGAGATGAGCGAGCAAGAATGGGAATCCCTCTGCGACGGCTGTGGGCTCTGCTGCCAGATCCGAGCCGAGGATATCGACACGGGTGAAATCGTACTGTCCAATGCAGCCTGCCGCTTACTTTGCTTGGATAGCCTTCGCTGCACGGACTACGCAAACCGTAAAGCCAGGGTCGCGGATTGCGTCAAGATCACGCCTCAGAATGTCTCTCAGCTAAATTGGCTTCCCCACACCTGCGCCTATCGCATGGTGTTCAGAGGGGAACCGCTCGAAGAATGGCACTATCTCATCTGCGGCGACAGAAACCGCGTCCACGAAGACGGCCCGTCCATGAAAGACGAGCTTGTCAGCGAGGACTCGGTTGATTGGAGCGACTTTGAGTGAGAGGCTCCGGCCCAACACGACAGCGACAGAAACCCGACATGTTTTTTCCGCTATACTCGTGCCCATAACTGTCAAGGGAGAAGTACGATGACCAAATACGTTTCGAGATGGGCCGCCATGCTCGCCGCCGTAGCCCTGGCCTTCACGCTCGCCGGTTGCGACGACACGCCAACCGAGGGCGATTCCGCCACGGACGGCAGCGGCTTTGTCGGCAGCTACTCGACCAAGGACACCCAAGGCAACGATATGACGGTGACCCTCGACGAGGAGGGCTCGGCCAGCGGCAATCGCGCCGGCGACGACCTGACTGGCTCGTGGAAGGACGAGGGCAGCACCGTCACGATCACCTGGTCCGATGGGTGGGTGACGAAGATCACCAAGGATGGGGACAGCTACAGCAAGACTGCCTTCAAGGACGGCCAGGAAGAAGGCAGCGCAGTCCCGGCCGAGAAGACGAAGTAGCCCCGTCTCCGGCACGGCCTCTCAGGCCATTCAAGCGCGGCGGCGCCGCGCCCGATCCAATTCCACGACCACGTCGGGGATGGTGATGCGGAATGTGGCGCCGCCCTCGTTGCTGACCAGTTCGATCTGCCCCCCATGGGCCATGACGAGTTCGGCCGAGATCGCAAGGCCGAGCCCGGACCCTCCTTTACGCGCCACGCTCTGAAACGCCTGAAACAGCCGCTTGCGCGCTTGCTGGGGAACGCCGGGCCCCGTATCGGCAACATCGATGCTCACCACCGCGCCGTCCCGGTGTGCCAACACGCGGATCGCCCCGAAACGGCCCGGCTCGGCCTCGAGGGCCTGCACGGCATTGCGGCAGAGATTGGCGAGGACCCGGTAAAGCTGATCGCGGTCGGCTTCGACTTCGAGCCCCGCCTCCAGGTTCAGGTCCCAGTCGATCTCGCCCTCGCGGGGCAGACCGAGCGAGTCTCCAACCTCGTTGACCAGCGGCGCCAGCTCGAAGCGCATCCGTTTTGGCGGCGTCTCCTGGGCCTGACCGAAATCCAGCGTTTGCACGCAGAGGCGAATGGCCCGGTCGAGCGAGGCGATCAGCTTCGGCACAAGACGCTGCACGGTCGGGTCCCTGACTTCGGCCAGGCGATCCGACAGGAGCTGGGCGCTCGACAGCATGTTGCGCAAGTCGTGGCTGATCTTGCTCACGGCGAGACCGAGCGCGGCGAGGCGAGTCTTTTGCGACAGCGTCTGGGAGAGTTCGTTCTGCATCGCGGCCAGTTCGCGCTCCGCCGTACCGATCTCGTCCCGCCGTTTGGATGGCGCGATGATACGGCTCGGGTCCTCGGGCTGCTCTGCGAACCGCACCATATTGTGCGTAAGCTGCGTCATTGGTTTCACGAGCAGCCAATCGAGCGCCAGGAAGACCAGGGTCGCGGTAATGACGGAGATCAGAATCGACAGGCCGAGAATGTCGAGACCGTATTTCAGCATGGCCGCCTTCAACGGCCCTTCCTCCATCACGACATCGACGGTCTCGCCGGGATTGAAGCCCGGCTCGCCGACGACGCGGATCACGCGGTTGTCCGGGGCGACATAGACCATGAGGGCATCGCCGATCAGCGCGGCCCAGGTGGCATTGCGGAGATCGTAGGCGTCGACCTCCTCGGGCGTATCCATTTGCACGATGAGCGCGCGCGAATCCTCGTGCTTCACCGAGATCGCCTTGACCCGAGCCCGGTCGAGAAGCTCGTCGCGCAGCTTGGCCGGAAGCCGACCGCCCGGCGCCGCCTCCGCCGCAAGCGAGGCGATCTGCGCCGCCTGCAGCCGCTCCATCAGCCATTGCCGCCGGAAATTGGAGACCGACGGCACAAAGACCAGGACCTCGGCCACCATGACGAACAGGATGGTCAGCAGCAGCAGCTTGGTGGACAGCCCGGCCACGGTCCGGGTGACCCGCGAGGCAGCAAGCCCCTTGCGCTCTGTCTGATCGTTCACCGGTGTCGCTCGCTTGTTCCGTCCACGGCGCCCGCTTCCTCGGGAAGTCTCCGGCGCCTCCCGACATCATATCCGCAATTGGGGCAATATTCCTTACGCAGCGCCCCGCGTCGAAGATCGCTTCGCGCCGGTTATCCCAGCTTGCGCAAGAGACCGATGATCCAGCGGAGCCAGCCCTTGTTCAGCAAGGGCCGATAGTAGGCGAAGGCCACCCGTTTGGAGATTTCCGAGTAGGTCGGGTAAGGCAGGACCAGCGACGTCAGGTCGCCGATACGCATTTCCTTCGCAATCGCGACGATCCAAAGCTGCAGCAGCTCGCCCGCCTCGGGACCGACGATGGTGACGCCGAGAATGGTGCCGTCCTTCTTGGTGATGACCTTGATGAAGCCGTCGGTCCGCCGTTCGCATTGGGCCCGGTCGTTGTCCGCGAACGGCCAGCGATAGATCCGGATCCGGCGCGACTTGCTCCGCGCCTCCTCCTCGGTCAGTCCCACCTGCGCCAATTCGGGATCGGTATACATCACCCGCGGAATGGGCATGGCGCTCACGTCGGGCTTCAGTCGGAACAGCGCGTTCTTGATCACGATGCTCGCGTGATAATTGGCGAGGTGGGTGAATTGCTGACCGCCGACCGCATCGCCAATCGCGTAGACCTTCCGGTTGGAGGTCTTGAGCTGCTCGCTGACCTTGATGCCGCGATCGGTGTGCGCGATGCCGGCCCGGTCGAGGCTGAGGGGCTTCAGATTGGGCCGGCGTCCGGTCGCGACGAGAAGGTGTGAGCCCTTGACGATGACGTTGTCGGTTCCGTGGTGAAAATGAACCGCCAGCCCTTGGACCGAGGGCTCGATGCGCTCGACGCGCGTGTTGGGATACATCGCCACGCCGGACTCCTCGAGCCGCTTGAGCAGAACGCGCGCCGCTTCAGGGTCTTCCTTGGTCAGGAAGGCACCGGTGTCGAAGATGGAAACCTCGGCGCCGAGCATGGCATGCGCCTGGCCGAGCTCGAACCCGATGGGCCCGCCGCCAAGCACGATGAGGTGCTGCACCCGTTCGCCGATATCGAAGATGGTTTCGTTGGTGAGATAGGGGATCTCGTCGAGGCCCGGGATCGCGGGCACGAACGGCGTGCCGCCGGTGGCGATCACGAAACGGCGCGCGCGCACGAGCACGGGGCCGGCCTCCAGCGTGTCCTTATCGAGGAAGCTTGCTTGCGCCTGGACGACCCGAACGCCGAGCCCGGTGAAACGCTCGATCGAGTCATTGGGCGCGATATTGGCGATCGCACGGTGGACGTGGTCATGGACGGCGCGGTGATCGATCTGGGCTTCGAGAACGTCGATGCCGAACGTGGAAGCGGTTCGAACCGCATCGGCGCGCTTGGCGGCAGCCAGAAGGGCTTTGGAGGGGACACAGCCATAATTCAGGCAGTCGCCGCCCATCAGCCCCTTTTCGACCAGCACGACGGACACGCCGAGCTGAGCGGCGGCGGCGGCCACCGAAAGGCCGCCCGAGCCCCCACCGATCACGCAGAGGTCGGGTGTTAGCTCCTCTTCCATTCTTGTCCTTTTCCCCTCGCGCCGGTCAGGCGTGTGCGTCCTTTAGACCGTCCGGCGCCGAAGCTTCTTCGCCACGACAGGAATGAGCGACACCACGCCCAACGCCACGACGGCGACAATAACGTCCGTGGTCAGCAGCGCGCCCGGATCGATCCCGTAGACACAGGAGTCATGACCGCCCTCCCCCGCCTTTGCAAGGCAGGATTCGTAAGACGCCTGCTGCGCATCGAACACGCTATCGAGTCCGTTTCCGGCCAATGCGAAAGCGAACGTTCCGGGGATGATGCCGATGAAGGTCGTGACGACGTAGGTCCAGAACGGCACGCCGAGCAGCCCCGGTGCGAGATTGACCAGCCAGAACGGAAAGACCGGAATCAGACGCAGGAACAGGAGGTAGCTCAGCGCGTCCTCGCGAAAACCCTCGGCGAAGCGCTGCAGCCTCGGACCGGTCTTTGCGATGAGGACGTCCCGCAGGGCGCTCCTGGCGACGAGATAGACCGCCGTCGCGCCGATGGTCGCGCCGACGATGGAGAGAACACCGCCCAGGAACCAGCCGAACAGAAAGCCCCCGCCGATGGTCAGGACGACGCCGCCGGGGATCGAAACGGCAACCGTAACGGCGTACACCGCCGTGAAAACGGCCAGAGCGAGGGCGTAGTGGCTGGCGATCATCGCGCGCAGGCTCTCGCGGTTCTGCGCCAGATGCTCCAGGGTCAGATAGCGGTGCCAGCCCATGGCCACGATCAGGCCGCCGACGCCCACCAGGAGCAACAACGGCCAAAGCCGTTTCAGCCAATTTGCCGCCCCATGGGTCATGTCTTCGATGTGCTCCATGCCAACCGGCGCTCCTCCAGAGGGAAATCTCTCCTATTTTCCCGGCCCTCTATAGATAGGACCTCGCAAAGGCTTGGGGGAATGGCCTGTCGCGCCCTTGTGATGCGCCGTCAGCGCCCGTGATGGGAGATCGCATCCTCGTTAGCATTCGGAGCGCCATTCCGGGGCAGGAAAGCCCAAAAAGTCGTCCCATTGATTGACTTGGCGGCCCGCCGCACCTATAAGCCGCTCCGAACCATTATTGCCTCCGAGGCCCGCCTTCCCATGGTGAACGGCGCGGACGGACGGCAGGAGAAAGTCCGTGAAACGCACTTATCAACCCTCGCGGCTCGTCCGCAAACGGCGCCATGGTTTTCGCGCGCGCATGGCCACCAAGGGTGGCCGCAAAGTCATCGCGCGGCGCAGAGCCAAGGGCCGCAAGCGCTTGTCAGCCTAGGCGGTCCCAGCCGCCTCACCCCCGGTGACGGCCATCGGACGTCTCAAGACCCGGTCTGAATTCGTGTTCGTGAAGGGCGGAACCCGCTTCGCGACGCCTTCGCTCGTCCTGCAGGCGCGGCGGCGCACCCGCCCGACGCCCAGCCCCGAAATGGCCCGCTTCGGCTTTACCGCGACGAAACGCCTCGGCGGGGCTGTGGTTCGCAACCGGGCGCGGCGGCGTCTCAAGGAGGCCGTACGCTTGGCGGCGCCCTCCAGGGCCCGCGCAGGCTATGATTATGTGTTGATCGCGCGCGGGGGCGCGGTACAACGGCCCTTCACCGAGGTGATCAAGGATCTTCAACGCGCGTTGATCAAGGTGCACGAGCCCTCCGCGGGCCACCGGCGCCGCAACTCCCCTTCGGCCAGCGCCGATCGCACGAACCGAGCACGACAACAGCCACCGGGCCCGAACAGCACATGGACGAGAATAACCGCAATTTCATCTTGGCGATCGTGCTGTCGATGACCGTGCTTTTCGCATGGCAGTTCTTCTTCGTGCCGAAGACGCCGCCCAAGGAGCAGCAGCAGGCCGCGCCCTCCCAGCAGACGAGCGAAGCGGGCCCCCCGGCCCCCTCGGGCGTGAGCCAGGCCCCGCGCCCGGGTGCCGGCACGGCGCCGCAGCCGGAAGGCGCGCCCACCGGCATGACCCGGGAAGCAGCGCTCGCCGCCTCGCCGCGCGTCGCCATCGAAACCCCGAGCGTCCGCGGATCGATTTCGCTGAAAGGCGCCCGGATCGACGACCTGACGCTGAAGGACTACCGGGTGACCGTCGACCCCGACAGCGCCCAGGTGATCCTGCTTTCGCCGGCCGGCGGGCCCCACGCCTATTACGCCGAGCGCGGCTTCGTGGGCGCCGGCGGGGACAAGACGCCGCTTCCTTCGGGCGACACGCTCTGGACGGCCGAGGGGCAGGGCACGCTCACCCCGAACACGCCGGTGACCCTCACCTATGACAATGGCGAGGGCCTGAAATTCACGCGGACCATCTCGATCGACAACAAGTACATGTTCACGATCGACGACAAGGTAACGAATACGGGCACGGCGCCGGTCACGATCTATCCTTACGGACTCGTCTCACGCCACGAATTGCCCGCGGTGCAGGGCTTCTACATTCTGCATGAGGGCCTGATCGGCGTCGTCGACGACGGCCTCCAGGAGATCAGCTACAGCTCGGCCATCGAGGACCCGCCAGCCACGTTCAAGAGCGAGAACGGCTGGCTCGGCATCACCGACAAATACTGGGCGACGGCGGTCGTGCCGGCCCGGAACATTCCCTTCGAGGCCAAATTCTCAGGCTCGGACACGGGCGGCAGCGCGCGTTTCCAGACCGACTATCTGATGGATGCCATGGAGGTCGCGCCAGGTGCCACGGTGAGCACCTCGGGACACGTGTTCGCGGGCGCCAAGGAAGTGAACGTGGTGGACGGCTACGCCAACGCCTACGACATCCCCAAGTTCGACCTTCTCATCGACTGGGGCTGGTTCTACTTCCTCACCAAGCCGCTCTTCTATGCGCTCGACTATTTCTACAGGCTCGTGGGCAATTTCGGCGTGTCGATCCTGATCGTCACCGTGCTGATCAAGCTCGTGCTCTTCCCGCTGGCGAACAAGTCCTACGTCTCGATGAGCCGGATGAAGAAGCTCGCCCCGGAGATGCAGAAGATCAAGGAGCGCTACGGCGACGATCGCATGCGTCAGCAGCAGGCGATGATGGACCTGTACAAGAAGGAGAAGGTGAACCCGGCCTCGGGCTGTTTGCCGATCCTCGTGCAGATCCCCGTGTTCTTCGCGCTGTACAAGGTCCTGTTCGTCACCATCGAAATGCGGCACGCGCCCTTCTTCGGATGGATCAAGGACCTTTCGGCCCCGGACCCGACCTCGGTCTTCAATTTGTTCGGCCTCATTCCCTGGGACCCGCCCATGTTCCTCATGGTCGGCGCCTGGCCGCTGATCATGGGTCTGACCATGTGGTTCCAGATGAAGCTGAACCCGGCCCCGCCGGATCCGGTTCAGCAGAAGATCTTCTCCTGGATGCCGGTGGTGTTCACCTACATGCTGGCCTCGTTCCCCTCCGGTCTCGTGATCTATTGGGCCTGGAACAACTTCCTCTCGATCATCCAGCAATCGGTGATCATGTGGCGTCAGGGCGTGGACATTCCGCTCCTCGAGAATCTCGGCTTCAAGCCGCCACACGAGCCCGGCGACGAGTCCGAGGAGGCGCAGTCGGCCCGGGTCACGGCCGAGGAGAAGCGTAGCGCCAAGGCGTCCCGGCGGGCCGAGCGCGCCGCCAAGCAGACGGCGGCGGATGCGGACTCGGACGATGCAACGGACACGGCGGAAGACGCCGCGAACGGCGCCGAGGCAACGGCTTCCGCTCCCAAGAAGGCAGCACCGAAGAAACGCGCCCCGCGCAAGCGGGCGGCGAAGAAGACCGCAGCGAAAGCGGCGGATCGGGAGGCGGACGGCGAAAGTCCCGCGTAAGCGCCCTTGCGAATTGACGGGCCCGGCCTCAAGGCCGGGCCTCTTTTCAGGAACAATACTTAGGTGTTGACCTAAGTATTGTTCCGCACTAGCGTCCCGGTGCCGGACGCGATTGCCATCCGTGGGCGGGAGGGACGACAAACAATGACCGGGCTTGCCACAACGACACCCCCCGCCGCCGTGGACGGCGTCTTCCGGGCCCTGAGCGATCCCACGCGGCGCAGCGTGCTGGAGCGCCTCACCCGGGGGCCCTCGTCCGTCAGCGAACTCGCCGCCCCGTTCGAGATGGCCCTGCCGTCTTTCGTCGCGCACATGAAGACACTCGACGCGCGGGCCTCGTGTCCTCGCGGAAGACGGGGCGTGTGCGCACCTATTCTCTCGTACCGGAACAGCTGCGTTGCGCGGAGGACTGGCTCGGACGCCAGCGCCGCCTTTGGGAGACGCGGCTGGATCAGCTCGATGCGTATCTCGTCAAAATGAAGGAGGCCGACGAATGATGACTCTAGACCCACGCCTTGATCTTCAACTCGACCGTTTCGTCGACGTGCCCCGCAGGCTCGTCTGGGAGGCTTGGACGACCCCGGAGCACCTCAAGCACTGGTTCGTGCCGAAGCCCTGGACGATCACGGACTGCGAGATCGACCTGCGGCCCGGCGGCGTGTTCCGCTCGGTCATGCGCTCGCCCGAGGGTCAGGAGTTCCCCAATTTGGGCTGCTATCTCGAGGTCGTCCCCGAAGAACGGTTGGTCTGGACCGATGCCCTGCTGCCGGGCTATCGCCCGTCCGAAAAGCCTTTCTTCACGGCCTTTCTGCTGCTGGATGAGGAAAACGGCGGCACGCGCTATCGAGCCATCGCCCTCCATCGCGACGAAGCCGGCCGCAAGCAGCATGAAGAGATGGGCTTCGAAGAAGGCTGGGGCACGGTGGTCACCCAGCTCGTGGAATACATCAAGTCGTCGATGGTCTAAGTTGCCCCGGTTTGCCGCGCGGAGGGCCGCATGGCGCGAAACGAACCGGAATCCAGCACCGTGACCGCAACCGAGACGCCCGATCTATCCGCAGAAGAGCTAGCGCGCGGCGAAGCCCTGTTCCGCACGCCTTGCGACTTCGTGCTGGGCGCCGTGGCCGTCGACGGGCTGCCCCAGGACGGACGGCCCGAAATCGCCTTTGCCGGGCGCTCCAATGTGGGCAAGTCGAGCCTCATCAATGCCCTCACCGGGCGTAAGACGCTCGCGCGCGTCTCCGTGACGCCGGGGCGGACGCGCGAGCTCAACTTCTTCACTTTGGGTGCGCAAGACCCCGACGGCACTGGCGGCGCCTATCTTGTGGACATGCCGGGCTACGGCTACGCCAAGGTCTCGAAATCCGCCGTCAAGGGCTGGACCCGGCTGATCGAGGACTATCTCAAGGGGCGCCGGGAACTGAAGCGGGTGTTCCTCTTGATCGATGCCCGTCACGGCCTCAAGGCCAACGACCGGGAGACGATGAAACTCATGGACGAGGCCGCCGTCTCTTATCAGGGCGTCCTCACCAAGTCCGACAAGCCGAAGACGTCCGAGCTGGAGGCGGTGATCGCCAAGACGGAAGCCGAGCTCGCCAAGCATCCGGCCGCCTTCCCGCATCTTCTCGTCACCTCGGCCCGCGAGGGGCTCGGGATCGCGGAATTGCGGGCCACGATCGCGGGGCTCACGCCGAACGGCGTTGAACCCTGAGCCCTTCCGCCGCTATAAGCGCACCCGTGACACATACGAAGACCAACCCGCCTTCGGGCCAGACCACAGCGGCGGATGCCGGCCCGCTGGCGGAGGCGCTCGGCTCGGTGCACGCCAAGGCCAAAATCCTCTCCGAGGCCCTGCCCTATATGCAGCGCTACGACCGCCAGACGGTCGTGGTGAAATATGGCGGGCACGCCATGGGCGATCCGGAGCTTGCGCGGGATTTCGCGCGCGACGTGGTGCTTCTCAAGCAGGCCGGCGTGAACCCGGTCGTGGTCCATGGCGGTGGGCCGCAAATCGGTCGCCTGCTGGAGCGGCTCAACATCAAGTCCGAGTTCAAGGACGGCCTCAGGGTCACGGACCGGCAGACGGTCGACGTGGTCGAGATGGTCCTGGCAGGCTCCGTGAACAAGGAAATCGTCTCGGCCATCAACGATCAGGGCGGGAAGGCCGTGGGCATCTGCGGCAAGGACGCCAATCTGATGCGGGCCCACAGGCTCGAACGGCGCGTGCGCGACCCCCTGTCCAATATCGAGAAGGTCCTGGACCTGGGCTATGTTGGCGAGCCCGGTCTCGTGGAGCCCCACATCATCGACGTGATCATCCACTCGGACCTGATCCCGGTGGTGGCGCCGATTGGCGTCGGCCCCGAGGGCGAGACCTTGAACATCAATGCGGACACGTTCGCGGCTGCCATCGCGGTGGCCCTCAAGGCCAAGCGCCTCCTGCTGCTCACCGACGTGGACGGCGTCCTGGACAAGGACGGCGCGCTGATCCGGTCCATGACCACGACGGAAGCGCTCAACCGGATCGCGGACGGCACCATCACGGGCGGGATGATCCCCAAGATCGAGAGCTGCCTCGACGTGATCGCCGAGGGCGTGGAAGCCGTCGTGATCATCAACGGCAAGGTGCCCCATTCGGTCCTGCTCGAACTCTTTACCGAACACGGCGCCGGCACGCTCATCGAGCGGCGGCGCCCCGGCGGCTACCGTATGAGGCAGCCATGACTCGCGGGCGCGCGACCGCGGCGGCTGGCCGCGGCTTCGACCATGTCGAAACCTGGGTGTTCGACCTCGACAACACGCTCTACCCGGCCGAGTGCGACCTGTTCGCCCAGATCGACCGCCGCATGGGAACGTTCATCGCCGAGAGGCTGGAACTTTCGCTCGACGAGGCGCACGCGCTGCGCAAGCGCTACTATTTCGAGCACGGCACCACGCTTGCCGGTTTGATCCGCCAGCATGGCATCAAGCCGCACGACTTTCTCGATTACGTCCACGACATCGATCTCGACGTGCTCGCCCCCTCGCCGGAACTTGGCGCCGCCATCGATGCGCTGCCGGGCCGGAAGCTGGTATTCACAAACGGCTGCCGCAAGCACGCTGAACGTGTCACGGCGCGGCTCGGCGTGCGCGACCGGTTCGAAGACATTTTCGACATTCACGCGCTCGAATATCTGAACCCCAAACCTTCGCGGGAGGGGTTCGACCGCTTCGTGAACGCGCACGGGGTCACGGCCCAAAAAGCGGCCATCTTCGACGACCTGCCGCACAATCTTGAGACCGCGCACGCGCTCGGCATGACGACGGTCTGGATCGACTGCCGGGCGATGGGGCGGCCGGAACATACGTCCGGCCACGATTGGACCGAACTGCCCGCGCATATCCACCACCGCACGGAGGCGCTTGCGCCTTTCGTCGCCGCCATCGGGGCGGCGCTCGCGGACGGCGTAAAAAGCGATACATCTTCGGCCGTTGTACGCGGCCCGCAATGACCTACGAGAGTTCTGGGAGACTGACATGTCGCACGATCACCTGAAGAATTTCATCGACGGCGCCTTCGAGCACGCCTCCGATATCAATGCCCAGACCAAGGGTGTCGTGCGCGACGGCGTCGAGGAGGTTCTGGGCCTGCTCGACAAGGGCGAGTTGCGAGTCGCGGAAAAGTCCGACGGCGAGTGGGTGGTCAATCAATGGGTGAAGAAGGCCATCCTGCTCTCCTTCAAGCTCAACGACCAGAAGCGGATGGACGGCGGTCCCGACGGCTCGTCCTGGTGGGACAAGGTGCCGGTGAAGTTTGAGAAGTGGAAGGCTAAGGACTTCAAGGAGGCGGGCTTCCGCGCCGTTCCCGGCTGCATCGTGCGCCATTCGGCTTATATCGCCCCCGGCGTGGTGCTCATGCCCAGCTTCGTCAATCTCGGCGCCTATGTGGACAGCGGCTCGATGATCGACACCTGGGCCACGGTCGGCTCCTGCGCGCAGATCGGCAAGAACGTGCACCTTTCCGGCGGCGCGGGCATTGGCGGCGTGCTCGAGCCGTTGCAGGCCAATCCCGTGATTATCGAGGACAATTGCTTCATCGGTGCCCGGGCCGAAGTCGCCGAAGGGGTGATCGTGGGCGAAGGCTCGGTGCTCTCCATGGGCGTCTATATCGGCCAATCCACCAAGATCATCGACCGGGCCACGGGCTTCGTGCACCAGGGCCGCGTGCCGCCCTATTCGGTGGTGGTGTCCGGCTCCATGCCGGGCAAGCCGCTGCCGGACGGCACGCCGGGCCCCTCGCTCTATTGCGCCGTGATCGTCAAGACCGTCGACGAGCAGACCCGCTCGAAGACATCGATCAACGAGCTCCTGCGCACCTAGACAAGGCTCTGGCACGCGCCCGGGTCCTGGCAGGATCGGCCAAGATCGGCCCGCGACCCTGCGGTTCATTGGCGCTAGGATCGAATTGCGCTCTTCGCAATGTCACGATTCGGTTCTAAAAATTGAGACTTGCGTCAGACGCTGACCAAGGGGGGAACAATGGATCTGCAGTACATCTTCACGTCGCTGGACGGCCGCATCAACCGCGCCAAATGGTGGGCCGGTGTGGTGATCCTTGGCATCATCAGCATCGTGCTCGGGGTTCTGATCGAAGTGATCTTCGGAACCGGCTTTTTCGGCGGGCTCCTGGCCACGCTCGTGTCCCTTGCCCTGTTCTTCCCCAGCTACGCCGTCTGCGCGAAACGCTTCCAGGACCGGGACAAGCCCGGAAAGATGGCGCTGTACGGCCTGGTCCCCTCCCTGATCGCGAGCCTGCTGACGGCCTGGGGCCTCACGGGCACGCCCGACCAGCTCAACGGCCTCGGATGGATCTGCGTTCTCGTCAATCTCGGCGTGGGACTGTGGTTCCTGATCGAACTCGGCATCCTCAAGGGAACGCCGGGATCCAACCAGTATGGCGGCGACCCTCTGGCCGCCCTCACCTAACGCACCCGAGCAGACGCCAAGACCGCGCGGCCCAGCGTTCCCCGCAAGGCGACCAGGCTGTCGCCTGCGCTTGCCATCGGAACGGCACGCCGTCATGTTCTGGGGCCGCGCCCGGGACGGGCGCCACGTCGCAGTCAAGGACCCTTCCAAGGACCTTTCTATGCCAACGCCCGCCGAGTCCGCGGTCGAAATCGCGCAAAGCCTGATCCGGTGCCCCAGCGTCACGCCGCTGGATGAAGGCGCCTTGGACGCTCTCGCCAGGCCTCTCGCCGCGGCCGGCTTTGCCTGCGAGCGGCTGAGGTTCAGCGAGGACGGCACACCGGACGTGGACAATCTCGTCGCGCGCATCGGCTCGGGTGCGCCGCATCTGTGCTTCGCGGGCCACACGGACGTGGTGCCCCCGGGCGATACGAGCCTATGGAGCCATCCGCCTTTCGCCGCCGACATTGCCGATGGGCGGCTTTATGGGCGCGGCGCCTCAGACATGAAGGGCGCGATCGCCTGCTTCGCCGCGGCCGCGATCGACTATGTTTCGGCACGGAATGGCATTGTGCCGGGCACGATCAGCCTCCTTGTCACGGGCGACGAAGAAGGCCCCGCGATCAACGGCACCAAGAAGGTGCTCGCCTGGATGGAGGAGACGGGCCTCACCCCCGACCACTGCCTCGTGGGCGAGCCGTCCAACTCGACCGTGCTCGGTGAAACGATCAAGATCGGCCGGCGCGGCAGCCTGACCGGCCATCTCACCGTGACCGGGCAACAGGGCCATGTGGCCTATCCGCATCTTGCGGCCAATCCCGTGAAGGGCATCGTGTCGGCGCTCGCAAGGCTCTACGACACGCCGCTGGATTCGGGCAGCACCCATTTCTCGCCGTCAAATTTCGAAGTGACGAGCATCGACGTGGGCAACCCCGCCACCAATGTGATCCCGGTGCGCGCGGAAGCCCGGTTCAACATCCGCTTCAACGACAACCACGAGGCCGGCACGCTGAAGGCCATGCTGAGCGACAGCATCGCCGCCACGCTCGCCAATACGGAACTCGGCTTCACACTAGACTTCGCCCCGCACGGCGATGCGTTCCTCACCAAGCCCGGCGCACTCGATCGGCTTCTCAGCCAAGCCGTGGCTGAATTCACCGGCAAGACGCCGGCCCTGTCGACGAGTGGCGGCACGTCGGACGCCCGTTTCATTAAGGACTATTGTCCCGTCGTGGAATTCGGCCTCACGACCGAGACGATCCACAAGACCGACGAGAACGCCGCGCTGGCCGACCTGGAAACGCTGACGGCGATCTACCGCCGCTTCATCGCCCGGTATTTCGAAACGTTCGGGGATGGCGCATCCGGGGACAACGATGGCCGGTGATCCGCGCCCCATCGGCGTGTTCGATTCCGGCATGGGCGGGTTGACCGTGTTGCGGGCGCTCGCCGGCCGTTTGCCGGAGGAGCACTTCGTCTATCTCGGCGACACCGCGCGGCTGCCCTACGGCACCAAGAGCCCCGACACGGTCAGCGCCTATGCGCTCCAGGCCACGCATCTCCTTCTCGGCGAGAACGTCAAGATGGTGGTGATCGCCTGCAATACGGCGTCGGCGGTCGCGCTGGACGCACTGCGCGGCGCGCTGGCTCCCGTGCCCGTGATCGGCGTGATCGAACCCGGTGCACGTGCCGGCGTCGCGGCCACGCGCAACAAGCGCATCGCGGTGCTGGCGACCGAAAGCACGGTCAGAGGCGGCGCCTACGCCAAGGCCATCCACCGCTTCATGGCGGACGCAGAGGTGACGCAGCTCGCCTGCCAGGTCTTTGTCGCGCTCGCCGAGGAAGGCTGGACGAGCACGCGCGCGACCGCGGCGGCGGTCGAGGACTATCTCGAACCGCTCTTCGCGCGCGCCGATGCGCCCGATACGCTGGTACTGGGGTGCACCCATTTCCCGGTCTTGGCGGCGGCCATTCAGCACCATGTCGGCGATGCGATCACGCTCGTGGATTCGGCCGAGACGACAGCCGCGGCCGTCGCCGAGGCGCTGGCGGAATCGGCCCTGCAGGCCGGCGTCGGGCGTGGCCCGCAGTCGATCCGCTTCTTTGCCACGGATTCGCCCGAGCGTTTCGCCCGGATCGGCGCCATCTTCCTTGGCAGCGCGATCGAGGACGGCGCCGTGACGCTGGTCGATTTGAAGATGGCTTAGGCCGTCTTTCGCCCGGCTAGATCCTCGGCGGCGGCTCGGAGTCCGGGATCGCTTCGGAATCGTCTGTGGGGTCCTCGATCAGCTCGGCGGCACCCGGCGGCGGCAAATCCGCCTCGCGCTCGACCTCTCTCATGAGGCCTGCAAACCAGCGGCGCCCCAGAATGGCGAGAACGGCCGCGAAATAAACGACGCCACCCACCACGACGAGGATTCCAAGTTCCGTCTCGTCGCGGAAATGGGTCATCGACGAAAGCGCGCTGTCGAGCCCGAGCGCGCCGAAATAGAGCGCCACGGCGAAGGCGATGCCGATGATCGCGAGTTTCGCCACCGGTCCGCCGATGGCCGCGCCCGACACCGCGAAGCCCTGGCGCCGGGCCAGAAGACCAAGGAGACCGAGATTGATCCACGCGCCGACGCTCGTTGCAAGCGCGAGGCCGACCTGGGCGAGCGGGCCCATCAGCACCACTTTCAAGGCGATGTTCACGAGCGCGGCGAGGATCGCGGCCTTGACGGGCGTTGCCGTATCGCCGCGCGCATAGAACGGCGCGGTGAAGCTTCTGAGCAGCACGAAGGGAATGAGGCCGAGCGAATAGGCGGCGAGCGTGTGCCCGGCGGCGAGCGCATCTTCGCCGGTGAAGGCGCCGCGGGCGAACAGCGCCCGCATGATCAGATCAGGGATCGCGATGGCCGCAGCCGCGCAGGGAAGCGTCATCAGCAAAGCGAGCTGAATGCCGCGCGCCTGGGCGGACGCCGCGCCCGCCGTATCGCCCGCCGCGAGCCGGCGGGACATTTCCGGCAGGAGCACCGTGCCCACGGCGATGCCCACGACGCCGATGGGGAGCTGGTTGATGCGGTCCGCATAGTAGAGCGCCGACAGGGCGCCGGTCGGCAGGAAGGACGCGATGACCGTGTCGGCGAACAGGGCGAGCTGCACGCCGCCCGCGCCGATGATCGCCGGACCCAGCGCTTTCAGGAACCGGCGCGTGGGCGCGTCGAGCCTCGGCATGCGCAGGCGGATGCCGTAGCCATGCATCTCCGCATCGCCGCCCACGAGGAGCACCATCGCGACGCCCGCGATTAGCACGCCCCAGGCCGCCGCATGGCCCGCGCTTTCGAAATAGGGCGCTAGCGCCAGCGTGGCGATCAGCGAGACGTTGAGCAGAATGGAGGCGCCCGCTGCCGTGGCGAACCGGTTGTTGGCGTTGAGGATGCCCGCGAACAGCGTCTCCAGCGAGACCAGCGCGAGATAGGGAAACGTGATCCGGGTGAGCGCCACGGCGAGATCGAAGCGCTGCGGATCGTCTGACAGGCCCGGGGCGAGCAGCATGACCACGTCCGGCGTGAACAGGAGGGCGATCGCCAGGATGACGAGGTTGATCGCGATCAGCGCCGCGCCCACCTGGTCTGCGAAGAGTTTCGCGGCCGGGAGCCCCGCCTTTTCCAACGTGTGGGCGTAGGCCGGCACGAAGGCCGCGGCGAACGCTCCTTCGGCGAAGATCGCGCGGAAATGGTTGGGCAGGCGGAAGGCGACGAAGAAGGCATCGGCGACGGGCCCGGCGCCGAGGATGGCGGCCATGACCACGTCCCGAATGAAACCCGAAAGGCGCGAAACGAGCGTCAGCCCGCCAACCGTGGCAATGCGCCTGATCATGGATGTGTGTCCCCCTCGCCGGCCCTAGCGGCAGCTAGAGGCTTAATAGTCCACCTTGACCAGGTAAAGGCCGCAAGCAGGCGCCACGGGACCGCAGGCCGCCCGGTCGCGCGCCGCCAATGCCTGCTCCAGGTCGCCTTTCGTCCAGCGCCCTTCGCCGACGCATTTCAACGAACCGACCATGGAGCGCACCTGATTGTGCAGGAAGGAGCGCGCGGAGGCCTCGACCCGGATGACCTCGCCATGGCGTGACACCTCCAGCCGGTCGAGCGTCTTCTCGGGCGAAGCCGCCTGGCATTCGGAAGACCGGAACGTCGTGAAATCGTGATGGCCGAGCAGGCTCTGGGCGGCCGCGTGCATGGCTTTTGCGTCGAGCGGCCTGAAGACGCCCCAGGCGCGGTTGCGTTCCAGCGCCAGAGGCGCGCGGCGGTCGACGATGCGATAGAGGTAATGGCGCGCCTTCGCGGAAAAACGCGCGTCGAAATCGTCGCCTACGATCTCGCACGACAGCACCGAAATCGGATCGGGGCGCACTTGCGCGTTCAATGCGTCGCGCACCCTGGCAGGCTCCCAGTCCTTCGCAAGATCCATATGGGCGACCTGTCCGATCGCATGGACGCCCGCATCCGTGCGTCCGGCCCCCACGCGGGACGCTTCGCCGGAGAACGCTTCGATGGCTTCCGCAAGCCGTCCCTGCACGGACATCTGTCCATCCTGGACCTGCCAGCCCACGAAGGGCGTGCCGTCATATTCCAAAGTGAGCTTGTAACGGGGCATTGCGGGTCGCGCCTCGCTAGAGCAGCGTGCTGCCGGGCGCAGATCGACGCCGCGCAGGAAAGCGTCCGCCAGCATGGGCTTCTTGCCCGCGCGCTGGACCCGGGTCAGGCGCACCGCGCCCTCCGAGCAGGCAACCGTCAAGCGGTCGTCCAGTAGCGTGCCCGGCGCGCCCCGCCCTTTTTCGAGGGCGGAGCCCTGGACCTTCACCCGCTCGGCCTTGCCGTTCTGCACGATTTGGAACCAGGCGCCGGGATAGGGGGACAGGCCGCGTATGTGGTTGTGCACCTCTTGTGCGGGACGGGCCCAATCGATGCGGGTCTCCTCGTTCGTCAGCTTCGCCGCATAGGTCGCGAGCTTGCCGTCTTGCTCCACGCAGTGGAGCGTCCCCTGCCCGAGCGATGCCAGCACGTCCACCATCAGCTCCGCGCCGAGCGCCGAAAGCGCATCGTGCAACTCTCCCGCCGTCATGTCGGGTTCGATCGCCAACCGCTCCATGAGGCAGACCGGTCCCTCGTCGAGCCCTGGCGTCACCCGCATGATGGAGACGCCGGTTTCCGCATCGCCCGCCATGATCGCGCGGTTGATCGGGGCGGCGCCTCGCCACCGCGGCAGCAAGGACGCATGGATGTTGTAGACACCGCGCCGCGTGCCGTTCAGAACCAATGCGGGCAGGATCAGGCCATAGGCCACCACGACGGCCGCATCCGCCTCGAGCGCGGCGAAGCGTTTCTGTTCGGCCGGACTCTTGAGGCTGGCCGGCACGCTCACCGGAAGACCCAGCGCTTCGGCTTCCTCCTGGACCGGCGACTTGCGCAAGGCCATGCCCCGGCCCGCGGGCCTGGGCGGCTGCGTGTAGACCGCCGCGATCTCATGCCCCGCCTTGGCGATGGACAGCAGCGCCGGAACGGCGAAATCCGGCGTGCCCATGAAGATGATCCGCATGGGCCGGTCTTAGGCTGGTTCGATGCGCATGGGAAGCCGCTTCGCGGGATGGGAAGCCGCTTCGCGGGATGGGAAGCCGCTTCGCGGGCGTCAAAGGGCCGTGGCGCGCTTCTGCTTGGTGACTTCCGCACGATCATGTCGCGCTTCAGCCGCGACAGATAGTCGATGAACAAGACCCCGTTCAGATGGTCGACCTCGTGCTGGACGATGGTGGACAAGAAGCCCTCGACCTCCGCCTCTTGGGGCTTGCCCTCGCGATCGAGATAGGACACGCGCGCACGGCCGGGCGTTCCACCTCCGCCGTGACCTCGGGGATCGACAGGCAGCCCTCTTCATGCACGCGCATCTCTTCCGAGCGCTCCAGGATCACGGGGTTCACCATGACGAGCGGGGCCGGCTCCTCCTCGTCGCGGGCCGGGTCCATGACGATCAGCCGGCGCGAAATGCCGATCTGGGGCGCAGCGAGGCCGACGCCCGGCGCGTCGTACATCGTCGCCAGCATATCGTCCATCAGCTTGCGCAGCTCGTCGTCCACGCGTTCGACGGGCTCGGCCGTCTGCCGCAACACGGGCTCCGGGATGGTGAGGATGGGATAGATGGAAGTCATGTCTGACGCTGACATAAGGAGCCGGACGGCTCCGGTCAATGCGCCCCTTCATCCGACGCCCATCGGACCCGGTCCGCCGCATGTTCTGGTTTTGGTCTAGCCTCCCGAATCAGCCTATAGCTAGGCTGATGGTTCTCGAGCCCCTGAAAATCGGGACGATGACAGTCGACCCTGTCCTGGTGGGCCTCGTGCTCGCCGGGCTCGCTGCGTTCGCACTGCTCGTGCTGGCCGTCGTGCTGGTCGTCCATCTCGTCCGCCGGAAAGAGGACGCCGCCGCGCAGGATCAACAGCTCGGCGAGATGCGCGTCCGTCTGCAGACGCTGGCGGAGATCAGCGTCACCCGGCATGGCGAACTGGCGCGCGCGGTGAACGAGCGTCTGGACCGCATGACCCACAAGGTCGGGAGCGATATCAACGAGAGCGCCCGCAAGACGCACGAGACCATCTCGCGCCTCAACGAGCGGCTCGCGGTCATCGATACCGCCCAGAAGAACCTGACCGAGCTCTCCAGCAACATGGTCAGCCTTCAGGAGATACTGGCGAACAAGCAGGCGCGGGGCGCGTTCGGCCAGATGCGCATGGAAGCCATCGTCAAGGACGGGCTACCGGCCGGGGCCTACACGTTCCAGGCGACGCTCTCCAACGGCAAGCGGCCGGACTGTCTGCTGCGCATGCCGAACGCGGCCGCCGGCGTCGTGATCGACGCGAAGTTCCCGCTGGAAGGCTTCGAAGCCTTCCGCGCGGCGCGCAGCGACGAGGCCAAGAAATATGCCGCGCGGCGGATCCGGACCGATGTGGGCAAACATATCGAGGCGATCGCCGACAAATATCTCATCGCCGGCGAAACACAGGACACGGCCATTCTGTTCGTGCCGTCCGAGTCGATCTATGCGGACCTCGCCGAGTACTTCCCGGACATCGTCCAGAAGGCGCACCGGGCGCGCATCGTGATCTGCGCCCCGAACATGCTGATGCTCGCGGTGCAGACCATGCAGGCCATCCTGAAGGACGTGCAGATGCGCGAGCAGGCCCATCTGATCCAGCGCGAGGTCGCCACGCTGATGGAGGATATGGGCCGGTTCCGCGACCGGGTGTTGGATTTGCAGCGGCATTTCGGCCAGGCCAATGGGGATATCGACAAGATCCTCACCTCTGCGGACAAGATCACCAAGCGCGGGCAGAAGATCGAGCACCTGGATTTCGAGGACGAGGCCAAAGCCGCGACCGCGCCCAAGATCGGCCCGAACGTGGCCCGGCCCACGCCGCACGCCCCGGACGTGACGCAGGCCAGTGTGGCGGCTGCGGCCCCTCAGTCCAACCCGCAAGGGCCGGCACGGGCGCCGAGCAAAGGTCCACGCATCATCCGGCAGCCGGACCTCCTGGCCGGCGAATAACGTCACAACAGGACTTGGGAGAAGAGGGGATGGATCCGACTGTCGCAGAAGCCGTGAAAGAGTCGATGTGGATATCGACCATGAACGTGTCGATGCTCGATCAGATCGCCGTTGGCGGCAGCGCGAGTCTCGTCAATCTGTTCATTCATGCCATTCTGGTCGGCGCTATCGCCGCGACTTTGCGGAACCTCGCAAACACGGACGCCTCGTTTCCCGGCTTCGTGCAATACATGCTTGTCATCGTCGCGACGGGCACGCTGCTGCTGATCGGCCATTTCGGCGAATGCGTGGTCTGGGCCTACACCTATAAATGGGTCGGCGCCGTGCCGAAGAACACGGACCTGGTCTATTTCGCCTTCGGCAACTACACGACGCTCGGCTATGGCGACGTGGTGCCCGTCCCGAAATGGCATTTGCTAGGGCCCATGACGGCACTCAACGGCGTGATGCTCATCGGCTGGTCGACGGCGCTCGTCTACGACCTGCTGCATCGCTCGGTCCGCACGCCCGATCCGCAGGGCTAGGGCGCATCCAAGCCGCGGGCGTCCGCGCGGGGGGCCTCCTTCGGCACCTGGTCCCCGGCTGATCTCCCGAGCAGCTTGCCGATGGGCCAGAGCCCGCGCTTTGGGGAGAATAGAAACACCATGAAGAACACGAAGGCTTGCACCAGCACGATGCAGGCACCGGTCGCGCCGTCGATATGAAAACTGATGAGCGTTCCGAGCGCGGCAGAACCGCACGCAACCGCGATGGCGATGACAAGCATGCGTTCGAAACGGTCGGTGAGGACATAGGCCGTGGCCCCCGGCGCGATCAGCATGGCGATCACGAGGATGATGCCGACGGCCTGGATCGAACTGACGATGGTGAGCGACAGCAGCACCAGGAGCCCGTAGTGCAGGACGTTGACCGGCAATCCGATGGCGCGCGCATGGTTCGGATCGAAGCAGTAGAGCAGAAGATCCCGGCGCTTGGCGAGCACGACCAGGAGCGTGCCGCCGGCGATGATCGCCGTTTCGACCAGGTCCGCCGCGGTGACGCCGAGTACGTTGCCGAACAGGATGTGGTTGAGATGCTGGTCGGTCTCGACCTTGGTGAAGAGCACGAGCCCGAAACCGAACATGCCTGAGAACACGATGCCCATCACCGTGTCCTCTTTGACGCGGCTATTGTATTTCAGATAGCCGGTCGCCAGCGCGCAAGCGAGCCCGGCCACGAACGCACCGACCGCCAGCGGAATTCCGAGTACGAATGCGATGACGATGCCCGGCAATACCGCGTGCGAGATCGCATCGCCCATGAGCGACCAGCCTTTCAGCACCAGGTAGCAGGACAGCACCGCGCAAACGGCCGCCACGAGCAGCGACATGCCGAGCGCCCTTTGCATGAAGTCGTAGGCGAAGGGCTCCGTGAAGAACGCGAGCGGGTCCATCATACGGCCTCCCGTACGGCGTCGCCGTCCCGCAGCTCATTGCCCGCGCGCAGATTGTCCTCCTTCACCACGCGGGCCTTGCGGCGCGCGGCAATGACGCCATGTTTCGGCGCGAAATAGAAGGCCGCGAGGAACAGCAGCGTCTGCAACGTGACGATGACCCCGCCGGTCGCACCGTCGACGAAATAGCTAAGATAGGCGCCGACAAAGCTGGTGAGCGTGCCGATCGCCACCGCGATCACGATAAGCCGGTCGAAACGGTCGGTCAGGAGGTAAGCCGTCGCGCCCGGCGTCACCACCAAGGCGATCACGAGGCACGCCCCGACCGTCTGCAGCGCGGCGACCGTGCAGGCGCTGAGAAGCGTGAAGAAGACGAGCTTCAAAGTGCGCGTCTTGAGGCCGATGCTCTTCGCATAGGTCTCGTCGAAGAACGTGACCATCAGGTCCTTCCAGATGAAGAACAGGATCGCGAAGGAGATCACTGCGATGACGACGACCTGCATCGCGTCCGCATCGGGGATCGCGAGAATGTTGCCCAGCACAATGGTTTGGATTGAAACCGAGGTCGGGTGCAGCGAGGCCATGAGCACGCCGAGCGCGAACAGCGTCGTGAACACGAGGCCGATCGTGGCGTCTTCGCGCAGCCGCGAATGCTGCTTCACGAAGGCCATGCCGAGCGCGGCCAGAATGCCGGCGAAGAAGGCGCCGAACGCGAACGGCGCCCCGATGATATAGGCGCCGGCGACCCCCGGCACGATGGAGTGGCCAAGGGCGTCGCCCATCAACGACCAGCCCTTCAACATGAGATAGCAGGACAAGAACGCGCAGACCGCGCCAACGAGCGCGCTGACCCACATCGCCTTCCACATGTAGTCGTAGGAGAAGGGGACGATGAGCTCGGCCAGAAGGTCGCTCATTTCGCCTTGTCCCGAGCCGGCTTCTTCTTGCCCTTCTTGACCCCGTAGAACACGAGGGGCCGTTCGTCGTCGGTGATGACGTTGAGGCTGCGCGCGTCGTCGTCCTCGTGGAGCGCGTGACCGCTGAGCTCGAAATTGCGCAGCACACCGCCGAAGGTGCGCTCCAGGTTCTCTTGCGTGAAAGTCGTGGCGGTCGGGCCGGCGGCGAGCACCGTGCGATTGAGCAGCACGACCTGATCGCAGAAATCCGGCACGCTGCCGAGATTGTGGGTCGACACCAGGATCAAATGACCGGCGTCGCGCAACTCGCGCAGGAGGTCGATGATCGCGGATTCGGTCGTTACGTCGATGCCGGTGAACGGCTCGTCGAGCAGGATGATGCGTCCCTCTTGCGCCAAGGCGCGGGCCAGGAACACGCGTTTCTTCTGGCCGCCGGAGAGCTCGCCGATCTGCCGCGTGCGATAGGCGCTCATGTTCACACGCTCCAAGGCCTCGTCGACCTTGCGGCGATCCTTCCTGGATGGAATGCGGAACAAATTCATGTGGCCGTAGCGGCCCATCATCACCACATCTTCGACCAGGACCGGAAAGTTCCAGTCGACGTCCTCGCTTTGGGGCACATAGGCGACGATGTTCTGCGACACAGCCTTGTCCACGGGCAGGCCGCACAGCCGCACCTGGCCGGCGGACGGCGTGACGAAGCCCATGATGGCCTTGAAGATGGTCGACTTGCCGCTGCCGTTCACGCCCACGAGGGCGCAGATCGTGCCCGGACCAAGCTCGAACGAGGCATCGCGCACCGCCGTGAACCCGTTGGGATAGGTGACGCTGACGTCGTCGACAGCGATGCTTGCGGGACGGGCCAGCGCGTCGGAACGGGTCAGCAAATCAACACGGTTCATCGATGTTCTCAGCTTCCTTGCGCGCTCTTAACGTCCTTGGATGTTCTCAGCTTCCTTGGGCATTCTCAAAGCCCTTGGCGACGGTGTCCACGGTGACGCTGAGCAGATCGAGATAGGTGGGAACCGCACCGCCCTCCTTGCTCAGCGAGTCCACGTAGAGAACGCCGCCATAGGATGCGCCGCTTTCCTTGGCGACCTGCTTGGCCGCTCGGTCCGAGACCGTGCTCTCGGAGAAGACGACCGGGATGCCGTTCGACTTCACGAGCTCGATGACGTGCCGTACCTGCTGCGGCGTGCCCTGCTGGTCCGCGTTGATCGGCCAGAGATAGGCCTCGCGCATGCCGTAGTCCCGGGCGAGATACGAGAAGGCGCCCTCGGACGTCACGAGCCAGCGCTTGTCCTCCGGGATGGCCGAAAGGCGTTTGCGCAAGGGCTCGTCGATCGCTTTGATCTTGTCCGCATACGCCGCCGCGTTGGCGTCGTAGACCTCCGCGTTGTCCGGATCGTATTTCACCAGCGCCTTGCGGATGTTCTCCACATATTGAAGCGCGCTTGTTGGCGACATCCATGCATGCGGATTGGGTTTGCCGTTATACGGGCCTTCCGTGATGCCCATGGGCTCGATCCCCTCGCTCACCACGACGCCCGGCACGTCCTTGATGTTCTCGAAGAACTTCTCGAACCAGCGCTCCAGGTTGAACCCGTTCCACAGGACAAGATCCGCCTCCTGGGTCTTGACGATGTCTCCCGGCGTCGGCTGATAGTCGTGAATTTCCGCACCCGGCTTGGTGATCGATTCCACCACGGCGGCGGCGCCGGCGACGTTCTGGGCGATGTCCTGGATGACGGTGAAGGTCGTCACCACGCGGAACTTGCCGTTCTCCGCGCCGTCGCCCTCCGCTATCGCGGCGGAGTCTTGATCGCCACAACCGGCGAGCCCGGCCATCGCCAGGATGGCGATCGCGGCCGCCGCTCTTCGAACATGCGTTGCCCAGCGCACTGTCACTTGAAGCCTCCTCATCGAAGCCAATCGTCCTTTTGCGATGCAGCATAGCGCTAGTTGCAAATCATTCGCAAGTAGGAATTTGTCGCAGGCGGAGATTTGGAGCCGTCCGTGAGCCTCGAGGGCCCGCTTTTCCCGGGATAGGCGGTGGGAAGCCATGACGGATGGGCGAGCGGCTGGTAAGAACGAGCTATGACGGCCACCGAGGGAACGCCCAAACACTCCGACATTGCGGACGTTCGCCGCAGTTGGACCGAGATTCTTTTCACCCGCAAGATGCTGGCCTGCATTTTCCTGGGCTTCAGCTCGGGCATGCCCCTGTTCGTGCTCGTGTCCCTGGTGCCGGCCTGGCTACGCGACAACGGCGTCGACCTCGCCACGATCGGCTTGTTCGCCCTCGTGGGGCTGCCCTACACCTGGAAGTTCCTGTGGTCGCCGGTCATGGACCGGTTCAAGCTGCCGTTCCTGGGGCGCCGCCGCGGCTGGGCCCTGCTGACGCAAGTGCTGCTGCTCGTCTCGATCGGGCTTCTGGGCCACTTCAATCCGTCGACCTCGATCCAGGCCATTGTCTGGATCGTCTTCGCCGTCGCCCTGTTCAGCGCCAGCCAGGACATCGTCATCGACGCCTACCGGCGCGAGTTGCTGGCCGACGACGAACTCGGCACGGGCACGTCGTTCTGGATCAACGCCTACCGTCTGTCCGGCCTGGTGCCGGGCTCGCTGGCCCTGATCCTCGCCGACCATCTGCCCTGGTCCACGGTATTCTGGATCACCGCGGCCTTCATGCTGGTCGGCATCGTGACCACCTTGCTGGTCAAGGAGGAGAGCGACGACGACTTGGCGCCCCACACCTTGCGGGAAGCGGTGATCGATCCCTTCGTCGAGTTCTTCAGCCGCGACGGCATCGCGGCGGGGCTCGCGATCCTCGCCTTCCTGTTTCTCTACAAGCTTGGGGACAACATGGCCACGGCCCTGGCCACGCCCTTCTATCTCGACATGGGGTACAGCAAGACCGAGATCGGCAGCGTGGCCAAGTTCGCCGGCCTCTGGGCGGTGCTCGCCGGGGCGACCGTCGGCGGCATCGTCATGCTCAAGGTGAGCATCAACCGCGCGCTATGGCTGTTCGGCTTTGTGCAGCTCCTCACCATCATTCCCTATATCTGGCTGAGCCAGGCCGGGCACTCGCTGGCGGGACTGTTCGTTGTCGTCAGCGGCGAATACCTCGCCGTCGGCCTCGGCACCGTGGCGCTCACCGCCTTCATGGCCCGGGAAACCAGCAAGGCCTTCACCGCCACCCAGTTCGCGCTGTTCTCAAGCCTCATCGCCGTCCCGCGGACGGTTGCCAACGCGACCACGGGCTTCATCGTGGAAGCGGTGGGCTGGACCCAGTTCTTCGTCATCTGCACGGCTCTCGCGGTCCCCGGCATGCTGATGCTGTTCAAGGTCGCGCCTTGGAATGCGGAAGACGAGAACGCCGAAGACCAGGACCCGGACGACACGGCGCTCGTGGAGGCGGAAGAGGAGGCAGGGTCGTGAGCGACGGCGGACGGCTTCTTTGGATCGTCGGCGTGTTCGCCGCCGCGACCGTGGGTCTTCTCGCCGGAATCTGGATCGGCGGGGAGATCGAGTCCGACATCTTTTGGGACGTTATTGCCGAGACGAACCTGCCCGCCGAGTGCCTCGAGGCGTTCGAAGCCGCCGCGAACCGGGTTGCCGACAGCTATCAAGGCTCCGGGACGGTGCCGGCAGCCGACTAGCCTCACCCGCCCATCGACTTCCGCGCCTTGACGGCGGCGGCGAGCGTGCCTTCGTCGAGATAGTCGAGTTCGCCGCCGATGGGGACGCCCTGAGCGAGGCGCGAGACCGAGACGTTGCAGCCAGCCAGCTGGTCGGTGAGGTAATGGGCCGTGGATTGGCCCTCGACGGTGGCGTTCAGCGCCAGCAGGACCTCGGTCACCTCTTCGGCGCGGGCGCGTTCGATCAGCGTCGGGATGTTGAGATCGTCGGGCCCAACCCCATCCAGCGGCGACAGCGTCCCGCCCAGGACGTGATAGAGCCCGTTCACCACCGCCGCCCGCTCCAGCGCCCACAGGTCGCCCACCTCCTCCACGACGCAAATCAGGGAGCGGTCGCGCGCCGGGTCCCGGCATAGCGTGCACGGACTTTGCGTATCGATGTTGCCGCAGATCTCGCAGGTGAGGATCGTGTCGCGGGTCTCCGCCAGCGCCACGGCCAGCGGGTCGAGCAACTGCTCCTTCTTCTTGACGAGGTGCAGCGCCGCGCGCCGGGCCGAGCGGGGTCCGAGCCCCGGCAGACGCGCCAGGAGCTGAATCAGCCGTTCGATCTCGGGACCAGCCGCCGCGCGCGCCATGGACCGCATCCTCTCCAAGAAATCCCGACCCGCGGGGGCTCCCGCGGTCCGCAACCCGATGTCGCATCCGCCAAAACGCCGACGGCACGGCCCAGCTTAGCTGAGTCGTGCCGCCGATCCAGATCGGAGAAACGCGCAAACGCGTGCACCGCGTTCGCGGGGCGCCTATCGCTAGGCGGCCTTCACGACGTCCTTCTGCTCGAGATATTGCAGGAGGGTCTCCGGCGCGCTGACGCCGTACGGATCTTCCACATGGTTGTCGCACAGGCCCGGCTCCTCGAACCAAGCTTCGATCACTCCGTCGTTGACGACGGCGGCATAGCGCCAGGAGCGCATGCCGAAGCCGAGATTGTCCTTGTCGACCAGCATGCCCATCTTGCGGGTGAACTCGCCCGACCCGTCGGGGATGACCTTCACGTTCTTCAAGTCCTGATCCTTCGCCCATTTGTTCATGACGAAGCTGTCGTTCACCGACAGGCAATAGATGTCCTCGATGCCGAGGTCCTTGAACTTCTCGAAGGCGCTTTCGAAGCCCGGGAGCTGATAGGTCGAGCAGGTCGGCGTGAAGCGCCGGGCAGCGAGAACAGGATGACCCGCTTGCCGGCGAAATAATCGTCCGTCGTCATGTCCTGCCAGCGATAAGGGTTCGGGCCGCCGACGGATTCGTCGCGCACGCGCGTGCGAAAGGTGACCTCGGGGAGTCTTGATCCGGTCTTCATCTTTGATCCTTGAAATATTTTGCGAAGCTGCTGTTGGAACGTCCCATCCGCTGATGTGATTTCAGGCGCGCGCCAAGATTTCAGCCAAAGCTGCCCTGCAGCGCGACTTCCGTTTGGAACCGCGCGGCGTCCGCCGTCTACCACCTCGACCGATGTGATCCGTTCAAAGCCGGGATGTGGGAATCATACACGAGGCATAGCGGTGCAACATGGTGACGTTGCGCCGCAGTAATGCGACAAATCGTGCCGCCCGCGCGTGCGCAGTGTTCCTGCGTTGCGCTCGCCTAGAAGAGTTTGAAGCCGGGCGGAATGGGCAGGCCGCCGGTCAGCACGGACATCTTTTCCTTCATGGCCTCTTCGACTTTCAGTTTCGCATCGGCATGAGCGGCGACGATCAGGTCTTCCAGGATCTCGGCCTCCTCCGGCTTCAGCATCGAAGGATCGATGGTCACGCCCTTCATCTCGCCCTTGCCGTTCAGCGTCACGGTCACCATGCCGGCTCCGGCGCGGCCCTCGCAGGCCAGGGCTTCCATCTCGGCCTGCATGTCCTGCATGCGGCCCTGCAGTTCCTGCGCCTGCTTCATCATCTGCGCAAAATTCTTCATCGCGTTCCCATTTCGTCGCTCTTCGGTGCCTGAACGTTGTTCGGCCAGCCTCAGTTGGTTCCACCCTTCGTATAGACGTCCGCGTCGCCAAGGTCGTTCCTGTCGTCGAAGTCGCCTTGGGCGTTGTCGGTTTCCGCCGGCTCCGATGCGACCGCCCGGACGTCCTCGATCGTTGCACCCGGAAAGTGACGCAGCACTTCTTGAACGGCCGGGTGGGCTTGAAGTGTCTCAATCTCACGCGCCTCGGCCGCCCGGCGCTGGGCGCCCAACGGCTCTTCGCCCGCCTGGTCGCTTGTCGAGACGATCCAGACGCGTCCGGTCCAGGCTTTGAGCTTGCGCATCAACTCCTGGAGCAGGTCGGGTGCTGCGAGAGACAGCGGGTTGAGTGCGATGTCCCCGGGCTTGAAGTGCACGAGCCGCACCTGCTCCAGCAGGGCGTTTTTCAGCTTCAGATCGCGTTTTGCCTCCGCGAGGGCCACCACATCGGCGAAGCTTTGCGGCATGGGACGGTCCGGCGCGGGCTCCGGGTCGGGCTCATCGGCTGCGCTGGGCGGGGCCGGATTTTCGCTTTCGGTGACCGGAGGCGCATCGCACAGGCCTTGCGCGGCCGTGGTGCTGGGCGCCGCGGGCGCGAGCGTCTCGCCTCGACCGGAGAAGCCGCCTCAGCCGGAGACGCCTCAGCCGGTGACACGTCAGCAGGAGACACGTCGGCCCGCTCCGTCTCGGGGCGCGAGGGCCGCTCCGGCGTCTTGCGCTCGCTGTCAGACTGGCAGGCAATTTCGCCGGGCGGCGGCAGGTCGCCCACATAGGCCAGCCGGACCAGAACCATGTCGGCGGCGGCGAGCGGACGGGGGCTTGAGCGCACCTCGTCATGCCCCTTGAGCAACATCTGCCAGGCGCGCGCCAGCACGGCATCGACAGGCGCTTGGCCAAGTCCTCGATGCGGCCACGCTCCGCCTCGCCCGCAGCCGGGTCGATACTGCCGGGCCCGGCGGCCTTCGCGACCGTGACCGCGTGCACGGCATCTGCGAGATCGGTGATCACCTGGCCCGGTTCCGCGCCGTCGCGGTTGAGCTGACCAAGGGCGGAGAGTGCCCCGCCCGCATCGCCCTTCAGCACGGTCTCGAGCAGGTCGAAGATACGCCCGCGGTCGGCAAGACCCAGAAGCTCCCGGACGGTGCCCACCTCGATCCGCCCCGACCCGAAGGCGATGGCGCGGTCGAGGATGGAGAGCGCATCGCGTACCGACCCCTCGCCCGCCCGTGCGATCAGCGCCAGCGCCGCCGGTTCCGCCTCGGTGCCTTCTTCCTTGGCGACGCGCGCGAGATGGTCCGTGAGCGTCTCGATTTCGATCCGTTTCAGATCGAAGCGCTGGCAGCGCGACAGCACCGTCACCGGTACTTTGCGGACTTCCGTGGTGGCGAAGATGAACTTCACATGCTCGGGCGGCTCCTCGAGCGTCTTTAACAGGCCGTTGAAGGCCTGTTTGGAGAGCATGTGCACCTCGTCGATGATGTAGACCTTGTAGCGCGCCGTGTTGGGCTTGTAGTGGGCGCTGTCGATCAGATCGCGAATGTCGTCGATGCCCGTGTGGGATGCCGCATCCATCTCGATCACGTCCAGATGCCGTCCCTCCAGGATGGCCCGGCAGTGGACCCCCTCTTCGTCGAAATCGATCGTGGCGCCTTCGCCGTGCGGCCCCTCGTAGTTGAGCGCCCGCGCCACCAGCCGCGCCGTGGTTGTCTTGCCCACGCCGCGCACGCCCGTGAGCATATAGGCCTGAGCGATGCGGCCCGAGGCAAAGGCGTTCCGCAAGGTGCGCACCAACGGGTCCTGGCCGATGAGTTCGGCGAACACTTGCGGGCGGTATTTGCGAGCAAGGGCCGCGTGGCTGGCCGCCGCGTTCTGGGTCGGGTGCTGGGCCTGATTTTCGGACATCGAGAACGGGGCCCTCATGCCTTGGCTTCGCTTCTTGGCTTCGCTACTTGGCTTCGCTACTTGGCTTCGCTCGGAGCCGGCTCTTCAACGACGGGCAGCAGGATCGCCGCCCCCAGGGAGTTTACGCGATGCACAGACCGGACGCATGGGAAAGGTGGGAGGCTGGACAATCAACCCGCGAAACGCTCGTTAGGGCTGCTTCCTTCCGGACCTGACCCGGTTGGCGAGGCACGCGCCTGCCGCCAACCTCCCTGGCCTCTATATCGGCGAAGCCGGGGCTTGTGGCAAGCCACTGAGCCCCAATCGGCCGGCGCCTCCCGACTAGGGCGCCAGAAATTTGAACGCTTGGCGTCCTCGAAGCTGCCGGAGACCTCGCCCGATAGGATCGGATAGCTGGTGAGGTCCAGCTTCTTGGGCGCCGCGCCGTCCGACAAATCGAGCTTGTCGAGGTCGACCCAGAACAGCCCGGGATTGAACACCGAGTCATAGTAGTAGCGCTTGACGTTCTGATCGGCGTAGGTGCGCCACTGGGTCGAGGCGATATTGGGCTGTTTCGGGTCCTTGACGCCCACCGGAACGCTGACCGCGCGCATCATCGATGCCACGCTCGCGAGCGCCGTGCGCTTGTCCTCGAACTTCGGCGAGGCGCTCAAATTGTAGCTGGCGCGCACGAAGCGGTCCGCCGCGCGGTTCGTGCCCGGCAGGAACGTGAGGCCGCCGATCCCCTGCCAATAGGTGTTGATGGCGAGTTGCTGATCGTAAGGCGGCGAATTGGTCATCACAGTGGTTTGCGGACCGTGATGGATGACGAGCTTGCCGTCGAGATACTCGAAAATCGCCGAATCGCCGGACGGGTCGGACAAGGCCACATGACCGGTCGCCGCCTTCCCGTTCGGGAGCGCGGGCGCCACGATTGTGAACTGATGGCCCTCCAATGCCTCCACGGCTTCCGCCACGGTCGCGAAATTGTCGAGGACGTATTGCAGCCACGCGCCGACGGAAATCTTCGGTTTATCGGTGTCAGCGGGACCGTAGTCGGACTCGGCCAGATAGAGGACGTTGCCGACAAGGCCAGCCTCGTTGATCCCATCGACCGTCGCGACATCGTAGATCGTGGCGATGACCGAACCGAACTTGGACGTCCAGGTGACCGAGCCGGCACCGGCACCGCCGTCCCGCTCCATGCCCTTCGGAAAGGCCCACAGATTCGTCTTCGTGTCGTCGGCCCAATCCATGCTCCGGCCGACGATGTAGTCGCCGCCTCCCGTCTCGTAGAGAACGCGCGTACAGGCATCGCTGACGGTCACTGGACCGGCGACCGCCAGGCTTACCAGGGCCACCCCGAGAATTGGGCTCCATGTCTTCGATGGGGATTTCTTGGATTGGAATTTCTTGCTCATCTGACCTCACTTGACCGATGGCCCAAAGTGCCGGGCCGGAACGAATCGTCGAGCGCCGTGTCTAGCGCCGTTTTGTGGCGCCAAACTGTCCCGGCCGCAGTCTCGCGCGCCTACGATTTCAGCGTGCGCCGGAATGGGCTCGCGGGATAGGTGCCGAGCAGGGTGATCTCGCTGGTGTAGAAGTCGAGCTCCTCCATGGCCAGTTGCACCGGCCGCGAATCGGGATGTCCTTCGATATCGGCGTAGAACATGGTGGCGTTGAACGAGCCCTCGAGCTGGTAGGATTCCAGCTTGGTCATGTTCACGCCGGTCGTGGCGAAGCCGCCGAGCGCCTTGTAGAGCGCCGCGGGCACATTGCGCACGCGGAACACAAAGGTGGTGATGACCGGCCCGTCATTGGGCTTGGTCTTCACGGGCTTGGCGGACAGGACCACGAACCGCGTCGTGTTGTGGGCCGCGTCCTCGACGTCCCTCTTGGCGATCCGCAGACCGTAGATCTGCGCGGCGAGCTTCGAGGCGATCGCCGCTTGCGTGGGATCGGCCGCCTCGCTCACATGCCGCGCCGCACCGGCCGTATCGGCTTCGGTCACCGGCTTGAGGTTCAGCTCGGCGATGACCTTGCGGCACTGGCCGAGCGCCATGATGTGGCTGTGCACGGACTCGAGGCCGGCCAGCTTGGCGCCCGGCAAGGTCAGCAATTGATGCCGGATGCGCTCGAAATGCTCGCCGATGATGTAGAGCCCCGAATGGGGCAGCAAATGATGAATGTCGGCCACGCGCCCGGCAACCGAGTTCTCGATGGGAATCATGGCCAGCTTCGCCGCGCCCGTCTTCACCGCGGCCAGCGCATCCTCGAACGTGGCGCAGGGCAGAGCCTCCATGTCCGGATAGGCATCGTTGGCCGCCAGGTGCGAGTTGGCCCCGGGTTCCCCTTGGAAGGCGATTCGGTTTGGGCGCTTTCTAGCCATCGGTGTGTCGGCTTCGTTGCTGGTCCATCGGGCGGGAGGGCCAGAAATTCCTAAGAGGTTTCAAGAATTTCGCGTGCCCGCGTGAGGTCGGCCGGAGTATCGACACCGAGCGGAACCGTGTCAACGAGGCCGATGTGCAGGCGCATGCCGGCCTCGAGCGCGCGCAGTTGTTCGAGTTTCTCGCGCATCTCGAGCGGCGAGGGGCGCAGCCCCACGAAGCGCTCGAGCGCCGCGCGCCGGTATGCGTAAAGCCCGATGTGATGATAGAGCGGCCCCTCGCCATACGGTGCCGTCGCACGCGTAAAGTAGAGCGCATTGAGAATTCCGCCGCGCGCGAGGGGCGTGCCCACCACCTTCACCACATTGGGATTCGTGCGCTCCTCGGCGCGTACGATCTCGGCCGCGATGGTGCCGATGTCGGCGCCGCCTTCTTCGAGAGCCTCAACGCACTTGCGCACCAGGGCGGGATCGAGCGTCGGCAGGTCCCCTTGCAGGTTGATGACCACGTCGTACGTCCGGTCCGGATCTGCCGCCTGCAGCGCTTCGTGAATGCGGTCGGATCCGCTGGCATGATCGGGCCGGGTGAGAACGGACTCGCCACCGGCGCTGGCGACGGCGTCCTGGACGGCCTGCGAATCGGTGGCCACCAAAACCGGACCGCATTGCGCCTCGATGGCCCGCCGCCATACGTGAACGATCATGGGCTCGCCCGCGATCTCGGCCAGCGGTTTGTCCGGCAGACGTGTCGCCGCAAGCCGGGCAGGAATAACGACTATGGATTTTGTCATTGTTTCCCGTTTGTTAGCGTTGAAACGTCCTTTTCGACGGTGGCGCCGGGTGCGCTGATTCTCTCAGTTGCAACAACCCGCGCCCCCTTATAGTGTCAGCCGGCATCGCAAGAGCTATTCTGAAGTAGCCTTTTTTCCTGCCGGGGGGATATCGCTTATGAAATACTATTACTTCAACAAGATCGCCATGGCGGTGCTGTTGGCGCTGCTGTTGTTCTTTGGCACGCGAACGCTCATCGACATTATGTACGAGGAGCATGCGCCGGAGACACCGGGCTACGAAGTGGCCGGCGCCGAGGAAGACCTCGTTCACGGCGACAAGAAGAAGGAAGGGCCCGACAAGGGCGCGGAGTTCATTGCCGCACTGAATAAAGCCGACCCGGCCAAGGGCGAGCAGGCCGTCGGGCTCTGCAAGGTTTGCCACAATTTCGAAAAGGGCGGCCCGAACATGATCGGTCCGGGCATCTACGGCGTGGTCGGGCACAAGATCGCCGCCCATGAAGGTTTCAACTACACCCCTGGCCTCAAGGACCATGGCGGCGAGTGGACATTCGAGAACCTGGACCACTGGCTCGAGAACCCGGCAGGCTTCGCGGCCGGGACCAGCATGGCTTTCCCCGGTATCAAGGACCTTCAGAAACGCGCGGACGTGATCGCCTATCTCAACCAGAACAGCGATAGCCCGCTGCCGATTCCTGAGCCCACGGCCGCACCCGCCGCCGAGGAGAAAGCCGGGGACGCGGCCGAAGAGAGCGGCCAGCCCGAAATCCTGTCGCTCCTCGCCGAGGCCGACCCGGCCAAGGGCGAGCAGGCCGCGGCGCTCTGCAAGGTCTGCCACTCGTTCGACGCGGGCGGCGCCAACATGATCGGGCCGAACCTGCACAATGTGGTCGGCGCCGATGTCGCTCACCACGAGGGCTTCAGCTACACCGAAGCCCTCAAGAGCAAGGGTGGCGCATGGACCTACGAGCGCCTCGACGAGTGGCTGACGAATCCGCAAGCCTTCGCGGCGGGGACCACCATGGCCTTCGCCGGCATTCCCGACGCGAAGAAGCGGGCGGACGTGATTGCCTTCCTGCGTAGCCAGACGGAGAACCCGCCGGCTCTGCCTGCAGGCGATGCGGCGGCTGCGCCGGCCGAAGATGCTGCCCCCGCCGAGGACGCCGCCCCCGCGGAGGAACCCGCCCCAGCCGAGGACGCGGTCCCTGCCGAGGAAGAGGCGAAGCCGGCTGAGGAGGCCGCTCCTGCTGAAGAAGCCGCTCCCGCCGAGGACGAGGCCGCTCCCGCGGAGGACGAGGCCGAGCCCATGGTCGAGGAAGAGGTGATCGAGGAAGAGGCGGTGGAAACTGCACCGGCCGAGTCCGAGGAGAGCCCGTCCGCGACCGAAGAGTCCGGCGCCGCGACCGAGATGGAGAAGGAAGACGCGGCCATGGAAGAGATCGAGGAGGTGATGGACGAAGAGACCATCGTCAACTCGCCCGAGGTCTCCGAGGATGCGCCGACCCTGCCGCATAAAGGCGAGGCGCCGTCTCCGAACCAGCCGCAGCCGGTCGTCCCGTCGGACCCGTCTTCCACGACGACGCAGGCCGACGAGCCCAGCACGCCGGACGACAGCGCAAGCACGTCCTCGCAGCCCCAGCCGGTCTACCCGGACGGCAAGCCCGAGGGGCTCTAGACCGCGCAGGCGTCATTCAAAACCGCTTGATCAAGGGCCCTCGCAAGAGGGCCCTTTTTCTTGGCCGCGATGCATTGCCAGGGGCCGCACGCCAGGCATCGGCGTTGCCGTTCTTCCCGGTCCGCGGCGACCGCGGGACATGACCGATATTTCACTTGGCCCCGCAGCACGCCATGCTAACTTTTTCTGCCTTTTGCGCTTCTTGCCGCCCCCGGCCAGGCTTAAGCCCCGTGGTTGCCCGTCTCGGCATGCCGGGGCGCACGTGGCCGGAACGATCCCTCAAACGCGGAACGGTGTTGCTCCACCCATGATCCTTTCACGCCTGAGAACTGTGCATCCGACATTCGCGCCCCTGACGCTCGCCGCGACGCTGACGGCGCTGCTGCTCGGGCCGGCCGTCGCCGAAGAGGCCAAGACCGACACCGGCGATGCCGCCGGTCAGACCCAGCACCATGCGCTGTCTTTGGTGGGGGGCCCCGAATACCCCGCCGACTTCGCCCATTTCCGCTTCGTCAATCCCGATGCGCCAAAGGGCGGCCTCGTGCGCCTGCCCTCGATCGGCGGTTTCGACAGCCTCAATCCGGTCCTTTATCGGGGCGAGCAAGCGCCGGGGATCAGCCTCGTCAACGAGAGTCTGATGTCCGACAGCATCGATGAGCCGTCGACCTCTTACGGGCTCATCGCCGAGTGGGCGTCCTACCCCGAGGACTACTCGTCCGTGACGTTCAAACTGCGCGATGAGGCGCGATGGCATGACGGTAAGCCGATCACGCCCGAGGACGTGATCTACAGCCTCAACGTGAACAAGGAGGCGAATCCGCGGCTGGGCCTCTACTACAAGAATGTCAGCCATGCGGAGCAGACCGGCGACAACGAAGTCACGTTCTACTTCGACACCAAGACAACCGCGAGCTGCCGATGATCATGGGGCAGCTCACCATCTTGCCGAAGCACTTCTGGACCGGCAAGGACGCCAACGGCGAGACCCGCGATCCCATGAAGACCACCATGGAGCCGCCGCTCGGCTCCGGCCCCTACCGCGTCAAGACGGTCCGGCCCGGCCGGTCGATCAGCTTCGAGCGGGTGGACGACTATTGGGGCAAGGATCTACCCGTGAACAAGGGCATGTGGAATTTCGACGAGCTCCGCTTCGATAGCTATCGCGACATGACCGTCGCCTTCGAGAGCTTCAAGGCGGGCAATCTCGATTTCTGGAACGAAACGAGCTCCAAGAACTGGGCCATGGCCTACGACTTCCCGGCGGTCCGCAACGGCGAGGTCAAACGCGAGGAGATCAAGCTCGATCGCGTGATGCCGATGCAGGCCTTCGTGATGAACCTTCGCCGCCCGCAGTTCCAGGACCGGCGCGTCCGCCAGGCGCTCAACCTCGCGTTCAACTTCGAATGGGCGAACAAGAACCTGTTCTATGGCCAGTACGAACGGGTCGGTAGCTATTTCCAGAACTCCGAACTCGCGGCACCGGCAGCCCTTCCCGAAGGACGCGAACTGGAGATTCTGGAGACCGTGCGCGGCGACGTCCCCGAAGAGGTCTTCACCACCGTCCATCGCAATCCGACCAACAAGGACCAGATGGAAATGCGCAACAACCTGCGCAACGCCGTGAAGCTCTTGCGCGAGGCAGGCTGGCAGGTGAAGGACGGCAAGCTCACCAACACCAAGACCGGTCAGAAAATGACGGTGGAGTTCCTGCTCGTTTCGCCGCTCTTCGAGCGCATCGTCCAGCCCTATATCCGCAATCTCGACCGGCTCGGCATCGACAGTTCGATCCGCCTGGTGGACTCGGCCCAGTACACGCGGCGTCTCAACAATTTCGACTATGACATGGTCGTCGGCAATTTCGCCCAGTCCGAATCGCCTGGCAACGAACAGCGCGACTACTGGGGCAGCGAAGCCGCCGGCCGCGAGGGCAGCACGAACCTCATCGGCATCAAGGACCAGGCCATCGACAAGCTGATCGACTATGTCATCTTCGCCAAGGATCGGGAGGAGCTTGTCGCCGCGACCCGCGCGCTCGACCGCGTGCTTCTGTGGAACGATTTCGTCGTGCCGCAGTGGTTCTCGCCGAATTCGCGGATCGCCTATTGGAACCGCTACGACAAACCGGAAACGCTCCCTGGACTGACGCCGGGCTTCCTGCAAGTGTGGTGGTACGACAAGGACAAGGCCCAGTCGGCCGGCGAGCAGGCCGAGGTGCGCTAAGAGGCTCAAGACCCGATCGATGACAGTTGCACGTGCCGCGTTTGTCCTTGCTGCAGGCCTTCTCTGCAGCCTATCGGCCCCCGCCCCTCTAGAGGCATCCGAACTCAGCCACGGCCTGTCGGCATTCGGCGATCTCGCCCAGCCTGAAGACTTTGAAGCCTTCGCCTATGTCGATCCGGATGCCCCCAAGGGCGGCGCCCTGTCCTTGATCGGCTGGGGCGGTGTCACGACCTTCAACAGCCTCAACAACTACATCCTCAAGGGCGACGCCGCGCAGGGGCTCGACCTGTTGTTCGACAGCCTCATGGTGCGCGCGCAAGACGAGCCGGATGCGGTCTACGGGCTCATCGCCGAAAGCGCGGAAGTCGCCGACGACCGCAAGTCGGTGACGTTCTACCTCCGGCCCGAAGCGCGCTTTTCCGACGGCACACCGGTGACCGCTGACGACGTCGTGTTCTCCTTCGAGACCCTCAAGGAAAAGGGCCATCCGCTTTTCTCTCAGATGCTGCGCGATGTGGAGACGGCCGAGGCACTCGATCCGGCGACGGTGCGCTACACGTTCACCGGCGACCTCGTGCGCGATTTGCCGCTCACCGTGGCGGGGCTGCCCGTGTTTTCCAAGGCCTACTACGCCGGCAAGACGTTCGACGAGACGACGCTGGAGCCGCCTCTGGGGTCGGGCCCATACCTGGTCGACGGTTTCAAGCAGGGCCGCACCATCACCTATCGGCGGAACCCTGACTATTGGGCCAAGGACCTGCCGGTCAACAAGGGCCGCTGGAACCTCGACACGATCCGCTTCGAGTATTTCCGCGACCGCACAGCCGGCATGGAAGCCTTCAAGGCCGGCACCTACGATCTTCGCGAGGAGTTTACCTCGAAGGTCTGGGCGACCGAGTACGACTTTCCCGCGGTACAGGACGGACGCGTGAAGAAGGAGACCGTGCCGGACCTCACCCCGTCTGGAACGCAAGGCTTCTTCATCAATACGCGGCGTGACAAGTTCAAGGACAAGCGCGTGCGCGAAGCCCTGGCGTTGGCCTTCGACTTCGAATGGACCAACCGCAACATGTTCTTCAGCCTTTACGACCGCACCCAGAGCTATTTCGAGAACTCGCCGATGAAAGCCGAAGGCGAGCCCTCGGACGGCGAACGCACGCTCATCGAAGGGCTCGGCGTCGAGGTCGATGCGGATGCGCTTGGGCCCGTGGCGATGCCGCCGGTCAGCGACGGTTCGGGCCGGGACCGGAACCTCTTGAGAGAGGCCAGCAAACTGCTCGATGAGGCGGGCTGGCGCATCCAGAACAAGAAGCGCGTCAACGACAAGGGCGAACAGCTCACGGTCGAGTTCCTGACCTTCGAGCCCTCCTTCGAGCGCATCATCGCGCCCTATGTGAAGAATCTGGAACTGCTCGGGATCGCCGCGCGCATCCGCCGCGTCGACCCGGCCCAGTATCAGCAGCGCCTGAAGGATTTCGATTTCGATGTCACCACCCAGCGCTATGTCATGCGCAATACGCCGGGCGCGAGCTGCGCAGCTATTTCGGCTCCCGCGCCGCGGATCTCGGGGGCTCCTTGAACCTCGCCGGAGTCAAGGACCCCGCGGTGGATGCGCTGATCGAGAAGATCATCGCCGCCGAGAACCGCGAGGACATGAACACCGCGGCGCAGGCGCTCGACCGGGTTCTGCGGGCGGGGCACTACTGGGTGCCGCACTGGTACAAGGCATCCCATACGATCGCCTATTGGGACAAGTTCGGCCAGCCCGAGACCAAGCCGAAATACGATCGGGGAATTCTCGATACGTGGTGGTTCGTGGGCGCGCAGAACGAGCGGCCCTAAGCCAGCCGCTCGAAGCGCTCGATCTTGCGGAACACGGGCGCCGGGTTGACACCGAACGTATCCCGGAATGCATGGCTGAAATGGGTTGCGTCCGCGAAGCCGCTGTCCAGTGCCGCAGTGGTCATGCTGTCGGAGGCATGCAGCCGCTCCGCCGAAAGCCAAAGCCGCTTCCACATGCGATAGCGCCGGTACGGCACACCGATCTGTTCACTGAACAAATGCAGGACTCGCGAGGGCGACAGACCCAGCGCCTCGGCCAGTTCCGTCTGCGAGTGATTCCGGTCCGGCTCGGCAAGGATGAGATCGAGCACTTTCAGAATACGCGGGTCGATCGTGGTGCCCGGTTCGGCCGGGAACAATTTGTCGAGCCGCGCCTCGACATCCGGCTGGCGCGGATCCTCCTCGAACACCCAGTGAAACGCGGCCACGATTTCGGGATCGCGGAAACTGCTCACCACGCCTTTTCGATACGGATAGCGCTTGCGGAACGCGGGCGCCGAGGCGCTCTCCGCATCGACGAAGAGTTTCCCATGCACGCCGCCGTCAATATCGAGGGCGTGACGCAAGCCCGGCGGCACCAATGCGACGCGGTAGCTGCGCCACACGCCATCGGCAAGCATCATCTTGAACGGCTTGTAGATGCCCACATGCAGGACGGGCGCGCCGTAGACGTGATTCTCCAATTGCTGGAGTGGACCGCAATACACGGCCCGGCCGTCACCGATATAGAGCTGCGAATGAAAGGGATGAAATTGATCCATAGCAGGTTCCTGCAAGTCGGAGGCATGGTCGCTCGGCTATGGTCCCGGCGCAACAATAAAGGCAATGGCGTCACCCCGTTGGCGCTGCCACGGATGGAACGTCTTGATGGAACGACTTGGAGGACCCTATGCAAGATCGCCCTCAACTCGACAGCGCCGCGTTCGAAGCGCAGTTCAGGGCGCTTCTCGGCCAGGCACCGGCCGGGATCGTCAAGGATTTTCACTTCGTCCTCGTCCCGTCGAACCAGCCGCCCTGGCTCGACACCGGGATCGACTTCGCACCCGGGGACCAGGTCTCGACCTTCGTGATCGGCACGACCTCCTTGACGGGCACAGCGATCTCGTTTCCGGCCGCGATACAGCTCTGGTGCCGGATCGGCACCGACGGCGAGATCTTCCGGGGATCCCGGGCGACCAACAGCTTCGAAGCCGTGAAGTCGGGACGGCTCTATGTGGGCACGAGTTTCCCCGGTGAGTTCGCGTCCCGCACGGGCGATCTGGCCACGCCGGACGAAGCCTGGGGCATGGCCGAAGGCATCCTCACGCTGCTCGTCGTGCGCTGGCAGATGCCGCCGCTGGAAGCCCTGAAGAGGCTCGTGCAGATCGGCGACGTGAACGGCATGGTCGCCGGCGAGATCGACCGCTTTTCAAGTCAGGTCCCGGTGCCGAAGGGATGGGACTATCTCTGGTTCATCGGTCCCTCGGAGATCTACAAGGAATGCGGCGATCACGGACGGGCGAATGCGATCTGCTGCCATAGCGACAACAACGGCGCGCTACTCACAAAGGACTGTGTCGTGCCGCTCAAGCCCGGCACCAAGGTCTCCTGGGCCTGGCGCATGGAGAAGCTTCCCTCCGCGGTTGCCGAGGATACGTTCCCCACGCACGACTATCTGAGCATCGCCGTGGAGTTCGATAACGGCCAGGACATCACCTATTTCTGGAGCAGCGAGCTGCCGCTCGAGACGACGTTCCGCTGCCCCATTCCCACCTGGACCCACCGGGAGACCCATGTGGTCGTGCGCAGCGGGCTGGACGACCTCGGGAAATGGCTCACCGAAGAGCGGGATCTCTACCGGGATTACGCCGAGCGGATCGGCGGCCCGATGCCCGAAAAGATCGTCAAGGTCTGGCTGATCGCCGTGTGCATCTTCCAGCAGGCGGAAGGCAAGTGCCAATTCGCCGATATCGCGATCCACGGCGAAAACGGCACGATCGCGGTCATGTAGCGCCAGCTTTGCACGAACGCCGCGAGGGGCGCCCCTTGTTGCCACTTGGGGCGTTTCTTGGCGCGTTCCTTGGCGCGTTCCTTGGGCGCCGGCGCCCAAGTCTTACCAACTTGCAATAATTCCAGCCCCTCTGTCGGGTTCCACTCGCCTCCAGAATCCAGTAAGCAAAGACAGCACATACGGGTCCCCGCCCTCCAGGCGAGAGCGGCCGCAGCCCGTTGCAACCGGAAGCGCAGCGACAGGAAGCCCAACACAATTGGCCGCCTATATCCTTCGCCGACTCTTACTGATCATTCCAACGATGCTCGGCATCATGCTGGTGACCTTCGTCATCGTGCAGTTCGCACCGGGCGGACCCGTCGAGCGGCTGATCGCGCAGCTAACCGGCACCGATGCCGGCGCCACCGCGAAATTCAGCGGCGGCGGCAGCGACTTCTCCGGCAGCGGCGGTCAGCAAGGCATGCCCGGCGGCGACGTGAGCGGGGGCTCGTCCAAATACCGGGGCGCGCAGGGGCTCGACCCGGAATTCATCGCCAGCCTCGAGAAGCAGTTCGGTTTCGACAAGCCCGCTCACGAGCGCTTCGGGCAGATGATCTGGAACTATCTGCGGTTCGACTTCGGCGAGAGCTATTTCCGCGACACGAGCGTCATGCAGTTGATCGCGGAGCGCATGCCCGTCTCGATTTCGCTCGGTCTGTGGATGACGCTGATCTCGTACGCGATCTCAATTCCACTCGGGATCCGGAAGGCCGTCCAGGACGGCTCGCGCTTCGACATCTGGACGTCGAGCGTGATCGTGATCGGCTACGCCATCCCGGGCTTTCTGGTCGCGGTGTTCTTGATCGTGCTGTTCGCCGGCGGCTCCTTCCTGCAGATCTTTCCCTTGCGCGGCCTCGTCTCGGAGAATTTCTGGTCCCTGCCCTGGTACGAAAAGATCCTCGACTATTTCTGGCATCTTGTGCTGCCGCTGACCGCCATGGCGCTGTCGGCGTTTGCGACCACGACGTTCCTGACCAAGAACTCGTTCCTCGAGGAAATCCGCAAGCAATACGTCATCACGGCGCGGGCGAAGGGATTGACCGAACGGCAGGTGCTCTACGGACACGTCTTCCGCAACGCCATGCTGATCGTTATCGCCGGTTTCCCCGGTGCCTTTATCGGGGCCTTCTTCGCCGGGTCGCTTCTGATCGAGACCATCTTCACGTTGGATGGCCTCGGACTGCTGGGCTTTGAGTCCATCGTCAACCGCGACTATCCGGTCGTGTTCGCGACCGTCTACATCTTCTCGCTGCTCGGACTTCTGATCAGCCTCCTCTCCGACCTCACCTATACCTGGGTCGATCCGCGCATCGACTTCGAAACGCGGGAGGTCTGATGGACGCGCCGACCGATGTCAGCGTCACCGAGGAGGTTGCGGCGGAAGGGATCCCGCAGACCCGCCCTTGGATTTCCGCGCTCAACAAGCGCCGCTGGCAGACCTTCAAAGCCAACAAGCGCGGCTACTGGTCCTTGTGGGTCTTCCTGATCCTCTTCGTGACCAGCCTTTTCGCCGAGTTCATCGCCAACGACAAACCCATCCTCGTCGAATATGAGGGCCAGCTTTATTGGCCCATCTTCGAGGCCTATCCCGAGACGGATTTCGGCGGCATCTTCGAAACGGAAGCGGATTATCGCGATCCCGTGGTGCAGGAACTGATCACCGAGAAAGGCGGCTGGATGCTGTGGCCGCCGATCCGCTTCTCCTACAACACGCAGAACAAGAACCCGCCAATGGCGTTCCCGGTGAAGCCCACCTGGCTGCTGACCGACAAGGATTGCGAACTCGCCGTCGAGAAGGGCTTCCACCCTTGCGACGCCAGTCTCGAGTGGAACTGGCTCGGCACCGACGATCAGGGCCGCGACGTGGTCGCGCGGATCATCTACGGCTTTCGCATCTCCGTTCTGTTCGGACTTGTGCTGACGGTCTTCTCGACGATCATCGGCGTCTCCGCCGGCGCCGTTCAGGGTTATTTCGGCGGCTGGACGGACCTGCTGTTCCAGCGCTTCATCGAGATCTGGACGAGCGTCCCGCAGCTCTATCTGCTGATCATCGTGGCCGCCGTCATCGAGCCGAATTTCTGGATCCTGCTCGGCATCCTCTTGGCCTTCTCCTGGGTGGCGCTGGTCGGCGTCGTCAGGGCCGAGTTCCTGCGCGCGCGCAACTTCGAATATGTCACGGCCGCGCGCGCACTTGGCCTGCCCAACCTCAAGATCATCTTCAAGCATCTGCTGCCGAACGCGATGGTCGCCACCCTGACGTTCATGCCCTTCATCCTGAACGGCTCCATCACGACCCTGACGTCGCTGGACTTCCTCGGATTTGGACTGCGCCCGGATTCGCCGTCGCTCGGCGAGTTGCTGGCGCAAGGCAAGGACAATCTGCAGGCGCCCTGGCTCGGGCTGACGGCGTTCTTCGTCATCGCCATCATGCTGAGTCTTTTGATTTTCGTCGGCGAGGCCCTGCGCGACGCGCTCGACCCGCGCAAGACGCTGACCTGAGGCGGGCCCATGCACGGTTCACACGACCACAGCCACACGGTCACCGCCAAGAATGAGACCCGCATGGGCCTGGCCGCGATGATCACCGGCGGGTTCATGTTCATCGAGCTGGCGGGCGGAATCATCGCCAACTCCCTGGCGCTGATCGCCGATGCGGGGCACATGCTCACGGATTTCGCGGCGCTGGGACTGGCGTGGTTCGCGTTCCGCCTGGCCCGGCGTCCCGCCGACTGGAAACGCACCTACGGCTTCGACCGGTTCCAGGTCCTGGTGGCGTTCACCAATGGCATGGCCCTGTTCGTGATCGCCGGCTGGATCGTCTACGAGGCGATCGACCGTCTGATGCAAGGCGAAGCGCATGTGGCCGGCGGCATCATGGTCGTCATCGGCGTCGCGGGGCTTCTGGTGAACATCATCTCGTTCCTGCTCTTGCGGGGCGCGGACCGGGAGAATCTCAACGTGCGCGGCGCGGCGTTGCACGTGCTCGGCGATCTGCTGGGGTCGGTGGCCGCGCTGATCGCCGGCGCCGTGATCATGCTGACGGGGTGGACGCCGATCGATCCGTTGCTGTCGATCGTCGTGGCCCTGATCATTCTGCGCAGCGGCTGGTTCGTGGTCTCTGAATCGGCCCATATCCTGCTCGAAGGAGCGCCGCACGAACTCGACACCCGCGACATCGCCCCGGACCTCGTGAAGAACGTGCCGGGCGTGGACGAAGTCCACCACGTCCATGTGTGGTCCATCACCCAATGCCGCCGCATGGTCACGCTGCACGCCGTGATCGGCGATGCAGCCGACATCGACACCGTCGTGCAGGGCATCAAGGCCCGGCTGAAAGACAAGTTCAACCTGGACCATGCGACGGTCGAAGTGGAGTCCCGCACATGCGCCGATCATACCGACGCATCTCATCGAGCACCCGCATGACCGATACGCCGACCCTCCTATCCATCGACAAGCTGTGCGTGGACTTTCGCGCGGGTGAGAAGGTCACCCATGCGGTGAAGGATGTCTCTTTTGACATCGACCACGGCGAAACCGTCGCCCTTGTGGGCGAGTCGGGTTCCGGCAAGACCGTCTCGGCTCTGTCGATCCTCCAGCTCCTCCCCTATCCCGCCGCCTCGCACCCGGGCGGAGCGATCCATTTCAAGGGCGAGAACCTCCTGGCCCTGCCGCCGGAGGGCTTGCGCCATGTGCGCGGCAATCAGATCTCGATGATCTTCCAGGAGCCCATGACGTCCCTGAACCCGCTCCATACGATCGAGCGCCAGATCGCCGAGGTCCTGCGCATCCATATGGGCCTCACGGGCGACGCGGCGCGGGCGCGCGTCATCGACCTCCTGACCAAGGTGGGCATTCAGGACGTGGAGGAACGTCTTGCGTCCTACCCGCACCAGCTTTCGGGAGGGCAGCGCCAACGCGTGATGATCGCCATGGCGCTTGCCAACGAACCGGACCTCCTGATCGCCGACGAGCCGACAACGGCGCTCGACGTGACGATCCAGGCACAGATTCTCGAACTGCTGTTGCAGCTCAAGGCCGAGTTCAACATGGCGATGCTTCTCATCACCCACGATCTCGGGATCGTGCGCAAAATGGCCGATCGCGTCTGCGTCATGCACAACGGCGCGATCGTCGAACGCGGGGCCACGAAAGACATTTTCGAGCACCCGAAGGACGACTACACGAAGCATCTCATCGCCTCGGAACCGAAGGGCTCGCCGCCCCCAGCCGACCCCGGCGCCAAGACGATCCTCACGACGGACGATCTGAAAGTGTGGTTCCCGATCAAGCGCGGCTTCCTGCGCAAGACGGTCGGGCATGTCAAAGCCGTCGACGGGATCGATGTGGACGTCAAGGAGGGGCAGACGCTCGGCGTGGTCGGCGAGTCCGGCTCCGGCAAGACGACGCTCGGCCAGGCCCTTTTGCGGTTGATCTCGAGCGAGGGGCCGATCGTCTATCTCGGCCAGCGGATCGACGGCTACAATTCGAAGCAGATGCGGCCCCTGCGCAAGGAGCTGCAGATCGTTTTTCAGGATCCGTACGGTTCCTTGAGCCCGCGCATGTCGATCGGGCAAATCATCGAGGAAGGTTTGCTGATCCAGAACCCGGGCATCTCGCAGGAAGACCGCAATTCGCGCGTCGCACGGGCGCTGACGGAGGTGGGGCTGGACCCAAAGGTCCGGGACCGTTACCCGCATGAATTTTCCGGCGGCCAGCGGCAGCGCATCGCCATCGCCCGCGCGCTGGTTCTGGAGCCGAGATTCCTCATTCTGGACGAACCGACATCGGCGCTGGACGTCTCGGTCCAAGCGCAGATCGTGGACCTTCTGCGCGATCTCCAGAAACGGCACCGGCTGGCCTATCTCTTCATCAGCCATGACCTGAAGGTCGTCCGGGCCCTGGCCAATTCCATCATCGTCCTGCGGCACGGGAAGGTGGTGGAGCAAGGCCCTTCGCAGGATGTCTTCACCAATCCGCAAACGGACTACACCAAGGCTCTCCTGGCCGCCGCGTCGAGTTGGAGACGACGCCGGCCGATGCGGTTTCCACCTAGCCGTTTCGGCTAAGGGGTCTCCACAAGTCGCCGCACGCTCGTGATGGCAAACCCGGCCTCCTTGATGCGCCGGCAGGCGTCCTCGAAGGGCTCGTGCTCGACGGCCATATGATAGGCGTTGGCGTGCAAAAAGCGGTCCGGGCTCGTCATGATGCCCACATGGCCTTCCCAAAAGACGAGATCGCCACGCCTCAAACCGGCGCCGCCCGCCAGGTCCACGGGTACGCCGGCTTCGGCCTCTTGCATGTCCGCATCGCGCGGGAGGTTATGGCCAGCGGCCGCGGCGGACAGTTGCACGAGGCCCGAACAGTCCAAGCCGACGCTGGTGCGTCCGCCCCAAAGATAGGGCGCCCCAATAAAGCTCTCGGCAATCGTGACGAAATCCGGCGCGTGGTCGCTCACGGGCGCGATATGGCTCGCATAGACGAAGCCGCCCGTGTCCAGCGGCGCGTAGCGGCCGCCCTCCTCGGCAAGGCGCACGCGCGCATTCAGACTGAGCAAACGAAGCGGCGGCGCCTTGGCGTCCGGTTCGGGGAAGACATAGGTCCGCAGCGCGGCGACGCGATGCGTCGCGGGCGCCCGCACGGGTCCGAGCCCCTCGCTCGGCACATAGCCGACATAGGCGTCGTGATCGAGCTGCACCCAGGCCCATCCGTCCCGCTCGTCGAAAACGGTTAGGGTCTCGCCGTGCAGCGCCTCGGTATCGAGGTTCGCACCGGCGCGGGGCTCCCGGCGCAACGGCAGCGTGGATGCCTCCACCTGCCGGCGTTCCCCTTGCACGTAGCGCCCGGCCTCGACCACACCACGCAAGGCCTCTGCCGCGAGGTCGTCGCGGAACGGGTGCCGGCGTGGATCGAGCTTCGTCACGCGGTCAGCTCTCCCCGGAAGTACTCGAACAGCGCGCGGGCGGCATGGGGCTCTCCGCCGCGCGGCCGGCCGGGCTGGTCGCGCGGCACCCAGCCGTAGATGTCGAGATGGGCGTAGCGCTTCGCGTTCTGACGAAGCGCTTGAGGAACAGCGCTGCCGTGACGGAACCGGCAAACGGCCCGTCGGAGATGTGATTGACGTCGGCGATGCTGCTCTTGAGCATCTTGTCGTAGGGCTCCCAGAACGGCATGCGCCAGACCGGGTCGCGACCGCCTGCGCGGCTTTCAGCATGCCCTCGGCGAACGCCTCGTCAGTCGCGTAGAACGGCGGGAGATCCGGGCCGAGCGCGACCCGGGCGGCGCCGGTCAGGGTCGCAAACGTCACGAGATAGTCCGGCGCGTCTTCGTCGGCGAGACTGAGGGCGTCGGCGAGCACCAGGCGCCCCTCGGCGTCGGTGTTGCCGATCTCCACGGTCATGCCGTTGCGGCTGGGCAGCACGTCTCCCGGGCGGAAGGCATTGCCCGCGATCGAATTATCGGCGGCCGGAATGATCACGCGGAGGCGAACCGGCTGCTTGGTTCGCATCACCATCACGGCGAAGGCAAGCGCTGCCGCGGCGCCGCCCATGTCCTTCTTCATCAAGGCCATGGCATTGCCCGGCTTGAGGTTGAGCCCGCCCGTATCGAAACAAATGCCCTTGCCGACAATGGTGACCTTCGGCGCGCTCTCCGAGCCCCAATGCATATCGATCAGGCGCGGGGGGCGGTCGCTCGCGCGGCCCACCGCGTGGATCATGGGAAAATTGTCCGACAAAAGGTTCGAGCCCTCGGTCACCTTGATGGTCGCGCCGAAACTGTTGGCGACGTCGCGCGCCACTGCCTCGAGTTCGGCCGGCCCCAGATCGTTGGCGGGCGTGTTGATCAGATCGCGCCCGAGATAGACGCCCTCGGCCAGCGCAAGGATATGGGCGCGATTCGCGCCCTCCGGCAGGACGATACGCTTGACCTCCTCCGAGCCGCCGGACTTGTAGCGCGTAAAGCGATAGCAGCTCTTCAGAAAGCCGAGGACGGCGAGATCCGGGTCCGGCAAGGGGCTTGCGAACCGGTAATCGCCCGCCGGCAACGCGGCGGGTAGCGCCCCACCGAGCATGGGGGCGCGCTCGGGCCAATCCGCGCCGCCCGTGCCCAGGAGGACCTTGGCGATGGCGCCGCTCTCGTCGGGGACGAGAAGCACCGAGCCTTGCGTCGGCTTCCAGCCGCGGGCCTCCACCCATCGGGCCTCGCGCTCGCCAATATCCGAAAGATCTTCGCCTGAATTGACGAGCTCAACGGGAATGGACGGCGCGCCCGGGTCCAGAAGCAAGTCTTCGAGTGTTTGGCGCATGGGATCGAGCGTGATCGCGTGTGTCGGCATGAAAAATTCCGGATGAGTCTTGAAGGGGTGGCGCATTAATGGCAGGGGAGCGGACGCATGACAACGATGGAAGGCGGAACGATGACGGGCACGGGCTACAGGCTGGTAATTGGCGACAAGAATTATTCGTCATGGAGCCTGCGGCCCTGGTTGTCCCTGAAAGCGTGCGGCGCGCCGTTCGAGGAGGAGCGCATCCGCCTCAGACTTCCCGAGACCAAGGCCGAGATCTTCAAGCATTCGCCGTCCGGCAAGGTCCCGGCCCTCAAGACCGATTTCGGGGTGATCTACGACAGCCTCGCCATCGTCGAGTATCTCGCCGAGCAGTTCCCGGACGCCGGGCTCTGGCCCGAGGATACGGCCGCGCGCGCTGCCGCGCGCAGCATCTCCGCCGAGATGCATTCGAGCTTCCAGGCCTTGCGCAACGACATGCCCATGGATCTCGTTTCGCGCTTTCCGATGCCCGAGGTCAGCGAGACCCTCGCCCTCAACATCCAGCGCGTCGTCGCGGTCTGGAAAGACACGCGCGCGCGGTTCGGTCAAGGCGGCCCGCTTCTGTTTGGCGCCTTCACCAACGCGGACGCCATGTATGCCCCCGTCGCCACCCGCTTCCGCACCTATGGCGTGCCCCTCGCCGCGTTCGGGGACGACGGCACCGCGGCCGCCTATGTGGAGGCGATCTATGCCATGCCCGACATGGCCGCGTGGCTCGCCGGCGCCGAGGCCGAGATGGCCGAGCGCGCGCTGGTCTAGACGCCGTCCTCAGGATTTTTCCGCGAGCACCCCGCATGGGGCATGCGGCGCCGTCCGGGGGCCAGTCCGTCCCTTCCGTCTGTGTTTCCTTCCGTCTGCGGCTCCTTGGGCCCGTGGCTCCTAGGGCCCGCGGCTCCTTGGGCCCGCGGCTCCTTGGGACCGCGGCTCCGTGGGCTGCCCGGCCCCGTCTTATGGTTAAGACTTTTTATACGCCTGTCCCACATCATGACACTTAACGAACCATGCCAAGAACACCGGGCGCGTCCTCCGTCGCCCGTTGGGGACAAAATCGACGATGGCACGCCTCCACTCTCCGCGACGTTCAATGGCGCTAGCGCTTCTGGCGACAACCGCCGCGGCTGCGCTTCTTGGCGGATGCGGTCATGTCGGCAGCGGCATTGGAGGCGGCGGCGGCATTGCCAGCAGCGGTTTTGGCATCTTCAAGCGCAAGCCGCCTGAAGTGCAGATGAGCGCTGCGGAGGCCTTCGAGGCCACAACGAAATGGGGCGCCGCCTACAACAAGGATACGACCGACCCGCGCAACGCGCTTGGCTACGCGGCGTCTCTCCGTGCCTTGGGCAACAAGACGCGGGCGTCGAGGTCCTGCAGACCGCTTACGCTGCCAATCCGGACAACGCCGAGCTGGCCGCCGAGATCGGCAAGGTCGCCCTCGAGACCGGTCAGGTCGGCGTTGCCCAGAAGGCGCTCAAGACCGCCGAGGACAAGGGCGTCCAAGATTGGAAGACCCTGTCGGCCCAAGGCACGCTCGCGGCCAAGACCGGCGATCACGCCAAGGCCCAGAAATACTACCAGGCGGCCCTGCGCAAGAAGCCGGACTCCGCGTCGGTGATCAACAATCTCGCGCTCTCTTACGCGCTCGACGGCAAAGCCAGGAAGGCCGAAACCCTTCTTCGCAAAGCCGCCAAGGAAGGCCACGACGACAAGCGCCTGCGCCAGAATCTGGCCCTCGTGCTTGGGGTCCAGGGCAAATACAACGAGCCCGGGACGTCGCCGCCGTGGACGTGGGCGAGAGCCAGGCTAAGAAGAGCATGGCCTATTTGAAGAACATGCTCACCAAGCCAACCGCGGTCGCCGCGTCGGAGCCCGACACGTCCGAGCAAGGCGACGAGAGCTGGTCGCCCTTCGGACCGAGCGTCCCAAGCCAGCCGGCCACTTTCGCCGCGAGCCAGCCACAAGCGGCCCCGGCTCCCGTGGTCCAGATGGTCAAGCCCGTGGACGAAGTCATTTCGGCCCCGCCCAAGGTTGCCCAGGCGGCGACACCCGGCACCTCGCCCGGCACGTCGACCTTTGCCAAGACATCCGCGCGTTAAGACATCCGCGCGGTAAGACGTCCGCACAGCCTTATGGGGGAACGAGGGAGGCGCTCTCCGGAGCGCCTTTCTTGTTGGTGCCGCCCTTATTGGTGTCGGCACGTTGGCGTCGGCGCTTCCCGCCGGAACGCTGCGCCGCGCCGACATCGCGCGCCCAGCGTTGCGATTAGCCGCCGAAGTTCTGCGCCACCTGAATTCCCGCCGGGCCCAGAATGACCACGAACAGGACCGGAAGAAAGAAGACGATCATGGGAACGGTCAACATCGGCGGCAGAGCCGCGGCCTTCTTCTCCGCTTCCGACATGCGCATGTCGCGGCTCTCCTGGGCGAGAACGCGCAAGGCCTCGCTCACGGCGGTTCCGTAACGCTCCGCCTGAATGAGGCTGGTGCCGACGGCCCTCACGGCAGGCAGTCCGGTGCGTTTGCCGAGGTTCTCATAAGCGAGCCGCCGCTCCGGCAGGTAGGACAGTTCCGCCGTGGTGAGGCTGAATTCTTCGGCGAGCTCGATTGAGCGCGTGCCGATCTCGCCTGCAACCTTGTTCATGGCGGCTTCCACGGACATGCCGGCCTGCACGCAGATGAGCAGCAGATCCAGCGAGTCGGGGAACACGGACCGGATGGACTTCTGGCGCCGCTGAATCAGGTTCGAGATGAAGATGTCGGGAAAATAGAAACCCAGATAGGCGCCGCCGATCGAGACACCGATCTTGGCGATGGGCGGCAGGCCGAAGCCGTTCACGAAGAACAGGTACACAAATGCGACCGCGAAGCCCGCGAACGGCAGGGCGGCCCGGAAGAAGAGGAACGCAACGACCGGCGCCTGGCCGCGAAAGCCCGCCATCTTCAGCCGGTCGCGCGTCGTGTCCGTCTCGAGCGCCTTGCTGAGTTTGAGGTTCTCCACGACCTGCTTCATGAAGCTCTTCGGCTCCTTGCGCAGTCTCGCGTGCCGTTGCTCGTCGGCCATCGCCGCCACGCGCTCGGCCCGCAGCCTGTCGCGCTCGCTGGAGACATATTTCATGCGGGCGTCGAACCGGTCCGCGGCGAAGTAGGGCATAATCAGAGAGGCGACCGTGGCAAAGGCGGCGATGGCGGTGAGGATCACCACCACGGTTCCCGGATCGGTCACGGTGTTAATGAGGGTCTGCATGGGTCACCGGTCCGTTAGATCTCGAAGTTGATCATCTTGCGCATGACGAGCACGCCGATCAGCATCCAAACGCCGGCGCCCATGAGCATGAACTGCCCAATCTTCTCGGTCCAAAGCAGCGTGATGTAGTCCGGCGAAATGAGATACACCGCCGTCATCACGACCGGAGGGAGGGCGCCAATGATCATGGCCGAGGCCTTGGCCTCCGCGCTGAGCGCTTTCACCTTGGCCTGCATCTTGTAGCGATCGCGCAAGACGCCCGACAGGTTCGACAGAGCCTCGGCGAGATTGCCGCCGGTCTGCGACTGGATCGCGATCACGATCGAGAAGAAGCTCACCTCTTGCAGCGGGACGCGCTCGAACAGGCGCTCGAAGGCCCTGGGGAGCGGAATGCCGATCCGTTGCTGTTCGACGAGTTCTACAAACTCGCTGCGCACGGGCTCCGGACACTCGCTGGCGATGATCTCCAGACAATCGCCAAGCGGCAGACCAGACCGAATGCCGCGAACGATAATGTCGATGGCGTTGGCGAACTCCTTCAGGAACTTCGCCTGGCGGCCCCGAATGCGGCGCGCCAGGAGCCAGCGCGGCAGGCCGATCCCGCAAACGATCATGCCAAGCAAGGACATAAACGGCGACAGACCCGATACGAGAAATATGAACCCGCCAAGGAGGCCCATGGCGACGCAGAACATGTAATAGGTCTGCGGCTTCACGTTCAGGCCCGCCTGCATGAGCTTGGTCCGGAGCGAGACGCGCTTCACTTTCTTCTGCTTGGCCTCGATCTCCTTGAGCGTGTCCTGCACCTGCCGGCGCCGCGTTTGCAACTGCTGCGGCACGTTGGTCCGCTGCCGCCCGGCGGCCTGGCCTTGCGCCGTGACCTCGACCCGCTTGCCCACTTTCCGCTCACCGCTGAAATACGGCATGACGAACACGTAGACCACGCCGCCGACGGCGAGCGCGGCCAGCGCGATGGCTGCGAACTGGATGAACTCAGGCGGTAGCAAACTTCTCTCCCAAGGGACGGCCATGCTCGTCGTTGACCTCGGCGGAGGACAGGCACTCCGTGAGCCGCTTGTCGTCGCCGAAATAGCGAGCCCTCTCGTAGAAGTACGGCCGCGCAATGCCGGTCGAGCGGTGACGGCCGACGATGCGGCCATTCGCGTCCTCGCCTGCGACGTCGTAGATGAAGAGGTCCTGGAGCGTTACGATTTCGCCTTCGAGCCCGACGACTTCGGTGATGTGGGTGATCTTTGCGGCTGCGTCGCGCATGCGCGAGGCCTGGACGATGATGTCGACGGACGACGTGATCATCTCGCGGATGGTCCGGGCCGGCAGGTTGAAGCCGCCCATCAGGATCATGCTCTCCAAGCGGCTCAGGCATTCGCGCGGGCTGTTGGAGTGCAAGGTTCCCATCGACCCGTCATGGCCCGTATTCATGGCCTGCAACAGGTCGAACGCCTCGGGGCCACGCACCTCGCCGACCACGATGCGATCGGGACGCATGCGAAGGCAGTTCTTGACGAGATCGCGCATTGTGATCTCGCCCTCGCCTTCCAGGTTCGGCGGGCGCGTCTCAAGCCGGACCACGTGAGGCTGCTGCAATTGAAGCTCCGCAGAGTCCTCGCAGGTGATCACGCGCTCGTCCGGCTCGATATAGGCCGTCAGGCAGTTGAGCAGGGTCGTCTTACCGGAACCGGTGCCGCCGGAGATCAGCACGTTGCAGCGGACGCGGCCGATGATCGACAGGAGCGTGCGCCCCTCCGGACTGATCGAACCGTATCTCTGCAGCTGATCGAGAGTCAGCCTGTCCTTCTTGAATTTGCGGATGGTCAGTGCCGGCCCGTCGATCGACAGGGGCGGCGCGATCACGTTGACGCGGCTGCCGTCGGGAAGACGCGCGTCGCAGATCGGGCTGGACTCGTCCACGCGGCGGCCGACCTGGCTCACGATCCGCTGACAGATGTTCATCAGCTGCGCGTTGCTGGCGAAGCGGATCGACGAAGCCTCGACCTTACCGCCGACTTCGATATAGGTCGTCTCCGCGCCGTTGACCATGATGTCCGCGATGTCGTCGCGCATGAGCAACGGCTCGAGCGGACCGTAACCAAGCACGTCGTTGCAAATGTCCTGGAGCAGTTCCTCCTGCTCGGCGATAGACATCACCACGTTCTTGATCGCGACGATCTCGTTGACGATATCGCGGATCTCCTCGCGTGCGGCGTCGGCGTCCAGCTTTGCCAGCGCGGTGAGGTCGATGGTGTCGATCAGCGCGTTGAAGACCGTCGTCTTGACGTCGTAATATTCTTCCGAGCGCGCCCGTTCGGGGGCCTTGCGCGCCGGGGCTGCAGGAGCCGGCGCGGCCTCGGCAGGCGCACTCGCGGCTTGCGGAGGCGCCGGTGCTTGGTCGACATTAGTGTCGGTCCCCGCATTGACGGCCTCGCCGACAACGGGTTTGGCAGCCGGCGGCGCGGGCCGAGGACTCAGGTCGGGCGCGGAACTGTTTCGTTTTCCAAACATCGCTTCAGACTAGCCGCGGGCTTTCATCAGGTTCAGGCGTTCGAGCAATGGGGCGAGGAAGGACGTGCCTTCGGCCCTGTGCTCGGTCCGGTCGGTGAGAATATTGGCCAGATTGCGAAACGCCTCGGCGGCCTTCGCCTTGTCGGAGACCTCTTCGATCATCTGCCCGTTGTTGGCCGCGGTTCCAAAGAGATGGGCATCGAATTCGATGACCACACGCGGCTCGAGCTCGATGGCGTGCCCGAAATCCTTGACCGGAATCTCGGGGCGCTTGGGGACGCCGACCTGGTTGAGCACCAGCATTGGGGGGCGGTCGTTGGGACGCGCCGCCTTGAGCTGGTCGGCGAGGTTCTTCGTGTTCCGCAAGCTGGCCAGGTCCGGCATGGCCGTCATCACCACATGGTCGGCCTTCAGAACCACTTCCTTCGCCCAGGCGGTCCAAAGGTGCGGCACGTCGATCGCGACCCATGGCACGCTTTCGCGAACGACATCGAGCACGGCTTCGCACGCCGTCGGATCGACATCGTAGGGCCGGTCGAGCGCGATGGGCGCGGCAAACAGGCTGAGATGATCGGAGCAGCGCGAGAGCAGACGGTCGAGAAGAACCTCGTCCAAGCGGTCGGGTGCCGCCAGCGCGTCGGCAATGCCTTGGAGCGGGTCCTGGTTGAAGTCGAGCCCGGCGGTGCCGAAGGGCAGGTCCATGTCCGCGATCACCACGTCGCTTTCCAGCACGTTGGCGATGGCAAAGGCGGTGTTGTGGCAGACCGTGCTCGAGCCCGACCCACCCTTGGTGCCGACAAAGGCAACGCTCTGCCCGACCGGCCCGGTGGCCGGATCGGAATAGACCGAGGCGACGCTCTCGATCATTTGGGCAACGGTCATCGGCGCGACGACATACTCGCTTACGCCGCGGCGCAGAAGTTCGCGATATAGAAGCACGTCGTTGACATGACCGATCGCGATCACCTTCGTGCCGGAATCGCAGACATCGGCGAGCCGGTCCAGATCGGCCAGCATTTCGAGCCTGTCCAACAGGGATTCGATGACAATGAGGTTGGGAGTCGACGCACTGCGGTAAAAGGCAACGGCCGCCTCGACCCCGCCCATCTGGACCGTGACATGGGCCTTGGACAGGCGGCGGTCTTCCGCGGCCTTCTGGATCACCGAAGCCGTGTTCTGGTCCTCGCAAAAGGCCTGAATGTTGACGCGCGGGATTGGCCGCGCGCGCGGCTCCTCCGGCACCTCATGGGCGTCTTGCGGTTCCGGGTCCAGCGAATATGCGACGTTACTCGTCATGCGTTTAGTTTCCTGCAGCAGCTTCGCTCGTGAGCGCGCGTTCCGGCAAAGGCTGGTTGCTGGGCGCCCATTTGGCACCTGTGGGCTCACCCTTGACGTACTTGCCCCAAATGGTGTCGCGCCGTTCGCCCGGCCGCGGCGCTTCGGGCCTCGGCGTGAGCAGGTCCTGCGGATCGGCGATCATGGCCGCGAGGTTCTTCTGCGTCGCGCAGCCCATGTTCGGCGGTGGCAGGTTGGCGGGATTGCGCGCAAGGTTCTCCGACCAATCCGGACAATCCGGCCCCTTCGCCTTGAGCTCCATGTAGGACAGGCGCACGGGCGCCGACGGATCCTGGTTCGCGTAGTACGGTTCGACCCGCACGTCCCGCGGATTGATCCCCGAGCGCCGCATGGCGTGGCGGATGTCGCCGTAGACACGCTTGGCGGCCGCCTGGTTGGCGCTGCCCGACGGCGTCCGGACGATCAGACCGCCGGTGCCTCGCTCCTGATAGTTCGCGAGATAGCCGTAAAGCCGGTTCCACTGCATCCCGGTCAAGCCACGCGCGCCGCGCGGCGCGGCAATGTCGAGCATCGACTCGCCTTCGCCGACTTGGATCGGATGACGCTGGGTCGGGTCGGACAACGTGAACGGCGCCTCCATGCGCGGACCTTGCGCGCAACCGCTCACCGTACCGGCCAATGTGGGACCCACCACCATGAGCGCCGCAATCAGTGCGAGCCTTGGGCGTATAAAGCCTCTTGGGCGTACAAAGTCTCGGGGACCTCGAGCAATTGACATCATCTGACCTTCCTCTTTCCCCTACTCGACGATGAATCCGACATCGCCCGAGTAGTTGCCGACTGGCGCCCGCTCGGGATCGCGTCCGTAGATCCGGTTCATTTGACCAAGGAGATCGCTGTTCACGTCCGATGCCCAGGCGAATCCGTCGTCGGGGCGTGCCAGTTGCTGGCGCGCGGCCGGTTTGACGACATAGGGCGTGACGAGAACGACGAGCTCGGTTTCCTTCGACTGAAAATCGCGGCTGCGGAACAGGGTCCCCAGCACCGGCAGGCTTTTCAGGCCGGGATAGCCGCTGATGGCTTGGCGCGATTGATCCGACAGCAGCCCGGCGATCACAATCGATCCGCCGCTCGGCAACTCGACCGCCGTCTCCGCACGCCGGACCTTCAAGGCCGGAATGGAGATGTTTCTGAGCACGACGGCGCCTTCGGTCGAGAGCTCGCTGACCTCGGTCGAAATCTTGAGGCTGATCAGCCCCTCGGACATCACGACCGGCGTGAACGACAGGCCAATACCGAACTTCTTGAATTCGACCGTGATCTGATCCAGCTGCTGCGCGACCGGAATGGGGAACTCGCCGCCGGCCAGGAAGTTGGCCGTCTCGCCGGAGATCGCGGTCAGGTTCGGTTCCGCGAGCGTGTGGATCAGCCCGTTCTGTTCGAGGGCGCGGAGGACGGCGTCGACTTGGCTGCTGCCGGACTGCCACCCAGCGCCGGCGAGTGCGGCACCCGGACGGCTGTCGACGAGATTGGCAAGACCGCCCCCACCGAGCAATCCGCTGGCGGCTGCGCCGACGGCGCCGTTGACGGGATAAGGCAAGGCCGAAAGCGCGGCGAAGCCGAAATTGCCCGAATTGACGATCGCGGCCAGATCGACGCCGAGCTGCTTGATGACGTTCCGTTCCATCTCGACCACGGAGACCTTGAGGAGCACCTGCTCACGCCCTTCGACGGTGATCATGTTGATCACACGGTTCGAGCCGCTATCGCCGCTGGAGCTGCCGGCATTGCCGCCCGTGTTGACCGTGATCGCGGTGCCGCCGCCCGCAGCCGAGTTGCTCGAGGCCGCGGCGCCGGAATCCAGGAAGCTGTTGACGATCTCGCTCGCGCGCGTGGCATCGATGGGCGTTGGCACGCTGCCCGTGAGAACGACGTTCTGCCCCACCGTTTCGACATGGACGCGCGAGCCGGGAATGAGCCGCGCGATCAGATTTTCCAGGGCGCCGAGATCGCGCTCGATCGTCACCTCCAGCACCGCGACCTGGCTGCCGTTGTTGTCGATGAAGAGGATGTTGGCTTCGCCGAGATTCTTGCCGATGAGATAGGCACGGGTGGCGCTTTGCATCACCGCGTCGATCTGAGCGGGGTTGGAGACCATGACCTCCCGCACCGGGCGCGGCAGCTCCACGATCATCGACTTGTTGAGGCCGAGCTTGATGTTGCGGACTTGGCCGTCCCCGACCCGCAACAAGGACCGATGGTAGGACTGGGCGTATCCCGAACCGGGCGCGATCGTCATCGCGGCCGCCGCGAACGCGGCGGCGAGCGCCACGGGCAGGAGGAGGGAAGCAAGGAGAGAGCGACGCATCCGGTAGCCTTTTTTTGTTCTGTCTGTCATTCGCATTCTCAGTTGACCCCGAAGGACCGCGAGGGCACGCCGTACTTCAAAAGCTTGACCGTGCTCGATCCGTCGTCGCCGATCGGCGCCGTCGACTCGTCGGTTGTCTGGGCGTCGGCGAGGCTGCGCAACGACAATGAAATCTCGCCGATGGACTGCGCGAGGGTCAGCACTTCCGCCTGGCTCGGAGTCAATTCGAGCGTGGCGGTCTTTCCGGCCACGACTTTCTCGCCATCGTCATTTTCGAGGGCCTGGCCGATCGCAAGGACGCGCACATTGCGAAGCACCGCTTCGCTGACCGTCTCTTCCTTCCGGCCGGATTTCTGCTTGTGGGACAGGATAACGTCGACCCGGTCGTTGGGGAGTATGAAGCCTCCGGCCGCGGTTTCCTCCCGAATAGGAGTCGACACAGCACGCATGCCGCGCGGCAGTATGGCGGCCATGACACCGCCTTCGGAAATCTTGATCAGCTTTTGATCCTTGATGGGCTCGCCGGCAATGAAGGGCGCGCGCGCAACGGCACCGGAAAGCTCGGAGGGAGCGTCGGGCTGCGACTCCTTGGTGATCAAGCCGGGGGTCACGCCCTCCACGGGCCATTGCTGCCATTTGAAATCGTCGGCGCGGACGCTGTCGCCGAGATTGATGTCCTTGGACGCGACGAGCACGTCGGTGGCGCCAACAGTCGTTTCAACCTGCTGCACTTCGGGCGGTCTGGAGATGAGCGAGTTGGCCATCCACGCGGCCGCGAGTGCAGCCGTTGCGGCAATCCCGAGGACGACGACCCTTCCTTTTTTCATCTTTAGCTCTTCCCCTTTGGCGCCCTTTGGGTTGCGCCGATTGAGGCCAACTCTGCCCCACCAAACCTCAACGCGAAGTTAATGGATGTGCCAAATTGGCCGCAGGCTGATGCCGTTGCGGCACAGGCAAGGCGTGCTTCATGGCGCCCAGGATCGGGTGCCATGGGAGTGGGGATCAGGTTTGGAAGAGGCTGCGGATTGAGGCGTTAGCCGCCAAGAGCCGCCATGAATGGCGTGTCGGGATAGACCAAGAGGCCGGCCGCGGCGAGCGCGATGCCATAGGGCACGCCCTCGTTGGAATCGTGCAGCCGCGTGATCCATTGCTGCGAGTACAGCGTTGCCGGAAGCGGCATCGACCGCACCAGCAGGAGCACAAGCGTCAACAGACCGCCCAGCACGGCGGCATACACCGCATAGCCGAGGATGAGTTCAGGGCCCATCCACAGGCAGGTTGCCGCGAAGAACTTCGCATCGCCTCCGCCGATCCAGCCGAAGGAGAACAAGGCGAAGGTGATCACCAGCGCGCCGAGAGCCAGAACGACATGGAGACCGGCGGCCTCCCAGCCGATGCCGACCAGGGACGCAAGCACCGCAAAGCCGGCGACCACCGCCAGCGACAACCAGTTGGGGATGGTCATCGAGAACAGGTCGTATGCCGCCGCAAAGGCCATGGCCAACGGAAAGATCGAGATAATGAGTAGGTCGGTCACCATTTGCCGCTCTGCCTGTGCTCCGCGCTCCGGCGTTCACGCACCGGATTCGCTGCCCCCGCGATGTCCGGCAAAGTCTTGCCGCGAAGGCTTAAGACCGCGTTAACCGAGCGCCGGCGACAGGGTTTGCCAATCCTTCATCTTTTCGGAGTGAGATCGCCACTGACATTCAGTCCTCGTTAGTAGTTGAGCGTAGGGGATAGGAAGCCAATGGCATTCCGGTTTCGCCCGGGCCGTCGGGTCTGCGGACTTTCACTGGCCGCGGCCTTAGCAATTGCGTCCACACAGCCCGTGCTGGCCTCGGGCCGGTATGCCTCGGACAGGGATATCGAAGTCCTGATCGATCAGGCCCTGATGGTGCGCTTGGAGCGTCCTGCGGCCGAAATCGTGGTCGGCAATCCGTCGATCGCCGACGTCGCCGTGCAAAGCAGCGACACGCTCGTTCTCACCGGCAAGTCGTTCGGCGAGACCAACCTGATCGTCACCGACACAAGCGGACAGGTCCTCGTGAACCGCCGGGTCGTGGTCCAGGAACCGGATGGCGGCTTCGTCACCGTGTATCGGGGCGTCAAGCGCGAGACCGTCCATTGCGCGCCCAATTGCGAGACGCCGCTCGTGATCGGCGATACGCCCGCCTATTTCGATACCATCTCGAAAGAGATCAGGGCCAAGCAGGGTATCGGCCAGGCCGCCGCGGAAGGACAGGGCGCCGGCGAATAGGCGAGCGGCAACCCGCCGTCACACCAAGACGCATGAAGGCCCGGCGCATGGCTTGCACCGGGCCTTTCCATTGTCTGCTTCCCTAGAACCGTGACGCGCCTACTGGGCGATGCGCAGCTCACTCAAGCCTTGCGCGATCTCGCTGAAGATCGCCGCGAGCTGCGAGTTCGAAGGTGAGTTGTAGTACATGTCCGGCTTCGACGCGCAGTTCCTCAGGAGATTGTGCGTCGTCGAGTCGTTGATGCGGAATCCGATCGTATAGATCCGAATGCCCTTGGCCTTGATGTTGTTGCACACCGTCTGCGTCTTGCTGTTCAGCTCGCTGTTCGGATTGCTGCCAAGATGCCCATTCGATTTGAAGCCGAACGCGTTGAACGTCGAGCCATTGAAGCTTTGGCCGCCATTCACGTTGTTCTCGCCGTCGGTCAACAGCACGATCGCCTTGACGCGCTCTTCTTCGTCATAGGGCTCTGCTTCGGTGAAAGGGGCACCCGGAGACAGCACGCGCCAGCCCCAGAGCAGCCCTGCCGGGATCACCGTGTTGCCCGAAGGCTGCAGCGCATTGATCGCGTTGGTCACGGTGCTCTTGCTGTCGCTCAACGCGGTGATGGCCGTGGGCGGACAGTGCAGGTTGGGTGACGCGCTGCTCCGGTCGGTGGAGGGCGAGAAGTACTTACCCGTGTATTCCTGGCATTGCTGGGGTGTGGCGTTGTTCGTGTTCCCGCCCCGACCGCGCCTGCCACCGCCGTTGTTGCTCACGCCACATCCATCGTCGTCGATGTAGGTATTGCCGTTGTAGGAGCCGCCGTTGTCGTCATCGGGCTCATCGGGCGCGAGGTATGGGGTGAACAGCGTGTCCCTGTCGCCCTGCGCGGGAGTTGCGTCGGTCAGCTCGTAAGGATCGGCACGCTCGCGGACGCAACCCTGCCATGCCCAACTGTTCCGCCTGCTCTTGAGTTGATCGGAGATATCCAGCACGCTTTCGCCGTTCTTGAAGTCGAAGTTTTCCTTGGATATCGAGACATGTTCGGGTACTTGCCCTTGTCGAGCCAAGCCTCGTTCTTCTTGTCCTTGCCGACATTCACCGTGGCGGCAAACGGCACCACGGCCACGTCCAGCGTGTCGGAGACGGACTGCTTGCCGAAGAGATCGTCGACCATGGATTTCGCGGCGGCCTTCATGGCGTTCATCTTGCCGCTGGACCCCATGGAGCCGGTCGTATCCAGCACCAGCGCGAGCTCGATGTTGCGCTGGCGCTTGGTGATCGTGTTCTGGACGCCCACGTCGAGACTGTCGACATTGGCAAGCCGCAGGAAGGTGGTCGGCACGGAGGCATTGGCCTGCACGACAATGTCGTCGCCGATGAAGCTCACCTTGAAATTGCTCTTGATGTCCTTGGACAGGGTCGAAGCGTAATTCGCGTCGAAGAACTTCTGCGCCTTGTCCTCGAGTTCGGCCTCCGACAGCCCGACCCACGAACCGATCGCCAGCGCGGCGCTGTCCGCCGCATCCGAGATCGTGCCGCGAACCGTCATGGCCCGGCCGTAGTCGACGGCGACGCCGACGATGAGAATGATCGGGATAATGGCCAGCCCGAAGAGAATGGCCGCATTGCCGCGTTTGTCGCGCGCGAACCGGCGCGCGTGCGCACTCGAAAACTTCAACATTTGACACCCCTGTCTTTGTGACCGGCAGGGGCATCTTTTTGACGTGCCCCATGTCCAGCGGAGCCCATCTAAGCAGAAACGTTTTTACGTCCCGTCTCTCAATTTGCTAAAATTCAAATATACTTTGATTTAACCTGTATTACTTCCAGATTTACCTTATCAAATCGCCAAACCTCCCGTTTACCGGGCGTTAAACGGCCGCGCTCTATTTGTTTATGCATGTTAATTGCTCTCAGACGTCCGACCCGAGCCGCACGCGGTGGCACAATCGGCGCCCGTTTCGCACGCGACGATCGCGGCGCCTCGGCGCTGGAATTCGCGTTGATCGCCATGCCGCTGATTTTCCTGCTGCTCGCCGTGGTCCAAGTCGGATACGTCTACTTCGCGAACTTCGCCCTGGATGGCGCCGTCGCGCGTGGCGCGCGCATGATTCGGACGGGACAGGTGCAGACGAAGGGCTTCGATGCGGCAAAGTTCAAGGAAGAACTTTGCAAGGACTTCGTCGGTCCCCTTTCATGCGGGAAGGTGATGCTCGACGTGCGGAGCTACGACAGCTTCGCGGCGGCCGCGAGCGGGCTGACGCCGGCCTTGGGCGAGGACGGGAAGATCAACGACAACGTGACCTTCGACCCGGGTAGCCCGGAACAGGTCGTCATCGTGCGCGCCTTCTACCCTCTGGAGCTCAGCTCTCTGTTCCCGTCCGCCATGGGTCTCGACGCCTTGGGCAACATGGCCAACGGGGACCGCTTGCTCGTGTCCACAGCGGCATTCCGCAACGAGCCGTACCTATAGGAGACTTGCACGGTGGGAGTCTGTCGATCCATGAGCGCGCGTATGCGGCAGCGCTTGACGCGTGTGACAGGCCGGCTCGGCCGCGATCGCCGGGGCGCCTCGCACTCGAATTCGCGCTCATCCTGCCCGTGCTGATCGGTCTTTATCTCGGCGCGGTCGAGGTCAACAACGCGCTGACGATCTATCGCCGGACCCTTCAGGTTGCGACGACCGCCGCGGACCTCACCGCGCAGGTCAAGTCCGTTACCAGGGACGACGTCCGAGACATTCAGGCCGCGTCCACGAGCATCATGACCCCCTACGCCACGGCGCCGCTCAAGATCGTGCTCACCAGTGTCGTTGCCAACGACAACAATGTCGGGAAGGTCGAGTGGAGCTGCGCCAACACGGGCTCTGCCCGGACCAAGGGCTCGACGTTCAACGTGCCAACGGGCCTGACCGATCCCAAGAGCAGCGTGATCGTCGCCGAGGTGACCTACGCCTTCAAGCCGCTGGTCGGACTCAGCACGTTCTTCAGCCCGGGCTCGTTCACCATGGGCCAGACGTTCTACGCGCGCCCAAGGCGCAGCCTGACCGTGAAGAAGGACGACAATTCCTGTTAGGCGTCCGATCCTGTTAGGCGGCGGACTCGTCCGCGCAGGCCGGGCGCCGCACGGGGCGCGCCCATAGATCGTATTCGCTCGCGTCCGTCACCGTCACCATCACCCTGTCGCCCGGCTGAAGTCCCGCCGCCTCGTCGATGAAGACATTCCCGTCGATCTCCGGCGCGTCCCAGTGCGAGCGCGCGATGGCGCCCTCCGCGTCGACATCGTCCACGATGACCTCCAGCGTCTCGCCGACACGACCCTCGAGGATTTCGGCGCTGATGGCTTGCTGATGCGCCATGAGACGGGCATAGCGCTCCTCCTTGACCGCCGCAGGCACTTGATCGGGCAACGCATTGGCCGGTGCGCCGTCGACGTCCTCGTATTTGAAGCACCCGACACGGGCCAGCCGCGCCGCGCTGAGCCACTCGAGCAGCGCCTCGAAGTCCTCGTCGCTCTCGCCGGGAAAGCCGACGATGAAGGTGGACCGGACCGCAAGCTCCGGACACGACGCGCGCCAATCCGCAAGGCGCTGCAACGTCTTTTCCTGGTGTGCGGGCCGGCGCATCGCCTTCAGAACGCGCGGGCTGGCATGCTGAAAGGGAATGTCGAGATAGGGCAGGACACGCCCGTCCGCCATCAGAGGCAGCACCCCGTCCACATGCGGATAGGGATAGACATAATGCAGGCGCACCCAGACGCCGAGCGAGCCGAGCGCCTCGGCGAGATCGGTGAAGCGCGTTTCGCAAGTGCGCCCACCCCACGCCGACGGCGCGTAGCCGAGATCCAGGCCGTACGCGCTCGTGTCCTGGGAGATCACCAGGAGTTCTTGCACGCCGGCGGCCACGAGCCGCTCGGCCTCGCGCATGACATCGCTGAGCGGCCGACTTTTCAGCGGGCCGCGCAAATGCGGAATGATGCAGAAGCTGCAGGCGTGATTGCAGCCCTCCGAGATCTTCAGATAGGCGTAGTGACGCGGCGTGAAGCGGACGCCCTGCGGCGGCACGAGGTCCATGAACGGATCGTGCGCCCGCGGCACCGCCTCATGGACGGCCTCGACGACCGCGTCATAGGCTTGCGGTCCGGTGATCGCGAGAACGTCCGGATACTGATCGCGGATTCGATCTGCCTCGACGCCGAGACAACCGGTGACGATCACGCGGCCGTTCTCGGCCAGCGCCTCGCCGATGGCCTGGAGAGACTCTTCCTTGGCGCTGTTGAGAAAGCCGCACGTGTTGACGACGACGGCGTCCGCCCCTTCGTAGCTCGGCGAAAGCTCGTAGCCTTCCGCGCGCAGCCGGGTCACAATTCTTTCCGAATCGACGAGCGCCTTCGGACATCCGAGGCTCACGAGGCCGATCCTGGGAGACCTTTCCGGCTGGTTCGGCCGTTCTTCATCCGCTGGCGCTTGTGTCATCGGTCGCATCTATAGGCTGCAAAGCCCCGAGGCAAGTGGCTGCGAACCGGACCGGGCAACGACGTTGCAAGGAGGCCCGTTTGACGCTTATGTCCCCGGGCCCCGAAGAGGCCGCGCCCGTTGGGGCACCCACATCGCGAGAAGGGACGTGTTGATGCGACGGCATCCGATGGTATTGGCGATCTTCGCGGTTGCCCTGCTCTTTAGCGCGGGGGCCGGCACGGCGCAGGCCCAGTCGTCCGCCGCGCAGAAGACCAAACCCGCCCCGCAGGCTTCCGCCACGCCTGCGAAGCCAGTGGCGCGGGTCGCCGGGGGCTACGGCCACTGGACCATGCTGTGCGGCAAGGAAGGCGACCCGGGAACCGCGGAGGAGCGTTGCTCGCTCGTCCTGCCCCTGATCGAAAAGGAGACGCAGAAGCTGATCTTCCGCGTCATCCTGACCTACGGCCCCCAGGGACGGTTCGTCCTGCGCGTGGACGGGCCGACCGGCGTCGCGCTTCAACGTGGCGTGGAGTTTTCGACGGATACGGGCACGACCTATCGGATGCCGTTCCAGACCTGCCTGCCGATGGGCTGCAAGGCGCTGTTCCTGGTGCCCGACGACATGCTGCAGGAGCTCTCGAAGTCGAAACAAGCAACGATCGTCGTCTACGCGCTGAACGGCCGGGCGATCCAGACGGTCGCCGAGCTCGAAGGCTTGCCCCTTGGCCTGGAGGCCCTGGACGAGAAGCGCATGGCCCTCGTCTCGAAGAAGAAGTAACAGCGCCGGAATGCCCGGAATGCCCTAGGTCCGGCGCGCGGGCCTAGCGCAGGGATTCCATACGCAGCGGCGGTGAGCCGTCAGCGTCCGTGGGCGCGGCGGAGAAGGACGGGGCGAGCGCGCTCGGCTGTGGCGGATTCTGTCCGCCCGTCGCACCGCCGTCCGTGAGCTGGCGCCCACGCTTGGCGCCGCCTCTTTCCTGGAGCACCAGGCCGGGCATGTTGAGAAGCGGCACCGATTCCTCGCTCTCCGCCACCAGCGGGCTGTCGGCCGGCCCGATCCGCGGGCTCGTCAGCGGCCCGTCGATCCGAAGCGGCGCGAGGTGCTCGGACACGGCGGCGACGCCGCCACCCTGCTCTTTGGCGACCGGGCCCGGGTTTATCAGGATGTCGAGCGTCTCGCGCGGCAGGTTCACAACGCCATCCGCGTCGAAACTCACCGACGGGCTTCTGAGCCTTAGATTGCTGGTCTTGGCGAGGCCGTGATTGATATCGAAACTGCCCGCAAGCAGGCTGAACTCCGTCTTCGCCGCGAGGTCCCGGCGGAGGTCGAACGTACCGGACTCCAGCCCATGAATCAGCGTCGGCGGCGCGATCCCGTCGATGGTGCCTTCGTCCACGGCGAACGCACCGTTGCCCCTGAGCGACAAGGCGATGGCCTGCGCGGTCCGGCCCTCGCCCGAGATGTTGAGGGTGAGCCGGGCCCGGCCTTCCAGCCTGTCCGTTCCCACCGCATCGTTCAACAGCGCGGCCGTATCGACGCCTTGCAGGCGAAGATCGCCGGTGAAGCTCGGAACCGGATCGGCGAGATTGGCGGTCAAGATCCCGCGCCCGTCGCCACGATAAAGCGCCAGGTGCCAGAGCGTGGCCTTGAGAGCCCCGTCCACGAAGTCGAGGCTGACCGCGCTCGGCCCCATACGCACCCCGCCGAGCTGGGCCTTGCGGATGTCCAAATCGATATCGGCATCGAACAGAGGTGCGGCGGGCCCGCCTGCGGGATCCGTCTCCAGCACGTGATCGATGGCGGTCTGCGGCATGGAAATTGTGAGGCTCGGCTGCGAGACGCCCGGCCCCGGCGTCAGGAGGCGCGGCGCCGCCCCAGCAAGCGGTCCGGGTGGCGGGACCACGGCCTGCTCGATCTGGGCGGACGGGCCGGTCGGCGTGGAGAACCAATCCGTCGTACCGCCCGGCTGCGTCCGGGACACGAGCGGGATGGGCACCGGGTCTTCAAGGCCCATGTGCGATCCGCCACCTGCCAGCGCCAGCATCGGACCGAGATTGAGGTCGTCGACGACGAAGTCGCCCTCGATGCGTGGCCTCGGGCCCGTCAGGGAAATCCGTGCCTCGCCCTTGCCGCGCGCATTTTCCTGCACGAAGCGCACGTCGCTGAGCGCGATCCCGTCACCCGTCCAGGCGGCGGTGCCGGTGAGTTCGCCTGGGCCGGCGACCGGGACAGCCCCGGATACGCCCTTGAGCCAGGCAAAGAGCTGACGCACGGAGCGCGTCTTCGCCGACAGCGTGCCCTGGCCGGTCACGGACGGCGCCGTGACCACGTCGCCGGAGAACTGTAGATCGACCGTGTCGGCTTCGACGGCGAACTCGAGCCGTGCCGGACGCTGCTCGGTCAGGTCCGCCGGCGAGGCCAGTTCGAAATCGAAGCCAACGGCTTTGTTGCGCCAGTTGAACTGGCGCGCCCCGTCAGAGGCGCCGAGGCCTCAGGCAGGGTGAGTGCGGCATTGATGCGATCGAACCGTCTTGGTATGGCGCGGCGCGTGCTGTGAATAAGGACCGTGCCGTCCGCGATCTGGAAGTCCCGGATGGCCAGTGCCCGTGGCGCGGCGGAATCGGACGCCTGGGAGACCGGCGCCGGGGGCGCAGCGGACGCCGATGGCATCCCACTCTCTTCGCCGGACAGCGCGGCTTGCGGCGCATCGTCTGCGTGCAGGGCAAGTACCGGCTGCTCCAGCACGATGCGATCAATCGTGGCGCCGCCGGTCAGGAGGCCGAAGAGCCCGATGTCGATTTCGAGTTTCGGAATCGAAAGAGCCGCCGCACCTTCGCCGGTGTTGGGCTCGGTGACGACGGCATCGGTGATTTCGATATGAGGGGACGGCCGGAAGGAAAGTCGCGTGGCGCCCTTGACCGTCAGATCGCGCCCGGTCTGCGCCTTGAGCCAGGCGGCGGTGCGTGCTTCGACCCAGGACGACGGTGCGAAAATATTCGCGCCCAGGAGCGCCACGGCACAGGCGGCGAGGACCCCGCCGCTCGATCTTCAAATGCACGTCCCCAATATCCGTGTCGGGTGGCTCTGGGGGCACCGCGCCCTCGAGTTCGACCCCGCGAGGCCGCATCGGAGCGGGCACAAGCGGCCGTGAAACAGGCACAAGTGCGCGCGACGCCGCCGCGTGTTGTCAGAAGAGTAGCGCTGCATTGATCCCCCGGACGAGCCGCACGACTTAGCCCGACAAATGCGGTGAGAATTGGAACGTTGCGCCGGGCGCCGTCCCAATGGTGTCGCGTCCGGTTGTATCAGCCGGACTTACCCGCCTAGCGCACCAGAATCGCGTGATTGTCCCAGTGATAACGCGTGGCCTGGCGCGGTCCGAGGCCTCCTGCACCGCCGGATGCGAGCCAGCCCTCGCCACTGGTGAGCAAGAATGTCGCACCCTGATGGGTTGGCGCGAGTCCGCAGCCGTCGCGCGCGTCGCAGGCGCCGAGAAACCGGCGCGCCGACACGTCCCAATAGGTGACCACCCCGCCCCGGGGCGCCGAGGCGCCCACGACGGAGCCATCGGAATCGGCCGTCACGGACCCGATGTAGTTCTTGAGGGTCGTTTGCGTTTCGTCGGGCGCGGGTACGAGGCTCGGGTTTTCCCCACGCCGATGGAACCCGATCAACGGCGGAAGGTCGTCTCCGGGGCCCCGGTACTGACATCCGAACACGACCGTGTCCCGCGCGGCGACGGCCAGATGCCGGATCGACAGACGGCGCAGATCGTTCGAGAGCCCGTGCGCCTCCAAAAGGTCGCCGGTCCGGATATCCACGTAGGTGAGGGACGGCTCCATGTCCGCGAGGTTCAGTTCCTCGCGCCTGCGATCTGGATGGGTGCGAATGCCGCCATTGGCGATGACCATCGTGCGCCCATCGGACAGAAGCGCGAGATCGTGCGGGCCGATGCCATGGCTCGGAAGCTCGCCAATCTGACGATAGCCCGCGTCTGCATCGCGCACGCCGATGACGCCGCGTCCGCCTTCATAGTCGTTCTCGGTGGTGTAGAGCACCCGCCCGTCGGTGGAGAAGACGCCATGACCGTAAAAGTGCCGCCCAGCTTGCGCGGAGAACCAGACCGGCTCTCGCGCGTCCATCGGCACGGCCACGCCGAAACGGCCGGGACGGCGCGCGAAGGCCACCCATTCGGACCCGCCCGGACGCAAGGCGACGTCATGGCCGCGTGCCGGCAGAAGGACCTCGCGGATATCGCCGCGTTCGAGATCGAACAGCGCCGCCGAGTAGTTGCCGAAGTCGTCTTTGCGCGCGGCGGCGAAGCGCTCCGGCAACGGCGCGGCCGCGATATGCGCCGGGACCGTCAGCGCAAAGGCCGATCCGCCGAGCCCCTTCAGCACGGTGCGCCTGTCAAGCTGCATCGCTAATCTCCATCGCCTGCATTGAAACCGAAACTGAGCCCCGCGCCCTCTGCGATCATGCCCGACGCGGTGCCGTTGGCGCTCTTCAGCGCAACGCGCAGCGCCATGAGCTTGTCGCGCTGCTCGGAGTTCGCGACCGCCTCGGCGATCGGCTCCTCTTCGCCGGACAGAATGCGGGCGCTGCGGTCGAGGTCGAAAAGAATGGAGTCCTCGACCCCCGGGGACTGGTCCGCAACGATTTCCGCGAAGCCGGCGTCCACAAAGAGCTTGCGCACGGATTGAAGATTGCCGGCCATGTTCTGGAAGGTCTGGCCACTGCGCCAAAACGCGGCCAGCCGCGGACGGGCGCGCTCGGCGGACTCTCCGAGCACGCGGCCGAGCTTCTGATCGCGGACCCGCTCGATGCCACCACTGAAAGCCTTGAAGAGCTCGAGCGTCACGTCTTGATGGGCGCGGTAGAGAGCCCCGTCCGGGTCCGGCTGAAGAAAGCTCTTGGTGAAGGGCGCGCCGGGGCCCCAGGCCGCCACAAGCTCCTGCGCGAGCTGGGCGATATTGCCGGCGACCGCCGCAGCGAAGGCGCATCGGAATTGGGCCGCGCCGCCCGGCTCGGAGAGTTCGTCCGCGCCCGTGCCGTAGAGAAGATATTCGAGTGCCGGCAAGCCCTGAAGCGCGACGCTCTTCCCGTCGAGCGTTTTGACACTCGTCACGGTTTCGTCCTGCTTGGACAGCGCTTGCCGCACCTGGCGCTGACCGAGTCCCTTCCGGTCCGGCCAGAAGAACAGGCGCTCGTAGCGATGTTCGCGGTTGACGGGGCCAAACTGAAAGATCTCGACGGCGCTCCATCCCTTGACCGCATCGACAAAGGCCGCGCGCGCTTCCGTCAGCGCCGCTTCGGACGGTTCGGCGCATAGCGCGCCGGTCTTGGCCGCCAGCGTCTTCGCTTCGCCCGCGAAGGCCTCGTAGCCCGGCCGAATGACTTTGGTGAGTGCGGCCTCCGCGATGGCGGCGTGATCGGCATCGGCCCTCGCCGCCGTCGCGGCGCTTCCGAGCGCAAGAAGCGCGAGACCGAGCGACAGCGTGAAACGGAGGCGATGGATCATGGCGGGTTCCGGGTTGAAGGCCCTAAAGCGAGTTCACAAACGCCAGTAGGCGCTCCCGGTCCTCCTTGTCCAGCGCGGCGAATGTGTCGCGCGCCTCTTGCGCTTCGCCGCCGTGCCAGAGAATGGCTTCCGTGAGGTTGCGGGCGCGGCCGTCGTGGAGAAACTGCGTGTGCCCGTTCACGGTCTCGGTCAGGCCGATCCCCCAAAGCGGCGGCGTGCGCCATTCCTGCCCGCCGGCCAGGCCGTCGGGGCGGTTGTCGGCGAGCCCCTCGCCCATGTCGTGCAGCAACATGTCCGTGTACGGCCAGATGAGCTGGTTGGACAGGTGCGGTTGCTTTGGCACCTCGCCGGTCAAGAGCTTGGGCCGATGACAGTCCGCGCAGCCGGTCTCGTAAAAGAGCGCCTTGCCATTCAGGATCTCCGGAGCGTCCGGGGTCCGGCGCCGCGGCACCGCGAGATTCTGCGTGTAGAACGTCATGAGGTCGAACAGCTCATCGCCCACCTCCACGTTCTGGTATTTGGGCGAGTTGCCGGACGGCGCATTGAAGCATTTCGTTTGCTTCTCGGTGCAGTCGCCTGCGCCGCTCGGATGCAGCGTGGTCGAAATGCCGATATCGCCCGAGAAGGCGGCTGCATTCTGTTCGGCCATCGTCGGCACGTTCGCCTTCCAGCCGAACCGACCGATCATTTCCTTGTCGTGAAGCGCCGACCAGATCCGGTTGGGCCTGCCGGAGATTCCGTCGCCGTCCTCATCGGCGGGGTCGGCATAGGCCATAATCTGCTCTTCCGGCACGGCCTCGAGTAGGCCGAGCCCGATCATGGGCGGCGCGATGCGCGGTCCCACCATGACGTCCGGGCTGATCGGACCGTAGTTCAACCCGGTCAGTTCGTAGCTCGGAGCGCGCAGCGATACCGTTTCGCCGTCCGCGAGTGAGACGTCGCTCTCTACATAGGTGATCTTGACCGCGCCCTCGGGCTCGTGCCCCTGGATCGACATGTCCTGCAATTGACCGCCATAGACGGGATCGGGCAGCACCGTCACCTTGCCGGAAGCCAGCAGCGCCCTGTCCGCGTCGGTCTTGGGCGGCACCGACAGGCGGAACAGGAGCGCGCCCGCCGGGCCGGGCGTCTGCGCTGCCGCCGGCGGCTGGCCGCGTCCGTCCTTCAGATGACAGTTCTGGCAGCCGCGCACATTGAACAGCGGTCCAAGCCCGTCCGATGCGTCGGTGGACGCGGGCGCGGAGACCCAGAGCCGCCGGAAAATGCTGTTGCCGATCTTGAAGTCGAGTTCCTTGCGGAACCCCATATTGCCGGAGGACTGCGAAAACGCGTTCACGTTGTCGGTCGCCCGGCGGGACGTGGCGTCGCCCCCGGGCAGATCCTCGCCGGGCTCGGCCCTCGAGAAGTCGGTCGCCGGGGCGAGGACCTCAGGCATGGCCGTCTCGCCGGCCGTGCCGCCCCGCGTGACCATTCCCGCCATCAGGGGCAGGCACGCCCCGAAAAGGAGGACACCGCCAAGCCAGGCTTTTGCCTGGCCTGACGGTGCTGTCTGGGTCGACTGACTTTGACTTACGTTTGAACCTGTGTGGACCACGCGGCCAGTCTAGAACGCGAACGTGCTGCGCGCACCGATAACCGTGGCGTTGTCGGCTTCGACGCCGCCGTCGGGGTTCATGATGTACTGGAAGTCAGGCTGGAGCGTCCAACCGTCGACGACTTCCATGGTGTAGGCGATTTCGATCAAGCTTCGTAGCCCTCGCCGGCAGGATCGCCGTTGGACACGTTGAAAGCCTGCGCCCGATCGGAAATGCTCGTATAGGCGTAGCCGATCGCAAGCGCATCGTCCGGACGGCCGGGGATCATGCCCGTAAGCGTCAGGCCCACGTCGAAGTAGAAATCGACATAGTTGCGATCGTCCGGCGCACCTGCAAACCGGGTGAAGAAGCCGAGGCCCTGCCCCTCTTCGGTCCCCGGCGCATGCCACAGGAGCTGGTCCAGGATCACATAGAGCGCATAATCGTTGTCGAGCGGCTTGCCGTTATTGCCGGAAATCGCGATCGGGTTCCCGCCAGCATCGACATAGAGATGCTCGAAGTCTCCGAAGTGGTTCCAACCGCCGATCTTGATCGTACCGGGGAGTTCTCCGCCGCCAAGCGTATAGCTGTAGGCGCCTTCCGCCATCAGGAGCGAATGGTCCCGGAGACCGAAATCCAGGCCGTCGGGATTACACTCTTGTGGATCGTCGGCCGCGCAATCCGGCGCCGGATTGCGTTGTAGATACCGATCATCAGGCTTGTCTGCTCCGTCGGCGTCACGGCGACGCGCACGCCGGGCGTAGCCAGCGGGTAGGCGGGGCCACCGCCGGGATTGTTTTCAGCCGCGATCGGCGCCCATCCCCACGTGCCGTTGATGAAGTATCCGCCGCCGTCGGCCGCGAAGAACTCTTCGTCCGCCGCGAGCTGACCGACCTTGACCGAGACCGTGTCGTTGAACAGGAACTGCTCGAACCAGATCTCGAACAGGCGCGTCGCGTCGTTCGCCTCGAAGCTGGTGACCGGCATCAGGGCGCCGATATTGGCGCCCGTGATCGAGTTGCCGTGAATCTGGAAGCCGTTGGCGTGGAAGCAAAGCCCGTCCCAAAGACCGAGCCGCTTCATGTCCGCGTTCACATAGAGCTCGAGGACGCCCTGATATTCGCCGCCCTCGTCGATGCCGCCCCAATTGTAGAACGGCTCGGCCACGTAAGCGCCGCCGACATCGATGCCGACTTGGTTCAGCGCAGCGTAGGTCCCGCCCGTGACGCGATCGGTGAGCGCCATACGCCCGTTGGCTTCCACGAACGGATCGAGACGCTCGACCGGCACTTCGCAATTGGCGCTCGCAGCGGCCGGAAGCGCGACCAGCGCCGCGATGCCCATGAGGGCGGCGCGCAGACCTCTTGCCAGATTTGAGGACGAGTGGGCGCGCACTGCGCCCGTTGACTTGAACGTGTCGGACATTCTTCCCTCCGAAGCCGAGTGACCAAAAAATCGCGTCAGCGCCTTCGGAGCGTTCCTTTGGAAGGTCCCGACAATGCCCGAACACCCCCGTTCGCGCATCAGCCCTGTCACGGTCGACGGCAGGTCTCCTGGCTTGCGGGTCGTTGCTTTCCGCCTGACCTTCCCGGTTGCCCAGTGGTCTTGCTCGGCGGAGCGCTCACCGCTCACAGTTGCGGGGGCAGCCACGGCTTCGGCGCCTTCGCGGCACACACCGTGTTCCCTTTTCATCCTCTCAGACAGAGTCTTCGAGGAACCTTCGACTCCGGCACGTTGGCGTCTCGCGAAGGTCTTGTCAATTGAGGCTGCCGCGGCCGTACGCTCTATGCTGTCTTGCGTTGCAGATGCGCAACGCCTTTTGTCCTGTGTCATCTGCTCAGCCCCCCAAGGCTTTGTTTTAGCTTCGTTCGCCGTCCTGGTCGTTACAGGTATTGTTTCGAAGTGATATGTTATAACGTCTTCTCGCCGGTATTCCAGTGGCACGTTGTCTCTGCCTATTCAGCGCCCACCTTTTCCGGCGCATCGAGGCTGTCCGATCCCTCGAATTCGATGGCCTTCAGATCAAGCGTGGCGACGGCCCGCTCGATGGCTTTGGTCTGAGCCAGCAGAGCATCCACGACGTCCTGGACGACCTTGTTCCCCTCGTCGTTCCCTTCGCCGATCATCTGGTCGTAGGATTCGGTGGTCAGGGCGCGCAGATACAGCGCGTTCATCGCGTCCATGGTCGCATCGAGCGTCGCCAGGACTTCCGCGTCCACGTTCGGGTCCTTGGCCTTGACCAAGTCCGACACGCTCGGGCCGGAGACAACGGATCCGTCGGCGCGGCGATAGCGTCCCGTGTAGACGTTGTGGATCCCAAGCGCGTCGAAGAAGTGCGCGGCGTGGGTGTTGTCGGAGAAGCAGTCGTGCTCCTCTTCGGGGTCGTGCACCATCAGGCCGAGCTTGATGCGCTCACCGGCCAGTTCGCCGTAAGAGAGGCTGCCGAGGCCGGTCATGATGACGGTGAGGCCACCCTCGTCGCCCGCATCCATGACGGCCTTGCGCGCTTCACCGTCCGCCTTCCACTGGTCGGACATCCACTGAAGATCGTCGATCAGCAACTCGGTCACGGTGCTCAGATATTCGGCCCGGCGCTCGCAATTGCCATTGGTACAGTTCTTCACGTCGAAGTCGGTGGCAGGACGCTCCCCGGCGCCGGCATCGGTGCCGTTCAGGTCCTGGCCCCAGAGCAGGAACTCGACCGCGTGGTAGCCCGTCGCGACGTTGGCTTCGACGCCGCCCGCTTCCTGCAACGTGTCCGCAAGGCAGTTCCTTGGTGATCTTGGAGGTGTCGATCGTCTTGCCGCCGAGCGACAGCGAGACGTTCTTGATGCGTCCGCCACGTACAGCTCGTTCTCGGGCGATTCGTCGCCATAGACCTCGGCCACGTAGTCGATCAGACCTTCGTCGAGCGGCCAGGCATTCACCTTGCCCTCCCAGTCATCGACAATCGGATTGCCGAAACGGTAGGCCTCGGTCTGCATGTAGGGCATGCGCGCGGCGATCCACGCGGCACGCGCCGCGCGCAAATTCGGCTCGGTCGGGCTGGATAGGAATGCGTTGATCGCCAGCTGCATCGTCTTGGCGGTCTCGAGTGAATCCGCGTAACCGGCCTGCGCGATGTCGGCGTAATTCTTCAGGACGTCCTTGGGGCCATCGGCCAGGGCCGGCGAAAGGCCGAACCCGCAGACCAGGACAGCCGCTGGAACCATCGTCTTTAGTCCTCGGAACATCGAACTCCCTCTCAAATTGTCAGGACTCGCAGGTCCCGTCCTATCCTTAATGCCCATTTTTAATAGCTACAGCCTATGGTGAAAAGCCAAAGATGCGGCGGCCCACAGGCCGGGGCCAAGGGCCGCCGCAAGGCTGAGATGAGGAAGCATTTCGGCGCGGCCGGAAACACTTCAGACACCCGGGCTGGGCGGCCGAATGTCTTGCCAGAAGCCTAGGACGCCCCCTATCATGAATGAAGTGAACAGTTTTCAAGATAATAGTTGAACGTTATGCATCTTAAGGAAGTCGACGCCAATCTGCTCGTCACGCTCGACGCTCTGCTGGTCGACGCCAGCGTCACGCGGGCGGCCGAACGGCTTGGGCGCAGCGCCTCCGCGATCAGCCATGCCTTGGCCAAATTGCGGGAATTGTTCGACGATGAACTCTTCGTGCGTGCCGGACAGCGGCTTGTGCCCACCGCCAGGGCCCTGGAGCTTGCGCCCACGGTCCACGTGATCCTGGCGGGTATGGAGAGCCTGCTGCGGCCAAATAAGCCGTTCGACCCGTCGCTCACGATGCGCGGCTTTGCCGCAGCGTCGAGCGAAGCGGGCGAACTGATCCTCATCGAGCCCTTGCGCAAGCGCCTGCACGAGGCGGCCCCGAGCGTTCGGGTGGACTGGACGCCCTCTCATGCGGAGTCGACGATCGACGACCTCCGGAACGCCCGTTGCCACTTCGTGATCGACATCGCGGGCGAGAGCGCCGAGCGCCCGACGTCCGCGCGGCCAAGCTCTTCGACGATACGCTCGCGACCCTGGCGCGGCCCGGTCACCCGTATCTCAAGCGGGAGCCCGGCACCGCGGCGTTCGCCGCCGCCGAGCACGTCTCCGTGTACTCCCTCCCCGGCGTCGGTGCGCTCGCGGGCGGTTCGGGGCGAACCGGCCGGCCCGTGCGCCAGACATCTCAGGTGTCCTCCACGCTTGTCGGCGTCCTCGCCACGCTGAACAGCGATGCCCTGCTCACCCTCCCCGCCTCGCTTGCCGGGATCCTGGAACGCCAGTTCGGGCTCGCCCGGATTTCACAGCCGCTTGAACCCGCGACCTTCCCGGTTCGTCTGCTGTGGCATACGAGCTACGACCGGGACGAGTGCCATCAGTGGCTGCGCCGCGAGTTTGCCGGGATCGCCAGCGAGTTCACCGTCTAGGCGACCCGACGGGCCCGGCTTGCCGAGCACGTCCCGCCGGCCGGCAGAGGACCTACAGGGCGCCCGCGGAAGCCCATTTGTTTCCGTCATGATGCTCCGCTACCATGCGGCCGTCGCCCGCTCGCCGCCGAGGGCCGGGCGCTTGGAGGACACCCATGGTTGCGTGGTTCCGCACCGGCCTTGCCGCCGTGCTTTTTGCCTGCGTTTCCTTTTCCGCTTTCGCCGCCGACAAGACCTATCAGGACGACGCGCTGGACGAGGCGGCCATTACCCTCGCCGCCGATCTCAAGAACGAGTCCGGCACCATCGATCGGCCGGTCCCGATGCTGAAGGAGCAGGCCGCGAAGGAATTACGCCAGCGCCAGCTCGGCAATGCCGCGTTTCTCTACGGGCAAATCGTTACCGCGGCGCCCAACGACGCCACGGCCTGGCGGCGCCTGGCGGACATCTGGCTCGCGATTCCTCCGGACGAAAACGACGATGGCAGCACGCGCTTCCAGAATGCGCGTGCGGCCGCCTACCTCGCCTACCGCCGCGCGACGACGCCGCGGGACGAGGCTGCCGCCCTCGGCTCTTTGGCGAGCGCGTTCGCGAAAGGCAGCGAATGGCGCCCCGCGCTGAACGCATTGTGGCTTGCCACCATGCTCGATGACGATCCGGGCCTTGCGGCGACCTACGCCCAACTGCGGGAGAAATACGGGTTTCGCGTCGCCGATTTCAGCGTGGATTCCGACGCCGCCTCGCCGCGGGCCTGTTTCCAGTTCACCGAACCGTTACTCGCCCGCGCGGACTATGCGCCCTACGTGTCCGTTGCCGGCGAGGACAAGCCCGCGCTGTCACTCGACGACAAGCAGCTCTGCGTTGACGGGCTCGCGCATGGACAGTCCTATGACGTGACTTTGCGCGAAGGACTGCCCTCGGCCGTCCACGAAGACCTGGTGAAGGATGCGCCCTTCACCATCTATGTGCGGGATCGCACCCCGTCGGTCCGGCTCGCGGGCAAAGCGTATGTCTTGCCGAGCACCGGCCAGCAGGGCATTCCGCTCCTGTCGGTCAACACGGGCGCGCTCGACGTCACGCTCTACCGCATCGGCGACCGCAACCTGCTCGGCACCGTGACGGGCTACGACTTCCAGCGCAACCTGTACAAGTACAGTCTTGAGAACATCGCCGACGAGAGCGGCGAAGAGGTTTGGGCCGGCACGCTTCAGGTCAAGAAGGAGCTCAACAAAGAGGTCACGACCGCCTTCCCGATCAGCGAGGCCGTGCCGCGGCTGGCCCCCGGCATCTATATCCTCGCCGCGAACCCCGCCGACGTTCCCGGCGACGATTACGGCGAGCGCGCGACACAGTGGTTCGTCGTCTCCGATTTCGGTCTCACGGCCTATTCCGGTTCGGACGGCATTCATGCCTGCGTCAACTCGCTGGCCACCACGGACCCGATCGCCGCCGCCGAAGTCCGGCTGATCGCCCGCAACAACGAGATCCTGGGCACGGCCAAGACCGACGCGAACGGCGCCGTCACCTTCGCCGCCGGCCTTGCCCGCGGGAAGGGCGGACTTGCGCCCGCGCTCCTGGTCACCACGGGCGCGGACGGCGACTATGCCTTCCTCAGCCTGAAGACGCCCGCCTTCGACCTGACCGACCGGGGCGTGGCGGGCCGGGCCGCGCCGAAAGGGATCGACGCCTTCGTCTTCACCGAACGCGGCGTCTACCGGACCGGCGAGACGGCGTACATCACCGCGCTCTTGCGCAACGCGGCCGGCGTTGCCGTCCCGAACCTTGCGGCAACGCTCATCGTGGACCGGCCCGACGGCATCGAATACCGGCGCATCGTCGCCCGCGACGAGGGCGATGGCGGCCTTTCCGCCGCGTTGCCGCTGATTGCGTCGGCGCAGACGGGCACCTATCGCGTCAAGGTCTATTCGGATCCCAAAGCGGCGCCGATCGGCGAAACGAGTTTCCTGGTCGAGGACTACGTGCCCGAGCGGCTCGAATTCGACATCTCGACCGCCGCCAAGAGTCTGTCGCCGGCGTCCCCGGCCAAGATCTCGCTTGCGGGCCGGTTCCTCTATGGCGCGCCCGCGTCTGGGCTCCCCCTCGACGGCGAGGTGAACCTCACGGCGACGAGCGCCCGCCCCGGTTACGCGGGCTATACGTTCGGCACCGCCAGTAAAGGCGCGAGCGACGATTTCACGGCCGAAACGCTGCCGCTCGCGGACCTGCCCCAGACGGACGCGGAAGGCCGGGCCACGTTCGATGTCGGACTTGGGACCTTGCCGGCGTCGTCGCGTCCCTTGAAGGCCAAGGTCGTGGTTCGGCTGGCCGAGCCCGGCGGCCGCGCGGTCGAACACGATCTGACGCTGCCGATCACGCCCAAGGCGGACATGATCGGCGTGAAGCCGTTGTTCAAGGGCGCGTCCCTGAGCGACAACGACATCGCCCGGTTCGACGTGGTGACGGTCGCCCCCGACGGTGCGCAAGTCGCGCGCCCGGGCCTGAAGTGGCAGCTCCTGCGCATCGAGTCGAAATATCAGTGGTACCGGCAATATGGCAGCTGGAACTACGAGCCCATCAAGGTCACACGCCGCGTCGCCGACGGCGTGATCGACGCGAACGCGGACGCGCCCGCATCCATCCAGGTGCCGGTGACCTGGGGCCGTTACAGGCTCGAAGTCGAAAGCCCCGACCCGCTCGGGCCTGTCACCACCTACGGCTTCGACTCCGGCTGGTACGGGGAGGCGGACGCCGATACGCCCGACCGGCTCGAGATCGCGCTGGACAAGCCCGGCTACGCGGCAGGCGACACCATGAACGTGGCCGTGACCGCGCGGAGCGCCGGCACGGTGACCCTCTCGGTGATCGGCGACAGGCTGCTGACGCAGACCACGACCCCCGTCGAACCCGGCCTGACGAGCATCCCGCTGACCGTGGGCACGGGGTGGGGCACCGGCGCTATGTGCTCGCCACGCTGCGGCGCCCGCTCGACGCCGAAGCCAAGCGCATGCCCGGCCGGGCCATCGGCGCGCAATGGTTCAGCATCGACAAGGCGCAGAACACGATTGAAGTCGCGATGGACGTGCCCGCCCTGATCCGGCCCAACACCAAGCTGCGCGTTCCGGTGAAGCTGGCCAATCTCGCGCCGGGCGAGCAGGCGCAGCTTGTGGTCTCCGCGGTCGATGTGGGCATTCTCAATCTCACCGGCTACGAGCCGCCGGACCCGGACGCGTTCTATCTCGGTCAGCGCAAGCTCGCAGCCGAGGTGCGCGACCTTTATGGCCAACTGATCGACGGCATGCAGGGCGCGCGCGGACAGATCCGGACCGGTGGCGACGCCAGCGCCGGAACGCTCCAGGGGAGCCCGCCTTCGGGGCCGCCGCTCGCGCTTTATTCCGGCATCGTTACAGTGGACGAGGACGGCGCCGCGGAAATCGAATTTGACGTCCCTGCCTTCACGGGCACCGCACGGGTGATGGCGGTCGCCTGGAACAAGACGCAAGTGGGACACGGCACGGGCGACGTCGTCGTGCGCGATCCCGTCGTGGTCACGACCACGCTGCCCCGCTTCTTGGCCATGGGCGATCGCTCGACGCTCCGCCTCGACCTCGACAATGTGGAAGGCGCGAGCGGGGACTACACAATCGCGCTGGCCGCGACGGGCCCGATCGCCTTGCCGGAAACGGAGCGCGTTCTGGGGATCGATGCCAAGACGCGCAACGCGGCGGCGTTCCCGATCGCGGCACAGGGCGTGGGCGAGCGCGCGTCGACGTCACGGTAACGGGGCCGGAGAGTTTCGAAGTCGCGCGGCGCTATACGATCGCGGTGAAGCCGGCCGCGCAGATCCTGGCGCGCCGCACGGTGACGCCCCTTGCGCCGGGCCAGAGCCTCAAGCTCACGAACGACGTGTTCGCCGATCTCGTTCCCGGAACGGGCGGTCTTGCGCTTTCGGTCACGCCGACCGCAGCGCTCGACGTGACAGGCCGGCTGGCGGCCCTCGACCGCTATCCGCTGGGCTGCACGGAACAGATCGTCAGCCGCGCGCTCCCGCTCCTCTATCTCAGCGAGCTTGAGGCGGAACCTGCGAAACCTGCCGATATCGGCAAGCGCATCGACACGGCCATTGAAACCGTTCTCGCCCGGCAGGGCTATGAAGGCGGCTTCGGCCTGTGGTCGCCGGGCGGCGGCGATGCATGGCTTGATTCCTATGTCACTGACTTCCTGACGCGCGCCCGTGCCCAAGGCCACGCGGTCCCCGAGGAGCGCTTCAAGCTCGCCGTGAACCGCTTGCGGAACTATGTGAGCACGGCGCCGGATGTCTCGAATGACGGCGGCCTCGCGTTGTCCTACGCGCTCTACGTCCTGGCACGGAACGGGGCCGCGCCGGTCGGCGATCTGCGCTACGTGGCCGACGTCAAGATGGGCGCGCTCGGCTCGCCGGCCGCACAGGCCGAGATCGGCGCGGCGCTGGCGATGCTCGGCGACCGGGTGCGCGCGGAGAAGGCATTCCGCGTTGCCGCCAACGCGCTTCCGAACGAGACGGTCACGAAGACCGGCCGCGTCGACTTCGGATCGCGTCTGCGCGACGCCGCGACGGTGGTGACGCTTGCGGCGGAGGGCAAGGCGGCGGAGCCGATCCTCGTCAGCGCGACGCAGCAGATCGGCGTGGCGCGCGATCGGGTGACCTACACGTCGACGCAGGAAGATGCCTGGCTGATCCTCGCCGCGCGTGCGCTCGGCAGTCAGGGGGTCGACCTCGAAGTCGCGACGGGAAGCGCCGCACCGGTGCCGCAGAGCGGCCCGCTCTACCGGCAATTCGGCGAGGAGGACCTGGGCATCGCCCCCGTCTCGGTGACCAATCGCGGCGACGTGCCCGTCGATGCGGTGATCTCCGTCTCCGGCGCGCCGACCTCGCCGGAACCTGCGGCCGAGAGCGGCTTCGTCCTGGAGCGGACGTTCCACACGCTCGACGGCCAAACCGTCGACATTGCCAACGCCAAGCAAAACGAGCGCTACGTGGTGGTGCTGAGCGTCACGGAAGCGCAGCCCCAATTCGCACGGGTGGCGCTGACCGATTACGTGCCGGCCGGGTTCGAGATCGACAATCCGAAGCTGGTCTCGTCGGCAGACACGGGCGGCCTGCCCTGGATCACCAACGCGGCGCGGCCGGTCCACACCGCGTTCCGCGACGACCGCTTCGTGGCCGCCTTCGACCGCAACGCCAAAAGCCCCGTGGTCTATCGCGTCGCCTATATCGTGCGCGCGGTCTCGCCCGGCACTTACGTGCTTCCGCAGGCGCGGGTCGAAGACATGTACCGGCCCGACCGCTTCGGGCGGACGGGGACTGGCGCGGTCACGGTGTCGGCGCGCTGATGGTGGAGCAGCCGCGACAGAAGGTGGGGCGCCGTCTGACCTATGCGGCGGTCGCGGCGATGTGGTGCGCTGCCATCGCCGCGGGCGCCCTTGTTGGGCTCGCCGACACGTTCGGTCCGCCGCCGCTCGGCAAGAATCTCACCTATTCCAAGACGGTGATCGGCAGCGACGGCGAACTCCTGCGGGCCTATCTCGCGCCGGACGGGCGCTGGCGCTTGCCCGCCTCGCGGAGCGATGTGGACCCGCGCTTCCTCGAAGCCCTGCTCGCCTATGAGGACAAGCGCTTCTACGACCATTCCGGCGTCGACCCGCTCGCCATGGTGCGGGCCGCGTATCAGCTCCTGACCCGGGGCGAGATCGTCTCGGGCGGCTCGACGATCTCCATGCAGGTCGCGCGCCTCCTGGAGCCGCGCCGCAAGCGCTCGCTCTACGCGAAATACCGGCAGATGGTGCGGGCAGTGCAGCTCGAGCGGGCCCTGAGCAAGAAGGAGATTCTCGCGCTCTATCTCACGCTCGCGCCTTATGGCGGAAACCTGGAAGGCATCCGCGCAGCCTCCTTCGCCTATTTCGGCAAGGAACCGCGGCGGCTCACCCTGGGCGAGACGGCGCTTCTCGTCGCCTTGCCGCAATCGCCCGAATATCGCCGGCCGGATCGCCATCCGGAACGGGCCCGCGCGGCGCGAAACCGCGTCCTCGATCGCATCTCGGGCGATGGGATCTTCAGCGCAGACGAACTCGAGGCGGCCAAGGCCGAGCCGGTGCCCACCGCGCGCAAGCCGATGCCGCTCGGGGCCCCGCACGCCGCCGACGACGCCAAGGCGGCGTTCGCCGATGAATCGATCATTAAGCTGACGATCCGGGCACGGCTCCAGCGCCGGCTCGAGCGGCTGGCCCGCGACCGTGCATTGGCGCTCGGCGATGCGATGTCCGTGGCGATTGTGGTGGTGGAGCACGAGAGCGGGCGGATTCTCGCGCGCGTTGGCACGCCCGACTATTTCGATGCGGATCGCGCGGGCCAAGTGGATCTGACCCGGGCCGTGCGTTCTCCCGGCTCGACCTTGAAGCCGTTCATCTATGGGCTCGGCTTCGAAGACGGGCTGGTCCATCCGCAATCCCTGATCGAGGACCGGCCCATCCGGTTCGGCGACTACGCGCCGGAGAATTTCGACCAGACCTTCCAGGGGACCGTCACGGTGCGCCGCGCGCTGCAACTCTCGCTCAACGTGCCGGCCGTTTCGCTGCTCGACGCGGTCGGCCCCAGCCGCCTTCTGGCACGTCTCGGCGAAGCGGGCGCGAGGCTCAAACTGCCCGCGCACGAGACCGCGGGGCTTGCGCTCGGGCTCGGCGGCATCGGCGTGACCCTCACCGATATCACGGCGCTCTATGCGGGCCTTGCGCGGCAGGGGACGGTCGCGCCGCTCTACGAGCGGGAGGCCGATCCAAGATGGCCCGCGCGGCGCCTGATGGAACCGGTCGCGGCCTGGTACGTGGGCGACATCCTGCGCGATGCCCCGCCCCCGCCCAACGCGCTCGGCGGCCGGATCGCCTTCAAGACGGGAACGAGCTACGGCTATCGCGATGCCTGGGCGGTGGGCTTCGACGGGCGATACACGGTCGGGATCTGGACGGGACGCCCGGACGGCGCGCCCGTTCCGGGCCTCTTGGGCCGCACCGCCGCGGCGCCGATCCTGTTCGACGTGTTCGCGCGGTTGACGGAACAGCCGAGGCCCCTTCGCCCCGCGCCCGAAGGCGTCCTGACCGCGCGGACCGCCCAACTGCCGCCGCCGCTCCGCCGCTTTGGCGGAGGCCATGCGGCGAGGGCGGCACGCGCGACCGATTTGCGCATCGTGTTTCCGCCCAACGGAGCCGCACTCGCGCTTCAGTCGGGCGGGGCGGAGATCGATCCCATTGCCATCAAGGTCGCCGGCGGCACCGCGCCGCTCAACGTCCTGGTCGATGGCATGCCGCTGCAATCGGTGCGGGGCGCCGGAACGGTGTTCTTCTCTCCGCAAGGCCCGGGCTTCGTGCAACTCACCGTGACCGACGCGCTCGGCGCGGCGGACAGTGTCACCGTCCGGCTCCAGCCCTGAGCCTGGGTTCGCGCTTGGGACCCCGTTCACGCTTGGCGCCCCGAACCCCTTGACGAAATTGGGGGGCTTGCGCACAACAGCGCATGACCCAGAGCCGCAAAAAGCTCCACATCAAGACCTTCGGCTGCCAGATGAATGCGTACGATTCCGAGCGCATGGCCGAAGCGCTCGCGCCTGCCGGTTACGAGACGACCGAGGCGATGGACGATGCGGATCTCGTGATCCTCAACACCTGCCACATCCGCGAGAAGGCCGCCGAGAAAGTCTATTCGGAGCTCGGCCGTGTGCGCCTGAACAAGCAAGCTCGTAAGGCACAAGGGCGCGGCACCATGGTCGCGGTGGCCGGATGCGTGGCGCAGGCCGAGGGTGAGGAGATCATCGCCCGCGCGCCCGTGGTCGACATCGTCGTCGGCCCGCAAAGCCTGCACCGGCTCGCGGACCTCGTCGCCAAAGCCGAGACCGGGGAACGCTCGGTGGAGACCGCGTTCCCGGCCGACGACAAGTTCGCCGCGCTGCCCAAGCGTGCGACCGGCAAGCGCCAAGTCTCCGCCTTCGTGACGGTGCAGGAGGGCTGCGACAAGTTCTGCACCTTCTGCGTCGTGCCGTATACGCGCGGCGCCGAATATTCGCGGCCCGTTTCGGAGATCGTCGCCGAGGTGGAACGGCTGGCGGCAAGCGGCGTGCGCGAGGTGACGCTGCTGGGCCAGAACGTCAACGCCTATCACGGCGACGGCGAGGACGGCGCCACATGGTCGCTGGCCCGCCTCCTCCAGCGGCTCGCCGCGATTCCCGACATCGCCCGCATGCGCTTCACCACCAGCCATCCGCGCGACATGGACGACGACCTCATCGCCCTGTTCGGGGACGAGGAAAAGCTGATGCCCTATCTCCACCTGCCCTATCAGGCGGGCTCGGACCGCATCCTGGCCGCCATGAACCGCAAGCACACGGCCGAAGAGTATGAGCGCCTGATCGAACGGATCCGCGCGGCCCGCCCGGACATCGCGCTCTCGACGGACATCATCGTCGGCTTTCCGGGCGAGACCGATGCCGATTTCGAGGCCACGCTGGACGTCGCCAAGCGTGTGGGCTTCGCCCAGGCGTTTTCCTTCAAATACAGCGCGCGGCCCGGCACGCCCGGCGCCGCGTTGGACGATCAGGTCCCGGAGGCCCTCAAGAAGGAACGGCTCGCTGTTCTTCAAGCACAGCTCGAGGAGAGCCGGCGCTGCTTCGACCGTGCGACAGTCGGCCGCCGCATTCCGGTGCTTTTCGAGGGCAAAGGGCGGAAACCGGGGCAGGTCGCCGGGCGTTCTCCCTACCTTCAGGCTGTCTATGTGGAAGGACCGGAAACGTTGATAGGTCGCATCGCCGAGGTTGACATCTCGGCCGCAGGGCCGAACAGTCTTACCGGTGTCATGAACGCGGGATTTGAATGGCGCGCACCGATTCGAGCAGCCGTTTGAGTTGCAACGCAGTCTTCGGAAAGCACTTTTGACGCGCGGGCGAGTAGCAACGGCAAAGCGCCTGGATACGGCGCAAGCAAACGGCGGGGATGAGCCCCTGGTCGTCTATTTTGACGATATGGCCCTCGTGCGCGACCTCCTTGGCCATTACGACGAAAACTTGGCCGTTCTCGAGGAGCGGCTCGGGATCGAGGCCGTGGTCAACGGCAACGCGGTCGCCCTGCGCGGGACGGCCGAGGCTGCGGCGCCGCCAAGGCCATCCTGGAACATCTCTACGACCGGCTGGCCCAAGGCGAGACCATCGGCGCTGGCGACGTGGCGGGCGCGGTTCGTCACGCCGCCGCTGCCAACGTGGCCGAGAGCGGCGTGCGCGGACCCGACGGGCCGCAGATCAAGGCGCAGCAGATCAAGACCCGCAAGCGTGTCATCACCGCGCGCACGCCCGCGCAAAGCGCCTATCTCGAGAGCCTCCACACCAACGATCTCGTCTTCGCCACGGGACCCGCCGGCACGGGCAAGACCTATCTCGCCGTGGCCTTCGCCGCGGCGGCGCTCGAGAGCGGCCTTTGCGACCGCCTGATCCTGTCGCGGCCCGCGGTTGAAGCCGGCGAGCGCCTGGGCTTCCTGCCCGGCGACATGCGGGAGAAGGTCGATCCTTATTTGCGCCCGCTTTATGATGCCCTGTACGACACGCTTGGCTCCGAACGGGTCGAACGCGGGCTTGAGACGGGCATGATCGAAATCGCACCGCTCGCGTTCATGCGCGGACGAACGCTGTCCAACGCCATGGTCATTCTCGACGAAGCGCAAAACTGCACGGCGGTTCAACTGAAGATGTTTCTCACGCGGCTCGGCGACGGCAGCAAGATGATCGTGACCGGCGATCCGACCCAGGTGGACCTTCCCAAGGGCCAGGATTCCGGACTGTTCCAAGCGATCGAGATTCTGCGCGGCATCGACGAGATCGGCCATATCGCCTTCGCCAACACCGATGTGGTGCGCCGTGAACTGGTCGGCCGCATTGTCGAGGCCTACGATGCCGCCGGCCTCTCCAATCGCACGGATGCAAAGCCCCAAAGGGATCCTCCCCTTGTGGAGCCTCCCCTTGCGGAGCGAACGACCGATGCTCCCGGCGCCGGGGAAGACGCATGAGCGACGACGGCCCTAGACCGAGTCCCGGGAACGTTCCTGCCGGCACGGCGCTGGACATTGACGTCGTGCGCCATGACGGCGCGTGGGCCGAACGCGGCATCGGCGATGCCATGGTGGAGCTTGCGGCCCATGCCGCACTTGCCGTGGCACCGCCGCTCAAGGATGCGCGCTACGAGCTGACCATCGTGCTGACGGACGACGCGGAGATTGGCCAGCTCAACCGCACTTGGCGAGGCAAGGACCAGCCGACCAACGTTCTTTCGTTTCCGGCGGGCGACATTCCCCACGGCGCTGAGGGCGCCGAGAACGCCGTCCATGGCGGGTGTGTGCCGCTCGGCGATGTCGTGATCGCGTTCGAGACGACGGAAGCGGAAGCGGCCGAGAAGGCCATCACGCTCCCCGACCACGTTTCGCATTTGGTGGTACACGGAACGCTGCACTTGCTCGGATTCGACCATCTCGACGACGCGGAGGCCGAGCAGATGGAAGGCTTGGAACGGCAGGCCCTGGCCTCTTTGGGTATTTCCGATCCTTACGCGGATGACGACGATCCCGCCGCAGATCGCGGAACGGACGGAAAAGCGGGCCTCGCGGAGATCGTATAATGAGCAACCCCGCGCCAGAGCGCGAAACCGAAATCGAATCGGCACGAGCCGCCGAAGACGAGTCTACATGGTTCGATCGGCTGCTGCAGACCTTCGGGCTGAGTGACGAACCCGACTTGCGCACGTTGATCGAAAGCGCGCTGCTCACGAGCAAGAGCGACGCGCTGGACCCGCAGGAACGCAGCATGATGCGGCGTATCCTGCGCTTCGGCACGTTGACCGTGGAAGACGTCATGGTCCCGCGCGCGGACATCGTCGCCGTGGACGACAGCGTGAGCATCGAGGACCTCTTGCGCGTGTTCCGCAAGTCCGAACACAGCCGCGTTCCGGTGTATCGGGAAACGTTGGACGACCCGCGCGGCATGATTCACATCCGCGATCTCATGTCGTGGATCACGGAGGAAGCGAACGGCGGCGACGAGAGCGGCATCGACCTCGGCAAGGTCGACCTCGCGCGCTCGGCCGGCTCGATCGCGATCGCGCGCGAACTGATCTACGTGCCGCCGTCCATGTCGGTGCTCGACCTTCTGCTCAAGATGCAGACCGCGCAGCTTCATCTGGCGCTCGTGGTCGATGAATATGGCGGCACGGACGGCCTCGTCTCGATCGAAGATCTGGTGGAGGAGATCGTGGGCGACATCGCCGACGAACACGACGTCGAGGACGAGCCCATGCTGGAGAAGGACTCGGTGCTTGGACTCGTCGCCGATGCCCGGCTCCCCATCGAAGAGCTGGAGGATTATCTCGGGGTCGACCTCGTAACCGAGGAGCAGGAAGAAGACATCGATACCCTTGGCGGTGTGGTCTATGCGCTCGCGGGGCGGATTCCGGCCCGTGGCGAACTCGTGGGGCACCCCAGCGGCATTGAGTTCGAGGTGCTGGACGCCGATCCGCGCCGGATCAAGCGCCTGCGGATCCATCTGCCGAAAGAGCACGCGGGGGCCGGCGGCAAGAGCAGCGGCAAGACCAGCGGCAAGACCACCGGCAAGAGCAGTTCGACGCGAAAAGCGTCTTGAGGCGCGCGATGGCGGGCCCCGCATCGCTCGCGGCGTGGACCGCCGGTCTCACGGGCGCCAAACGCGCCGCGGCCGGCGTGTTCCTTGGCGCCGTCTCGGTGCTGGCCTTTGCCCCGTTCCATATCTGGCCCGTGCTCTTCGTTAGCCTTGGCGGCCTCGTCTGGCTCCTCGACGGCTGCTTTCGCGCCCGCGCAACGCGCCCCGCGCGCCTTTCCTGCGCGGCTCTGACCGGCTTTTGGTTCGGCTTCGGGTTCTTCGTGACGGGGCTCTACTGGGTCGCAGAGGCCTTCCTTGTCGAGCCCTGGCGCCACGGCTGGCTGATCCCGCTGGTCATGACGGTCCTGCCCGGCGGCATGGCCTTGTTCTTCGTGGCGGGCTGTGTCCTCGCCATGGCCGTTTGGCATCCGGGCCCGGCGCGCATCTTTGCCTTGGCGCTCGGGCTGGGCCTTTCGGAGTTTGCACGCGGGCACGTCCTCACCGGACTGCCGTGGAACCTGATCGGCTACGGGCTTCTGGCCAACGCGCCCCTGATGCAGCTCGCAGCGCTGTTTGGTGTCTACGCGGTGACGGTCTTTGCGGTTGCGCTCTTCGCCGCTCCGGCCGCGATCTGGAACGGCGGCGGGGCGCGGAGCCGGGGCGCTCTTCTTGCTGCTGGCCTCCTGTTTGTGCTGCTGGGGACGTCCTACGTCTGGGGCGAAATGCGCCTTGCAGGCACGCGCGAGGCGCCCGCTCCCTTACGCGTCCGTCTCGTCCAAGCCAATATCGACCAGGCCGAGAAATGGCGTCCCGAGAACGCGACGGGGATCTTCGAGACCTATTTGGACATGACGCGGCGGCCGGGACTCGAGGCGATCGATATCGTCGTCTGGCCGGAAACCGCCCTGCCGTTCCCGCTCGATACGTCCCCCGATGCACTCGCCGCGATCGGTGCGGCGCTGCCGGCGAACACGGTGCTGCTGGTGGGGAGCGCGCGGTGGACCGAGCGGCGCAACGCACACGGCATCCTCCTCGACCGGCATGCGTACAACAGCCTCATGACGGTCAACAGCGAAGGCCAGGTCGTTTCCGTCTATGACAAGATCCACCTCGTGCCGTTCGGGGAATTCCTTCCGTACCAGGAGGTCCTCGAAAGCCTCGGCGTCATGCAGATGACGGGCGTGCGCGGCGGCTTCACCGAAGGAGCCGGCCCGCGCCTCCTGGACGTTCCCGGCGCGCCGCCGGCTCTGCCGTTGATCTGCTACGAGATCATCTTTCCCGAGGAAGTGAGGCCCCCGCCGGGGCTGCGAAGCGCCGATGCGCGGCCGGGCTGGATGCTCAACGTCACCAACGATGCCTGGTTCGGATCGAGCGCGGGCCCGTATCAACATTTCCACCAGGCCCGCGTCCGCGCGGTGGAACTCGGGCTGCCGCTGATTCGCGTGGCCAACACGGGCATCTCCGCTGTGGTGGACCCTCTGGGCCGCATCCTTGCCGAAGTCGAGCTCGGCATCCAAGACACCGTCGACGCGGAACTGCCCGTGGCGGGGCCCATAACCCCCTATGCTCTGTGGGGGCCGTGGATGACGCTTCTGGCCCTCGGAACGGCCGTTTTAGGATGGCTGGTTTGCCGCAAGCGGATCGGGTCTCCGAACTTGACGGGCCAACCTCGGTCAACCTATGAATTTGATGGCGCTGGGAAACTTGGCACGATGTCTTCCCGGCGCTCCTTTATTACGGCCCCCTTTGAGAAAGATAATGGCAGGGAAGAAACCCAACCCAATTGACGTTCACGTCGGTAGCCGGGTCCGTCTTCGGCGCATGCTGCTCGGCATGAGCCAGGAACGCCTGGGCAACAGCATGGGGCTGACGTTCCAGCAGGTGCAGAAATACGAAAAAGGCGCCAATCGCATTGGTGCCAGCCGCCTGTACCATATTTCCAAGATCCTCGATGTGCCCGTGGGCTTCTTCTTCGAGGAAGCGCCCGTCCTCGACGAGCCGACGCCGACGCCCGGGATGGCCGAGCCCGAGTCCGAGGCCTTCATCCTGGAATTTCTGAATACGCGCGAAGGGCTTGAGCTCAATCGCAGCTTCACCAAGATCGCCGACGCGACGGTACGCAAGAGCGTCGTCGATCTCGTCCGCGCTCTGAGCGAGACGAAAAAGACCAAATAGCTTCCGAAGTTGTTTCCCTGAGCCGAACGCACGCAAAGGGGGTTGACCTGCGTGCGCGCCGTTGTCAGAACCGGCTCCTCACGTTAGCCCGGGGGCTAAGAGTTTCATACGAAGGGAAGCGCACGTGTCACGAGGAAACTACCTTTTTACGAGTGAATCCGTATCGGAAGGCCATCCGGATAAGGTTTGCGACCGCATTTCCGATGCCGTCGTGGATCTCTATCTTGCCGCCGACCCTTTCGCACGTGTCGCGTGCGAGACGCTCGTCACCACCAATCACATCGTCCTCGCCGGCGAGGTTCGCGGCCCTGAGAGCGTGACCCGCGACGCCATCGAAGCCGTGGCGCGGCGCGCCGTCCGGGAGATCGGTTACGAGCAGAAGGGCTTCCATTGGGAGTTGGCCCAGTTCGACAACTATCTCCACGAACAGTCCGCCGATATCGCCATGGGCGTTGATGCCGACGCGGAGAAGGACAAGGACGAAGGCGCCGGCGACCAGGGCATCATGTTCGGCTATGCCTGCCGCGAAACGGACGCGCTCATGCCCGCGCCGATCTTCTACGCCCATCGCATCCTGCATGAGATGGCGAAGGCCCGTCACGCCGGCCGCACGCCGGAGCTCGGCCCCGACGCCAAGAGCCAGGTGACGTTGGTCTATGAGAACGGCATGCCGGTCCGGACCGACTCCGTGGTGGTCTCGACCCAGCATGACGAACAGGCAACCTCCGCGCAGGTCGAGGAGATCGTCCGGGGCATCGTGGACGAGGTTCTGCCCACGGGCTGGGTCGACGCCAAGACGAAGTTCTACGTGAACCCCACGGGCCGGTTCGTCATCGGCGGCCCCGACGGCGATGCCGGGCTCACCGGCCGCAAGATCATCGTCGATACGTATGGGGGCGCGGCGCCCCATGGCGGCGGCGCGTTCTCGGGCAAGGACCCGACCAAGGTCGACCGCTCGGCGGCCTATGCCTCACGCTACCTCGCCAAGAACGTCGTTGCCGCGGGGCTCGCCGACAAGTGCACCTTGCAGGTGTCCTATGCGATCGGCGTCTCGCAGCCTCTGTCGATCTACGCCGACCTGCACGGAACCGGGAAGGTCTCCGAGGACAAGCTCGAGGACGCCTTGCGCCAGGTGATGGATTTGAGCCCGCGTGGCATCCGCGAGCATCTGGGGCTCAGCCGCCCGATCTACGAGCGCACGGCCGCCTACGGCCATTTCGGACGGACGCCCGAGAACGACGGCGGCTTCTCCTGGGAGCGCGTGGACCTGGCCGACGCGATCCGCGGCGCCGTCAGCTAAGCCCTCGAAGCCGCGCAAGGCATCGAGACCATGGCCGGGCTTGCGTCCCGGCCATGGTGCATTTTGACGTGCGTTTTGGGGTAGACAGGCCTACCCAAGCTTGGCACGCAGCCCGCCATGACGACCGAACCACGTGACGGCCCCCAAGACGGATCCCGTGACGGCTCCAAGGCGCGCCCGCTCCGGTCCTATGGACGGCGCAAGGGAAAGCGGTTGACCGCCCGGAAAGCGGGCCTTGTCGCCGACCTGCTGCCGCGGCTCCGGCCCGACCTTTCGCGGCCGGCGCCGGACGACCTGCGGACGTTGTTCGCCTGCCCCTTGCAAGAGGTCTGGCTGGAAATCGGCTTCGGCGGCGGCGAGCATCTCCTGTGGCAGCGCGCGCGAACCCCGAAATCGGCCCTGATCGGCTGCGAGCCGTTCCTCAACGGCGTTGCGAGTCTGCTCGGGGGCATCGACGACCACGGGATCGAGACGATCCGCATCCATGACGGCGATGCGCGCGACCTGATCGCCTGGCTGCCCGCGGGCTCGATTGCGCGCGTGTTTATTCTCTTTCCCGATCCCTGGCCCAAGAAGCGGCAGGCCAAGCGCCGCCTGATCACGCCGCAACTCGTGCGTTCGCTCATGCGCGTTCTACGAAGCGGCGGCGAACTGCGCTTTGCCAGCGACGACATGGACTATGCGCGCGAGGCGCTGCGCGTGATCGGCAACGATGCGGCCTTCGCATGGACCGCGAACCGCGCCGACGACTGGCGCCGGCGCCCGGCCGACTGGCCGGAGACGCGCTACGAGCGCAAGGCGCTGAGCGAGGGCCGGAAGCCGGCCTATCTTTGCTTTCGCCGCCTCTGACGCCGGACCGCCAGAATGCGCCTCGCGTTGCTGCCTCAGCGCGGACCTTGCCCCCGATTTTGCCCGTATTGGCCGGCAGTCGCTGCCCGGATATTGGGAACCCACTGATAAATTGTTGTTTTTCTGACCCGCGGCGCGCTTGAAACCTTGAAAAAAGCCCGTATATTAGCGCCAGAAACTCATGATTGATTTGATCAGGGGTGGGCTCCGGCCCGCTCCTTTTTGTTATGGGCTTCGGTCTCGGGCTTTATTCACGAATGCGCCCGTGGCCGGTCAGCTCTTTGAGCGCGGACATCATGTCGAGCCTTGCAGCAGACGCCGATCGCCGCTTTGTCCGGGAAACCGGACCGGAGCGCGCGGTTGCGGACCTTGCCGAGCCGGTCCTGGACGAGCTTGGCTTCCGTCTGGTGCGGGTGAAGATTTCGGGCCGCGACGGCGGCACGGTGCAGATCATGGCCGAACGGCCGACCGGCGAGATGAACGTGGACGATTGCGCGACGATCAGCCGGCGCCTGTCTCCGTTGCTCGATGCCTACGACCCCATGCCCGGGACGTACCGGCTGGAGGTCTCGTCGCCGGGTATCGACAGGCCGCTGGTGCGCCCGAGCGATTTCGCGACCTGGGTGGGACACGACGCCAAGGTCGAACTGAAAGAGGCCGTCGATGGGCGGAAGCGGTTCAAAGGCCGGATCGAAGACGTCGTCGACGAGGAAGTGCATTTGAAGATCGAGCTGGAGGCCGAATCGGAGCCGGTGATCATCGGCCTTCCCTTCTCGCTCATCGGCGAAGCGAAGCTGGCCATGGACCTCGAGGCCCTGCGCGCCGATCTTTCGGGTGGCGAGCCCGCCCAATGATTTTTCCGGCGGTCCTCACGGGCCGGCCGGGCTGAACGTAACTTTGTTTGGAGGCTAAGGAATGTCTCAGGCAGGCGTGAGCGCCAACAGGCTGGAGCTCTTGCAAATCGCCGACGCGGTCGCACGGGAAAAGTCGATCGACCGCCAAGTCGTCATCACCGCCATGGAAGACGCGATCCAGAAGGCGGCCAAGTCGCGCTACGGCAGCGAGAACGAAATCAAGGCGGAGGTCGATCCAAAGACCGGCGAGATCTCGCTGGCCCGCCTCTTGGAAGTGGTTGACGACGTCACCCTGGAAGCCACGCAGATCGCACTGGTCGATGCCCGGCGCAAGAACCCGGCCGCGCAGGTCGGCGACTTCATCGCCGAGCCGCTTCCGCCGCTCGATTTCGGCCGCGTCGCCGCGCAAAACGCCAAACAGGTGATCGTGCAGAAGGTGCGCGAGGCCGAGCGCGAGCGTCAGTACGACGAGTACAAGGACCGCGTGGGCGAGATCGTCAACGGTATCGTCAAGCGCGTCGAGTACGGCAATGTGATCGTGGACCTGGGCCGCGCCGAAGCGGTCGTGCGCCGCGACGAAACCTTGCCGCGCGAGAACTTCCGTTATGGCGACCGCATCCGCGCCTATGTCTACGACGTACGGCGGGAGCAGCGCGGCCCGCAGATCTTCCTGTCGCGCACCCATCCCGAATTCATGGCCAAGCTGTTCGCGCAGGAAGTGCCGGAAGTCTACGAAGGCATCGTCACCATCAAGTCGGTGGCGCGCGATCCCGGAAGCCGCGCGAAGATCGCCGTGGTGTCGCGGGACAGCTCCATCGACCCGGTGGGCGCGTGCGTGGGTATGCGGGGCAGCCGCGTGCAGGCCGTGGTGAACGAGCTCCAGGGCGAAAAGATCGACATCATCCAATGGTCGCCGGACGCTGCGACCTTCATCGTGAACGCGCTTGCGCCTGCCGAAGTGGTCAAGGTCGTGCTCGACGAGGACGCCGAACGCATCGAGGTGGTCGTGCCCGACCAGCAACTCTCGCTGGCCATCGGCCGTAAGGGGCAGAACGTGCGTTTGGCCTCTCAGCTCACCGGCTGGGATATCGACATCATGACGGAAGCCTCCGAATCGGAGCGCCGCCAGGCGGAGTTCGCCGAACGGTCGGCGACGTTCATGGAAGCGCTGGACGTGGACGAGGTCATCGCCCAGCTGCTGGCCTCCGAAGGCTTCTCGTCGGTCGAAGAAGTGGCTTTTGTGGACACCGACGAGATTTCTTCGATCGAGGGCTTCGACGAGGAGACCGCCGGGGAGATTCAGGCCCGCGCGCGGGAGCACCTCGAGAAGCTCGAGGCCGAACTGGACGCCAAGCGCAAGGAGCTCGGCGTTTCGGACGATCTGCTGCAGCTCGAAGGTCTCAACATGGCGATGCTCGTCGCACTCGGCGAGAACGACGTGAAGTCGGTCGAGGATCTGGCCGATTGCGCCACCGACGATCTGGCGGGCTGGACCGAGCGGCAGGACAAGGAAACGACCCGGCACCGCGGCTTCCTCGACGGCTTCGGCCTGACCCGGCCGCAATGCGAGGACCTGATCCTGGCCGCGCGGGTCAAGGCGGGTTGGATCGACGAAGCCGATCTCATCGCCGACGAGCCCGAGGCGGAGGCGGAGGAAGCCTCCGAGGACGCCGAGGCGAACCCCTATGGCGAGGGTGAAACATCCGGCGAAGACGCACCCGCGTCATGAGCCGGTTAGGACACAAGGTGGTTGCAGTTGGAAACGGCAGTGCACAGCGAGACGCGACGGACCGGGTCGCGACGGACCTCTGGGGACACCCAGCGGCGCTGCGCGCTGACGCGTGCCCACCGGCCTAAGACCGACCTCATCCGCTTCGTGCTTGGGCCGGACGGCACCGTCGTCCCGGACCTCAAGGAGCGCCTCCCCGGCCGGGGGGTTTGGCTCACCGCGACCCATGAGACGGTAGCAGACGCCGCGAAACGCAAGGTCTTCGCCCGCGCGCTGAAGACCGATGCCAAGGCCCCCGAAGGCCTGGCCGAGCAGGTCGACGGTCTCCTGAGCGAAGCGGCTCTTGGCGCGTTCGCCTTGGCCAACAAGGCGGGTGAGGTCGTTTTTGGCCACACCAAGGTCGAGGATGCCCTCCGATCGGGCCGGACCATCGCCTTGGTCCACGCGTCGGATGCGGCGGCAGACGGCTGCCGGAAATTGGACGGCAAGGCCAAGGCGGCCACGGACGGGCAGGGCCTTCCGGCGATCTGCGCATTTACCGCAGATGAATTGGGTTTGGCATCGGGCCGGACAAATGTGATACATGCTGCCCTCATCCAGGGCGGTGCGGCTCAAAAGTTCCTGGCGGCAGCCTCGCGTGTCGAGCGCTACCGCGGGGGCATTTCTGCATTCGCAGACAGATACGGATTGGATACGGAACAAGAATGAGCGAAACCAACGAGACTGAAGGCAAAACGGGCGGGCGCAAGATGACACTCAATTTGCGCCGGACCGTGGAATCAGGCCATGTGCGCCAGAGCTTCAGCCATGGGCGCTCCAAATCCGTCCTGGTGGAGAAGAAGAAGCGCCGCTCGATCGGGCCCGGCGGATCGGCCGCCGCGCCCGCCGAAGAGGCCCAGGAAAAACCTCAGGCCAAGGCCCCCGAGAAGGAGGCCGCGCCGAAGCCGGCCGCGACCAAGCAGCGCCGCTCCGGCGTTGTCCTGAAGCAGCTCTCCGAGGAAGAGAAAGGTGCCCGCGCCAAGGCGCTCGCCGACGCGAAGATCCGCCGCGCCGAGGAACGCGAGCGTGCCAAGGAGGATGCCGCGAAGGAAGCCGCTCTGGCGGAGCAGCGCGCCAAGGAGGCCGCCGAGGCCGAAGCGCGCAGAGTTGAGGAAGAGGCAAGGCAGGCCACCGAAGCGAAGACCGAGGCGGAGGCCAAACCCAAGGCCAAGGCCGTGCCGAAGACGGACGACGGCGCGCGCCGGCCGCTTGCGCCCGAAAAGGAAGAGCAGCCGAAGCGCCAGGCCGACGCCCGCCACAAGAAGGGCGCCGCCACACCGCGCCGCGGCGACGAACGCCGGGTTCGCGGGCGCCTCACCATCACCAATGCACTCGACGAGGAGCAGCGCCAGCGGAGTCTCGCCTCGCTGAAGCGCCATCGCGAGCGGCAGAAGAAGCAGGGCACGGGCCCGCAGTCCGGGCAGAAGATCGCCCGCGAAGTGATCATTCCGGACGTCATCACGATCCAGGAGCTCGCCAACCGCATGGCCGAGCGTGGCGTCGACGTCATCAAGTTCCTGATGAAAGACGGCGCGATGCACAAGATCACGGACGTGATCGACTCGGACACCGCGCAGCTCATCGCCGAGGAGTTCGGGCATACGGTGCGCCGCGTGTCCGAAGCGGACGTGGAAGAAGGCTTTATCGGCGAAGTGGATGCTGAGGAAGACCTCGCCCCGCGCGCGCCGATCGTGACCATCATGGGCCATGTCGATCACGGCAAGACTTCGCTGCTGGATGCCATCCGGGCCGCCAATGTGGTGAGCCAGGAAGCGGGCGGCATCACCCAGCATATCGGCGCCTATCAGGTCACCGTGCCATCGGGTCAGAAGGTCACCTTCATCGACACCCCGGGCCATGCGGCCTTCACCGCCATGCGCGCCCGCGGCGCCAAGGTCACGGACATCGTGGTTCTGGTCGTGGCCGCCGACGACGGCGTGAAGCCGCAAACCATCGAGGCGATCAACCACGCCAAGGCGGCCGAGGTGCCGATCATCATCGCCATCAACAAGATCGACAAGCCGGGCGCGGACCCGCAGCGGGTTCGCACCGAGCTGCTCAGCCACGAGATCGTGGTGGAAAGCATGGGCGGCGACACGCTGGAGATCGAGGTTTCCGCGCTCAAGAGGACCAATCTCGACGCCCTGCTCGAAGCCATCGTGCTGCAGGCGGAGGTCCTGGAACTCAAGGCCAATGCGGATCGCGCGGCCGAGGGCGTGATCGTCGAAGCGAAGCTCGAACGCGGGCGCGGCCCCGTCGGCACGGCGCTGGTCCAGCGCGGCACGCTGAAGCTTGGCGACATCATCGTGGCGGGCTCGGCTTGGGGCCGTGTGCGGGCGCTGATCAACGATCTCGGCGAGCACACCAAGGAGGCCGGACCGTCCGTCCCGGTCGAGGTGCTGGGCTTCGACTCCGCGCCTGAAGCCGGCGATCAGTTCGCCGTTGTGGAGAATGAGGCGCGCGCCCGCGAAATCACCGAGTACCGCGATCGCGAGCGGCGCAAGACCCTGGCGGTGGCCGGTCAGCGCGGCAGCCTCGAGCAGATGATGAATCAGCTCCAGGAAGCCGGCGTTAAGGAGTTCCCACTGGTCATCAAGGGCGACGTGCAGGGCTCGGTCGAGGCGATCAGTGCCGCCCTCGCCCAGCTCGGCTCCGACGAAGTCCGGGCGCGTCTTGTGCATGTGGGCGTCGGCGGCATCACCGAATCCGACATCTCCCTGGCGACCACGTCCGGCGCCGTGGTGCTGGGCTTCAATGTCCGCGCCAACGCGCAAGCGCGCGCGGCGGCCGAGCGCGACGGAGTCGAAGTGCGCTACTATGCGGTGATCTACGACCTTGTCGACGATATGCGTCAGGCCATGTCGGGTCTGTTGGCCCCGACCCGGCGCGAGACCTTCCTCGGCAATGCCGAAATCCTGGAAGTGTTCAACATCTCCAAGGTGGGCAAGGTTGCGGGCTGCCGCGTGACCGAAGGCAAGGTCGAGCGTGGCGCGCATGTCCGCCTGATCCGCGACAACGTCGTCATTCACGAAGGCGAGCTGTCCACGCTCAAGCGTTTCAAGGACGAGGTCAAGGAAGTGGTGGCCGGCCAGGAATGCGGCATGGCCTTCGAGGGCTACCAGGACATGCGCGAAGGCGACGTGATCGAATGCTTCCAGGTGGAACACGTCCAGCGCACCCTGTAAGACGATCCGTCATGGCGAGGCGCCCGGCCGTCCTTCGAGGCTCGGGCTTCGTCCTCGCGCCTCACGATGACGGCCGGGCCTGACCCGGCAATCCATTCCAACTGGACTTCAGTTTTCTGAGACGCCGCGGAATGGATGCCCGGATCAAGTCCGGGCATGACGGTTTGAGTTAGGATCCAAGATGAGCAGTCGAGACAAAGGCGCGCGCGCGCCCAGCCAACGCCAATTGAAGGTGGGCGAACTCATCCGCCATGCTCTCGCAGAGATCTTCTCGCGCGGGGACGTGGTGGACGATGTCATCGCGCGCCACTCGCTGACCGTTCCGGAAGTGCGCATGTCGCCCGATCTCAAGGTCGCGACCTGCTATGTGATGCCGCTTGGGGGCGGCGAAGCGGGCGACGTGGTCCAGCACTTGGAGCAGCACAAGCGGTTCCTGCGCGGCGAAGTCGCAAAGCGGATCAGCCTGAGATACATGCCGGAGCTCCGGTTCCGCGAGGACACCACCTTCGAGGCCTCGTCGCGGATCGACGAACTTCTGGCCTCGCCCCAAGTGGCGCGCGATATCGCCCGGGACGGCGACGACTAGAACGCGCGCAAAGGGCACGGGGCACAAGGGGCAATCGCGATGGGACGGCGGCGCAAGGGCCAAGCGGTCAATGGCTGGCTCGTACTGGACAAGCCCGCGGGGCTGACCTCCACCAAAGCGGTGGGGCGGACGCGCTGGCTGTTCGATGCACAGAAGGCCGGTCATGCGGGCACGCTCGATCCGCTGGCCACGGGGATTCTGCCCATCGCCTTCGGGGAAGCCACCAAGACCGTCCCCTATGCCGTCGAGGGCGCCAAGACCTATCGCTTCACGGTTCGCTTCGGAGCCGAGACGGACACGGACGATGCGGAAGGCACCGTGACCGCGACCAGCGCCAAGCGGCCGACACGCGCCGAGATCGAAGCGGTCCTGCCGCAATTCGTCGGCGAGATCAGCCAAGTGCCGCCGCGCTTCTCCGCCCTGAAGGTCGACGGGGCCCGAGCCTACGATCTGGCCCGCGACAAGGAAGACTTCGAGCTTGCCCCCCGCATCGTGTCCATCGACCGGCTTGCCGTGATCGACCTCCCGGATCCGGAGACCTGCGTCCTGGAAGCCGATTGCGGCAAAGGCACCTATGTCCGGGCGCTCGCCCGCGACCTCGGCCGGACGCTTCAGTGCCGCGGCCATATCGCCGCCTTGCGCCGGACACGGGTCGGCGACTTCGTCGAGGACGAGGCCGTCGCGCTGGACGCGGTGGAGCAGGCGGCCGAGGAGGGCCGCGAGACGCTGCTCGCCCTGCTCCAACCCGTGGACAAGGCGCTTTCGGACCTTCCGGCGCTCTCCGTCACCCCCACCGACGCCTCTAGGCTCCGGCAGGGGCGTTCGGTGCTGCTCAGGGGGCGCGACGCCCCCATCGTGACGGGACCGGTTTATGCGGTTTCCCGGGGCAGGCTGGTCGCGATTGGCGAGGTGGAGCAAGGCGAATTCCACCCCACGAGGGTCTTTAACCTGCCCGATTAGACCCCTGAAATAGCGCTGGTCTCGGGGACGATAATCCCTATAGTGCAGCGGTTGCGTGGGAGCCTCGCGATTATCGCGCCTTCACGCGCATCACCATCCGACCGTGCTGGACGACATCCCGGCCCGGCCTTGTCAAACACCTCAAACATTTAGGAGAACCCGATGTCGATTAGTGCTGAACGTAAGCAAGATTTGATCAAGGAATACGCGACCAAAGCCGACGATACCGGATCACCGGAAGTCCAAGTCGCCATCCTCACCGAGCGCATCAGCAACCTCACCGAGCACTTCAAGACGCACGGTAAGGACAACCATTCGCGTCGCGGGCTGTTGAAGATGGTCAGCCAGCGCCGCCGCCTGCTCGACTACGTGAAAGCGTCAGACGAAGAAAGGTACAAGAAGCTCATTGGCCGGCTCGGAATTCGCCGGTAGCAGGGCCGCCGCGCGCTGCGGCGAGCGTTGGAGCTTCCTCACATATGCACGGGCTCGTTCCCTCGCCACCGGGCGGCGGGACGGCCTTATCTTTCCCTACCGAATGGGACACACACATGTTCGATAAACACACTGTAGAAATTGAATGGGCACGGCGCCCGCTCAAACTTGAGACCGGGCGCGTGGCGCGCCAAGCCGACGGGGCCGTCCTCGCCACCTACGGCGAGACCTGCGTTTTGGCGACCGTCGTTTCCGCCAAAGAGGAGCGGCCCGGAATCGACTTCTTTCCTCTGACCGTGAACTACCAAGAGAAGACGTTCGCCGCTGGCAAAATTCCCGGCGGCTTTTTTAAGCGCGAAGGACGTCCGAGCGAGAAGGAAACCCTCACCTCGCGCCTGATCGACCGTCCGATCCGCCCGCTTTTCGCAAAGGGCTTCAAGAACGATACCCAGGTCGTCACTACCGTGCTGTCGCACGACATGGAGAACGATCCCGACATCGTGGCCATGGTCGCCGCCTCCGCGGCGCTGACCCTTTCGGGCGTGCCGTTCCTCGGCCCCATCGGCGCCGCGCGCGTAGGCTATGTCGAGGGCAAATACATCCTGAACCCGATGATCGATGAGATGCCCGAGACCTCACTCGATCTCGTGGTCGCCGGCACGGCCGACGCCGTTCTGATGGTGGAGTCCGAGGCCAACGAGCTTCCCGAAGACGTCATGCTTGGCGCGGTGATGTACGGCCATGAGCACTTCCAGCCCGTCATCGAGGCCATCGTCAAGCTGGCCGAGGTTGCCGCCAAGGAACCGTGGGAGCTGAAGACCGCGGACAATTCCGAGATGGTCGCCAAGGTCGGCGAGATCGCCGATGCCGGCCTCCGCGAGGCCTACGCCATCGTCTCCAAGCAGGAGCGGCGCGACAGCATTTCCAAGGTGAAGGAGACCGTGGTCTCCACGCTGGTGCCGGAAGACGACGATGGCACGATCGCCGGCAAGGTCGCCGGCGCCTTCAAGGAGGCCGAGAAAGACGTCGTCCGCGGCAGCATTCTGGACACCAAGAAGCGCATTGACGGCCGCGACCTGGTGACGGTGCGGCCGATCGTTTGCGAGGTCGGTGTCCTGCCCCGGACCCATGGCAGCGCGCTCTTCACCCGCGGCGAGACGCAGGCCCTGGTCGTCACGACGCTGGGCACGGGCGACGACGAGCAGTTCGTGGATGCGCTGCAAGGGACCTACAAGGAAACCTTCATGCTGCACTACAATTTCCCGCCCTACTCGGTCGGCGAAACAGGCCGCATGGGGTCCCCAGGACGCCGCGAGATCGGCCACGGCAAGCTTGCCTGGCGCGCGGTTCATCCGATCCTGCCCGATCGCGAGCAGTTCCCGTACACGCTTCGCGTGGTCTCCGAGATCACCGAATCGAACGGGTCCTCTTCGATGGCGACGGTGTGCGGCACCTCGCTCGCATTGATGGACGCCGGCGTTCCGCTGAAGCGGCCTGTCGCCGGTATCGCCATGGGCCTCATCAAGGAGGGCGACAAGTTCGCCGTCCTCTCGGACATTCTGGGCGACGAGGACCATCTCGGCGACATGGACTTCAAGGTGGCGGGAACGGCCGAGGGCGTAACCTCGCTCCAGATGGACATCAAGATCACCGGCATTACCGAGGAGATCATGAAGATCGCCCTCGATCAGGCCAAGGGCGGCCGCCTGCACATCCTGCACGAGATGGACAAGGCGCTGAACGAGGCCCGTCCCGAGCTCGGCGAATACGCCCCGCGCATCGAGACGATCCAGATCCCGACCGATAAGATCCGCGAGGTCATCGGCTCGGGCGGCTCCGTCATCCGCGAGATCGTCGCGGAGTCCGGCGCGAAGATCGACATCTCCGACGACGGCACGGTCAAGATCGCGTCCGCCAATGCGGAGTCGATCCGCCAGGCCATTGCCCGGATCAAGTCCATCGCCGCCGAACCCGAGGTCGGCGAGATCTATCAGGGCAAGGTCGTGAAGGTGATGGAGTTCGGCGCGTTCGTGAACTTCTTCGGCCCGCGCGACGGCCTGGTCCACATTTCCCAACTGGAAGAGGGGCGTCCCAAGACGGTTGGAGATGTGGTCAAGGAAGGCGACCAGGTCTGGGTCAAGCTGCTGGGCTTCGACGAGCGCGGCAAGGTCCGCCTGTCGATGAAGGTGGTGGATCAGGAGACCGGAAAAGAGAAGGAGCCTGCCGAGGCCAGCTAAGCCAGACGGCACGCTGAAGTCAGACGCAAGAAAGGGGCGCCTCGGCGCCCCTTTTTTGTGGCCTGCTTGAAACCTAAGGCATTCGGCCTGGACGACTGCGGCGCCCGCCCGGCGCGCTAGTCCTCCGGCGCCGGCGGAATCTTGGCGTCCTTGGCGCAGCGCGTGCCGATGATGGTGTATTTCGGATTGCCGCGCTGCCAGGTATCGGCCTTGCCGTGGCTCTCGCGGATGCACGACACGGCGTCCTCGTATTGCGCGTCCGTGAGCTTGTATTCCGTACACTGCTCACCCGTCGCGGCAAGACAAACCATCAGGATGATTTCGAACACGGCTCCTCCTTGGCAATCCGGATTCTGTGGATCTTGTTGCTCGCGGTCTACTGCGCGGCTTCGCGCGGCGCGGCCTTGGCCATGGCGTTTCCGAGCTCCTCCGCCCGTTCGATCTCCTTCAAGGAGTCGAGGTCCGGCATGAACGTGGTCGCGTAGCCGCAATCCACGAAGTGGACCTCGCCGGTGACCGCGCCGGACAGATCGGACAGGAGATAGAGCGCCGAGCCGCCGACTTCGTCGAGCGTCGGCGAACGGCGCATGGGCGCGTGCTGTTGCTGGTAGTGCAGCAAGGTGCGCGCATCGGAAATGCCCGCGCCCGCCAGCGTCCGCATGGGACCGGCAGACAGGGCATTCACGCGGATGCCCTGAGGCCCGAGATCGGAGGCCAGATAGCGGACGGAGGCTTCGAGAGCCGCCTTGGCTACGCCCATGACATTGTAGCAAGGGACGACGCGCGTGGAGCCGCCATAGGTCAGCGTCAGCAGCGAACCGCCCTCGTTCATCATGTCCGATGCCCGCTTGCAGATCTCCGTGAAGGAGAAGCAGGAGATGACCATCGTGTGTTCGAAGTTCTCACGGGTGGTGTCGCAATAGCGTCCCTTGAGCTCGTTCCGGTCCGAAAAGGCAAGCGCGTGAACCACGAAGTCCAGCGTTCCCCATTCTTTCCGGATCACGTCGAGCATACGATCGACGCTGTCGAGGTCCTCGACGTCGACTTCCTCGATGATCTTTGCACCGATCGATTGGGCCAACGGCACGGCCCGGCGGCCGAACGCGCCACCCTGGTAGCTGAACGCCAGCTCGGCGCCCTGCCCGTGCAAGACGCGGGCAATGCCCCAAGCAATCGATCGGTCGTTGGCGACGCCCATGACCAAGCCGCGCTTGCCCGCCATCAGCGGGCCAGGTTCTGCAATATCTTTCGTCGTTGCCATCGTGCTTACTCTGCCTGAAGTTGCCTAACGTCCCGCGCCACCGGCCTCAGCCATTCAACCGGCGGAATACGAGGGAGGCATTCGTGCCTCCAAAACCAAAACTGTTCGACATTACCGTATTCAGCGCAACACCGTCCTCACGCTGACGAATGATGGGTACGTCGGCGACCTCGGGGTCCAAGGTCTCGATATTCGCCGACTCGCAAATGAAGCCGTTCTTCATCATCAATAGGGAATAGATCGCCTCGTGCACGCCGGCGGCGCCCAGCGAGTGGCCGGTGAGCGATTTGGTGGCGCTGATCGGTGGGCAATCGTCGCCGAACACCTCGCGAATGGCCTGGATCTCCAAGACATCGCCCTGGGGCGTCGACGTCGCGTGCGGGTTGATGTAGTCGATCTTCTCGCCGTTCAGGTTCTGCAGGGCCATGCGCATGCAGCGCACCGATCCCTCGCCCGAGGGCAGCACCATGTCGTAGCCGTCCGATGTCGCGCCATAGCCGACGAGTTCCGCATAGATCTTCGCGCCGCGCGCCTTGGCATGCTCCAGCTCCTCGAGCACGAGGCCCGCGCCGCCCGCAATCACGAAGCCGTCACGCGCCACGTCATAGGCGCGGCTGGCTTTCTCGGGCTGGTCGTTGAAGTCCGACGACATGGCGTTCATCGAGTCGAACAGGACGGAGAGCGTCCAGTCGAGTTCCTCGCCACCGCCGGCGAAGACCACGTCCTGCTTGCCGAGCTGGATCAGTTCCGCGCCGTTGCCGATGCAGTGCGCGCTGGTGGAACAGGCCGACGAAATGGAATAGCTCACGCCCTTGATGTGATAGGGCGTCGACAGCGTCGCCGAGTTCGTCGAAGACATGGCTTTGGGCACTTCGAAGGGGCCCACCTTCTTGGGGCCGCGTTCGCGCGTCGTATCGGCCGCCTTGACGATGGCCCGCGTCGACGGACCGCCGGAGCCCATGATCAGACCGGTGCGCTCGTTGGAAATATCATTTTCCTCGAGGCCAGAATCTTGGATGGCCTGTTCCATGGCCACATAGTTCCAGCCGGCGCCCGCCCCCATGAAGCGGCGCACTTTCCGGTCGATCATGCCCTCCCAGTCGAGCGTGGGGGCGCCGTGAACCTGGCAGCGGAACCCGAGCTCGGCGTATTCGTCAGCCCGGACGATGCCGGACTTGGCCTCGCGGAGTGAGGCCAGGACTTCCTGAGCATTGTTCCCGATCGAGGAAACGATGCCGATGCCGGTAACGACAACGCGTCTCATTGGCTTAACGTCCTTGCGGCCCATGCCGTGACATAGGGCCGATCCATTGGGCCCCTATGCACTGGCGGCTGCGGTCTCGTCCGCCTGGAATAGCCCGACCCGGAGGTCCTTGGCCGTGTAAATCGTTTCACCGTCCGCCTTGAGCCAGCCGTCCCCGGTCCCGAGCGTGAATTTGCGGCGAATGACCCGCTGCAGTTCGACGACATATTCTATCTTTTTCACGGTCGGCACTACCATGCCAGAGAACTTCACCTCGCCGACCCCGAGCGCCGCCCCTTGCCGGGCCCCCGTGCAGCCCAGGAAGAACCCGAGCATTTGCCAGAGCGCGTCCAGTCCGAGACAGCCCGGCATCACCGGATCGCCCTGGAAGTGACAAGCGAAGAACCACAGATCGGGCTTCACGTCCAACTCCGCCACGATCCTGCCGCGGCCCTGTTCGCCGCCGCTTGGCTCCAGGAGCGGAATCCGGTCGAACATCAGCATCGGCGGGAGAGGCAACTGGGCATTGCCAGGGCCGAACAACTCGCCCCGGGCACATGCGAGCAGGTCCTCGTAGTCGAAGCTGGACTGCCGTTCCGCCAGTGGTTCTTGCACGCTTCTTCGCCCTTCGTCAGGTTCGTAGGGATTGCGGTCTCGTCGGTGGGCTGGTTTCCTAACACATGCATGGGCCCACCAAAAGCCCGGCTGGCGATCCTCGTCGGCCGCCGCTTTTTCGGCCCTTCACCTGATACAGGTCAAAGTGCCAAAATGCCTAAAGGGCATAGCATTGCGGTTCGTGCGGCTTCCCACTATATTCCCAGCTTCAATGACTTACTCACTAGAGACCATGGAAAACACCTCCGCTGCAGACGATCCGAGAATGGCGCCGGCCGGCGACGCAGCCAAGCTGCTGCGCGGTGCGGGTCTGCGGCCCACGCGCCAGCGGCTGGCCCTCGCCCGGCTTCTTTTCGCCGAAGGCGACCGGCACGTGACGGCCGAGCGTCTGCACGAGGAGGCCGTCGCGTCGAAGGTGCCGGTGTCGCTGGCGACCGTCTACAACACGCTGCACCAGTTTACCGAGGCGGGGCTGCTGCGTGCGGTGGCCGTGGAGGGCGCGAAGACCTATTTCGACACCAACACGTCGAACCATTTTCACTTCTTCTGCGAGGACAGCGCGAACCTGCTGGATATCGACACGAACGCGATTCGCATCGAGGGTCTGCCCGAGGCGCCGGACGGGAAGGTCATTTCGCGGGTCGACGTCCTGGTTCGTCTCGTCGACAAGGACGGCTAAGCGTCCATCGCGGGTCTTGCGCCCCGCCCGCCGCCGGAGACGCGGCTACTCGATCTTTTCATCGCGATACACGCCCCAGAGCTTTTGCTGCTGGACGTAGCCCGAGTAGCTGCCCACGGACAGCTCACACCATTGTCCATCGCAGGCGACCAGATCGCCTATGACCCCCGGCTGAAGCTGCGCCACGACGCCGGACCCGGCCGAGCGGCGCTCGTGTAGCGGGATCGACACGGGGGCGCCCTGCCCGGCCTTGCTCCAAGGGCTGACGAGGACGGTGCGCCGTCCGCTGAGGAGGCTGTGAAAGACCCACCCGTCGGCCCCTTCGCTGTCCCGCACACGCCGCCAGTTCTCGAACTCGGCAATGACCTCGACCGGAAGCCCGGCCCTGGAGAACACCCAAACAATCGCCTGATCGGTGCTGGGACCGCGCCGGACATTGACCTTGTTGGACTTAAGGCTGACGAAGCGCGGAACGCGCAGGCCTGAGCTCTTTCCGTTCGCGGCGACGGGGATGACGGCCTCTTCCGCGACGACATGCGCCGGCGTGGCGAACAGGACGGCCCCTGCCAGAAGCGCGCTCACCGCAAGTGCCAGCGCCGTTCCCAGCCGTGCAGTCCCGCGAAAGCCCATCGTTTTCCCCCCTTTGGCCGCCCAATCCTATCCTCTGAATGGCGGAGAAAAGTGAACGGATCGTGGCCCAAACCGGACTTGGGGGCATCTCGGGGCGCCGTCGGCGCGTTTGAGCCAAGTTGACGCTTTATCTCTCAGAGTCGCTTCTGTTAGACAATGCGCTGATTTCAACGAAAACTGGGGCTCGGGACCGCCCGACCTTCTGACGGGACACAACTTATGGCTTCTGAAAGACCGCTCGTTATCGTCACGCGTAAGCTGCCGGATGTCGTGGAGACGCGACTGCGGGAGCTGTTCGACGCGCGGCTGAACCTCGAGGACAAACCCTTTTCGCGCGACGAACTGATCGCGGCCGTGAAGGAGGCCAACGTGCTCGTGCCGACCGTCACCGACCGGATCGACCGCTCCGTGCTGAGCCAGGCCGGGCCGAACCTCAAGCTCATCGCCCAGTTCGGAACCGGCGTCGACAATATCGACCTCGACACGGCCCGCAATCGCGCGATCCTCGTGACCAACACGCCCGGCGTCCTCACCGAGGATACCGCCGACATGACCATGGCCCTGATCCTCGCGGTCCCGCGGCGTCTGACCGAAGGCGCGGCGCTGCTGAAGTCCGGCGGCGGTGAGTGGCAAGGCTGGTCGCCCACCTGGATGCTCGGCCACCGCATCTACGGCAAGCGCCTCGGCATTGTCGGCATGGGGCGGATCGGCCAGGCCGTGGCGCGGCGGGCCAAGGCCTTCGGTCTTCAGATCCACTATCACAACCGGCGCCGGGTGCAGGGCGAGATAGAACAGGCGCTCGAGGCCACCTATTGGGACAGTCTCGACCAGATGCTGGCGCGGATGGACATCATCTCCATCAACTGCCCCCATACGCCGGCGACCTACCACCTGCTGTCGGCGCGCCGCCTCGCGCTCCTCAAGCCGTCGGCCTATATCGTCAACACCGCGCGCGGCGAGGTGATCGACGAGAACGCCCTGGCCCGCATGGTCGAGAACAACGAACTGGCCGGCGCCGGCCTCGACGTGTTCGAGCACGAGCCCGCGGTGAACCCGAAGCTGCTACGCAGCGACAAGGTCGTGGTGCTGCCGCATATGGGATCGGCCACGCTCGAGGGCCGCGTCGATATGGGCGAGAAGGTCATCGTCAACATCAAGACCTTTCTCGACGGTCATGCCCCGCCCGACCGCGTTCATCCGGCGATGTTCTAGAACGGACGCTGCGCCGCTCAAGCGCGCATGACTTCCGGCAGCGCCACATGCTCGGGCCGGAATCCGAGGCCGACGATCCGGCCCGGTATGCGCCTGAGCAGCGGAAAGTCGTTCAGCATCCGCAAGGGGAACGGGATCTCCGTGATCTCCGAGGCCGACAGGACGTTCGAGATGACGCGGTCCTGCAGGAAGACCTGCATCCGCTGCGTCAGCTTAACGGGCAGGGTTCGGCGCTTCTGCACCCGCGCCAGATCCGCCTCGGCGACATTCCGCTCCAGCAGCGGCAGCGCCAGGATATTGGCGGTAGCGACGGCGTCCTGAACCGCGAGATTGACCCCCACGCCGCCGATCGGCGACATGGCGTGGGCCGCATCGCCGATGCAGAGCAGCCCGGGCCGATACCATTTCTTGAGACGGTCGACCTTGACCGACAGGAGCTTCACGTCGTCCCAGGTCTCGAGCTCGCGCACGCGCGCGCCAAGGGACGGCTTCAGGGCCATGATGGCCAACCGGAACGACTCCAGCCCCTTGCGCCGGAGCTGATTGAAGCCGCCCTTCGGGATCACATAGGCGCATTGCCAGTAGTCGCCGCGATTGATCATGATGAAGAAGCGGCCCGGCTCGATGCGGCCGAACGTGTCGTCGCCGTCCTCGGGTTTTCGCGAGATGCGCATCCACAACACGTCCATCGGCGCGCCGATGTCCTCGACCTCCAGCCGCGCCAGCGACCGTACCGTGGAGTGGCGGCCGTCGGTGCCGACCACGAGGTCAGCGCGCACTTCGAGGTCGCCGTCATGGGTGGCCGCCTTGAGGCCAACGACCTTGCCGCCCTCGGTCAGAAGTTCGTCAACGTCGGCGCCCATGTGCAGATCGAAGTTTGGATTCTTCTTTCCTTCGGCTGCCAGAAAATCGAGGAAGTCCCATTGCGGCATGAAGGCGATGTATTTGGCCACGGTCGGCAGGTGGGTGAAGTCGGCGATCTGGACGGTGCGGTCGCCGATCTCCGCGCTGAGATGCTCGACCTTTTCATGGGGCAGTTTCAGAAACGCATCGAGCAGGCCCAGCTCGTACATGACCTCAAGGGTCGAGGGGTGGATCGTGTCGCCGCGAAAGTCCCGGAAGAAGTCCTCGTGCTTTTCGAGGACGACCACTTTCACGCCCGCCCGCGCGAGCAGGTAGCCCAGCATGACGCCCGCCGGACCGCCGCCCGCAATGGCGCAACTGGCGGTGATGGTCTTTTGCCTCGCCTCGTCGGACATCGCGCAGCCCCATATGGGCGCGCCCGGCACGGCCGCCGGGCGATCCCTTGATCGGTGGCCCCTAGAGCAATCTAGAGTTTCACGACACGATCGTGGATGCAAAAGATTGAGAAATCCTGTTGCCGCGCGGTCCAGCGCGGTCCCTCACGCAACGGGGGCGCTGTGGTGGGACAGGTCCCGGAGCCTGGGATTTTCGCCGTTGAGGGGGTTTTCCGGGTCCCAGGCGTAACGAACCGTGGAGACCCGCGCCTGAAGCGCGTCATAGAGCAGGAGCCGGCCCACCAGCCCCTCGCCGATCCCGAGAAGCTCCTTGACGACCTCCACGGCCTGAAGGCAGCCCAAGACCCCGGCTACCGCGCCCAGGATCCCCGCTTCCGAACAGGCCGGGACGGTTCCCTCCGGGGGCGGCGCCGGAAACAGGCAGCGATAGTTCGGATTGGGCTGCCCGTCCGCGTCGGTCTCGAAGGCACGAAAGGTCGTGAGCTGACCATCGAGCGGTCCCACCGCCGCGGTGACCAGCGGCCGCTTCGCGAAATAGCACGCATCGTTCACGAGGTAGCGCGTGGCGAAATTGTCGGAGCCGTCGGCGACAATGTCGAAGGCGCCGACGATGCTCAGCGCGTTTTCGGCCACGAGCCGCGTCGTGAAGAGCTGCACCTCCACATGCGGATTGAGTCGCATGACGGTCTCGGCCGCGCTGCGCGTCTTGCGCTTGCCGACGGCCTCGGTCTCGTGCAGCACCTGGCGCTGGAGATTGTCCAGACTCACGCGGTCCGTCTCGATGATGCCGATCCGCCCGACCCCCGCGGCCGCGAGATACAAGATGAGCGGAGAGCCGAGGCCGCCCGCGCCGATCACGAGCACGCTGGCGGCTTTCAGGCGCTGCTGCCCCTCGCCGCCGATCTCCTTCAAGACCAGATGCCGGCGATAGCGGGCGATTTCCTCGTCTGTCAGCATGGTCCCTATCTAGGCGCTCTGGGCGGGGGCCACCAGCCCGATCAGGCGCTGGACCCGGTCGATCCGAATCCGCCCTCGCCTCGACCCGTATCCGTCACAGTCTCGACCAAGACGACCTCGACCTGAGAGACCGGAGCGACGACGAGTTGCGCGATGCGGTCGCCGCGCCGGATCTCGAATGCCACCTGGCCCAGGTTGATCAGGAGGACCTTCACTTCCCCGCGGTAATCCGCGTCGATCGTCCCGGGGCTGTTGAGCACCGTCACACCGTGCTTGAGGGCCAGCCCCGAGCGGGGACGCACCTGCGCCTCGAAACCGGCCGGCACTTCGAGCACGAGCCCGGTCGAAACCAGTTCTCGTTGGCCTGGCGCCAGGTTGAGCGGTTTATCCTCCGGGATGGCCGCCATGATATCGAGGCCGGCGGCGTGCTCTGTCTCGTAAATTGGAATCCTCATGTCTCTTCCATGAGGAAGTCGCAGGACACCGAGGACAACGCTCATGCGAGACCGCTCACTCGGCCGCAAGCTGCATCGCGTGCAGGGCTTCGGCCGCCCGGGCGAGGAGCTTCGCGGCCATCTCGTCCTTGCCCATGGCCGGCCAGTCCTCGACACCGGTGGCGGAGACGAGATGCACCTCCGTATGGTCCCCGCCCATGATGCCCGTGTCCGGGGACACGTCGTTGGCGACAATCCAGTCCGCGCCTTTACGGCTGAGCTTGGCCTGCGCGTGGGTGATGATGGTCTCGGTCTCGGCCGCGAAGCCGATGACCAGGGTCGGACGCCGCGCGCCGGGTGCCGCGAGGGTCGCGAGAATGTCGGGGTTGCGGGCAAGCGCCAGATTGAGCCCGGTCTGGCCGTCTTCCTTCTTCAGCTTCTGTGCCGCCTGATGGGCCGCGCGCCAATCGGCAACGGCCGCGGCGCAGATCGCGACATCGACCGGCAAGGCGGCGAGGGCGGCATCCAGCATATCCGTCGCCGTCTCGACCTTGATCGTCGTCACGCCCGGCATGTCCGGCAGGTTCGTCGGACCCGAAACGAGGGTGACCTTCGCCCCCATGTCCTTGGCGACGCGGGCCAAAGCATGGCCCTGCTTGCCGGACGAGCGGTTGGCGATGTAGCGCACGGGGTCGATCGGCTCGTAGGTCGGCCCGGCGGTGATCAGCACGTGACGGCCCGCGAGCGACGCACCGTGCAGACCCGGCAGGATACGCTCGATCGCATCGGCGATGGCCTCCGGCTCGGCCATGCGGCCGGGACCGAACTCGCCGCACGCCATGTCGCCCTCGTCCGGCCCGACAAAGCGCACGCCGTCGGCGCGCAAGGTGGCGACGTTCCGCATGGTCGCGGGATGCTCCCACATGCGCACGTTCATGGCCGGCGCCACGAGCACGGTCTTGTCCGTCGCCATGAGCACGGTGGAGGCGAGATCGTTTCGCAAGGCCGTTCGCCATCTTGGCGAGCAGGTCCGCCGTCGCGGGCGCACCACCACAAGGTCGGCTTCGCGCGAAAGCTGGATATGGCCGATCTCCGCCTCGTCCTTGAGATCGAAGAGATCGGTGAAGGTCTTGTCGCCGGAGAGCGTCGAAAAGGAGAGCGGCGTCACGAACTCCGCCCCGCCTCTGGTGAGGACCACGCGCACGGCCGCGCCCCGCTCGCGCAGACGGCGAACGAGCTCCAGGGCCTTGTAGGCGGCAATACCGCCGCCAACGATCAGAAGGATGCGCTTGCCGGGAAGCATGGGGTCCGTCCTTGGGTTCGTCGGGTTTAGTCTATCACAGTGGGGCCCGAGATCGGCCCTCAGAAGATCATCGTGGCGGCGATGGTGAGCAGCGCCAAGGCGCCGACCCAAATGCCGATCCGCGTCCAGCGGTCCTGGGATTTCTGGGCCTGGGCCAGCCGCGCCACGCTTTCGTCGTCCAGCTTCAGCCCGTCTTCGGCCATGGCGCCGAACGCATCGGCCGTCCGCTCGGCCTGGCGCAGGAGCTTGGGCAGATCGCCGACGAAACGGCCGACCGACGCGGCGCCTTCGGCCGCCTGCTCGATCCGCGCGCCGGCCCCGAGCTGGCTCTCGAGCCAGTCCTTCACCACCGGCTCGGAGACGACCCACATGTTCAGCTCCGGATCGAGGTTGCGGCCGACGCCCTCGACCACGACCATGGTCTTCTGAAGCAGGATCAGCTCGGGCCGGGTCTGCATGTCGAAGACTTCCGTGTACTGCAGAAGCTGCCCCAGCAGCTGGGCCATGGAGATCTCGCTCGCGGGGCGGTCCATGATCGGCTCGCCGATCGCGCGCAGGGCCTGCGCGAACTGAGCCACCGAATGTTTGCGCGGCACGTAGCCCGCATCGAAATGGACTTGGGCCACGCGGGCGTAATCGCGGGTGATGAAGCCGTAAAGGATCTCGGCGAGAAAGCGCCGCTCCTTCATGCCGAGACGCCCCATGATGCCGAAATCGACCGCGACGATGCAGCCGTCCGCATCGACGAAGAGATTTCCCTGGTGCATGTCGGCATGGAAGAACCCGTCGCGCAGCGCGTGTCGCAGGAAGGCCTGCATGAGCGTCGCGCCCAGCGCCTTGAGGTCGTGACCCTTGGCCTTGAGCGTGTCGACGTCGCTCATGGGCGTGCCCTCGATCCATTCGAGCGTGAGGACGCGCCTTGCGCTGCGCTTCCAGTCCACGCGCGGCACCCGGAAGCCGATGTCGTCCTTCGTGTTGTCGGCCATCTCGGAAATGGCGGCCGCTTCCATGCGCAGGTCCATCTCGATCGCCACGGACTTGGCGAGCGTGTCCACCACGGCGATGGGGCGCAGGCGCCGCGAGGGGGCATGGAAGCGTTCGATCATCCGCGCAGCGAAGAAGTAGGAATCGAGGTCCTTCTTGAAGCGCTGCTCGATCCCGGGCCGCAGCACTTTGACGGCCACGTCCTTGAGGCTCCCGTCGGCGTTCCGGACCTTGGCTTTGTGCACCTGGGCGATGGAGGCCGCCGCCACGGGCGGGCCGAACTCCGCGAAAAGCGTCGCGAGCGGTGCTTCCAGCTCCGCCTCGACCAGCTTGACCGCCTCGTCCTGCGAGAACGGCGGCAAACGGTCCTGCAGGGTCGAAAGATCGCGCGCGAGCTCGCGGCCGACAATGTCGTCCCGGGTGGCGAGGAACTGGCCGAGCTTGATGTAGGAGGGCCCGAGCGATGTGAGCGCGGTCGACAGCCGCGCCTCGTTCTCGGTGCCGGGCTTCTGCCGCAAGGGGGCCGTCACCCGGCTGAACACGGCGAGCGGCCCCGAGACGCGGGCATCTTCGGGCAGAACGCGCGCGCCGCTCCAGGCGAGCGTCGCCCCCGCCTTTGTCAGCCGCGCCATATTTGCAATGGCGTTCACGTTTGCCGCCTCACTTAAAGCCGCCAGCCCGAATGGATGGCGGCGATGCCGCCGGTCAGGTTCCGGTAGCGCACACGCTCGAACCCAGCGTCTTTTATCATCTGGGCGAAGCGTTCCTGATCGGGAAAGCGTCTTATGCTTTCCACGAGATAGCGATAGGACTGCGCGTCCCCGGCCACAAGGTGCCCGAGTGCGGGGATCGCGTTGAAGGAATAGGCGTCGTAGAGCCGGTCGAGAAGCGGCATTTCGACGTTCGAAAATTCCAGGCACAGGAAGCGGCTCCCCGGCTTCAGGACACGATACGCCTCCGCCAAGGCCGCATCGATACGGGTCACGTTCCGGATGCCGAAGGCGATGGTATAGGCGTCGAACTGGCCGGCCTCGAAGGGCAGGTCTTCCGCATTGCCTTGGACGAAGGTCAGCCGGTCGCGGCCGATCCCGCGCGCCTCCGCCCGCTTCCTACCCTCATCCATCATCTCTTTCGAGATGTCGCAAATGGTGGCCGTGGCGCCGGACCCGGCCGCATCGAGAAAGCGCGTGGCGATGTCGCCCGTGCCGCCCGCCACGTCGATCAGCGCGAAAGGCGCCCCGGACTCCGGGGGCGCGAGCGCGGTGATCAGATCGGCCTTCCAAAGCCGGTGCAGCCCGCCCGACATCAGATCGTTCATCAGGTCGTAGCGGCTGGCGACCTTGGAGAAGACCTCGTTGACGAGGCCTTGGCGGGCATTTTGGGACACGCGGGCAAAACCGAAGCTTGTCTCGGCGCCCGATTCGTCCCGATTCTTCACATCATCTGGCATGGCAGCGGACAATAGCCTAAGGCCCGAGATCAGGCTATTGTTGCGGTGCAACGATTATGACCTTGCACTGCAATGTATCGAATCCCCGTTGTTTGGAGCCAAATTTTCGGGACCAGGTTTTAGAAGCGCGATGCCAGAGCTGCCTGAAGTTGAAACCGTGCGCCGGGGCTTGGAACCGGTCCTCGTGGGCAACGCCTTCGCCCGCGTGGAACAGCGCCGGCCCGACTTGCGCTTTCCCCTGCCCGAACGGTTCGGCGAGCGCTTGACGGGGCGCACGATCGAGGGCCTGGACCGGCGCGCGAAATATCTGCTGGCCCGCCTCGACGACGGCCAGGTGCTGATCATGCATCTCGGCATGACGGGACGCTTCGCCATCGACAAGGCCGGCGGCGACAGGGCCGCGCCCGGCGACTTCGTTCACGAACCGACCCACGCGGCCGCGTTCGGGTTTCCCAAGCACGAGCACATCGTCTTCCATTTGGGCGACGGTTCGACCGTCCGCTATTCCGATGTCCGCCGTTTTGGCGTCATGGACTTGGCCCCGGCGGGCGAACTCGAGACCCACGCGCTCTTCAAGGGGCTCGGGATCGAACCTCTTGGCGGCGACCTCACACCGGACTGGCTCGCGGAGAAGCTGAAAGGAAAGACCACGCCGATCAAGGCCGCGCTTCTCGACCAGCGCCTGATCGCGGGGCTCGGCAACATCTATGTGTGCGAGGCCCTGTACCGCGCCGGCCTCTCGCCGAAAAAGCGGGCGGGCGCGCTCGCGACGAAAACGGGGCGCCCCACCGAAAAGACGGCGGCGCTGGTCCAGAGCATCACGTCCGTGCTGCGCGATGCCATTCGCGCCGGCGGGTCGTCCTTGCGCGACTACCGCCATACGGATGGGCGGCTCGGCCGTTTCCAACATCGCTTCCAGACCTATGGCCGCACCGGCGAACGCTGCCTGAACCGCGCCTGCGACGGCACGATCCGCCGGATCGCTCAAGGCGGCCGATCGACCTTCTATTGTCCAAACTGCCAGAGATAAGGGAACTGACGCACATGTATATGGATCAGGCCACCGTGGGCGGAGAGCCGGCCACCAAGACCTATGCAACGCTCATCGTGACGCGCGAGGGCAAGGTGGGGCTGATTACGCTCAACCGCCCGAAGGCGCTCAACGCGCTCAATTCGCAGCTCGTCGGCGAGCTTTGCGAGGTCCTCAACACCTTCGACAAGGACCCGGAAATCGGCTGCATCGTCATCACCGGCGGCGAGAAGGCGTTCGCCGCCGGCGCCGACATCAAGGAGATGCAGAGCAAGACGTCCGTGGAGGCTTACAGCACCGCGTTTCTGGCGCCTTACGATACGATCGCCGCGACCCGCAAACCGATCATCGCGGCCGTGGCGGGCTACGCGCTCGGCGGCGGCTGCGAGCTGGCCATGTCCTGCGACATCATCCTCGCGGCAGAGAACGCGGTGTTCGGCCAGCCAGAAATCAGCCTCGGCATCATGCCGGGTGCCGGCGGCACCCAACGCCTGACCCGCGCCGTGGGCAAGGCCAAGGCCATGGAGCTGTGCCTGACGGGGCGCCAGATGCGCGCCGACGAAGCCGAGCGCTCGAACCTGGTCAGCCGGGTCGTGCCGGTGGAGTCGTTGCGGGACGAGGCCATGAAGACCGCCGCCAAGATCGCCGAGTACCCCGTCCATACCGTCATGATGATCAAGGAATCGATCAATCGCGGTTTCGTCACGACGCTCACCGAGGGGGTCCGGTTCGAGCGCAACCAGTTCTACTCGCTCTTCGCCACCGAGGATCAGAAGGAAGGCATGGCGGCATTCATCGAGAAGCGGAAGCCCAATTTCCAAAACCGCTGAGACCTTGGGGCGCCCCTCCCCGCGCGCGCCCTTCCCCGCGCGGCGGCGCTGCCCGGAGTTGACGCTTCGGGGGCCGGTCGCTATAGAGCATGCCAAATTCGTATTTATGGCGCTTTTTGAGAGCCGCGGCGCGCGGACCGAAAGCTGCCCTCAAGGATCCTGAACATGGCCAATACCAAGTCGGCGAAGAAAGCCGTTCGCCAGATTACCCGCCGTACCGCAAACAATAAGACGCGGCGGAGCAATATGCGCACCTATCTGCGCAAGGTCGAAGAAGCCATCGCCACCGGCGACAAGGATGCGGCCCAGGCGGCCTTGCGCGCCGCCGAGCCGGTCGTCGCCCGCACGGCGCAGCTTGGCATCCTCCACCGCCGCGCCGCCTCGCGGAAGGTTTCGCGCCTTTCCAAGCGCGTCGGCGCCATGGGTGCGTAGCCAACTGGGTGCGTAGCCAACTGGGTGCGTAGCCAACTGGGTGCGTCGCAGAGTGGGTGCATAGCCTAGCGGCTGCGTCACGCCTCTGCCGCTTCACATCACGAACAGCCTGATCCGCCGGCCCTTTGCCGCCAGCCCGCTCACCGTCGGGCGGGTGGCCCCGGTGTGCACCCGTGCGGCCGCACGCGGCGAACCCACGCCTGCGGGACCGGCACGCGGCCCTACGGCTCTCACGTCTCCATCTTGGAAACGCTGCCTGGAACACCGGACCGACACCGTGCGTTTGTGGTCACGGCCCGTGGCGCACTCCGCCGTGTGCGCAATTGTCTCAATTGCTTGACACTGAGATATCAATTGCTTGACGGCGTTGTCATGTGGACGCGGCCCGCACTCTGTTGCTCCGGCGCCGCAGTTTTCCACCGATTGCACCCGGAAAAAAATTTTTCAGCCCTCAACGGCGCCAGAGCGCCCGATCATGGCCCGCCGGTCGGCCAAGCCCGGCCGATTCCGGCTTTCTCCACAGGGGTTTGGCTGACCCTCGTCATCGATGAGTCTACTGACTAATACTGATTTGTGCCGGAGTCTCGTCTGCTTGATTGGGGCGAAAGGCGTGTGTATAGTCTAATTATCCGAACGGGGACGTCCCCTCCTTACAATTGAGTACCTTGATCTTGGCCGTTGCCGAGACGGGATTTCTTTGTCTTAAGCGTGGGGTCCCATGAACATCTTGTGGAATGCTTATGCGTAAGTTGTGAATATTGCGTGCGCAAAGCGCACAAGATCACCACGGATAGTGGGTGGCACGAATTCTGTTCTTGTACCGTGCTCATGAATATGAGGAGGAGGCTCGATTTTGGGCGCGCACATGGACAATTACACGGTCGATGAGGTTGATGTGGCGTCGACCTGGAGCGCTCTCCAGGGGAATCCTCGATCGCAATTGGTCGATGTGCGTACACGCGCGGAATGGACGTATGTGGGAATCCCGGACCTCGGGACCCTTGGGAGACGGCCTGTGCTCGTTGAGTGGCAGACGTTTCCCGACCAGTCTGTCGATCCGCGCTTTGCCGAGCGCCTTGCAAACGAACTGCAGGCCCTCGGTGTCCAAGTAGACGACGATCTTTTCTTTATTTGCCGTTCGGGTAGCCGGAGCCTGGCCGCGGCCAAGGCGATGGCGGCCGTAGGGTACCGCGCTTGTCACAACGTCTCGGAGGGGTTCGAAGGCCCGCTCGACGACGACCGGCATCGCGGCGCTCTGTCTGGTTGGAAAGCGACTGGGCTTCCCTGGCAGCAAGGCTAGGGGACCGGTCATGGAAACTGTCGGGATGGTCCGCGTCCAAAATGTTGGCCGCTCTCGTAACTGCGTACGGTGCGTGTTGGCGCGACAAAAGAATGATTAGGGAAAGAACAAAATCGTGGCAGAGGCACAGGCACGGGCACACAACCATGTGGCCCATCAAGACGATCCATGCGCGCCGGGCGAAGCCTGGACGCGAGTCAAATCCAGGCTACGCGGCGAGCTGGGAGAGGACGTGTATGCCAGCTGGTTTCGCGGCGTCGAGGTCGACGACATCGCCGGAGGCGTCATCCATCTGACAGTGGCGACGCGCTTCCTGCGCAACTGGCTGAGGACTCACTACTACGACACCGTGCTGCGGCAGGTGCAGGGCGAATGGCCGGACGCGGAGCGCCTGGAATTCTCCGTGCGGCAGCCACACTTCACGGCCGAGCCACCGAAGGACGTTACCATCCCGCGCGCGGCCTCGGCGAGTGTGGTGGCGCAGCGCGCCTCGCTGCCGATGCCCCTGCGTACGGGCTATGACGGCTTCGAAGGTTCGCCGCTCGATCCGCGCCTGAGTTTCGGAAGCTTCGTGGTCGGCAACACCAACAAGCTGGCTCATGCGGCAGCCCATCAGGTCGCACTGTCCTCGGCAAGCCCGCAGTCGCCATTCAACCCCTTGTTTCTTCATGGCAATGTGGGGCTCGGCAAGACCCACCTCCTGCATGCGATCGCCTGGGAGGTGAAGCGGCAGAAGCCGGAGGCCGAGGTTCTGTATCTCACGGCCGAGCGCTTCATGTCGGGCTTCGTGCAGGCCTTGCGGGCCCGCGACGCCCTCGCCTTCAAGGAGAAGCTGCGCAATATCGACATTCTGCTGATCGACGACATGGAGTTCCTGCAAGGGCCGACGATCCAGCAGGAGTTCTGCCACACGTTGAACTCGCTGATCGACGGCGGGCGGCAAGTCGTGGTCGCCGCGGATCGCGCGCCGACGCACCTCGACAAGCTCGACATGCGGATGCGCTCCCGCCTCGGCGGCGGCTCGTCGCCGGAAATGAAGGGCATGGACTACGATTTGCGCCATCAGATTCTCCAGAAGCGCGCGCTGGAGGCCTGCGCCGAAACGAACGGGCTCGAAGTGTCCGACACCGTGCTTGCCTTCCTCGCCGAGCGCCTGACGGAAAGCGGGCGCGAGCTCGAAGGCGCGGTCCATCGGCTACGGGCGAGCTATCAACTGACGGACGAGCCGGTCACCATCGCCGTGGCGGAACAGATCGTTCGCGACCTCATGCGCGGCGCCGAGCCTCGCCGTGTCCGCATCGACGACATCTTGCGGACCGTGTCGAAGCATTATGGCGTCAATCGCAGCGACCTCCTCTCCGGACGGCGGAACCGCTCGATCGTGCGGCCCCGGCAGATCGGCATGTATCTGGCCAAGCTGCTGACGTCCCGGTCGCTGCCGGAGATCGGCCGCCGGTTCGGGAACCGCGACCACACCACCGTGCTGCACGCGATCCGCAAGATCGAGCAGCTGATGGGCGACGACACCCAGCTCCGCGAGGAGATCGAGCTCTTGAAGCGGCTCCTGCGCGACTGACGACACCGCCTCGGGCCCGGAGTTCCGAACTTCGGGCCCGGGGCCGTTCGCGGGGTGCGGCGAGGCCCTTTGAGCGCCTGGCGCTCTTGCAAATTCCTCCACAGCGCTGCAAGTTCAGTGGGCTTTTTTGACGCGGGTTTTTCGCCCGCCTCGCCAAGGCTCCATCAGGACAGCGGCGGCTCCGCGCGAGCCCGGCCCCAGCCTGAGCGGCGGCGTTGGACCGGGGACCATTCAGCGGAAAAGACGCTAGCTTTCGGGGTATTCTCCAACCATGCGCCTAACCATCGAGAAGCCGAAACTCGCCAGAGCCCTCGCCCATATCGCGAGCGTGGTCGAGCGCCGGAACACGATACCGATCCTGTCGAACGTCCTGCTCAGCGCGGGCGACAACGCCTTGCGGCTGACCGCCACCGATCTCGACATGGAAGTCGTGGAAACCGTCGACGGCACGATCGCGACCGGCGGGGCCGTGACGGTGCCGGCGCATATGTTCAACGACATCGTGCGCAAGCTTCCCGACGGCGACATCTCGATCGAACGCGACGAGAAACAGGAGCGCCTCACCATCACGTCGGGGCCCGCGCAGTTCTCGCTGCAGACCTTGCCGGCCGACGATTTCCCGACGCTGTCCGTGGAGGACCTCGACCACGCCTTCACCCTGCCGGCAGGGGACCTCAAGCGCCTCATCGAAAAGACGCGCTTCGCCATTTCGACGGAAGAGACCCGCTACTATCTGAACGGCATCTATCTTCACGCAGCCGAAACGGACGGCAAGGAGACCCTGCGCGCGGTCGCCACGGACGGCCACCGTCTGGCCCAGGTCGAAATCCCTCTTCCCGAGGGCGCCGAGGGCATGCCGGGCGTGATCGTGCCGCGCAAGACCGTGGCCGATCTGCTGCGGCTTGCGGAAAGCGACGAGGACGAAATCCGGATCGAACTGTCGCCGTCCAAGATCCGCGTGACGTCCGGCCAAGTGGTCCTGACGTCCAAACTGATCGACGGTACGTTCCCGGACTACGAACGTGTGATCCCGCAAGGCAACGACAAGCGCCTCGAGCTGGACAACGCCACGTTCGAGCAGGCCGTGGACCGGGTGTCGACCCTGTCCAGCGACAAGGGCCGTGCCGTCAAACTCGCCGTGGCCGGCGACACGTTGACCTTGTCGGTGAACAATCCGGAGTCGGGCAGCGCCACGGAGGAATTGCCGGTCAGCTATGACGCCGACCCGCTCGAGATCGGCTTCAACGCCCGCTACCTGCTCGACATCGCCCAGCAGCTCGAGAGCGAGACGGCCGAGTTCCTGTTCGCCGATCCCGGCTCGCCCACCATGGTGCGCGACGTGAAGGACGCATCGACCCTCTACGTGCTGATGCCGATGAGGGTATGACCGCGAGCCCAAACGAGCACGACATCGAGATCGGCCAGACGCAGGGCCCCGGCCACGATGCCGTGCCGCTTTCGATCCGTACACTGAAGCTCACGGACTTTCGCAACTACGCGGCCGCACGGCTCGACCTCGACGCGCGCCCGGTCGTTCTCGTCGGCGAGAACGGGTCGGGCAAGACCAATCTCCTCGAGGCGGTGTCGCTGCTGGGGCCGGGCCATGGGCTGCGCGGCCGCCCTTACGCCGAACTTGCGCGCAACGACGGGTCCGGCGGTTTCGCCATCGCCGCGACCGTCCGTACACCTCATGGCGAACTCGACATCGGAACCGGCTATGGCCCGGGCGCGGGCGAGGACGGCGCCGGCCGGACCGTACGCATCGCCGGCAAGGACCGCGGCGCGGGCGCGCTGGGCGAGTACGTGAAACAGGTCTTCCTGATCCCGGCCATGGACGGGCTGTTCACGGGCGGCGGCTCGGAGCGGCGCCGTTTTCTGGACCGTCTCGTGGTCGCCATCGCGCCGGGCATCCGGACCTCGCTCAATCGCTACGACAGGGCCATGCGCCAGCGCAATCGCCTGTTCCAGATGCGCGAATATTCGCCGGCCCTGTTCGAGGGCCTCGAGGAGCAGATGGCCGAAGCGGGCGTCGCCATCGCCGCGGCCCGGCTCGACGCGGTCGAACGGCTCGCCGCGCTCATCGAGGACCGGCTCGCCGCGCAAGGGCAGACCCCTTTCCCGCACGCGGTGTTGTCGTTGCACGGCACGCTGGAGGCGGACCTGGCGATGCGTTCGGCTACGGAAGCCGAAGATGCCTTCCGGATCCTTCTGGAGGCGGGCCGGGAGCGGGACCGCGCGGCGGCCCGCACCCTCGAGGGCCCCCACCGGAGCGATCTGCTGGTGGTTCATGGACCGAAAAACGCCCCGGCCGCAATTTGCTCCTCGGGCGAGCAAAAGGCCCTGCTGCTGGGCCTGGTTCTGGCCAAGGCCGAGCTGATCAAGACCATGGACGGCATCGCTCCGCTCGTCCTCTTGGACGAGGTGGCCGCCCATCTGGACGAAACTCGGCGCAGGGCGCTGTTCGACGAGATTTTGAGGCTCGAGGTGCAGGCCTGGATGACCGGAACGGATAAGGAACTTTTTTCGCCCCTGGCACAAGATGCTCAAATCTTGGACGTGAATCGGGGTATAATAGGTTCATGATTCAGACGCGCGCCGGCACCAATGCCTGGCCTTACGACGACCTTCGAAACCTCTTCTAAAAGTACTTTCATAGCCCATGACACCAGCTGCCAAACGCAAGGCTGAAGCCGCGGCCGATTACGGCGCCGAATCCATCAAAGTCCTGAAGGGCCTCGACGCCGTGCGCAAACGGCCGGGCATGTATATCGGCGACACCGATGACGGCTCGGGCCTGCATCACATGGTCTACGAGGTGGTGGACAACGCCATCGACGAGTCGCTCGCGGGCTATTGCGACCTGATCAACGTGACCCTCAACGCCGACGGGTCGGTCACGGTCAACGACAATGGCCGCGGCATCCCCACCGCCATCCACCAGGACGAAGGGGTCTCGGCCGCCGAGGTCATCATGACCCAGCTCCATGCGGGCGGAAAGTTCGACCAGAACTCCTACAAGGTCTCCGGCGGGCTGCACGGCGTGGGCGTCTCGGTGGTGAACGCCCTGTCGAGCAGGCTCGAGCTCACGATCTGGCGGGGCGGCAAGGAATACGCGATGCGGTTCGCCAATGGCGAACGCGAAGGCCCGCTCGAAGTCGTGGGCGAGTCAGGCGGCAAGACCGGCACTCAGATCACCTTCGTGCCCTCGCCCGAGACGTTCACCATGGTGGACTTCGACTATGCGACGCTCGAGCACCGCCTGCGTGAACTGGCCTTCTTGAATTCGGGCGTGCGCATCGTTCTGAACGATTTGCGCGGCGTCGAACCGAAATCGGAGGAGATGCATTACGAAGGAGGCCTGCGCGCCTTCGTGAAATTCCTCGACCGTACCAAGCACGCGCTGATCTCCGAGCCGGTGGTGGTGGAGAAGACCCATGACGGCATGACCGTGGAAGCCGCGCTGTGGTGGAACGACAGCTACCACGAGAACGTGCTGTGCTTCACGAACAACATTCCCCAGCGCGACGGCGGCACCCATCTCGCCGGCTTCCGGGCCGCGCTCACGCGCACGGTCAACACCTATGCGGCCGAGTCCGGCATCGCCAAGAAGGAGAAGGTGTCTTTGACCGGCGACGATGCACGCGAGGGGCTGACCTGCGTGCTCTCCGTGAAGGTCCCGGACCCGAAATTCTCGAGCCAGACGAAGGACAAGCTGGTCTCGTCGGAAGTACGCCCCGTGGTGGAAAGCGTCATGTCCGAGCGGCTGTCGCAATGGTTCGAGGAGAACCCGAACGAAGCGCGCAACATCGTGCAAAAGATCGTGGAGGCTGCGGCCGCCCGCGAGGCGGCGCGCAAGGCCCGCGAACTGACGCGGCGCAAGGGCGCGCTGGACGTGGCTTCCCTCCCCGGCAAGCTCGCAGATTGTCAGGAGCGCGATCCGGCAAAGTCGGAACTGTTCCTGGTGGAGGGCGACTCCGCCGGTGGCAGCGCCAAGCAGGCGCGCGAGCGCGGCTTCCAGGCGGTGCTACCCTTGCGCGGCAAGATCCTGAACGTGGAGCGTGCGCGCATCGACAAGATGCTGTCGAGCGCGGAGATCGGCACGCTCATCACCGCGCTCGGCACGGGCATCGCCGATGAGTTCGACCTCTCGAAGCTGCGCTACCACAAGATCATCATCATGACGGACGCGGACGTGGACGGCTCGCATATCCGGACGCTGCTGCTGACCTTCTTCTACCGGCAAATGCCGCAGATTATCGAAGCCGGCCATCTCTTCATCGCCCAGCCGCCGCTCTACAAGGTGAAGCGGGGCAACCAGGAGCGCTATCTCAAGGACGAAGCCGGCCTTCAGGACTACCTGATCGGCGAGGGCCTCCAGGATGCCGTGCTGGTGACGGGCGACGACGCGGCGCGCTGCGGCGCGGATTTGCGCGACATCGTCGAGAAGGCCCGCAAGATCACCTCCATCCTGAGCGGTCTGCATAGCCGCTATCCGCGCTTCATCATCGAGCAGGCCGCCATTGCCGGCGTTCTCAATCCGAAGATGCTGAAAGACGCGGCCGAGGCGCAAGAAGCCGCAGCCTATATCGCGCGCCGGCTGGACGCCCAGTCGGACGAGATCGAACAGGGCTGGGAAGGCGAGGCGCTGCCCGAAGGGGGCTTGCGCTTCTGGCGCGAACTCCGAGGCGTGATGGAGTCCCATCTGATCGATGGGCCCTTCATCGCCTCCGCCGACGCGCTGAAGCTCGACCAGTTCGCCGAGCACCTCCAGGAGGTCTATGCGAAGCCGGCCATTTTGAAGCGCAAGGAGACGAGCCTCACCGTGCACGGCCCGTCCGATCTCCTGGGCGCCGTCATGGAGACCGGGCAAAAAGGCCTCTCGCTGCAGCGCTACAAGGGCCTTGGCGAGATGAACCCGGAGCAGCTCTGGGAGACGACGCTCGACGTGGAAACGCGGACCATTCTGCAGGTGAAGATCAAGGAAGGCGAAGACGCCGACGACATCTTCTCCCGGCTCATGGGTGACGTGGTCGAGCCGCGCCGCGAATTCATCCAGGAAAACGCGCTCCAAGTCGCCAATCTGGACGTTTAGGCGCGCTGTCACACCGCATCCTTAACGGGATGGCAACATGGCTATCCTAGGGTGTGCCCGGTGGAAGACACCCCCCACGGTCCGTTCGCGGCGGCGGCTGGACCGGTTTCCATAGTTCGCACGGAGTGTAGTTGCGTATGAGCGGCGCGAAGCGCAGGCCCAAACCTCAAGGCACAGGTCAAAGCCGCGCCCGGCCCCGTTCGTCAGCCCCCAAGACGTCAGGGCCGAAAACGGCCGCACGGCGCCGTCCGCCTTCCACGCGGCGGACGCGCGGCAAGCGCAACGGCCTCGTGGCGCGTTACAAGCGCCTGTCTCAGCGGCATCCCTATCTTTTCAAGGCGGCCCGTTTCGGTCTTCTCGCTTCGCTCTGGGGCACGATCATCCTGGCGGGCGCGGTGATCTTCTTCATCTCGCGCGTGCCCGATCCGGTCCTGGCGACGCTGGACGACCGGCCGCCGAACGTGACCGTGCTTGCCGCGGACGGCACGGTCCTCGCCGAGCGGGGCCTCCGCCGGGGGCATATCCGCGTCGACGTGCTCCCCAACCACCTCATCAAAGCGGTTCTGGCGACCGAGGACCGGCGCTTCTACGATCATTGGGGCGTCGATGTCGGCGGCATGATCCGGGCCAGCTATCGGAACTTTCGCGCCGGGTCGGTCGTGCAAGGCGGCTCGACCATCACGCAACAGCTCGCGAAGAACCTGTTCCTGGAGCCCGAGCGCACGGTGATCCGCAAGCTCGAGGAGCTGGTCTATACGGTCTGGCTCGAACAGCGCTTCACCAAGGACGAAATTCTGGAGCTCTACCTGAACCGGGTCTATCTCGGCGGCGGCACCTATGGCGTCGAAGCGGCCGCGCGGCACTATTTCGGCCGGTCGGCGCGCGACGTGACCCTGGCCCAGGCGGCGGTGCTGGCGGGCCTCTTGAAGGCACCTTCGCGTTACGCGCCGACCCGCAGCATCAAGGCGGCAAGCGCGCGGGCCCAGGTGGTCCTCGACAACATGGTCGATGCGGGCTTCGTCTCGCAGGCCGAAGCGCAAAACGCCGGCCGGCAGCCCTTGCGACTGCAGGCCAAGGGAGACGCCACGGGCTATCCTTACGCGGTCGATTGGGTCGCCGCGATGCTGCCCGAATATGTGGGCCGTCACAAAGACGCGCTGGTCGTGCAGACCACGATCGATGCCAAACTGCAGCGGCTGAGCCAAGAGCGCTTGCGCAAGCTTCTGGATGGCAAGGGGCGAAAGCTGAACGCGGGCGAAGGCGCCGTGGTGGTGCTCGACCCCAAATCCGGCGCGGTGCGCGCGCTTGTCGGCGGCCGCTCCTACAGAAACAGCCCGTATGACCGTGCGCTCACGCGCGGCGCCAGCCGGGCTCGGCCTTCAAGCCCTTCGTCTATCTCGCGGCGCTGGAAGCAGGCTACACGCCCGCCTCGGTCGCGAACGACACCCCGGTCAATATCCGGGGCTGGACCCCGTCGAACTATACGAACACCTATAAGGGCCAGGTGTCGCTCCGCTACGCGCTGACCCATTCCATCAACACGGTCGCCGTGAAACTGACCGCGAATTTGGGACCGGGCCGGGTGGCTCAGACGGCACACCGCCTTGGCATCAGCTCGAAGCTCCACGCGCAGCCCTCGCTCGCGCTCGGCACGTCCGAGGTGACGTTGCTTGAGCTGACGGGCGCCTATGCGCCGTTCGCCAATGGCGGCGCGCGGGTGCTGCCCCATGTCATTACCCGCATCCGCAGCGAGGACGGCAAGGTGCTCTACACGCGGCAACGGTCGGCCGTGGGGCAGGTGGTCGCGCCACACCATGTGGCGGCCATGAACGACATGATGGGCGCGGTGGTCCGGCAAGGCACCGGCAAGCGCGCCGCCATTCCCCGGCATCCCGCGGGGGGAAAGACCGGGACCACCCAGAACTCGCGCGATGCCTGGTTCGTCGGCTACACGGCGCACTATGTCGCCGGCATCTGGATCGGCAACGACAACAACACGCCGATGAAAAAGGTCACGGGCGGTTCGCTGCCCGCGGAGCTGTGGCACGACGTCATGCTCGTCGCCCACAAGGATTTGAGGCCGACGGCACTGCCCAGCCAGCGCGGGCCACCACTCCCTGGCAGGGCCGGGGCGCGATCGCCGCGCGCTTTCCGTTCAACCTCAACGGCCGCGGCGAGCGCGGCGGCTCTCAGCCCTTCTACCAGCGTGTGATCAGCTTCTTCGGCGGCGGTTAGGCCCCCGCGTCAGGGCCCTGGAGGCATGTCGGCGCCGTAAGCATGGAGGTTCGACCCGTGCTTATGGAGCCAATCGCGCGCTTCGGTCTGGCGCGGCATGGTGCGCGCAACGAGTGCCCAGAACCGCGGCCCGTGATTCATCTCTTCCAGATGCGCAACCTCATGGGCGGCGAGATAGTCCAGCACGAAGGGCGGCGCGAGAATCAAACGCCACGAAAAGGACAAGGCGCCCGTCGATGAGCAGGACCCCCAGCGGGTGGTCTGGTCGCGCACGCTGATCCGTTTCGGTGCGAGACCGAGCCGCTTGGCGTGAATGTCCACGCGGAGCTTGAGATCGGCTTGGGCCTGCCGCTTCAGCCAATCGAGCAGACGGCGCGGCGCGTGGTCCGCTTCCCCGGCCACGTGCAGCCGCGGCAGCGGCCCGGCGGCGGCGGACAATCCCTCCGGCCACACGGGCGCGAGCGGCACGTCGTCCGAATCCTCGACCCAGACGACCCCGCGGCGGCGGACGGGACCCGCGAAATAGAGGCGATGGGCGAGGCCACGCAAAGGAATGACCGCGCCGTCCGTGAAGGGCACCGGATCGCACAGTCCCGCGAGCCGCTCCTTGAGCCAGGCCATGTGGCGCGACAGGAATTGCTCGGCATCGGCCAGGCTCGAATGGGCCGGCACGGTGAGCACCGCGCCCCGGCGGGCTTCGCTGACCTGAAGGCTCAAGCGCCGCGCCCGGGCGCTGCGGCGCAGGACCAGCGGCACGTCCAGACCGTTGATCTGGATCTCCCTCGTCCCGACGCGTCCGAGCTTGAGACGCTTCAACATGCGGCGTTCCCGGCCATTGAGCCCAATTGCCCCCGAATCTTAGGGCGTCAGATTAGCACGAGGGCCGGCGGGAACGCGTGCCCGTGCTTTAGGCAACGCGATCCAGAACGCGCTTGAGCATGCTCTTCCGCCGCTGGTGCGCCCGCATAAAGGTCCGGACTTTCGGCAGAATCTCGTTGCGGAAGCGCGAGCCGTTGAACACGCCGTAATGGCCCACGCCCTCCTGCAGATGGTGGGCCCGCATCGTGTCCGGCAGGCTCGTGCACAGATCGTGTGCCGCCTCGGTCTGACCGACGCCGGTGATGTCGTCCTTGTGGCCTTCAACGGTCATCAGGGGCACGCGCTTGATCGCGGACGGGTCCACGAGCGTCCCGTGATGGCGCATCTCGCCCTTGGGCAATTTGTGCTCCATGAACACCGACTCGATGGTCTGGAGATAGTACTCGGCCGACAGGTCCATCACGGCGAGGAACTCGTCGTAGAACTCACGGTGCTTGTCGGCGGAATCGCCGTCGCCCTGGATCAGATTGTGGAAAAGATCGCGGTGGGCGGTCACGTGCCGCTCCAGATTCATGCCCATGAACCCGGAAAGCTGCAGAAAGCCGGGATAGACCAGCCGCATGTGGCCGGGATAGGGCCATGGCACCTGGGTGATCACGTTCTGCCGAAACCAGCTCAGCGGCTTGCCCGTGGCGTATTTGTTCACCGCCGTCGGGCTCTTGCGGGCATCGATGGGACCGGCCATCAGCACCATGGAGCGCGGCACGTTGCGGTCGCCCCGCGCTTCCATCAACGCCACGGCCGCGAACACCGGCACGGTGGGCTGACACACGGCCACGACATGCACATCGCCACCGAACGACTGAATGAATTCAATGATGTAGTCGATATAGGTGTCGAGATCGAACACCCCTGCCGCCCGCGGGACGAAGCGCGCGTCGATCCACTCGGTGATATAGACATCGTGGTCGGGCAGCATGTCCCGCACGGTCCCGCGCAGAAGCGTCGCGAAATGCCCCGCCATTGGGGCCACCAGCAGGACCTTGGGATCCTTCTTCTGCACGGATGCGGGCAGATCGCGCTGGAAATGCACCAATTTGCAGAACGGCTTGGTGCGGACCGCGACCGGCTTCACGGCGACGGTCCGGCCATGCGCCGTCACCTGGTCGATCTCCCATTCCGGCTTGCGATAGCGGCGCGTCGAACGTTCGAAGAGCTCCAGCGCCGCCGCCGCACCCCGGCCCATGACCGTATGGGACGCCGGATTCAAGGGATTTCGCCACATCATCCGGTAGGCTTCAGCCGCCGCCCGGGCCGGATGCAGCGCGGCCTGATTGAGCTCATAGAAATGGTAAAGCATGAGTGCCTCCGACTCGCTCCATTCTAATGCTGCATCGCAAAATGCGGTGGTGATATTGTGCTGCCCTGCAATGACAGATGGCCGCAGGGCGAATTTGGCGCGATCAAAGGAGCCCGCGCAACGTCTCCGCCATTTTTTCTGGGGATGTTCCGTAAGGAAAATAGGTCACGAACTTGCCGTCGGGCCCCATGAGGTAAAGCAGCGCCGAATGATCGACGCTGTAGTTCTCCCCGGCGTTCTCCTCTTGAAACTTCTGGTAGGTGACCCGGTAGGCTTTCGCGGTCTTGGCGATGGCTTCCGGCGTTCCCGTCAGCCCGACGAAGTTCTCGCCGAAATTCGCCACATAGGCCGACACGAGCTCAGGCGTGTCCCGCTCCGGATCAACGGTAATGAAGACCGGGACCACCCGATCGGCCTTGTCCCCAAGATCGTCCAGCGCCGCCGACATGACCTGCAATTCGGCGGGGCAGATGTCGGGGCAGTGCGTGAAGCCGAAGAACACGAGCATGTAGCGCCCAAGGAAATCCTTGTCCGTGACGGTCTTCCCATCCTTGCCGACAAGCTCGAAGGGACCGCCGATCAGCGCTTGCCCGCTGGTGACCACGCGGTTCTTGGTTGGGCTTTGCTGGTCGAGCATGAGCGCGCCGACGCCGATCAGGGATCCAAGCAGAAAACTCCCCACAATCACGAGAATCAGTCGACGTTTCATGGCCTCACTCACCAAGCTGCAACAGCGAGCCGTTGTCACGGGCACGGCTCAACAACCAACGGAACACGCCGTACCCGATGGCCAGGTAGACCGCGTTCAGGCCGAGCGCCCACCACAGATCGCCCGCGTCGAAGCGGTGTTCCAACAGGATCGCGCGCATTCCTTCGAAGACATGGGTCGGGGGAAGCGCGAGCGCCACGGGCTGGAGCCAGCCGGGCAGCGCGGACAGGGGGTAATACACACAGTCAGCGGCAACAGCAAGAAGGCGAGCGACCAGGCCAGTTCCTCGGCACCAAGGCCGTAGCGCAGCATGACGCCCGCCGCGATCAGCCCCAAGGACCAGCTCGTCACCACCAGCATGGCGAAGAACACCGCAAGCCACAGGCCGAGATCGAGCAGGTTGAAGCCGAAGATGAAGAACGCGGCCACCGTGACCGGGAGCATGCCGATGGAAAGCCGCAAGACGCTCCACAGGCAAAGCGCCACGACAAGCTCATGGGGGCGCAAGGGGCTGATGAGAAGATTGCCCAGATTGCGGGACCACATCTCCTCGATGAAGGTGGTGAAGAAGCCGAGATTGGAGCGGAACAGGATGTCCCACAGCAGCACCGCGCCGATCAGGACGCCGGCGCCTTGGGCATAAGGGTTGTTCGTGCTCGCCAGGAACTTCTGCAGGAAGGCCCAGGTCAGCATCTGCAGGAAGGGCCAATAGATCAGCTCGACCAGGCGCACGCTCGAGCTTCTCAGGAGATAGATATAGCGGCGCAGCAGCGCGCCGATGCGGCGCACGGACGCCCGCACGCCCGTGGGGGCGAGAAGAACGGGGCCGACGGCGTCAGGGGCTTGGCGGACGCTCACGACGCTTTCCTTTCAGCCCCGTCGGGCGCAGTCGCGGCACTCCGCCCCCGCACCACGTCGAGGAACACGTCCTCGAGCGTTTCGCGGCCATAGGCGGCAATGAGTGCGCGCGGGGTTTCGTCCTCGACGATCCGCCCGGCGCGCAAGAGGATCACGCGGTCCGCCAGTCGTTCGACCTCGGTCATATTGTGCGAGGCGATCAGCAAGGTCGCTCCGCGCTCCGCCGCGTAGGCTTTGAGTTTCTGGCGAACCCAATCGGCCGTGTCCGGATCGAGCGAGGCGGTGGGCTCGTCGAGCAGAAGGAGCTCGGGCGCGTTCAACAGGGCCTTCGCCAGACCCACGCGCGTCTTCTGTCCCGCCGAGAGCTTGCCCGTCGGCCGGTCCAGAAGCGTCTCGATCTGCAATTGGGCGGCGACGCCCGCGATTCGCGCGCGTGCGTTGGCGATGCCGTAGAGCCCGGCATAGACCATGAGGTTCTGGCGAACCGTGAGCCGCTGGGGCAGATCCACATAAGGGCTCTGGAAGTTCATGCGTTGGGCGACGGCGTAGCGGTTGCGCGTGACGTCGGCTCCGAAGATGCGAACCTCCCCGGCGCTCGGCCGGATCAGGCCGAGCAGCATGGCGATGGTCGTGGTCTTGCCCGCGCCGTTGCCCCCAAGCAGGGCCACGGTGGAACCGGCTTCGATGCAAAAGTCGAGATGGTCCACGGCGGTCACGGACCCGAATCGTTTTGTCAGGCCGCGCGCAACAACCGGCAATGCGCCCGCGCCGCTCACGTCCTGTACATTGTCTCGCACCACCTCACTCCTGTTCTTGTGGCTCCGGCCGCGCGATTGGGCCGCCTTGTCCTGCCGGGTCGCCGTGCGATAGGGAACATCTTTGTCGGAATTATAGCTTTGGACCCATGCTAGGATTCGTTCATGAGCCTCATCGATAGCGGTCAAGCCAATATCGAGGCCGCAACCCCCGAATGGCTGCGCGCGGGCGATTCGCGTTTGCGCCTGCATACGATCGTCCGCCTGCGGTGGCTCGCGGTGATCGGCCAAAGCGTCACCATTCTGGCGGTGCATTGGGGACTGGGCATGACGGTGCCCATCGGCTGGTGCTTCGCCGTGATCGCCTTGTCGGCTTGGCTCAACGTGGCTTTGCGCATCCGTTTTCCGGAAAGCCAGCGCCTGACCGCCCGGTCCGCCTTCCTGATGCTGGGCTTCGACATCCTGCAACTCGCCGCGTTGCTCTATCTCACCGGCGGGCTGCAAAACCCTTTTGCCTTTCTCCTGGTCGCACCCGTCGCTGTGTCCGCCTCGGCCCTGCCGCTGCGCTGGACCATCGCGCTCGGCCTGCTCGCGATTGCCGCGGCGAGCCTGCTTGTCGCCTTTCACTATCCGCTGCCCTGGTGCCACCAGGGCCAACCCGTGCTTGAGGTCTTCCATCACTCGGTCGCCTGGTGCTACGCGCAGACGATCGCGATCCCGCGGCTCTACGTTCTCGGCGTCTGGACGGCCGTTGTCCTCGGCATCGTGTTCATCGGCTTTTACACCTGGCGCACGGCTCAGGAGAACCGGCGCATGGCCGAGGCGCTCGCGGCAACCGAGATGGTGCTCGCGCGCGAGCAGCGGCTCTCCGCCCTCGACGGCATGGCGGCGGCGGCGGCCCATGGGCTCGGCACGCCGCTGGCCACGATCGCCGTCGCGACCAAGGAACTCCTCCGCGAGACCAAGGAAGGCGAACCGATCTATGACGACCTGCTTCTGGTCCGCAATCAAGCCGAGCGCTGCCGCGACATCCTGAAGGAGCTGAGCGCCCGCGCCGAGGAGCTCGACACCATTCTCTCGCGCCTGCCGGTGAGCCACCTCATCGACGAGGTCGTCGAACCGTACCGGCCCCTCGCCGTGCCCATCGCGGTCACCACCGGCCCGAAGCCGGGCGTGCCCGCCAAGAGCGATGCGGCCCGGGAGCCCGTCACCGACCGCAATCCCGGCGTTCTCTACGGGCTGGGCAATATCATCGAGAACGCCCTCGACTTTGCCAAGGACGAGGTCCGCGTCGAGGCCACCTGGTCACGCGACGAAGTCCGGATCGTCGTCACCGACGACGGCGACGGCTTTCCGCCCGAGGTCCTCGAACAGCTCGGGGAGCCCTTCGTGACCACGCGGCCGGCCGCGACCTTCGACCATGACGAGCCGGGTCATGCGGGCATGGGTTTGGGCTTCTTCATCGCGAAAACACTTCTGGAACGGTCTTGCGCGCGCCTCGAACTGGCAAACCGGCCCGAGCCCGAAACCGGCGCCGTCGTGACGGTGATTTGGCCGCGAAAAGCGTTTGAAACGCCTCAGTCCTGCAACAGGGCGGATATGGCAATTTAGGGCCCGATACCCTTTCCGCACAGCTTTCGCCGCGCTTTGTTCACCATACCGCTGAAATACGGGCGCTGACTTGTCCCGCTTTATGCCTTTTTTCAATGCAAAAGCTTCTGGCGCAATAGGCCAAGACTTGTCACGCCCGTCAGAAGACCTTACCTCTAACCCCAAGCCATACAAGGCAAACTATTCGAGCGTCCGGGAGGACACGCCCCTTGGTTGGGTTCCACGACCGTGAAGGGAGCAGACGAATGGACATCCAGTCGGTATCAACGATGTCAGACGATTTCAGCGGCGCGCCGCAAGACAATACGTTGCTGATCGTCGACGACGACCGCGCGTTTCTGCAGCGCCTGGCGCGTGCGATGGAGACGCGTGGCTTCGCCGTCGAAGCGGCGGCATCCGTCGACGAAGGACTGGCGATGCTCCGGCAGCGTCCTCCGGCCTTCGCCGTGGTGGATATGCGCCTCGACGACGGCAACGGAATCGATGTGATCGCGGCGCTGAAGGAAATCCGTCCCGATTCGCGCGCCGTCGTCCTGACCGGCTACGGCAATATCGCCACAGCCGTTTCCGCGGTGAAGATCGGCGCCGTCGACTATCTCGCCAAACCAGCCGACGCCGACGACGTGTACAACGCTCTGGTCGCCTCGCCCGACGACAAGGCATCCCCGCCGGAAAATCCGATGTCGGCCGATCGTGTCCGCTGGGAACACATCCAACGGGTCTACGAGCTCTGCAATCGCAACGTCTCGGAGACAGCGCGGCGGCTCAATATGCACCGTCGTACCCTGCAGCGCATCCTGGCGAAGCGCGCGCCCAAATAGGACCCGCAACAGGTAAGACCGGCAAAGAGACGGACCGGTCAGCTTCGCAACCCGCAACCGGGGTCGAGATGATGCTGGAGCCGGAGCGCCGCTGCGCGCGCGAAGCACAGCATCATGGTCTTGCGACGGGCGGCATTGAGCCGCTCTTCCGTCGGTTCACGGACGAGTTCGGCGCCGTAACGATCGGCGAGAATGAGGCCGGCGCGTTCCGGGATCACCTCGTTCGGAAAGTCCGCGGACACGGCGAAATAGAGCCGGTCGCAGAAGTCGAGATATTCGTGCCATTTTCCGTCGGTGCGATAGTCGGTCAGGCAGGACTTGATCTCCACGATCATGATGTCGCCGGAGGCGGACAGCGCCACCACGTCGGCGCGCCGTCCATTGGCCAGCGGCAGTTCCGTGATCACCGAATGGCCGAAGGCGCGCAGCGTCCGGCAAACGCCGCGCTGAAGCGCGGCCGCGGCGTCCGACTGCCGGCCGTCGGCGACGATCAACGGGTCTTGGTCTAACTCGGCCGCGGACCTTTCGCTTGCCACCGGTGTTTCCTTCTGCACGGACCTTCACGGTCGCATGCCAAACCATCGTCACGGAATTGTGCATGGTGGCTCGTTTCGAGATGTGGAACAAGCAGCGAAACGCCGCTTGGCAAGAGCCACCGCGATTCGCCGGCCCTGCGAACCACGAGCTACGCGAACATTGGGAGGAACGATGAGTCTCACCCAGCTTGCCGTCGCCGCAACAGATCAAGACACACCGAGCCCTCGCGATCGTCTCCGCGGCAGACTCGAGCAAACGCGCGCCCTCTCGGCCGACCTTGCCCGCCCCTTGAGCGATGAAGATCAGGTCGTTCAAGCCATGGACGATGCCAGCCCGACGAAATGGCATCTCGCCCATACGACATGGTTCTTCGAGGCGTTCGTCCTGTCCCAGTTCCTCCCCGGCTATGTCCGCTTCGACGAACGCTTCGAATATTGTTTCAACTCCTATTACGAGAGCGTCGGCCCACGCCATCCGCGCCCGTTTCGCGGGCTGCTGACCCGGCCGTCCGGCGATGACGTGCGCGCCTATCGCGCCCATGTGGACGGGGCCCTCGAGACGCTTTTCGCGCACGATCTTCCGGACGAGGCCCTGAACCTGATCGAACTCGGCATCAACCACGAACAACAGCATCAGGAATTGCTGCTCACGGACATTTTGAGCCTGTTCGCGTCCCAACCGCTGAAGCCCGCCTATCGCGAAGATGCCACCGGGGCTCCCGCGGGCGCAGTGGCGCCGCTGGCCTTCACCGCTTTTGAGGGCGGCATCTTCGAGGTCGGCCACGCGGGTGCGGGCTTTTCCTACGACAACGAAGGACCGCGCCACGAACAGCTCATCCGGCCCTTCAAGCTCGCCAATCGCTGCGTCACCAATGCCGAGTGGATCGCCTTCATCGAGGACGGCGGCTACGAGACCGCTTCGCTGTGGCTCGCAGACGGATGGAGCCTGATCAACGCCGAGGGCTGGCGCGCGCCGCTCTATTTCGAACCGGCCGAGGGCGGGTACGGCCAAATGAGCCTTCGCGGCTTCCGCCCCGTCGACCCGGCGGCGCCGGTGACCCATGTCAGCTATTTCGAAGCGGATGCCTTCGCGCGCTGGGCGGGCTATCGGCTTCCGTCGGAGTTCGAGTGGGAGCGTGCGTCCACCGGTCTTGCCGAGCGCGGAAAGACGCTGGGCGCCGGGCATTTGCGGCCTCGGCCCGCGCCGGACGGTCCGGGCCTCACCCAGATGTTCGGGGACGTCTGGGAATGGACGGGAAGCGCCTATCTGCCCTATCCGGGCTACAAGCCCGCCCCCGGCGCCGTGGGCGAGTACAACGGCAAATTCATGTGCAATCAGTTCGTGCTCAAGGGCGGCTCCTGCGCGACGCCGGACGGCCATGTGCGACGGACCTACCGCAACTTCTTCTACCCCCATCAGCGCTGGCAGTTCACGGGGCTTCGTCTGGCGGCGGATGCGTGATGGCGCGGTCTTCGTTCATACGCCAGGCCAGCGCCGAGATCGCGAGCGACGCCCGGGTGGCGGAGCCTGCCGGTTCCGCGGAGTTCGCCGAAGCCGTCCTGGCTGGCCTTGCGGCCACGCCTCGCAGCATTCCCTCGCGGTTTCTCTATGACGAAACCGGATCGGCCCTGTTCGAGGAGATCACGCGGCTCGACGAGTACTATCCCACACGGACGGAGATTGCGCTGCTCCGGGCGCATGGCGATGAGATCGCACGCTGCGTGGCCGAGGTGGACACGCTGGTCGAGTTCGGTTCGGGCTCGAGCCGCAAGACGCGCCTTCTCATCGAGGCTCTTGACGGGCTTGAGACCTACGTCCCGATCGACGTTTCCGAGACCTTCCTCGCCGAAGCCGCCGAGGGCCTCGAAGCGGATTTCGACGGGCTGACCGTCACGCCCGTCGTCGGCGATTTCACCGAACCGCGCGATCTCGAAGGCGTGCGGGCGGACCGGCCGCTCGGTTTCTTCTCCGGTTCCACCATCGGCAACCTGTCCCACGCCGAGGCGCGGCGCTTCCTCGAAAATGCGGCGGAGCTGCTGGGCGCGGAAGGGAGTTTCCTGATCGGCGTCGACCTGCAAAAGAGCCTCGACATCCTGATTCCCGCCTATGACGACCCGGACGGCGTGACCGCCGCGTTCAGCCTCAACCTGTTGGCGCGGATCAACCGCGAGCTCGACGGCGACTTCGACACGGACCGGTTCGCCCACCGGGCGCTCTACAACGCGCGCGAAGGGCGGATCGAGATCTATCTCGAGAGCCTCGCGGACCAGACGGTCCACGTTCTCGGCCAGCGCTTCACCTTCGCGGAAGGGGAGCGTATCCACACCGAGAACTCCCACAAATACACCGTCGAGGGTTTCCGGGGCCTCGCCTCCGAGGCGGGCTGGAAACCGGCCCGGGTTTGGACCGACGAGGCAGATCTTTTCAGCCTCCATCTCCTGCAGGCGGCTTAAACGGCAGCCCTTGCCAGCTTCGCCTTGCAACGGGGCAAGGCTCCGGGGCATGGTGCCGCCATCACCAGAACCAGGAGGAGTAGCGCGTGTCCGATCTTCCAACCGGCAATGCGGCCATCGGCCAATCGGGCGGGCCGACCGCCGTCATCAACCAGTCGCTGGCCGGCGTGGTCGAGGGCCTGCAAACGGGCCTTGTCGCGTCGGGCAAGGTGAAGAAGATTTTCGGCATGCGCCATGGCGTGCGCGGGATCGCCAAGGATGGCGGCGACCTGGTCGACCTTTCACACCTGCCGGCCGCGACCATCGAGGCCGTCGCGCAGACGCCCTCCGCGGCGCTGGGCTCGACCCGCGACAAGCCCGACGATGCCTATTGCGCGCAGATTCTGGAAGGCTGCCGCCAGAACGAGATCCGCTATTTCTTCTATATCGGCGGCAACGACTCCGCCGACACCTGCCGCATCGTGAGCGAGAAGGCGGCCGAGGCCGGGTACGAGATGCGCTGCTTTCACGTGCCCAAGACCATCGACAACGACCTGAAAGAGAACGATCACACGCCGGGCTTTGCCTCTGCCGCCCGCTTCGTGACGCTCGCCCATATGGGGGACGCTCTGGACAATGCCAGCCTCGGAGGCATCAAGATCAACGTCGTCATGGGCCGCAATGCGGGCTTCCTGACCGCAGCGGCCTCGCTCGCACGGCGCGCGCGGGAGACGGACAAGGACGCGGCCAAGCGGCCGGCACCGCATCTGGTCTACGTGCCCGAAGTGCCCTTCGTGATGGATCACTTCCTCCACGACGTGGACTCCGTCTACACCAAGCTCGGGCGCTGCCAGGTCGCCGTGAGCGAAGGAATTCGGGACGCCAACGGCGAGGAGATCGGGCCGCAGCTGATGCGCTCGGGCGAGGTGGACGCGCACGGCAATGTGCAGCTATCCGGCTCCGGCGCGCTGGGCGACGGGCTGGCCGATGCGGTCAAGAAGGCGCTGACGCCCGCGGGCGGCAAAGCGCCGCGCGTGCGCGCCGACACGTTCGGCTATCTGCAGCGCTGCTGGCCGGTGACCTCCCCGGTCGATGCCAGGGAGGCGCGTGGCGTCGGCCGTCATGCGGCGGCCCTTGCCGCCGAGGGGGACACGGGCGCATCCATCACCATCGAGCGGACCTCGAACGTGCCGGGCGAGTATCGCAGCGCCTTCGGCCGTGCCGAGCTCTCCGCGGTCGCGCGCTACGCGCGCCACATGCCCGAGGACTTCTCCGACAACGGCAACAATATCAGCGCCAGCTTCTACGACTATTGCATGCCTCTGGTCGGCGACCTGCCGGAGTTCGGGACGCTGTAACCGGCGGGGCTATTTCTCGACCAGATCGCGAATGTAGTTGGGCAGCGCGAAGGCTGCGACCTGCAGGTCGGGATTCCAATAGCGCGTGGGGAACGCTCCGGCCGCCTCGTAGCGCCGTGCGATCGTGCCGCTGGTCTGCTGGCGGAGCGTGGCGTCGTCGCTGGCCCAGCCATACGACATGGACCCGCCGAAATAGCTCGGCGTGGTCGCCAAATAGGCGAACGCGTCCTTGAACAGCTTGCGGAAATAGCCCACCGACTCCGCCAGTTCCGGGCCTTGCAGGAACGGCAACCCGTTCTGGGTGACGAGCACGCCGCCCGGTTTCAGCGCCCGGCGGCAGCTCGTGTAGAACGCCTCGGTGAAGAGAACCGCGCCCGGCCCGATGGGATCGGTCGAATCCACCAAGATCGCGTCGAAGCGGTCGTCGGTTTCGGCCACGAACTTGGTGCCGTCGGCGATGACGATGCGCGTACGGGCGTCGTCATATGCCCCTTGGCTGATCTCCGGAAAATGCGCACGGCACAGATCGATGACGCTGCGGTCGATCTCGCACAGGGTCGCGCGCTCCGCGTCCGGGTGCCGCAAGACTTCGCGCAAGACCCCGCCGTCGCCGCCGCCCACGATGAGCACGTCCTTCGCCTCGGCATGGGCGAAGAGCGGCACATGGGCCATCATCTCGTGATAGACGAACTCGTCCCGCGTCGAGAGCTGAACCACGCCGTCCAGCATCATCACCCGGCCGAAATCCCCGTTTTCGAAGATGATCAGCTGCTGATGGTCGGTCTGGCTGTCGAACAGAACCTCGTCCGCCTTCAGGCGGACGCGGAAGCCGTTATGGAGTGTCTCTTCGACCCAGCGTTCCATCGCTCGAGCTCCCTGCCGCGAAGTTCGGTTTTCACAACGACCTTGTCGGGCGAAAAGGCTTGCTTCATCACGTCGATGGTCGCGTTCGGATCGGCCGCGCCGCACATGAAGACGTCCAGGGCCGCGTAGCCGTATTCGGGCCAGCTATGGATCGAAATATGCGACTCGGCGAGCACCGCGACCCCGGACACACCGCCATTGGGCTCGAAATGGTGCAGGTGGATATGCAGGAGCGTCGCGCCCGCTGCGTCCACACACCCCCTCAGCGTCGTCTCGATGTGATCCAAGTCGTCGAGCCGCTCCGCCCCGACGAGATCGATTATGAGATGTGTGCCCGCATAGCGCACACCATCTCGCTCACAGAAAAAGTCCTTGCGCTCCTCTCCCATTTCGGGATCGAGGCACCGGGAATGGTTTTCTTCCGTTTGGGCGGTGCTTGAACCATGATCCAAGTCCATCCCCAATTGGAAGAGGGCGTCACGGGACATGGCGTCCTCCCCAACCAGCAGATAGATCCAGACGAACACAGGGCGTGGGCCCCGTTCGGATAAGAGGCGCTATTTGCACCGCGCGAGTCCCGCTTGCAAGTGGTATTTGGGGCCTGCGATCATATTGGGACCCGTGACGCGTGTTATGGACGTGCCATCCACGCTTTAACTTCCAGTGTGACGGCAACAGGATAGGCCCATGCCGGGGACTCACGCGCGAGGAGACCATTCTGCCATGACCTTCAGGCCACGACGGCCGGCGGCGCGAAAGGCGCCGTTCTCGGTGCCCTTCTCGGGGCCGCCCTCCTCTCTCCGAACCCGGCCGCCGCGGAAGCCCTGCCGAAGGTCGCGCGGCGCTGTCGCAGACGTCCGTTTCGGGCCTGTCCTCCGGCGCGTTCATGGCCGGACAGTTCGAGATCGCGCATTCGAAGGACATCGTGGGGGCCGGCATCGTCGCCGGCGGCCCCTATGCCTGCGCCGAATCGGCGGCGGCGCGGCTGTTCCCCTACTGGTTCACGGGCGTGGCACAGAACGCGGTCCAGGCCGCGCAAAGCTGCATGAAGACGACACTCGGGGAGCCGGACCCGGAGAAGCTGCTCGCGCGGGCGAAGGAGCTGGCCGAGGACGGCGAGATCGATCCGCTCTCCGGGCTCGCCACGCACAACGTGTACCTCTATTCCGGCGACAAGGACTCCACGGTGAGCCGGCCCGTGGTCGAGGCCGCCAAGCGCTTCTACGAGCTCGCGGGCGTGCCCCAAGGCAATCTGTCCTATATCGAGGGCGACGGGGGCCACGCCTTCATCACCGAGGAAGGGGGCGCCGCCTGCGGCCTGTCGGAGACGCCCTTCGTAAGCGACTGCGACTACGACCAGGCCCGCGCTATTCTGGGGTGGATCTACGGTCCCCTGACGCCGGCCAATGCGAAACCGGAAGGCGAATTCATCGTATTCGAACAGGCCGAGTTCACCGAGTCCGGCGAGGGGCTTGCCGATGAGGGCGTGGTCTATGTCCCGCCCTCGTGCCGGCAAACGCCCGGCTGCCGCATCCATGTGGCGCTCCATGGCTGCCAGCAGTCCCGCGCCCGGGTCGGCGGCACCTTCATCGAGGACACCGGCTATGCGGAGTTGGCCGACACGAACCGCTTGATTATCCTGTTTCCGCAAATCGCCTCCAGCGCGGTGAACCCGCAAGGCTGCTGGGACTGGTGGGGCTATACGGGCCTCGACTATCTCGGCAAGGATGCGCCACAGATCAGCGCGCTTTGGAAAATGGTCCAACGCCTCGCGGAGCCTCCGGCGCAGGCGGAGGCCGAGCCGGGACAGGAGTGACAATCATGGATCGCGGCACGACCGTCCTGATCTTCGAGGCGCCGCTCGATTCCGCCCTCTACCGCGACGCCTTGCGCTTGCGGGAGCACATCCTGCGCCGGCCCTTGGGTCTTGCCGTGAGCCGTGAGGAACTCGCCGACGACACCATGCGTCAGCATTTCTGCGCGGTCGACTGCGGCGCGGTGGTGGGCACGGTGTCCTTGCGGCCGCTGGACGAGACGACGCTACACCTCAAGCAAATGGCCGTCGCCGAGCCCAAACGGGCCGCCCGTATCGGCTCGCGCCTGGTCGCCCATGCGGAGCGCTGGGGCGCATCCGCCGGCTTTCGGCTTATGATCGCCCACGCCCGCATCGGCGCGGAAGGGTTCTACCTCAAGCACGGCTACGCGCAGGAAGGCGGCGTGTTTTTCGAACAGACGATCCCGCATATGCGGGTCACCAAGCGACTGCGATAGGAGGCCACACGGCATGGTTTTACAGGTTGGCGACAAAGCGCCCAGTTTCACCCTTCCCACCGACGGCGGTGGTGAGATCTCCTTGAAGGACTGCAAGGGCGAAGCCGTCATCCTGTATTTCTATCCCAAGGACGACACGTCCGGCTGCACGGCCGAGGCTTGCGCTTTCCGCGACGCGCTCCCGGATTTCTCCAAAGCGAAGGCCAAGGTCATCGGCGTCTCCAAGGACCCGGTGAAGAAGCACGACAAGTTCAAGGAGAAATACGACCTCACCTTCCCGCTCGCCTCGGACGAGGACGGCAAGATCTGCGACGCCTACGGGACCTGGGTCGAGAAGAGCATGTATGGCCGCAAATATATGGGCATCGAGCGCTCGACCTTTCTGATCGACGGCAAAGGCGTCATCCGTGCGATCTGGCGCAAGGTGAAAGTGCCCGGCCATGTCGATGAGGTTTTGAAGGCGGCGCAAGAACTGTAGGAGGGCGTGACGGCGTCTCGTGCCCAAGGCTCTGTTGCTCCGAGGTAGGCTTTGGCTCGCCGCCGCGACCGTTGCGCTGGCGGCGGTCGCGCTGGTCGTGGTGCCGCCGCTTTACCGCATCGCCCTGCTCGGCTCCGGCTACATGGCCGAGCAGCTTTGCGCGGGGATCTTCGTCTCGGACCGCAGCTTCGACCACGTGATGGGCGAGGACTTGTCGGGGCCCGGCTTCGGCGCCTTGGCGCTCTTCACGCCCCATGTTGACGCGGAGGCCAAGACCGTACGCGCCTCGGCCTACGGCATTGCCGGCCAAACGGCGGTCTACCAGGACGGCCTGGGCTGCACGCTGATCCGGCATCGATCGCCCGACGGCTTTCGCGCGCGCACAGGCGATCTGTTTGCCGCAGAACCGCTGGCGGCATTCGACTTGGAGTGGCCGGACGGGTCGATCGTTGCGGCAGGGGCTCGGGACACGGACTTCGAATGGCCCGACGGCGTGGATGGACAGGCTGCGTCCGGGGCCGTGGATGCCATCTTCGCGGACCCGGATCCGGCACGCCCGCGAAACACGCGGGCGCTCGTGGTGGTGCACAAAGGCCGTATCGTCGCCGAACGGTATGCGCCCGGTTTCGACGCGCAGATGCCGCTCGTCGGCTGGTCCATGAGCAAGACGGGCACGAACGCGCTCATCGGCCTTCGGGTCAAGGATGGGGCGCTTTCTCTCGACGACAAGCGCCTGATGCCCGAATGGCTTGGGCGCGACGACATGCGCGGGGAGATCACGCTCAACGCGCTGTTGCGCATGACATCGGGACTGGCCTTCGACGAAGACCCCGGCGACAAGCTCAGCGACGTGTCCCAGATGATGTTCGTGCAGCCCAACACCGCGGCGTTCGCCGCCTCCAAACCGCTCGCCTACGCGCCCGGGACCCATTGGCACTACTCGACCGGGGCGGCGGCGATACTGTCGGGCGTTCTGCGTGAAACGTTCGACGACGAGAGGGACTATCTGCGCTACCCCCGGGAACGCCTGTTCGGCCCGCTCGGCATGCGCACGGCGCAACTCGCGCCCGACGCCTCCGGCACGTTGATGGGCGGGGCCTTTCTCTATGCCTCTGCGCGCGATTGGGCGCGGCTCGGACTTCTGTACCTGCAGGACGGCAAATGGCGCGGCGAGCAGATCCTTCCCGAAGCTGGGTCGCCTATACGACCAAGCCGACGGTTCAGTCTCCCGAAGACAAATACGGGGCGCAGGTCTGGCTGAAACTGGAGAAGTCAGAGAATCTTGGCGAACCGCCAATGCCGGCCGATTCCTTCTACATGCTCGGCCACAACGGGCAGGTTGTGGCCATGGTCCCGTCCAAGGACCTGGTGGTGGTGCGGCTGGGGCAAACCCTGAGCGGCGGCGATTGGGACACGGCGCGGGACCTTTCGCCGCTCGTCAACGCGTTCCCGGACACGGCTCGGGCGAGCGGCTCCTAGGTCAACAACAGCCCGGCCATGGCCCCGGTCATGAAGCAGGCCATCGTGCCGGCAACCAGCGCCTTAGGGCCGAGGTCAACGATCTCGGCGCGCCGCTCCGGCACGAGGGCGGCAAGGCCGCCCAGCATGATGCCGAGGCTGCCGAGATTGGCGAAACCGCACAGCGCATAGGTCAGGATCGTGGCGCTGCGGGGCGACAGGGCGTCCGCCGGGAGTTCGGCCATGGACAGATACGCGACCAGCTCGTTGAGCACGATCTTGGTGCCCATGAGCTCGCCCGCGAGCCCCGCCTCGTTCCAGGGAATCCCGATGAGCCAGGCGACGGGCATCAGGAGCCAGCCCAGAATGCGCTGAAGGCTCACCCTGAAGCCGCCAATCTCGGGCAATAGGCCAAGGAACAGATTGACGAGATGCACGAGCGCGATGGCCACGATCAGCACCGCCACCACGGCGACGATGATTCGAACACCCGCCAGCGTGCCGTTGACGATGGCCTCGACGGCGCCGGTTGCATCCTCGCCAGGGCCCGGCTGCTCCACCGCATCGCCCGTATAGTCGCCGGGCACCATCAGCGCGGCAATGGCGACCGAGGCCGGCGCGCTGATCACCGAAGCGACCATCAGCGTCCCCGCCGCGTCGGTGAGCACGGGCGACAGGACGGTCGCATAGAGCACGAACATATTGCCCGCGATGGTCGCCATGCCGACGGTCATCACGAGGAACAGCCCTGCGCGGGTCAGGTCGCGCAAATAAGGGCGAATCAGAAGAGGCGCCTCGATCATGCCGACGAAGACATTGGCCGCCGAGGCGACACCGGTCGCGCCGCCGAGCCCGATTGTCCGCTCGAGGAGCCAAGCGAAGCCCTCTACGATCTTCGGCAGGATCCGCCAATAGAACAGCAGCGCGCTGAGGGCGCTCACGATCAGGATGAGCGGCAGCCCTTGCGTGGCCAGGATGAACATGTTCTGGGGGGCGGTGGGCTCGAAGGGTACCGGCCCCCCGCCCAGATAGCCGAACACGAAGGAGGTTCCGGCGAGCGTCGCCTGACGCAGCGCCTCGACCGCCTTGTTGAGCCAAGATAGCGCGGCCGTGACGGGCGGCAGGCGCAAGAGCAGCACGGCCAGCGCGAATTGCAAGGCCATGGCGCTCGCCACGACCCGCACGGGAATCGCCCGCCGGTCCTCGCTGACGGCCCACGCGAACCCCAAGAGGACAATCAGTCCGAGCCCCGCTTGGAGTATGCCCTGCCACATGGTCTTGCCCCTTTTGGTCCAGGCCTGGTCGCTGCCGGATGGCGTACGCGTTTCGCTGCGGCGGCGTCAACCGCCGCGCGGAAGCCGCCGTTCCCGGACCGGGCGGCGCACGATGAGCATCACTCCCGGCGCAACCGTCTGATATCGTATGGTCCGCGCGGCGTTCCGCGGGAACCGCCCGAGCCGGACCGGAAGGTCGCATCGAGGGAGCGCAGATGGTTAGCCCGGGACAGGATCGCCTAAGGCGACTCGGCCCATGCGCCGCCGGGCTCATGGGTCTGGCCGCGGGCTTGGCCGCGGTCTTGCTCCCGCCCCTGCCCGCCAGCGCCGGCGAGCGCGATCTGCGGACGCGCGGCACGCTGACCGGCGATTGGGGCGGCGCGCGGACGAGGCTTTGGGATCGCGGTATCGACCTCCGCCTCACCTATACCGGCGAGGTCTTCGGCCTTCTGTCCGGCGGCGCCACGACCGGGGCATCCTATGAAGACCTCATCGACCTCGAGGTGAACGCCGACCTTGAAAAGCTCGTGGGCTGGACAGGGGGATCCGCGCACGTCTCGCTCTATCAGATCGACAACGGCGGCAGAAACGCAGCCGACCTGGTGGGCTCGCTCACCGACCCGAGCAATATCGACGCGTCGCCCACATTTCGTCTGTTTACGGTGTATCTCGAACAAGAGCTTGGCCGCGTTGGCTCCCTGCGCGCAGGGCAGATCGCGGCCGACGACGAGTTCCTGATCAGTTCCACCGCCGCACCGCTGATCGCCAGCACATTCGGCTGGCCCGGCATCGCCGCCGCCGACTTTCCGCGCGGCGGACCGGTCTACCCGCTGGCGACGCCGGGCGCCGGCTGGCGCTGACCCCCACGAACGAAACGAAGGTCATGGGAGCGGTCTTCAGCGGTGACCCCGCCGGAGAATGCCCGCTCCTGCAGAACCCGCAGTCCTGCAACCCGCACGGCACAACCTTCAGCTTTACGGGCGGGGCGATCTTCATGGGAGAACTTCAATACCGCCCGAACCCCTCGCGGGAGGACGAGACCGGCAGCGCCTATCGGATTGGCGGCTGGTACCATACGGGCAAGTTCGCGGACCAGGCGATCGGGAACGGCAATGACGGCACGATCATCGCCATCGCCGAGAATCCGGCAAGTCCCATCGAACACCAGACGAATTGGGGCCTCTACGCCGTCGTCGACCAGCTCCTTTGGCAAAGCGATACGGCGCGCGTCATGGCGTTTTGGCGCGGCGGCATCGCTCCGCCCGACCGCAACTTCGTCTCGTGGTACATGGACGGCGGGTTCGGGATTACCGGGCTTGTCTCGGGCCGGCCGACGACGTCCTCACGTTCGGTGTGGCCCATTCCAACGTCAGCCGGGACGAAGCCGCGCTGGTGCGCTCGGCATGGCGCCTGTTCGGCTATCCGACCAAGGTCCGCAGCGGCAACATCGTGTACGAGCTCACATACACGGCAAAGCTCACGCCCTGGTGGAGCCTTCAGCCCGACCTGCAATACATCACCTATCCCGGGGTTGCGCCGATCGGTCCCGACGGCCTGCCACGGCCGGTCGGCGATGCGCTGCTGGTGGGGCTGCGCACCACGGTCGCGTTCTGACCCCGAGTGCTGGTCAGAACGCCATCCTATATGACATGCTCCCCTAAGAGCCGAGCGCTCCGTTTCTGAAATGCCGCTATGATGGGTGAGAGAGACTGACGTCCGTGTCCGGGAAGGGAGCGCCCTTCACAATGAAGCTCGCCACGACAGTCGGAAGGCTCGGCAACGCGCGGCTCTGGCTCCCCCTCATCGCCGTTGCTCTGCTGCCGTGCCCGCTGGCCGCGCAAGAGACTCGCGATGCCCAACAGACTCGCGACGCAGAAGACGCAGCCACGGCGCATGCGAGCTGGGAGGCGTTCGTGGCACAGTCCGAGCCGACCGAGTGGATCGATGCGCCCGCGGCGTCCGCCGTCGAGGCGGGCGATCCGTACGACGTCGTCGACGAGGGCTGGGAGCCACTCAAGATCGGACCGTTTCAGGTCGGCGGCGCGTTTCGCGTGAACTACATCATGAAAGACTGGGACGACGCCTACAAGGATCTCGGCGAACTGGCGTTCGATACCGCGCGCGTCAATGTGGACCTGGACAAGAACCGGATGACCGGGTCGTTCGAGTTCCGCTACTACCAGGACAAGTTCGCGGACGGACACGACTACGCGATGATCCATCACGCCTGGCTCGGCTGGGCGTTCGACGACCAGCAGCAAGTCCAGGCCGGTGTCACGAAAGTCCCCTTCGGAATCCTGCCCTACGCCTCGCACAACTGGTTCTTTCAGTTGCCCTACTATGTCGGGTTCGAAGACGACTACGACCTCGGCGTCAAATATATCGGCGCGTTCGCGCCCTGGAACTTCCAGGCGGCCTATTTCCCGACGGACGAGGGGAACTATTTCGGCGATAGCGGCGACAGCGCGCGCTACTCCTACGATCTCGTGCGCGAGGGCCCCAACGGCAACGCCGAGCGGAACCAGTTCAACATGCGCCTGGCCTACACGATGGAACACCGGGAGGACTACAGCACGGAGGTCGGCGTCTCGGTGATGGCCGGCGGCATTTCGAACGACAACCCGCAAGGCGGATCGGGCGACCGGTACGCGGTCGCCGCGCATCTCGTCGGGAACTACGACCGCTGGAACCTCATGCTCCAAGCGCTCCACTACGATTTCAACGTGGACAACGATCCCAACCGCGACGCCAGTCCCGACGGGAGCTTCGTCGTCTTCGGCGCGTACGATGCCTTCTACTACGTGGCATCGGAGGCGACGGTCTACACGGCGGGGCTTGCCTACACACTTCCGGTCGATTGGCAGCGCGTCACGTCTTTGACCTTCTACAACGACTTCAGCCTGATGGTGAAAGACGAAAGCGGCTTTCAGAACAGCCTGCAGAACGTGGTCGGATGCGCCGTGGATGCGGAGCCTCTCTACATCTACATCGACCTCGCCATGGGGAAATATCATCCCTGGCTCGGCGGCGAGTGGACGACCTCCCTTGCGGAGGGCGGCGACAACGGCTCCTGGCACGCCCGCTTCAACATCAATGTCGGGCTCTATTTCTGATTCCCCTGACACTGCCCGTTTGGTTGCGCGGAGATCGTTGCGCCGGGACCGTTGCGCAGAGGCCGTTGCGTGGAGACTTGGGCCACATCGAGCGCCCGCCGGTTCGAAGTCACGACCCGCGGTCATGACCCTTCGTACTGGCCTCCCGGTTGACCTTGGATTCGAAATCCAACAAGCATGAGCTTGCTTCGTCTACCATGTAGGCTCGGCTCGGTTTGGTGATACCTCGGACACGCACCGTGAACTTTAGCTTTCGGGCAACGCTTCTCACGCTGATGCTGGCCGTGCTGCTGACGGCAGTGGCCCTGCTCGGAACGGCGGCCTACCTTTATGCGAAATTCGCGGTCCAGGACCTTGGCGCTCAAGTGCTGGATCAGGCCGCCGCGCGCGTCGAGCAACATGTGGAACATGCGCTGGACGTCGCGGAGAACGAGGCGGCCACTGTCGCAGCGCTCATTGCCGACGGCTGGCTGGATCCCGACGACCAAGAGCGCGTCAGCGCCTACTTTCTCGAAGCGCTCAAAGCACGGCCGAGCTTGTCCTACCTCTCGTTCGGCATGCCGAGCGGGAAGTACTATCACGCCTTCCGCGATCGCGATGGCGGGCTCAGCGTGTTGTGGCTGACACCTCAGCCGGACGGAACGCGCGACCTCTACGAGTTCAACATCTTGCCCGATGGGACGGAGGAGCAGGTTCGCGACATTCCTCAATCCACGCGCACCCCGCCCTACGACCGGCCGTATTATCGCGCGGCCGACGAGGCCGGGGTGCCGATCTGGACGGAATCGTATGTGTTTCTCGGCTCCGGCGAGTCCCTGGACGTTCCCGGTGTCAGCCGGGCGGTCCCCGCGACGCAACCGCCGGGCGGCGACTTCGCCGGGGTGCTCACCGCCGATTTCGATCTCTTTGCGCTCAGCCGCTTCCTGCGCGATGTGACCTTGGGTTCGGAAGGGTTCCCCTTCTTGGTGGAGATCGCATCGGACGGGAGCCGGCGGATCATCGCGCACCCGGCCGCGGCCGCTCCCGACCCGGATGGGCGCCTTGACCTCACCGAGCCGTCTCCGGACGGCGAAGGCCGCGTCACCATTCGCGCGGACGAGATCAAGGATCCGCGCGTCGTCAAATTCCTCGAAGTGCTCGGTCTGGACCTGTCTGCGATACCGGCGGAGCTGCAGCGCGTACGATTTGAAACGGACGGCCGGACCTATATCGGCGGCTTCCGGCATCTTGGCCGTGAGGGCGGCCCCAATTGGATCATCGGCATGTTGTTGCCGGAAGACGAGGTCTTCGGCGATGTCGACCGTATGGCTCAACTCATGCTGTATTTCGGACTGGGCGGCGTGTTGATGGCCATCGCGCTCTCGGTCCTGCTGTCGCGGCGCATCGCCGGCAATCTCAGCAAGATCGCCGCGGAGACCCGCGAGATCGGCCAGTTCGAATTGGAGCCGAAGGCCCCTGTTCAAAGCCGGATCCGGGAGATCAGCACGCTCGCCGCCGCGGTCGAGGAAATGAAGACGGGCTTGCGGTCCTTCCAGAAATACGTCCCCGCCGATCTCGTGCGCCTGCTGCTCGAGTCCGGAGAAGAAGCGAAGCTCGGCGGCGCGCGGAAAGAGATCACGATCTACTTCTCCGACATCGTGGGCTTCACCTCGATTTCCGAGAGCCTCACCCCCGAAGTGCTCGCGGACCTCCTGTCGCAATATTTCGAGCAAATGACCGGTGAAATTCTTCGCAACGGCGGGACCGTCGACAAGTTCATGGGCGATGCGATCATGGCGTTTTGGGGCGCCCCGCAACCGTCCGACGATTGCCCGCTCGCGGCGTGCCGCGCGGCGCTCGCCAATCGCGCGAAGCTGGACGAACTCCGCGCGGACTGGACGCGGGCCGGCCTGCCCGCCCTTCGCGCGCGCACGGGCATCCATACCGGCGTGGCCACGGTCGGCAATTTCGGCAGCCCGGACCGGCTCGACTACACGGCCATCGGCGACACGGTGAACGTCGCCAGCAGGCTCGAAGGCCTCAACCGCGTGTACAACACTGAGATCTTGATCAGCGGCGTGACGCGCGCGGTGGTCGAGGACCAGCTGTTCACGCGCGTGATCGACAAGGTTGCGGTGAAAGGGCGCAAGGAGGGACTTCTCGTCTACGAACTGCTCGGCGAAACCGCCCACGTCCCGGAAGCGGAGCGCGAGCGCGCGAGCCTCTATACAGAGGCGTTCGAACGGTATCTCAACCGGCAATGGACGGCGGCACGAGACGGATTCGCGACGGTGTTGGAGCAGGTCCCCGGGGACGCCGCGGCCCGCATCATGCTCGACCGATGCGAGGCCTATGCCGCTTCGCCGCCTCCACCCGACTGGGACGGGATCTTTCACCCGCCGAAGTAAGCCCGCGTTTCACGGCGCGTTGGATTGATGGGAATCAACGCAAGGCACGGTGTAAGTTCGTCCAATCAAGATCGAGTCACCGCTTGATGGAGGAGCACAGCAAATGAGCGAAGGCGTTCCACAAAATCATCGCTTACGTCCCTGGTACATCGGCCTTGTCCTTGTCTTTGCGGCAGTCCTTTTCGTTGGCTATCGCATGTGGGAAGGAAACTGTCCTGCGCCAGGCATCATTGAGATCGGCGTCCTGACGGTTATTCCGATTGTCTACCTGGTGCTCATGTACCTGACCTTCATAAGCCAAAAGTGAGACGGCCATGCCATTCTGGTTGGTGAAGGCGACTTGGTACGAAGACGAAGCCGAGGCCAGCGAACGATGGGCGGCGAATGCGGAGACTGTGCAGGATGCGGTGGCGACGGTCGCGAGGCGCCTTCGGTTTCAGCCTCATCACATAGAAGCCGTTCGACGGGAACCGGAGGACTTGGATCAGCGGATCGCGAATGATCTCGTACCCGGCGAGGCACGACGCCTGCCCTAGTGGGCCGATCGGAGGTCGTGGTACGCATGGCCGACGGCGCCCGTTCCACCACCGACGCGAGTTCTTCCTGAGCCGCGGTCCGTCGACGGTTGAGATACAGTCCGAACGCTTCGGCATAGAAGTTTGCCCGCTCACGGTCCGCTTCCGGGACGCGGGCGGTATCGCCGAGCAATTCGTAGACGAGAAGTCCCTCCCTTGCGCCCCTTCACCGCGACCTTGTCGATCACGAGGCAGAGTCGGTCGCGGCCTCGCGTCCGGACTCGCCCCAGGCCATGACGCGCGGCAGCCAACGGCTCTTTAGGCTCTTGATTTTGAGGAGAAATTCTGGCGCACCCGACAAGATTCGAAGCTCTGACCTCTGCCTTCGGAGGCCCTTGGTCGATATCGTGCGCTCACACTTGCGACACTTGGAGCAGGTGATAGGCGGACATTGGCCTCACGCAGACCATGTCCACTATCCTAGTCAGAGCGGTCCTCCCTGATGTCCGCCAACATCGTCTGCTACCGACCCAAAGCGGACCTATTCGGGGGAGGAAGGGCCGCCCTCGTGGCGCACCGAATGCTGGCGCGATTTATCCGCCTAACTATCAGAGCGGGAAACCATAGAGGACATCAACGCACGCGTAAGTTAGGGTTAACCTGTCTCTAAAGTTGAGGTTTTTCTTGCCCTATAAGCAGATAGGTCGATGGGAGAATCCGAACAGACACTCAACTGGCATTTCGACGTACTCGATTTCTACCGCTACGTGGCTGCGGTAGGTGTCGTTATCTTCCATTTCGCCGCTTACATGCCGCTGGGCCAAGCTGAAGATGCGGTCGCTCCGCTGCAGCTTCTCGTCGATTTCTTCTTTATACTTTCTGGCTTCGTAATCATGCACGTCTACCGCACGCGCATGACCTCCAATTCCGATTATCTCGTCTACCTGCGAAAGCGCCTAGCGCGAATCTATCCCCTCCACCTCCTTACGTTGATGGTCTACATAGCGCTTGCCGTTTGTGCTGCGTATGGCCTCTTTTCATTCGAGAACCCAGACCGGTACCCCGCCGACGCGATTGTCCCAAATCTCCTTCTGGTCCATGCCTGGGGTGTCACCGACGACCTGACTTTCAACTACCCCTCATGGTCCATTAGCGCGGAATTCTTTGTCTACCTGCTGTTCCCCGTGCTGCTCTTGGCGACCCGCCGGTTGGGAGAAATCAGTTGTCTGACACTGGTGATCGCTATGGCGGCCTTTGTCGCTGCGTTCATCAGCTTCTGCGGGGACTCTCCGTGGACACGCGCCACTGCGGAGTTTGGATGCTTGCGTGCGCTCCCATCGTTCTTTGCCGGAATGGTGATCTATCTGTTGGTGACTCAACGCCTCGCCCATGTCTCGGTGCCCAGGTGGATTGGCTATTCCGCGGCATTGATCCCCATTGGCCTTATGGTCGTTGGCGCCCCTGACGAAATAGTACTGGTCGCATTTGCCGTCGTGGTCTTGCTCACCGCCCGGATGGAACTCTCGGCTCGACCAAAGCTCTTTTCCCGACCGCTGTTGCGCAATTTCAGCAACGCGTCCTATGGCGTTTATATGCTGCATCCGCTGGTGGCCGCTGGAATGTTCAGAATACTGCCCAAGATCATCGAGATTGAAGGGGCATGGATGTTTGGGCTCGGAGGAATAGCCCTGGGCATAACCACGGCTGTGGCCATGCTCAGCTATCGCCTGTTCGAGAATCCGGTCCGACGAATTTTGGGGGGAGGCATTGCACGGCATCAATTGCCGCGCCTGCTACGTCCTGCGAGCTAGATGGTATCCAACATTCCCAGCGCCACGCCCCACCAAACGGGTTGGCAACCGGTGCGCCAACTCAATTGGCGCTTGGCCGAAATGAGCGGCGTCAACGCCTCAGTTCAGAGTTCTGCTTCTGGCACTTAGTGGACATGGTCGGAGCCATCCACCATGTCCGCTACTGCATAGAGAGCGGGCACGGGCCTGGAGGCTCCCAAAAAGTGTCCCAGAATTGTCCCAAGACAAATGTGTCGATTGCCCGCTTATAATAAGATATTGATTTTTATGTCGTTTTTTGGCGCACCCGACAAGATTCGAACTTGTGACCTCTGCCTTCGGAGGGCAGCGCTCTATCCAGCTGAGCTACGGGTGCTGAGCAGACTGTGGGCGCGAACCTACCCAAACCGTGAAGCGTAAGCAACGCTCGCTTCGCAAGGCTGCCCGGTCGCGCCGGCCGGGGCGTTCCCTGCTCCCACGGCTCACTTGACGCGCTCGGCCAGAGGCGTCACCTATGCGGCCTAACGCTGGATAAGGCTGGGCAGCCGGGGAAAAACAAGAGGATGGCGGACAAGAAGAAGGTCATCGTGATCGGCGGCGGCTTTGGCGGTGTCTTCGCCGCCAAGTCCTTGGAAAAGCTGGGCCGCGGCTTGGTCGATGTCGAGCTCATCAACAACAACAACTATTTCGTTTTTCAGCCCCTCCTGCCGGAGGTGGCCTCCTCGAACCTGAACTCCTCCGACGCGGTGGTGCCGCTGCGGCAGCTCCTGACCCGGGTCCAGGTGCGCCAGGCCCGCGTCATGGGCATCGATTTCGAACGGAAGATCGTCATCGTGATGCAGGGCGCCCGCATGACGCCCGTGGAACTGCCTTACGACGAACTCGTGATCGCGCTCGGCACGGGCGTGGATCTCGCCCGGATCCCGGGCATGGCGGATCACGCCTTGACCATGAAGGACCTGACGGACGCGCACATGCTGCGCACCCACGTGATCGGCTGCCTGGAGACCGCCGACGTGACCACCGACACGCTGGTCAAGGATCAGCTCCTGACCTTTATCGTCGTGGGCGCGGGCTTTTCGGGCGTCGAAACCGCCGCGGAAACCAACGAGCTGATCAGCCGGGCGCTGCGCTACTACCACAACATCAAGCCCGAAGAGATCCGCATGTATCTCGTCGAGTTCGCGCCGCGCATCCTGCCGACCTTCCCGGCCGACCTTGCCGAATACGCGACCAAGAATCTGCGTGCCAACGGGGTGGACGTTCTGACCGGCGTCGGCACGAAGTCGGCCACGTCCACGGGCGTCGAGCTGACCAACGGACGGGTCATCAATGCCTCGACCGTGGTGGCGACCATCGGCAACGGGCCGCACCCGCTGGTGCAGTCGCTCGGCCTCGACATGCATTGGGGCCGCATCAAGACGAACCGCTTCATGCAGGTCCCCGGACACGACGATGTCTGGGCGCTGGGCGATGCCGCGCTGATCCCCCTCAACGACGATCCCAAGGAAGACCCGGCCGACTACGCCACGCAGACCGCGCAGTTCGCCGTGCGCGAAGGCTACCAGCTCGCGGTCAATATCGTGGCGAAGCTCAAGGGCGAACCGCTGAAACCCTTTGCCTACACATCGAAGGGCTCGTTGGCCTCGCTCGGCATGAGCAAGGCGGTGGCGGACGTCTACGGCGTCAAGATGCACGGCATCTTCGCGTGGCTCTTGTGGCGGGGCTTCTATCTGTCCTTCCTGCCGGGGCTCGTCGCGAAGGTCCGCGTCGGACTGAACTGGATGATCAACGCGGTGATGCCGCCCAATATCGTGCAGCTCCGCATGCCCGCGCCGGCCACGCGCTACATCCATTTCTGGAAGGGCGACAAGGTGTTCGAGCCGGGCATGCTGATCGACGGCTTCTACACGGTCGTCAAGGGCCGCTTTCGGCTGACCATCGACAATCCCGACACGGGCGAGCATTTCGAGAAGGAGTTCGGCCCGGGCGAGCATTTCGGCGAGCGGGTCCTGCTCAAATCCCATTTGCGGACGGGGCTCGTCGTCGCCCTCGAAGACGGGCTTCTTCTGTTCACCGCCCAGAAGGACTTCCGGCGCTTCGCCCGGGCCTTCCCGCCTCTGGAGAAGTATTTCCGGAGTTATATCGACGAGACCTTCGGCGGCCCCGACAAGACCTTCGCGCCCGGAAACGTCGGGGACGAAAAGGAAGACGAGCACGAACCGCAGGCGTGAGGCCAGGCTCGCCCCGCGTGCCGGCGCCCCGTGGATGCGTGGCCTTTCCCCGTTCCGCGCCGGGCATGCAGTCCGTATAGTCCCCCGGTCATGACCCAGAAGAAGACCGCATCGGCTGGCGCGAGCAGGCCGGCAGCGCCCGGCGACCACGTCTATTTGATCGACGGGTCGGGCTATATTTTCCGCGCCTATCATGCACTGCCGCCGCTGACCCGGCCCTCCGACGGCCTGCCCGTCGGGGCCGTGCACGGCTTTTGCGCCATGTTGTGGAAGCTGCTCCGCGAGACCGGTGAACTCGCCCCGCCCACGCATATGGCGGTGATCTTCGACTATTCGGCCAAGACGTTCCGCTCAGACCTGTTCGACGGCTACAAGGCCAACCGGCCGGAGGCGCCGGAAGATCTCATACCCCAGTTCCCGCTGGTGCGTGACGCCGTGCGGGCCTTCAACGTCGCCTGTATCGAAAAGGAAGGCTACGAGGCCGACGACCTGATCGCCACCTACGCGATGGAGGCGCGCGAGGCCGGCGCGGACGTGACCATCGTGTCGTCCGACAAGGACCTGATGCAGATGGTCCAGCCCGGCATCATCATGTACGACACCATGAAGAACAAGGTGATCGGCGAAGAGGGTGTGATCGAGAAGTTCGGCGTTCCGCCCGACAAGGTCATCGAGGTGCAGGCGCTGATCGGCGATACGTCCGACAACGTGCCCGGGGTCCCGGGGATCGGCGTCAAGACCGCCGCGCTGCTGATCGGCGAGTATGGCGATCTCGACACGCTGCTGGCCCGCGCGCCGAGATCAAGCAGCAGAAGCGCCGCGAGAACCTGATCGAATATGCCGACCAGGCGCGGCTGTCGCGCACGCTCGTGACGCTCGATACGAAGACACCACTCGACGTGCCGCTGGCCGAGACGGCCGTGCGGCCGCCGGAGCCCGAGGCCCTGCTCGGCTTCATGCGCGAGATGGAGTTCACGACCCTCACCAAGCGCGTGGCCGAAGGGCTCGGCGCGCCGTTGCCCGAAGGCACGGACAAGCCCAAGAAGACGCCGGCCAAGAAGAAGGACAACTACGACCATCCCTTGCGGCAAAGCCGCGCGGCGCGGCCGGCCCCGCCCGCGTACGCCCGCGCAAGGCGGCTCGCCGCGCGAACTCGCCGCCGAGCGTCAGAGCCGGATCGAGGACATCCCCTTCGATCGGACGGCCTACGAGACCGTGACGGACGCCGCGCGGCTCATCGAGCTCGTGGCGGCGCGCGCGATCAGGCTTACGTGGCCCTGTCGGTCAAGCGCGCCTGCGCCGATCCCATGACGGGCGACATCGCCGGCATCGCTTTGTCGGTGGCGCCGGGCCAGGGCGCCTATGTGCCCTTGTCGCACCGGGCGGGCGACGGGCTCGACCTCGGGGGCGATGCGAACATCGTGCAGGTCCCACTTGGGGATGCGTGGCCGATCCTGAAGCCGCTGCTCGAAGACGACGCCGTGCTCAAGATCGCCGCCGACGCCAAGCCCGCCATGGTCGCGTTGGCCCGTTACGGCATCGCGCTACAAACGGTCGACGATCCCACCCTGATCTCCTACGCGCTCGATGCGGGGCGCGCCGACCACGGCCTCGCCAAGCGTGCGTCCGTCCTTTTCGGCCATACCTGCCTCACCGAGAAAGAGGTGCTGGGGACCGGCAAATCGGCGATCACCTTCGACCGCGTGGACGTGGCCCGCGCGACCGAAGCCGCGGGCGAGGAGGCCGACGTGGCGATGCGGCTGTGGCGCGTGCTGAAGCCCCGCATGCCCGCCGAAGGCGTCACCACCGTCTACGAGACGCTGGAGCGGCCGTTGCAACCGGTCCTCGCCGAGATGGAGCGCGCCGGGATCAAGGTGGACCGCGCCATGCTGGCGCGCCTCTCCGGCGCGTTCGCGCAAGAGATCGCGCGGCTCGAAGACGAGATCCGCGAACTTGCGGGCGAGGACTTCAATATCGGTTCGCCCAAGCAGCTCGGCGAGATCCTGTTCGACAAGATGAGCCTTCCCGGCGGGCGGAAGACCAAGACCGGCGCCTGGAGCACCGACGCGGCCGTGCTCGAGGAGCTCGCCGCCGAGGGCCACGATCTACCGCAAAAGATCCTGCAATGGCGGCAACTCGCCAAGCTGAAAAGTACGTATACGGATGCTTTGCCCGCCTACATCAACGCGGACACGGGCCGCGTGCATACGCGCTACGTGCTGGCCTCGACCACGACGGGGCGTCTCGCGAGCCAAGAGCCGAACCTCCAGAACATCCCCGTGCGCACCAAGGAAGGCCGCGAGATCCGCAAGGCCTTCGTGGCCGAGAAGGGCAAGACGCTCATCAGCGCCGACTACAGCCAGATCGAGCTGCGCGTGCTGGCCCATATGGCCGACACGCCCACGCTCCGCCAGGCCTTCGCGGACGGCCTCGATATCCACGCCATGACGGCATCGGAAATGTTCGGCGTGCCCATCGAGGGCATGGATCCTGGGGTCCGCCGGCGGGCCAAGGCGATCAATTTCGGCATCATTTACGGCATCTCGGCGGTGGGGCTCGGCGCGCAGCTCGGCATTCCGCGCGGGGAGGCGGCCGCCTATATCAAGACCTATTTCGAGCGCTTCCCCGGCATCAAGGACTATATGGAAGCGACGAAGGCGGAGGCGCGGCACTCGGGCTACGTGTCCACGCTGTTCGGGCGGAAGGTCCACTACCCCGAAATCAACATCAAGAACCCGTCCTTGCGCGGCAATTACGAGCGCGCGGCCATCAACGCGCCGATCCAGGGCTCGGCCGCGGACATCATCCGCCGCGCCATGATCCGCATGCCGGAGGCCTTGCGCGATGCGGGCCTCGAAGCACGCATGCTGCTGCAGGTCCATGACGAACTGATCTTCGAAGCGCCGGAAAAAGAAGCCAAGAAGACCATGGAGTCGCGCGCACGGTGATGGAGGCCGCGCCCGCGCCCGCGCTCGAGCTCAAAGTGCCGCTGCAGGTCGACGCCCGCGCCGCCGACAACTGGGAGGCCGCGCATTAGGGTGCGCTTGGGCGTTAATGTTTGTCTCGGTCCCCTATGCGTCCGTCATCCTGAGGTGCCCGGCGTGGGCTTCGAGGCTCGCTTGCGCTCACACCTCAGCATGACGCGCCGGGCCTCGAAGGATATGCTCCAAAGGCTGAAAGGCTAAGGAGGCCCCATGCGATATGCCGTTTGCCTTCTGACCGCGATCGGTCTCTACCTTGTCACCCTGTCCGCGCAAGCGGTGCCGGCGCCGATGTCGGACGCGGAGCTGGTGGCCAAGAGCGACGTCGTCGCGCTGGTGCGCGTGATGTCGGTGACCTGCACCAGCGTCACGACGGACAAGACGACGGGCGAACGGCTCCCCGCCTATCTCGCCAAGCTCCGCGTGATCGAAGCGAAGAAGGGCGACGTGAAGCCCGGCGGCGAGGTGCTGGTGACGTTCCACGCACTTCCCCGGGGGATCCTCGGCCCCTGGACCGTCTACTACTATCCCGGCGAGGAGGTGTGGACGCATCTCTACAAGCGCGACGGCGGCGCCACCTACGCCACCACCTGGTGGAACGCCAAGCGCGACCAGGCGAAGCGCCCGAGACCAAGGACCTGCCGACCGTGGTCGGCCAGTCCGTCATGGCGCGTGAAGCGCCCTGAGACGGGGCCCCTCGGGGCCCGCGCCGGGCCGGGCGCGCGCTGCGTGCCGCGGTATCCCGGCAAACCATGGCATCCGGACATTTCGCGGCATCTGGACAATTCGCGCAATTGACGCCGCGTAGGCGCTTGCGCGACACGGGCGTATGAAGCCCAAGCTCCTCACCACCCTCGAAACCTATACGCGCGAGGACTTCCTCCAGGACACGATCGCCGGCTTGACCGTGGCCCTGGTGGCGATCCCGCTCAGCATCGCGATCGCCATCGCCTCGGGCGCGGAACCCGCGCAAGGGATCGTGACCGTCATCGTCGCGGGCATGCTCGTGTCTTTGCTGGGCGGCAGCCGGGTCCAGATCGGCGGTCCCACCGGCGCGTTCATCGTCGTGGTCTACGGCGTCATCGCGGAGCATGGCTATGACGGGCTGGTGCTCGCGACCTTCATGGCCGGCCTGATCCTCCTGCTGGCCGGCGTGCTTCGGGTCGGAAATCTCATCCAATACGTGCCCGAATCCGTCATCAACGGTTTCACCATCGGCATCGCCGTCATCATCGCCACGAGCCAGTTGAAGGATTTCTTCGGGATCGACGTGGCGCAGCTTCCGGCGGACTTCCTGGAGAAGGTTCCGGCGCTGTGGGCCGCGCGGGACACGGCAAGCCTCGTGGCCCTCCTGGCGGGCGTCACGACCTTGGTCGCCATCGTGTTGTTGCGGCGCGTCATCCCGCGGGCACCGTGCACGATCATCATCGTCGCCATCGTCTCGACCGTGATCTTTCTCGCCGGACTGCCGGTCGACACGATCGAGTCCCGGTACGGCGCGCTACCGCAGCAATTGCCGATGCCGGCGCTCCCGTCCTTCTCGCTCGAAAAGGTCCTCGAAATGTTGCCGAGCGCGATCGTCATCGCCTTCCTGGCCGGCGTGGAATCCCTCCTGTCGGCGATGGTGGCCGATCGCATGATCGGCAGCGCGCACCGCCCCAACGCCGAGGTCCTCGCACAAGGCGCCGCCAATGTCGGCTCGGCGCTGTTCGGCGGCTTGCCGGCCACGGGCGCCATCGCGCGGACGGCGAAGACGTCCGGGCGGGCGGGCGCACGCCGGTTGCCGGCATCATCCACGCGCTTGCCGTGCTCGCGATCATGATGGTGGCCGCGCCCTTGGCCGGGCATCTGGCGCTTCCGGCGCTCGCCGCGTTGTTGATCCTGACCGCTTGGTATATGAGCGAACCGCATAAATGGCGCGGCTATATGAGCGAACGGCCATCGGACCGGTTCCTGCTGCTCCTCACGCTGGTCTTGACCGTCATGACCGACCTGACCGTCGCCATCGGCGTGGGTGTCGCCGTCGGCCTCGCCATCAGGCTTCGGCGCCGCCATGATCCGCCTGCGGACTGGCACGTTCCGGAGCGCTAGCCGCCGAACGTTCGCGCGACCGTGGATCGACCCGAACACGGACGAGTCAATCGCTATCAGGTGTCTCGATGCTCAGCGCCGTCATTCTCCTGACCACAGCAGCGTTCGCCGCGTTGATGGCGTGGCCGAAACTGGCCAACAACCGGCTGTGGCGCGCGACGCTGACGCCGCTTGCCTCGATCATCGGCTCGGGCTTCCTGGTGCTCGGCCCCGTCCTCGACGACCGTTTCGGCGCCTATGGGCTCCTCGTCATGGCCGCCCTGTGCGCCATGGCCGCCATGTTCGGCTCGGCCATCCGCTTCAACATTGCCGCCTATGAGCGCGACGGATGGATCGCCGGCTCGCCGATCGAGCGGCTGGAGGCGGTCTCGTCCTGGGTGCTCGCCTTCGCCTACATCATCTCGGTCGCCTACTACCTGAACCTGTTCGGGGCCTTTGGCGTCAGTCTTGCCGATGTCGATCAGGCGTTCTCGGCCAAGCTGCTCACCACCGCGATGTTCGTGTTCATCCTGGTGATCGGATGGACGCGGGGGTTCCACGCGCTCGAACGTCTCGAGCAGGTGTCCGTCGGCCTGAAGCTCGCGGTCATCGCGGGACTCCTGGTCGGCCTCGCCAGCTATTTCGGCACCAAGGCGGCCTCGGGCGCGCTCGTCCTGAACCCACCCCAGGTGACCGGTTGGAACGCCGTCGCATGGTGTTCGGCCTGATCGTCACCGTGCAGGGCTTCGAAACCTCGCGCTATCTGGGCGAGACCTATTCGGCCACGACGCGCATCGCCTCCATGCGGCTCGCGCAAGTCATCTCGACGGCGATCTATATGGTCTATATCGGCCTGGTCACGTTCGTGTTCGCGCGCAGCGAACTGCACTTCTCCGAGACGGCCGTGGTCGACATGATGGGCATGGTCGCGCCGATCCTCACCGTGCTGCTGGTGGTGGCGGCGCTCAGCGCGCAGTTCAGCGCGGCCGTGGCCGACACGAGCGGATCGGGCGGGCTGTTCGAAGAGCTGACGCATGGCAGGGTCTCGAGCCGGGCCGGCTATCTTCTGCTCATCGTTCTCGGCATCGCCCTGACTTGGACCGCGAACGTTTTCGAGATCATTGCCTACGCCTCGCGGGCGTTCGCGCTGTACTACGCCATCCAGGCCGGGATCGCCGCGCATTTCGCCCACCGCAACAAGCCGTTCGGGCCCTTATGCATCTCCTACGCCGCGCTCGCCGTGCTCGGGCTTGCCATCACGCTCTACGGCACGCCGGTCGAGGGCGGCAGCGAATAACGCTCAACCGTGCGGCAGCGCGTCGAGCCACGCGTCGACCAGCGTGCGGCTGGCCGCATTCACGGCGGGGGCGTAACGGGCGGTGTCGGCGCGCATCTGCGCCAGATCGATATGCGCGTTCGCCAGTTCCACCGTATGACCGATCAGCCAGCGCTCGATGTCGCGGGCCGGCAATTCCACGTGGAACTGAAGCGCCAGGACGTTCGGTCCGAACGAAAAGGCCTGCGTGGGCGTGATGTCGGTCGCGGCGAGGCGCGTGGCGCCGGCCGGCAGGTCGAAGATGTCGCCATGCCAGTGGAGCACGGGCAGGCCGTCGAGCGCCGCCAACGGCGAGGCCTTGCCCTCGTCCGTCAGGTGGAGCGCGCTCCAGCCGATCTCCTTTTCCGCGCCCGGATAGACGCGCGCGGCCAGCACCGCGGCAAGCGCCTGCGCGCCGAGGCAGATGCCGATGACGGGCGTGCCCTTGTTCATCACGGCCTCGATGAGCTTCAGCTCGTCCTTGAGGAAGGGGTAGCGGTCGAGCTCGTAGATGCCGATGGGGCCGCCCAGAACCAGAACGAGGTCGGCCTCGCGCGCAGGCGCCAGATCGTCGCGCCCCGCTTGAAGATAGGTGACGTAGTAGCCCCGTTCCTCGAGCACCGGCTGCAGCGTGCCCGCGTCCTCGAACGCCACGTGATAGATCGCAACGGCCGTTTTCATCTTTGCCTCCGTACCGGACCAGAGCGAAGCCTAAACGACGATCGCGACGCCTTGGCGGCGGGGATCGCCCGCGCCGTGCGCGCCGCCCTTCTGATGCCAGCGCGCCACATGCACACCGCCGAAGAAGAGGTTGCGCTCGGGCCAGGCCTTGGCTTCTTCGGCAAGCGTGCGCAGCGCCGCTTCCTCTTCCCCCGAAAAGTCCGGCTCGAAACTCACCGTGCCGCAGCGTTCCACGTGCAGCCGGGGCGCAAGCACGGCCGCCTCCACATCCATGCGATGGGCCAGGAGATTGACCGCCACCTGGAGGATGGCGGTGCGGATGCGGTTGGACCCGCCGGTGCCGAGCGCCGTGACGGTGCCGTCGGCCTCCGCGATGATGGTGGGGGCCATCATGGAGGACATGCGGACGCCTTCGCGGAAGTGTCCCGGCGTCTCGTCCACCACGTCCTCCTCGCCCAGCATGTTGTTCAGCATGAAGCCGTGATCGCCCACGACGAAGCCGTTGCCCTCGCCGTTGGAGAGGCTGACGGCGCAGCATTGCCCTCCGCGCGATCACGCTGATATGGGTCGTGCCGCGATAGGCTGGCGGCGCGGCCGCAGACGCGGCCACGGTCGCGGCGATGTCTTGCGCCATCAGGCCGCTTGCGAGGCGGGCACCCAGATGCGCGCCGTGGGTGCCGCGCATCTCGTTGGTCGCGATCATGGCCGCGCCCAGCGCGCCCGCATCGATGGGCTTGCCTAAGGCGCATGGGCTTCGAGAAAGGCAAGGCCGTAGGCGATCAGTGCGCCGCCCGCACTCGGCGGCGGGTTGAGGGCGACGGTGGCGCGGCCGAACCGCCACAGAAGCGGGTCCCGCAGGCACACCGCGTAGCCCTTCAAGTCCTCCAGCGTGAGATGCCCGCCCCGGTCGCGGGACTGGGCCGCGATGGCCCGACCGATATCGCCGTCGGTGAAGAGCCGCGCGCCGTCCTCGGCGAGCCAGGCCAGCGTTTCGGCAAGCCCTTCGTTGCGGAAGGTCTCGCCCGCCTTCATCAGCGTGCCGCCCGGCGCGAAGATCGCCCGCGCTTCGGCGCTTTCGGTCAGGATCGGCGCGATCACGGTGAAGAGATAGGCCTGGAAGTCGGAGAGCGGAAAGCCTTTCTTTGCCGCCCGAACCGCCGGCTCCACCAGCCGTGTCATCGGCAGGCGCCCATAGGCCTCGTGCATGGCGAACAGGCCTTGGGCCAGGCCCGGCGTCGCGCTCGACCCAAGGCCGATATGGAATTCCTGGGTGGCCGGACCGAAATCGGCCTGGATCGGAAAGAAGGACACCTTGCCCCGGGACCGGCGCTTGAGGGGCGTCTCCACGAAGAAGTCGAACAGTTTCGCGGTGCGGTCCCCGGCCGCGCGCGCCATGAGGAATCCCCCGCCGCCCGGGGAGGCGAACACCGCTTCGGCGACGAAACTCATGCAGACACCGGCGATGGCCGCATCGAAGGCATTGCCGCCGTCGGCCAGTATCTCGGCGGCGGCCTCGGCGGTCAGGGCATGACCGGCCGCGACGACACTTTGGGCTTTACTCATGCGGGTGTCCGTAAGGGGCGCTGCCGTCCGGAGCAAGGGCGCGCTGCCCCGAAATGGGCCTCAAATCGACTCATGGCCGGACGCGCGCCCGGCCATGATCACGATTCGTCCGATGCGACGGGGCACTAGCTCAGCCGCTTCTCCAGCTCGCCGAGCTCTTCGTTCAGGCCGGCCGGCAACTTGTCGCCGAAGGTCGCATAGTGCTCCTTGATGGAGGGGATCTCCGCCTTCCAGCCTTCGGAGTCGACGCGGAGCAGTTCCTTCATGTCGGCCTCGTCGACCTCCAGGCCCTCGGTATCGAGCCCATCCGTTGTCGGTATCTTGCCGAGCGGCGTATCCACGGCCTCGGCTGTGCCGTCGCAACGTTCGAAGATCCATTTCAGGACGCGGGAGTCTCGGCAAAGCCCGGCCAGAGAAACTTGCCTTCAGGGCTTTTGCGGAACCAGTTCACGTAGAAGATCTTCGGCATCTTGTCGCCGCCCTTTTCGCCGATCTTCAGCCAATGGGCGAAATAGTCGCCCATGTGGTAGCCGCAGAACGGCAGCATCGCCATGGGATCGCGGCGCAGATCGCCGAGCCCGCCCGTGGCCGCCGCCGTCTTCTCCGAGGCCATGATCGAGCCGAGGAACGTGCCCTGCTGCCAGGATGAGGCTTCCATCACCAGCGGGACCACCGAGGCGCGGCGGCCGCCGAACAAAATCGCATCGATCGGCACGCCGTTCGGGTCTTCCCATTCGGGCGCGATGACCGGGCACTGGCCGGCAGGCGCGGTGAAGCGCGAGTTCGGATGCGCCGCGGGACGCTCCGAATCCGGCGTCCAGGACCGGCGCAGCCAATCGGTGGTATGCGCGGGCGGCTCCTTCGACATTTCCTCCCACCAGACATCGCCGTCGTCCGTCAGCGCCACGTTGGAAAAGATGCAGTTGGCATCGAGCGTGCGCATGGCGTTGACGTTGGACTTGTCGGACGTGCCGGGCGCGACGCCGAAAAAGCCGGTCTCCGGGTTGATCGCGTAGAGCCGTCCGTCGTCGCCGAATTTCATCCAGCAAATGTCGTCGCCGATGGTCTCGGCCTTCCAGCCCGGGATCGTGGGGTTGAGCATGGCAAGGTTGGTCTTGCCGCACGCACTCGGGAAGGCGGCGGCGATGTACTTCACCCGGCCTTCCGGATTGGTGAGCTTGAGGATCAGCATATGCTCGGCGAGCCAGCCCTCGTCGCGCGCCTTCACGCTTGCGATGCGCAAGGCGTGGCACTTCTTGCCGAGCAGGGCGTTGCCGCCATAACCGGACCCGTAGGACCAGATCTCCCGCGTCTCGGGAAAGTGCGAGATGTACTTGGTCTCGCTGCAGGGCCACGGCACGTCGGCCTGTTTCTCGGAGGTCAAGGGCGCTCCGACCGTGTGCATGCCGCGCACGAAATCGTCCGAATCGCCGAGGGCCTTCCAGACCGCGTCTCCCACACGGGTCATGATATGCATGTTGGCGACCGCGTAGGCGCTATCGGTGACCATCACGCCGATGCCGGCGATGGGCGAGCCGACCGGGCCCATGGAATAGGGCACCACATACATGGTGCGGCCCTGCATGGCGCCGTCATAGAGCTTCGACAGGGTCTCTTTCATCGTGGCGGGATCGGACCAGTTGTTGGTCGGGCCCGCGTCCTCCTCCTTCTCGGAGCAGATGAAGGTCTGGTCCTCGACCCGCGCGACGTCCTTGGGATCGGAGCGGACGAGAATGGAATTCGGACGCTTTTCCGGGTTCAGCCACATGGCGGAGCCGCTGTCCACCATCGCCTTCAGAAGCTCCTGATACTCCTCCTTGGAGCCGTCGCACCACTGGACCTGCTCGGGCTTGAACAACTCTTTCGCCGCCTCGACGAATTCCAGCACTTTTGGATTGGTGGTCGGGGCCACTTTCGACTGAACATTCATGCGTTTCCGTCCCTATATCTTGAACTCGTGACTTTTTTGATCGGTTGAGCATACCCCATTATGGGTGCTTTCGAGAAAGCACCGGCCAGGGGTAAGGCCCACGGCAATCGTCAGGTGGACCCTATCTTGGCCCTGGCCTCGTCCACAAGGCGGACGAGCGCCTTTCGTGCGTCCTGAGGCGTCTCGACGCGCCTCGGAAAGGTCATCCGCAAGGCCTCGGTTCCGCGCACGAGGTCGCAGCCTTCCGGGTCGAGACCGGTCATGCGCCAAGCCCCCGCTCCAGTCCCGCGCCGAGGCGGCGCGTCCGGGGCCGCCGTTTCGCCGCCAAGGCTCTGGGCATAGAGCGCAACGGCGTCGGCATGATCGGCGTTCATATGCGCCACAATCCCCTCTTCGGCCTCCACGACCGCCTCCGCGCCTGTCAGAGGGATCGACAGGTCCTGGGGCTCCAAATCCACGATACGTCCGAAGCCGCCGATGAAATGGGCGTTCTCGACCTTGAGCCGCCAGAAGGAAAAGTCCGGAAAATCGGCGTAAAACGACGCCTCGGCCTGGCGTGCCAGGAAGCGGCGGCGTACGGCCGGGTCTTCGGTCTTTTCGGCCCTGCCGCTCAGCGTGAGGCGCGCGCCTTGTAGCGGATCGCCGCCCTCCGCGGCCCCCTGACCGGTCCCGTCCACCAGGATCGCCGCACGCGGTTCGTTCATCAGATTGCGCGTATGCCGGGCCAGGGTCGAGATCAGAAAAACGGGCGCGCCGCCCGCGTCCGTGGCCAGGGTGATGAGCGAGGCATAGGGCGCGCCGTCCGGGGTATCCAAAGTTGCAAGCGAGGCTTTGATCGCTTGGCGGATCAGCTTGCGCGCTTCTGCCGCGATCTCCGCCGTATCGGGGTATTCTGGAGAGTTATTTACTTGCGCCATAACGGTTTTTGTTGCATCCCGGTATCGATGGGTCGGGCGCCAAGCGCCCCTCGCTCTGCCCCGATGCTGCCACTGTTTTCGCGCAGCCCTAGGAGCATAATACCCAGTAGATCGCGTACAGCGCGCAATAAAGGCCCCCCTATGCCAACTATCGCTCTTGTCGACGACGACAGAAACATCCTCACCTCCTTGCGCATGGTGCTCGAGGCGGAGGGGTACAAGACCCAAACCTACAACGACGGCGCAAGTGCGCTGGACGGCCTGTTCGACAGCCCGCCCGACCTCGCCATTCTCGACATCAAGATGCCGCGCATGGACGGCATGGAACTCCTGCGGCGCCTGCGGCAGCGCACGGAAATGCCCGTGATCTTCCTCACCTCCAAGGACGAGGAAATCGACGAGTTGTTCGGCCTCAAGATGGGCGCGGACGACTATATCCGCAAACCTTTTCCGCAGCGGCTGCTGATCGAGCGCGTCAAGGCCGTGCTGCGGCGCGCGCAGCCGCGCGATACGGCCCAGGCGGTCGAGGACAAGTCGAAGGTCCTGGAGCGTGGCAAGCTGAAGATGGACTCCGAGCGCCATACCTGCGTCTGGGATGGGCTTCCGGTCACGCTCACCGTGACCGAGTTCCTGATCCTGCAGGCCCTCGCCCAGCGGCCCGGTGTGGTAAAAAGCCGGGACGCACTGATGGATGCGGCCTATGATGACCAAGTCTATGTCGACGACCGTACGATCGACAGCCACATCAAGCGGTTGCGGAAGAAATTCAAGGCCGTCGACCAAAGCTTCGATGTGATCGAGACACTCTATGGTGTGGGCTACCGTTTCAAAGAATAACAGGCAGCGCCGATGACTGCCGAGGCCGAAAGGTCCTGGCAGCAGGACCCCGCGACGCTGCGCGCCCGCGCCATGCGCATGGGACGCGCCGGGCTTTATTGGCTCAAGCGCCTGTCGCGCTGGCTCGGGCAGCACCGGCCGTTCCGACACGGCTTCTCGAGCCTCACGCGCCGGATCGTCGTGCTGAACCTCATCGGCCTTGCGATCCTCGTCTCGGGCATCCTTTATCTCAATCAGTTCCGCGCCGGCTTGATCGACGCACGAGTGCAGAGCCTGCAGACGCAAGGCGAGATCATCGCGCGCGCGATTGCCGCCTCCGCCGGCGTCGACGCCGACCCGTCCGAGGTCGATGCGGAAGCGCTTCTGGAGAAAGAGCTCGACCAGACGGGCTTTTCCACCGGCGATGCGTTGTCGACCGCGCTCGGGTTCACCATCGATCCCGAACGGGCCGCGCCGATCCTGCGGCCCTTGGTGAAGCCGACCGGCAGCCGGGCGCGGATCTACGATCGCGACGGCGCGCTGATCCTCGATTCCGATACGTTCTATTCGCGTGGCGAGGTCTTGCGCTACGATCTGCCGCCGCCCGAGACCACGGAGCCCGACGCCCTGACGACATTCTGGAACGCGGTGGCCAATCAGTTCCAGCCCACCGAATTGCCGATCTACAAGGAGATCGGGACGCTCAACGGCAAGGCCTACCCTGAAGTCGCGACCGCGCTGACGGGCACCTCGGTGCCGATCGTCCGCAAGAACGACAAGGGCGAGATTGTCGTGTCGGTGGCGATCCCCGTGGAGCGGATGCGCGCGGTGCTCGGCGTGCTGCTCCTGTCCACCCGTGGCGGCGACATCGACAAGATCGTTGCGGCGGAACGCTGGAGCATCTTCCGCGTGTCGATCTTTGCCGCGGCCGTGACCATCGTCCTGTCGCTCATTTTGGCCAACACGATCGCCGGGCCCATGCAGCGGCTCGCGGTGGCCGCGGAACGCGTGCGGCACAGCGTCAGGCCCCGCGCCGAGATTCCGGACTTCACGGACCGATCCGACGAGATCGGCCATCTGTCCGGCGCGTTGCGGGACATGACGACGGCCCTCTATCACCGGATCGATGCGATCGAGAGCTTCGCGGCCGATGTGGCGCACGAGTTGAAGAATCCTCTGACCTCGCTGCGAAGCGCCACCGAGACCCTGCCGTTGGTGAAGGACTCCGAATCGCGCGAGCGCCTGATGGACATCATCCAGCACGACGTGAAACGGCTGGACCGCTTGATCAGCGACATCTCCGATGCCTCCCGTCTCGACGCGGAACTGGCCCGCGAAGATGCAAGCCAGGTCGACATGGACGATCTGCTGCGGGCGACCGTGTCGCTCTACAACGACATCCATCGCGACGACCTGCCGGAAGTGTCGCTCGAGGTCGCGCCGGCGCCCGGCCCGTACCCCTATCGCGTGATGGGCCACGACAGCCGGCTGCACCAGGTCATGGTGAACCTGATCGAGAACGCGATCTCCTTCTCGCCGCCGCGCGGGCGCGTGACCATCAAGGCCCAACGGCGGGGAGACCAGATCGAAGTGGCGGTCGAGGACGAGGGATCGGGGATTCCGCCGGAGAATCTGGAGCGCATCTTCGAGCGCTTCTACACCGACCGGCCGCACGAGACCTTCGGCCAGAATTCCGGGCTCGGCCTCAACATCTCCCGGCAGATCGTCGCGGCGCATGGCGGCCGCCTCTACGCCGAGAACCGGCCGCCGCGCGACGGCGAGCCGGACGGAAGCGGCAAGCGCAGCGGCGGTGCGCGCTTCGTCATTCGCCTTGCCGCCGCGTGAGGCGCCGGTACAGGCGATGACGCGCGAACCCGCCCGCCAAGCGTCAGCACCCTCGTTCATGGGACATGCGTCGCGCTCGGGGCCCACGCGGCATTGTTGCGTGGTAAGTCCGGGTCCGGGAAATCGGATCTTGCTTTGCGCTTTCTCGCATTGCCGGACGGCGATGCGGGCCCGGCCAGGCTCGTCGCAGACGACCAGGTTTGCCTGGACGCAACGGGTGAGGGCGTCACGGCCTCGCCGCCAGCGAACCTTGCAGGCCTGATCGAAGTCCGAGGGCTCGGCATTCAGCCGGTTTCTTCGATCCCCGCCGCGCGGCTGGTGCTCGTGTGCGATCTCGTCGCCGCGGCGGAGGTGCCGCGCATGCTCCCCGATCCGTGGCCCCGCACGAGGCTCGCCGGAATCGCACTTCCCGTGCTGAAATTGGCGCCTTTCGAGGCATCGGCGCCGTTGAAGCTCCGAATGGCGATTGTGGCCGCGACGGCACACTTGCGTGAGGCGGAACAATAGGGTTTAGGAAGGCGCGGTTCGGACTTGCACAGTCCCCATTCGCCCGACCAAGATAGCGGCCCACAGCCGGGCGACATTCATCCCAGAGGTAGCATGATCGGCGTTGTCATCGTGACCCACGGAAATCTGGCTTGCGAGTTTCGGGCGGCGCTAGAGCATGTGGTCGGTCCCCAGGAGCAAGTCGAGACTATTTCCATCGGACCGGACGACGACCTCGATGCGCGGCGCGCGGACATGCTCGCGGCCCTCGCCAAGGTCGATTCCGGCGACGGCGTCGTCGTGCTCACGGACATGTTCGGCGGTTCGCCGTCGAACCTTGCGATCTCGGCCATGGAGAAGCCCGATGTCGAGGTCGTGGCCGGCGTCAATCTGCCGATGCTCGTGAAGCTGGCGAGCGTGCGCGGCGAGTGCGGCCTGGAAGAAGCCATCACGCAGGCGCAGGAAGCCGGACGCAAATATATCAGCGTGGCGAGCCAGATCCTGGCGGCGCACTAGATGTCCGGCACGAAGGCCCGCATCAAACTCGCCGACCCCGCCAACGGGGCCTATGCCGCCGATGTGCTGATCCCCAACAAGAAGGGCCTCCACGCCCGGGCCTCGGCGCAGTTCGTGCGCACCGCGGGCGAATACGAAGCCGACGTCACGGTGAGCCGCGAAGGCCAGACGGTGGGGGGGACCTCGATCATGGGGCTCATGATGCTCGCCGCCGGCCAAGGCCATTTCATCCATATCGAGGCGAGCGGCGAGAATGCGAAGGCGGCCATTCAGGCGCTGGTGGCCCTGGTCGAGAACGGCTTCGGCGAGGACGACTAGCGCCCCGGCCATTCAGTGCCGCGCGGCCGGGAAATCGGGTCCCCCGCTGCAGCCTTTTGCCCCCTGGACGGAGGGCCATCCGCCTTGACTCCCCGGCGGGGCTATAAGATATAAGGACTTCTTTATATCTTTATACAGTCAGAGGACGGCATGAACTACTACGTCAAGGATATCGGGCTCGCCGATTGGGGCCGCAAGGAAATCGCCATCGCTGAGACCGAGATGCCCGGACTCATGGCCGTGCGCGAGGAATACGGCGCCGCGCAGCCGCTGAAGGGCGCGCGCATCGCCGGCTGCCTGCATATGACCATCCAGACGGCGGTTCTGATCGAATCGTTGCAGGCGCTGGGCGCCGAGGTCCGCTGGGCCTCGTGCAACATCTTCTCCACCCAGGACCATGCCGCGGCGGCCATTGCCGCCACGGGCACGCCGGTGTTCGCCGTCAAGGGCGAGACGCTCGAGGAATATTGGGACTATGTGGACCGCATCCTGGAATGGCCGGGCGGCGAGACCTGCAACCTGATCCTCGACGACGGGGGCGACGCGACCATGATGGTCATTCTCGGCGCCCAGGCGGAAGTCGACCCGTCGGTTCTCGACAACCCGTCCAACGAGGAAGAGGAAGCCTTCTTCGCCACCATCAAGAAGCGCCTCGCACGCGATCCCGGCTTCTATTCCAAGGTCCGGGACAATCTGAAGGGCGTCTCCGAAGAGACCACCACCGGCGTTCACCGCCTCTACGAGATGCAGAAGAAGGGCAAGCTCCCCTTCCCCGCGATCAACGTGAACGACAGCGTCACCAAGTCGAAATTCGACAACCTCTATGGCTGCCGCGAGAGCCTGCCCGACGGCATCAAGCGCGCCACGGACGTGATGCTCGCCGGCAAGTTCGCCGTCGTCTGCGGCTATGGCGACGTGGGCAAGGGCTGCGCCGAGAGCCTGAAGAGCCAGGGCGCGCGCGTGGCCATCACCGAGATCGATCCGATCTGCGCGCTGCAGGCGGCGATGGAAGGCTACGAGGTGACCACCATGGAGGCCGCCGCGCCGCGCGGTGACATCTTCGTCACCACCACCGGCAACAAGGACGTCATCACCGTCGACCATATGCGGGAGATGCACGACCGGGCCATCGTCTGCAATATCGGCCATTTCGATAGCGAGATTCAGGTTGCCGCGCTCAAGAACTTCGTCTGGCACAACGTGAAGCCGCAGGTGGACGAGGTCGAGTTCCCCGACGGCAAGCGCATCATCCTTCTGGCCGAAGGGCGCCTCGTGAATCTCGGTTGCGCCACGGGCCATCCGAGCTTCGTCATGAGCGCCTCCTTCACCAACCAGGTTCTGGCCCAGATCGAGCTTTGGCAATATGCCGGCAAGTACGAGAACCAGGTGTATGTGCTGCCGAAGCATCTCGACGAGAAGGTCGCCCAGCTGCACCTGGCCAAGCTCGGCGCACAGATCACCAAGCTCAACGAGGAACAGGCCGCCTATATCGGCGTGAGCGTGGATGGCCCCTACAAGCCGGAGCATTATCGCTACTAGTTTGCGCTACCGCCCAGCGGCTGCTTGAGCGCTAGTTTGCGCTACCGGCCATCTTGTTCGGCCTACCGCTTCGCTGCTTGAGGCCGTTGGCCTACTTGAGCGCTTGTTTGCGCTATCGGCCATCTTGTTCGGCCTACCGCTTCGCTGCTTGAGGCCGTTGGCCTACTTGAGCGCGCAACGTCGTTGCTCTTGATGCGCTATCGCCTAGCGGCTACTTGAGCGCGCAACTTCGTTGCCTCTTGTTTGAGAAGCGGGTCCTTACTCTGACTCGTCACCCCCGGGCTTGACCCGGGGGTCCACGATTTGCAGCAAGTTCCGCCTTTCGTGGATGCCCGGATCAAGTCCGGGCATGACAATGATGGGATGTGTCACGGACCATTGGAACGGGCGCCGACGTTTGGCGCGCCGCGCGGCTGGGATATACTGACGGCTCATCGCCGGGGGCCGATGTCATGCGCACAGTCCTGACTGCCGTTGCGATCCTGACCGCTCTCGCGGGACATGCCCGCGCGGGCGGCATGCTCGTGGAGCACGCCGCCGCGCCCGAGACCGCCACGCGAGAGACCGCGAACTGGACCGGCTGCTACGCCGGCGGTCATCTCGGCGGAGCCTGGGGCACGAGCAGCAAATGGATCCCGCGCACGCCGGGCGGTGCGTTCCAAGGTGTGTCCCTCGGCGGCCATGACGTCGACGGGGTCATCGGCGGCGTGCAGGCGGGTTGCGACGTTCAGCTGGCGAACCGCGTGGTGCTCGGCATCGGCGGCGACTACGGCTGGACCGACGCGAACGGCAGCCATCCGTCCGCTCGCGAGACCGGCGTCACCTATCGCAGCGAGATGGACGGGCTCGGCACGCTCACGGGCCGCATCGGCTACGCCTTCGATACCCTGCTTGTCTATGTGGAAGGGGGCGCGGCCTGGGAGCGGGTTTCCTACGCGGCCGCGACCACGCAGATCGGCACCGCCTACCGCGCATCGGACACGCGCGAAGGCTGGACCATCGGCGGCGGCGGCGAATACGCGCTCACGCAGCACCTCTCGGCCTTCGTCGAATACGCCCACTACGACTTCGGCACGGACCGCATCACCCTCGACCCGCAATACAACTTCCTGCCCACCGCCTACGTGGACATCGAAGACACAGCCAATGTCGTCCGTGCCGGGATCAATCTGCGGTTCGGGGGCGGGTGGTAGAGGAAAGGAAAGTTCGAACACGGACCGCTGATAGCGCCAGCGCTTGTATTGCGTGTGCTCCGCGCGTACTGGCTGGACGAAGACAACGAGGGACTTCGACAGTCCATCACCTATCGGATTGTGCAAGCCCTTCGACTGTAGTGGAAGAGGGCAAGATTGAGAGCCCCGAGAAACGGGGTGGTATCAGGATTTGGACTTTGCCTTAGCGTCCTTGGCTTTCTCCCGTGCCACGAACTCTTTGACAGCGATCCGTATGACCTTGCTCGCGGTCATTCCCCGTTCCTCGCATAGGGTCTTTAGTTCAGCGGCAAGGTCGTCGCCGAGGCAGTGCCTCGACCCCTTAAATTCACGCGCCATACCACCCCGCAACGCACTACTCGTTGCGTATCAATGTACATTAATGTACATTAACTAGCGAATCAGTTTGCCTAGACTCCGCCACATGCAGGTGTTTGGATAAAAAAAGGGGGAGGCTCACTAGGAACCACCCCCGAGGATTTGAGTGCGGAGACGGAGGGATTCGAACCCCCGGAGCCTTTACCCCGGTCCACCTCTCACAGCTTACGGGAACACGGCTCACCCGGACCTAAACCGGGCACCTTAAGCCACTCAGTCACGTCTCCATATGCGCCCCGCCCCTTAAAGGCGGGGCGAATCGCTCGTAGCAGTATGAGGCGGCGAGTGCTAATCCGACAACCCCTCTGGGGGTTAATGCCCTCATGAACCACAACATCTCGACTCAGACGCTACGATAGGAAGCGTACGGTCTAATCTGGCTGCCGATGGGCCGGCATGTGACGAAATTGGGGCCGTTGCGTAACATGCTGTGTGTAATCACAATTTTTTGGCGATGCGGACGGGATAGCTTGGTGCTCTTGCTACCCATGGCCGGGCCAACCGACCAGCCAAGCTGGACGTCAACCTTATCCCCACCCGCCAAACCTGAGCTACGATGTAGCCATCCCTCGTTCGTGAGGACGCGAGCTGCAGACCGTCTGCTCTCGGGGCGGGGGACGCAGCGCCCGAGGTGGCGCGGTACCGAAGGGCCCGAGGTGAATGATCAAGCCCGGACCACCGCGTCGCGGCTAACGGACCGGCCTCGGGGGTCTCTACTCCGCCCGCCTGCGACGTAACGCGTGGGCCGTCGGGTGAGGCATACGATCTCCATGCGTATGTCTGTGCCACCGGAGATAAGCGCGCGGCATGAGGCTCTAAAACATCGCTGCGGCGTCGAGGCGTGTTTCGCTCTCTTGCGAAGCACCGTCCAAACGCCATGCGGGGCGCCGGAAGGCTGCCCACACAAAACAATCGGACGGCGGCCGACCAGCGCCCCGCAAGTCCCCACTTCGTGGGCTTGAGTTTTGAGACGTCGGGAGAGTGTGGCGAAGCCTCGTGCCAAACGGCTGCGGGACGCTTTGGCGTGCCCGCAATGCCTCCGACTCGTCATCCTGAGGTGCGCGGCGCGTGCTTCGAGGCTCGCTGCGCTCGCGCCTCAGCATGACGCGCCGCGCCTCGAAGGATGTCTGCGGTCTCCTCCCTCGCCATCGTCCGGTCGCGCCCCCAAGCAGCGAAGCGGTAGGGCATCCAAAGAAGCGCTCAAGCAGCCGCTAGGCGGTAGCGCAAACAAACATGCGCTCAAGTAGCGCGAAGCGCGGTAGCGCAAACAAACACACGCTCAAGCAGCGCGAAGCGCGGTAGCGCACACAAAGAGAGATCGGTACCAGCCGCGTTCGTGGACATCGCGTACGCGGCGAAATCGGGAACCAAGCCGGTCTCAACCCCTGATGAAGAAGAAGAAGATCGCAAAAATAAGAATCAGCCCGGAGAAATACGTGACCGGGAACAGCCACTGGGCGGTGGTATCGACCTTGCGGGCAAGCGAATCCCGATCGGCCCTGGAGAGGGACACCACGACAAGGCTCTCCAGGATCGTCAGACACATGACGACGAAGGAGTACAGCACGACCGTATCGGTGAGCGTGAAGTACGAGATCCGCGGCATGGTCCCGTCGATCAGGAACTGGTACGCGACAATCGTGAGGATGCCGATGAACGAAACATTCAACCGGTCTGACAGATCGTTGATGTCCATCCAGAAGACGGCCCACATGAGCGACACCAGGATCACCATGGGCGCGAGCACCTTCCAGATGATGTTCATGGGGTTGCGCTTCAGCGCTATGCCGAGCTTGACGCCGGAGACTTCAGCATTCTCGGCGTAGTACCGGGTCTTCGAGGTGAACGGTGTCATGTCGACGCCGACCAATTGCCACTGGGCAATGTTCACTCTCTGGTTGGTTTCGGCGTATTCCTCGCTGGCTCCCAGCATCCCTTGGTGGACCTCGAGCACCACTTCCCGGCTCGTGTCGCCAAACGCGATCATGTCCGCTTCCAGGACCTGCTTATCGAAGGGAAACGAGTGCAGCTTCATGGGCGTCTCAAGCGTCACATTACGTTGCTCCTTGGCGCGAACGCGGCCGTCGGAAAACACCTCGATCTGCATGGCGTTGAGATCGCCCGACCCGATTTCGTTGAGAAAAATCAGTGACGGCCACCAGCCGCCGAACACTTCGTCGAACTGGAAGCTGCCCTGAAACAGTTTGCGGTCGCTGCCGTATTCCTCCGCGTCGAACGCCAGACGCGGATCCATCCATTCCGCCAGAATGATGAGCTCGGTTTGAAAGGTCTCGTCCATCTCGTCCAAGTCGATAATGTCGGCCACGAAGATTCCGACCTTCACGACCGTCGGAGAGGCGGGCGGATTGGGCATGCCCGCATCGATGGCGAAGGCTGGAGCGGGGGCGAGAAGCAAGAGAAGCCAGAGAAGCACTGGTCTCAGCACTGCGCGGCGGGGAACATCGAAGGATCCGCCCTCGCCGCTCGATTGACGAACAAGGCGGCGGACATTCCTCAAGCAGGCAATTGGCATATCGAGACCCGATGGCTCCTGGGTTGAATCAAATCAGACTTGGCGAAGCCCAGCTATGGCCGAACCCCGAGACCTGTTTCAATACCCAAAATCCTGCAGCCGCTCCCGGCGGTCCACGGTCGCATGGCGCGAACCCGTCAGGCTTTGCCCGCGGCCGTCGCCTCGGGCACTTCGATCAGCGTCCCGGATCGCACGTCGTAGATATAGCCGTAGATGGGCACGCCGCCGGGCACCAGCGGGTGCGCGCGGATGCGGGCCACGTCTTCGGCGACGCCCTTGGCCTGATCGGAGATGGTGAGCCAGTCGATCGCCTCGCCCGCCGTCGAGCCGGGCCCCTGGCCGACGTCCTTCCAGCCGTCCGGCCCGATCTCGGCCGTATCGAGGCTCTGGCGGAGGAGGTCGCGCATGATCTCGTTGGTGAAGGTCTCCATCCCGCAATCGGTATGGTGGACGACGAACCATTCTTTGGTGCCGAGCAGCTTATGCGAGATGACGAGCGAACGGATGGCGTCGTCGCTGGCGCGTCCGCCGGCGTTGCGGATCACATGCGCATCGCCCTCGGCGAGTCCTGCGAACTTCGCCGGGTCGAGCCGCGCGTCCATGCAGGTCAGAATGGCGAAGCGGCGCGCCGGCGGCATCGGCAAGTCTGCCTTGTCTCCGAAGCTCTTCGCGTAGGCTTCATTCGCCTTCAGCACTTCGTCGTGCACCTTGGTCATCGCGTTTTCTCCCTGGACTGCTGTTTTGGCCCTTGCCAGCGAGGGACTTTGACACAACGCACGCGGATACGCGACCGGCCCGGAGTCCAGGTGCATTCACGCGACGTGGCGCATTTGGCGTACCCGTTTGTTCTCCGATTCGTCATGGCCGGGCGTGACTTGAGCCTGCACCCGGGCCGGCAAAGCCGGACCCGGGGCGGCCATCCACGCCTTGAAGGGAACGCCGCTCTGCGTGGATGCCCGGATCAAGTCCGGGCATGACGACGAATGAGAGACCCGCCCTCAAGTAGCCGTTAGGCGATAGGGCGAATAAACAAGCCCTCAAGTAGCGCGAAGCGCGGTAGGGCGAATAAACACGCCCTCAAGCAGCCGCCAGGCGGTAGGGCAAAAAGGACCCCCCCGGCCGCGATCAGCCTTTGTCGCCCTGGGAGGCCTTCGCCTCTTCGAGCTTGCGGATGTCTTCCTTGCTCAGCGTCGGGCGCTCAATGTCGAGGGTGATCTTCTCGATCGTCCCGTCGAAGGTGAACGGCACCTGATAGTCCGCATCGTTGACGCCCGTGAGCGTGTCGGAGCCGATATCCTGCGCCTCGTCCCAGGCGAGCGTGATGGGGATGGTCTTCTCCATCTTCTTCCGCGCGACTTCCTTGCCGTCGATGCGGATCACGCCTTCGCCGGGTTTCCCGACGCCGGAGAGATTGTTATAGGCGAAGGTTCCCATACCGAGCCCGTCATAGGTGAACTCGAACTCGACCGTATGCTTGCCGGGTGTCAACGTCTCGGACGATTCCCAGCGGACGCGGTCGAGGTCCAGAAGGTCCCAGGTGTAGACCGGCTTGCCTTTCAAGAGGTAGAAGCCGTGGCCGCCGAACTTGCCGCCTTGGGTGAACAGCATGCCGTTCCCGCCGCCTTCGGGCACGTCGATCTCCGCCGTGATCTTGTAGGACGTCGCCAGCAGCAGCGGCTCCACGCCGTTCGGAATGCCGGTGATCGGTTTCGTGTACACGAACCGCGAATGGCCCGCCGTCACGCTCGGCCGCGGCGTCACCAAACGCGTGGCGACGGCGTTGTTGAGCGGGAAGACGTGATATTTCGACGCCTCGACGATCCAGAGCTCCTGCATCTCGCGAAGCTTGTCCGGCATCTTCTCGGCAAGGTCGGTGTATTGGGTCCAGTCGTTCTTCAGGTCGTACAGCTCCCATTTGTAGCTGTTCATCACGTCCGTCGGGGGCACCGAGAACAGCGCCCAGGGATCGACGATCGGATGGGTGTTGGCGAACCAGCCGTCCGCATAGATGGCGCGGTTGCCGAACATCTCGAAATACTGGACGGTCCGCTGCGAGGGATCGTCGGGCCCGTCGTCCCAGGTGTAGGCCATGCTGATGCCGTCCATCGGCTTCTGCTCGATGCCGTAGGCGAAGCGCGGCGCGGGAATGTCGGATGCCTCCAGCAGTGTCGGCACGATGTCGATGAAATGGTGGAACTGGTTGCGCACGCCGCCCACGTTCTTGATGCGCGCCGGCCAGGACATGACCATGCCCTGCTTGATGCCGCCGAAATGGGACGCGATCTGCTTGGTCCATTTGAACGGCGTGTCGAAGGCCCAGGTCCACGCGACCGCCATATGCGGATAGGTCTGGTCCGAGCCCCACAGGTCGTAGAAGTCGCGCAGCTGGACATCGACCGGCGGCGTCACGCCGTTGAACTGCGCCACTTCGTTGGGCGTGCCGATGGGCGAGCCTTCCGCGCTCGAGCCGTTGTCGCCCACGATGTAGATGACGAGCGTGTTTTCGAGCTGGCCGAGATCCTCGATCGCCTTGATCACGCGGCCGGTCTCGTGGTCGCAATAGGCGAGATAGGCCGCATAGACGTCGACCTGACGGATGAACAGCTTCTTCTCGTCGTCCGTCAGCTCATCCCATTTCTTGAGGCCGTCGGGCCAGGGCGTGAGCTTGGCGTCCTCCGGGATCACGCCGAGCCGCTTCTGATTGGCGTAGATCGTTTCGCGCAGCTTGTTCCAGCCTTCGTCGAACAAGTGCATGTCGCTGATCTTCTCGATCCATTCCTTGGTCGGATGATGCGGCGCATGGGTCGCGCCCGGTGCGAGGTAGACGAAGAACGGCTGCTCGGGATCGATGGACTTGACCATGTTGATCTGGCGGATCGCATCGTCCGCCTCGGCCGTGATCAGGTTCCAGCCGGGATTGTCGCGGAATGGATAGATCGCCGTCGTGTTGCGGAACAGGTTCGGCTGCCATTGGTTCGCGTCGCCGCCCATGAAGCCGTAGAAATAATCGAAGCCGAAAAGCTGTCCGGTCGGCCATTGATCGAAGGGACCGATCTGGCTTTCCTGCCAGGGCGGCGTGTTGTGGTTCTTGCCGAACCACGACGTGTTGTAGCCGTTCGCCCGGAGAATGCCGCCGATCGAGACGGCGTCGCGGCCCATGAAGGCGTCATAGCCCGGGAAGCCGGTCGAGGCCTCGGCGATATTGCCGAACCCGACATTGTGGTGGTTGCGCCCCGTCAGCAGCGCCGCGCGAGAGGGCGAACACAGCGCTGTCGAATGAAAGTTCGTGTAGCGAAGCCCGCGCTCGGCGAGCCGGTCGAGCGTCGGCGTCGGGATCACGCCGCCAAAGGTGGAGGCCGCGCCGTATCCGGTATCGTCGGTCATCACCAGGAGGATGTTCGGCGCGCCCTTTGGCGGGACGACGCGGGCCGGCCAGAAGGGCCTCGACTTGTCGTTGTTGAGCTCGATCGTGCCGCCGAACGGCTCTTGCGGATTGGGAATGTAGTTGCCGTCGATCGTGGTCGTGGAACTCGGCGCGCCCGGTGTCCCGGTTGTCTGGGCGTAGAGATCGGATTTGACGTGCGTGGCGAGATGGCCATCCATCGTGTCCTGGGCGAGAGCTGCGAAGGGCGCTCCCGTCGCGAAGACGAAGCCCGTGACAAAGCGGAGAAGAATACGGTTCATGGCGTGCTCCATGCTCGCTGGATCGATGCCGGCGTCCAGACGCCGCGCGGCAAATCGGAATATGTCGAAACCACTTCGCGCTTCTAACATTCGCCCTCGGCCGCACCCTTGCCATTTGGTGCCAGATTTCGGGCCGAGACATCACCGCCGATCGGCTTGCGGGCTGTGGGCAAGGTGGCGCGAAGCGGTTAGTCTAAAAGTGATTCGTCCTTGCGGCTGACGTCCGTCAGCCCGGTTTCGCGTCCAATCTGCGGCAAGTCTTCAGACGCGTGAGTTTCAGAACCGCAAGGGCAACGTCAGACGCGGCGCGGAAGAGCACTGCCGCCGGACGTTCGGCATCGCGGCGGCGTGGAGCGAGGGGGACCATGCGGACCAGCACAGAGGGGGCAACGCCTGAATCAAGGTGGCCTACGACGCTGTCCCGCGTTCTTGCTTATTCCGTCCCGGCGTGGCTCCTGTCCGTCCCTGGCGCCCACGCTGAAGACGGCGGCTTCCTGCACCCCGTCACGCTCCTCAAGCTCGGTATCGACCTGGGCATCATCGCCTTTTCAGTGGGCATGGTCATCGCCTGCCTCCGCGCGATCAAACGGGCCCGGGCGCGCGAAGCCAGTGCGGCCGCGGAGGCCGAGCGCCTCGCGCTGAGCGAGAACACGCTCGAGACCGTTCTCGCCGCCGAACCGCAAGCGCTTCTCACGCTCGGCGAAACGGCAAAGCCCGACCTGCTCGTCTCCAACCTGCCCGGCGCATTCGGGGTGCCGCGCGATGCCATGCGGCTCCTTGCCTTCGAGCAATGGCTCGATGCCGCCTCCGCGGCGGACCTCGAAACGGCCATGAAGGCGCTCGCCGAACATGGCGAGCCGTTCAATTTGATGCTGCGCACGAAACGCGAGCGCTACGTGGAAGCGGACGGACGCACCGCCGGCCACACGCTCGTTCTCAAGGTCCGCGACATCGCCGGCCAGCGGCTCGAACTGGCCGAGCTTTCGGCGAAGCACAAGGAACTCGAGAAGCAGGTCGCGGCCCTGCGGTCCCTGCTCGACGAGTCCAAGCGCAACGAGCGCGACAACGCCGAGGCGCGCGCTCTGCTGGACACGCACTTCCGCAGCTTCGACCGTCTCGCCACCGCCTTCGCCGTGTTCGACTCCACGCAGCGGCTGGCCCACTACAATCAAGCCTATGTGGACCTCTGGCACCTCGACCCGGGCTGGCTGGAGACGCGTCCGCGCGACGGCGAAATCCTCGACCGGCTGCGCCAAGCACGCCGTCTCGAGGAGCGCGCCGAATTCCGGGCCTGGAAGCAGGACTGGTTGTCCGTCTACGGCACCGGCAAGCAGGTCGAAGCGCGCTGGCACCTGCCGGACGGCAGCATGCTTCACGTGGTGGCGGACTCCAACGCCGACGGAGGCATCACGTATCTTTACGAGAACGTCACCGAGCACATCGCCTTGGAGAGCCGCTACACGCCCTCAGCCAAGTGCAGCGCGAGACCCTCGACACGTTGCGTGAAGGCGTCGCCGTGTTCGGTTCCGACGGACGCTTGCGGCTCTACAACAGCGCGTTCGCGGCCATCTGGTGCCTGACGCCGAAGCTCCTGGATGCCGAACCGCACGTCGACGAAGTCACGGCTTGGTGCAGCCTTCTATACGATGCGCCCGAGGAGTGGGAACGGACCCGGGCGATCGTGACGTCCATCGTCGCCGAACGGCGCTCCTATGACAGCCAGTTCGACCGCCCGGACGGCACGGTCCTCGCCTGCGCCGCCCTGCCGCTGCCCGATGGCGGTACGCTGCTGACCTTTTCGGACATCACCGATTCAAAGCGCGCCGAACGCGCGCTGATCGAGAAGAACGAGGCCTTGGAAACGACGGACCGCCTCAAGAGCGACTTCGTTTCGCATGTGTCGTACGAGCTGCGGACCCCGCTGAACAGCATGCTGGGCTTTGCGCAGATGCTCGCCGAGCCCGCGTTCGGAACCTTGAACGACAAGCAGCGCGAATACGTGGACGACATCCTGTCCTCGGGCAATACGCTGCGCGCCATCGTCGACGACATTCTGGATCTGGCCACGATCGACGCCGGCTCCCTGCGGCTGCAGCTCGCGCCGGTCCATGTCTCGTCCATCATCGAGGCGGCCAAACAGGGCGTCGAGGAACGGCTCAAGCAGAACGACGTCAGGCTCGACATCGAGATCGAGGATGGGGTCGACGAGGTGGTCGCGGATGCTAGCCGTGTCACGCAGATCCTCTATAATCTGCTCTCCAACGCCATCGGCTTCTCCGAGCCGAACTCCGTGGCGCGGCTGACATGCCGGCGCGATGGCGCGATGATCGCCTTCTCCGTGGCGGACGAAGGCCCAGGGATACCAGAGGACTTCCAAGACACCGTGTTCGACCGCTTCGAAAGCCGCACGCAAGGCTCGCGTCATCGTGGCGCCGGGCTCGGGCTGTCCATCGTGAAGAGCCTCGCGGAGCTTCACGGCGGCACGGTCACGGTCGAAAGCGCGCCCGGCCAGGGGTCGCGCTTCACGGTGCGGCTGCCGCTCAAGCAGGACATGGAAGCGCCTGAGACAGAGACGGACCCAATGCGGGCCAAACAAGCGGGATGACCGAAATCTGGCGGCTTGACGGCGTCGATCTGGACCGTCTGGACCGCCTTGCCAACCGGATCGCACTCAATCTCAAGAGCGGCGACGTGGTGACGCTGTCGGGTCCGCTGGGCGCCGGAAAGACGACTTTGGCGCGCACGCTGGTGGGTCATTTCGACCAGGACAGCGAGGTGCCGAGCCCGACCTTCGCGCTTGTTCAGCGCTACGAAACGCCGCGCCTCGCCCTCAGCCATTGCGACTTCTACCGTCTGGATGCCGGCGAACTGGATGAGTTGGGCCTCGACGATGCCTTGGCCGATGGGGCTTTGCTGATCGAGTGGCCGGAACGGGCCGCCGGCTGGCTGCCGCAGGACCGGCTCGACATCGTCTTCGATGAAGCGGGGGAGCCCGACACACGCACGCTCGTGCTGACGGGCCGTGGCAACTGGGCCGAGAGGCTGCACCGGCTTCAAGCGATGGCCGGCTTTCTGGAAGGCACGGCGTTCGCCGAAGCGACGCGCTGTTATCTGCAAGGCGATGCCTCCGCGCGCGGCTATGCGCGCCTCGTGTTGCCGGACCGGCAGGCCGTGCTCATGAACGCGCCCCGGCAGCCCGACGGGCCGCCCCTCCGCGACGGCAAGCCCTATAGCGCGCTCGTGCACCTGGCCGAAGACGTCAAGCCGTTCGTCGCCGTTGCCGAGGCCTTGCGGGCCCGCAGCTTCTCGCACCCGAGATTCTGGCCTTCGACCTCGACAAGGGATTCATCGTCCTTGAGGACTTCGGCGACGCAGTCTTCAAGACGGCGCTGGCGCGCGGCGTCAACCAAGCCGGAATTGTGGGGACGGGCCGTCGACGTCCTGCTCGCACTCGCCGAGGCACCGCCCGACCGAACGCTACCGGTGGACGGCCACAGCCCTTACACGCTTCCCAGCTTCGACGCCGAGGCCATGCTGATCGAAGCCTCGCTGATCGTGGAGTGGCTTTGGCCGGCGGTACACGGCCAAGACCTTCCGCAAGAGGTCCGGGCCGCGTTCGAATCCCTGTGGCGGCCGCATCTGGAGGCGGCCGCGCAAGCCGATCCCGGATGGGTTCTGCGCGACTTCCATTCGCCCAACCTGATGTTCTTGCCGGAGCGCGACGCATCCGGAATAATCGGCCTTCTGGACTTCCAGGACGCGCTTTACGGCCCCTTGGCCTACGACCTTGTCTCCCTACTCCAGGACGCGCGCCTCGACGTGCCCGAAGCGCTTGAACGGGCCGAACTCGACCGGTACTGTGCCGCCCGTACGGCGCGGGGTGGGACTTTCTCAAGCGATGATTTTCGAACGCTCTATGCCACGCTCGGCGCCCAACGGAACTCCAAGATCCTCGGCATCTTTGCCCGATTGGCGCAACGTGACGGAAAGCGGGCCTATCTCGGCCACATGCCGCGGGTGGCCCGCTATTTGGAACGTGACCTCGCTCATCCGGCGTTGGCCGATCTTCGCGACTTCTATGCCCGGGCCTTCCCGGGCGCCGACGATCTCCCGCCGAAATCGCTCTAGAAGGGCACCGCTATGACTTCTGTTCGCAGAGCATGGTGCTCGCCGCCGGTTTCGGCGAGCGCATGCGCCCCCTCACCGAAACCATGCCCAAACCCCTCGTGCCGCTGATGGGCCGGACCCTCATCGATCATGTGCTGGACCGCCTCCATGCCGCAGGGGTCGAGACGGCGGTGGTGAATGTGCATTACCTGCCAGAGCAGATCGAGGCGCATATGACCACCCGCGCCGACCGGGGGCCGAAAACGATCATCTCGGACGAGCGCGACCAATTGCTCGACACCGGCGGCGGCACCGCAAAGGCCTTGTCGCTACTCGGCGAGGGACCGTTCTTCATCCACAATTCGGATTCGGTCTGGAGCGAGGGCGTGACGCCGGCCCTGCCCCATATGCAGCGTCATTGGAATCCGGCGCTGATGGACTGCCTGTTGCTGCTCGCGCCGCTGTCCACCAGCATCGGCTATAGCGGTCGCGGCGATTTCGACATGGCGCCGGACGGGCAGATCTCGCGGCGCGGCGAACGGCAGGTCGTGCCTTTCGCCTTTGCCGGCGTTTCTCTGTGCACGGCGGCGTTCTTCGAAGATGTGCCCGAAGGGCCCTTCTCCCTGAATCTGCTCTGGGACCGGGCCCTGGCCAAGGACCGCCTCTACGGCGTGCGCCTCGACGGCCGCTGGATGCACGTGGGCACGCCGGAAGCTCTCACCGAGGCGGAGGCCTCGTTCGAGCACGAAGGCGCATGAGCGTGACGCGTGTCTGAGCCTCGCGCACAGCCGCAGCTTTATACAATCCCGCCTTCGGCGCCGTTCCTGACGACCTTAGCGAGGGCCATCCTGGCCGGCGATTTGCCCGGCGCGCACGGCGCGAAGCCCGACCGTCTTACCTTGCCGCAGACCACGATCTATCTGCCTACACGGCGCGCGGCGCGCACCTTGCGCGAAGCCTTCCTCGAAGAGTCCGGCGGCGAGGCCATGCTGCTGCCCCGCATCCTGGCGCTGGGGCACGCGGATGAAGACGAAGCGCTGATCCTGGACGCTGACCGTTTCGAAGACGCCGACACAAGCCTCGGCAGGCCGGCCATCGAGCCCACGGCCCGCCTGATGGCGCTGATGCGCATGATCCTCGCCTGGGCGAAAGGGGCCGGGAGGGCGGGGCCGGCTGGACTTCAAGGCCCGCTCCCCATGACCGCGGCACAGGCGGCCGCCCTCGCGGCGGACTTGGCCAACCTCATGGATATGGCCGAGTCGGAAGAAGCCGATCTCGGCGCCCTCGAGACGCTGGTGCCAGACGACCTCGCCGCCCACTGGGCCGAGACGGTGGCCTTTCTCACCATCCTCACCGAGCAATGGCCGGCCTTTCTCCGCGAGGCCGGTCTCGTTTCGCCTGTCGGGCGCCGCAATGCCCTGATGGCGCAGGAGACCGAGCGCTTGGCCGGGGGCTCCCCGCATTCCGTGATCGCCGCCGGGTCCACGGGCACCGTGCCGGCCACCGCGCGACTGCTGCAGACCATCGCGCATCTGCCAAACGGGGCCGTGGTCCTGCCGGGCCTCGACCTGGCACTCGACGCGGAGAGCTGGGAGACGCTTCGCCATCATCCGGAACACCCGCAAGCCGGCATGGCCGAACTCCTGAAGAAGCTCGGCGCGACGCGCGAGGACGTCGCGCTCGTGCCTGGGAGCGCTCCCGGCGACCCGGAACGGGCCCGGCTGCGCCTCGTGAGCGAGACCTTGCGGCCCGCCGAGACCACCGATCGTTGGCGGCAGGCCTTCGACGGCGCACCGGAGCGGCCCGCAGCCGAGCTCGCGGTCGCGCTCGAGGGGCTCAGCCTCGTCGAGGCCCCGACGGCCCATGACGAAGCCGAAGTCATCGCGCTCATCCTGCGGGACTGTATCGAGCATCCGGGGAAGACGGCCGCGCTCGTGACCCCGGACCGGGAGCTCGCACGGCGCGTGGCCGCGCGCCTGAACGACTATGGGCTCGCCATCGACGACTCTGCCGGCACGCCCATTCGGCGCACCCTGCCCGGCGCGTTTCTCGACCTGGTCCTCTCCGCCGTCGAAAGCGATTTCGCGCCGCCCGACCTGATGGCCCTGCTCAAGCACCCGTTGACACGCCTCGCCCGGCCCGCGGGCGAGATCCGCCGCATCGCGCGCGTGCTGGAGCGCGCCCTGTTCCGGGAGGACTATCTCGGCGGGGGGCTTTCGGGCGCCGCGGAGGCGCTTCAGGCGCTGAGCCCGAAAACGCCCGCAACACCGGCCGAGCGGGCGGACATCGCATGGCTCGTCGCGGCGCTTCAGAGCGCGTTCGCGCCCCTCGTGGCCGTGTTCGGCGATGACGCGGGCCACGGGGCCGCAGCGCTGGTTCAGGCCCATGCGGCCGCCGCTGAAGCCTTGGCGCGCGACGAGACAGGCGCCGTGCCGCTCTGGGGCGGCGATGCGGGCGAGGCCCTGTCGGTGCTGCTCTCGCGGCTCATCGAGGAAGGCGGCGGGCTGCAACTGTCCGCGCGGAGCTATCCCGCCGTCTACCGCACGCTCCTGGCGGGGCAGGCGGTCCGGCCGAGACGGCCCGCCCATCCCCGCCTGTCCATTTGGGGCCAACTGGAAGCACGCCTGCAGCAGCCCGATCTTATGGTGCTCGGCGGCCTCAACGAAGGCTCCTGGCCGAAACCGCAAGACTCGGGTCCCTGGCTCAACCGTGCCATGCGCGAGAAGCTCGGCCTGTCGCCGCCTGAGCGTCGTATTGGCCTCGCCGCCCACGACTTCGCCCAAGCGCTCGGCGCCAAGTCCGTGGTCTTGAGCCGCGCGCTGAAGGTGGAAGGCGTGCCGACCGTGCCCTCGCGCTGGCTTCAGCGGCTGCAGACACTGGTCGATGCTGCCGGGCCGGACGACGGGCTCGAGGCAAGCGAGGACTGGGTCGCCTGGGCCAGGGACCGGGATACGATCGAAGCATTCGCGCCGGCGAAGCCGCCACGGCCCTGCCCGCCCGTGACGGCACGGCCGCGGGGCTTGAGCGTCACACAGATCGAGCGCTGGATCGCGAACCCTTACGAGATCTACGCGAGGCATATCCTCAAGCTCGTGCCCTTGACGCCGCTGGGCACGGCCCCGGACGCCGCCATGCGTGGCTCGGCCTTTCACCGGATCCTGAACCGGTTCACCAAGGCCTACCCGGACTCCCTGCCAGACGACGTCGAGGCGGTTCTCAAGGAGATGGGTGAGGCACTGTTCGATACGCTCGGCGACGATCCGAGCCTGCTGGCCTTCTGGCGGCCGAGTTTCGAACGCTTCGCCGAATGGTTCGCCGCGACCGAACCGGGGCGGCGCGCGAATATCGTGCGGTCCTTGCCGGAGGTCCCGGGCGCGCTGACCTTGCCGTCGGGCTTTCGGCTTACGGCGCGCGCCGATCGCATCGACGAGGCGGCCGACGGGAGCCTCGTGATTTACGACTACAAGACCGGCGCGCCGCCGAGCGCGAGCCATGTGACGGACCTCTACAAGCCGCAGATGCCGCTCGAAGCGCTGATCGCCCAAGAGGGCGGCTTCGAGGCGCTCGGCCCCCGCAGCGTGAGTGGCCTCGTCTACATCCACGCCTCGGGACGGGGCGACGGCGGCGAACAGCAGGACGCGAGCAAGGACCGGCCGACGCGCTCGCGCGCGCGCGGTCGAAAAGCTCGAGGCGCTGATCGCTCATTTCGACAAGCCCGACACGCCCTACGAGGTCAAGCGCCGGGCGAACGCGGCCTTTACGTCCGCGTACCGGTTCGACGACTACGCGCACCTGGCCCGCGTGCCCGAATGGCTGACCGAAGGAGAGCGGTCATGACCGCACCCGCAGAACTCGTTCAGACGGCCGACGCCAACCAAACACGCGCCGCCGAACCGCAGGCCTCCGTCTGGGTGTCGGCCAATGCCGGGACCGGCAAGACCGCCGTTCTGGTGAAGCGCATCTTGCGGCTCTTGATGGCTGGCGCCGACCCTGAGAGCATTCTGTGCCTCACCTACACGAAAACCGCGGCGGCGGAGATGCAGAACCGCCTGCTCAAGACGCTTTCGGGCTGGGCCTTGATGCCCGAGGCCGAACTGGAAGAGAGACTTGCTCCGCTCCTCCAAGACACCGTGCGCGAAAAGGACAGGCAGACCGCGCGGCGGCTCTTCGCGCGCGTGCTCGAAGCGCGGGGCGGACTGAAAATCCACACCATCCATGGCTTCTGCGAGAGGCTGCTGCAGCGTTTTCCCTTGGAGGCCGCTGTAACACCGAACTTCAGCGTGTTCGATGAGCCAAGCGCCGACGCCGCGCGGAACGATGCCTTCGACGCGGTCGCCGTGGAGGCGGTGGCCACGCCGGACAGCCCGCTGGGGCACGCGCTTTCCAAGGCGGTTGCGCTGACCAGCGAAGAGCAGTTCCGCCAAGTGGTGGGAGAGATCCTTGCCAAGCGGGCCGAGCTTGCGCGGATCGTCCGGCGCCACGCGGAACTTGGTCAGCCGACGGACTGGCCGCGCGCCGAGGCCGAAGCGCTGAAGACCTTCTTCGGTGTCGCCGAAAAAAACGAGGCGACGCTCGTCGCCGAACAAGCCTCGGTCCTTTCGGACGCGCAGATCGATGCGGCGCTCGCCGCGCTTTCCGAATTCGCGACCACGAAAACGGACAAGGGCGTGGAGGAGACCTTGCGCCGCGCGCGGCGCCTCGCCGGACACGGCCGCACCGGCCTGTTCAAGACGCTCTTCCTAACGCAGAAGGGTGAACCGCGCGCGCGGCTCGTGACGAAGGGCATCGCCGATGCCGCACCCGAGATTGCCGTCATGCTCGACGCCGCGAAGATCTCGTTCGCCCGCATCGAAACGGACCTCGCGCATTTGCGGGTCGTGGAGGCGACGGGGGCGGTCCTCACCTTCGCCGATGCGGTCCAGACCGCCTACGACGCACAGAAGCGGCGCGAGGCCGCGCTCGATTACGACGACCTGATCGTCAAGACGCTGGATCTGCTGTCGCGCAGCAATGCCGCCGCCTGGGTGCTCTACAAAATCGACGGGGGCGTGGACCACATCCTCATCGACGAAGCCCAGGACACGAATCCCGAGCAATGGTCCATCGTCGAGGCCCTGGCGGAGGAGTTCTTCGCCGGTGCCGGCGCGCGGGCGCAACCGCGCACGCTGTTCGCCGTGGGCGACGAGAAGCAATCGATCTACAGCTTCCAGGGCGCCAACCCTGTGCGCTTCGGCGAGACGGGGCGCCGATTCCGGGCGGCCGCGCGTGCCGCGGAAACGGCCTGGCACGACGTGCCGCTCAACGTCTCCTTCCGTTCGACCGTCCCCGTTCTGGAGGCCGTGGACCGCGTGTTCGCGCAGGACGACGCGGCACGCGGTCTGACCTTTCTGGAAGGCACCGCCATCCAACACTATGCCGCCCGGCAGGGTCAGGCCGGGCTCGTGGAACTTTGGGAGGTGGAGGAGACCGACCGGCCTGCGGACAGCGCGCCGTTCGAGCCCTGGAACGAAGACGAGAGCGGCGCCGACGCACTCGAAGCGCTGTGCGGACGCCTCTCCGCGCAGATCCGCCATTGGCTCGACACGCGCGAGGTCTTGGAGTCCCGGGATCGTCCCATCCGGGCCGGAGACATCCTCATTCTCGTGCGCCGGCGCGCGCCCTTCACCGCACCGATGATCCGTGCCCTGAAACGCGCAGGCATTCCCGTCGCCGGGGCCGATCGCATGCGCCTGCTTGAGCAGCTCGCCGTGCAGGACCTGATGGCCCTCGCCGACGTGCTGCTGATGCCAGAGGATGATTTGGCCCTGGCCGTCGTCCTCAAGAGCCCCCTATTCGGCCTCGACGAGACGGCGTTGTTCGATCTGGCCCATGAACGCGACGGCTCGCTTTGGAGCGCCCTGCAAGCAAAGGCGCGAAGCGATTCCCGATACGCCGAAGCGGCGACAGACTTGCGCGCACTGTTGGGGCGGGCCGACATGTTGCCGCCTTACGAGTTCTTCGCCGCGCTCTTGGGCGAGCGAAACATGCGTATGCGCAAGCGCATGCTGTCGCGGCTCGGACCGGAAGCGGCCGAGGCGATCGACGAATTTCTGGATGCCGCGTTGTCGTACGAGCGCGAGGCGGCGCCCTCGCTGCAAGGCTTCATCGCCGCTTTGCGCGAGGGGAGCATCGACGTCAAACGCGACATGGACCAAGACCGCGACGAGGTGCGGATCATGACGGTGCATGGCGCGAAGGGCCTGCAAGCGCCGATCGTGATCATGCCCGACACGTGTTCGGTGCCCCGCGGCCAGGGACCGCAGATCTACCGCGCGCCCCGCGCCGATAGCGTCGCGGACGACGCCCATCATCTGTTCTGGCCGCCGGCGGGCCATTCGGGCGTCCCGGGCCTCAGCGACGCCAAGTCCGCCGTCGCGCGCGCCGAGCAGGAGGAATACCGCCGCCTGCTCTATGTGGCCATGACGCGCGCCGAGGACCGCCTCTATGTATGCGGCTGGCAGGGCGTGCAGAAGCGCAACGATGCGTGCTGGTACGATCTGATCGAACAGGGCCTGCGCCCGCATCTGGTGCCGATGAAGGACGCGCAAGGCCGCGCCGTGTTCCGCATGTCGTCTCCACAGGAGGCACCGGCGCAGAAGGACAAGGATGCGCCTGCGATGAGGACAGCCGCACCGCTGCCGGACTGGGCACGAAAGCCCGCCCCGCAGGAACGGGTGGGTACACGGCTGTCCCCGTCGCGGCTTGCCCAGAACGCGACCGGGGAGAGCCCGTTCGGAGCCGAACAAGCGCCGTTGGGCCCGGGCGCCCTCGCCGAAGACATGCGTTTCGTGCGGGGGAGGCTGATCCATGCGCTGCTGCAGCACCTGCCGCAGGTTCCCCCCGAGGACCGGCCGCGCGCGGCGGACGCGTTCGTGACGGCCCGCGGCGAAATGCTGGCGCCGGCGGCGCGGCAGCAGATCGTCGCGGAGTCCCTCGCCATTGTCGGCGATCCGCGCTTTGCCCCTCTGTTCGCCCCTTCCAGCCTCGCCGAAGTGCCCGTGGTGGCGCGGATCGGCGAGGGGGGCACCGCGATCGACTTGGAAGGACAGATCGACCGTCTGGCGATCTTGGAGGACGGGCTGCTGATCCTGGACTACAAGACCAACCGTCCGCCGCCCACGAGCGAAACGGACGTGGCCCCGGCCTATATCGGCCAGCTCGCGGCCTATCGGCTGGCCCTGCGGACGATGTTCCCCGAAAAGCCGGTCCGCGCGGCCCTGCTCTGGACCGACGGTCCGCATCTCATGGAGATCTCTTCAGCTTTGCTTGAGAGCGCCGAACGCGACATCTTGCGGGCTGGTGGTGCCCTTGACGCACATGAGGGGCGCACCTAGGTTCCGGAGGCAACAGACCAATCCGGCCAGGGACCCTGACCGGCGACGAGGAGAGACGATCAATGGCGACCAACAAGGTTTCAGACGACACATTCGAAGCAGAAGTTCTGAAATCCGAGACACCTGTCGTGGTGGACTTTTGGGCCGAATGGTGCGGTCCCTGCCGCCAGATCGCTCCCGCGCTCGAGGAGATCGCCAAGGACCTCGGCGGCAAGGTCAAGATCACCAAGCTGAACATCGACGAGAATCCGAACGCCCCGGCCAAGTACAACGTCCGGGCGATTCCCACGCTCATCCTGTTCAAGAACGGCGAGGTCGTGGACACGCTTCGTGGCGCCTATCCGAAGAACCAGCTGGCAGCCTGGATTGGGGGCGCCGTCGACGGCGTCGCGTAGAGCGCACCCGCGCTTCTTCAGCTTCAGCCTTTATGCAGCTTGAGGACGTGGCCCGCCAGGTAGAGCGAGCCGCAGATCAGGATGCGCGCGGCATCCCCGCTCGTGGCGGAGCGCAGTAGCGCCTCTTGCACGCTGGTCACGGGAACGGCGTCGAACCCCTCCGACCGGGCCGCATCGGCCAGCGGCGCGGGGTCGAAGGCGTTCGGCTCGCCTGGGATCGGGACCGTGTAGATCCGCTCCACAAGACCCTTGAAGGGCGCGATGAAGCGCGTTGCGTCCTTGGTCTCCATCATGCCCCAGATGACATGCACGGGACCAGGAACGCGCTCGTCGAGTTCTGCGAGCGCGTTGGCGACGGCCTGGCCGCCCGCTTCGTTGTGGCCGCCGTCGAGCCAGATTTCCGTGCCCTCGCTGGCATAGGCATGGAGCGCGCCGATCGGCAGGCGCTCGAGACGGGCCGGCCAGTGCGCGCTCGCAATGCCGCTTTCGAGCGCGCTCTGGGTGAGCGCGTCGCCGAAAATGACGCTGGCGGCGGCGATCGCCACGCCCGCATTGTCGATCTGATGGCGGCCGGCCAGGCGCGGGAGCGGCAAATCGAGCAGGCGCGATGTCGTCTGGAAGACAAGCCGGCCCTGTTGCTCGTAGGCATCGAAGTCCCGGCCCGCCACATGCAGCGGCGCACCGACCTCATCCGCACGGGCCTCGATGACAGCGAGCGCCTCGGCCTCCTGCCGCGCGACGATGCAGGGCACGCCCGGTTTCAGGATCCCGGCCTTTTCGGCCGCGATCTCGCTCAGCGTTTCGCCGAGAAACGAGACATGGTCGATGGAGACGGGCGTGATGATCGTGAGCGCCGGCTTCTTGACCATGTTCGTCGCATCGAGCCGGCCGCCGAGACCGGTCTCGAGCAGCAAGAGATCGGCAGGCGCTTCGGCGAATGCGAGGAAGCCCGCAGCCGTCGTGATCTCGAACAGGGTGATCAGTGCACCGGCATTGGCGGCTTCGGTACGTTCCAGGCAATCGACCAAATGGTCCTCGCTGATCGGCGCGGCGCCGTGCGGCCCCGCCAACACGATCCGCTCGTGAAAGTCGACCAGATGGGGCGAGGTATAGACATGCACCCCTTTGCCGAGGGCTTCCGCGATCGCCCGCACAAAGGCGAGCGTCGAGCCCTTGCCGTTGGTGCCGGCGATATGCACCACGGGCGGGAGCTTGTCTTGCGGGTTTCCGAGATGGGCGAGAAGCGCCTCGATGCGCCCGAGCGATAGGTCGATGGATTGGGGGTGAAGAGACTTCAGCCGCTCAAGAAGCGTCGAGCTCATGACCTCGGACGGGTCGAGCGATGCACCACCAGCGCTATCGGGAAGAGTGGTCAATCCTCAATCGGCCTTATCGAAGGACCCTTGCTCCGGGTGCCTGGCTTGGGCGGCCCTCGTCAAAGGAACCGGCCCAATGCAACTCACGCATTCTGAGACGTCTGTTGATTAGCGCCATTGCTTGGTGCGCTCGTCAAGACCTCGTCCGTCTCGGGTTCACCGTCGTCGCGGACGGCGAGCCCGTTTCCGCTGTGCTTTGCGGCCCCGTCTCGTGCCTCCGCGGGCGGCTGGTCCGCGGCGGAGGCGCGTCCGCAGGCAGATGCGCCAGCGCCTTCACGGCGTCTTCAGCATTGGCGTCGAGGCGCCGATGGAGGAGGAGATTGCACACGCGCGCTAGCGTCGCGCGGAGGTCGTGGCGATGGACCACCATGTCCACCATGCCGTGGTCCAGAAGATATTCGGACCGCTGGAAGCCCGCCGGCAGTTGCTCGCGGATAGTCTGCTCGATCACGCGCGGGCCGGCGAAGCCGATCAGCGCGCCCGGCTCGGCGATATGGATGTCGCCCAGCATCGCGTAGGAGGCGGTGACACCGCCGGTGGTCGGGTTGGTGAGCACGACGATATAGGGAAGATTGGCCTCGCGCAGTTCCTCCACGGCCACCGTGGTCCGTGGCATCTGCATGAGGGACAGAATGCCTTCCTGCATGCGCGCGCCCGCGGAGGCCGCAAACAGGATGAACGGGGCATTGCGCACGAGCGCCGCCCGCATGGAGGAGATCACGGCCTCTCCGGCCGCCGTGCCGAGCGAGCCGCCCATGAAGTCGAAGTCCTGAACCGCGGCGACGACCGTGTCGCCGTGCAACTTGCCGATGCCCGAATGGATCGCGTCGTTGAGCCCGGTCTTGCTGCGGGCGTCCTTGAGGCGTTCCGAATAGCGCCGCTCGTCGCGGAATTTAAGCGGGTCCTGAGGCACGTCCGGCAGATGCAGCGCCGCGTATTTGCCGTCGTCGAACAGCGCCTTGAGTCGCGCGGGGCCGGTCATCCGCATATGAAAGTTGGAGCCGGGGACGACGAACTGATTGGCCTCCAGATCCTTGTAGTAGATCATCTGGCCTGTCTCCGGGCATTTGACCCAGAGATTGTCCGGCATCTCCTTCTTGCGAAGGAAGCTGCGGATTTTTGGTCTGACGACGCTATTGATCCAGTTCACTGGTCCAACTCTCTACGCTGCTGCCGCTCTAGATCGCCGAGGCTCGGCCAGCTGATGCAAGGCCTCGGAAAGATACTCCACCAGCCCCAGAAGCTTCGGCTTGGTCTCCGCGGTCGCCTGGCCGTTCTCGTCGAGCGTCTCGGCGATCGAGGCAACCAGGGCCGACCCGACCACGACGCCCTCCGCCAGCGCCGCAAGCTCCCGAACCTGCTCGGGCGTCTTGACGCCGAAGCCGATCGCGATCGGAAGGTCGGTATGGGCCTTGATGCGCGCCACATGCGCCCCGACGGACGAGATGTCCGGGGCCGCGGTCCCGGTTATTCCGGCGATCGAGACATAATAGACAAAACCCGACGTGTTCGCGAGCACGGCCGGGAGCCTCCTCGCGTCGGTGGTTGGCGTCGCCAACCGTATGAAGTTCAAGCCTTTTCCAGCCGCAGCGGGACGCAGTTCCTCGTCCTCTTCCGGTGGCATGTCGACGATGATGAGCCCGTCGGCGCCGGCCTCGCTCGCATCGGTCACGAAGCGGTCGACGCCGTAGACATAGATCGGGTTGTAATAGCCCATCAGCACGATCGGGGTTGCCTGGTTTTCCTTCCGGAACTCCCTAACCATGGACAGGGTCTTTTTCATGTTCTGTCCGGCCTTCAGGGCGCGCAGCGAGGACGCCTGGATCGCCGGGCCGTCCGCCATGGGATCCGAAAACGGCATGCCCAGCTCGACAATGTCGGCACCGGCGGCGGGAAGGCCTTTCAGCATCGACAGGGACGTTTCGTAGTCGGGATCGCCCGCCGTGATGAACGTGACGAGGCCCCCACGCCCTTCGGCTTTCAACCTGGCGAATGTCTGATCGATCCTGGTCATGCCTACATCTCCATCGAGAGGTGTTCGGCGACGGCAAAGATGTCCTTATCGCCGCGGCCGCACATGTTCATGACCAACAGATTGTCGCTCGGCAGCTCGGGTGCGAGTTTGCGCACATACGCCAGCGCGTGGGAGGGTTCGAGCGCGGGGATGATGCCTTCGAGCCGGGTACAGAGCTGAAAGGCTTCGAGGGCCTCCTTGTCGGTCACGGCGACATAGGTGACCCGGCCGGTATCCTTGAGCCAGGAATGCTCCGGACCGACCCCGGGATAGTCGAGCCCCGCTGAGATGGAGTGGCCCTCCAGAATCTGGCCGTCGTCGTTCTGGAGCAAATAGGTGCGGTTGCCGTGCAGCACGCCCGGCTCCCCACCCGTCATGGACGCGGCATGCCCGTTCGGAACGTCGATGCCATATCCGCCCGCTTCCACGCCGTAGATCGAGACCGCGCGGTCGTCGAGGAACGGATGAAACAGCCCCATCGCGTTCGAGCCGCCGCCGATGCAGGCCACGAGCGTGTCCGGCAGACGTCCTTCGCGCTCCATCATCTGCGCGCGCGTCTCCTTGCCGATGACAGACTGAAAGTCGCGCACCATGGCCGGGTAAGGGTGAGGACCGGCGACGGTCCCGATGATGTAGAACGTGTCGTGCACGTTCGCGACCCAGTCGCGCAAGGCATCGTTCATGGCGTCCTTCAGCGTACCGGAGCCCGAGGTGACCGGATTGACCTTGGCGCCCAGCAGCTTCATGCGAAACACGTTCGGCTTCTGACGCTCGATGTCGGTCGCGCCCATGTAGATCTCGCAAGGCAGCCCGAACCGCGCGGCCACGGTCGCGACCGCCACGCCATGCTGGCCGGCGCCGGTCTCCGCGATGATGCGGGTCTTGCCCATGCGCCGGGCGAGCTGGATCTGCCCGAGGCAATTGTTGATCTTGTGAGAGCCGGTGTGATTGAGCTCGTCACGCTTGAAGTAGATCTTGGCGCCGCCGAGATGCTCGGTGAGCCGTTCGGCGAAATAGAGCGGGCTCGGACGGCCCGAGTAATGGGCATTCAGCGAATCGAGTTCCGCTTGGAATTCGGGATCGGCCTTCGCCTCGTTATAGGCCCGCTCCAGATCCAGGATCAGCGGCATGAGCGTCTCGGCCACATAGCGCCCGCCAAACAGGCCGAAATGGCCGTGCTCGTCGGGACCGCCGCGATAGGTATTCAAGGCATCGGTCATCGTCGTCATGAGGCTTTCTTATGCTGTGGCGCGGCGTCCCGCACCGCTCGTACGAAGTGCTCGATCAGCGCGGCGTCTTTCTCGCCGGGCGCGTCTCGACCCCCGAAGACACGTCGACGAGGCCGGCGCCGGACAGCCGGATCGCCTCGGCGACATTGCCGGCATCGAGGCCGCCCGACAGCGCGAACGGCGCCGTGACTCCGTGCAGGAGTTTCCAGTCGAAACGCATTCCGTTACCGCCTGGCAAATCCGCTCCGGGCGGCGCCTTGGCGTCGAACAGGATCGTGTCGGCGACATCCGTATAGCGGGCCGCGACCGCCAGATCGGCAACCTCGGCAACGGGGACGGCCTTGAACACCGGCAAGCCGGTGCGAACCTTGATGGCGGCCACGCGCTTCGGGGTCTCGGACCCGTGCAGTTGCAGCACGTCAGGCCGGACCTCGGCCACGACCGCGTCAATCAGCGCATCGTCTGGATCGACCGTCACGGCGACTGTCTTCGCGCGTCCGCGCGCGGCAGCCGCGAGGGCTTGCGCATTCTCGAGCGTCAGATTGCGCGGGCTCTTTTGGAAGAACACAAGGCCGACGAAACCCGCCCCGGCAGTGATCGCCGCGTCGAGGATGGCAGGCGTCCGCACGCCACAGATTTTAACTTCGACCGTCACGGGAACTCTTAAAAATGGTTGAGACTCGCAGTCGCCGGGTCGCAGGCCGCGAGCGGGGCTCACCCTATGAAATCCAAGCCCTTAAGTCCATCGCACTGCAATATCGACGTTACCGAACAACCCGGCGGCGCCAGCGGTCCGCGGCCACCCCGGCCCATATGGCCTCAAGGACGCCGAAAGGCCAGGCCCCCTGGAGAAAGCCATAGGCCGACCCGAGGAGGCAGGCAAAGGCAAAGGCCAGAATGAACCAGGGACTGCGTTCCTCAAGCGCGTAAGTGACCAGCATGGCGGCCACCGCGATCAGACCGAAAACGGTCAACGGGTCCATGGAGAAGCGCCTACTGGGCGGGGAGCTGCGGCCGCTGCTGGGAGGCGTGGACGGATTCCAGCTCCCGCTCCAAGCGGTCCGCCTGGCGGCGCCAGTCCCGCGCGTCCCGGGCCTCCGCCTTGGCCGTCCGGCGCCACTTGCCCTGGTTGAGCCAGGACGCAAACCCGCCGATCAACAGGCCGAGCGCGAAGGCACAGAGCAGAAACAGGAACAGCGGCGCCTCGACCATATAGCCGTGTTCGCCGCCAAAGGGATTCAGGATGAGTTCCGCGGGCCCGCGATTGACCACGGCAAGCGCGATCAGCGCCAACCCAAGCGGGATGATCACAAGTCCCAGCACGAGCTTCCGCGTCACGTCTTGCTCCTCAAGCGGCCCGGCACGGGCCAAACGCCGTCCGCGCTATGCGCTGCCCTGGCTGTCGTCGGGGTTGAGGCGCTCGCGCAATTCCTTGCCGGTCTTGAAGAAGGGCACGTATTTGTCCTCGACGAAGACCGTGTCACCCGTCCGCGGATTACGTCCCTGGCGTGCGGCGCGGTGCTTGACCGTAAAGGCCCCGAAGCCGCGCAACTCGACACGATCCCCGCGTGCAAGAGCGCCGGTGATCTCGTCGAGGATAATATTGATGATGCGCTCAACATCCCGATGGAACAAATGCGGATTGGCGGCGGCCACCCGCTGGATCAGCTCGGATTTTATCATTGGCACGCCCCAAAAGGACCACAGCCAAATCCCGCTGCGCTCCAAGCCCCACTAATGAGACGCAGGGTGCCAAACCGAAACCAGACCGTCAAGCTCAAGCACCGCGGCGGCCTGGTCCAGCAGCGCGGCGACCTTGCTCCCGGAAACACCGAAGGCCGAGGCCACGGAGTCCATGACAAGACCGAAAAAACCCTCTTCCTCTTTGCGCGGCTTCCACTGCCTGATCCGCAGGCCCTCCTGAACGCCGCGCTCCTTCACGAGCCAGTTGCGGGCGGCAAGCTCATCGCCGATCTGGTCGGCAAGCTTGTACTCGACGGCCTGACGGCCCGAATAGATGCGTCCCTCGGTCAGGCCCGGAATGTCGGCGGGGTCGATTTCGCGCCGCGTCTTCACGAGGCCAACGAACCACGCCATGGCGTCCTCGACCATCTCTTCGGTCACGGCCCGCGCCTCCTCGGTGGTCGGCTCGAAGGGGCTCGGCACCGCTTTCAGCGACCCGCTCTTCACGTCCTCAAACTGAATGCCGAGGGTCTTCATCAGTTCGGTCACATTGGCCCATTGGAAGATGACGCCGACGGAACCGGTGATGGTGTTGCCGTAGACGAAGATCCGGTCGGTTGCGAGGGCGACGATATAAGCTGCGGACGTGGCCAGGGTCCCGCACGTCGCGACCACGGGCTTCTTTTTCGCGACCCGGCGGATCGCATCGTACAGGGCCTCGCCCCCGGTCGTGGTGCCGCCGGGACTGTTGACCTCGAGGATCACCGCCTTGACCTGGTCGGCCTTGCCGACCTTGTTCAGGAGGTTGATGACCTTGCGGTCGTTCGTGATCACACCGTCGATGGTGATGCGCGCCACGTGGGGTAGGATCCCGCCCGAGCGGCCCGCCTGCTGGTCGCCCATGAGCAACACGCCGACAAAAAGCACGGCGAGAAGGACGGCGGCGATCCGCCAAATGGAAACGCGCCGCTTGAGGCGGCGCCGTTCGACTACGCGTTCCGCGTCTAGGCTCATGGATCGTGGCTCCGGATCAGGCAGAAAAACGGGCCGTGGGTCCATTATAGACCACGGCCCGTGAAACAGTGAAATTCAGGCAGCCTTGAGGCGTGCCGGACTATTCCTCCGCGGAGGCCTCGCCGGCACCCTCGCCATCGGCGGCGGCTTTCGCGGCGCGCTTGGTCTTCGGCTTGGCCGCCGCTTCGGGCTCAACTTCCGCTGCGCCCTCGTCGTCGCCGCCTTTGACCTTGTTCAGAGCCGCACCGAGGATATCGCCGAGCGAAGCGCCGGAATCGGTCGAGCCGTACTGGGCCACCGCTTCCTTCTCTTCGGCAATCTCAAGGGCCTTGATCGAAGCGGAGATTTTCCGCGTCTTCTGGTCCACCTGGGTCACGACGGCATCGAACTTCTCGCCGACGCCGAAGCGATCGGGACGCTGTTCGGAGCGGTCACGGGACAGATCGGAGCGGCGAATGAAGGTCGTAAGGTCATGGTCGAGCAACTTGGCCTCGATGCCATTGTCCTTGACGGCCGTCACCTCGCAGGTCACGCGCGCGCCCTTCGCGAGCTTCTCGGACGAGGCGCTGCCCGCAAACGGGTCGGCGGCAAGCTGCTTGATGCCGAGGCTGATGCGTTCCTTCTCGGAGTCCGCTTCCAGGACAACGGCCTTCACCGTATCGCCCTTCTTGTACTCCTTGAGGGCTTCCTCCCCGGACTTGGACCAGTCCAAGTCGGACAGATGGACCATGCCGTCGATGCCGCCGTCGAGACCGACGAACAGGCCGAACTCGGTGATGTTGCGGATCTGACCCTCGATCTCCGTACCGGGCTGATACGCCGCGGCAAAGGCGACCCACGGGTCTCCTGGGTCTGCTTGAGGCCGAGCGAAATGCGCCGCTTGTCCGGATCGACTTCCAGAACCTGGACCTCGACCTCCTGGCTCGTCGAAATGATTTTGCCGGGGTGAATGTTCTTCTTCGTCCAGCTCATCTCGGAGACATGGATCAGGCCCTCGACGCCGGGCTCCAGCTCCACGAAGGCACCGTAATCGGTGATGTTGGTCACCGTGCCCTTGAAGCGGGCATCGACCGGGTATTTCGCGGCGATGCCTTCCCACGGATCGGCCTCGAGCTGCTTGATGCCAAGGCTGATACGCTGGGTATCGGGATTGATGCGGATGATCTGCACCTTCACGGTATCGCCGACATTGACGATCTCGCTCGGGTGATTGACGCGGCGCCAGGCCATGTCGGTGACGTGAAGCAGGCCGTCGATACCGCCAAGGTCGATGAACGCACCGTAATCGGTGATGTTCTTGACCACGCCGTCAACAACTTGGCCTTCCTTCAGCCGCGAGACGATCTCACCACGCTTCTCGGCCCGGGTCTCTTCCAGAACCGAGCGGCGCGACACGACGATGTTGCCGCGGCGGCGGTCCATCTTGAGAATCTGGAAGGGCTGCGGGCTGTTCATGAGCGGACCGACGTCACGGATCGGACGGATATCCACCTGGCTGCCCGGAAGGAAGGCTACGGCGCCGTCCAGGTCGACGGTGAAGCCGCCCTTGACGCGATTGAAGATCACGCCTTCGACCTTCTCATTGGCCTTGTACTTCTCTTCGAGGCGGACCCAGCTTTCTTCGCGGCGGGCCTTCTCGCGGGACAAGACCGCTTCGCCGGCTGCGTTCTCGACACGCTCCAGATAGACGTCAACGGTGTCGCCTTCGGCCAGCGTGGAGGGGGCGCCCGGGACGCCGAATTCTTTGAGGGGGACGCGGCCTTCGGTCTTCAGGCCCACATCGATGATCGCCACATCCTTTTCGATGCTGACGACGGTTCCTTTGACCACACTGCCTTCCACTAGCGCTGCGCCGGTGAGAGATTCCTCGAGAAGCGCTGCGAACTCGTCGCGGCTAGGCTGGCTGATGCTGGTCTGCGGCTCGGTCATTTGAACTCCTACTCGGCGTTCGTCGGTGGCTCGTTGCCTGGTACGGCGGAACCCGAGGTTTGATGTTAATTCAATGCGACGAAAGCGCCTCGGACTGCCGCCCTCTCCGGAGGCCGGGCCCGCTTCGCTTCACCGCGCGAAAAGTCTTTCAAGCTTGTCCAAAGACGATGGGCCAACGCCAAATGGGCATGGCCTCAACCGGCCCGCCCTGCGCGGCTCATCGCAGCCTCGATCAAATCGATAGCTGCCCTGAACGCCGCGTCTATATCCAAATTTGTGGTGTCGAGCAAGGCCGCGTCTGGCGCCCGGACCAGCGGTGCGGCGCCTCTGGTCGAGTCCCGCTCGTCCCGGGCCCGGATATCGGCCAGCACGGAGGCCTCGGAGACCGCGACCCCACGGCCCGTTAGCTCCAAGAAACGGCGCAGGGCCCGCACTTCCGGGGAGGCGCTGACGAAGAGCTTCACGTCGGCATCGGGGCAAATCACCGTGCCGATATCCCGGCCGTCCAGAACCGCTCCCTCCGGGCCGTAGGCGAAACTCCGCTGATAGGCGAGGAGCACGGTCCGGACCGCCGGATGGCGGGCAACCCGGGAAGCGGACTCGCCCGCCCCCACCGTCCGAAGGGCCGGATCGCCGAGCGTCGCCACGTCGAGCGCCGAGGCCACCTTGGCCGCGGCCTCGGCATCGTCCAGGTCGACGCCTTGGGTCAGGGCGTCTCGCGCGACCGCGCGATACAGGAGCCCCGTGTCCAGGTGTGGCAGGCCGTAATGCGCGGCAACGCGCTTGCCCAGGGTCCCTTTGCCGGAGGCGGCCGGTCCGTCGATCGCGACAATCATGGAAGTTGCGCTCCCAGACCGCGCATCAGGGGCACGAAATCCGGAAAGCTCGTGGCGATCATGCCGATGTCGTCGACGGTCACAGGTGCCTCCGAACCCAATCCGAGCGTCAGGAAGGCCATGGCGATCCGATGGTCCATGTGGGTCTCGACCACCCCGCCGCCCGGCACGGCGCCCCGTCCGGAGACAATGAGATCATCGCCCTCGATGCGGGCCTCGACGCCGCAGGCGGCAAGCCCCGCCGCGGTGGCGGCCAGGCGATCGCTCTCCTTCACCTTCAGTTCGGCCGAGCCTTCCATCCGGGTTTCGCCTTGCGCGAAGGCGGCCAAGACCGCGAGGATCGGGTATTCGTCGATCATCGAAGGCGCCCGCTCGGGCGGCACACGCATCCCTTTGAGCTTGCTCGACCGGACATGCAGATCGCCCACGGGCTCGCCGGCCTCGTCGTGCTCGCCGAGGATTTCGATATCGGCCCCCATCTCCCGCAGCGTCTCGAAAAATCCCGTGCGCGTGGGATTGAGAAGGACGTTCTCGATCACGAGGTCCGAGCCGGGGCAGATGAGCGCAGCGGCAACGAGGAACGCCGCCGAACTCGGGTCGCCCGGCACGATCACGTGGGCACCGGTCAGTTCCGCGTCGCCCCCGACCGTCACGGCCCGGCCGCCGTCGTCGCGCGTCTTCACGTCGATCTCGGCACCGAAAAATCTCAACATGCGCTCGGTGTGGTCCCGGGTCGGCAGAGGCTCGATCACGGTGGTCCGTCCAGGGGCATGGAGCCCCGCCAGCAGGACCGCCGACTTCACCTGGGCCGACGGCACGGGCAGTTCGTATACGATCGGCAACAGATCCGCCGTCCCCTCCACGGTGAACGGCAGGGTGTCCTTGTCGCCCTCCACCGTTAGTCCCATCTCGGACAGCGGCGCCAGCACGCGGCTCATGGGCCGCCGGCACAACGAGGCATCGCCAGTCATCGCAACGCGCATCGGATATCCCGCAAGAACGCCGAGCATGAGCCGGCTTGCCGTCCCGGAGTTGCCGAAATCGAGAACGCCGTCGGGGGCCGTGAGGCCGCCGACCCCCTGCCCCAACACCTCGAACGCGGCGCCGCTGCGCGAGACCGTGGCGCCCAGCGCCTCCATGGCACGTGCGGTCGCCATCACATCGTCGGCCTCGAGCAGGCCTTCGATGCGCGTGCGCCCGGTCGCCAGACCTGCCAGGATCAAAGCGCGGTGGGAAATCGACTTGTCGCCGGGGACTTTGACACGGCCGGAAATCGGCGCGGATCGGCGAGCTGTCAGGGGCTGCGGCATGGAGGTGAGATTGCTGTTTGAGGATGCTTGATAGCTTTTGACACTACGCATGAGGCGTGGCAATGGGGAGTCACGCTTAGACTACGTTTGAGGAGAGTCATGTCGAAACCCGCACGGGGAACCAAGCGCGTGTGCGCGAGCTGTGACGCGCGGTTTTACGATCTGGGTCGTTCGCCGATTACCTGTCCCGTTTGCCAAGCCGTTTACCACGTCGCAACGCCGTCCCGGCGTAGCGCGGCCGCACCAGTGGCGAAGCCAGCAGCGGAGCCCGAGGCCGAAGACGATACACCGGTCATGGGTGGCGCCGAGGTCATCAGCCTCGATGAGGCGGAGGAGGCCGAGGAGGCCGGGGTCGAGGACGAAGAGATCGCTGACATCGGAGATGACGATGAGGACATCCCCGATAGCGACGATGAAGATGCGTTTCTCGAGGACGACGAAGACGAAGACGACGACGTCACCGACATCGTCAAGAGCGAGCGGGAAGACGAAGGCTGAGCACGCGACGGCGGTCTAGCACTGCCGGCCGGCTTCAATTCCCGCCGATCTTCGGCTCCGAGTCGCATTTCGCTTGAACGAACGGGCCGCTGGGCATAAACGATGCGGTCTGAATTCGACGGAGCGCGCCGCGCACTCGGATTCCGGATATTTCCTCAAGGGGCCATAGCTCAGTTGGGAGAGCGCGTGAATGGCATTCACGAGGTCGGCGGTTCGATCCCGCCTGGCTCCACCAATCCCCGATAAGACGACCGTTCACCGCCGAGGCGTGTGACCTGCGCTTGCTTATGACGCGTCAACGGCGGCGCGTTGCGGATTCGCGCACCGTGGGGCGCCTCAGCAGTTCGAATCGATGAGCTGCTGAGACAAGGTCTTGATGGCAGCGTCGTCGGCCAGCGCCAGCGACTTCTTTGCATCGGCGCAGTTCTGCGCCGCATCGCTGCCGTTCGCCGCTCGGAGACCATAGAACATTCCGGTGATCGCGTTCTCGGCCGCCGCGTTGTCGATCAATCGTGAGCAGGCCGCGACCACCGCACCGCTATCGTTTCCCTGGGTGCAGGTGGAGAAATCCGCGTCGAACCCGTCATAGGCGACCGCCTGCACCGATACGAGGAGCATCCAAACCGGCACGAATCTGAGTAGGCGCATTGCTTGTCTCCGTTTCCTCGCAAGACCGACGCGCTGGATCGTAGGCGCCTTTTGCCGGGCAATCGACCCCGAACAGGCTGTGTGCTTTAAACAAACTCAGTCCGTGCCGGTCTCGGCAAGGCTTGCGACGGCCTGCAAGAAGGTCGGCTCGATACGTGTACTGTCCTTTAGCGCCCAGGCGACGAGACTGGCCCCTTCCACGACGCTGAGCAGCATGGTCGCCGTCTGCCGCACGTCGAGGTCGGCACGAAATTCCCCGTCGGCGATCCCGTCCCGAACGACCCCGGACAGCCAATCGAGATGAAGTTCGAAGAACGTCGACACCTGCCGTTGCATCGACTGGGGCAATGCGGCCGCCTCGGCGGACAGCGCCGCGCAGAGCGGCATCAACCCGTCGCTCAGGCTGTCGACGAAAAAGCCGCTATAGGTGGCAAGCCGCGCCTTGGCCGACGTTTCGTCCTCGCGCACGGCAGCAAGCGCCGGCTCGAACTTGGCGAGATAGCCATCGACCAGCGCAACGCCAAGGGCTTCCTTCGTGGGGAAGTGGTGATGGACGCTCGCCTTCCTTATGCCCACGCGTTCGGCCAGATCCGCATAGCTGAACGCCGCATAGCCTCGCGTCCGAGCCAACGTCTCCGCCTCTTTCAGTAAGAGATCGCGTGTTCCAATCGACATTGCCGCCTCTCGATCGCCCTGACCTTGCGCCTAGGATCCGCCCTGACGACGGGTCGTGGTTCCGTGGAAGGCCTCTCCGTCGGTGTCCACCGCCGTAACGTCGAGCACGTTGTTTTCGCCCTTTGCGAAGGTGAAGCGAAGGTTCGGATTGGTGGAAATCGAGAAGGTGCCGTCGAGCGTAAATACCAGCTCACCGTCCCGTTTCACCGTGACTTCCTTGATGTAACGGGCCGGAATGAACTTGGCCGTGTTGATATCGAGCTGCATGCCGTTGTGGTTGGGGTGCTTGATCATCACTTGAGCCGACCAGATCGGGTTGCTGCTCAACGCAGGCTCGAAGGTGCGGACGATCGTCTTTCCAAGGCCGGTCATGTCGCTTCCGGGTCTTTGGCCTGCATGGCGGCACATCCCCCCGCCGCGGCCAGAAACTTCGAGGCCATGTGCAGGCTCCCGTCCTCGAGTTCGAGCACCGCCCGGGCATGGGAAAAATTGTCCACCCGGACGCGCGTTGCGAAACTGCGCTCGCCGCCTGCCCCCGCAGCCGGACCGAAGTTCAGCGTCGCCACCTTGGGATCGGGATTGTTGTCGATGAAGATCGACAAGGATTTGAGCTTGTCCTTCACGTGGGGCGGCACGCGCACGGTGATCGGTACGAGCGCTGCGTCTTCCACCTTCTGCGGCGTTTCGAGGACGACGGCGCCATCCTCCTCCGCAATCGGACGATCGCCGAAGGCCTGCTCCCGCAGAATGGGCCAGAGGTCCTCCTTGGCGTGGACCGGGGTCGCCGCAAGAACGCCGACACAGGCTGCGAGCACGGCGCCGCAGAGCATTCGGCTGAGCGTGTTGAAAGCGTAGGTCATGGCCTTGAACTTCCTCTCATCACTTCGATCGGGATCATTCCCATTCAAGTTCCGCGAAAGCCGCGGTGACGTTGCGCACATGATACTGGTCGAACAGCTTCCAGGCATCCTTCTCCGAAAAACCGGCCGATGCCGTGGCCTGTTCCAGCGTCTTACCGGCAGCGATTTGCTGCTGGACGTCGTCGGCAATGGCCGACAGATAGCGTTGTTCCGGCTCAAGCGCCTCGGGCAACTCCATGGTTTTCGGACCGTGGCCGGGCACGACGCGGGCCGCTTTTCGCTGCCCCATCGCGTCGAGGACCTCCAGCCAGCCCTTGATCGAGCCGTCGATGGTCGGCACGTGCACCGAGAACAGAAGATCGCCCAGAAAGAGCGTCCCCGTCTTCAGGTCCGTGACGATCAGATCGTTGTCCGTATGGGCCGTCGGCTGGGGCTCCAGCAACAGCTCCCGGCCGCCCAGATCGAGCTTCGTCGCCTCTTTGATGCCAACCGTCGGAAGAACGATCTTGCTCCCGGCGAAACCGTCCGCGCCGATCATTTGCTCGTTGGCGGCGAGATAGCCGTCCTTGCGCGTGCCGAGGGCGCGCGCGAGCTTGTAGTGCCCCACGAAGTCCGGCTTGTCCTGTTCGAACGCCGCGTTCCCGAACACATGATCGGGATGCATATGCGTGTTGATCACGTATTTGATGGGCTTGTCGGTGACGGCCCGGATGGCGTCCCGCAACTCGGCGCCGAGCTTCGCACTGCCCGAGGTATCGATCACGGCCACGCTGTCGGAGCCGACGACAAAGCTCGCATTGGCGATGTCGCCGCCATTCGCGGCGGACTGCACCTCGTAGCGGCCCTGATGCACGAAGACGCCGGGCGCGACCTCGCTCACATCGGCGGCCGCCGCATGGGCCGGCCGATAGCGCAGCAAGGGGGCGGAGGCGATGGCCAGCGCGGCCAGTACGACGTTCCGGCGCGACAGGGCGTGGACGCCGCAGCGGCAGCTTCGATGGCCTTGGTGGGGCGCTGGGGACTGATGAGCGTGGTTCGACATCTGTCACTCATCCTACCTATTACTAGGTAGGTGCGTCAAGTTGTCGTGGCGCGCGAGGGGCTGTGCCGGGGTGTTTGCGCGAGATGCTCTCGTGTGCTGGCCATGCGCCTCGCGGCGTCTAAGCTTGATTTCGGTCGCCGGGCACCCATATCGGTGTTGATTTCCTGACGTTTTCCACGCTGTGCCGCGAGCGGAAAACAGAAGATCCTTCGCTGGGCAGTACATGACACGTCTCGACGGCCGTCTTTGGATCATCTTTGAAGCTGCCCGAAAAGGGTCCGCGGCCAAGTTGGCAGAGGGCGGGTATCCGCCCTACAACGTGGAAATCCTGCCTGCCGACGCTCACTGTCCCGAAAGATTGCGGATTACACTGGCGGTCGCCGGTTTCGCCCGCGACGAACTGGACGTGAGCATCACGGGCGGCGCCCTTCAGATCCGGGGCGAAAAGCCGGACGAGGAGCCCAAGGACTACCTCCACCGGGGCCTCGCCAGTCGCCGCTTCAAGAGGACATTTGCTCTTGTCAACGGCGTCGAAGTGCGCAAAGCCGAGTTACATAACGGCCTCCTTGCGATCGAGCTCGAGAGGCCGAACCAGGAGAAACGCGTTCTCAAGGTCGGGATCACGTCCGCAAGCTGAGATGTTTGGAAACCACTTCAATGAATGAACGACAAGACGACGACCGCCAGACCTCGATGAGCCCCAAGGAGCTTGCGCTGCTCGGGGAAGGCGAAGTCGCATATATCAAGCAGGTCGACTTCGACGATGCCGAGCGGCTGTTTCCGGCGCTGGACGAAACGCCGGAGGGTATCGATCTGTTTGCCGTATTGGGTGCCGACGGCACGCCGATCGCGCTGACGGACAGCCGCAACGCGGCCATCGCGAATGCGATCGAGAACGACCTCGTTCCCTTAAGCGTCCACTAGTCCCGCCGACGCATTTGCCGCACGCATGCGTCGCGTGCGTGCGCCTCGGTCGAACGCGCCTTCGATGGCGTTTGTGCTAGGCCGCGTGGGAGGCCGTATCGTCCTGCGTGAGGACGGCATAGAGCGCCTCCGCATCCCTCGACGACTTCAGTTTCTGCACCGACGGACGATCACGGAGCAGACGCGAGATGCGCGCAAGCGCCTTCAGATGATCCGCGCCCGCGCCTTCCGGCGCCAGGAGAAGAACGACAATCGTCACGGGCTCCGCGTCGGCCGCATCGAAATCGATGGGCTCGGCGAGCCGTGCAAATAGGCCGACAATCCGGTTCAAACCGGGCATCTTGCCATGCGGAATCGCGACGCCCTGCCCGAGCCCCGTCGACCCAAGGCGTTCCCGCTGCAACAGGACGTCGAAGATGTCCCGTTGCTGGAGACCGGAGATCTCCGAAGCGCGGACGGCGAGCTCCGCCAACAGCTGTTTCTTGTCCTTCGCGTTGAGCGAGGGCAGCACCGCTTCGGGCGCGATCAGATCCGCTAAAGTCATTTCGATTACCCGTGTGCCTCTCGTGGGGCGCAGTCAACTCGGACCAACAAAACGATTTCCGCTGCGCGTCTGTTCCAATCGGCACGCGCGAGCCGAACGTTTCTTTCCTGCATACTAGGCACAGCGCCCGAGATCTCTCGCTGACGCCATACAACGCAAATCTGGACGAAAACGCGGAACGTTTTTGACGAAGTCTGTCCGGTATTTTGCCGTGTCGTTATTTCCCGTAGGCGATCCGCCAACCTCCTGCGACAACGCGCTTCCTGGTGCGCATCCACAAGAGACGAGGTCAGCATCGGGACATACTAACGTCCCGGCCCAAACGATTATGGCCTCGATCGCGGAGGCCGGAAGCTAGCTCTGCGCTTGGAGGGTGTCAAATCCAATCCTCCGCAAATCGTGCAAAAAACGTGCTGCTATGCACTCGCCGCCATCGCGATACGCTTTTGCCGCCGGCGTTGCACCGACGAAGGAATGCCCAGAGCTTCGCGATATTTGGCGACTGTGCGGCGCGCAATATCGATGCCATCCGTCTTCAGCCGCTCGACGATCTTGTCGTCGGACAGGACGTCCTCCGCAGGCTCCGCATCGATCATCTCGCGAATCCTGTGACGCACGGCTTCGGAGGAATGGAAATCGCCTTCGCCCGTGGCCGCGATCGCGGAGGTGAAGAAGTATTTCAGCTCGAACAGGCCCCGATTGGTGGCCATGTATTTGTTGGCCGTCACGCGACTCACGGTGGATTCGTGCATGGAGATCGCGTCGGCGACGGTCTTCAAATTGAGCGGGCGCAAGTGCCGGACACCGTATGTGAAGAACGCATCCTGCTGCCGCACGATTTCCTGTGAGACCTTGAGGATGGTGCGCGCCCGCTGATCGAGACTCTTCACAAGCCAGTTCGCGGTCTGCAGGCAGTCGACGAGATAGCTCTTGTCGTCCTTGGCGAGCGGCGACTTGGTGACCTTCGCATAGTAGGTCTGGTTGACGAGCACGCGCGGCAGCGTGTCGGAATTCAGCTCGACGTGATAGCTGCCGTCGGGAAGGGCGCGCAACAGAACGTCCGGCACGATAGGCTGCGCGGGCGTCGCGCCAAACTCCAGACCCGGCTTGGGATTGAGCCGCTTCACCTCGGCAACCATGTCGACCAAGTCCTCGTCGGTGACGCCCGTGGCGCGCTTCAACGCCACGAAATCGTGGGTCGCGAGCAGATGCAGGTTGTCGATCAACGCGGCCATGGCGGGGTCGCAGCGGTCCTGCTCTTTGAGCTGAAGCGTGAGGCACTCGCGCAAATCGCGCGCGAAGACACCGCACGGATCGAATGTCTGCATCTCGCGAAGCGTCTCCTCGACGAGCGAGAGCGGCGCGCCGAGTTGCGCTGCAAGACTGGCCAAATCGCCACGAAGATAACCGGCTTCGTCGGTCAGATCGATGATGTGGCCGCCGATCATGCGCTGCGCGGGGTCGGAGAACGCGAGTGAGAGCTGCTCGGACAGGTGGGCCCGCAAGGTCTTTTCCTCGGCCACATAGGCTTCGAGGTCCGTGCCGTCTTCCGACACGCTCGGCCCGGACTGGGCCAGACCGGTCCAGCCGCTGTCCGTCACGGCTCCGGGAACAAAATCCTCGGAGTCCGGAAACATGTCCTTGGGATCTGCATCGAGATCTTCGGTGCGGGTGTTGTCGCCGCCCGATTCGAGATCGACCCAGTTGTCGGCCTCACGCGACTCGGCGGCGCCCTCGCCTTTCGCGTCGGCCCCCTCCGCATCCTGATCGTCCGCGGAAGGATTAACCGGTCCGTCGCCTTCGGCGCGCTCGAGCAAGGGATTGCGCTCGAGTTCGCCCTCCACGAACGTGCTCAACTCGACGTTCGACAGTTGCAGCAATTTGATTGCCTGCTGCAGCTGAGGCGTCATGACCAGACTCTGCGTCTGGCGCATTTCCAGCTTTGCGTTGATCGCCATCTACGAACTCATCTGCGATCAGGAACTCATATCTTGAACTCGTCGCCCAGATAAACGCGCCGCACGTCTTCATTATTGACGATCTCGTGGGTCGTCCCATGGGTCAGAACAGACCCGTCATGAATAATATAGGCCCGGCCAACGAGGTCGAGGGTTTCGCGAACATTGTGATCTGTGATCAGCACACCAATTCCGCGCTGGGTCAGATGCCGGACCAGCGCGCGAATGTCATTCACGGCGATCGGATCGATGCCAGCGAAAGGTTCGTCGAGCAGCATGTAGGACGGCCGGGTTGCCAGGGCGCGGGCGATTTCGACGCGCCGGCGCTCACCGCCCGACAGGCGCATGGACGGCGACTTTCTCAGCCGCGTGATGCGGAATTCCTCAAGCAAGCCGTCAAGCTGTTCGTGGCGCGCTTTCCGGTTGGGCTCCACCGTTTCCAGAACCGCCAGAATGTTCTCCTCGACGGTCAGGCCCCGAAAGATGGATGCTTCCTGCGGCAAATAACCGATCCCCAGCCGGGCGCGGCGATACATCGGCAGGCGGGTGACGTCCTGCCCGTCGATCTTGATCGAGCCCTCGTCGGCCGGAATGAGTCCGGTGATCATGTAGAAGGTCGTCGTCTTGCCGGCGCCGTTTGGGCCCAGGAGGCCGACCGCCTCGCCGCGCCGCACGTCGATGCTACGCCCCGAACGACGGTGCGCTTCTTGAAGCTCTTGACGATCGACCGGACGGTCAGCCAGCCCTCGCCCGGCTCGTGCAATTCGTGGGGCACCCGCTCGGCGGGATGTTCGGCGCGCGACTGTGGCACGGGCGGCGGCGTCGATGGCAGTGGCGGCGGCACGGGCTGACCTTGCGGTGCACGTTGCTGCGGCGCGGGGTGCGAGGCCGGCTGCCGCTGCGGAACGGGCCGGCCTTGCGGCACGGGCTGCCTTGGCTGCGCGGGATGACTTGGCTGCGCGGGATGACTTGGCTGCGCGGGATAACTTGGCTGCGCGGGCTGGCGTTGTTGGGCGGGCTGGGCTTGTTGCGCGGGGTGGGCCGATTGCGCGGGATGGGCCTGTTGCGTGGGATGGCCTGGATATGCGGGCCGATCCGGGTGTCCCGTGTCTTCGCCGGGCGTGCGCCTAGGCTGGTGCCCGGCAGGGGCACCCTGAGGAGCTGCGACTGCCCCTTGTCCCGGAATCGAGAACACCTTGCCCACTGCCCCTCTCACCCTTCGGTTAAAGCGTCCGCCGATTAATATCGGCTAAAGCGCTTGCTGAATCCTATAGAAATCGGTGACGGACCAATTCTGCGACATTCATGGCCAAGGTCCGGCGCGACACACGGACGCGCGCAGCACGTGCGATCCGCTCCGATTGCACCGGCACAACTGTCTTGCGGGCACGCTTGCCAACAATAGAACCGTTGCCCGCGTTGAAACGCCGGCTACCGAACTTGGCCCGGCGGGACGCCCCGGCCTCGCCCGGCGTCTCTTTCTCCTTGCCGGGTTTCTTCTTTTCGTCCTTCGGAAGAAGCAACGCACGAATCCGGCGGCTTCCATCGGCCGTCGTGCCCGTGTTCTCGAACCGGCTCTCGCCTGTCGCTAGGTCGATATTGAGCCGGTCTCCCTTTAGCACGTTCTGTCCCTGGGATAACACCACATTGCCGCCCACCACGGCCTTCTGCGCGGCCACGTCGTAGATCGCCCAGTCGCTGGTCGTCGTTTGGTCTTCCTCGCTGGTGATGACCACGTTGCCGCGCACGGTGACCTTCTGGGCAGGCACGTCGTAGAGAAGCCAGTCGCAGGTCGTGGTTTGATTATCCTCGCTATTGATCACCACGTTGCCGTGCGCCTCGATCTTCTTGATCCGTGATTTGGCGTCGGCGTCCGCGCCGTCTTGGGACGGCCCCTGCATGCTCTCCGGCGCTGGCGCGGGCTGCCCCGTCAACGTGTTGGCGCCGCCAATGTAGTGAACGTCGAGTTGCGCGGCCCGTAATGTGGACGTGCCCTGGTTCGCGCGCACATTGCCCTTGAACACGGCGAGCTTCTTGTCGTCGTAAACGGTGAGCGTCTTGGAAAAGATATCGATGGGCTTGTCCGAGTTCTTGGACAGCCCCTTGAAGGCGCTCTTGACCTCCTCGGCCCGGGCCGGGGGAGCGAACGCGCCCCCAAGCGCGGCCAAGACAGCGATGACGACCAGCGCCCCGCGCGGGTCCATCATTGCACCGTTTCTGCCGGCGCGGCGTCCGTCGCGACGGGCCCGCCGGCGGCTGCTGCGGGCGTTTCGCCCGGCGCCGCGGCCTCTTTCTTCGGGGGATCGATATGGACCGCCACGTTCCCCCGGAAAACGATCGTGTTTTCACCCGAATAGAGCGTCATCCCGTTGGCCCGGACCGTCCCGTTGGGCATGTCGAGCGCGACCGGATTGTGAGACCGCAGGATCGAGTTCTTCATGTCGATCGTGGCGTAGGAGAGCTCGCCGGTCACACCCGTGCTCGTGGCGAGCGTGATCCGATCCTTCAGAATGAGCCGCTCCTTCTTCGAATCGAACTTGCCCCGCACGGCGCGCATGCGCGACCAGCCGCCGGTGGTCGTATTGGTCACGTCGGCCTTGATCGTGTTGAGCGCAACGAGGTTCGGGTTCGCCACGTCCTGATCCGCGTAATCGGCCCTGATGACGTAGTCGCCGTTCTTCTTGTCGGTGCCCCTCATGGTCGGATTGAGCATCCGCAAGGCGCCGTCGGTCACTTCCATGCCGTCAATGCTCGCGATGATCCCGCCAACATGCACGTTCATACGGGTGGAGAAGAAATAGGCGCCAAGCACCAGCACAGCCAGAACAGGCAAGACCCGGCGCAAAAGGCGGACGAGCACGCTATGGCGTTTGGCGCTCCGCATCGCGCGGGCGCGCTCTCCGGCCGTCCGGACCCGGTGGCGCGCGTGCGCGCGTGCGAGATTCGCCTCATATGCCATTGCGTTCGCCAATTTTCACGGATCTGGCTCCGCGCATTCGGGGCCCCTCATGGCCCAATCTACCTAGCCGCAGGACTTTGATCAGATTGCGACCGTGGCCCTTGATTTCCTGAGGCTTTTCGGGCGCCTCAATGGGCGAAAATATCGATCTCGGACCAGCCTTTAAGGTCCAGCTCGGCGCGGACGGGCAGAAACGCGAAACAGGCGCGCGCAAAGTGCTGGCGCCCCTCCCGCTCGAGCATCTTGTCCAGCCGCTCCTTCAGCGCGTGTAAATATAGCACGTCGCTCGCCGCGTAGTTGAGCTGGTCGGGGCTCAACATGTCGGCGCCCCAATCGGAGGATTGCTGCTGCTTCGACAGCTCGATGCCCAGCAGTTCCCGGCAGATATCCTTCAGACCATGACGGTCCGTATAGGTGCGGGCCAGCTTCGAGGCGATCTTGGTGCAGTAGATCGGCGCGGTGTCGACACCGAGATAGTGTTTGAGCACGGCCACGTCGAAACGCGCATAGTGGAAAATTTTGACCACGCTCTCGTCGGCGAGAAGCCGCTTGAGCTCGGGGGCATCGGCGCCCGGCGTAATCTGAACCAGGGCGGCCGTCCCGTCGCCGTCGGACAGCTGTACGAGGCAAAGCCGGTCGCGCTGTGGATTGAGACCCAGCGTCTCGGTGTCGACCGCGATCGCCTTGGCCGAAAAGCGGCCCGGAGGCAGATCGCCCTTGTAGAGTTCGACGGTCGAGGACTGGCTCAATTGCGTCTTTCCGGAAGGGTGCGGTCCCGCCCCTTTGCCGACAATTGCGCTCGCCGCTCCGAATGCGGCGAGACGAACGATGGTGCCCAGGAGAAGACTCGAACTTCCACGCCCATACGGGCACTAGCACCTGAAGCTAGCGCGTCTACCAATTCCGCCACCTGGGCTTGAACGGGTTCAGGTACGATTGGCGCTGCGTAATGTCAATTCTTTCGGCAACGGGACTTGGGACGAAGAACCGCCTTCAAGGCGCCCCGTCTTCGTGGCATGTTGCATCTGCGAAACCAGGCGCGGCTAGAGGTGAGGCATCGACGTGGGCGTGACACTGAACAATCGAGCACTCGTAACCGTTTATGGCGGCTCCGGATTCCTTGGACGCCACCTGGTCCGGGCCATCGCGCGCACGCGCGCGCGCATCCGGGTCGCCTGCCGCCGTCCCGATCTCGCCGGCCATCTCCAGCCGCTCGGGGGCGTCGGCCAGATCGTCCCGGTCCAGGCCAATGTGCGCTACCCCGACTCGCTTATGACGGCGGCCGAGGATGCGGACGCGGTCGTAAACCTCGTCGGAATCCTGTTTGCCTCCGGCAAGCAGACCTTCAAGACGGTGCAGGACGAAGGCGCGCGCAATGTCGCCGAGGCCGCGAAGGCCGCCGGCGTCGGCACGTTCGTCCACGTCTCGGCCATCGGCGCCGACGCCTCATCGGCGGCGATCTACGCCCAGAGCAAGGCAGCCGGCGAAGCGGGTGTCAGGGCCGTCTACCCGGACGCCACGATCGTCCGGCCCTCGGTCGTGTTCGGTCCCGAGGACCAGTTCTTCAACCGGTTCGGGGCTATGGCCCGGCTGTTTCCGGCCCTGCCTCTGATCGGCGGCGGGCACACGAGGTTTCAGCCCGTCTTTGTCGGCGACGTGGCGCAGGCTCTCGTCGCGGCGATCGAGGGGCGCACGAGAACGGCGCGCCCTACGAGTTGGGCGGTCCCGAGGGTCCTCTCCATGCGAGACGTGATGGAGCGCGTGCTGGCCTACACGATGCGGTCGCGCCCGCTGATCCCGCTGCCCTTCTGGCTGGCCAAGCTCCAGGGCGCCATGCTGCAGTGGTTGCCCAATCCCCCGCTCACGGTGGACCAGGTGCGCCTTCTCGAGAGCGACAACGTGGTGAGCGAGGCGGCGATCGAGGACGAGCGCACGCTGCAAGGGCTCGGCATCGAGCCCGTGCCCGTCGCCAGCGTGGTGCCGGACTATCTGGAGCAGTTTCGGCCGCGCGGACAGTTCTCGGTCTACAAGGCGTAGAGCCCGGGCCGCGCTCCTAGCCGTAGATCATGAACAGCAGGAATCCACCCAGGACCATGCGGTAGAGCACGAAGGGCAGGAAGCTGATGCGCCGGACCAGAGCCATGAGGAACGCGATGGCGGCAAGGCCTGCGAAGAAGGTCAGGATCGCGCAATAGACCGCATCCATTGTGATCGTATCGCCCGCGGCCAGTGCTTCGCCCACGGTCAGCACGCCCGCGCCCGCGATTGCCGGAATTCCCAGCAGGAACGAGAAGCGGGCCGCATCGGGGCGCGTATAGTTGAGAAACCGCGCGGCGGTCATGGTCACGCCGGAGCGGCTGGTGCCCGGAATGAGCGCCAGGGCCTGGGCCACGCCGATGATCAGCGCGTTCTTCAGGGTCATGTTCTCGATGGTCTTCTCCTGCCGGCCCATCATATCGGCGACCAGCATGAGAATGCCGTAGATCACGGTGTTCCAGGCGACGACCGTGACGCTGCGCTCCAGATCGCCGAAGCCGAACTTCTTGAGGAAGAGCCCGAACGCGACCGCGGGTATCGTGGCCAGCATGATGTACATGGCGAGCTTGCCGTCATGGGTCACCTTGCCCTTGAAAAGCTCCAGCGTCCCGACAAGGAGCTTCCAGACGTCGCGCCAGAAGTAGATCAGGATCGCGAACAAGGTGCCCACATGCACCATGACGTCGACGAACTGCCCCTGATCGGGCCAGTGAAACAGATAGGGAACCAGGACCAGGTGACCCGACGACGATATCGGCAGGAATTCCGTGATTCCCTGAACCACCGCGATAACGATGATCTGCTCTATGGTCATGGTCCCAAATCCCCCGCGCGGCCGAGCCGCTTGTTCGCCTAGACCGCAGGTTCTATACGAGGCCCACGCGCTTGGCGCGATTCATTTTCCGCCGGGTCTGCTTTCCAACGAGCCCATTTTCCGAACGAATAGCCATCGAAGCCCATAATGGCGAATCTCCTCCACCATCCGCTATGCGCCTACTCCAGGTCAATTCGTCTCGCCCTCGCCGAATGCGGGGTCGAGGTGGAGTTGAACGAGGAAAAGCCCTGGGAGTGGCGGCCCGAATTCCTGGCCCTCAATCCGGCCGGGACGCTGCCGGTCCTCCTTCCCGATGACGAGGGGCCGATCGTGGGGGCCTACGCCATCTCGGAATGGCTGTCCGATACGTTGGACGAACGGGCCCTACGGGGCTTCCAGCCCTTTCCGGGCGATGCGGCTGCCCGTGCCGAGGCGCGGCGGCTGGTCGCGTGGTTCCACGACAAGTTCCACGCCGAGGTCACGGATTACCTCGTCGTCGAGAAGGTGTTCCGGCGATTCGGACCGCAGAGCACGTCTCCCGACATGGAGGCGATGCGGGCGGGGCACGACAATTTGCGCTATCATATGACCTATATCGGCCATTTGACGGAGACGCGCAGCTGGCTCGCAGGGGACACATTGAGCTTTGCCGACTTGGCCGCGGCGGCCCACCTGTCGGCGCTGGACTATCTCGGCGAGGTGCCGTGGGAAGAGTTCGAACCTGCCAAGAACTGGTATGCGCTGGTGAAGTCACGGCCGTCGTTCCGTTCCCTCCTGCAGGATCGGGTCGCCGGGTTTATCCCGGCGGGCACGTATGCCGATCTCGATTTCTGAGTCCCGTCCGAACGCCCGTCCGACCGCGCGGCACGCCATCGGCGGACCGTCTTCCGTGATGGTGCAATCCCTGAAAGCGAGGATCGCCGAGCGGGCCGAGGCCCTTGGCTTCGACGCCATGCGGATCACCACCGCAGACAGTCCCGATGCGATGGGCACGGCGCTCGATGCATTTCTGGCGCAGGGCCGCGAGGGCGACATGGGCTGGCTCAAGGACACGGCCGAGCGGCGCAAGAGCCCGCGCGCCCTGTGGCCGGACGCGCGGAGCATCATCCTGCTCGGGCTGAACTATGGGGGGCCCGCCGGCCCGTTCGCGGCCCTTCGGAACGCCTCGCACGGGGCCGTCTCGATCTACGCCAAGCGGGCCGACTATCACGACGTGATCAAAGGCAAGCTCAAACAACTGGCCGGACACGTCCAGGCGCTCGCGGGCGGAGACGTGAAGGTGTTCGTGGACACCGCGCCTGTCATGGAGAAGCCGCTGGCGGCCAAGGCCGGCCTCGGCTGGCAGGGCAAACACACCAATCTCGTCTCGCGCGCGTTCGGCTCCTGGCTGTTCCTGGGCTCGATCTTCACCACGGCAGGGCTTGAGCCCGATGTCCCCGAGATCGACCATTGCGGCGCCTGCCGCCGCTGTCTCGATGCTTGCCCCACGGACGCGTTCACCGCGCCGTACGAGATCGACGCCCGCCGCTGCATCTCCTACCTCACCATCGAGCACAAGGGACACATCGCGCCCGAGTTCCGGGAGGCGATGGGAAACCGCATCTATGGCTGCGACGACTGCCTCGCCGTGTGCCCCTGGAACAAGTTCGCCAAGACCGGTCACGACGCGAAGCTGGCGATCCGTCCGCAGGCTGACGATCCGCCGCTCGCCGAAATTCTCGCGCTGGACGATGCGGGCTTTCGCGACCGCTTTCGCGGCACGCCGATCAAGCGCACGGGTCGCGATCGCTTCGTGCGCAACGCGCTGATCGCTGCCGGCAACGCCGCCGACGCCTCGCTGACCTGTCCCGTGGAGACGTTGCTCGACGATGCGTCGCCGCTGGTGCGCGCCATGGCGGTGTGGGCGCTGCAGCGCCTCGACCCCGACCGGTCCGCGGCCCTGGTCTCGGCGCGGCTTTCGACCGAGACGGACCCTCACGTGCGCGCGGAATGGCAGGCAGGTGCCGGCAAGGGCGCGTCATGAGCCGGCTCTTCGCCTTTGGATTTGGCTATTGCGCCCAAGCGCTCGCCCCGCGCCTGACCGCGCGCGGCTGGACGGTCGCAGGCACCGCGCGGGACGAGGCCAAGCGCGAAGCCTTCCGCGCGCGCGGATACGAGGCAGCGCCGTTTTCCGGCGAGGCCCCTCACGCGGATATCGACCGGTTGCTGCCGGGCACGACACATTTGCTGCACTCGATCCCGCCGGACAGTCATGACGAAGGCCATGGAAGCGACGGTCATGGGGATCACGTGCTCACCCACTATCGCGAGGCGCTGGCGAAGCTCGGCAGCTTGGAATGGGTTGGCTATTTGTCGACCGTCGGCGTCTACGGCGACCAGCAAGGCCGTTGGGTCGACGAGGGCACGCAGCCCAAGCCCAACAGCGCGCGCACGGAAGCGCGTGTCGCGGCCGAACAGGCCTGGCTCGATTTCGGTGCGGAAACCGGCGTGCCGGTCCACATCTTTCGCCTCGCCGGAATCTACGGTCCCGGACGCAGCGTGTTCGACAAGCTCGCGGCCGGCACGGCGCGGCGCATCAACAAGCACGGCCAGGTCTTCAGCCGCATTCACGTGGACGACATCGCCACCGTGCTAGAGGCTTCCATCGCCAAACCGAGCGCGGGCGCGATCTACAATGTCGCCGACGACGAGCCGGCCGCCCCTGGGGATGTGGTGGCTCACGCCGCCCGAATGATCGGGGCCGAACCGCCGCCGGAGATCGACTTCGACGAGGCGGACCTGCCGCCCATGGTGCGCAGCTTCTACGAGGGCAGCCGCAAGATCGGCAATGCGCGCATCAAGTCGGACCTCGGCGTGCGCCTGGCCTATCCGACCTTCCGCGATGGGTTGGCGGCGCTCAAACCCTAGGACCTAGGCGGGCGGCGATGCGGGATCGATCAGCGCTTCGATCGTGCGCGACAGCCGCGCGAGGTCTGCCGGTTCCGACAGGCGATGTCCGGCCGACTTGACCAGCGTGAGATCCACATCGTCCGTGGCCAGGAGGTCGACCAGCGCCCGGCTGTGCTCCCAGGGCACGTCTTCGTCACGCATGCCCTGCAGAATGCGCACCGGCGCCTTCACCGGAATGCCGCCCTCCGCCAGAAGATGGTTTCGCCCGTCTTCGATGAGGATCTTCGTGATGGGATAGGGATCGTCATAGTTGGACGGGGCGTAGAACACGCCCTCGGTGAGGACCGCGTTCCGTGACTTCTCCGACATCTTCTCCCACATCAGCTTCTCGGTCATGTCCCAGGCCGGGGCAATGAGGACCAGGCCCTTGAGACGGGCGTCGCCGCTTCGGGCCATCGCACGGGCCAGGAGGAGCGAAATCCAGCCGCCGAGCGACGAGCCAACGAGCACGATGGGGCGCCGACCGGCGAGCGCCATCATCGCCTGCGCTTCTTCCAGCCAGTCGCTGACGGAGGCCCGCTCGATATCGCCGCCGGAGAGCCCGTGGCCCGAATAGTCGAACCGGAGCATGGCGTAGCCGCTGGCCGCCGCCCAATTGCTCAAATAGACGACCTTTGTGCTGGCCATGTCGGACAGGAAGCCCGACAGCCAAACGATGGCCGGGCTCGCATCCGCCGCGCCCGGGTCGAAACGGTAGGCGATGCGGCGGCGACGATCGCCTTGGCCAGTCTCCAGAACTTGGCCAATCTCCAGAAAATGTGGTTCTTGCTGATCCATCGAATGAGGTGCCCGCGCTTTGGCTAGATGAGGGTGAAACGAGGCAATGTCGGACGTGACCATATTGCAGGTTGTGCCGCGGCTTGAAACCGGAGGCAGCGAGCAATCGACCGTCGAAATTGCCGAGGCGCTCACCCAAGCCGGGGCGAGGGCTCTCGTTGCCACCGAAGGGGGCCGGTTGGCAACCGCCCTTGAGGAGGCCGGCGGCGAGATCATCGAACTCCCGGTGGCCAGCAAGAACCCCGTGACGGTCCTCGCTAATGCAAGGCGCCTGACGCGGCTTGTCGAAGAGCGGAACGTCACGCTGCTGCACGCGCGCAGCCGCGCCCCGGCTTGGAGCGCGTATCTTGCCGCCCGCCACACGAACCGGCCGTTCGTGACGACCTATCACGGGGCCTATAGCGGACGGAGCCGGCTGAAGACGCTGTACAACAGCGTCATGGCCCGCGGGGACCGGGTCATCGCGAACTCGCGCTTCACGGCCGGCCTGGTCAGTAGCCGCTACCCGGTGCCGCCGGAGCATCTGCACGTGATCCATCGCGGCTTCGACGTGTCGGCCTTCGATCCGGACAGAATTGCGCCGGACCGCATCGAACGGCTGCGCCGCGCCTGGGGTATCGCGCCGGGCCAGCGGGTGGTCCTGCAGGCCGCCCGGCTGACGCGCTGGAAAGGGCACGCCCATACGATCGAGGCCGCACGCCTGCTGAAGGCGGATGGGCGCCTCGGCGATGCGGTCTTCGTTTTCGCGGGCGACAGCCAAGGGCGCGACGAGTATCGCGGCGAACTCGAGTCGGAGATCGCCGAAGCGGGCCTCGCCGGCATCGTGCGGCTCGTTGGCCATTGCGACGACATTCCGGCGGCCTTCACCTTGGCCGACATCGCCGTGGTCGCGTCAACACGGGCGGAGACATTTGGACGCACCAGCATCGAGTCCCAAGCGGCCGGCTGCCCGGTCGTTGTCACCGACGTGGGGGCGGCAAGCGAGAACGTGGTCGCCGAAGACGCTGGCGACGGCAGGACCGGTTGGGTTGTCCCGGCCGCCGACTCGCTCGCGCTGGCCGACTGCCTGGCCAATGCGTTAACCCTGTCGCCTCAGAGGCTTGCGGAAATTGCACGGCGGGCACGGTCGCATGCGCAAGACCACTTCGCCTTGCGCGAGATGCAACGGGCTACGCTTGCCGTGTACGACGAACTCTTAGGTACGGAACTGGCCCGCAGGTTCGCCTCATTTAATTCATTCTAATCGTTCAAATTTTCGTGTGGCGCCCCAGGGCAACTTTGCCCCTTTTTTGCCTAGCTTCCGCCGCGTCATTCTGTATTCAATAAGAGATCGGTTCTCGCTGGCGCCAATCGGGCATTCTCGTAGGGAACCAAGGCCCTAAAGAGAATGTTAAGTATGGTGGTGCCAGTCTACTAACCATGTTTCCAACTGTTTCGATAGAAATGCAGGCACGAGCTGATTTGGGGCACGGCGCGAATACGCCGCCGCTGCATTTCATCTACCACGTGCCCAAATGCGCTGGCCGCACGATTGATCGGCACTTGGCGAGCACGTTGCCTGCGTCGGCCTATTATCGGTTGCGCAAGCGCCGGGGCATGGGCCGCTTCGTAACCCGGTACGATTCATCGCGGCTCCCCGTCTCCAACGCCACGCGCGTGGTGAGCGGTCACCACCTGGGAATCTCGCTCGATTCGCTGTTTCAGGATCGGCTGATCAAGCGCAGCATGTTGTTGCGCGATCCGGCGAGCCACTTCGTGTCCTATTACAACTACCGCATGACCCGCTACATCAGCGAGGGTCTGCAACCCTATGGCGTCGACGTCGCCTACGGGGCGATGCGGCGCAATTTCATCACCCACTACATCCTCAACAATTTTCTCGAGTTGAGCTGGGTACAGATCGCCAGTCTCTCCGATCAGGACAAGTACGATTTGGCCAATGCTTTCTTGTCCATGTTCTGGTTCGTCGGCGACTACACGCTGTGCGACGGCCTGCTCTCCGCGCTTGGCGACCGGCTCGGCATCCCTGCCAATGCACGGCCCCGCAACACGCTTGCGGACTTGGCCCGCGGTGCAGGATGGACGCCGCTGACGCTGGATCTGTTGCCCCGCACAATGGTCGCGAACATCGAGGCGGAGAACAACGTCGACCAGAGATTGTGGGAGACCTGGCGCGAGGCCCGTCACGAAACCGGCGCCGTGCGCCCGGTCGCGCTCGACAACGGCAGGTCCAGCTTCATCAGCAACGAGGCGATCCGCTTCGTGCACCAGATCGTCCGCCGGCTGCAGCGGCGCTGGGGCCTCTTCGACGCTGGACTGCCTGTGCCGCAGGAAGACCGGGTCACGCTCGCTTAGCACCGGTCCAAGCCGCGTACGGTCCCGACCCCCAAACAGATGACGTGGCCGGTGCCATGCCGCACGGCATGACAGGTGCTTCCGGGCCGGTCTGTGAGGTGCTATGGCATACGGACTGAGTCAGTTGATCCTACAGCACTTTAGGGCCTGGGCCCGAGACACCACACCGGAATCTCCATGCGGAAACTTGCCAAACTCGCGCTCCGGCGAGAGCCCGCGATCATCCGTACGCTGTTCTTCCTTGGGCCTCTCGTAGCGCTTCTGGTCCCGAAAACAACGGTTGCGGTTCTCATCGCGCTCTTCATCGTCTGCGCGATCCTCGCGCTCGCGCGCGGCGTCGATCCGAGAGCCCTGCTTCGGATCGACGTGCCCCTGGCTCTGTTCGGCGTAACCGCGGCCTATCTCTTCCTCAACGCGACCTGGTCTCTCGACCCGGAACGCGCCTTCACCACGGCGGCTTGGTTCGTCCTGATCGTTCTCATGGCCCATGGCGCCGCGCGCGCGCTGGCCCATTGGCCGAAACGGTCGCTGTGCATGGCGGCCACCGCGTTCCTTGCCGGCATCGGCGTCGGCACCGCATTCATCTTGTTCGAAGCCGCCACGGGCCGGATTGCCACGCTGGCGCTCTATCACCTCCTTCCCGTCACCCAGCCCGACAGTCTCAAAGGATTTAGCGTCCGCGACGGGGAGATCATGCGGATCGCGCCGAGCGAGTTGAACGCCATGGTCGCTGTCATGCTCATGGCGCTCTGGCCGGCGCTGCTCTGCATGGTGGCACGGCTTGGCTGCCGGAAAGGCTATCTCTTTGCCGGGGGGCTCTTGGCCGCGGCTGCCGCCACCATCTTCCTGTCGAATCACGACTCATCGAAAGTCGGGCTGGTCGCGAGCCTGGTCGTCTTCGCGTGCGCCATCTACTGGCCCAACGTGACGCGCTATGCCCTCTGGCTCGTCTGGTGCCTTGCTTTCGCATTCGTCGTCCCGCTGGCCGCGGCCGCCTACAAAGCCGACCTCCACCAGTCCGACAGGCTTCCCCCCTCGGCCCAGGCCCGCGTGACCCTTTGGGCCTACACGGCCGAGCAGATTCCCAAGGCGCCGTTTCTCGGCATCGGAGCCTCTTCGACCCGCAAGATCGATCAGTCTCTGGACAATCGGAAAATGCAGTGGAAGAAGAGGCTGAGGACGGAAGGCTTCGGCTGGCGCGCGCGCGGGCGCCCATGCGCATAACGCCTTCTTGCAGACCTGGTATGAGCTCGGGGCCGTCGGTGTCATCCTCTTCGTGGTGACAGGCTCCGCCCTCCTGCTATCCCTGGGGCGCCTCCCGCTAAAGACCCAGCCGTTTGCGCTGGCCCAGGTCGCGGCCTTCTTCGCGATCATCGCTTTCGCCTGGGGCATGTGGCAGGGATGGCTGATGGCGTTGACCGGTCTCGCGGCGCTCTACCTCGCGCTCGCCGTGAACGTCTATCGCGCGAAGCACTCCGAAGCGGCACCGGCTGCACCTTGATCCGAAAGCCAATTCCAGCACGACTTGTCAGGTGTTGCCGCCTTCTTGTAGAACTTTCCGCTTCTAACTTTGTTTTACTGTCGCGCCCCGTGCCTCGCCGCGGCGAGGGCGCACCAACACCAAAGGAGACTAAGACATCGCAAGACGGCCCATGAAGATGGCCCCCAACCGGGGCGGCCCCCGCACGAACGAGGGCATCGATACTCCCGAAATCCAGCTCATTGACGCGACCGGCGAGAATGTCGGCGTCGTGAATATCGAAGACGCGCTCGCGCGCGCTAGCGAGGCTGGGCTCGATCTCGTCGAGATTTCGCCCAACACCGACCCGCCAGTCTGCAAGATTCTGGATTACGGCAAGTACAAATATCAGGCTCAGAAAAAGGCCGCCGAGGCGCGCAAGAAGCAGCGCACCGTCGAGATCAAAGAGATCAAGATGCGGCCCAACATCGACACGCACGACTATGACGTGAAGATGCGGTCCATGAACCGGTTCTTCGAGGAAGGCGACAAGGTCAAGGTGACATTGCGCTTCCGCGGCCGTGAAATGGCCCACCAGGATCTGGGAATCCAGTTGCTCAACAAGGTCAAGGACGACACCACCGACATCGCGAAGGTAGAGTCCGAGCCCCGGCTGGAAGGGCGCCAGATGGTTATGGTGCTCGCGCCGCGCTAGGGCGCGCTCCGATCGCACGTACGGCGCTTGCGCTGGGGGCGCAATTCCCTTTATAAACCGCCGTTCAAGGAGCCGCCCGGCAGGGCATGCCGTGGCGGCTCGCATGCTTTCCAGCATTTTGTTCGGATATTGTTCAAGAACGCGGGCCCGGCCAATGCCGGAGCCAGCCAAAGAAGGAAGCCAAATGCCCAAGCTCAAGACGAAGAGCGGTGCCAAGAAGCGATTCAAGGTCACGGCCAACGGCAAGGTGAAATGCCTCGCCGCCGGCAAGCGTCACGGCATGATCAAGCGGACCAACAAGTTCATCCGGAATGCCCGGGGAACGATGGTTCTCTCCGACGAAGACGCAAAGATCGTGAAGAAGAATTTTCTCCCCTACGCCCGCTAGGGCTGGCGAGCAAACGCTTAAGGAGCACCGATAAATGTCCCGTGTAAAACGTGGCGTCACCGCCCATGCCCGTCACAGCAAGGTCCTGAAACAGGCCAAGGGCTATTACGGACGCCGTAAGAACACCATCCGCGTCGCCAAGCAGGCCGTGGAGAAGGCCGGTCAGTACGCCTATCGCGACCGCAAGGTGAGGAAGCGTACGTTCCGCTCACTGTGGATCCAGCGCATCAACGCCGCCGCGCGCCTCCATGGGGTGACCTATGGTCAGCTCATCGACGGCCTGAAAAAGGCCGGTATCGAGCTGGACCGCAAGGTCCTGGCCGATATCGCCGTGCGCGAGCCGCAAACCTTTCAAGGGTTGGTCGAAGCCGCCACTGCCGCCCGGGCGTAACGCCTAACCAAGCGGCAAGGAGCGAGACCGATGGCTGCGTCCGAACTCGACACCCTCAAGGCAGAGCTGCTTGAGGAGGTCGCGTCCGCGTCCGATTTGGCGCGCCTCGAAGAGGTGCGCGTGGGCGCGCTCGGCAAGAAGGGCCGCGTGTCGGCGCTGATGCAGCGGCTTGGCGCGATGCCGCCCGAAGAACGCCGGGATTTCGGCCAGGCCGTCAACGCCGTGAAGGTTGCCGTGTCCGACGCACTGGACGCGAAGCGCGAAACGCTGGCCCGCGAAGCGACGGCGGCGAGACTTGCTGCCGAGCGCGCCGACGTAACGCTGCCGGTGCGCGAAGGGCCCCTGGCCGAAGGGCGCGTGCACCCGGTCAGCCAGGTCACCGACGAGATCACCGAGATCTTCGCCGACATGGGCTTCTCGATCGCCGAAGGGCCGGACATCGAGACGGACTTCAACAACTTCACCGCGCTCAATATCCCGCCAGAGCACCCCGCGCGGCAGGATCACGACACGTTCTACTTCGCCGAGGCCCAGACGGGACGAGGCCCCGTGCTGCGCACCCATACCAGCCCCGTGCAGATTCGTACGATGCTGGCGAACAAGCCGCCGTTGCGCATCATCGCACCGGGGCGCGTTTATCGCTGCGATAGCGATCAGACCCATACGCCCATGTTCCATCAGGTGGAGGGGCTCGTGATCGACGAGGAGACCCATCTCGGCCACCTCAAATGGGTGCTCGAGGAATTTTGCAAGGCCTTCTTCGAAGTGCCGGAAGTGAAGATGCGCTTCCGCGCGAGCCATTTCCCCTTCACCGAGCCGTCGATGGAGGTCGATATCGGCTACGCCAAGGCGGGAGACGAGATCCGCATCGGTGAAGGCGACCAGTGGCTGGAAATCTTGGGCTGCGGCATGGTTCACCCGAACGTGCTCAAGGCCGTCGATCTCGATCCCAAGAAATATCAGGGCTTCGCCTTCGGCGTCGGCATCGACCGCCTGACCATGCTGAAATACGGCATGCCGGATCTGCGCGCCTTCTTTTCGGGCGACCTGCGCTGGCTCAAGCATTACGGCTTTCCGCCGCTCTCCGTGCCGACCCTTGCCGGGGGGCTGAGTTAGCCCATGAAGTTCACCCTGTCCTGGCTGAAGGAGCATCTCGACACGGAGGCATCCGTCGAGGAGATCGCCGACACGCTTACCCTGATCGGGCTCGAGATCGAAGAGGTGCTCGACCCGGCAAAGGCGCTTGGCGAGTTCCGCGTGGCCGAAGTGGTGACGGCGGAGAAGCATCCGGACGCCGACAAGCTGCAAGTGCTGCAGGTCAATACCGGCAAGGAGACGCTGCAGGTCGTGTGCGGGGCGCCCAATGCGCGCGCGGGTATGAAGGGCGTGTTCGCCCCGGTCGGCGCCTATGTGCCCGGCATCGACCTCACCCTGACCAAGGCCAACATCCGCGGCGTCGAATCGAACGGCATGATGGCCTCGGAGCGAGAGTTGGAACTCTCCGACGAACACACGGGCATCATCGAACTGCCTGCGAAGTCGCGTGTCGGCAGTTCGGCCGCGAAGGCGCTTGGCCTCGACGACGTCGTGTTCGACGTCGCCATCACGCCCAACCGGCCCGACTGCCTCGGCGTGCGGGGCGTCGCCCGCGATCTTGCGGCGGCGGGCCTCGGCAAGCTCAAAAAGGATCCGGTCAAGCCGGTCAAAGGCGCGTTCGACAATCCGATCCCGGTCAGACTGGATTTCGACAAGGAGACGAAGGACGCCTGCCCTGTCTTTGCAGGGCGCCTGGTGCGCGGGATCAGGAACGGGCCGAGCCCGGCCTGGCTGCAAGCGCGGCTGAAGGCAATCGGGCTTCGTCCCATCAACGCCCTGGTCGATATCACGAACTATATCTCCTACGACCGCGCCCGCCCCTTGCACGTCTACGACGCGGACAAGCTGACCGGCGCGGTCCATGCGCGGCTCGGCAGAACAGGCGAGAGCTTCGAAGCGCTCGACGGGAAGACCTACAAGGTCGACGCGGAGATGTGCGTCATCGCCGACGACCAGGTCGTGCTCGGCCTCGGGGGCGTGATGGGCGGCGAGGAGACCGGCTGCACCGAGGAGACGGTCAACGTCTTCATCGAGTCGGCCTATTTCGATCCCAAGCGCACGGCGCGCACGGGCCGGACCTTGAACATCGTCTCGGATGCGCGGTTCAGGTTCGAGCGCGGCATCGATCCGCAATCGGCCGAGCCCGGCATCGAGCTGGCGACCGCAATGGTGCTCGACCTGTGTGGCGGCGAAGCCAGCGACGTGACCGTGGCCGGGCGCGCACCGAAGTCCAACCCGCCCTTCCGGTTCGACTTGCGGCTGATCGGCCGCCTGAGTGGCCTCTCCCTGCTTCACCGCGACATCCTGCGTAAGCTCAAGGCTCTCGGGATCGCGCTGGAGGGCGACGGCCATGTGCGCAAAGCCGCCCCGCCCTCCTGGAGGCCCGACCTTTCGATCCCCGCCGATCTCGTGGAAGAAATCGTGCGCCTGACGGGCGTCGACCGCATTCCGGCGACGCCGCTGTCGCACCTGTCGGGGGTCGCCAAACCGGTCTTGACGCCCGCGCAGAAACGGGCCCGCACCGTGCGCCGTCTGCTGGCCGCCCGTGGCCTGGTCGAGGCCGTCACCTGGTCCTTTATTCCGGAAAGCGAGGCCGCCCTGTTCGGCGGAGGGGACGCGGCGCTGGCACTCGACAACCCTATCTCGACCGAGATGTCCCACATGCGTCCGAGCCTCCTGCCCGGACTCATCAGCGCGGCCAAGCGCAACCGGGACCGGGGCTTTGCGGACGGCGGACTGTTCGAACTCGGCAACGCCTATCGCGGTCTTGAGGCGCAGGATCAATCCGCAGCCGCGAGCGGCGTCCGCTTCGGGCAGTCCTCCCTTGCGGGCGCGGGCCGGCATTGGTCCGGCGCGGCGCCCGAAGCCGGTTGGGCGGCGGTCAAGGCCGACGCCATGGCCGCGCTCGAAGCGCTCGGCCTCGGTCAAGGCAAGGTGCAGATCACCCGCGAGGCGCCGGATTGGTTCCACCCGGGCCGTTCGGGCGCGATCAAGCTCGGCCCCAAGACGACGCTCGGCGTCTTCGGCGAGCTTCATCCCGATACGCTCGCGAAGCTCGATGCGGACGGGCCCATGGCCGCGTCGAGATCTATCTCGGCAATTTGCCGCCCACGAAAGCCAAAGGCACGGCCAAGCCGGCCCTCGGACGCCTCCGATCTCCAAGCGGTGCGCCGCGATTTCGCTTTCCTCGTGGATGCAGACACGGACGCCGGCGCCCTCATCCGGGCGGCGTCGGGCGCGGATCGCGTGCTTATCTCCGATGTCAGCGTATTCGACGAGTTCACCGGACAAGGCGTGCCGGAGGGCAAGAAATCGCTCGCCATCGAGGTGACGCTTCAGCCCCGCGACAAGACGCTGACCGACGAAGAGATCGACGCGGTGGCCGAGAAGGTCGTCGCGGGCGCAACAAGGCCACCGGCGGCACGCTGCGCTAGGCCCTTTTCCGGCAGCCACTCGCCAACCAATTGAAGTTGCAGTGGTTTCCGCCCCGCATGTTCCCCTTGCGTTCCCCGCGGATTCGGATCAATTTTTCGAGTCGATGCACCGATCGTGGTGCATCTCTCATGGAGAAACTCAAATGCCAAAGGGCAAAGCAAGTGCAGCTGGCGGCGGTGCCAAAACCGGCCGTGTCACCCCAGTCAAAAAGACCAAGAGCCGTTCCAGCACTCCCACGGTGGGAAGCATGGCCAAAGCCGGACAAGGCCCCGCCAAGGCCGGCCGTGCGCGGAAAAAATAGTCCCAACTCTCATTTGATCTCTCTCGAGGGCCACGCTCGTGGCCCTCGTTTTCCCGCCAAACCGCGTCGGCAATAGAGGCGCGTTGGCCCTAGAACTGCCCGAACCCGAAAATCGAATTGGTGTTGCGCTTCTTCTTGCGGCCTGCGCCGTAGAAGGGCTTGTCGGCGCAGGCGCTGGCGAGTTGCGCGGACAGCTGTGCTGGAACCGGCGGTGCGGGAGTCCATGCCCGGCACAGCGCCCCGATCCTGCCGCCAAGCGACTCCGCGCCAGGTGCGCAGTAGAGCCCGGTGCCGTCGCCGCGCGGCGTGAAGCGAAGGCCTTCCGCACCCGGACTATCTCCGAGCCGCGCGCCCAGATAATTCAAGGCGAAGATGCGCCGCGCGCCGTCTTGGGGCGAGAACCGTTGGGGGCGGACATGGGTGTTGGTGATCGGGATCGCTTCGATCGCGCCGACGGTCCATTTCGGGCCGGCCTTGGCGAGATGCACCTTGGTCAGATGGACCTTCGCCATGAGCCCATAGTCGCGGCACATCCCGAAGCGTTTCATCTCGGCGGTGCCCGGATGCAGGAAATTGCCGAGGCCGTAGAAGATGAGCGAGCTGCCGACCCGCTCGACCCCCTGCGCCACGTGCGGATGGTGGCCGACGATGAGATCGATGCCCTTCTCGCGCGCGGCGAAGGCGCGCCAATCGTCGAGCTGGCGCTTGTCGGGAACGACGCGCCCCTCGAGCCCGTAGTGAATGGACAGGATGCGATAGTCGGCCGGGACCTCGCGTAGACGGTTGACCACGATTTCGAAGTCCCCGCGCCGGCGATAGGCCGCCTGGCCTGGCTTGTTATTCCCCGCCCGGTGCTCGTCCCGCTGGCCCGTCACGATCCCCGTCGCCGCGAAGCCGAGTTTCATGCCGCCCAGTTCCAGGCAGCCGGGCCGCGTGGCTTCCTCGAAGTCGGCCCCCAGTCCCGCATAGGCGATCGCCTTGCCATCCGGGCGCGCGGCCCCCGCCACGGCCATGTGGTACAGCGTTTCCTCGGCGCCCTTCGGGCCGTAATCCATGGAATGGTTGTTGGCGAGGGAGAACAGGTTGAAGCCCGCGCCGACAAGCGCGTCGAGTCCGGCGGGGTGACTGCGAAAATTATAGGGCGAGGTCTGCCCTTTCATGTCCGGCGGCAGATCGTTGCGGTCGGTCACGACCGTTTCGAGATTGAGAAAGGCAAGATCGCCGTCCAATTCGTCCGCGACGCCGCTCAAGCTCTCCGCGAAGGTGAGCGACTGGCGGTTCTCGTGAAGCCGCGCGCATCGACGGGCGCGCCTTTCGGGTTGAAGCCCGTGTCGCCCGCCAGCACGAGCGTCAGCTGCGACGGCCCCTCGGCTCCGGACCCCCGGGCCAGGGGCGGCGCGCCGCCGATCGCCGCCGTGTACTCGGCGTTCCCGCAAGGGACGATCCGCATCCCGGCTTGCGCGCGATCCGCGGGTCCGGGCGCTGCCAGGAACACGGCTGTGGCGCAAACAAGTCTCGCTAAGCGCATGAGCCTCTTGACCCTAGAGCGGGGCCTTCAAGCGGTGGGTTCGAGTTCGGCGTCCGTCCGAATCGGTTCGGTATCGAATCCTAGATGATGATCGCGGGCAAAGTGAACCATTGCCCGTTCGGCCAGGGCACTGATGGTCAGAAGTGGGTTGCAGCCCAGCGACCGCGGCATGACGGACCCATCGCAGACATAGAGCCCCGCATGGGTCTCCGCGCCGGTGGGTCCGGCAAAGACCTGGCACTTGTGATCGACCGTGCCGGTCTCGGCCGTCTCGCCCATACCGCAGCCACCGAGCGGATGCGCCGTCGCCGGCCGCGCGCCCATATTGGTCGCGGCCAGCGGGTTCTTGATGTAGCGCCCGCCGACGGCTTCCGCGGCCCTGGTCAAGGCATCGTCGACGCGGGCGTACACCTCCTGTCGGGCGACGTCCGGCCAGTCGACCGCCACGGCATCGTCGCGCAGCACGAGGCGGCCGAGCGCCTCGTCATGCGATACGACGAAGAAGCTCTGCAGATGCGCGAGCGGTCCCTTGTAGACACCCTTGATCAGGCTCTGGGCCGCGCCCAGGAGCCGTCCGCCGGCGATGAAGAACACCGGCAGGAGCGGGGCGACCGAGGACGGCATTGTGCCTTCCTGAATGATCATGCTGGCATTGAGATCGTCCGCGTCCGGCAATTCGATCTGGCCCGCCACGCAGGCGCCGACAGGATCGTCCGTGAACTTCGGCGGCTCGCCGACGCCGACCGCATTGGCGCGGTTCCTACCCCCGAGTGCAAAGGCGATGATGTCGCCATTGGCGGAGAAGCCGTGCCCCAGCCGGTCCGAAGCCTTGAGGCCGCGCTCGCGCGAGCGCAGGAGGATCTCGGTGGAGCCCAGCGTGCCCGCGCCGAGGAACACGGTCTTGGCGTCCACGGACGCCGTCTCGGACGCATCGGCCGTGGCTGCGAAATGCACCCGCCAGCCCCCGCTCAGTCTCTCCACATGGCTGACGGCAAGCTCGGTGAATATCTCCGCGCCATGGCGCTTGGCATCGGCGAGATAGGTGACCGCGATGGAGTTCTTGGCCCCGACATTGCAGCCCGAGCAGCAATCGCCGCACAGCGTGCAGGCCGCTTGGGCGATCCCGGCGGGGTTCACCACTGCGTCGAAACTGACCGTGACGGGGGCCGTGACCGGCGCCTTGCCGAAGACGCCGCTCGCCGCTTCCAACGCGCGGTACTTGGTAAGCGCGGGCGCGTCCGCATGGCGCGTCGGGCGCAGCATCGCAGCGGCCCGCTCGAAGCCGAGATCCAGGAGCCCGTCCGTTCGGATGGCATCGGGCCAGGCCGCATGGGCAAACACCCGCGCGTCGGGACGCAAGGCGACGCCCGCGTTGATCAGCGAGCCGCCGCCGAGGCCGCAACCGACAACCACGTTGATGTCCGATCCAAGGCGTACGTCGTAAAGCCCCGTGCCGGGGCCTGAGCGCTTCTTGCCACTGTGGACCTGGAGCTCGCGGCGCAGCTCCGGCATGCGCGACGGAAACGCGCCGACCGGCACCTCGCGGCCGCGCTCCAGTACGCAGACCCGTTGGCCCGCGCGAGAGAGCCGGGAGGCGGCGATGCCGCCGCCATAGCCGGACCCGACCACAACGACATCGTAGGCGGGACGCATGGCCGCGCGCGCAAGGGACAACATCTCAGGCTGCTGCATGCCTCTCAATACCCCGGTTCAAACAGGAGTTCCAATACGTTATGCGCGACGAGGCGCGGCCGCATCACTTCCAATCACACAACCGCGAGAGCCTCTATCGCCATGGGGGCCGACTCCTTATCGTCTGAGACAGACAACAATGTGGAGACGTTCCATGATCGCGCGATGGATTTGCGCCACGCTGACCGGCGCCTTTCTGGCACTGTGCGTGTTCGCCATGAACTGCCAAACCGCCGAGGCAGAAGACGCGGCCGCGACCAAGACGGCCATCTTCGCCGGAGGCTGTTTCTGGTGCGTGGAAGATGCGTTCGACAAGGTCGAGGGCGTGACCGAAACGGTCTCGGGCTATGCGGGCGGCGACTTACCCAACCCGACCTATGGCAACCACGAAGGACATGTGGAAGCGCTCAAGGTCACCTACGATCCATCAAAGGTGAGCTACGCGGAGCTGCTGGACAATTTCTGGCACAATATCGACCCGTTCGATGCGACCGGGCAGTTCTGCGACAAGGGGCCCGCCTACCGGACGGTTGTGTTCGTTTCGGACGATACGGAAAAGGCGCTCGCCGAGCAGACGAAGCAGGACATCGCGAAGCGCTTCAGCAAGGACGTCGCGACCGACATCCGTCCCACCAGCACGTTCACCGCCGCCGAGGAGTACCACCAGGACTACCACACCAAGAATCCGGTGAGCTACAAGTACTACAAATGGAATTGCGGCCGCGCCCAGCGCCTGTCGGAAATCTGGGGCGACAAGTCCAGCTGACACGAAGAAGGGGCGCTCGCGCATGGCACGACGCCCCTTTTTCAAACCGCTACGGCCTCACGGCTAGTAGTCGAGCCAGATGCGGCGCTTGCGGGCCTTCTTCCACGCCTTGCGGTTGTCCTCCCAAGCCTCGCGCCGGTCCTTGCAGGCCCGCTTGTAGGCCTTGCGCGCACGCTTGTCGTAGGGGTACAGCCAGTCCGCGCGGTCGCCGCAGCTGGGGCGGGCACTTGCCGGGGCCGGCGCCGTGACGAGCGTTGCGGCGCCCGCGATCATCGCGGCGGCCATCGAGAACAGAACGAGTTTCTTCATCGTATTTCTCCTCCTTCGTGGGTTTCGGACCCGGCACCTCGGTCCCGGCCTAGATGGCAAAAGAAAGGGGCCCCAATGAGCCCCTTTCGTGCATTTCGGTTGTCGGATGACGTGAAGTCGCGTTGCGCGCTTACGAGCGGTCCTTCAAGAAGTTGAGCTTGGAGAGCTTGCCGCCCTCGGCCTTGGCCGACTTCATCGACTTCTTGCATTCGCGCTTCATCTGAACGCGCTCCTTGATGTTGCTGGCCTTGGCCTTGGCCATTTCAGCGCACGTGCTGGCAGCCTGAACCGGGGACGCAAGGGTGGCACCGGCGATCAGAGCAGCAGCAGCGGCTGCGAGAACCACGTTCTTTTTCATCGATTTTGATCCTTAGAGGGAGTCTCGAGATCCGAGACCAAGGGTTGGACGCGAGGCTTCGGTGCATCCGCGAATCGGCCGAATCCTCTACGATCGGAAGAGCACTTCCTATCGGGCGTTTTATAGTCGCTGACAACTGCGAAATTGCGGCAGCCGGGGGCACGATTTGGCCAAAGTTTTCCCTTGCGGGACAGGGCCGCACTCCCAGCTTGACCTTTGGCGGTTTGCACCCCTACCTAGCCGCCCATGAGTTCGGCGACACCGCTTTCCCACATCCGCAACTTCTCGATCATCGCCCATATCGACCATGGCAAGTCGACCCTGGCCGACCGGCTGATTCAGCTCTGCGGCGGGCTGACGGAACGGGAGATGAAAGAGCAGGTGCTCGATTCCATGGACATCGAGCGCGAGCGCGGCATCACCATCAAGGCCCAGACCGTGCGCCTCGACTACCGGGCGAAGGACGGCCAGCTTTACGAGCTGAACCTGATCGACACGCCGGGGCATGTGGACTTCGCCTACGAGGTGAACCGGTCGCTTGCCGCGTGCGAGGGCTCGCTCCTCGTCGTCGACGCGACCCAGGGCGTGGAGGCGCAAACGCTCGCCAACGTGTACCAGGCCCTGGAGAACGATCACGAGGTCGTCCCGGTGCTGAACAAGATCGATTTGCCGGCGGCGGAGCCCGAGCGCGTGCGGGAACAGATCGAGGACGTGATCGGTCTCGACGCATCCGACGCGGTCGAGATTTCCGCCAAGACCGGCCTCGGCGTGGAGGACGTCCTGGAGGCGATCGTGACCCGCCTGCCGCCGCCGCAAGGCAACCCGGACGCGCCGCTCAAGGCCATGCTCGTGGACAGCTGGTACGACGCCTATCTCGGCGTGGTCGTTCTCGTCCGCATTATCGACGGGACGCTGCGCAAGGGCCAACGCATCCGGCTGATGTCGACGGGCGCAGGCTATCAGGTCGACCGCTGCGGCATCTTCCGCCCGAAACAGGAGATGCGCGACGCGCTCGGCCCCGGCGAGATCGGCTTCTTCACCGCCGCCATCAAGGAGGTGGCCGATACGCGCGTGGGCGACACCGTGACGGACGAGAAGCGGCCGGCCACGGAACCGCTTCCCGGGTTCCAGCCGGCCCAGCCGGTCGTGTTCTGCGGGTTGTTTCCCGTGGACTCCGGCGACTTCGAGGATTTGCGCGAAGCGGTCGGCAAGCTGCGGCTGAACGATGCGAGCTTCGAGTACGAGATGGAGACCTCCGCCGCGCTCGGCTTCGGCTTCCGTTGCGGCTTTCTCGGCCTCTTACATCTGGAGATCATCCGTGAACGGCTCGAGCGCGAATTCAATATCGATCTCATCGCCACGGCGCCGTCGGTCGTCTACCAGGTGTACCTGACCGACGGCACGATGGTCGAGCTGCACAATCCGGCCGACATGCCCGAGCCCCAGAAGATCGAGCGCATCGAGGAACCCTGGATCGAGGCAAACATCCTCGTGCCGGACGAGCATCTCGGCGCGGTGCTGAAGCTCTGCGAAGACCGACGCGGGCGGCAGAAGACCCTCACCTATGCGGGCTCCCGCGCGATGATCGTCTACGACCTGCCGCTCAACGAGGTGGTGTTCGATTTCTACGACCGGCTGAAATCGGTCACGCGCGGCTATGCCTCCTTCGACTATCACATCACCGACTACGAGCCCGGCGACCTCGTGAAGATGTCGATGCTGGTGAACGCGGAGCCCGTCGACGCGCTGTCTGTCATCGTGCACCGAGCCCGCGCCGAGGCGCGCGGGCGTGCCATGGTCGAGAAGCTGAAGGACCTGATCCCGCGGCACATGTTCAAGATCCCGATCCAGGCGGCGATAGGCGGCAAGGTCATCGCGCGCGAGACCATCAGTGCCCTGCGCAAGGACGTGACCGCCAAATGCTATGGCGGCGACATCACCCGCAAGCGCAAGCTGCTCGAGAAGCAGAAGGCGGGTAAGAAGAAGATGCGCAGCTTCGGCAAGGTCGACATCCCCCAGGAAGCCTTCATCGCTGCCCTCAAGATGGACGCGGATTAGGCGCGCTCTTTCGGACGAAACCAAATCGCCGCCCCCCGCGTTATGGATGCGGCACCCCGCGCCGCGGGCGCGATTTCGCGTGCCTTACACGGATGGCCAAGCTGGCAACGCAGAATTTCTAAGTTCTGTGTCTGTATACGTTGGTCTATACTTGAACTATTCCGCCTCATTGCTGACTAAGTTTGCCGAAGCCCGCCACATATCGGGCACTTTGGTGATTTTAACTTGTTATTTTACTTTATTTACTTGACAGGTGCGAATCCATCACTTTCCATTCGGTCCGGGGGACGTGTCTATGAGGGGTATGTCATGCGGATCGCAATGGTCCTTGGACTGGCCGGATTGTGCCTGCTCTCCCCGCCGGGGATCGCAAGCAGTCGCGCCGGCGACGCAACGCAAGAATCCGATGCGCTGACCGAAACCACCGTGACCGTCATGTCCGGAAGCCCGTTCGACGGCCACGCGGTCATCGTTCGCGACATGGCGGCCGTGCTGGACGACAGTCCCTCTTTGCGCGTGGTGCCGATGATCGGCCGGGGCCCGGCCCAAACGCTGAAAGACGTCCTGTTCCTCGACGGCGTCGACATGGGCATCACCCATTCGACGGTGCTCAACCACTTCGCCGAGACGGGAGAACTCGGCCCCATCCGCGACCGGCTCGTCTATGTGGCCAAGCTCTTCAATGAAGACCTCCACCTTTTGGCGCGCGCGGACAACGCGAGCGTCCAGTCCTTGAGCGGCAAGACCGTGAATGTGGGGCCGGCCGGAAGCGGGACGGAGATCGCCGCACGGATCGTGTTCGAGGCTCTCGGTCTACACGTTGAGGAGGCCCATCTCGATACGGCCGACGCCATCGTGGCACTCAAGTCGGGCGAGATCGCCGCCACGATCGTGATCGGGACGACGCCGATCACCGGCCTGACGCGGCTCGGGCCGGATTCGGGTCTGGCGCTCCTGCCGATCCCCTACGCCAAGGGTCTCGAGGATGACACCTATCCATCGGCCCTAGCGCATGACGACTACCCGGGCTTGATCGAGCACGGGGAGCGCATCGACACCGTTTCCATCTGCACCGTACTCGTGGCGCTGAACGATCAGGCGGATGCTGCCCACCAGGCCAAGATCGAGCGCTTCGTGGGGCAGTTCTTCTCGACCTTCGACGCGCTCCAGCAACAGCCGCACCATCCCAAATGGCGCGAAGTGAATTTCGCCGCGACGCTCGAAGACTGGCGCCGCGCGCCGCAAGCGCAGGCCTGGCTCGACACCGCAAGGAGCAAGGCGGTCGCCGAGGCGCGCGAGCAGGCGAGCTTCAAGGCCTTCCTGACCCAGGCGGGGGATGTCGTCAGCCCCGACGCGGTTTCGGAGGCGGACCAGGAAAAGTTGTTCCGTGCCTTCAAGGCTGGAGCGAGGCCACGCTCGAATTGACCCAATCGGCACACGCCCGATCGCCGCGCGCGACCGGCATCTTTCAAGGGAGGTCATCGTGGTACAGTCAGCGTTGAAACAAGACGGCTTTCCGGACGAGATCTTGCGGCTCGCGGAGCAGCTCAATGAGCTTCGCCGCTTGGAAGCCGGCTCGCCGCGGCAAACACCGATCAAAGCGCGTCCTCGCTTGCGCGGCGCTTCGCGCCCGATGTCGCGCGCCAGCGCGCGGCCGCGGCGATCCGACCGTGCTGCCGCCGGCCCGGCCGACGCCGCGGCGGTCCGCGCCCGCGCCCCGGCGTCTCGCGGTGCCGCCGCCTCGGACTGGCTACCGGGACCGTCGTGGTC
>NZ_LPWG01000009.1 GCF_001723285.1 Methyloceanibacter methanicus | reverse complement strand
ATGTCCGCTTTGGGTGGTGGGTTCAGTTGGTCGACGCAACACTTCAGTCTTTTAGCAGAGATGGAGTGTTGGGATGGCCTATCGTCGTCGTCGGATCTATTTCACGGAGAAGCAGAAGGCGGAGATTTGGGATCGCTGGCAGCGTGGAGAGTCGATGAGCTCGATTGGGCGGCTATTTGATCGAAACTCGTCGTCCATCTACCCGGTGCTGGCGAAGACCGGCGGCATCCGCCCTGCGGAGCGGCGAAGGTCGCGACTGGCTCTGACGCTGGCGGAACGCGAGGAGGTCTCCAGAGGGTTACGGGCCCGGCTGTCTCTGCGTGCCATCGCCCGCCAATTACGGCGGGCCCCGTCGACGATCAGCCGCGAGGTAAGCCGCAATGGTGGTCGCGCTTTCTATCGGGCGGTCCAGTCGGATCAGGCGGCGTGGGACCGCGCTCTGCGTCCCAAGCCCTGCAAGCTGGCTTGTCGCCCTAGCTTCGCCGGAGAGTATCGGTCAAACTTAAGCGCAAGTGGTCGCCGCAGCAGATCGCAGGCTGGCTGAAGCGCGCCCATCCCGACGACGAGACCGCCCGCGTGTCCCACGAGACGATCTACCGAAGCCTTTTCATCCAGACGCGGGGCGTTCTGAAGAAGGACCTTCTTGCGCATCTTCGTGCGACACGGACGATCCGCCGCTCGCGACATGCGAGCCTGAAGCGCGACGGGCTGGGACAGATCAAGGACGCGATCTCAATCCGGGAGCGGCCTGCGGCCGTGGAGGACCGCGCCATCCCGGGTCACTGGGAAGGCGATCTGATTGCTGGCGCCAAGAACAGCTATATCGTCACACTCGTGGAGCGTCACACGCGCTACGTGATGTTGGCCAGGATCGAGAATAAGGACACCGCCAGTGTCGTGGCCGCGCTTGCCAGACAGGTACAGCACCTGCCGCGGGAGTTACGCCGGTCGCTCACATGGGATCGGGGCAAGGAACTTGCCGATCACAAACGCCTGAAGCTCGCCATGGATCTCGACATCTACTTCTGCGATCCCCACAGCCCCTGGCAGCGCGGCACGAACGAGAACACAAACCGCCTTCTACGCCAGTACTTCCCAAAGGGCACCGACCTCTCCGTGCACAGCCAGGCCAAGCTGAATGCCGTCGCGCGAGAGCTCAACGAGCGGCCCAGAAAGACCTTGCAGTACTACTCACCAGCGGAGAAGTTCGCCGAGTGTGTTGCGGCGATCGGTTGAATCGGCAGTCA
>NZ_LPWG01000008.1 GCF_001723285.1 Methyloceanibacter methanicus | reverse complement strand
AAAGTTGAAAGTTGGCTACTACTCTTCCCAGGCGAAGATGCGCTTCCAGTCGTTCTTCATGCTGATGACGATCCAGCCGCTTCCCTTAGCACTATCCATCAGTGCCTGGTTGAACGTCCCGACCTTGGTGTCCGGCAAGCCGTCGACCGGACCGTAGGCGACTTCCCTCTTGGCATCGTCGTGCAGGACCAGGAAACCGCGCCGCGCGCTCGTCGCCGGCGGTGGTCCATTGCAGCATCTCCTTGTCGCCGTCCGAATTGCCGAAGGCGATCTGCGGTCGCTTGCCGATGAAGAGGTTGATGCCGACGGCCTTGCCGTCGAAATCGTCGTTGAAGAACAGCTTGGGGTCGCGCATCAGAACCGGCTTGCCGTCCACCATTTCGTATTTGGTGACGATGCTTGATCCGATCACTTGCTCGGTCGGGATACCATAGACGGGCTTCGAGTACACGCGCACGAAATCCTGCCCGCCTCCCGTCACGATATAGGTGCGAAACCCGCTGGCGCGCAGATAGTCCATCACCTCGATCATTGGCTGGTACACGAGCTCAGTCACCGGCCGCTTGAAGATCGGATTCTTGGACTTCGGCAGCCAGTCGGCGACGATCTTGGCGAAATCCGTGCTGGTCATGCCGGCATGGGTGACGGCGACGATCTCGAACCAGTCCTTCTCTGTGAACTTCGCCATTGCTTCGTGGTCGCCGTCGAGCACGGTCTTGAACGGCTCGGTGTCTTTCCACTCCGGATGCTCGGGCGCCAGCTCGGCAAGCCGGTCCAGCGCGAACAGCGCCTGGCCGTAAAGCGGGTGCGACACCCAGGTGGTGCCGTCCTGATCGAACACCGCGGTGCGGTCGGCAGGCACCACGTAGTCCCTGCCGCCTTCTGTCGTCGTCTTGGACACGAGATCGAGAATGGCGGCCTTAGCCGCGCCCTCGTTCCACGACGGCAGGGGATCGTCGGCCTCGGCAAGAGCGGAGAGGGACAGAAAGGGCGTAAGCAGAAGCGCGACGGCGCCCACACGGACCAAACGCTTCATCCGGAACGCAACCATCATGCGTCTCCTTCTGGTGAACGAACCTGGCCGCCCATCCCAAAGCCCATGAAGGGGTCTACTCGCCCGCGTGGCTCGACGTCTTCATTTCCTTCACCTGCTGCACGACCTGATCCAGGTTGTAGCTGGCCGGGTTCTGCAGCGGCGGAAACTTGACGTAGGTCTCAAGATGCTTGAGCCATAGCGCTTGGCCGATGGGCAGCATGTTCCAGTCATACTGGTAGGCCGTCACCGGTCCGGCGAGCGCGCCCCCCACACCCATGAGCGTCTTCTCGTGAGCGCCAATGGACGTCTCGAACGGATCGCGTTTGATGTTGACGACCTGGGTCCAGTGGTAGGGCAAGGCGCCGGCGACGAAGCCGCTCGGGCTTTGCGACACCATCGCGAAGTACATTTTCCAGTTTTTGTACCGCACCGCCGACGGGACCTTGCCGGACCAGTACAGAAAATGATCGCGGGCCGACTTGGCCGACTTGCCGGTCAGGTAGTCGATCTGGTTGACGCCGTCGAGCGTGGTCTTGTCGATGCCGGGATATTCGCCCTTTTCGATTTGCGCCTTCAAATCGTTGCCTTTGGGGCCTCCGGCAATCTCAACAAACGTCGGCAGCCAATCGAGCGAGGCGAAGGTGTCGTTCATTACCGTGCCCGGCTTGATCTGGCCCGGCCAGCGCACCACGGCCGGAGCACGCATACCGCCTTCCCAGGTCGTCAGCTTGCCGCCTTGGAACGGCGTGTTGCCGCCATCGGGGAAGGTGATGGTCTCGGCACCGTTGTCGGTGGTGAACACGACGATGGTGTTGTCAAGCTCACCCATGTCCTCAAGCTTCTTGAGGACGTAGCCGATATTGTCGTCCATCTGCTTCATGCCGGCTTCGTTGACGCCCCAATCCTTGCCGCCGGGTTCGCCTACCATGGCGTAGTACTTGTCCGACAGCACGGTGGTGATGTGCATGCGGGCCGGGTTGTACCAGACAAAGAACGGCTTACCGGTCTTCTCCGGATCGTTGCGGTCGAGAAAGTCGATGACTTGGGCAGAAATCTCCTCGGACACGGTCTTCGAGCGCTCCAAGGTGAGCGGCCCTTCGTCCTTGCAGGTCTGGCTCTTCCCAGTCCCGTCCGAGGATGTGCAATGGAGCACCGGCCGGGGCGGCGTCATGCAAATCCCGTCTTTCGGATCGATGGCACCGGGCACCGGATCGAGACCTGGGACAGGCGTGTTCTTACATGGTGGCGCCACCGCCTGCTCGGTCGGCGTCTTGTTAATGTCGGGGAAGCTTACCCCTTGCATGGCGTCGAGGTGATAGAGGTAGCCCCAGAATTCCTGGAAGCCGTGGGCCGTCGGCAGCGAGTCTGCGTGGTCTCCAAGATGGTTCTTGCCGAATTCACCGGTCGTGTAGCCGAGGTCGAGCAGAAACTTGGCCAGCGCCGGCGTACCGGGTTGCAGGTAGGACGGTGCGCCGGGGATCTCCGGTAGGGTCATGCCGGCGCGTACCGGCTGCATGCCGGTGAAAAAGGCCGTGCGGCCCGCCGTGCAGCTCTGCTCGGCGTAGTAGTCCGTAAACATCGCGCCTTCTCGGCCGATGCGGTCTATATTCGGGGTCTCGCCGACCATGAGCCCGCGGTGATAGATGCTTGGCTGCATCCAGCCGATATCGTCACCCATGATGAACAGGATGTTGGGTTTCTTGTCTTGAGCTGTTGCCGGGGTGACCGTTCCCGCAATGGCCAGGGCAACACCGATGCCCGCCGCACGCCACACAGAGATCTTCCGCATTACTTCTTCGTCCTTCCAAGGATGTCGCCTGAGCCTCTGCGGATCATACGGCGCGAGTGCGATAATTCAGCGACGACAACCCACAACTAATGATAGCCTTCGATCCTGTCTGGCGCTTGATATTTGGTGACAAAGGTACCTCAACACCGTGTTTCGATGACCACCGCGTCCTTCACTATCGCCCGGGGACTCGGTCCTCTTCCGCGCCTTCTTGAAGCAGAGAGAGGAGCGACGGCGGTTGCCCGCGTCTTCCGCGCGGAAGACCTGCCGATTGAGCTCGCCGAGGAGCAAAACCGGAAACTTCCCCTTCGAAGCCTGATGGCGTTGATCGAGCGCGGTGCCCGAGAGGTGGGAGACGACCTGTTCGGAATCGCGTTGGGAAGCGCTATGCGCCCGGAGGATTTCGGCCCGTTCGTGAAGTACATGCTGGCTGCCGGCGACGTGCGAAGCCTATTGGCGCGGTCGATCCGGGCCATTGCCTACCACCAGTCCGGCACCGCATTCAGCATCAAGATGTCGGACGACTTGGTATGGTGGGGGTATCGCGTCATCGAACCGATCGGAATCGGGCGACGGCATCACACCGATCATATTTTGAAGCCGATGCTCAACGGACTGCGGCGTTACCTCGGTGCCTCGTGGGTCCCGTCACGGATAGAGGTCGAATACGCCAGACCGAGACGGTGGCGCGACCTCGAGACCGCCTTTGGAGCGCCGGTCTTCTTCAACATGCCCTCGAACGCGGTGGTATTCGAGGCGAGCCTTTTGGGCCGCGCGGCAATTCGCCCGATTCAAGTCAGCCAAGTGGTGACCCTCAGCGACTTGCGGCAGCTCGTAGACGAACGCCCCCCACGGAACCAGGTCGAAGCCGTTCGCGAGGTCATCCGGCTGCGGCTCTTGGACTCGGATGTCGCTCTCGACGGTGCGGCGAGAGTATTGGGAGTCGGTCCACGCACATTGCAGCGTCAACTTGCCCAAGAAAACCATACCTACCGAGATCTAGTTGAGCAGACGCGAATGGAACGCGCGCGCGCCCTCCTGCGCGAGTCCGCTGAGCCGGTCACCGCGATTGCCCTTTCTCTGGGCTACAGCGAAATAGCGAGTTTCTCGCGGGCATTTCAGCGATGTACGGGGTTTGCGCCGAGCCGCTACCGCTGCCGATCTGGCCCTTAGAAGCAAGATATAGGCGTCGGCTTTTGGCACGGATCAGACCCTGCTGCTGCGCCCGCTGAGATCGGGTTTGACCCATAGCGGACGTAAGAGGGGCGCCAAAGTGGGCACCCCTCGTTTGATTTTGCTAGTCCGCCTTCGTTACGGGTGGCGGGGACCACTTCCCCGTCAGTGCAGCGGACCTCGGTGCGTAGAGGCGCATGGTCAGGTTGAACGGGCCCTTGGGCGCCGGCAGCCAATTCGTTTCCTTGTCCTGCCCGGGGCTCTCGTTCTGGAAGTACAGATCGAGCGAGCCGTCGTCGTTGTACTTGAACGGCATCCAGTTCGAGACGGCGAAGCGGTTGAGCGCATTGGCCACCTGGAAGCCCTTCGGATCGTACAGCGTAATAGACCAGAAGGCGTCTACCGGTGGAATCTCGTCCTTTTCGAAGTGAATCGTGTAGTTGTTCGTGCCGTCGAGGGGCTTACCCTCCTTGTCGCCGATATTCAGCGGGTAGACCGCATCCTCCGGCACGTTGGCCCCGAGCCCCTGCTGGGTGATGATGGAACGCTTGAGATAATAGTTGCCGTAGACGCCCATCGTGTCGGTGTTCATCGACCAATAGTTCACGACTTCGGCCAGCCTCGGCAGCTTCCACGCCATCAGCTCTTGACCAGCCTTCGGCGCCTGCTCCACCGCCGCCTTGACGACCGGATCAGCCCTTTCGAAGTCGAAGCTCTTGCCGGGCTCGATGCCAAGCTGCGCCATACGCGCGATAATCGGCTGGTCGGTGAAGTGCGGCGGGTGCAGCTTCAGAAGCTCGGCCGCATAGGTGAAGAATTTCTCGCCCGACATGTTGTCCACCTGCTCCTTGGGCGGCGTCTTCATCTCGACGTCGGGATCGATCTTCGTCGGCTCCGGCTTCCAGTCGGCGTTGTCCTTCTGAGACAGGGGCCGCAGCGTGATGGCGTCTTGGATCTTGTTGACAGCCGCGTAGTCGTCCGGGCCGTCCGTCTTGATGCGGCCGATGATCCAGATATAGGGCGTCGACGCTTTCAACTCGGTCATGCCGTCCGGAGCCGTGCCCGTCCAGCCTGGCGGGGTGACGAGGAAGGTCTGCGCCTCCGTACCCGTGGTGCGCCAGCCGGGAGACGCAAAGACGTCGGTCCACATATCCAGCATTGGCAGCAGGTAGTAGCGCCCATCCGTACTCGGCATCGACACAACCATCGGCTCCTTGGTCAGGTCGAGCCAGGCGGCCGAATACAGGGTGTCGAAGTTCGGCCGCACCACGGTCGTCATGTCGGCCGTGGGGTAGGTCGGTACGTTGGCGAATGCATTCATCGGTGCCGAGAAGGTCCCGACCTTGTCCACATTGGTGAACTGAAGCCGCGTCAGGTCCATCGTCACGAGAGAGTAGAGATAGACGTAGGCGTCGGTCGCGATGGCATTGGCTTCGTCCTGTGTGATCGCCTTTGCCGGTGTCGCGGCCACGACCACCGCCATGGCACCGGGCAGAACGACGTTTCGCATTCGCCGGAATGCGCTTCCAATAGCTAACATGTCAGTGTTCTCCGTGAACGGTTGAATTACTCGGCTTTCTCGACGGCTGGAGGCGTCCAGCTTCCGTCCAGAATCGATGGGTCCGACTCCTGCGGCCAGTACATCCGCAACATCGGGATGAAGGCGCCCTTGGGCGCGGGCAGCCAATTGGCTTCCTTGTCCTTCCCCGGGCTCTCCTGCTGGAAGTAGAGCGTGAGCGAACCGTCGTCATTGTATTCGAGGTCGTTGCGCGGGCTAACCGTGAATTTGTTCAGCTTGTTGGGTGTGAACCACCAGCCGTTATCGATCTCATACATGGTGATCGACCAGAAGCCCTTGACCGGCGGGGTCTGCTCCTTGGCGAAGGTGAGGGTGTACTTATTGGCTCCGCTGAGCGTTTCGCCTTTGCTGTCGACCTCGGTGTAGGGATAGACCGCATCCTTTTCGCGGTTCGCAGGCCAGCCGAAGGCCGCCACCACGGCACGCTTCAAATAGTTCGTACCGTATTCGCCCAGGCCCTTCGTGATGACCCAACCGTTGACCTTTTTGCCCGTGATGTCTCGATTGGCCTCGATCTTGTCCAAGGCCTCTTTTGGTAACGCTTCGAGCGCATCCTGAACGTCTTTATCGAGAGCACCGAGGTCAAAGGGCTTGCACGGCTCGATGCCGATCTCGGCCATCTTGGCGACAATGGGAGCGTCCTGTTCCGCCGCGGGAGCGGTTTTGCACATCAGGTCGGCTAGCATGTCGAAATAGCCCCTGGTCCCCATGTCGAGGATGACCTGCTGCGGCTTCTCCGTCATCGAGAAGCCCGGGTCCTTGTCGCTTCCGGGGCCTTGGGCGTGTAGTCCGTTCCCCAGGCCGAAAGCGGCGTCACCTTGAGCTTGGCCTGGATTGCGTTGACGATCTTGTAGTCCTTCTCCGTGCCGTCGGCGTAGATGCGGCCGAGCATCACCATGTACCGGGTATTCATCGGGATGTGTTTCATCCCCTCTGGCACCGTGCCCTTCCAACCCGGTCCGGTGAACAGGTAGTTTTCCGCCTTGCCGCCAACGGTGCGGGTGCTGGGGGAATTGGCGTTGTCGGTCATCCAAAGATCTACGACCTCGAAAATGTAGTAGCGGTCGCCCATCTCGGGATAGCTGAACACTTGCGGTTCGGCCAGGTCGAGCCAGCTAATGGAGTAGAGCGTATCCGCGTTTGGCGCCGAAACACCGCGGTAGTCCGCCGGAGGATATTTCGGCACATTGATGAATTCGCCCAGCGGGGCGTGCAGACCCTCTACTTTCGGAACGTTACTCATCTGCACGCGCGTCACCTCGGTGGTGATCAGCGAGTAGCCGTAGATGTAGGCATCCATGGCGATCGCCTTCGCCTCGTCGGACGTGAGGGCTTTCGCCGGCGAAGCCAGCATCACCGCCGCAACGCATGCGGGCAGCAATGCGATTTGAGTTCTTTGCAACGCGGCTTCAACCTCAAACATGGGTAGTTCTCCTTTCAGAGATGGTCTTGCATTCTCATCAAAGCCCGGCATTCAGCAGACGTTTAACGCCCGTTTACGTTCTTGAGTTCGCAATTTCTTTGGATCGCATACGGTACTTACATCCAGCACTACGACGTTTTCGCGCTCAATTGGGAAAGAGGAAGATGAGGCTGGCCTGCAGCCCCCAGTTTGGATAGTCGTCCGGCACGATAGGGGCGTATGCCCCCCCGACCTGAAATTGGACCGACTGATCGCCGAGTTTGCCAACCGACTGGTAGGTGAGATTGAGCGGCACGGTCCATTCGTCGGAGTTCCAGTTATACGACGTCTGCGATGTCAGTGTGACGGACTGTCCTGAGCCCCAACCGTAGGTCACCCAGGGCTGCGTGAAGGTCTGATCGACGTACCCAGCGCCGGTCGTGGTGAGGCTGCGGGTCGCGGCGCCAGCGGGTGCGTCATCGAACGTCCAGAGGTGATTGGCCAGCGCACCGACAGTCCAGGGCCCTTTCTGAACGAGCGCAACGGCTGTGGGGCCGGCGCCCCACTCGCTGGTGCCTAGGTCTGAGTTCGTGGCCGTTGGCAAGTTCACGATCGAGCCGATTCCCCAGACCAAACCGTCGGCGCCCGATTTCTGCGGAGACAGAAAGGCGCTGAACTGCGTATCGCCCAGTCCGCCAAAGTCGCCTGTCGGAATGCCGCTTGCATACGCCACCGGCAGGATCGTACGTGTGATGAGATTCCAGTCTTTGTTGAGGTGAATCGGAATAATCGGTTGAATCGTCAGCACGGAACCAGTCGCGTCACCGTCGGGCCCGCCATTCAATAGAAGGTCGTACTGAAACGGCACGACTGTGAGATCGGCGATCGGATTGGCCAGTTGCTGTGCTAAGGCCGCATTGTCGTCCTTCGCGCAAGCAGCGCCGCCCGGCAACGCGAGTGCTGCAAACTGCATTGCCGAGGCCAAGAGCGCGAGGCAGGTCCCCGCGCTCCGGCCGTCCGGACAGCTTGCAATCATGGGATCGTGTTTTTGGCCGTCACTCATTGACCATCTCGATCTCGCTCGGCCGCCAGCTCTTGTCGAAGAAGGACGGGAGCGGGCTGTAGAGGCGAAGGATCGTGAACCAGCCGCTTTTTGGGTCGGTCTGTATCCAGTTGCCGCGCGCTACGCCCTCGGGCTGTTCCGGGCCGAAATAGACCGTCGTGGAGCCGTTCTCCGCCGCCTCGGCCGCCGGGGTGGGATAGCTCTGGCTGCCGGCTCGGGGGAACTTCTGCGGCGTTTGCAGCATCGAGCGGGTCTGGCTGTCGTAGAGCGTAAGCGACCAAAAGGCCTTAGCCGGGATATCCTTGGGCAGGGCGACCTTGTATGTCTTTGCGCCATCGAAGACTTTGCCGTTCGCATCGCGGAAGCCAATCAGGTACTGCGAGCCTACGCCCGGAAGCCGCATGATCATGGCCGGGCTGTCAAGCGTGTACGCGTAGTAAAAGGCCGTGCGGCTATCGAGCGTACGAGCGCCGGTCGGAGGCAGCGGCTTGAACCTGCCGTCCTCGAACAGCGGTGGCGGCGTTTCGAACAGCGCGCCGCCCTGCCATAGCATCACGCCCCACTGCGAGCCCTCGTAATAAGCCCACTCGGGGTGTTTCGCCGCGTACTGCCATTGAAGCGCGCGGCCGAAGGCCTGGCCTGCCCGCGCCGCGTCGGAGAGGATCTTCTTCATCCGCTCGTCGGGCTCGAACTTTTTCCCGTGCACGATGCCGATGGCGGCAAGTTGCCCGGCGAGCTCGACGTCATAGCTGGTCGCCGGCTCGTTCTGGATGTTCTCGTTGATCATCTCGAAGAAGCCGTAGTCGCTCGGCGGAATGGTATTGAACGACTTACCGCTTACGTCGATGAACTTCATGTCCGGTATCTTGGGCTCGCCGGCGAGCCGGACCGTGCCCTTGAGCGCCTCGGCGATCGGCGTGCCGAAGCTACCCGGCTTGTAAGGTAGATCTTGAGGTTCTGTTTGATGTTGTCGACCGCGGGCTTAGGGTCGTTGCCGTTTTCGATGAGGCCCGCATGGCGTAGAGCACCGTGTTGGTCCGCGCGTGAGCGACGAAATAGCCACCCTCGGGGAGCGGGCCGTCATAGTCCGGGCCGACGATCAGGTATTTGCCGCCAAGACGCGGTCGGGTCCCGGCTTGCCGACGTCGGTGACCCACTGGAACCACATGTCGTTGATCGCGCCGAGCCCATCAGTGGGCTGGTCGATCACCATTGGCCCGTCCGAAAGGTCGATCCAGCCGAGATAATAGACAGTGTCGGCGTTGGCGGTCAGGAAGAGCGAGTTGGCGTCCATCAGGCTCTCGAAGATGATGATGTCGCCGCTGCCGGCGCCGACGCTCTCGAAGCCCTTTTTCAGACCAAGCGCCGAGGCACCGCGAAAGCTGTTGTTGTAGACGTTCAGCGCTCGGGTGAAGTCGATGGTGTCGTAAATGCTCTTTGCTGTGGCTTCGGACGGAACGCCATCGCTGAACTCGAACGTACCGACCCGGGTATCGAGTTTGTCCGGGGTCGAAAGCGAGTCCAAAGTCTCTTGGGAAACCTGCGCGGCGACGGGGCTGATTGCGGTGATGGTTGCGGCGATGCTCGCCACAAGCATGGGACGAACGGGGCACATGACGTTTCTCCTTGGACCTTTTGTGGGTCTCGCCCATGTGAGCCTAGAACGTAAAACGGCGCGGGGGCAGCCGCCTCCGCGCCAAATGTAACCGCCGAGTGTGACTAATAGAGGTCGCGGTCGGCGTCTTCCGACGTTCCAATCGCGTCCGTTTCCTCATCGGTTGGCGTTGTGGTTTCCTTGAAGGTCTCTTTCAACTTGTCCATGAAGGTCTCCTCCTTGGGAGCCTCTTCCGCTGAGTCTGCGGCCGTGGCGCTGTCACCGGCGGCCTCGTCCTGAGCGTGAACCGGTGTCGGAGCCAATCCTAACCCGACCAGCAGAAAACCGGTGCAAAGCCCTGCAAGTAACTTTGTCATCTGAGCTTGCCCTCAAGAATGTGCTTTCAATGCTACGGCTTTGCGGCTAGAGGCCGTGTGCCTTGGCGTCCGCTTCCTCAGAAGGCGTCAACTCGCCTGCTTGCTCGAGCGCCTTGATGCAGTCAGGAGACAGCTCATGACCGTGCTGGCGCATGCACAGCGTCAACAGTTCGGAGCCGATGCCGTCTTCGTTGCAATACTTCCGGTAGTCGACGTCGCAGTATTTCTCCTCCGCCGGCGTAGGCTCTGCAGCGAAGGCGGGGACCGAAAGAGCGCCGGCCAGTATGGCGGCAATTGTAAGAATGGCTTTCGTCATGTGTTTCCTCGCTAGAGTCTGAATACAACCTTGAAAGTGTAGCCCCAACCGGGACCAAAAATAACTAGTAAAGAGCGGCGCGCCGGAACGAACGCCGCGCGACGCCCGCATAGGACAGTGGCGTCAAAGGACGGCCGATGATGTCGATGAAGACCGCGATCTCGGCGCCTTCAGCCGGCATCTCGCCTTCGATCACCTTGACCGTGTAGGTCAGGGTGTCATTGTCGAGGATCGGGTCCTTGAGCTCGACGACTGTCTGTTTCGTCATCTTGCCATCAATAATGGAGATGTCGGCGTTCGGCGGATCGGACTTGAAGCTGTCCTCTCCCTCGCTCCAGAACGGGATGAAGCGCGTCGTCTTCATGTTGCCGGCAGTGCGCTCGGGGCGGTCGGTGAAGAACAGTGTCACGGGGCTGACATTCTCCAGGGTCAGCTTGTTCGTGTCTGGATCGTATTTCATGCTTTTCGCGCTCTGCACGAACAGGAAATCGGTCTTCTTTTCCTCAGCAGCCTTGGCAACAAAAATGCCAGTGACGAGCGGAGCCAGCGCCAGTGTGGCATTTCCCACACTACGGACTCCAATTGTCATTACGTGGACTCCATTCAGGGTTGAGCGGGCGTGACGGTAAGCAGAGGCTCGGCTACAAGTCTTGCCATCTGGTGCCAAAAAGAGTCGTCGGGAATGCTGCACGAAGGTTTTGCTCACAACCCGCGTACGCTCCTCCACATCGCGCCCTATCTCAGAAGCCGGTCCATCGATCCGATGGAGATTTTCCGGAAGTCCGGCGTCTCACCCTCGATGATGTTGAATGCCGATGGCTGGATTTCGCGGGAGCTGTGCTTCACGCTCGGCAACACGCTGTTCGCCGCGGTTGGCGAGCGTTTTCCAGGCGCGGCCGTCGGAGGCCGGTTCAAACTTCCCGACCTCGGCACCTGGGGCGTGCAGATCACGCGAGCCCGCACCTTGAGAGAGGCCTTTGACATCGCCGTCCGCGGCATCGGCTTGCTCCACCAGGGCACAGATCTCCGTTTCGGTATGAAGGGAAAACAGGCGCTCATCAGTTTCGCCTACCAAGGGCGTTCGAGCATCGAGCCGCAGCAACATATCCTCGGGTCGCTGGCCGTGTTGCGTAGCATCGCCTTGCGCGCGGGTGCCCCGGACGCGTCGGAGCGCAGTTCGCACTACCCTACGAACGGGCGGGTGAGCGGCTGGAGGAGACAATGGGATCCTCCCTCACGTTCGGTGCGGACATCGACGGAATTCTCGTCGACCGCGCCGTACTGGATATTCCGCTGCAAGCGAACGATCGTGTGCCGAGGAACTACGACCCGTTGGAGACCGCCGGAAAACTCGGAACGCTCATCACCGAGCTTCTGCCGTACGGCAGCGTAACCATCGATCACGTGGCCGCCATGTTGCGCATGAGTCGCCGCACCTTGCAGCGCCGGCTGCGCGACTTCGGCTTCGCCTTCGAAGAACTCGTCGACGACGTACGGCGCGTGGAAGCGATCCGCAGGGTCGCCCTCGGAGAACAGTCGGCCATGGAGATCGCCTTCATGCTCGGTTATTCCGAACAGGCGCATTTCACCCGTGCGTTCCGGCGCTGGACCGGTCTGTCGCCGCGCGAATATACAAGGCGAACTTAGGACAGCGACAGTTGGCGGGCTGGCACTAGTTCCAGTGGCGAGGAGCCACGTCCAACACCTAGCGACATCCACTTTTGACACAAAGCAGAAATCGCATTGGTTTACGGGTCACTTCTCTTTTGCCGTCTTCTCCGCCTCCCTAGGCATCGCCTGCAGAATGTAGAAGCCTTTGCCGACCGCGGTTGGGAAATAGACCCGACCGCCGAAGCCCGGCGTGGTGAGCGAATTGACGGTGAGCGGCTCGAAATGGTCGCTCTCGGCGAGGATCTTGCCCGTCGCGGCGTCGCGCCAGGTGAGACTTTCCGTATAGTTCGATTTTTTGACCGCGAGCAAGATCGGCTCGATCTCCAACGGCAGCTTGATGCTGGTCAGGAGCAGCACCCGCTTGTCCGCGGGCCCGATCACCGGCTGGAAGGTGTTGGAGATGTCATCGACCACAAACCGGGTCGCGAGCTTGCCGGTCGCCGGGTCCACCGTGATCCCCGCAACCTTCCGCATCCCCATGTCGGCTGAGTAGATCATGTTGTTCTCGGGGTCCGCGCCGTTCTTCGGGGGCGCGAAGCTGTATTCATGCTCCTTGAGCTCGCCGAAGGGGAAGATAGTGTCGGTGCGGCTGGCGTCGTCGCGATGCACCACGACCACGCTCGACGCCTTCTTGTCGCTGAAGAGCCCGTTGGTCTGGACGGCGATCCAGTCGCCGACCACGGTCGGCGCGGTCAGCGCCTGCTGGCCCGGCGCGAGCGGCTTGATCTGCCAGCTCTCGTCGGTCGACAACTTCTTCGCCGCGGGATCCCAGAAGAACCGGCCGAGCGTCTCCTCCATCCCCATGTAGATCGCGATCTTCTCGCCATAGGGCGCGATGATGTGCGGCGAGGGCGCGGGCTCGGGCAGCTGCAGCCAGTCGAGAATCTCGAGCGTCTTGGGATCGACCGCAACCAGCACCGAGTTGGGCGATTGCATTCCCTCCCGCACGCAGGAGATGATCGCCATCGTGCCTTGGAGCGTGCAACCGATCGGCCGGGTCTGGTCCTTCAGGATCAAGGTGCCGTCAGGCGCGATAGTGAGGTGCTTGAAGTTAACATCTGCGACAGGCGCCGCGCCCGTGGGCAATGACGTGACCTTCTCGATCAGGCCGGTATCCCCATCGAGTCGTGTCACGAAATGAGACCACGCAAACGCAATGTCACCGTCTGGAAGGATGTTGAGGTTGGCATTGGCGATCCAGCGTCCCGACACGTTGGGATTGTCGAGATACGTTCGCCAAATCTGCTTGCCCGTGGTGGCGTCCGCTTTGGCGATATAGGGACCCACCATTCGCCTATCGTCGGGCGTGGGGAATTCACCGCCGACGATGTAAAGCTCTCCGGGTTTGCGGTTATTCATATAGGAGATGCCCGGATAGTCATCGACACTCCGGAACGCAAAGACCGCATTCGGCTCGTCCCACGAGCCGGTGAAGCTCGCACACGGAAAAATGCCTGAGCGTTGCGCGTCCGATATTTCGGCCCCGTTGAGCGAAGAGTAGTAACCGGGTGTGGGAATCCCATTCTGACATTCGAGCTCTAAGGCATAGAGCGTGAGGTCACCGGGAATCGGGCCATTGGCAGCCTGTAGATTGTTCATCGGCCGATCGAGGAGCTTGGCCTTTAGGTCGGCGACGACCTCCTTCGCTACGGTGCCGGCGTCCTCCGCGTTAGCCGGGACGGCGCTCAACACGGAAAGAACGGCACCCGCCGCCAATGTGCGTGCAATTGTATCCATCACTTGTCCTCTGGGGGGGCGGCGGAGCGGTCGCCCGTCCGCGTATCCGACTGTCGAAAAGGTGTCTCGCCTAGTGCTTCGAAGTCTTCCTTGGTCATGTATTGACCTCTGGGGTAGTAGGCGCCCATCACCGCCGCCCCTTCGCCTGGCTTCATGATTTTGGCCGGACTCTCGGCCCAGTCTGAACTCGGCGCCATAATCCGCATCATCAGCATTCCGAATTCAGTGCGGTTCTGGGGCGTATCGAGGCCCTCGCCGCGTGGGCTCCATTCGATCCAGGCGACGCCGTTCTCCGTTGTCGCATTCGAAGGCCGGTCCTCTTTGCGGCTGTAGACGATTGTATAGTTCCCCTCCTCGTCGACGGGGATCTGCATGTCCGAAAGCCCGTCCACGATCTGCCCCGAGGGTGCCGCCTCGCAGCTCACGATCGAGAAGTACTGGGTCTGCGCCTCCGGCATGATCTCAAGCCCGGTCTCAGCGGCTCCGGAATAGGTGTCAGGGAAGCTCGGCATTTTGCCGCGGGTCACGAAGACCGGGCCGAACAGCCGTGACAACTGGACGAAAAGATACTGGGTGTCGGGATCGCCGCCCCCGTCGATCGGCCCCTTGTATGGGAGCTTCGCCTGTTCCTCGGGCGTCATGAACGAGCCGAGGATCGAGTAGCGGATGTTCCAGTACTTGACCCAATTCGGGTCCTTGCGCGCCGGCGCTGTCGCGGGGCTGTGTGTGGGGTCGTTGTCCTTCGAGAGGACGAGCGCCTCCCACTGCGCCGCGGTGAAGGGCTGCGTGAGGCTGGCGTCGTAGGGCTTGCCGATGGCCGCTGCGGCCTCGGCTCCGCTCAGCCGGGTCCCGTCCGCATAGGTTAGCTCGATCTCGGGCAGCCCGTACTTATGCACTGCCGAGGCCCACGGCCCCCAGCCGGCGCCGTCGCTGCCCTGATCCGAAAGATAGATGCGCAGCACCATCTGCAGATCGCCGCCGCTCCGGCCGCCATACATGGTGTTCGCCTCACGGAACTTCGGGTCGTCGGGCGGGTCTTCGGCGAGGATGCTCACGGTATAGTCGCGCGGCTCACCCAAGCGATAATTGCCAGGCACGAACGGGTTCGTCGAGCCGGGATCGGGTGCGATGTCCCAGCCCGCCAGATCCTCGCCGATCGAGACGAAGGTGCCGTGCTCGGCCTTGTAAAGCGCGAGCTTGAAGTAGCGCGCGCGGGGATAGGGGCCCCGCAGGGTGAGCGTCGCGCCCGAGGGCAAGGCGAAACGCGTGAGGAAATAAGTAGACTGCATGTCCGGCCACAGGTTGGGATCCTGGATCGGCTTGGGATATTCCAGGAAGTTCCAGTACGGCCAACCGCGCGGCCCCTGGAAGAACGGATGGCCGCCATAGCGCTGATCGGTACGGATGACCGTCTCGAGCGACTTGTCGCCTAAGCGCCTCACGTCGAGCGCGCGGGCATGGTGACAGGCACGAGCCCCGGCGGCGCCCAGGTCCCGTGCCCGAGTGGGAAGACCGAGGGACCGTTGCCTCCGGCCAGTAGAGTCGCATCACCACGAACATCGGCCCATCAGGTGCCGGCAACCAGTTCGATTCACGCCCCTTGCCCGGCCTGTCGTGCTGGATGTAGAGCGTGAGTGAGCCATCCGGATTACGCTTGAGGTCCGATAGCATCGGCGAGTTGATGAGATAGCGGTTGATCGGATTGTCGATCAACAGCTGTGTGCGCCCGTCGTACATGGTCACCGACCAGAAAGCATTGACCGGCGGCAACTTGCCCGCAGGGAACGTCAGCGTATAGTTGTGCATGCTGCCATCCAGCGGTACACCGTTTATGTCCGTTCGGGTGAAGGGATAGACGGCCTCGGTCTCGCTATTGCCGTAAATGCCAAGCTTCGCGCCGGCTGCGCGCAAGGCCCAGTTTCCATCGAAGAATGCCCGATCGCCTGCCGCGGCGCCAATCTGCCAACCATTGACCTTGGCGCCGACAGTCTCGGCGGTTTCTGCAATCTTTGCTGTCGCCGCCTTGATCCCAGCGGCAAGGGCCTGTTGCTCCTCCTGAGAAAAATTTGCGGAATCGAACGGCTGTCTGAGCCCGATGCCGATCGTTTCAAAACGGCCGCGCAAAGCCTTTTCAGAATCCGGTACCGCGCTGCCCGGCATGAACTGGAGCAAGAAATTCAGATACTCGGGAAAGTCTGGCCCGAACATCGTCTTGCTGGGCACGGGCCAGCTGATCGTAGGCGCCGGCGATGGCGCCGACTGACCCAGATACGCCGAGAGTGGCCTGACGGAATAGCCAGCCTGCACCCTTTCGACATTGGGCATGTCCGAAGGATCAAAGAGTTGCGTCCGAAAGATCGCAAGGCTGAAGTCAGTTTCGCTGCGGAAGACCTTCTTGATGCCGCCCGGCGTCTTCCCCGACCATTTTGGCCCGGCAACCAGGTAGCAGCCTGCTTTGTTGCCCGTCGTGCGACTGCCCATATAGCCATAGTTGAACGTGTACATGTCGGTGAGCTGAACGTCGAGGTACCGCTTGGGGTCAACGGCCGGCAGGCAGATCACCATCGGCTCGACGCGCAGATCCAGTTGAGCGAACGAATAAGGCGTATCGCTGTTGGGTGTCTTGACCGCGGTGTCTTTAGGCGTGTAGACGCGCGCCTCATTGTGGAGCGTATTGAAAGGCGCGATATAGGCGCCCGACTTCCGGTCCACGTTGTAGTCATACAGCACTTGGTAGGCTACGAGCAGCGGGAAGGCATAGACATAGGCTTCTTTAACGATTGCCTCGAACTGTTCGGTCTCGTCCGGTTCACCCGCTGCCAAAGCGGGTGCCGTGACGGTCAACACTGTCGCGATTGCCGCGGCGGCGAATGTCGTCCAATTCCGTCTTTGACTCATAGTCGCTTGCTTCAGGTACTGTTGCCTTGGCGTTGAGGCATCGTCGAACTCCATGCAAAGCCACGCGTTCCGCACGATGAGTCGATGTCGATGGGGGGCACGCAGCACGCGAATCACAGGGCGTGCTTGGAGCTTATTCGCTTGCGGCGGCTCGAACGGCAACCCCAGGCCAACCGGCAACGCCTGGACCCCGCAAACCGACGCCGACCCCGTGGAATCCGAGACCGACGCCGCCGCCAGGCCCAATTCGATCTATGAACAGCGCCGCATGTTCGCCGCCTTTGGGCATCTCGCCCTCGATCAGATTGTAGTCGTAGACTAGGTCCTTTCCATCAACGACGGGATTCAGTAATTCGATGACAACAACGCTGTTTTCCTTTTTGCCCGGTTCGTAAACGGACAGGGTTGCGTTCGGCGGGTCATCGTTGAAATCGTCGGGGGCCTCCGTCCATTCCTTCATGTACGCAGCCATGGGTATGTGACCCGCGACGCGAACCGGCCGGTCGGAGAAGTAGAGCGACTGCTGGTTTACATCGACAAGACGGATCTTCTTGGCCTCAGTATCCGCCTCGATGCGGGGCGATGTCTGAACGAATAACAGCTCGATATCAGCGTTCTCATTTGCCTCGGGGGTCTCGGCCCATCCAGGCGATGAGAGAACCAAGGCTATGGCGACACTACCAATCGAGCAGCAGATTCCATTTACGCACGAACGCAAATTCATTGGTCGACCTCCTGGCATACGCAACTGTGCGGTTGTCCCACAGCTGCTTTGGCAGCTTCAACTGATGCAACAGTTGCAACACAGATCGCAGTGTGTTTTTTTCATTGCGCGCCAAAATCCTAAGGTGCCCACCCTATTTCACGTTGGTACACTCCAGCGAGGCGATGTCGAAATCTGTCCCTCTAATTCGGGCCATGGCGCTGGTACCGGCCGTGCGGTGGCTTCACACGCACGGTCGACCGATCGATCCAATCTTCAGAGACGCAGGACTCAGTACCGACCCGGCGAGCGACCCGCTCAGACCCATCTCCCTATTGAAGGTCGGTAGACTTCTCCGCGCGATTGCCTTGGTGGATGGCCCGGACGCACCATGCCGAATTGTATCCGAGGCAAACAATCTTGAGCTTGCCCTGCTTGGCCGCGCGCCTTGGGCACACGAGCACCGACGGAAGCCTTCCAGAGAGTATCCGCGGCGCTCCCGCTATTCTGCTCCCATGAGCAATTGATGGTGAATCCCCAGTCCGAGAGCCTCGTTCTGCGGCACTTCTATACGACCAACTTTGATCCGGAGACCGCCCATTTGTTGCTGCAATACGCCGTGGCGATGGCGGACAGGATATGTGCCATGACCGGTGCTGGTGCGGGGCGCCTGAAACGTGTGGAACTGGCCCCCCACCCGACGGTGCGGCTTGACCACCTTGAACCATGGTTCGGGCCCGTCCTTGAGCCGGCGCCGGGCACCTCTACACTGATCGAGATCCCGCGAGTGGTGGCGGATCGAGTTTTCCTCTCTGTCGCACGCGACCGTTCGGTGCAGGGACCGCCACCCGGACTAGAACCGCTTCGTGGGGACGGCAGTCTTACTCACTCAGCGATAATTATCCTTCGGTCGATGTTTGAGGATGGTGTACCCACGGTCCGCGACTTGGCTGAGGTTTGCGGCATGAGTGTTCGAAGCTTGCAGCGGTCTCTGTCCGAGGAAGGCACAACGTTTTCAACGTTGCTGGTTAGCGTAAGGAAGGCCTTGGCAGAGCAACGTCTCTCTTCGCCCAAGACGAAAGTTGCGTCGGTCTCGGCAGATCTTGGTTATGCCGGTCAGAGCTCACTGACGCGCGCAATGCGCCGATGGACAGGCCTGCCGCCCAAGCGATTCAAAAAGCAACTGCAGACCTGAGCCTTGGTGGCTTTCCTGCGCGGCACGCACCGCACGACTACGAAGCAGGCATGCCAACTTGCAGGACCCACGTCCGCTTTTTGACCCAAAGCTGACATTCCCGGTTCCTTCCAAATCCCGTCGAGTGATCCGACGCGGTACTAAAAGCGGGGTCTATCCTCAATCTCAAGAGTCACAATCCGCGCCAGCAGTGTCGCTGGGTAGAGTTGACCAATCATGGCCTCAACAAGGACAAGGCTTCGCGCAATAGGATGCAGCGCCGTGATGTCACCAGAGCCAATGCCTGTCAAAGCGCCGAAGCTGAAATAGATCATGACGTCAGCGAGGCTCGTGCTGTCCTTGACGACAAAGCCTGAAAACGCAGTGTCCGAGGCGGCACCGATAAGTGTAAAAAGCGCAGTGAAGGCAAGACCCATCGCGAGATATAGAAGGACCGCACCCATCACACGGTGGTAGGTTACGCGCCCGGGACCGAAAACCGCGCGCCCTACTTCCAGGATAAGCGCCAAACTGACCAAGAGCCACGCGCTAGCGTCGAGATAAACGTCCAACATGGATGGTTGGTAGAGCCGGTGGACGGCCGCGACCGCTGCAAGGAAGATGGCTATCAGCAGAGCACAGATAGCTAACCGCCTGCCGGAAATGATCAGAACGGCCCCAGTGACCACGGCAACGAGCGTGAAGCCTACTTCCTGTATACCCGGAACATGTTCTGCTCGAAGGGGTGCCAGCACAAACATAAGCGTCGCGAGCAATATGGTAAGCAGCGTAAGCAGCGGGTCTTGCCATCGCTCTCGCAGATCTTTCAGCCGCTGTGTCATGATCACTCTCCGAGTGAAGGCTCTTAATAGTACGCTAGGGCGAGCTCGACTCGGTTCTCTTCTGATCTGCGACTTCAAATTCCAGCCGTGTGACGAATAGGGTCTTAAACAGAGCCTTGTCCCCGACAACTTCGCCTAGAGCGCCGTACGCAAAGAGCGGAAGGAAGACCAGAAACATCAGGATAGCAGTCGCAATCATCTCCTCGGTCGTGCCGCCGCCAACCTCTGCGATAGAGGCCTCGATCGTCTTCCCGTGAATGAGGCCAACGCTAGCTTCCTCGATTACAGTGAATCCGGCGGCGAGAATGAGAAAAGAAACCCACTTGTGCAGAATTTGCCAGATGAGCGGTTTTGTTCGGTGCCCTTCAGCAATATGGAGAGCGCGTCCGATCAATACGAACTTCGCGAGGATCAGAGACTTTACCAGTGCAAATCCCCAAGGCAGCCAATGCACGCCTGCCGCCTGCAGAATTGACGACTTGTAGAAACTAAGAGCGCTGAATACCACGAACAGATAAGCACTGATGTAGATGAGTGCCTTGACCTCGCTTACTGCCCTGTCACGCAATGCAGGTTTAGGCGACGATGGAGCACCGTTCATCAATTCCCTCCTACTACCTCGGGCGGCCTCCAAGCCTGCCTATGACCCAGACACGACGTTGGACGAAGCACTGCTGTTACCTCTGTGGAGTGTCTGAAGAGTTTTTGGAAGCCTCGTCCGAATGGACAGAGAACTAGTTGAGAGCGGCGCGTGGGAAAGACCGCCGCGCGGCGCCCGCATAGGACAGCGCCCTCAAAAGGGCGGCCCACAATGTCGATCCAGACCGCTGCCCCCCGCGCACTCGGCCGGCATCTTGGCTTCCCCTCTAGCTGCGCAACCGCGTGACCCAATTGCAGGGGCTCGGCTTAAATTCTTGCCATCTGGTGCCAAAATGAACGCTCACGAATGTCGCAGAGCTATCTCTTGATTGCCGTGAGATGCGTTTTCCGGCAATGACGGGGTTCAGCATATGGCGTGCGAGAGAGCTGAATGGCTTCAACCTTTTGCGTAGAGCTTCCAGGAAAAATAAGAGTCCCCAGAGTGAAAGTCCCTTCTGGTGCAATGCCCGCCACTCTCTTCAGCATATTCGTCCTGTGGAGTGGGGCGGCCGCAGCATTCTATGACATTCGTCCCAATGAGATTCCCGGCAAACCGGGAACACTCATTCGCGTGTGGCCAATTGGTGGGGGCGGCGCCGGCTACGGCCAGGCATTCCGTTTCATTTACCGATCCACGGACCCTCGGGGGAAAGCGATCCCTGTCTCCGGTGCGATCTACATCCCGCCAGGTCCTCCGCCAGCGGGAGGCCGCAACGTTATCGCCTGGGCGCACCCGACCTCCGGCGTTGTCCCCGATTGCGCCCCGTCCCTTTACCCTGAACGGTGGGGCTTAGTCTGGAACATGCCAGAGCTAATGCGTAAGGAGTACATCTTGGTGGCGACGGATTACCCCGGGCTTGGTACCGAGGGTATTCATCCCTATCTCATCGGGGAAAGCGAAGGGCGTGCTGTGCTCGACTCCGTCCGTGCGGCCAGAAATTTTGGGAACAGCGGCGCATCGAACCGCTTTGCCGTATGGGGCCACAGCCAGGGCGGCCATGCTGCTCTGTTTGCCGGGCAGATCGCAAAGCGCTATGCCCCAGAGCTGAAGCTTTACGGAGTCGCTGCGGCAGCTCCCGCAACGAACCTTGTTGAGCTGTTCCGCGACGATGTGAAGACTGAGCAATCCCTTATTGCAATGGCTTTGCTCTCTTGGGCCACGCACGAGAAAGTGTCGCCAGACTCTATAATCGTTGCCTCGAAACGGAAGAGTTTCGATGAGACAGCGCGGGGTTGCTTAACCTCGTTCAAGCAACTCTTCATTCTTTCAAAGGACGACAAGGCACTGAAGTCGGGGAGCTTCCTGACAATCGATCCGTCAACGACGCATCCTTGGTTGGGGATCATGCAGAGAAACACACCCGGCAAGCAGCGCGCGGGCGCACCGGTCTTTATTGCCCAGGGCACCGCTGATAAGACTGTGAATCCACAAACCACGAAGAATTTTGCGAAAGGGTTGTGCGCGGGGGGAGAGACGGTTCTGTTCAACTCACTCCCTGGCGTGACGCACATCTGGGCTGCTCGCAACAGCGCTGCGGCAACACTCAAATGGATGGATGGTCGATTCGCGGGGCGCCCTGCCCCAACGTCCTGCCAGTGAGGCGCAAAGGCGGCAGCCTCATAGTTGGGCGAAGATTACCGAGGGCGTTGTCATGCTGTTAGCGTTCAGTCGCTGTGTGGTCACGTCGAGCCACGCGTTTGAGGGGGCATGCCGGCTACCGCTTCGGCTCGTTCACCGGCGGCACCTTCTTCGAGCCTTTGGCGACGATCGAGGTCACTTGGGCCGATATCGACGGCTTCAACTTCAGTGGCAACAGAGTGCGCTTATCCGACGACGACGCCAATGTCAGAGGCCGGATCGGAGGATGGGTCGGCACCACAACGTCGGCCTGGGAAGACAACATGATGAAGCTGTTCCTGATCGCGAGCTTGTAGGTGAATCTGTCGGATGAAAACAGCGCCACGTCGGCGTCCTCGGGCCGCTCCTTATCAGTTCAACGACGACCTCCGAGACGTCTGGGGCGAGATCTCTGCCGACGTGAACCGGCTCAACTTCTCGCAAGCCACGGCCGTGTTCGCCAGGGTCGACTACACCTTCTGCGAGGACCTCTCGGGCTTCGGCGGCAAGGCCGGCATGCGCGTGGCTTGGTACGTCGCACGTCGGCTTGTGGCACTTAGCGGAAGAGCTGGCCGCTCAGCCGCGATGTCTGCTTCTGTCCCAAGCGGACCTTCGGCGATTAGTCGGCCGTTGAGAAGCTCTGCTCTGAGCTGCCCTCAACCTTTCCGAATGACCGGCGGCCACCATGTGCCGTCCAGCACCGACGGCTGCGTCTCATCCGGCCAATACAAACGGAACATGGGATGAATTTCGCGTCCGGAGCCGGGAGCCAGTTCGATTCTTTTTCGGGGTCGGGATTGTCCTTCTGCAGATAAAGGTCAATCGAGCCGTCGGCGTTCTTCTTGAGTTTATTACGTTCGCTGAGGGTGTAACGACTCAGCGGGTTGGCGATGAAGAAGTACTGGTCGTCATACATTGTCAGCGACCAGAACCCTTTGGCTGGCGGCAGATCTTTTTCGCTCTTGAACCGGATGACGTAGTTGTGCTTCGCAGTATCCAGTGGGTCACCATCGGCGTCATCGAGGCCGATGAGATATACTGCGTCCTTCGGCGCGTTAGCGGGAATGCCAAACGCGGCGAGCCACGCACGGGCCATATAGTCGGTGCCGTAGTGACCGATCTTGACACAAAGCGGACGTCCCAGGCGGAGCGAATGATGTCCGCTTTCGAGCAGTAACTGGGCGTCGTCGGGTACGCTTCAGTCTCGTTGTCGTCTGTCATGGGCGTCCCCTCTGTGACCCCCAATGCACGCCGTGCATAGCAGACAAAAGAGGGCCCCGGAGCAGCTGGAGGCTCCAGGGCTTCTCTTAGTCGAAACGTTGTATTCTGACGGGCACGGTGTGCAGATGGCCGCCCGTCATTGAGTCTCCCATACGCCCTTAGCTCAAGTTGGTCATCACAAATGCACAACTAGGATTCGGTAATGTGTGAGTACAGTTAACAAAGGGTAGTGCTCGCACGTCCAAAAGAAAAAGCCCCGGGCGCCTGTTGGGACCGGGGCAGTAGGAAGGCAAAGGTTAGGGGGCTTTACCTTCGGTCAGGTTATCGGGTTCTTCGACAGTTCCTGACCTGAGCCCCTTGTTTCATCCAATTGAACGTAGAGCCCGAAGGTCATTTGAGCCGTATTGGCTCGGTGATGCAACGGGACGGGGCGCGGAGCCCCAAGGTAGCTCAAACGACCCGTCCCGTTGCATCGCAGGGTCGTTGAGAATGGCGTAGATTGCCGGCGGCACATTGCCGATGGCGCTGTGCGGCCTGACGGTATTGTAGTCGTCCTTCCAGTCGGCCAGCGCCTCGCGTGCGTGATCGAGCGAGGTGAACAGGGTCTCGTTCAGGAGTTCATCGCGCAGCCGGCCGTTGAAGCTCTCGACGAAGGCGTTCTGCTGCGGCTTGCCAGCGGCGATGTAATGCCATTCGACCCGGCTCTCTTGCGACCAGTGCAGGATCGCCATGCTGGTGAGCTCCGTGCCGTAGCACGTCAGGAAGTTTGGCATTCGGATTGGCAACAAATCTCCCTGCACTGACGTGGGCCAGTGCATCTTCTTCACCGTCATCCAAGCGGCTTCCGCCGTCAAGGAAGAAGCTCTCATCCATAGCGAACACAGGATCCATGACGCGCAACATGTGGTCCTCACCGTCCTCAACACGAGATGCAATTCCAAGCGGAAGACCCGAGCATTATCTACAGGGTCGCGGATGCGCCCTCACGGCACGCACGGAGAGGGGTTCTTCCGCTTGGCACCGGCCCTTCGATGAATGGCCGGTAATCGGTACCGGTTTTGATGACGGCATGAGCTGTGCGCGCCATCTTGGCGGTAACTGCTGTCAACGCTTTGCGCCTGAGATTGGCATTATCGCGATCCTTGGCGATGTAGCGCTCAAATTTGGATCTGAAGCTGTTGTCACGCTGGCGTATTGCTACTTGGGCTGCCAACCAGAATGCACGTCGCAAACGTGCATTGCCGAACTTCGACAACTTTGTCTGTCCCCGAAACTGGCCGGACTGATGCGTGGCGAGGTCGAGACCGCAGAACTTCAGGAACTGTCGGTGATGGCGGAAGCGGCGCAGGTCACCCGCCTCGGCGAGGATGGTCATCGCGATAATCGGGCCGATTCCTGGCACCTGGCGCAGACGTAGAAAGTCGGGGTGATCTCGCAGGACAGCTTCGGCCTGACGTTCGATCTCGTCGCGTTGCCGGATCAGGCTGCGCCCCTCTGCAATGACCATCCGGTACATCGCGATGGCGGGACCATCGAGTTCAACCGGAAGACCAATAGACAATTGAGCTGTCTCGTAAATATCGCCTAGGAGCCGAGCTTTTGAGACCTTTTTGCCGACGACATCCCAAGCCGCGTCGACAAAGGCATCCTTTTGATGCGCTGTAATACTCGCTGGCGTTGGGAACGCCTCAAGGAAGGCGAGGAACCAGTCACTGCGCGAGTTACCGGCGAAGCGGCCCACTTCGGGAAAATAGAGCGGCAGATAATGCGTCAGTAGCCGGTGCCAGAGTTCGGTCTTGGCCTTCGAGACGAACTCGTGCGTCTTCGAGAGTTCCTGAATGTCGTTGATGCCGGCGCGTATCGGATCGAGATAGGTCTGCGTCGCCCCGATCTGGAGCATGTGCAGGATGACCTGAGCATCTCTGGGATCGTTCTTGTCCCAACCGTTGTGCAGCGCTTCACGCGTACGAGCCACCGCGACGGAGGACACCAGTCTGAGGGCGATGCCTTCCTCTAACAAGCGGAAGGCCAGAGGCCGATGGTAGTTCCCTGTCGCCTCGAAGCCGGCAATGACGGGCTTGCCCAAGCCGCGCAGCAGATCGACGAAGCGATCGTGTTCTGACCTGGTGTTGAGCACGACAAGCGCCGTCGCCTGGTCTTGCCTGGAACCTCAATCAGGACGTCGTTGCGAAGCTTCGAGACGTCAATGGCTACCAGAACCGCGTCCGGCGGAATAAGCTCTTGTCTGGTCATGGTCGGGCTTCTCCAAAGCGTAGATTCGACACCTTCACTTTAGAGATCTGCGGCCCGGCCCTGACCGCCTGCCTGCGTATTGGAGCGCCGCAGGCAGTCAGGGCCTTCGTCATCCAACTTCCTGACGTGCTACGGCCCAGAGTTCTCTGCTGCTCCCTTCCAGGATTGGCTGAAGCGGGTGGGCGTCACTCCCTTGAAGATCTATCCCGGCTCTCCTTGGGAGAACGGATACAACGAGCGCTTCAACGGTACCCTGCGCCGTGAGGTGCTCAACGCTGAATGGTTTGCATCAACCCAACAGGCCCAGGCCGTCATCGGCCAATGGCTCCGCCAGTACAATCACATCCGCCCACACCACGCCCTTGGCATGCGCCCTCCAATCCCTGAAACCCTACTGGAGAAACCGCCCAAAAGTGGTACAGCCAAAGGGGGCTAGACACACCGCCGAGGCTACGGCGTGACGCCCGAACTCGCGCAGATCCCGCAGTGCGGGAAGCGCGGTTTCGGCCCATCCGGGTGACGATCCCTCGCGCGTGCATCGTGCAGCGTACCGGTGCGCTCTTCTCATTCCTTTGGGGCCTGCGGCCCCTGCGCCGTCAAGGCACGGCAAGTGCCGCCGGCCGTATCCCCGTCTTTCGCCGGCCCAGTGGCGCGGCTGCCAAGACGGGCGATCCCCCTCGGCCGCCGGCAGCCCTGACGGCGGCTCCCCCCGCTCATCGGCGCGGGCCTAGCCGGTTGCATGCGCAACCCGTTTCTGAATTGAGGGGATCAAAGGATGACAACGACAACTGACTTAAAGGACATTGGATTCCGTGAACTGCAGATCACCGCTGACTTGCTGACGGCCTATTGCAAAAGCCCGCCGGACTTTCTCGGCTCTGGCGTTCACCTGATGATGAACACGCATAGCGGCTACGTCTTTTTGACGGACGAGGACTTCAACGTCGCAATGATGAATGGCGACAGGCTGGAGCAGTTCCATTCCTGCCCCGAATGCGGCGCCGAAGCTTCGCCGAGGACATTCCGGACAGACCATGCTGTCAACGCTACCTTGAGGACATGGCCGCCTGACGCGATACAGCACGGCGCAAAACCTCTCTAGACCTTACAATCAACCTTCCGACTTGCGGGCGCCCCACTGCGGCCGGGCTCAGCGCTGTTGGCGTTCAGCTGAAGAGCGCCAAGGAACTCAAGCGTACGGTGAATGGCTGAGGCGGTTCATCGGCGCAATCCTTCCGATGACCATAGGGAGGAGCGTGGCGTTTGCGGCGGGGGCCCAAAGAGGGGCCCTACTGCGATTTGTTCGATACCGCTGGTCGTGCGCAACAGAAACAGCGCGTCCACGTCTCGTTGGCGCGCCATCGCCGCGCCGTCCCGCGCGCCTAGCACCATCAGCGCAGTGGCCCAGGCATCGGCCTCGGCACAGCTTCGCGCGACCACGGTGACAGAAGCCGGCGAGGCATCAAGCGGTGCGCCGCGGCGTGGGTCCATCGTATGTGACAGATACTGCCCGCCAACTGAGACTCGTTGGCGATAGTCGCCGGAGGTGGCGACGGCCGCGTCCTCCAGAGCCAGCACCGACTCCGCTGCACGCCGGTCTGGATCCGGGCTCTCCACCGCGATGCTCCAGAGCCGCCCGTCGGGGCGCGTGCCCATCGCTCGCATCTCGCCGTCAATGCCGACCAGCCCGGCGGCGATGCCTTGGGCACGCAGCACCTCTGCCAGCCGGTCCACGCCATAGCCCTTGGCGATGCCGTTTAGATCCAGCGTCAGGGGCGCCGTCTTGCAGACGCGCCTTCCGGCGGGATCGAATGTAAGGGCCTCGTGTGCCGGCCGGCGCTCCGCTTGCAGGGCCGCACGAATGCGATCGGGATCGGCTGTCTCGCCCGCGAATCCCCAGGCCAAGATGGCATCGCCCATGCCGATGTCGAAGGAGCCACCGGAGGCCACGCCAACCTCCAACGCCAGTTGCAGCACCTGCATAAGCTGCGGCGGGATTTCTACCCAGTTGCCCACCGGCGCCGCGTTTAAGCGCATTAGGTCGCTATCTGGTTTCCATGTGGACATCTGGGCATCGACCTGATCGACGGCGGCCTGCAACGCCGCCTGCACCGCAGAGCGATCAAACCCGTCCGGCGCGAAGAACAGGGCCGACCAGCGGGTCCCCATGGTCGGGCCGTTCAGCGTGTGCCGGGTCTCAGTAGACGTCTTCAACATAGCGCCCTTCCATCTTCAGCATCGCCGGGGTGAGCCCGGCAGGTTTCAGCACGTCCGCAAGCGCGGCGGCGACACCGGCGGCCATGCCGCGGCCACCGCAAACCATCACCCGCGCGCCTTGGCGAATGAGCCGCGCAATCTCCGGCCCCTCGCGCCGCAACGCATCCTGCACATAACTCGGCTGCTGTGTGCGCGAGATCGCCGGAACCAGCCGGGTCAGGCGCCCATCTCTCTGCCAGTCGGTGAATTCTGCGTCATAGAGGAAGTCGCTGTCCGGATGCCGCAAACCGAAGAACATGTGCACGGGACGGCGCCCCATGTTGCCGCGGATGAAACCCGCCAGCGGTCCGACGCCGGTGCCAGCCCCGACCAGGATCAACGGAGCCGCGCTGCGGTCGGGATGGAAATCGGGGTTGCGGCGCAGGAAGGCCCGCACGCCGTCACCTGGCTTCAGACCCATCAACTGGCCTGAACAGAGACCGCCGGGGTGCTTTTTCACTACTATTTCAATGAAGCCGTCACGATGGCCGGAGGCGAGCGAGTAGAATCGGGTCACGTCCGAGCCTTCCGGCAACACGCCTAGCAGATCCCCCGGTGCGAACCGGCCGAAGCCGCGCCCGGTCAGGCGTCGCCAGAATGGCACGCGCGGCAGGGCGAAGCGCAGGATGGCGGTCGGTGCCTGCACCTCGGCGCCATAGTCGCGGCGCGAGATCAGGGTCAGCGCCAGGCTGGCAGGCCTAACCGGGCAATGCGCCAGCTCTAGCTTCAGCCCCATGGCTTGGCCGAGAGCCTCGCCCCAGCGGGCGAAATCCTGCGGCGACTGCCGGTCGACCGTGTCATAGGGGATGAGCTGAACCCAGCCACTGGCTTCAGCCGCTTCGGCGACACGTTTGGCATAGCCGCAGAAGGCAGGAAAATTGCGATCGCCGAATCCCAACACCGCCAGCGGAATCTCGCTCGGCGCCGATTGGTTCTCGAGTCGGTCGAGAAAGCCCTTGGCTGAGGCGGGCGCGGCACCGTCGCCATAGGTGGCGGCCAGCACGAGGACGCGCTTGGCCTTCGCATAGCGCCGTGGGGCGAAGGCCGACATCGGCGCCACATGCACGGATCGACCGGCCGCCGTGAGTGCCACGTGCAGCGTGGCAGCAAACCCCCAGGTGGTACCGCCCTCGGTGCCCACCAGCACGATGGTTTCGGCCCTACTTGCTGGGGCGTTCTGGTGCAGGCGCGGACGCCCACGCTTCGCGGCGGCCCAGAGGATCACGCCGGTTAGCGCCATCCCCGGTAAGCCCAGTGCCATCAGCCCAAGAACCAGCCCCAGCACTGCGGCGCCTTGGCCGGTGTGCAGCATGTAGATCGTTTCGGACAGACGCTCCCAACCACTCAGATCGGCCCAGGCCAGCAGCGCGCCGCTGCCCTGGTCGACATAACCGGTGCCGCTGTCGGTCTTGAGGGTGAAGACATCGGTGGCGTCGTCTGGGTAGGGGAAGGTCAGTTCGCGCAGCTCCGTAACCGGCGTGTCTCCCAGCAACGGCAGATTGGCCAGCGCCACACCGGTCTGGCCGCTCACCTCCGCTGGAAAGGCGTGCGGCGTGCTGTCATCCGGCAGCAGATCGAAAGTCGATGCAGTCATCCACAACGCGGTGGCGGAGGAGAGCAGCAAACCAATGACCGTCAGCCGCGCAATCTCCACATGCAGCCGCCCCGCGAGCGGGCCGCGCAGCGGAGCGAGCCATCGGCGCCAGCCCCCCGTCCGGCGCGCGACGAGAAGGATGCCGGAGACCGAGAGCAGCAGCATAGATGCGGCCCCCGCAGCCATGATTAAGCGGCCAGCATCGTCGAGAAACAGCGAACGGTGCAAATTGGTCAGCCAGCGCAGCGTCTGGTTGGGATCAGCAGAGGCCACGCCCTGACCTGTGGCCGGGTCAATCACCGCCGCGCCGGGCCGGCCCTCCTCAAACCAATAGGCGGTAATCCGGCCCGAGGGCGCGCGCCGTATCTGTTCGACGCCCGGGAAGACCGCCTGAATGCGGCCCGCCAGATCGGCCACGCTCTGCTCCGTACCGGCCTGCGGGGCGGAAAGCCGCTCGGCGGCAGGAAAGACCGACAGCGCCGCGCCGCTCAGCGCCAGGACCGTCAGAAAGAGTCCTGCCAGAAGGCCCAGCCAGCGATGAACAGAGCGGAGCATGGGGGCTATCCGCTAGTAGCTGTAGGAGAAATCGGCAATGTAGCGGCGCCCGCGCGTAGCCGTGCCCGCACCCTCGGCGGTCAGCGGCACGGCGATCTCGTTGGGGCTGTCGCGCATGTCCTCGACAGCGGCGTCCACATGCAGGGTGTAGCCCGCGTCGAACAGCGCATCGGCCAGATCCAACGTGATCTCGAGTGTCCGCCCGGCACCGACGCTGGCCCCGGTGATGCCGTTGATCTCGGCAGTGTTGCCGCCGGTAGCGCGATACCAGTCCGACAGATGCTTGTAATATTTCGATTTGCCGCCGGCCATCCACAGGGTGCCGACATGGGCGCCCGAGGCATCGGTGACGTAGTAGGCCAGATAAGCACCGTCGCCGCCATAGGCATTCAAATTGGTGGTGAGGGTCACAGGCCGGGCATTGGCAAGCCCCGGCGCGGTCAACGCGGTGGTCAGCGCAAGCGTGGCGAGAAGTGATTTCATTGTGTCTGTCCTCTGGGGAGGCGAGCGAGCGGTCCAGATGCCCGGATCGCGTGGCTGTCTCAGTTGATCTGAACCTGCGGCTTGGCACCGTTGCCGAAGAGACCGTTGTGCGGCGGAACAGCGGCGCCGGCGGGGGCCGGGTTCATCCGGCCCCCGCGTCCGCCGTCGTCGTTATCATCGTCGTCATCATCGTCGTGAGACTTGCGGGGATGCTTGCGATGGTCGTCGTCATCGTCGTCGACAAACCACAACCGCAACGAGCCATGTTCCGGCCGGAACTCGGCGGTCAGCGCACCGTCTGCGGTCCTGTCGTCTTGCATCGCGCTCCGGGCCGGCAGACAGGTGGCGAGCCCCAGCGCGGCGGAGGCGGTCAACAGGGCGATGGTCTTTTTCATGGCGGGATCTCCTTGGTATCCGATGCCTGATTTCGCTACCGAGCCTGAGTGTTTCCTGACGAAGATCCATTTTCTGCTTCAGCTTGGTGTCAGGATGCGGCGAGCACCGGCGACCCGCGACGAGCCACACCAAAAGCCCCGCCATGTCGCGGGGCGACGCCCGAGCGGCATCCGGCGTCATTGGGTTGCGCGGTGAATGTCAGTCGTCGACGCGGCGATCACCGTGACTGCGATGGTGCTTGTCATCCTCATACTCGATCTCAAGCACATTGAGCGTTGCGGGATGCACCTTCACTTCGATCAGGCGGCCCTCAGCGTCCTGGCCTTTGATCTCGTAGCAGCCGTCGTCGATCTTGATTCGGTGCACCGTCCAGCCCTTGTCCTCGGCCAGTTGTGCCACTGCTGCGCGTGGCCGCCAGTCCGCCATCGGCACGTAACAGTCGTCGCCGGCCAGCGCGCCGCCGGTCGAGAGGCTGGCAGCGGCAAACGCCAGAATTGCAAGCATTTTTGTCATGGGCCAAACTCCGTCCTGCGGGTGTCTTCAACCATTCTATGCGGGATGAAGCTGACGGGATCCTGACGAGGTTCCGCCGCTCCCGTCAGCGCCGCGTCAGGCGGCCGCTTCATACAATGCGCAAGAACAGACAATGGAGCCCGGGGCCATATGCGCATTCTGCTGATCGAGGATGACACCGTTCTGGGAGCCGCCGTGCGCGACCAAGTGGTCAGCGACGACCATTCCGTCGATTGGGTGATGCGGCTGGATGCCGCCACCGACGCGCTGCTTGGGGCGAGATACGATCTCATTCTGCTGGACCTGATGTTGCCTGACGGGCGCGGCGTTCCCTTTCTGAGGCGCGGCGGACCAAGGGCGATGTGACCCCCGTGATCATCCTCACCGCCCTCGATCAGGTTTCCGACCGGATCGAGGGGCTGAATGCGGGCGCCGACGACTATCTGGTCAAGCCATTCGACCTGGCCGAGCTTTCGGCCCGGATCGGCTCGGTGGCGCGGCGCTATACCGGCAATCCCAACCCCATCATCGTCCATGGTCCGCTTGAGGTTGACGTGGCCGCCCGCTCGGTTCTCCGCGACGGCCGGCCAGTGTCGCTCACCGCCCGGGAATGGGCGCTGTTCGAAGCGTTGCTACAGCGGCCCGGGCAGTTGCTGTCCAAGGCGCAGCTCGAAGAAAAGCTCTATGCGTTCGGCGCCGAAGTCGAGAGCAACACGATCGAGGTGCATGTCAGCCGCTTGCGCAAGAAGCTCGGCTCCGGAGTGATTGAGACCGAGCGAGGGCTGGGCTACCGGCTGGGGTCGGCATGAGAGCGCCACGCAGCCTGCAGGCGCGGCTCGCACTCGGCATCGGGCTGCTGCTGACACTGCTCTGGGCGGGGGAGGCCACAGTCACCGCTCTGGTGCTGCGGAGCGAGATGGACACGGTGTTCGACTCGACCCTGCAGGAAACCGCACAACGGCTGCTTCCGCTCGCGGTGACCGAGATTATCGGACGCGAGGATGAGGGCGTGACACAGCGGCTGGGCGCAATCCGGGCGCATGACGAATTTTTCACCTACTTGGTCCGCGACGATCAGGATCGTATCCTGCTGCAATCGCATAACGCCGATCCGACGGTCTTTCCCGCCTACGACGGGCCCGGGTTCCGGGAGACCGCGACCCACAGGCTCTACAACGACGATGCTCTGCAGGGCAGCATCCGCATCACCGTGGCCGAGCCTCTAGCTCATCGGGCGCACGTAGCCTGGAACCTACAGACGGTGCTGGGTGTGCCGCTGCTGATCGTCACTCCGGTGGCGCTGATCGCCATCGCCTTCGCCGTACACACCAGCCTCACCCCGCTGCGGCGGTTCCGCAGCGCGCTGGCAGTGCGCAATGCCCGCGACCTCTCGCCGGTGCCGGCGCCGGGCCTTCCGACCGAGATTGCACCAGTTGCCGATACGCTGAACGATCTGCTGGCCCGCCTCAAGGCCGCCTTCGACGCCGAGCGCAGCTTTGCCGCCAATGCCGCGCATGAGCTCAGAACGCCGCTGGCGGGCGCCATCGCGCAGGCGCAGCGGCTGAGGGCCGAGATCACAGATCCGCCGGGTAGGGCGCGCGCCAGCGACATCGAAGCGACGCTGAAGCGGATGACACGGGTGTCGGAACGGCTGATGCAGATGGCTCGGGCAGAAGGCGGGCGGCTGCGCCGCGACCAGCCATCGGACCTGCGCCCGCTCCTGCAACTGATCGTGCAAGACTTGGCTCGGCAGGTGCCCGAAATGTCCCTGGACCTGACATTGCCCGAGCTCCCGGTTCTATCCGACCTCGATCCCGACGCTCTGGAGATCATTTTGCGGAATCTGATCGACAACGCGCTGCGCCACGGGCAGCCTGGCACCCCGGTCCGGATCACACTGAGCGCCGCGGGACACCTCACGGTGACCAACGAGTCCCCTGTCGTGCCACCCAAAATACTGAACCGCCTCACGCAACGTTTTGAACGCGGCACGGCAAACGCCGAGGGCAGCGGGCTGGGCCTGACAATCGTGGCAACGATTGCCGAGCGAACTGGCAGCGCGCTCACACTCGCTTCGCCGGTACCGGGAACGGAGAGCGGCTTCAGCGTGGAGATAGAACTTCCGGTCGGGATGGATAGAAGAAACTCCGGCGAGACGTGACGAGCAGTCTGAATGCGCACGCATAATCGGAAAAGCAGCGCTCACCGCTATCGATACATTTTTGGCCAGCGCGGGTGCTAGTCGACCGAAAATGCGGCCCGCAATAGGGTAGAAGCCAACCCTCTGTGGCGGGCCACGTAGCCTCTAAAGATCCAGGGAGGCGGCTCGCTTGCCTTCTTCAGCTTGAGCCGCGTCTACTCGTGCTTGCGTTATGACAATAGCGCCCTGTTTCTCGTCGATCTTCCTTCGCCTGGATTGACGTAAGACTGAGCTACTCCCCGGGAATCGGACACTGACGTAGCCTACGATTTGCTGTCTGTTGATCTCCAATGAGAAGGAGATGACAGATGTCGAAGCGCAAGCAGCATTCGCGTGAATTCAAGGCGAAGGTCGCCCTGGAGGCCGTGAAGGGTGAAGAGACGATATCTGAACTGGCAAGCCGGTTCGGTGTTCACCCGACGATGGTTCATCAATGGAAACGTGCGCTGTTGGAAGGCGCCTCGGGCGTGTTCGAGCGTGGTGGCCGGCGGAGGCGGGAGATCGACGAGGATCAGGTCGAAGACCTCCACGCCAAGATCGGGGAGTTGGTTATCGCCAACGATTTCTTGTCACGAAAGCTCAAGCTTGGGGCGTGAAGTGAGACGCGGCATGACTGAGCCGGGCCACCCCGGATTGTCGATCGGCAAGCAGTGCACGCTGCTGTCGATCTCGCGATCGTCGTTCTATTACGCTATTACGCGCCCCAGGGCGAGAGCGAGATGAACCTCGCCCTGATGCGCCGGGTTGACGAACAGTTCCTGGAGACACCGTTCTTCGGCGTCCGGCAAATAACCTGGCACCTGAGGAACGAGGGCCATCTGGTCAACGAGAAGCGCATCCGGCGGCTCATGGGGCTGATGCCGATCTACCAGAAGCCAAACACCAGCAGACCGGCGACGGGGCACAAGATCTGGCCGTGTCTGCTGAAGGGATTGAGGATGGATCGGCCGAACCAGGTCTGGGCGGTGGACATCACATGCCTGCCGATGCGCCGCGGGTTCCTTTATTTCGTAGCGATCATGGACTGATTCACCCGCAAGGTGCTGGCCAGGCGCATCTCGAACACATTGGAAGCCGACTTCTGCGTCGAGGCGTTGAACGAGGCGGTCTACAAGTTCGGTGTGCCGGAGATTGTGAACTCCGACCAAGGTTCGCAGTTCACGTCGTTTGCCTGGACGGACCGGCTGCGGCAGATGGGCGTCGGCATCTCGATGGACGGCAAGGGGCGGCTCCTCGACAACATCTTCGTCGAACGACTGTGGCGCGCGCTCAAATACGAGTGTGTCTATCTACACGCCAGGGAGACCGGGTCACACGCCAGGACTGGTGTCGGCAAATGGATGGACTTCTACAACCGGAAACGTCCACACTCTGCCCTTGGCGGCCAGCCGCCGGCCATGGTCTATTGGCAGACAATCGAACAACACCAACCCGATCAACAGGTGCAGAGTGTAGCTCAGTTTACGTCGAAGTCTGTCCAACGATCGGGGAGTAGCTCACGTCGCCAGCCTAGAGGCAGTCCGCGATCCTGGGCGGCATCGAGTAGGTGCTGGCAACAATGCAGGCTGAGCGTTCGTCTAGTGGCCTGGCTTTCGGTGTTTGGCCAAGTACTGGCCGCTTGATTGATTGCGCCCGCATACAAGTCTTCCTACTTCAATGGCTGCCCTGCCAATGTCAATCTCAGAGCGCATCT
>NZ_LPWG01000007.1 GCF_001723285.1 Methyloceanibacter methanicus | reverse complement strand
TCCCAAGAGGTTCCTCCCAAGAGGTTCCTCCCAAGAGGTTCCTCCCAAGAGGTTCCTCCCAAGAGGTTCCTCCCAAGAGGTTCCTCCCAAGAGGTTCCTCCCAAGAGGTTCGTCACAAGAGGTTCGTCCGAAGAAGCGATGAACTGTCCGGGGACTATTCCCATGAGGCTTGGGGAAGGAAGATCGCCCGAATCGAGAAACTCGCGTTAAGGTCGGGGGCCGCTTCGGATCGGGTCCTCCGGTCCGCCGCGGTCAGGGCAAAGCGCCAAGCTTTCCGGTTATTGCCAAATTGTCTGGTCGATACGGGATAGTTTGGTATGTATTGTGCCGAGACACCGATGCAACTCACCAAGCTGACACACCACGCCATCCGAATTCTCGTGCGCTGCGCGCGGGCCGGCAAGAAGCGCCTGCGGGCGGCCGATATCGCGCGCCTGGAGAGAATCACGGAGTACAATGTGGCGAAGATCGTGCCGATCCTGGTGCGCGGGGGTTTCGTCCAAACGACCCGCGGTCGCGGCGGCGGACTGGCCCTTGCGCGGCCGGCCGACGAGATCCGCATCGGCGACGTGGTCCGTGCGACGGAAAGGGCCAAGATACGGTCGGCCCGCAAAGGCGGCACCGTACGCTCGGCCCCCAACAAAGCCGGAATGCCGATCAATCAGATGGTCGGCGACGCTCTCGAGGCGTTCATCAGCGTTCTCGATCAACACACGATCGCGGACCTAGCCGGTTCGAAAAGCGCGCAGGAACCTGTACTCCGCGACGCGATCGCGAAGAAGAAGCCGCCGAGACACAAGGTCGTGGCCTGCGACACGACCCCTGTTTATCGGATCTCACAGGCCTAGCGCGCCGTCTCGGGCCGGTCCCAAGGACCGCCCGCATGGGGTTGCTTGGGGATCGGCCGGACGGCGGTCCCAGCCTCGCCTACACCATGGTGCCGATGGTGGAACGGAATCGCGCCAGCGAGATGCCGAACATGACGAGGCCGATGAGCGCCAACGCCAGAAACTGCGGCCAGACCGCATCGATCCCTGCGCCCCGGAACAGGATCGCTTGCGCCGCCATGACAAAATGGGTGTTCGGGGCGGCCAGCATCAGAGTCTGAAGCGCCTCGGGCATGCTTTCGCGCGGGGTGACGCCGCCCGACAGCATTTGGAGCGGCAGGAGAACGAGGATCAGGAGCAATCCGAATTGCGGCATCGAGCGCGCAAACGTCGCCAGGAGAATCCCCAATGACGTGGTCGCGAAGAGCTGCAACGCGGCTCCGGTCAGGAACAGGGTGACGGACCCTTGTATTGGCACCTCCAGCATCCCTTGCACGACAAACAGCAGTGCGACCGCGCAAGCCACCAGCACCACGGCGCCCATCGCCCAGACCTTGCTCGCCATGAGCTCGAACGGGGTGACCGGCATCACGAGAAGATGCTCGACCGTACCGTGCTCGCGCTCGCGAATAAGAGCCGCGCCCGTCAACACGATTGCCAGCAGCGTCACGTTGTCGATCATTTCCATGATGGCGCCGAACCAGGATTGGGTCAGTTCGGGATTGAAGCGGGCCCGCAAAGTCAGCCCGACCGGTGGCTCGTAGGTGTCGCGATAACGCTGCACGAAGGCTCGGACCTCGCTGCCGACAATGGTGCTGACATAGCCGCCGCCGGTGAAGGCTTGGCCCATGCGCGTGGCGTCGACATTCAATTGTATCGTCGGCTCATGCCCGGCCAACAGGTCGCGTTGAAACTCCGGCGGAATGTCGAGTGCGAACGTATCGCGGCCCGCATCCAGGCGAGAGTCCATCTCGGCATGGGTAATCAGTTGCGGCGTCTCGAAGTAAGGCGGGTAAAAGGCGCTGATAATGCGGTTGGAAAGCGGAGACCGGTCTTCGTCCACGATGGCGATCTGCGCGCGGTGAAGCGTCTCGGGGATCGCCGTCGCCGAGGCATAGATGGCCAGGGTGAACGCATACAGGATCAGGATCAGCATGCCGCGATCGCGCGCGAGGCTGCGGAGTTCCTTGATACCGAGGTACCAAATGTGGCTCAGCCGCATCGGTCAGCGCTCCTGTTTCTTGAGCAGCATGGCGGCCCAGCAGAATGGCTGCGGGCCCCGCGGCCGCCAGGGCAAGAAACGGCCTGTGCAGGTCGGAAAAATCGCCTTCGAGAACACGCCGCGCGAGATGGTGAGAAAATGCGAGGTCGGATAGACCTCGCCGATGACACGGCCGAGGCCCTCGAGCGACGAAACCGGCTCGATCATGCCCGAGAAGCTCACCGCCGGCAGAATGGTCAGCACGGCCGTGCCGAAGATCGCGGCGATCTGGCTGCGCATGAAGGTGGAGATCAGCAGACCGAGCCCGGTTGCAGCGACGGCATAGAGAAGCCCCGCGCCGATCAGCGTGAGCAGACTGCCCTTCAGAGGCACATCGAAGACGGTCACCGACAAGACGATGAGCACGAAGAAGCTCAGCATGGCCAGAACCACATAGGGGAACTGCTTGCCGATCAGGAATTCGAGCCGCGTGGTCGGCGTCACATAGAAATTCACGATGGAGCCGAGCTCCTTCTCACGCACCACGCTGAGCGCCGTCAGCATGGCCGGGATCATCATCAGCAAGAGCGGGATAATGGCCGGCACCATGGCGACCACGCTCCTGACATTGGGATTGTAGCGGTAACGGATCTCGACATTGGCGAGTCCCGCAAGGGCTTCCGTCTGGCCGGTTTGACGCGCTTTCTCACTGAGCCACGCCGCGTGAATGCCTTCCACGTAACCGCGGGCGGTCTCCCCCCGCGTGGGCATGGCGCCGTCGAGCCAGGCAGCCACGGAGACATCCCGCCCGCGTGCGATATCGCGAGCGAAATTTCCCGGGATCTCGATGACAAGGCTGAGCTCGCCAGAGCGCATGCGCTTGTCGAGATCCCTGTGCTCCGTGACGGGCGGCTTCTCGATGAAGTAACGCGAGCCGGCGAGATTGAGTGCGTAGTTGCGGCTTGTCGTGGTCTGATCGCGGTCGAGAACGGCGAATGTGAGATCCTCAACATCGAGGCTAAGGCCGTAGCCCATCACCAGCATGAGAAGGGCGCTGCCAATCAACGCCAGAGTCAGCCGGATGGGATCGCGGCGCAGTTCCAGCCCTTCATGCTTTGTGTAGCTCAACAGGCGCCGGGGGTTGAGATAGCGCTCCCAGCCGCGCGCCGGTCGCTCGGGTGCAGGCGCTTCCATCGTTTCGGCTAACGCTTTCTCGGCCCGAGCCTCCGCCGCCTCGTCCTGCGCCTCACCGGCCACGGCCTCTTCCAGATAGTGGATGAAGGCATCCTCGAGCGTCTCCACGCCGCAGCCGTGGACGAGATCGGCCGGCGCCTCTGTGACCAGCACTTTGCCGGCGTGCATCAGAGCGATGCGGTCGCAGCGCTCCGCCTCGTTCATGAAGTGCGTCGAGATGAAGATGGTCACGCCATCGTTGCGGGAAAGTTCGGCCAGCATCTGCCAGAAGCCGTCGCGCGCGATGGGATCGACGCCCGAGGTCGGCTCGTCGAGGATCAGCATCTCGGGCTTGTGGATCATGGCCACGGCGAGCGACAGCCGCTGGCGGAGGCCGAGCGACAGCGCGTCGGGATAGGCGTCGATTACGCCGGACAGTTCGAAGCGTTCCACCATCTCCTGAACCCGGCCCGAAATCTCCTGTTCGGGCACCTCGAACAGGCGTGCATGCAATTCCAGATTTTGGCGGACCGTGAGCTCGCTGTAGAGCGAGAAGGACTGCGACATGTAGCCGACGCGCCGGCGCGTTGCGATGTCATGCGGGTCCACCGCGTGACCCAACAGCCAGGCTTGCCCTTCGCTCGGCGGCAGCAGGCCGGTCAGCATCTTCATGGTGGTGGTCTTGCCGCAGCCGTTCGAACCGAGAAAGCCGAAGATCTCGCTGCGCTGGATCTCGAAGCTCACGTGATCGACAGCGGTGAACGCGCCGAAACGTTTGGTGAGCCCCTTCGCCTCGATCGCCGTCTCATGATCGTGGGCAGAGCGCGGCGGTATGACCACGGGCTTGTGGGCGCGGCGCTTCTTCTCGGGGAGCAGTGCGATAAAGGCCGCTTCCAGCGAACTGGTTCCGGTGCGCGCAATGAGTTCGTCCGGCGTGCCCGTGGCAAGCACGGCCCCAGCATCCATGGCCACGAGCCAATCGAAACGCGCCGCCTCTTCCATATAGGCCGTGGCGACCAGCACGCTCATGCCCGGCCGGTCGCGGCGGATATCGTCGATCATGCGCCAGAACTGCCGCCGCGAGAGCGGATCCACGCCCGTGGTCGGCTCATCGAGGATGAGGAAGTCGGGATCGTGCACCAGCGCGCAGCACAGTCCGAGTTTTTGTTTCATCCCGCCGGAGAGCTTGCCCACGGGCCTGTCGACGAACGGCGCAAGCCCCGTGCTCTCCGTCAGAAGCGCGATGCGTTTCTCGCGCTCGGCGCGGCCATGCCCGAACAGGGCGGCGAAGAAGTCGATATTCTCGGCGACCGAGAGCGTGGGGTAGAGATTCTTGCCGAGGCCCTGGGGCATGTACGCGATGCGGGGGCAGACCCTGCGGCGATGGCCCGGCTTGGCCATGCTGCCGCCAAGCACGTCCACCTTGCCTTCCTGGATCGCGCGGGCACCGGCGATGAGCGACAGCAGGCTCGACTTGCCGATGCCGTCAGGCCCGAGAAGGCCGACCATGCACCCAGCAGGAATATCGAGATCGATGCCGGCCAGCGCGTCGACCTTGCCGTATCGCAGGCGCACGCCCCGCAAGCGGGCCACGGGGCCGTCTTCGGTTCCCGCCGCACCGGCGTGAGGCGAGGGCTCGCTCATTCGGGCAGGCGCGCTTTCAAGTCGTCCGGCCAGGGACGCTCGGGATCGAGCCGCACATAGGCCACGCCGGGAAGTCCCGTTTTGACGTCGCGGATATATTTCTCAAGAAGCGCCGGGTCGATCCGTGCCTTGATGCGGAACATGAGCTTCAGCCGTTCCTCCTCCGTTTCCACCGTCTTCGGCGTGAACTGCGCGACGTCGGACACGAACGAGACTTTCGCCGGAATGACGTAGCGCGGAGCGGCATCGAGGATGATGCGCGCCTCGGCGCCGAGCTTGACACGGCCTGCATCGACCGTCGGCAAGAAGATGGTCATGTAGACGTCGGTGAGGTCGACGAGATTGAGCACCGTGCCGCCTGCCGCCAAGACTTCCCCGGGCTCCGCGACGCGATATTGCACGCGGCCGTCGCGCGGCGAGCGCAAGGTGCTGTCGTCGATATCCGCCTTGATGCGCTCGATGGTGGCTTGGGTCGCGTCCACCGCCGCACGCGCGCCGATCACTTGCGACTTGGCGAGGCCGATCGCGGCGTCCGCCGCGGCCACTTGCGCCTCGGCCGCGGCAACGGCCCGCCTTGGCGCCTCGAACGCCGCCCGCCGGTCGTCCAGCACCTGCACCGAGGTCGCGCCCTTCGGCACCAGCTCCTCCGACCGTACGAGCCGCTTTTGCGCCGCGTCGAGTTCGGCCTCGCGTTGCGCCACCGAGGCTTCGGCCGCGGCCTTCTCCGCTTCGCGCTGGGAGACTTGGCTCCGCGCCGTCTCCACTCCCACATGGGCGCGTTGGAGCTCGGCTTGCGCCTCGCGAAGCTGCGCGGCGAGCACGTCCGTGTCCATGACGGCGAGGACCTGGCCCTTCTCGACGAAGTCGCCTTCGTAGGCCTCGATCTCCTTGACGCGGCCCGCGATCTTGGTAGCAACGTCGATTTCCGTCGCTTCGATGCGGCCATTGCCGGCAGCAAAGCCTTCCGGCGGGCCGTCCGGCCGCAAGCTTTGCCAGAACAGGTAGGCGGCGCCGGCGACCACCGCGACAATGACGAGCCTTACGAGCCAGGTCTGCGTTGCTTGTGTCATTCGTCCGCGAAGTGGCTGTGGGGGTCTGGATTGGCCTCTGACGCCCAGCTTGGAGTTCAAATCTTGGGCCCCGGAGCCTTAGCATAACAGAGGGCCGCTTTCGAAGTCTGGCCGGTGATTATCTGGCTTGGTTTATCGGCCAATTGTCACCTGCCATGTGTCGTCTGCCTTGGCTCATCTGCCCTGAGTCGCGATAGGACCCCTTTGCGTCGAATCGCGGCGCCGGGTCCAGCCTCGAAAGCGTGACCTCCCGGCGCGCCGTGCGCCCTTGACCCCAATCAATGCGCCCGTAACAAATCCCTTTCAGATGAACCCGCTACGATGACGCACCCGCGCAGATGGCAAGGGTCGCCGGCCTCGGACCGGCCGTTGCCTCGCGCGGAAGCACGAGTCTCGTTTTGAGAAGGTCGATCGATGCGAGGCCTGCAGGATCTCGATTACGTCTTGGACAAACTCGCCTGGATGCGGGACGAAGGCATCTGGCCCAACGGCTTGCGCTATCTGTGGACGGACGCGTTCGGCGTCGTCCTTCTCGCCTCGCTCTACGAGGCGCTCCGGCAACAGAACTATCTCGACGAAGCCGTCTGGGTGATTGGCGCGGTCAAGCGCGTCCTCGGGCGCAAGCGCGGCATCCGTATCGGCGAAGCCCCCGACCGCGACGGTCAGTACTTTCACTACTTGGCGATGTGGCTCTACGCGCTTCACGTGATGGGACGGTATGACCCGGCCTACCGCCAGGAGGCGATCGCGCTCGCACGCGACGTTCATCGCCCGTTCGTCGTGCCGGGGCGCGGCGTCATCTGGAAGATGACGGAAGATCTGAGTGCCCCCTATCCCGGTTACGGTTTTGGCGCACTCGATGCCTTTGACGGCTATGTCGCCTACCGCCTTCTCGACGATGAAGCGCTGGCGCCGGAAATCGCGGAGATGAAGGACCTCATCGCGCGACAGCCGGCGGCCTGGCCATCAGCCAGGACCTCGGCCTTGGCATGATGCTCTGGATGACCCAGTTCTTTCCCGACGAGACCTGGGCGCAAACCCAGCGCCGCCGGTCGCTCGCCATGCTGGATCGCATGTGGATGCCGCAGGGCTATTTCTGCCGCGAGCCCTATTTGCCGGACGTGCGGATCGCGTTCGCCAACTACGGCGTCTCCGTCGGCCTGCAGGCCGTCGACGCCATGCCCGAACGCATCGCGCGGCTCAACGCGTATTTCGACGCCTACCGTTCAGGGGACGAGTACGATCGCGAGGCCATCACACATGTCATGTCCTGCAACTCGCATTTCCCGGGACTTCTGCTTCGGGACGAGCCGGGGCCTTAGCCCTTCTTGATCGCGATCGTCGTTTCGCGCTTTTGCGCAGTATCCGATTTGGGCAGAAGGACCGTCAGGACGCCGTTCTTCACGCTCGCCTCGATCTTGTCGGCTTCGACCCCGTCGGGCACGCGGAACGATCGTTGGAAGGCACCGAAGTGACGCTCGGAACGGTAATAGTCCTTCTGCTTCTCTTCGGACTCCTCCTTCTTCTCGCCCGTGATCGTGAGGACGCCATCGGCGAACTTCACGTCGATGTCCTTCTCGTCCATGCCAGGAAGTTCCGCCGTGACTCGATAGTTCTTTTCCTGCTCCACAATGTCGACGGCGGGGGCGTGGGCAAGACCGAACTCGCCGCGCCAAAAGGGCTCCGCACCGAACATGCCGCCCGAACGCCGTGCCGAAACAGCACTGAAATCGTCGAACAGCCGCTCAACCTCGCGCCGCAGGCTCAAGAGAGGATGCCATTCACCGAGGGTGCGCGGGCTCCGCTCCGGCTTTACCGGAGGTTTGGATAATTTGTCAGCCATCTGCTGCTCCTGGGTACAACTGGGATCGGGAAAGCCAACAGTCATTGCGCCCGGTTGTCCTTGAGCGGCGTCAAAATCCGAGGCTCTGTTCGCCGACAAGCCGTGCCGGATGACGCGCCCGACCGACCTTGAGGTTCCAGGCTTGGACGCTTGCCTCGCGTGCGGCCAACAGGTCATGCTTCCCGGCACCAAAGACGGACCGCCGTCCGCCAATTCGGGAGTTGGGCTATGCCGTCCATGGTTGCCATCGGCTCGATCAATCTCGACATCGTCGCGACCGCGCCGCGCCTGCCGACGTCCGGCGCGAAGGTCACGGACGCCGTGCTGACGCGATATCCGGGCGGCGGCGCGGCCAATCAAGCCTTGGCGGCGCGCCGCCTTGGCGCGGACGTGGCGCTGATGGGGCGCGTGGGCCAGGACGCGGATGCGGATGCGGCGCTGGCCCTGTTGCGCGAGAGCGGGGTCGACTTGTCCGGCGTAGCCGCCCTGCCCGACGCGGCGACCGGCGTGGCCCTGATCGCGGTTGCCGCAAACGGCGAGAACCAAATCGTGGTCGCGCCCGGAGCGAACCTGCAACTCGCCTCCGCGAGCCTTGACCTCCCGGACGTCGACGCGCTCTTAAGCGAGCACGTCGCACCCGGGGACGCCGTATCGCGGGCGGTCGGCCGCTTCGAGGGCTTCACCTGCGTCACGCTCGCCACGACCCAGGAGGTCGACGATGCCGTGCTGCGCCATGCGGACCTGATCGTCGTCAACGAGTCGGAGGCGGCCTGGTACGGCGAAGGCCTGGCCTCGCGGGAGGGTCTGGTGGCAAAGACGTTCGGCGCATCGGGGGCTGCGCTCTTTCGCGATGGCACAGAGATCGCGCGCGCCTCGCCGCCGGCGGTGAGCGCCGTCGATACCACCGGCGCCGGAGATAGCTTCACCGCCGCTTTGACCGTCGCTCTCGTGGAGGGACAATCCTACGCCGACGCCCTGCATTTTGCCTGTGCCGCCGGTGCGGCGGCGACCCAACGCAACGGCGCCCAGCCGTCCCTGCCGACGCGCGAGGAGGTCGACCGCCTCCTGCGCGGGTAATCAGTGGCTAATTATCCGGAAGTGGCAGCCCGTAGGGGAGTCGAACCCCTGTTTCCGCCGTGAGAGGGCGGCGTCCTAGGCCACTAGACGAACGGGCCCTGCACACGAACGAGAAGCTATAGTTCTCGCGCCCGTCGCGATCAAGGCTTATTGCGCTGGCGCCCTCTCGATCGGGACGCGGGAGACGACCTTGCCGGTCGCGAGGTCCACAATGGCGATCTCGCCGCCGTCCGGCCATCGCACGTGAACTGCCAGACGGTCGCCGTCGAGCGCCAACAGGGCGACCTCCCCGCCTCGGGGATGGTCAGGGCGGACAGCGCGCCGGATAGAACCGGCGCCGAAACGGCGGGCGCAGGCGGTGGCGCCTTCTTGCCTACCTTGGAGGCCTGGAAGATCATGCCGGCGATCACGGCGGCGAGCCCGGCCAGGAGCAGGAGCCCCATCACCACCACGGCAATCTTCAGCAGACGCACCTGGCGCGGCGTGAACACGGTGCCTTCGATGCGCCTGTCCTCGAGGGGCGTATTCTCTGGGTCGACCGCCGTTGTCATCCTATGACAGACTCCGAAACATGCCGCGCACGACAATGACTGAAACAGATCCCCTGCCGATCCGGACGCATCCCTGGACTTGGACACCATGGAGGCGGACGCCGGACGTGTGCTTGCCGAGGTGGACGCGGCCCAAAGCGGCGAGCGGCTCGACCGGTTCCTGAGCGAGGCGCTGCCCGAGATGAGCCGGACGCGCATCCAGGCGCTGATCCGCGAAGGCCATGTGCGCTTCGCGGACAGCCCCTCGAGCGGCGCGACCATAGAGGACGTGAAATACAGGTCAAACCGGGCGAATGCTTCGAGCTCGCCCTGCCGCCGGCCGCCGCCCCGGACCTCAAAGCGCAGGCGATCCCCCTCGCCGTGGTCTATGAGGACGAGGACCTGATCGTCGTCGACAAGCCTGCGGGCCTTGTGGTCCATCCCGCGCCGGCAGCCGGATGGCACGCTGGTGAACGCGCTCCTCGCCCATTGCGGCAAGAGCCTCTCTGGCATCGGCGGCGTGGCCCGGCCCGGCATCGTCCACCGGCTCGACAAGGACACGAGCGGTCTGATGGTCGTCGCCAAAACCGATCAGGCCCATCGCGCGCTGGCCGAACAATTCGCCGACCACGGACGAACCGGCGAGATGGCGCGCGGCTACCTGGCGCTTGTCTGGGGCGCGCCCTCCCGGCCCCACGGGCGGATCGAGGCGCCGATCGGGCGCCACCCGACGAGCCGGACCAAGATGGCCGTCCTGCCGGAGGACAAAGGCCGCTTCGCCGCCACCCGGTGGAGGCTGCTCGAGTCCTATGGCGGTCACGGCAAAGACGCCGTCGCCTCGCTCATCGAATGCACGCTCGAAACCGGGCGGACCCATCAAGTGCGCGTTCACATGGCCCATTACGGCCATCCGCTCGTGGGCGATCCGCTTTACGCCACGGGGTTCAAATCGAAGCTGCGGACGCTCCCGGGCGACCTGGCCGGCGCGATTTCGGCGCTCGACCGGCAAGCGCTGCATGCGACGCATCTGGCGTTCGTCCATCCGTCCACGGGGACATTACTGGAATTTAACAGTGAACTCCCTGACGATCTCGCCGAGATTGTGCGACAATTCAAGCAACTGTGATGATGCGCCCCCCTTTCATGCGAGCTTGAAACGTCCTATAGACGGACTGGCCGGGGGACGTTCTAAGACGAAAGATGCGGGGGACGTGATCGTCCCCGCAGGAGACGGGTTCCGGGAAATACAGCCATGGCCTCGAAGAGCTTACCGAGCGTCAGCGCGCATGGCGGACTGACGCGCTATCTCGAAGAAATCAGACAGTTTCCGATGCTGGAGCCGCAGCAGGAATACATGCTTGCCAAGAGCTGGCGCGAGCATGGCGATCGCGATGCGGCCCATGAGCTGGTGACGTCTCACTTGCGGCTCGTGGCGCGCATCGCCATGGGCTATCGCGGCTACGGCTTGCCCATCGGCGAGGTGATTTCCGAAGGCAATGTGGGCCTGATGCAGGCGGTCAAGCGCTTCGATCCGGAAAAGGGGTTCCGCCTGGCGACCTATGCCATGTGGTGGATCCGGGCCGCGATCCAGGAATACATCCTGCGTTCGTGGAGCCTCGTGAAGATGGGCACGACCGCCGCACAGAAGAAGCTGTTCTTCAATCTCCGCAAGATCAAGGGACAGCTGAAGGCGCTCGAAGAAGGCGATTTGCGGCCCGATCAGGTGAAGAAGATCGCCACCCGGCTGGGCGTCAGCGAAGAAGACGTGGTGTCCATGAACCGCCGGCTGGGCGGGGACTCCTCGCTCAACGCGCCCGTGCGCAACGATGCGGAAAGCGGCGAGTGGATGGATTGGCTGGTGGACGACACCGCCGTCGATCAAGAGACCGCTTTGGCCGAGTCCGAGGAGCAGGAGCAGCGCCGCGGCATGTTGCACGACGCACTCAAGGGCCTGAACGAACGGGAGCGACGCGTCTTCGAGGCGCGCCGCCTCTCGGAAGACCCGCTGACCTTGGAGCAGCTTTCCACGGAATTCGGCGTCAGCCGCGAGCGTATCCGCCAGATCGAGGTCCGCGCGTCGAAAAAGTGCAGAAGGCCGTGCAAAAGGCCGCCGCCGCCGCCGAGGAGCCGGAGCTCCAACCCGCCGGCTAGCGCGCCTCAGCCGGTAGACGCGAATCGTCCGGCCCGCTAATGATCGGGGCAGCGAAAAAGGGGCGGATCGTGAACTATCTGACATCCGGCGACGTCGAAATCGCCTATCTCGACGAGGGCGAAGGACCACCGGTGCTGCTCGGCCATTGCTCGGCGGCCTCCCACAAGGAATGGGCACCGCTGATCGATGTCTTGGCGGAAGACTGGCGCGTTCTGGCGCCGGACTTCATCGGCTATGGACGCTCGGCCCCCTGGCCCGCCGAAAAGCCCTTCTCGATCGAGGCCGATGTGGATGCGCTGCTCGCCGTCGCCGACCTGGCCCGGGACCCGTTGCACCTTGTCGGGCACTCCTATGGCGCGGCCCTGGCGCTCGAGGCCGCACGGACCCTCAAGGACAAGGTCAAGAGTCTGACCCTCATCGAGCCGGTCTCCTTTCACCTGCTCCGCCTGGAAGACCTGCCTGAATGGCAGGACGTGGAGAAGCTCGGCGTCGCCGTCCTCGACCCGGTCGCCAAGGGCGACGACAAGAAGGCCGCCGGCGCCTTCATGAGCTATTGGCTCGGCCGCTGGCGCTGGTGGATTTCGCCCGACAGCTTCAAGAGCGCCATCGCCGCGACGATCCCGAAAGTCGCGCTCGAATTCTCCATCGCGCTCGACGCCAAGAGCACGGCGATGGACTACGCGGAAATCACCGCCCCCACCTTGCTGATCCTCGGCGCGAAGACGCCGCCGCCCACGCGGGCCGTGACGGAACTCTTGAGCAAGACGCTGCCCAACGTGGACCTGAAGACCCTCAAGGGCGTGGGCCATATGAGCCCGTTCACCCATCCGGCCAAGGTCAACCAGATGATCCTCGATCATCTGACCGCTCACCGCTAGCGGCCCCGTCTTCCAGCGCCTCGATATCCTGCGCGAACAACGCCTCGAGTTCGACCGCGGCGGACAACGCGTTAGCCCGCATCTTCTCCCGGTCCGTATAGTCCTGGTAGTCGTCGAAGAGCCGCCTCTCGTCGTGAGTCTTGAAGGTGTCGATGAGGCGTTTGGCTTCCTTCGGCTTCAGGCCAAGGCCGCGCAGAAGTTCGGACGTCAGGTTCAACGCCGCGAGGAAGGTCTCGCGCTCGATGATGGTGACGCCAAGGTCCGTGAGCTTATGCACATGGATGCGGTCGCGGGCGCGGGCATAGATGGGAAGGTCCGGAAAGTTCTTCCGCACGGCTTCGGCGACGCGCAGCGAGTCGTCCACATCGTCGATGGCCAGAACGAAGGCGTTGGCTTTCGCCGCGCCCGCCGCGCGCAAGATGTCGATCCGGCCGGCGTCGCCGTAATAGATGTTCGCGCCGAAGCGCTTGACGAAATCGACCTGCGCGATCGATTTGTCGAGCGCCGTGAACGGAATGTGCCGGGCCCTCAGCACGCGCGCGACGATCTGCCCGAAGCGGCCGAATCCGGCGACGATCACATGCTGCTCGCCGTCCGGCGGCATCTCGTAGTCGGGCGCGGCGCCCTTTCGCGCCTTCAGGAACAGATCGTCCGCGAGCAGCAGCAGCGGCGTGGTGGCCATGGACAACGTCACCGCCAATGTCAGCAGGCCCGCGATGTCCCGGTCGATCGCCCCTTCGACAATACCGACGGCGAACAGCACGAACGCGAACTCGCCGCCCTGGCTGAGCACGATCCCGAGCCGGCGGGCCGCCGCGTCCCGCAGGCCCCACCAATGGCCGAGCCCGTAGAGGATGGCGAGCTTCACGGCGACCAGCACCGCCACGATGAGCAGCAGCGCACCGGGGCGCGACACCAGGACCGACAGGTCGATGGACATGCCCACGGCCATGAAGAACACGGCGAGCAGCAGACCTTCGAAGGGCGCGATGTCCGCTTCGATCTGATGGCGATATTCGGAGTCGGCGAGAAGCGCGCCGGCGATGAACGACCCGAGCGCCGCGGACAGCCCTACTTCCTCCATGAGCAGCGCCACGCCGACCACCGTCAGCAGCGCGGTGGCCGTCATCGCCTCGCGCACGCCCACGGCCGCGACCAGCCGGTAGAGGCGGCTCAGCAGGAACCGGCCCACGACGATGACGCCGGCAATGGTGAGAATGGCGAGCCCGGCGCTGCGGAAGTCCATCGTGGGCTCCTCGCCGCCGAGCGCGAAAAGCGGCACCAGCGCGATCAGCGGGATCGCGGCCAGGTCCTGGAACAGCAGGACGGAGAAGGCGAGCCGCCCGTGGCGCGTCGTGAGTTCGCCTTTCTCCTCCAGAACCTGCAAGGCGAAGGCGGTCGAGGAGAGCGACAGCGCAAGCCCGATGAACAGGGCCTGCCCGACCGCAACGCCGAGGGCCAGCGCGATTCCGGCGAGAACGAACGCGGTCAGCACCAGCTGTGCCGCGCCAAGCCCGAAAATGGCCGACCGCATGGCCCAAAGACGGATGGGCCGCAGCTCCAGCCCGATCACGAACAGGAGCAGGACGACGCCGAACTCGCCGAATTTGAGGACCTTCTCCACATGGTCCAGCGCATAGAGCGGTCCGAGCACGAAGGGGCCGATGACGACCCCCGCGGCAAGATAGCCGAGCACGGCGCCGATCCGGAGAAAACGGCCCAAGGGCGCGGCAATCGCGGCAGCGGCCAAAAAGACCGTGACCTGAATAAGCTGCGCCTCTGTCATATCCGTCGGATAGCCTCAGCCCTCGGGGTGCGCGATACGCGGTCGGTCAATCATAGTACCGATTCGGCCTCTTACGCGCGCGCGCCTGGCGAATGCCGCCGGTGGTAGCCGGCCCGATCCACTGTTAGGACAAACCATGGAGATGAGCCCAGCGGACACCAAGCCCGCGGACAGGCCGGCCGGCGGCACGTCCGGCACCGCCGGCAACCGCCCGCCCTCGCTCGGCGAGGCGCTCCCGGTCTGGACGAAGATCGGCGTCACCTCCTTCGGCGGGCCGGCGGGGCAGATCGCGCTCATGCACCGGGAACTGGTGGAAGAACGCGGCTGGATGGGCCACGAGCGGTTCCTCCACGCGCTGAATTTCTGCATGCTGCTGCCGGGTCCAGAAGCCATGCAGCTTGCGACCTATGTGGGCTGGCGCCTCAACGGCACTCTGGGCGGGCTGGTTGCGGGACTGCTCTTCGTTCTGCCTGGCGCCGCCGTGGTGCTGGCGCTCTCGATCGCCTATGCCTGGTACGGTCAGGCCCCCGTGGTCGAAGCGGCCTTTCTCGGCATCAAGGCGGCCGTGCTCGTGATCGTCGTCGATGCCTTGCTCAAGGTGGCGAAGCGTGCGCTCCACGGCGCCGAGGCCTGGGCGATCGCCGCGCTCGCCTTCGTCGCCATCTTCTTCTTTGCCGTGGCGTTTCCGATCATCGTCGCGCTCGCCGCGCTGGCCGGCTATCTGCTCGCGCGCTTCGCGCCCGACAGGCTCCCCGAGGCCGACACGACCGCGTTCGACGCCGAGCCCGTGACGATCTCGCAGACCGTGCGGACGGCGGCCCTCTGGCTCGCGGTCTGGATCGCACCGCTGATCGCCGTGAGCCTGCTCTTCCCGCCGGTCTTCACGGATGTGGCCGTGTTCTTCTCAAAGCTCGCGGTGGTGACCTTCGGCGGGGCCTACGCGGTTCTCGCCTATATGGCCCAGCAGGCGGTAGGGACCTATGGCTGGCTGAGCGCACCCGAAATGCTGGACGGGCTTGGGCTCGCCGAAACCACGCCCGGGCCCTTGATCCTGGTCACCGAGTTCGTCGGCTTTCTCGGCGCCTATCGCGAAGGCGGGAGCCCGGCGCTGGTGTACGGGCTCCTCGGTGCGCTGGTCACCTTGTGGGCAACCTTCGCCCCGTGCTTCCTATGGATCTTCACGGGCGCGCCTTACGTGGAGCGCCTGCGGGCCAACCCGAAACTCGCCGGGGCGTTGCGCGGCGTCACCGCGGCCGTCGTCGGCGTCATTTTGAACCTGAGCCTGTGGTTCGCGCTCCACGTCATATTCAAGACCGTGACCGCCACCGATTACGGCCCGTTGCGACTGTGGACGCCGGAGATTGCGAGCTTTCAGTGGGACGCCGCGCTGCTCTCGGTCCTCGCCGCCCTTCTGATCTTCGGTGGCCGGCTCGGCATTCTCACCACGCTGGCGATCTGCGCCGGCGTGAGCCTCACCCTTTCGGCGCTGCTCTAGCGCTCAAGTAGCGCGAAGCGCGGTAGCGCAAACCTACACGCGCTCAAGTAGGCCGGAGGCCGGTAGCGCACCGAAATTCCCGGCCGACAGCCGGCCAAGTGCGACGGGACGCGCAACAGCCCTCTTTGCCGTCATGCCCGGACTTGTTCCGGGCATCCACGCCGGACTCTCTGCAAGGAAAATCGTGGATGGCCGGGTCAAGCCCGGCCATGACGACCCCAAGTGAATCGCCGACATACACAGGCGCGGTAGCGCGGACATCCAAGCGCTCAAGCCGGCCGACGGCCGTTAGCGCAAACAAAAAAACGCGGGAGGAAAACCTCCCGCGCCCTTTCGGAAAAATGTCTGCGTTCGACTGTCGAAGACTATTTCGGCACGAACAGATTGACGAACGGCGCGCGCACCCACGTGCCGCGGCGGCTTGTGCGAACGTCGGTGAACGGCGCCCGCACATCGGTGCTGGAATCGTCCGTGCGCACCGTCGTGGTCGGGGCATCGACCACGGTCTCGCGATTGCGGCGGCGCCAGCCGGCCTCTTGCACGATGCCATTCTTTGCAGACGGCACGGTCAAGCCCGCGGGCGCTGCGCTGGCAGGCGCGGAAACGAAAACAGCGGCGGCAAAGGCCGCGGAGATAAACCCGGAAACGATCAGACGTGTCATCCTTCCTCCTATCTTGGGGGTTCGGGTGTCTGGACTTGCGGGCACCATTAGTGCACCGGCACTTCGAAATAATTATGACCACAAAGATCCGCTTGAACCCAAATGTGGCGATAGCGGCCCCGCAGTGCAACCCCAATCTCTACAGCCAGCCCTTATGCTTGAAATAAAGATAAGGCAGTATCGCAAATAGGATCATCATCCCGAGCGCGAGCGGATAGCCGAGAACCCAGTTGAGTTCCGGCATGTCCTGGAAATTCATCCCGTAAATCGATGCAATCAAGGTCGGCGGCAGGAAGACAACCGCCGCGACGGAAAAGATCTTGATGATGTCGTTTTGCTGAATCTGGATCATGCCCAGCGTCGCATCGAGCAAGAACACGATCTTGCCGGACAAGAACGTGGCATGGTCCGTCAGCGAATTGACGTCGCGCACGGCCGCACGCACCCGCGAGGAGACGACCTTGCCCTCCTTGCGCTCGTTGACCGCGTAGGCAAGGTAGGTCAGCAGCCGGCCGAGGGAGTGACAGCTCTCCCGCACTTTCGACACGACCTCTCCTTCGTGGCCGATGGACTGCAACACCACATCGTAACGGTGCTGCCGCTTGGCCGGGCTCTCCCTCTTCTTGAACACGGAGTGGGACAGGTGCTCGACCTGGGACTGGATCTGCTCGATGTAGTCGGCCAGACGATCGACAATGGCCTCCAAGAGACCGATCAGCACCATGCATCCCCTGTTCAGGTCGAGCTCTTGCCGGTTGCAGCGCCCCAGAAACATGGCGAAGGCACCGGGCTCGGCGTAGCGCACGGTCACGAGACGGTTGCCGTGCAGAATGAACGTCGCGGGCGTGACCTGCGCCTCGCTTCCGCCGCCCTTGAAGACCAGCGTCGCCGTCATGAAGAAGGCCCCGCCCTCCTGATAGAGCCGGCTGGACGCTTCGATTTCCTGCTGTTCCTCGCGGGTGGGCACATCGAATCCCAGCGCCCGTTCGATGATGTCTTCTTCCTCGTGGGTCGGATTGAGCAGATCGACCCACACGGCCTCGTCCGTCACCCGCGGAAGGCCGGTTTGGCGCTGCAGGGTCCTCTCGCGCGCCTCGTAGATTGTGATCATGGCGGTGACCCCCTCCCGGGGAGAATTCGACGCAGCGTAAGAAGTGGACGCAGGGCCAAAAGTTGCGCTAAATCAAGACTTCACGATTGGCGGAAAGCCATAATCCGTTCGCGTTGTCTTTGTTGACGGGAATGGACAGAAACTCAAGGATTCCGATGCGCTGGCTCCGAAAGGAACGGGACTGGATTGGACTCGTCATGGTCTGGGGCTTGTTGCTCCAGTCATTGGTGATTCCTGTCTCGACGACCGCTCATGCGGCCATGCTGGCCACGGGATCCGAATCTGCGGGCATCATCTGCACCACGCGCACGGCGAGCCAGGTTCCGGTCGGGACCTTTGCGCCCGACAGCCAGAAGCAGAGCCAGAATAGCGCTGATTGCCAGTGCTGCCACATGAGCTGCCGCCAAGGCTGCGGCGGAATGTGCAGCGGCGCCGTTCTGGGGGCATTCGCCTATCTCGTGGCCCCAGGATCCGCGGCCCTGTCCGCGGCGCAGCGGCACGGCGACCAGACGGTCTACGAGGCCACCTTGCTGGCCGAAGGTCAGCCTCGCGCCCCTCCCCACGCGTAACCTCGGCATTTTTCAGACTTCGTGACCGCGACTTCGCGTACCGCTTGCTCGGTATGCGTGTTCGTCGCGTCAAACCCGACAACGTCGACAACGCAAGAGACGTCCGGCCAAGACCGGCGCTCTTTGGGGGGATCAATGAACAACGCAATCGCGCGCCGGCACATCGCGGCGCTTAGTCTCTGTCTGGCTTTGGGCGCCGCCGGCGCATCGGGTCAGGCTCTCGCCGATTCAGGCACAGGCACAGGCACGGGCACGGGACCGCTTCCGGACACGCACGGCCCGGCGGGCGTCATGTTCGACCATATGCACAAGAAGGGCGAATGGATGGTCGGCCTCCGCTACTCATATTCCAGCGAGAGCGGCGACATGCTCCATGGGGGAAGCAAGGCCGGCGATCAGATGATCATCGATCGCGGCTGCGGCTCGAACAAGTGCGCGATGGTCCAGAACAGCATGTCCATGAACATGTACATGCTCGACATCATGTACGCGCCCACCGATTGGATGACCCTGATGGTGATGCCGATGTACATGACCCACGACATGACCATGCGACCGCTCAAGTCCTCCGCGCCCGCCATGGGCCATAGCGGTCACATGGATCATGGCGACATGGGGCACGGCAGTATGGGGCATGGCGACTCCATGGATATGGGCATGGGCGACACGGACGGAATGATGAGCCATGGCACCCACGCGCATAGCGGGAGCCATTCCCATGGTACCGAAGGCTGGGGCGATACGATCTTCGGTCCCGAGCTCCGCCTTGCCGACGGCCCGGGCTACCATCTGCAGTTTTCGCCGATGTTCAGCGCGCCGACCGGCTCGGTCGACAAGAAGATGAACGGCGTCTTCACCCACTACATGATGCAGCCGGGATCGGGCACCTGGGACTTCCTGCCCAGCATCACCTACACGGGCCGGGCGGACCGGTTCGCATGGGGTGCGCAGGTGCTCGGCATCGTGCGCATGGAGGAGGAGAACGACTCCGGCTACCGGCTCGGCGATGTCCTGCAAGTGACCGGCTGGGGCAGCTACCGCTTCGCCGACTGGATCTCGGCGTCCGTTCGCGGTCTCTACACCGACCAGGGCAAGATCGAGGGCCACTACAACGGCCCGCACAATCATTCGAGCCCGCCCGATCTTCAGTACAATTACGGCGGAACGTTCTGGGACATCGGCTTCGGCATCAACACCGTGGTGCCGAGCGGACCGCTTGAGGGCTTGCGACTTTCCGCCGAATGGCTCCAGCCCGTCGACGAAAACGTCAACGGCTACCAGCTCGAGCGCAATGGCACGCTCTGGGCCAATACGAGCATCGCGTTCTAGGACGCATCGCTCTCCGGGCTGCCGGTGTCGAAGCCGGCAGCCGCTAGTTCTTGGTCACGATACAGGCGCCGCCGTCCCGTCGAAGGGCGGCGCAGATCTTCGTCGCTTCGCTGCGGCTGCTCGCCCCGATCTGCACCATGTAGAGCGGACGCCGCCCCCGGCTGCGATTGCGCTTGGGAAAGACATAGGGCTCCGTGTCTCCCAGAACGCGCGCATGAGCCCGCTTCAGCCGTGAATATTGGGCGAGCGCCTTCGACTTGGAAAACGCCGTCGAGACATGCACGCCCCAGGGACGCCAGCGCGAACTGGCGGTCAGCGGGCCCGGCGCGCCAAAGACCGCGCGAACCACCAACGGCGCGAGCTTCTTGCACGAATCCTGGACGACGTTGCCTTCGATTCGGAGCGCCTCGGGAAGCTCGGCCCCGTCCTCTTTCCAGTCTTCGGCAATGCGGCCCGTGACGAACTGGACATAGGCCCGGGTCTCTCCCGGCAGGGTCCGTGTGCCGTCGAGCCAGCCTTGGACGCGCTCCTCACCCGCATTGTAGGCCGCGGCGGCGAGGCCGAAATTGCCGAACAGCCGGTTGAGATCGGCCAGAAGGCTCGCCGAATGCCGTATCGCCGAAATCGGCTCGAACGGGTCTTGGAGCCCGCGCTCCTCCGCCGTGCCCGGCATGAACTGGGCAATGCCTTGCGCGCCTTTGGGGCTCACCGCGTTGGGATTGAAATGGCTCTCGCGCCAGATGAGACGCACGAACGGCATGGGCGGAAGTCCGCGCTGCTCGGCCTGACGCTGCATATAGGGGCACACGATTTCCACGAAGGGGCGCGGCGCGCCCATGACGCCGGCCGCGGCCTTGAGCCCGCCGGCGATGGCGAGCTCCGGCGCTTCAGCCGATAGCGCCCGGACCGGCCCGCAGACCAACACAGCCGCCCCCGCGATAAGTGCTCCAATGCGACGCATGAGTCGGTCCCGCGCCTACCGTCCGCTCATTGGCCGTTGAGGCCGCATCTCGAATGTCACCGAAGCGGCGCACAGGCCAGCTCGGGTCCTCAAGAATATAGAGGTTATACAACAGGATGACCGTGGCGGTCGCACACGATCAAGCCGGCCAGGCGCCGAGCGCGAGATCCACCACGCGATCCAGCTCTTTGCGAGTCGCCCCGCCAGCTGCCTGAACCGACATCCCTTGGGCAACCGTCGTGATATAGCGCGCCAGGGCGGCTGGATCGGCTTCCTTGGGCAATTCGCCTTCGGCCCTGGCCCGGCGAAGCCTGTCGCGAATCTCCCGTTCGCTGTCCTCGCGCTTGGACTTGAGCATTTCCCGGATGCAGGCCGCGTGCTCGCTGGCCCCGGCAATCGCCTGGACATAGAGGCAGCCGACGGGCCTCGACTTGTCGGTCAGGGACCGGGCCGCATCCCGCAGAAGCCCTTCCATGGCCTCGCGGGCGGATGGGGCGGCCAGGATCTCGCGCCGCCGCTTTGCATAGACCTCGGCGTAGCGATCGAGCGCTTGCCGGAACAGCTGCTCCTTGTTGCCGAACGCCGAATACAGGCTCGGGGGATTGATCCCCATGGCCTCGGTCAGGTCGCAAATGCTGGCGCCCTCGAAGCCCTTGCGCCAGAAAACCTCAAGCGCGCGGTCAAGCGCCTGATCCTTGCAGAAACTTCTCGGACGGCCAACGGCCACGATTCGATCTCCTTCCAATTGTCCGATCCCTAGCACCTCCCACATTTATAGTGCACGTTATATAATTCCCTTGACGTGATCGGTCCAGGCACTTATGTAGCGTTCACTACGTTATTTGACCGGAGTGTTGGACCATGTCGAAAGTCCTCGAAGGCAAAGTTGCCCTGGTTACCGGCGGGTCGCGCGGCATCGGCGCGGCAATCGCACGCGCGCTGGCCACAGACGGCGCCGATGTCGCCATCAGCTACGCAGCCTCCAAGGACCGCGCGGACGCGTTGGTGGCGGAATTGAAGGCGCTCGGCGTCCGGGCCAAAGCCTTTCAGGCGGACCAGGGCAGAACCGACGAGGTCGGCGCCCTCGTCGCCGCCGTGGTGGCTCATTTCGGGCGGGTCGACATTCTCGTGAACAATGCGGGCGTCTTCGTCACGGGTCAGGTGCACGACCGCGCCAACAATCTGGCCGAGCTCGACCGCATGTTCGACGTCAACGTGCGCGGCGTTGCCACAACCGTTCGGGCGGTGGCCCCTCTCATGGCGGACGGCGGACGCATCATCTCGATCGGATCGATCGTGGGCGACACCTCGCCATGGCCGGGACTGGCGGACTACTCCGCGACCAAGGGCGCAGTCGCTGCCTTTACCCGCGGCTGGGCCCGTGACCTCGGTCCGCGCGGGATTACGGTCAACACGGTGCAACCGGGACCAATCGATACGGACATGAGCCCAGCGGACAGCGAGATGGCACCTGCCCTCTCGGCCAGCACCGCGCTGGGTCGCTACGGCAGACCTGACGAAGTTGCCGCAGCCGTCGCATTCCTCGCAAGACCGGAGGCCTCCTACATCACGGGGGCGACACTGAACGTGGATGGCGGCATCACCGCCTAGGACTCACCAACAAAGGGAGGTTCCGATGATCGAAGTCAGACCCTTCGAAACGCTTGGACGCGCGGATCACGGCTGGCTCAAAGCCAACCACCACTTCTCCTTCGCGCGCTATTTCGATCCCAAACGCGTGAGCCATGGCGCCTTGCGTGTTTGGAACGACGACGAGATCGCGCCGAACACCGGCTTTCCGCCTCACCCGCATCGGGAGATGGAGATCATCACCTATGTGCGGAACGGCGCGATCACCCATGAGGACAATCTCGGCAATCGCGGGCGCACGGAAGCCGGCGACGTGCAGGTCATGAGCGCGGGCCGCGGCATCCGTCATGCGGAGTACAACTTCGAGGACGAGCCGACGACCTTGTTCCAGATCTGGATCGAGCCGGACAAAGAAGGCGGCGCCCCGTCCTGGGGCACCAAGCCCTTCCCTCGGACGCAGCGCGCGGGCGAGTTCGTCCCGCTCGCGTCGGGCTTCGAGGGCGATCTTGACGCACTGCCGATCCGCGCCGAGGCACGCGTGCTGGGCGCCACGCTCAAGGCCGGCGAAACGGCCGAGTACCGCATGGGCACGCGGCGGCATGCTTATCTCGTGCCGGCAGTCGGCAAGGTCGAGGTCAACGGCATCGTTGCAAACCCCCGCGACGGCGTGGCGTTGACCAACGAAACCGCGGTGACCGTCAAGGCGATCGAGGACGCCGAAGTCGTCCTGGTCGACTCTCCTTAAGGTCCAGGGCGTTCCCCATGCCCCTGTCGACCGGGGCGGCGTCTTTCCCACGAGGCGCCGCCCCATTTTTTTTGCGGAGCCGCACTCCCGAACGCCGCGCGCACGCGCTGTCCGATTGTGTCGGACGGCCTCAATCGCTATTAATGCCGCCGAACACGCGCTCCAGGGGTTCGGCCGCAACGCCGGACCGGGCCGCCACGGCGCGCCAGCAAACGGTCTATCACTCAAGAATGAAATCGATTTACCGACTCGCAGTGGATCGTCTGCGGAAGCAGTACCTGCACTTGCAAGATGCCGCGATCCAGCGCGGCCTCCTTCGAGGTCAGCGAGACTACGTCCGCTTCGTCATCGTCTGCCGGAGCCGGGTCGGTTCGAACATGCTGTCGTCCTATCTGAACTCGCATCCGGGCATCGTGGTCAAGGACGAGATCTTTTCGTTCCGGCGCGTACAGGAGCCAGGCAGCCTGGCAGCCGCGCAGCCTATCGAATACCTGGAGCGCGAGGCCTTCTGCGCCTACCCCTCGAAAATCGAGGCCGTTGGATTCAAGCTGTTCTACACGCATGGGCGCCATAAGAACGCCGAGGGAGTATCGATCTGGGATCATCTTCTCGCGGACCGGCGCATAAAGATCATCCATCTGGTGCGGCGGAACGTACTGCGGTCCCACCTGTCCGAAGCCATCGCCTTTCGAACGTCCAAATGGACGCAGTCTGGACAGATCAACGCGGTCAAGACCGAAGACAAGCGCGCGACCCTGGACTTCGACAAATGCCGCGACGACTTCGAGCGGACGGAACGCTGGCAGCGTGACACGCACGATTTCTTCTCCGGCCATGACATGCTCGATGTCAGCTATGAAGACCTCTCCGCCGATCCGGCGGCGGTCTTGAACCGCATCCAGTCATTTTTGGGCGTCCATCCCCGCAATCTCTCGTCCTTTCACTCAAAGCAGAACCCCGAACAGCTCCGTGAACTGATCGCCAACTATGCCGACCTGAAGGCGCGGTTCGCCGGCACGCCCTGGCAGGGCTTCTTCGAGGACTGAGCGGGCCGCCCCTCGGGGTGCGCCTTAGCCGAGATAGGGCCGCAAGCCGAGAAAACTGAAGAACGCCAGAACGACGACGAGGGCCAGAACCGTCAGGGGCCGGTTGACGAAGCGCGCACCGACGAAAGCCGCGCGCCCGTTGAAGACCAGCAGCGTGAGCGCAAGAACCGGAAACAGCCACGCGCCGATCACCGCGTAGAACATCTGCACATCGCGAAACCGCCAGAACAGACCGATCATCGGCACCGTGGCGATCGCCAGCAGAAACGCCCGATAGGGCTTCGAGGCCGTGTCGATCTCGTGACCGTCTTCGCGCCCGCCGTTCAGAAGGGCCCAACTATCGGCGAACAAATACGGCACGCATTGCCAAACGCCGAGAAGGCTCGAAAAGACCGCACCGAACGTGCCGGCGAGAAACAGCCACTTGCCCGCCGGGCCCATGACGTCGTCCAACCGCTCCGACAGCGTGACCAGCAATTGCGCGCCGCTTCCCTCGATGGTGACGCTCGATCCGATGATGACCATCGCGATCCCGAAGATCGCCGTCATGGCATAGCCGGTGCCGAGATCCACGCGGCATAGCCGCAGATCCTCCGGCTTGTCACGCCCCTCCTCGCGCAACCAGTACCCGTAGCAGAGCACGGTCAGCGTGCCGCCGACGCCCCCGATCAAGGCCAGCGTCCACGTCACACCCTCGCCCCCGGCCTCCGGTATGCGCGGCACGAACAGGCCTTCCAGCACGGCCCCGGTGCCCGGCCAGAGCAGAATGGCCGTGAGGATCACCGTCGCGAACATGACGCCGATGCACACGCGCATGACCTGGTCGAACAGGCGGTAACCGCCGAACCAGACCAACGCCAGCCCTGTGAGGCTCGCGGCCGCGCCAAACACGATCTTGCCCGTTTCCGCATGCCCGAAGAGGGGAAGCATCGCGTAGAGCGTCGCCCCCGTCGCGCTCATCAGCGCCGAGCCCACGAAGAACGACCACAGCAGCAGATAGGGCAGAAACAGCCACAGCGCCCAGCGTCCGGCCCGCGCGGCCACGCCTTCGATCAAGGTCTCGCCTGTGGCCAGCTGCCAGCGCGCCAAGCCTTCGGTGACGACGAACTTCAGGAACGCGCCCACGACGACCGCCCACAATACCGCCGTGCCGAGCAACCCGCCCACGAAGCTGCCCGTGGCCAGATCGCCCGCGCCGACACCGGTCGCGGCCAGCAGGAGCCCCGGCCCGATCATGCCGACGAGCGCGCCCCGGCGCGGCGGTACGGCCGACGGCTTTGTCTGTGTGTCCGGCATTCCTCCCCTTTGGCGCGTTCGCCAGCGAAAGCGCGTTCTATGCGGTAGAGGCGCGGTAAGATAGATACCGTGCCCGGGACAGAGATGTCTCGCCCTTCCGGGCCAGGACCAGATCGTTCAGATGCCAGCCGACGCAACGACCCCAGCGGAGACCTACGACGCCGTGATCGCGGGCGGCGGCCATAACGGGCTCGTCTGCGCGGCCTATCTCGCCCGGGCGGGCCTGCGCGTCAAAGTCCTGGAGCGGCGGGACCGTGTGGGCGGGGCCGCCGTCACGGAGGAGTTCCATCCCGGCTTCCGCAATTCCGTCTGCGCCTACGCGGTGAGCCTGCTCAATCCCAAGGTGATCGCCGATCTCGACCTTCACCGGCACGGGCTCCGGATCGTCGAGCGCCCGGCCATGAATTTCCTGCCCCTGTCCGGCAGCGACTATCTCCTGACGGGCAACGGACGCACGAAAGAGGAGATCGCCAAATTCAGCCGGCGCGATGCCGCGCGGTACGACGATTATTGCGCCCATCTCGAACGGATCGCGGACGCGCTGCGCGCGCTGGTCTTGCGCCCTCCCCCCACGCCGAAGGGCACCCCACCTTGCGGGAACTCGCCCGCGTGGCCGCCCCTCGGCAAGCAACTGGGCCGGCTCGGGATCGACGGACAGCAAGAGCTTGTGGACCTGTTCACCCTGTCGGCCGCGGACTTTCTGGATCGCTGGTTCGAGAGCGACCCCATCAAAGCACTCCTGGGTTTCGACTCGATCGTCGGCACCTATGCCAGCCCCTACGAGCCGGGCACGGCCTATGTGCTGCTGCATCACGCCTTTGGCGAGGTGAACGGCAAGAAGGGTCATTGGGGGCACGCCATCGGCGGTATGGGCGCCATCTCCGAGGCCATCGCCTCGAATGCACGCGCGCATGGGGCGGAGATCGAGACCGGCGCCGAGATTGCCGAGATTCTCATGGAGCGTGACCGCGCCACGGGCGTGGTCCTGGCGGACGGACGCGTCGTCAGAGGCCGCACCGTCGCCGCGAACATGACCCTGAAGCGGCTCTACGGCGAACTCGTCGCCAAGGACGCGCAGCCGACAGCCTTCGCGCGCCGCATGGAGACGTTCAAATACGGCTCGGGCACGTTCCGCATGAACGTCGCCCTTTCGAAGCTGCCGAACTTCACGTGTCTCCCCGGCGCGGTCGCGCGCGACCATCACGGCGCCGGGATCATCCTCGCGCCCAGTCTCGACTATATGGATCGTGCCTACCGCGAGGCGCGCGCAGGCGGCTGGAGCGCCGAACCCATTATCGAGATGCTGATCCCCTCGACGATCGACCCCACGCTCGCACCGCCGGGAGCGCATGTGGCCAGCCTTTTTTGCCAGCACGTGGCCCCGCGTCTACCGGGCGGCCGGTCCTGGGACGAGGCCCGCGACGAGGTGGCCGATCTGATGATCGCGACGGTCGATCGCTACGCGCCGGGTTTCTCGGAGAGCGTCATGGGCCGGCAGGTCTTGAGCCCGCTGGACCTCGAGCGGGAATTCGGGCTGACCGGCGGCGACATCTTCCACGGCCGGCTGTCCCTGAACCAACTGTTCTCCGCGCGGCCGGCTCTGGGCTATGCGGCCTATCGCGGGCCCGTGGCGGGCCTCTATCACTGCGGCTCCGGCGCCCATCCCGGCGGTGGCGTCACCGGCGCTCCTGGTCACAACGCCGCCCGCGCGATCCTCAAGGACCTCAGGCCTTTTTCTTCTTTTTCTTGAGCGCCTTGCTCTTCTTAAGTGCGTTGGCCTTCAGCTCCTTGGCCTCGACCTTCGCCCATTTCCTCTCGGACATGCATTTGAGGCAGCGGCAACCGATCGGCTTGAGGAAGGCGTCGAAATAGGACTTCCCGTAATCGTAGCCGAGTTCCTCGCCCGCCTTGATCTTCCGAATGGAAAAGACAAAGACGCGCTTCTTGTGGATCTCGACTTCGCAGTTCGGCTTGCAGGAATGGTTGATGTAGCGCGCGGTGTTGCGCTTGTTCCACCCGTCGATGGTCTTGTGCTTGGTGACCTCGAACAAATAACGGCTACGGCTCGTATACTCTTCCTTTTGCGAAAGAGTCCGGCCCACATATTCGAGAACGCAGACGCCCTTGGGGATGTCTTCCTTCGCGAAAAGGCCCCGGCCGGCACGCGCTTTCTTGACGGCGATATCGAACCCGCCAGGTGTGTATCTGGATTTCGCCATGCGCGTTTTTTTAGAAACAGACGACCGGATGGTTGCCTCGTTGCCGAAGGTGCGTGACCGTCCGGCGTGATAGACGAACACGCCTACACCGTTTCGCGCGAACGTCAAAGCCCAATGCGCGGCCGCACGGCAACAAGGCGTGGACGGAACACGGCAACGCGGAAGGACACGCCGTCAACCGCCCCGCCGGTCATGTCGAGGACGCCGCGCCGACAGGACGGCGCGGCGCGCACGGCCTCTTAGGGGCTCCCGGGCTTAGTGGTGACGGCTTCCATCACGCGGTCCAGATTGAAGCTGCCGGGCTTCTGCCGCGGCGGAAATTCACGGAAGCTCTGCAGCCAGTTGCCGACATACGCAGCCGCGGGCGCGATGGCGAACATGTGCTCCAGGTACCAGCGCTGGAAGCCCATGGCGTTTTCCTGGAAGGCCCGCTCGAAGGGATCCATGCGGAGGTTCGTCAGCAGCGGCGAGCGGAGTTCCTCGAACGGATGTATCCACACCCGCACGCCTTCCTCGGGCTGTTCGAGGAAGGTGAGTTTCCAATCGTTGTAGCGAAGCGCGGCCACGCTGCCGTCGTCGGTCCAGTAGATGAACTCCTGGCGGGGCCACTCGCCCTCGCCCTTGAGCGCCGGACCGATGTCGTAGCCGTCGAGATGAACCTTGTAGTCCCGTTCGCCGATCTTCCGGCCCTTGAGCAGGTCGTCCTTGGCCGTCGCGTCGCCCGCCACTGCGGCGAGCGTCGGCAGCATGTCCTCATGCGCGGCCGGTTGGTTGACGATGGTTCCGGGCTTGATCACGCCCGGCCATCTGATGACCGTGGGAACGCGATAGCCGCCCTCCCAATTGGTGTTCTTCTCGCCGCGGAACATGGTGGTGCCGCCGTCGGGCCACGTAAAGGTCTCGGCGCCGTTGTCGGTCGAGTACATGACGATGGTGTTGTCGGCGATGCCGAGCTCGTCCAGCTTGTCGAGCAGCCGGCCGACATGGGCGTCGTGCTCGACCATGCCGTCCGCATAGACGCCGTAGCCGGTCTTGCCTTGGGCCTCGTCGCGCAGATGCGTGAAGATGTGCATGCGCGTGGAATTCCACCACAGGAAGAACGGCTTCCCTTCCTTGTGCGTGCGCTCCATGAACTCCAGCGCGGCGTCCGTGACCTCGTAGTCGACCGTCTCCATGCGCTTCTTGGTGAGCGGACCGGTGTCCTCGATGTTCTGCGTGCCGTCTTCGTTGGCCGAGGACCGGATCACGCCGCGCGGCCCGAACTTCTCCTTGAAGGCGGGATCCTTCGGGTAGTCGGGGTTTTCCGGCTCCTCCTCCGCATTGAGGTGGTAGAGATTTCCGAAGAACTCTTCGAAGCCGTGATTGGTGGGCAACATCTCGTCGCGGTCGCCGAGGTGATTCTTGCCGAACTGCCCCGTCGCGTATCCTTGCGCCTTGAGAAGCGTGGCGATGGTCGGATCGAGTTCCTTCATGCCTTCGGGGGCGCCCGGCAACCCGACCTTGGTCAACCCGGTGCGGATCGGGCGATTGCCCCGTGATGAGGCCGCCCGGCCGGCCGTGCAGCTTTGCTGTCCGTACCAGTCCGTGAACAAGGCGCCTTCCTTGGCGATCCGGTCGATGTTCGGCGTGCGGTAGCCCATCATGCCTTGGTTGTAGGCACTGATATTGAACTGGCCGATATCGTCACCCCAAAGGATGAGGATGTTCGGCTTCGGCGCTTCTTGCGCGGCCGCCTGGCCGGCCGCGACGAAAGCAAAGGCCGCGAGCCCGAGACCCGCGAGCGCCTTCAACGGTGACAGTTTGGACATTGTTCCTCCTTGGCCGGCCTCGTTCGTGCCGAGACGTCGCCGCCTCGGTTCGTGCGGCCGAACGTGCGGCCACGTTCCCCGGATACAGTCGGGCAGCGTACGGTCCCAGCGGCAGGCATTCGGCGTCTTGCGTGACAAGGCGGGGGAGGCATCAAGCCCCATTGCGCCTGAATCGCGCAAACCGTAAAAAGCCGTGTTACTCTCTGCTTGTCATATTGCGTCAGCGCGGCAGCACTTCCGGTGTCAATTTCACCACAGCACTCAGTCGTTCCGATCACGCGGGCATCCGGATTTGGCCCGTTGCCGCAACTCGTTACCGAGTGGGGAAGCGAGCGCGCCCTGCAGAAAGCCTTCGACGCCGAAGGCCTCTCCCTCTCGGCGGTCGAGGATCCGAGCCTATTCGTTCCCCAGCCGGCCATGATCGGCGTATTCGAGCGCGCGGCCAGAAGCGTCGGCTCCAGGGACTTCGGTCTCCGCGTGGGCGAGCGGATGCACTGTCACACCTTCGGTCTGTGGGTTCAGTACTGCATCCAGGCACCGAACCTGAGCGACGGCATGGAGCGGGCTCGCAAGACCCTCCACTTCCATCAAAACTCCGCACGGTTCTCGCTGGAGCGGGAAGGCGCCTATGCCGTCTGGCGCTACCGCCCCAAGCAGTTGGACCTAACAAACATTCAGCATACGGACCATATTGTCTTCCCGATGCTGCAATCGGTTCAGGCGTTCTTGGGCGCCACGTGGCAACCGGACTGGTTCGAACTGACCTATCCCCGTGACAATGACGCCCATATCATCGAGAAGGCGCTTCCCGCGCCGATCCGCTTCGGCCGGGACGCCGTCGGCGTCGCGATGCCCCTTGCGTGCCTGTCGCAAAAGGGGCGCGCCGCGACGCCGAGCCCGATCACGTTCCTCGATGTGGCGGCAACCGAAACCCTCCCCTATCTGCACGATCCGGTGCGGACGATCATGGCGATGGCCATTCTGCGCCTCATGGATGGGAAATCCGATATCGACGGGATCGCCAGCATGGCCGGTATAGGTGTACGCACCCTGCAGCGATATCTCAGTACGGACGGCATGAGCTATCGAGACCTCCTGGCCTACGTGCGCTCGAAACGGGCGATGGAGCTCTTGCGCAACACGGACATGACGATCACGCAGATTGCCCTGGCGCTCGGCTATTCCGAACACGCCAACTTCACACGCGCCTTCACTCGCTGGACCGGCCAGGCGCCCTTGGCATACCGCCGCCACATCAAATGGAACACGCCGTTCACGGCAGAGCCGACCTAACCAACGGGCGACGCCGCGCTCGCGACGGAATCTCCGACATTGAGCCGGGACACTGCGTCGCCGTGGCAAAACTCCGCCCATTGGATTACAAGCAACAGTTCGGCCAGGCGTAGCGCTGCGGGATGCGCAAACGGGGAAACATGGTACGACGCAAACTAGTGCCGGTGACCCGGACGACCGGGCTCGGTCCATTGCCGAAAATGGTCATCGACGCCGTCGGGGAGCTCGTCTTGCAGCGCGCCTTCCAGGCGCATGACATCGGATTTGGCGCTGCCGAGAAGACCAACCTCTTCGTCCCGCACACCGCCATGCTCGGTATCTTCGAACGTACCGCAAGGCATGTAGGCGCCCGGGATTTCGGACTGAGGGTTGGCGAGCGCATGCCTTATCCCAGCTACGGCCCATGGGCCCAGTATTGCGGCTCCGCGCCGACGCTGGGCGAAGCCATCAATCGCATGTGCGACGCGGTGCATTTCCAGCAGGCCGGCGCCGTCGTGACATTGGAGCGCGAGGGCGGCCACGCGGTCCTGCGGCACTACGCCCACACGCTCAACGTTCCTCACCGCCAACACTCGGACCACCTGCTTTTTCCCCTGTTGCACTTCGCTCGGCTCTACCTCGGCACCGAGTGGCGGCCGGCGTGGTTCGAGCTGAACTACCCGCGCGACGCCGACGCCGGCGAGATCGAATCGCGCTTGCCGGCGCCCGTCCGCTTCGGCACCCGCGCCATCGGCATCGCGATGCCGGCAACGGCGCTCACCGCGCCGCGGATCGCGCCCGATCGAGCCGTGACGTTCGCCGAAATCAAATCGGAGGACCCGGTCCAATTCTTCAACGAACCGCTCCGGTCCATCGCCGCGCTCGCGATGCTGCGGCTCATGGAGGGCAAGACCGATATCGACGGAACCGCCCAACTGGCCGGGATCAGCGCCAGAACGCTCCAGCGCAGCCTCAGCGACGAAGGACTCAGCTATCGCGCCTTGCTCGATCACATCCGCACGCGGCGCGCCAAACAGCTTCTCGATCAGCCGGGCCTGACCGTCACGCAAGTCGCGCTCGCGCTCGGCTATTCCGAACACGCCAACTTCACCCGCGCCTTCACCCGCTGGACGGGGCAATCGCCGCTTCATTCCGGCTGCAAAACGCCGCGCCGCGGCCATGGCGGACCGGATACCCGCTAGAGCGAAATTTCGTGCACCTGCGCGGACTTGAGCAAGACGCGACCGATACCCGTTGCTTCGGACGCGCCGCGTGCCTAAAGTTTTTTCGCTTGTCTTTTTACGCCACCGAGTAGGCCAAGTCCGCGGCGCCGCAATTGAAACGACCCCTGACACCGCTCACGCGTCCAACGGGTTTCGGTCCGTTGCGCACGTTGCTGGTCGATTGGGAGGGCGAACGTGCGTTCCAAAAGACATTTCATGCGGAGGGCCTTCCTCTCGTCACGGCGGATCGCGACGACCTGTTCGTTCCCATGGCAGCGCTGGTGCGCGTCTTCGAACGTGCGGCGAAGGCCACGGCCCGGCGCGACTTCGGCTTGCGCGTCGGGGAACGCTTGCAACCTCAGTCCTACGGCCTGTGGATGCAGTATTGCGCGCAAGCCCCGACCTTGGGAGAGGCCCTGCGGCGCATCGGCGACGTGCTCCACTTCCATCAAAGCGGCTCGCGTAGCCGCCTCGTGGCCGAAGGCGCCTTCGTCATTTGGCGATACGAGCGGAGTCAACCGAACAAGACGCACACACAACATTCGGACCACGCGGTTCCCGCCATGCTCAGTCTGATCCGGCTGTACGTGGGAGCGGAGTGGGCACCGTCTTGGATTGAGCTCGACTATCCGCGCGATGCGGATGCGGGCATCGTGGAGCCGCTTATGCCTGGGCCTGTCCGTTTCGGGCAGCCCGCCGTGGGAATCGCCGTTCCCATCGCACTCATCTCCAAGCAGCGTCCGCAACGGATCGGCAAACGGATCACCCCCCTCGATCTCGAGATCCAAGACGTTCTTCCCGTCACCGACGAGCCGCTGCGATCGATCTTTGCGATCAGCGTTCTTCGACTCATGGACGGCAGGACGGACATCGACGGCACCGCGGCCATGGCAGGGATCAGCGTTCGCACGCTTCAACGCCATCTCAATCGCGAGGGCCTCAGCTATCGCAGCCTCTTGGAGCGCGTTCGTCTGACTCGCGCTCGAGCCCTGCTGGAGCATACCGATCTTACGATCACCGAAGTAGCCTTGACGCTCGGCTATTCGGAGCACGCCAACTTCACCCGCGCCTTCAGCCGAGCCGCCGGGCTATCGCCTGTCCAATTCCGGCATCACATGCGCTGGATCAACGGCAACAAGGACCCGTCATAGACACCACGTCCGACCTCACGGAACGGAACACACGCGGGTTCGTGCATGCGCAACCCCGCTGATAGTCTCACGCGTTCACTCGCACCGCCGCTTGGGCGCCGGGCGCCTCTGCGATAGTCTTCAGCATACGGAAGCCACCCCGAGACATGCGATCATGAATGCCACCGACATCACAAAGACACTTGGCGCCACTCTGGTGACCGCAGCCGCGCTACTGCCTCTTCCCGCGTCCGCCGAGATCGAAGGGACCTGCAGCAAGGCCGTCGGCACGTATCTCACCAAGAACGACCTGGACAATAACGGCCGGACCGGCACGAGCCGGAGCCTCCTGGTTCTGACCAATGGCGGCCATGCGCTGCTGTTCGACTCGGACCAGGCAGGCGCCGCAATGGACAGCCGTCCCTTTGGCGACAGCGCCGGCACGTGGCGCTGCGACGGCGTCGACACGGACGGGACCGTGCGCCTGACGGCCGCGACGCTCGACTTCGCCTATCCCGACGCGGAAGGCGACGCAGGCCAGCTTGCGCGGATCGACGCGACCGGAACCTATGATCCGGAGACGGAAACCATGGAACTGACAGGCACGCTCGGCTTCCTGCCCTTGAACGCCGATGCGCAAAGCGCCGATGCGCTGTCGAAGGCACCCAGCACCATCGCCGTGTCATTGACCGGCCGGCGGATCGAGCTGCCCGAAGCACCTCCACCGAAGGCTCCGTGAGCCGAAACGCCCTGGCTCGGCCGACGGCGCAGAGGCCACATGGGGACGATTGCGAACCGGGAAGCCGGAGCAAACATCAGGGCCGCCTGGAGAACGGTTCCTGCTGTGGAATCTCGCCACATCAGGATTTTGTGATCATCGATGACGCCTCTGCCGCGCCCCGCAGCCTTTGCTATAGTGGACCAGCTCAGGCTCAGGCTGCGGAACAACCATGCCGTTACGACTTGCACGCTACGCGGCGTTTGCGCTGCTCGTAGGTCTTGGAAGCCAAACCGTGGCAAGCCGCATGGCGGCGACGGCGGAAGAGGCCGCGGCTCCAAATGCGACGGCCGACGACGAGGCCCGGCCGTACTGCACCGAAGATGCGATGATCGTCTTCGATGCCTCTGGCTCCATGGCGGGCAACACGGTCCAGGGCCTGTTCAGCGACAAGTCCCGCATCGGCGAGGTGCGCGCGGCCCTCGCCGAAGTCCTCCCCGGCGTCACGCGGTTCCGCAAGATCGGTCTCATCACCTACGGCCCAGGGCCCTATCAGCAATGCAATGTGCGGCTGAACTTCCCGCCCGAACCGAACGCAGGACAGCGCATCTTGCGGGTCGTCAACGCCATCAACCCCGCCGGAAAGACGCCGCTCGTCACCGCGGTGGTGGCGGCTGCGAAGGTTCTCGACTACAAATCCACCGCTGGAACGATCGTGCTCTTGACGGACGGCGAGGAAACCTGCGGCGGCGAGCCGTGCAAACTCGGCAAGCTCCTCAAGGAAAAGAGCCGGCAGCTCACCGTTCATGTGATTGGCTATCAGCTCCGGAGCTTCCGCTGGACCGGCGCACAAAGCTTCCTCGACACGAAATGCCTCGCCGAGGAAACCGGCGGTCTCTACATCACGGCCAACAACCGCCAGGACCTCATCGAAGCGTTTCGCAAGACGCTTGGCTGTCCCATGATGTCGGCCGCGCCCGGTAGCGCGTTACGTTAATTCCGTGCCGCGGTCCCGGCGGCCGGTCGCAGCGTCTTCCCGCTGACAAACAACCGAGAGATACTCAGGGATCCCCGCATGAACGAGCCCCCTCTGGCTGAACAAACCGACGCGTAAGCGGAGCGGTGCGTAGGTCGTTTGCTAGCAGTACTTTTTGTCCAGGCTACACGCCTTTGTCCGATCCGCCTTGATTTGGTCGGCGTCTCCGCCCGCCTTCGACCGGGCCAAGGCGCGGTAGTGGTAGACGATACCATCAATATCAGGATTGATTTCAATCGCCTTGCTGAAATCGGCGACGGCACGTTCGTAGTCGCTGCTACGCGCATAGGCAAACCCACGCGAGAAGTACCAGTTCGCCTTCCCGGTTGGGTCCGGCTCGCCGCTTTCCAGCAGTGGAGTCGCCTCTCTGATCAGATTGGTGCAGCCCTCGATGGTCTTGGCGTTGTCCTCCCCGAACTTGGCCCCGGTGCAGTACAGCACCGACTGCCCGGGATCGAGCGCCAAGACGCCGGTTGTCATGGACACGAGCGAGAGCAACACGATTGCCGTGCGCAGAGCCGAACCGGGCATAGCCCCTCCAACAAAGAGAGCGTTTCAACGGCGCTGGTCAAACATACTACCACGACTGACCTCGGACATTGTGACAAGACCCTGGCAGAATCCGTTGCACCGAGGACCTTTCCATATACCTGCCGATCAGACCTCCACGCCGCGCTTGGCGTAGTAGGCCTTGATGGCGGATCCTTCATCACCCGCTGAAAGTGATCGACCAGTTCCGGCGCGACCCGGTCCGGCAGGTCCGTCGGAAGGTGATCCAGAATGCCGGATCGCAACTGCCGGATCAGCATGGCGACCTTCAGATCGGCGATGGTGAGGCGATCGTCCGCGAAATAGCGCCCGCCATGGGCGGTGAGATTCTGGCCGAGCCGTTTGAGGTAGAGGGGGATCATGCCCTCGGCGAGCGCCTCGCGCCGCGCCTTCTTCTCCTCGTCCGGCATGAACATCGTCCGCACGATCTCGTTGGTGACGTCCTCCACCGCATCCATCGCCTCGTCGCACAACGCTGCCTGCCAGAAATCGGACGGATAAAGCCCGGTGAGCTTGGCGACGTAGCGATTGATCGCGTTCGACTGCGCCAAAACCTTTCCATCGGCCACGAGCACCGGCATGGCGCCGAAGGGCATGCTGCCCTTGCGCTCCGGCCAGTCCGCGAACGCGACCCGGTCGTCTTCGAAGGGAACGCCGCCCATGGATAGGGCAAGCCGCGCCGGCTCGCCGCGCCCGCCATGAAAGTCGAAATAGGTCAACTTCAAATCGCTCATCGGTGTTTCCTCGCTGAAGCCCGGCGCCGATCCCGCGCGACTTCCTTTGTGCCCTTCTTATATTTCCACCACCACGCGGCCGCGGACTTTACCCGCCAGAATATCGCGGGCGACCGGAATGATCTCATCACAAGCGATTGTTCGGGTCATCGACGCGAGCTTCTCGCGGTCGAGCTCTTGGGCCAGCCGGGACCAGGCTTCGATGCGTCGTGCTTTCGGTGCGTAGACGGAATCGATGCCGAGCAGCGCGACCGCGCGCAAGATGAACGGCATGACCGAGCCGGGCAGATCCATGCCGCCGGCCAGACCGCAAGCGGCAACGGCGCCCCCATAGGCGGTCATGGACAGGGCGTTGGCCAGCGTGGTCGACCCGACAGTATCGACGGTGGCGGCCCAACGCTCCTTCCCCAGCGGCTTGGCCGGGCCGCTGAGCTCCGAGCGGTCCATGATCTCGTTCGCGCCAAGCGACATGAGGTAGTCGGCCTCCTCGACCCGCCCCGTCGAGGCGATCACCCGCCAGCCCCGGTCCGACAGGAGCGACACGGCCACCGATCCCACGCCGCCCGCGGCGCCGGTCACGAGCGCCGGTCCCCGATCGGGCGTCACCCCGTAACGCTCGAGGGCCATCACGCACAGCATCGCCGTATAGCCGGCCGTCCCGATCGCCATCGCCTGCGCCGGCGAAAGACCTTGCGGCAACGCCACGAGCCAGTCGCCTTTGACGCGCGCCAATTCCGCGTAGCCGCCGAGATGGGTCTCTCCGAGGCCCCAACCGTTCAAGACCACCGGATCGCCCGGTTTGAAGTCCGGATGGTGCGATGTCTCCACCACGCCGGCGAAATCTATCCCGCCGATCATGGGAAAATGGCGCACCACAGGTGCCTTTCCCGTGATCGCAAGGCCGTCTTTGTAGTTGACCGTGGAATGGGTCACCCGGACGGTGACGTCGCCTTCCATGAGATCGTCTTCCGGAAAATCCCCAAGCCGGGCAACGGTTCCGCCCTCGCCCTTTTCGATGATGATCGCGCGCATCTTTGATCCCTTCGAACACGGTTCGATCAGTATACGTGACTTTTCCCGACGCAGAACGGCTGCGCCTGTGCGCCTCCGCTCAAGCCGGCCTCCACGGGAGGCGGATCTCTCCCATGCCCGGTTCGGATACTGTCCTACGGCGGATTTGGAAGTCTTGCCCTTGATAAAGAGTCGGAAGAAGGCCCCCGTTGTAGGGTCGCTGAAAAGTGGCGGTGGAGACGGCCGCCTGCGCTGAGCGACGGCATTAAACGGTAGTCAACAAATACTAGGGAGAAAACGCAATGTCCAAATTTTGGCTTGCTCTCGTTGCGCTTGTTCTGCTTGCGGGAACGCCTGCAGTCGCCGCCAGCTGGTCTGACGGTTTCAAGGCCTGTGACGCTGACGGCAGCGGCACGGTCAGCCGCTCGGAGTGGACCTCGTGCGAGTCCAAGGTTGGCGATCCGACGATGAACCCGACCTTCACGATGATGGACAAGGACACGAACAACAGTATCGACGCGGAAGAATGGGCCGGCGGCGAGCGGCAGAAGACGGCCATCGGCAACAACTGCCAGAAGGCGGAAGGCTCTTGGTGCCCTTGCCAGAACAATCCCGACGATCCGGCGTGTCAGAAGAATTAGCACCCGACTCGGCTCGCTTGGTTTCAAAGGCGCCTGGCGATCAGCCAGGCGCCTTTGTTGCTTAAGGTGCATGCGCGGCGCGAGACGGTCGCGGAAAGACCGCGAAGCCTCGCACGCGCCACCGAGACTATGCGAAGGCCTTTTCCCAATAGGGTAAGCCGTCGGCGTGATGGGCGATCATCTTCCAGGCGCCATTCTCTTTGCGGAACACGCTCGACTCCCGGACATTGGTCTCGTTGATCCGCCCGTCGGGCTGCCGCACCTGGCCGCGCGTGTAATGCTGTGCCGCCGCCAGGTTGCCGCTGACGACGACATGGACCCCCGCGGCCTCGACCTGTCCACCGGTGCTGTTCTCAGCCTGGGCCTTCCAATCCGCACAGGTCGCGTCCCAACCGATCTGGAAGGTGCCTTCGGCGCCCATATAAGTGACGTCGTCCGCGTGGGAATAGAGATCCTCGAGTGGCTTCGGATCGCCGTTCAGCATGGCATTCAAGACCACGACCCACCGATCGACGGCAGCACGCACCGCTACTTCGTCATTCGACATCTCCGTCATCGAAAGACCTCCCATCACATGTGCCGCAGAGACACGTGTTGGCGGCATTGAAACCCCTCCCGGCCGCGCGGCTTCTCATGCAACGCTATCACGGTTTCACACCGTCCGTCGGCACGCTCCACCTGGACTGCGCAAGGAGCAAGGATCGACGGCCCTGCTTCGAGAGCCGACAGTTGACCGAATCGGGACTTCGGACCGAGGATGACGGACGCTGCAACGCTGTGGCCGCTGGACGGGTGCAGAAACGGAGACGCAGGTGTCGGACACGATGAAGGACGCGGCCGGGGTCGTCCCCACGCGCCGGCTCGATGCTTTGACCGATGCGGTGTTCGCCTTCGCCATGACACTGCTCGTGCTCAACATCGAGCTGCCTGAGGACTTCGACCCGAAGACGACCCAAGACTTTCTGCAAGGGCTCGCGAGGCTGTCCGACACCTTCATCGCCTATCTCATCACCTTCCTCGTGCTCGTCGCCTTCTGGTTCGGCCGCGCGAAGCAGACGAACGAACCTGAGATGGCGAGCACGGCTTACGCGCGGGCCACGCTGTTCCATCTGCTCTGGGTCACGGTGCTGCCCTTCTCGATGCTGGCGGTGAGCCGCTACGACGTAGCCGGTGCCGTCTGGCTCTACGGCGCCAACATGATCCTTCTCGCCGTGACGGGGATTCTCATCTCGCGCGCCGCCAAGCGCGACAGCGGCCACGACGACCCGGCCGACGGGCGCGTCGAGTTCGGCCTCCTGATCGCCTCGGCCGTGCTGTCCATGGTCATCAGCCTGGTCTCGCCCGGCTACGCCATGCTGGCCTATCTGCTCAATCTCGCCGCGCCGTTCGTATCCCGGCGCGTGTATGGGGCGTAGCGCGGCAATGGGCGCACGGAAGCGTCCCGGCGTCGACATCTCTCCCCTCATCACCTCGTAGCTTGACCCATCCAGGGTGACCTGATCGCCAAAAAGGCGCTATGGTGAGAGCAAAGAAGACGTGGGTCAGGGCATGGAAGCACCCAGGGCAGTTTCGCTCCCGTACGAGTTCGACGGGGCATCGGTCGGCGCGCTCGCGCATCTGTATCGCGGCGAGGTCTACCGCAGCACGATCTGGCGAACCCGCCTCGACAACACGACGAACTGGGCCGTGGTCACGCTCGGGATCGCGCTCTCGATCACCTTCTCGAGCCGCGAGGCCTCGCCGCTCCCGCTCCTGCTCGCGGGCATTCTCTGCATCGTCTTCCTGATTTTCGAAGCGCGGCGCTACCGTTACTTCAACGTCTGGCGCGCCCGCGCGCGCTGGATGGAGAACAATTTCTATGCGCCCATGTTGGACAGCGACCACATGAAACCGGTCGCCGACTGGCGCGAAGTCCTCGCCCGCGACTATCGCGAGCCGCATCACCACATCTCCTTCGCGCGGGCGATCGGCCGGCGCTTGCGCCGCAACTATATCTGGATCCTCAGCATCCAGACGATCGCCTATTACGGCAAGATCACGATCGACCCCACGCCCGTCACGAGCTTTTCGGAGCTCGTACAGCGCGCGAGCCTCGGACCTATCCCCGGCGAGTTCATCCTGCTCGGCGGCCTGATCTTCAGCGGTGGCTGGATCGCCTTCGCCTTATGGAGCCTCTACATGGACCGCGCCAAACACGGCAAGGCCGCCGTGCGCGTCGCCATGGGGTGACACGGGGCGGCACGCCCTACTTCCGCGCCGCCTCGTGACACTGCACATGGGCCGGCGGGTAGGAGCGCTCCAGCTGGATTTGCGACCAGGCGAGCATATCCGCCTCCTCGCCGATGCCAGCCATGCATTGGCAGTAGGCGCGGACGACCTTTTCCGGCAATTGCTCCGGCGCCAGGTTCCGCGCGCAATGCGCCATCCACTCTTCGCTTGGAGGCCCGTCTTGCGCCTGCGCGGCTGCGCCGAGCGTCACGATCACGAGGCTAATGGCAAGGGCGCCTACGGCTCTCGCAGTATCGAAGGTGTGTAAGCGCATTGAGCCTCACTCCTCCACATCGACCTCGCCGCGCTCCGCCGTGCCTCACGTCATACCGGCGCAAGCCGGTATCCAGGGGGCAAAGCGCCGTGCCTAGCATACCTGGATTCCGGCTTTCGCCGGAATGACACCAAGTGGCAACGCCACCACAAAGCTCTCTCCGTGTCATCGCCCGGCTTGACCGGGCGATCCAGTAACCCCTCTGGATGCCCGCCTGCGCGGGTATGACACCGGAGTGTGCCGCTCCATCCACGCCAAAGCGCCCCGTTGCCGCGTCGGCACGAGGGTATTCGAAGGAAACGCGTCCCGAAAAGGACGTGCGGGGCACCGAAAGCCCGTCCGTTGCGCAAAAAAAGTATGGGCAGCCTCCCGGCGCCCCGCATGGCGTCTCGAAGTGCGAACACCCCTGAACGCTGCAGCGATATTTTAGAGCCTCATGCCGCCGCTTACCTCAGTGGCTCAGGCATGCGCATAGGGATCGCATGCCTCACCCGAAGGCCCACGCGTTCCATCGCAGGCAGGTGGAGTAGAGACCCCCGAAGCTGGTCCGTCAGCCGCGACGCGGTGGTCCGGGCTTATCGGGAATGGTGCGTCCGAGATTGGCCCTTCTGTACCGCGCCACGCCGGGCGCCACGTCCCCCGCCCCGAGAGCAGACGGTCTGCAGCTCGTGTCCTCATGAACGAGGGATGGGTGGAGTATGGGGCCAGTCAGAGGGGGTGGGGATAAGGCGGGACTGGCCGCGGCCGTCACCCTACGTTGTGAGATTCATCTCTTTAGACGATAGGGGCTACCGCTGACTCCGATCCTTACGGAGTCATAGCTGCGACCCACCTGAAGCGGAACGGGGAATGATAGTGGCGGGCTCGAGACATCAAGCCTAAGACGCAGCAACTGCTGCTGGAGGTCTAGGCCACACTAGGGACAAAGCAATAGGCACAAGCGCCATCGCCGCAAAAGGTACAAGTCGCCGGAGATTGTCTGCCGAAATTATCTGATCCATTCCCCCGGCGACACTGTCGGGAGCCATACGCGCGGCACCGATCAGACAGACTGGAAACGCCAGAATTGCGTAGACCATGGTGCTCCATGGAACGCGAACCACTCCGCAGACACGGTCTAACGCCAATAGGCCGAGGATGATTGGCACAGCAATCATGGACCCAGGAAAAACCGCCAGAGCGAACGCGAATCCGAGGCCATTGGAACTCACACGTTTCAATGGCCAGTTAATCTGTAGTGTGAATACTAGCCAAAAGACAAGCAGCATCGTTGCGCCGGCTCCAAGGAAACGCACAATCTCTTTGCCGATGCGAATGTCCACCGCGTCTCGCGCCTTCTGCTGAGCCATGAGGGCCTTCGCCTGCTTCCGCTCCACATCGACCTTGCTGTCCATCTCGCGGAACTTTTCTCTCGTCTCGTCCATGCCATCCTTGGCGAACTCAGCTCACGTCAAGTAAACTGCCGAACAAAGTCGCAATAATCAATGCGGCGTTCCAGAGCCCTAGGCGCCGTGCCTAGCATATCTGGATTCCGGCTTTCGCCGGAATGACCGCCTTACGCGTCCTGCGCGCTCTCACAACACTTTGCTTGTCATTGCCGGACTTGATCCGGCAATCCACGGTTTTCATCGCCTAGCGGCAATACGTGGATGGCCGGGTCGAGCCCGGCCATGACGAAGTAGGAGATTGCTGGATTCCGGCTTTCGCCGGAATGACGGCGCGAAGGTAACCGCGCGGGGCCGGTCTACGATCCGCCCCCCTCCACATAGACCTCACTGCCCATCTCGCGGAACTTCTCGCTCATCTCGTCCATGCCTTCTTTGCGGGCCTGCTCGACCGCTTCGCTGCTTGAGAGCATGCCCGCATCGTTCAGCTTGGCCGCGTAGTCGCGCACCTGCTGGGTGATCTCCATGGAACAGAATTTGGGTCCGCACATGGAGCAGAAATGGGCAAGCTTGTGCGCCTCTTTCGGCAGGGTCGCGTCGTGGAACTGGCGCGCCGTGTCGGGGTCGAGCGACAGGTTGAACTGGTCCTCCCAGCGGAATTCGAAGCGCGCTTTCGAGATGGCGTCGTCGCGGGCTTGCGCCGCCGGATGGCCTTTGGCGAGGTCGGCCGCGTGCGCGGCGATCTTGTAGGCCATCACGCCGTCCTTCACGTCGTTCCGGTCGGGAAGGCCCAGATGTTCCTTGGGCGTCACGTAGCAAAGCATGGCCGTGCCGAACCAGCCGATCATGCCGGCCCCGATGGCGGACGTGATGTGGTCGTAGGCGGGCGCGATATCGGTCACGAGGGGTCCGAGCGTGTAGAACGGCGCCTCGCCGCATTCGCGCAGCTGCTTCTCCACATTGACCTTGATCTTGTGCATGGGCACGTGGCCCGGCCCTTCGATCATCACCTGGCAGCCGCGGTCCCAGGCGATTTTCGTCAGCTCACCGAGCGTTTCCAGCTCGGCGAACTGCGCGCGATCGTTCGCATCCGCGATGGACCCTGGACGAAGCCCATCGCCGAGCGAGAACGACACGTCGTATTTCCGCATGATGTCGCAGATGTCGCCGAAATGCTCGTAGAGGAAGCTCTCCTTGTGGCGGGAGAGGCACCACTTGGCCATGATGGAGCCGCCGCGGCTGACGATGCCGGTCACGCGGTCGGCGGTGAGATGGATATAGCCGAGCCGCACGCCCGCATGGATGGTGAAGTAGTCCACGCCCTGCTCGCATTGCTCGATCAGCGTGTCCTTGTAGACCTCCCAATCGAGCTTCACGGGATCGCCGTCGACCTTCTCCAGCGCCTGATAGATCGGCACCGTCCCGATCGGAACGGGCGCGTTGCGGATGATCCATTCGCGCGTGGTGTGGATGTTGCGGCCCGTGGACAGATCCATGACCGTGTCGGCACCCCAGCGGATCGCCCACACCATCTTCTCCACCTCTTCCTCGACCGAACTCGTCACGGCGGAGTTGCCGATATTGGCGTTGATCTTGGTGAGGAAGTTGCGGCCGATGATCATCGGCTCGCTTTCGGGGTGATTGATGTTGGCCGGGATGATGGCCCGTCCCCGCGCCACCTCCTCGCGCACGAACTCGGGCGTGACGAAGTCCGACACGGCGGCGCCGAAGCTCTCCCCGTCCTGAAGCCGCGCCCCAGCTTCCTCGGCGGCGCGGGCGCGGCCGATATTCTCGCGATGGGCGACATAGACCATCTCGTCGGTGACGATGCCCGCGCGGGCGAGCTCGAGCTGGGTTACGGGGGCACCGGGAAGGCCGCGCAACGGCGCGCGCTTAGCCTCGAAGCTTTGCGCCAGATGCGCTGCGCCCACATTGCCGTTGTCCTCCGGCTTTATGGCGCGGCCTTCATACGTCTCGACCCCGCCGCGGACCGCGATCCAGGGCGCACGCACGGGCGACAGCCCCCGCTTCACGTCGATGTCCACGGCATCATCCGTATACGGTCCAGACGGATCGTACACCCAGAAGGTCTCGTTGTTACTCAGAGCGATCTCGCGCAAAGGCACGGCCAGGTCCTTGCGGCCGGGCGGCGGCGAATAGACCTTGCGGCTGCCGATAAGGGGGCCGGTGGTGACGTCGGGAGCGGCGTGGGTGCTGCCGCGGGGCGGCTTGTCATGAACATTCATGGTCTTGGTCTCACGAAAAATAACCGTAGAAGCACAGCACGGCGGCGATGATCAGCCAAACCACGCCGCCGATGGTCGCGGCGCGCGGCTTGTCCAGCATCTTCTCGCCGATCTTCTTCACCGCGCTGAAACAAAGCATCCGGATCGCCCCGCCGATCACGGCCATCCAGCCGAACAGGGTGATGATGACGCGCCAGTCGGCGGCCCACACATTGTGGTACAGCACGATCGCGAGCCCCGCCGTCATGACCATAACGCCAGACAGATAGATCAACGGCGGGCTCTCCAGGAACGCCCGCGCCATGGCCCGCTGCGCCTCCTGGTTGACCAGGAGGCCGATCGCGGCGGCGAGCATCACGGGCCCGATGAGCTGCGCAAGAAAGACGGATGACTGCATTGCTTTGTCTCCTGTCCCTTCGCCGGTACGAGCCGGATCAGGTTCTAGGGTCTCCGCATGTCGCGAACTCTCAGCCCCTGAAGGGCTCCCCTCGGAAGGGGGCTACCTTACGCCCGCGACACAGGCTTCGAAAGGGGAGAGTTGCCGGGATCGGGCGCGCCGCCGTTGCGCACGCACTGCGCTCGCACCCCCCGTGTGGAGCCGCGTCGAAAACGAGGTGGCCGGAAGATCCCACACCGAAACTTGCAGCCTCAGGCCGGGAGGGTTAAGCCTCGCCATGAATATGCCTTGCTTCCCATCGAATAACGGCCGCAATAGGAGCTGGGTATAACCGGACGCCGCACAGTATGAGGTAGACTAAACCGTGAGTCAGACTGCAAAAAGTTCCGCGAAGGCGCAGGATACTTCCGGTGAGGCGGAAAAAAGCTCGAAGAACGGCAATGCCCGGCTTCGCTGGACCGCGCTTATTGTGCTGTTCGTGCTCACCTTCGGCGGCGTGCTCGCCTATTGGCGCTACGCCGAAATCTATCCGTCGACCGACAATGCCTATACGGGCGCGGATATCGTCCGGATCGCGCCCCTCGTCGCCGGCCAGGTGATCGAAGTCTATGTCGGCGAGGATCAGATGGTTTCCAAGGGCGATCCTCTGTTCGACATCGACCCCTCGCCCTATGACGCGGCCCTCCGCGGGGCGCGGGCCCAGTTCGACGCGGCGGCGGATGCGGCCGGGACCGAAGGCGAGAACCTGAAGGCGGCAGCAGACGACATGGAGACCAAGCGTGTGGCGCTGGTCGAAGCGCTCGGACAGTATCGCGCGGCGGAAAAAGCCGCCAACAGCGAGGCCACCGCGACGGGGCCCGCGCTCGCCGACGCGCTCAAGGCGGTTCGCGACGCGGAAGAGGCCTACAAAGACGCCCATCAGGCGTTCAACGAGGCCCAAGACAAGAGCATGATCGTCACCGTGCCCACGGCGAAATTGCGGGGCGCGGCGGCCCAACTCGACAAGGCGACCGAGGATCGGGTGAAGACCCACGTGATCTCGCCGGGCGATGGCTGGGTCTCCAATGTGCACGTGCGGCCGGGCGCAGTCATGAACGCCGGCACGCCGGCCTTCGCGCTGGTCGAGTCCGGCCCCTGGTGGGTCGATGCGAATTTCAAGGAGACGGACCTTGCGCGCATCCGGCGAGGTCAGCCGGCCACGATCGAGCTGGATATGTATCCGGGCTATGCGATCGAGGGTACGGTCGAGAGCATCAGCCCGGGCTCAGGCGCCCTCTTCTCGGTGCTCCCGCCGGAGAACGCCACGGGCAACTGGGTAAAAGTCACCCAGCGCTTCCCGGTGCGGATCAGGATCGGCGGCAAGGTCGATCCGGAGCGGCCCTTGCGCGTCGGCGCCACCGCCACCGTGACCGTCGACACCACGGGCACCGGCACGAAAGACGCCAAGGCAGACGCAAACGTCGGCGCGAAGGCGGAGCCGGCCACCCAGAACACGGCGAGCACGAGCACGCGATGACCGGCCGGCCGCGCGGGGGAACCGGCGGCGACGGCCTGCCGCCGGCGGTCGCGGCGGCGATGCCGGGCGGCCGGGACAAGGTTCACGTCGCGCTTGTCGTCGCGGTGGTGCTGACCGCGATCCTCGAAGTCCTGGACATCACCATCGTCAACGTGGCCGTGCCCCATATGCTCGGCGCCTTCGCGGCCACGCCGGATCAGATCACCTGGGTCCTGACGTCCTACATCGTCGCGGCCGCCGTGGTGATGCCGCTCACCGGCTTCCTGTCGAACTGGCTCGGCCGTAGACGGCTCCTGCTCGGATCGATCATGGGCTTCGTCGTTTCCTCGGTCCTGTGCGGCCTGTCCTGGAACCTGGAGAGCATGGTCGTCTTCCGGCTAGCACAGGGCGTGTTCGGCGCGCCGCTCGTGCCGCTCAGTCAGGCGATCCTGATGGATTCGTTCCCGCGCGACAAACAGGGCCAAGCGCTTGCCATTTTCGGCCTCGGCATCATGGTCGCGCCGGTGATCGGCCCCGCGCTCGGCGGCTGGCTCACCGAGACCTATTCCTGGCGCACGGTGTTCTTCATCAACGTCCCTGTCGGCGCTTTCGCGCTGCTCCTGGCGGTGGGCTATCTCCCCTATCGCGCGATCAAGGACATCAAGACCGACTGGGTGGGCCTCGGCCTTCTCATCGTGGCGGTCGGGACGCTGCAATTCGTTCTGGACCAGGGCCACATGCGGGACTGGTTCGACTCCAAGCTGATCGTCGCGGGAACAATCGTCTGCGTCTTCGCCACGATCGCCTTCTTCATGCGGGGCTGGAACAAGCCGGACAACATCATCGACTTGTCGCTGCTCAAGGATCGCGGCTTCGTCGCCGGGACGCTTGCGATCACGCTGTTCGGCATTTGCCTGTTCGGCTGGATGGCGATCATGCCGCTCTTCACCCAGCGGCTGCTGGGCTACCCGGCCGACCTCGCCGGCGCCATGTTCATCCCGCGCGGTCTCGTGAGCGCGGCGATGCTGGCGATCACCGGCGGGCTCTTGATGCGCTTCATCGACCCGCGCTGGCTGATCGGCGGGGGGTTGATTCTGACCGCGGCCGGCACGTTGCCCATGGCCTACTTCAACCTCAACGTGGATCCCTGGGCCATCATCGCCCCGACGCTGCTGGCCGGCGCGGGCACCGGACTGTTCTTCGTGCCCCTCACGGCGGTGACGTTCGCCAACGTTCCGAACGCGAAATACGACGAGGCCTCGGGCTTCTACAACCTGATGCGCGGGATCGGCATGTCGGCCGGTATCGCCATCGTCAGTTGGCTCTTCGTGCGGCAGGTGCACATCCACTTCGCCGAACTGACGGCGCATATCACACCCTACAACCGGGATATCCTGCCCTATCTCGCAGAACGCGGGCTGAGCCCCCAGGACCCGCAAGCCGGCGCCGCGGTGATGCACGAGATCGCACGGCAGGCGCAGATGCTCGCGTTCAACGACATTTTCTGGTTTGTCGGGCTGTGCTCGCTGGCGATCCTGCCAGTGGTGTTCTTCATGGCCCGGCCGAAAACGACCGGCGTGGTCGTCGCGCACTAGCGTAAGCCGGCCCGCGAGAACCGCGGGCACCTGCTGCGAACGTGCCAGATAGGGCTACCAGCAGACCTTGGCGCCCGACGTGCAAACCGACGGCGATACGACGCCCCTCCAACACGTCGTGTGTGCGGTCGACGTGATGATATCCGGCTTCTGGTAGAGGTTCGGGGTGACTTCCCCCCGCCAATAGGGATTGGGCTTTGGCTGGGCCGGCGAGATCGTGACCTGGCTCACGCCCCACTTCGCCTTTACAGCCTCAATCTCATTTTGCAGAGCGGTCAGAGACGCTTGGACGGCGAACGACTTGAAGGGGCCGTCATCGGTCGCAAACACAGTCGCACACCGAGCCTGAGCAGCTGCACTCTGTGCCATGACGAAACCAATTGCCGCCATTGTCAGTACAACGGCGCGCCGATACGACGCCATCGAAGCCTCCTTGGGCAGCGTTGATCGCTACCAGCAGATCTTGGCGCCGGACGTGCAGACCGTCGGCGAGACCACGCCCGACCAGCAGATCGTGTGTCCTTGCGACGTGACCACGTCGGGCTTCTGATAGAGGCTTGGAGACACGGAATCGCGCCAGTAGGGCTGCGGCTTCGCGCGCATCGGGGTGATGCTCACGCTGCCGATCCGCTTCGCCGCCTTGTATTCGGCGATCGCATCCCTCAGGGCATTCTGAGAACGGGCCACGGCCGTCTTCTTGTCGACCCCGTCAGCCGTGCCGGACAATCCGACACAACCCGCTTGCGCCGTCGCGCTGTACGCTAGGCAAAAACCAGCCGCCACGAACGCCAGTGCATAGACGCGCCAATACGACCCCATCGAAGCCTCCTTAGGACGTGTAGGATAGGAGAGTTTTACGAGCCGCCCTTTGCCGTGACCAGCGGCATGCGGCCACGACAAACGCGTTCTCCCGTTCCTGTTACCCTTATGCCACAGTCTATGGCCAATTTCGGGCGACGCCTATAGGGGACGCCTATAGGTCATGAGAAAGTTTGACGTCGGATCGCACAGGAGGTCTGCATGACCACAAAATTGGTCCTTGTCACAGGCGCCTCCAGCGGCATCGGCGCGGCCGTCGCCAAGCGCTTCGGGCGCGCAGGCGCGCATGTTCTGCTGCTGGCCCGCAACCCGGAGCGGCTGGACCGCGCCGCGCATGCGGTGCGGGAGGCCGGCGGCACCGCGACGCCCTTCCCCGTCGACCTTCAGAATGCGGAGGATACGCTGGCCACCGCGGCGCGCATCGCCCGCGAGCCGGAACGCCGGACCTGCTCGTCAACACGCGGGCATGGGCCGCTGGCGTCCTCTGGTGGAGACCAGCCCCGACGAGGCGGCCGCCATGATCGGGGTCCCCTATCTCGCGGCCTTCAATCTGACCCGCGCCTTCGCCCCGGCCATGATCGACAGAGGCTCCGGAGGCATCGCCTTCGTGACCTCGCCCGCGTCCTATCTCGCCTGGCCCAATGCGAGCGCCTATATCGCGGCCCGCCGGGCACTGGCCGGCTTCGCCGAGAGCCTGCAAAGCGAGCTGAAACCGGCGGGGCTGTTCGTCACGATCGTGGTCCTTGGGACCGTGGACACGCCCTATTTCGAGAATAATCCCGGCAGCCGGGAGAACATCCCCGACACCGATCCGCGGCTCCTGCCCGTCCTCACGGCAGACCAGGCGGCGGAGGCCGTTTTCGAGGGCACGGAGCGTGAGCAGAGGTTCGTCGTGAAGCCCCCGCTGTACCGGGCTCTGTTCGTCATGAACGCGCTGTTTCCCAAGACCGTCGCCAGCCAGATGCGGCGCGCGGCAAAGAAGGCGAAGAAGGCCGGCCCTTAGCGCCGGAGCATCCCGAGCCGCTTCAGGATCCAGAACACGAGGCCCGAGGCCCCGACCAGCAGCAGCATGGTCACGATGAATCCCGAACGGTCGTGCTCCAACGGCAGGCCGCCGACATTCATGCCGAAGATCGAGGAGATCACCCCGGCGGGCAGGAACACCGTCGTCACGATCGTCAGCAGCTGAAGATTGCGGTTGGTCTGGTCGGTCATCCGCAGCGAGACCTCCTCCTGCAGCAGATGCGCGCGATCCCGCAACGCCACCATTTCGTGATCGAGCCAATCCAGGCGCTGGGAGACATGGCTGGTCTTGAGATCGTGCGCCTTACCCGTCGTGCGCCAGACGTTCTGCTCGAACCGCGCGATCACGGAGCGCTGCGTGGACAAGAGCCGGTGCAGGCGCACCGTAAGCCGCCGAGCCTTGGCCAGCCGTTTGGGGATGTCGTCGGTGAGGTCGACGATCAGGCGCTCTTCGATGATGTCCAGCTCGTCGCTGAGGGCTTCGGACTTCTCCTCGACGCCGGAGGTCACCTGCATGAGGATCGATTCGAGCAGGGCCGTGTGGCTTTTGGGACTCTGACCGGACCGCAGCGACTGCCGCACCGCCTCGATGGAATGCAGCCCGTCGCGCCGGCCTGTCAGCAGAAGCTTCTCCGTAGCGACGAAATGCAGAAGCCCCAGTTCGTCGGTGAGCCCTTCGAGACGGTAGACAAGGTCCGCGAAGACGCCGTAGATGCAGGCATCGTCCGCGTGAAGCTGCTGATGATCGCCAACCGACAGCAGCAGATTCAGCGCCGCGGGCGGAAGGTCCTTGAGATGCTCGCGCATATAAGGCGCGACGCGGCGTCCGCCAAGTTCACGTGCACCCACAGCCAGCCCTCTTCGCTGCCATGACCTTGTGCGGTCGACGGCAGCGAACATTCGGACAGTTCCTCCGACGTGCCGTCGGCGCGAAAATGGAACGCCCAGACGAGCCCCGGGCAGGTTCCGGCACGCATCACGCGAGGCACTTCTCCCGATGCTGCGACGGACTTAGTGGACTGAGCTTCCGGCATGATCTCCTCCCGGCCCCTGAGAAAAGTCTCTCAGGATGACGCTCTTGTGACAGTCGCCGGTGGCCGCGCCGCTTCCCTGCCCGTTACAAAACCGTCAAAATCGAAGCGCAAGATCGGGCGAACAGACGGCCCTGAAGGCCGCGCGCCGGACCGGACTTCGCCTCCGGGTTCGATCTGGGAAGACACCTCGCGATGCGCCACCTGCTGTTGCCGTTTACGCCGCGCTACATCGTGCTGACGCTGGTCGTGGTCGGACTTGCCGTTTCGGCCGCGTTCGCCTGGTCCTATCCCGGCGCACGGTTTTGGCTCTCTTTCCCGATTGTCATCCTGGGGCTTCTTGCGGTCCTCGGACTGCACGATCTGACTCAGACCCGGCACGCGATCTTGCGCAGCTATCCGATCGCGGCGCATTTGCGCTTCATCCTGGAGCACATCCGGCCGGAGCTGCGCCAATATTTCTTCGAGGACGAAAAAAGCGGCACGCCGTTCCCTCGCGACAAGCGCGCCATCGTGTATCAGCGCGCCAAGGATGCGCTCGACACCCGCCCGTTCGGCACCCATTACGACGTCTACAGCGAGCACTATGAGTGGATGCACCACTCCATGGCGCCGAAGAAGCCGAACGGCACCCTCTTCCGCGTGGCGGTGGGCGGCCCCGACTGCGCGGCGCCCTACGAAGCTCGGTCCTCAATATCTCGGGCATGAGTTTCGGCGCGATCTCCCCCAATGCCATCCGGGCCCTGAACAAGGGCGCGCAGATGGGCGGCTTCGCCCACGACACCGGCGAAGGCGGCGTCAGCCGCTACCACAAGCAATTCGGCGGCGATCTCATCTGGCAGATCGGCTCCGGCTATTTCGGCTGCCGGGACGAGGACGGCAATTTCGAACCGAACACGTTCGCCGAGACCGCACGGCTCAATCAGATCAAGATGATCGAGGTGAAGCTCTCGCAAGGGGCGAAGCCCGGCCATGGCGGCATGCTGCCCGCGGCGAAGATTTCCGAGGAGGTGGCCCTGACGCGGCACATCGCCATGGACCACGACTGCATCTCGCCCGCGCAGCACTCGGCCTTCTCGACGCCGCTCGAATTCATGGACTTCATCGCGCGCTTGCGCGATCTGGCCGAAGGAAAGCCCGTGGGCTTCAAGCTCTGTGTCGGCCACCCTTGGGAGTTCCTGGCCCTCGTGAAGGCCATGCTCGAAACCGGGATTACGCCGGACTACATCGTCGTCGACGGCGCCGAGGGCGGCACCGGCGCGGCGCCCCTCGAATTCATGGACCATCTCGGCGTGCCGTTGCGCGACGGCCTGACATTCGTGCACGCCGCGCTCGTGGGCGCGAATTTGCGCGACCGGGTGAAGCTCGCGGGCTCCGGCAAGATCACGTCCGCCTTCGACATGGCCCGCGTCATGGCGCTGGGCGCCGATTGGTGCAACGCCGCGCGCGGCTTCATGTTCGCCCTTGGGTGCATCCAATCCCAGCAATGCCACACCGACCGCTGCCCGACCGGCGTCGCGACTCAGGACAAGGTCCGTCAACGCTCGCTGGTCGTCGAGGACAAGGCGGCGCGGGTCGCCAACTTCCACAAGGAAACGCTGCTGGCGCTGGGCGAATTGATCGGCGCGGCCGGGCTCGAACACCCAAGCGGCTTGCGCCCCCATCATTTCGTGACGCGGGCCGAGGACACCACGCTCACCTTCCGCGATCTGTATGGCGGGCTGGAACCGGGCGAACTGCTGGCGGGCACGGACAATCCGCGTTACCGGGAGGCCTGGCAGTTGGCCAGGGCCGACACGTTCGCGCCGGCGGGCGAACTGCCGGCCGCGCTGCGAGCCTCGCCGCGGAGTAGCCGGCCGCCAAGGAGCACCCCGCCAAGGAGCACCCCGCCAAGGAGCGCGCCGCCACGAGCGGGCCCAGCTAGGGAACGGCCGGAATCGCAAGCAGGGACTGAAGGGCGGAGCGCGGACGCGTCAGGTCCGCCAAGGCGTAGCCGTCGAGGACTTCAAAGAACGCATCGCCCGCGCGGGCCAGCGCCAACCGCAACAGGCAGCATCGGGCAATGGCGCACTCCTCCTCGACCGGCGCGAAACACGGCACCAAGGCCATGTCGCGCTCGGTGTGCCGCACCACCTCGCCCAACGAGATCGCCGTCGGCGCCCGGGCGAGCCGCAAGCCCCCGCCCCGCCCCCGCACGGTTTCCACGTAACCCGCAACGCCCAGCTCGTGAGCCACCTTCGTCAGATGGTTCTTCGAGATACCGTAGGCCTCGGCTACCTCCGCGATGGTCGCCAAGCCGTCCTCCTTGACCGCGAGATACATGAGCAGGCGCAGCGCGTAGTCGCTGTAGACGGTCAGCCGCATGATGGCGTCCTCCGATCCAAAAACATATATTTTCAATATTGCTTTAGAGCAAGCTCCGGGATAAAAGTTATACTTACCATATATCTTTTATCCCGGAGAGAAGGAGTTGGCCATGCTTGAGTGTCCCGGTGCCGATTGTGCCCACGGATCCTCGACTGAATCCCCGCTGACAGAAGACGGCATCCGGCATCTGGTGGACCGCTTCTACGCGAAGGTGCGCCGGGACGGCGACCTCGGCCCGGTGTTCGCGAACGCCATCGCCGAGGAGGCGTGGCCGGCCCATCTCGCCACCATGTGCGACTTCTGGTCGTCGATCATGCTGACGTCCGGCCGCTATCACGGGAACCCCGTGGCCGCGCACCGACGCGTCGAGGGCATCACCCCGGACCTGTTCGAGCGCTGGCTCGCGCTGTTCGACGAAACCTGCCGCGAGCTGTTCGGGACCGCGCTCGCCGACAGCTTCCGGGACAAGGCGAAGCGCATCGCAACGAGCCTTCAACTCGCGCTCTTCTACCGGCCTGAACACGACCAGCCTGAACACGACCGTCAGAGGCGACGCCATGACCTATGTCGTCACCGACAACTGCATCAAGTGCAAATACATGGACTGCGTCGAGGTCTGTCCGGTCGACTGCTTCTATGAAGGCACCAACATGCTCGTCATTCATCCGGACGAGTGCATCGATTGCGGCGTGTGCGAACCCGAATGCCCCGCCGAAGCGATCTCGCCCGACACCGAACCCGAGCTCGACAAATGGCTCGCGCTCAACGCCGACTACGCCGAAGTCTGGCCGAACATCACGGTCAAGCGCGCACCGCCCGGCGACGCCGACGCGTTCAACGGCGTGCCCGGCAAGTTCGAACGATACTTCTCGCCCGACCCGGGACAAGGCGATGCCCCTTTGGAACCCAATGCGCCACCGCAACCCAAGTCCCACCCGGTATCCTGACCGGCACGCGCTGCGCGGCCTAGCGGTGTTCCTCGACACTTGCCGCGATGAGCTCCTTGTTGAAGGCGCGCAGCGCATAGGTTTGGGAGATCCAGCCCACAATGCGGCCGCGGTCGTGCGGGTCCACCACGGGCAGGGCCTCCGCGCCGAGCGTGTCGAAAGTCCGCAACGCCGTCTCGAGCGTTTCGTTGGCGGGAATCGCCCGCTCGCGATCGTGTTCGGGAAGCGCCGCCGGCTCGTCTTCCGCCAAAGGACGCATGATGGCCGACACGCGCAGATCCTTCATGATCGTACGGTGCGGCCCTTCATGGAGAACGATGCCGCGCGATTCCAGCTGGGCCTGGAACAGCGACCGGCCGAGAACCGCCTGGTTGATGCCGTTGGCCACGGCGACCGTGAGCAGGAGCGCAAGGCTCAGTTCGAAGCCGCCGGTGAGCTCGAACACCATGACCGTCGTCGAGATCGGCGCCCCGAGCACGGCCGCCGCCACCGCGCCCATGCCGAGAATGGCGTAGAGCCCTTCGCTGGAACCGACTTCCGGGAACACGTTGGCGGCGATGAGACCGAACGCGCCCCCGGTCATGGCCCCGAGATAGAGGGCCGGCGAGAACACCCCGCCGCCGAAGCGCGAGCTCAGCGTGATCGCCGTCGCCACCGTCTTAAGCACGATCAGGAGCAGCATCATACCGACGGCGAGCTGGTCCTTCAGCGCCGCGTCGGTGGTGTCGTAGCCCACCCCCAACACCTCCGGGTACCAGATGGCCATGATGCCCACGAGCAAGCCGCCGACCACGGGCCGCATGACAAGTGGCATGTTCACGTTCCGCGCCACCCAATCGGTACTCAGGATCGTCAGCTGAAAGATGACCGCCACCAGCGCGGCGGTGATGCCGAGCAGAATGAACGCCGGCACCTCGAGATAGGACGCGATGCTGTAGCTCGGCACAATGAAGGCCGCGACGTCTCCGAACCAGGCCTGCGACAGGATCGTGGCCACCACGGACGAAAGCACCAGCGGCACGAAGGTCCGGATCGAGAAATGGCCGAGAATGACTTCCTGGGCGAACAGCACTCCCGCGATCGGGGCGTTGAACGACGCGGCGACCGCGCCTGCCGCGCCCGAAGCCAGCAACGTCCGCCGTGCGGCGTTGGGGAGGTTCAGGTTCTGCGAGAAGGCCACGGCGATGCTGGCGCCGAGATGGACGATCGGTCCTTCGCGGCCGGCACTGCCGCCGCATCCCAGCGACAACGCACTGGTCACGGCACTGATCATGCCCTGGCCGAGATCGAGGCCGCGTCCCCCGTTGACGCGCGCCTCCATGACGTCGGGCACAGCCACGGTCCGCTTGGCGGTCAGGGCATAGCGCAACAACAGGCCGACCAGCAATCCGCCGGCGGCGGGGGCCAGCATGACGACCCACCAGCTGCAGCCGTGCGGCCGCCGCCACATGCTCGGACATGGTCTGAAGCCAGGGCCATTGAAAGACGCCGATGACGAGACGGAACAGAATGGCCGCGAGGCCGGTGATCAACCCAACCAGCGGCGCCAGGAGCCAGACGGTCGGCTGCCTTGTCTCCTGGAAATGCTTGAGATTGGGGATCGTCCAGCGTCGGGCCGTATCCAGGAGTTGCGCGCGTCTCAGAGCCATAGAATGGGTTTAAGGTTGCAGGCCGCCCCACTCAAGCACTTGTGGCGCGTGCGGTCCCGCCGAGGCCTTGCTCTGCACCACTTTCTCCGCAGACCGGGGCGTCAGGCGGACTGCCCGCGCCCCCTGAATTCCCGAACCGCAAGGCCCCGCCAAGGGACGGTTACGGCCCGTACGAGGGCCCCGGCCGGACGGCATACGAGCTTTTTATTGTGCGGTGCACAATAGGGGTTGAAATCTCTTGTGCGGTGCAATATATGGAGGCCGTGATCAAGCAGCGCACCTGCATAGAAAGGACCTCGGAAATGATGGAATTTGACAAGACGACCTTCGACAAGGCGACCAAGGACTTCCAGAAAATGGGCAAGGACAACTACGAAGCCGTCCTCAAGTCTTATGGCCAGATGAACAAGGGTTTCCAGGAGATCGGCACCAGCTTCACCGATTACACGAAGCAGGCCTTCGCCGATGCCACCGCGACCTTCGAGAAGCTCGTCGGCGCCAAGTCGCTCGAGCACGCCATCGAGATTCAGTCGCAGTATGCCAAGTCGGCCTACGAGAGCTGGATGGCTGAGATGACGAAGATCGGCGAGATGTATGCCTCTGTCGCTCGCGACGCGTATAAGCCGGTTGAGAAGGCCGTGGAGAAGACCACTGCCGCAGTTACCGCGTCTTAATCGGCTTTTTGCCGCTAGCAGCAGAAAAGGCCCGGAGGCTCCTTCTCCGGGCCTTTTTGCGTCTTGGGGGTTGCGGTTTGCGGGGCATGCGCCCCGACCGGCCCGGATGCGCGCAGGACGCGCTAGGATGCGAGCTTCAGCGTCTCGCCCGCCGACTTCGCGTTCTGGCGGCTTTCGCCCATCTTGCGCAAATCGCCGGCCGGCCGCGCGCTGGCGCCGAACTTCTTGAGCAGGCGCTTCATGTAGCGGCGGAAGCGCAGGTGATGGATCTCGAACCGATGCCACGGCGTATCCTGGCGTTTGATGCCATGGCCGATATCGGGTTTGCCGGTCCGCTTCAGCGCGCGGAACCAATCGGCACGCGCCGGATCGTTCTCCTGGGCCGTGATGAAGGCCGCGATCAGGCGCGCCTGATAATCGGCGATCTGCCAGACCCCGCCTTCGGCCGGATCGAACAGCCCGGCCGCGAAAAAGTCGTCCCAATCGCGGTGGAAGGTATGGATGAACAACTTCGACCAGCCCTGCTCGTCGAGCACATAGCTGTCGTCCATGAACGGGAAGTGGACGCTAAAGCCCGTCGCCCAGATGAGGAGATCGACCTCCGCCGACGTATCGTCCGTAAAATAGACGCGGTTCCCTTCCATGCGCGCCACGCCCGGCTTGGCCACGACTCGGCCATGGACGAGGTGGTCCAGATAGGTGTTCGAGGCGGTGGGGTGCGCCTCGAAAAGGTCGTGGTCCGGCTTCGGCAGACCGTAGCGCCCATGGGAGCCGATCAAGACCAGCATGCCGAGCTTGTAGATCCCGTACATGAACTTGCGCGGCAGCGGCGCGCGGCTCAACCGGTCGATGACCGTATCGGTCGGCTTGCCGAACAGGAGCTTGGGGAAGAAGTAATAGGTGCGGCGCATCGAATGGATGGCCGCCTCACCGTCGTGCGCGGCGTCGTCGAGAATGTCCACGGCCGAATTGCCCGCCCCCACGACGAGAACCCGCTTGCCCTTGAGCTGGCCCTTCGACTTCACATCGTGGGAGTGCAGCACCTCGCCCTCGAACGTCCCCGGATAGTCCGGCACGGAAGGATGCCAGTGATGGCCGGTCGCCACGACCACGCCGTCATAGGGCCGGGGCTCGGTCTCCCCTTGAAGCGTGACCAGCCACCCCTCGCCCGTCCGTTCGATCTTCTCGACCCTGGTGTTGAAGGTGATGTGCTCGTAGAGGCCGAACTCCTCCGCATAGGCCCGCAAATAGTCTTGCGCCTGGGCCGCGCTCGCATAGACGGGCCAGTCTTCGGAAAAGTCGAAGTCGAGATACCGCGTGAGCTTCCGGGACGAATTCAGATAGGTCGAGCCGTATACCGCGTGGGGACTGTCGAGGTTCCAAATCCCCCCCACGTCGCCCTCTGCCTCGAAGCAGTCGAAGGCGATCCCGTTCTCCGCGAACCGCTTCACCACGGGTAACCCGCAGGCGCCGGCGCCAATAATGCAGTATCGCCTCACGTCACCTCTCAGACCTTGGGTGCGACACAAGCACCCAAGACTAGCTCCAAATTACGGCAGACCAAAGCACTCCACGCGTCCCTCATCAACCCATAGGAAATTGGCGCCGTCTCATTGATTTGGCTCAAGTCGCCGCCTCCTCAGGAAAGCTCTGTAGGGGCGAGGCGGCATTTCGCTTGTGCCTCGTTTCGATGGAAGTTACCCGTAGGGGCGACTGCCCCACCACGCAGCGCCGAGTTGAGGAAATTTCATGGACAGTCAGCAGGACGTCACCGTCAAGAACTGGGACGGGACCTGGACCTACCACCCGCGCGTGAAGGTCCGGCCGGAAAGCGTCGAGGATCTCGTCGAGATCGTGACCGACCCCGTGCGCTTTCCATCGCCCGTGCGCCCCGCCGGCTCGATGCATTCCACCGCGCGCATGAACGGCGACGACGAGGGCGGCACCATGGTCGACATGACGGCCATGAATCGCATCCTGCACTTCACGGACGACACCGTGACCGTCGAGGCGGGCGCACCCATGGCGACCTCGCCAAGGCGCTGAAGGCCCGCGGGCTCCAGCCCTACATCACCACCGAGATCGGCAACACGACCCTGGCCGCCTTCGCCTGCGCGGCCACCAAGGACAGTTCCTTCCCGGGCGAGTACGGCCAGGTCAGCTCCTACGTGATGGGAATCCGCTATGTCGACGCCAACGGCCAGATCCGGGAGATCACCGAGGCCGACGACCCCCAGGAAATGCAGCTGTTCCGCACCAGCTACGGCCTGTTCGGTCTCATCTTCGAGGTCACGCTGAAGGTGCGTCCCACCCAGGCCCTCGAAGTGCGCCATTACGGGCTCAGCCTCGACGAGTTCCGCAAGTTTCTGCCCGTGTACAAGGCGCGCGGACACGCGGTCATGTACTACATCTACCCTTATGCAAAACGCGTCGTGGTGGAGCTGCGCAAGCAGCATCCCGACAAGAAGCCGACCTCCCGGCTCCGCTGGCAATATCGCAACAAGTTCTGGAAGCAATACGCGCCCGCGGTGGCGACCTGGATCGACACCAACATCAAGAACAAGAAATGGCGTGCCGCCGCCCACGATGCGTTCTTCTACGTCCAGCGCCAGCTGATGGTGCGGCTGATGCGCTACAATCACAGCTGGCCCCACGCGCAGATCATCACCTATCCGCGGCAGCCCAAGGTCTTCTACCTGTTCAGCATGTGGTCGTTCCGGGAGACCGACTTCTTCGACATCCTCGAGCAGTATTGCGACTTCTGCATCGCCTACGAGAAAGGTACCGGCTTCCGCTGCAACCTCCCGTCCGTCGGTTACGTGATCAGCCGGGACTGCGAGGCCTTGTTCTCCTACACGTGGGAAGGCCCCGGCATGAGCATCGATCCCGCCTCCACCGGCGGCCGGGAATGGGAAGAGTTTCTCCACGCCTACAACGATTTCTGCAGCGAGCGCGGCGGAACGCCGCTCTTCAACCAGACGCCGTTCCTCACCCGCGAAATGGCCCGCCGCTCCTTCGGCACGCGTCTGCAGAAATTCGCCGCCGCGCGGGCGGAGCGCGATCCGAAAGACCGGTTCCTGGACCAGCACTTTCGCGATCTGCTGTCCTAGCGCCGGGGCCGCACGCCCGCGAAGACGAGGAGCACGATGGAGCAGACGAGCATTCCGGGCCTACCCTTTCCGGCATCGCGTATCGCGCTCGGCACCTGGGCCATCGGCGGCTGGATGTGGGGCGGCACCGACGAGAAAGATGCCATCGCGACGATCCACCGCGCGCTCGATCTCGGGATCAACCTCGTCGACACGGCGCCGGTCTACGGCTTCGGCCAGTCGGAGGAGATCGTCGGCCGCGCCCTGGAGGGACGCCGGGACGAGGTCCTGATCGCGACGAAGGTGGGGCTGGATTGGAGCGAAGGGCGCCCGCGCCGCAATTCGCGCCCGGAGCGCCTGCGGCACGAACTCGACGATTCGCTTCATCGGCTTCGGACCGACGTGATCGACATCTACCAGGTCCACTGGCCCGACGAGGCGACGGCGTTCGAGGTCACGGCCGAAACGCTCGACGCATTCCGGCGCGATGGAAAGATTCGCGCCATCGGCGTCAGCAATTTCGATGTGGCGCAGATGGACCGCTTCCGGAAAGTTGCGCCGATCGCGACGGTCCAACCGCCCTACAATCTCTTCGAACGCGGCGCCGAGGACGATGTCCTGCCCTACGCAAAGGCCCACGGCATCGTGGCGCTGACCTACGGCGCGCTGTGCCGCGGACTCTTGTCCGGAAAGATCGCCGCCGACACCACCTTCGAGGGCGACGATCTGCGGAACGTCGATCCGAAGTTCCAGCCCGACCGGCGCGGGGCGTACCTCGCCGCCGTGGCCAGGCTCGACGCGCTGGCCCGTGAGAAATTCGGTAAGTCCGTGCTCGCGCTCGCGGTGCGCTGGATCCTCGATCAGGGCGACACGATCGCCCTTTGGGGCGCGCGCCGGCCTTCGCAGCTCGATCCCGTCCCCGACGTCATGGGCTGGCACATCGATGCCGCCACCATGGCGGAGATCGACCGGATTCTCGGCGAGACCATCGCCGAACCCCTCGGGCCCGAGTTCATGGCCCCGCCGCGCACGACTGCGACGTGAGCCTTAAGACCCCGTCGCCTTGATGAACCAGCGCACGAGCGGGAAGGACGCAGCACGCGGCAGGTTGCGCACGGTCTTGAGGAACAATTCGACCTGGGGCGGAAAGGCGATCTCGTAGGGCCGCTTCGGCAGCTTTTCGAGGATCTTCCGGGCACAGCGCTCCTTCGACATCACGAACAGCTTCTTCTTCGGATCGTAGGACGCGTTCAGCGGCGTATCGACAAAGCCCGGATTGATCAGGGTCAGGTCGACCCCCGTGCCCCGCAGCTCGAGTTTCAGGCTCTCGGCCAGGTTGATCACCGCCGCCTTGCTGGCCCCGTAGCCGCCATTGCCCGGCCAGCCCGCATAGCCGAACAGCGAGCCCATGATGGCGAGATGCCCCTCCCCGCGGTTCAGCATCGCCGGCAACACGGCGGCCACGCCGTTCAGCACACCATCCACGTTGAGCGCCATGGTCTTGCCGAAGCCGCCCGCATCGATATTGCGGATGTCGAAGGGCACGTACATGCCGGCCCCCAGCAGCGCGAGTTCGATGGGGCCGAGCGCAGCCTCCACCTTGGCCGCGCACGCCTTGAGGGCCTCGACGTCCAGCACGTCGGCGGGAAACGCCGTGATGTTGGGGCTTGCGGCGGCCAGCGCATCGAGCCGCTCGCTCGGCCGCGCCGTGGCCGCGACCTGCACGCCCGCATCGGCCAGGCGCCGCGCGACCTCGCCGCAGATCGCGCCCGATGCGCCCGTGATCCAAGCGACCTTCCAGGGATATGTGCGCTCGGCCATGTCGTCCCCTACCCCGCGAACGGATCGCGCACGAGGATCGTATCGTCCCGCTCGGGGCTCGTGGACAGGAGCGCTACGGGCACGCCCGTCAACTCCTCGACCTGCGGACATATTTGATGCATTGCGCGGGCAAATCCGCCCAGGAGCGCGCGCCTTGCGTCGATTCGGTCCAGCCCTCCATCTCTTCGTAGACGGGCTGGACGCGCGCCTGCGCCCCTTGGGCCGCGGGCAGGTAGTCGAGCTCCACCCCATCGAGCGTGTACCCGACGCAGATCTTGAGCTTGCCGTCGGGGATATCGTCCAGAACGTCGAGCTTGGTCAGCGCGATTCCGTCGATCCCCGCCACCTTGCAGGTCTGCCGCACGAGGCACGCGTCGAACCAGCCGCAACGGCGCGCACGCCCGGTCACGGTCCCGAATTCCGCCCCGCGCTCGCCAATCAGCCTGCCGGTTTCGTCGTGCAGCTCGGTGGGGAACGGTCCCTCGCCGACGCGGGTCGTGTAGGCCTTGGTGATGCCCAGCACGTAGCTGATCGCGCTCGGCCCGATGCCGGAGCCGGTCGCGGCTTGCGCCGCAACGGTGTTGGAGGACGTGACGAACGGATAGGTGCCGTGATCGATATCGAGCAGCGCTCCTTGCGCGCCCTCGAACAAAATGCGTTTGCGGTCGCGCTTGGCCTGGTCGAGCAGCGACCAGACCGAGTCCATATAGGGCAGGATCTTGTCGGCGATCTGGGTGATCTGGTTGCACAGCTCGTCCGCCGAAATCTCGGGCTCGCCGAGGCCGCGCCGCAGCGGGTTGTGATGGGCGAGAATGCGCTCCACCTTGGGCTTCAGGACCGACAGGTCCGCCAAGTCCATCACGCGCATGGCCCGCCGTCCCACCTTGTCCTCGTAGGCCGGACCGATACCGCGCTTGGTGGTGCCGATCTTGCCCGCACCGGCCGCCGCTTCGCGCAAGGCGTCCAGCTCACGATGCAGCGGCAGGATCAGCGTCGCGTTCTCGGCGATGCGAAGATTGTCCCGTGTGATCGCCACGCCGAGCTCCTCGACACGCGCGATCTCATCCACCAAGGCCCACGGGTCCACCACGACCCCGTTGCCGATCACGGAGAGCTTGTTCTGACGCACGACGCCAGAGGGCAGAAGCGAGAGCTTGTAGGTCTTGCCGTCGACCACCAGCGTGTGACCGGCATTGTGTCCGCCCTGAAAGCGCACCACCACATCGGCGCGCTCGGACAGCCAGTCCACGATCTTGCCCTTGCCCTCGTCACCCCATTGGGAACCGACGACCACGACGTTGGCCACGATGAAAACCCCTAAATCCCGGAAAGAACACACAAACGGCCCCGCGAGAGCAGGGCCGTGTGTCGTTATAGCCTGTGGGGCGCCCCGAAGCGAGCCTTCGAAGACCTTCTCAAGCCGCCCCCGCCAACGCCTCTTTTTCGGCGTGGAAGGCCCAATCGAGCCAGGGCATCAAAGCCTCGACATCCGTGCGCTCGACCGTGGTCCCCGTCCAGATCCGAAGGCCCGGCGGGGCAGCCCGGTAGGCGGCGATATCGTAGGCGACGCCTTCCGCCTCCAACCGCTTGGCCATGCGCTTGGTGAAAGCGGCGAGCGCGTCCGGGGACAACGCCGTCACCGCGGGATCGACCACTTTGAGGCAGACGGACGTGTTGGATCGCGTCTTCGGGTCCGTCGCCAGAAAATCGACCCAGGGCGTTTTCGCGACCCAATCGGCAATGACACCGGCGTTGGCATCGGCCCGCGCGATCGCGCCCTCAAGGCCGCCAATGCCCTCCACGAACGACAGAGCCGCCAGATAGTCCTCGAGGCACAGCATCGACGGGGTGTTGATGGTCTCGCCCTTGAACACGTCCTCCATCAGCTGGCCCTTCTTGGTCAGGCGGACCAGCTTCGGCAACGGCCATGGCGGCTTGTAGGTTTCCAGCCGCTCGACCGCGCGGCGCGACAGGACCAGCATGCCGTGCTGCGCTTCGCCGCCCAGCGCCTTCTGCCACGAATAGGTGGTGACATCGAGCTTGTGCCAATCCATGTCCTGCGCGAACACGGCCGACGTCCCGTCGCAGATCGTCAACCCTTCGCGGTCCTCCGGAATCCAGTCCGCATCCGGCACCCGCACGCCCGAGGTGGTGCCGTTCCAGGCGAACACGACATCGCGGGTGAAGTCCACCTGGGCGAGATCGGGAAGCGCCCCGAAAGGGGCCTCCAGGACGCGCACGTCGGCGAGCTTGAGCTCGTCGACAATGTCCGTAACCCAGTCCGCGCTGAAGGCTTCCCAAGCCAAGACGTCGACGCCCCGCGGTCCGAGCAGGTTCCACAGCGCCATCTCGACCGCACCCGTATCGGACGCCGGCACCAGGCCCACCCGGTAGCCTTCCGGCAATTCGAGCAGCGCCCCCGTCCGCGCGAGGGCCTCGGCAATCCGCCCTTTCGTGTCCGCCTGCCGGTGATTGCGCCCCAGCAGGGCCCCGTTGAGCGCATCGAGCGTCCAGCCCTTGTGCTTGGTGCACGGGCCCGACGAGAAGCGCGGGTTTTCGGGACGGCGTGTGGGTTTGTTCGACGAGGTCACGGGGGAACTCCGGCAGGATCATGATGGCCAAAGCCCGCGGCGCACACGCAGGAGGCTTTGATGGATGCGGTGGACTAGCGCGCGCCCGTTCCGCCCGTCAAGCGGTTGGCGCAAGGGCGCTGCGGGCCTTGCCTCAAAAGGAAAACCGCCCGTCGGAAGGACGGGCGGTTAGGCTGTCAGTCGGATGGACGATGGGCTATTTGAACGCGACCGGCATTGGGGCGGGAACCGGTGCGTGGCCCAATTTCCAGCGCATGCCGAGCATGAGGTCATGCGAGGTGATGTTGCCGAGATCGACCCCCGCGTAAGCGCTGGTGCCGTCGTAGGCCGTCACTTTGCCGCTCTTCGCTTCGCCCAGATCGGTGTAGCGGTACGACAGGTCGAGCGTCACGGATTCGTTCACGTCGTAGGCGACACCGCCATAGACGGCCCAAGCGAAGTTCGTCTGGGTATTGTCGGCACCGTAGGCGACGCCGCCATTCGGGACGTTCACGTCCTTCAGGCCGAGCACGGAGACCGAGGCGATACCGATACCGGCGCCACATAGGGCGTGAAGCAGAAATACGTGCCGAGATCCGCATAGGCATTCCACAGACCGACCCAGCTTTCGATGTCGGCGGTGTATTCATTGGTGCCCGGCAGGAACTGCCCCTGATTGGAATTACTGGCACGGTTGTAGGTTCCGTTGCCGCCCGGATACTTGTCCTGGGCGATGAACAGCGACTTGCCGCGATATTCACCCGTCATGTCGAAGCGCAGCCACTTGTTGAACTGGTAGCCGACACCGACACCGAACAGCGGCGAGCTCTTGATGTCCTCATGGACAACCGTGAAATCGTTGTAGCGGTACAGCTCGGAGCTGATGCCATCGACAACCGGGTTGGCGGCGCCGATGAAGCCCCGCAGGTAAATCGGACCCGTGCAACCAACGCACGGGGCCTCCACGATAGGCGGCGGAGGCGGAAGGCCGAGATCGGCCGCATGAGCAACCGTTACTGGCGCCATGGCCAGCACGGTGGCGAGAAGAGTTTTACGTGTCTGTCCCATCTGAATACCCCTTATGACTGCAGCCCTTGCGATCACGGCGCTCCATGCCGATTCGCGTTGGCTGTCTCGTGTGGGGACTATCGGAGGGTTTGGTTAATGGACCCCTAATGGGCGGCTCAGACTGGCACAGCCAGAGCGTGCGCGCCGTCTGGCGCGGCGAAAACCGCCGAATTCTGGGGTTTTTTCGAGAGTGGAGAAGGACGCCTACGCGGCGGCCGCGTCCGAAAGAGCGTGAACGATGTCCGAGACAACGGTCTTAACCAGCCCCTCGTCGTCGCCTTCTGCCATCACGCGAATCACCGGTTCGGTGCCCGAGGGACGGATGACGAGCCGCCCGGCATTGCCGAGCCTGGACTTGCCGTCGTTGATCGCGCGCTGCACGCCGACATTATCGAGCGGCAGGCCGTTCTTGTAGCGCACGTTCTCCAGGACCTGGGGCAGCGGCTCGAAGCGGTTGCAGACTTCGCTCACCGGCCGGCCGCTTTGGACCACCACGGCCAGGATCTGCAGTGCGGTGACGAGACCGTCGCCCGTGGTCGAGAAGTCGGACAAGACGATGTGGCCGGACTGCTCGCCGCCCACATTGTAGCCGTGCTGGCGCATGTGTTCGGTCACGTAGCGATCGCCCACGGGCGTCCGGGCCAAGCCGAGACCGAGATCCTCCACATAGCGCTCGAGGCCGAGATTGGACATGACCGTGGCGACGATGCCGCCGCCGGCCAGCCGCCCGCGGCGCAGCCAGAACTCGCCGATGACCGCCATGAGCTGGTCGCCGTCGATGATGCGGCCCTTCTCGTCGACGATCACGACCCGGTCCGCATCGCCGTCGAGCGCGATCCCGATATCGGCCCGCACTTCCTGGACCTTGCGGATCAGGTTCTGCGGCGATGTCGACCCGCAATCCTTGTTGATGTTGAGACCGTTGGGATCGACGCCGATCTTGATGACTTCGGTGCCAAGTTCCCACAGCGCTTCGGGCGCGACCTTGTAGGCGGCGCCGTTGGCGCAGTCGATCACCGCACGGATCCCGTCGAAACGCAAATTGCGCGGCAGCGTGCGCTTGGCGAATTCGATATAGCGCTCCCGGGCGCTTTCGATCCGGGTCGCGCGGCCGATGCGTTCGGCGGAGGCCAGCAGACGCGCGGAATCGCCTTCGACCAGCGCTTCGATCTCACCTTCCTGCTCATCGGAGAGCTTGTAGCCTTCCGGCCCGAACAGCTTGATGCCGTTGTCGAGATAGGGATTGTGGGAGGCGGAGATCATCACACCGAGATCCGCCCGCAGCGAGCGCGTGAGCATGGCCACCGCAGGCGTCGGCATCGGGCCGAGCTGGAACACGTCCATGCCGGCCGCCGTGAAGCCGGACACCAGCGCGGACTCGATCATATAGCCCGAAAGCCGGGTGTCCTTGCCGATCACCACGCGATGACGATAGGACCCATTGGTGAAGAGCTTGCCGGCCGCCATGCCGACCTTGAGCGCCACTTCCGAAGTCATCGGATGCGAGTTGGCGCTGCCACGGATTCCGTCCGTGCCAAAGAACTTTCGGGCCATCCCGGTCATTCCCCCGTCGCTGCCACCAAGCGTTCACTATGATGCGGCCTGGCCGATATTTTGGAAACCCTCTTTCGCCCTTTGCGGGAATCCCCTTCGCGATACCCCCGGACGAGAAAGGCGGATTATGCGCCCGCCGACGGCGAAAATGGGTTCAAAAAATGTAAGCAAAAGTTACATTTCCACCCGCCCCGAAAAGCCCATTTTTCCTTAAGTTTCAGAGCCGAACATGGCGGCACGCCAGACACCGAGGGCCTGGCTCGTGCCCGCAACGTCGTGCACCCGGAAGAGCTGGGCCCCTTGGGAGGCCGAGGCGATCGCGGCGGCATGGCTCCCCGGTTCGCGGGCTCTGGGCTCGGCCGCCTGTCCGAAGCGGCGAATGAACTGTTTGCGGGACGCACCGATCAGAAGCGGGACGCCAAGTCCGTGGAACAGGCTGACATTGGCGAACAGCGCGAGATTGTGCTCGAGCGTCTTGCCGAAGCCGAGGCCGGGGTCCGCGGCGATGCGCGACGCAGGAAGGCCGGCCGCGACACACGTTTCAATGCGCGCCTCGAGATAGTCGAACACCTCCAGCACCACGTCGGCATAGGTCGGGTTGTCCTGCATGGTCTTGGGCTCGCCTTGCGCATGCATCAGCACAACGTCGAGCCCGGTCTCCACGGCAACCTGGAGCGAGTCCGGATCGTAGGTGAAGGCCGAGACGTCGTTGAAGATCTTAGCCCCGGCCTTCGCGGCCGCGCGCGCCACCTCGGCCTTGCGGGTGTCGATGGAAATGGCCGCGTGCGTCCCCTTGAGCCCTTCCAGCACGGGCAGGACGCGCGCGAGTTCGTCCTCGGACGCAACCGTTTCGGAGCCGGGCCGCGTGGACTCACCGCCAATATCGACGATGGCGGCGCCGTCCTTGATCAACTCCGCCGCGTGCGCCACCGCGCCCTCGGTTTCGTTGTAGAGCCCGCCATCGGAGAAGGAGTCCGGCGTCACATTCACGATGCCCATGAGCGTGGGCCGCGACAAATCCAGCCCCGCAAAGGGCGGACGGGGCCGCGTCACGAGATCGAGCCGCGACCGCAAGTCCGGATCGCCCGCCTCGCCGAGCGCCGAGGCGGAAAAGATATAGGCCTTCGATTTCCCGGGCGCGCCTTCGATGAGCTCGACGCCCGTAAAGGCGATCGGCCCGCCCGCCAAGGGAAGCGCAAGCCCGTCCTCGATGGCGGCATCGGCCTGGGGCCCGTAAACGAAGCCCAACGGGCGGAGATAGATTTTTCCGTCTGCCATGGGGAGAGCCCTAACACATCGGATCGTGCCGGCACAAAGCAACATGCCCGGCGCGAAGGCCGGGCATGCGTGTTCGTCTGAGCCTTGGAGCAGCCCTTAGGTCGGCTGCGGTTCCATGCCGCCGGTCTCCGGTGCCGGCGGCTTCTTGCCCCGGCCCGAAACGGGCACGGCCGATTGCGGGCCGCCCTGATCGGTATCTTCGGCGGGGAAGTCGCGCACCGGCGGCTTGCCCTTCAACAGATCCTTGATCTCCTGGCCGGACAGCGTCTCGTATTCCAGGAGCCCCCGCGCGATCGTGTGCAGATCGTCCAGGTTCTCGGAGATGATCTTCCGGGCGCCTTCGAAGCCCTCGTCCACGATGCGGTGAATTTCCTCATCGACCATGGACTGGGTCTCGTCGGACAGGTGCTGCTGCCGGGCGATGGAATGTCCGAGGAACACTTCCTCTTCGTTGTCGCCATAGGCCAGCGGCCCGAGCTTATCGGACATGCCGAACTGGGTGACCATGGCGCGGGCCAGTTGGGTCGCCATCTTGATGTCGGACGATGCGCCCGAGGTCACCTTGTCGTAGCCGAACACCACTTCCTCGGCGACACGGCCGCCCATGGCCACCGCCACGTCCGCCTTCAGCTTGGCGCGCGTGTGCGAGAGCATGTCGCGCTCCGGCAGACGCATGACCATACCCAACGCGCGGCCGCGCGGGATGATCGTCGCCTTGTGGACTGGATCGGACGCAGGCTGATGAATTGCCACCAGCGCGTGACCGCCTTCGTGATAGGCCGTCAGCGTCTTCTCCTCCTCGGTCATGGCCATGGACCGGCGCTCCGCGCCCATCATGACCTTGTCCTTGGCGTCCTCGAACTCGTGCTGCGTGACGAGACGCTTGGACCGGCGCGCGGCCAACAGCGCCGCCTCGTTGACGAGGTTGGCGAGATCGGCGCCCGAGAAGCCCGGCGTGCCGCGCGCGATGACCCGCAGGTCCACATCCGGCGCCAGCGGCACCTTGCGCACATGGACTTTCAGGATCTTCTCGCGGCCGATGATGTCGGGACGCGGCACCACGACCTGGCGGTCGAAACGGCCCGGACGGAGAAGCGCGGGGTCGAGCACGTCAGGACGGTTGGTCGCGGCCACCAGGATGATGCCCTCGTTCGCCTCGAAGCCGTCCATCTCGACCAGCAACTGGTTCAGCGTCTGCTCGCGCTCGTCGTTGCCGCCGCCGAGACCGGCGCCGCGATGACGGCCCACCGCGTCGATTTCGTCGATGAAGATGATGCACGGCGCGTTCTTCTTCGCCTGGTCGAACATGTCGCGGACACGGCTCGCGCCGACGCCGACGAACATCTCGACGAAGTCCGAACCGGAGATGGTGAAGAACGGCACATTGGCCTCGCCCGCGATCGCGCGTGCAAGCAGCGTCTTACCGGTGCCCGGAGGACCGACCAGAAGCGCGCCGTGCGGGATGCGCCCGCCGAGCTTCTGGAACTTCTGCGGATCGCGCAGGAACTCCACGATCTCCTGCAAGTCTTCCTTCGCCTCGTTGACGCCGGCGACGTCGTCGAAGGTCACGCGGCCGTGGCGCTCGGTGAGCAGCTTGGCCTTGGACTTGCCGAAGCCCATGGCCCGGCCGCCGCCCGACTGCATCTGGCGCATGAAGAAGATCCACACCGCGATCAGGAGCAGCATGGGGAACCACGAGATCAGCACGCCGAACAGCGAGGGCACGTCCTCCTCGGACGGCTTGGCCGTGATCGTCACGCCCTTCTCGTGCAGCGTCTGCACAAGGCCCGGATCGTTCGGTGCATAGGTCTGGAAGTTGCGGCCGTCGGAGAAATGTCCGGTGATCTTGTTCCCGGCGATGGTCACATCTTGGACGCGGCCGCTATCAACTTCGGAAAGCAGCTGCGAGAAACTGATTTCGTTGCCGCGAACCTGGACGCTGTCGCTTTGGAACAGATTGAAGAGGGCGAGCAGCAGAAGGCCGATAAACACCCAGACGATGAAATTGCGAAAGTTCGAATTCATGCACTGACCTGATGGATGGATCTTCGCGGCATACGGGCCATACGGACGCTTCCAAGTTCTGGACGCTCCCAGATTCCCCGCACGGGACGGCTCATTTAAGCCCAATTAACATAAGAACGGGCACTTCGTTTGCCAAGTAAAGCTAACGTCAAGTCGTGGACGCTTTCTGAACAAGCTTACGCTGAAATCCTTCGGAAAAAGACCGATCCTGACTTTACCCCGCCTTGGCCCGGATTCCAGAACCTAGCCCGGTCCCCAAAGGAATGTCGCCCGGCAGTCAAACCCGCCTTCGTGGCGCGACAATGGCGCAGCGAAGAGGGCGCCGCCTTGACCGAAATCAGGCAGAACCAGCCGTCCGTCACCGCGCCGGCACACAGGCAGCGCGCAGGCCGCCAATCGGGGCACGGCAAGGGCGCGGCCCTCGCCTTGGGTGAACGCCGCGATCCCCTCCTCGCCCAGTGCCTCGACCGTCACGGCCTCTCGCGCCCCCGCGCCGAGTTCGACACGGAAGCGATTGTCCCACAGCATCCGCTCGCCCGGTTGCAGCGCGCCGCGCGGCAGGCCGGGCTTGCGGACTTCCCGGAAGACGGCGAGGCGCCCGCCCGAGGGCACGATCTGGCAACGCCCCAGGGTCTGGACCGTGTCGGGGCTCGCGCGAAGGCCGTCGTAGAGGGCTTCGAGCTTGGCGAGCCGCACCGGCTCGGACATGCCGCCCACGGTCCCGATGAGCCGGCCCAGCGTCCTCAAGGCCACCTCGTCGGGCGCACCGAGCAAGGCTGGCAGGGAAACCGAGGCGTAGCCGGCCGGGCTCCGCTCGCCGTGGCGGTCGAAAAACGCATCGACACTGGCCTCCAGCGCCGAACGGGCCCGCCGCAGCCGCCGGGCCGAACGGGCGATCGCGGCCGGTTCGAGGCCGATTTCCGAGAGCGCGGCCATGGCCTCGCGTAGACGCCCGCGCTCGAACCGCCGGTCCGCATTGCTCGGATCGGTGACGAATGGCAGTCCGGCCGCCGTAGCGGTCGCGATCAGCCGCGCCTTCGGCACGTCGAGCAAGGGCCTCAGAAGCGTCAGTCCGGCCCAGCGCCCCTGTTCGGGAATTGCGGCCAGGCCATCGAGCCCGCTGCCCCGTTTCAGCCGCATGAGAAAGGTCTCGGCCTGATCGTCCAGATGATGGGCGGTCACCAGCGCCGGAATATCGTGGGCCGTGCAATAGGCCGCCATGAGGTCGTAGCGGGCGCCCCGCGCGCGCGCCTGCAACCCCGCGTCGACCTGCCCATGCCGCCATGTCAGGATCGCGTGGCGCAGCCCCATGTCCTCAGCGACGCGCGCGACCGTCTCCGCTTCGGCCCGCGACCCGGCTCTGAGATCGTGATCGACGGTCAGAACCACGGGCGCTGCCCCCCCCTGCCGGCGCGCGAAGCCTGCGCTCATATGCATGAGCGCAAGGCTGTCCGGCCCGCCGGATACGGCGAGCGCATAGAGCCGATGGTCGGCCAAGGGGGCCAAGATCCGATCGGCCTCGGCCTCGGTGAGCGGGGTGGATGTCATAGACCCCAGCATTGGCCCAACAGGCCCGTTACGGCAAGTCGGGGCTGCCGAGGAGCGCTGGCAACAATCAGCGCATCGCGAGCGGCGGCGTCACGACCGTCCGCACCCGGCGGTTTTGCGCCCGGCACGACAGCGCCGGGCAGTTGGCGACCAGGCGCTCCTTCCCGTAGGACACGGTCGGGATCGGGATCGCCCGGAGGCCGTTGGTCTCCAGGTAGATCTTGACGGCGACGGCCCGCTCGGCGCCGAGCATCAGATTGTGCTGCTGGGTGCCCCATTCGTCCGCATGGCCTTCCACGAGGATCCGGTAGCCCGGATGCCGCTTCAGCCATTGGACCTGCCGCTGCAAGGTGGCCTTCGCTTCGGCGGACAGTTCGGAACTGTCGCCCTCGAAATAGACCACGTCGCCCGCCGTGGCCGCGAACGCCGCGGACCCGGACAATGGCGTCGCGCGATCGGCTTTGGCGGGGGCCCGCGCGGCAGGCGCCCCGGTGTGGCCCGAACCGGCGGCACCAAGCGAATATTCCCGCGGCTGCGACTGTGGCGCAGGCGCGAAACAAGCGGACAAAGTTGAGACGAGGAAAAATGCGCCCAACAGGGCGCCGGCGCGGCCGAAGCCACCGCACAGACGCATAACCGGTTACTCCCAAACACACTTGGTTTTGGGAGAGCCTAGAGCCCAAGCCGTTAATGCGATGTTAGCCGGTTAAGCCTCGGGTAAGCACAAGACCGCAGACCCCATCGCGGCGGCGCGGCTTCCGGTCCTGGCCAAGAACCGAACAAGACCCGGATCAGAATCCAGGCCCAAAAAAGGAAAAGGATGCTCCGGGCGCTGAAATCTCGAGCGCCTTGAGCATCCCAAATCCCGTGGTGGAAACTCGAAAGTTTCCGCAAATCCGCGCGCCAAAGGCGCGCAGGATTTGCCAAACCGGTCGTTAGCCGAGCTTCAGCGGCTCAACAACAACGGCCTTCTCGTGGTGGCCGAAGCAACCGCCAAGCGAAACGGCGGCAGCAACCAGCATGACAGCGGCGATAACGCCCTTCAAACCCTGCATGGTCTTCTCTCCTTTGGTTAATACGGCAAGTGCCGTCTTTGCGTGTACCGGTGCAGCGCAATCAGATCAAGATCGGACTGAGGTCCTTCGACGGATTTGCCAGCCCATGATGCGAAAATGCCACGCCGAATCCCGTTGTGCATCCTCACGAAGCTATCCCTCGCTGATACGCCGATCAAGGCGCCGTTAACCACGTTGAGTGGTTCGCGTTAATGAAACGTAACCATCTGTTGCAGCCTCGCCACAGAAAGCGCCCAAACGTCGAAAAACCGGGCAGATCGGCGAAAAAAACCGGGCGACCTTGGACCCGGACTCGCCTAGGACGCGCCGTGCTGCCGCGGACGAGGCCCTAGGCGCCCCGGTCGATCTGGCGGGAGAGGATGGCGGAGAATTCGTCGGCGAAGCCTTCAAGACGCCTCATGTAGCGCTCGGCCTCCACCGCGAATTTGGCCGAGAACACCTTGGCGGGGATGGCGACCAGGAACCCCAACGCCGCCGGCAGCAGGCTCTGGGCGATTCCCGGAGCCATGGTCGCAAGGCCGGCGAGATCGGACCCGGCCGCCGCCTGAAACGCCGACAAAAGGCCCCAGGCCAGCCCGAACAGGCCCAACAGGGGCGCGGACGCGGCGATCGCGGAGAGAAGGCCCAGCCGGCGCCCCAGCCGCTCCACGTCCCGGGAGACCGCCACCGCCATGACCTTCTCGATACGCCCTTGGACGCCGGTCAAGGGCCGGGGCGCCTGCGCCCCGTTCTCGCTCTCCGTCGAGCGCTTCCACTCGCGCATCGCCGCCACGAACAGGGACGCCATGCCCCCGTTCCGCCGCTGCGACAGGGCCTGATAGAGCTCGTCCAGCGCCTGCCCCGACCAGAAGACCTTCTCGAACTTGTCCGCCTCTTTGCGGGCCTTGGCGAACTGAAACAGCTTTTGGAGGATGACGACGAGGCTCCAGACAAAGGCGATCAGAAGCACGGCGATGACCAGTTGCACGGCCAAAGGCGCATCGAACACCAGCCCCAGCACCGAGGGGGCCGCGAACGACGGATCGGCAACGGCGAGCGCGGCATCATCCGGATTCATAGCAAGCCTCTCCTGCACGGCCCAAACCGCCTGACGGTTTTGGGCCCTGAAAATACGCGCCGAAACAGACGGTTCAAACCCCACGCCCGCAACGTCGTCCGTCATGCGCCTATAAAGTCAGCCCGGCGCCTTAACGAAACGTTCAAGCGCGTCGCGGACCAGGCGTCCCAGGCGTTGCGGCTTCCCCGCCTTCGAGACGAGCACCACGGAGACCATGAGACGCGCCAGAACCGCGCCGTCGCGGCGAACCTCCTGGCTCAGGGTCAGCGTGGCACCGCCGATCTCCGCGCAGCGCGTGACGACTTCGAGCACCTCGTCGATATGGGCGGGCCTCAGATAGTCCACCTCGATGCGCCGCACGACGAAGACCGCCGGATCGCCCGCCTCCGGGTTCTCGAGGCTCCGGTGATCGATGCCGAGATTACGGATGAAGTCGGAGCGGCCCCGCTCGCAGAACTTGAGGAAATTGGCGTGATAGACGAGACCGGTGAAGTCGGTGTCCTCGAAATAGACACGCACGGGCAGGATATGCGTATCCCCCTCGATACGGCCGGCAAGGTCGGGCCAATCTCTAGACGATGCGCCGCTCAACGGTCCTCGCCCTCGTTGTCGCCGCCGGTGAACAGCGTCCCTTGGGCGGCCTCCGGCGGCGCGGCGAGCCCTAAATGGGCAAAGGCCTGACCCGTGAGCACACGGCCCCGCGGCGTGCGCGCGATGAAGCCCTGCTGCAGCAGGTAGGGCTCGATGATTTCCTCGATGGCATCGCGTGGCTCGGAGAGCCCCGCCGCGATCGTCTCGATCCCCACGGGCCCGCCCCCGTAGTTCTCGGCGATCAGCCTCAAGTAGCGATGATCCAAGGCATCGAGGCCGCGCGCGTCCACTTCGAGCTGCGACAGGGCGCTGTCGGCCAGTCCCGCGTCCACGGCCCCGTCGCCTTGCACGGCCGCGAAGTCGCGCACCCGGCGCAACAGGCGCGCGGCCACACGCGGCGTCCCCCGCGACCGCTTCGCGACCTCCAAGGCGCCGTCGTCGGTCAAGGGAAGGCCCAGGAGCCGCGCGCCCCGGCGCACGATCTCCTGCAACTCGCTCACCTCGTAGAACATGAGCCGGATGGGAATGCCGAAGCGTTCGCGCAAGGGCGTCGTCAGAAGTCCCGTACGTGTGGTCGCCGCCACCAGCGTGAACCGGGCCAGATCGATCCGCACCGAGCGCGCCGCCGGCCCCTCGCCGATGATGAGGTCGAGCTGGAAGTCCTCCATGGCCGGATAGAGGATCTCCTCCACGGCCGGGCTCAGGCGATGGATCTCGTCGATGAAGAGAACGTCCCGCTCTTCGAGATTGGTGAGAAGCGCGGCAAGATCGCCCGCCTTGGCGATCACCGGTCCCGAGGTCGCCCGGAAATTGACCCCGAGCTCGCGCGCCACGATCTGCGCCAGCGTCGTCTTGCCGAGGCCCGGTGGCCCTGCGAACAGCACATGATCCAGCGCCTCGCCCCGCGACCGCGCCGCATCAATGAAGACCTTGAGGTTCGCGCGCACTTTGGCCTGACCGATGAACTCGGCAAGCGTTTGCGGCCGGAGCGCGGCTTCCGGCTGGTCGTCGTCGCGTTTCACGGAGGCCAGGACCCGCTCGGTCATTGCGACAGCTCCTTCAAGCCCAGCCGGATGAGTTCGGCGGCGCCCGCCTCATTGCCCGCCATGCGAATGGCCGCGCTCACGGCGGCGGCGGCTTCGCCGTGGCCGTAACCGAGGTTGGTGAGCGCGGAGACCGCATCGCGCGCGGCAAGCCCTTCGGGGAGCTCCGCCACCGGAGACGGCGCGGCGCCGGGCACGGAAATCGCGGGCGCAAGCGCGGGCATCTTGTCCTTCAACTCGGCGACGATCCGCGCGGCGACTTTCGGTCCCACGCCTTGGGCGCGGGCCACATGGGCCTTGTCCTGCAGCGCCACCGCGTTGGCAAGGTCCGCGGCGGACAGTGTCCCGAGCACGGCCAGGGCCACTTTGGCGCCCACGCCCTGTACGGTCTGCAGCGCCCGGAACCAGGCGCGTTCGTGCTCGGTCGCGAAGCCATAGAGGCGCACATTGTCCTCGCGCATATGGGTATCGATAGAGAGCGACACGGTCTCGCCCACCGGCGGCAGGCTTGCGAGCTGGCGCGCACCCAGGGTGACCTCGTAGCCGACCCCGCCCACGTCGATGATGGCGGTCGAGAGCGAGACCGAATCCACGAGCCCCGTCAGCTTGCCGATCATGACGCCGTCCTTCGGACGTGGAGATCGGCCCGTGCAACCGCCGCCTCGAGCCTGGACCAGGATCGCGAATGGGCGTGGGTGATGGCGATGGCGAGCGCATCGGCGGCGTCCGCGCTGTCCGGCTCGGCGCGCGGGAGCAGATATTTCACCATGGCGCGGATCTGGTCCTTGTCGCCGTGGCCCGCGCCGACCACGGTCTTCTTGACCGCGTTGGGCGCATATTCGGCGATGGTCAGTCCCGCGAGCGCCGGCACCAGCATGGCGATGCCCCGCGCCTGTCCGAGCTTCAGCGTGGCGGCGCCGTCCCGATTGACGAAGGTCTGCTCGACGGCCGCTTCCGCCGGCGCCGTCCGCTGCAGAACGTTCGAGAGCCCGTCGAAGATCTGCCGCAGCCGCACCCCGAGGTTTTCGGCGGCATCGGACGACACGGATCCACAGGCGATGAAGCCGAGCTTCACCCCGTCCGTCTCGATCACGCCCCAGCCCGTGCGCCGCAGGCCCGGGTCGATGCCGATGATTCGAATCGCGCCCCTCATGGCCGAATCGTAGCACAGCGCAGGGCCTGCGCAGGACGCATGCGCCACCGAAATTCCCGCAAGGCCGGGAACGGACGGCATCCGGCCGCGTTGAAAAGTTGAAGAAACCGGTCCATCGCCTGGCGCACGCCAGTTGTGGCCAGGTCCCTGGCGATCGTCATGGAGGGGGAACCGGCATGGCCGGTGCGACACGCGAAGTCATCGATCCGATCGAGGCGGCCAAGCACGGCATCGGCAGTTCCAGGCGCCTCATCGCCGCGACGCTGGACGACCTCAGCCAGCACCATAGCTGGCTCGAGACCTACCATCGCGACGAACGGCTGCGGGCCGAGCGCCTGCGCCGTCAGAGATTTCTGGAGCGTCTCGCGCTCATCCGGCAACGGGCGGCCGAAAGGACCAACCGGGCGGCACGCACCGCGTACCAGGCAGGCCGTGTCGCCGCGAAACTGTCGAAGCGGCACACGCTGGCGTTCCTGCGCTGGGCGGCACCGCGGGCGCGCACGGCCTCCCGTCACGCCGCAACAACCGCGTCCGAGGCTTGGTCCTGGACACGGCGCCGCACGCCGGAGTTCACACATCGCGGCGCAGAGGCGGCGGCGCGCGGCTTCAACTGGTCGGTCCGGGCCTCGGACGACGCCGGATACGTGTTCCGGCGGCGGATGGCAGCAGTCTATGCGGAAGCCGCCGCCGAACTTGCGCGCCGGACCGCGCCGATGCGCCGCCGGGGCGTTTCCGCATGGGCCCGGGCCCGTCTCCGGGCCCGGCGTGGGCGCGCCCTGGCGGAGCAGCACCTCGTCGCGCCCATCGCCGGATCGCCGTCGCTCGCACGCGCGCAGAAGAGCCTCCATCGCTGGACGATCCGGGGACAGCGCGGCGGCGCGCACGCAGCCATCGAGGCCCGCCAACAGATGTTTCGGCTGGAGTCCGACCTGTCCGCATGGATCGTTCGCATCGTGCCGGAACTGCGCCGGCGCTGGAGGCCCACATGCCGGACACGGTCTTGGCCGCAAGGCCGGCGAGCCGCCCCACCGGCCGTGCCCTGATTGTGCGGCCGACAACGGCGCTTGCGTGCATCGCTCGGGGCGGAAACCGGCTGCCTGTCCTCTATCGCGATTGAACCCGCGCCCGCGCGCCCATGCGTGCGCTACCGGTCGAGGAAACGCGCCTTCAGGTCTTTGGTCCGGGCGGTCGTATGGTCGAGCAGGCAGAAGACTTCGGCGTTGGACCGGCCCGAGCCGCCGTACCATTCGTAGCCGACCGCCTTGCAGTCCTCTTCCTTGAACGCGATCCAGCTCCGCTGTGACGCAAGCAACGTCTCCTTCCAGTCCTTCTGCGCGTCCGCCGGCATGTAATCGTTGCTCGCGAACGTCGCCATGACCTTCGTCCACACGGCGTTCAGCTCCGCATCGGCCGCCTTGTAGGCCTTGCCGACGCATTCACCGATCTCGACCGTCGTCTGCGCATCGGCGCAGACGGCTTGGTCTTCCGCGAAACTCGGACTCGACGGCAAAAGCCCAAAGCCCAGACAGCCCGCCAGCAGCATTGAAACGCGCATCGGAATCCTCCCGCCCACACTCAGTTTGTGTGGCCCACTATCCACCGCGCCCGTGACAGTTCTCAAGCGCCGTCTGTGTCCGGGTCTTCCTGCTCCGGCGCCTCGGGCAGCGAAACCGTCTGCAGCAGGCCGCCGGCCGGCCGGTTGACGATTTGAATGGTGCCCCCCGCACGCGTCACGATCTCATGGGAGATGGTCAGGCCGAGCCCGGCGCCCGGGATGTTTTGACGGCGCGCGGGATCGGCCCGGAAGAACGGCTCGAAGACTTGGCCGAGCACGGCCTCGGGAATGCCCGGGCCGTCGTCTTCGATCGTCACCCGGCCGGTCGTCCCGTCGCCGGTCACGCCCACCCGCGCGCGAACCCCATGGGTTGCCGCGTTGATGATGAGATTGCGCAAGGCACGGTTCAGCTTCAGCCGGCCCGCCACGACCGTCACGGGATGCGAGTCGGCCAAGGTGACGTCGAAGTCCTGCTCCTTCAGGTCCTTGCAGATGCTCTCGACGAGCGTGTCGAGCCGCAGCCGCTCCGGCGCCTCCGCGCCCGTTTCCTCACGCACGAGCAGAATCGCGCTATCGGCGATCCGTTCGAGCTCGTCGATATCGTTGAGCCATTTCTCCCGCTCCTCGTCGTCGGACACGAACTCGGCCCGAAGCCGCATGCGGGTAATGGGCGTGCGCATGTCATGGCCGGCGGCGGCCACGAGCCGCATCCGGCTCTCCATCGCCCGCTTCAACCGCGCCGAGAGCGAGTTGAGCGCGCGCGCCGTCGCGCGGACCTCCGCCGGCCCCTTCTCGGGCAATTCCGGCATCACCCCATCGGGCCCCACGGACGCGACCGCGTTCTCCAGAAACACGAGCGGACGCACCATGCGGCTCGACGCGAAGACGGCCACGGCCGTGGCGCCGACGGTGATGAGGAACAACCAGCGCAGAAGCCCCCACCACGGCACGCCCTGGGGCGGCAGCCGGGTCATGGGCATGCTGAACCAGCCCCGATCTTCAAGCGGAATCCAGGCATAGAGCGAACCCCGGCGCCACCGGTGGCTGCGTGCGACGACCACGTCGATGTCGTGCCCGAGCTCCTCGAGCTTCTCGCGCAACGCCTTTGTCGTTCGGCGATAGGGATGTCCGCGCGGCTCATCGCTAAGCTCGACCGAGTCGGGCACCTTCGCCACCAAGTCCGCCATCAAGGCCACCTGTTTGGCCGCGACGTCGAGCGCGTGGCCCGACCGCGGCGGCGGTCCCAGGAGGAAGAACAGCACGAACGTCATCAGCGCCATGACCGAGACGATGGCGAGTACGAGCAGGACCGCGATCTTCACGCGAAGCGTATTCATACCGGGCCGTCCTCGGCGTCGACCTTCACGGCGAGCTGATAGCCGCCATTGCGTACGGTCTTGATGAGCTGCGTCCCCCGACCGCCGAGCTTGCGCCGCAGCCGGCTGATCAGCACGTCGATGGAACGGTCGAACCCGTCGCCCTCACGCCCGCGGGTGAGGTCGAGCAACTGGTCCCGGGAGAGGACGCGTCCGGGCCGCTCCAGAAACGTGTTGAGGAGATCGAACTCCGCCCCGGTCAGATCCACCTCGCCGTCCGGCCCGGTGACGCGCCGGGTCTGCGGGTCGACCGTGTAGTCCTCGAAGCGATAGACTTTCTCCACCGGCACCTCCGCCGGAACGTCGCCGCGCCGCCGCAACACGGCGCGCACCCGGGCGATCAGCTCGCGCGGATTGAAGGGTTTGCCGAGATAATCGTCGGCCCCGATCTCGAGGCCGATAATGCGGTCCACATCTTCCTTGAGCGCGGTCAGGAGAATGATGGGCACGTTGGAGCGGCTGGCCCTGAGGTCGCGGCAGGCATCGAGCCCCGATCCGTCCGGAAGCATCACGTCGAGCACGACCAGATCCACGTGATGGGTCGCCAATTGCTCATGCAGCTCCCGGCAGCTTTCGGCCAGCAGAACGCGGAAGCCCTGGCTCTCCACATAGCGGGCCAGAAGCTTCCGGATTTCGGGATCGTCATCGACGACGAGAATACGAGGAGGCGTTGTCATGGCAGCGCTTTCTAACCCCACTCTGCGCCGCTCACGAGGGCAATGTTGTAACGAAAACCCATGGAGGGGGCTCCAGCAATGTTTCGACACAAATTTGCCTGGTCGGGAAACGTTCCGATACGCGCGAGACCTAGGCCTGCAACGAATGGGGCTTAGTTCTCGGTACAGCAGCAACAGACAAGGATGTTAGTCACATGAAGCTGACCAAGACATTTGCGACGATCGCCGTCGCCGGCGCTTTGAGCCTTGCCGGACTTACGGCCGTCACCATGGCCGTCGGCCCCGAACGCGCCCTGGCCTATTCCGGATCGCATGGCGATGGCCCCAAGGGCAAGATGTGCGAGCGCGGCAAGCATGGCAAACACGGCAAGTACGGAAGACAGGGCCATGGCCCGCGCGGGCCCGAGCATATGGCCGAGCGCCTGGCCGCCATGGAAACGCAAATCGGCATCCGGGCCGAGCAGCTTGACGACTGGCGCGACTTCACCGACGCGCTGCAGGCGACGATGAAGCGGCCCTTCATGCGGCCGGCAGCGCCCGCCAAGATGGCACCGGGCGAGACGCCCGCACCGTTCTCCCTGGCCGAAGGCCTCGCCGACCGCACGATCGAGCGCGCCGAGGAAGCCGAGAAGCTGAAAGCGGCCGTCGCCAAGCTCCGGACGACGCTGACGCCCGAGCAACTCGAGAAAGTCACCGAGATCGAGAAGCACTTCAGGGCTCGCATGGCACGGCACCATGGCTGGAAGCGCGGTGGCTGGAGCCAGGGCAAGCCTGGCCCCGATGCGCGCCCGCAAGCCGCGCCCGACGCACCGGATGCCCCGGCCGACGACGAGGACGAGGACGACAACACCTAGAGGACGCACAGGCTTCGGCTGCTCTCCTGAACCGAATCTCCTGGCCGCTCTCCCCACACATCCGGCCAGGCGTGCGAAAGGCGGGAACTGCAAGGGTTCCCGCCTTTTTCGCGTCGCCGTCCGCTTGGCGCCACCGGCTTTGCCGGGTCTGCTTGGGGCGCCGACTTTGCCCGGTCTCGCTGGCTCCCCGTGCCCTATTTGGCCACCGGCATCGCCACGGCATTGGCGAACAGCCCCTCGCCCCATTCATGCAGCGCGTTGCCGAAATCCGATTCCGTGTGGATGGCCTTTCCCTTCCGCGCCTCCCATTTGGCGCCATAGGTCTCATAGGGGAAGTGCCGCACATAGTAGTCGCAGGTCTCTTCCCAATGTGCGACCGACAGCGACTTGCCGTAGTGCTGGCAGTAGAGATCGGTCTTGACGGACGTCATGCCCCGGGGCGTGCGCCCGTCGCCCTCGGCGAAACCAATGCCCTCGTGGTTGCGCCAGAACATGAGAATGTCGCGCTGCTCGGGCCCGTAGAACCGGCGGAAATCCATCAGCGGCCGGTCGGACGTGTAGGGATCCTGGTCCTCGGTCGTCATGTAGGCATCGAACAGCCGGACCCGTAGCGCATCGCATTCCGCGTCCACCCCGCGCAGATAGGCGCGTAAATCGCCGGTCACGCGCTCGTCCGGATCGAAACAGAACATCCAGTCATGCGGCAGCCGCGCCCGCGCCATGTCGAGCAACAGCCCGCGATGGCGCCCTTCGGCGAGCTTCCGCGCGTCCACGTCCCGCTCCCACTCCCGATTGGCGACGATCAGCGCGACCTTGGGGTGCGCGCGCAAGAGGTCGACCGTCTCGTCCGTGCTGGCATCGTCATAGGCGACGATCGCGTCCACGTGTCTTGCGAGATAGTCGAGCGTGTCGGGGAGGATCAGCGCCTCGTTGCGCATCCGCGTCATGGCGACGAGCTGATGGGGCCGGTCCAGCAGCGCATCGTTGCCCACGATGACGCTCTCGGTGTCCCGAACCTGCCAAGTTCCTGTACCCGCTGTCGTCATTCAACACCTCCGGATTCGAACGACTGAAGGCGTTCCGCCTTACACGAAGAACCGGTCCACGACGGCCACGATCCAGATCATGGCCGTGACGGCGATCACGCAAAAGACGCCGGCGGATGCCAAATCCTTCGTGACCTTGATGGCTTCGTGCCGTTCCGGATGGACGTGGTTGCAGAGCCGCTCGATGGCCGTGTTGAGGAATTCGGCCGCAAGCAGCATGACGAGGCTCCCCATCAGCGCCGCCCAGATCCACAGACTTTCGGCAACGAAGATCGAGACCGGCAGGGCCACGACCGCCAAGGCCGCCTCCTGCTTGATGGCCGCTTCCGTCGCCAGCCCCTCGCGGAAACCGCCGACCGTATTCCAAAAGGCCCGGCCGATGCGCACGAGTCCGCCTTTTCCAGGCAACGCGGCCTGCCCCTGTATGGGCCGGGAGGCGGCGCCTTCGCGGGGTCCGGACATGTCCATGATCCTTGCCTTTCGCAGCCTTACGCCGCCGTGAGCTTCTGCAGAACCTCTTCGGACAAATCGAAATTCGCGTAGACCTGCTGCACGTCGTCGGAATCTTCCAACGCGTCGATCATGCGCAGGAGCTTTTCGCCGGCCTCTTCGTCGATGGGCACATCGAGCTTGGGCCGCCATAGGATCTGCATCGCCGCCGCCTCGCCGAAGCGCTCCTCGAGCGCCTTGCCGACCTGATGCAGTTCGTCAGGCGTGCAATAGACCGTATGGCCGTCATCGGTCGTCTCCACGTCGTCGGCACCGGCGTCGACGGCCGCCTCCAACATGTCGTCGGCCGACGCCTTGTCGGGGTCGAACTGAATGGCGCCCAGACGGTCGAAATTGAACGACACCGCGCCGGTTTCACCGAGATTTCCGCCATGCTTCGAGAAAATGGAGCGCACTTCGCTCGCGGTGCGATTGCGATTGTCCGTCAGCGCCTCGACAATTGACGCCACGCCCGCGACGCCGAAGCCCTCGTAGCGGACTTCTTCGTAATTGTCGCCGCCCGCTTCCTGGCTCTTCTTGATCGCCCGATCGATATTGTCGTTGGGCATGTTCTGGCCCCGCGCGGCCTGGATCGCGGACCGGAGCCGTGGATTCATCGCCGGGTCGGGCAGCCCCAACTTCGCTGCCGTGGTGATCTCGCGCGCGAGCTTCGAGAAAAGCTTGGCGCGCTTCTTATCCTGAGCCCCTTTGCGGAACTGGATGTTCTTGAATTTGGAATGGCCTGCCATGGCCTGATCCCTAGTCGCTTCGGGGCTTTGCGGTCAAGTCCCAGGGGGGCTGTGCGGGGGGGTATTGGGCGGTTTGGGGCTGGGCGGGGACGCGCGGGAGGGGGTAACGCGGGCAAAAAAGAAGCCGCCCCGAAGGGCGGCTTCCGCAATCTGTCGTCCGG
>NZ_LPWG01000006.1 GCF_001723285.1 Methyloceanibacter methanicus | reverse complement strand
CCGCTCAGCATTTATTAACCATGCGAAGGGTAGGTTCGGGACGTATCGACGCCGTCTAGCGGTGTCGTTTGTCGACGTCCTGGAGCCGCTCTATGACCACGTGCCGTATCACGGTCAGCGCCAAAGTCTTCGTCCTGTTGCTTGCCGTGCTCGCAAGCGGCCTGTCGGGCTGTAAAGGCAGCGCCATCCCGGGCCTCACCACGCCGGACCTGGCGCTCTCGACGCCCGCGCCCCTGCCCGGCCCCGGACAGTTCTTCCCGCCCGGCGCAGGACGCGCCCCGCCCGGCGTGCCCGTCGTGCCTCATGCCACCTATACGCTCGACGCCGGAGACCGCGTCCGCATCATCGTATTCGGACAGCAGAACCTGTCCAATGTCTATACCGTCAGCGCCAACGGCACCGTCTCGGTCCCGCTGATCGGAGAGGTCCGCGCCCGCGGCCTCACCGCCGCCGAAGTCGCCCGCCAGGTCGCCCGCAGGCTGCGCAGCCAATACATCAAGGATCCGAAGGTCACTGCCGAAGTCATCACCTACCGGCCCTTCTACATCCTCGGCGAGGTCACGCGGCCCGGACAGTATCCTTTCGCATCGGGCCTCACCGTCGAAAACGCCGTCGCCGTCGCCGAAGGCTACACCCCGCGCGCCAAGAAACGCTTCGTCCGCCTCACACGCAGCTTCGACGGCGTCATGTCCACCGTCATGGTCCCAACCGACTACCCCGTCCAGCCGGGCGATACTATTTACGTCCTCCAACGCCTGTTCT
>NZ_LPWG01000005.1 GCF_001723285.1 Methyloceanibacter methanicus | reverse complement strand
GCGCGGCCGCTGGCCGCGGCGGCACCGGCGCAGCGGCCGGCTGTGACGGCGCGGCACCCTGATCCGCGGGTTGTGCCTGCCAGACGTGGCCACATTTTGCGCAACGCACCTTCCGGCCTTCGGGTGGGAAGGCAGCCTTGATTTGGTAACGCGTTCCGCACGCCGGACAAATAATTAGTGTCGCCATTTTGATTGCCGCAATCGCCCACTACACCTTGAATATGTGGGACGCCCCATTCGGTTACCCTATACCATTGATACAGGACGGAGAGTTCAGCATAAAGTGCCAGTATTCGGCAATGTTAAGAGGCCCAAGGAAGTCCGGTGATCCGCTTTGACAATGTCGGGCTACGCTATGGCTCCGGACCGGAAATCTTGCACGATGTCACCTTTCACGTGCACCCAGGCTCCTTTCACTTTCTGACTGGGCCCTCCGGCGCCGGAAAGACATCATTGTTGCGTCTTCTTTTTATGTCGTTACGTCCTAGCCGCGGGTTAATTTTCGTTTTTGGCGAGAATTTAGCCGATTTGCCGCCTGCGGGACGGGCAGCCCTGAGGCGCCGAATCGGCATAGTTTTCCAGGATTTCCGCCTTTTGGACCACCTGACCACCTGGGAAAACGTGGCGCTGCCCTTGCGCGTCATGGGCCGCAACGAGAGCGACTATGCCGACGACGTGACCGATTTGCTGCATTGGGTCGGCCTCGGAAACCGCATCCATGCCTATCCCGAAACGCTTTCGGGCGGCGAAAAACAGCGCGCGGCGATCGCCCGGGCGGTCATCGGCCGGCCCGAACTGCTCCTGGCGGACGAGCCCACGGGCAACGTGGATCCGGCCATCGGCAACCGGTTGCTGCGCCTGTTCGTGGAACTCAATCGGCTGGGCACGTCCGTCATTATCGCGACCCACGATTATGGGCTGATGGAACAGCTCGAGGCGCCCCGACTCGTGCTCCAGGAAGGGCACCTTCAGGTCGCCGCGCCCCAACTCGCCGCCCGGTAGGTGAAAGCCACGTGACGTTCCTCAGCGACATCAAGGACTATCCGTGGACGAGCCTGCTTGCGGGCATTCTGCCCGCCCGGCTCGCCGCGCGGCTGCCGAAACGCTTCCAGGCCCCCTCCTCACAGATCGTCCCGCCCGCCTCCGTCGCCGGCCGGGCCCTGACCATCGTCATTGCCATCATGACATTTCTGGCCTGCCTGACTGCCGGCGTCGTCTACATGGTGCATCAGTCCGCCAGCGCCTGGGTGGACGATATCGCCAGCGAGGTCACCGTCGAGCTCAATCCCCTGGAAACCGCGGACATCGAGAAGAAGATGACCCTGGTGGCCCTGTTCCTCGCGAAGCAGCCGGGCGTCAGCCGCGTGAAACCCATGAGCGCGGACGAGTCGGCCAAGCTACTGGAGCCGTGGCTCGGCTCGACCGCCGCGCTTTCGGCGTTGCCGGTGCCCCGCCTGATCGCCGTGGAGATCGACCGGTCGGATCCGCCCGATATCGAAGCCATCCAGAACGCGCTCACGCAGAATTTCGAAGGGGTCACGCTCGACGATCACCGGCGCTGGCAGTCCGAAATCAAGCTCATCACGCGATCGGCCGCGCTCGGCGGCATCGCGGTCCTGGCGCTCGTCGCGGCCGCCACCGTCGCCGTCATCGTCTCGGCCACGCGCAGCGCCATGGCCACCAATCGCGAGATCATCGAGGTGCTGCATTTCGTCGGCGCGAACGACCGCTTCATCTCGCGCGAGTTCGAACGGCACTTTCTGGGCCTTGGCGTCCGGGCGGGCCTGGTCGGGGCCATCGCGGCGACGGTGACGTTTCTGCTGCTGCCCGTCCTGCTCTCCCTCCTGGGGGGCGGGGCCGTGACCGAAGCCGAAACCCGCCGCCTGCTGGGCAACGGCGAACTCGACCTTGGCGGCTATCTTCTGCTGGCGCTGATTGTGGTGGTGGTCGCGGCGCTCTGCATGGTCACCTCCCGGCTTGGGGTCTTTCGCGTTCTGAAAACCTATGCTTGAACGCGCATAGGGATGGTGGCTCCTATCGGCTTGGCCCGGTCGGGAAAGTCCTTATGCTGCACGGCGCGACGTGCCCGGAGTATTTCTTGATCAAGAGCATCGACATAGACGGAGACGAGAACACGGAAGGCCGCGCGAGGCACTTCCACCGCTTCCGCGGGCCGGTCGGCTTCGTCCGTCTTGTGTTCGACGGGACGATCTTGCTGCTGGTCATGCTGATCATCGGCTTCATCGTCTTCGCCAACGGGCTCGCCCGGGAACCGAAGGAACCGGCCCATCCAACCGACGGAATCACCGTCCTGACGGGCGGCGTCTCCCGCATCGACGAAGCCATGAAGCTGATGGCGCGGCAACAGGCACGGCGTGTACTGATCACCGGCGTCAACCGAGAGACGAGCCTGGAGCAATTGAAGGAGCTCAGCCCGGACGGCGCGCAATATTTCGATTGCTGCGTGGATATCGACAAGGCCGCGCGCAACACGATCGACAATGCGACCGAGACGGCCCGCTGGGTCACCTTGAACGGCTACGGGTCCGTGATCGTCGTCACCTCCAACTATCATATGCCGCGCGCTCTGGCAGAGCTGGAGCGGGCCATGCCGGGGATCGACCTCGTCCCTTATCCTGTTGTGGACAACAATGTGGAAGTCGCGCGCTGGTGGGAATATCACGGTACCACCAGACTGCTTCTGTCCGAGTACCTGAAATACCTGCCCGCGCTTGGGCGGCTCTGGGCGACGAACCTCGTGCGCATGGCCCTGCCCGGCACCTCCGTACCGCCAGAGGACGAACCCGAACCGTAAGAGTCCATGGTCCGCTCCATCGTTTTCGGCATTCTGTTCTACGTCACGACCGCACTCTTCGTGACCGTCGGATTCCCGTTCCTTTTCACGCCGCGCAAATGGTCCATGGCCGCCCTCAAGGTGCATGCGCGCACCGAGCTGTGGCTCCTGAAGACCATTGTCGGTCTCGACTACGAGGTGCGCGGCCTCGAAAAATTGCCCGAGCCGCCGTTCCTGATCGCCTCGAAACATCAGTCCGCTTGGGAAACGTTCGCGCTCATTCCACTTTTTCGCGATCCCGCGCTGCTGATGAAACGCGAATTGTTCTGGATACCGGTTCACGGTTGGTTCTCGTCCAAGTTCCAGATGATCCCCGTCGACCGCGACCAAAGGACCCGCGGCGTGAGAACGATGCTGCGCCATGCGAAGGACCGCGCCGCGCAGGGCCGTGAGATCCTGATCTTTCCCGAAGGCACCCGCAGACCCCCGGGCGCACCGCCCGCCTACAAGACGGGAATCGCGCTGCTGTACAACGCGCTCGACCTGCCCTGCGTGCCTATTGCCTTGAATTCCGGGATGTTTTGGGCACGCCGCTCCTGGCGCCGCAAGCCGGGGACGGTGATCGTGGAAATCCTCGATCCAATCCCGCCAGGCTGCCGAAGGCCGAATTCGTCAGCCGTCTGCAAACGGCCATCGAGACCGCCACGAACCGCCTGATAGTGGAAGCGGACGCCGACGGCGAAAACCGTTAACCCCTTGTTAACACTTAAAAGCTTGACGCCGCGCGCGGTCAAGTTCATATTTTGTTCCACACACCGATAAGGGGCAGCGATGGCTTGAATTTGCGATCGTTCAACCTATTTGAGTTAGGGTCACCAAGGTTAACGGGACAGATTGACGATGTGGACGAGCCCTTCAGATGCGCCTGAGTTTGCGACACCCGAAACCGCCGCCTGCGGTCCGTCGGAGGAGCCGGCATTGGTGTGCGCCGAAGCCGCCTTCGACCAGGCCTTTCACTATTGGCGTGGGGCCTCGGGGCGCCGCTATCTCCACAGCGTCTATTCGCTCGTCGGCTGCCCGGCGCTGCCGCAGGCCAATTTCATTCTGGTCCGGCGTCACGAGGACGGCTCGCGCGAAGCGCTGGCCTTCGGCAACACGAAGGACGACGCCGTGTCGCTGAATCTCGCCCGTCTGCGCCACGAGGGCGCGAAGATCGGCGCGAACGAGGTGCATATCCATCTCTTGGCCGACACGGCCCGGGCCCGCGCATTCGTCGAGGCCGATCTGACGGCCGCGCATCTGCATCGGCCCGCCGCCGCGGCCTAGCCCCCTCAATCATCGTGCAAGCGTATCGCTTTCGAAGCGGCGCCCCTTAGCCGGCCGCCTTGCGTTACGTGCGGGACAGCTTCTCCAGCCGCTCCTGCATGGCCTGAAGCTCGGCCTTCAGCGTATCGATGTCGTCTTCGGCGGGCTCGGCAGGCGTGGCCGCCGGTGCTTCGTCGCTCGAGGCGGGCTTCTCCTCGGCCGGCGATTCGTCCGTCTCGGTCCCGAACGGCGTGAACATGCCGAGCGCCTTCTCGAAGGCTTCGAAGTTCTTGCGCACCTGTTCCTGGACCGCATCGAACGCCGCCGTCCCGAACGCGTCGGCAAAGCGGCGCCGGTACTGCTCCTGCTGCTTGGTCAGCGAATCCAGGCTGAACTCGAGATAAGAGGGCACCAGCTTCTGCATGCCGTCGCCGTAGAAGCGGATGAGCTGGCGCAAGAAGCCGATCGGCAGGAGGTTGGTGCCGCGGCTCTCCTGTTCGACGATGATCTGGGTCAGCACCGTATGCGTCAGGTCTTCGCCTGTTTTCGCGTCGTAAGACACGAAGTCGCGCTCGGCGCGCACCATCTCGGCGAGATCCTCCAAGGTCACATAGGTGCTGGTATCGGTGTTGTAGAGCCTCCGGTTGGCGTATTTTTTGATGATAACCGGACGGTTCTCCTGGTTCGCATCCCTGGCCACGTGTCGTTTACTCCTAAACCCCGCCCGCGCCGGGCCCGTGGCCCGGATCGGACTCAGAACTCCATAAACGTGCAGTCCATGCCGCACTTGCGAAAATAAGTAGCACGTTCAGCGTGCACGGTACCAGCGCCTTTGCCGGAAGGCTTAATTCGGGGGGCTTGTTTGTCTTTCCAGCCGCAATGCGCTGCGGTATGACCGTGGGTGAGTTTCAGTCGGGAGGACAGGATGAAGGACTCAGAAATTGTAATTGTCAGCGCGGCGCGGACGCCCGTCGGATCGTTTGGCGGGTCCCTTTCGACCGTTCCGGCCCACACCCTGGGCGAAACGGCCATCCGGGCTGCCTTGGAACGGGCGAACGTCGACGCGGGCGACGTGGACGAAGTCATCATGGGCCAGGTGCTCACGGCCGGCGAAGGCCAGAACCCCGCCCGGCAGGCGGCCATGGCTGCGGGCGTGCCGCAAGAAGCCACGGCCTTCGGCATCAACCAGGTCTGCGGCTCGGGCCTGCGCTCTGTCGCTCTCGGCGCCCAGCAGATCGCCACGGGCGATGCGGATATCGTCGTTGCGGGCGGCCAGGAGAACATGAGCCTCTCCCCCCACGTCGCGCACCTGCGCAACGGTACCAAGATGGGCGACGTCAAGTTCATCGACACGATGATCAAGGACGGCCTGTGGGAAGCCTTCAACGGCTACCACATGGGCAACACCGCGGAGAACGTCGCCAAGAAGTGGCAGCTAACCCGCGACGAACAGGACGCCTTTGCCGTCGCCTCCCAGAACAAGGCAGAAGCGGCGAAGAAGTCCGGCAAGTTCAAGGACGAGATCGCGGCCGTGACCATCAAGACCCGCAAGAGCGACGTGGTCGTGGACGAGGACGAGTACATCCGCGAGGGCGCGACCCTCGACGGTGTCGCGAAGCTGCGCCCGGCCTTCGACAAGGAAGGCACGGTGACCGCGGGCAACGCCTCGGGCATCAATGACGGTGCCGCGGCCGTGGTCTTGATGAGCGCCGAAGAAGCCCAGAAGCGCGGCCTGACCCCGCTTGCGCGCATCGCCTCGTGGGCGGTCGCCGGCGTCGATCCCAGCATCATGGGCACGGGTCCGATCCCTGCGTCCCGTAAGGCGCTGGAAAAGGCCGGCTGGAAGGTCGCCGACCTTGACCTGATCGAGGCGAACGAGGCCTTTGCCGCGCAAGCCCTGGCCGTGAACAAGGACATGGGCTGGGACGGCGACAAGGTGAACGTCAACGGCGGCGCCATCGCCATCGGCCACCCGATCGGCGCTTCGGGCGCGCGCGTGCTCGTCACCTTGCTGCACGAGATGCAGAAGGCCGACGCCAAGAAGGGCCTGGCCACGCTGTGCATCGGCGGCGGCATGGGCGTTGCCATGTGCGTCGAGCGCGACTGATCCATCGCTCTTGAGCTTTGAGACGAATTCGTGTGGGGTGGCCTGAGCCGCCCCACACGTCGATTTGGCGCTTGCCCAATTCGGCCTCGCCTAATTCGGACTTGCCCCATTCGGACCTGGGTTCGGCAGATTGAAGAAACAGGCGCGTAAGTGCGCCAAGGGAGGATGCTATGGGAAGGGTGGCTTTGGTCACGGGTGGTACGCGCGGCATCGGCGCCGCATGCAGCACGGCGCTGAAGGATGCAGCTTACACGGTCGCCGCCAGTTATGCGGGCAACGACGACGCCGCGAACGCCTTCAAGGCCGAAAACGGGATTCCGGTCTTCAAATGGGATGTCGGTGACTATTCCGCATGCGAGAAGGGCATCGCCGCCGTCGAGGCCGAGGTCGGCCCGGTCGAAGTGCTGGTGAACAATGCCGGCATCTCTCGCGACGCGATGCTCAACAAGATGACCTATGAGCAGTGGTCGGAGGTCATGCGCACCAATCTCGACTCCGTGTTCAACGTCACGCGTCAGGTCATCAACGGCATGCGCGACCGCAAGTTCGGACGCATCATCTCGATCTCCTCCATCAACGGCCAGCAGGGCATGCTCGGACTGGCCAACTACTGCGCCGCCAAGGCCGGCATGATCGGCTTTACCCGCGCGCTCGCCCTGGAAGGGGCGCGCAAAGGCATCACCGCCAACGCCATCGCGCCGGGCTATGTGGCCACGGAGCTGCTGTCCGGCGTGTCCGAAAAGGTGATGGAAGCCATCGTCGGCCAGATCCCCGTCGGACGCCTGGGCGAAGCCGAAGAGGTCGCCCGCTGCGTGGTGTTCCTCGCCGCCGACGAAGCCGCCTGGATCACCGGCTCCACGCTCACCATCAACGGCGGTCAGCTCGCGGACTAGGCGACGGCCGGCGCGTCCGCGTCAAGAAATTGCGCACTCCCGTCCTCGGCCATCCGGTCGAGGACGGTGAGCGGCATCACGCGGACGCCGCTCGCGGCCGAGAGCTTGCCGAGATCGAAGGCCGTGTAGTTGATGCCGGCATAGGTCCGCAAGAGAAGCTTCTTCCGGCCAAGATCGGTCAGGGCCGTCCACGACGTATATTCGCTCATGGCCGCCCCGGCGCTTCCCGCCCCGCCGCTCGCGCCGGCCTCGATCCCACCGCCTCCGCCGCGCATGTCGACAGTGATCCCTTTCGGCCTGTCGAAATTGTTCATGACATGGGCGAGCGTCCGAATGGCGTCGTCCGGCGCCGATGCCTTTTCGGCGAATTGCGCGTAGTAGGCGGCGCGGACGAAGCGCCCCACCGACGTGTTGGACGAGGGGAGTCCCTGCGTCGCGATGCCGGAATCCGGCTGCGCCACCTGGAGCGCACCGAACCGACTCTCGGACCGGTCGACATTCGACAAGAACGTGTAGTTGTCGAGATTCGTCAGATGCCAGGAAAATGCCGGGCCGTTCGTCATGACGCCCACGGGATTGTCGTAGACGGACGTCGCGCCGCCGGAGAACTCCACCACGATGGAGGCACCGGTGGAATCGTGCAGACTGTAGTGAAACGGCGTCTTCGCCCCTCCGAGGATCGCCAGCGGAGCCAGGAGGACGGGCTGGTTCGCGAGCGCCTCCTTGACTTGCGCGACCGTCGCGAACTGACCGAGGGCCCACGAGCCGAGATCGACCGCCGACAAGGCGGCCTTGGTGTTCTCGAAGGCGGCCTGTGCCGCCCCGGGATACGACAAGGCGCTGAACGTCAGGCCTTCGCTATTCAACCCTTCGACGATCTTGAGATCGCCGGGCGCGAACGGAACCGTCACGCCGAGCATGGGATAGGCCGTCTTGTATCGCAGCGCCGCGCTGCCCTCGACCGCCGACTGGTAGTCCTGGCCCGCGGGAAGAAACGCGATTTGGTAGGGCATTTCCATGGGCAGTTCGAGCGTGCGCCCCGAATAGAAGTTGCCGTTGGTGTCCCGATACAGAAGAGACGTACACATCGTTATTTCCTTTCAGTGTCCAAAGCCGCCCGCCCGCGCACACGCCGCAGCGGCGCGCGGTGCCGAACCGCTGCCTGCTGTTAGCGTTCTGGAGACCAGCCGTCCGGCGCCAGCTCGAAGCCCTCGAACTGGAAGCCGGGCGCCACGGTGCAGCCCACCAGCGTCCACGCCCCGAGGTGCGCGCGCTCTGCCAGGCATGGGGCGGCACGACGGCTTGCGGGTGCTGCCCGCCGAACAGATCCATTCCCAGCGTGAGCTCTCGAACCGCACCGGCCTCGTCCGCGACGGTGAGCGACAAGGGCGCACCGCCATACCAGTGCCAGGTCTCGGCCGCGTCCACCCGGTGCCAGCGCGAGATTTCCCCATCCGCCAGAAGAAAGAGGATCGCCGTCGAATGGGCCCGGCCGTCGCGACCGGTCTCGTCGCGGAAGGTTTCCCGGAACCAGCCACCCTCCGGATGCGGCTGGAGCGCCAGATGGGCGATCACCTCTTCGGCACTTCGCGTCCCGGTCTTGGGCGTGAGAGCCACTAGAACCGGTCCTTGCGCCGCCGCACCTCGCCGAACACGGCCTCCAGCGGCTGGCCTTCCAGACCCAGCCGGGCCTGAATTTCAGGGCTCGAGGCGCGCAGGAAAGGGTTGGTCGCACGTTCCAGCCCGATCGTCGTCGGCAAAGAGGGCCGTCCGTTGGCATCGTTCTCGGCGACTTCGGCGGCACGGGCCCGAAGGGCCGCGTTGTCCGGCTCGATGGTCAGCGCGAACCGGCAATTGGCCCCGGTGTATTCGTGGCCGCAATAGACGTCCGTCTCCGGCGGCAGCGCCGCAAGCTTCGACAAGGACGCCCACATGGTCGGCGCATCGCCCTCCAGGAGCTTGCCGCACCCGACGGAAAACAGCGTGTCGCCGACGAACACCGGCGCCTGATCGGGAAAGTAGTAGCTGACATGACCGCGTGTATGGCCGGACGTGTCGATGACCGTGGCGTCCGCGTGGCCGACGGACACCGTATCGCCTTCCTTGACCTCCACGTCGAGCCCCGGGATAAGACCGGCCTCGCGCGCCGGCCCGTAGACCGTGCAGCCATATCTGTTCTTCAGCGCGCCGATTCCGGCCGTGTGGTCCGCGTGATGGTGGGTCACGAGAATATCGGTGAGGTCCCACCCTTTCTGCGCGAGTGCGGCCAGGATCGGCGCGGCCTCGGGCGCATCGATCGAGGCGGTCGCACCGGTCTTGGGATCGTGAATCAGCACCCCGTAATTGTCGCTGCGTGTCGGAAACTGGAAAATCTCGAGTTGGGCCATGACTTTCACTTCGATGTCTTTCACTTCGATGTCTGTCTCTTCGATGTCGCTGTCTTTGAAAATGCCGAACCGGGCCGCTCCGGCGCCCGGACCGTACTCCGCAGGCCGGGGCTTGAAAACAGGTCCCCCGATTGAAACAACGTTCTGGATTGAAAGACGCGGGCGGCGACCCAAGTCTAAACACGCCGGAAGCAGACGGACGCCATGCATCTCGACGCGATCGACCTTCGAAATTTCTACGCCCGCCGGATCGGGCTGATGGTGCGGCGCCTGCTGCGTCCGCGTTTCCGGGCGTTCTGGCCCGACGTGAAGGGCCTCAACGTGTTCGGCCTCGGCTATGCCACGCCCTATCTCGCCGAGTTCCGGAAGGCGCCCGGTGTATCGGTGCCCTTGCGCCTGTGCGCCTGGGCACCCTGCCCTGGCCCGAACGGGTCGCGTCCCAAACGGCCCTTGTGGACGAAACGGAACTGCCGCTGGACGACGAGGCGGCGGACCGGGTCTTGCTGGTGCATATGCTGGAATGGTCCGAGCATCCCCATGCCCTCCTCCGCGAAATTTGGCGGGTCCTGGCGCCCAATGGCCGCATCCTGGTGGCGGTGCCCAACCGGCGCGGGCTCTGGGCCCGCATGGATACGACGCCCTTCGGCTATGGCAGCCCCTTCAGCCGCAGCCAGCTCACCCAGCTCCTGAAGGATGCCATGTTCCAGCCCGAGAGCTGGCACTACGTGCTTCACCTGCCGCCCTTCGACTGGCGGGTTCTGACCCGTTGGCCGGATTTCTGGGAACGGTTCGGCGATCTGGCTTGGCCGGCCTTCTCCGGCATTATCGTGGTCGAGGCGACCAAGCAGGTCTACGCCGGCAGTCTTGTGGGCGAAACGGAACGCAAGATGCGCCGGCGCGTGATCCCGGTGCCAGCGGGCGCGGTGACGCCGCGCCTAGCGCGAGAGCAGGAAGACGGCCTGCTCGCCGAAGAGATTCTGCGTCGATAGAGGCATCGAGACGAGTTTCGTCCCGTTGGCGTTGAGGGCGACGGCCTTCTCCACATGTGCACCCATGTCGTCGCACAGCGCCAGGAAATCCTTGATCGTGCACAGATGGATGTTGGGCGTGCTGTACCAATGTTCGGGCAGCGTATCGGTATGCGGCATCTGACCGCCCAGCAGGAGCTGCAGGCGCACGCGCCAGTGGCCGAAATTCGGAAACGATACCACGACGCGCCTGCCGATGCGCAAGAGCTGCTCGAGCACGTGCCGCGGGTTGCGCGTGGCCTGAATGGTCCGCGACAGGATCGCGTAGTCGAAGGCCATGTCCGGGTAGTAGACGAGGTCCGTGTCCGCATCGCCCTGGATCACCGAAAGGCCCTGCGCCACGCACTGGTTCACCCCGGCCTGGCTCAGTTCGATGCCGCGGCCGTCGACGCCATGCTTGTCGGCGAGAATGCGCAGCAGCGCCCCGTCGCCGCAGCCGATATCGAGCACCCGCGAGCCGGGAGCGATCATCTCCGCGATCAGGAGGAGATCGACGCGGGCCGTATCGGCGGAGCGCTGTTGGGGCGTGGTCACGGGCGCGTCCATTCTCATGCGCCTCCGCCCGCGCCGGCGAGCCCACGCTGACGGGCGGCCGCGCCGAGGAAGCCGCGCACCGTATCGAACAGCTCGGGCTCGTGCAGCAGGAACGCATCGTGCCCCTTGTTCGAGTCGATCTCGACGAAGCTGACATTGGCGGCCACCGCGTTGAGCGCGTGCACCACCTCCCGGCTCTCCTCGGTCGGGAACAGCCAGTCTGACGTGAACGAGATCAGGCAGAAGCGCGTCTTGGTGCCCGCGAAGGCATTCGCCAGGACCCCGCCGTGGTCGGCGGCGATGTCGAAATAATCCATGGCCCGCGTGATGTAGAGATAGGAGTTCGCGTCGAACCGGTCGACGAAACTCATCCCTTGGTGGCGCAGATAGCTCTCCACCTGGAAGTCGGCGTCGAAACCGAAGGTCACCTCTTCGCGGTCCTGCAGGTTACGGCCGAACTTCGTGTGCAGCGCCCGGTCGGACAGGTAGGTGATATGGGCGGCCATGCGCGCGACGGCGAGACCTTTTCGCGGGTTCTTGCCCTCTTCGAGATACAGGCCCCCGCACCAATCGGGATCCGCCATCACGGCCTGACGCCCCACCTCGTGGAAGGCGATGTTCTGCGAGGAGTGCCGCGCCGCGCAGGCGATCGGAATCGCCGAGAACACGCGGTCCTTGTAGCTCGCCGCCCATTCCAGCACCTGCATGCCGCCCATGGAGCCGCCGATCACGCTCAGCACCTGGTCGACGCCGAGATAGTCCAGCAGCCGGGCTTGCGCCCGCACCATGTCGCGCAAGGTGATCACCGGGAAATCGGGACCGTAGGCGCGCCCCGTCGCCGGATTGAGCGAACTCGGCCCGGTCGAGCCCATGCACCCGCCGATCACGTTCGGGCACACGACAAAATAGCGGTCCGTGTCGATGGGCTTGCCCGGCCCGACCATGGTCTCCCACCAGCCCGGCTTGCCGGTGACGGGATGGGTGCTTGCCACGTACTGGTCGCCGGTCAGCGCGTGGCAAACCAGGATGAGGTTCGACTTGTCCGCGTTCAGCGTCCCGTAGGTCTGATAGGCCACGGAGAAGGGCGCGAGCACAGCACCGCTATCGAGCGGGAGACCCTCGCTCGCCGGGAAATGCACCACTTCGCTTTGGGGATTGGTGATCTGCTCGCGCCGTTTGAGTTCGGCGAAGCTCTCCGCTCCCGGATTCTCGTTCATCGTCGCAATGGCCTAAGCTACAGACGGTTCCTCGCTCGTACGCACCGGAAATCGCGCGCGTCCTGACAATGGAACCTGGAATTATACAATGCCGGGTTAGCCATGGCCTCATGAGAGTCAATCTTTTCTTTGCCTTGGCTTAAGAAATGGCCGTAAGAGAGGCCCTTCGCAAAGCATTGAGGCCCCAGTAAGGAGCAGAACCATGGCTGCCAAAACGATGGCTGCCAAACCGATGGCCGCCGACAGGACGGATACGAGGACGGCCCCGGCACCGCGTCCGGGCATTCTCGACATCGCGCCCTACGTGCCGGGCACGAGCGTGCTGCCTGGCGCCGGGCCGGTCGTGAAGCTCTCGTCCAACGAAACGCCGCTCGGACCGAGCCCCAAGGCCGTGGAAGCCTACCTGGGCGAAGCGGCGCGCCTCGCCCGCTATCCCGACGGGTCGGCGAGGTCCTTGCGCGAGGCCCTCGGCGCCGAACATGGCCTCGATCCCGCGCGCATCGTCTGCGGCGCCGGCTCCGACGAGCTGCTGAACCTGCTCGCCGTGGCCTATCTCGGCCCGGGCGATGAGGCGATCTACACCGAGCACGGTTTCCTCGTGTACAAGATCACGATCCAGGCCCGCGGCGCGACCCCGGTCGTAGCGCCCGAGACGAACCACACCGCCGATGTGGACGCGATCCTTGCGCGCGTCACGCCCCGCACGCGCATGATGTTCCTGGCCAACCCCAACAACCCGACCGGGACCTATCTTCCGGCCGCGGAGATCGAACGTCTGCATGCGGGGCTTCCCGGCCACGTGCTGCTGGTGCTGGACGGCGCCTACGCGGAATATGTCCGACGGGACGACTACGAGGCCGGCGCCGCGCTCGTCTCCGCCAACGACAACGTGGTGATGACGCGGACCTTCTCCAAGATCTACGGCCTCGCCTCCTTGCGCATCGGCTGGGCCTATTGCCCGGAGGCCATCGCCGACACGTTGAACCGCATCCGCGGGCCCTTCAACGTGACCGGACCGTCCATTGCCGCGGGTGTCGCGTCCATCGGCGATCGGGCGCATCTGGAAACCGCGGTCGCCCACAATCTCGCCTGGCTTCCCCGCATGGCCCAACGGCTTGCAGAGATCGGCCTTCCGACGACGCCGAGCGTGGCGAATTTTCTGCTGGTCCATTTTCCGCAAACGCCCGGAAAGACGGCGCCGGAAGCAGACGCCTATCTGCACGGGCGCCGGATCGTCCTGCGGCGCGTGGACGAATACGGCCTGCCCGATGCCTTGCGGATGACCATCGGCACCGACGCCGAGAACGCGGCCGTGCTGGATGCATTGACCGCCTTCATGGGCGATGCGGGCGCCGTATGACGGAGCCCCTGTTCGACAAGGTCGCCGTCATAGGACTGGGACTGATCGGCTCGTCCATGGCGCGCGGGATGAAGAAGCGCGGTCTTGCCGCCACCATCACGGGATTCGACGGATCGGCGGATGTGCGCGACCGGTCGCGTGCGCTCGGGTTCTGCGATCTCGTCGCGGACACGGCCGAAGAGGCGGTGAAGGACGCGGAGCTGGTGATCCTCGCCGTGCCTGTCGGCGCCATGAGGGCGGCCGCGCAAGCCATCGCACCCTTCCTCGCCAATGGGGCGATCGTCACCGATGTGGGCTCCGTGAAAGCGGCCATCGTGCGCACCGTCGCGAGCGCGCTCCCGGAGCACGCCGCCTTCGTGCCCGGACATCCGGTGGCCGGCACTGAGCATTCCGGCCCCGAAGCCGGTTTTGCCGAGCTGTTCGAAGGGCGCTGGTGCGTCATCACCCCGTGTGCACGCTCGACGGATGCAAGCGTGGAGAAGGTCGGGGCGCTGTGGACCGCGCTCGGCTCGACCGTCGAGACGATGACGCCCGAGCATCACGACATCGTCCTCGCCATCACCAGCATAATCCCGCATCTGATCGCCTACAACATCGTCGGCACGGCGGCCGATCTGGAGGACGTCACCCAGTCCGAGGTCATCAAGTTTTCCGCCGGCGGCTTCCGGGATTTCACGCGCATCGCCGCTTCCGACCCGGTCATGTGGCGCGACGTGTTCCTCAACAACAAGGACGCGGTGCTGGAAGTCCTCGGCCGCTTCTCCGAGGACCTCGCGGCGCTGCAGCGCATGATCCGCTGGGACGACGGCCAGTCGCTCGAGGATCACTTCAGCCGCACGCGCGACATCCGCCGCGGCGTCATCGACGCAGGCCAAGACACCGCCGATGCCGATTTCGGCCGGCCCCACGGCCACGAGGACTGACCGGCGCAACGACGCGGCCAATTGGGCGGCGGGCTTGATACGTCTTTCGAATGCTGGCGACCACCGCTAAAACAGGCTCCATGTCTGCGCTCTGGGTGTTCGGCTATGGGTCACTGATGTGGCGGCCGGGTTTTCCGTTCGACGATCACAGTCCGGCCCGTCTCGAAGGCGCCCACAGGGCCCTGTGCATCTATTCGATCCTGCACCGGGGCACGCCCGCAAGTCCGGGCCTGGTTCTCGGACTGGACGAAGGCGGGGAATGCCAGGGCGTGGCCTTCCGTGTCGAACCCGGGGCCGAGAGCGACACGGTGGCCTATCTGCGCCAGCGGGAGCAAGCGACCGACGTCTATGTGGAGACCTATCGGGACATCGCGCTTGGCGACGGCTCGGGCCGGACCGTGAAGGCGCTCACCTTTGTCGCCGACCCGGCCCATCCGCAATACGCAGGCAGGCTCGACTTCGAGGCGCAGCTGCGCATCGTGCGGGCCTGCCGTGGTCAGGCCGGCGCCAATATCGATTACGTCCTGAACACGGTGGAACACCTGGAAGCCTTAGGCACCCACGACGAACTGCTGTTCGCGCTGGCCGAGCGGCTCCGGCGCGGGGCCGGCGAACGCTGCGAGGGCTAGCTGGCGGACTTCTCGGTGTCGGCCGTCTGATCCTCATGCAATTCGGGCGCGCCGAAAAAGTCGCCCTGAAGGTAGGAGACGCCGGCTTTCTCCAGGAACGCGACGGAGCGCTCGTCGCGCACCCACTCCCCGACGGTCGCCAGGCCGAAACGATGCGCCAGCTCGACCAGGCTCTGGACTAGCGTCTCGTCCTTCGCGTCCTGTCCGAGATTCTCGATGAACGAGCCGTCGATCTTGACCATGTCGACACCGAGGTTGCGCAGCGAGCGGAAGGAGGCGTAGCCGGCGCCGAAATCGTCCAGCGCGACCTTGCATCCGGCCCTCTTCAGCGCCGAGACGAACGCAGCCGTCGCCTCCATGTCCGAAATGGCGGCCGATTCGGTGATCTCGACGATCAGCCTCTTGGTCAACCTACGGTCCTTCCCGGTCAGGGCCTCGAGCGCCTCGATCCAATGCCCCTCCGTCGTGGACAGAGCCGAGACGTTGAGGGCCAGCTTCCGGTCGGGTGTGGCGCGCAGGATGTCGACGACGAGCTCCAGGGCGCGATGGTCGATGAGTTTGGACAGGCCCAACTTCTCGGCGACCGGAACGAACTCGCTCGCGTCCAGAACCGACCCGTCCGGCAGCCGCAAACGCAGCAGGCATTCGTAGAACTCCGGGTCGTGACCGCCGGCTGTCACCACGGGCTGAAGGGCGACCATAATGCGGCGATCGTTCAAGGCCCGGATCACTTCGTCGGCAATGGCGATATTGCGCTTGCGTTCGGCTTCCCGCGGCGCGGACGGATCGTAGCAATAGAACCGCTCGCGGGGGCTGACCCGCGCCATATCGATGGCCTGCAAGGCGCGGCCGATCGCGTCCTGGGTGGTGTTCGCGTCGTTGGGGATCAGCACGGCGCCGACGAAGACCGTCGCGGCGATAGACCCCGCGCTGGTGCTGGCAACGTCGCGCTCGACGGCGGCAATCATGCGGCGGGCGACGGCAACCACTTCGTTCGCGACGCAGCCGTGCAGGACGATGCCGAACTTGTTCGACGAGAAGCGGCCCAAACAGTCCCGCCCGCGCACGGCCGTGGCCAGGCGCTGGCCGACAATGGCAATGACCTCGTCGCCGACCTCGTAGCCATAGGTCTCGTTGATACACGTCAGATCGTTGACGCCGACGAGCAGAAAGGCGCCCTTCTCCGCTCTTCCACCGCGGCTGGAAAGCAGTTTGGCCAGAGTCCCGGTGAGCTCGGCCCGGTTCGAGAGCCGGGCGGAGTCCTGGTCGCCTGGCGCGCCTTGTGGCCGGGCGCGCTGGCGGCGATCGCCGATCACGCGGAGCGTGCCCTGGGCCTGAACCGGCTCGCCCCTGTCGTCGGTGGTGCAGACGCCGCGTTCCTCGACCCAAAGAGCGGCCTTTCCGCGCCGTCCGTTGGGCAGGAAGCGATATTGCAAGGCATAGGCATGGGAGGCGTTCGGCGCGGCCTTCGCGCGGCCGGTGACGCCGTCATAGCGCTCCGCCGCATGCTTGGGGTCGATATGCAGAGCGAACGCCCGGCCACGGCGCAGCACGCCGATATCGACGTCCCCCAGAACGGTCGCGGCGTTCTTCGCCCAGTCGATCCGATCGGACCCGAAATCCCAGCGATAGGCCGTGGTCCGGATGCCGTCGAGCACGTCGTCGACCTGAACGTGCGGCTGTTCACCAGCGACATCTGCGGTGTTGGTTTTTCTCATGCGCCTGCCCCTTGCACGAAATCCTGCGGCGCCTCTTGTATTGCTGCGTTGGGCGCTCGTTGCTTGCCGAGGAAGGCTAGCTGGCAAGGCTTAAGAAGCCGAGAATCCGCGAGGGACAGGGCCGCCTTTCGGCCCCAAAAAGGCGGCTCGAACGCGCCATCGCCCGCGATTTCTGCGTCTTTGGTTAGCAAGACCCTACCGGCACGGCGCGAGCACGGCACAGCCAAGCAAAAACGCTCCGGCGCGCGCGCCGGACGTGACAACAATTCCTGCGAAGACATAAGGCTTAGCCCTTACGCCTCGTCCTTGACCGTGATCACCTGGCGGCCACGATAGCGGCCCGACTTCAGGTCGATGTGATGCGGACGGCGAAGCTCGCCCGAATCCTTATCCTCGACATAGGCCGGGGCCGCGACAGCGTCGTGGCTTCGCCGGTTGCCCCGCTTCATGCGGGACACTTTTCTCTTTGGAACAGCCATTTCTAGAACCTCTAGGCGGCCCCACGCGGCGCGGGGGGGCGTCGTTTGGCGCCCTTATAGTCACAATTTCGGCCTCTGGCCAGAGCCGATGTCCGATCCTTTTACCGGTTCACGATGCAGTCGGCCCGTTTGGCGATGTAGGGCAAGCGCCGCTGGACAGCGTTGGCGACCAGGCGATGGGTCCGGCTGGGCCGCGCCGGATTGCGAACGTCCGGCTTCGGCAGCGTGGTCGCCAGCAGGACCGCCTCGCGCTGGGTGAGCGCCGAAGCGGGCTTGCGGAAATAGCGCTGGCTCGCCGCCTCGACACCAAACAGGCCCGGACCGAACTGCGCAATGTTGAGATAAACCTCCAGCACGCGGTCCTTCGGCCAGATCGAGACGATCGCGTAGGAGAGCGGAACCTCAAGGGCTTTGCGCAAGTAAGAGCGGAAATCCCAAAGGTAGAGATTCTTGGCGACCTGCATGGGGATGGTGCTGGCGCCCCGCGCAGGCTCCAAATTCTTCGCCGACTCGATGACTTCCCGAACGGCACCCCAGTCGACGCCCTGATGCGTGCAGAAATTGCCGTCCTCGCTCGCGATCACGGCCAGCCGCATATGGGGCGAGATCTTCTCGAAGGGCACCCAGCGTCGCTTCAAGGTCTCGCCGCGGAGTTTTTCGAGGATCATGACCGAGGTGATCGGCGGATTGACGAAGCGGTAGACCACGATGCTGCCGAGAACGATCCCCATCAAGATGAGCAGCACCAGCGCGATCAGCCGCAGCCACGGATGCCTGTCGGCCCAAGCGCGGAGCCTGTGGGCCTTTTTCGGGCCGGGTTGTACGCCGGACTCCGGGGCCGTGGCAGGCGCCTCGGGCGGCGCGGCATCATGGCCCTCGGGCGGATCTTCGGTCGTGTTCTCGTGCATAGCAGGGCGTTCTAGCGCCCACGGAGGTCGCGATCAATTTGCGGCGACAGAAAGCCTCGGCTATCCCTTCGCCCACGATGACATTCCGATCCGAGATGGAGCGCGTGGCCGGGCGCGTCGAGCAACGGCTGGCCGCGCTCCTGGCCCCAGACACAGCCTCCCCGGAGGAACCCTACGAGACGGCTGCGCCGCTCGGCGAGGCCATGCGCTATGCGGCCCTTGGCGGCGGCAAGCGCCTGCGGCCGTTCCTCCTGATCCAATCGGCGCGGCTCTTCGGCGTGCCGGAGCAGAACGCGCTCGATACGGCCTGTGCGCTCGAATGCGTCCATTGCTACTCCCTGGTTCACGACGACCTTCCGGCCATGGACGACGACGCGCTCCGCCGGGGGCGCCCGACGGTGCATATCGCCTTCGACGAAGCCACGGCGATTCTCGCCGGCGACTCCCTGCTGACCATCGCCTTCGAGACCGTCAGCGCCCCCAAGTGCCACGACGATCCGGCGATCAGGGCCGAACTGACCCATCTTCTCGCCAAGGCGAGCGGCTGGCAGGGCATGGCGCTGGGGCAGGCCTTGGACCTCGCCGCCGAGCAGCGGCCCTTCTCGCCCGACGAGACGACGGCCATGCAGAAATTGAAAACCGGCGCCTTGTTCCGCTTCGCCTGCGAGGCAGGCGCCGTGCTCGGGGGCGCGGACGATGCCAGCCGCGCGGCGCTCATCCGCTATGCAAACGCCTTCGGCCAGGCTTTCCAGCTCGCCGACGATCTGCTCGATGCGCAAGGAGACGCCGCCGCCATGGGCAAGGCCGCCGCCAAGGACGCCGAGCGCGGGAAAGCGACGCTGGTCGGCCTCCTTGGCATCGAGGGCGCGAAGGCGAAGCTCGCGGGCCTCGTTGCCGAGGCCGAGGAGGCTCTCGATCCGTTCGGCGAAAAAGCGGGGACACTGATCGAGGCGGCGCGCTTCGTCGCCGAGCGGCGCTCTTGAGCGGGAAGGCGAATCCGGCTCGAATGAGCCGATGAGCCCCACGACGCCGCCGCGACATCGCTTTCGGGACACGCGCATCTCGCGCTTCCTCGAGGCGCGCTGGCGTCTCCTCTTCGCGATGCTCGTCTTCGTCGTCCTCCTCTCCGCGATGCCCGACCAGAAATACTTGTTTCCCACGCGGCTACTGATCGCCTGGGACGCGGGCGTGGCCTTCTACCTCGCGCTTGTGGTCATCATGATCCTGCGCTCGGACCCAGACCGGGTCCGGCGGGAATCGCCGCTTCAGGACGAAGGGCGCATTGCCATTCCGATTCTCACCGTGATTGCCAGCATGGCGAGCCTCGCCGCCATCGTTTATTGGATGCGCACGGCCTCCGGGAGCGGGAGCATCCAGCCGGGCATCCTGGCGCTCCTGTTCTTCACCACGCTCCTGTCCTGGCTGTTCATCCACGTGATCTTCGCCCTGCACTACGCGCACGAATACTACGCCCAGCACCGGGGCGCGGGCGGCGGCCTGCGCTTTCCCGGCGACGAGGATCCGGATTATTGGGACTTCGTCTATTTCTCATTCGTGATGGGAACGTCCACGGCCGTGTCCGACGTGGCCATCACTTCGCGCGCCATCCGCCGAACCGTGACGGCCCATGGCATCGTCGCGTTCGTGTTCAATGTGACGATGATCGCGTTGACGGTCTCGATCGCGGGCGACGCCGTCTCGCTGCAGTAGCGCCTACTCCGCCGCCGTGCGGGGGGCGCCTTGGCCGGCCCTGTCCCCGAGCGCGGCGTGGCCGTAGCGCCGCTCGATATAGTCCAGCACCATCTGCTTGAACGCCGCGGCGGCGCCGGGACCGCGCAGCGTCGTAACCTTCTCGCCGTCGATGAACACGGGCGCGGCGGGCGTTTCCCCGGTTCCGGGCAGCGAAATGCCGATATCGGCATGCTTGGATTCGCCGGGCCCGTTCACGATGCAGCCCATCACCGCGACGTTCAGCGTCTCGACACCGGGATAGCGGCGCTTCCAGTCCGGCATTTGATCGCGGATGAAATCCTGAATGTCCCGGGCCAGTTCCTGGAACGTGGTCGAGGTGGTGCGCCCGCATCCAGGGCACGCGGCCACCAGCGGCACGAAGGCGCGGAAGCCCATGCTCTGCAGCAGCTCCTGAGCCACCTTCACCTCGAGCGAGCGGTCCCCGCCGGGCTCGGGCGTGAGCGAAATGCGGATCGTGTCGCCGATGCCCTGCTGCAGCAGGACCGACATCGCGGCCGAGGAGGCGACGATGCCTTTTGAGCCCATGCCGGCCTCCGTGAGCCCCAGATGCAGCGCGAGGTTCGAGCGTTCGGCCAGCATGCGATAGACCGCAATGAGATCCTGCACCGCCGACACCTTCGCCGAGAGCACGATCTTGTCGGCGCCCAGCCCGAGTTCCTGCGCCCGGTCCGCCGAGAGCAACGCGGACTGCACCATGGCCTCGTGCATGACCTCGCGCGCGTCCTTCGGGTTGGGGCTCTCGGCGTTCTCGTTCATGAGCCGCGTCAGCAGCTCCTGATCGAGGCTGCCCCAATTGACGCCGATCCGCACCGGCTTGTCGTGTTTCAGCGCGATGTCGATGATCTGGGAGAACTGCTTGTCGCGCTTGTCCTTGAAGCCGACATTGCCCGGATTGATGCGGTATTTCGCCAGCGCCTCGGCGCAGTCCGGATTGTCCGCCAGAAGCTTGTGGCCGATATAGTGGAAGTCGCCGATCAGCGGCACGTCCACGCCGCGCTTGTCGAGCTGCGCGCGGATGAGCGGGACCGCCGCGGCGGCCTCGGCGCGATCGACCGTCAGCCGGACGAGCTCGGAGCCCGCGCGGGCAAGCGCCTCGACCTGCGCGACCGTCTGGCCCACATCGGCCGTGTCCGTATTCGTCATGGACTGGACCACGACGGGCGCGCCGCCGCCCAGGGTCACCGGACCGATCTTGACGGGAACGGTCCGTTTCCGCGTGATGCTCGTCACCTGAAGTCTCCTTGAGCGGGAGGATACATCACATTTGTGTCTGTCGCGCTAGGGCGGGCCGGTCAGGTGGACCTGCGGCGATTTTGCCACGCGAAGACCCCATCGGCGAGGAGCGCCGCCAGCGAGACCGCCGCCGCCGCCGCGAGGGCCGTCGCGATATCCGGCGTGCGGTCCGGGGTCAGCCCTTGCGCCAGCTCGACCCCGACCGCGAAGGGCAGCAGGACCGCCGCCACCCGCATGGGTCTCGGGTAGGCGATACAGGCGAGCACGGTCACGGAGAAGAACACCAAGAAGTGCTCGACCAGCCAATGCAGCCCCAGCCGGACCTGCCAATCGGCGGGGCCGAGCGCCGCATAGACGATCCCTGCGCAAATGAGCGCGAGGAGAAATACGATCCATCGCCGCGAACCGCCGGTCATGAGACCTTTTAACCGGTCCGGCGGGCGGCGCTAGACCTGCCAGAGCGGAAACGGGTCGGGGAGCGATTTCCAACGGCCCGCCGCCAGGTCCTGTTTGGAGGCATTCTGGACGAGGCAGGCGTTGAGGGCAGCCGTGATCGCCTCGCGGTCCATCGCGCGCGTGCCGATGAAGACGAGCTCCTGGCGCCGGTCTCCCCAGGTCGGGTGCCACCGCTTCATGACCTCGTTGACGCTGTCCGCATCGTCCGGCCAACGGCTTTGGGGAACGGCCGCCCACCAGAACCCGATCCCTTCGTGCCGCACGAGCGGGCCCGCCTGGCTCAGTTCGCCGACCCATTGGGGACGCGAGGCGAGCCAAAAGAACCCCTTCGCACGGATCACGTTTGGCCAGGGTTCGTTGAAAAACGCATAGAGCTTTTTGGGATCGAACGGCGCCCGCGCCCGGTAGGTGAAACTCGCAATGCCGTATTCCTCCGTTTCCGGGGTGTGGTCCTTGAAGCCGTTGAGTTCCTTGAACCAGGTCGGGTGCGTCTGCGCGGCGGCAAAATCGAAAAGCCCCGTATCGAGAATTTCGGAAAGCGGCACGTCGCCTTCGCTCGTTTCGATGATCTTGGCGCTGTCGTTCAACGACCGGATGATGGCGCGCGCCGCCTTCACCTGGTCCGGCGTAGCAAGGTCGAGCTTGTTGAGGACGATGACGTCGGCAAACTCGATCTGATCGACGAGCAGCGCAACGAGCGGACGCGCATCCGTCTCGTCGACACCGAGACCGCGATCGGTCAGGAACTCCTGGGACTGATAGTCGCCGACAAGCCCGGCCGCATCGACGACCGTCACCATCGTGTCGAGGCGCGTGATATCGGACAGGCTGTTGCCGTCCTCGTCCCGGAAATCGAACGTCGTGGCCACCGGCAACGGCTCGGAGATCCCCGAGGACTCGATCAGGAGATAGTCGAAGCGCCCCTCATCCGCGAGGCGGAGAACCTCGAGCAAGAGATCCTCGCGCAGCGTGCAGCAGATGCACCCGTTGGACATCTCCACCAAGGCCTCGTCGGTCCGCGACAGATCCGCGGCGCCCTTCCGGACCAGTTCCGCATCCACGTTGATCTCGCTCATGTCGTTGACGATCACCGCCACCTTGCGGCCCTCCCGGTTGGCGAGAACGCGATTGAGCAAGGTCGTCTTGCCGGCGCCGAGAAAGCCCGACAGGACGGTGACCGGAAGCCGCCGATCCTGCCCAGGGGCCGCGCTTTCGAGATGATCCAAGAGCTCGGTGTCCATGATCCATTCGCTCCAATGTTATAACATAACAAATAAAGGCCGCATCTTGGCCCGAGTGGTTTGCAGAGATTGGACGAGGACGGAACGGCCAAGGGCGACCGGTCCGTCCTCGCCGGTGCAGGCTAAGACGACAGCGCGGCGGTCAGCGTGCCGACATTGTGCTTGAACATGTCGAGATAGGTCGGGGCGGGGCCGTCCTTGGCCGAGAGGGCATCGGAATAAAGCGTCCCGCCGATCTTGGCGCCCGATTCCTTCGCGATCTGCTCCAGCATTTTCGGGTTGGTGATGTTCTCCATGAACACGGCCGGGATCTTGTCCTCGCGAATCTGCCGGATGATCTTGGCCACGTCCTTCGCGGACGGCTCGCTCGCCGTGCTGATGCCTTCGGGCGCCAGGATCTCGAGACCGTAGGCCTCCCCGAAATAGCCGAACGCATCGTGGCTGGTGATGATCCGCCGATGGCTCTGCGGCAGCGCGCCGATCGCCGCCTTGACCGCGGCATCCTCTTTCTTCAGCGCGGCGAGGTATTTCTCGGCGTTGGCCTCGTAGACGGCCTTGCCGTCCGGATCGGCGGCGATCAGGCCGTCGCGGATATTGGCGACATAGATCTCGCCATTGGCGAGGTCCTGCCAGGCATGCGGATCCGTGCCGCCATGGTGGTGATGATGATGGGCCTCGGCATGCTCGTCGTCGTGGTCTTCGCCCTTGGCGTGTTCCTCATGATCGTGGTCGTCGTCCTCACCCTTGGCGTGATCCTCATGGTCGTGGTCGTCGTCCTCGCCCTTGGCGTGTTCGTCGTGGTCGTGATCCTCGCCCTTGGCGTGGTCCTCATGCTCGTCGTCGTCGTGATCCTCGCCCTTTGCGTGCTCGTCGTGGTCGTCGTCATCGTCCGCCACGTCGCCATGAAGGTGCTCGTCGTCTTCTTCGATCGTGAGGGCCTTCACGCCTTTGCTCGCAACGACCGTCGCGCCCTTGAAGCCGGACGACGTCTCGAGCCGTTCCATCCAACCCTCGAAGCCGAGGCCGTTGACGAAGAAGATGTCCGCGCCGGCCAGTTTCTTGGCATCAGCTGGCGTGGGATCGAACTCATGGGCATCGCCGTCGGGGCCGACGAGTTCGGTGACGACGACACGGTCCCCGCCCACGTTCTTCACCATGTCGGCGAGAATGCTGAACGAGGCGACGGCGTTCACCTTGTCGTCGGCCTGCGCGCGAGACGCGATGCCGAGCGCGAGAAGCGCGGCGGCGAAACTTGGTATGAGACGGATACGCATGGTCGTGAGACTCCATGTTTGGCTGGTTGGGACGGTTAGGCTTCCAAATGTTTGCGCGGCATGAGCCCCCAGAGGGCTCCGCCCCTCCGGCCGGCGAACATCGAGAAGAGATAGAATGCGCCGCAGGCCAGGATGACGGTCGGGCCGGTCGGCACGCTGTAGTGATAGGAGATCAGCAACCCCGCCACGCTCGACACGAAGGCCGCGACGATGGCGACGGCGATCATTGCGCCCGCGCTGTCGGCCCAGAATCGCGAGCTGACCGCCGGCAGCAACATGATGCCCACGGCCATCAAGGTGCCGAGCGCCTGGAATCCGGCGACGAGATTGAGCACCACGAGGACGAGGAAGATCAGATGCGTCGGGGAGCTCCAGCGGCTCACGGACCGCAGGAAATGCGGGTCGAAGCACTCCAGCACGAGCGGGCGGTAGAGCGCCGCCAGCGTAAGGAGGGAGACCGTGGCGATCCCGGCGACGAGCAGCAATGCCGCATCGTCCAATGCCAGGACCGACCCGAACAGCACGTGGAGCAGGTCGACATTGGTGCCGTGGACGGACACCAGAAACACGCCGAGCGCCAGCGACAGCAGATAGAACCCCGCAAGGCTCGCATCCTCGCGGATCACCCGCGAGCGCGCGACGAGGCCCGCCGCGAGCGCGACCGCAAGCCCCGCGGCAAAGCCCCCGAGGCTCATGGCAAAGAGCGACAGCCCCGCGAGCAGATAGCCGATGGCCGCGCCCGGCAGGATCGCGTGCCCCATGGCGTCGCCCATGAGGCTCATGCGGCGCAGCATCAAAAACACGCCGATCGGCGGCGCGGTCATGGAGATGGCGAGCGATCCCACAAGCGCCCGGCGCATGAACGCGAACTCGGTGAAAGGCTCGAGGAGGGCATCGATCATGCGGTTTCGCGCGCCTCGTCGTGATGGCAAACCGTGGCATGCTCGTCGACGCCCTCGTTGAACCGGCGTGAGCGGTCGAGATTGACCGGGGTCAGCACGGCAGGCGTATCGCCCCAGGCCAGAACCTCGCGCGCGAGCAGCAGGGTCTGCGGAAAATGCCGGCGCACGAGATCGATATCGTGCAGAACCGCGACGACCGTCCGGCCCTCAGCGTGCCACCGCTCGATCAGCCCGATGAGATCGATGATGGTCTTGGCGTCGACGGCCCGGAACGGCTCGTCCAGGAGAATGATCTTGGCGTCCTGCAACAGGAGCCGCGCGAACAGAACCCGCTGAAACTGGCCCCCCGACAAGGCGCCCACGGGCCGGTTCGCGAGCGCGGTCAAATGGACCGCCTCCAGCGCGCCCGCCACGCGCGCGGCGCAGGCGCCGTCGATCCCGCCCGAGGCACCGATCTCGCGCCACAGCCCCATGGCCACGCAATCGAAGACGGAGATGGGAAAGCTACGGTCGATCTCGACCACTTGCGGCAGATAGGCGATGTCGTTCCTGTGATGGCCGTGATAATCGATCCGTCCACTGAGCGGTTTCAGCTCTCCCACCAGCGCCTTGAGCAAGGTGGACTTGCCCGCGCCGTTCGAGCCGACAATGGCCAGAAGCGCGCCGCGCGGGATGTCGCCGGTGATGTGGTGCACCGCCGGGTGGCGGTCGTAGCCGAGCGTCAGATTCTCGAAGCTGACGGCCGGCAGCGCCCCATCCACGTGGCCGGTCTTCATTGCAGCGCCCATAGGACGGCCAGCCATAGCACCGAGAGCATCGCCGCCACGAGCACGAGCCGCTGAGCGGTCGAAGCGCGCAGCAGCGAGACGCCCAGCACGCGGGACTGGACGGGGGCGTGCCGCGCCGGCGGCAAGGAGTCATCCAATGGCAAGGCGAAGCCCTCTCGGAATGGTGTTGGTCTAGGCCGGCGAGGCTTGCGCGAGACCGCAGGACTCGCACAGCCCGGCGATCTCCAAGGTCACCGTCTCGGGCGAAATCTCCGCGGGTGCGAGCCCCAGAAGCCGCGCCTGCTCCTTTTCCCCGAGCGGAATCTCGATCACCTTGTCGCACGCCCGGCAGATGGCGAAGGCGAACCGCCCGTCGCATTCGCCATGCCCGCAAGCAATGAAGGCGGAGCGCGATTCGAGCCGATGCACCATGCCCCTCTTCATCAGATCGTTCAGGGCGCGGTAGACGGTCGGCGGATGGGCGATGCCCGACTTGCGGACCCGGTCCAGAATGGCATAGGCGCTCATCGGCTCGCCCGCCTCGCGCAGACAGCCCAGGATCTTGCTCTGATTGGGAGACAGCTTCCGCGCCGGGCTTCCGCCAGCATGATGATGGGGACTGGTCATGATCAATGATATAACATAACGCGCTCGGCCGGCGTCAAGCCGAAAGGAGCCTGCCGAACGCGAAAGGCAGCCTTATCGACTTCGGCCCGCCGCTGCCTCGCGACGGCGCCGTGCGTCGGCAAGGCCATGGTGGGGCGGTGCGCCGAAAAAACGGCGGAAGTCTCGCGAAAAATGCGGCTGATCGGCGAAGCCGGCCGCATGGGCCGCATCGGTCAGATTGCATCCGTCGAGCACTGCGGCGATAGCCGCGCGCATGCGGCACCAGGCCCGGTAGCGCCGGAACGGAACGCCCACCTCCGCCGTGAAGAGATGCTGAAACCGCGACGCCGACAGGCCGGCCGCAGCCGCCGCGCTGTCCGCCCGGCCAAACGCCAGATGGTTCCGGCGGAGACCGCGCAAGACACCCTCGATACGCGGATCGATGGCCTCGCGCGAAGCTCTGCGAATCCCGCGAGATCCTCGAGAGCCTCCGACAGCCAGGAGGCGCTGTCCTGGGCCTCGTAACTCTCCCGCAACAGGGAGACCTCGCCGCTTTGGCCGACCAGCGCTCCCTGCTCCGAACGCGCCGCGCCGACGAGGCGGTGCATTTGCCCCGCCGACAGCCGCCCCGGCTCCGCATAGAGCACCGCGAGCGGAGCACCCGCCATGTCGAATTCGTAAGGAAGCCCGGCGGGGACGACGGCGGCGCGGCAACGCTGCCAAGCGCCCTCGCCAACGCGCAACGAGAAGCGCTCGTACAGTCCGGCGAGAAACACCGGCACGCTGTGGCTGTGGCGTGCATTGCGCCCAAGGGCGCCCGCGAACAGCGACAGGCCCTCGTTCACATGCCAGAGCGGCCGGCCGTCGGCGCCTCTTGTCGCAGCACGTTCGTTCAAGTCGTTGAGCCCTTTCCTCGAATAGTGTGCGCCGGACCACGATACGGAGGAAATCACCCATGTCGACCCTGGACCTCACCCGCCGCCGTTTCCTCGGGAGCGCGGGCGCCGTTGCCGCCGTACCGTTGTTCGGCGCAGGCGGCACGGCCCTGGCCGCCGCCCCCATGCTGGGACCGGTGGAGCCCAGGACCTACAGATTCAAGCTCGGCGATTTCGAAGTGACGATGATCGCCGATTCCGAGGCCTTCGTTGACGGTCCCTGGCCGCTGATCGGCGGCGGCGCCGAGCGCGCCGAGGTGGACGGACTCATGCGGGAGAACCTTCTCCCGGCGCACAAGTACCGGCCAGGTTTCACACCCATGGTCGTCAATACGGGCAAGCAAGTGCTCGTCTTCGACACGGGCAACGGCGAACGGGGTTTCGTGCCGCGGCCCCACGGCGGCTGGCTCGCCGCGCAACTGGCGCCCGCGGCTTCACGCCGGAGCAGATCGACGTGGTCGTGCTCTCGCACGGTCATCCCGATCACATCGGCGGCGTCCTGGAGAAGGGCGAACCGCTCTTCCCCAACGCCCGCTACGTGACCGGTGCCGTCGACTACGACTATTGGAGCGGCGACCGCCCGTCCGGAGACTTGGCGAAACACGCGGCGCTCTATCGCGACTACGTGGTCCCGTTCGCCGAGAAGACCACGTTCCTCAACCCCGGAGACGAGGTGGTGCCTGGCATCCGCGCCATCGGGGCCTTCGGGCACACGCCCGGCCATCTCGGTTTCGACATCGAGAGCGGCGGCAAGCGGCTGGTGTTTTGGGGCGACTGCGCGCACCACCAGGTTGCCTCGCTCGCGCGGCCGGACTGGCATTGCGTCTTCGACGTCGACAAGGAGCAGGCCGCGAAGACCCGTGCCCGGATGTTCGACATGGCCGCGGCCGACCGTGTCGCGGTCAGCGGCTTCCACATGCCCTTTCCCTCGCTCGGCTATGTCGAACGGCGGAAAGACGGCGGCTACCGCTGGCTCGCGCATTCCTATCAGCTCAAGGTCTGATGGCACGATCGTGACTTGATCCGTGCTCCGTCCCGGCCTGCAATGGGCCCATGCAAGACCGGATCGAGATCGTCGACGCGGATATCACCCGTCTCGCGGTGGACGCGATCGTGAACGCGGCGAACGAGCCTTGGCCCCGGGCGGCGGGGTCTGCGGCGCGATCCACCGTGCGGCCGGCCCCGGACTCGCCGGCGCGTGCGCCGAATTGGGCGGTTGCCCCACGGGCGAGTCCCGGATCACCCCGGGCTTCGATCTCCCCGCACCATACGTGATTCATAGCGTGGGCCCGGTTTGGGGCGGCGGCGAGCGCGGCGAGGGCCAGCAACTCGCAAGCTGCTATCGCACCGCCTTGCACCTTGCCGCCGAGAACGGCCTCGCCTCGATCGCGTTCCCGGCCATCTCGACCGGCATCTACGGCTTCCCGCCCGACCGCGCGGCCCTGATCGCGGTCCGCACCGTCCGCGAGACCTTGCCGGACGTCCCCGGCATCGGGCGCCGTGGTGTTCTGCTGCTTCGGCGACGAGTCCCGCGCCCTGCACGAGGCCGCCCTGGCGGCGACGGCCAACCCTTGACTTCCGGCGCCGCCCGCCCGGCGATCGTCTGGTTCCGCAAGGACCTGCGCCTCGCCGATCACGAAGCGCTCACCGCCGCGGCGCGGTCCGGCGCGCCCGTCCTGCCGCTCTACATCCACGATGACGAGACAGAGGACGCGCGGCCCGAAGGTGGCGCATCGCGCTGGTGGCTGCATGAGAGCTTGAAGGCGCTGGACGCCTCTTTGGCCGCCCATGGCGGCGCGCTCGTCCTGCGCCGGGGACGGACCCGCGATGTCCTGGCCACGGTGCTTCGGGAGACGAACGCCAGCGCCCTGCACCTGACGCGAAGCTGCGAGCCCTTCGGGTCGCGATGCGAGGACGCCGCCGCCGCGTTGTGCCGGGACCGGGACGTGGCGTTCCATCACCACCGGGGACGGCTTCTCTTCGCGCCGGAGGACGTTGTCACGAAGGACGGGCGCCCCTATCGCGTGTTCACGCCGTTCTGGAAGGCGTGCCTGGCGCGCCCGGCGCCGCCGGTTCCAATGGGCGTGCCGAAGTTCACGGACTTTGCCTCGACTGACGGCGTCCCCCTCGACGCTCTCGAACTGCAGCCGTCCCGGCCCGATTGGGCCGGCGGGCTCCGGGCAGACTGGACGCCGGGCGAAGAGGCGGCGCGGAACGCGCTCAGCGCCTTCATCGAGGAGCGGATGGCCACCTATGCCGAACGGCGCGACGGCCTGCGGGCCAATCCCACATCGCGCCTGTCGCCCCATCTGCATTTCGGCGAGATCGGCCCCGCGCAAGTCTGGCACGCGGTCACCCATGCGGCAGAAGCGGGAAACAGCGCCGTGCGGAAAGGCGCTCAAGCATTCCTGCGGGAACTCGGCTGGCGGGACTTCTCCTACCACCTCCTGCACAGCTTTCCGGCCCTGCCGGACTCGCCCCTGCGGCCCGAATTCGCGCGCTTTCCCTGGCGCAAGGACGAAGCGGCACTCACCGCCTGGCAGCGCGGCCAAACCGGATACCCGATGGTGGATGCCGCCATGCGCCAGCTTTGGCAGACGGGCTGGATGCCGAACCGGGCGCGCATGGTCGTCGCCTCCTTTCTCGTCAAGCATCTGCTCCTGCCCTGGCAGGAGGGCGAGGCCTGGTTCTGGGACACGCTGGTGGACGCGGACCTCGCCAACAATGCCGCGAGCTGGCAATGGGTCGCCGGCTGCGGCGCCGACGCCGCACCCTATTTCCGGATCTTCAATCCCGTGCTCCAGAGCCGGAAGTTCGATGCCGACGGCGGCTATATTCGCACCTGGGTTCCGGAGCTGGCGGGTCTGTCCTCGCGCGACATCCATGCGCCCTGGGAGGCCGCGCCCGCCGTCCTGGCGGCAGCAAACGTCGAATTGGGGGGCACCTATCCGGGGCCCATCGTCGACCACGCGGCCGCGCGGGCCCGCGCGCTGCGCGCGCTCGAAAGTCTCAAATAGCCGCTACCAGGCGCGCGGCAGCGTCCTTGTTTTAAGCTGCTCCTTCAGCCGCACGATCCGCCGATACGCGTCCTCGACGCGCGCCTCGCCGAGGTGCCCGTCGCACACGGCTTCGGCAAGCGCGCGATGGATGCGCGCACCGAAACGGGGATCGCCGCGCTCGATATTGGAGAAGACCAGGATGTCCGTGCCGGCTCGGATTGCCCGCACGGCCGCCTCCTCCGGCGAGAACGCCTGCGTGATCGCGCCCATCTCCATATCGTCGCTGATGATCACGCCGTCGAACCCGAGCCCGTTCGCGCCGCGCAGGGCCCCGACCGCCTTGACCGACAAGGACGCCGGCAGGCCTTCCAGGTCGCTGAAGCGCGGATGGTAGAGATGTCCGATCATCACCGCATCGAGCAGGCCCTGGAGCACCAGGCGGCGATAGGGATCGAGTTCCTCCTCGCGCCAGCTCTGCGAGATGTCCGCCAGCTTGCGGTGGCTGTCCACGACGCTCGAGCCGTGCCCCGGGAAATGCTTGGCCGCGGTCGCGACATTCGCCTCGTGATGGGCGTTGATGAACGCCGCGGCCATGGGCGACACGATGTCGGAACTGTCGCCGAAGCTCCGTCCCCGCGCGCCGATCACGGGATTGCCCGGATTCGAGTTGATGTCGACGACGGGCCCCAGATTCAAGTTGAAACCGAGGCCGGCGAGTTCCAACGCCATCTGGCTGTAGATCTCCCCGGCGATCTCCTGGGCGTCGAGGCTCAGATTCTCGCCCACCAGCTTGGCGGAGGGGAACCAGTCGAAGCCCTTCCGGGCCCGGAGGCGCTGCACCGCACCTCCTTCCTGATCCACCGCAATGAAGGGGGGCAGGCCCGACCGGGTGGCGCGCAGCGCATCGGTCAGCGCCTTGAGCTGGGCTCTGTCGCCGATATTGTCGGGGAACAGGATCACACCGCCGACCGTTCCTTGACGCAACTGCGCGAGCACGGCCCGGACGCCCCGGTCCTGTTCGCGGAGTCCGGGGAAGCCGACCATGATGGTCTGGCCGATCATCGTGTCGAGACGCCGCGATGGACAATCGCCGGCGTCGATGGCGTGCGCTGTCGGCAGCGACCCCTCCTCACCGTGCGCGACCGTCACGAAAACAGGACCCGCAAGAACAAGGGCCGCGAACGACAGTGCGGCAAAGGCGGCCGCAGGCATGCTGGGAACGAAGCCCGAACGGAAGGTCATGAGGGCAAGATTAGTGGCGAATCTTGCTGGGATTTTGAATAGGCTACCGCGCGAACATTGGGGGCGCCCGTCGCGGACGCGGCGTCCGCGAGGACGCAATGAATTGGGTGAGAGGGATGTGGGCAAGAGGAATGACGCGCAAACCGATCTGGTCGTTGACTGCCGCCTGTCTCATCGTGCTCCTGACGGCGGGAAGCGCCTACGCCCAAACGGCGGCGACGCCGGGGCCGGAAGCCGGCGCGGAGGCCGAAGCAGCCACAGAGGCCGAGACAACGGCCGAGAGCGAGGCGGAACCCGCGCCCGTGTCCGACGAGGACTTCGCCAAGAGCCTGATCGGCAAGACCTATTCCGGCAGCTTCGGCCTCGACGGCTGGACCAATCTTGGCGGGGGGCTTGTCCTACCGCCTTTCTATGTCCACCACTATGCCCGTGACGACGGCACCGTGCTGGTCGTGACGGCCAAGGAAGGGTCCGCGGCAGGCTTCGAGGTCGCCGACGCCCTGGTCGCGGGAAAGCCGCGCAAGGGCTATACGTTCTCCACGTCCTGCATGAAAGGCGAGGACTACACGCTGCGTTTCATGGGCGAGACGAGCGGCAAGGACGCGGCCGAATGGTGGACGAACTTGAATAAGGCCTGGGAGATCGACATCGAGACCGGAAAGATCTCATCGGTGAATGCAAGGGGCGTGAAATGCACCAACCCCAATTGGTGAGCGCCGGGTCCGGGCGCGCGCGCCGCGGCGGCCGCTAGCAGGCCCGTCGCATGCTCCAAATACTCTTTGTGCTGACGATCTGTGCGGCGCTGTGCACGGCGCTGCTGGCCGGCAATTTCTTCGCCTTCTCGGCGTTCTTCCTGCGCGCGCTCGGCGGCCTCACGGCGGAACGCGGGATCGTCGCCATGCAGGCCACGGTCGCCGCCATCAAGGCACCGGCCTTCCTCGTCCTGTTTTTCGGAACGGCCCTGCTGTGTCTCGCGCTCGGCGCCACGGCGCTCTTCAACTGGCGCGAGGCCCACGCGCACTTCGCCTTCGCCGGCGCCGCCTTGTTCCTGATCGGCGGGTTCGCCGTCACCCTGTTGCGCAGCGTGCCCTTGAACAATGTGCTGCTCGCCGCCTCGCCGGACGCGGAGGACGCACGCGATCAGTGGCGCCGCTATCGCCGGGCCTGGCTGCGCTGGAACCATGTGCGCGCCGTGACGACGCTTCTGGCCTGCACCTGTTTCATGCTGGCGCTCGCCGAGATCGGCATGCCGTTCTGACGGGCACGCCCTAGTCCCAGTCGGGAACCGTCTCCTGATCCGCAAGCGCGGCCATGCGCGCTTCATAGACCGCCATGAAATCGTGCCGTGTCCCGACGCCATCGAGCCCGGACCCGCGTAGCGCCTCGCCCACGCTGACCGTGCAGTTGAACGGCACGAGCAGGGCGGAGCCGCGCGGCAGCGCCTTACCGAAGCCGTGCATGTAGACGGGAATGACCGGAACGTCGGTGCGCGCGGCGGCCAGCTGGCCGATGCCCGTCTTGAACCGCCCCAGCGCTTCCGGCGCGCCGCGCGAGCCTTCCGGAAACAGGATCAGGATCTCGCCGCGGTCGAGCGCCGCCTCGAGCGGGGCCAGCGGATTGGCGCCTTTGCGGACTTTCGCGCGCTCCAGCGGAACGATCCCGACAATCTCGCGGGCGAACCAGCTGCGAACTTTGCCGGTCAGAAAGTAATCGGCGGCCGCGACGGGCCGCAGTTTCGGCAAGAGCGGCAACGGCATCAGCGACATCAAGGCCAGCGTGTCCAGATGCGAGTTGTGATTGGCGGCGAGGATCGCGGGACCCTCTTGCGGTAGCCGCTCGCGGTGGCGCACGGTGAGGCCGAGCGCCAGCAGGATGACGCCGCGCACCAGGACGGCGAAGAACAGAAATCGCGCAAGGCGCGTCAGGGCGTTCATGCGCGCAGAGCCCTCACGGCGTGAAGAAATAGCGGAAGAAGTGGAAGAAGGCGGGCGCGGCATAGGTCAGGCTGTCGACCCGGTCGAGAATGCCGCCATGACCGGGGATCAAGCCGCCCGCGTCTTTCACGCCCAGATCGCGCTTGACCGCCGAGATGTTGATATCGCCGAGAAATCCGGACACGCCGACGACGGCGGCCGCGAGGGCCGACCACGGCGCATCCATGGGCGTCAGATACGGCCCCAGAACGGTACCGAGCGCGACCGTCGTCAGGACGCCCCCGATCAGCCCTTCCCACGTCTTCTTCGGGCTTACACGGGGTGTCACCTTGTGCCGCCCCAGGAGCTTGCCCCAGACATATTGGGCCACGTCTTGAACTGCGCCAACACCACGACGAAGAACAGCAGCCCGACACCGCCGGCGACCGGATTGTGCACCTCGCCCGACACCAGCAGCATGGCGAGATGGCTCAGACAGAACACCGTGAGCATCAGGCCCCAGGACAGGGTGCCGACCGCGCGCAGGAAGTTCTGCGTCTCGCCGGCGAGCGCCATGAGCGCCGGAAAGAGCAGGAACATCCAAACCGGCACGAACACGAGGAACATGGTGTACCAGTCGGTGGCGGCCCAAAAATATTGGATCGGCACGGCGAGATAGGCGAACAGCAACAGTCCGCGATCGATCCGCCGCGTGGGGATCAACGACAGATATTCCTTCAGGGCGAGATAGGAAACGATCGCGAGAAACACGATGGCGACCACCTGGTTCGCGGCGATCGCGAAGGTGAAGGCGCCGATCATCCACCACCAGGAGACCGTACGGTCGGTCAGCTCCTGATACGCGCTTGGCCCACGCAGGCGCAATGCGAGCACGATCCCCGTCGCCGCGATCAAGACGGCCCAAAGGCCCAGCGTCGCCACGACAACGTGCTGCGGCAGACCGAGCGCGGACCCGAGAGCTTGGATCATCCGCGTGCCTCCGCCACTGCGCGGCACGCGCGGTTCCACACGGTGAAGACGGACAGAGCCAGCATCGCCGCGAGCATGAGCGTCGTCCATATGCCGGGGGAAAGCCCGAGGCCCAAGAGCACCGCGAGCAGCCCGAAGCCGAAAGCCCGGTCGCTCTTGCCGAACGGTCCGTCATAGCGCCGCGACGCGCCGATCATGGGTCCGAGCACACCCGCCATTTCGGTGATGAGGCCGACGACCACCACAAGCACCAGCAGCGGCGCGTTCACGTCCGCGATCAGGGCGAAGGGAAGATAAAGAGCCGCATCGGACACCACGTCCGAAAGTTCGTTCAACACGGCACCGGTCACGCTCTTTTGGCCGTGCTCCTTGGCCATGATCCCGTCGATGGCATTGAGCGCCATGCGGACGAACAAGGTCAGCGGCACCAGAAGGAGCGGCCAGCGCGCGCCGGGCCAGAGCGCGATCAGCGCCCCTTGTGCGAGGCTCAAGGCGAGCGCCGTACCCGTCACGGCATTGGCGGTGAGGCCGGCCCGCACGAGGCGCGCAGCCATGGGCCGGAGCAAGGCCTGAAATTCCGGCTTCAGATCGTAAATCGTGGCCACGCCCGCGCCGCGCCTCCCCGCCCTCAGCGAATCCAGTTGATGGCAATATAGATCAGTGCGGCGAGGGCCGCGGCGGACGGAACCGTAATGGCCCATGTCGCCACGATCCCGATGAAGTGCGAGCGGCGCACGAGTTTTCGGCGGCGCACTTCGTCGCGGGTCGCGGGAAGCACCGGGGGCGCGTGGCGGCCCTTCTTCGTGAGAATGTAGTAGCGCCGCCGGCGGCTGTAGCGCGCGGCGTATTCGCGAAAGAAGCCGACACCGAACACCGCGCCCACCACGGTCTGCGTCGTCGAGACCGGCATCCCGAGCTCGGACGCGATGAGCACGGTCAGCGCCGCCGCCAGGGCCACGCAAAAGGCCCGCATCGGATTCATTCTGGTGATCTGTTCACCGACAACGCGAACGATCCTGGGGCCGAACAGGAACAGGCCGAGACTGATGCCGACGGCACCGAGCAGCATGACCCAGAACGGCACGCCCACCGCGTCCAACAGCCGGGGCCGGCCGGCATTCTCGAGAATGGCGGCGAGCGGCGCGACCGCATTGGCCACGTCGTTGGAACCGTGGGCGAAGGAAAGCAAGCAGGCCGCGAAGATCAGCGGCCCGCGAAACATCTGCCGGACATTCTGGTTGCGATTCTCCATGCCCTCCGACTGCGCATGCACCCAGGGCCCCGCCAGAAGGTACACGAGACCGAAAACGAGCAGGCTAGCCGGAACGACCAATCGCACCCGCAGGCCCCAGACGCTGCCGAACACGTTGAGCGCGATGAAGGCGAAGAAGACCGCCGCCATGAGCGCGACGAAGACCGGCACCCAGCGGCGCACGGCCGTGATCTTGTCGGGCTTGTAGTTGATGTTGATCTCGATGAAGGCGACGAAGCCCGCGGCGAAGAGCGCGCCGACGAGAGGCGACAGCATCCAGCTTGCGAAGACTCCCGCCACGATCCCCCAATCGACCGCCGAAGATCCAAGTCCGACCAATCCAGCGCCGAGAACGCCGCCGACGATCGCGTGCGTGGTCGAGATGGGGGCACCGATGAAGGTGGCGAGGTGGACCCATAGGGCCGCGGCCAGCATCGCCGACATCATGACCCAGACGAAAACGTCCGTATTCGGAAGCTGTGTGGGATCGATGAGACCTTCGGAGATCGTCTCGACGACCTCGCTTCCCCCAATCAACGCGCCCGCGCACTCGAACACCGCCGCAAGCGCCAGCGCGCCGGTCATGCTCAAGGCGCGCGCGCCTACCGCCGGGCCCACATTGTTCGCCACGTCATTGGCGCCGATCGTCAGCGCCAGGTAGCCCCCGATGAGGGTGGCCAGCACGATGAGCTGGCCGCTCTGGCCGCTCTGCGCGTGGCTGCCCGCAAGTACGGCGGCGGCGGCCAAGAAGACCAGCGTGGCGTAAAGCGCGACATGGCTGCGCGAGGCGGCGCGTGTCGCCTCTTCTAGCCGCTCGATTTTTCGCAAGTCCTTGTCAAGCGGAGTCCCGGGCTCCAAGGCCCGCCGGCGGAAGGTCGCGGCACCGGCGCGCGGTCTGACGACGCGGTCTGCGCGTTTCTTCTTTGCGCCGTCGTCCCGATCCGCCATGCACCCCTATCCCCCGCTTGGCCAAGAAATGCATTTGGGCATTCGCGTGCGCACACTCAATGGCCCGGGGCATCGCCCGGGGCACGCCCTCTTGCCTTGGAGATTGCTTAGGCGGCTTCCAACCGGAAAATGCTTCGCAGCAAAGACGCGAGTTCGGCGTCCGCGACGAGCGAGGCCGCCTCGTCGGGCGAAGCCCAGCGGACCTTCCGAGCGCCCTTCTCCTGCCAGTCCAGCCGATGCGTCTTGACGCGCAGCCGGTAGACGTCGACGACACATTTGGCCCAGGAGTAGAAATGCAGCCGCTTGGTGTACGTAAACGAACCGATCGGCGTCTTGTCGATCTTGCCGGTGACACCGGCCTCCTCGGCGGCCTCGATCGCGGCCATCTCGCTGTCCGGAGTCCCCTGTTTGGGCCATCCCTTCGGGATCGTCCAACGGCCGCGCCCGCGCGTGGTGATCAGGAGCACCTGCGGGCCCTCCGAGGTCTCGACCACGGGCAATGCCGCGACTTGTTTCAAAGGTTCGCTCATCCGTCCTCGTTCGCTTGGGACGCGGCCATCAACGCCTCTACCTTGGGCAGAATGTTGTCGACAATGACGGTGACACCCTTGCCGTTGGGGTGAATGCCGTCCTTCTGCATCAGCTCCGCATTGAGCGCGGCGCCTTCCAGGAAGAAGGGATACAGAAGAACACTATACCGCGCGGCCAGGGCCGGATAAATCGCGCCAAAGGCGGTTACGTACTCTTTCCCCAGGTTCCGGGGGGCTTCCATGCCGGCCAGCAGGACCGGTAGCCCTTTGGCCTCAAGCTTTTCGAGGATCTCCGAAAGCGCGTTCTTGGTGGCTCCCGGGGGCAGGCCTTGCAGCGCGTCGTTGCCGCCGAGCTCCACGATGACCGCGTCGGCGTCGCCCGTAAGCGCCCAGTCGAGGCGCCGCAGGGCCGCCGCCGTCGTGTCGCCGGACACACCGGCATTGACCACGCGGACCTTATGGCCGCGTTTGCGCAACGCGGCTTCGAGCTGCGACGGAAACGCCTCATCGTTGGGCAGCCCGTAGCCCGCCGTCAGGCTGTCGCCCAAGACAACGATAACGGTCTCGTCCTGCTCCGCTCGCGCGGGCGAGGACAGGCCCGCAACGCCGAGCCACAGGGCGGCGAAGAGCGCAACGAGGCGGCGCGGACAAGCAGGCGGACAAACATTGGCACGTTCCATCATTTCGACCTGTTTGCTCCTACTCTAAGCCGCTACGCTACGGGACCGGCCGAGTCGGCCCCGACCATGCCCTGACATAGGTAAGCCCTTGATCTGGGCATAGCCCCCGCCGCAACCAAGCCCCGAGACCCGCTTCCAAACATGGACCAACCCCTGAAGCAGCCCCATGCGATAGAGCTTGAAGACGTGCATGTCACGCTGCCGTCGCGCGCGGGCGCCGTCGCCATCCTGCGCGGCATCGATCTAGACGTGTCCTTGGGCGAAGCTGTGGCCGTCATCGGCCCCAGCGGTTCGGGAAAATCCACCCTGCTGATGGTCACGGCCGGGCTCGAGCGCGCGACGTCGGGTCGCGTCACCGTCGCCGGGACCGACCTCGGCACGCTCGACGAGGACGGCTTGGCCCGGTTGCGCGCCGAAAGGATCGGGATCGTCTTCCAGTCCTTCCATCTGGTCCCGACCATGACGGCCATCGAGAATGTGGCTTTGCCGATGGAATTCCTCGGCAAGGATGATGCCATGGACGTCGCGCGCGACGCGCTCGAAGAGGTCGGACTGTCCCATCGCCTCTCGCATTTTCCCGGACAGTTGTCCGGCGGCGAGCAGCAGCGGGTCGCCATCGCCCGGGCGCTCTCCACGCGGCCGACGCTCATTCTCGCCGACGAGCCCACGGGCAATCTCGACCTTTCGACAGGCGCCCATGTGATGGACCTGCTCTTCGCGCTGAAGGAGCGGACCGGCGCCACGCTCCTCCTCATCACCCACGACCATGAGCTTGCCACGCGCTGCGACCGGATCGTGAGCGTGGCCGACGGGCGGATCGTGGACGACGGGGTCGAAGCCCGGGCCAGCGCCTCGTGAACGCACACACAGCCATCGCGGATCGGCGGTCGGCCGTCCCGGGCCCTTCCCTCGCAATGACCATTGCCTTGCGGGAATTGCGCGCGGGCGCCGGCGGGCTCGTCGTCTTCGTGCTCTGCATCGCGCTTGGCGTCGCCGCCGTCGCCGCGATCGGCTCCCTGGCCGCGGCCTTCGACAAGGCGCTTGCGAACCAGGGACGCGTCCTGATCGGGGGAGATCTGTCCTTCGAGGTCGTGCACCGCCAGGCGACGGACGAAGAGGCCGCCGCGCTACGCAACCTCGGCGAAGTGTCCCGGTCCGCAAGCTTCCGTGCCATGGCGCGGGGCGAGGACGGCAAGAGCGCGCTCGTCGAGGTCAAGGCCGTGGATGCGATCTATCCGCTCTACGGAGAGGTCAACGTGATTGCACCCGAGGGTCTGGGTCCCGCCTGGCGCGAAGAGGGCACCGTACTGGTGCAGCCCATCCTGCTCGAGCGCTTGGGGCTCGAAATCGGCGATACGCTGAAGATCGGCGAGGCCACCACCACGATCGGCGGCACGCTGGGCCAGCAGCCCGACCGGCTGGCCGACCGCCTGTCCTACGGGCCGAAAGTCCTGATGTCGCGAGAGACGCTGGACAAGACGGGCCTCGTGCAGCCCGGCAGTCTCATCCGTTGGATCTACCGGGTGAAACTGCCGAACGATGCGGGCACGGACCGGGAGAACCTCAAAGAGGCGCGCAAAGCCATGGAGGCGGCGTTTCCCCAGAGCGGGTTTGCGATCCGCGACTGGACCGATCCGGCCCCCTCGCTCCGGCGCGACGCGCAACGCTTCACCCAGTTCATCAATTTCGTCGGGTTGACGGCCCTGCTGCTCGGCGGCATCGGCGTCGGCAACGCGATCCAAAGCTACATGGCGAAGAAGCGCGACATCATCGCCACGTTCAAATGCCTCGGTGCCACCAGCCGGCTCGTCCTCAACGTCTACATGATCCAGGCGGTGATGCTCGCAGGCCTCGGCATCGTGATCGGCCTTGCCCTCGGGGCGCTCGCCCCGCTCGCCATCGCAACGCTCTACGAAGAGGCCCTGCCCTTGCCGCTCGCCATCGAGCCCCATCCGGTGCCGCTCATCGTGGCCGCACTTGCGGGTCTTCTCACCATGGTGCTGTTCGTGTTGTGGCCCTTGGGGCGCGCCAGTCTCGTGTCCCCGGCACGGCTTATGCGGTCCGGTCTCACTGAAGAACGGACGCGTTCGGCCAAGCCCTTTGCGGCCGGGTCGGCGGCGGCGGGCTGGCGCTCTTCGTCCTGGCGATCGCGGCGAGCGACGAGCGGCTTGTCACCGCCGCCATCTCGCTCGGCATTCTCCTGGCGTTCGGCCTGTTGCTGGGATTCGGCGCCCTCGTGCGCGCTACGCGGCGCGGCACCGGCGCACGAAGCGCCGGCGGTCGCGCTCGCCTGGGCGAGCATCGGCGCCCCGGGCTCTCTCGCCCGCGCCATCGCCGTCTCGCTGGGGCTCGGCCTCGGGCTGCTCATCGCCGTCGCTTTGATCCATGGCTCGCTGCTGGCCGAGATCGAAAGCCATGTGGAGGTCGACGCGCCCGCCTATTACTTCCTCGACGTGGAGCCCGACGACCTTGCCGCGTTCACGACGACGGCCAAGACCATCGAGCCGGACGCAAGATGGACAAACGCGCCGATGCTGCGCGGGCGCATCGTCGAACTGAAAGGCGTGCCCGTCGACAAGGCCGAGGTCTCGCCCGATACGCGCTGGGTCATTTCCGGCGACCGCGGCTTGACCTACACCGACAGCGTCCCGGGCTCCTCCGAGGTCGAGGAAGGCGAATGGTGGTCCAAGGACTATGACGGACCGCCGCTCGTGTCCTTCGACGGCGAACTCGCGCGCGGCCTGGGGCTGAAGCTTGGGGACATGGTCACGGTCAATATTCTCGGCCGCAACGTGGAAGCCAAGATCGCCTCCATGCGCAAGATCGATTGGGAGTCGCTCGCCATCAACTTCGTGATGGTATTCTCGCCGAACACGCTGAAAGGCGCGCCGCACCGGCTCGTCACCACGCTCGAACTGCCGAAGGGGACGTCACCGGAGACGGAAGCCAAGATCGTTCAGTCCCTGGCCGAGCGCTTCCCACTGGTAACGGCGATCAAGATCGGCGACATCGTCGATGCGGCCAAATCCATGCTGGCAAAGCTCATGGCGGCGATCAGCGCGACCGCCGGCTTCACCTTGCTGATCGGCGCGGCGGTGCTCGCCGGCGCCGTCTCCGCGGGCCAGCAGCGCCGGACCTATCTCGCCGTCCTCTACAAGACCCTGGGTGCAATACGGCGGCAGATCCTCGGCGCCGAACTCATCGAATTCGGCCTGCTTGGACTCGCCACGGCGCTGCTCGCCGTGATCATCGCCACGGTGACGGCCTGGGCACTGTGCACCTTCGCCTTCGACATTGCCTTCGTGTTCGACCCCTGGGCCGCGCTTCTGACCGTTGCGATTGCCCTCGCCCTGGTGCTGTCGGTGGGCGCGATCACCACCTGGCGCGTGCTCTCGGTCAAGGCGGCGCCGTATCTGCGGGCGGAGTAGAGTCGAATCGATCGGAGAACGGCGACAATTCGATCGGCCTTTCCGAAGATCCGGACACGATCCCTTCATCTTGCGGAAATAGTCTGAAAACCCCATATTTCAGGCAAATGTGGCCTTTGCCATACCCAACTCTGAGCAACGGAACAAAGGATTGAAATTTATGGCGGAACTCGAAAGACGTTATGGGCAGACCATCGGACGCGCAGATGCGGGCGTGATCGATGAGGGCCTGCGCGCCTATATGATCCGCGTCTACAACTACATGGCCTCCGGCGTGGCCATCACCGGTGTCGTTGCCTATGTGATCTACGCCATGTCGGTCGTGACGGGCGCGGACGGCACGATCACGGGGCTGACCTCGTTCGGTAACCTGATGTATGCCAGCGCCTTCAAGTGGATCGTGATCTTCGCTCCGCTGGCGATGGTGTTCTTCCTCTCGTTCAAGATTCAGAGCATGAGCGTCGGCACGGCCCAGATGCTGTTCTGGCTGTTCTCCGCGCTCATGGGCGCATCGATCTCGTCGATCTTCCTCGTCTATGCGGGGACAAGCATCGCGCGGGTGTTCTTCATCACGGCCGCCGCGTTCGGCGCGCTGTCCCTGTGGGGCTACACCACGAAGAAGGATATTTCCGGCTGGGGCTCGTTCCTGTTCATGGGCCTGATCGGCATCATCCTCGCGTCGCTCGTGAACCTGTTCATCGGCTCGACGGCGCTGCAATTCGCGGTGTCCGTGATCGGCGTGCTCGTGTTCGCGGGCCTGACGGCCTACGACACGCAGCAGATCAAGGAGATGTACAGCGTCAACGACGATGGCACCGTGGCCGGCAAGAAGGCCGTCATGGGCGCCCTTCGGCTCTATCTCGACTTCATCAACCTGTTCATGATGCTGCTGCAGCTTTTGGGCGATCGCCGCTAAGCGCAACGCAGGCTTCGAGAGGCACGAAAGGCCCCGGCACCCAGCCGGGGCCTTTTTTTCGTTGCGGGACGCGGCCTTTTGACATTCGACGGCTCCTGGCCGCTGCAAGGCTTGAAAAGCGGCGGATCGTCGCCAGATTCCCAGTTCGCGGCGGGCCTCCCTCCCCGTCGCGAGGTTCCCCCCGTACGGAACCGGAGAAGCCCCGAGTCCCCCCGTCTCCGGGGCTTCTCTATTATCTGCTGTCCAAAATCGGCGAAGTCGTCTCAGAATTTGACGAGCTGCAAACCCTTGTCCAGGGCCCGCAAGACGCGCTTCAGATCGTGTCCGCGCTTGAGGATCAGCCCCGTGGCCGCGACCACGCTGTAGGCGCCCTGGCGGCGCGCCAGCTTGGGTATTTTTTCGATGCGATAGAGCGGCATCTCCGAGGAGCGGCGGAAGACCGAAAAAACGGCCTTCTCCTTCAACACGTCGATGGCATAGTCGCGCCACTCGCCGCTCGCGACCTTGCGCCCGTAGACGTTGAGAATTTCGCTGAGTTCCGCGCGATCGAATGCAATGCCTTCGCGCCGCGCCGCTCCCTCATAGCCATACTGATCGCCGCCGGCGCCCCGTGCCAGCGGCAAGACTATTGGCTCCGTTTCGCTCAACACGCGCCTCCTGTGACGGAACCGTCATGATGGCCCTGCGGCGGGGGAAATTCAAGCGGCTCGGGCGACGCGGCGGCAGCCGGATCGGCGCAGCACGACCTGTAACAAAACGTAATATAAATCACAGTTCCGCCCCGTTTCAGTCAACGGCACGCCCCACAAATCCTTACGATCCCTATCGTTGCCTTATGGCCCGGTTCTCGTTGAGAGGTTTCGGAATCTAAGCCCCCCAGCCCCCCGGGGCTTCTCTTGAGGACCGGGCCAATGTTTTCAGTGGCACTGCAAAGGGCCGGCACTTGCCGGTCCTTTGTTTTTTAGGCTGGGTCTCTTCGGAAATCGTTCGCGGCCGGACGCGGCAAACCTGGGGTTTCGCGGGGCGGGCGCTTGCCCTCACGTCCTTGGCTCGAGCCGCGCGTCTATCGAGGCGCGAACGTCATTGGGGCTCGAACATCGCGGCGCCGAGGATCGGCCCTGCGCCTTCCACCTGAAGCAGCGACACGAGGCAATCGCCGCCAATGCCGTGCAGGTCTTTGAGCGGTAGGCGGAGCGTCACCGGCTGGCCCTTCCACATGCCGACCGGCATCAGTTCACGGACAGGGTGCGTGTAGGTGATCGTTTCGCCGCGATTCTCGCCGCGCGTGATCTCCACCACTTCCTTGTCCTTGGCCACCGCAAGCCACACGGTGGCCTCGCGCATGTCGGAGTCCGCAGGCGCCGCGGCGATATCGACAAGCAGGCTGTCGCCTTCCGCCCTCATGGTCATGGGCACTTTCACATCCTTGAGCCGCCGCTCGGCGGTGCGAATGGCCATCTCGATAGCCGCTTCATTGGCGCCGTTCACATGCTTGATGCCGTCGACCACCACTTGCGGCGTGTACACCTTGCCGTCGCCGCGCGCGAGCGCGTAGTCGCGCTGCCGTTCGCTGTTCTCGGGGCTCGAGAGGGTGTCGTGCCAGCCGAGATAGTTCCAATAGTCCACGGAGAACGACAGCGTGATCACACCCGGCTTATCGCGCAAGGACTCCAGAAGCGCATCGGCCGGCGGACACGACGAACAGCCCTGGCTGGTGAAGAGTTCCAGCAGCACCGGCATCTCGCTTTGTGGATCCCGCTCTTCGGCGAGGCTATGGGATATGCTCCAAGACCCAGAAGGACAAACGCCAAAGCGCCGCCGAGATGCGCCAGAGAGGCTCTGGAAATGGCAATTGTCATGGCGCACAGCATGCCGGAATCACGTCCAGTTTTCTGGAAAAATCGCATCGCGCACGGTCACAACTCGGTGACCTGGATCCGCCGAAACTCCGGCAATTCAGGCCCCGATCCGTGTTGGCCGGCGCGCACCCTCTCAAGCCAGGCCAAGTGCTCCTAAGCGGCTTCTTTCACGAGACCACGCAGCACGTAGTGCAGGATGCCTCCGTTCCGGAAGTAGTCCAACTCGTCGTAGGTGTCGATACGCACCTTCAGCGGAACGGTCCGCGCATTGCCGTCCGGATAGGTGATGACGGCCTCGACGATCTGACCCGGCTGTATATCCCCGAGTCCCTTCAGAGTCACGGTCTCGCTGCCCACGAGCCCGAGGGTCTCCCAAGACGCATTGTCCGTGAACGTCAACGGCAGGACGCCCATGCCGATCAGGTTCGACCGATGGATGCGCTCGAAGCTCATGGTGATGACGGCGCGCACGCCCAACAGGCGCGTGCCCTTGGCCGCCCAGTCGCGCGAGGACCCGGTGCCGTACTCCTTGCCGGCGAACACGACCAGCGGAACGTTCTCCTCCTTGTAGCGCATCGCCGCGTCGTACATCGCCAGGCGTTCGCCCGACGGGTAGTGCACGGTGACACCGCCTTCGACGCCCGGGACCATCTGGTTCTTGATGCGGGTGTTGGCGAACGTGCCGCGCATCATCACCTCGTGATTGCCGCGCCGGGACCCGTAGGAATTGAAGTCCGCCTGGGCCACGCCGTTCTCGGTGAGATAGCGGCCCGCCGGGCTGTCCGCCTTGATCGCGCCCGCCGGCGAAATATGGTCGGTCGTGATCGAATCGAGGAACAGGCCAAGGACGCGCGCATCTTCGATATCGGTCAGCGGCGCGGGCTCCATGGTCATGCCGGCGAAGTAGGGCGGCTCCTGGACATAGGTCGAGGTGGTGTCCCACTGATAGGTGAGGCCGCCTTCGACGCATCGCCTGCCACTCCGGGTCGCCCTTGAACACGTCGGCGTAGCGGTCCTGAACATGGACTTCTTGACCGCCTTGCGCACGAGCTTCGCGATTTCCTTCGTCGACGGCCAGATGTCCTTGAGATAGACCGGCTTGCCGTCCTTGCCGGTGCCGAGCGGCTCGGTGGTGAGATCGACCGTCACCGACCCCGCCAAGGCGTACGCGACCACAAGCGGGGGCGACGCGAGATAGTTCGCCCGGACGTCATTGTTGACCCGGCCTTCGAAGTTGCGGTTCCCCGACAACACCGAGGCAACGGCAAGGCCGTTCTCGTGGATCGTGCGCGAAATCTCGTCCGGCAACGGTCCCGAATTACCGATGCAGGTGGTGCAGCCATAGCCGACGAGGTTGAAGCCCAGCTTGTCGAGGTCGTCTTGCAGATCCGCCTGTTCCAGATAGTCGGTGACCACTTGCGAACCCGGCGCCAGCGAGGTCTTCACCCAGGGCTTCACGGTGAGGCCCTTCTCGACCGCGTTGCGGGCAAGAACGCCCGCGCCCACCATCACGTAAGGATTCGAGGTGTTGGTGCAGGAGGTGATGGCGGCGATGACCACGTCGCCATGGCCGAGGTCGTAGTTCTTGCCCTCCACGGGGACGCGCTTGTCCGCCTCGCCGCCCTTGCCGTATTCCTGGTCCAGGACCTTGGAAAAGGACGTGGCGGCGTTGGTGAGTGCGACGCGGTCCTGCGGCCGTTTCGGACCCGCGATGGACGGCACGACGTCTCCAAGATTGAGCGACAGCGTATCGGTGAAGACGGGATCGTCCGTGTCCGCCTTGCGGTACATGCCTTGTGCCTTGGCGTAGGCCTTCACCAGCTCCACGCGCGAGTCCTTGCGCGCGGTCGCCTCCAGATAGTCCAGCGTCTCCTTGTCGATGGGGAAGAAGCCGCAGGTCGCACCGTATTCCGGGGCCATGTTGGCGATGGTCGCCCGGTCCTCGAGCGGCAGGTGATCCAGCCCCGGGCCGTAGAACTCCACGAATTTTCCGACCACGCCCTTTTCGCGCAGCATCTCGACCACGGTGAGCACGAGATCGGTCGCCGTGACGCCCTCGCTCAGCTCGCCCGTGAACTCGAAGCCGATCACTTCGGGAAGGAGCATGGAGATCGGGCTGCCCAGCATCGCCGCTTCCGCCTCGATGCCGCCCACGCCCCAGCCGAGCACCGAGAGCCCGTTGACCATGGTGGTGTGGGAGTCGGTCCCCACAAGCGTGTCCGGGTAGGCCAGCGTCGCGCCGTTCTCCTCTTTCGTCCACACGGTCTGGGCCAGATATTCGAGATTGACCTGGTGGCAGATGCCGGTCCCCGGCGGCACCACGCGGAAATTGTCGAACGCGCCGGCGCCCCAGCGCAGAAACGCGTAGCGCTCGCCGTTGCGTTCGTATTCCTTGTCGACGTTGAACTTGAATGCAGCCCCCGAGCCGAAAGCATCGACCATCACCGAATGGTCGATCACGAGATCGACGGGCGCCAGAGGATTGATCTCCTTGGAATCGCCGCCGAGCTTGGCGACCGCGTCGCGCATGGCCGCGAGATCCACCACCGCCGGAACGCCGGTGAAATCCTGCATCAGCACGCGCGCGGGCCGGAAGGCGATTTCGCGGTCGCTGCGCTTGTTCTGTACCCATTCGGCCAGGGCCCGGATATCGTCGGAGGTCACGCTGCGCCCGTCCTCGTGCCGCAGCAGGTTCTCGAGCAACACCTTGAGGGAGAACGGCAGGCTGCCGACGCCGGTCAGCCCGGCCTTCTCCGCCCCTTTCAGATCAAAATACTCGTACTCGTGCTTACCGACCTTCAGAGTGCGCCGGCACTTGAAGCTGTCGAGCGAGGTCAAAACCGCCGATGTCAATGAAATCTCCTTTACGAGCCCGATCGATGGGCAAGTCCCAGCAAATATGAGCGCCTACGCCAATGGCATGCAAAGACGCAGCCAACCGTGCCCAGCCTTTGGCCAAACCTCACCGAATGAGGCCGCCGAGCCCGTTTTCGGGGCCAATCTGGAGCGGAACCGCCGTCTTGACCTTTGGATACACGCTTTTCCGCCACTATAAAGACCCTTGCGACGACCAGACAATGACGCGAAGAGACGCGGTTTCCATCCATAGAGCCCATCGAAATGCCGAAACTTTGCGCAGCCCGGCCATAGACCTTTCATGAACACCCCCTTCACCGTCACCCTCGAAGCCCGGGGCGTCGCCTGCGACCGCGGCGGGCGCCGCCTTTTCGAGGACCTGTCCTTCGCGCTCGCGCCGGGAGAGGCCCTCCTGGTTCAGGGCCCGAACGGGACCGGCAAGACCAGCCTCATGCGCCAGATCGCAGGCCTGCTGCCGCTCGCGGCCGGGGAAATTTCGGCGAAGGGCGCCGAAGCCGGCACGCCGACGGCCGAGCTTTGCCACTATGTGGGTCACCTGAACGGGGTGAAGACCAGCTTGAGCGTCCGGGAGAACCTGACGTTCTGGGCCGACTACCTGCGGGGAGATGCGACGGGCGGCGACGTGAATGCTGCCCTCGGGGTGTTCGGACTGGCGCCGATCGCGGACATTGCCGCGGGGCTCCTCTCCGCCGGCCAGAAACGAAAATTGGCGCTTCTGCGTCTGTTCGCCTGCCCGCGCCCGATCTGGCTGCTGGACGAGCCCTCCGTTTCGCTCGACGTGGCATCCGTCGAACGGCTCCGGCAGGCGATTACAGGCCACCGAGAGGCCGGCGGGATCGCGATCGTCTCGACCCACGTTCCGCTCGGCGAGGCGTTCACCCATACGCTCGATCTGCACGCGCTCGACATGGCCGAGGAGCCCGCACCGTGAAGGCCGTGCTCGCCCTCGTCCGCCGCGACATCGCTCTGTCCTTTCGCGAAGGAGGCGCGATCGGCGTCGCGCTCGGCTTCTATCTGGTGGTCGTGGCCATCGCTCCCTTCGGGCTCGGGCCGGACCTCAACTTGCTTGCGCGCGTGGCGCCGGGCCTTCTTTGGATCGCGCTCCTCCTCGCCGCGCTGCTCTCGGCCGACCGCATCTTTCATAACGACTACGAGGACGGATCCCTCGACGTGCTGGCCATGGGGCCCTTGCCGCTCGCCGGCGTGGCCGCGTCCAAGTCGCTCGCCCATTGGGTCACCACCTGCGTGCCGCTAGCGCTGCTCGCGCCAGTGCTTGGGCTTCTGTTGAACTTCCCCATTCACACGATCCCGCTCCTGGTGCTCGCCATGCTCGCGGGCACGCCGGCCGTCAGCTTCATCGCCGGTATCGGCGCGAGCCTCACGCTGGGATTGCGGCGGAGCGGGCTCTTGATTGCCCTGCTTGTCCTGCCGCTCTACGTTCCCGTGCTGATTTTCGGGGTCTCCACCATCTCCGCGGCAGTCACGGACCCGGTTCGCCTTGGCCGCCGTTTCATGCTGTGCGCGATCAGCCTGGCCAGCATGGTCCTGGCGCCGCTCGCCGCGGCGGCCGCGCTCCGTACCGGCTTTCGCTGAGGACGCCCACCCGGCCATATTTTCGGCGCCGCTATCGGATTTTTCTTGCCGCTTCTGCTTTGCGCTTTGCGGCCAAAGCCACTAGATCAGCAACGATGACATTCTCTCTGACCAATCTCGCCAACCCGACGCGCTTCCTGAACTTCGCCGGAACGGTGATTCCCTGGCTCGCCGCGCTGACGGTGCTCCTGCTTGGCGTGGGGCTGTACCAAGCGGTCTTCGTCGCCCCCACGGACTACCAGCAGGGCGAGACGGTCCGCATCATGTACATCCACGTGCCCGCCGCCTGGGTCGGGATGGGCTGCTACGCGGTGATCGCCATCGCCGCGCTCGGCACCCTGATCTGGCGCCACCCGCTGGCCGATGTCGCGGCCAAGGCCGCGGCGCCCATCGGGGCCGCCTTCACCTTCGTCATCCTGGTCACCGGGTCGCTCTGGGGCAAACCCATGTGGGGCACCTATTGGGTCTGGGATGCGCGGCTCACCTCGCTGCTCGTCCTGTTTCTCCTGTATCTCGGGCTGATCGCCCTGTGGCAGTCAATCGAGGACCCGGGCCGCGCCGGTCGCGCCGCCGCGATCCTCGCGCTGGTCGGGGCCGTCAATCTCCCGATCATCAAATTCTCGGTGGACTGGTGGAACACGCTGCATCAGCCGGCAAGCGTGTTCCGCACCGGCGGATCCACGATCGACCCCGCGCTCCTCACCCCGCTTTTCGTGATGGGCGGCGCCTTTCTCGCGCTCTTCGTGCTGCTGCATCTCATCGCCATGCGCGCCGAAATCCTGCGCCGCCGGGTGCGCGTGCTGCAACAAACCCAAGTTCAACAAGCCCAAATCGCCCAGGCGGCGCGGGCTTAAGCTCAGGACCTTTCGATGCTCGGCCTCGGACCTCATGCCAGCTTCATCATCGCCGCCTACGCGGTGGCCTTTGTCGCCTTGGGCGCGCTGACCGTCGCGACGGTGGCCGACGACCGCAAGCAGCGCCGCCTGTTGGCCGATCTCGAACGGCGCGGCATCACCCGGCGTTCCGCGAAGCCGAGGCCCGCGGCAACGCCGACCGTGACGCGGACCGCCCCATAGCGAAGACATCCGTATGATCGAACACACGGACCCGAACCGCGGCAAGGAAGCCGCGCCGAAGACCGAGGCGCCCAAGCGCCGGTTCGGTGTCTTGCTGCCGTTTGTGATCTTTGCGGCCGTCGCCGGCCTATTCTTCCTGGCCCTGAAGGCTGGCGATCCATCGAACCTACCTTCCGCCCTGATCGGAAAGCCGGCGCCGCCGTTCGATCTGCCGCCGCTGATGGAGGCCGGCACGGCAACGGTTGCGCCACGGAACGTGACCTCCGCGTCGCTCGGCAACGGCACGCCCGCGATCATCCACTTTTTCGCATCGTGGTGCGGGCCCTGCCGCGAGGAGCATCCAAACGTCATGGCGCTCGCGGAGAAACTGCGCGCGCAGGATCCGGCGATCCCGTTCTACGGCATCAACTACAAGGACGATGCGAGCGCGGCACGCCGCTTCCTTGGCGGCTACGGCGATCCCTACACCCATATCGGCGTCGACCGCTCGGGGCGGACAGCCATCGATTTCGGCGTATACGGCGTACCGGAGACCTACGTGATCTCAGGCGACGGAACGGTCGCGTTCCGGCAGGCCGGGCCGCTGACACAGGACGTCATCGAGGAGAAGATCCTGCCGCTGTTGCAGAACAAGGGCGGGCCCGCGGCAACGGGCCAGAAGCCGGGCGGTGACGAAGCCTCGCCGGGGTCGTCCCCGGCCGCCACGATCCGGCCGAGCGTCTGCAAGAACTCGTTCCGCTTGGTGGCGCTCAGTCCCGCCAACAGCCGGGAATCGGCCGCAGATGCTGCCGGCTGCGCTTTGCTCAGGGCGCGCATGCCCTTGGCGCTCAGCTTGATGGCGTAAGCCCTGCCGTCCTCCTTGGCGCGGCGGCGCTGAATCAGTCCCCGCCCCAAGAGCCGGGCCACGATGTCGGCCAGGGTCGACCGGTCGATCCCGGTCCGCGCGACGAGTTCGGCCTGCGGCAAGCCTTCCTCCAGTGACACGGCCGTCAGGACCGCATACTGCCGGGGCGTGAGGCCACCCTTCTTTGCTTCTTCGGCGAAGATGTCAGCCGCCCGCTGACCTGCGCGATGCAACAGATGCGTGGCTGAGTTATCGAGCGGATTCTTGCTCTTTGTCGTCATAAGGACGTTCCCCGTATCGAACGGCGCCTCGGCCCAGAAGACTCGGACCTAACAACTTCCGGCGCCCAATGTCTCTCAATTCAAGGACACACCCGGCCGAACCATGCGGCAACCGGACATGCTGTCACCCCGAAACCAAACCTCAGAGTACGTTCCAACTTGGGAGCCGAACCGCACACTGAGGAGCTCATATCGGCACCGAGAACGCAACCTGCAAGGGACTCGCGTAGAATCCCCGCATGCGGAACATGCCGTCTCAATGGTGCTGGGAGTTTTCCCCGACCCCATAGCGCTGCATCAGCGGCACCTGGGACATTGCGAAGACGAATGTGATCGGGAGGAAACCGAAGGCTTTGAAACTCACCCAGGTATCGGTCGAGAAACTACGCCAGACAAACTCATTGAGTATCGCCATGGCTACGAAGAATATCGCCCAGCGTATTGTCAGTTTACGCCAACCTTCATCGGTTAGATTGAAAACCGGACCGAACAGCAACGCCAACACCGGTTTCCGCGCAACGAGCCCGCCGATCAGCAGGACCGCGAACATCGTGTAGACGATCGTCGGCTTGAGCTTGATGAACGTGTCGTCGTGCAGATAGAGCGTCAGCCCGCCGAAGGCGAGAACGAGCCCCGCACTGACGATCGGCATCACGGGCACCTTGCGGTAAAGCCACCAGGCAAGGCCCAGCGCGATGAGCGTCGCCACCATGAAGGCGGCCGTCCCCACGAAAATACCGGAGACCGCATTCACCCCGAAAAACACGAGCAGCGGACCGAGCTCGATGAGAAGCTTTCCGGCGACGGATTGCTCGGAGTCCTTGGCCTTCTTGATTTCGACCTTCGGTCCCGTCTCGGGCGCGGACTTAAGCGGCTGCGTCATTTTCCTGTCCCGCTCCTGCAATCGCGGCTGCGAAATCGTGTGGATCGAATGGCTCGAAGTCCTCGATCCCCTCGCCGACACCGACGGCGTTGATGGGAAGACCGAACGTCTCCGCGATCGCCACCACGATGCCGCCGCGCGCCGAACCATCGAGTTTGGTCACGACGAGATTGGTGACGCCGGCGATCTCGCGAAAGGTCTGGACTTGGTTCAATGCGTTCTGCCCCGTGGTCGCGTCAAGCACGAGCAACACCGTGTGCGGCGCGGTCTCGTCGAGCTTCTTGAGAACGCGTACAATCTTTGCCAGTTCCGCCATGAGGTCGCCCTTGTTGTGCAAGCGCCCCGCCGTATCGATCAACAGCACGTCGGTACCGCTCGCTTGCGCACGTTCCAGCGCCTCGAAGGCGACACCGGCGGGATCGGCGCCGACGGACTTCGCGATCACCTCGGCGCCGACGCGCGCGCCCCAGATCTTGAGCTGATCGATGGCGGCCGCACGGAACGTATCGCCGGCGGCCAGCATCACGCTCTTGCCGTTGCGGGCGAACAGATGTGCCAGCTTGCCGATCGTCGTGGTCTTGCCGGTGCCGTTGACACCGACCACCAGGATCACATGGGGCTTGGCCGCGTCGTCGAGTTCGAGCGGTTGGGCGACTGGCTCCAGCACGCGCGCGACCTCCTCCGCCAGGATCGCGCGCACATCGTCCGCGCCGAGGCCCTTGTCGTGCCGGCTCTTCGACAGCGCGCGAATGCGGTCGGCCATGGCGAAGCCGAGATCCGCCTTGAGCAGGACCTCTTCCAGTTCGTCGAGCGTCTCCTCGTCGAGTTTGCGCTTGGTCAGAACGCCGGTGAGGTTGTCGCTGAGCGCGTTCGACGTGCGCGACACGCCGGCCCTGAGCCGCGCGAACCATCCCTTCTTTTCCGCAGGAGTCTCGCCGCCGCTCACCGCAGCGCCTCCGCGAGCCATGCCGCACCGTCGTCGCCCGAAACCACGCAATCGACCAGCGCGCCCGCAGCTGCCGCGCACGGATCGACGCGGACAGGCGTGAAGTCCGCCGAGCGGCCTTGGGTTCCGGTTTCCATGAGAACCTGGATGCGGCGACCCTTGGCGTTTTCCAGATGCGCCCGGAGCGCGGCGGTGCCCTTTTCGCGCAAGGCCCGGGCGCGCTCGGCGACGGTTGCGCCGTGGACCTGCGGCATGCGCGCGGCGGGCGTGCCTTCGCGCGGCGAGAACGGGAACACATGCAGGAAGGTCAGGCCGCAATCGTCCACCAGGGCGAGCGAGTTCTCGAACATGCCGTCGGTCTCGGTGGGAAAGCCGGCGATGATATCGGCACCGAACACGATGTCGGGACGCGCACGCCGCATCGCCTCGCAGAACGCGACCGAATCGGCGCGGGCGTGACGTCGCTTCATGCGCTTCAAGGTGAGATCGTCGCCTGCCTGCAACGACAGGTGCAGATGCGGCATCAGCCGTTCTTCCTCGGCAATGGCCGCGATGAGGTCGGGGTCCGCCTCGACGGAATCGATCGAAGACAGGCGCAGGCGCGGCAATTCGGGCACGAGCTTCAGCACCGACCGCACGAGCTTGCCCAGCGTCATGGCGCCGGGAAGGTCCTTGCCGTAGGCCGTCATGTCGACGCCGGTCAGCACGATCTCCCGGTAGCCGTTCTCGACGAGGCGGCGGACTTGCGCAACGACCTCGCCCGCGGGCACCGAACGCGAGGGACCGCGCCCGAACGGAATGATGCAGAACGTGCAGCGATGATCGCAGCCGTTTTGGATTTGCACATAGGCCCGCGCGCGCCCGCCGAATCCTTCGATCAGATGGTTCGCCGTCTCCGTGACCGACATGATGTCGTTGACGGAGACTTTCTCGGTGTCGCTCGTGCCGAGGCCCGCCGGCGCAAGCGCGTGGAAGGTGTGCGCCTCGAGCTTTTCCTGGTTGCCGACGACGCGGTCCACCTCGTCCATGGCGGCAAACCGATCCGGATCGATCTGGGCCGCGCAGCCGGTCACCACGATCTTGGCATCGACTTCGCGCCGCGCCTTGCGGATCGCCTGGCGCGCCTGGCGCACCGCCTCGCCCGTCACCGCGCACGTGTTGACGATCACCGCGTCGGCGAGACCGGCGGCGTCGGCATGCTGGCGCATGACTTCGGACTCGTAGGCATTGAGCCTGCAGCCAAAGGTGATGATTTCCAGATCGGACATGTCGCGGCTTCTAACAGAATTCCAGGAGTGTGTCAGACACCTTTGGGCGTGTCAGACACCTTGCGCCTCGCCGGCATCGAACAGCTGCGCCGGCAGCGTGCCTTCGAAATCGAGCGCGTAGGGGCCGGTCATCAACACGTGGCCGTCGCCCTCGCGCCATTCGATCACGAGGTCGCCTCCCGGCAACGTCACCGTGACTTTGCGGTCCGTCAGGCCGCGCCGCACGGCCGCCACGCCCGCCGCGCAGGCCGCCGTCCCGCACGCGCGGGTGAGACCGGCGCCGCGCTCCCAGGTCCGCAAGCGGACGTGCTCGGGGCTCAGGACCTGCGCGATCGAGATATTGGCACGCTCGGGAAAGAGCGGATGGTGCTCCAGCATGGAGCCGATCCGGTCGAGCGCGATCGCATCCACATCGTCGACGAAGAAGATCGCATGGGGATTGCCCATGCTGACCACGCCCGGCGAATGCATCACCGGCGCATCGATGGGACCGGCTTGAAGTTCGATGCGGCTCGTGTCGTGGAAGTCCTCGGCGAGCGGAATCTCGTCCCAGCGAAGCCGCGGCTCGCCCATGTCGATGGTTACGAGACCGTCGGCGCCCGCGTAGGCCCCGAGCACCTGGTCTTCGGTTTCGATGGTGACGGCGGGCCGTCCCAGCTCGCTCGAGACCACCGCCGCCACGCAGCGCGCGGCGTTGCCGCACGCGGCCACCTCGCCGCCGTCGGCGTTCCAGATCCGCATGAACACATCCGCCTCCGAGGACGGATCGAGCGCGATCAGCTGATCGCAACCGATCCCCCGTCGCACGGTCGGCAATGGCGCGCACCGTATCGGCGGACAAGGCAAGGCCGTCCGTGCGGCGGTCGATCACGACAAAGTCGTTCCCGAGCCCGTTCATCTTACGGTAGCTATGGGCAGTCGCGTCCATCGTCTCCAGTCCAAAATCCCGGTCATTCTATAACGCCGCTCGCGCCTTTGCGGCTAGCTCTCGGCAGCTAGGCCCGCGCGGCAGGACGCACCGCCACGAACGCGGCCATGGCAACCACGGCGAATCCCGCGCCAGCGAGGAAGGTCGCCTCCGGCGACACCGCCTCCCACAGCACCCCGGCGATCACGCTCGCCACCAGCGTGGCGGCCCCGACAACAAGGCCGAACACGCCGAAGGCGTCCCGCGAACCTCCGCGGGCGCCGCATGGGCCACGAGGGCCGCCAAGACACCCTGTGTCAGTCCCAAATGGAGACCCCAAAGCCCGATGGCAAGGAAGATGGCGGCGAGCCCGCCGCCGAACGCCAGCAGCAGATCGGCGGCGACCAGCGTGCCGAGGCCCGCCAGGAGCAGCGGCCGTGCGCCGAAATGATCCTGCAAGCGGCCCGCCGGATAGGCCGTGACCGCGAAAACGATGCTCATCACCGCGATCACCGCGGGCGCCAGCGCCAAAGGGAGCCCCGCCCCATAGGCGCGGATGACCAGGAACGCCTCGCTGAACCGGGCCAGCGTGAACACGGCGCCTGCGCCCACCACCAGCCAATAGAACCGGCCAAGGCCGCCGAGCTGGCGAAGCTTGATGGGCACCCGTTTCGGCGCAGCGGGCCTTGCCTCTTGCGATCCCGGGTCCCGCACGAAAATGACGAGAATGGCCACCGCGATCACGGCCGGAATGACCGCGAACCACAGCACGGCGCGGATGTCGTCGTTGAAGGCCGCCATGAGCCCGATCGCGGCGAGCGGCCCGAGTGTCGCGCCGACCGTGTCGAGCGACTGCCGCAGGCCGAAGGCCGCGCCCCGCTGTTCGGGCGGCGTCACGTCGGCGACCAGCGCATCGCGCGGTGCCGCGCGAATGCCTTTGCCGAGCCGGTCCACGAGGCGGGCGAAGGCCACGAGCGACACCGTACCGGCCAGGGGAAAGAGCGGCTTGGTCACGGCCGCGAGGCCATAGCCGACGACCGCGAGCGCCTTGCGCCGCCGGAGCGTGTCGGACAGCCAGCCCGAAAACACCTTCACGATCTGCGCCGCGGCCTCGGCGATCCCCTCCACCAGCCGAGAACGGCGGCGCTGGCCCCCAGATTGACCACCAGGAACAGGGGCAGAAGGCCGTGAATCAGCTCCGACGACACGTCCATGAACAGCGACGTGAAGCCGAGCGCCCAGACGGTGGGCGGGAGCGCCTTGCGGGGTGTCGTCGTCGTTGCACGCACCGGACCTCGGCCTCCTCGCAAACCTTTCGGGCTCGTCAAGCGTTGCGGTGGGGGCACTTCTATGGCGTTGTGTTGGTTCCTGCACCCTCTTTTCAGAAGACGGAGGCTGAGAAAAATGTTGGGCGTCCCCGAACACGATGCTGTCCACGCACTCGTCCCCCACACGCTGGAGGAACCCATATTGGGGGCGCAGGACGGCCCCCTCGCCGGACGCAGCTTCATGGTGAAGGACCTGTTCGCCATCGAAGGGCGGAAGACCGGAAACGGCAATCCGGAGTCCTATGCCGCCGCCGCGCCGGCCGCCGAGACGGCGCCCGCGATCGCGAAGCTCCTGGGCGCCGGCGCCTCGCTCACGGGCATTACCATTTGCGATGAGTTCTTCTACAGCGTGCTCGGGACCAACGCCCATTACGGCCAGCCGGTCAACCCGCGCGCCGGGCGCTATGTGACCGGCGGCTCGTCCTGCGGGTCTGCGGCGGCGGTGGCCGCGCAGATGTGCGATTTCGCGCTGGGTTCGGACACGGGCGGTTCGATCCGCGTCCCGGCCTCCTTCTGCGGGCTCTACGGCCTGCGTCCCAGCCATGGCCGCATCGACTTGACCGGCGTCACCCCCATGGCCCCGAGTTTCGACACGGTGGGCCTTCTTGCCCGGGACGCAGGTCTGTTTCGCACGGTCGGCCGCACGCTGCTTCAAGGGAGCGGCACCGAGGCGCCCGTCGAACGCTTGATCCTCGCAACGGACATTGTCTCGGAATGCGAGGCCAGCGTGGACCAGCTCGTGTGGGATACGCTCGAAACCCTCTCGCCAGCGCTGCCGGAGGTGGAGCACGCGACCATCGCCGGCGGGACCCTTGCCGCCTGGCGCGCCGCCTTCGCCACCATCCAGGGCTTCGAAGTCCAGTCGACGCTCCTGCCCTTCGTCGAAGCCAACAACGTGGAGCTCGGGCCCGGGATCAAGGAGCGCTTCGAGATCGCCTCCCGGATCACGCCGGAAGAGGCCGAGGACGCGCGGGGCGTCCGCCGCACCGTGGAGTCCCACCTCAAGACGATCCTGCAGCCGGGGACCGCCATCGTCCTGCCGACGACGCCGACCCAGCCGCCGGAGCGCGATATCCCCGACGGCGCCTCCTTCGTGGAGTTCCGAACCCGGACCCTGCAGACAACGTGCCTCGCCGGACTGGCCGGCCTGCCACAGATCTCGGTTCCCGTTGGGGAAGCCGCGGGCTGTCCCGCGGGCCTGTCCTTCGTCGGCTGGGTAGGCGGCGACGAATCCTTGCTGGACTTCGCCGTGGGCCTCTCCGATCTGCTTTAGAAGGCGGCAACTGACCCGTGTCCACGCTCAAACCCTATCTCTATCTCGCCGTTGCGATCGTCTTCGAGGTGATCGGGACGTCGGCACTCAAGGAATCCGATGGGTTCACGCGCCTCGGCCCGAGCATCGTCACCGCGCTGGCCTATGCCGTCTCCTTCGGCGCGCTCGCGCTGACCCTGAAGACGATCCCCGTGGGGTTGGCCTATGCCATCTGGTCGGGCGTCGGCATCGTCCTGATCGCGACGATCGGCTGGATTCGCTTCCGCCAGACCCTCGACACGCCGGCGATCGTCGGGCTTGTCCTGATCGTCGCGGGTGTCGTGGTCATCAACGCCTTCTCGAAGTCGCTCCCCCATTAGGTCGAATTCCCGGATGCGCTTGACTTCTAGGATGCGCTGACCGACATTCCGCGGAAATTCATGGCAGCTCCGTTTCGAGCCGCCACCCTTTCCGGGGTCTTCGCAAGAGGAAGATTAGGAAAGGGCGGTCAACACCCGTCAGCGCGATGCGCCCACGGGTGCTTTTTTTGGTTGCGCTACCGGCCTTTGGCCTACTTGAGCGCGGGTTTGGTCGCGCTACCGGCCTTCGGCCTACTTGAGCGCGGCTTTGGTTGCGCTACCGGCCGTTTTTCTGGCCCTACCGCGCTTCGCGCTACTTGAGGGCTGTGGCCTGATCGAGCGCAGCAGAACGAGTGTCTAGTCCGCGTGGAGGCGGATGTGATGAGGCGAACAGTGACGGCAGGAGATGCGAAGCGGCACGTCTTTGGCGTGACGGCCGCGCTTGCGCTCTCGAGCCTCTCCATGACGGCCCTCGCCCAGCAGCCCGAGATTCCGGTCCTTGCGGGCGGAGAGGCGGATTTCGACGCCTGCGGCTCGCAAGGCGTGGTGCGCGGCCTCGATCCGAGCGGCGACGGCTTCCTGGCCGTCCGTTCCGGCCCCAGCTCCAAACACGCCGTGCTGGATAGGGTCTACAACGGCGCCATTCTCAATCTCTGCGACCAGCGCGGCCGCTGGCTGGGTGTTGTCTACTCTCACGAGACCATGGATTGCGGCGTCGGCACGCCCTGGCCCCGCAGAGACGCCTATTCCGGCCCATGCCGCTCCGGCTGGGTCTTTCGCAAATACGTAGCGGATTACGCCGGCTGATGTTCGAGACCCTTTCAGATCGCCTTTCCGGAATCTTCGACAAGCTCACGCGCCGCGGCGCGCTGAGCGAGGCCGATGTCTCCGAAGCCATGCGCGAGGTGCGCCGGGCCCTGATCGAGGCCGATGTCGCGCTCGACGTGGTGAAATCCTTCACCGACCGGGTGAAGGCCAAGGCCGTCGGCCAGGACGTGGTGAAGTCGGTGACGCCCGGCCAGATGGTCGTCAAGATCGTCAACGACGAGCTGGTCCGCATGTTGGGCTCCGATGCCCAAGGGATCGACCTCCGCCGCAACCCACCCGTCGTCATGATGATGGTCGGCCTGCAAGGCTCCGGTAAGACGACCACCACGGCCAAGCTCGCCCATCGCCTCACCACCCGCGACAAGCAGAAGGTCATGATGGCCTCGCTCGATACGCGCCGCCCGGCCGCGCAGGAACAGCTGCGGGTCCTGGGCGAGCAGGCGAATGTCGCGACGCTCCCGATTGTCGAAGGCCAGAGCCCGACCGAAATCGCCGAACGCGCCGTCAAGGCGGCTCGGCTCGGCGGCTTCGACGTGCTGCTGCTGGACACCGCCGGCCGCACCCATATCGACGAAGAGCTGATGGCCGAGACGGCCGCCATCGAGAAGATCGCCCAGCCCCACGAGACGCTGCTCGTCGCCGATGCGCTCACCGGTCAGGACGCGGTGAACCTCGCCAAGAACTTCGGCGAGCGCGTCGATCTCACCGGCATCGTCTTGACCCGCGTGGACGGCGACGGGCGCGGCGGCGCGGCGCTGTCCATGCGCGCGGTCTCGGGCAAGCCCATCAAGCTGATCGGCGTCGGCGAAAAGCTGGACGCGCTGGAGGACTTCCATCCGGACCGGATCGCCGGCCGCATTCTCGGCATGGGCGACGTGGTGGGCCTCGTCGAAAAGGCCATGGAGACCGTGGAGGTCGACAAGGCTCATAAGATGGCCGAGCGCATGAAGAAGGGCGCGTTCGACCTCAACGACCTCTCCGAACAGCTCGGGCAGATGCAGAAGCTCGGGGGTATGGGCGGCGTGCTCTCGATGCTGCCCGGTATCGGCAAGGTGAAGAAGCAGCTCGACGCCGCCAATCTCGACGACACCGTTCTCAAGCGCCAGCAGGCGATCATCGGATCGATGACGAAATCCGAGCGCAAGAATCCAAAGCTCTTGAACGCCTCGCGCAAGAAGCGCGTGGCGGCGGGGTCGGGCACGAGCGTGCAGGACATCAACAAGCTCGTGAAAATGCACCGCCAGATGGCCGACATGATGAAGGCCATGGGCAAGAAGCGCGGCGCGCTGGCGGGCCTATTCGGCGGCGGCATGCCGCAAATGCCGGCAGACATGCCCGAAGGCGGAAGCCTTCCGAAGGGCGCCGAGCTTCCGGCCAATTTCCCGGGCCTGCCCGGGGGCGGACTTCCCGGCGGCTTGCCGCCCGGGCTTCCAGGACTTCCCGGCCAGCGCAAGAAGAAGCGCTGACCCGATCTCAAATGCCAACGTTAATTCGACTAACACTTAGGAGTAAGAAACCATGTCACTGAAGATCAGACTGTCGCGGGGCGGCGCCAAGAAGCGCCCGTTCTACCGCATCGTCGTCGCCGACTCGCGCAGCCCGCGCGACGGCCGCTATATCGAGAAGGTCGGCACATTCAACCCGCTGCTGCCCCGCGACTCGGCGGACCGCATCCAGCTGGACACCGACCGCGTGAAGCACTGGCTCTCCAACGGCGCCCTGCCGACGGACCGCGTGCTCCGCTTCCTGGACGCCGAAGGCCTCATGAAGCGCGAGCCCCGCAACAACCCGGAGAAGGCCAAGCCCGGCAAGAAGCGCCTCGAACGCGAGGAAGCCAAGCGCGCCGCCGAGGAAGAAAAGGCCGCTGCCGCCGCCGAAGCCGAGAAGGACGCGGCCGAGAAGGCTGCCGCCGAGACCGAGGCCGACGACGCTGCGGCCGCCGAGGAAGAGGCCGACGAAGAGGCCACCGACGCGGTTGCCGACGAGGAAGCCAAGGAAGCCTCCGAGTAGGGCACGATCCCATTCGAGGGCACGACAGGACCTGAGACGAGGAGACGGACTTGAAAGGACAGCCGGACCTCGTACTCGTCGGCGAGATCGGCGCGGCGCAAGGGCTGAAGGGCGAAGTGCGCCTGCGCTCCTATACGGCGGACCCGGCCGACATCGCCGCCTACGGACCCTTACGGGACGAGGCGGGCACGAAATCGATCGAGATCACCCGTGTCCGCGTCACCCCCAAGGCCCTGATTGCCGCCATCAAGGGCGTGACCACCCGCGAAGCCGCCGAGGCGCTGAACCGCACCAGGCTCTATATCGCGCGAAGCGCCCTGCCCGAGGCCGCGGCTGATGAATGGTACGTCGCCGACCTGATCGGCTTGACGGCGGTCTCGCCCGACGGCGCTGCGCTCGGCACGGTGACAGCCGTCCATAATTTCGGCGCGGGAGATATCGTCGAAATCGAGCCCAGCGGGGACGGCCCGTCGCTCCTCGTGGCCTTCACGGACGACACGGTTCCGGAGATCGACATCGCGGCGGGACGGCTGATACTGATCCCGCCCGAAGAGACCGAGGCGTCGGAAGAGGGCGACGACGGAAACATGTAACGCCATCGCGGCAAGGCGCATCGCGAGTTAGGCTGTTGGCCATGACCATTCGCTTCTTTTCGAAATCCACGCGCTACAGCGACTTTTCGAACTTCGCGAACTATCCGATCGAGATCGACGGCATCGTCTGGCCGACGAGCGAGCACTACTACCAAGCCCAGAAGTTCGACGCCCCGGAACGCCAGGCGCGCATCCGCGAACTGCCAAAGGCCGCGGCGGCGAAGCGATACGCAAAGAAGTACCGCGCCGAGATCGCCAAGGACTGGGACGGCCGCAAGGACGCGGTGATCGAACGCGCCCTGCGCGCCAAGTTCACGCAGCATCGATCCTTGCGGGCTCTTCTCGTTGGCAGCGGCGACGAGAAGATCGAAGAGGACTCCGCCAAGGACTTCTATTGGGGCACCGGCGCCGACGGGACGGGGCAGAACAAGCTCGGCACCATGCTGATGCAGCTCCGCGCCGAGTTGCAGTCGAGCGCCGCCGGCGCCGACACGACCGGCGCGGCGTTCCTGTCGTGGCTCGGGCCCTTGCGCCGTTTCGCCGAGATCGGCATCGCCGGCTATCCGCGCGAGGTGCGCATCCGCCTCGCGATCATCAACGTGATGGCCCTTCTGATCGCCGCGACGTCGATGACCTACGTCGCGACCTATGCGAGCTTTGGCGTCGCGAAATACTGGCCGCTGATCGCGGTCAACCTCGCCCTTGTCACGGTCGCGCTGCTGTCGCCGCTCGCCCATCGCATCAACGACTGCGCGGCGATGATCGTGATCTGGGTCGCCGAATATGCAGCGCTGTTCTTCTTCGTGCGCGAGCTCGGGCACAACTCGGGCATTCAGCTGAACTACATCATCGGCGCGGCGGTCGCCTTCGCGATTTGCGGGCTCGGGCATATTCGGCTCGTCGTCGCGGCGGTGCTGTCGGGCCTGGCGCTGCATCTGGCCGCGTGGTTTCTCTACCCGCCCGAAAGCGCCCGCATCGAAGCGGATGTGGCCCTGCTGGCGAACCTTTACGTCTCCTCAGCCGTCACCACGTTCGGCATCGTCGCCCTCGTGGTGGGCTACGCCTTGACCAAGGCGGACCGCGCCCGGGCCGAGGCGGACCGCCTGCTCGCCAACATCCTGCCCGGGCCCGTCATCGAGCGCCTGAAACAGGACCCTGCCACGCGCATCGCCGACGCCGTACCGGACGCCTCGGTCCTCTTCACCGACCTTGTCGGCTTCACAGCCCTCTCCAAGGAGCTCGGCGCCGCGCGGACCGTGGAGATTCTCGACGGGCTCGTGACCGAGTTCGACCGGCTCGCGGCCGAGCACGGGGTCGAGAAGATCAAGACCATCGGCGACGGCTATATGGCCGTGGCCGGCGTCAGCCGCCGCCAGACCGACCATTGCCAGCGCCTTGCACGGCTGGCGCTCGCCCTGCCGAAAGTGGTGGCACGGCTGTCGGAGGCCCACGATGTGGACTTGCGCATCCGCATCGGGATCGCCAGCGGACCAGTCATGGCCGGGGTGATCGGCGCGGACAAATTCTCCTACGATGTGTGGGGCGAGACCGTGAACTTCGCGGCCCGGCTCGAATCGCACTCGCTCCCGGGCGAGATTCAGGTGTCGGCCGAGGTCCGCGAGGCCCTCGACGGCGGGTTTCTGATGACCGAGCGCGGCCCCATATCCATCAAGGGCGTCGGGACGCGCGAAACGTGGTTCTTGATCGAAGAGGCGAGCAGCGGCTCGACGGCACGTCCTGACGGCGCCGCTCCGAGGACCTCACCATGACTTGGAATACACCATGACTTGGAAGGCCACGGTCCTGACCCTGTTCCCCGAGATGTTTCCGGGGCCGCTCGGCTTGAGCCTTGCGGGCAAGGCGCTCATCGAAGGCCTTTGGAGCTTCGAGGCGATCGACATTCGCGACTTCGCCACCGACAAGCACCGCTCCGTGGACGATACGCCCGCCGGCGGGGGGGCGGGCATGGTGATGCGCGCCGATGTCGCCGCGGCTGCCATCGACGCCGCCAAGGTCGCCGCACCGGCCGGGAGCCCCGCGATCTACCTGTCGCCGCGCGGGACGCCCCTCGCCCAGGAGCGCGTCCAGGCGCTGGCAAAGGGCCCTGGCGTGATCCTGCTCTGCGGCCGCTTCGAAGGGCTCGACCAGCGCGTGCTGGATGCGCGCGCCATCGAAGAGGTCTCGATCGGCGACTATGTGCTCTCCGGCGGGGACCTGGCCGCGCAGGTGCTGATCGACGCCTGCGTGCGGCTGCTGCCCGGCGTTCTCGGCAATGACGGCACGCTTGCCGAGGAGAGTTTCGCCGCGGGCCTCCTGGAATATCCGCACTACACGCGGCCCCGAGAGTGGGAGGGCCACGCCATTCCCGACGTGCTGCTCTCGGGCGATCACGCGAAAATCGCTCAGTGGCGCCGCGAGCAGGCCGAAGCGCTCACCAAGGCGCGCCGGCCCGACCTTTGGGCGAAACGCGGGAAGTCCTAGTCTTGATCGTCGTGTCAATCTTGATAGAGGTCAGGGCGGGCTCGGCCGCGCAAGTCAACGTTCGTCGAAGAAGAAGGAGCTGGGCATGAAAGCGATGATGGTCCTCGTTGCCGCGATGGCGGCCGGGGTGACGCCGGGCGCGAAGGCGCAAGAAGCCAATGTCGCGGCGGGACGGGCCTTTGCGGTGGAGGTCTGCGCCGGCTGTCACGCGGTGCTGCCGGGCGAGGACCTCTCCTCGACAATTGGCGCCACGCCGTTCCAGGAAGTAGCCGAAACGCCGGGCATGACCGAATATGCCCTGTCCGTTTGGTTTCAGAGTTCGCACCCGACCATGCCCAATATCATCCTGGAGCAAGACGATATGCGGAACGTGATCGCCTATATCCGCAGCCTCGACCGCAGGCCCTAAGGGCTGGATTTCGGCCCCGAAAACCATCGACAAGGCGCACCGGCTGGGGTAGGAAAGCCCCGCTGGCTGCCGGGCTTTCGCTTGGGCGGTCGCATCCGTCTGGACATTCGAAGTCCGGACCCCGATCAATCAAAAAGAATGGCGTTCGTTCTTGGGCCGGCACCGGCCCGGCAGGCGTCCCACGAAAGGTATCGAGATGAACATCATTGCCGAGCTCGAAAAAGAGCAGGTCACCGAGCGCTTGAACAAGCGCAGCGTGCCGGAATTCGGCCCCGGTGACACCGTCCGCGTCAACGTGAAGGTGGTGGAAGGCGAGCGCAGCCGCGTTCAGGCCTATGAAGGCGTGTGCATTGGCCGCGCCGGTGGCGGCATCCACGAGAACTTCACCGTCCGCAAGATTTCCTACGGCGAGGGCGTGGAGCGCGTCTTCCCCATCCATTCGCCGCTGATCGAGTCCATCGAAGTGGTCCGCCACGGCCGCGTGCGCCGGGCCAAGCTCTATTATCTTCGCGGCCGCCGCGGCAAGGCCGCCCGCATTCCGGAGCGCCGGGACACGCGCGGTGACGCGAAGGGCAAAAAAGCCTACAGCTTCAAGGGCTTCACCAAGCCGAAGGGCGAGCCGGACGATCTCAAGCTCATCACCGGGATCACCGAGGATCTCGAGAAGAAGCTGAACAAGCTCGGCGTCACCAAGATCGAGCAGATCGCGACCATGAACGACGACGCGATCGCCTATCTCTCCGACAAGCTTTCGCTCGGCGAGCAGATCGAAGACGGCGACTGGAACGGCAAGGCCATCGCGGTCATGGCCGAAATGACGGTCGACGAAGTTCCGGCGATCGAGGACGAGGCCGAAACGGCGCCGTCGGAAACGGCTGAGAACAAGGACGCGTAGCGTTCGCGGATAGTCTGGCCGGGCTCCGTCCCGGCCGTCCCTTCGAAAACGGCCGATGTTTCCGACGGGCGGCTCACCCGCACGCCCCTGCCGGGCGCGTCTCGCGGTTTGCCGCAGAGCTGGAAATTCCGGATTCAATCGCCATCTGAGGCGTGACGATCCGAAAGATTGCGTTCAAATCCAACCCTAAGCTCGAATCCATGGCAAAGCCCCGCACGCTCTACGACAAAATCTGGGACGAACATCTGGTCCACGAGGCCCCCGACGGGACCTCTCTTCTCTATATCGACCGGCACCTCGTCCACGAGGTCACGAGCCCGCAGGCCTTCGAGGGCCTGCGCATGGCCGGCCGCAAGGTGCGAAGCCCCGAGAAGACGCTGGCCGTGGTGGACCACAACGTGCCGACCACGGACCGCTCCAAGGGCATCGACGATCCGGACTCCGCGACGCAGGTCGCCGCGCTCGCCAAGAACGCGGACGATTTCGGCATCGACTATTATCACGAGCTGGACGAGCGCCAGGGCATCGTACACGTGGTCGGCCCCGAGCAGGGCTTCACCCTGCCCGGCACCACGATCGTGTGCGGCGACAGCCATACCTCGACCCACGGGCCTTTCGGCGCCCTGGCCCACGGCATCGGCACCTCCGAGGTGGAGCATGTGCTCGCCACCCAGACGCTGATCCAGCAAAAGGCCAAGAACATGCTGGTGCGCGTGGAGGGCAAGCTGCCCGAGAACGTCACCGCCAAGGACATCATCCTCGCCATCATCGGTGAGATCGGCACGGCGGGCGGCACCGGCCACGTCATCGAATATGCGGGCGAAGCCATCCGCGACCTTTCCATGGAAGGGCGCATGACCGTCTGCAACATGTCGATCGAGGGCGGCGCCCGCGCCGGCCTGATCGCGCCCGACCAGAAGACGTTCGACTACATCATGGGCCGCCCGCGCGCGCCCAAGGGTGGCGCCTTCGAAATGGCGAAGGCCCATGGGAGACGCCTGTTCTCCGATGAAGGCGCCCATTTCGACGCCGAGGTCGTGCTGGACGCGGCCAACCTGCCGCCCATCGTCTCCTGGGGCACGAGCCCCGAGCAGGTGGTCTCGGTCGCGGGCCGCGTGCCCAGCCCCGAGGACATCGCCGACGAGACCAAGCGCCAGGCGGCGATCCGCGCGCTCGATTATATGGGCCTCAAGGGCGGCGAGAAGATCACCGACATCACGCTCGACCGCATCTTTATCGGCTCGTGCACCAATGGCCGCATCGAGGATCTGCGCGCCGTGGCCAAGGTGGTCGAGGGCCAGCACGTCAACGAGAACCTCAACGCGATGATCGTGCCGGGCTCCGGCCTCGTGAAGCTCCAGGCCGAAGCGGAAGGCCTCGACAGGATCTTCACCGAGGCCGGCTTCGAATGGCGCGAGCCGGGCTGCTCCATGTGCCTGGCCATGAACCCGGACAAGCTGGCGCCCGGCGAAGCGCTGCGCCTCGACCTCGAACCGCAATTTCGAAGGCCGTCAGGGGCGCCTGGGCGCACGCATCTCGTGTCGCCGCAAATGGCCGCCGCCGCCGCGATCGCCGGCCACTTCGTCGACATCCGCGATCTGCACTAGAATGCTTGTCATTCCCGCGAAGGCGGGAATCCAGTAAGCGTTGCCGCTTGCTGGAACGGGGCCCGTGCCAATTACTGGATTGCCCGGTCAAGCCGGGCAATGACACCATGCGGGGTTGATGGCAGAAACAGCATCATGACTTCTCTCGTTCAAAAGAAATTCGGTGAAGCGGCGGCCGATTACGCAGCCTGCGCGGTGCACGCCGAAGGGCCCTCGCTCGCCCGGCTCACCGAACTGATCGACCCGCTGCCCACCTGGCGGCAGCTGGATGTCGCGACGGGCGCCGGACACACGGCACTGGCCTTCGCCCCGAGGATCGCCAAGTCGACCGCGTCCGACATCACCCCGGAGATGCTGGCCCAAGTGAAGCGGCTCGCCAAGGAGCGGGGCCTCGGCAACGTGGTGACCCGGCAGGCGAACGCGCAGGATCTGCCGTTCCCCGACACGAGTTTCCACCTGGTGACCTGCCGGCTCGCGGCGCATCACTTCCCGAAGCCGAAGGACTTCGTCGCCGAATCCGCGCGGGTGATGATCCCCGGCGGCATCTTCGCCCTGGTCGACAATGTCTCACCGGACGATGCGGACGTGGCGGCGGCCTACAACGCGTTCGAGAAGCTGCGCGACCCGAGCCACGGCCGGGCGCTTTCGCTCAAGGCTGGTGTGCGCTGATCGACGAGGCCGGTCTGGAGCTGACCTCGGCGGAGGTCATGGACCAGGATATCGGCTTCGAGGCCTGGGTGGCGCGCATGCGCTGTACGGACGAGACGGTCGCTCGCCTGAAGGACATGCTGGACGCCGAGCCCTTGCGCACGCTCCTGCGTCCGCGCGAGACCGCCGACGGCCTCACCTTCACCTTGCGTGAGGCGATTGTCCTGGCGGCCAAACCCGGCAACCTCGGGCGGACGGCGCCGATGCCCGAGCGGCACCGGTGAGCCACCCATGACCTCCCGCCGTCTCCCGAACCTCGCCGACTTCGAGGCGGTCGCGAACCGGACGTTCGCGGCGCTTCCGGCCAATTTTCGGGATATGACCAAGGACGTGCTCATCCGCGTGGAGGACTTTCCCACCAGCGAGGCCCTCGACGCCCTCCACATCGATTCGCCCTACGGGCTGCTGGGGCTCTATCACGGCGTCGACCTGACCCGGCAGAGCGTGCTGGACGTCTCGCCGCTCCCGGAAATGATCTTCCTCTATCGCCGGCCGATCCTGGCCTATTGGGAGACCCACGACGAAGCGCTCGAGGACATCATCGCCCATGTGCTGATCCACGAGATCGGGCATCATTTCGGCCTGTCCGACGCCGATATGGAGCGCATCGAGTCCGAAGCCGCCGGCTAGGACCGCCCGACGAATGGCGCTGCGACAATCCTTAGTCATTGTCTGAACACCATTCCCGCTCTAGACTGCCCCCACGATGGGTTTCAAAGACGCGATAACGCGACCAGGACTTTTGGCCACCGTCATTCTTGCAACCGCGATCGGCTGGTCGGGGATGGCGTCCGCGCAGGAGTTGATCTTCCGCGGCAACCGGGCCCAAGCCCCGAGTGTCGAGCAATATATGAAGCAAGCCGGCCCGCAGACCAAGGCGGTCCCGCACGGCGCGCTCAAGATCGACGGCCAGCAGGTCAATTGCGGCACCCGGCCGACCGTGCTGAACCCGAAATTCGATAGCTGGGGCGGCGCCTTTCCCGGGTTTGTCATCCTGAACACCACCAGGATTCAGGGCCTGTCCACCCAGGTGAAGCTCTATATTTACAGCCACGAATGCGGGCATCAGTTCATCGGCGCTAGCGAGACCAAGGCCGACCTGTTCGCCATCCGCCGGGGCGTGAGATGGGGCTGGCTTGACGCCCAGGGCATGGAAGAGATCTGCACCTTCATTTCGAAGCTGAAGGGCGATGCCGTCCACCCGCCGGGTCCGCAACGCTGCAAGACCATGCGGGCCTATTACCGCGAGCTGGTGCACGGAACCCAGCGGGCAAGCTCGGGCATGAATCCCCATACGCTCGGACCGGCGAACTAGACACGCCGCCGTCTTAGGTGCTCTTGGACCTCACCCGGGTGCCCTTGGATCTCAGAAGATCCAGGCGATCATCAGCCAGAAAATCACGAAGAAGATCAGGAAGCCGGCAATGGTGAAGGGCAACTCGCCGAGGATGGCATCGCCCCCGGACGCCACCGCCATCACCAGAATGGCGACAAAGGAGACGGCGAAGGAGATCAGCGCCGCGCTCTTCAGTCCAAGGCCGTCGGAGAACGGATCCGCCTGCCCCATCGCCGCCGTCAGGTAGTAGAACCCGGCAACGCCCATAAGAACGAGCAGGACCAGCGCGACCGCGGCCGCGACGAACAGCTTCGTGGCCTCCTTCCGGTCCTGACGGTCGCCCTCGCCCACGATGCCGCGCGCCTCTAATCGTCCATCCGCAGGGCCTGCGCCCGGCTGATGGCCTCGCGCACCTCGTGCGGATCGGGGAGTTCGCCCACGGAGAATTCCGGCTCATCGCCCGCAGTCGCTATGATCACCTCGCCCACTCCCAAAATGCGGTTGAGGAAGCTCTGGTTCACCTGCACCGAGCGGATATGCCGAAGCGAGACCGACAGCCGCTCCTTGCTCAGGATGCCCTGTTCGTACATGAGCTCATTCTCCGTCACCGTCAGGCAGGTGGCCTTCGTCTTGATGTACCAATAGAGCAGCAGGAGCAGGCCGAGCCCGAACGCCGCGATCAGCAGCACGCAAAAGACAAACCAGAAGGGATGCGCCCGAAACATCGCCGGATGCGCCTCGTAGATCACCGTGCCCGCCATGCCCGTGTCTCCCTAATGGCCCTTGGTCTGCGCGAGGCACCATGACCGGAATTCTGCGCGGGACTGTGACAGTAGAAAGTCGCCCCGGAAAGCTCTATATGGCTCAGCGAACAGAGGATGAGCATGGAAAAATTCACGAAACTCACGGGCATCGCCGCCCATTTGCCGATGATCAATGTCGATACGGACATGATCATCCCCAAGCAATATCTGAAGACGATCAAGCGCACCGGCCTTGGCGAGGGCCTTTTCGCCGAGCTGCGCTATGACGAGAACGGCAACAGGCACGAGGACTTCGTGCTTCACCGGGAACCCTATACGAAGGCGCAGATCCTGATCGCGGGCGAGAATTTCGGCTGCGGCTCGTCCCGCGAGCATGCGCCCTGGGCCCTGCTCGATTTCGGCTTTCGCTGCATCATCGCGCCGTCCTTCGCGGACATTTTCTACAACAACTGCTTCAAGAACGGCATTTTGCCCATCGTTCTGCCGCAGGAGGAGATCGCCAAGCTGATCGACGATGCCGCGCGTGGCGACAATGCCCGGCTCACCATCGACCTGGAAGCCCAGGAGATCTCCGGGCCGGACGGCGGCAAGATCCATTTCGACGTCGATCCGCATCGCAAGCGCTGCCTGATCGAGGGGCTGGACGATATCGGCCTGACCCTCGAGAAAGCCGCGCAGATCGATGCCTACGAGCAGAAGACGAGCGCCGCCAAACCCTGGGTCTAAGCTGCGCTCATGCCGTCATGCCCGGACTGATCCGGGCATCCACGATCTTCACGATCTTCGTGCAAAACTGTCAGACGTGGATGGCCACCGGGGTCCGGCTCCGCGGGCGAAGGCTCACAACACGCCCGGCCATGACGAAATCTGGTGAAGTTCGAAGTCCGAGTCTAGGCGAGCGGGACTCACTCGAACGGAACGGGATCGGTTTCCTGCTCGGCGACCGTTTCGCCGCCGCGTGTGACGGTCACCTTCGCGGTGTACTCCCCTTTGGGCCACCCGCCGGCCGGAACGCCCGTCTTGCCGGCCTGGAGCAGGACGTCCGTGTCCTCCTCGGCGACCTCGCGCACATTGTGCATCAGGGACGTCCCGTCCTTGGTCAGATGGACCTCGACCGTGTCGCCCTTCTTGGCGTGGGCCACCCAGCCATAGGCGACGCCGGGCGAATCGAAGCGCGGCTTGGGCAGGGCCATACGCTTCATCAGTTCGGTCTCGTCGACCTTGTGATCGGTGATGCCGAGGCTCACGACCGTGGTTTTCGGCTCCGCGTCCTCGGCCATGCCAAGCCCGGCCCCGAAAGCGAGCACAAGAAGAGTCAACAGCACCCTTGTCAGCATGTCCTACTCCCGCTACCCAAAACGCCGCCGGAGCGTTTCCGGCCTTTCTTCGGTGGGTGCTTTAGCATAGGGCGGGCGTAACTTCATGGCTTCATTCAAACTCTTACTTCTTCCCGGCGACGGCATCGGCACCGAGGTGATGGACGAGGTGACCCGCCTCGTCGACTGGGCCAACGGCACGGGCGCCGTTTCGATCGAGACCGAAACGGACCTCGTGGGCGGCTGCGCCTATGACGAGCACGGCGAGGCGATTTCGGAAGCGGCCATGCAGACCGCCCATGCGGCCGACGCGGTCATGCTGGGCGCCGTGGGCGGGCCGAAATGGGACGGCGTTCCCTACGACAAGCGTCCCGAAGCCGGCCTCCTGCGTCTCCGGAAGGATCTCGAGCTGTTCGCGAATTTGCGCCCGGCGATCTGCTATCCCGCGCTGGCCGACGCCTCCTCGCTCAAGCGCGAGCTGGTCGAGGGGCTCGACATCATGATCGTGCGCGAACTGACCGGCGGCGTCTATTTCGGCGAGCCAAAGGAGATCACCGATCTCGGCAACGGGCAGAAGCGCGCCGTCGACACGCAAGTCTACGAGACCTACGAGATCGAGCGCATCGCCGCGGTCGCCTTCGATCTCGCCCGCAAGCGCGGCAACCTGGTGCACTCCGCCGAGAAGCGCAACGTGATGAAGACCGGCGTGCTGTGGAACGAGGTGGTCACCCGGGTCCACAAGGACGGCTATTCCGACGTGAAGCTCGAGCACATCCTGGCCGACAACTGCGCCATGCAACTCGTGCGCGCACCCAAGCAGTTCGACGTGATCGTGACCGACAATCTGTTCGGTGACGTGCTCTCCGACGAGGCGGCCATGGCGACGGGCTCTCTCGGCATGCTGCCGAGCGCTCGCTCGGCGCGGCGGACGCGAACGGCATGCGGCCCGCCATGTACGAGCCGGTGCATGGCTCGGCGCGACATTGCCGGACAGGGCAAGGCGAACCCGATCGCGACCATCGCGAGCTTCGCCATGTGCTTGCGCTACTCCTTCGACCAGGGCGAACTGGCCGACAAGATCGAGACCGCCATCGCCGCCGTCCTGGACCAGGGCCTGCGCACCGGCGATATCGCGCAGGAGGGCTGCAAGACCGTCGGCACCCGCGAAATGGGCGATGCCATCATCGCGTCGCTTAACTCTGCAAGTTAAGACCCATGAGACACGCTTCCGCCTGGCTTTCCTTGAGTTTCACCCTCTTGCTGGCGGCCCCGCTTGCCTGGGCCGTCGAGGACTCCGGTGACGGAGAGCCCGCGGCATCCAAAGAGCCCACCGCCTCCGAAGAGACGACCGAAGCCACGGACCCTGCGGACGATGCGATGCAAGCCGAAGAGCAGCCGCAAGCAGAAGACGGTGCGGAGGCCGACGACGACGCGGACCCCGCGGACTCGCAAGCGACGGACGCAGAGCCTGAAGGCACGGGGACCGAGGACAGTGAGATCGCTGAGCCGACGGCGCCCGGGCTGGGCCCGCAAGTCTCCTCCAAGATCGAGCTGACGCCCGAGGAGAAGGCCGAGAAGGAAGCCCGCAAGGCCTGCAAGATCGAGATCTGCGATATCATCGCCACGCGCGAGCCGCTGGGCGAGGACATTGCCTGCGACATCAAGAAGACCTGGCGCGCGGATTCGCTCACCGAAATGCTGGGCAATCAGATCGGCTGGCCCTGGGGCAAGGCGGTCTGCGAATCCAAGCTCAACCTGTCGCGGGCCGATCTGGCCGAGGCGATGCTGGTCAAGGACGCGACCATCAAGATGGACACGTTCGCCGTGACCTGCGCGCTTCACCGGGAGAGCAGCGAACCTTACGTGGTCGAGATGGAGCTCGCACCGGAAGTGACCTTCAAGAACGGCGAGGCGGTTTCCGCCAGGATCAACTGGGGCGACGTCTCGGCGCCGCTCCTGATCTATCCGGTCGTGTACGCCGGCACCGGCCTCGACAACCAGTCCAACGTGCTGGGACCGGACGTGGTGAAGATGGTCAATGAATTCACCCACAAGAAGTGCGCCGAGGTGAAGGACGAGCTGCCCGGCCGGCGCGTGAACTAGGCGGTAGGCCCCGCAAAAACCGGGGCGTCTTTACTTTGGCGCCGCCTTCCCATACATCCGCCGCGAGGCAGGTCAAAAACGCCGCACGGTTCGCCGTGGCCAGGCGCGCGGCCCACACAACTTTGGTCGACCAGGCAGCCGTCACCGGCAGGAGTATCGAATGGGTTACAAAGTCGCCGTCATCGGCGCGACCGGCAATGTCGGGCGCGAGATGCTCAACATCCTCGCAGAGCGGGAGTTTCCCGCCGACGAGGTCATCCCGATCGCGTCCCGGCGGTCCATCGGGACCGAGGTGTCCTACGGCGATGCCCGCCTGAAATGCCGCGACCTGGAGAACTTCGATTTCTCGGGCATCGACTTCGCGCTGATGTCCGCAGGCTCCGCCATCTCCAAGGAGTGGTCGCCCCGGATCGGCGCGGCCGGCTGCGTCGTCATCGACAATTCCTCGTGCTGGCGCTACGACCCGGATGTGCCGCTCATCGTGCCCGAAGTGAACCCGGACGCGATCGCCGGTTTCACCAAGAAGAACATCATCGCCAATCCCAATTGCTCCACGGCGCAGCTCGTGGTCGTGCTCAAGCCGCTTCATGACGCGGCCAAGATCAGGCGCGTGGTCTGCTCGACCTATCAATCCGTGTCCGGCGCGGGCAAGGAGGCGATGGACGAGCTTTGGACCCAGACCAAGGGTATTTTCGTCACCGATCCGCCCGCGCCCGAGAAGTTCACCAAGCAGATCGCCTTCAACGTCATTCCCCATATCGATGTCTTCCTAGACGACGGTTCGACCAAGGAGGAATGGAAGATGATGGTCGAGACGAAGAAGATCCTCGATCCGAAGATCAAGCTCACCGCGACCTGCGTGCGCGTGCCCGTCTTCGTGGGCACGGCCGAGGCCGTGAACATCGAATTCGAGAACCCGTTCAGCGCGGACGAAGCGCGCGAAGTCCTGCGCGAGGCCCCGGGCGTGCTTGTGGTCGACAAGCGCGAGGACGGCGGCTACGTGACGCCGGTCGAGTGCGTCGGCGACTACGCCACCTTTGTCAGCCGCGTTCGCGACGACCAGACCGTCGACAACGGCCTGACCCTGTGGTGCGTCTCGGACAATCTGCGCAAAGGCGCGGCGCTCAATACGATCCAGATCGCCGAGACCATGATCGAACGGGACATGCTGAAGAAGAAGGCAGCGTAGACGCCATCAAAAAGGCTTGGGGCCGAGGGTGCTGGCGCTGCCGCGACGGGCCGTAGCTCAGGCCTCGACGGTCTCGGGCAGCGGCGCGAACGCGTCGGTCTCCGGGTCGTGCGCCAAAATCAGGCCGCTGCCGATATCGAAATGCAGCCCATGCAGCGCGAGGATCCCCTCGGCCTCGCGGTCCCGGACGGTATCGAACATGCGCAAATTCGCGAGCGACTGGCGAATGCCGGCGAGCTCGAACGCCGTCTCCTGACCGAAGGTCCGGATGTCCTCGTCCTTCACTTCGAGACCGTCGAGCTGCGTCAGCCACGTGCCGATGAAATTCGTGCCGTCGGGCTTTCCTTGCAGCTTCTCGCGATAGGCGGCGATCCCGCCGCAATGGGAATGGCCCAACACGATGATATTCGGCACGTTGAGCACCTCGGCGCCGTACTCGACCGCGGCGCTCGTGCCATGGAACCTGCCATCCGGTTCGAAGGGCGGCACCAGATTGGCCACGTTCCTGACGATGAAAAGATCGCCCGGTCCCGCGTCGAAGATGGCCGACACGTCGACGCGGGAATCGCAACACGCGATCACCAAAGCTGTCGGCGCCTGGCCGAGCTTGGCCAGCTGTTCGTAGCGGCCCTTGTCGGCGGCATGGTTCTCCCGGCGAAACCGCCAGTACCCATCGAGAAGCGACTTTGAGAGCACGGGTTCTCCTTTCCTGGTCGGCCGTAAAATTCCAGCCGCGCCGGGATTTGTCCAGCGGGAGTCGGCTGCAAGGTCGATAGGAATATCCGATCACGCTATTCGGAGTCCCATCTTGATCCCGCATCGCAGCGGGAGCGTAATGCCATTGTCGGCCTCGCAGAAGCGCAATACGGAATGTGCGCCAGCCGACATGAGGAAACGCGGTCCAGGCCCCGGCGCACGACGATGATGCCGGCCCCGGACCCCCAACTCGCGACATGCACTGCACGTCGTCGATCTCCGCTTGTGGGCGCTGGCGGGGCGTCCTGAGCGTGCGCGTCCATGTCGCTCCGAAAGGAGTGCCGATATGGCAAAAGTTCTTTGTGTACTCTACGACGATCCGATTGACGGCTTTCCGCCGAGATATGCCCGCGACAGCATCCCCCATATCGCCGGCTACGCGGATGGCCAGACGGCCCCCACCCCCGATGCCATCGACTTCACGCCCGGCGAGCTGCTCGGCAGCGTCTCCGGCGAGCTTGGTCTTCGCACGTTCCTTGAGGCGAATGGCCACGAACTCGTCGTGACCTCCGACAAGGACGGCGCGGATTCGACCTTCGAGAAGGAGCTCGTCGACACCGACGTGGTCATCTCCCAGCCCTTCTGGCCGGCCTATCTGACCGCGGAGCGCATCGCCAAGGCCAAGAACCTGAAACTCGCGCTGACTGCGGGAATCGGCTCTGACCACGTCGACCTGCAAGCGGCCATGGACAACGGCGTGACCGTGGCCGAGGTGACCTTCTGCAACTCCATCAGCGTCGCCGAGCATGTGGTGATGCAGATCCTGTCCCTCGTGCGCAACTACATCCCGTCCTATCAGTGGGTCGTGAACGGCGGCTGGAATATCGCCGACTGTGTCGAGCGGTCCTACGACCTGGAAGGCATGGAGGTTGGCACCGTTGCCGCCGGCCGCATCGGCCTTGCGGTGCTGCGCCGCCTGAAGCCGTTCGGCGTGAACCTGCACTACACCGACAAGCACCGCCTGCCGGCCGACGTGGAGGTCGAACTCGGGCTGACCTTCCATCCGGACGTCGAGTCCCTCGCCAAGGCCTGCGACGTCGTCACCATCAACTGCCCGCTCCATCCCGAGACGGAGCATCTCTTCGACGATGCAATGATCGGCAAGATGAAGCGCGGCAGCTATCTGGTGAACACCGCGCGCGGCAAGATCTGCGATCGCGACGCCGTGGTGCGCGCGCTCGAGAGTGGCCAGCTCGCAGGCTACGCGGGCGATGTCTGGTTCCCGCAGCCGGCGCCCAGGGATCATCCCTGGCGCACCATGCCGAACCACGGCATGACGCCCCACATCTCCGGGACGTCGCTGTCGGCCCAGACGCGTTATGCCGCCGGCACGCGCGAGATCCTGGAGTGTTTCCTCGCCGGCAAGCCGATCCGCGATGAATATCTCATCGTTCAGGACGGCACGCTGGCCGGTACCGGCGCGCATTCCTACACCGCCGGTGACGCGACCGGAGGCTCCGAGGAAGCCGAGAAGTTCCGCAAAGCGTCCTAACACCCCGATCGACGCAGTCGGGGTTTGGCCCCGTGCCCTTGACACAATTGCCGGCGGTCATCCGGCAGGTTCAAGGCACGGGGCCTTGCATTTGGGCTGCGAGGCTCCAGCAACGTGTCACGCGGCTGTCGTATTAGACCGCCAGCGGCCGGCTCAGAAGCGCTTTGCGCGCCAAGTACCTTGCGGTATCGGCCAAGCCCGTTCAGAGTAGCCGCCAATAAGCGCACAAATGCGCCATTCAAACGGGGGGAGCTCGCATATGACGACCGCAGCACACGCGGAATCCGGAGGCTTGTTCGGCTGGCTCGACCGGTCGCACACAATAGCGAAACCGGGTTTCAGCCGATGGCTCGTGCCGCCGGCGGCACTTTGCGTCCATCTCTGTATCGGTCAGGTCTACGCATTCAGCGTCTTCAACCTGCCCATGACCCGGCTGATCGGCATCACCGAATCCGCGCCCGACGATTGGCGCCTCACCCAACTCGGCTGGATCTTCTCCCTCGCGATCGTCTTCCTCGGACTGTCCGCGGCGTTCACCGGCACCTGGCTCGACCGGGTGGGGCCGCGCCGGGCGATGTTCACCGCGGCCCTGTGCTTCGGCGGCGGCTTTCTCCTCTCGGCGCTCGGTATCCACCTGCATCAGCTCTGGCTCATCTATCTCGGCTACGGCGTCATCGGCGGCTGCGGCCTCGGGCTCGGCTACATCTCCCCGGTGAAGACGCTGATCACCTGGTTCCCGGACCGTCCGGGCATGGCGACCGGCATGGCCATCATGGGCTTCGGCGGCGGCGCGATGATCGCATCGCCCCTGTCGGTCTGGCTCATGAAGTACTTCTCGAGTCCGACGGATGTCGGCGTCATGGGCACCTTCATCACACTCGGCCTGGTCTATCTGTTCTTCATGATGATGGGCGCGGTGCTGGTGCGCGTGCCGCCCAACGGCTGGCTGCCGGAAGGCTATGAGCCCCCCGCGCAGCCGAAGAAGATGGTCACCACCGCTCATGTGCACGTGGACGAAGCGCTGAAGACGAAGCAGTTCTATCTGCTCTGGGGCGTGCTCTGCCTCAACGTGACGGCCGGCATCGGCGTGCTGGGACAGGCCTCGGCCATGAGCCAGGAGATGTTTCCGGGCCAGATCACGGCGGCCGCGGCGGCCGGTTTCGTCGGCCTGCTCAGCCTGTTCAACATGCTCGGCCGCTTCTTCTGGGCCTCGTCCTCCGACTATATCGGACGGCGTAACACCTACATGATCTTCTTCGCGCTCGGCATGGTGCTCTACGCCATCGTGCCCTGGACGGGACGGATCGACTCAATCGTTCTGTTCGTCGCCTGCTACGCGGTGATCCTGTCCATGTACGGAGGCGGTTTCGCCACGATCCCCGCCTATCTCCGGGACGTTTTCGGCACCCGCTACGTGGGCGCCATCCACGGCCGCCTTCTGACGGCCTGGTCCGCGGCCGGGGTGTTCGGCCCGGTCCTCGTCAACTACATCCGCGAGTACCAGATCAATCACGGCGTGCCGAAGGCCGACGCCTACTCGGTGACCATGTACATCATGGCGGGACTGCTGTTCATCGGCTTCGTCCTGAATTGGCTGATGACGCCCGTCGATGAGAAGCACCATATGAGCGAGGCCGAGTTGAAGGCCTCCATGGAGGACTGATGACCGAAACGAGCCACCACGAGGACGTCTCCGCCGCCAACAAGGTCAAGCTGGTCCTGGCTTGGACCTTTGTCGGCATTCCGCTGCTCTGGGGCGTGTTCAATACGCTGGCAAAGGCCGCTTTGCTGTTCCAATAAGAGCCGGAACCTGACAGAACGCCGCACCAGCCCGCGAACGAAACCGTCTAACTAGCTGTTTATAAGTGATTTTTCCTGTAAGAATCTGTTAATGTGCCAGTCATGCGGTTCTCATTCACCATCCCCATTATCTAGGGACGACGACGTTCACCGAACGAACTTAAGGAGACGACCATGAAAGAGTGGCTGAAGCCTGAGATCACCGAGTCCGAAGCTGGTATGGAAGTCACTTCCTACCTTCCTGCTGAGCTCGACCGCGCTTAATTCGCGCTGATCTAGCAAGTTTTCAAAAATGGCGGTCCTAGCGATTTGCGGGGCCGCCATTTTTATTTGTGCCGTTTAGATTTCTGCGCTGGGTTATCTCGTTTTTGTCCCGGCCGTTCCTTCCGTTTCCGGCGCGCCTTTGACCGAACACCGCTTCGCGCCGTTCAGATTGTTTTCATTGACGCGTCATGCGCTTCTCATCCAAATTGTCGCACCCTAGGGATCTAGTGAAACACAAGGAGACGATCATGAAAGAGTGGCTGAAGCCCGAGATCACCGAGTCCGAAGCTGGTATGGAAGTGACTTCCTACCTTCCTGCCGAGCTCGACCGCGCGTAATTCGCGCTGATCCAGCGAACCTTTGAAGAATGGCGGTTCTCGCGATGGCAGAGCCGCCATTTTTCGTGGGCTTCGCGCAATGCCGCCCGCGGCGCGCCGCGTCCGCGTCTTGCTTTTCGCGTCCTGCCAACCACGCCTTGAAGGGTGACAGGACCCCGTCCCGAAACTATGGTCCGGACCGTCGGCCCGCCGCTCGGATTGAGCGGAGCGCCGTTCTCCGTGCAACACGCGACCGGTCTTCGACGACCGCGAGACGATCGCAGCCAAGAGGACCATGGTCATGTCCTGGGCCTATCTGATCCTGGCAGGGCTCTTCGAGGTCGGCTTCGCCTCGACCCTCAAGCTCACCCAAGGCTTTACGAAGCTTTGGCCGACATTGATCTTCGCGGTCTGCATCGTTCTCAGCTTCATCTTCCTCAATAAGTCGCTCAAGGACATCCCGATCGGGACGGCCTACGCCATCTGGACCGGGATCGGTGCGGTTGGCACTGTCATTGTCGGCATCCTCGTCTATAAGGAGCCGGCCACGGCCATGAGGCTGTTCTTCATCGTCACGCTCATCGGCTCCATTATCGGTTTGAAACTCGCAACGACGACCACATGACCCAGACACAGAAGATCGACCGCACCGTCACCGGAAACTATTTCGAGGATTTCAAAGTCGGCGAGCAGATCGTGCACGCCACGCCGCGCACCGTCACCGTCGGCGATGTCAGCGTCTACACCGCGCTCTACAGCGGCCGTTTCGCCGTGCAATCGTCGGACGCGTTCGCCCAAAGCATCGGCTATCCGCGCTCGCCCATCGACGATGTCCTCGTCTTCCATTTCGTGATCGGCAAGACCGTGCCGGACGTGTCGCGCAACGCCATCGCCAATCTCGGCTACGCGGAGTTCCGCTTCCTTGCGCCCGTTTATCCCGGCGACACCATCGCTTCCACCTCGGACGTGATCGGCGTCAAGCAGAACTCCAGCGGCAAGAACGGGACGGTCTATGTGCGCACCACCGGCCGGAACCAGAACGGCGAAGAGGTGCTGTCCTTCGCGCGTTGGGTGATGGTCGTGAAGCGCGATCTCGATGCGCCCGCGCCCGAGACCGTGATCCCGGAGCTGGACAAGACCGTCTCGCCCGAGACCCTCGGTAAGGCGCTGCCGCCGCTGAAGCTCACTGTTTACGACTACGGGCTCGCCGGTTCGCCCCGGCGCTGGGACGACTACGCGGTCGGCGACAAGATCGACCACGTGGATGGCCAGACCATCGAAGAGGCCGAGCACCAGATGGCGACGCGGCTCTACCAGAACACCGCGCGCGTCCATTTCAACCAGCACCGGGAGTCCCAGGAGCGCTTCGGCCGCCGCCTGGTCTATGGCGGGCACATCATCTCGATCGCCCGCTCCTTGAGCTTCAACGGACTTGCCAACGCCTTCCACGTCCTGGGGCTCAACGGCGCGCGCCACGCGGCGCCCTCCTTCGCCGGCGACACCATCTATGCGTGGAGCGAGGTGCTGGAAAAGGCCGAGCTTCCGGGCCGGTCGGACGCCGGCGCGCTGCGCCTGCGCACCTTCGCCGTCAAGGACCGCAATTGCGCGGACTTCCCCGGCCTCATGGAAGACGGCCAGCTCGAAGACGGAGTCGTGCTCGACATGGACTACTGGGTGGCATTGCCCCGTTAGACAACCGTGGGAGGCGTGCCCTCACGCCGCCTTTCCGCGATCGTCCCATCCGCGTTATGCTGGCGCAACGACGATGCGCGGCCCGGCCCCCGCGTCGAAAGTCGACCCAGGGAGTCCGCAAGGGAAGAGTCCCCCCAAAGGAGATGTCACGATGACCCGCACCACACTCCGTTCCGCCGCGCTCCTGGCCGTGCTGTCTGTGGCGACCTCCGCCGCGGCGGCCGAGACGGCCACGGCGGTGCTCAAGGATCCGGAAGGCAAGGAGGTCGGGACGGTCACGTTGACCGCCGTCCCCACCGGCGTGCTCCTGGACGCGGAGCTGACGGGGCTTCCCGAAGGCACCCATGCCTTCCATATCCACGGCACCGGGGCGTGCGAACCGCCGGACTTCAAGTCCGCCGGCGGGCACTTCAACCCGGAAGAGGATGAGCACGGGCTCAGAACCCGGCCGCCCCCATGCGGGCGACATGCCCAATATCCACGTGCCGGCGAGCGGCGCACTTCATATCGAGGTGCTGAACCAGATGGTCAGCCTGCCGGGCCTTTTCGGCGGCGAAGGGACGGCCATCGTGCTCCATGAGAAGGGTGACGACTACGTCTCGGACCCCGCGGGCGACGCCGGCCCCCGCATCGCCTGCGGTGTGATCGAGAAATAGTGCTGCAACCTTGGATAATTGTAATGCGCACCCATTGGGCCATATTACCGGGCGGGCCTAACCGTCTGCAGACAAGGTATCAGCGTCACCGTCCGCCGTTACACTCGCATATGTCTTGAACTGCCGCCAAAATTTGACTTCAAACAGCGAAGTCAGGCCGTCGTCTTCGGCAACAACACGCCGCACGACGATGCCAGGTTCGCGAGCGTAAACCTTGCCGCATCTATCAAACGCAGCCATCCACGGGTTGGTGGCGTCGTCGGCAAATACGAAGAACTCTATCTTATAGGGCTGTTGAACGAGTCTGCCGTCTTCGACATAGATGATGCCGCGCACAATCTTCTCGGTAATCCTCTCGAAGTGCTTCTTCGGCACGAGTATGGCGGATCGTTCGCCAGAAATGTCAGGCCACCGATCCCCGAGGCCGGGAAAGATGCCGTGATCTGGAATCTGGTCTCCCACTAAAGCCTGTTTCAATATCGATTGTCCCTTTCGGCGACGGTGTTCAGCATCGTGCCGGTTGTGCCCAGCCGATGGGCGCAGCGAGCGGAGCGCCTTATCTGCGATGCTCGCGGAGGCTGGATCGTATGGATCGAGGCAGAGACCTAACTTAATCAGAAGGTCTCGCTCCATCCGCCCATAGTCGCTGTTACATGGAATGCAGCTCGGAACCTGCCATTTCTCTAGATTTGGAGGCGTTGAATCTGGATACCACGACTCTGGAAATACGTGGTCAGAGTTGCGCTCCTCCACCTCTTCCAAACAGTGGACGCAAATCCCTGGCCCTAATTTTCGTCTACCCATACCGTCAACCTAGCAGATTCGCATAGGCTGTTATCACGTGGCGACGGACCCCGCGGGCGACGCGGGCCCCCGCATCGCCTGCGGCGTGATTACAAAATAGGCACTCCCGCCCGGCCGTTAGTGTAAACCTTCTGTAAAAGAATTCGGTTGCATTCTTAAGCCTCTTAGTTCCGCGACTAGGGGGAGTTGCACATGGCTTGGGATGGACCGTATGACGGCTTGATGGGCGGCGTTGCCTATATCGTCGGCTCTCACGTTTGGGAGTCCCTCGACGGCGGTCAGACCTGGATCATGTCGAAATTCGTCGACGACGAAGAAGCCTGTTACGAAATCGCAAAGCCCGCCTGACGGCTTCGTTCTCAGCATAAAGCCCGCCGCATCGCCCGCGCGACCCCGCCGCCGGGATTCCCGCCCGAAAAACCAGGCGTCCCGATTGCCCCTGCCTTCTCTCTGCGTTATGAGAAGAGTGGACTGGGCAACGCACAATAATACCAATGACAAACAAGCTTGAGGCGGAGCGGCCTCTTTCGCCGCATCTGCAGATCTACCGGCCGATGCTGACGATGATGATGTCGATCGCGCATCGCATCACCGGAGCGGGGCTGGCTGTCGGATTCGCACTTCTGACCTGGTGGCTTGTGGCCATCAGCATCGGCCCCAATGCCTACGCCTACGTGCAGGACTTTTTCGGCAGTCTTCTTGGCCGCGCCCTGCTCTTCGCGTTCACCTGGGCGCTGATCCACCATATGCTCGGTGGCATCCGTCACCTGATCTGGGACACGGGCGCGGGCCTCGACAAGCAAACCATCGAAATCTTCGCGCTGGCGACGATTATCGGCTCCATCGTGCTGACGGTGCTCGTCTGGATTATCGGTTATTACGCGATGGGAGGGCTCTAGTCGTGGCGACCCCGCTCAAACGCGTGCGCGGCCTCGGCGCCGCCCACCACGGAACCGAGACCTTCTGGCGCCAGCGGCTGACGGCCGTGGCCAATGTTCCGCTCGTCATCTTCCTGATCTGGTTCGTCGTCCGCAATGCCGGCGCAAGCTACAACGACGTGAAGGCGTGCCTTGCGAGCCCCGTCGTTGCCGTGCTGATGCTGGCGCTGATCTGGTCGGGCGCGATCCACATGCGGATCGGCCTGCGGGAGATCATCGAGGACTATCTCCACAACAAGCTCTGCAAGACCGCCTCTCTCATGCTCGCCACCTTCTTCGCCGCGCTGGTCGGCATCGCCTCGACCCTCGCCATCGTGAAAATCAGTTTCGGAGGCTGATGCACCGTGCCTCAAGACGCCAACCCCGCTACACCGCACAACGCCGTCACCGTGAACGGCCGAGCCTACGAGATCACCGACCACGCCTATGACGTCATCGTCGTCGGCGCGGGCGGATCGGGACTTCGCGCCGTGGTCGGCGCCAGCGAGGCCGGCCTTCGCACCGCCTGCATCTCCAAAGTCTTTCCGACCCGCTCGCACACCGTGGCGGCCCAGGGCGGCATCGCCGCGGCGCTCGGCAATATGGGTCCCGACGATTGGCGCTGGCACATGTACGACACCGTCAAGGGCTCGGACTGGCTCGGCGACCAGGACTGCATCGAATATCTGTGCCGCCACGCGCCCGAAGCCGTCTACGAACTCGAGCACTGGGGCGTGCCTTTCTCGCGCACCGAGGACGGCAAGATCTTCCAACGTGCCTTCGGCGGCATGACTACGGAGTTCGGCAAGGGCCAGGCGCGGCGCACCTGCGCCGCCGCCGACCGGACCGGCCATGCCCTGCTGCATACGATGTACGGCCAGGCACTGCGCCATTCGGCCGAGTTCTTCATCGAGTATTTCGCCATCGACCTGATCATGGACGACGAGGGTGCCTGCCGCGGCGTGATCGCCATCAACATGGCGGACGGCTCCATCCACCGGTTCCGGGGCCATCAAACCATCCTCGCTACCGGCGGCTATGGGCGCGCGTATTTCTCCTGCACCTCGGCCCATATCTGCACCGGCGACGGCAACGGTATGGTGCTGCGGGCGGGGCTCCCCTTGCAGGACATGGAGTTCGTGCAGTTCCACCCGACCGGCGTCTATGGCGCGGGCGTGCTGATCACCGAAGGCGCGCGCGGCGAAGGCGGCTTCCTGCGCAACTCCGAAGGCGAGAAATTCATGGAGCGCTATGCGCCCTCCGCCAAGGACCTGGCCTCGCGCGACGTGGTGTCCCGCGCCATCACCATCGAGATCCGGGAAGGCCGCGGTCACGGTCCCGACAAGGAATACATGCACCTGCATCTCGACCATCTGGACCCGGCCCTGATCGACGAGCGCCTGCCCGGTATTTCCGACCTCGCCCGCATCTTCGGCGGCGTCGATGCCCGCAAGGAGCCGATCAAGATCATTCCGACCTGCCACTACAATATGGGTGGCATCCCCACCAACATGCACGGCGAGGTGATCGCGCCTAAGGACGGCAACCCCGACGCCACCGTGCCGGGACTGATGGCGCTGGGCGAAGCGGCTTGCGTGTCCGTTCACGGCGCCAACCGCCTGGGCTCGAACTCGCTGATCGATCTCGTCGTGTTCGGCCGGGCCGCAGGGCTGCGCTGCGCCGAGCTCATCCCGCAAGGGTCCGCCATTCCGGAACTGCCGAAGGGCGCGGGCGAAGCGGCCATCGCGCGTCTCGACGGGTTCCGCTACGCCGATGGCGGCACACCCACCGCCGAGCTGCGGCTTGCCATGCAGAAGACCATGCAGCGCGACTGCTCGGTGTTCCGCACCAAAGAAGTGCTCGAAGAAGGCATCAAGAACATCAAGAAGGTCTGGGACGACGCGGCCGACATCAAGGTCACCGACCGTTCGCTCATCTGGAACACGGACCTGATCGAAACCCTCGAATTCGACAATCTCATTTCCCAGGCCGCCGTGACCGTGCAGGGCGCCCATGCGCGCGACGAATCGCGTGGTGCCCATGCCCGCGAGGACTTCCCCAAGCGCGACGACACCAACTGGATGAAGCACACCCTGTCCTACGCCGATTATGGCACGCACACGGTGAAGCTCGATTTCCGCCCGGTGCATGCCTACACGCTGTCGAACGAGATCGCTTACATCGAGCCGAAAGAGCGGGTTTACTAGGAACGCGGACGAAAAAAGACGCGGTTCGGGCCGAGGCAACGCTGGCCGGCGCAAAGGACGAAGCTGAGATGGTTCAATTCACACTTCCCAAGAACTCGAAGATCACGAAGGGCAAGGAGTGGAACCCGCCCGCCGTGGACGCCGAGCCGGGGCGCTGGCGCGAATACCGCGTCTATCGCTACGACCCGGAAACGGCCGACAATCCGCGCGTCGACACGTACTGGGTGGACATGAACGATTGCGGGCCGATGGTCCTGGACGCGCTGCTGTGGATCAAGAACAAGATCGACCCGACGCTGACGTTCCGCCGCTCCTGCCGCGAAGGCGTGTGCGGCTCCTGCTCGATGAACATCGACGGCACGAACACGCTGGCCTGCACCATGCACGCCGAGGAAGCCAAGGGCGCGGCCATCGCGATCTATCCGCTTCCGCATATGCCCGTGGTCAAGGACCTCGTGCCGGACATGACCCGGTTCTACGCGCAGCACCGGGAGATCGAGCCCTGGCTCAAGACCGACAGCCCCACGCCGCAGAAGGAATGGCGCCAAAGCCACGACGATCGCGAAAAGCTTGACGGGCTCTACGAGTGCATTCTGTGCGCGTGCTGCTCCACGGCCTGCCCGTCCTATTGGTGGAACGGCGACCGCTATCTCGGGCCCGCCATTCTGCTGCAGGCCAATCGCTGGGTGGAGGATAGCCGCGACGAACGCACCGGCGAACGGCTCGACGATCTGGAGGATCCGTTCCGGCTCTATCGCTGCCACACCATCCTGAACTGCACCAAGGCCTGCCCCAAGGGCCTGAACCCGGCGGCGTCCATCGCCAGCCTGAAGCGAAAGATGGTCGAGCGGTCGTAGCGCCGCGCACTTGGGCGCCGCACACTTGGGCGCCGCGCACTTGGGTGCCGCGCACTTGGGCGCCGCATTTCGCAGCGGCCCGATAGGCCTTACGGAGAGCCCGGCCCGCGCGCCGGGCTTTTTTCGTCTAGCCCGGACAGCGCGGCAGCGAGAACACGCAGCTTGGCGCCTCTTCCCGCTTCATCTGCGCCTTCTTCTCGGGGTTTTTCTCCGCCTGCCAGGCATAAGGGCTGCGGCCTTCCTTGTGCGCGTAGCTCACGCGGATCAGCTTGCCGCCTTCGAAAGTGAGGCTGGCCGTACAGGCCGCATCCTTCGGCGTGCCGCCCGGAACGGGCCCGGCGCCATTGTAGTGGTAGACGAGCGTTTCGGCGCCGCCGCTCGCCGGAATACGCGAACGCGGTTGCCCCGCGCAGCTTATGACCTGCTCCTTGCTCATGCCGATATAGGGCTTGCCGTAATCGACACGCGTGAGGTCCTTGATGGCCTGTTCGGGACCGGAGAACCCGCCCGTGCAGCCGGACGCAAAGGCGGCCAGGCTCCCGATCAAGGCGGCCACGCCAATCGAGCTGGCCGAGAACTCTTCCCGTCTTGCGCGCAACGTCATGTCATCCAATAGCCCCAAGCACGCCGTAACGCCAGATTGCGGGCGCTTTGCGGCGAGGGCCCGCCGCGAAACGCCACGAATTCCCTGGTCCGGCGGATGTTCCGGGCTATGGTGCGGCCATGATCGCAAAGAGATCGAGACGCCCGAGACCGTGGAGCGCCATGGCCGGTTGGGGCCTGGCGCTGGCGGTCTTGCTTGGCGCCTCGAGCCTGCAGGCCCGCGAGCCAAGTGCGCCGCCGAAGGTCGAGGCCCAACACGTGGCGACCACGCCCCTCGCGGGCGAGCCGGACAAGGTGATCGACATTCAGATCTATACGTTTCCGCCGCAAAGTGCCGTGCCCTGGCACATCCATAAAGACGCAATCGAGATCGAATACGCGCTTCAAGGCTCGATCATGTTGGAGGAAGAGGGCAAGCCGCCTTACCCAATCGCCGAAGGCAAGACCAACATCCTGGCCCCCAACGTGGTGCATCGCGGCTGGAACCCCAGCAAGACCGTACCGGCCAAGCTCTACGTGGTTCGGATCAAGCCCAAAGGCGCCCCCCTCGCGACCCTGGTCGAGACGCCGGCCAACGCGTCGGGCGCACCGGCCGCGGCGGACTATCCGGAAGACGCAAAGCCGGAGAACTAGCCTAGGGGGAGGCGTGGCTTAGGGCCGATCGCTCCGCTTGAGCAGGGCGTACAGCCCCGCCGTCCACGCAAAGGCCACGACCACCCAATAGAAGATCTTGGCGGGCGTCCCCAAATGCATGCCGAGCGCCGATCCCTCGAACGTCCCAAAGCCGGCGATGACCGTGTAGAAGGCCGCGAAGGCGAGAACGAACGCGGTGGCATGGCGCGGCCGGAAGAAGCCGACCAAGGTCCCGGCAAGCCCCCAAACGAAGTTGACCGCGGCCTGAAGCGGGTTCAGCCGGAAGCCGGGCGGGAAGCTATTTGGATCGGTGTCGAAACCGTACACCGCGTAGGACACGAGCATGATCCCGCCGAGCGCCAGGAAGTAGCTGGCACATCGCGCGGCCCAGACCACCAGCGGCAAAGGCGGCGTGGCATCCAGCTCCTCGTCGGTCGGCGCACGCCGCTCCTCACTCTTGCCGGGGCCAGAACCGGCGCCCGTCCCGGAACCGCTCTTCGGAGATTGGTCGCCTGTCATCGCCTCTCCAGGATTTCCATCCGACGGCTTCAGACTACCGCCTATCGGGCTCTACTGCGAACCAAAGATGCGCCGGACGCCAATCGCAACCTTGCGCGCAGGCGCGATTGCATCTAACCATCAATCGATGTGTTAGCGACCGGAAAATGACGGCGTCGCAGCCGGGAATGCGGAACGCGGGAGGGAAAGTTATGGCGCGGAATAAGATTGCATTGATCGGCGCGGGCCAGATTGGCGGCACGCTTGCTCACCTGGCGGGGATCCGGGAACTCGGTGAAGTCGTGCTCTTCGATGTCGTGGACGGCGTCCCCCAAGGCAAGGCTCTCGATCTTTCGCAGTCCGCGCCGGTCGAAGGCTTCTCTCCGAAATTCAAAGGCGCCAACGAGTACGCCGATATCAAGGACGCCGACGTGGTGATCGTCACCGCCGGTGTCCCGCGTAAGCCCGGCATGAGCCGCGACGACCTCATCGAGATCAACCTCAAGGTCATGGAGCAAGTGGGCGCCGGCTTGCGCAAATACGCGCCGGAAGCCTTCGTGATCTGTGTGACCAACCCGCTCGATGCGATGGTGTGGGCCCTCCAAAAGACCTCCGGCCTGCCCCGCAACAAGGTGGTGGGCATGGCCGGCGTGTTGGACAGTGCGCGGTTCCGGTATTTCCTTTCCGAAGAGTTCGATGTCAGCCCCCAAGACATCCACACGATGGTCCTTGGCGGCCACGGCGACACCATGGTGCCGCTCATCCGCTACTCGTCGGTGGCGGGCATTCCGCTCGCGGATCTCGTCAAGATGCGCTGGATCACCCAGAAGCGGCTGGACGAGATCGTGCAACGGACCCGCGATGGCGGCGCCGAGATCGTCGGCCTCCTGAAGACCGGCTCGGCCTTCTACGCGCCCGCCGCCGCCGCGCTCGACATGGCCGAATCCTATCTCAACGACAAGAAGCGCGTGCTGCCCGCCGCCGCCTATCTCAATGGCGAGTACGGTGTGAAGGGCATCTACGCGGGCGTTCCCGTGATCATCAGTGCCAAGGGCGTCGAGCGCGTCATCGAGCTTGACCTGAGCTCCGCCGAGAAGGATGCGCTGATGCATTCCGTCCAGGCGGTGAAATCCCTGGTGGAGATCTGTCAGCGCATTGCGCCCAACCTTGCAGCCTCTTAAGACGAAGCAGCCCCCCGCCGGAGAGAGTTTGTATGAACATTCATGAGTATCAGGCCAAGGACCTCCTTGAGGCCTATGGCGCCCCCGTGTCGAAAGGGGTGGTCGCCAAGACCGCCGACGAAGCGGTCGAACTGGCCAAGGAGCTGAACGGCGACATCTTCGTCGTGAAGGCGCAGATCCACGCGGGCGGGCGCGGCAAGGGCGGCGGCGTCAAGATCGTCAAGACGATCGAAGAGATGCACGCCGAGGCCGACCGCATGCTCGGCAAACCGCTGATCACGCCGCAGACCGGGCCCAAGGGCCGCGTGGTGCGCAGCGTCTATGTGGTCGAGGATTGCTCCATCGCCCGCGAACTTTACCTGTCGCTGCTCGTGGACCGTGCCACGGGCCGGGTCGCGTTCGTCGCATCGACGGAAGGCGGCGTGAACATCGAGGAAGTCGCGGCGGAAACGCCCGAGAAGATCACCACCATCGACGTGGACCCCGCCTCGGGCCTGAGCGGCTTCCACGGGCGCGTCATCGCCGATGCGCTGGAGCTCAAGGGCGATCTCGCCAAGCAATGCGGCAAGCTGATCAAGACGCTCTACACGCTCTTCATCGAGAAGGACGCAAGCCTCATCGAAATCAACCCGCTGGTCGTGACCAAGGAAGATGCGCTGACCTGTCTCGACGCGAAAATGGGCTTCGAGGACAACGCGCTGTTCCGCCACCCGGATATCGAGGCCCTGCGCGACATCCACGAAGAGGACCCGGCCGAGGTCGAAGCCGCCAAGCACGATCTGTCCTACGTCAAGCTCGACGGCAATATCGGCTGCATGGTCAACGGCGCGGGGCTCGCCATGGCCACCATGGACATCATCAAATATTATGGCGCCGAGCCGGCGAACTTCCTGGACGTGGGCGGCGGCGCGACCAAGGAAAAGGTCACGGCCGCGTTCAAGCTCATCCTGTCCGATCCGAACGTGAAGGGCGTGCTCGTCAACATTTTCGGCGGCATCATGCGATGCGACACGATCGCCGAGGGCATCATTGCCGCGGCGAAGGAGACGAATATCGCCGTGCCGCTGATCGTGCGCCTCGAAGGCACCAACGTGGAGCGCGGCAAGGAGCTGCTCTCCGAATCCGGCCTCGCCATCATCCCCGCCGACGATCTGGACGACGCCGCCAAGAAGGCGGTGGCCGCGATCGGCGCCGGATAGCGCATCCGGGTGTTTATCCTTCTGTCACAAATCCTTCCTCGAACCGGCTTAACGTTGCAACATGTCAGTCCTCGTCGATAAGAGTACACGCGTCATTTGTCAGGGCTTTACGGGCTCTCAAGGCACCTTCCACACCGAACAGGCCATCGCCTACGGCACCAAGATGGTCGGGGGCGTCACCCCCGGCAAAGGCGGGACGACCCATCTCGACCTGCCCGTCTTCGACACGGTCCGCGAGGCGGTCGCACAGACCGGCGCGACGGCCTCGGCGATTTACGTGCCGCCGCCCTTCGCCGCCGATGCCATCCTCGAAGCGATCGACGCAGGCATCGAGCTCGCCGTCTGCATCACCGAGGGCGTTCCCGTCCTCGACATGGTCAAGGTCAAGCGCGCGCTGACCGGCTCCAACACGCGCCTGATCGGGCCGAACTGCCCGGGCATCATCACGCCGGGCGAATGCAAGATCGGCATCATGCCCGGCCATATCCACACGCCCGGCCGCGTGGGCATCGTGTCCCGGTCCGGCACGCTGACCTACGAGCCGGTGGCCCAGACGACCGCCGTGGGCTTCGGCCAGACGACCTGCATCGGCATCGGCGGCGACCCCGTCAACGGCACGAATTTCATCGACGCGCTCGCGCTGTTCCTCGAGGACGACGCCACCGAGGCCATCATCATGATCGGCGAGATCGGCGGCAGCGCCGAGGAAGAGGCCGCGGAGTTCCTGGTCAAGGCTGGCAACAACAAACCGATCGTGGCTTTCGTGGCCGGTGCCACCGCACCGCCCGGACGCCGCATGGGCCACGCCGGTGCCGTTATTTCGGGCGGCAAGGGCGATGCAAAGAGCAAAATTGAGGCAATGCAGGATGCCGGGATCGTGGTGTCCCACTCCCCTGCCGCGCTTGGAACGACGCTTGCAGGAATATTTAGTTAAGGTGCGCTGGGCGCCAAACGCTTGCCTTTATTGCCCGGCACGCCGTAGGTCCTAGAACGGACCTAGAGGTTGGTGCCATGACACGATACGAAGCCAGCGAGGTTTTTGCCAACACCTCTTTCCTGGACGGTGCCAACGCAACCTATCTCGCCGAGCTCTACGCCCTCTACGAAGCGGACCCCTCCTCGGTTTCGGAGGACTGGCGCAACTTCTTCGCCAATCTCGGCGACGACGCCAAGAACGTCATCGCCGACGCGGAAGGCCCGTCCTGGGGAGCCTGGAACAGGGCACCCTCCTGGAAGAACGGCGCAGCGGCGCTCCCCGTGGCCACGGCACCCGCCGGTGCCCTGACACAGGCCGAAGCGCTCGATGCCGCCCGCGACACGCTCGGCGCGCGCATGCTGATCCGCGCCTATCGCACCCGGGGCCATCTGATCGCGAAGCTCGACCCGTTGCGCCTCACCGAGCGGGGCGACCATCCCGAGCTCAATCCCGAGACCTACGGCTTCACGCCCGCGGATTATTCGCGGCCGATCTATATCGGCGGGGCGCTCGGCTTCGAATTCGCCGATCTCTCACAGGTCCTCGCGGTCCTGGACAAGACCTATGCGGGCACGATCGGCTTCGAATACATGCATATCTCCGATCCCGAACAGCGCGCTTGGATGCAGGAACGCATCGAGGGTGCGGAGGTCGCATTCACGGAGCAAGGCAAGCGCGCGATCCTGAACAAGCTGATCGAGTCCGAAGGCGCCGAGCGGTTCCTCAACGTCAAATATACGGGCACCAAGCGCTTCGGCCTCGACGGCGGCGAGTCCATGGTTCCGGCGCTCGAGCAGATCATCAAGCGCGGCGGCCAGCTCGGGGTCCGCGAGATCGTCATCGGCATGCCCCATCGCGGCCGCCTCAACGTGCTCGCCAATGTGATGGCCAAGCCCTGGCGCGCGATCTTCAACGAGTTCCGCGGCGGTTCGGCCCACCCGGACGACGTCGAGGGTTCGGGTGACGTGAAATACCATCTCGGCGCCTCGTCGGACCGCGAGTTCGACGACAATCGGGTCCATCTGTCGCTCACGGCGAATCCCTCGCATCTCGAGATCGTCGATCCCGTGGTGCTCGGCAAGGTGCGCGCGAAGCAGGACCAGATCGGCGATACCGAGCGCAAGGAGATCATGCCGCTCCTCCTCCACGGCGACGCGGCGTTCGCGGGCCAGGGCGTCGTGGCCGAGTGCCTTGGGCTGTCGGGCTTGCGCGGTCACCGCACCGGCGGGTCGATCCACTTCATCGTGAACAACCAGATCGGGTTCACCACGGCCCCGCGCTTCTCGCGCTCCTCGCCCTACCCGTCCGATGTCGCCAAGATGATCGATGCCCCGATCTTCCACGTGAACGGCGACGATCCGGAAGCCGTCGTCCATGTCACCAAGATCGCCACCGAGTTTCGGCAGCGCTTCGGCAAGCCGGTGGTCATCGACATGTTCTGCTACCGGCGCCACGGCCACAACGAGGCGGACGAGCCCGCCTTCACCCAGCCGCTGATGTATCAGCGCATCGCCGAGCACCCCCGCGTGGTCGAGATCTATTCGGACCGGCTGATCAAGGAAGGCCTCCTCTCCAAGGAGGAGGTCGAGGGGCTCCAGGCGCAGTTCCGCGACTTCCTCGAAGAGGAGTTTCTCGCCGGCGAGACCTACCGCCCCAACCGGGCCGACTGGCTGGACGGCCGCTGGTCCGGCATCGGCTTTGCCGAGGAAGGCGCCCGTCGCGGGCTCACCGGCGTCGATCTCGACGTCTTGCGCGAGGTGGGCCACAAGCTGACCGAGATTCCGCCGACCCTGACGCCCCACAAGACGATTGCCCGCATCATGGCCACGCGCCGCAAGTCGATCGACGAGGGCAAGGGGATCGACTGGGCGACAGCCGAGTCGCTGGCCTTCGGCACGCTCCTGGTCGAAGGCTTCAAGATCCGCCTTTCGGGCCAGGACTCCGAACGCGGGACCTTCTCCCATCGCCACTCGGTCCTGATGGATCAGGTGAACGAGAACAAATACACGCCGCTGAAGCATCTGGGCAAAGAGCAGGGCGACTTCGAAGTCATCAATTCGATGCTCTCCGAAGAGGCCGTCCTCGGCTTCGAATACGGCTACAGCCTCGCCGAGCCCAATGCGCTCGTCCTGTGGGAAGCCCAGTTCGGCGACTTCGCCAACGGCGCCCAGGTGGTGATCGATCAGTTCATCTCCTCGGGCGAACGCAAATGGCTGCGCATGTCCGGCCTCGTGCTGCTGCTGCCCCACGGCTATGAAGGTCAGGGTCCGGAGCATTCCTCGGCCCGGCTCGAGCGCTATCTCCAGCTCTGCGCCGAGGACAACTGGCAGGTCGTCAACTGCACGACGCCGGCGAATTACTTCCACGTGCTGCGGCGCCAGCTCCACCGGCAGTTCCGCAAGCCCTTGGTGCTCATGACGCCGAAATCCCTGCTCCGGCACAAGAAAGTCAAATCCGACATCGCCGATTTCGGACCGGACTCGAGCTTCCACCGACTGCTCTGGGACGACGCCGAGCGCGTGGAGGATTCGCCCATCAAGCTCGTACCCGACGCCGACATCCGGCGCGTCGTGCTCTGCTCGGGCAAAGTCTATTACGATCTGGAGGCCGAACGCGAGGCGCGTGGCACCGACGACGTCTATCTCCTGCGCATGGAACAGCTCTATCCCTTCCCGGCCCGGGCGCTGATCCAGGAGCTGGGCCGGTTCAAGAACGCCGAGATCGTCTGGTGTCAGGAAGAACCCAAGAACATGGGCGCCTGGTCCTTCGTGGAGCCGAATCTGACGTGGGTGCTCGATCATATCGATGCCAAACACCGGCACCCGCGCTATGCTGGCCGTCCGAGTTCCGCGGCAACCGCGACGGGGCTGATGTCAAAGCATGTGAGGGAGTTGAAGGCGCTGCTCAACGAAGCCTTGGGCTAGACCGGGAGGCGACGCGACTCGCGAGCGCCCAGTGGGCAACGGATCGCCACAAGGGATCGCGGCAAGGGATCGCGGCAAGGGATCGCGGCAAGGGATCGCGGCAAGGGACGGACTGGGAAGGACGACAAAGACTGCCATGACGACAGAAATCCGGGTTCCGACATTGGGCGAATCCGTCGTTGAGGCGACGGTGGGACAGTGGTTCAAGCAGGCTGGCGACGCGGTGGCCGCCGACGAGCCACTGGTCGAGCTCGAAACCGACAAGGTGACGGTCGAAGTGCCGGCCCCTGCCGGTGGCGTCTTGTCCGAAATCGTCGTCAAGGCAGGCGACACGGTCGAAGTGGGGGCGCTTTTGGGCGCGATCGCGGCCGGAGACGGCGCGGAAGTGGCGCCCGCCCCGAAAGCCGCCGCGCCCAAGCCGGCTGAGCCGGCCCCCGCACCGCAGCCGGCACCGGCACCCGCCGCCGCGCCCGTTGCGCTCAAGCGTGAGCCGTACACCCGCACGGAGATCGCCCCGACCTCCATGCCACCCTCGCCGGCCGCACGGAAGCTTCTCGAGGAGACGGGGCTGGCGGCCGACCAGGTCGCCGGCACCGGGCGCCGGGGGCAGATCCTCAAAGGGGACGTGATCTCCGCGGCGGCCGAGACCTTGCGCGAGACCCCGCGCGAAGCGAAGCCGCCGGCCGCGCCGCGCGCGCCCGTCACCCCGGACGATGCCGCGCGCGAGGAGCGCGTGCGCATGACGCGGCTGCGCCAGACCATCGCCAAGCGGCTGAAGGACGCCCAGGACACCGCGGCCATGCTGACCACGTTCAACGACGTGGACATGAGCAAGGTCATGGAGCTGCGGAAAGAATACCGGGACGCGTTCGAGAAGCGCCACGGCGTGAAGCTCGGCTTCATGGGCTTCTTCGTGAAGGCCTGCGTCCAGGCCCTGAAGGACATCCCCGCCGTGAACGCGGAGATCGACGGCGACGATCTCGTCTACAAGAACTACTACCATATCGGCGTCGCGGTCGGCACGGAACGCGGGCTCGTGGTACCGGTGATCCGGGACGCGGACCGTATGACCCTCGCCGAGATCGAAGGCACGATCGCCGATTTCGGCATCCGCGCCCGGGAAGGCAAGCTGGGCCTCGCCGAGATGCAGGGCGGCACCTTCACCATCTCCAACGGCGGCATTTACGGGTCCATGCTCTCAACGCCCATCCTCAACGCGCCCCAGTCCGGCATTCTCGGCATGCATCGCATCGAGGAACGTCCCGTGGTGCGCGACGGGCAGATCGTGGCGCGGCCCATGATGTATCTCGCGCTCTCCTACGACCATCGCATTGTTGACGGCAAGGAAGCGGTGACGTTTCTGGTGAACGTGAAGGACTCGCTCGAAAACCCCGCGCGTCTGATCCTCGATCTTTAGCTCCTGACTCCAGAGACCGTTCCATGAGTACCTCTTACGACCTGATCGTCATCGGCACCGGCCCTGGCGGTTATGTGTGCGCCATCCGCGCCGCGCAGCTCGGCATGAAGGTGGCCGTCGTCGAAAAACGCGGCACCCATGGCGGCACCTGCCTCAACGTGGGCTGCATCCCGTCCAAGGCGCTGCTGCACGCCTCGGAGGCCTTCGCGGAAGCGACCGGCCACTTCGCCGAGATGGGCATCAAGGTGAAGCCGGAGCTGGATCTTGCCGCCATGCTCGCCTTCAAGGACGAAGGCGTGAAGGGCAATGTGGACGGCATCGAGTATCTTCTGAAGAAGAACAAGATCGACGCCTATCACGGTCTCGGCACGATCGTTGCCCCGCACGCGGTCGAGGTCACGCCGGACAAGGGCGACAAGCAGACGCTCGAAATCAAGGCCATCGTCATCGCCACCGGCTCCTCGAGCGCCAACGTGCCCGGCATCGAGGTGGACGAAAAGCGCATCGTCTCCTCCACCGGCGCGCTGTCGCTGCCGAAAGTGCCCAAACGCATGATCGTCATCGGCGGGGGTTATATCGGGCTCGAATTGGGCTCGGTCTGGTCGCGGCTCGGTGCGGACGTGACCGTGGTCGAGATGCTGCACACCATCACGCCGGGCCTCGACGGCGAGGTCGCCAAGCAGCTTCAGAAGATCCTCAAGAAGCAGGGCCTCGCCTTCAAGCTCGGCGCCAAGGTCACGAAGGTCGATACGTCCGGCAAGAGCGTGGCGCTCACCATCGAGCCGGCCGAGGGCGGCGAAGCCGAGACGCTCGAATGCGACGTGGTGCTCGTCTCGATCGGGCGCGTGCCGAACACCGAAGGCCTCGGCCTTGCAAATGTGGGTGTCGAGACCCATGCCCGCGGCCGCATCGTGGTCGACCACGCCTTCCAGACCAACGTGCCGGGCATCTACGCCATCGGCGACGTGATCGCCGGACCCATGCTCGCCCACAAGGCCGAGGAAGAGGGCGTGGCCGTCGCCGAGATCCTGGGCGGCCAGGCGGGCCACGTGAACTACGACGTGATCCCGTCCGTGGTGTACACCGCCCCGGAAGTGGCATCCGTCGGCAGGACCGAAGAGCAGTTGAAGGAGGACGGCGTCGCCTACAAGGCCGGCAAGTTCCCCTTCACCGCCAACGGCCGCGCCAAGGTGAACCGCACCACGGAAGGCTTCGTCAAAGTCCTGTCCGACGCCGTCACCGACCGTGTGCTCGGCGTGCACATCATCGGGCCCGACGCTGGGACCATGATCGCCGAGGCCGCCGTTCTGATGGAATTCGGCGGGTCGGCGGAAGACCTCGCGCGGACCTGCCATGCGCACCCGACGCTCAACGAAGCGGTCAAGGAAGCCGCCCTCGCCGTCGACAAGCGCCCCATCCATATGTAGCGGCTTGGAGGCGCCCCAGAAGCGCGGCCGCCTAATCCAGTGTGCGGCGGAAGCGCAACAGCGCGAGCCCCATGGCGGCGGCAAGGAAGATCACCAGCGCCAGCACGTCGAGCTCCATGTCGGCGAAGCCGTTTCCCTTCAACATGATCCCGCGCACGATGCGCAGGAAATGGGTGAGCGGCAGCACCTCGCCGATCCATTGCGCCCATTGCGGCATGCCCTTGAACGGGAACATGAACCCCGACAGCAGGATGTTGGGCAGGAAGAAGAAGAAGGTGAGCTGCACCGCCTGTAGCTGGTTCTGGGCGATGGTGGAGAACGTGTAGCCCACGGCGAGATTCGCGGCGGCGAACAAGGTCGTCAGCGTGATCAACAGGCCGAGACTGCCCATGATCGGCACCCCGAACACGAAATAGGCCGCGGCGATGATGATGCTCATCTGCACGAAGCCGACAAGCACGAAGGGCGCGATCTTGCCGATCATGATCTCCACCGGCTTGATCGGCATGGCCAGCAGGCTCTCCATGGTGCCGCGTTCGATCTCGCGCGTCACCGCCAGCGCCGTGAACATCATCATCGTCATGGTGAGCACGATGCCCAAGAGGCCGGGCACGATGTTGAACCGGGTCTCGCGTTCCGGATTGTAGCGCTGCTGGAGCACGACATCGAACGGCGGCGGACGCGCGGCAACCTTGTCGTCGGGCCCCCGCAACTCACGCCGCAGCGCGGAGTCGGTCAGCCCCTGCAGCGCCGAGATCGCCGTGCCGGTCGCCACCGGGTCCGTCGCGTCGGCGATGACGAGAAGCGAGGGCCGGTCGCCACGCCGGATGTCGCGTTCGAAGCTCGCCGGAACCTCCACGGCGAACAGCGCCTCGCCTGAGCGCAGCATCGCATCGAGCTCGGCGGGACTGCGCACGTGGCGCGTGAACTTGAAATAATCGCTGTTCCGCATCGCCGTGAGGACCGCCCGGGTCAACGGGCCGTCGTCGCGCAACAACACCGCTGTCGGCAGTTCCTTGGGGTCGGTGTTAATGGCAAAGCCGAACAAGGTCAGTTGAAGCACGGGAATGAAAATCATCGTGGCGAAGGTCATGCGGTCGCGCCGCATCTGCACGAACTCCTTCACGATCATCGCCCAGGTGCGTTTGAGGAACCCCGGGTCGGGGCTTGTCACGAGGGGGCGCGTGTAGCTGGATGCTCTCATGAGAAATTGTCCTGCGCGCGATCCATCATGAGGATGAAAACGTCTTCGAGGCTCGGCTCTCCGCGCATCCAGTGATGGGACGGGTCCTCCTGCTCGGCCGCCGCGACGGTGCGATCCAGCGCGGCGTGGTCCCGGCCCGCCACATGCAGCTCCGTGCCGAACGGCGCGACCATGTCGACCCCGGGCTCGGTGCGAAGACGCTGGGCGAGCGCATGCAGGTTTTCGCCGGTGACGATCCAGGTGCTGAGACCCGACTGGTCGATGATTTCCTGAGCGGTCCCGCGGGCGAGCAAGTCGCCATAGGCGATATAGCCGAGCTCGTGACAGCGCTCGGCCTCGTCCATGTAGTGGGTGGAGACGAGCACCGTGATGCCGTCCGCCGCGAGCCCGTGGATCTCGTCCCAGAACTCCCGGCGCGCTTTAGGGTCCACGCCCGCCGTCGGCTCGTCCAGCAACAGAAGCTGCGGGTTCGGCAGGATGCAGGCGCCGAGCGCAAGCCGCTGCTTCCAGCCGCCCGAGAGTTCGCCAGCCAGTTGCTCGGCACGGCCCGACAGCCCAAGCCGGTCGATCGCGCCCCGGGCCGCCGCCCGCGGATCGGACAGGCCGTAGACGCGGGCAACGAACTCCAAGTTCTCGCGAATGGAAAGGTCCGTATAGAGACTAAAGCGCTGGGTCATGTAGCCCACATGTCTCTTGATGGATTCCTGATCCCGGCGGATGTCGTATCCGAGACACGTGCCTTCGCCCGAGTCCGGCGTCAGCAGCCCGCACAGCAGGCGGATGGTCGTAGTCTTGCCGCTTCCGTTCGGCCCGAGAAAGCCGAAGATCTCTCCCTTGGGCACTTGCATGCTGAGATCGTGGACGACCGTCCGCGCGCCGAAGCTCTTAGTCAAGCCGGTGACGTCGATGGCGATCTCTTTCATGGCGCGACCGCGTCCTGTTCCTGCGCCGCCGGGCCAAGCGTCACCGTGACCGGCTGTCCGGCGGTCAGCTTGGCGGCCTCCGGGCCGGGCTTGGCCTCCACCAGAAACACGAGCTTCTGACGTTGCTCGCGGGAAAAGATCACGGGCGGGGTGAATTCGGCCTCCCGCGCGATGAAACTGATCTTCGCGCTCAAGTCCGGCGGGCAACTGTCGCAGCTCAACGCGACCGTCTGGTCGAGATGCAGTGTGGCGAGCTCCGGCTCCCCCACGAAGAAGCGCACTTTCAGATTCTCCGGCGGCAGCAGGGCCACGACGCTCTGGCCGGCGGTCACCACCTCGCCGGGACGGAAATAGACTTCCTCGACCGTGCCCGGGGCCGGCGCGAAAACCGCGCGTTTCGCGAGCGATTTCTCCGCCTCCTCGAGCGCATGCTTCGCCGCCTCGACGCCCGCCTTGGCCGCATCGATCACCCCGGAACGGCCGGGGAGCTTCGCGGCAGCGATACGGCGCTCGGCCTCGGTCACCGCCGCCTGGTTGCTCTCGTCCGCGGCCACGGCTTCGTCGAGAACCGCCTTGGCGACCCAGCCCTTCTCGTGAAGCGACCGGGCACGTTCCAGATCGAGCGCCGACTGCCGGGCCATGGCTTTGGCGCGTTCGAGCGCGGCCGACAGGACCTCGATCTCGCGTGGGCGCTGCTGCTCGGCCTCCACATCCGCAAGCCGGGCCCCGGCCTCCACCAGCCGCGCCTTGGCCGCGGCGACGGCGGCCCTCTCCTCCGAGCTCTCCAGCGTGAAGACCGGATCGCCGGGCGCGACCGCGTCGCCCTCCTTGACCGAAAGCGAAGCGATGCGGCCGGGCTGCTCGGACCCGACCAGAACGAGGTCGGCCTCCATATAGCCGGGGACCGCCCCGCCCTCGCTTGCCGGAAGCGAGAGGTAGAAAAGGGTGCCGCCGAGCGCGGCAATCGCGAGGGCGATGACAACAATGCGGCTCATGGCCCGTCTCCGATGGGATCGCGGCCGGGCGCGCGGATCGCGCCTGCGACAAGATCGATATGGGTCTTCAGCAGCGCATCCGTGTCGAGATGAACGTGTGTTTCGAACAGGCTCCGCCAGATCACGGCCATGAGGGCCGGCGCCACGAGCAGCTGCGGAAACTCCTCAAGGGCCGTCGGCCTGAATTCGCCGCGCGCGACGCCACGCTCCAAAAAGGCGCGCAGGGCGGCGAGCCCCTTCGAGACCACGTGATCGTAGTAGAAGCGCGTCAGCTCCGGATGTTTGTGCCCTTCGCTGATGAGCAGCCGCGCGATCAGCATGCGGCGCGATTTCACGAGCTCCTGCAGGAAGGTCAGCAACGGCCCCTTGAGGAAGGCTTCGCTCGGCATGTCCGTGGTCAGGATCCGCTCGCGCATCTGGTCGAACGCGGGTGTGAACACCCCCCGGACGACGGCCTTGAACAGCTCCTCCTTCGTCTTGAAGTAGAGATAGGGCAGGCCCTTGGAGACCCGCGCCCGCGATGCGACATCCTCCAGGCGTGTTCCGGCGTAGCCTTTGGCCACGAACTCTTCGAACGCCGCCGAGACGATCTCATCCGCGCGATCGCGTTTCGGCCCGCGCCGGGCTGGTCCTTCGTCCTCGGGCCTCTTGTTGGCCGCCGTCTTGCTGAGTTTGGCCATGGGATACCGCCTTTCCGGGAGACTTCTTTTCGGGAGACTTCCGGCCCATCGGTCGACGCCCGTCCGCCAAATGACGGACCGGTCTTCAACAAATATGACTGACTGGTCAGTACTGCAATGGCTGAAATGTGAAATCAGCGGCGCCAGCCTGTCTCCGCGGGTGCTCCCCGTGGTCCCTGAATGGGCGTCAACAGCCTGGATTTCTGGGGATCTGCGGCTTCAGCCCTCAACCTGGGCCCCTTCAGCCCCAGGCCCTTGAGCTCCATAAGCCCTTGAGCTCTATAAGCCCTTGAGCTCTAAGCCCTTGGGTGGGCGCTCTCATAGGCCTTCAGAAGATGGGCGCGGTCGACCTCCGTATAGCCTTGGGTGGTCGAGAGGCTCGCATGACCGAGCAATTCCTGGATCGCCCGCAAGTCGGCGCCAGCGCCCAGGAGATGCGTGGCGAAGGAGTGGCGGAGCGCATGGGGCGTGGCCGTAGCCGGAAGCCCCAGCGCGGCCCGCGCCTTCTCCAGGCGAAGCTGGATGATGCGCGGGGAAAGCCGCCTGCCCCGGACGCCGATGAAAAGCGGATCGTCCGGACGGAGCGTGCTGGGGCAGAGATCGAGATAACGCTCGATCGCCGCGCGCGTCACCGGCAGCACCGGCACCACGCGCGCCTTGTTGCCCTTGCCCGTCACGCGAAGTGTGTCGCGGCCCTTGATCGGCGCATCGGCGACCTGGAGCGACAGCGCCTCGGAAATGCGCAGACCCGAACCGTAGAGCAGTGTCAGCACGGCGGTGTCGCGGGCGAGAGTCCATTCCGGCGCGTCGGGCGCGGCGATGTCCGCACTCTCCATGAGGGCGGCCGCCTTCGGCTCGGGAAGCGGTTTCGGCACCGCGTGGGGCAGCTTCGGCATGGCAACCGCACGGACCGCGTCGTTCTTGCCGTAGCCGCGCCGCTCCAGGAACCGGAAGAACAAGCGCAGCGCACTCAAGGTGCGGGAAAGGCTGCGGCTTCCCACATCCTGACCGCGGCGAAAAGCAAGGAACGAGCGCACATCGCGCGCCGACAGCGCCAGCAGCGCGGCCATGTCCGGCGCCCCGCCGAAATGATGGCCGAGGAAGCGGAGGAACTGCCCGAGGTCGCGGGTATAGGCCTCGACCGTATGGGCGGCGAGACCGCGCTCGGTGGTGAGATAGGCCAGCCAAGCGTTCACGGCGGCCGCCACGTCCGGCGCCGTGCCGATTTCCGCCAATTGTTGAGGTCTCGAAGCCATCACGCTCCCCGACGATAGCACTCGCGCTACTATGGCGCGGTGAGTCGTTAACCCCCAGCTAACCTCAACGCTGGCGAACCGCAACGGAAACGCCGGGCCTTGGCCAAGCGCGAACCAGAGCAGGACCTGCTGATCCCCGAGGCCGCGCCCGACACGGTCCCGGTGCTGGTCCCGCTCGCGCTGCCGCCCCGTACGATTATCTCGTGCCCGAGGGCGTGCCGGTACGGCCGGGATCCTTCGTGGTCGCCCCGCTGGGCCCGGTCAACTATATCGCCGCGGTCTGGCGGCGGCCGCAAGGGGCGCCCGCGCCGAAGATCCCGAGAGCCAAGCTCCGCGCACTTCTCGGCGTGCTGGACGACGTGCCGCCGCTCCCGCCCATCTCCATGGATTTCGCCGAATGGGTCGCCGACTACACGCTGACCCCGGCCGGCATGGTCCTGCGCATGATGATGAGCGCCAGCGCCGCCTTCCAGCCTCCGGCGCCGCGCTACGGGGTGCGCCTGGCCGGGCCGCCGCCCGAGCGCATGACGCCGGCGCGGACACGTGTGCTGGAGACGGCGGAGAACGGGCTGATCTGGGTGAAATCGCTTCTGGCGGAAGCCGCGGGCGTCAGTCCCGGCGTGATCGACGGCCTGGTGGACGCGGGCACCCTCGTCGCCGAGCCCCTGCCGGATACGATCGCGCAAGAGCTCGACCCGTCCCTGCTCCGCGCCACGCTCTCGGGAGAGCAGACCAAGGCGGCCGAACAGCTGCTCGAGAACACGGCCAGCGGCTTCACCGTCACGCTGCTGGACGGCGTGACGGGATCGGGCAAGACGGAGGTCTATTTCGAAGCCATCGCCCAGGCGCTTAGCACCGGCAAGCAGGCGCTGGTCATGATCCCCGAGATTGCGCTGACGTCCGCCTTCCTCGCCCGCTGCGAGGAGCGCTTCGGGGCACGGCCCGCGGAATGGCACTCAGGGCTCACCCAGTCGGCGCGCGGCCGCACCTGGCGCGCGGTCGCGAAGGGCAAGGCGCAGCTGGTGGTCGGGGCGCGGTCGGCGCTGTTCCTGCCCTTCCCCAATCTCGGGCTGATCGTCGTCGATGAAGAGCACGACCAGGCCTACAAACAGGACGACCGCGTCTCCTACCAGGCCCGCGACATGGCCGTGGTGCGCGGGCATCTCGGCGGTTGTCCGGTCGTGTTGAGCTCGGCGACACCATCCATCGAGAGCCTGGTCAACGCTACCCAAGGCCGCTACCGGCATATTCCCTTGCGCGCCCGTTACAAGGCCGCGGGGCTACCGGACCTCAAAGCCATCGATTTGCGGAAGTCCCCGCCCGAGCGCGGGTCCTGGCTGTCGCCGGTCCTGACCGAAGCCATGGCGGAGACTTTGGCCCGCGGGGAGCAGGCCCTGCTGTTCCTCAACCGGCGGGGCTACGCGCCGCTGACGCTGTGCCGCAAATGCGGCTATCGCTTCGAGTGCCCCAATTGCTCCGCCTGGATGGTGGAGCACCGCTTCCGCCACCGGCTCGAATGCCACCATTGCGGCAAGTTCGCGCCCCTGCCCGAGGCGTGCCCCAGCTGCGGCGCCGAGGACTCCCTCGTCGCCTGCGGCCCGGGCGTCGAACGGATCGCCGAAGAGGTCGAAGCGCTGTTCCCGGAAGCGCGGCGCGCGATCCTCTCGTCGGACCTCACCCCGCGCATCGCGGACCTGCGCGAGACCTTGCGCGAGATCGAGGACCGCGAGGTGGATATCGTCATCGGCACCCAGCTCGTGGCCAAGGGGCACCACTTCCCGGGGCTGGCGCTGGTAGGCGTGGTGGACGCCGATCTTGGCCTCGCCCAAGGAGACCCGCGCGCCGCCGAGCGGACCTTCCAGCTTCTGAGCCAGGTCACGGGGCGGGCCGGCCGCGAAGCGATTCCCGGACGCGGCCTGCTCCAGACCTATATGCCCGAGCACCCGGTCATCCGGGCCCTGGTCGCCGGCGACCGCGACGCCTTCTACACCCAGGAGATCGCAGGGCGGCGCGAGGCGGGCATGCCGCCGTTCGGCCGGCTCGCCTCTCTTCTGATATCGGGCACGGACCGGGCCGCCGCGGAAAGCCATGCCCGGGCCGTCGCGCGAGCCGCGCCGCCCGCCGAGACGATCCAGGTCCTGGGGCCCGCCGAAGCGCCGCTGTCAGTGATCCGGGGCCGCTATCGCTTCCGGCTCCTGGTCAAGGCGCCGCGCGAGGCCGACATCCAGGCCTATTTGCGGCTCTGGATGGCGGACGCGCCCAAAGCGCGTGGCTCGATCCGCCTCGCGATCGATATCGATCCGTACAATTTCCTCTGAGGGGGGCGCCGTTCCGCCGGGACGGGTCCGAAATCGCGCGCGTGCGGCATCAGAATCGCCCGCCTATGTTGCACCGCCGTCACCCCTATGTTACAGGCTGCGCGGGGTGTCCAAAGAGTGGTTCAGCGGGGCCTTTTTCGGGGCATTTTACCGTTGACGCGGGGGCTCTAATCCCAGCATTTACCGGGCTATAAGAGGGTAGGAGGGCGTTGACCCGCGCCTGCCCGCGAGGGAAAGGCTTGAGGGACGTGGCAGCTGAGGAACATACCGTATCGGGCGTTGCAGGCCGCTATGCCACCGCGCTTTTCGAGCTTGGGCTCGAGGAGAAGGCACTTGAGAAGATCGAGGCCGATCTTACCCGGTTCGGCCAGGCACTGGACGCTTCCGAAGACCTCGCACGGCTCGTCAGAAGCCCCATGTTTTCCGCCGAGGAACAAGGCCGGGCGCTCCAAGCCGTCCTCGAAGAAGTCAAGATCGACGGCCTCACCAAGAATTTCCTGCTCCTCGTCTCGAAGAACCGCCGGCTTTTCGCCGTGCCGGGGATGATCGCGGCGTTCCGCGCGCTCCTCGCCGACCATCGGGGCGAGATGAGCGCCACGGTGGCCTCGGCGCCCCCGCTCAACGACACCCAAATTACAGCCCTGAAGCAGGCCTTGAAGGCCGCCCTCGGCAAGGACGTCATGCTCGATCAGCGTGTCGATCCGAGCCTGCTCGGCGGCCTCACGGTGAAGGTCGGCAGCCGCATGATCGACACCTCGCTTCAAACCAAACTCACCCGTCTCAAGCACGCCATGAAAGAGGTTGGCTAATGGATATCAGAGCCGCCGAGATCTCCGCGATTCTCAAGAACCAGATCAAGAATTTTGGGCAGGAAGCCGAAGTGGCCGAGGTCGGCCAAGTGCTCTCCGTCGGTGACGGCATCGCCCGCGTTTACGGCCTCGACAACGTTCAGGCCGGTGAAATGGTCGAATTCGCCGACGGCACGCCGGGCATGGCCCTCAACCTGGAAATCGACAATGTCGGTATCGTGATTTTCGGCGACGACCGGAACATCGGCGAAGGCGACATTTGCAAGCGCACGGGCAACATCGTGGAAGCCCCGGTCGGCAAGGGCCTTCTGGGCCGCGTGGTCGACGGTCTCGGCAATCCGATCGACGGCAAGGGCCCGATCGAAGCCACCGAGATGCGCCGCGTGGACGTGAAGGCGCCCGGCATCATCCCCCGCCAGTCCGTGCATGAGCCCATGCAGACCGGCCTCAAGGCCGTGGACGCGCTGATCCCGGTGGGCCGCGGCCAGCGCGAGCTGATCATCGGCGACCGTCAGACCGGCAAGACCGCGATCATTCTCGACACGATCCTCAATCAGAAATCGGTCAACGACCGCGGCGATGAATCCGAGAAGCTCTACTGCATCTATGTGGCCATCGGCCAGAAGCGCTCGACTGTCGCGCAATTCGTGAAGGTCCTCGAGGAGAACGGCGCGCTGCCCTACTCCATCGTGGTTGCTGCCACGGCCTCCGATCCGGCGCCCATGCAGTTCCTGGCGCCGTTCACCGGCTGCACCATGGGCGAGTATTTCCGCGACAACGGGATGCACGCCCTCGTCAACTACGACGATCTGTCCAAGCAGGCCGTCGCCTACCGCCAGATGTCGCTCCTGCTTCGCCGGCCGCCAGGACGCGAGGCCTATCCGGGCGACGTGTTCTACCTGCACTCCCGCCTGCTGGAGCGCGCGGCCAAGCTCAACGCCGACAACGGTTCGGGCTCGCTGACGGCTCTGCCGGTGATCGAAACCCAGGCCAACGACGTGTCGGCCTATATTCCGACCAACGTGATTTCGATCACGGACGGCCAGATCTTCCTGGAGACGGACCTGTTCTACCAGGCATCCGGCCCGCGGGTGAATGTGGGTCTGTCGGTGTCCCGCGTGGGCTCCTCGGCGCAGGTCAAAGCCATGAAGCAGGTCGCCGGCAAGATTAAGGGTGAGCTGGCCCAGTATCGCGAGATGGCTGCCTTCGCCCAGTTCGGCTCCGACCTCGACGCCACCACGCAGAAGCTGCTGAACCGCGGCGCGCGCCTGACCGAGCTTCTCAAACAGCCGCAATTCTCGCCGCTGAAGGTCGAGGAGCAGGTCGTCTCCATCTATATGGGCGTGAACGGCTATCTGGATCCGCTGGCCGTATCCGATGTCGGCCGCTTCGAGGACGAGTTCCTGCGCTTCATGCACACCGAGCACCAGGACATTCTCGACACCATCCGGGACGAGAAGAAGATCTCCGACGAGACCGGCGACAAGTTGAAAGACGCCGCCGACAAATTCGCCAAAGCCTTTGCGTGAGCTGATCCATGGCCTCGCTGAAGGAGCTTCGGAACCGCATCGCCTCGGTTAAGGCGACCCAGAAGATCACCAAGGCCATGCAGATGGTGGCCGCGGCGAAGCTTCGGCGGGCGCAGATGGCGGCCGAAGCCGCCCGCCCCTATGCCGAGCGCATGGAGGCCGTGCTTGCCAATCTCGCCAAGGCTCTCGAAGGCCTCGAGGGCGTCGGTACGCCCCTCATGGTGGGGACGGGCAAGGACGACGTGCACCTCCTGGTGGTCTGCACCTCCGAGCGCGGTCTGTGCGGCGGCTTCAACTCGTCCATCGTGCGCAAAGCGCGCGAGCAGATTCTGGCGCTGGCCGGACAGGGCAAGCAGGTCAAGATCCTCTGCGTCGGCAAGAAGGGCTACGACCAGTTACGCCGTCAGTTCAAAGCGCTGATCGTCGATACCGTCGAGTTTCGCGGCATCAAGCAATTGACCTTCGAACATGCCGATCAGGTCGGCCAGAAGGTCCGCGCCATGTTCGAGGCCGGCGAATTCGACGTGGCGACTGTGTACTTCTCGGAGTTCAAGTCGGTCATCAGCCAGATCCCGACCGCCCAGCAGATCATTCCCGCCTCCATTCCCGAGGCGACGAAGGCGGGGTGGACCTCGAAGGGGGCGATCTACGAATACGAGCCGGAGGAAGCGGACATCCTCGCCGATCTCCTGCCGCTCAACATCACGACCCAGATTTTCAAGGCACTCCTTGAAAATGCCGCGTCCGAGCAGGGCGCGCGCATGAGTGCCATGGATAGCGCGACGCGCAATGCCGGCGAGATGATCGGCAAGCTGACGCTGAACTACAACCGGACCCGCCAGGCCCAAATCACCAAGGAGCTGATCGAGATCATCTCCGGCGCCGAGGCCCTCTAGTCAGTCAAGGAACGGAACGATGGCAAACAAACCCGTGGTGGCAGAAACCAAGAAGCAGGAGAAGCGGATCGCCGAGGGCAAAGGGCCCAAGGGCCAGATTCGCCAGGTGACCGGCGCCGTGGTCGACGTGCAGTTCGACGAGCACCTGCCGGAGATTTTGAACGCGCTCGAAACGGAGAACCAGGGGCACCGCCTCGTTCTGGAAGTCGCCCAGCATCTCGGCGAGAACACCGTGCGCACCATCGCCATGGACTCGACCGAGGGCCTGGTTCGCGGTCAGCAGGTCGTGGATACGGGCGAGCCGATCGCCGTTCCCGTCGGCCCGAAGACGCTGGGCCGCATCATGAACGTCATCGGCGAGCCGGTGAACGAGCTCGGGCCGATCGAGACCAAGGACTCCCGCCCGATCCACGCACCGGCCCCGGCCTATGTGGACCAGGCGACGGAATCGGAAATTCTCGTTACGGGCATCAAGGTCGTCGACCTCCTCGCCCCTTACGCCAAGGGCGGCAAGATCGGCCTGTTCGGCGGCGCGGGCGTGGGCAAGACCGTGCTGATCATGGAGTTGATCAACAACGTCGCGAAGGCCCATGGCGGTTATTCCGTGTTCGCCGGCGTCGGCGAGCGGACCCGCGAGGGCAACGACCTCTATCACGAGATGATCGAGTCCGGCGTGAACAAGGACCCGAAAGAGGGCTCCATCGAGGGTTCGAAATGCGCGCTCGTGTACGGCCAGATGAACGAGCCGCCCGGCGCCCGCGCCCGCGTGGCCCTCTCCGGTCTGACGGTCGCCGAGTCCTTCCGTGACGAAGGCAGGACGGTGCTGTTCTTCGTGGACAACATCTTTCGCTTCACGCAGGCGGGTTCGGAAGTGTCGGCTCTCTTGGGCCGCATTCCTTCGGCCGTGGGCTATCAGCCGACGCTCGCCACCGACATGGGCGCCCTGCAGGAGCGCATCACCACCACCCAGAAGGGATCGATCACCTCCGTGCAGGCCATCTACGTGCCGGCCGACGACCTGACCGACCCGGCGCCGGCGACCTCGTTCGCGCATCTGGACGCCACCACCGTGCTGTCGCGGACGATCGCGGAGAAGGGCATCTACCCGGCCGTGGATCCGCTGGACTCCACCTCGCGCATGCTCGACCCGCGCATTCTTGGTGAGGAGCACTACGCGGTGGCCCGCCAGGTGCAGGAGATCCTGCAGCGCTACAAGGCCCTGCAGGACATCATCGCCATTCTCGGCATGGACGAGCTTTCCGAAGAGGACAAGCTCACCGTGGCCCGCGCGCGCAAGATCGAGCGCTTCCTGTCACAGCCCTTCCACGTGGCCGAGGTCTTCACCGGCTCGCCCGGCGTGCTGGTCGACCTTGCCGACACGATCAGCGGCTTCAAGGGCCTGTGCGAAGGCGAGTACGATCACCTGCCCGAGGCGGCCTTCTACATGGTCGGAACGATCGACGAGGCCATCGCCAAGGCCGAGAAGCTGGCAGCCGAGGCCGCGTAATGCCCGATCCGTTCAAGTTCGAACTGGTATCGCCCGAGAAATTGCTGTTCTCGGGCGACGTTGAGCAGGTGCTCGTGCCGGGCGCCGAGGGCGACATGACCATTATGGCCAGGCACGCCCCGCTCATCACGACGCTCCGCCCCGGACTGCTCGAGCTCGACTTTCCGGACGGCAAGCGGCAGCGCTTCTTTGCCCGGGGCGGCTTCGCCGAGGTGATCCCGGCGGGCCTCACGGTCCTGGCCGAGACGGCCATCGATCTCGACGACATGGATCCGGCCCACCTCACGCAAGCCATTTCCGATGCGGAAGAGGACGTGGCCGATCTGTCCGGCGAGGCGAAGGATCGGGCCCAGATGACGCTGGAGCATTTGCGGCAGGTCCAGGCGGCCCTCACCGCCTAGCAGCGTCTTCTGAAGCCTCGCGGCGCGACGGATGCCGAGCCCGCGTCGCTATTCGAGGCTGAGGGACGCGAAGGTCTCGATGACCGTCGCGTAAACGGCGCGTTTGAACGGCACCACGAGCGCCGGCAGATCGGCCATCGGCACCCAGCGCCACGCATCGAACTCCGCCTTGTGGTCCGGTCGCGGCTTCAAATTGATCTCGTGCTCGGCCCCTTCGAAACGCGCGGCGTACCACATCTGTTTCTGACCCCGATACTTGCCCTTCCAGGCCACGCCCACGAGCTCGGCGGGCAGGTCATAGACAAGCCAGTCCTCGGTCTGAGCCAGGAACGTGGCATTGCGCACGCCGGTCTCTTCCCATAGCTCGCGCCGCGCGGCGTCTTCGGCCTCTTCGCCCTTGTCGATCCCGCCTTGGGGCATTTGCCACCATCGGCCCTCACCCTCGGAGGCGCCTTTGCGCTCGGAGCGCCGCCCGACGAATACGTGCCCGTCGGCGTTCAAGAGCATGACACCCGCGCAAGGGCGGTAAGGCAGTGAGGACGGTTCGGTCATGGTCGAGGTACTGATGGGCTGAGCGTTGCAGTCGCAGGACACCGTTGGAAGAGACACCAGCCGCCGCGCGGGCGCAAGATGCAAAGGTCAGCCCTGGCGCGGTGTCCGGACGGCCGCGCTCACCGGAACGAGCACGAGACCTTTGCCTTCCAGCGACCCGGCCCAATCGGCGATCCGCTTGACGGTCCCCGGCGCGGCCTTGGCCACACCGATCGCGGTTCCGTTCTCTTTCGCCGCCGCTTCGAGCTTTGCAAGCTGACGATCCATCCGCCCATTGTCGAGATGGACATCAGCCACGTCGTATTCGAGTTCGAGCGCCGTCGCGACGCGGCCCGTGACCGAACCGTCCGTGCTGCCATCGGCGAGATAGAGAAGGCCGCGGCGTTTTGAGTCTTCGAAGACGGGGGCGATCGAGCCGAGGTCCGACTGGAACTTCGCGCCCATATAGTTCGTCACGCCAATATAGCCGGCATAGCGCGACATCGCCCATTGCAGGCGCTTGATATTGTCTTTTGGCGGGAGGGTCGTGAGGAGAGCGTGGGGGCCAGGATCTTTCGAGGGGTAGTCTTCGGGCTCCAGGGGAATTGCGAGGAAGACCTCGTGCCCAGCCGCGCGAGCCTCTGTCACTCGCTCCTGGAGGCCGCGCCCGTAGGCGCCGTAGGCGAGGCTCACCGGCGGCGGCAGCCCCTTGATGATGTCGCCGTCGGCCGCCCCGGGAACACCCAAGCCGTTGAGGAGCACGGCGACACGCGGAGGCCCGCCGTCCACGGCCGCATAGTCGGAGGGCCGGGCATAGACGTCGGCGGGCCGGCTGCCGTCGTCGGCGACCTTCGGCAACGGACCGTACGGCGACTCTTCGACCACGGCCGGCAGAGGCGCCTCGGGCAACGGGTCTTCCGTCGACCGATCGATGCCTGGCACGAGGCTGGCCAAGGCGACGTGGAGGCACGCGTTGCGGTGCGGGTGCGGCGGCCGCCACACTCTCGTTCTCATCGTCCAGCGCGCCGCTCTGCCCCGGAAGCGGTGGCGGCGGCGGAACCTGACCGGGCGCCATGGGCACCATATTCGTGCCCTGCCCCGGCGGGGCCAGTGTCGGCGCCCCGGGCTGTGGCGCGCCGGGCGGACGCGGACCGGCGGGCCCCATGGCGGGCCCTGTCACCGAAAAACCGGGGGGCAGGCCGATGGAACTGGGACTGCCGGCGGCGGGCGCCGGCGATGGGGCGGTGTCGATCTGCACGACTTCGGCAGGTTCGGGCCCGGACAGGAAAATCAGCGCCGTGACGCCAATCACCAAGGTCCAGAATACAATCCCCGAAGCGAGCGCTAGGGCCTTCATTCTGTGGCCTTCATGTTGTCGTCCTCCCCACTTCCAAGCCGGACCGCCTGGTTACCGCCTTTGTGCCAAGGCTAGTCCATCAACGCTAGTCCATCACGAGGCATCCGGCCAAGCCCGCTTTGCGGACCTCCCACGGCCTTTTGCGTCGCAAGCTGGCGGTCTAGTTGGCCGCCTCCGCTTTTTGCTTCAACGCTGCGTCGTCCACCGACTTAATACCGCGCAAGATGTCGAGCGCATAGTTGAGTTGCGTATCCTTTTCCTTGTCCTCAGGCACGTAGGAAGAGCTGCCGGATTTTTCTTCTTCGGCTTCCTCGGTGGCCTCGTTCTTGAGATGGCCGCGCAGATTGGCTTCGCCGCGGGTCCCGAGTACGTCCTGCTTCTTCTTCAACTCTTCGGGGAGTTCCTCCTCGACCAGGATTTCGGGATCGATGCCCTTGGCCTGAATGGAGCGTCCGGACGGCGTATAGTAACGCGCCGTGGTCAACCGCAAGGCACCGCTCGATCCCAGCGGGATGATGGTCTGCACCGAGCCCTTGCCGAAGGAGCGCGTCCCGATCACCGTGGCACGCTTGTGATCCTGGAGCGCGCCCGCGACGATTTCCGAGGCCGAAGCCGAACCGCCGTTGATCAGCACCACGATCTTCTGGCCGTCCGTAATGTCGCCCTTGCGCGCATTGGACCTCTGAGTCTCCTCGAGGTTGCGCCCGCGCGTCAGAACGATCGAGCCTTGATCGAGGAACGAGTCCGACACCGAGATGGCCTGGTCGAGCAGCGCGCCGGGATTGTTTCTCAGGTCGATGATGTAGCCCTTCAGGTTCGACCCAAGCTGCTTCTCGAGGTCATTGACGGCCTTCACCAGATTTTCGGTGGTCTGCTCATTGAACGTCGTGATCCGGATGTAGCCGACGTCGTCGCCCTCGGCGTTGTACTTCACCGGGTTGATGTGAATCATGTCGCGAACGACCTTCACCTCGAACGGGTCTTCGACCCCCTCCCGCACGATTGTCAGCATGATGGGCGAATTGACCGGCCCGCGCATTTTCTCGACCGCTTCCTGAAGCGTCAGGCCGAGGATCTGCTCCTTGTCGAGATGGGTGATGAGGTCGCCGCTCATGAGGCCGGCCCGCGCGGCTGGCGTGTCCTCGATCGGGGACACAACCTTGACGACGCCGTTCTCCATGGTGACTTCGATGCCGAGCCCACCGAACTCACCGCGGGTCTGCACCTGCATGTCGCGGAAGTGCTTCGGGTTCAAATAGGCCGAATGCGGGTCGAGGGCCGTCAGCATGCCGTTGATCGCGGATTCGATCAGCTTGGCATCCTTGGGTTCTTCCACATAGTCCGCCCGAACACGCTCCAGCACCTCGCCAAACAGGTCGAGCTGCTTGTAGATCTCCGAATTCGCGGCGGAGGCAGACGGGCTTCGCGCAAGGCTCACCATCGTCGTGCCCGCGGCAATCACCGCAACCACCAAGAGCGCCCACAGAGCGTATTCGGACTTCCGCATCATCCTTGTACCTTCTCGGATGCCTCGGCCCACCATGGGCCGGGGTCTATTGGCTGACCGTCCTTTCTGAATTCGACATAGAGGACGGGGCGTGAATTCTGGTCGCCGCGATTGCCCGGCGCCACTGCGTTGCCCATGACGGCGATCGGCTCGCCGGCAAGAACGAATTGGCCGGGGCTAACATCAATGCGGCTCATCCCCGCGAGCAGAATATGATAGCCCCCGCCCGCGTTGATGATCAAGAGTTGGCCATAGGACCGGAACGGGCCCGAATAGACCACCCAGCCGTCCGCCGGCGCCGTGACGCGGGCCTCGGCACGGGTCTGTAGCGAGACGCCTTGGACCGCCCCGCCCGCGGCGTCCTTGTCGCCGAAGCGGTGGGTCTGCCGCCCTTGCGCCGGAAGCCTGAGGCTGCCTCGTGCGTCGTCGAACGACATGGCCGGCTTCAGCCGGTCCGGACTGGCGAATGCGACCTTCGTGGACTCCGGCTTGAGCTCGACCACCCGCTCGTTTCCGGGCGTGGGCAGGACCTCTTGCTGCAGCCGCTCCTGCAGCGCCTTTTCCGCCGCAAGTTCGGCGTCGTATTGTGCGACCTCGGCCTTGGCGATCTTCTCGTCCAGCACCTTGACCAGGTCGCTCAGGCTCTCGACTTCGGAGGCCAGTGTCTGCGCCGACTCCGTCAGCGCAGTGAGCTCCTCCTGATCGCGGGTCTCTCTGGACTTCTTCTCGGCGATCAGCTGGTCGAGGCGTTCGCGTTCCGCCGCGAGCTGATCGGCCTCGCTGCGCTGCGCGTCGCGTTCGGCGCGGACGCGCTCCTCGATCGCGGACAAGTCCTGGAGGCTCTCCGTCAGACTGTCGGCTTGATATTTGAGTTCCGGATAGACTTCGGCCAGCAGCATCGCGCCGCGCACGACCTTCAACGCGTCGTCGCGCCGTGTGACGATCGCCGGAGGCGGCGTCCGCCCGATTCTCTGCATGGCGCTCAGCATGGTCACAATCGCGGTCTTTCGCTCGTTGATCGAGGTCTGCATGACGTTGACTTGTTCCGTCAGTTCGGCAAGTTCGCCTTCGGTTTCGGAGAGCGTCGCTTCGCTCGCCTGAACGCGTTTGCCGGCCTCGATCAATTCGGTCTTGAGCCGTGCCCTTTCTTCTGCCAGAGCCGCAAGGTCCTTGGTGAGGCCTTCGGCCCTGACCTTGCTGGATTTCAACTCTTGTTCGGTCTCGTCGAGACGCTTTTTGGCTTCGTCCCGAGACAGATCCTCCTGTCCGAGCACGGTCCCCATAGGCACCACGAGCAGCGCCCCAAGAATTAGGGCGGCGCGAATGTTTCGAGAGGTGAAAATTCGTCGCTCGTCGTGCGCCATGCGTCCTGGCCGTTCAGTCGATGGCACCGGAGGGAAGCGGCAGAATAAAGGCAGCAGCCTTAAGAATCCTTAACCTTTCGGCCCTTACGCCCGGTGATAGGGATGCCCCGCTAAGATCGTCATGGCCCGGTAGATCTGCTCCGCGAGGACAACCCGGGCCAGTCCGTGCGGCAGCGTCATGGGCCCGAGCGACAGCGACAGGCCCGCGCGGTCGATGACCCCTTGTCCGAGCCCGTCGGGGCCGCCGAGCACGAAGGCAAGCCCCGGGGCCCCGGCATCGTCCCGGCGCGCCGCCAGTTCGTCCGCGAAGGCCTCGCTCGAAAGCAACGCGCCGCGCGGGTCCAGACAAATAACGGCAAAGTCCTCCGGAAGTTTCGTCAGCAGCGCCTCGGCCTCGGCCGAGCGGCGCCCGGGCGCGTCCTGCACGCGCGATTCGGCAAGGTCGACGACGGAAATCGGCGACAGCCCGAGATTGCGGCCGAGAGCTTCGGCGCGGCCGAGATAGTGGGCGCAGAGCTCACGCTCTGGTCCCTGCTTGAGCTTACCGACCGCGGCGATCAGCAGACGCATAGCCAACCTCCGCCGCGCGTGCCGGTGGCGATCTCTTGCTCAGACCACCAATCGCTCCATGGGCCGGTCCGCGGACCACATCTTTTCGAGGTTGTAGAACTCACGAACCTCCGGCCGAAAGAGATGGACAATGACCTCGCCCGCATCGATCAGGACCCAGTCCCCCTGGGGCAGTCCTTCGACGCGCGCACGGCCATAGCCTTCGTCTTTGAGCGCTTTGATGAGATGGTCGGCTACGGCGCCGACATGCCGCTGCGAACGACCCGAGGCAACAACCATGTAGTCGCCAATCGAAGTCTTTCCTTCCAAATCGATGACCGCGATGTCTTCGGCTTTGGCGCCGTCGAGCGTGTCGGTCACGACCTTGAGCAGTCTTCCTGGCTCGGCGCTGAATGACGCAAGCCCGGATGGAGGCGTACCGTTCTCGGTACCCTCGCTAGGTGAGCGCATGTTTGCGTGGGTTTCCTTCTGCCATTGCTCCTGGAAGCGGCTCCAAACGATGTCCCTTGCACGACGCTTGGGGCTTCTTCGACAAATGCCGCTTCACCCCTTCACAATAAACTGCCGGCCGGCCTAGTTTCAATAGATAGTAGGAGCCGGTTCTTCTTGCTCTTGATCTAGTAAACTAGTCCGATTCCAAGACATTTTCGCGAAGGGCGGTCGACGAAAGCCCCGACAGCCGATGGGTGAGGATGGTCCAGGCGGGCGCCCGCAAGCTTGCGAGCCCGGCCGCGTCGGTCTCATCCACATAGCGCGCGCGAAACGATGGGCCGCCCTGCTCGCCCGGGCCTTGAGCCGGTAGCCGGGCCGGTCGAGGACCGCAACGGGAACGAGCTGGAAGATCTTGGGCCAGGATTTCCAGCGGTGAACCGTGGCGAGATTGTCCGCGCCCATGAGCCAGACGAAATCCACGCGCGGGTAACGCTGGACAAGCGCGGCGAGCAAATCGGCCGTGTAGGGGGTGCCGGTGCCGCCGTCGAATCCCGTGACGATGATTCGCGGATGGTTCGCCACGGCCCGCGCATGGCGCACCCGTTCCGAGACGGGCGGCAGGTCCGAGAGGTCCTTCAGCGGATTGCCGGCCGAGACGAGCCACCAGACCTGATCGAGCCCCAGCCGTTTCAGGGCCGCGAGGCTGATTTGCCGATGCGCCGCGTGGGCGGGATTGAAAGACCCGCCGAGGAGACCGATCCGCATGCCGGGCGCCGCCATCGGCGCGCGCAAATCCATCGGCGCGCGCAAATCCTCAGGTGCCCCCGGGTTCATCGCACGTGACCCGCTCAAGGCCGCGTCTGGCCCTGCCCGCGCACCACATATTTGAACGTGGTGAGTTGCTCCACGCCAACGGGACCGCGCGCATGGAAGCGCCCGGTCGCAATGCCGATCTCCGCGCCCATCCCGAACTCGCCGCCATCGGCGAATTGGGTGGACGCGTTGTGCAGGACGATGGCGCTGTCGACGCGAGAGAGGAACTGCGCCGCCGACGCCGCGTCGAGCGTGACGATGGCATCGGTGTGGTGCGAACTGTGTTCGCCGATATGCGCGATGGCGTCGTCGAGATCGTCGACCACCTTGACCGCGATGACCGGCGCCAAGTACTCCGTATCCCAATCTTCGTCCGTCGCCGTCTTCACGCGACTGTCCGTATGCTGCGTATCCGGATCGCCGCGCACTTCGCAGCCCGCCTCGATCAGCGCATCGACGATCGGCGTGAGGTGGGTGTCCACCGCGGCACGCGAAACAAGGAGCGTTTCCGCAGCCCCGCAAATGCCGGTGCGCCGCATCTTGGCGTTGACCACGATGTCACGCGCCATATCGAGCGGCGCCGTCTCGTCCACATAGACGTGGCAATTGCCTTCGAGATGCGCGAATACGGGCACGCGGGCCTCTTTCTGAACCCGCTCCACGAGGCTCTTGCCGCCGCGCGGCACGATGACGTCGATGGCCCCGTCGAGCCCGCCGAGGATGTAGCCGACCGCCTGCCGGTCCACGGACGGAACCAGTTGCACTGCTTCGCCGGGCAACCCGACGGACTTGATCGCGTCCGTCAGGATGTTGGCGATCACGAGCGACGTCAGAAAGCTGTCGGAACCGGAGCGCAGGATCACGGCCGTTCCCGGACTGAGACACAGGGCCGATGCATCGGCCGTCACGTTCGGGCGGCTCTCGTAGATCATGCCGATCACACCGAGAGGGACCCGGACGCGCGCAATCTCAAGCCCGTTGGGCCGGGTCCAGGAGGCAATGGTCCCGCCGACCGGGTCGGGCAGGTTCGCCACCTCGCGCATCCCCGAAGCCATGGCAGCGACGCGGGCCTCGTCGAGCCGCAACCGGTCGAGGAAGGCCGCATCGCGTCCATTCCTTTCGGCCGCTTCCAGATCCTTGGCGTTCGCGCCGAGAATTTTCTCCGTACCCGCCTCGAGCGCGGCCGCCATCGCTTCCAGCGCCGCGTTCTTTTGCTCGGTCGAGGCCACGGCCAATTCGGCCGCGGCGGCACGGGCGAGACGGCCCATATAGAGCATCATCGGCTCGAGACTGATGGCCGGATCCTGGGCGGGAAGAGACACGTCGAACACCTTTCGTTTCCGTCTGAAGATCGTCTTGTCTACGAGCCCTTCTTGCGGAGGCTCATGTCGTCGCGATGGATCAGCTCGGGACGGCCGAGATAGCCGAGTATATCAGCAATTTCACCGCTCTTCCGCCCGATGATCGCAGCCGCGTCCGTATGGCTGTAGGCGACGAGCCCACGGCCGATCTCCGCGCCCTCGGCGCTTCGGATCGCCACGGCGTCGCCGCGCTCGAAAGCCCCGTCGACCCGCGTGACACCGGCCGGAAGCAGGCTCTTGCCCGACGCGAGCGCCGCCGCCGCGCCGGCATCGACGAACGCGCCGCGGGGTTCGAGCGTCCCGCCGATCCAGCGCTTTCGCGCGGTCACCGGATCCGAGTGGGCCAGGAACCAGGTGCAGACCCCGGTCGAGGCGAGCACCGACAACGGGTTCAGGACCTTGCCGCTCGCGATCACCATATTGGTGCCCGCGGCCACGGCGATCTTCGCCGCCTCGATCTTGGTGACCATACCGCCGCGCGACAATTCGGAGCCGACGTCGCCCGCCATGGCCTCGATCTCGGCGGTGATGTCAGCGACCTCCTCCAGCCGTCTCGCGTCCGGAGTCGAGCCGGGCGGCGCCGTGTAGAGCCCGTCCACGTCCGACAGCAGCACGAGGCAGTCCGCGCTCATCATCGAGGCCACGCGCGCGGCCAGCCGGTCGTTGTCGCCGTAGCGGATCTCGTTGGTGGCGACCGTGTCGTTCTCGTTGACGACCGGCACCGCGCCAAGCTTCAGCAGCGTGGAGATCGTACTGCGCGCGTTGAGGTAGCGCCGCCGCTCTTCCGTGTCGCCCAAGGTCACGAGCACTTGCGCGGCGGCCAGACCGCGCGCGCGAAACGCGCTCTCATAGGCATGGGCCAGGTGAATCTGTCCGACGGCGGCCGAGGCCTGACTGTCTTCGAGCTTGAGCGGCCCCTTGGGCAGGCCGAGCACGTTGCGTCCGAGCGCGATGGCGCCCGAGGACACGAGGATCACTTCCTTGCCGGATTTGCGGAGCGCGGCGATGTCGTCGCATAGCGCGTCGAGCCACGCCGACCGCAACACGCCGGCCCCGTTGTCGACCAGGAGCGCGGACCCGATTTTGACGACGATGCGGCGCGCCTTCTGCCACTCGCGCCTCATGGCCGCCACCCCTCGTCGGCCTGTCGAACGGGCTCATGGGTTTCGGCCGTCCGCATGGCCTCGACCTCGCGCGCCAGGGCCGCCAGAACTTCGGGCACGCCTTTGCCCGTCACGGCGGAGACGAACAACGGCTTGAGACCCGCGACGTCCTCGAGCGCGCGGGCCTTTTTCGTCGAGCTCGTCCGCATCCACGGCATCGACCTTCGACAAGGCGAGCACCTCCGGCTTGTCCGCGAGCCCCGCGCCATAGGCCTCCATTTCGCCTCGCACGATCCGGTAGGCCTCGACGGGATCCTCAGCCGTCGCATCGACCAGATGCAGGAGCACTGCGGTCCGCTCCACATGACCGAGGAAACGATCGCCGATACCCGCGCCCTCGTGCGCGCCCTCGATCAGGCCGGGAATGTCCGCCAGCACGAAGTCGAGCCCGCCGAAACGCACCACGCCGAGATTGGGATGGAGCGTCGTGAAGGGATAGTCGGCGATCTTGGGCTTGGCCCGGCTCACCGTGGACAGGAACGTGGACTTGCCGGCGTTCGGCAGCCCCACGATTCCGGCATCGCCGATCAGCTTCAGGCGCAGCCAGATATACATTTCCTCGCCGGCCTGACCGGGATTGGCGCGCCGCGGGGCCTGGTTCGTGGACGTCTTGAAATGCGCGTTGCCGAAGCCGCCATTGCCGCCATGGAGCAGGACGAGTCGCGTTCCCGGCTCGGTCATATCCGCGATCAACGTCTCGCCGTCCTCATCGAGGATCTGCGTCCCCGGCGGGACTTTCAGAACCACGTCCGCGCCCTTGGCCCCGGTCCGGTTGGACCCCATGCCGTTGCCGCCCTTCTTGGCCTTGAAGTGCTGCTGGTAGCGGAAATCCAGGAGCGTGTTCAGATTGGCGACGCATTCGACGATCACGTCGCCGCCGCGCCCGCCGTCGCCGCCATTGGGGCCGCCGAACTCGACATACTTCTCCCGCCGGAAGCTGACGCACCCGTTGCCGCCATCGCCGGAGCGGACAAAGACCTTTGCGGAATCAAGAAACTGCATGGGAAGCCATTAGCACCAGGGCCATCATGTTGCACGTATTGCGGCCGCGCCGCGCGCCTTACGGCTGCCGGAGCGCCGCCGCCGCCCGCTCCCGGTCGAGCCGGTAGGTAAGGCACGGGACTTGTTCGCCCCGCGCGGCGCAATCCCGCATCTCTTCCCCGTCCGGAGAAAAGCCGAGCTTGTCGAGAACGCGCCGGGAGCGCGGATTGTCCACGAAGTGGCCCGCCCTGACATAGGCGAACCCATGGGCGTCGAAGGCATGGGCCACGACGGCGCGGACGGCCTCGGTCGCGAAGCCCGCGCCCCAATAAGGCTTCCCGAACCAGTAACCGATCTCGGCGTGGTCGGCATCCATGGGCATGTACCCGGAGCAGCCGATCAGCGCACGCTCCCGCGCGACGGCGAACACGACCCCCTCGTCGCCCTGGTTGGCGCGCTCGATCCAGGCGAGGGCGTCCCGCTCGCCATAGGGGTGCGGAATCATGCCGGTCATGCGCGCCACGTCGAAATCGCCCGCAAGCGCGCCGATCGGCGCGGCGTCGGCACGCTCAAGCGGCCGCAAACTCAGCCTTTGCGTTCGGATCTGCATGGGAGCCAGCACATACGCAAACGCGCCCGCAAAATGACGGGCGCGCGCTAAGAGATTTCGTCGGTTGGGAAGCGGCGCCCTTAAGAGGCGGTCTCCGGCTTCACCGAAACATAGGTACGGCCCTTGGCCTTGGTCGCGAACTCGACCTCGCCGTCGACCAGCGCGAACAGCGTGTGGTCCTTGCCGATGCCGACACCGTCGCCATTGTGCCACTTCGTGCCACGCTGGCGGATGATGATGTTTCCGGCGATCACCTTCTGGCCGCCCGACTTCTTGACGCCAAGGCGCCGTCCCGCTGAATCGCGGCCGTTACGCGAGGAGCCGCCTGCCTTCTTATGTGCCATGGTGGTGTCCTTTAGCTCTTCTTCGCCGGGGCTTTCTTGGCCGGGGCCCTCTTGGCCGGGGCTTTCTTAGCCGCTGTCTTCTTCGCGGGCGCCTTCTTCGGCGCGGCCGTCTTGGCGGGCGCCGTATCCTCGGCCGCAGCCTTCTCGGCGGTCTCGGTCTTGGCCGCGCTCTCGGTCTTCGCCGGGGCCGGCTTGGCCGCCGCCTTCGAAGGCTTCTTGCCGCCGGTGAGAATCTCGGTGATGCGCAGGGCCGTCAGTTCCTGCCGGTGACCCTTGGTCCGGCGGTAGCCTGGCGGCGCTTCTTCTTGAAGACGATGATTTTGTCACCGCGCTTCTGTTCCACCACCTCGGCCGCGACCGTGGCGCCGGAGACCGTGGGGCTGCCCGCCGTCGCGGCACCCTCGCCGCCCAGCAGCAAAACCTCGGAGAGCTCGACGATGTCGCCGGGGTTTCCGGCGATCTTCTCGATCTCGATAATGTCGTTCGGCGACACGCAATACTGCTTGCCGCCCGTGCGAATGACCGCGAACATGATTCCAATCCGTCTCTTGGGGCTTGTTTTGCCAGCGCATTTTCGCAGCCGGCACGCCTCTAAAGGAGCGATAAGCGGCGCAATATAGAGGGCAAACCTAAGAAGTCAATTCCTAGAAAGCCCCAAAAATCGCCCCTTTCGAGGAGGTCCAGGGGATCTACGGCACCGCATCGAACGTTTCGGCCGGTCCTGAGCCCTTACGGGCGGCGTTCGGGCCCTGGGGCCGTGCGGATCGCATGGGCCTTGAAGCTAGGAGCACAACGCCAAAACCATGACGCGACGACCGTGATGCGAAGACCAAGCCCGTCGGGCTTGAAGGCGGGGCGCCACGCCGGACCGCCATCTACGGCTTGCGGTGATCGTCCCGCCGAGCTACATCAGCCCGCTCGGAGAGGTGCCGGAGTGGTCGAACGGGGCGGTCTCGAAAACCGTTGAGCGCGTGAGCGTTCCGAGGGTTCGAATCCCTCCCTCTCCGCCAGCGGCGCGCCTCCAGGGCGGCGGCCCGCAATGGTGCGACGACCGCCCTCCGCTGCGGCGCGCGGAACCTCTTGCTCCCTCTCGACCCGCCCAGACATGGACAGAGCGCCGTTGGCCTTCAGTGCTGGGCGTGGCACCCTTGCGGCCGGTGGCGCCCGAACGCGCCGATACACGGAGAATGGCGGTTGGCCACGAACATGGCAGGCAAGACGACGCGGGCGGCCCTGCGCGCTATCGCCTTCGCGGCCGTGATCGCGGCCGGGAGCCAGACCGTTGGAGGACCCGCTTTGGCAGAGGCCGCTTCGGACAGACACGCAGCAGGACGAGAAGCGGCTGGTGACGCGGCCAAGCCGCCGCCCGGCGTCAGCGCCAAGTCCGTTTTCGTCATGAACGCCGACACCGGACAGGGTCTCTACGAAAAGAACCCAGACGCGGTCTTCAGGATCCTGAGCCTGACCAAGCTGGTCACCGCCTACATCCTCGTGGACCGGATGGGCGACCGGCTGTCCGAAACGATCACGATCGACGCGCCGCATCTCACCGGCGGGTCGTCCGCGAAGCTCAAGCGGGGCGATATCTGGACACTGCAGGATTTGCTCTACGGCATGGTCCTGGTTTCGGGCAACGACGCCTCGCTTGCGATCGCCGACGCGGTAGGCCGCGATCTCCTGGCCGCCGACGGCGAACGCGCAAACACCGCCAAGGCGACGAAGCGCTTCGTTGAAGAAATGGCGACGGTGGCCACGGCGCTCGACGCCGGCAACGCAACCTTCGCCGACCCTTACGGGCTGTCGCCCAAGAACGCCGCCACGGCGCGCGACATGGGCTTGATCGCCGCGAAGATCTTCACCGACGCCCGGCTCCTGCCGGCCTGGGCCTGTCCCGAACGGACGCTTCATATCGAAGGCAAGCGCCCGCGCGACGTGGTCCTGAAGACGAGCCTCGAAATTCTCGGCGAAGGCACGGTGATCGGCGCCAAGACGGGATCGCATGTGTCCAAGAACATCTACAATCTCGTCACAGCTTGGCGCGCGCCCGGCGGTCAGACCATCGTCGGCGTCGTGTTGGGCAGCAGCAGCAATCCCGCCCGCTACGATGACATGCGCGCGATCATCGAGCGTTGCGCGCGTTTTCCCCCGAGCCCGGCGACACCCCGACCATCGCGAATCCCCCTTCGGCCGATCCGTGCGGCTAGCGCGGCCCTTCGCGCCTTGGTGCGCCCGGAAGGGCGCTTAAGAACTTGAGGGCATAGATCGGTCCCGGCCATGGCCGCGCCCTAGATCGGGGGTCTGGGCTGTGGCATAGTGGCCCTTAGCGTAAGGAGTAGCGTCAATGGCCGAGCACAAGCTTCTCGGAATTCTTCTGGCGATCGGTCTGTGCCTCGTTGCGGGCGTTTTCTTCTTGATCGATACCGAGGACACAACCACGAAAGACACGATGGGCATGACGGTCGCCGTCGCGCCGCCCGTCGAGCAGGCCGGCCCGGCCAACACGAACGCCAAGCCGGCGATGGGGACGCCTCTGCCCCCAGGTTCGCCGCTGGCGGGCAAGGTGCTCGTCTCCAAACAGCCCGTGCAGGTTCTGTCCTCGCCCAGTCCCTCCGCGTCGCCGCTTTACAGCCTCCCCATGGGCCGGCCGTTTCGCGCCGTGGCCAAACAAGGCAACTATCTGCGTATCCAGGACGTGAACAGCGGCGCCGGCGGCTGGATCGAAGAAGCCGCCCTCGCGCCGGCTCCGGCCCAGACACGGGCCGTGGAGGCGACGCCCGACGCTCCTCCTCCAGCGCAGAGCACGGCCTCCACACCGCGCAGGACGGCCCCGGCCACGCCGCCGAAGCAGACGTCATCGAGTAGCAGCGGCAGTAGCAGGAGCACGGCGTCCGCGCCCAAGCAGGAGACCAAGCGCCGCTCGGGCGGGCTCTTCAGCGGCAACGGGCCCTTGAAGGGGCTGTTCGGAAACTAGCGTTCAACGCAGCAAGCGTGACGTCGCCAATGGTGTCAGCCGGGGACGGCCTCTCCTTTCGGTAGCGGCGCGTGGCTGCGTTCGCGCTTCTCGCCCGCGATCAGGAACAGGCCGAACCGCCGCGCCGCCGCGCCGGCCCCGCGTCGCGCCGCGAAAAAGGCGAACGGGATTGCGATCACCAGCCCGAGCCAGACGGGCAAGAGCCACAGCCAGACCGATACGGACACGTTGAACGCGGCGCAGGAGAGCGCAAGCCCGAGGGCCGTGTGTCCCAGATGCTGCCGCGCGACGGTCAGAAACGGTGCGTCCGCGGCGAGCCGCTGTTGCGCGCCCCAACCCGAATCGCGTCCCAACAGCACGTCCAGCACCGCGCGGCTTTGCATCAGCATGAGCACCGGCGCCAGGAGCGACGACAAGAGAACCTCGAGCAGGACGCTGAGCGTCAGAGCGAGCCCGCCGCCGGCGGCGCGCCGCCGCTCCGGGTCGATCATGACCCCGGCCCAGGCCAGAACCTTCGGGAGAAGCAGGACCGCCAAGGACACGCCCAAGAGTGACAAGGCCTGCCGCGCGTCGAACTGCGGCCATGTCGGATACAGCGCGAACTCTCGTGGGAAGTAGTCCGTCGGGACAGCTTCGGCAATCCAGCTCAAGGCGAAACCGGTGGCGAGGAACAGAAACCAAATGGGCGAGGCGAGATAACTCATGATGCCGTTCACGAGGTGGAACCGGCTCATCCAATGCAGTCCCGAAGCGGCGACGATCCGCGCGTGCTGCAGATTGCCTTGGGCCCAGCGCCGGTCGCGCGCCGCGTGCTCTGCCAGCGTCGGCGGTGTCCCCTCGAAGCTGCCGGCAATATCGGGACGCATATAGACGTCGTATCCCGCCCGGCGCAGCAAGGCCGCCTCGATGAAGTCGTGGCTCAGCACCGGCCCGCCGAAAGGCGGCGCACCGTCTAGGCTCGGCAGCCCGCAGCATTGCGCGAAGGCCGCGACACGGATGATGGCGTTGTGCCCCCAATAGTTGCCGTCGCGGCCGTGCCACAACGCGAGCCCGGAGGCGTGCAACGGCCCGTAGACGGCCGCAGCGAACTGCTGCAACCGGGCAAAGAGCGTTTCGCCGCCGGTCAGGCGGGGCAGCGTTTGAATAAGGCCGGTCCGGGGCTCCGCGTGCATCGCCCGGACGAGCGCGACGATCGCGTCGGCCGTCATCGCACTGTCCGCGTCCAAGACGACCATGTAATCGTAGCGCCTGCCCCAACGGCGCACGAAGTCGGCGACGTTGCCGGCCTTCTTGCCCTCGTTGCTGGGCCGCTTGCGATAATAGGTTGCGACGCCGCGCCGACCCATCGAACGGAGCCGCCCTACGGCCGAGGCCTCCCGGCGCAGGATGTCCGGGTCGCGCGTATCGCTCAAGACGAAGATCTCGAAGTGCCGCGCACAGCCCTTGGCGGCGAGTTCGCGTGCAAGTCCGGCCAGCATCCCGCACACGATCTCGGGATTCTCGTTGTAAACGGGCATGACGATCGCGGTTCGCGCCACGAATTCGGCCGGAACCTTGCGGTCTTCGGCACGCGCGCGGTCGTCTTCACGACGTGCGCGGCGCAGGACCACGACACAGAAGCCGAACAACGCGGTGGCCGCGGACAACGTGATCCACGAAAAGGTCACCGCGAACAGGGCCACGAGGACGAACTGCAGGTTGGTCGCGCTGCTTTGCCCCACAATCGCGTACATCTGTGTCGCCCCGTACAGGGTGACAGCCCCCGACGTCAGAAACACGATGAGACGCGCGAAGGCCGCATGCCAAGCGGTCCGCCCGCGCATGGGGGGGCCGGACCACCGCCTGAAGCTTTGCCGGGGCATGAGGAGCGGCGCCTCGTCCGGCACGAGTGAGCCCCCGTCATTGTTTGTGGCCGTCGTCTCCATTTTCCGCATGGCTCAACCCGTCCACCGGTAGAGCCAAGTTTCGCTCGCGACCTCGTCGCCATGCTTCAGCATAAGCCGGAGCTCGCTCAGCGCGACACTGCGCGTGTCCAGTTCGAAACTCACCCGATAGCCGCCCGTGACTGTGTTGGGATAGCCGACGACGTTGGTGATCTCACCCGCGCTGGCCCACACGTCGGGCTCGATCGCATCGGGAAAATAGTCCGCCCGCTCGCGGCCGCCGGGGGCCGCCACATCGAGAGGCGCGACGAAGTCCACGACGAACAAGTTCTTGCTGCGGTCGACGGTGAGGCCGCCATGGGTCTCTTCGACTCGCGCGAGGCCGCTCTCGGTTACGGGCCGTCCCCAGCGGAGCGCATACGCGTATGTCAGGGGCGAGCCCGGCTTGAGCGGACGCGCCGGACGCCAGAAGCTGACGATGTTGTCATTGAACTCCCCGTCCGACGGGATCTCGACCAGCTCGACGGCCCCCCGGCCCCAACCGTCCTTGGGCTCGACCCATACGCTGGGCCTGAGCTCGTATTTCGCCTCCAGGTCCTTGAAGTCGGCAAACCGGTTGGAGCGCTGCTGCAGACCGAAGCCGCGCAGATTGTTCGCGGCGAACGCGCTCATCTGCAGGGACTTCGGATTGGCAAGCGGACGCAACACCCAATCGCCACCCGCTTCCGCGATCGCCAGTGCATCGGAATCGTGGACGGCCTCGCGATAGTCGGGAAAGCGCGGCCGCTCCATCGAGCCGAACAGATACATGCTTGTGAGCGGCGCCAGGCCCAGATGGCCGATTTCGGCGCGCGCGAACAGCGTCGCGTCCACGTCCATCAACGTCGAATGGCCGGGCCGGATGCGAAAGGTGAATGCGCCGGCGACGCGCGGACTGTCCAACAGAGCATGGACCGTCACCGCACGGGCGCCACGCATGGGGCGCTCGACCCAGAACGCGCGAAAGAGCGGAAACTCCTCGCCGTGAGGCTCGCCGGTATCGATCGCAAGGCCGCGGGCCGAAACGCCGTAGACCTGGCCCTCGCCAAGCGAACGGAAATAGCTCCCGCCCTGAAAGACGGCGACCTCGTCCCGATAGCCCGGCGTATTGATCGGATAGCGCAGGCGGATGCCGCTGAACAGGCGCGCGCCGGGGTGAGCGGGAAGGTCGTTGTGCCCGAACGAGAAGAGAGACGGATCGTACCGGACCGGCTCCACGGCACCGGCCTCGACCAGATAGACGTCGACCGGCGTGTCGTAAATGAAGCCGGCATGCAGCAGCTCCAACGAGAAGCCTCGCTTCTCACCTGACCAGATGGCGCGGTCGAGCCGAAACTGAATGTCCCTATACTGATCGTAGCCCAGATGACCGAAGGGGCCCGTCACGCGCCCCGGCGGCTCGTACGCGTGCTCGGCCAGCTCCCGCGCGCGCTCGACAACATGATCGCGAGCGAACGGACGCGTCGGGACCTCCGCATAGGCTTGCCTCCCCAGACACGGAGCGATCGCGCAAAATGCGCTTCCGCCGCCCGCAGCCAGAAACTCACGACGATTCATCCCAACTCCGCAGCAAATCACCCAGCCCCGAAGACCAACGTAGTTTGGCGCGCCGTGTTCCGGCATCGGACTCGGTATGCGCGTTGATGCGCAGGCAAAAGGTCGCATCCCTCACACATGCCGCATGCTTGGGCACGCGTGGCGGGCAGATTGCGCAAAGCACGTGCGGACAGCGCGCTGCTTAGGCACGTGAGTGAAGCGGGATTTGAGAACGGGTTTTCGAGGTGCGCGCGGTGCGCGCGATCGCAGGGTGCGCTAGAGCGGGCGGTGTTTCCCCACGGGAACGCCGACGATGAGATCTGCGCTCGCGGACTCGACGCCCATCGGTTCGGGCGCCGGGACCGACGACAACCCGTTGTCGATCTGCACGCCGAGCCAGACCGCCACGATGGCACCCGTCAAGCCGAACAGCTCCGCGAGCTGATAGCGCTGGATCACGGTCCGGAGGCGGGCGGGACGCCGCGGCCTCAGGAAACGTTTGCGCCCGTAGAAGGGTGTCATGAATTCGTACATCGTCTTATGCTGACTGTTGGTCCCAGGGGAGGCCTGCAAGCCAAGTCTTTGGAGTATCCGAGCCTTCGGTGTATCCGAGGCTTTCCGGTCTAACCCGAGGCGACCCAAAGAACCGTTCACGACGGCGCCGATTCTCCGTTTTTCACGGACAACCTGCGAACAAGGTGAGCGAATTATTGACGTTGGAAACGCCATGCGCCTGCTTCTGGTCTCCGACCTGCACTATTCGCTGCCGCTGTTCGACTGGGTTGTCGGCGTTGCCGGCGACTTCGACGTCGTGGTCATGGCCGGCGACCATCTCGATCTTGCCTCGCTCGTCGACGGGCGCGCGCAGGCCGCCGTGGTCAGGAAGTATTTCAACCGTATACGTACCAAGACGAGACTGCTCATCTGTTCGGGCAATCACGACCTGGACTCCAAGAACGAGGCCGGCGAGTGGATGGCGCGGTGGCTGCTCGGCCGCCGCAATGACGGGGTGCTTTCGGACGGCGAGTCGACGACGATCGGCGATATCCTGTTTACGGCATGCCCCTGGTGGGACGGCCCGATCTCGCAGGCCGAGATCGGCCGGCAATTGGCGGAGGCGGCAAAAGACCGGCAAGGCCGCTGGATCTGGCTCTATCACGCACCCCCGGCGAAATCGCCGATCGCCTGGGGCGGCCAGCGCTATTTCGGCGACGACGCGCTGGTCCGCTGGATCGACGAGTACAAGCCCGAGATCGTCATGTGCGGCCACGTGCACGAAGCGCCCTACGTGGCGGACGGGTCATGGGTCGACCGCATCGGCACGACCTGGGTGTTCAACACCGGGCACTATCTGGGGGCACCGCCGGCCCACATCATCATGGACACGGACGAAAGCGAAGCGATCTGGTTCTCGGCGGCCGGCACGCAACTCGTGCGCCTCGAGGACGACCTGACGCGTCCCATCCCAAACCTGAAAGCGCTGCCGGACTGGCTTAAAGACGGGGATCCGTCTCCCGCTCTGGACCAGGCTTGAACTCGTCTTCCTGGTTGTGCATCAGCGTGTCCAGCACCTCCCCGACCATGCCCAGATGGTCGGCGCGGTCTTCGAACTGGCGCTTGATGTCCGCGAGATAGCTGGTTGCCGCATTGAGCCGGCCCGCGATGAGCCTTGCGACGTGATACGCGACTTGGGGATTTGAGCGCAGAAAATTCGCGGCATCGTCGAACACGTAGAGTTTGCAGGGCGTCAGGGTGCGGACGGTTGCGGTATGGGGCCGGCTCAGCAGGACGGACATTTCGCCAAACAGCGCGCCCGGTTCTTCCACGGTCGCGACTTGCGTGTCGCCGCGCAAGACCTCCACAACCCCCTCGTTCAACACGAAGAGATGTCCCGACGTCGTGCCCTCGGGCAGCAGCACCTCGCCGGCCGGAAACTCGGTGAGCCGGGCGCCCTGACAGACTTCGAGAAAGGACCGCATGGGCTTGAGCCTATCGCGCGCCCAATGTTTGTCAAACGGCCGGCACGAGGCACGGCGCCGCATCGCTACTGCCCGGAAAGCCAATTGTTGAAGAGCTGCTTCCCGACGTCCTCGGCCTTCAGCTTCTTCTTCTTTTTGTTTTTGGTCTGCGTCGCATTCTGCCCTTGGCTCTGAGAGGTGGCATTGGTCGTGGCGGCTGCACCGGTCGCGGCACCGGTATTCGACTGCGTCGCGGCGTTGTTGCCGCCAAGCAAGCCGCCAATGCCCTGCACCAGCGCGTCCTTGTCGATCTTGCCGTCCTTGACCACACCTTGAAGCGCTGCCGCATTCCCGCCGATGCCCGGGAGGTTCTTCAGATCCTTGCCGAACTGCTTGTAGCGCGCGATTGCCTCTGCGGGATTCTCCAGAATGCCCTTGATGTCGGGATAGATCTTCGGACTTGCCCAGGGCCCGACGATCATGACCGGCACACCGAGGCCGGACATCTCCTCCGTCCGGCCTTGGCCCTCCAACGATGCCACGAGCTGCGGATCCACACGAAGCTTCAAAGCGCGCCCTGGTAGATTCACCGTGCCGCCGCCGCTCACCGTCACCAGCGGCCCGACGAGGTGAATGTCGTTTGTTTGGGCCTGCCCCTGCTTGATCTGGAACGTGGCGCCGAGCGAGGCGAAATCCGTCTTCTCGGCCGCACCGCCCTGCCAACCGTAGACGGCACCCTGGCCCAGATTGCGGATCATCTTCGCGATGTTGACGCCCCGGATAGCACCGTTGGCGAACTCGACCTTCGCCGTGCCGTTAAGTGCACCGACCATCGCCCGCTGACTGGCGCCGGCCGTGGTGAGATTGACCGACACGGTGCCCCGGCCTCGATGGAATCCAATGCCGCCGCGTCCTTGAGGAAGGTATGGCCGTCGAAATTCTGCAAATTTGCGACCACCCGCTGCGTCGGTGTCTTGCCGCTGGCATCAACGATCGCGGACACGGTGCCCTGCCCGCCATAGAGCCCGAATGGACCCGTCTTTGCGTCGAGCCGGCCGCCATTGAGCGTCAATTGCAGCGTGAGGGGCTGGATCTTGACCTGATCGTAGACGAGTTGCTCCGCGCGCAGATTAACGCGTGCGTTTACCGTCTTCAGGGCCGAGAAGTCGATCCGCTCGTTGCTCCAGCCGTTCCCCGCCGCCTGACCGCGGCCCGCAGGCTTGGCACCGGCTTTCTTGCCGCCTCCGGCTGCCGGCTTGGACGGCGAGGCCTTGCCGCCACCCGTCAGCCTGTTGATGTCGACCGTCTTGGCCCCGAATGCGGCCACGACGAAGGGCACCTCCTTCGTCAGATTCGCTTTGACCCGACCTGCGAGAACGGTACCGCGCACATTGGCCCGCAACGGATCGATGTTGACGATATTGTCCTTGTAGGACACGGTGCCGGCGAAGGTGTCGCGCCCAATTGTACCGGTGAGCTGGTTCAGTGTTGCCGCGCCATCCTTGTAGACGGCCGACCCCGACAGCGTCTTGTCCCCGGACTTGGCACTGAACTGCGACAAGGCAAACGTGTCGTTCTTGTAAGAAGCCATGCCGCTTAAACTAAGTGGAGCGTCCAACGCGGACGGCATGGTCGCCTTGAGACGCACGGGCACCGAAGCGCCCCCAAGGAAGGGGCCGAAATTTCCGATCGACGCCGCGATGTGAATGGCCTTGCCGTCGACGAGGGCGCCGGTGCTGAGGGTGAGCGGCGCATCGTAGCCGGGTAGCGAGGCGTTGAGATTGAACTTCTCGATGCGCGTGCCAGGGTCTCCGCCCGAGGCCGGCAGCGTCACCGTCCCATTGGTGACGACCAGGCTGTCGAGGGAGATGGATTTCAGTTGCTCGGCGAAGTCGGCCAAGCCCGACGTCTCCGCGGGCGCTGGGGCCGGTGCCGCGACTGGGCCTCCTTGCGCGGCACCAGGCGCCGCGCCCGGCGTCCCCGCAGGTGGCGCCGTCTGGAGACTGGGCGCCTGTGGTGCCGCCGCTCGGCTCTGCGGCACGGCAACCACGGGATTGACCAGGGTCACTTCCCGCACGCGAACCTTGCCCTGCAGGATCCCCGTCCACAACAGATCGAACCGCACCTTCTCGGCGGTCGCGAACTCCTTGTCGCCGCTGGCCGTGGGCTCCGCAATGCCGACGTCCTCGGCCACGAGCGCGAGCGAAGGAAAGACCGTGATGTCCAGAGGGCCGCTGACGCGGAGCCGGTAGCCGGTCATCTGTTCGACCCGCGAGAACACCTCGTTCCGCACGTCGTCCGTGGAAATGAACATCGGCGCGACAAAGAGGAGGCCCACGATCAGGACCACGATGGCCGTCAGAATTGAAAATATGAGCCGCAAGATGCTCCTCCGCACGTCCGGTGAGGGTCCCTGCCAGAATACAGCGATTCCCGGTTCCTCTGGAAATCCCCTCCAGACTTAGCAAATCAGCGCCATGAATGCGCAAACTGACTTGGAAATACGTGCAAATCACGGCCGGACCCCGTGGAGACGTTGCACGAGACCGGCTTGCCCTTTTTGCGGCGCCCTCCTAAACCGTCAAGGCTGACAACTTCCCAGGAGATCTCCATGCCGCGCCTCATTCTGCTCCGACACGGCCAAAGCGTCTGGAACCGGGATGCGATCTTCACCGGCTGGACCGATGTCGATCTCTGCGACAACGGGATCGAGGAAGCCAGGCACGCGGCGGAACTTCTGCGGACGCACGATATCCATTTCGATCAGTGCTTTACCTCCTATCTGCATCGCGCCATCCACACGCTGTGGATCGTCCTTGAGGCGCTGGACATGACCTGGCTGCCGGTCGAACGCAACTGGCGGCTCAACGAGCGGCACTATGGCGCACTCCAAGGGCGGAAGCGCGACGTGGTCATGGAGGAGGTCGGTCCCGAGCAGCTTCACATCTGGCGCCGGAGTTACGCCGTGCAACCGCCGGCGCTGACGGAAGACGATCCGCGATTTCCTGGCAACCAGCGCAAATACGCGAAGGTCCCCCAGCGTCACCTGCCGCTGACCGAAAGCCTGAAAGACACGGTCTCGCGGGTCCTGCCGTTTTGGCAGGAGCGCGTGGAACCGGTCATGATGCAGGGCGGCACGCCGCTGATCGCAGCGCATGGGAACAGCCTGCGCGGCCTGATCAAATATCTCGACGGCATCTCCGACGAGGACATCCCAAGTCTCGAGGTACCGACCGGAAAACCCTTGGTCTACGATCTGGACGAGGGCCTGCGCACCATCCGGAGCTTCTATCTTGAGGACGGGCAGGAACCCCATCGCCTGCCGAAGGCCAGGGCCGCCCCCTCCACCGCTTGAGGCGAGGCCGGGCGAAAGCTCAACGACGGCTTTCGCTACCAGAAGCTATGCGGTCCGTAGCGCCGCACGCGCCCTGCAGCCTCGTATCGCCGCCGAGCGCCTGGCAAATCTCGACTTTCTTGAGGGGATTATCCCGCACTTGGGCGTCGGAAACGCGCCAGCCGTAACTCCGGGCCACACGTGCGATTTGCCGGTCCTGGCAAAGTGGCGTCGAAATCAGGCCATTCTTGGTGACCTGGAAAATCCCCTTGCAGCGGATCTTCGCGGCCGCCGGGGACGCGGTCGCCACGGTCACGGCCGCCGCCAGGATGACCGCGGCAAGGGCCGCGGCGAGCGCCGCGGCGGGGCCGTGCCCGGTCTTGCCGCCGCCCAGGGTCGCGCTCTGCATCGCCACCTCCTCCTTTACGAACCGATCGGAACCGACGCGCTGACTACCACTCGACGGACTGCAACGCCGGAAAGAAGCCGTCCTCGCGATAGGCGTAGCTTCGCCATTCGGCCACACCGCCGCGGGACGCCCGTCGGTGACGAGGGTTCCATTCTCCAGGGTCAGCCGGGGCAAGGGCAAGCAGACGAAGCGTTCCCCGACGATCCAGAACGAGCCGAGCCCGGCCATCAGGGCATCGGCGAAAGGCAGATAGGCCTCGTTGAGATCTTCCAGCCGCTCGCTGTCGACGCTGGCGCTTGCCACCACGTCGCGCATCACCGATGTCACCAAGGACGCCACATTATAGCCGCGCGTGCCCGCATCGCCGGGAATGAGGTTGCGCAGCGCCAGGGCAAAGACTTCCAGATGCAAGGCAGCGGCGATCCGTTCGGCCGCCGTCGCTTGCGCCTCCCGGTAGGCCGTCAACACCGCCTCGTTCGAACTGAGTTCGGCCAGCGCCCGGTCCCGCATCGATTTTGTGGTTTCCGCCCAAAGACAGGATTCGGAACTGTCGAAGTCGATGCCGGCGAGTTCCGCATCGGCCTGCTGCGGTCCCATGGCCCAGGTAAAGGCGACATCCCGGAAGCCAATCAGCCGCGCATGCCGGCCGACGGCCTCCTCCACCACCAGCGGGTCGAAATATGGCCGCTCCGGGTCGATGCCGTTCAAGCGTGAGATAATCTTTTCGACTTCATCCACCACGGCCTTGTTCTCCCTGTAAAGCGCCCTTCCAGGATGTGCCGGATACACCGCCCCCTCCTGATTTGGGTCTTGATTCTGTATTGCGGGTCCAGCTCGAAAAAGCGGCGCAGCTTGCTGCGGACCGTCCCGCGCGGACTATACGCCTATGGCGACCGCTGTGAAACGCCTTGGGGGCACTTGGCCGCCAAGTGAAACGCGAAGCGCCGACGCTCGGCGCGGCATCGGGCGGCCAATTCATGACGAAATTCGTGGCGCATGAGCCGCGAGGGCACCGTGGACCCCAAGGAACGTCCTGGACCCTACGCGTGTAGCGCTTGTGGCCGAGACAGTTCGCGAGCGCGCCCACGGCATCAGAGAACACGGTCGCGAAAATTGAGGCCACGACGGACGGACCAAGGATTGGCGCGCTGAGCGGCGAGGACTCAACCCAGCTTGAGGGGCGTGACTGTCGAGATCGGCTCCAAAGCAAGAATATGGACCGCCCTCACATTTGTAACGGCATAGCGCGGAAACAGCCGGCGAGGTTCAAGCCAGAGCCGGTACAGCCACTCAAACCCGATATCCTGCATCCACTGTGGGGCCCGGCGGTTTTGGCCAGACAAAAAGTCGAACAGACCGCCCGACGTCTTTACAACGCCCACGTTCAGTTGCGACCGCCACCGCAGCGCGAACTCCAGTTCCCGTGGGGTACCCATTCCAACCCAGAGAATGTCGGCCCCGCTCTTGTTGATCTCCTCTACCACGGCCTCTTCTTCATCGGCCTCCAAGAACCCGTGACGGAAGCCCGCGATATGAAGATCGGGGTACATTTTCCGGACCGCGGCGACCGCTCTTTTGATAATCTCCTCCGACGCACCAAGCAGAAAGAACGTGACGCCCTTCTTCTGCGCAAGCTGCGCAACATCGTGAAAGAGGTCCGTTGTAGCGACACGTTCCGGCAGTGGCGTTTGGCCACGCAGCCTGGAGGCGAAAACCAACGGCATTCCGTCCGCGTTGATCATGTCTGCCGAAAGAAACAGCTCGCGGACTTTGCTGTCGGCAGCGCACATAGACAAGACGTGACCGTTGGCGGACGTCACCACGTAGGGGCACGCATGAGACAGCCGAGCCTTTAGGGCGGCGTCTACGAAAAACCGCGCAGAGTCCTGACGGTCGATGACGGCCACAGGCAGGCCTCCGATCGAAATGCGAGACACCTCCTGCGGCGGAGCGGCCGTTGTCGCGACATGATCGGTCATGCATTCCTCGGCGAATGCCGTTGCGGGTCCAGGGCCAACCGCGCGAGCGGCCTCTTAAAACGGTATGCGTTATTTAAGGGTTCCGCCGACCGGCCCTGCATGGCACGCGGGCTCCTCGGGAAATTGCTACGCGATTTCTCCAACCCCGCAGACTTTTCGCCAGATAAGCACAACATCGAAACCTTGTCCTCTAAGCCGTGTCGACGTTGGGCCGTGCCGACACAAATATTCAAGCAAATTCACACGAGTCGAACTCAAACTAGCAAAAATGGATGCCATTTCTTGCTGGTCGTCGGCGGCAAACCCGTCAACAAAGCTTCAGTCCTAAAATTTCGTTAGGTCCCGGTCGCGGCGCCATCCAACTGCAATGTGTCGTCTCGGGCCCGAGACATCGGATTCTCTCTTGGCCACTTGGATCGTGGGCTCATACGCGATCTGGACCCTTGGCCACCTGCCCATTTTCATGTGGACTTGAGCTTGGTTCGCAAAGCGAACGCAAGCCCAGCCAGGCTGGCAACCGCCGGATGTCCCAACCACAAATGCCACATGGCAGTCGGTTCGGTACCAAACTTCTTCTTGTAGGGTTCATCACCAATGGTGAAATCGAAAACCTGGTCACCTCTCGATATGCTGTCCTCGATCGCGCTCTCCATACTCAGTGTACCGACTGAGTGTTGACCAAAACCTTCGGAATCAAATCCGCCCAACAACAAAGCCACGCGGCCCTGATGCACGACACAGAAATCCACCGCAATTGCTCTGCCTTCGCAGGTTGTGAGATAGGTGCGCGTCAGCCCAACCGGCTGGCCTCGAACAGCGATGTCCAGATAGAACTCGAAAAAGTCAGGGCGACAGAACTGACCATCTTCCCAGCGATCCTCATGCATGGAACGCAGTGCGAAAAATGCATCCTTGATCGCATCGGGATCCGTCACCTCCTGGAAACGAAAGTCGGACCGGGCGCTGAGCGAGCGCCTGTTCCGCTGTAGGTCTCTCCGGAATTTGCTGGAAATCACGTCTTTGCGCCATTGCGTGAACGGCGCGTACAGGGGCACGGCGTGAGCACAGAGGGGCGAGGGCGTCCAATTGCGCGTCTTGAACATCTCCGTTCTTATCACGCTGTCGTCGCGAACCTTCTGCAGACGGCAGAGCGGGAACCCGCCAAAGACCCCGAGAACGCTTCGCTGAAGGTCCGGGTCACGTGCAATCATGGCTTCAAAGCCGCAATCGATGACCGGACCGCAATAGTCCGAGACCCCCAAATCGGCAAACTCGACAATCGGAACCGGGCCGTAGCGCCGCCGTAGCATTGGCGCTAAGAAGACCAGCGTCGCGTCCCCTGGCACGCGACCCGTTATGATGACCGGCTCTGCGCCAAGGGCCGGGGCTAAACGCGAATACACGCCATCAAGCCACAACGGCTGCTGAAAAACCGTCGCAGACGATCGTTGGAAGAGCTGCCGGTACTCCTCCGACAAGAAGTCGAACTCGCGAAGCTGTTCGAAGTGAATCATGACGGTTTTCCCGGACCCGAAAGACAAATTTGTTCGTGACAGTCTTGGCGGCGGCGGATGCGAATTTGGTCCAGATCCATTGACAATTTGGAGGGTTGGCTGTTGGCGCGTGCAGGACCCAGTCAACCAGTATTTCGTTACGCTATTCGATACCTATGCGCGATCAAATACAGATTGGCGATGGCCACAAGAGACTTGCGGGTATCCGTATCAATTCTATGGGATAGCGACGATTCTCGCCGCCACGCGTCCCGTCGGCAAGGCGGTCGGCGCAGGACTCGCGCGAGAGTTGCGCGGTGCCGCGGCGGACAACGGATGCGTCCGTCGGGACCACCGGAGTACTTTGACACGCCCGCATTCCTTCAGGGCACATCCCCGGCACTGTCGCGCGTCTTATAAACCCAGGCCCCGACAATGGCTTGGCAGGCCAAAGTCGTTAAGCGTGTATCAAACACAAGCATGAGATACGAATACAGATCGGTTCGGGAACGCGCGCGCTTCCCCTCAGATTCCGGAAGAGTAAACCGCTCCGGCTCGGAGCTACCATGGCTGGCAGTGACAGGGAGCGCTGGTCGCAGCTGAACGCTGGGGTAATTTTTGACCTCGATCTCGTTTGACCGCAGTCGGTTTCAACCACGCCAATCGTACGTCGCGAAGAACAAATGTTACCTTCGGCCAAATCAACGACAGTAGCGCTCAAGGCTCTGTTGCGGCGCGCAGTCGGCAGCAGCATTTTTGTGGGCGGCGGCGTATCTCTCGTGCTGATTTTCGCCGCCTCTGTCTCCGGCTTCGTCATGTTCGCGCTCGCAGCGCGGCAAATGGAACCTCACTCTTTCGGGTCCCTCGTCGTCATCTTCAATGCGATGGGTTTCCTTGGCGTTGCGGTCGTCTTCGGCCAGGAATCCCTGATCTCTCGTTCGTGGGGAGAGTATTGCGAGACGAACCGACCCGCCCTAGCTCGTGGGGCGCTTGCATTCGGGATGACGATCGCCACGGTCGGAGGCGCCGTCGGCGCGCTGTTGTGCCTTTGCTTGTGGCTGCAGTTTGGGACCTACGAATCGGCGTGGATCCCAGTCGCGGCAAGCCTGTTTTTGCTTGCAGAAGCACTCGTCACCTTCTTTTCGCGCTTCGCGCTCGTCGCCGGCAACGTGGTCGTGGCCGTGCTCCCGAGGGACATACCATGCGGCTCGCGATCATTGCCCTCATACTGTGCGGGAGCTACGTCGGCATGCATCTGAACGTTGCGACCTTCTTTTTCGTCGCAGCGGCTGCAATGGGCCTCAGCCTGTTGTGCCAAGGTTGGCGCGTTTGGCAGCTTGTCCCTGATTCCGTTAAGAATGCCTCGGCAGAGTTCGACGTCGCGAACTGGCGCCTTCGGTCATCCAGGATGTGGCTTTCGTCGCTACTCGATGCCAGTGGCCAGTATCTCGAAGTGATCGTGATTGGCATCGTACTTGGCCCCTCAACGGCGGCTTACTATTTCAGCGCCACGCGGATCACCAATGTCTTCGCAATGATCGCTGGCGCCATGACGATCTATGCGACACGCCACATTAGTCCCCTCTATCATGGAAGAACAACGGAAGAACTCCGAGATTTTCTCTCCTCCCTGGCGATCTTGAGTCTCTTGCTTGGGTTGGGGGCCTTCATCGTCATCATGCTCGGCGGCAAGCTGCTTCTTTCCTTGTTCGGGCCCTCCTACACCGACGTCTATCCTGCCCTGCTGATCCTCGCCGTCGGTGGCTCCTTGACCGCCATGGCCGGGCCCGCGCCGTACCTTCTATTGCTCACAGGTCACGACGGCCTTTACCCGTGGATCGTGGCCGGAACATTGGCCGTGAGAATTGGCCTAATCGTCATCCTTGGCTATTGGCTTGGTCTCATAGGCGCCGCCATCGCAGGAAGCCTCGGGGCGGCTGCCACCGCGGTCGCGCTGGTGGTGGCATGTCGCTGGGTGCTTGGCGTTGACCCTTCTGTTCTGGCTGCCGTTCGTCGCATTCCGCTCGGCGCGAACCGCAAAGACGAGGGGCCGCGGGAGGGGGCATGAAAGCAACCAAGGCACAGGGGCCCAAACAGCAACCGAGGCGGGATGCTGGAAGCAGCGGCGCGGTAGCGCGCCGCCTCGTCCTGCTGCAAACCCAGGCGGAAGCCGCCGGCGCCCAGGAAATTTCCCGGATTCTCGACCTTGGATTGACCCAACGTGGTTACGACGTACACAACATTTATCTCTACCGACGCACCGGCGCCTTCGACGAGCAGTCCAACTCTTCGTTTTGCGCCATGGAACGTCCCCACGGCCCACTGGGTTTGCTCAAGCTCGTGTACAACCTTGTCGCGCGTCTCCGCGCCCTCAGGCCGGAGATCCTAATCTGTTTTCAAGATTACGGTAATATTGCCGGAGCAGTGGCGGCAAAGCTTGCGGGCGTCCCTTATGTCATTGCCAATAGAAACGGCGCGGCAGGGCTCGTCGCAAAATGGGTTTGGCCGGTTGACAAAGCGTTCGGAACGATCGGCCTATTCGACCGTGTCGTGGTCAACTGCAAGGCGGTGGCGGACGAGTACTTGGACTATCCCGCGTCCTATCGCGCGCGCATCTTGCGCATCGACCATGGCTTCGATCCAAAGCGCAGTAATCTGAGCAAGGTTGAGGCGCGGCAACGATTTGGCTTTCCAAAGGACGTGACGCTTCTTGGCACCATCGGCCGGCTCAGTGTGAACAAACATCTCGACAGCGCAATCAGGCTGCTCGCAAACCGCGATTGGTCCCTTGCGATTGCGGGGCAGGGCCCTGACCGCGAGAGCCTCGAGACACTTGCACGGTCTCTAGGCGTGAGCGACCGGGTTAGCTTCGTCGGCGAGCTTCCTCCCGAGGGCGTTGCGGCGTTCTTGCGGGCTCTCGATGTATTCGTATTTCCCACGCGGATGGAGACATTTGGTCTCGCAGGCGTGGAGGCTGCGGCGGCAGGCGTGCCAGTCGTGGCCAACGATCTCCCTGTCTTGCGGGAAGTTCTGGCCGTCGATGGTAAGCCCGCCGCTGTGTTTGTGGATACGACCAACGCCGCTGGTTTTGTACACGCCGTTGACGATCTTCTCGGGAACAAGACCATGCGTGACGACATCTGCGCCAGGGGTCGCAGCCTTCCGGGCCGCTATGGCCGAGAGCGAATGGTGGACGAGTATGCGGCCCTGATTGAGGGACTTCGAGGTGAGTCCCCCTATCGGACCCTCTAATCCAGCCAGAGCGCTAGCGCCGGGTTGCGGAGCCGGCAAACCATGACGGGTCAGGCCATCCGTACCCTGATTGACCGGCAGCGTCGTCGGCCGTCACGGGCCACTCTCACCGATCGTCTCGCGGAAAGGGCCCGCCACGCGTGCTTCGTCCGCATGCACGCCGCCTGCGTAGGCAGCATACGGATCGGTGATCTCTTCACAACTGTCGAGACGAACACCAATGGGCTTTCCCGCGTCGCAGCTCGGCGCCAACTTGGGGGCGGAGGTGTCGTTTCAATCGGAGCTCGACGTCTTCAACATTTCATGCAGGCGCGTGAAGGGCCGAAAGCGCGCCAGGAGACAGCTCAATCAACTCCAGAGTATTTTCATCAAGCTCAAATACGATGGGAGCAGGAGCGGCTTTGGGAGGGGGGTTCACCAGTTTGCTCGCTCTGGCGATGGCCGCTTTGGCGATTTGGTCCAAGCCGATCTTGTCCGTCAGTCGCGGCTTGAGGCCCAGTTTGCGGCGAAGCAACCCATTCGTGTAGATCGCATTCGCTCGGATCAGGGCCGGCAGCGTCAAGAACTCACAAGAGAGGGACACGCACAAGCTATCCGAATTCTGAACACGATGAGGCGCGGCTTGCGGCCATGTGACGGCGTCGCCGGGATTCATCACAAGTTCGACCGCCGCCTTATCAAACTGACTTTGGAATGTCAGTTGTTCCTCTTGTTCTCGCAGCGCGATGCCTTCGACTTGTGGCTGTGGCGCGAAGGGTTCGTTGCAGGGATAAACGTACACCGTTTTTTGTCCGCGAAGATGCACGAGACAAACCATGGGAATGTCCAGGTGATAGTGAACGTGCTCATTGGGAGAGGAAATCAACACACCAACGTCTCGCTTGAAGGTTCTTTCCCCCGTCGCGGCCTCGAACTGTTCGAAGACTGTGTCTTCAATTGCCTTGTACTCGGGGAGGTAGGCGCCGACATTTCGCAAGTTCAGCCACATACGGCCCTTTCTTACCGCTTCCAGGAGTGTTGCACCCGAGGCGGTCGGCGCTTGGCAGCGAGACGCCGCGACAGCGCCGTCTGAATGCGGCGGAAAAGTATAAAAGCCCAACTTTTCACGCGGATAGCGGTCTAGCAGGTCCGCAAGAGCTTCGTCTGAAAACAAGTTCGACGTATGCACATCATGCGTTGAGCAAACGATCTCTTTTCGAAATCGCGACGCCATATCGGCGGGCCAATCAAACTTCATTTTCGTGTACCACTTCGTCAAAGAAAAACGAACTTAACCTGCATTCACAGACATTCCATACTAGGAATGGCACAACACTCTGCACAGTATATAAGTCGGATTTGGTTGAAATTAACCGTTACTTTTTCCGAACTCGTCGAAAATCTCGGATCGTGGACTCGCTTAAGGTTTCCGCTCCTGCTGCCGTCTCTCTTGCGGCGAACGTGCTCATGTCACCCGCGCTCTTCGCAGCGCGGATCGCGGTGCGAAACGGGACGTCGGCCGTACCACACGGCGGAGTAGCGGGGCAGGTTCGGAAGCCGTAGCAACGCCCTCACGGTAGAACGAGCCCAGGAGTAGGCCCGCAAAGCCGGCAAAGAACGCCCCCGCGAGCGGGGAGAACAACGCCTCCTCCTGGAAGATGCCATTGACCACCACAGCCGCAAGACCGAGACTTCCTGCCACGAACACGAGTTGACCGGAAACCTTGTAGTCGTTCCACAGGCATCGACTGATCCAAAAGAGAAGAGCCAGGAGCACAGGGGCGGCAATGCCTACCTGGTAGAGAAGGACGCCGACGGCACTTTCGACTCCGACATCCGTGTACCCGGTCTGTTGGGCCAGGCCCCAATCGCGGGGCCGTCGACGGGAGACAAATTGCCACCTGCGCCAAGGCCATGCCCCAACGGATTGGCCAGGAAACCTCTGATACCGCCGATGAAACCGACGACGTGATAGTCACTCGTCCTTATGCCGACGATGATTCCGGCGACCGCGTAGACCGTCAGGATAAGCATATAAAACCAATAGCGGCGGGAGGCCGGGACATACTTCGAAAGGAACAGTGCCATGGCGCACAATGCAAACAGGATGACGGCACCCTTCGAGCCCACGATGAGGACCAGTGGCACGGCAAGCACCGGCACGAGCCAACGGCCGGTGGCCATCAAGATGAGCGAAGCGCCAACCAGGAAATAGGCATAGCTGATCGGATGGAAGTTTGGTCCAACGACGCGGCTTACCGTGATGTTCCAGTCGGCCAGTAAGGGCGTGTTGAACAGGCTGACCTGCATCGTATCGAGGTAGCTCCGCAACACGAATCCCGTCTGCTGCATCTCTTCCAGGAACGTTCCCTGCTCGAACGACTTTTGCACGCCGAGCTTCAGATAGGCCTCGCCGTTTGTGAGCTTGTAGAAGTCTTCCTGGAAGAACAGCTCCGCATAGCCGTACATCAGCGCCAGGAACGCCATGACGGCAAGCGGTCGCACGAACTCGACCTTTCCGCGATAGGCCACCAATGCGAAGATCTGGATCAGGAAAAACGGAGTCGCGACGTTTCTCAGATAGACGACCGCCGGAACGAAATTGGAAACGGCGCCCAGGCAAAAATAGAGCCCTATAAGGACGAGGGCGCCGGTGGTGAAATCGATCAACCGGCGCAGCCGCGGATCCATGTCCTTGCGCTCGATCCAATATCCCGCATAGAGGACGAGCCAGACGACGGCCGTGATTACGAAGTTGTAGGCTCGGATCGCGTCCAACTCCTGGGGCGACGATAGCCCGGGAGAAACGAATGCCACGACCAGGTTCTGGAACAGGTAGGAAAAGACCAGGACGACCGGCACGACGGATGTCGCAAAATTGGCAACCATGACCGCCACGACCGCGCAGAGCAGGATCGCAAGCGCGGGGCTGACGAGATGAAGCGTCACGGGCAGGCCGATCGCGAGGAGGCCGAGAAAGATCCCGCCCCAGTCGCGCACGAACACCGCCCCGGGATTCTCTCCCGAAGACCGCGCTCTTACCCGTTCATGTGTCAGCTCTAGCGACACCGCTTCCGCCTCTTCCGATCCGACGCCCGTCAAGTGCAGGCGCGCGTCTCATTGGGCCGCCCTCGACCGCCGCGGTCTGAGGGCCTTTTGCGCCGAACACGTCCCAAGAACCGCCGAAGGAGCGTTTCCGGGGGCAGACTCCTACGCGCTAGGGGTGAACATCCTGCTTAGGACGCCCAGACAAATCTCCGAACAACGCGACGAGCATGTCCTCATCAGGAATCTCCCGGCCGTGATCGCGTTGGACGAACCCGAACCCTTGCGCGTAGTCCCACAGGCCCAGCCGAAGCAATGTGTCTCGGCCAAGCGGCTGACCGCCCCATACCAGTACAGGCGGTCGGCCCGGGGTGCGGCCCAGGACAACGCGCCAAATTCATTGATGATGACGGGAACCCGGTTTTGCCGTGCCCACTGAGCGGCCCCGGCGATGGCATGGTCGATGCGGCCATCGTCCCACGGGCTATTCAGCGCGTCGGTGAGCGTCTCTGCGGCTTCGTCGTGGCCGTCCCGGCGAAGCTGCTGCTGCAGCGCCACGACATCGGGATCGTCCGCATGCAGCGGAAATGGCACACCATGCAAATCACGCAGCGGCCCGTCGCCCCAATCGCGGCCTTGGTGCGTAAAGACCATGGGATCGTAGTAGTGGGCCGCGTACACGACATTGGGCTCGTCGAGCGGCCTCTGTCTGGTCATCTCATCCAGACGCTGAAGCGGCGTGAGTGCGTAGACGATCGTGTGATCGGGAGCTTCGGCGCGGATGGCCTTCACGATCTTCGGGCCCATGCGCTCCCAGTCGGCTGCCGCGACGGAGGGCTCGTTCAGCACCTCGAAATAGAGCGTATCGGGCGAGCGGCCGGCATAGCGCCGCGCGATCTTGCGCCAAAGTCCCTTCACCAGCTGCAGCCCCGCATCAGGAGCCGCATCGAACACGCGGCCGAGCCGCTTGCCGGGGTGGAGATCGATGCTCACCGCGAAGCCAAGCTTCTGCAGCTGATCAAGCGCCGCATCGAGCTCGGAAAAGTTGCGTGCAATCTCGGCTTGGTCGCTGAACGGCTTCATGAAGCGGGCCGGCTGGATCGGCAAGCGGACATGGGTGAACCCGCGGGCTCTCAGTTCCGCCAACGCCAAGACATCCGGTGCAATGCCCTCGTCGGTATCGAGCCAGCCGTTGAGGTTGAAACCCCGCGCCAGGGCATCGATCCGGCTGGCGGACACGGACGCGCTGAACTCGGCGGCGCAGTCCTTGGTGCGCGCGAGCGCGTTCCCCGGGTGCATGACCGCCAGGACCGACGTGACGAGTGCCGCTACGAGTAGACGCGCACGATGCGGCATCAGTCCGGCTCCGCGTCGCAAGCGGGAAGGACGGCAACAGGCATTGAGAAAAGGAGATACGTGGCGTGTATGTTTGTAACGGCATAGCGCCAGAACAAGCGGCGCGGTTCCAAACCCAGCCGGTATAGCCACTCGAGCCCGGCGTCTTGCATCCACTGCGGCGCCCGGCTGTCCCGGCCGGAAAGGAAGTCGAACAGGCCGCCCGATGTCTTCAGAACGCCGACCTTCAGCTGGGGGCGCCATCGCATGGCAAATTCGAGCTGGCGCGGTACGCCCATGCTGACCCATAGAATGTCGGCGCCGCTCTTGTTGATCTGATCGACAATGGCCTCTTCGTAGAGGCTGAAATAGCCGTTGCGAAAGCCCACAACCTCCAGATCGGGGTACATCGTGCGCACGTTGGTCACGGCCTTGCTGATGTTTCCCTGGCTGGCGCCCAGCATGAAAAACCTCGCACCCTTTCTCTGGGCCTCTCGCGCCACGTCGTGAAACAGGTCGGTCGTCGCAACCCGCTCCGGGAGCGGCGTTTGCGCCCGCAATTTCGAAACGTGAACCAGCGACATGCCGTCGGCGCTGATGAGATCGGAGGAAAGATAGAGATTCTTGATCTTGGGGTCCGACGCGCAGAGGGACAAGACCTGCCCGTTGGCAGACGAGACGATGAGCGGGGCCACATCGCGACCGCGCGCGGCGAGCGCGGCGTCCACCAGGAACGCTGCGGTCTCTTCACGATTCATGACAGCGATCGGCAGGCCGCCCATCGAAATGCGCGGGACCGCCTGCACGGACGTGGGTATGCTGGACATATGCACGGTCACGCTTCCCTCGGGAGACACAGCGGCGCCGCTCCGGCGGCGTAGATATCGGGATCGTAGTGCCGGTCGGCGGAAGACGTAGGCCTCCCCTCGAAAGGCGCCTTGCTCAGAACGACTCCCGCGACGTGGGATTCATGCGGACCCATCATGTCCAAGGCGTCGATGACATCAGAGCGGTCGGTGCGCCGCCACTCGGCCAACATGACAATCCGGTCGGCGCATTCGATCATGCGGCCGCCGGTCGGCAGAATCGCCGGACTGTCGACGACAATGACGTCGAAATAGTCCTGGAAGTCCTTGAGCACGGCGGAGACCGCCCGCTCGTCCAAATGGTGGAATTGTGCGCCTTGCATGTCGCCGGTCCCCACCACATAGAGCCCGCTCGATACGTCGCTCATAGCGGTATTGCGGACGTGCCGCCGCCCCTCGGTGAGTTCCTGTAGGCCAGGCCCGATGACGCCGAACATCCTCGTGATCTGTCCCGAGTACCCGTCGCCGTCGACAAGCAACGTCTTCACCCCGGACGCCGCGGAGGCCCGCGCCAAGTTGGCGGCAAAGGTCGACTTGCCTTCTCCAGGCAAGGCCGACGTCACGACAACGATCTCGCCCTCTTTGGCGGCCGAGCGACGCAGACGCCGCGCAATCGCCGAAACGGTGCGCGTGTACTCCGCTTGAGCGCGCGCATCTTCGGCTCGCCGGCCGGATCCACCAAACCACGACAAGGGATTGAGCGGCGAGCGCGCCTTTCGCAAATCAGGCAGCGTGCCGAGATAAGGCAGTCGCAAAACCTGCTCGACTTCACTCGCCGAGACCAGTCCGCGCCGTTGTTGCTCAAGAACCAGCGCGAGCGCGGTGCCGCAAATGCCGCCGACAATGGCCGCCGCCATCACCAGAATGAACTTGCCCGGGCGCGAGGGTTTCAACGGCGCAAGTGCCGGAGAGATAACGCGCGCGTTCTCGAAGCGCAGCGTCTGCTCCTGTCTCGTTTCCTTGAGGCGTCCCAGATACTGCTCAAGCAGCGCACGGTCGGCCGCTGCCTCCCGCGTCAGGGCCGCAAGCGGGACACTGGCTTGGCGCGCCTTCTCGGATTCCTTCTTGAGAGTGTTGAGCTCAGCCTGGAGCGTGGTGGCCTGCTCCGCCGCCGCCCTCTCCTCGGTACGCAACCCCTGGAGCACCCGTGCCACTTCCTGGTCGATCTGGCGCTTCAATTCGACCAGCTGCTCGCGGGACGCAACCAGGACCGGGTGCTGCGAGCCATAGATCGCACGGTATTGGGCGTCCAAGCGCGCGGCGTTGGCGTACTGATCGCGCAAACCCGTCATCGTCTCCGACTTGAGGATTTCGGAGAGCGCCTCGGCAGCATTCCGGCCCTTGGCGGCGGCCTGCACCTCCTTCAGGCGCGCACCGACTTCGGCCTCGCGCGCCTGCGCCACCGCAAGCTGCTCCGAGATATCCTCCATGCGCCTCTCGACAAGCTGGTTGCCCTGCGTGACATCGACAATGTCGTGCTCGGCCGAGAAGTCCGCGACCGCCTGTTCGGACTTCCGAACCCGCTGGCGCATGGTCTCGATCTGCGCGTCGAGCCACTTTGATGCGCCCAAAGTCAGTTCGGCCTTCAGGTCCTGCTGGCCTTGAATATACGCATCCGCGACCGCATTCGCGATCTGGGCCGCCTTGTCCGGATTCGTCGAACTGAAATTGATCTCGAGAACATATGTGAGACCGCGGCGCTGAACCTCGAGCGCGTCCTCGAACTGGTCCACGAGTGCCGTCTCGCGCTGTTCGGGCGTCATCTCGCCAAGGCCAAACTCGGCCTTGATGTCGTCCAGGATGGACGTTGCTGTGAGTCCGGGTCCGACTCGAGGTGGAGTTCGGCAATGACCTTACGCGCCAGCACGGGCGACTTGACGAGTTCGATCTGGCTCTCAACCGCGGCGGCGTCACTGCCGATCCCGGACAGAACCTCCTCCGAATTCGTCACGCGCGGCTGACGCGGGTCGAGCAGCACGATGGCGGTCGCCGTGTAGTTGGCGGGAAAGAGCAGCAGAAATGCCGCCGCCAAGGCAGCCGCGGCCAGCGCCATGCCCAAGATGAGCTTGGCCCGGGACAGGAGCACTTTGATCAACTGTCCAATATCCAAAGGCGCCCCCAACCCTCCCTGGTCGAGACGTGGGCCGCGCATGAGTTCGTTGCGCGAGCCTTCCGGTTCGATCGAAGTTTCCTCACTCAAGCACAGCATCGAAAAGGAGTCCTTAAAGACCAGCGCGCGGGGAGGCCCCCCCGGGGGAAGAAAAGCTGCAAAGAATTCGATGGCTATCAAGCTGCTTGGAGCAAAACCGGTGCCAGTTCCAGATGGAACCAACGGCAAACCGAGTCAACAAACGGTTAATCTTAAATTTCCGTAAGCCTGTCTCGTACTGCGTGTCCGCCCCGTGCCATTGCGGCGCAAATGCGTCAACTTGTGACATTAATATTTCGTTAGCCATACTGGCAACTGGCCCAAACGGCCCCCAAGTGTGCCGGCGTGAGACAGTCGGCGTGCCGTCCCAGCACAAATGCCTGTCAAACAGCAGTCCAAGGCCCCGCCGCATCCTGTGGCACGCATCTAGCACTCCGAGGCCAATTCAACTCGTTGAGACAGAAGAGACCGTTTGGCATGAGCGACACGCTTGTTTCGCGTTGGAAACCAGAGAAGCGCGCGCAAAACTGGAAGAGTTTCGCCACCGAGCTGGCGGCTCTCGCGGCCGTGGCCACGGAAACGGCCGCAATCGCCGCCGCCTCGGTGGTGAGCGGACTTCTCTACCATCTGGTGGCCTACGGCGAACGCGGGGACGTCATCGGCTATTTCCAGGTGGGAACCCTCGCGGCCTCGATCATTCTGATCTCCAACCTCTTCCGGGGGGAATACCGGCTCAGTCATTTCCTGAGCTTCAAGACCCACCCGCGGCGGCTATTCCAGCTGTGGAACGCAACCTTTGCCTGCCTCCTCGTGCTTGGTTTCCTGATCAAGGCCAGCGAGGACTATTCGCGGGGCTGGCTGCTTCTCTACTACGTCACAGGCTTTGGCACGCTCCTTCTCGTCCGCTATGCCCTTGTCCGGCTCGTTCGCCGGGCCGCCAGCGCCGGCATTATAGCCACCAAGCGCATCTTCCTGATTGGGACGCCCCAGGAGGTCGAGCGGTTCACGGCGCATTTCGACACCTCGGCCCTCGGGATCGAGATCGTTGGCAGCAGCTATCTGAGCGATGCCACCCTCCGGGAGACGGCGCCAGTCCGACAGGAGGAACTGAGCCGCGACCTCGCGACCGTCTCGCCCCATGTGCGCCATTTGGAGCCGGACGCGATCTTCGTGCTCATTCCGTGGTCCGAGCGGGATCTGATCGACCGGTGCGTTCAGGTCCTGGTCGGCCTGCCTTGCGAAGTCCATATCGGCCCGGACCATGCCCTACAGCACTACAGCAATGCGGATCTTGCCCGCCACGGCCCGCTCGCTAGCCTTCAGCTCGTTCGCGCGCCTCTGTCGCGTTTCGATCTGCTGCAGAAGCGGGTCTTCGATTTTTTCGCGGCAGTCTTCGCTCTCGCCGTCGCCGCGCCGTTCATGGTCGTCATCGCGATCTTGATCAAACTCGACAGTCCGGGCCCCGTGTTCTTCCGTCAGCAGCGGTATGGCTTCAACCGGAAGCCGTTCCCGATCTTGAAATTTAGAACGATGACCACGCTCGACGACGGACCCATCGTCAATCAGGCCACACGGCATGACCCGCGTATCACGCGTGTGGGCCGCTGGCTGCGCCGGTTGAACCTCGACGAACTGCCGCAACTTCTTAATGTGATCCGCGGAGAAATGTCGCTGGTGGGCCCTCGTCCGCATGCGATCGCGCACGACCACGAGTTCGAGAAGGTTGTCGACAGCTATGCCTGCCGCCACAACGTCAAGCCGGGAATCACGGGCTGGGCGCAGGTTCATGGGTATCGCGGCGAGACCGACACGCCCGACAAGGTCGAGCGGCGCCTCGAGTACGATCTGTTCTACATCGAGAACTGGTCCCTCGCCCGCGATGTGCTGATCCTGTTCTGGACCGTCTTCTCGGCCACCGCCTACCGCAACGCGTTCTAGAGACGATTCTGTCGTAGTCGGGATGGCTTGGCTGCCCCTCCGGCCGGATGCGCCGCGGGCTGTCGGCCGCGCCTACGAATGGGCCAGCGCAAAGACGTCTGCCGTCAGAACTCGCCCGGCATGCTACGGCGTGACCAGCCGTGTCCTGGCCGAGCGGATCTTCGCTCGGGCGCCTTGAGCGACGCTCGCGACGCGCGCGGCCGCGGGCGGCCCAAACCATGCCGCATACATCGGCGTCGAGACGGTTCCGAAACTGTCCTTGTACGGTTCATCCCCGATCGTCAGATCGAAAACCCTCTCGTGCCGTGCAATCGCATCCTCGATAGCGCTTTCGATCATCAGCAGGCCAACGGAGTAGTTGCGAAACACGTCGTAGTTGACACCCATGAAGAGCAAGTAGAAGCGCCCGCGGCTGGCCAGACCAAAAAGGACGCCGGCGGGCTGCCCGTCGGCCGTCAGCAGATATGTGCGCGCGGCGCCAACCCGGCTGCCCTCAAGCGCAACATCCCGATAGAAGTCATAGTAGATTTCCTGCTGCAAGAGGCTGTTGGTCCAACGTTGCCGGTGGAATGCCCGGAGCGCGCGAAAGGCGGTCTCGATGGTCTCCTCGTTCGTCGCGACCGAAAATTCGATTTCGGCCTTCTTCCCGAGCAGCCTGCGCTTGCGGTCCAGAAAGCGCCGGAAACTGTCCGTCAGCGCCGTCTCACGCCATGTCGAGAACGGGGCCTTGATGAGGGCCGAGTGCGCGTGGACAGCCATCGTCGTGCAACACGCGGATTGTAAGCCAAGGATTTGGCGGACATTCTCGGCATGCAGTTTCTGAAGCCGCGCAATCGTGAATTGCCGCCAGGCGGCCCCGAGATCCTCGCGCAAAGCCCTATCCGTCCGGAGTGCCTTGGCCATCCAGTCGTCGACGACGGGGCTGCAGTAGTCCATCACGCCCAGGTCCGCATACTCGCCATAGGACACCGACGCGAAGGAGCGCTTCACCATGGGCACGACATAGACGAGCCGGCCGTCGGATTTGCGATACCCGGTCAAAATCGCGGGATGCACGCCCTTCGCCGGGACAAGCTGGCCATAGACGCGTGCGAGCCAAATGGGGTGCTGAAAGCCGGACGCGGCGGACCGGCCGAACAGTCTCTCGTACGGCTCGGACCGGAAATCGAATTCATTGCACCACGTGAAGTCGACCATGACTTGCGCATCCCTCGCAGACCCTGCGCTACGTCGGCAAGGTATCGCGGCTATGAGCCTTCCCTGGCAGTGTTGTCGCAAATCAACGTTAACGAGTTGGGTAACGTTCCGTGCCGTAATTTTGCTTTGGTCGCCTGCTTGGTGCCTGCGACATCGCTGCGCACGCGCCTGTCCGCGCGGCAAGTACGCCACCGGCGTTCGAGCAAGACGCCGGATCGCTCTAGTATTTCTTCACAATTGCGCGTTAGAGGACGAGGGCAAGCTACGGCCCGGAAGGAGGCCCTCGTGTTGACTGCCCGCATTCGTGGCATCCTATCGAACGGTACATTGCTCGGCAGCGTCTCGACACTTGCCGTGAAGGCTTGCGGGTCTGCCTTGGCCTTCATCATGTTCGCCCTCGCGGCGCGGCAAATGAACCCGGATGCCTTCGGTCAATTGGCCGTCGTGTTCAACACGCTCTCATTTATCGCAATTGCCATGAACTTCGGCCAGGAAGTGCTCATCGCGCGCTCCTGGGGCGAGTATGCCGGCACCAGCCCGTCGCTCGCCCGCGGGGCCCTACAATTCGGCGCCCGGATCGTCCTGTATGGAGCGACCCTCTCGTCGCTTGCGGTCGTGCTCTACTGGTTCCTTTCGGGATCGGCTCCGGGGCCATGGTTTGCCGCCAGCGCAGGCCTATTCCTGTTTGCGCAAACGCTGACGACATTCACCAGCCGGCTGTCCTTGGTCGTATCGGGTGTCGCACTTGCGGAAATCCCACGTGAATTCCTCTGGCGGACCACCGTCATTGTCGCGATCCTTGTGATCGCCGGCACGGGAGCGAGCTTTACGGCCACGGAATTCTTCCTCGTAAGCGGCGCGATTCTTCTCGTCTCCGTCTTCGGTCAATGGCTGCGGATACGGCAGGTCATTCCGGCCGCCGTACGGGAGGCGGAGCCTCAGTTCGAACGGGATCTGTGGCGACGCCGTTCCTCTCGCATGTGGCCATCGGCTCTACTGGACTCAAGCAGCCAATATCTCGAAGTGGTGGTCGTCGGATTCATTCTTGGTCCCGCTGCCGCCGCGTTCTACTTCGCCGCCACGCGAATCACGAACGCGTTCGCCATGATCGCGTCCGGTCTGACGACTTACGCCACGAGACACATCAGCCTGCTCTTCCACAACGATTCCACTGCCGAGCTTCAGTCGATGCTGCGCTCGCTAGCGATCGTCAGCCTGCTGCTCTCGGGGGCCATCGTGGGGGTCATTGTGGTCGCGGGCAAACTCCTGCTCTCCTTCTATGGCGCGCCCTACGTGGATATCTATCCCGTATTGGTCATTCTGACGCTGGGCGGGCTCCTGACCGGGCTGGCAGGCCCCGCTCCCCATCTCTTGTTGCTAACGGGGCACGAACGCCTCTATCCCGTGGTGATGACAACCGCCTTGATCTTGCGGATGAGCTCGATTGCCCTTCTTGGGACCTTGTTCGGACTGACAGGTGCGGCGATCGCGGGAGCGGCGGCAACGGCTCTAACGGCCGGAGCCCTCGTCGTGGCGTGCCGCCGGTTCATTCGCATCGACCCATCCGTACTGTCACTGTTTCAGCAGAAGGCGCTCGCCGAACTGGCCCAGCCCGGCGAAGGCCCAAATCTGGCAAAAAGCGAGAGAGCATGACCAGTCTTGCAGCAGCTTCCAGCGACAACAAGGGCGCAACCGTGACGACCGCCCCGACCGGTGGATGCCGGCGCATTGTCCTGCTCCAGACTCAGGCCGAAGCCGCCGGCGCACAGGAGATTTCGCGCAATCTCGATATCGGCCTAACCAAGCGCGGATACGAAGTTCATAACGTCTATCTCTATCGCCGCACGGATGCCTTCGACGATCAGCCTAACGTCATGTTCTGTGCTCCGGAACGGCCCCGCGATCTCGTCGGGCTCTCGAAAGTAGCCTACCGGCTTTGTCGCTACCTCCGGGAACTCAAGCCCGACGCCATCGTCTGTTTCCAGCACTATGGCAACATCGTCGGCGCAGTCGCGGCGCGGCTGGCGGGCGTCCCTTTTGTGATCGCCAACCGCAACGGTCCCGCCGGTGTGATTCCCAAATGGGTCTGGCCGATTGACAAGCGTTCGGAACCATCGGTGCTTTCGACAGCGTGGTTGTGAACTGCAAGACGGTCGCCGACGAGTATGCCGGCTACCCCGCCGCATACCAGAAGCGAGTCTATCGCATCGATCACGGGTTCGACCCCAAGCAAAGCCGGGCGACCAAGACGGAGGCGCGGGAGGCGTTTGGACTTCCCACAGACGTCACCCTTCTCGGATCGGTCGCGCGGCTCAGTCCCAAGAAGGGACACGACAGGGCAATCAAGCTGCTCCCCGGTACAGACTGGCACCTGGCCATCGTGGGGCAAGGCGCCGAACACGACACCCTCGCCGCGCTCGGAAAATCCCTGGGCGTGTCCGACCGGCTTCATTTTCTGGGCGAGGTTCCGCCCGAGGGCGTTGCTAAGTTTCTAAGAGCTCTGGATGTTTTTGTCTTCCCGACCACCATGGAAACCTTTGGGCTCGCAGCGCCGAAGCCGCGGCGGCAGGCGTTCCCGTCGTCGCGAGCGACCTTCCGGTTCTGCGCGAAGTTCTGGCCGCGGACGGAGAGGCTGCGGCCGTTTTCGTGGATACCACGGACACGGTTGCATTCGCCCACGCGGTGCAGACGGTGCTCGATGACGCTGGCCTGCGAAGCGAAATCTGTGCCCGCGGCCGCGCACTCCCGGAGCGCTACAGCCTGGACGGGATGGTCGATCAGTATGCTGTACTGATCGAGGGCCTACATTCGCAGACGCGCAAGGCCAACAGGGCCTGACCCGCCCTAAAGCATCGATGGAACAGCGAACCGGATCAGACCATCACATCGCCGTCCTCGTGGACCCAACACGGCTGCGGTCCTTCCACGCTGCCCTTGTGAAAAGACTGCAAGAGCGCAAAGGCACACGGGCTTCCCTGGTCGACACGGCGCCCGCATCCCGGCTACCGGCGGCGGTGGACCTCTTTCTGTCGCTCGAGGCGATGCTCAACGGCAGAACCGGACCGCGTCTCTCCGCGGCGCTACAGGACGGTCTCGCCTCTGGCGGTGATCTCGCGATGCCGACATCACCATCGATCTTTGCGATGACGAACCGAGGCCCCATAAGACCTACGCCGTCCTGTTCGACGATGCGCCGGGCGAAGCACCGCTTGTCGGAGCACTCCTCGCAGGGCGTATGCCTCTGATCACGGTCAAGGACGTGAATACCGGCGAGATTCTCGCGCAAGGAACCGCCAGCGGCGACAATGCCCGAACGGTTGTCGAAGCTCTGGAGAATGTCCTCGTCCGCACACTCGACGTCATCGACCTTGCCCTGGACGGGTCCGCACCGCCCGCGCCGCGCCCGATGCCGGCGGCGCATGCCGCAAGGCTTCGCGACGTCGTCGCGTTTGAGGTCAAGACGCTGCCCTACGTCATCGCCCGCCGGCTCTACCACCTATGCTGTTACGCACCGCACTGGCGAACCTGCTGGCGTCATGTCGACGGTCCGGGCGTCTTGGAAACGGGCTCGCTTGCCGGAACGCCCTGGAATATCGTCCCGGATCCAGGCTTCCAATTCTATGCGGACCCATTTCCGTTTGTGCACGACGGGTCGGAATGGGTCTTCGTCGAGGCATTGGATCACAGAATCCAAAAGGCCGTTATATCGGTCATACCCTTCGGCAGCGATGGTCCGCGCGGCACGGCAAGAACCGTCTTGCAAGAAGACTGGCATTTGTCCTATCCGGGCGTTTTCCACCATCGCGGCGAAATCTGGATGGTCCCCGAGAGCGAGCAAAGCGGTACCGTCCGACTCTACCGCGCTGATCCATTCCCGGATCACTGGACCTATGAGGCGACACTCCTTGAAGGGGTTGAGGCCAGCGATCCCACGATCTTCCACCATGACGGCACGTATTGGATGACCGCGACCACGCGGTCGGGCAGCGGGTCGTGGTCGGACGCGTTATCGATCTTCTTCGCATCCGATCTGCTCGGACCCTGGGAGGCCCATCCCGGCAATCCCGTGCTGATCGATCAGGCGGCGGCGCGGCCCGCCGGGGCCGTCGTGGCCCGCGGCGGCCAGTTGTTCCGGCCGGTCCAGGACTGCACGAACGGCTACGGCACCGGCATCGGCTTGGCCGAGATCACGCGGCTGGACCGCGAACACTTCGCGCAGACGGTTCGCACGGTGCTTCGGCCAATGCGCGGGTGGCCTGGCAAGCGGCTGCACACCCTCAATCGGGCGGGGCGGCTGGAATGTATCGACGGATCGGCCCATTCCCCTCGCAGCCGCCTGCTCGGGCGCTGGCTTGAAGATTGGTCTGGGCGTCGCGATGCAGCCGGCATGGCGCGTGGAGTGCCGACACCCCGAGCGTGATCCGGTCCAGATCCCCGGCGCGGCGGTGGACGACAAGCCTCGATCTGCCATCGACCTATAACGGGACATCCGCTCAGCATTTATTAACCATGCGAAGGGTAGGTTCGGGACGTATCGACGCCGT
>NZ_LPWG01000004.1 GCF_001723285.1 Methyloceanibacter methanicus | reverse complement strand
GATCCTTCTTCTCCTTCACCTCGACCTCGGTGGCACCGCCGACCTTGATCACCGCCACACCGCCGGCGAGCTTCGCCTGACGCTCCTGCAGCTTCTCACGGTCGTAGTCGGACGTGGTGTCCTCGATCTGCTGACGGATCTGCGACACGCGCGCGTCGATCTCGTCCTTCTTGCCGCCGCCACGCACGATGGTCGTGTCGTCCTTGGTGATGTTGACGCGCTTGGCCTTGCCGAGCATCTGCACCGTGACGTTCTCGAGCTTGATCCCGAGATCCTCGGAGACCATCTCGCCGCCCGTCAGGATCGCGATGTCCTGCAGCATGGCCTTGCGGCGATCGCCGAAGCCCGGGGCCTTCACGGCCGCGACCTTCAAGCCGCCGCGCAGCTTGTTGACCACGAGCGTGGCCAGAGCCTCGCCCTCGACGTCCTCGGCGATGATGAGCAGCGGACGGCCCGACTGCACGACGGACTCGAGCAGCGGCAGCATGGCCTGCAGGCCCGACAGCTTCTTTTCGTAGATGAGGATGTAGGGGTTCTCGAGCTCGGTCGTCATCTTCTCGGCATTGGTGACGAAGTAGGGCGAGATGTAGCCGCGATCGAACTGCATGCCCTCGACCACTTCGAGCTCCGAATCGAGGCTCTTGGCTTCCTCGACCGTGATCACGCCCTCATTGCCGACCTTCTTCATGGCCTGGGCGATCATGTCGCCGATGGCCTTCTCGCCATTGGCCGAAATCGTGCCGACCTGGGCGATCTCCGCCGAGCCCGAGACTTCCTTGGACTGCTTCTTGATGGTCTCGATCACTTCGGCCACGGCCTTGTCGATGCCCCGCTTCAAGTCCATCGGGTTCATCCCGGCGGCCACGGCCTTCAGGCCTCCCGCACGATCGCCTGGGCCAGGACCGTTGCGGTCGTGGTGCCGTCGCCCGCCGTCTCGTTGGTCTTGGACGCGACCTCTTTGAGCATTTGGGCGCCCATGTTCTCGAACTTGTCTTCAAGCTCGATCTCCTTGGCCACGGTCACGCCGTCCTTGGTGGTGCGCGGCGCACCGAACGACTTTTCGATAATGACGTTGCGGCCCTTGGGACCGAGCGTCACTTTCACGGCGTTCGCAAGCACGTCGACGCCCTTGAGCATGCGCTCACGGGCCTCGGCGGCGAACACGACGTCTTTTGCTGCCATTGAATTGCTCTCCGTTTGTCTAGCTGGCGTCACCCCGAGGTGTGAGGCCGCTTGCGGCCAAACCCCGAAGGGTGGAGTGGATATCTTGCATCCTTCGAGGCTCGCGCATGCGTGAGCACCTCAGGACGACGAACGATGTGTCAGCCGAGAACGCCCATGATGTCGGACTCCTTCATGATGAGGAGGTCGTCGCCATCGATCTTGACTTCGGTGCCGGACCATTTGCCGAACAGGACCGTGTCGCCAGCCTTCACGCCAAGCGGCTGAACCTTGCCATCCTCACCGCGGGCGCCGGGGCCCACGGAGACGACTTTGCCAGTCTGCGGCTTCTCGGCCGCGGTGTCCGGAATGATGATCCCGCCTTTGGTCTTCTGCTCTTCCTCGAGCCGTTTGACCACCACACGGTCATGCAGGGGACGGAATTTCATGAATATGCGCTCCTAATTTTCTGGAACTCTGCCGACTGGCACTCAGGCCTCCCGAGTGCTAGCGATGCCGCTTGTACGAAGGCTTGGGGCGGGCGCAAGACGGAGGCGCCGCAACGCTCCGAGCGGCGGCGCATTGGGTCTGACGACAGGGAATTGGGAACCCGTCCGCCAAAGTGCAACCGCGTGCGGTCGCGGGACCGCAAGTCCGGTATGCGGCTGCCGATATCTCGCCGATACGCCTCAAGATCGGTGGTAGAGGACGTGCACGGCCAATTTGGTGTTGCTTTGCAATAGCCTGTCGCCCATGATTTCCAAAGCGAGGGGCGGCGCGACCAGCCAGGACCAATCGATCGGGCGGAGCCATGTTTTCATGGGGGCGCCGTCCATTTGAGCAGGTCCTGACTGTACCCGGCGCCGCGTCAGGAGGGCTCGCAATGCTTGACGTGATCGTTCTGGTGGCAATGGCCGTGACGGCTGCCGCCTTCGGCGCCGGCTTGACCATGCAGGCCGGGTTGCCGCTGCTGCCGGTGCTCATTGGCGCCATCGCGCTATTCCTGGTCATGGCGTCGACCTATTTCAGGGCTGGCCGTGGCGGCGGGGGCGGCGGCGACCGTGTCGACGATCTCGAACAGGCCCTCGAAGTGATCGACATCGACCTGCAACGGCTCGACCGCGTCGAAGACGGCATGGCCCGGCTCCAGGCGCTCCACGACCGGCTCGACCAGCAATTGGCGGGCGGCGCGGTCGGGGGCGCGAGCGCCCAGGGCCTGTCCGCCGATCTCGAGAATGTCTACGCGCGGATCGAGACCGTCCGCGCCGAGGTCGTCAATGAGAGCCGCGCGCAACGCCAGAAGATCATCGACGATCTCGGCGCCCTCGAGGGCCTGATCGCCCGCATGGCGGGGCAGGTTTCGGGCGCCTCGGCCACCGCGAGCGCGCCGCCTGCGGCGGCATTCGTCGCCACGGACGCGCCGGTCGAGATCGAACCTCAACCGGAGGACCTGTGGGAACCCGAGCCGATCGAAGAGCTCGAGCCGGTTGCCGAGCCTGAGCCCGAGCTCATTGTCGAGCCGGAGCCCGAACCTGAGCCCGAGCCCGAGCTCATCGTCGAGCCCGAACCCGAGCCCGAACTGGTTCTGGAACCCGAGCCGACCCCGGCCGAGGACATCGAGCCCGAAGCGCCGTCCGAGCCAGAAACGCCGTCCGAGCCCGAACAGGAGCCGTCGGGGCCTGAACCGGAACCGAGCGACGAGGACGACGACGCTGGCACCGAGGACCGGGAGCGTGGCCGGGAGGAGGCAATTCTGGCCGCCGCCCTGGCCGCGGCGCAGCCGGAACCGGAGCCGGAGCCCGAGCCCGAACCGGAGGAAGTCTTCGAAGAGCTGGGCTACGACCTTTCGGACGATGACGACGATGCGATGCTCGAGATCATCCGCGAGGGTATCGAGCAGGGCCGGGTGGATCTGTATTTGCAGCCGACCGTGACCTTGCCCGGCCGCAAGGTCCGGTATTTCGAAGGGCTGACCCGCATTCGGAAGGGCGATGGCGAGATCGTCATGCCGGGCGATTACATGCCCGTGGCCAAGCGCTCGGCGCTCATGCCGCTGATCGACAACGTCCTGGTTGTACGCGCCGTCCAGGTGTTGCGGCGCCTTGGGCCCGATGCGCCGATCGAGGGCGTCTTCGCCAATATCTCGATGCATTCCCTGCTCGATCCCGACTATTTTCCCGAGCTGATCGAGTTCATGGAGGAGAACGCGAGTCTCAGCGACCGGCTGATCTTCGAGATCAGTCAGGCCGAAATGCAGGGCTTGAACGAGTCCGAAATCGGCTGCCTGGAAACGTTGGCGGCTCTGGGCTTCGGGTATTGTCTCGACAATGTGGTCGATCTGGAAACCGGCTTCGACGGTTTGAGCGACCGCAATTTCCGCTTCGCGAAGATCTCCGCGGCACAGTTCCTGGGTGGACCGGGGCGCAACGCGGCCGACCTCAAGCGGCGCCTCGACGCGGCCGGCATTCAGCTCATCATTGAAAAGGTCGAGAAGGAAAGCGATGTGGCGCGCCTCCTCGACCACGGCATCGAACTGGCGCAGGGCCATCTCTTTGCCGAGGCCGAGCCGATGAACGCGGCGCTGTCGCGCGAGCTGTCCAACGCCGGCGCCTCGTAGGGCACGCCAGCCGCCGAGCCCGCGCGACGGCGCGCGCTAGAGGCGCCCGATGCGCCTGCTACTCGCCTGTTTCCAGGTCCTTCTCGATGGCGCTGTCTTCCATATCGCCGCCGGTATCCGGGCGTTCGGGGGCGGGCATCATCTCCTCGCCGGACTTCGTCTTGGGTGCGGGAACCTCATCGGGCACCAGATCTTCCTCGACGGAGAGGTCTTCCTGGTCCGTGACAGGCAGCACCAAAGACGCGCCGGAGTCCAGACTGTGCGGCGTCAGGGCCACGGCCGGGCCCCCGGCCAATGCGAAAGCGGCAAGTCCCAATGCCAAAGCGGCAGGTCCTGCAATCCAAACCATCCCATTCAAACGGCACATGGTCGCCTCCTAGCGATGTTGGGCAATGTCGCCGCACGCAGCCTATCATCGCTTGGCGTTTGCTCGTAGCGCTTCGACACGCCGCATCGGCGCGCCTTGACCGGCGGCGTCCGAGCCTCTAACCGAGCGCCATGGAAGCTTCCCTGCAAATCCCCGTGATCGAATCCATCCGCGAAATCGGCGGCGTCCGCCGCGTCTGGTTCGTCGATATCTGGGGCGTGATGCACAATGGGCGCGATGCCTTTCCCGATGCGTCGGCGGCGACGCGCGCCTTCCGGGACACGGGCGGCGTGGTCGTGCTGTTGTCGAACTCGCCGCGGCCGAGTCCGGACCTTCAGGAGCAGCTTCGCCTCATCGGCGTGCCGGACGACGCCTATGACGCCACCGTGTCGTCGGGTGACCTCACGCGCCACGAGCTCGCCAAGCACAAGGGCGCCCGCGTGTTCCATCTGGGGCCGGATCGCGACCGGCCGATCTTCGAGAACGCCGAGGTCACCCTGACGGGCCCGGAGGACGCCGAGTTGATCGTCTGCTCCGGCCTGTTCGACGACGAGGTCGAGACGCCGGAGGACTATGTCGAGCTGTTGTCGAGCCTTGCGGCGCGCGGCGTGCCCATGATCTGCGCCAACCCCGACCACAAGGTCGAGCGCGGCCACCAGTTGCTCTACTGCGCCGGCGCGCTGGCCGCGGCCTATGAGGGTCTCGGCGGCAACGCCGTCTATGCGGGAAAGCCGCACCGGCCGGTCTACGAGCTGGCGTTCGAAACCGCCGCCAGAATCGCGGCGCGCGCGGCGAAACCATCGCGAAGTCCGACGTGCTCGCCATTGGCGATGGTGCCAAGACCGACATCATCGGTGCAGGCGTGTTCGGCGTGCCGTCCGTGTTTGTCGCAAGCCGCTGCATGCGCCGGACGAGAGTGTCGGGCTCCTGGACGCCGGGCACTTGGCGGCTCTCTTTGCCGAGGAGCCCAGCCCCCCGATTGCCGCCACGCACGGGCTTCGCTGGTAGCGGTGCCAGCGGTTCCGGCCGGGCCGTGCTAGGGGCGCCCGTCGAACAGGGCGTCGATCTTCGACCTCAGCGTGACCGCATTGAACGGCTTCAGGATGTAGTTGCTGACGCCGGCATGCTTTGCCGCAGCCCGGTCCTCGGACGTATCGTTCGCGGTGACCATGATGAACGGTGTGCGGGCGAGGCCGCCGTCCCGGCGCACCTCGCGCAGCAGGTCGTAGCCCGTCATCGGCGCCATGTCCCAGTCGGAGATGACGAGCCCGTAGTCCCGCTCGTGCATCATCTCGAGCGCCGCTCTGCCGTCGCTGGCGCCGTCCACATCTTCAAAGCCGAGTTGTCTCAGGAAGTTGCGAATGATCCGCAGCATCATCCTGTAATCGTCGACAACCAGCACCGGCATATTGAAATCGAGTGCCATGGCCATCCTCCGTCTGCCTCGTTCGAGGCTATGGAGAAGGGGTAAATGAAGCTTTAAACACCTGTTCTGCAAAGGGTTTTAGAGGGAGCTCGTGGGCGGCCGAGTTCTGTTGCGGTGCCGCAAGGCCTTCGCTATTTTGCGCCCCTCTTGTGATGAACAACACCGTAGGGAGAAGAACGAATGAGCCTCGATCACGGCTACTATCTGGAAGATTTGTCGCCCGGAATGGAGGCCAGCGTCTCCAAGACCGTGACGAACGAGGACATCACCGGGTTCGCCGAGCTCTCCGGCGACATCAATCCCGTGCATCTGAACGAAGAGTTCGCCGCCGGAACCATCTTCAAGAAGCGGATCGCGCACGGCTTCCTGACGGGTTCGCTGTTCTCCACGGTGCTGGGCACGAAACTGCCGGGGCCGGGCTGCGTGTACATGTCGCAGACCATGAAGTTCAAAGGCCCGGTTTTCATCGGCGACGAACTCGTGGCAACCTGCACGGTGACCAATGTCGACCTGGAGAAGGGGCGCGTGTCGTTCGATTGCGTCTGCGAGGCCAATGGCAGGCCCGTCCTCACCGGTGAGGCTCTTCTGATGGTTTCCCGCCGGCCCACCGGAGAATAGTCCGGTCCAACCTGAAGGATTTCCGATGGACATCGTCCGCTCCTGGCGGGAAGCGCCGCCGGACCTGAAAGGCGCGGTCCTTGCCATCGGAAATTTCGACGGGGTCCATCGCGGGCATCAGGCGGTTCTCGGCGTCGCGAAGGCGATCGCGGCGGCCGAAGGCCGAAAGACGGGCGCCGTGATTTTCGAACCGCATCCGCGGGAATTCTTTGCTCCCAGCAGACCCTTTTTCCGGCTGACGCCCTTGCCGGTGAAGCTGGAACTCCTCGAGGCCCTGGGCCTCGACCTGGTGTTCGTGCTGCCATTCGACCGGGCACTCGCGGACCTGTCGGCCGATGCCTTCGCGGCCGATGTCTTGGGCGAGGCGTTCGGCGCGGACCATGTGGTGGTGGGGTACGACTTCACCTATGGCAAGGGGCGCGCCGGCACGGTCGCCCATCTTGCTGCGGCGGGCGAGGCGCAAGGCTACGGGGTCGATGTGGTCGAACCGGTCCAGCTCGCAGGTACGACGGTCTTCGCGTCCAGCGCGATCCGGGATTATCTCTCCACGGGCCGCGTGCGCGCCGCGGCCGAGCAGCTCGGCTATTGGTGGCGGGCGCGCGGCGCGGTCGCGCGCGGCGCGGGCCGGGGCCAGGGGCTCGGGTTCCCCACGGTCAATTTCAAACTCCTGCCGGGCCAGGATGTGTGCCACGGCATCTACGCCATGCGCGTGCACCACGCGGGCGCCGCTACGACGCGGCGGGCTATGTCGGGCCGCGTCCGACCTTCGGCGCGGGCGATCCGGAACTCGAGGCCTTCCTGTTCGACTTTTCCGGCGATATCTACGACCGGACCATCGAAGTCGAGTTCATCGACTTCATCCGTCCCGACGAGACCTTTCCCAACGGGGAGCGCTCGCGGCGCAGATGGAGAAGGACTGCGAGGCCGTGCGTGCCGTTCTGGCGGGCGTCGAGGCCAACGATCCCATGCGGCAATTTCCGCTCGGCGCGGCGCTCGCTACGCGAACACTGGATTGTGGCTAGCCCGGTTGCTAGAACGCCTCGCAAAGAGAATCGCGGCCAATCAGGGAAGCTGAAGGCCGAACCCGGGCGGACGTAAGAATCATGGTCACCAAGTCGACGAGCGGCAAATCCGCCGCCAGCCCTGCGCGCAAGACGAAGAAGACGTCCGCAGGCAAGACAACCAGCAAGACAACCAGCAAGACGGCGAAGAAGACGGTCACGGCGGCGGCCCCGGCCAAAGCCGCGCGGAAATCTGCCGCCAAAAAGACCATTGCCAAGAAGACTGCGACCAGGAAGACAGCGGCCAAGAAGACAGCGACCAAGAACCCCGCGAAGAAAACTGTCGCGAAGAAGGCGGCGCCGAAAAGGGCCGCGAAAAAGGCCGCTCCAAGGAAGGCGGTGAAGAAGACCGTCGCAAAGAAGACCACGCGGAAGACGGTTGCCAAGAAGACCGTCAACAAGAAAACCGTCAAGAAGGCACCGGCGAGAAAGACAGCCGCGACGAAGAAGACGGTCAGGAAGACGAGCCTCAAAAAGGCCACGGCCAAAAGAACCGCAGTCAAGAAAGCGACCGCGAAGAAAGCCACCGCCAAGAAAGCGACCGCCAAAAAAGTCTCCGCCAAGAAGACAGTCGCCAAAAAGACGGCCGTCAAGAAAGCGGCGCCCAAGACGTCCGCGAAGAAGCGCGCGGCGAAGAAGAGCCGCGTAGCGGCAAAGCCCGCGGCGCCGAAGACGGTACGTGCGCCCAAGAAGAAGGCCGTCGCAAAAACGAAGACAACACCGCGCAAATCCGCGGCCCGCAAGACCACGAAGAACACGACGACGGCGAACGAGAAAAGCCTCAAGAATGAGACAAGCCTCAAGAAGACAGAGATGACGGACACCACGATGCGCACCGGGCCTGAAGCAGCGCCGGAGCCGGTTCAACCGCAAACGGAGCGCGACTGGAGCGCGACGCTGTTCCTGCCCAAGACCGAGTTTCCGATGAAGGCGGGGCTGCCCAAGCGCGAACCGGAGCTGCTCCAGCGCTGGGCTGAACTCGGCCTCTATGAGCGGCTGCGCGAGAAGGGGCAGGGCCAAGACAAATTCGTGCTGCATGACGGACCGCCTTATGCCAACGGCCATCTCCATATCGGGCACGCGCTCAACAAGATCCTCAAAGACGTGATCTGCCGGTCGCAAGGCATGATGGGCAAGGATGCCAATTACGTGCCGGGCTGGGACTGCCACGGCTGCCCATCGAATGGAAGGTCGAGGAAGAGAAGTACCGGTCCAAGGGCAACGCCAAGCCGGACTTCACGGACTCCGAGGCGATCGTGGCGTTCCGCCGCGAATGCCGCGCCTATGCCGAACACTGGCTCGGCGTGCAGCGCGACGAGTTCAAGCGTCTCGGTATCGAGGGCGATTGGGACCATCCGTACACGACCATGAACTACAAGGCCGAATCCACGATCGCGCGAGAGCTGATGAAGTTCGCCATGAACGGGCTGCTCTATCGCGGCTCCAAGCCCGTGATGTGGTCCGTGGTCGAACGCACGGCACTGGCCGAGGCCGAGGTCGAGTACCAGGAGATCGAGAGCCCGGCGATCTACGTGAAGTTCCCGGTCATGTTCGCGACCGACGACAATCCGGACCCGGCGACGCTGCAGCATGCCTCGGTCGTGATTTGGACGACGACGCCCTGGACGATCCCCGGCAACCGTGCCGTCTCCTATTCGCCGTCCATCGCCTACGGCCTCTACGAGGTCACCCAGGCGCCGGAGGACAATTGGGCCAAGGTCGGCGAACGGCTGATCCTGGCGGACGCCCTGGCCGAGACGGTCAAGGGCGCGGCGCGGATCGAAGGCTGGCACCGGATCGGCGACGTCACCGCCGGCATGCTTGGACAATCCATGTGCGCGCACCCCTTGCGCGACGAGGGGACGTATCGGTTCAAGGTGCCGCTGCTCGCCGGCGACCACGTCACCGAAGACGCCGGTACCGGCTTCGTGCATACGGCGCCCGGCCATGGCGCGGACGACTACAATATCTGGGTCGAGAGCGAGGGGCTCCTGCGCGAACGCGGGATCGACAAGACCATCCCCTTCACCGTCGACGAGGCCGGATTCTTCACCAAGGACGCGCCGCGCTTCGAGGGGCGCCGCGTGGTGGACGACAAAGGCAGGTTCGGCGACGCGAACGAGACCGTCATCGGCGCACTCGTCGAGGCGAAGGCGCTGCTCGCCCGCGCGCGCCATCGCCACGACTATCCCCATTCCTGGCGGTCCAAGAAGCCGATCATCTTCCGGGCGACGCCCCAATGGTTCATCGCCATGGACGAAGGCTTCGACAACGGCGAGAGCTTGCGGGCCCGCGCTCTGGACGCCATCGAGGCGACGCGCTTCGTGCCGCCGCAAGGCGAGAAACGCATCAAGGGCATGGTGGAGACGCGCCCCGATTGGGTGGTCTCCCGCCAGCGTGCTTGGGGCGTGCCCATCACCGTGTTCGTGCACAAGGAGACCGGCGAGGTCATCCCGCGCGCAGGCTTCAACGCATCCGGCGAACTGATCGACCGGATCGCTGCCGCCTTCAAGGCGGAGGGCGCCGATGCCTGGTTCGTGACGGCGCGAAGGAGCGCTTCCTCGACGGGCTCGTCGACGATCCGGATGCCTGGGAGAAGGTCGGAGACATCTTGGATGTCTGGTTCGACTCGGGTTCGACCCATGCCTTCGTGCTGGAGCAGCGTTCCGACCTGAAATGGCCGGCCTCGCTCTATCTCGAAGGGTCGGACCAGCATCGCGGCTGGTTCCAGTCGTCACTGCTCGAAGGGTGCGGCACGCGCGGCCGCGCCCCGTTCGACGAGGTGCTCACCCATGGCTTCGTCAACGACGAGGACGGCCGCAAGATGTCGAAGTCGCTTGGCAACGTGGTCTCGCCGCAAGACGTGATCCGCCAGTCCGGCGCGGAGATCCTGCGGCTCTGGGCCATGAGTTCGGACTATGCGGACGATTTGCGCATCGGACCGGACATCATCAAGGCGAACGTGGACTCCTATCGCCGCCTGCGGAACACGCTGCGCTTCCTGCTCGGCAATCTCGCCCATTACCGCGACGATCTCACGGTCGGCTACGAGGAGATGCCGGAGCTCGAGCGCTATATGCTGGCGCGGATCGCCGAGCTCGATGCCTTGGTGCGCGAGGGTTACATCGTCTACGACTTCAAGCGCGTCTTCCATGCGCTCCTGAACTTCTGCGTCAACGATCTGTCGGCGTCTATCTGGATATCCGCAAGGACGCGCTCTATTGCGATCCGCATGACAGCGTCACGCGCCGCGCGGCGCTCACCGTCATGGACCGGCTCTTCGCCGCCCTCACGGCCTGGCTCGCGCCCATGCTGTGCTTCACCATGGAAGAAGCCTGGCTGACGCGTTTCCCCGACGACAAGGGATCGGTGCATTTGCGGGAGTTCCCGGATGTGCCGGACACGTGGGACGATGCAGCGCTGCGCGAGAAGTGGCACAAGGTGCGGCAGGTCCGCCGTGCCGTGACCGGCGCGCTGGAAATCGAGCGGCGCGAGCGGCGCATCGGCTCGAGCCTGGAGGCGCGCCCGTGGTCTATGTGGCGGACGGCGGGCTCCGCGGCGCGCTCGAGGGTCTCGATCTCGCCGAGATCGCCATCACCAGCGGGGCGCGCCTTGTCGCGGGCGAAGGACCGGCCCATGCGTTCCGGCTGGAGGACGTGCCTGGCGTGGCGGTCGTCTTCGCCCCTGCGGAAGGCAACAAATGCGCGCGGTCCTGGAAAATTCTGGCCGAGGTGGGGGCGGACCCCGAGTTCCCGACTTTGTCGCCGCGCGACGCCGAAGCCGTGCGCCAGTTCGACCGGCGCGCGGGAGGGGCGGGGTAGCGCCATGATCCGCCGCTGGCTGTGGGGACCCTATTCGCCGCTTGGGTTCATCGTGGGTGCGCTGACCGTTCTTGCGGACCAGGGCAACAAGCTCTGGATGCTCTATGTCTACGACATCGGTAGCAAACAGCCGGTTGCGGTCACCCCGTTCTTCGACCTCATCCTGGTGTGGAACAAGGGCATCAGCTACGGCCTGTTCCAGCAAGACGGCCTGATCGGGCGCCTGGTGCTCGTCGCGTTCGCACTGTCCGTGAGCCTGGCCCTCGTCGTGTGGCTCGCCCATGTCACGACGGCCCTGACGGCGGTTTCCATCGGGCTCATTGTCGGCGGGGCCATCGGCAACGCCATCGACCGGGCCGTCCACGGCGCCGTGGCCGATTTCTACTCGTTTCACGCCTTCGGCTTTCAGTGGTACATCTTCAATATCGCCGATGTCGCCATAGTTGCCGGGGTGATCGGACTTCTGTATGACTCGCTGTTCGGGGGTCACAAAAAGGCCGGAAACCCCTCTAAAATGTAAAGAAATCCAGGATTTACCGGATTTGAGGGGACCTCTTGGGGCACATCACCATCACAAGCGCCGGAAATCGGCTCGGAGGGATCGCGGCGGCGTTTGCCTGCGTGGCGCTCCTGAGCGGGTGCGGTGGTGTCGAGCTCGAAGGCAAGGTCTTCGACTATGCTGGGCTTTCCGGCACCGTAGGCCAGAAGAAGCCCGACCCCACGATGACGTCCCGGGCGCCGCTGATGGTGCCGCCCAACCTTCAGCGCCTGCCGACGCCGACCGAGAGCCGGTCCGTGGCCGCGACCCGCGCGGATTGGCCGGACGATCCGGAGAAGGTACGGGTCCGCGAGATCGAGCAGCAGGACGCCGTGGAAGCCGAGACGGCCAAGGCCAACGATCCGCTCAATGCCTATGCGGGCAAGGAAACGTTGCTCGACAAGGTGTTCAAGGGGAGGAAGAAGACGGTCGCGGAGCCGGTCCCCGATGTGCCTGAGCCGGATTCGTCCGACGGCGTGCCGGGCTCGTCCGTCGCCTCGAGCCGCCAGGGGATGACGCCCCATCAATCGCAGGCCCCCCTGCCGAATCAAAATAGCGACGCCTTCAATCCCTCCACGCCCAGCAGCTACAAGAGCGGTTCGGATACCCAAAGGACCCTGTATTAGGCCCGGTGTTAGGGCGGCGGCGCTCCGCTGGGCCGGCCGCGCCCCGGGTCCGGGCCGAAAATGCGGCCGCAAGTCGCGCCAACCTTTCGAATCGGTAAGTTTGGCCACCGCCAATTGAAGGCTACATTTTCTTGAAACAACCAATCGGACGTCCAACATTTGGGGTAGGGTTCCGTCCCTGACGCGTTACAATCGCTGTGGCGTTTGCTTGCCTCCACTTGCTCTGGCCTTCCGCCAAAGGTGCGATCGATGTTCAAACACTGGATCGCCGCGTCCCGCTTCCGGGCCGGTTTGGTCATAACCCTGGTGAGTCTGACGATGCCAGTTGCCGCTATTGCCGCCGAGGCCAGAAAGGCGCCCGCGCCCGCCGCCTCCACGGAACAACCAGCCAAGGAACGGCCAGCCAAGAAGGCCTTCGAGTTCATCCTCGAGAACGGCCTCGACCTGGTCGTGATTCCGGACCACCGGGCGCCCGTGGTCACGCAGATGGTCTGGTACAAGGTTGGCGCCGCCGACGAGCCGCCCGGCGTGTCGGGCATCGCCCACTTTCTCGAACATCTGATGTTCAAGGGCACGGAGAAACTCCCCGGGAGCCAGTTCTCCAAGATCGTCGCGCTCAAAGGCGGAGACGACAACGCCTTCACCAATCAGGACGTCACCGCCTATTTCCAGCGGGTCGCCAAGGACCGTCTGGCCTCCGTGATGGAGATGGAGGCGGACCGCATGGTGAATCTGCGTCTGTCCGAGACGGACGTGAAAACCGAGCGTGACGTCATCCTCGAAGAGCGCCGGTCCCGGGTCGACAACGATCCGGCCAGCCTCCTGCAAGAGCAGATGATGGCCGCGCTCTACCGCAACCATCCCTATGGCATTCCCGTCATTGGCTGGGAGCATGAGATGAGGCAGCTCGATCGCGAAGACGCGCTGTCCTTCTACCGCCGCTTCTACGCGCCGGAGAATGCCATTCTCATCGTCGCGGGCGATGTGGAGCCCGACGACGTGCTGGCCTTGGCCGAGGAGACTTTCGGCAAGATTCCACGACACGGCAAGACTATCGAGCGCGAGCGTCCCGCGGAACCCAAGCACGATGCCTCGGTCACGGTCACGCTCGAAGATCCCCGCGCCGGGCGCACCACCGTACAGCGGTTCTACATCACGCCGAGCTACGCCTCCGCGAAGCCCGGCGAAGCCGAAGCCCTCGATCTCCTTGGGCGGGTCATGGCCCACGGCACCACGGGCCGGATCTACAAGCATCTCGTCATGGAGGAAAAGGCGGCCGCGTCAGCGGGTGGCTGGTACTCGGACTCGGGCCTCGATTCCGGGCGGATCGGCTTCTACGCCATCGCCGGCGAGAAGAACACGCCCGAGCAGATGGAGGCCGCGATCGACGCGGTGGTCGAAGATGTCCGCGACAACGGCGTGACCCAGAAGGAACTGGACCGCGCCCGCACCGGACTGCTTGCCGAGCATGTGTATTCGTCCGATTCCATCTCGCGCCTGGCTCGCCAATATGGCTGGCGCCTGGCGGCCGGCATGAGCGTCGAGGATGTGGAGGACTGGCCGAACCGCCTCAAGGCTGTCACCGTGGACGATGTGCGCAAAGTCGCGCGAGACTACCTCGTGGACGAGAATTCGGTTACGGGCATCCTCGAGCCGGCGCCGGAGCATACGAGCCGCGTAGAGGAAAAGCCGGCACCGGCCGGCAAGGACAAGTCCTAGAATGCGGATGACCGTTCGCACATCGCTGATTGCGATTGGACTGAGCGTGGCCGCCGCCGCGCAAACCTTTCTCGCCCCGTCCGCCTTGGCGCAAAAGGCGCTCCCGGACCCGACCGCGCCGACGGTTGAAGAGACCGCTCAAGGAAAAACGATGAATATCCAGGAAGTCACGAGCCCGGGCGGTATCAAGGCTTGGCTCGTGGAAAGCCACGCTAACCCGCTGATCTCGATTCGCTTCGCCTTTTTCGGCGGCGCCTCGCAGGATGCACCGGGCAAGGACGGGCAGGCCTATTTCGTGACCTCGATGATGGACGAGGGGGCGGGCGATCTCGACGCCGCCGCGTTCCAGGAGCGTGCGGATTCCTTGGCGATGCGCCTGGAGTTCGATGCGAGCCGCGACGTCATGCTGGGCTCGCTGCAGACGTTGACCGAGAACAAGGACGAGGTGTTCGAACTCGCGCGCCTGGTCATGACGGAGCCGCGCTTCGACGAGGGCGCCATGACGCGCGTCAAGGCGCAGATTCTGGCCGGTCTCAAATATGACGAGAACGACCCCGCAACGGTCGCGTCGCTGGCCTGGGACAGCGTCGCCTTCGAGGGGCATCCCTATGGGCGACCCATCAAGGGCACGCACGAGTCCGTCGCGGCCATGACGACGGACGATCTTCGCGACTACGTCCGCCGCGTCTATGCGCGCGACAAGCTCGTCGTGTCGGTTGTCGGGGACATCACGCCCGAAGAGCTGGGCAAGGCGCTCGATACGTTGTTCGGTGGTCTCCCCGAGAAGTCGGATCTGCGCGAGGTCGCAGAGGCGAAGCCGCCGCTCGGACCGTCGCGCAAAGTCATCAATATGAACGTGCCCCAGTCCTTTGCCCAATTCGGCTTTCGCGGGATTGCGCGGCACGACGACGATTTCATCCCCGCCTATATCCTGAACTACATAATCGGCGGCGGCGGCTTTTCTTCGCGCCTGATGGAGGAGGTTCGCGAGAAGCGCGGGCTGGCCTATTCGGTCACGTCCAACCTCTTTCCCTATCGGCACGGTTCCGTCTTCGTGGGCAATGTCGCCACCAAGAACGAGGCTTTGAGCCAGTCCTTGCAAGTGATCCGGGACGAGCTCGAGAACGTCGCCGAATACGGGCTGACGCCGGATCAGCTCAAAGCCGCCAAGTCCTATCTCACCGGCGCCTACGCCTTGCGGTTCGAGTCCTCCTCCAGCATCGCCAACCAGCTCTTGTGGGTTCAGATCGAGGATCTTGGGATCGATTACGTCGCCAAGCGCAACGCGCTGATCGAGGCGGTAACGCTCGACGACGTGAGGCGCGTCGCGGGCCGGTTGCTTACGCCCGATCAACTGATCACCACCATTGTCGGCCAGCCCGTCGAGGAGCCGGTGACGGCAGGGGCCCCGGCTAGGCTACCTACGCCGCAGAATCGGTTAAGGTGAGGCCCGCGCCACGGCGGAGTGTCCCCGCCTGGCGAGCGGAGGCAGGGCAGTAGGGTCCAAAGCGTTGGGACCCAACGCATTGAAATCCACGGCATGAGGGCCAAGCCATGGCCATTCGTCAGCTGCCGCCGAACCTCATAAATCGCATTGCGGCGGGTGAGGTGGTCGAGCGGCCCGCAAGCGTCGTCAAGGAACTGGTGGAGAATGCGATCGACGCGGGCGCGTCCCGGATCGATGTGACCGTGCGCGGGGGCGGGCTCCAGCTCATTCGTGTGTCCGACGACGGAGCCGGCATGAACGCGCGCGACCTGGAACTGGCCGTCGAGCGCCATGCGACCTCCAAACTCAAGGGTGAGGATCTCTCACATATTCTGACACTGGGCTTTCGGGGCGAGGCCTTGCCTTCCATCGGCGCCGTGGCGCGGCTCGCGATCACCAGCCGCGCGCAGGAGGACGCGGACGCCTATCGCATCGAGGTGGATGGCGGCCGCAAGGCGCCGTTGAAGCCGGCCGCGCGGGCTCCCGGCACGGATGTAGAGGTGCGCGATCTCTTCTACGCGACGCCCGCACGGCTGAAATTCATGAAATCCGAACGGGCCGAGACCGCCGCCATCGCCGATGCGGTGAAGCGCCTGGCCTTGGCCCATCCGGAGATCGCCTTTTCCCTCTCGAACGGCGAGCGCACGACGCTGCGGCTCGAGGCCTGTCCGCCGGGGCTGCTCGACCATGCCTTGTCTCGCCTCGGACGGATCCTGGGCGCGGAGTTCGTGGAGGATGCGCTCCCGGTCTCCGCGATCCGCGGGACCGTGCAAGTGGAAGGCTATGCGGGCCTGCCCACGTTGCACCGGCCGAACGGCCTCAGCATCTACCTCGTCGTCAACGGCCGTCCCGTGCGCGACCGTCTGATCGCGGGGACGGTGCGGGCCGCCTACGGGGACCTGGTGCCGCGCGGTCGCTATCCCATGGTCACGCTCTTCGTGGACATTCCCCCCGAGGAGGTGGACGTGAACGTCCACCCGGCCAAGACGGAGCTCCGGTTTCGCGATGCCAATGGCGTGCGGTCCCTTCTCATCGGCGCGGTGCGCGAGGCCTTGGCCGGGGCGGGACACCGGGCGACCGCGAGCCTGGCGCAGGACGCCTTGCAGCGCATGCGTCCGGTCGACGGCCCATCGCCCTCCCTAGAAGGCGAGGCGCGGGTCTACCAGAGCCAGCCGCGCGCCCATTGGGGAGCGTCGAGACCGTCTTACCGGCCACCGGGCAACATGGCCTTCAGCGATCGGGCTCAAGCCCCGCTCGAGCAGGCCCATCTCGATCAAGCGCCGCTGGAAGGCGTCGCCGTCCCGTCGGCCGATATGCGCGGGGGCGCCGCGCCGGAGGCGGTGGCCGGGGCCTATCCGCTCGGTGTCGCGCGGGCCCAGGTGCAGGACACGTTCATCATCGCCCAGACAGGCGATGCGCTCGTCATTGTGGATCAGCATGCCGCCCATGAGCGGCTCGTCTACGAGCGCCTGAAGCGCGGCTTCGAGAATGGCGGCGTGGCGCGCCAGTTGCTGCTGATCCCGGACATCGTCGAGCTTGCGCCCGAGGCCATCGACAGCCTGCTCGGCGCCACGGACGCGTTGGAACGATTCGGGCTCGTGATCGAGAGCTTCGGGCCGCAGGCGGTCGCGGTACGGGAGGTTCCGGCGCTCCTGGGCACATGCGATACGCGGACGCTCCTCGACGATCTCGCCGGCATCCTGCTGGAAGCCGAAGACGGCAGCGGTGCGAACGCGCTCCGCGACCGGCTCGATCACGTCCTCTCCACCATGGCCTGCCATGGCAGCGTCCGTGCGGGCCGGCGCCTCACGCCGGAGGAGATGAACGCGCTGCTGCGGGACATGGAGAAGACGCCGTTTTCCGGCCAATGCAACCATGGGCGTCCCACCTATGTGGAGCTGAAGCTGACCGATATCGAGAAGCTGTTTCAGCGCCGCTGAGGGCCCATCACAGATCGATGCGGCTCTTGCCGCGATGGTCCTCCACACAGGTCTTGAGGGCCACCAGGGCCTCGCCGGTTCCAGGGCGCTTAAGGACGAACTCTTTCTCCCTGATGGTCACGCGAAACTGCTGACCCTCGCCGATGGCGCGGACGAGCGGGCCGCCTTTCTCGAGCGGAATGAGGACGCCGTTGTCGGCCACGACATCGGCGATCGCCGCGAACGAGTCGACACCTTCCGCATGCACCAATACGGGCCTCCCAGCGCCGGGTTTCAGTTTCAGAACCGGGTCGGCGATCAGCATGCCGATATCGGCTCCTGGGGTCATGACGAAGCCGAGCGTGGTGCTCGCCGGATTGGGAAGCACGACCGTGCAATCCGTGAAGTCACCTTGGCCGTTGAAATTGGCACGGCCTTTCCAGTCTCCGGCTTGGAACGTATCCGCATCGGGCGAGGCGGCGGCGAGAACCAGACCCAGACATGTGAGTGCCCATAGGCGCATAGCGAACTCCTTTAATCGCCGAAACGGGCGATCGCGATTTCGGTCCCACCGTAGCGGCGCCGGTCGATCTCTCGCAACAGTTCCGGCCAGTCCGGCGGCTCACCGGCCTGTTCTTCCAGGACGGCAATCGCGCCCGGGGCCAGCCAGCCGCCCTTGATTGCTGCTTGCAGCGCCCGCGCGCCCAGGCCCTGGCCATAGGGCGGATCGCAAAACACGAGGTCGAACGGGGGCAGGTTGCCGGCGGGGCCGAGCCGGGTCGCATCGCGCCGCCAGATCTTCGTGACGCCTGTCAGGCCGAGCCCTTCCACATTGCGGCGGATCGCGGCCCGCGCGCCCGCGTCCTCTTCGATGAACAGGCAATAGCGGGCTCCGCGCGACACCGCTTCCAGCCCGAGCGCGCCCGAACCCGCGAACAGGTCGAGAACGCGGAGCCCCTCGAAATCGACCTGCGGCGCCCCGTGTGTCAGCACGTTGAACAGCGCTTCGCGGACACGGTCCGAGGTCGGGCGCGTCCCGAGGCCCTTGGGTGCGTCCAGAGCCTTGCCTTTGAAGCGTCCGGCGACGATGCGCATCAGCTCTTCACACCGAGGCTGCGGGCGATCTCGGGACCGAGCTGCTCCGCGATCACCTTGCGCTTGACCTCGTCCACCGCGCCGGTGGCGAGATCGCCCAAGGCAAAGGGGCCGAACGATGTGCGGATGAGCCGGTTCACGCTGAGCCCGAGATGGGCGGCGATGCGCTTCACTTCCCGGTTCTTGCCCTCACGCAGGCCGATGACGAGCCAGACATTGCTGCCTTGGGTCCGTTCGATCGCGGCTTCGACGGGGCCGTAGCGGACGCCGTCGATAGTGACGCCGCGCTTCAGGGCATCGAGCGCCCCCTGGCTGACCCTTCCGTGGGCACGAACCCGGTAGCGCCGGACCCAGCCGGTGCTCGGCAGTTCGAGATGCCGGGCCAAAGCTCCGTCCGTGGTGAGAAGCAGCAATCCCTCGGTGTTGATATCGAGCCGGCCCACGGACACCACGCGGGGCATGGCGTTGGGAAGGGCATCGAACACGGTCGGGCGTCCTTCCGGGTCCTTGTGGCTAGTCACGAGGCCTTTCGGCTTGTTGTAGCGCCATAGCCGCGGCGCGTGCGCCGCAGGCAGGGGCTCGCCGTCCACCAGGATCGTGTCTGCGCCGCTGACCACATGGGCCGGGGTCGTGAGGACCGTGCCGTTCACGGCGACGCGTCCCGCCGCGATCCACTTCTCGGCATCGCGCCGCGAGCACAGACCGGCTTGCGCCATCGCCTTGGCGATGCGCATCGGCTCCAAGTCCCGCTTGGGTGGGGCGGGGCGCGTGCGTCCCTGCTTCCGGGGCGCTTGACCGCGGGTCTTTGGCGCGTTCACCTTGGCTGTCATGACGGCGAAGCTTGCAGATGACGGCGCCTCCGGCAAGCGCTCCCTCGCGCGGGCCAAGGAAACGCCGATGGACGTGGCGCTGGAGGAAGCGCGGGCGGCGGCGGCGCGCGGCGAGGTCCCGGTCGGCGCGGTTGTTGTCGATGCGACAGGGGCGGTCCTGGCCCGGGCCGGCAATCGCACGCTGGAGCTGCGCGACCCCACGGCCCATGCGGAGATCCTCGCCTTACGTGCGGCGGCAAAGGCACTCGGCAGCGAACGGCTCATCGCATGCGATCTCTATGTCACGCTGGAGCCCTGTGCGATGTGCGCGGGCGCCATCTCCTTCGCGCGGATCAGGCGGCTTTACTTCGGCGCAAGCGATCCCAAGGGCGGCGCCGTGGAGCACGGGCCGCGTTTCTTCGGCCAGCCCACATGCCACCACGCCCCCGAAATATACGGAGGGATCGGCGAAAGCGCCGCGTCAGGTTTGTTGAAAGAGTTCTTTGCCGCCCGGCGCTGACGGATGCCGGCGGAGACTAGCGGTACGGTCGCGGGAGCGGTGCGTTGGGATTGTGCGGCCAGTAGCGTGCCGGATATTGGGTCCGCTGAATGGCCTCGTTCTCCACATTGCCCCAGCTATAGGGCACAAAGCCCAAGTAGGACGACCAGCCCTTCGGACCGGGGCCCTTGGCGACATAGGGATACTTGGGTGTGCGGTTGCGTTTGAAGATCTTGACCTGCTGGACGGGGGTCGCAACGTTGTCCGGCTGGGCGATCGGGCCGCCCATCGCTTTGGCCGGTGCCGACCAGGTCAGCAGCCAGAGATAGAAAAGAATCGCAACGACGCCCACCACGCCGGATACGGTCTTCTTCGAAACGGGCAGGTCGAACGTCATCGTGCGCATCTCGCGGGCTGGAGCAAATCTACGTGACATCCACATAGTGACGCCATCGTGAAATGACAACGTTTCGCGGTGACAAAAGCGCGGCGAAACGGTGTCTTGCGTCCTTCCTAGGCACTCAGGGTGAATTTCTTGCTAATGCGGCGTCGGCGGACGAAGTTCTAGGCGCCGCCTTTGAGGGCCCGCCAGCCGATATCGCGGCGGCAGAACCCGCCCGGCCAATCGATCGCATCGACCGCTTGATAGGCGCGGGCTTGCGCCTCACCGATGTCTTTCCCGAGCGCGGTGACGCCGAGCACGCGGCCGCCGCTGGCGAGAAAGCGCGACCCGTCTCGCGTGGTGCCGGCGTGAAAGATCGCGGTCTGCGGGTCTGCGCCCGCCGCGTCGAGCCCCCTGATCTCGGTGCCCTTCTCGTAGGCGCCCGGATAGCCCTTCGCCGCCATGACCACGCAGAGCGCGGCGTCCGTGTCCCAGTCGAGGGTCACGCCACCGAGCCGTCCTTGCGCGGTCGCGAGCAGCACCGGCAGCAGGTCCGACTTCAGCCGCATCATCAGCGGCTGCGCTTCCGGGTCGCCGAAACGCACATTGTATTCGATGAGCTTGGGCGCGCCGTCCTCGATCATGAGCCCCGCATAGAGCACGCCCTTGAACGGCGTCCCCCGCGCCTTCATGGCCGCGACCGTGGGCCCGATGATCTCGTCCATGGTGCGGGCGCACAGCGCCTCGGTCATGATCGGCGCCGGCGAATAGGCGCCCATGCCGCCGGTGTTCGGGCCCTGGTCGCCGTCATGGACGCGCTTGTGGTCTTGCGCCGTGGCGAGCGGCAAGGCGGTCTCGCCGTCCACCAGCGCGAAGAAGCTCGCTTCCTCGCCGGTCAGGAACTCCTCGACCACGACTTCCGCCCCGGCCGCGCCGAACGCCCCATCGAAGCAAGCCTCCACGGCCGCGTCGGCCTCGTGCCGCGTCTGCGCGATCACCACGCCCTTGCCGGCCGCAAGGCCGTCCGCCTTGATCACGATGGGCAGGGTCTGCGCCGCGAGATAGGCCTTGGCCGCGGCGGCGTCCGTGAAGCGCCCGTAAGCGGCGGTGGGAATGCCGTACTCGGTGCACAAATCCTTGGTGAAGCCCTTGGAGCCTTCCAGCGCCGATGCCGCTTTCGAGGGGCCGAACACGGGAATGCCTTGCGCCTCCAAATCGTCGGCGAGCCCGGCCACCAGCGGCGCCTCGGGACCGACCACCACCAGGCCGATGTCCTTCTCCTTGCAGAAGGCGGCGACAGCGCCGTGGTCGCCCACATCGAGTGCGACGCATTCGGCGCTCTCCGCGATGCCCGCATTCCCCGGTGCGCAATAGAGCGTGCCGAGAAGGGGGCTCTGCGCCAGTTTCCAGGCCAGCGCATGCTCGCGCCCGCCGCCGCCGATGAGAAGTACGTTCACGACCTCGATGCCCCGCTTGTTCCGAACGTCCCGGTTCGGTATGCCGCCCAGGATATGCTACGCCTCAGAAGTGAGCCGCGCTCTTAGCACGGGAACGCGCAATTTCGAAAAGAGACCGACCCGATGGCAGCCCGCAATCCACAGCCCGAGCCGACCAACGTCACCGAATACTCGGTGTCGGAGCTGGCCTTCGCGCTGAAGCGCACGGTTGAGGAGGCCTACGGTCTCGTGCGCCTGCGCGGAGAGGTCTCGGGCTATCGCGGGCCGCACGCCTCCGGCCATTGCTATTTCCGGCTCAAGGACGAGGGCGCGGCCATCGAGGCGGTGGTCTGGCGCGGCGTGTTTTCCCGGCTGAAATTCAAGCCCGAGGAGGGGCTGGAGATCGTCGCCAAGGGCAAGATCACCACCTATCCCGGCGGGTCCAAATACCAGATCGTGATCGAGGAGTTGGAGCCCGCGGCGGCCGGCGCGCTCATGGCGCTGCTGGAACAGCGCAAGAAGCAGCTTGCCGCCGAAGGTCTGTTCGACGAGGCACGCAAACAGGACCTGCCCTACCTGCCGGGCGTGATCGGCGTGGTGACCTCGCCCACGGGCGCCGTCATTCGCGACATCCTGCATCGCCTCGCCGACCGCTTTCCGTCCCATGTGATCGTGTGGCCCGTGCGCGTGCAGGGCGAGACCTGCGCGGCGGAGGTGGCTGCCGCCATTGCCGGCTTCAACGCGGGCATCGCCGGCGACGGGGTTCTCCCGGACCTCATCATCGTGGCGCGCGGCGGCGGCAGCCTCGAGGATCTGTGGGGCTTCAACGAAGAGATCGTCGCGCGGGCCGCGGCCGCGAGCACGATTCCCCTGATTTCCGCCGTGGGCCACGAGACCGATTGGACCCTGATCGACCTGGTGGCCGATTATCGGGCCCCGACGCCGACCGCAGCCGCAGAGGTCGCGGTGCCCGTGCGCTCCGAGCTCCTGAGCGCGGTGCAAACTTACGGGGTCCGCATGGCCGGCACCATGCGCCGGGCACTGGAGCAATGGCGCAGCCGCGTCACGGCCTCGGCGCGCGGGCTGCCCCGCCGCGAAGCCATTCTGGGTCTGCCGCGCCAGCGGCTCGATACGGCGAGCGGGCGTCTTCTGCAGTCCTTGCGGGCCAATACGCAGAGCCACCGGGGCGTGCTGGCGCGCACGGCGGCGGCGCTGCGGCCCGGCCTCGTCGCCCGCCGGGTCGCCACGGCGCGCGATCTGCTGGGGCGCCTCGACCGGGACCGTGCCCGCGCGATCACGGCCCGGGTGGAGCGGGCGCGGCAACGCCTCGACGCACAGGCGAAGCTCCTCGGCACGCTCGGCTACCACAACGTCCTCGCACGGGGATTCGCGCTCGCTCGGGACGGGGAGGGCGCCATGGTGCGCAGCGCCGGCGCGGTCCATCCGGGCGAGGCCCTCGACATTCAGTTTGCCGATGGCCATATCGAAGCCGAGGCCGTCAAGCACACCGGAACAAGGTCCCCGGCGCCGAAGCCGAAACGGCCGAAGAAGCCCAAGCCGGCCCCCGACGGCGGTCAAGGAAGCCTGCTCTAGCGCCGGCAAGTCTCTCCAGTGCTGGTAAGTCCCGTGTGGCTCTAGCAAGTCCCCGGCCGTGACGCTAAGCTGACCCCGCAAACGAAAGAGATTGACCACAGTGATGAACCGTTTCGAACGCAATTTCGGCTTCAAGGGCGAAGCCAAGCTCCGCTATCTGGATGGCGAAGTGCAGGTGATCACGCCGGGCGAGTTCGTGCGCTGTGCCGTGACGGGCCAGACGATCCCGCTCGACGAGTTGCGCTATTGGAGCGTCGCGCTGCAGGAACCCTATGTGGATGCGGCGACGTCATTGAAGCGTGTTCGAGAGACCGCCGGACAAGTCAAGAGCACCTAGCGGTCCCCGTTCGGCGGCGCGCTGCCGAGCGCGTCCCTCAGCAAGGCCTTCACCGCTTCCTCGTCTTCGAACGTGATCGCGATCGGGAACGGCCGTGACCGCTTCTTGAGTTCCGCCAGCGCGCTGTCCTCTTCGTCGTCGTCCTCGTCCGAGAGGCGCGCCCAGTCCTTCTCGGTTGTCACCAGCATCGCCTTCTTCGCCTCCGCCTCGTCCAGAAGGCGCCTTGCCTCTTTCTCGGTGAAGCGGTGGTGATCGCCGAAGCCGTGGCTGGCAACGAGGCGCGCGCCGCTCGACTTGAGCGTTGCGAAGAATTTGGACGGACGCGCAATGCCGGCGAAGCCGATTCGTCGGCAGCACGCTGAGCCAACGCGGGTCGCAATCGGGCGTGATCGTCGCGCGCAAGACCGGCTTACCGGCCGCGTCGAAACGCTTGGCGAGCGCGTCGCCCTTCTTGCCCTCGCCGACGACCAGGAGCGCGTCGCGTGCGGCATCTGTGCGGCGAGCGGCGCGCGTAACGGTCCGGCCGGGATCACCCGTCCATTGCCGAGCCCCGAGGCGCCGTCGGCAACGATCAGCGATAGATCCTTCGCAAGCCCCGGATTCTGAAAACCGTCATCCATGACGATGACGTCCGCGTCCGTTTGCTCGATGGCCTTGGCCCCGGCCGCGCGGTCGGCGGACACGAATGTCGGTGCGATTGCGGCCAGAAGGAGCGGCTCATCGCCGACCTCGCTGGCGTCGTGCTCGGCCACCGCGACGACGTCCTTGGCGTTGCCGCCATAGCCACGCGTGAGGAACGCCGGCGTCTTGCCCATGGACTTGAGCAGTTTCGCGACGGCGATGGCCGTCGGCGTCTTGCCGCCGCCGCCGGAGGTGAAATTGCCGATGCAGATCACGGGCAGACGGGACCGGTATGCGGGCTCTTGCGTCAGGCGCGACGCGGCGGTCCGGCCGTAAAGGGCGGCCACCGGCGCGAGCAGGCCGGGCATGATCTTCGCGAGGCTGCCGCGCTTGCTGTACCACCAGGACGGTGTCTCAAGAGGCATGTTGCAGCGGCACCTTTTGCGGGAAATAGGCGTCGATCGCGTCCAGCGTTTTCGGCAAGGCGCCGCTCATCGTTGCGACGCAGGTCTCCGCTTTGGCATGGACTTCCTTGCGGGCCACATCGTTCTGCAGCAGTTCGAGCACGGCGTGCGCAAGACTGTCCGCATCGTCGACCGCCCGGGCGCCGCCGGCCTTCAGAAGGTCCCCATACATCTCGCGGAAATTGTGCACGTTGGGCCCCGCCAGGACGGCGGCGCCGAGATTGATGGCCTCCACAGGATTCTGGCCCCCGTGCTTGACCAATGAGCCGCCGATAAAGGCGATCGGGGTGAGGGCGTAGAACAGCCCGAGCTCGCCGATCGTATCGCCGATATACACGTCCGTCCCGGCGTCGATAGACCCGCCTTGGGAGCGCAGCGTGACCTTCAGGCCCTGGGCGCGCAGCCGCTCGGCGATATCCGCCCCGCGCTCCGGATGCCGCGGCACGATGATCGTAGCGATGTCCGGCAGGACCTCCTTGATCCGCGCGTGGGCCGCGCCGACGATTTCGTCCTCGCCCGGATGGGTGCTGGCCGCGAGCCAAACGGGCCGGTCGAGAAAGGCCGCGGAGAGGTCTGCCTTCGCGGCCGGGTCCACCGGCGGCGGCGGGGCGTCCGCCTTCAGATTGCCCACGGAGAGGGACTTGGGTGCGCCGAGCTGCGCGAATTGCTCGGCCAGGCGGTCGTTTTGGGCCAGGACGAGATCGAAGGCGGAGAAGATCGGCCGGCTCATGCCCGGCGCGGCGCCAGCGCTTATAGGATGGGCCGGACATGCGGGCGTGATGAGAAGGAGCGGCACGCCGTTCGCTTTCGTCTCGATCACGAGGTTCGGCCAAATCTCCGATTCCACCAGAACGGCGAGGTCGGGCCGCCAAGTGTCGAGGAAGCGCTCGATATAGCCGGTCCGGTCCAGAGGCACATATTGATGGATCGCGACTTCCGGCAGGCGCGTCCGGGCGAGGCGCGCGGAGGTGACCGTCGCGGTGGTCAGTAGGATGCGGATATCGGGACGGGTCTCGGCGATGTGTTCGATCAGGGGCAGCGCGGCATTGGCTTCGCCGACGGAGGCCGCGTGGAACCAGACGAGGAAACCGTCGGGCCGGGGGCTGCTCGCGACCCCGTAGCGCTCGGGACGACGGTCACGCTCCTCTTTGCCTTTGCGCGTGCGCCAGGCCAGCAACAGCGGCGCGATCGGCGCCGCAAGCCGCGTCGCGAGCCGGTAGGTCTTGAGCGCCGTGCCGGGCTTTGCGATTCCTCCGGCTCAACGCATCGGACGCGCCGGCGAGCGCATAGGCCCGCGCGGTGGTTTCGGCGAGCGCGTGTTCGATGGCCTGCCGGCCGGTCTCGATGTCGTCGGGACCCTCCGAAGGGGGGGCGGGTACCGGATCGCCGATGACGATCGCAAGCGTCGAGAAGGGCAGGTTGATGGTGAAGGCGCTCCAGGTCGCAAGCTTCACCGAGCGGCTGGTAGCGATCGCGAACGGAACCACGGGACGTCCGGATTTCGCCGAGAGGGTCGCGATGCCCGTGCCGGCCCGCCGCGCGGGGCCCGGGGGCACGTCCGCCGTCATGGCGACTGTCGCGCCTGTCTCAAGAGCCCGTAAGGACTCGCGCATGGCCGTCGCGCCGCCGCGATTGCGCTTGCGTTTGCCTGCGCCCGCGCCGCGGATCAGGTCCATGCCGAACCGGCGCAGCACGTCGCCGATCAGTTCGGCGTCGCCATGGCGCGAGACCATGGCTTTCACCTCGGCCGGGCGTGCCGGTTTGAGGTTCGGCAACAGCATGAACTGGCCGTGCCACATGGCCAGAATTTGCGGGTGTTGATCGAAGAGTTTGGCGTCGGTGTCCGCCGGTTCGCGCTTGATCGTGCTCGTGGCGTAGACGAGCCGGATATAGCCCGATGCGAGCTTGCTCAGGAGGGCTGTGCCCGGCTTGGGTCCGAGGAGACGCTTCAACATCGGGCCGCTATTCGCCAGGAACGGCGACGGTGCGCGCCTCGCTGGCGGATGCCGGCTCCAGACCGCCGGAAATACCGAACTGGTTGCGGTGCAGCCGCGTATAAAGCCCGCCCTTGGAGACGAGTTCGTCGTGATGTCCGATCTCGACGATGCGTCCTTTGTCCAGCACGCAGATCAGGTCGGCCTTCTTCACCGTCGACAGGCGGTGCGCGATCATCAGCACGGACCGGCCCTGCATGAGCTTTTCGAGCGCCGCCTGGACCTTGGCCTCGGACTCCGAATCCAGCGAGCTCGTCGGCTCGTCCAGCATGAGGATCGGGGCGTCCTTGTAGATCGCGCGGGCGATGGCGATGCGTTGCCGTTCGCCGCCGGACAGAAGGCCGCCCGCCTCGCCGACGCGCGTGTCGTAACCGCGCGGGAGGCCCACGATTGAGTCGTGTGCCGCGGCGGCCTTGGCGGCAGCAATGACCTCCTCCTCGACGAGAGGTTTCGTCCCATAGGCGATATTCGCGCGGATGGTGTCGTCGAACAGGACCGGGTCCTGGGTGACGAGGCCGATGGAATCGCGCAAGGACGAGATCGTGACGGCCTTGATGTCTTGCCCGTCGATCAGCACCGCGCCGCCTTGCGGATCGAAGAAGCGTAGCGCCAGATTGACGAGCGTGCTCTTGCCGGAGCCGGATGGTCCCACAAGGGCTACGGTCTTGCCCGGAGGCACGGTCAGGGACACGCCGGTCAGGACGGGGTTCTCCGGATCGTAGGCGAACGTCACGTCACGGAACGCGATCTCGCCCTCGGTCAGTTCGAGCGGTTTGGCATCATCGGCTTCGACCAGCTGGCTCGGCCGGTCGATGATGCCGAACACGCGGCTCGCGGCGGCAACGCCCTCCTGCAGCTGGGTTTGAAGCGTCGCGAGGCTCTTGAGCGGCCCATAGATCAGCAGCGCCGCCGTGGTGAAGCCCATGAAGTGGCCGAGCGTCGCGTTGCCCCGCACGCCGTTGATTCCGGCGACATACACGGCCGCCGCGAAACCGAGCCCGACGATGAGTTCCATGGCGGGGCTCGACAGGGCCCGCGCCCGCATCCCGCGCATGGTGTATTCGAGCGCCCGATTGACGGCCTGCGTCGCACGCTCTTCTTCCTGCGCCTCCTGCTTATAGGCGCGGACGACGCGCATGCCCTGCAGCGTCTGGGTCACCAATGCGGAAAGATCGCCCGTCTCCTGGAGCGACTTGGTGGTCGACTTGCGCATCTTCCGCCGCTGCCGCGACAGCATGAACCAGGCAAAGGGCATGAAGATCAGCACCAGCAGCGACAGACGCGGCGCCATGTAGAACATCGATCCCACGAGGATCACGACCTTGAAGGCGTTCTCGAACAGGGTGACGATGGTCCGGCTGGCCGTCGCGCGGATCAGCGTCGCATCGTTGAGGAAGCCTGAAAGAATGCGGCCCGAATGAACGGTCTGGATCCAACCGAGATCCGCCTCGGCGAGCTTCGTGAACATCTGCAGGCGCAAATCCGCGATGAAGCGATGGCCGAGATAGCCCACGGTCACATTGGCAATGTATTCGGAGATCGCCTTCACCACGGTGATGACGACGATCGCGATGGTGATGTAGACGACCACCGTCCGGGTTCTGTTGACGAAGATGTCGTCCGCCGTGCGCTGGATCACGAACGGGATGGCGCCGGTCGTCGCCGCGGTGAGCAGCATGGCGATGGCACCGGCTGCGAGCAGCGCCTTGTGGGGGCGCAGGTGCTCGTGCCAGATGCGCGTGATGATCTGGCGGGTCGTATAGCGCCCCGTTGTGAGTTCATCGCCGCCGCGAGCGGCCACGCGGGCATCTATGAAGACTTTGTCTTTCAAGGGTTATCCCGGTTCTTGCGAGGCTTGGCGGAGGCGCGGCGCCTCCTGCTCACTTCTCTAGCACGACAGCCCTGCGACCTTTAAGGCGAAAAGCCCTTCAAGACCAGGGCGCAAGACCGCGACCCTTGGCCCGCGGGCCGGGGATGGCGTGCGGCGGCTAGGCCGTATCAGGGTCGAGAAGCCGGTGAAGATGCACGATGAAGTAGCGCATATGGGCATCGTCAACGGACCGTTGCGCGGCATCCTTCCACGCATCGTACGCGGTGGCGTAGTTGGGATAGATGCCGACGACGTCCAACTTGCTCAAATCGTCGAAATGGACCTTGTCCAGATCGGTCAACGTGCCGCCGAAGACGAGATGCAGAAGCTGCGTCCCCTCCGCCGTTGCCGATGCCTTCTTTCTTGCAGCCATGCGAAATCCCCCTCGCTCGTTCCCTGGCCGGGCAATGTGCCGAATTGTGATCTAAACGTCTACGCGGCTCGTGCGCTCGATCAGGGCCGGGTGGAGTGCGGCGCCGCTCGCGACGAGGCTGGGGAATTTCGGATCGTCGCGGTTGTAGGCGTGCGGGTTCCCCAAATGGTCGGTGGTCACGCCACCGGCCTCCTCCATGATGACGGCCGCCGCCGCCAGGTCCCACTCGGCCTTGGGTGTCAGCGAGATCGTGGCATCGCCCCGCCCGCAGGCCACTAGCGCGAGCCGGTAGGCGACGGAGTTCACCCACTCCGCGGTCACGTTGGGCCACGGATTTTCCCAGATCTTCTTTCGGAACAGCCCGCCACTGGCGATCATCCGGGCGCCTTCCAGCGTGGCCAGTTCGGTCGTGTGGATCGGCGCGTCGTTCAGAAACGCGCCCGCGCCGCGAATAGCGTGGAAGAACTCGTCCTTGACGGGATTGTAGACGACGCCGAGCACCGGCACGCCGTCCTCGACCAGGGCGGCCGAGACGGTCCATTCAGGAATCTCGCGCAGGAACGCACCCGTGCCGTCAATGGGATCGATCATCCAGACCCGCGAATATTTGAGGCGCGACCGGTCGTCGGGGCTCTCTTCGGAGAGCCAGCCATACTCTTTGCGGCGCGTGGTGAGGTCGAGCTTCAAAGCCGCATCGACCGCAAGGTCCGCCTCGCTGACTTGCGAGCCGTCCGCCTTCGTGAAGGCTTTAGGCGAGGTCTTGAAATAGCGTGCGGCCAAGTCCCCGGCCTCACGGACCGCGCGACTTAGAATTTCGAAGTCGTCTTCGCGCGATGGCGAGGATGAAGTCATTTCGTTGTGTGATTTACTGTGCGTTAAAGCAGTCATTTGGCGGCAGGAACACTCTCTAAACCATGCTGGAAGCTACCGGTCGTTAATGACGTCCATTAAGCGTCCGGGAAGTCTTCCGTGGCACCATCACGGCAATCAAGGCCACCTCAAGGCGGCCAATAAGGAAGCTAACAGCAAGGCGTCACACGGGCCTCGGATGCGATACGCACCGGGGCCCGCTTGCATCACCGGCGGCAGCTCATGCGAGTCGTCCCTGCATTTCTCGGACCAGTCCGTCTAACCCCTCAAATCGGTCCTCTAGAGGGAAGATGCAACCGTCATATCGGCCAGAACTGCAAAAAAAACAATCAAACCAAAGTCTCGATTGGAGCGGAAACGGGCGAGGCAGTTCTCGGCATCGTCGATGTCGAGGGTCGCGATCTGCCACAAAAGCTGCCCGCAGGCGAAGGCGAGCCCGGTGAAGAACACGGCGCCAGCGCCGGCGAGCCAGCCCGCGAGCCCCATCGCCGCGATCGTCACCGCATAAAATCCGCTGAGCCAGGACTTGGTGCTGTCCCCGAAACGCAGCGCCGTGGATTTCATGCCGATCAGGCGTCGTCCTCGCGGTCCTGGTGCGCATAGATCGTGTCGTAGCCGATGGTCCAGGCGATGGCGCCCACATAGAGGATGACCGGCGCCCAGTCGAGCCGGCCGGTCACCGCCGCCCAGCCCATGAGTGCCCCCCAGTTGAAGGCCAGCCCCAGCACCGCCTGCGGCCAGTGGCTGATCCGCTTCACGAAAGGGTAGAGCGCCACGATCGGGATCACGGCAAAGCCGAGCCAGATCGAGAATGGATTGAGGCAGAGAAGCACGGCCAAGCCCACCAGGCACTGGGCCGCCAGGAAGACCATCGCGCCTTTGAGCGAGATTTGACCGCTGGGCAGGGGGCGCGTGCGCGTTCGCGCGACCTTTGCATCGATCTCCCGGTCGACAATGTCGTTATAGGTACATCCCGCGCCGCGCATGGCGACGGCGCCGATGGCGAACAGCACGAGCAGCCACGGATCCGGATAGCCGCGCCGGTGTGAAGCCCCGCCAAGGCCACCGACCAGAAGCAGGGCAGGCCCAGGAGGTAGAAGCCGATGGGACGGTCCGCACGCGCCAGCCGCAAATAGGGCAGGGCCCAGGCCGGCGCGTAACGGTCGACCCAGTTTTCCACCGAAGCATCGGCAACAGGTCGCCGGCGCCGTCGCCGGCTTTGCCTTCACTCTCCGGACGTGTCATGTGTCCTGCCGTTTCGCTTGCTTCGCCGCTTGTTGCCCATGCCCTCTAAACTGCCACGGCTGTTCGTCAGTCCCCGCTCGCGCGGGCGCGCCGATGTGGCGCTCGATCGGGATCAGGCGCACTACCTTGCAAATGTACTCCGCATGAAGCCGGACTCTTATGTCCTGATCTTCAACGGCGCGGATGGCGAATGGTGCGCGCGTGTGACCACCGCCGGCAAGAAGTCCATGAGTCTCGTCGCCGAGCACCAAACGCGACCGCAAGAAGGCGGGCCGGACCTCCATTATCTGTTTGCCCCGATCAAGCGGGCGCGCGTCGACTACATGGCGCAAAAGGCGACGGAGATGGGCGCGAGCGTCTGCCGCCCGACCATCACGCGTCGAACCGTGGCCGAGCGCATCAAGGTCGAGCGTCTCGCAGCCAATGCGGTCGAGGCCGCGGAGCAATGCGGCATCCTGCGGGTGCCGGAGGTGCGCGCACCGCAAAAGCTCGAAGACGTTCTATCCACCTGGGAGCCCGAGCGCCGTCTCGTTGTCGCAGACGAGACGGCCGCAGTCGCCTCCCCGCTCGACGTCCTGGCCGCGGAGGCGTCTCGTCCGCATGCTGTGTTGATCGGTCCCGAAGGAGGCTTCGACCCCGACGAACGCGCGCTGCTGCTGAAGCAGGACTTCGTGCTGCCGATTTCGCTCGGTCCACGCATCATGCGCGCGGACACGGCGGCGGTTGCATGTCTGACGCTCGTCAACGCCGTCTGGGGCGATTGGCGCTAGGCGAATGTAAAATTCCCCGCGATTCTGTGACTCGATTGTCACAGGTTGTGCACCAAGCTTGATCTATTCTCGCATTGACGGCCGCGAGCCATTACGGTCGCAAGCAGTCCAATCACATCGTTCCGGGGTCGAAGCAGCGAAGACATGATCGTCAGACACGCGCGCCCACTTCGATGGAATACGTGCGCCGCGGCCGCGATCGCCGTTGCGGCACTGACGCTGCTTTGCGGGGGCTGCACCGTACTGGACGGTCCGGTCTTGGATCCCAAGGGGCCGATCGCGCTCACCGAACGCAACCTTTTGTTCAAAGCCGTCGCGATCATGATGATTGTGATCGTTCCCGTGTTCATCATGGCGGCGGTCTTCACGCGGTATTTTCGCGGCACGAACCGTAAAGCGCGCTACACGCCGAACTTCGATTTCTACTGGCCGGCGGAGATCGTCGTTTGGGGCATCCCGGCGGCGATCGTTGTCTGGCTCGCATTCCATCTCTGGGAGAACACGTACAAGCTCGATCCCTATACGGAGATCGATCCCAGCGTGAAGCCGCTTCAGGTACAGGCCATCGCACAGGACTGGAAGTGGCTGTTCGTCTATCCGGAGCACGACATCGCGGTCGTCAACGAATTGGCCATGCCCGTCGGCAGGCCGGTGAGCCTCACGATCACGTCCGACACCGTCATGAACTCGCTCGTGATCCCGGCGCTCGGCGGGCAGATCTACGCCATGGCGGGGATGCAGACGCGGCTCAACCTGCTTGCGGACAAGGCCGGCACGTTCTGGGGGCGCAACGTTCAATATAGCGGCACCGGGTTCGCCGATCAGCAGTTCCAGACCCACGCGCAATCCAAAGAGGAGTTCGATGCGTGGGTGGAGAAGGTGAAGCAATCGGGCACGGCGCTTGACGCGGCGGCCTACGACGCGCTCGCAAAGCCCAGCCAAAAAGTTCCGGTGACGTACTACTCGGGCGTCGAACCCAATCTCTTCGACTGCATCATCGGCAAATACTCGCACGGCGACTCCGATCGCACGCCGAAATCTTCGAAAGCCGAAACGACGGAATAGGTCCAGTGGACATCTTCGGACGACTGACAATCGATTCCCTGCCGCTTTACAGCGCCGTCGCCGCGTCCGGTGCCGCGGTCACCGTGCTCGGCGGGCTCGCGGTCGCCGGCGCCATCACCTATTTCGGCGCCTGGCGGATGGTGATGACCCAATGGGTCTCGAGCGTCGATCACAAGAAGATCGGCATCATGTACATCATGCTGGCGCTGGTCATGCTCGTGCGCGGTTTCGTCGACGCGGCCATGATGCGCAGCCAGCAAGCCATCGCCTACAACAGCGACGGCTATCTGCCGCCGGATCATTTCGATCAGATCTTCTCGTCCCACGGCACGATCATGATCTTCTTCATGGCCATGCCCTTCCTGTCGGGACTTGCGAACCTTATCGTGCCGCAGCAGATCGGCTCGCGCGACGTGGCGTTCCCCTTCATGAATTCGGTCAGCCTGTGGCTCACCACGGCAGGCGCGGGGCTCATGCTCCTGTCGCTCGTCATCGGCAAGTTCTCCACGGCGGGCTGGACCGGCTATCCGCCTTATTCCGGGGTGGAGTACACGCCCGGCGTTGGCGTGGATTACTGGCTGTGGATGGTGTTCATCGCGGGCTTCGGCACCACGATGACCGGCATCAATTTCCTGGTGACGATCCTCAAGAACCGCGCACCCGGCATGACGATGTTCCGCCTGCCGCTCTTCACCTGGACCATCTTCGTCACGTCGGTCCTGATCATCTTCGCCTTTCCCGCGCTCACGGTTGCGACGGGCATGCTGATCCTCGACCGCAATTTCGGCTTCCACTTCTTCACCAACGCCATGGGCGGGAACATGATGAACTACATCAACCTGTTCTGGTTGTGGGGTCATCCGGAGGTCTACATCCTCATTCTTCCGGCCTTCGGCGTTTTCTCCGAGGTCGTGTCGGTGTTCAGCCAGAAGCGTCTGTTCGGCTATGTCTCGCTCGTCTGCGCGACCATGGCCATCGGGCTCCTGTCCTTCACGGTGTGGCTGCATCACTTCTTCACCATGGGATCGAGCGCGCGGGTCAACTCGTTCTTCGGCACGATGACCACGATCATCTCGGTCCCAACGGGCGTGAAAGTGTTCGATTGGTTGCTGACCATGTATCGCGGCCGCATCATCTTCAAACCGCCAATGCTCTTTACCATCGGTTTTCTGGTGACCTTCGTGATCGGCGGCCTGTCCGGCGTCCTCCTGGCGCTGCCGCCCATCGACTACCTGATGCACAACACGACGTTCCTCGTCGCGCACTTCCACAACATGATCATCCCGGGCGTGCTGTTCGGCTATCTGGCGGGCTACATGTACTGGTTCCCCAAGGCGTTCGGCTTCAAGCTCAACGAGAAATGGGGCACGCGTGCCTTCTGGTGCTGGATCGTCGGCTTCTACCTCGCCTTCATGCCGCTCTACGTGCTCGGCCTGCTCGGCATGCCGCGCCGGATGGAGCATTACGACATCGCGGCCTGGCAGCCCCATCTCATCGTCGCTTGGGTCGGCGCCTTCATCATCATGCTCGGCATGATCTGCCTCGGGGTGCAGCTCGTGGTCAGCATTCGCGACCGCAAGGACGCGCTCGATCTCACGGGCGATCCCTGGAACGGCCGCTCGCTCGAATGGGCCACCTCATCGCCGGCGGCACCCTATAATTTCGCCGTGCTGCCCAAGGTGGAAGCCCGCGAAGCCTGGTGGGACATGAAGCAGCGCGGCGTCGCCTATCAGCGGCCGGAACAATACGAAGACATCGTCATGCCGAAGAACACCTATGTGGGCTTTGTGATCGGCATCGCGGGCTTCGTGTTCGGCTTCGCCATGATCTGGTGGATGTGGTGGCTGGCGCTTCTGTCGCTGGCCGTGATCTTGGGCGCGATCGTCTACCGCGCGTCCGACGACGACGATGAGTTCGTCATGACCGCGAGCGAGGTGAAGGCCATCGAGGACGAACGCTTCGCCCAGCTGGCCAAGGCGCCCAAGAACGAGCTGGCGGACGAGCCCGGCTTTGCCGGCGAGCCCGCGGCGGAGCCCGCCACATGAGCAGCATCGCCGACATGACCATCAGCCCGCGCGACGCGGAGCGTTACGAGGAGAAGGATTTCGGCTTCTGGCTCTATCTGATGAGCGATGCCGTCATCTTCGCCTGCCTCTTCGCCACGTACCTGGTGATGGTCGGCAACGCGGCCGGCGGGCCGACGCCGAAGGACGTGTTCAGTCTGGAGCGGGCCGCGGCGGAGACCGCGCTGCTGCTCTTGAGCAGCACGACGTTCGGTGTCGCGGCCGTCGCGCTATCGGCCGGCGAGCGGGGCAAAGTGCTGATGTGGCTCGCCGTTACCTTCTTGCTCGGCGCCGGCTTCATTGTCCTGGAGTTCGGCGAGTTCAGCGGCATGATCGCCGAAGGGGCGGGGCCCGACCGGAGCGGGTTCCTGTCCGCCTTCTTCACGCTGGTCGGTACGCACGGGTTTCACGTCAGTGTGGGCCTGATCTGGATCCTGGTGATGATCGGGCAGGTGTTCTTCAAAGGCCTCACCGCGCCGGTCGCCTCGCGGCTCATGCGGCTCGGCCTGTTCTGGCACTTCCTCGACATCATTTGGGTCGTGATCTTCTCTGTGGTCTATCTGCCGGGGTTGATGTGATGGAGATCAAGTCGGGCCTTCCCATCGAGCGGACCATCAAGCCGTACCTGATCGGTCTTGCGCTGGCGGTTGTTCTGACTGCCATACCTTTCGGTCTCGTTGCGGCGGGATCGCTACCGCGCCAGACCACGCTGATTGTCATCGCGGTGCTCGCCGTGATTCAGATCCTGGTCCATCTGCGGTTCTTCCTGCATATCGACTTCAAGACGACACCGCGCGAGAATCTCGTCGCCCTGGCATTCGCCGTCGTCCTGATCTGCATCATGGTGGGCGGCAGCCTTTGGATCATGTTCGACCTCTACCATCGTATGATGGTCTGACCGCCGTCACGCGCTGTCATCAAGCCTCTGTTATTGCGCGGAACTGTCTCTTGCCGCGCCGGTCGCCGCGTACGATAAAGTGACCCATTCGAGCCTCGCAGTCGCGCCCGGGCGCATGTGCTGGCGGATCCTCTTTTCTACCGACCCAAGCGGAGTTCTCCTCACATGTCGACACGCGCTGACGGGCCCAAGAGCCCCATCATCGAGTCGCGGGATGAACTCGTCGCGTATTTGGAGTCTGGCTCCAAGCCGGAGTCCGAATGGCGCATCGGTACGGAGCACGAGAAATTCGGCTTCAACGTCACCGACAATTCGCCGGTTCCCTATGACGGGCCACGGGGGATCGGCGCGCTTCTGGAAGCGCATCACAATTGCTTCGGCTGGGACACGATCCGCGAGAACGGCAACATCATTGCGCTGTCGTGCTCGGATTGTCCCATTGGCGGATCGATTAGCCTCGAGCCCGGCGGCCAGCTCGAACTCTCCGGCGCGCCGCTGAAGACGATCCACGAAACCGAGGCTGAACTGCGCCAGCACCTGTCGCAAATCGGCGCGGTCGCGCATCAGCTCGGCATCGGCTTTCTCGGGCTGGGCTTCTCGCCCAAATGGACTCTCGACGAGACGCCGCTCATGCCGAAGGACCGGTATCGCATCATGATGCAGTACATGCCGACCCGCGGGAGCCACGGTCTCGATATGATGTTCCGCACGGCGACCGTGCAGGTGAACATGGATTTCAGCGGAGAGGCGGACATGGTTCGCAAGCTCCGCGTCGGTCTCGCGCTTCAGCCCGTCGTGACCGCGCTGTTTGCCAGCTCCCCATTCAAGGAGGGAAAGCTCAACGGCTTTCAGTCCTACCGCGCGCAGATGTGGCAGGACACCGATCCCGACCGGACCGGCGGGTTGCCCTTTGCCTTCGAGGACGGCATGGGCTTTGAGCGCTATGTGGACTATGCGCTCGATGTTCCGATGTATTTCGTCTATCGCGACGGCCGCTATATCGATGTCGCCGGCGCGTCGTTTCGCGATTTTCTGAACGGCAAGCTGGAGGCGCTGCCAGGCGAACGGCCCAGCATCGACGATTGGGCCGACCACCTCACCACGCTCTTCCCCGAGGTGCGCCTCAAGAAGTTCCTGGAGATGCGCGGTGCCGATGCCGGACCCCTCGGTCTCCTGTTGGCGCTTCCGGCTCTTTGGGCCGGGCTTTTCTACGACACGTCCGCGCTGGACAACGCGGCATCGCTCGTCGAGAGCTGGATGGAGGAGGAGCGCCGGGACATGCGTCTTACCGTGCCGCGCACAGGGCTCGCGACGCCGTTCCGGGGCCGCACGTTGCGCGACATCGCCCGCGAAATCCTGGCGCTGGCGGAAGGCGGCCTCTTGCGGCGCGCCAAACGCAACGACAAGGGACATGACGAAACGCGGATGCTTCGCCCCCTCATGGAGATCGCGGAGACGGGCCGCACCGAAGCGGATCGCCTCGTCGCCGCCTATGAAGGGCCTTGGGGCGGCAACATCGACCGGCTGTTCGAGACTGAAGCGCTCTAGCGCGCGCTGGCGCGCCGCGGCGCGGCGGCCCCGGCTTCGAGTTGCGTGAGCGTCACCGTGCCGTTGCCCCAGGCCGTCGGCACCACGACCTTGTAGGGGACGAAGAGCTGCGTTCCCGGAACCGGCACCAGCCACGCCTCGATGTCCTTGGATTTCTGAAGAAACGCCACGGTCGAACTTTCTGCGCGGTGGCCGCCGATGGGCGTGTATCGGACCGCGCACACCGCGGCGGTCCGAAGGCCGTCGGGCGCGCGCGCGCCGAGCTCAGCGGTCCGCTTCGGCGACAAGGTCAGCTCGAAGAGCCGCTTGCCGTCGAAGATCCGCAAAGTCCCGTTGCAGACGGCCGTGTCGCCGGCGGGCAGGTTGGCGCTGATGGCGAGGAAGGCCGCCGTCGCCGGGTCGAGCACGTTTCGGAGCTGATCGTTCGAGAGGGGGACGGCTTTCCTGTCGGGCCTCTTCTTCGGCTTCCGCGTGACCTGCCGGACGGATCCTCGGTTGAAGAAGATTTGCAATTGCTGCGTCTTCTTGTTGTCGGAATAGGTGAAGTCGAAGTGCTGGGGCTTGGAGGTCGCGCTGGCGCGCACACCGTTGCTCTCAATCGTGCCATCGGCCCTGTACAGAAGCCCGCCCAGGATCGAGAACGCGCCGTTCGCCTTGAGCGCATAGGCGTCGCGGTTCACCGTGGCGGTCATGTCGAACGTGCCGAGATCGATCGCCGCGACGCCGACGTCATAGGTGGCGCGGATCCGTGTTCCCTGGAGGGCGGCTTCGCCGAGGACGGAGCTCGGCAGCACAAGACAGACGAGGGCGACGCCCAGTTGCCTCGTCCAGATGCCGATATATCCAATCCGCATGGCCATCGCTTCAGCGCCCATCCTCAAGAGCCCGACAGGGTGCGGAACAGTCTAACCAAGACCGCGCCGAAATTGTGAGCGGCGGCATGAGGGCGGTCACACGAGACGGGCAAAGGGATCGGCACAAGGGATCGGCACAGGGGAACGGGTCGAGGGAGGGGCCGTTGCCCGGCTCCTCCCTTGGACGCTCAAATGAACTAAGCGACCTCGTCCAGCGTCGGATAGTCGGTATACCCCGCCGCATCGCCGCCATAGAAGGTCTGCGGGTCCGGCGTATTCAACGGCGCGTCCTGGCGGAAGCGTTTCACAAGATCCGGATTGGCGATGAACAGCGACCCGAACGCAACGAGATCCGCTTGTCCGGACTCGACGGCGTCGATCGCCATCTGCCGGTCATAGGCGTTGTTCGCCATGTAGGCGCCCGAGAAGTTCGCGCGCAGTGTTTGGATCGCGCCCTTCGGAAAGCTGCGGGGGCCGCCTGTTTCGCCTTCGACGAGATGGACGTAGCCGAGCTTCGCGTCGTTCGCACGGGCGATCGCCGCGCTGAAGGTCGTCAGCGGATCGCTGTCGGTCATGTCGTTGAAACTCGAGAACGGGCTGAACCGCACGCCCACCCGCTTCGACGGATAAACGCTCGCGACCGCCTCGAGGACCTCGGCGAGAAAGCGCGTGCGCTTGTCCGGCGTCCCGCCATATTCGTCCTCGCGCTTGTTGGTGCCGTCGCGCAGGAACTGGTCGATCAGATAGCCGTTTGCCGCATGAATCTCCACGCCGTCGAAACCGGCTGCCTTCGCGTTCTCCGCCGCCGTCCGGTAGTCGCCGACCACGCGGGCGATCTCACCGGTGTCGAGCGCGCGCGGCTCGGACACGTCAGCGAAGCCCGTCGCGATAAAGGTCTGGCTCTTGGCGGCGATCGGGGAGGGCGCGACCGGGGCCTGCCCGCCGGGCAGGAGCGAAACATGCGAGATGCGCCCCACGTGCCAGAGCTGCGCGAACATGCGCCCGCCTGCCTCGTGCACGGCATCGGTCACCGTCTTCCAGCCGACGACTTGCTCGTCGCTGTGAATGCCGGGCGTCTGGATGTAGCCCTTGCCTTCTGGCGAAATCTGCGTGCCCTCGCTGATGATCAGGCCGGCGCTTGCCCGCTGGGCGTAGTAGGTGGCGTTGAGCGCGTGGGGCACGTCGCCGCCGGGCAACGCACGGTTGCGGGTCAACGGTGCCATGACAATTCGGTTTGGAAGAGTAAGGTCGCCAAGGTCGAGTGGGCTAAAAAGCTTCGGGTCCATGATCTGCCAGCCTCCTGATACGCAGCATGATGTCGGAGACCGCCTGCGCATGACGCGCGGGCGGTCAGTGCGCGCTTGACTTAGGAGGATAGGTTTCCTTATTCAACCAGTTTACAGTTTGTAACCTAGTGAGGACCGATGTCCGATAGTGTCTCCGTCAACGACCGGCCGGGTAGCGGCGCGCCACAGCCGAAACAGTGCGATGAGCCCTGTCCGATCGAGCGTGGCATGCGGCTGCTTGGCGGGAAGTGGAAGGCCTCCATCCTTTGGCATTTGAAGGCGGGCCCGATGCGCTTCAACGCGCTGTCGCGAGAACTTGGCGGTGCGAGCAAGAAAATGATCGCCGAGCGTCTCAAGGAGATGGAAGAGAGTGGGCTGGTCCACCGCGAGGTCGTTGCCACCAAGCCCGTGGCCGTGACCTACCAGCTCACGCCGTTCGGACATTCGGCGCTTGGAATCCTGGTGTCGCTGCACGATTGGTGCGAGGAACACGGCGTCTAAGGCGCATGGGCCGCGGTCACTTGAACCGGTCCGCCGCGACGCCATATAGTTTCCAAGTCACGCCCGTCTCCGATCCCTGCACGGACACCGGGCGTTTTCCGTCCCCCAAGACGGACGAATCGGCGGCGGAATTCTCCTTTTCCGCCGCCGATTTTTTATGTGCAGCGCGCAGGTTCCGGGACGCCGCTATTTGAGCTCGGAAAATGCGTTGGTGAAGCCCTGCAGCGAGACGGGGATGCCGATGCCGGCCTCCGGCGTATCGAACACGATGAAGATCGCGTTCTCGCCCTTTTTCAGTTTCGCGATGACCTCGTCCTGGAGCACGACCTCGGCCACGCAGCCGCGCTTGCCGCATTTCAGGAAGGGCGCGTTGCCGACATCCTCGCCGTCGATCTTGAGCCCGAGGCCCGTGGGCAAGAGGACGCCGAGGGGAACCACCACCCGCAACAGCTTCTTGTCCTCGCCGATAGCCTTATAGAAGACGACGGTCAGTCCGACATTCGGGCGGTCCTCGGCCGTTACGCTCTGGACCAGAGCGCATTTTTCCTCCCGGGCGCGGGCGGCGTCCGGCAGCTCAACTGCCAGGCCCCGTACGTGCCGCGCACCACGCTGCCTGGGCCCGTGGCGCCCGGAGCGGCGTCGGGTTCTTGTGCCCGCGCGGGCGGGGCGACCGTGAAGACCGCGATGAGGCAAAGCGCGACGAAAGGAAGCAGGGCCCGGACGAGGCGCGGCCGGCGGGTGCGGTCCCGCGAATCGAATCGTCGTGTAAGAGCCAGTGTAGGGAAAATGAGCATGGAGCGGACCGGCCTTCCAGCGACTGATCGGGCGTGTCTAGGACTCTGCGGGTACGCGACTGCACTTGCGATGCGTCCCATTCGGCTCAACAGAGCAACAAGGCCATTCGCCGTGCAATAGGGCCAAAATTCGACGACAGCCTTATTGGGAAACTTGACGTAGGTCAGGTTGTTGAAGGCGCGTAACGCCTGCCGGGTGCCAAATCAACTTGCGAGCGAATTTGGCGGACCGGAACGTGCGGACGCAACTGAAAACTGAATCATGACTGTTGCCAATCAATATCCTTTATGATTTTAAAAATACACAATAAGTGCTGGCTTCTGGGCTATGCTGGGCCGGCAAATAAAATGCTTCTAGCGGGGCGACGCCAATATTCTGCGCAAGCTTATTCGCGCCGCCTTTGCGAGGGTGAGCGTGGGGTGCAAGGCCCGCGCTTGGCGATAATCGCACTCTGACCCCTGTCAACCAGGAGTGGCCAGAGAGCAGGCTTTGGGAGTGAAGGGATGGGGATGTTGCACCGAGCATTGATGGGTCTTGTCGCGCTTGCGAGTCTCAGCGCAAGCGGTTCCGCTCTTGCCGAAGACCTACCGCTGGGGCAGGCACACCCTTGGCAGATCAAGTTCCAGGAAGCGGCGACGCCGATCATGGCGCAGATCACCGACTTCCATAATTACGTAACGGCCATCATCATCGCCATTACGCTGTTCGTTCTCGCTCTGATGATCATCGTCATGGTCCGCTTCAACGAGAAGAGCAATCCCGAACCGTCCCGGACCTCGCACAACACCCTCTTGGAAGTCGCGTGGACGGTCATTCCGATCTTCATTCTGGTTGCCATCGCCATCCCGTCGTTCCGCTTGCTGTTCGCCCAGTACGACTTCCCCAAGGCGGACGTGTCCATCACGGCCACCGGGGCCCAGTGGTATTGGAGCTACGAATACCCGGACGAGGACATCGCCTTCGATTCGATCATGGTGCCGGACGCGAACCTGAAGCCCGGCCAGCCGCGGCTGCTGACGGTCGACAACGAGGTCGTCGTCCCGGTCGGTGCGAACGTCGTCGTCGGTCTCAAGTCCAACGATGTCATCCACGACTGGGCGGTCCCGTCCTTTGGCATCAAGCTCGACGCCGTGCCGGGCCGTCTCCAGCAGACGTGGTTCCGCGCGGAGAAGGAAGGCTGGTTCTACGGCCAGTGCTCCGAGCTTTGCGGGCGCAATCATGCCTTCATGCCGATCGCCATTCGTGTCGTCTCCCAGGAAGAGTACGATGCATGGGTCGCGAGCAAGAAGTCGGCATCGATCGATACCAAGGGTAAGGTGGCCTCGGCGCGGGATTAGCGCCGCACTGGCCTTAAGAGCATACGGCCTGAAGGCCGGATACGGACACAAAAGGACGACAAGGGAAGACAGTCATGGCGAACAATGCCCAGGCAGAAGCGGCCCATCACGATCACGACGATCACCCGCACGGATTGCGGCGCTGGCTGTTCTCGACGAACCACAAGGACATCGGCACCCTTTATCTGATCCTGTCCCTGGTCGGCGGCGTCGTCGGTGCCTTGCTCTCCATGGGCATGCGGGCCGAGCTCATGCAGCCCGGTATGCAAATCTTCGGCAATCCGGAGATGTTCAACGTCTTCGTCACGGCGCACGGACTGATCATGGTGTTCTTCGCGGTCATGCCGGCCACGATGGGTGCCTTCGGCAACTGGATGGTGCCGCTGATGATCGGCGCGCCGGACATGGCCTTCCCGCGCATGAACAACATCTCGTTCTGGCTGCTGGCGATGGCATTCGTTCTGCTGGTCTCCTCGCTCTTCATGCCGGGCGCTCCGGGGTCGACAGGCGCTGGCGCGGGCTGGACGATCTACGCGCCGCTCTCCACATACGGAACGCCGGGCGTGTCGGTCGACTTCGCCATTCTCGCCCTTCATCTCGGCGGTGCGTCGTCGATCTTGGGCGCCATCAACTTCATCACCACGATCCTGAACATGCGCGCGCCGGGCATGACTCTGCACAAGATGCCGCTGTTCGTGTGGTCGATCCTGGTCACGGCCTTCCTGCTGCTGCTGTCCCTGCCTGTGCTGGCCGGCGCCATCACCATGCTGCTGACGGACCGCAATTTCGGGACCGCCTTCTTCGACTCAAAGCATGGCGGCGATCCGCTTCTGTGGCAGCACCTGTTCTGGTTCTTCGGTCACCCCGAAGTGTACATCATGATCCTGCCGGGCTTCGGCATCATCAGCCAGATCGTGGCGACGTTCTCCCGGAAGCCGGTGTTCGGCTATCTCGGCATGGCCTATGCCATGGTCGCCATCGGCGTGATCGGCTTCGTGGTTTGGGCCCATCACATGTATGCGGCGGGTCTCGACGTGAACACGCAGGCCTACTTCGTGTTCGCCACGATGGTGATCGCCGTGCCGACGGGTGTGAAGATCTTCTCGTGGATCGCGACCATGTGGGGCGGTTCCATCCAGTTCAAGACACCCATGCTCTGGGCGCTCGGCTTCATCTTCCTGTTCACCGTTGGTGGCGTGACGGGCGTGATGCTGTCGAATGCCGGCGTCGACCGGTCCTTGCATGACACCTATTACGTGGTGGCGCATTTCCACTACGTTCTGTCGCTTGGGGCCGTCTTCTCGCTCTTTGCGGGCTGGTACTATTGGTCGCCGAAGATGTACGGCTACATGTACTCCGAATTCTGGGGCAAGCTGCACTTCTGGACCATGTTCATCGGCGCCAATCTGGCCTTCTTCCCGCAGCACTTCCTGGGTCTGGCGGGCATGCCGCGCCGTTATGCGGACTACCCGGATGCCTATGCGGGCTGGAATCTGGTGTCGTCGATCGGCGCCTATCTCGCCTTCATCGGCTTTGTCCTCTTCTTCGTCGGCCTGATCGTGCAGTTCTCCCGCAAGGAGAAGGCCGCGGCCAATCCTTGGGGTCCAGGCGCCACGACGCTGGAGTGGACGGTCTCCTCGCCGCCTCCGTTCCACACCTTCGATACGCTTCCGCGCATCAAGTAGGGTTCGGCGCGCCGGATTGAGGCGCGGGAGTAATAAGGCCGATGACAGACACGACTGTCGAAACGACACGAGGCAGCTTGGACGTCGCCCTTGGGAGTAACCTTGGGGGCGACGTCTCCGACTATGCCGCGCTGCTGAAGCCGCGCGTGATGTTCCTCGTGGTGTTCACGGCGCTTGTCGGGCTGGTTGTCGCGCCGGTGCACATGCATCCCGTCCTCGCCATTGCCGCGCTCATCTGCATCGCGGTCGGCGCGGGCGCGTCGGGCGCACTGAACATGTGGTACGACGCGGACATCGATGCCCGGATGGCTCGCACGGCGTCCCGTCCGCTGCCGCAAGGCGCGCTCACACGCAACGAGGCTCTGGCCTTTGGCGCCGTGCTTGGGACCGGCTCGGTGCTCTGTCTCGGGCTCATGGTGAATTGGGTCGCCGCCGGACTCCTCGCCTTCACGATCGGCTTCTACGTCTTCGTCTACACGATGTGGCTGAAGCGCTCCACGCCCCAGAATATCGTCATCGGCGGCGCCGCGGGCGCGCTGCCGCCCATGATCGGCTGGGCCGCGGCCACGGGGACGGTGAGCCTCGAGTCCTTCGTGATGTTCCTCATCATCTTCATGTGGACGCCACCACACTTCTGGGCCTTGGCGCTGATCCGCAGTTCCGACTACGAACGGGCCGGCGTTCCCATGCTGCCCGTGACCCACGGTGCCGACGCGACGCGCCGGCAGATTCTGATCTACAGCCTCATCCTGGTGCCGCTCGGCATGGTACCCTCGGTGATGGGCTTCGGCGGCTCGCTGTACACCTTGATCGCCGCGATCTTCGGCGCGTTCTTCTTGGTGTTCGCGATCGATTGCTACCGGGAGCGCGAGGGAGAGGCGGCCGAGCGGGCCGCGAAGAATCTCTTCGCCTATTCGATCCTCTATTTGTTCGTTCTCTTCGCGGTTCTGCTCGTCGAGCACGGCTTCGGGATTGAGGGTCTCGCGGTGCCGCGTATTTGGACGTCGTGATGAAAGATGCAGAAGTTGAACGCAAACGCCGCCAACGCAGAAGGTCTCTGGCAATCGCATGGACGCTCGCGGTGCTTGTCATTTTGTTCTTTATCGTCACCATTGTCCGGATCGGCGGGAACGTCGCCATCCGGCAGATCTGATGTGAAAGGCCGTACAGCGTGACGGAAATGAGCGATAGCGGTTCCAAAACGGCACCACGCGACAAGCGTGGGCTCGTTGCGCTTGCGCTCGCGGGCATTGCGGCCGGGATGGTTGGTTTGTCGTTCGCCGCGGTTCCGCTTTACCGGTTGTTCTGCCAGCAAACGGGCTACGGCGGCACCACGCAGGTTGCGACCGTCGCCCCGGACCATGTCCTCGATCGAACGATCAAGGTCCGCTTCGACACGAACGTGGACCGGGATCTTCCCTGGCAGTTCTCGGCGGAGAAGCGCTCGGTGGAGGTCAAGATCGGCGATACGGCGTTGGTGTTCTTCACCGCGCACAACGACACGGACAAGCCCGTCAGCGGCACCGCCGGGTTCAATGTGGCGCCGGAGGCGGTGGGGCGCTATTTCAAGAAGATCGAGTGCTTCTGCTTCAAGCAACAAACGCTTGCCGCGGGAGAGAGCATCGAGATGCCCGTCACGTTCTTCATCGACCCGGCTTTCGCCGAGGATGTGAACACAAAGAATACCGAGGAGATAACGCTGTCCTATACCTTCTACCGGAGCGACGACCCGTCGGACGTCGCCGCCGTGCCGGGGGATAGGACGCCGGGATCGTAAACGACACGGCGCGGCTAGGCGCGCCATAAAGATCGATTGGGGAGGAAGGGGAACGCACGATGGCCCAGGCCCACGCAAAACCGCAACACGACTATCACCTGCTCAACCCGAGTCCGTGGCCGCTTGTCGGATCCATCGGCGGCTTGGTGCTGGCGCTGGGTGCCCTCATGTTTTTCATGAGCAAGAAGGCCGGCGACCCGCAGCTCTGGTACGTTCTCCCGGGCCTCGCGATCGTCCTCATCACCATGTTCGGCTGGTGGCGCGACGTCATCAAGGAAGAGGCCGAGGGTCATCAATCGCCGGTGGTCCAGCTGCATCTCCGCTACGGCATGATCCTGTTCATCGCCTCGGAGGTGATGTTCTTCGTGGCTTGGTTCTGGGCCTATTTCGACGTGGCCCTCTTTCCCGACGATGCCGTGACCTATGCCCGTACGCAGGTCACCGGCGGCGTTTGGCCGCCGGTCCCGAGCGCTGAGACCGACGTTCCGGGCCTCGGCTTCTTCGGGCACACCTTTGATCCTTGGGGGCTGCCCTGGGTCAACACGCTGATCCTGCTGACGTCAGGCACCACGGCGACTTGGGCGCACCACGCCATGCTGCACGACGACCGGAAGGGCCTCATCTGGGGTCTGACCTGTACCGTGGTTCTGGGCATTCTCTTCACCTGCCTGCAGGCCTACGAGTACATGCATGCCGGCTTCGGCTTTTCCAACCACATCTACGGGTCCACGTTCTACATGGCCACGGGCTTCCATGGCTTCCATGTGATCGTGGGCACGATCTTCCTGCTGGTGTGTCTGTTCCGGGCGCTGGCGGGTCATTTCACGCCGCACAAGCATTTCGGCTTTGAAGCCGCGGCCTGGTATTGGCATTTCGTCGACGTCGTGTGGCTGTTCCTGTTCTGCTCCATCTATATTTGGGGCGCGGGAGCGAATGCCGGCCACTAGCGGCACGACACACCGGAACCGTTTGGGGGCGGTCGCACGGCCGCCCCTTTCTGTTTTGGCCGAGAGGCAGATATGAACGACTCCCATAGCCCGAAAGCGGCTCCGCCCCTGAGCGCGACCCTGTTGGCGGGAATCCTCGGGCGCTGCCCATCGTGCCACAAGGGCAAGATGTTCGACGGCTATTTGACCTTGGCGCCATCCTGCAGTGTCTGCGGTCTCAATTACGACTTCGCCGATTCCGGCGACGGGCCCGCGATCTTCGTGATGCTCATTACGGGCTTCATCATCGTCGGGGCCGCGCTTTACGTCGAGGCCGTCTACCAGCCGCCATACTGGGTGCATGCCCTCGCTTGGGGCACGGCGGCGCTCATTCTGCCACTTCTTCTGCTTCGGAGTTTCAAGGGAGTCCTGATTGCGCTCCAGTACCGGCACAAGGCCGAAGAAGGCAAACTGGTGTCGGACCGATAGCGGCGCCCATGACTGTTCCGGCACTCCTCAGGCTTTCCTTGGCCGTGCTCGTCGGCTTTGCCCTCCTGGTCTGGCTGGGCATGTGGCAGCTCGACCGGCTCGAATGGAAAGAGCGCCTGATCGAGCGCATCGAGACGCGCAGTGCGCGCACGCCCGTGACGCTGGAACGTGCGGTCGAGCTCGACGGCAAATTGCGGGATGCGAGCTACCTGCGCGTGACGACCGAGGGCCGGTACCACAACGACCTGGAACGCTACCTCTACGCCATCTCGGCGGATGGCCAGCCGGGCTGGCATGTGGTCACGCCCTTGGAGACGGCCTCGGGGCATGTCGTTCTCGTCGACCGGGGCTTCGTGCCTGAGCAGTTCCGGTCCCCCGAGGCGCGCAAAGAGGGGCAGTTCCAGAACGTGGTCACGGTCACGGGCCTATTGCGCACGCCCGAAACGCCCAGCCTGTTCTCGCCCGACAACGATGTGGAAGCCAACCAATGGTTCACGCGCGATCTTGGCGGCATGGCGCGGTCCATGTTTCCGGGCGGAGCTGTGAATGTGGTCCCGTTCTACCTCGAGGCGGTCGAGAGCGAGGTCCCGGGCGGCTGGCCGAAAGGCGGCCAGACCCGGCTCGAGCTGCCCAACAAGCACCTGCAATACGCTCTGACTTGGTTCTTGCTGGCCGCTTGCCTGCTCGTGATCTACCTCGTCTATGTCTGGAGCGCCCTCTCGGGCAGACGGCCTTAACCGTGCTGCCGGGCCATGTTGCGGGGCTGCGCTCCGGGGGCTAGGGTCTGGCAAAAAGGCTATAGTTTTCCGGTGAGAGGCACATCTTGAAGTTCATTTCAACGCGCGGGTCTGCCCCGGCGCTCTCGTTCGAGGGCGCGCTTCTGGCTGCGCTCGCGGGCGATGGCGGCCTGTTCATGCCCGAGGTCTGGCCGCAGCTGAAGCCGGACGAGATCGCCGCGCTCGCCGGGCTCGACTATGCCGACGCCGCCTACCGGGTCATGCGGCCCTATCTCGAGGGCGATCCCTGCCTTGCGGACCTCGAAGACGTGCTTTCGGAGGCCTATGAGGGCTTCCACCATCCCGCCGTCGCGCCGCTCAGCCAGATCGGGCCGAACAGCTTCGTTCTGGAGCTGTTTCACGGGCCCACGCTGGCGTTCAAGGATCTCGCCATGCAGGTCGTATCGCGGTTCATGAACCGCGCGCTGCGGCGCCGCGGGCAGCGCGCCACTGTCGTTGGCGCGACCTCGGGCGATACGGGCGCGGCTGCCATCGAGGCCTTCCGGGGGCTCGATGCCATCGACGTCTTCATCCTGCACCCCGAGGGTCGCGTGAGCGACGTTCAGCGCCGCCAGATGACGACGGCCACCGAGCCCAATATCCATAACATCGCGGTGCAAGGCACTTTCGACGATTGCCAGGCGATAGTGAAGGCGCTGTTCGGCGATCAGGAGTTGAACGCACGGCTCGGCCTGACCGGGATCAACTCCATCAACTTCGCTCGGATCCTCGCCCAGATCGGCTACTACTTCACCTCGGCGGTCACGCTCGGAGCGCCCTACCGCCCGGTGGCCTTCACCGTGCCCACCGGAAATTTCGGAGATATTTTCGCGGGTTATGCCGCGCGCGCGATGGGATTGCCGGTCCAGCGCCTCGTTATCGCCACGAACCTCAATGACAGTTTACCCCGCGCATTTGCCTCGGGGACTTATGAACCGCACGGTGTGATCGCGACCGCAAGTCCCAGCATGGACATCCAGCTTGCCAGCAACTTCGAGCGCCTGTTGTTCGAGCTTGCCGGACGGGATGCGTCCAGGGTCCGGAGCTTGATGGAGGATTTGCGCCGGCAGGGCTCGTTCCAGCTGAGCCAGGGCGAATTTGGGCAGCTCCGCGAAATTTTCAGTGCCCACTCCGCCGGAGAGGATGTGACCGAGATGACCATTCGGGGGGTATTCGAAGAGACCGGCATGGTGGTCGACCCGCACACGGCCGTCGGCATTGCCGCCTCCCAGCAGGAAGCCGCGCTCGGAACCACGCCAATGGTCGTCTTGTCGACGGCCCATCCCGCGAAGTTTCCCGATGCCGTCAAGCGCGCCATCGGCATCGCGCCGGCGCAACCCGAACGCCTCACCTTGAAGCTGGGGAGCGAAGAGCGCTGCACGGTCCTACCGGCGGACTTCGGCACGGTCGCGGACTTCATTGTCGCGCGCGCCGCGTCGCCTCTGACGGGAGCCGAGGCGTGAGCGTGACCCGGTCCACGCTGAACAACGGTTTGACCATTGTCAGCCATGCCATGCCCGAGGTGGAGACCGTGTCGCTCGGCATTTGGATCGGCGCCGGGAGCCGCTCCGAACAGCTGACGGAACACGGCGTCGCGCACTTCCTGGAGCATATGGCCTTCAAGGGCACGAAGCGGCGCAGCGCCCGCCAGATCGTCGAGGAGATCGAAGCGGTCGGCGGGGATCTGAACGCGTCCACCTCCGTCGATTCGACCGGATACTATGCGCGTGCCTGCGGAAGGGACATGCCGCTCGCACTGGACATTCTGAGCGACATCATCCTGGAGCCCTGCTTCGACGGCGCCGAACTTGCGCGCGAGCGCGACGTCATTCTCCAGGAGATCGCCGCGAGTTCCGATTCGCCCGACGACATCGTCTACGATTTCATCTCCGAGGCGGCGTTCCCCGATCAGCCGGTCGGACGGACCATTCTCGGCACGGCGCAAAGCGTTGTCGGATTCGAGCGGGACCATCTCGGCACCTATCTCACAACCCATTATCACGCCCCGAACATGGTGCTCGCCGCCGCGGGCGCGGTGGACCACGACGCGCTTGTGGCCGAAGCCGAGCGCCGGCTGTCGGGCCTGTCGCCGGAAGGCACGCCCCTGCCGCAAGAGGCGGTCTATAGCGGCGGACGCAGGCAATCGGACAAGCCCTTCGAGCAGACCCATCTGATGATTGGACTGGAGGCTCCGGCCTATCATCAGCCCGAGTACTTCATGTCCCAGATCCTGGCCGGGGCGCTCGGCGGGGGCATGTCGTCGCGGCTGTTCCAGGAAGTGCGCGAGCGGCGCGGCCTTTGCTATTCTGTGTACGCCTTCTCGACCGGACTGACCGATAGCGGCATGTTCGTCATCCACGCGGCGGGCGCGTCCGAAAAGGCGCACGAACTCTTTTCCGTCATTCGCGACGAACTCGACCGGGCGGCGTCCGGCGGCTTCGACCAGGCCGAGCTCGAACGGGTGAAGGCGCAGATGAAGATGGGGCTGCTGGCGGCGCTGGAGAGTTCGAGCGCCCGGGCCGAGCAGCTCGCGCGGCACGTCCTGTTTTGCGGGCGTGTGCTGCCGGCGTCGGAACTGGTCGAGCGGATCGAGGCGGTCGAAACGGCCGATCTCCAGGCCCTGCTTCAGAAGGTCCTGGAGACGCCGCTGAGCCTTGCGACTGTGGGACCCGTTGCTAATCTTGGACGATTCGAAACTGTGGCCGACAAGTTCATCGTCCCGGCGAGCAGAGCCGCTTGAAGAGGGTGCTGACACATGGCCTTGCTGCGATCTGCAACCCCGGGTGATATCGGGCCGGTCATCGAAACCGGACGGGTCGTGCTGCGCGCGCCCCAAATGTCGGACTATCCGGCCTGGGCGGAGTTGCGCGCCTCGAGCCGGGATTTCCTTGTGCCCTGGGAGCCGCTTTGGGCGCCGGACGAACTGTCCCGAGCCTCTTTCCGCCGGCGCGTCCGCCACTATTTGCGCGACATGCGCGAGGACATGGGCTACGCCTTGTTTGTCTACGATGCGCAGTCCACCGCGCTGGTGGGCGGTATCACCCTGTGCAATGTCCGCCGCGGGGTGACGCAGTCATGCACGCTTGGATACTGGGTCGGCGCCGCGCACGCCAAGCGGGGCTATATGACGGCCGCGGTTCGCGCGGTCCTGCCGTTCGTGTTCGATTCGCTTGAGTTGCATCGGCTCGAGGCGGCGTGCCTGCCGACCAACACCCCTTCGATGCGCCTTCTGGAGCGCGTCGGATTCACGCGGGAAGGGCTGGCGCGCCGGTATTTGCGTATCAACGGCGAGTGGCGCGATCATGTGCTCTACGCGCTCCTGGATACGGATTCGCGCGGCTAGGGAACGGGAGGGTGATAGTGGCCACACATGGCTCGGTGAGCGCCCGATGCGCCGTGCCGCGATGCTCCGTGCTCAGGCGGCAGGGCCGGGCCGGCCTGTGCGTGCTCGCCTACGCGTTGCTGCTCGCCTTGTCGCTCGTCCTCCCACCACTTGCGGGCGGTGCCCTTGCCATCGAGGCGCTCCCGGTGGAGCCCGATGCCCCCAAGATGGAGATCACCACGAAGGGTGAACTTTACGAGGGGCGGGGAGACCGGCTTCAGATCGAGACGGCGCCGGGCCCCGACGGCTATATCGGCCGGATGGCCGTTCAGGCCTCGACGCCGGGCACCGACCCGAGCTGGCTGGTGTTTGCGCTCGCCAATCCAACCGACAAGCGCATCGTGCGCTGGCTCGTGGCCCCGCGTTACACGCTCGCGAATTCGGGCGTGTTTCGCCCCGAACTCGACGCGCCCCGCATTAGGGCCGTCACGCCATCGCTCGGCTTCCGGCCCGAACCCTTGCAGAGCGATCGCGCCGACATGTTCCGGCTGACGCTCGAACCGGGACAGACCGTCACTTACGCGGCGGAGCTTGCCTCCTCGAGAGTGCCGCAGCTCACGCTGTGGACGCCGAAATTCTACCAGGCGAAACAGCAGGACAGCATGTTGTTCAAGGGGGTGCTCCTGGGCATCACCGGGCTTCTTGCGATCTTCCTGACGGCGATCTTCGCGGCCAACCATCGCGCGATCTTTCCGGCGACCGCGCTCGTGGCTTGGGCCGCTCTGGTCTATTTCTGCGTGGATTTCGGGTTCTGGAACAAGCTCTTCCCCGTGGGTCCCGATCGCACGGCAACCTATCGGGCGGCGGCCGAAGCGGGCCTTGCCGCGAGCCTTGCGCTGTTCCTCTACACATTCTTGCGGATCGGCCTGTGGCATGTGTGGATCCGGACCGTGTTCTGGGTGTGGATCGCCGCGCAGTTCATTCTGGTCGTGGTGGCGATCGTGGATCCGCAAACCGCGGCTGGCATCGCGCGGGCCTCGACCATTCTGATCGCCGGGGTCGGAACCGTGCTGATTGCGTATTTCGCCTTGCGCGGTCAGGACAGGGCCCTGTCTCTCATCCCCAGTTGGATGCTGCTGATCGTGTGGCTGCTCGGCGCCTCGATGATCGTCACCGGGAAGCTGTCGGGTGAGGTCGTCGGTTCGAGCCTCATCGCGGGGCTCGTGCTGATCCTGGTCTTGCTCGGCTTCACCGTCACCCAGTTCGCCTTCCATACGGGCGGCTCGGCGATGAGCCTCGGGCCCCCCAGCCTTGTGCAAATGAAATCCCTCGCCGTCGACGGTCCGGCACCCATGTGTTTCAGTGGCATGCGGGCCGCGATCTCATCACGGTCGGCCATGAGGTCGAGGCGGAGCTCGGGCTGGAACCCGGGGCGCTCAATGTTTCCGTGAGCGAGTTCCTGAAACACATGCACGCCTCCGATCGGGAGCGCTTCAGGCTGCTCATGCAATCGCTGCAGGAGAAGAAGGGCGGAGAATTTCAAACGGACTTCCGCTTGCGGCGCCATGACGGGACCTATCTTTGGTACGAGCTCAATGCCCAGGCGGCGCCGAACGACAATGTCCGGCTCCTACGCTGCGTCGGCCTGTTGCGCGACGTGACCAATCTCAAGCGGTCCCATGAGCGCCTGATGCACGACGCCGTGCATGACAGCCTCACGGGTCTTCCCAATCGCGAGCTTTTCATGGACCGGCTGAACGGCGCGATTACGCGCGCGGCGGAGGGGCAGGCGAACCGGCCGACCGTTCTCTTCATCGACATTGATCGCTTCAAGAACGTCAACAAGAGCTTTGGCCTCGTGATCGGAGACTCGATGCTGCTGACGCTCGGGCGCCGGCTTGCGCGTCACCTCAATCCGCAGGCACGCTCGCCCGTCTCGGCGGCGATCAGTTCGCCATTCTGCTCATTTCCGACAGCGACCCGCATCACGTTGCGACCTTGGCCGAACGCGTGCGTCGCGCGCTGCGCACGCCGATGAAGATCAGCACCAAGGAAATCATTCTCACCGCCTCCATCGGCATCGTGGTCCATGACGGGTCGCAGACCAATGCACAGGACATGTTGCGCGACGGCGAGCTGGCGATGCTCCGTGCCAAGCGTCGCGGCGCGGACCGTATCGAGATTTTCAATCCGGCCATGCGCACGGAGGAAGAGAACCGTCTGCCGCTCGAAAGCGAACTGCGCATGGCGCTGCAGCGCCAGCAGATCTCGGTGCTCTACCAGCCCATCACGCGCTTGGCCTCGAATCAGCTGGCCGGCTTCGAGGCGCTCATGCGCTGGGATCATCCGACGCGCGGCCGGTTGTCGCCGCAGGACTTTATTCCGCTTGCGGAGGAGTCGGGTCTGATCGTGGAGCTGGGCAGCTACGTCCTCGGCCAGGCGCTGGACGAGGCGGCGACGTGGCATCGCGTCCTGCCGCGCGACCGCGACCCGCTGTTCGTCAGCGTCAACGTCTCGAGCCGGCAGCTCTTCCGGCAGGATATGGTGCAGGAAATCAGGCTGCTGCTTGCGCGGGAGCAGGTGGCGCGCGGTACGCTGAAGTTGGAGGTGACCGAGTCGCTCGTGATGGAGAATCCCGAGCGCGCCGTCGAGATCCTCACCTGGCTCAAGACCTATGGCGCGAGCCTGGCGCTGGACGATTTCGGAACGGGCTATAGCTCGCTCAGCTATCTGCACCGGTTCCCGTTCGACATCATCAAGGTCGACAAGTCCCTCGTGCATGACAGTGCGGTCGACGATCAGGCCCCGCTCATTCTTCGTTCGGTGGTAACGCTCGCTCATGAGCTCGGCAAGGAAGTCGTGGCCGAGGGCGCGAGAACCAGGCCGACGCGAGCTATCTGCGCTCCATCGGCTGCGAGTTCGGTCAGGGCTTCTACTATGGCGAGCCCATGTCGGCGCGGGATGTCGGTGCGCTGCTGAACGCGCTTGCCAATCATCGCCGGCGCAAGGAACGCGAACGCGCCCAAGCCGACAGAGCCCCCTCCGGTCTCGACGTCGAGGTGCAGAACCCGGCCGATATCCCGAGCCTGCCGGGGCCGAGCACGGCCCAAGCGTAGAACGGCACAGCCCCAGCGCGTCCGTTCCGATCCGAAGACGGGGGCAGGGAAGGCCGGCGGCAAGTGCCGCTAGGCGTGGCCGGAGTCGCTCACCAGATGGCTTGGGTCGACGCCGAGACTGTCCAGCGCCTTGTTGTATTTCCGGTCGACGGCCGGGTCGAAGACCAAGTCCGGGTCGGCGGGACAGTTGAGCCAGCCATTGGACTGAATTTCGTCCTCGAGTTGCCCTGGGGCCCAGCCTGCGTAACCCAAGGCCAGAAGCGCTTTGTCCGGCCCGCTTCCCTTGGCGATATCGCGCAAAATGTCGACCGTCGCCGTCAGGCAAACGTTGTCGTTGATGGGAAGCGTGCTTTCGGCCTTGAAATAGTCCGCGCTGTGGAGCACGAAGCCGCGGCCTGTCTCCACGGGGCCGCCGAGATGCACCTCCATGGCGTTCAGGGCCGACGGAAGGGATATCCGATCTTCCGTGGGGACGATCTTCAGCTGCTCGAGCAATTCGGCGAAGCTGATATTGGGCGCGCGCTGATTGATGACGATGCCCATGGCGCCTTCCGAAGAGTGCGCACAGACATAGATGACCGAGCGGGAGAACCGCGGGTCTCCCATGGACGGCATCGCAATCAGGAGCTGACCGTCGAGATAGCCTTCATCGTCGGATTGAAAGTCGGAGTCCATACGATCATGCTACAGCAGTTCCCGCGTGAGGGAAGAGGGTAGTGCGAATTAAGGCAGGCCGCGCCGTCTCGTCGCGCCGCTCACAAAACAGTGACTTCTTAAGCACTTAGTGAAGCTCGCATGCGTAGAGACGAGCGAGTAGATTCTGCGGCAATGTTGTACTTAATGATGAGACACGTATCGAGCGGCCGATTGCGTGCCGGCGTTCTTGGGCTCGCCGTCCTGTTCGGCGTCGCGAGCGCGGCCCAGGCCGCCTCTCCAGGCCAATCCCCCTGGTCCGGCCAAACCAATTCGAAAGTGCGTCTGGTCAGCGGAACCGTGCACGAGGATGGCAGCCCGGTTTTGTATGCCGGCGTCCAACTCCGCATGGAGCCCGGCTGGAAAACGTATTGGCGCAATCCGGGGGACTCCGGGGTGCCCCCGAGCTTCGACTGGTCCGGCTCCAAGAACGTCAAGAGCGCGGAGGTCTTCTATCCGGTGCCCCATCGCTTCGCCGATGCGAACGGGACGTCGATCGGGTACCACGATGAAGTCGTGTTTCCGGTCAGGATCACGCCTGAGCAGGCAGACCAGCCGGTCGAACTCTCGCTGACCTTCGACTATGGCCTGTGCAAGGAATTGTGCATCCCCAATTCCGTGGAGCTCACGGCGATCCTTCCGGCCGATCTCGGCAAGGGCGATGCGCGGCTCATCCAACAGGCCATCGCGCGCGTCCCCAAACCCGCCGGCCCCGAGACGCTGCCGCGGCTTGAGGCGGTCGCCGCCGACCTCGATGGCGATGCGCCGCAGCTCGTGGTGGATGCGCTGTTCGCGCCGGCGCCACGAACACGGATCACTCATCACGAGCGAGGCGTTCCTCGTGCCGGTCCCCAGGGCGCTGGGGCCGCTGGCGGACGGGATGCAGCGCTTTTCCGTCGTCTTTTCGACGCCGGAAGAAGCCGCGGCCGCGAAGGGTAAGCCGTTGAGTTTCACGCTCGTTTCGGACCAGGGCGCAAGCGAGACAACACGCATCCTGCGTGAGCGCGCGCGTCTTACCGCGCGATGCTTGGGGCTGTCGCCGCACCCGCCGCGGCACCGGCGCCCGCACCGAGCGGCCCGGCGATTGCCGCCCCGAACACGCCGCCGATGGCAGCCCCGCTGACGCGTTTTTCGCCGGTCGTACACCCCGCTGCCGCGAGGCCCGCGGCGGCGACCACGAGTATGCCAAACCGTGTCATGGAACCTCCCTGCGCCCCCACGGGGCCGTCATGGGCCCCGGCGTGTTCCTGTGGTTGCAGGAGGTAACGCCGGTCGCGCGCGCACCGTTCCAACGCGCGATTGGCGCGCACGCGGCAAGCCGGTATGGTGTCTTGCCTGCGAGCCTGATAAGCCAAGGCCAGACGTCGAGGGCCACACGTTCGGGGCCATACGTTCAAGACCGCGCAAGTCCAAGGCCACGCATCCAAGGAGACGATCCGCATGACCATCGCCGAAGGAGATATGCTCCCCGAAGCCACGTTTCGCATCATGGGCCCCAACGGAATCGAGGCCTTGAGCGCGAAAGACGTATTCGGCGGCAAGAAGGTCGTGCTGTTTGCCGTGCCGGGTGCGTTCACGCCCACCTGCCACCTCAAGCATATGCCAGGCTTTGTCGAGGCCGCCGACGCGTTCAAGGCGAAGGGCGTGGATGAGGTGGTTTGCCTGGCCGTCAACGACCCCTTCGTGCTCTCGGCGTGGGGCGAAGCGACGGGCGCGGCGGGCAAGGTGACGATCTTGTCGGACGGCAACGCCGAATTCACGAAGAAGATCGGCATGGACTTCGACGGTGGCGGCGTGGGCCTCGGCACCCGCTCCAAGCGCTACGCGATGGTGGTGGAGGACGGGACCGTCAAAATGCTCCGCATCGAGGAGAACCCGGGCGTCGCCGAAGTCTCCGCCGCCGAGGCGATCCTCGCGGCCCTGTAGAAGCGGTTTGGGCTCCGCCCGAATTCAACCTCGGCTCAGATATGGCGCCATGCCTTCGCGGGCCAGTTCGTCCGCACGCTCGTTCTCGTCGTGTCCGGCATGGCCTTTGAGCCAGTGCCACTCTACGCGATGGGGGGCTTCGGCTTGTTCGAGCCGCTGCCATAGCTCGACATTCTTGACGGGCTTCTTGTCGGCCGTCCGCCAGCCGTTCCGCTTCCACCCTTTGATCCAGCCAGTGATCCCGCCGCGCAGATAGTTCGAGTCCGTATAGAGTTCCACATCCGACGGCCCTTTGAGCGCTTCCAAGGCTTCGATGGCGGCCGTCAGCTCCATGCGGTTATTGGTCGTTTGCGCCTCGCCGCCTTTGAGTTCCTTGCGGTGCGGACCGGACTCCAGGATTGCGCCCCAGCCGCCTGGGCCCGGATTGCCCGAACAGGCGCCGTCGGTATGAATCACGACTTTGGGGCGGGCGGCCATGGTTCTCGTCCTCAGTCCGACCCGATTCCGTAGTCGCGATAGGACTGCACGCGCTGGTGAAAGCGCAGCTTCCGCAGATATTCGCGCGGGTCTTTGGTCTTCACGAGCGCATTTGCGTCCGTGTTGAGCAGGTCGTAGGTGCGGGTCAGCAGAAAGCGCAAGGCGGCGCCGCGCGCGAGCAGGGGAAGCGCCTCGAGTTCGGGTCCGGTCAGGGGCCGCACCTTCTCGTAGGCCTGCAGCATCGCGCGCGCCTTGGTCACGTTGAAGGACGCATCGGGCTCGAAACACCAGGCATTGAGACAAACGGCCAGGTCATAGGCCATCATGTCGTTGCAGGCGAAATAGAAGTCGATGAACCCGGACAGCTTCTCGCCAAGGAAGAACACGTTGTCGGGAAACAGATCGGCGTGGATCACGCCGACCGGCAAGTCCGTGGCCCAGTGCGCATCGAGAAAGGCGAGCTCCCCGGCGATCTCGTCCTGCAGCCCCGGGATCACGGTGTCGGCCGCGCCGCGCAAATCCTCGAGCAACGACCGCCAGCCGGGCAGCGACAGGTCGTTGTCGCGGTGCATGGGGAAATCCAGTCCGGCAAGATGAAATTTCGCGAGCGCGGTGCCGAGCTCGGCACAGTGGACGATCCCGGGGCGCCTGATCCAAACGCCCTCCAGGAAACTGATCAGGGCGGCTGGGCGACCGGCGAGTTCTCGCAGGATGCGTCCTTCGCGGTCACGCACCGGCAGCGGGCAGGTGATCCCGGCCGCCGCCAAATGCTCCATCAAGGACAGGAAGTACGGTAGGTCCTCCGAGCGCACGCGCTTTTCGTAAAGCGTGAGGATGAAGGGGCTGGTATCCGTGTGAATGAGGTAGTTCGTGTTCTCGACGCCTTCGGCGATGCCCTTGAACGAGGTCAGGGTGCCGATGTCGTAACTCGCGATGAAATCCTCGAGCTCTTGATCGCTGACATCCGTGTAGACAGCCATCTATGCCGCCGTCGTGTCTCTCAAGGGACGCGGCAGCTTGAAGGAGATGGTCTCCTCGGCCGTGGTCACCGTCTGCACGGCCACGTCGAAGCGTTCCGCGAAGGCATCGATGATGCTGTCGACCAGAACCTCCGGCGCCGACGCACCGGCGGTCACGCCGAGACTGCGGATGTTCTCGAATTGGCTCCAGTCGATCTCGCTCCGGCGCTCCACGAGCACGGCCTGCGGACACCCGGCGCGCTGGGCAACTTCCACCAGGCGCAAGGAGTTCGAACTATTCGGTGAACCGACGACGATCATCGCGTCGCACTGTGCCGCGATTCGCTTGACCGCGTCCTGACGGTTTGTCGTCGCGTAGCAAATATCGTCCTTGCGCGGGACGACAATGTCCGGGAAGCGGGTCTGCAGCACGGCCAGGATGTCGCGCGTATCGTCCACGGACAGGGTCGTCTGGGTGATCACGGCCGAGCTTCGAGGTGTCCTTGGGCGTAAAAGAGGCCGCGTCCTCGCTCGTCTCGAGCGTGATGCGCCCGGCGGCAATTGACCGGTTGTCCCGACGACTTCGGGATGGCCCGCATGGCCGATCAGCAGAATCTCGTGACCGTGATCGAACAGCCGCTCGGCTTCGATGTGAACCTTGGAGACGAGGGGGCAGGTGGCGTCCAGCATGAACATGCGGCGGTTGCGTGCGTCGGCCGGCACCGCTTTCGGTACGCCGTGCGCGGAGAAGACGATCGGCGCGTCCGTTTCGGGAATCTCGTCCAGTTCCTCGACGAAGATGGCCCCCTTGGCCTCGAGGGATTCCACGACGTAGCGATTGTGAACGATGGCATGGCGCACATAGACCGGCGCGCCGTATTTCTCCAAAGCAAGCTCGACGATCTGGATCGCCCGGTCCACGCCCGCACAGAACCCGCGCGGGGACGCGAGATAGACCGTGAGCGGGGGCCGCTCGCTGCGCTGCGGAGTCGGAGGTGTGCCGGTCATCGATGCTCCAGAACGTCTCTGCTTCAACCCAACGGCCGCAATTCAGCCCAAAACGACGCCGAGCCTGCCTCCGGCTGACGGGAACGTCCCGTTTTTGGGCCCGACACGGGTCTTGTCGGGACTGACATCGGCCGATAATTTCGGCACAAATGGCGGCCCGGGAGCGCGCGGGCCGTCCAGGGAACAAGTCATCGCGCGCTCGGGCATATCAGGCTTGGACGCCGGGCATGTCAAGCGAAGGGCAGGAGTGTTGAGGCGCAAGGACCGGCAAAATTGGAGCCGTACGATCGGGTTCGTGACCCTGTGCGCGGGCCTTGCGCTCGTCTCGGGCTGCGGCGGCGGTGGCGGCGGCACCACGGGTTTTTCCAGTGAGCGCCTGCCGGACCGATTGCCCACGATCGACTTGCCGTCTCTGCCGTCATCGGATCCCGCGCCCGCATCGACGACAGCGTCCGCCGACGGCCGCGCGTCCAGTTGTCCCCAAGTCGTCGCCTGGCCCAACGAGAAGCTGAGGACGGTCTATCAGGGCGGGCACGACGGCGAAGCGGACTTCATCGTCTATCGCGGGGAAATCACCAAGCTCTCCCGCGAGTGCCAACTGAGTGGCGGGCGCGTGCTCGTGAAATACGGTTATGCGGGGCGCGTGCTTCTCGGCCCCAAGGGCCATGCGGGCAGCTACTCGCTGCCGGTATCGGTCAAGGCGACGGACGCCTACAAGGCGCAGATCGCACAGGACCGCATGAGCGTGCGCGTCACGGTCCCCGCCGATCAGACGGTCGGCTATTTCTCCATGGTCCGTCAGATATCCTTGCCGGTCCGGCCGGGTACGCGGCTTGAGGACTACAAGATCTTCGTGGCGTTGAAATAGGGACGGAGCGCCATGTCGCCGCACAGATTGGCGCGGGGCCTTCCCCCGCTCGTTCTCGCGATCGTGGCGTTGCTGCAGGGGGTCGGGACGGCGCTCGCCGGTGGATGCGAGGACCGGCGGATTCTCGATGCCGCCTATGTCGTCTGCAGCTTCAATCCGGCTACGGACGACCTCCGCCTCTTCTGGCAAGGACCGAACGGACGCCCGTTGCGCACCTTCGATGCGCTCTCGAACGCGCTGAAGGCCGTGGGCCGTACGCTGGTCTTCGCCATGAATGGGGGCATGTACGAGCGCGATTTCAGCCCCGTCGGCCTTCACGTCGAGAACGGACGCACGCTTTCGGCGCTTAATACCAAGACGGTCACAGGGCGGCCCAGCCAGATTCCCAATTTCTACAAGAAGCCCAACGGCGTGTTCTACTGGGGTGACGGGCGCGCCGGCGTCCTCGAGAGCGGCCAGTTCCGCGCGCAAAAGCCGAACGCCGCCTTCGCCACCCAATCGGGGCCGATGCTGGTCGTCGAGGGCGTCATCCATCCCGCCTTTCTAAAGGACTCGCGCGATTTCAAACCGCGCAACGGGGTCGGTGTGGCGCCGGACGGCACGGCCTATTTCGTCATGACCAAGGGCCGGGTCAGCTTCTACGAATTCGCGCGCGCCTTCCGGGACGGCCTCGGAGTGCCGAACGCGCTGTTCCTGGACGGAGGCTGGGCACCGGGGCTCTACGCGCCCGAGCTCAAGCGCAACGACCGGCCGGGCCATGGCGGCTACGGCCCGATCATCGCGGTGGTGGAGTAGAGCGCCAACCTAGGAATGGTTCGGCCAGCGCGCCGTGACCGTGTTGGTCAGGAGCTCCAGCCAGCTCTTTACCTGACTGAACACCAGAAAATTGTCGTGGACCCGTTGCCGGGCGCTGCGCCCCAAGGCGGCACGCTTAGTCGCGTCGCGCAAGAGTTGATCGAGGCCATCGGCGACCTCGCCGGGATCCTCCGGGTTCTTGATAAGCAGCCCGTCCAAGTCCGGGCGAACCTGCTGCTTGATGCCGACCGCGCTCGACCCCATCACCGCCGCGCGTTTCCACATGGGCTCGGTGACCGTCAATCCGAAGCCTTCCTGGATCGAGTTCTGCACCACGATGTCGGAGCAGCATTGAAGCGCATTGACGATCAGGGCGTTGTTCGCCTTCGAGGACATCGGCAGGGAGAGTAGCGCGATATCGGCCTGCAGGTGCGGCGGCAGCGAGGTGTAGGCTCCACAGAGTTCGGAGAGGACCTCCTTGCCCTCGGGGTCGTCGTCGACCGAGGCCGGGTCGGGCCCGGCCAGGACGAGGCGGACGAGTTGCAGGGCCCGCAAATGGTGTTCGTCGAGATCCGTGCGGGCCTCGATGCGGCGTTTGAGCAGGACGAACCCCTCAATCAGCGGCAGGAAGCCTTTGAGCCGGTCCCAGCGCGAAACCTGGGTGACGATCGGACGGAAAAGCAGGCCGAAATCCTCCGGCTCGGTCGCGGGTGCCCAGTCGCCGTCGGCCTGGAGCCGCTTGGCGGGCTCCGGGTAGGCCGGCGTAATGACGGGCCCCCACGGCTTGATCAGCGCGGAATTGGCGAGGATTCCGACCAGGTCGTGGACCTGGAGGTGCCGATTCTTATGGCTGAGCGGGTCGATCGCCGGATGAATTATGGTGGCGCGCCCGGCCAAAACGCTCGGAATATACTCCGGCGCCGTGAAGACGGCATGGTCGTACGGCTTCAGATACGGATCGAGGAAGGCCCACGCGGCGCGCGTCTCCGCGGTCTCCCGGTCAAGACCGATGTGGCAGCGCCAGATCGCCGCGATATCCATCCTCTCGCGGAGCAGGGCGCCTGCACCCATGGGCTGCGGGTCGTGGACCACCAGCACGTCGCCGGGATTGAGGAAGTCCTCGATCGCCGCCGCGTTCTCCGCGCTGACCCGGTCGTAGACCGCCTGGTCCAGCGCCCCGAGATTGGGATCGCCGGCGCCGTGGATGAGGTTGTGCAGGGTCTTGGTCAGACGGAAGAAGGCATGGTCCTGCGTTTCGATCACCAGCCAGCGGGTGTCGACGCCGAGTTCGCGCAAAATGGTGAGGAGCGGCGGCAGCATCTCGGCCACGCCACCGCCTTGCGCGGTGCTGTTGACCATGACCATGCGTCGCCCATCGAGCCCGGCCAGGCGGCTCTCGGCCTCTTGCCGAAGGCCGCGCACCGTGGCGCCCAAATCCGCGACGCTCTCATAGTCGCTGAGCGACACAGGATGGCGAGGTTCGACGATTTGAACCATGCCGGCACATTACCGCACCGGCATGGAGAATTGCCAAAAAGGCGAACGGAGACTGAGCCGTTAGTTCAGCTTCGACTTCAGATCGTCGATGCTGGCGCGATCAGCTTATCGGCGCCCTCGGGCGTGAGCGACCCGGCGATCACGGTCTGCGCGGCGGTGACGGCCGCATCGGCCGCGGCGGCCCGGACATCGCGCAACGCGTCGGCTTCGGCCTGCGCGATCTTGTCCTCGGCCATCTTCATGCGGCGTTCGAATTGCTCGGTCATGGACCGGGAGGTCTCCAGCGCCAGCGCCTCGGCTTCCTTGGCGGCGAGTTCGATGATGTCCTCGGCTTCCTGCGCGGCGTTGGCCGTCTTCTTCTTGTAGTCGGCAAGGACGGCTTCGGCCTCCTCACGCAGGGCCTGGGCGTCGGCGAGCTCCTTGGCGATCGACGCGGCCCGGTTGTCGAGGGCGGAGGCGATCTTCTTGTGGGCCCCGAAATAGACGACGAGGCCGAGGAACAGGAAGAAGGAGACCGCGACCCAGAATTCCGCTGTTGCGAGGAAATCCATCTCTTTACGCCTTCCGTGCCGCCGTGACGGCCTTTTCGAGGTCCGCCTTGGACGGCGCCACGCCGATGAGCTGTTTGACGATATCGGCCGCGGCCTCCGTCGCAACGGCGTTGACGTCCTTCATGGCGGACGTCTTCGCCTTCTCGATCCGCGCCGCCGCTTCCGCCGACTTGTCGGCCAGCTCTTTTCGAAGCTTGGCCCGCTCCGCGTCGGTCTCGGCCTTCAGTTTGGCGCGTCCTTCTTCGACGATGGCATGCGCCTTCTGCTTGGCCTCCGCCAAAGCCTGCTCGTATTTGGCGATGGCTTCCTCGGTCGTGCGCTTGTTCGTCTCGGCCGCTTCGAGATCGGCGGCGATCTTCGCCGCGCGCCTGTCGATGACCGTGCCGATACGCGGGATCGCAACCCACACCATCAGCAGATACAGTACGCCGAAGGTGATGAGCAGCCAGATGACTTGCGGAGCCCAATCGAGCGGATTGAGTTGCGGCATGGATCGTGTCCTTTTGCGTGTTCTCTACTTAAGAGCCGGAACGGCTCAGACTAGAACACGAACAGGATGATCAGTGCCACCACGAGGCCGAACAGGCCGGTCGCTTCGGCAAGAGCAAAGCCGAGCAGCAGGTTGGCGAACTGACCGGGAGCGGCCGACGGGTTGCGAAGCGCACCCTGCAGGTAGCTACCGAAGATGGTTCCGATACCGAGACCGGCACCGATAAGTGCGAGCGAGGCTAGGCCTGCGCCGATGAACTTTGCTGCTTCTGCTTCCATGATCTTAGTCTCCTTGAAACGATCGAACTGTCTATGTCGGCTTAGTGAAGGTGGAGCGCATCGTTGAGATAGATGCAGGTGAGGATGGCGAACACATAGGCTTGCAGGAACGCCACCAGAATTTCGAGACCGGTGAAGGCCACCATGAAGGCGAGTGCGGCCCAGCCGCCCAGAACGCCCATGGCCACCACGAAGGCGCCGAACACTTTCAGCAGGGTGTGGCCCGCGGTCATGTTGGCGAACAGACGCACCGAAAGGCTCAAGGGCCGCGTGAGATAGGAGATCACCTCGACCACCACGATCAGCGGCAGGAGGATGAAGGGAACGCCCTTGGGCACGAAGAAGCTGAAGAAGTGCGCGCCGTGCTTCACGAACCCGATGATCGTGACGCCGATGAACACCATCAGCGCCAGCGCGAAGGTCACGATGATGTGGCTCGTCACGGTGAAGGAGTAGGGCATCATGCCGAGCATGTTCATAGTCAGCACGAACATGAAGAGCGTGAAGATGAAGGGGAAATATTTCATCCCGTCAGTGCCCACATTGTCGCGGACCATATTGGCGACGAACGTGTAGGCGAGTTCAGCCACGGACTGCGTGCGGTTCGGGACCATTTCGGCCTTGCGCATGGCGAACACGATAAAGACCGTGATGAGCACGGCGCCAATCACCATGAACAGCGCGGCATTGGTGAAGGAGGCATCGAAGCCGAAGAGGTCGAGCGGCACAATGCGCTGGATCTCGAACTGGTGCATGGGATCGGGCATACCGCCGCCACCTCCATGACCACCCCCATGACCACCGCCGTGGTCTGCGCTCTCAGCGGCGTACGCTGCCCCAATCAAGGTCAAAGCCCCTAATCCTCATCGTCTTTGGCCACCGCATCGCGCGCCGCCTTGGTGCGCAAGTGATGACCGGGCATCGGCTCGCCCTGCATTGTCTTCGCCGTCCGTATCACGTTCATGATCCCGCTTGCGGCGCCCAGAACCAGGAAAACCACCATCAGGATCGGCTTTGTGCCGAACAGCTGGTCCAGTGCCCAGCCGATAAACCCCCCAACCGCGACGCCGGCGACCAGTTCGATCGACAGCTTGAAAGCTTGGCCCATGGCCCGGCCGCGTCCCTCGGTGTCCACCGGGGGCCGACTCGGGCCCTTGGCCTCCCTCAGCTTCCCGTCGAGCGTCTCTAGCCGCCGCCGAATGCTCTCACTGTCCTGCTCGCCGTTTTCGGCTCCGGACTGATTTTCGGCTCCGGCCATTGGTCTTGCTCAATTCCGGGAGAGCCTTGAGAAGACCGGCTGGTCCTCAAGCTTGGCGCGCACTTTAGTTAGGGATTCCCGGGTGTCAAGAAAGTCCCAGCCCCTGCGGCGTGGCATGTGACCCGTCCGCGAGACTTTTGTCCCGCGATCCGACGTCGGCGGGGCAAACACCCCGAAAATCGCCCAAAAATCAGACGGAGATCCGTTCGCTGCGATGGCGCCTAGCCGACGTCACGGAGCTGTTCGGCAGTCTCCAGATCCACCGACACCAGCTGGCTCACGCCCCGCTCCTGCATGGTCACGCCGAACAGGCGGCTCACGCGCGCCATGGTCAGCGGATGGTGGGTGATGATGAGGAAGCGCGTCTGGGTTTCTTTGGACATCTCCTCCATGAGACGGCAGAAGCGGTCCACATTGGCGTCGTCCAAGGGCGCGTCCACCTCGTCCAGGACGCAGATCGGCGACGGATTGGTGAGGAACACCGCGAAAATCAGCGCCAAGGCCGTCAGCGCCTTCTCGCCGCCGGACATCAGCGTCAGGGTCTGAGTCTTCTTGCCGGGCGGCTGGGCGAAGATTTCAAGCCCCGATTCCAGGGGATCGTCCGAGTCGACCAGCCTCAGTTCGGCCGTGCCGCCGCCAAACAGGGTCTGGAACAGGCGCGAGAAGTGCCCATTGACGGTGTCGAAGGCCTCGAGGAGCCGTTTGCGCCCTTCGCGGTTGAGGTTGGAGATGCCTTGGCGGAGCTGCACGATCGCCTCTTCGACATCGCCTTTCTCGCGCTCCATGTCTTCCAACTGCGCCGCGAGCTCGATCTCTTCCTCTTCGGCGCGCAGGTTTACGCCACCCAGCCGCTCGCGATCGGCCTTGAGCTTGGTGAGGCGCGGTTCGACCTCGTCGAGCGAAGGGAGGGCGGCGCCCTCGGCCTGATTGGCGCGCGGCAGGCACTCTTCCGGCGCGCAGTCGATCTGGTCGCGGATGAGCCGGGCGAGCCCCGAGCGGCGCTCGCGGGCGCCTTCGAGCCGCGCTTCGCTGCGGGCCTTCCCCTCACGGGCCGACGAGAGACGCTCCTGGACACCGCGCAGGGCCTTGTCCTGTTCCCGCAGCGCCGTTTCGGCCTCCGCCAGATCGTCCGCGGCCTTGGCCCGGTCGCGCTCCGCCTCGGCGATGGAATCCATCAGCTTGCCGCGCCGGTCCTCGATCTCCGCGGGCAGTTTGGCGAGGGACTCAAGATCGGCGGTCGTCTCGCTCTGTCGCGCGCCCAAGGTCTCGATTTGCGTACGCGCATTGGCGATGCGCTTGCGCCACAATTCTTCCTCGGCCGCGATCGCCTTGATCCGCTCGGTGCGGAGCCGGACTTCGTTCTCGAAGCTCTTGAGATTGGCTTGGGCCTGGGACGCTTCCGAGCGGGCCTCGCCCGCCTCGGCTTGAGCCGCTTCCAGAGCCGCCGCCAGCCCGTCGAGGGCCGTCAGCTCCTGGAGCGCCGCGCCTGCGGCCTCGGCCTGTTCCTGGGCCTCGTCCTGCGCGGCCTTGGTGCGGCTCAGAGCCTCCGCCAAAGCGCCCAACTGCTTGCTGTTTGCCTGGATGTCCCGCTCGACCGTGCCGATGGCACCGCGCGTGCGATCGAGTTCTGCCCGGTCGTCCTTGATCTTCAGGCGGAGGTCCTTGGTCTTCTGGCTCGCGGCCTGGGTAGTTTGCGTGGCCGCCTCCAACTCCGCTTCGGCGGCGGTCTGCGCGCCCTCGGCCTCGACCTTTCGGCTTTTCAGGGATTCGAGCCGGGTGCGCTCCTCGAGGCGCGCGCCTTGCGCCGTGGCCGCGCCGGCCTGGACGCTGTAGCCGTCCCAACGCCAAAGATCGCCGTCCTTGGAAACAAGGCGCTGGCCTGGCTGCAACGCGGCCTGGAGCCTTGAGCCTTCGCCGGCCTCGACCACGCCGATCTGCGACAGCCTGCGCGCCAAGGCCGCCGGGCCGCTCACGTATCGGCTAAGCGGCTCGGCGCCGTCGGGCAGAGCCGGATCGTCCTTCGAGCCATCGATCTTTCGCCAATGCACGGGCGCGCTGTCTTCGGCCGCCGCGTCCAGATCGTCGCCGAGCGCCGCGCCGAGCGCGTGCTCATAGCCGCCTTCGATGCGGACATCTTCGACAATGGGCGTCCACGCGTTCGGCGGGGCCAGGAGCTTGAGCAAGGTGGAGAGCTCCGTCTCGATCTCCTGACGGGCCAGTTTCGCATCCGCCAAGGCGCTTCTGAGGCGCGTTTCATCCGCCCGGGCCTGTTCTTCGTCGGCCTCGGCTTGCGTGAGCGCCGTGGCGGTCTCCTCGAGCAGCGCGGACGCCCGCTCGGCTTCGGCATTCAGTTCGGCCAGCTTGGATTGGCCCCCGGTCTCGGCCTCGAGATCGGCGAGCTGCTGCCCCAGATCCTCGGACTGGGATTGCAGCTGGGATATCCGACCGGCGAGGCGGGTCTGTTCGTTTTCCAGGCGGCTGCGTTCGGCCCGGGCCTCGGCAGCTCCGTCGTGGCCTGCCGCAGGGCCGTCTCGGCGTCGGCCAGCGTGGCGGCAGCGCCCGCGGCGCTCGCGCAATTGCGGTTCGACGCTGTCATCGGTGCTGACCGCCTCGAGCCCGGCCTTCTCCTGGGCGAGGCCCTCCAAGACCTTGTCGGCTTCGGCGATCTGCTCCTCCTCGCGGGCGAGGTCGCGCGAGGCCTGGGCCAGCTGGGTTTCCAATTCCTCCTGCCGGGCCTTGGCGCGGGCCTCTTCCCGCTCCAGCGCATCGCGGTCCACGGTGAGACGGTGGAGGAACCGCGGCGCGGGTCGCTCTTCGTCGCGCAAGGGCTGCAGCTTGTCGGCCGCCTCCGTCTGCATCCGCAGCGCCTCGGCCTCGGCCCTGGTCTGCTCGGCCACGGCGGCGAGCGAGTCTTGGAATGCCGCTTCGTCCGCCTCCACCTGTGCGCAGGCCGCCAGCCATTGCAGGTGGTAGGAGAGGGCCTCCATCTCGTGGATCTTGGTCGAGATGTCCCGGTAACGCTTGGCCTGGCGGGCTTGGCGGCGCGTGGCCTGGAGCTGCGACGTCAGCTGGCCGATGAGGTCGGCGAGGCGCGCGAGATTGTTCTCCGCCGCCTTGAGGCGCAGTTCCGCTTCGTGGCGCCGGCTGTGAAGTCCGGCCACGCCGGCGGCGTCTTCCAGCACGCGGCGGCGCTCCAAGGGAGTCGCGCTGACGATTTCGCCGATGCGGCCCTGTTGCACCAGGGCCGGCGAACGGGCGCCGGTCGCGGCGTCCTCGAACAGGAGGCGGATATCGCGCGCACGCACGTCCTTGCCGTTGACGCGATAGGCGGAGCCCGCGTCGCGCTCGATACGCCGCGTGACTTCGAGAACGTCCGCGTCGTTGAACTCCGCGGGCGCCAGCCGTTCGCTGTTGTCGATGAAGAGGGTGACTTCGGCCATGTTCCGTGCCGGCCGGTCCTGCGCGCCGGCGAAGATCACGTCGTCCATGGCGGAGCCGCGCATGCTCTTGTACGAGGTCTCGCCCATGGCCCAGCGCAGGGCCTCAAGCAGGTTGGATTTGCCGCAGCCATTCGGGCCGACCACGCCGGTCAGACCGTGCTCGATCACGAGCTCGGTCGGTTCGACGAAGGATTTGAACCCAAGTAGGCGGAGTTTCGAAATTTGCACCTGCTGACGATCCTTATGTGCGACCGGGCCCTAGAGGGAACCGGGTAACGCGTGGTTCGTGACGGAAACGCGACATGACCTGAACTTGGCGGGGGACGGCGTGATTCGCAACGCCGGAGATCAAGAAGCCTGTGGTTCGATCAAGGCCTTTATCTGTTCGAAGGTGACCTCGCCCTGGAGCTTCTGACCATTGATAAAGAACGTCGGCGTTCCAACGACGCCGAATTTGCGTCCCCGCTGCTTCACCTCCGTCAACCCATCGATAATGCTTTGATTCGATAGGCATTTGTCAAATTGCGCGCGGCTCATTCCACTGGTTTTCGCGATCTTGTACAGGGCGTCCTTGCGCACGTCCTGGCTCACCCATTCGCGCTGACGGGACAGGTAAGCCTCGATCAGCGGCAGATATTGGCTCTTCGGCGCGCATCGGGTGACAATGGCCGCCGCGCCCGCGGTCTGCCCGATCGCGAACTCCCGGATGATGTATCGCACCCGGCCCGTGTCCACATAGGTCCGCTTCACGCGCGGAAAGACCTTGGCGTGGTAGGCGCGGCAATACGGGCAGGTCAGCGACACATACTCGATGATGGTCACGGGCGCATTGCGATTCCCGTATTCGCGCTCCCCCAAGGGTCCCGGCTCGAGGAGCTGATCTTTCAGCAGTGCGGCCTCGGGAGCCGAGCCTCCAGCGCCGCAAGCGGCAAGGCCGAAAGCGGCGAGACACAGGACGGCGCCGCTCAAGACGATTGTGGTTGCCCTGCTAAGCCCCAACAAACATCCCCCAAAGGACCCGCGTGTATGGTCCCGGTCCCATGCCGTGCGTGTCGCGGACCGGCCCCGGCCTGATCTTGCTTAGCCGCTCGGCGGCGTTTCGGGTTTGCCGTCGATCGCGGCCTCGAACACGTCCAACCCGACGCCCGGGAGCCGTTTGCCGTTAACGAAGAAGGAGGGCGTGGCGTCGACGCCGTACTCCTCGTGGGCCTTCTTGCGGACGGCAACGATCTTGTCGAACAGCTCTTTGTCCGCAAGGCACTGCTCGAAGCTGTCCTCCGAGAAGCCGGCCTGCTTTGCGATAAGCTTCAGCTTTTCCTTGCCGTCGGCGCCCGGCACCGCCCAGGTCTCCTGGGTCTCGAACAACCCGTCGAGCATGGGATAGAAGCGATCGTTCCCCGCACAGCGGGCCAGCATGGACGCAGCCACCGCGAGGCCGTCCAGGGGAAACTCGCGGAAGACGAAGCGGGCCTTTCCGGTGTCGATGTACTTCTCTTTCACTTGCGGAAACACCTCGGTGTAGAAGTGCGCGCAATGGGGACACGTCATCGAGGCGTATTCCACGATGACCGTGCCCGCGGTCGGATCGCCGAGGACGATGTCGTCCAAGGGCCCCGTCTCCATGAGGTGGGCCATGTCCGGATCCACCTTCGGCGCGGTGGGATCTGCCGGTGTTTCGGCGCTGAAGAAATAGATACCCACGGCAAGCGCGGCGACGGCCACAGCTCCGATCACGTAAAGTCCGTTCTTGCTCTTCTTGGCCTCGGCGGTCGGCTCGGTCGTCTCTTTGTCGGGTTTTGCCACGTCGAATACTCCGGCTTCTTCTCTTGCGCGCGGCCCCTTGCGCTCTTCAGGGCCTAACATCATGGAATGGCACCGATCGGGCAAGCGGGCATGAAGGCTTCTGCTTCAACCCCTCGTGAGCGCGACACTTAGACCTGCTTGGAGCAAGACTCAACACCGCGTCTTGCCGGGAAGCTTCCCGTCCGGGGGACGGCTCGCGGCACTTGCACCCAACCGGCTCAGCGCCCGCGCCAGGTCCGCATGCCGAATGCCTGCGGATTTTGGCAAGGCGTAGGCCGGAAGCGGGGGCTTCGGCGCGCGTTTTGGCCGTGCGACGCGGGCGATCGGCGCCTGCAGAAAGCGCATGTCGGTGACGGCGCGATAGCCGAAATAAGCGTTGATCCGCTCCAGGATCTGCGTTGCGCGATGTTGCACCTCGATGGCCCGCGGCCCTTCGATGCGAAGGACGAGTGTCGCCCCCTCGCCCTTGTGGCCGCGCGAGGGTGGATTGCCGGCTTCATCGCCGTCCCAATCCTCGTGCCGTCTCGGCCAGATGATACGGTCGGGCATGGTGTAGTGGGCAAGCTCGGCACCGGCGATTGCGGGCCAGTCGCTCAGAAGCGCGGTGGTGGCGAAGCCGCGCGCCCGCGCGGCCTTGTCCAGGGCCCTTTCCACAAAGGCCCCGATCGCGCGCGCCCCGCCCTTGGGCCTTCGCCCTGTCGTGTTCATGGTCGCCCCCGTGATCCTCGGCCGAGTCTACACCATGGCGCCGGGCGATTGCGCGTGGCATGAGGACTTATGCAAGACGTTCACATGGACGTTCCAAAGGGCGCCCCGGACACGAAAATCGTCCCCGCCCTCCTGGCTTGGTACCGCCGCGAGGGGCGGGCGCTTCCGTGGCGCGCGCCGCCAGGGAAGCTGCAAGACCCGTACAAAGTGTGGCTGAGTGAGATCATGCTGCAGCAAACCACCGTCAAGGCGGTGACGCCACGCTTCATCGATTTCCTGCGCCGCTGGCCCGATGTGGACGCCCTCGGGAAGGCCGCGCTCGGTGATGTCCTCGCCGCCTGGGCAGGGCTCGGTTATTACGCCCGTGCGCGCAACCTGCATGCCTGCGCGCGCGCCGTATCCGAGACCCATGGCGGACGCTTTCCGGATACGGAGGCGGGCTTGCGCGCGCTGCCCGGCATCGGCGCCTATACCGCCGCCGCCATCGCCGCGATCGCCTTCGGTCGGCGCGCTTCTCCGGTGGACGGCAATATCGAACGGGTTCTCGCCAGGCTCTTCGCGGTCGAAATGCCGCTGCCGGCGGCGAAACCGCAAATCAAGGCGCTGGCGGAGCGCTTGACCCCGGCCGAGCATGCGGGGGACTTCGCGCAAGCGCTCATGGATCTCGGCGCGATGGTGTGCACGCCGCGCCGCCCGGCCTGCGGCCGTTGCCCGGTGCGTCCCGACTGCCGTGGCGTTGCGGCGGGTCTCGCGGACCTGCTTCCCTACAAGGCGGCCAAGGCCGAGCGGCCGACACGGCGCGGCGCCGCGTTCGTCGCGATCCGGGAGGATGGCACGGTCCTGCTGCGGGAGCGGCCGCCCAAAGGGCTTCTCGGCGGCATGTTGGAGACACCCTCCACGCCTTGGGACGAACGACAGCCGAAAGAGGCGGCCGAGGTGCACGCGCCTCTGATCGCCGATTGGACGTGCGTGCCGGGGATCGTCACGCACACCTTCACCCACTTTCATCTCGAGTTGACGGTCTATCGCGCCGAGGTCGGCCGGGACGCCAAATTGACGCCGGCCGCGGACCCTGCGCGCTGCCGTTGGGTGGCGCAACGCGATCTGGCCCATGCCGCCTTGCCGTCGGTGATGCGGAAGGTGCTTGCCCATGCCTCGGGCGAGGTCCGGGCGACGTCGAAGAGCCGCGGCGCTAGGAAGCGAGCTTCTGCCGGGCCTCAACGCGCAAGGCGTCGATCGGCTTGAGCGCGCCGTCGGCCTCGTAGTGCCAGAAGGTCCAGCCGTTGCAGGCCATGGCGCCCTGCACATGCGCGCCGATCTTGTGAATGGACCCTTGCGCACCGGCGCAGGCGATCGACCCGTCCGCGCGCACCTTCGCCTCATGGCGTGCCGCCGGATCGTAGAGGGCCGTCCCGGGAGACAGCAGTCCCATCTCCACCAAAGCCCCGAAGGGCACGCGCGTCTCCGCGCGCTTGCCTTTGGAGACCTGCAGCGAGGCCGGGTCGAGCGTCACGATCGACTTGAGCCGTTCGCGCGCGCTGGCATAGGCGCTTTCACGCTCGATGCCGACAAAGGCCCGGCCCAGCCGCTTGGCGGCAACGGCGGTGGTGCCCGACCCCATGAAGGGATCCAGGACCACGTCGCCCACGTGGCTTGCCGCCAAGATCACCCGCTGCAGCAGTGCTTCGGGCTTTTGGGTGGGATGGGTCTTGCGACCGTCTTGCCTCAAACGTTCGCCGCCCGAGCAGATCGGCAACAGCCAATCGGAGCGCATCTGCAGGTCTTCGTTCAGCGCCTTCATGGACTCATAGTTGAAGGTGTAGCGCGCCTTCTGGCCGGTCGAGGCCCAGATCATGGTTTCGTGGGCGTTGGTGAAGCGCCGGCCGCGGAAGTTCGGCATCGGGTTGGTCTTGCGCCAGATCACGTCGTTCAGCACCCAGAACCCGAGATCCTGGAGCGCCGTGCCCACGCGAAAGATGTTGTGGTAGCTGCCGATGACCCAGAGGCTGCCATTGGGCTTCAGCACGCGGCGGCAGGCGGCGAGCCAGTCGCGGGTGAAGCGGTCATAGGATTCGAAGCTGGAAAACTTGTCCCAGTCGTCGTCGACGCCGTCGACGCGGCTGTTGTTCGGCCGGTAGAGCTCGTTCGCGAGCTGAAGATTGTAGGGCGGATCGGCAAAGATGAGGTCGATGCTCTTCGCAGGGAGCTTGTCCAGTTCCTCGATGCAATCGCCCACAATGATCTTGTTGCGCGGAAGCCGCAGGCCTCCGTCATCCCCCACACCCATGTCGTTCTCTCGCGTTACGCAATACACACACGCGCTTGCCATGCTGTACTCGGCAAGACCGGGTACATGGCAAGACCGGCCCATGCTGGCCGAGCGGGGTAAAGGCGGCCTTAATCCGGCTCGGCGCGCGGCACGGGCCGGGAAAGGCACGCGATCGGCAAGGAGAATCGCATGACGAAGACCATCGTCATGATCCATGGGGTCAATTGCGGCGGCTGGTGCTTCGAGCCCTTTCGGGCCGTGTTCGAGGCGAAGGGGTATTCGTGCTACACCCCCGATCTCGTTGGCCACGGGGCCGACAAGACGGACGGCATCGCCAAGCTCACCGGAGTCGGTATCGCCGACTACCGGGCGCAAATGCGCGATTTCATCGCCGCGCTCCCCGAAAAGCCCATTCTGCTCGGCCATTCCATGGGCGCCGTCATCGCCCAGCAGCTGGCGGCCGAAGGCATTGCCGAAAGGCTGATCCTGGCGAGCCCGGCGCCGCGTGCGGGCATCCTGCCGGCCTCGGAGCCGGAAAAGCAGCTCGGCCAGGACTTGATGTCTCTCGGACCGTTCTGGACGAAAGCCTTCGATCCGAATTTCGAGATCGCCTGCAAGATCAGCCTCAACGGTCTGGCCCCGGAGCGGCAGCGGCAAGTGTTCGAGGCGTTCGGGCCGGAATCGGGCAAGGCGCTGTTCGAGCTCTTCTTCTGGATGTTCGATCGCGCCTGTACGACCGCCGTCGATACGAGCGGCGTGCGCTGTCCGGTCCTGACCCTGTCCGGGACCGAGGACCGCATCGTTCCTCTGGAGACGGCAAAGGCCACGGCCGATGCCTATCCGGGCAGCCCGTTCTGGGCGCTGGAGGGTCACGCCCACATGCTGGTCGTGGAAGAGGGCGCCGAGGATATCGCCCGCCGCATCGCCGGTTGGCTGGGCTAGCGGTCTGGCGGCACGTGCCCCGTGGCGAGAACGCGCTGGATCGGCGCGAAGGAGCGGCGATGGTGCGGGCATAGCCCGTGCCGTTCGATGCCGTCGCGTGTTCGGGCGTGCCGTAGCCCTTGTTGTTCTCCCAGCCATAGCCGCGATAGCGCTTGGCAAGCCGCACCATGATCCGGTCGCGCTCCACCTTCGCCACGATGGAGGCCGCCGCGATCGACAGCGATCGTTCGTCGCCGCCGACCACGGGACAGGCTGTGCCGGGAAAGCGCTTCGGCACGGCGTTGCCGTCGATAAGCGCCGCCGCCTGCGGCACGTCCAAGGCCCGGAACGCCATGCGCATGCCCCACAGTGTGGCTTGCAGGATATTGTCGCGGTCGATGCGCGCCACCTGGCCGATCACCATCGAGACGCGCGCCGTCGCCATGATCTCCTCATAGCGATCCTCGCGCGCCTGCGGCGTCAGCTTCTTGGAGTCGTTCAGCCGTCCGGAATGCGATTGGGGTCGAGAATGACCGCGGCGACGACGACGGGCCCGGCCCATGGCCCGCGCCCGGCCTCGTCGATGCCCGCCACCGGGACACCGTGGCGGTCCATCATCTCCGTTTCGAGATCGAAATTCGGGAAGCCGGCCTCTTGCCGCGGTGACGGTTCCATGGCGGAACTGTCCGACGAACTTGGGTGCTGGCGCAACCGTTCGCGGGCGCGACCGAGGCGGACTTTGTGGAAAAGCCCCTAGAGCAGGCTGAGTTGCTGACCGGGCAGGGTGGGCGGTGTGAACAGATCGGTCCGCAGCCTGTGTTGCTTGTCGAGACCGAGCCGTTCGGCGGCCATCTGGAAGCGCCGGCCGATCATCCAGGCATAAGGGCCGTCGCCCTCCATGCGGCCTTGCCACTGGGCGTCGTAGAGCTTGCCGCCCCGCGTCTGCCGCATCAGGGACAGAACCCGGTCCGCGCGATCCGGGCAATTGGCGCGGAGCCATTCCACGAAGAGATCGCCGATCTCCAGCGGCAGCCGCAGCAGGATATAGCCGGCTTCGCAGGCCCCGGCGGCGGACGCACGCTCCAAGATACGTTCGATCTCCGTATCCGTCAGGCCCGGGACGACCGGCGCGACCATGACGGAGGCGGGGATACCGGCACTCGCAAGGGTTTCAACGGCCTCGAGGCGTTTGTCGGGCGTGCTGGCGCGCGGCTCCATGGCCCGGGCCAGCCGCCGTTCGAGCGTGGTAACCGACAGCGCCACCTTCACGAGGCCCCGTTCGGCCATGGATTGCAGAATATCGAGATCGCGCAGGACAAGCGCCGATTTGGTGACGATCCCCACCGGGTGGTTCGCCGCGCTCAAGACCTCGAGAAGGCGCCGCATGATGCGGTAGCGGCGTTCCACGGGCTGATAGGGATCGGTGTTCGACCCGATCGCGATCATGCGCGGCACGTAGCCGGGGGCCGCAAGCTCGCGCTCCAGCGCCTGCGCGGCATTGGTCTTGGCAAACAGCTTCGTTTCGAAGTCGAGCCCGGGCGACATGCCGAGAAACGCGTGGGTCGGGCGGGCGAAACAATAGATGCACCCGTGTTCGCAGCCCCGATAAGGATTGATCGAGCGGTCGAAGCCGATATCCGGGGAGTCGTTCTTGGTGATGATGCGGCGGGCCGGAACCTCCTGCACCTCGGTCCGGAGCGCCTCAAGATCGCCCAAGGACTCCCAGCCGTCGTCCACCGGCTCATAGGTCTTCGCCTCGAACCGGCCGGACCGGTTGGTTTGGGCGCCCCGGCCATGGCGACGGCCATAGGCGATGCCGCCCGCCTCATGGGGCAGGCTCTCGTCACGGCTCGGCTTTCGAATGGCGACGCTCATGCGCGCAATATAGGCAAGCCGTGCGAACAAAGCAAGAACATAGAAGGCTTGGCGCCGGTGCGCCCCATGCGGCGATTGCCGCGTTGGGGCCAGCCGCTATAGTCCAGCCCATGATTTCGGTCGTAATCCCAACGCTCAATGCCGAGCACGCCCTCGTGCCGACTTTGTCGGCGCTCGTGCCTGCGGTGGTCGAGGGAATCGTCCAGGAGGCGATCATCGCCGACGGCGGCTCGACGGACGATACCTACGTGATCGCCGATGCGGCGGGGACCCATCTGATCAAGGCGCCGCGGGGCCGGGGAACGCAGTTGGAAGCGGGCGCGGCGGCGGCGAAGGGCGACTGGCTGCTCTTTCTGCATGCGGACACGGTGCTCGAACCCGGTTGGGCCGGGGAAGCGGCGAATTTCATCGAGCGCATCGAAACCGGCCGCCGGCCGCAAGCGGCGGCCTATTTCCGGTTCGCGCTCGATGATGAAGCTCATGCCCGCCTGATCGAGTTCCTGGTGGGCCTGCGCTGCGGGCTGTTCTCGCTCCCCTATGGCGATCAGGGCCTGCTGATCTCGCGCGCCCATTACCAGCGGCTCGGCGGTTTCCGGCCGCTTCCCTTGATGGAGGACGTGGATCTCGTCCGCAGGCTGAAGCGGCGGGAGCTTTACGGGCTCAAGACGCGGGCCGTGACCAGTGCCATACGCTATCGTGAGGACGGCTATTTGGCACGTAGCATCCGCAACCTGGGGCTGACGCTGCTTTATCTCCTGCGCGTCCCGCCGCGTGTGCTCGCCCGTCTTTATGACTGACACCGGACATGGCTAGCACGCCGCCGGCGCCAGGCGCCGCCTTCTCACCGCGTCTCATCGTGATGGCCAAACAACCGATCGCCGGTGCCGTGAAGCGTCGTCTTGCGCGCGGCATCGGTACGGGTACCGCCACACGGTTCTACCGGACGACGCTGCATCACACGCTGATGAGGCTCGGCACTGATCCGCGCTGGCGGACTTTTCTGGCGGTCGCGCCCGGCCACACGGTGCGGGAGCCCTGCTGGCCCGCATGGCCGCGCGTCCGGCCCATTCCGCAAGGGGACGGGGATCTCGGCGCGCGCATGCAGGCCCTGTTCGATGCGATGCCGCCAGGGCCCGTGATCGTCGTGGGCAGCGATATCCCGGCGATTTCCCGCGCCCATATCGCCGATGCCTTCCGGCGTCTCGGCAGCGCCGATGCGGTGTTCGGCCCGGCGCGGGACGGCGGCTATTGGCTGGTGGGGTTGAAGCGAAGCCCGAGGCGGCTGGCACCGTTTGAAAACGTGCCGTGGTCGACCGAACAAGCGCTTGCCGCGACATGCGCGAATCTCAAAGGGCGCAAGATCGCACGGGCGGCCACGCTAAGCGACGTGGACACGGCCGAGGATCTCGAAGGTCAACGCGCTTCGGCCGAGCGCCTCGTCCGGGCGTGCCCAAAAGGCGTTTGAACGGTGAGGCGCCTGGCCCGGGCAGACGGAGGGCCGCATTGTGGCTTCCGGCTCGAATCGGTCGACGGGGTCTTGGCGTCTTTGTCCCGCAACGCCATGTAACCCAGCAGTGGCTCCGAACGTCATGGAACGAGGCGTGCGATGACCATTCTCGTGGGCGTGCTTGTGGCGATCACCGTCGTTGCGCTGGTCGTCTGGTGGTGGCTTGATTTCGACATGCCGGAGATCGTGGTGCCCGTGGCCGCGCCCGGCGCCGGTGCGCTCTTCATCTATTGGTATGGAACGCCGCTTGCCTGGGCGATCGGCATCGCCTTGTTCGTCGTAGCCGGCGCCACGGCCTATTACCTGGTGCGCCGCGCAAGGGGAAGTGGCGGCGATCCTCCCAAGTGACGGAGCGACGCCGGAGCGCGTTCCGCTAGCCCTTTGCCTTCGACGTCTTCTTGTCTTTCTTCTTCTCCTTCTTGCTTTCGGCGAGGCGGGGGAGAAGCTCGACGAAGGAGCAGGGGCGGTGGCGGTTGTCCAGCTGCAGTTTGAGGATCCCGTTCCAGGCGTCCTCGCAAGCCCCGGGCGATCCCGGAACCGAGAAGATCAAGGTGCTCTTGGCGAGGCCGCCGCAGGCGCGGGACTGCACCGTGGAGGTGCCGACGGTCTGATAGCTCAGCATGTGGAACAGCACCGAGAAGCCGTCGATCTCCTTGTCGAACAGCGGGCGCACGGCCTCGGGCGTCACATCGCGCCCGGTGAAGCCGGTCCCGCCGGTGGTGATGACCACATCCACATCGTCCATCTTCACCCAGGCCTTGACGGCCTTGCGGATGGATTTTTCGTCGTCCGACACGACCATGCGGTCGGCGACGACGTGACCGGCGTCTTCGATCATCTGAACGAGGCGCGGTCCGGACTTGTCGGTCTTGGGGGTCCGCGTGTCCGAGACGGTGAGCACGGCAAGGCGCAACGGCACGAACGGACGGGTGGGGTCGATGCGGGCACTCATGATGGTGTTTCCTCCAGCCTTGGGGTCTTCCCCTAGTCTTTTTCGAGCTCGCCCAATCTCTCCTTCAGCATGAGCAAGTCGCGCCAGGCATAGCGCTTCGCCTCCGGGGAGCGAAGCAGATAGGCCGGATGTAACGTCGCGAGCGTCGGGATGTCGCGTTCTTTCGCGTGGTATAGTTTCCACTTGCCGCGCAGGCGCATGATGCCTTCGGTCGTCTCGAGCATGGATTTCGCGGCCGCCCCGCCTAAGAGCACGATCACCTCGGGCCGCAGCAATTCGATCTGCCGGGCGAGAAACGGCGCGCAGGAACCGATTTCCTGCGGCGTGGGTGTGCGGTTGCCGGGCGGGCGCCAATAGATCGTGTTGGTGATGTAGACCGAGGTCTCGTCGAGCCCGATCGCGGCCAGCATCTTGTCCAAGAGCTTGCCGGCACGCCCGACGAAGGGTTTGCCTTGCAGGTCCTCGTCGCGGCCCGGCGCCTCGCCGATCAGCATCCTTGGCCTTCTCGCTCCCGCGCGCAAGCACGTGTTCTTGGCGGTCCGTTTCAGCGGACACCCCTCGAAGGCCGCCACGGCCTTCTCGAGTTCGGCAAGCGTCTCGATCCCTTCGAGGACGGGCGGCGCCACATCTTCCGGGGCCGGGGCCGGACGCCGCGCCTTCCGAGAGGCTTTGGGAGGCACGTTGAGCGCACCCTTTGGCGCGGCTCCCGCCGCCGTGTCCGGGGCGCCTTTGGCCGAGTCGCGGGGCGTGCCTTGTGAAGCCGGCGGGGCGGCGGACTGCGCGAAGCGGTCCACCGGCTCTTCACCAATGGCCTCGTCCACACCCATGGCCTCGTACCAGGCCAGAAGGCTTGAGGTGCTTTTTGCGGCGCTTTCACTCATTTGCGTGGGCAGGGCCGATCCGATATTTGTCAGTTCAGGGCAATTATCATGAGTTTAGCACCAATTTCGCCGTGGGCGCGGCTGGGTGCGATGCGAAAATGGAAAGGGCTGAGATGAGCGATCAGGTCGAACGGGACGTGATGGAGTTCGATGTGGTGATCGTCGGCGGCGGTCCTGCGGGGCTCTCGGCCGCGATCCGGCTCAAACAGCTTGCGGCGGAGAAGGACAAGGAGATCTCCGTCGTCGTCCTGGAAAAGGGATCGGAGATCGGCGCCCATATTCTGTCCGGGGCGGTGATCGATCCCGTAGGGCTCGACGCGCTCATCCCCGATTGGCGCGAGCAAGGCGCGCCGCTCACCGACGCGGTATCCAAGGACCTGTTCTACTATCTCGGGGAGGCGGGCGAGGTCCGGCTGCCGAACTTCTTCATGCCGCCCCTGATGAACAATCACGGTTGCTACGCGGGAAGCCTTAGCAATCTCACCAAGTGGCTCGGGGAGCAGGCCGAGGCGCTCGGGGTCGAGGTCTACCCGGGTATCGCCGTGGCCGACGCGATCATTGGCGCGGACGGCGCGGTCGAGGGCGTGATAACCGGCGACCTTGGCGTTGCGCGCGACGGCAGTCCCAAGGACAGCTACACGCCGGGCATGGCGTTGATGGGCAAGTATACGTTCTTCGCCGAAGGCGCGCGCGGCTCGGTGACCAAGCAACTCATCGAGAAATTCGGTCTGGACGAAGACAGCGGCACCCAGAAATTCGGCATCGGCCTGAAAGAGCTCTGGGAGATACCGGCCGAGAAGCACCAGCCGGGCCTTGTCCAGCACACGATGGGCTGGCCGCTCGACGACAAGACCGGCGGCGGCTCCTTCCTCTACCATTTCGGTGACAACCTGGTGTCGGTCGGCTTCGTCGTCCATCTCGACTACGCCAATCCCTATCTCAGCCCGTTCAAGGAATTCCAGCGCGCGAAGACCCATCCCGTCATCGCGAAGCATCTCGAGGGCGGCAAGCGCATCGCCTATGGCGCCCGCGCGCTCACCGAAGGCGGCTGGCAGGCCGTGCCGCAACTCGCGTTCCCCGGCGGTGCGCTGGTGGGCTGCGCCGCGGGCTTCATGAACGTGCCGCGAATCAAGGGGTCTCACAACGCCATGCTGTCGGGCATGATGGCGGCTGAAACAGCCTTTGAGGCCATCGAGGCGGGGCGCGCGCGCGACACGCTTCTGGAATATATCCAGGCCTTCGAGGCGAGCGCGATGGCCAAGGAGCTGAAGAAGGTCCGCAACGTGAAGCCGCTGTGGTCGCGTTTCGGCACGCGGCTCGGCGTCATGCTCGGCGGCGTCGATATGTGGCTCAATACGATCCTGCCGTTCCTCGGCCATACGCTGAAACACAAAAAACCCGACTATGCGAGCCTGCGGCCTGCGGCGAAATCGAATCCCATCGATTACCCGAAGCCCGACAACAAGTTGACCTTCGACATCCTCTCGTCGGTGTTCCTGTCCAACACCAACCACGACGAGGACGAGCCCGTGCATCTGACGCTCAAAGACCCGAACGTGCCGATCGAGCAGAATCTGCCCCACTACGACGAGCCCGCGCAGCGCTATTGCCCGGCGAATGTCTACGAGGTCGTGGAGGAAGGCGGTTCGGTGCGTTTCCAGATCAACGCGCAAAACTGCGTGCACTGTAAGACGTGCGACATCAAGGATCCGGCGCAGAACATCACCTGGGTGGTGCCGGAAGGCGGCGACGGACCCAACTACGCCAACATGTAGCCGGCCAACATTACAGAATGCTCATGTGATCCAACCAATTAGGTCACAAACGCGCCGCCTTTGAACCCAAATATTGTTTTCATGACAGGACAAAGCGCATAGCCTGTCCAAGACCTTTGGACCAATTAGCCTGGGGCGGCGCAAGCCGGGCCGACAACATGACGAATGCCGACAGCGGGCGTATTGGGAAATGGACCCTGCGGTCTGTTCTCCTGATGGCGATCTTTGCAGCTCCAGCCGCCTATTCGGAAGTCGTGGCGACCAAGCCGGACAATCCGGGCGCCCGTACCCTTCTCGGCAACTACCTTGCGGGCCGCGTCGCGCGCCAGAATCACGACACGGACGCGGCGGCGGACTTCTATACCAAGGCCTTGGAAGGCGACCCGTCCAACGAAGCCATTCTCGAACAGGCCTTCCTGCTCGAGGCGCGTGCCGGCCATTGGAAGCGGGCCAGCAAACTCGCCAATGAACTCGTCAAGGTCGAGCCCTCGCACCGCTTCGCGCAATTCCTGCTGGGCATCAATGCGTTCCAGCGGGGCGACTACAAGAAGGCGGATGTGCATTTTGCGGCCGCGCGGCAGGGCCCCATCGCCGATCTCGCCTCCACGCTGGCGCGCGCCTGGGTCCAGGAAGCCGCCGGCGAACATTCGAAAGCGTTCGAGACGCTGGACCGCCTGAGCAATGCGGATTGGGCGCAGTACTATCAACGTTACCACCGGGCGCTGATCGCCGATGTCGCGGGACGCCATCAGCTTGCCAGCACGTCCTACGACGCCGCGTTCAAGCGGAGCCCCACGACGCTTCGGATCGCCGATGCCTATGCGCGTCACGCCGTCAACGGCAACCGGCAGGATTTGGCGATCGCGACACTCAAGATGCACATGGCCAAGACCGCGCCGCATCCCCTGACCGAGGCGCTGCTGGAGGAGATCGAAAGCGGCGGCCAGCCAGGGTTGATTGCGGAGAACCCGACCGAAGGTCTCGCCGAGGTCTTCTACGGGATCGGCGATGCCGTGGCTGGCGAGGGCGGTCTCGATATGGGTGTCGTCTACCTGAAATTCGCGCTCCTGTTGAAGCCGGACTTTCCGCTGGCGCAAATCGCACTCGCGGAGGCTCACTCGGCGGCTAAGAAGTACGAGGCCGAGATCGCCGCCTTCGATGCCATTCCGCCATCGTCCCCGCTTTGGGTGAATGTGCAGATTCAGAAAGCGTTCGCGCTGACCTCGCTCGAGCGCATCGACGAAGCGAAGGTCCTGCTCGAGGACATCATCGCCGAGAACCCGGACGATATCCGCCCGCTCGACGCGCTCGGAAATATCCTCCGCTCCAAGGAGCGCTACGAAGAGGCGCGCGACTACTACACGAAGGCGATCAGCCTGGTCGACAAGCCCACCAAGCGAAACTGGGCCCTGTATTATTCGCGCGGCGTCTGTAACGAGCGCCTGAAGGATTGGCCCGCGGCCGAGGCCGACTTCAACGAGGCCCTCCGCCTGAACCCCGACGAGTCGCTGGTCCTGAACTATCTCGGCTATTCCTGGGTGGACCAGGGTCTGAACCTGCAGCAGGCCATGGACTACATCCGCAAGGCCGTAAGCCTGAAGCCGGACGACGGCTACTACGTCGACAGTCTCGGCTGGGCCCATTACCGCCTCGGCAACATGCCCAAGGCCGTCGAGTATCTCGAACAGGCGGTGGAGTTGCGCCCGGACGATCCCATCATCAACGACCATCTCGGGGATGCCTATTGGCGTGTGGGGCGCCGGGTCGAAGCCAAATATCAGTGGCAGCAGTCGATGTCGCTGGAGCCGGAAGACGACCTGCGCGTGAGCCTGATCAAGAAGATCGAGTCGGGGCTCGAAGAGGAGACGGCGACGAAGTCTGCCTCCGAATCTGTCGAGGCCAAACGGAACGCCTCGCATTAGAGGCCGGTTCGCGATACGTCACGTCGCACTATGCGATTTCGGGACATTGCCTGGGCCAAGCTGAACCTCACGCTTGAGGTCCTGGGCCGGCGCGGCGACGGCTTCCACGAATTGAGAAGCCTTGTCGCTTTTGCCGGTGCCGGCGACACGGTCGAATTCACCCCTCACATTTCGCCAGGGCCTCGGCTCGTGGCGCAGGGCGCGGGCGCTCCGGTGCCGCCCGGCGTCACGCTCGAGGTCGAAGGGCCCTTCGCCGGTGCGCTGGCCGGCGCGAACCTCATGCTGGAGGCCGCCGAGGCGGCGCGCGCCCGCGTCCCGCCCTGCCGTCCGGCTCCTTCCGGCCTCGTGAAGGCGCTTCCCGTCGCGGCGGGGCTCGGCGGCGGGTCGGCCGATGCCGCCGCCGCGCTGAGATTGCTCGTGGCGGCCGGTGAGGGCGCGTTCTCGGCCGAGGACGCGGGCGCGATCGCGCCGGTGCTTGGGTCGGACGTCGCTGTCTGCCTCCGGAGCTCCCCGGCTATGATCACGGGCCGCGGCGAAAAGGTCGCCGCCGTATCCGGTTTCCCGCACTGCGGTGTCGTGCTGGCCAATCCCGGCGTAGAGCTCGCAACCTCGGCGGTCTACGGCGCGCTCGGCGCAGCGCCGCTCGACGCGTCCCCGGAGGCTCTCTCGGAAGGCGCGCCGCCACTGGATTTCGGCGGAAGCTTCGAGGCGCTGATCGCCTATGCGTCGGCGCGCGTCAACGATCTGGAGCCCGCCGCGCGGAGGTTGGCGCCGGAGCTCGGGGCCGTGATTTCGGCGTTGGAAACGCTGAGTGGCGCCCGGCTCGTCCGGCTGTCCGGATCCGGTGCGACCTGCTTTGCCGTGTTCGCCACACCGCGGGAGGCTTTGCGGGCCGCGATCCTGCTCGCCGAGAAAGCGCCGGATTGGTGGATTACCGCGGGGATCCTCGGGAATCCCCGGACGCCCTGAGCGATTGCCGTCCACCGGGAACTAGAACGGCCGGCTCACCGAAAACTCGATCGCCCCGAGCAGCGCGGACTTGATGTCGCCGTCCGGGAATATGGCGAGGGCATCGCGGGCGATCGCGCCGTAATGGCGCGCTCGTTCCATCGTGTCGGCGAGCGCGTTGTGCTTGGCGATCAGGTCGATGGCCGTGTCGAGATCGTCGTCACCGATGTCGCCCTCCTTGACCGTCCGTTCCCAGAACTTGCGCTCGTCGGCGCTGCCCCGCCGATAGCTCAGGACCACGGGAAGCGTGATTTTCCCGTCGCGGAAATCGTCGCCGACGCTCTTGCCGAGCTCCGACTGCTCGCCCGAATAGTCGAGGGCGTCGTCCACGAGCTGGAAGGCGACGCCGAGATTGCGCCCAAAGGACCGCAAGGCCGCCGCTTCCGATTTCGGACGCTCGGCGACCACGGCGCCCACCTCGGCCGCCGCCGCGAACAGGGCCGCCGTCTTGGCTTCGATGACGGCGAGGTAGTCGTCCTCCGTGGTGTCCGTGTTGTGCGCGGTAATGAGCTGCATCACCTCGCCCTCGGCAATGATCGCCGCCGCGTCGGACAGGATGCGCAAGGCGCCCATGGAGCCCACGTCCACCATCATCTTGAAGGACTGACCGAGCAGGTAGTCGCCGACGAGGACGCTGGCCTCGTTGCCCCATAGCAGTCTGGCCGTGGTTTTGCCGCGCCGCAGGTTGCTTTCGTCGACGACGTCGTCATGGAGCAGCGTTGCCGTGTGCATGAACTCCACGGCCGCCGCGAGCCGCTGGTGGCCGTCGCCTTCGTAGCCGCACAGCTTCGCGGCGGCGATGGTCAGCATCGGGCGCAGGCGCTTGCCGCCGGAATCGATCAGGTGGCGCGCGAGCTCGGGGATCAGTTCGACATTGGACCGTGCCTTGTCCAGGATGATCTGGTTGACACGGGCCATGTCCTCCTCGACAAGCGCGAAGAGCGGGGCGAGGCTTGCGCTGGGTTCGCGCGGGTCGGAAAGCTTGACGACGATGCCCACGGGCCAGTCTCCTCTTGTGAGGGGTTTCGTTTCCTCCGGTGCGGAGGGCTTATAGCACTGTCGGCGGCCCGAATTGAAGAAGAAGGCGCTGGTGGCATTTCGGGAGCGGTTGTCGCGATGAAAGAATTGATAAGGTCGAACGATCCCGTGCTTGTCTCGTTTGTGAGCGCGCTCCTCAAAGAGGCGGGAATCGCTTTCACAGTGCTCGATACCAACATGAGCGTGATGGAGGGATCCATCGGTGTCTTGCCGCAGCGCGTACTGGTTGAGGACGTTTCCGTCAACAAGGCGCGCGCGCTTCTGACCGAGGCTGGCGTAGGCGATGATCTCGAGCGCGACGATCGGTCCTAGCGGCTCCGGCGAGCCGGAAACGACGGCCGACGCATTCCTCGGCGGACGGATCGAAATCCTTCAGTACAGGTCGGGGCATCGGGGCGGCAGCGATGCGGTGTTTCTCGCCGCCGCCGTGCCGGCGCAAGCCGGCGATGCGGTCCTGGCGCCGGGACCGGGCGCTGGAACCGCAGGCCTGTGTCTTCTGGCCCGCGTCCCCGGTGTCGATGTCACCGGTGTGGAAATCGACGCGAACCAATGCGCCCTGGCGCGCCGGAATGCGGCGCGGAACGGCTTTGGCGAGCGTTTCCGTGCCATCGAGGCGGATCTCACCGCGCCGGCCAAGATTTTGAGCAGCGCCGGCCTCGTGCGCGAAGGCTACGACCAGGTCATGGCCAATCCGCCGTTCTACGGCGAAGGTTCGGTCCGGATGGCGCCGGACGCGGCGCGCGCGCATGCGCATGTGATGCCGGCGGGCGAACTGGAGCGCTGGGTGCGGTTCCTGACCACCATGGCTGGACCGCGCGCCACCTTGACCCTGATCCATCGGGCCGACCATCTCGGGCCGCTCTTGGAGGGTCTGAAAGACCGTTTCGGCGCCCTCGCGATCTACCCCCTGTTTCCCAAGCGGGGTCTCCCGGCGATCCGCGTCATTGTCCAGGGGCGGAAGAACAGCCGCGCGGCCACGCGCCTCCTGCCCGGACTGGTTCTGCACGAGGAGGGGGGCGCCTACACCGCCGAAGCCGAAGCCGTCTTGCGCGAAGGAGCGGCGTTTCGTCTGGACGCAACTGGGGCTTAGGCGCGGCCGCGACGGAAGCTTGGCGGCCGCTAGTTGAGAGCGAAGCTGCCGCCATGGGGGGACAGGCGGCAGCCTCGCAATGGCCCGGGGCTAGGGAGGAAACCCGGGCGTGCGAGGGCCCGCTAGACGCAGACCCTCACGTCCTTCCAAACCCATTTGCGGTACGGATTTCCTCGGCGGTCCCAGACCTTGATGGAGACCTTGCGCGGCGCATAGTGGCAATGGCGGCGTCCGCGGTCGTCGAACCAGCTCGGGCCGTAGCGGTGCCAGCGCTGCGCGCCATACCTGTCGGAATGGTGGTGACGGCGGCCGGCGCGGGGGCCGGGCGTGTAGCTGTGCTCGTAACCGCCATGTTTGCCGGCGCGGTGGCCGTCGCCGTCATGTCCGCGATCGTGTCCCGCATAGGCCGCCGTTGCTCCGAAAGCCACCAGCGCGGCCGCGGCGAGAAGTGTCGTTTTCAGCATGGTTCATACCTCCGTTGGGGCGCCTTTCGCGCCGCCTGAAATCCTCGGTCGTGAGGAACAGGCTTAGAGGTGAGTGGCTGAACCGGGGCTGACGGCCCGATTCATGGGCCGTTCAGGGCAACGGACGCCGAGAGCCGGAGACACCCGGCGCAAGATATCGGCGCAAACGACAAAGGGCCGGCCCCCGATTGGAGACCGACCCTTGCCGGAGTGCGATGCGTGTGGCGCGGTTAGTACCAGCCGCCCCAAGCGCGCTTTCGCCAATAAGGGTAATAGGCGTAAGGGTAGGCGCTGCAGCCATAGCGGGAGCGGCAGCGCCGTGGAACGTAATAGGCCGCGCGCGGCCGGACGTAGCGCCCAGGCGCGACGAAGCGCCGGCCGCAATATCCCGTGCTGTAATAGCCGTTGCGCCAGACCTTGCGGCACCAGCCCGCCTCGGCGGGCTGCGGCGCCAGCGAAACGCCGAGAAACGCGACGGCGGCCGCCAGGCTCGCCAGGATCGCAAATTTTCTCATTGAAGAGTCCTCCTGGGACTGATGTCTGTAACGGTCCGGCTGGCCGCTCCAAGCGGGGCGCCCGCGACATGCCGATCCTATATCATTCAAATGGCACCGGCTCACGTCCGATCGCCCATTCACCTTAATGGGCGAATGGGCGGGTCGAATTCGGTTGCCGCGCCCACACCACGGCGCGTTGCATTCGTTCAAGTGCAATCCTAGAATTGTACGCTATTCGTGCGGGGAAGACTGGATCGGCCGGGCTCTTGAGAAGGGTGAAACCGGATCATGTCCTATCGCGCAAACCTCCGGCGCCTGAAGGCGCTCACGGCGCTCGTGGCCGTCGTGCCATTCACGGCTGCCACGGTCGTGCCCCAGCCGCTCCATGGCCAGGACGTTCCCCAGAAGTCGCGCAACAAGGCCCAGGAACGCGCAACCTCGGGCAAGAGGGCGGTCACGGTCGAGCCGCAACCGGCGAAGGACCTCCGGGGGGAGGCCGGAAACTGGACCTTCTCCTCTCAGGGCGGCTACGAATCCCACGCGTTTCCCAATTGGCGGAAGATCAAGACCCAGACCGGGGGCCCCAAGATCATGGGGCCGCGCGGTCGGGCAAAAATCATGATCGACTATTGGAGTCCGCCGGGCCCCGCGCATGGCTACAGCGGCACGCTAATCGTGGAGCGGACCGGGAACACGCCTGGCAGCTTCGAGGCACGCGTCCTCGTGGATGGGAAGGAGGTCGACAGCTTCAAGGTCGAAAAGGAGACGAAGCGGGACCTCACGAAGGTGTTCGGAAGCGATCTCGGCGGCTTGGCCTCCGCGTCCAATCTGCGCGTGACGGCCAAGATCGGCGGCACCACCTACGATATCTTCAGCTTCGATCTCCAAGGCGCCGGCGAGGCTCTGCAGAAAATGCGGATAGGTCCGGACGAGGCCTGGGCCAGGAACCCGAACCCCGCCGCCATCGGCGGGCCGCAGAGGAAGAGAACCGCCGTCAAGGTGGAGACAAAGCCGAAAAACTCGGCCAACTGTCCGCCCGGCGCAGGCTCTTCGGCGGCGTTCCGGAAATACCCGAAACAGGAGAACGGCACGCTCGGGAGTTGGTCCTACCAATTCTTCGGCCCGGCCGCTCACGCGGACCTGATTCCCGAAAAGATCAAGACGAAGGGCGGCGGCGATCTCGACGGCGACGTCAAGACGGGCGGCACGGCCGAGTACAAGATCTGGTACAAGGCCGAGACAGGGCCGAAACAAGGCTTCAATGCCTGGATCAGCGTGATCCCCGTCGGCAAATACGATGTGTTCAAGGCCGATCTGTTCGTGGACGGCGAGAAGGCAGACAGCGTCGTCTTCCAGCCCGAACCAGATCCCAAGTACAAATCCAAGATGAACCCGCCGCCCTATGCCAAGAGCTTCAATCTCACGGAGCTCTTTGACGGGGACATGAGCCGTGTCGCGGCGATCCGCAATTTGCGCGTCGCGGCGGACATGGACGGAAGCGGTTTCGACGTCTTCGACGCCGATCTCGACGGCACGGCGGATGTCATAGAAAAGATGAAGACCGACTCCGATGCGCATTACGCGGTCACGACCGCCCGCAAGGCGTGCGCCCCACCGAAGATTTCGGGACCCGGCGCCAACCCTGAGAGCCAGGACGAATCAGGCGGTGGTCGCGGCGGCCCCAAGAAGTGCTTCATCACAACGGCCTGCTGCGATGTCGTCGGCCTTGCCGACGATTGTTTCGAGCTGACGGCGCTGCGCCGGTTCCGCGACGAGGTTCTGGCGCAGACGGCGGATGGACAACGTGAGATCCGGCTCTATTACGAGCTTGCACCCTTAGTGCTCGCCGAGATGCGCCGGCGTGGTCACGAGCCGCGGCTCCTCGGGCTGTATTTCGGCCGCATCCTGCCTTGCGTCCTCGCGGCCGAACTCGGTCTCGAGGTCCTCACGCGCCGGATGTACCGCGACATGATGGTGGCGCTCGTCTCCCGTTACCGGCCGGACCGATTGGCGTCGATGATCTGAATGTGCCGTATCGGGCCGCGCAGTCCGGTCAGGCGATGGACCGTTTTCGAGGACCCAAATGCGTCGAAGCAGCACCTGGTACCAACCGAGCGTCGCCGTCGCTGTGGCTTTCGTGTTCGGACTTGTGACGGCCTCCGATGCCGGTGCCGACAGGGGCACGAGAGGCTCGTCTTGCTATTTCCAGGCGTCCAGCGCCGATAAAGCTTTGAAAAAGAGCGACTACGAAGCCGCGCAGGCAGGGTTCACCGCGGCCATCGATTGGACCGCGCAAAACTGCAACGACAAGAATACCGACAAGAGGTTCCTGTTCGAAAATTACATGGGGCGTGCCAAGGCAAGGACCTTCCTGGAGGAGAACGACGGGGCTGCCGAGGATATCGCCCACATGCTGCAGAACCCGTTCGTGCTGCGCGGGAAGCTCATGGTGGGGGACTGGCGATGGATGCAGCGCGCGCTCGACAAGGCGATTGCGCAGAATCCAAAGAGCGTGACCTTGCTTGAGACGCGCGCGGAACTTTTCGAACAGCACGCCCGGCAAATACACACCGGCCCCACGGCCCCGAAGGGCGCCGAGACCAAGAAGAAGCTCTACCGGGAGCAGCTCAAGGACCGCACGGCGCTGGTCGAGCTCGCCACATCGGACGACGACAAGGCGCAAAGACTGTACCGGCGTGCGAACGTTTACGAGTTCGGGCTCAAGGAGCGTGAACCGGCGCTGAAGGACCTGGATGAAGCCGTCAAGCTGGATCCGAAACCCAAATACGCGCAACGGCGGAAGGAGCTGCGCAGCAAGATGGGCTTTTCGGTGCTGGAGACTTGGAAGAAGTAGAGAGCCGGCTCTGGTATCGAACGGCACGCCGCCGCGCTTGCCCCGGTCTGGCCTTTATTGGTCCCGATCTAGTGGACAACTCTTGATCTCAATTGGCCTGAGGGTACGGTGCGTTTATGAGCGAAAATGGTTTGACTGCAGCGATGAAGGCCCTGCTTCCGGAGAAGTGGACGAAGCCGCGCCCCCTCGTGCCGGTCCTGCGGTTCAGCGGGCCCATCGGCATGACCTCTCCCTTCAGGCAGGAACTCTCCCTGCCCACGGTCGCGGCCGCCATCGAGAAGGCCTTCTCCATGCGCGGGGCCAAGGCCGTCGCCATTCAGATCAATTCGCCCGGCGGTGCGGCTGTCCAGTCGACGCTGATCCACAAACGGATCCGTGCCCTCGCCGCGGAAAAGGACCTCAAGGTCTATACGTTCTGCGAGGACGTCGCGGCGTCGGGCGGCTACATGCTGTCGCTCGCGGGCGATGAGATCTATGCCGATCCGAGCTCGATCGTGGGATCGATCGGGGTCATCGCCGCCGGTTTCGGGTTTCCGGGGCTGATGGAGAAGATCGGCGTGGAGCGCCGCGTCTACACCGCGGGCAAGAGCAAGGACACGCTCGACCCCTTCCTGCCCGAAAAGCCTGCCGACGTGGAACGCATCAAGGCGATCCAGCTCGACGTGCACGAGGCCTTCATCGACATGGTGAAATCGCGCCGGGGCGACAAGCTGACAAAGTCCGACGACGAACTGTTCACCGGCGCGTTCTGGTCCGGCAAAGTGGCCGCCGAACTCGGCCTCGTCGACGGCCTGTCGGACTTGCGCACCAAGATGCGCGAAGTTTTCGGCGAAGACGTGCGTTTCAAGCTCGTCTCGACCGGCGGCGGCTTGCTCCGGCGCAACAAGAAGTCGGTCTCGACCTCGGCCGGCGGCTTCGAACTCGGCGGCTGGCCACAAGGGCTCGCCGCGGACGTGATCTCCGCGATCGAGGCGCGCGCGCTTTGGTCGCGTTTCGGGTTGTAGGCCGATGCCGCAGGTTCTCCTCTTGGCCGCCATCGGCGCGGGGCTTCTCCTGGTCAGGCGGTACCTGAAAAAGGAGCAGGAGCGCGTTCGGGCCGAACTACAGAAGGCGGAGGAGGCCATGGAGCGGCGGGACATCGAAAGCAGCGTGGCGCTCGAAGAGGACCCCGTCACCGGCGTCTACCGCCCCAAAAAGCCGCATTAGGCCAGACGGAGCCGCATTAGGCCGGGATGGCCCTGCCAGGCCGCAAGGCGGCACCCCGCTCGGCGATGGATGTCCTTCTATGGCTTCCATTGTCGCTCGCAAGGCAATAGCGTGCGGCGGCGATCCTGCCCTTCCACGAATCGGACATGTCCAAGCAATCGAAATCTGCCGGAAAGGCACCGCGCCCTCGTTCCAGGACCTGATCTTGAGGCTTCAGCGCTTCTGGGCCGATCAGGGCTGCGTCATTCTCCAGCCCTACGATATGGAGATCGGCGCGGGCACGTTTCATCCGGCCACCACGCTGCGGTCGCTCGGGCCCAAGCCTGGCGCGCGGCCTATGTGCAGCCTTCGCGGCGCCCCAAGGACGGCCGCTACGGCGAGAACCCGAACCGGCTCCAGCACTATTACCAGTTCCAGGTCATCCTGAAGCCCTCGCCGCCCGACATTCAGGATCTGTATCTGGAGAGCCTCTACGCCATCGGGATCGACCCGAAGAACCACGACATCCGCTTTGTGGAGGACGACTGGGAGAGCCCCACGCTCGGCGCCTGGGGGCTTGGCTGGGAAGTCTGGTGCGACGGCATGGAAGTGTCGCAGTTCACCTATTTCCAGCAGGTCGGCGGGTTCGACTGCGATCCGGTGTCCGGCGAACTCACCTACGGGCTCGAGCGCCTGGCGATGTATGTGCAGGGTGTCGACAATGTCTACGACCTCAACTTCAACGGCGGGGAAGGGGACGCCAAGGTCACCTATGGCGACATCTTCCTGCAGGCTGAACAGGAGTACTCCCGGCATAATTTCGAGCACGCCAACACGGCGAAACTGTTCGAGCATTTCCGCGATGCCGAGGATGAGTGCAAGGCATTGCTTGAGGCGGGCGAAAACGGCGAGCGCCATTTGATGGTGCTGCCGGCCTACGACCAGGCCATCAAGGCCTCGCACATCTTCAATCTGCTGGATGCGCGCGGGGTGATCTCCGTCACCGAGCGCCAGGCCTATATCCTGCGGGTGCGCGATCTCGCCAAGGCCTGCTGCGCGCCTGGCTCAAGACGGAAGCGGGCGGTGCGTCATGAGCCAGGCGAAGATCCTGCATCAAGCGCCGGTGCTGTTCGCGCGCGATCTGCCCAAGACGATCGACTATTGGGCCGAGAAAGTCGGCTTCGGCACGCTCGGCGTCTGGGGCGAGCCGCCCGACTTCGCCATCGCCGCGCGCGATGCCGCCCATGTCATGCTGACTCAGGTGCCAGAGGCTAAAGAGGCCGTTCCCCATTGGCACATCAAGGACAAGATGTGGAATGCATATTTCTGGGTCGACGATGCGCGCGCCATGTACAAAGAGCTGAAAGAACGCGGTGCGCTGATCGACTATCACCTCGGCGAGAAGCCATACGGCGTCCTCGAATTCGGCATCCAGGATCTCGACGACCACGACATCGGTTTCGGTCAAGACCTCTCGCCGGGAGGACCTCGCGCCATGGCTGAACTCCTGCTCGAATTCTTCTCCGAAGAGATCCCGGCGCGCATGCAGACGCGTGCGCGGGAGGACCTTGCGCGCTTGCTCGGCGACAAGCTCAAAGCCGCCGGTCTCGAATTTTCCGAGATCCGCACCTACGCCACGCCGCGCCGTATCACGGCCGTGGTCGAAGGCCTGCCGAAGCGTTCGCCGGACGTCAGCGAAGAGCGCAAGGGCCCGCGCGTTGATGCGCCCGAGAAGGCCATCGAGGGCTTTTTGAAATCCGCCGGATTGAAATCCGTCGACCAGGCGGAGACCCGCGAGGACAAGAAGGGCAGCTTCTATGTCGCCCTGATCGAGACGCCGGGACGCGACACCGCCGACGTGGTGGCCGAGATCGTGCCGGAGATCGTCAAGACCTTTCCTTGGCCCAAGGCCATGCGCTGGGGCGCCGGCAAGCTGCGCTGGGTCCGTCCGGCTGCATTCCGTCCTCTGCATCCTCGGCGGCAAGGTCTCGATTTCGAGATCGACGGCATCGAGAGCGGCAAGACCACGCGCGGCCATCGCTTCATGGCGCCGAAAGCGTTCGACGTGAAAGACTTCGCCGACTACGAGGCGAAGCTGCGAAAGGCCTACGTCGTTCTCGATGGGGACGAGCGCGCCGCGCGGATCCTCGACGCGGCGCGGGCGCGCGCCGGCGAGCACGGCTTCGCGCTGGTCGAGGACGAGGGACTGCTGCACGAAAATGCCGGGCTCACCGAATGGCCCGTGCCGCTCCTGGGCGCATTCGACGAAGAGTTTCTGAACGTGCCGCCGGAAGTGCTCGCCACCTCCATGAAGGCGCATCAGAAGTGCTTCTCGGTGTCCAAGGGCGATGAACTGGCCAACCGCTTCGTGCTGGTGGCGAACCTGGACGCCGACGACGGCGGCACCTCCATCACCCAAGGCAACGAGCGCGTGATTGCCGCGCGGCTGTCGGATGCGAAATTCTTCTTCGATCAAGATCTCAAGGTCTCGCTCGAGACGCGGGTGCCGCAGCTGAAAGACATCACCTTCCACGAGAAGCTCGGCACCCAGTACGAGCGGGTGCAGCGCATCTTCAAGCTGGCGCGGGACCTGGCGCCGCTTGTCGGCGCGGACGCGGAAGACGCCGAACGAGCCGGCATCCTCGCCAAGGCCGATCTCGTCAGCGACATGGTCGGCGAGTTTCCGGAGCTGCAAGGCATCATGGGCCGCTACTACGCGCTCGATCAGGGCGAACGTCCGTCCGTGGCCAATGCCATCGCGGATCACTACAAGCCGGTGGGTCCTTCGGACGAGGTTCCGCGCGAACCCGTGTCCATCGCCGTCGCCCTTGCCGACAAGCTCGACACGCTGGTGGGCTTCTGGGCCATCGACGAAAAGCCTACGGGCTCGAAGGATCCGTACGCCCTTCGCCGGGCGGCGCTCGGCGTCATCCGGATCGTTCTGGAGAACAATCTTCGATTGCCGTTGATTGATCAGTTCGAGACTCAATCTCCGAGGATTGACGACAATCGCAAGAATATGACCGCGAAGGTCCATAAGTCCGAGCTTATGGATGGGCGGCGGGTCCGCACGTCGAGCCTCGACCTCCTGTCCTTCTTCGCCGACCGCCTGAAAGTCTATCTGCGCGACCAGGGCGCGCGGCACGATCTGGTGGACGCGGTGTTCGCGCTGGGCGGCGACGATCTTCTGATGATCGTGGCGCGCGTCGAGGCGCTCGGCCGTTTCCTCGACACGGACGACGGCGCGAACCTGCTCGCCGGCACCAAGCGCGCGGCGAACATTCTTCGCATCGAAGAAAAGAAGGACGGCAAGACCTACGACGACGCGCCCGATCCCGCGTTGCTCGAGGCGCCGGAGGAAAAGGCGCTGGCCAAAGCCGTCGACGATGTGGAGAAGGCCGCCGCGAAGGCCGTCGAGGACGAAGACTTCGAAGCGGCCATGACCGCCATGGCGCGTTTGCGTGCGCCGGTCGATGCGTTCTTCGACACGGTCACCGTCAACGCGGACGATCCCAAGTTGCGCGAGAACCGCTTGCGGCTCTTGAATCGCATCCGCAGTACGACGAAGACCGTCGCCGACTTCTCCAAGATCGCGGGATCGTAAGAATGCCACCGCATGTCAGTCTCATCACGCTCGGGGTAGCCGACGTCGGCAAGGCAACCGCCTTCTACGAGCGGCTCGGCTTCAAAAAATCGAGCGCGAGCCAGGACGCCGTTACCTTCATTCAGGCGGGCGCGATCGTTCTAGCGCTCTGGGGCCGCGATGCGCAGCGTGAGGACGCCAAGGCCGAAGAGCTATGGACCGGCAATGGTGGAATTGTCGTTGCCATGAACTGTGCCAGTGAGCACGAAGTGAATGCGATGCTGATCAACGCACAGGCAGCCGGGGCGACGCTGCTCAAGCCGGCAGAGATGGTCTTCTGGGGTGGCTACAACGGTTATTTCGCAGACCTCGACGGCCATGTCTGGGAGGTGGCGTACAATCCGCTTTGGCCCCTTCGAGAGGACGGGCGCATCGACCTGCCGGAATGAGCGAGCCGGGCCACATCTTTGTCTACGGCACGCTCCGTCAAGGCAGCAACCATCCCATGGCACGGCGCCTCGCGGCCCAAGCGCGTCACGTGGGCCAGGCCCGCGCAACCGGCAAGCTCTACGACATGGGCTGGTATCCCGCGGCGCTGTTCGACGAAAACGCACCGACCCGCATCATCGGCGACGTGTTTGCCTTGCCGCCCGGAGACCGGCTTCTGGCCGAGCTCGACGCCTACGAGCATGGCGATCCGAACTACGCGCGGATTTCCCTCGACGTGTCGCTGATCGGTGGCGGCGGCATTCTCGCCTGGACCTATGGCGTGTCCGCCCCGCCGAATGCCCGGGTCATACCGGGGGGCGACTTCCTCACCCATTGGAACGCGAAGAACCGGCGCCCCATGCGACCATAGTGCCGCGCTCTTAAGGGTCCCGCCTTTGCCCGTTTGTGTGCAATGCACCAGACGGTCTAAAAGAGGGGCCGGACCAGGGCATCGACAACGCAACAGAGGAAACGAGACCGGATGGCGGATCAGGCGCCCAAATGGGTGTACAGCTTCGGCGGTGGACGCGCCGACGGCTCCGCCGCGGACAAGGACCGCCTCGGGGGCAAGGGCGCACACCTCGCCGAAATGTCGCGTATCGGGCTTCCCGTACCGCCCGGTTTCACCATCGCCACGGATGTGTGCGCGGCCTATTACGAGAACGGCCGGCGCCTCCCCGAAGAACTGAAGCCCATGGTGGACGAAGCGCTTGTGAAGATGGCCGCGTATAGCGGGGCGCATTTCGGCGACGTGGACCATCCGCTGCTCGTGTCGGTCCGGTCCGGCGCGCGCGCGCCGTCCATGCCCGGCATGATGGACACGGTTCTCAATCTCGGTCTCAACGACGAGACCGTCGAGGGCCTGGCCCGGCGGACCGGCGACCGCCGTTTCGCCTACGACACCTATCGGCGCTTCATCCAGATGTATGCGGACGTGGTGCTCGGGCTCGACCATGGGCTGTTCGAAGACATTCTCGAAAACTACAAGGCCCTGAAGGGTTTCGAGCTCGATCCCGAACTCCAGGCGGACGACTGGATCGAGATTGTCGGCCGTTACAAAGGGTTGGTCGAAAAGGAGCTCACCTTGCGGTTTCCGCAGAGCCTGCGCGACCAGCTATGGGGCGCCATCTCCGCGGTGTTCGGATCGTGGCAGAATGCGCGCGCCATCGCCTACCGGCGGCTGCACGACATTCCCGACGATTGGGGCACCGCTGTCACCGTCCAGACCATGGTGTTCGGCAACAAGGGCGACAACAGCGCCACCGGCGTCGTGTTCACGCGCAACCCCTCCACGGGCGTCAACGAGTTGTTCGGCGAGTTTCTCCTGAATGCCCAGGGCGAGGACGTGGTCGCGGGGCTGCGCACGCCTCAACCGCTCACCGAGAGAGCCGGCGCGGTCAATGGGAACGGAAAACCCTCGCTCGAAGCCCTGATGCCGGACGCGTTCGCCAAGTTGAAGGACGCCTGCGCCAAGTTGGAGCGGCACTTCCGCGATCTCCAGGACATCGAGTTCACGGTCGAGGCCGGCGAACTCTTCATGCTGCAAACGCGCGCGGGCAAACGCTCGACGCAGGCCGCGCTGAAGATCGCCGTCGATATGGCCGACGAGGGCATCATCACCAAGGAAGAGGCGGTGGAGAGGATCAACCCGGCGCAGCTCGACCAGCTCCTCCACCCGACGCTCGACCCCAACGCGGACATGACGGTGCTGGTGAAGGGCTTGCCCGCATCGCCTGGTGCGGCGTCCGGCGAGATCGTCTTCGACGCGGACGAAGCGGTGCACATGAAGTCCCAAGGGCACACCGTCATTCTGGCGCGGATCGAGACCTCGCCCGAAGACGTCCAGGGCATGCATGCATCCGCCGGCGTCTTGACCACGCGTGGAGGGATGACCAGCCACGCGGCGGTGGTGGCGCGCGGCGATGGGCCGTCCGTGCGTGGCCGGGGCCGCGGCCCCCATATCGATCTGGAACACGAAACGCTCGAGGCGGGCGGCATCGTTCTGCACAAGGGCGACGTCGTCACCATCGACGGCTCGTCCGGCAAGCTCATCAAAGGGCGCGTGACCATGCGGCAGCCCGAGCTGTCGGAGGATTTTTCGACGCTGATGCACTGGGCCGACGGTCTGCGGCGCATGGAGGTGCGGGCCAATGCCGACACCCCGGCCGATGCGCGCCATGCGCGGGATTTCGGCGCCGAGGGCATCGGGCTGTGCCGCACCGAACACATGTTCTTCCAGGACAACCGAATCGTCGCCATGCGCGAGATGATCCTGGCGGAGACGAAGGAGGCGCGGCGCGCGGCGCTAGCCGATCTCCTGCCGGCGCAGCGCCAGGACTTCATCGAGCTGTTCGAGATCATGGCCGGATTGCCGGTGACGATCCGCCTTTTCGACCCGCCGCTCCACGAGTTCCTGCCGAACGAGGAAGACGCGATCGCGGACGTGGCGGAGTCCATGGGGGTCAGCATCGCCCAGCTCAAGCGCCGCATCGGCGTTCTCAGGGAGTTCAACCCCATGCTCGGCCAGCGCGGGGCGCGATTGCTCGTCACCTATCCGGAGATCGTCGACATGCAGGCCCGGGCGATCTTCGAGGCGGCCATCGAGACCGGAAAGGAACTTCACCACCGGGTGCGCCCCGAGATCATGGTGCCGCTGGTGGCGACCAAGCGCGAGCTCGACCTTGTCAAAGAGCGCATCACGGTTACGGCGCGCGCGGGAGAAGGAACGCGAGACGAGCGTCGCCTCGAGGTGGGATCCATGATCGAACTGCCGCGCGCCTGTCTGGTGGCGGGCGAAATCGCCGAGGCGGCCGAGTTTTTCTCCTTTGGAACCAACGATCTGACCCAAACGACGTTCGGCCTCAGCCGCGACGATGCGGGCCGATTCCTGGGAGAATACGCCGACAAGGGGATCATTAACCACGATCCCTTTATGACGCTCGATAACGCAGTCGGAGAACTCATGGAAATCGGTGTCGAGCGTGGCCGGGCCGTGCGTCCGGACCTGAAGATCGGCGTTTGCGGCGAGCATGGCGGCGATCCGGAAACCATTGGTTTCTGCGAACAAATTGGCCTCACCTACGTGTCCTGCTCCCCCTATCGGGTGCCTGTTGCGCGTCTCGCCGCAGCCCAGGCAGCCCTGAAAAAGCAAGCGGTAACGGATCGTTAGCCAGTCTTTGTAGAAATTGTAGAGCGTTGCCGATATGCACAGATTGATCTAGAATAATCGCTGCTTGTTAAGGCAAACAACGGGGTCCCGGGTTCGAACCGGTAGGGGGCTTTGCACCGACGGTCCGTCGGTTCACTTCCAACCAGTCGCTTGGGAAATTTTGGGGACGCCCCGGGAACGTGTTGATCGATCAGCACGTTTGACGGGGTAAGAAGTTTCGGACGGCCGGTCCAGGGGGACGCTCGCGAAGGCGGGTTACTGGTCAGCCATCCGTACGGGGACCTGGAGGGACAATGGGCCGACGCGTTCGTCGGATGTGGTACGCCGCCGCTGCGCTCGTACTGCTCCCGTTCATCGGTGTGGGTTACGCAGTTGCGTCCGGCAGCCTGTTCAGCGCCGAGGTCGAACTGTTCCTGCCGCTCCCGGGACCGTTTCCAACGTTATTCGCACCGCCGCCGCGCCCGAACCCAGGATGGTCTCCACCGCGGCCGCCCGCCTGTTCTACGAAGACGGCAAGGGCCCGCGCGCCGACCGCTTCGCCGTGTCCGCCTCACAGCCCGTACGGCCCATGGTCACGGCGAGCCTCACCGGCATGCCGAGTTTCTCGAGGGCCGCCGGCGATGAGAAAGACGAGCGCGAGGACGCCGCCGTCAAACCCGCCTCGCTCGTCGTTTCGGAGCGGCGGACCCCTGAGAGCGCTCTATTCCAAACGGCCGGCTACGCCTCGCCCTTCAATGCCGATTTCCAGGTCGATGCCTTCCGTCCGGATCCGCACGACATCGCCTACCGTCCGTCCGAGGAAGCGCTGGACTTCCGTTACAAGGGCGAGACCCAGGCCGAGTTCGAAGAGCGCGAGCGCCACTGCCTGGCCACGGCCATCTATTTCGAAGCGCGCGGCGAGCCGCTGAAAGGCCAGATCGCCGTGTCCCAAGTGATCCTCAACCGGGTGCGTAGTCCCAAATTCCCGCAGACGATCTGCGGCGTGGTCTACCAAGGACAGCACCGCCGGGGCTGCCAGTTCTCCTTTACGTGCGACGGCCATTCCGACAATCCGCGCGACAAGGGCCAATGGGCGAAGGCACAGGATCTGGCCAAGAGCTTCATGGCCGGAGAGCATTGGCTGCCGGAAGTCGGATATTCGACCTTCTATCATGCGAACTACGTGCGGCCGCGCTGGGCCCGCCGCATGAACCGGATCGACAAGATCGGCCGGCACATTTTCTACAAGAAACGCGGCGAAGAGCCCTACGCGGTCGAAGCCGCCCTCGACGCCGAGACCGATGCGGACGATATGGATAGCGACACCGGTTATCTCCTGCCGACGCTGTCACTGGCGTCAGCCGTGCAAGCCGTGACCGACTCCGTCAGTTCCGTGACCGGGACGAGTTCTACGGCGTCCACTCAAGTGATGAGTCTAGGTTACGGGGCGAGTGAGTAAGGGCTCCGACTGAGATCAGGTCGACGCCCGTTTCCGCGATTGCCGCCACTGTCTCCAGATTGACGCCGCCAGACGCTTCCGTCAGCACCTTGCCTTGCGCGAGGGCCACGGCCTCTCTCAGCGTCGGGACATCCATATTGTCGAGCAGCACCGCGTCGATTGGGAATTGCAACGCATCGCGAAGCTGATCGAGGGTGTCCACTTCGACCTCGATCTTGACCATGTGCCCGGCACGCGCGCGTAAGCGCTCCAAGGCGGACCCAAGCCCGCCTGCCGCGGCGATGTGGTTGTCCTTGACGAGCACGGCATCATGGAGGCCGAAGCGATGGTTCGCGCCGCCGCCGCAGCGCACCGCGTATTTCTCGAAGGCCCGCAGTCCAGGCGTCGTCTTGCGCGTGTCCGCGATACGCGCGCCCGTTCCTTCGACCTTCGCGACAAAGGCCGCCGTCAGGGTGGCGATCCCGCAAAGGCGCCCAAAAAAGTTCAGGGCCGTCCGCTCGCCCGTCAGCAGCGCGCGCGTCTTGCCTTCGACGCGGGCAATCGTGGCGCCCGCTTCGGCGGCGGCGCCGTCGTCCAAGAGACGTTCGAATTTCACGCCGGGATCGAGCGCGCGAAACGCGGCCTCGGCGAGATCGAGTCCAGCGATACGGCCCGGTTCGCGCACGACGATGGCCGCGGCGCCCCTGGCGTCCTCCGGGATAATCGGATCGGTGGTGATGTCGCCGGCAAGGCCCAAGTCTTCTGCGAGGGCCTCGCGTACCGCCTTTTCCACCAAATATTCGGGAAGCGGGTAGTCCATGGGACGCCTCTCCGTGATTCCGGGACCGCGCGGCGGAACCGGACCTATCCTTGGCTGACGATCCGCAGGCGCGGCGGGCTGGCGATCCCCGCAGCCTCACGCGCGATCGCGTCGGCGTCTTTCAGGGTCCACATGCTGCGGTGTGCTTGCGCCTCGTCGGGCCCCGGGTAGTCGCTGCGGAAATTCGCGCCGCGGCTTTCGGTCCGCGCGAAGGCCGCCGCGGCGACGAATTTTGCGTGACGAGCTGTTCGCAAGTTGCGGGTCGCCCTCGTTGTCGCGCTCCAGCGCGACGATGGTGCCGAGCGCTTCGGAGAGCCCTTCCGCGTCCCGGACCACGCCCACTTTTGCCGACATGGTCTCGCGCAGCGTCCGCTCCGCCTCGCGTTCGGCTGCGCCGGCACGCTGCCGCGCGCGACCGCCTGCAGAGTCTGCGGTGGCAGCGGGGGCAGGGCGGTGGCGATGTCCTCGGCCACGCGCGCGCCGAACACGACCGCCTCCAGCAGGGAGTTCGAGGCAAGGCGATTGGCGCCGTGCGCGCCCGTGGAGGTCACCTCGCCGCAGGCCCACAAGCCATCGACGGTGCTGCGGCCCTGCACGTCCACCAGGATACCGCCCATGTGGTAATGCGCTGCCGGCGCACGGGGATGGGTTCTTGCGCCGGGGTCGATCCCGGCCGACCGGCAGGTCGAAACGACCGTCGGGAATTCCTCGGCGATGCCGGGGCCGATGGGACGGCAGTCGAGAAACGCGCCGCGTCCGCCGACGACCTCGCGATGGACGGCGCGCGCCACCACGTCGCGCGGGCCGAGCTCGGCGTCTTCATGCACCGCGCGCATGAAGCGCTCGCCCTTGCGGTTGATGAGCAGCGCGCCCGCGCCCCGAAGCGCCTCGGTGGCAAGCGGCGCCGGATCGCGGCCGATATCGATCGCGGTGGGATGGAATTGAACGAACTCCGCATCGGCGATCACTGCGCCGGCACGGGCTGCAATGGCGACGCCTTCGCCCCGCGCTTCGACGGGGTTGGTGGTCACCGAATAAATGTGGCCGGCACCGCCAGTCGCGAGCACCACGGCGCGCGTGGGCAAAACGAAAGTGTGTGTCTGCGAATCTTCGCCGGTCGGGGCAAGGACGACGCCCTGCGCCCGCCCGTTCCGCACGACCAGGTCGCGCGCGGCCACGCCCTCGAGCACGGTGATCGACGGCGTCTTTCGAACCGCGGCGGTGATCGCGCCCATGATGGCGCGGCCCGCCCTGTCGCCCTTCACATGCAAAATACGATTGGTGCGGTGCGCGGCCTCATGGCCGAAGGTCAGCCGGCCCTCGAGATCCTTGTCGAACGGCACCCCGTACTGCAGCAGGTCCTCGATCCGCGCGCGCGCCTCCCGTGCCATCAGCAGCGCCACCGCCTCGTCGACCAAACCTGCGCCAGCGCGCACGGTGTCGGCCGCATGGTCCTCGGGCGTATCGCCTTCAGAAAGCGCGGCGGCGATGCCGGCCTGCGCCCAAGCGCTGGAGGCACCTTCGCCGATCGGCGCCGGCGAGATGACGGTCACCTTGAGCGGCGCGAGCTTGAGGGCCGTAAACAGACCCGCAAGACCTGCGCCCACGACGACCACGCCGTCGGCGGCGTTGTTCGGCACAAGAGAGGTGCTGCCGTTGTTCATCGCTGTCCTTTCGGCGTAGGGCTGAGTTGTGGCGCTAGTGATTGAGATTGATCATCCGCTCGACGGCGGCGCGGGCCGGCTCGATGACGGCCGGATCGATGATCACTTCTTCCTTCATGAAGATGAGGCTATCGAGGATCTTCGGCAGCGTGATGCGCTTCATGTGCGGGCAGAGATTGCAGGGGCGCACGAACTCCGTGTTCGGCGCCTCCACGGCCACGTTGTCGCTCATGGAGCACTCGGTCACCAGCAGCACCTTGGAGGGCTGATTGTCCTCGACCCATTTGATCATGCTGGAGGTCGAACCGGTGAAGTCGGCCTCGTCGATGACCTCGGGCGGGCATTCGGGATGGGCGATGATCTTCACGCCGGGATCGCTTTCGCGATAGGCGCGAAGCTCCTCGGCGGTGAAGCGCTCATGCACCTCGCAGTGCCCCTTCCAGGTAATGATCTCCACATCCGTCTGGGTCTGGACCCATTTGGCGAGGAACTCGTCGGGGATCATGATCACGCGCTTCGCGCCGAGCGACTCGACCACGCGCACGGCGTTCGACGACGTGCAGCAGATATCGGACTCCGCTTTCACGTCGGCCGAGGTGTTCACATAGGTCACCACGGGAACGCCGGGATAGGCCTCGCGCAGCGCGCGGACGTCCTCGCCCGTGATCGACTCCGCCAGCGAACAGCCGGCGCGCAGATCGGGGATCAGGACCTTCTTGTCGGGATTGAGCAGCTTCGACGTCTCGGCCATGAAATGCACGCCGCCCTGCACGATCACCTCCGCGTCCGCTTTCGCGGCTTCGCGAGCGAGCTGCAGCGAGTCGCCGACGACATCGGCGACGCAGTTGTAGATCTCCGGCGTCATGTAGTTGTGCGCCAGCACCACGGCGTTGCGGACCTGTTTCAGATCGTTGATCGCTTTGACGTAAGGGGCGAATCGAGGCCACTCGACGGGCGGAATCACGCGCGCGACGCGCTCATACAGATGCGCGGTCTCGGCAGCCACCTCGGGCGTATAGGCGAGGTCCGGAACGAGGGACGGCGGCAAGACAGCCTGCGCCTTGGCTTCCCATTCCGGGCTCCCGGTATGAACAGACTCCATCGGTGATGGCCTCCTCTAAATATACTCAATATGAGTATATGGTGGGTCTAAAAAGGCCCGGCGCAAGGCCGGCGCGTTGTCTCGTCCAAGCTTGTTGGCGCTATTCTCACAGTGAGTATAGGCAATTGTCCTTATTCTTCAAGGCGTCGCTGCTTCGCACAATTTTCATGCGGCCGTTCAAGGCGTTACTCGAAGTCCCGCCTGCATGTGGCAGGCCGATGCCGGGGGGAGTTCCGGTTGGCAGAAAGGGGTAACCCGGACTACCCTGTCGCCATAAGCGGGGTTTGTAGGATGCGTGGGCGTGTTTCAGTCGCGATCCTGAAGGACCTGGGTGGCTTCGCCCTTGCGCTTCTGTTCGGCCTGGCGGCGTCGGCTCAGAGTGTGCCGGCGCTCGCTGACGAAGCGGTCATTCTCCAGATTCCCGACCATCCCGGCGCGGCGCTGCAAAGCCCCTTGACGAGGAGGACGAGACTGCCGGAGCGCCCCCGCAGGAACTGCTCATCGCCGATGAGATTAAGGTGCAGCTCGAAAAGCCGAGCGTGGAAAAAGAGCAGCATACGGATGATATCGCAGCGCTGAGAGCGTTTTACGAGACGCGCACCGGGCCGGCTTTATGGCTCACGACCGCGGGGCTCTCGGACAATGGCGAGGCCGTCCTGAAGGTCGTCGCCAGCGCGGACGAATGGGGGCTCGATCCAACGGCCTTCCCGGTTCCACCCAAGGACTACGAACCCAGCACGGCGGAGGACCAAGCGGCCACGGAGCTGGCGATCAGTCTCGCCGCTCTGAAATATGCCCGCGCCGCACGCGGCGGCTTGGTGGCGCCCAAGGAGATCAGCGAACTTTACGAGTACAGCCCGGCCGTTCGTCCGCCCGAAGAGGTGCTCAAGGAACTGGCAGTTGCGTCTGCGCCCGATACGGTTCTCCTCGGTCTTCACCCCAAGCACGAGCAGTTCGCGAAGTTGCGCACGGTGCTGGGCAAGGCGAAGTCCGAAGACGAAGATTTGCTCCTGCGCCGCAACATGGACCGCTGGCGCTGGATGCCCGAGCAGCTCGGGGCCAGTTATGTTTGGCTCAACATTCCCGAATTCATGCTGCACGTGGTTGAAGACGGCAAGACGGTCGAATCGGAGAAGGTCGTCGTCGGCGCGGCTGGCTCGCCGACCCCGATCTTGACGGCGGACATGACCGAGATCGTGCTCAACCCGGAACGCATCGTCCCCTCCTACGTCATCCGCCGCGACGTTCTTCCCAAGCTCCGGGGCGCCGGATCCTTCTTCGGCGGCAGCGGCAACACGGCCATCCTCGATCAGTACGGGCTGACCGTGAAACGCGGCGGCAAGACGGTCGATCCCAAGACGATCGATTGGAAGAAGGTCAACGTGTCGACTCTCACCTTCGTGCAGAAACCGGGCCGCACGAACATCATGGGCAAGGTACAGTTTCTCTATCCGAACGACCGCAAGGTCTTCATGCGCGACACGACCTTCCACGGCAAGTTCGCCCGGGATACGCGAGCGGAGGGCGACAAGGACCCGCGCGTCGACAATGCTGACAAATTGGCCGTGCGCATTCTGGCCGCGAGCAATGGCTCGAGCGCCGCGAATGTCCGCCAGCAGATCGCGAGCGGAAAGACGAGCCGGGTCAAGCTCACCAAGCCGATTCCCGTCCACATGACCTATTTCACCGCCGTGGTGGACGATGCGGGGACACTGCAGACCTTCAAAGACGTCTACAAGCTCGACGGCCTTTCCGCCGCCGTCAAGAAGGAAGCGACGTCGTCGGAGTCCGCGGCAACGCCATCGTCGCCCGACGAGGCTCCGACACCGGCACCCCAGCGCAAACCAATCAATGGAAGCCTCGCGAAGACGAGCCCTTGAGGGCCCGCAGGCGAGATGCGTTGGGGCGAGGCGCGCGGCGCGGGCCGGCCGTGCCTATCCGTCTTCGCCGATCTCGCTGATGGCTTCCGGATCGAGCCGCCGCATGAGCACGTAGATCAGGAAGCAGGCCAGCAACAGGGATCCGGCAATGGCGGGCGCACGCCAGTCGCCCGTCGATACGCGCACCACGATCAGCCCAACGCACACGAGAAATCCCAGGGCCGGGATGATGCGTGGGATTTCGAACCGGCCCGGCGGTTCGCCTTTGCGTCCTTTCAAGACGAACAGCGCGCCGTTCACCACGGAGAAGACCGTGAGCAGCAGCAAAACCGTGGCCGCGGCCAGCTCGGCGATCGTGCCCATGAGGGCCAGCGGCACGAGGATGAGAAACAGGACCAGGATGGCGATATGCGGCGTCCGGCGATGGCGATGGATCTTGCCGAGGTGGTCCGGCAGGAGATTCTGCCGCGCCATGCCGTAGAGCAGGCGCGAGGCCGTCACGAAATTCACGAGCCCGGTATTGGCCACCGCGAAGATGGTGATGGCCGTGAAGAGGATGGGTGGAATGAACGGCGCGGCGCGCGCCACCACTTCGGTGATGGGACCGGGGGCCGTCGCCAGATCCTGCCACGGCACGACGGACACGGCGGTGATCGCCACGGCGATATAGATGAGCGCGGCGATCAGCATAGCCGAGATCAGTCCGATCGGAATGGTCTTCTCCGGCTCGCGGACTTCCTCGGCGACGTTGTACATGTCCTCGAAGCCGATAAAGGCAAAGAAGGCCAGCACCGCGCCTTGGATGACGATCAGGGCCGTCTCGCCGTTGTCGTTGGTGGGCGGCGTTTCGAGATAGTCGACCGAGCCCCAATAGGATGCGCCGACCGCCACCACGAGGAGAAGACCGGCGATCGAGACCACGGTGCACAAGACGTTGACCCACATGGCTTCCTGAATGCCGCGATAGATGATCACCGTCGTGCCGAACAGGTAGCACAACGCGATCGCGGCGACGGGCAGAGTGTCGAGACCGAAGAGCTCGATGAAATTGGCGCCGAACACGCGCGACTGGGTGGCGATCGAGGTGAGGCCCGAACAGACCAAGGCCAGCCCCACCATGAAGCTCAGGAGCGGGAAACCGTAAGCCCGCTGGGCCACGTAGACAGCGCCTGCCGCCCGCGGATAGCGCGAACCGAGCGAAGCGTAGGACAAGGCTGTCAGGAGTGCGGCGACGAGCGCGACGAGAAACGCGAGCCAAACGGCGTTGCCGACTTCGCCTGCGGCCTTGCCGATCAGACCGTAAATGCCAGCGCCCAGCATGCTGCCGAGCCCGTAAAGCGCCATTTGAAATGGCCCGACCGACCGGTGAAGTGTCGGCTCGCCGTCCCGTACCGATTGACCCTGAATCTCCGCCATGGGGTTCAGTACCATGCGCGCGCGCGGACGCCTATGCTTGGTGGCACATATGCGTTTGAGAGGCGCCGCCCTCCACAGAATTCACCGGGACGCGTGTGGAACGGGCCTTGCCGTTAGCTCTTGAGGCGATAGCCCGTCTTGAACACCCACCAGACCGCGCCGAGGCACAGGACGAGGAACAGGGCGATCATGGCAAGGCTGATCTCCACGCTGACATCGGCCGTGCTGAAAAAGCTCCAGCGGAAAGCACTGACCAGATAGACGACCGGGTTCAGCAGCGAGATCGTTTGCCACACGGGCGGCAGCACGCTCAAGGAGTAGAACGTCCCGCCCAAGAAGGTGAGCGGCGTGATGATCAGAAGCGGTACGAGCTGAAGCTGCTCGAAGCCCTCAGCCCAGAGCCCGATCACGAATCCCAGTAGGCTGAACGTGATGGCGGTTAGGACCAGAAAGAACACCATCCAGACCGGATGATCGATCCGGAGCTCGACGAACAAGGTCGCCGTCGCAAGGATGAGCGCACCGAGGATGATCGATTTCGTCGCGGCGGCGCCCACATAGCCGGCGACGATCTCGAACGGCGACAGCGGCGCGGAGAGCTGCTCGTAGATGGTTCCCGTGAAGCGGGGGAAATAGATGCCGAAGGATGCGTTCGCCACGCTCTGGGTCAGGAGGTTCAACATGATGAGCCCCGGCACGATGAAGGCGCCGTAGGGAACGCCGTCGATCTCGTTGATGCGGCTGCCGATCGCGGCGCCGAACACCACGAAATAGAGCGACGTTGCGATGACCGGGGACACCAGGCTCTGCAGCAGGGTGCGGCCCCAGCGCGCCATCTCGAATTTGTAGATCGCAAGGATGGCGGGCAGGTTCATTGGTCCCGCCTCACTAGGTCGACGAAGATTTCCTCAAGGGAACTCTGCGACGTGTTGATATCCCGGAAGCGAATGCCCGCGTCGGCCAGGTCCGTCAGCAAATGGGTGATGCCCGTACGCTGGCCCTGGCTGTCATACGTATAGACCAGCTCGCTCCCATCCTTCGCGAGGACCAGCTGATGCTGCTCGAGCGAAGATGGGATCGTTTCGATCGCCTCGTGGAGTTCGAGTGTGAGCTGCTTCTTGCCGAGCTTGTGCATCAGCGCGCGCTTGTCCTCCACGAGGATAAGCTCACCGTTGTTGATCACGCCGATGCGGTCGGCCATGTCCTCGGCTTCCTGGATGTAGTGCGTGGTCAAGATGATGGTGACGCCGGAGTCTCTCAGGTGCTTCACGAGGCCCCACATTTCGTTCCGCAGTTCCACGTCCACGCCGGCCGTGGGCTCGTCGAGAAACAGGATTTGCGGCTCGTGGGAGAGTGCCTTGGCGATGAGGACGCGCCGTTTCATCCCGCCGGACAGCGTGATGAGCTTCGAGTCCTTCTTGTCCCACAGGGCCAGATCCTTGAGCACCTTCTCGATACGGGCCGGGTCCGGCCATTTCCCGAACAGGCCGCGGCTGTGGGAGACCGTGGCCCAGACCGATTCGAACATGTCGGCGGTGAGTTCTTGGGGAACCAGTCCGATCATGGCGCGCGTGGCCCGGTAGTCGTCGATGATGTCGTGCCCGTCCACCGTGACCGTGCCTGCGCTCGGCGTCACGATTCCGCAGATGATGCTGATCAGGGTGGTCTTGCCCGCCCCGTTCGGTCCGAGCAGCGCGAAGATCTCGCCCTTGTCGATTTCGAGGTCGATCGCCTTGAGCGCTTGAAAACCCGACTTGTAGTCTTCGACAGGCCCTTGATGGAAATGATCTGCGTCATGGGTGGCGGCAATCGTTGCTCGTTGGGGCAGGGCCGCGCGGCGAGGCGAGGCATGTGGCGACGTTTGGGGCTGATCTTGGGGCGGACTCACCCCGAAGCGGCTTCCAACCTATAGCGCTCGACGACGCTGGGCTGAATCACATTTGCATGAAGAGCCAAGAGGATAAGCTTCGCATCGGAACTGGTATCATCGTCGAGCGCCGCGTCAATCCGGTTTTCAACCGCGCCAGCGAGCCATGAACCGTTCGCGGATTCGAAGGCTCCGATGCCCAGCATGCAATAGGCGAGTAGCTCGGCCGCCGCCCGGCTATTCGCGGCGCTTGGGTTGCTTCCGTCCGTTCGCGCCATCAAGATGCGCAAGGCCGCGAGCTTGACCGCTTCCGGCACCAGATTGGGGTGAAGGTCGACGGCTTTCAAATCCTCGTCGAACAGCCGCAGTGCGGCGGAGCGGCCGAAGCGCCCCATGAAGCCGAGCGAGAGCAACGGGCTCATTGGCTGTCTGCCGTCAGCCGCAGGATCTTGCCGTTGTCTTCATCCGTGAGGGCGTAGACGGCCCCGTCGGGCCCCTGGACCACGTTGCGCACGCGGACGCCAAGGGGAATGCGTTCCTCGCCGGTCACCGTCTCGCCGTCGATCGTGAGGCGGATGATGCTCTGAGAGGACAGCCCGCCCACGAGCAGGTCTCCGGTCCAGTCCGGAATGGTCTCCGCGGTCCAGCCCGGAACCGGCTCGGCCGTATAGAAGGTCGCGCCCGATGGCGAGATGACCGGTGTCCACTGGCGGACCGCATCGGCGAATTCCGGCCGGGTCGGCGGATTGGGGATGTCCGTGCCGTCATAGTGCTTGCCCCAGCTGACGAGCGGCCAGCCGTAATTTTCACCTGGCGCGGGGCGGTTCAGTTCGTCGCCGCCTCTGGGGCCGAATTCCAGGGTCCAGAGCTTGCCGGTCTTGGGGTCGATCGCGGCGCTCTCCACGTTGCGGTGGCCCAAGGACCAGATTTCCGGCTGCGCGTCCTTTTGCCCGATAAAGGGATTATCCTGCGGGACGGACCCGTCCGGGTTGATGCGGACGATCTTGCCAAGATGGCTTGCGAGATCCTGCGCGGGGTCGAATTCGAACCGGTCGCCGAGTGTGACGAAGAGCGTCCCGTCGGGCGCGAAGGCGAGCCGGCCGCCAAAGTGATTGCGGCCTTTGGCTTTGGGGGTCTGCTGAAAGATGACTTTGAGGTCCTGCAGCCCGTCGCCCTCGAGCCGGCCGCGCGCCACGGCCGTGCCGGCGCCGCCCTCGCCGGGTTCGGCATAGGACAGATAGATCAGCTTGTTGGCGGCGAAATCGGGATCGAGCGCGATGTCGAGCAGGCCGCCTTGGCCCTTAGCCACGACCTCCGGCACGCCGGAGAGGGGAGCGGACACCGACCCGTCCGGGCGCACGCGCCGCAGCGTGCCCACGCGTTCCGTCACCAGCATCTGGCCGTCCGGCAGGAACACCATGCCCCAAGGGTGATTGAGGCCCTCCGCGACCGTCTCGACGCGACCGGGCCCGTCTCGGTCGTGAGGGTCTTCGAAAGCGCCAAGGCCGGTCCGGGGCCAAATGCCAAGACGGCGATCAGAGTGGCGGCGAGAGACCGGGCAATGGTGTTCAGGAGTCTTGCGGAACTCAGGGGGGTCATGGGCGGCCAATGCTGAAGACGCGGGTAGGGTTCGGTTGCAATGTCGGCCCTTCGCGGCTGACGTTCAAGGGACCAGCGTCAACTGCGGCCCGCGCTCACGCGCAACCCGGGCGCGGGGCGCTCCAGAACAACTTCACGGCGAAAGCGGTAGAGCTTGGCGGGACGTCCGCCCGTCTCGGTGGAGACATTTCCCGTGGGTTCGACGAGTCCCCCCTTTTCGACGAGCCGCCGGAAGTTCTGCTTGTGCAGCAACGTCCCCGAAATCGCCTCGACCGTCTTTTGCAAGTCGTAAAGCGTGAATTCCGGCGGCAGCAATTCGAACACGACGGGCCGGTATTTCAGCTTGCCGCGCACACGGCCCATGGCTGTTGCGAGAATGCGCCGGTGGTCGAGCGCCATGGGGCGGCCGAGTTCCGGCAGGTCGCCCCAACGGTCCGCCGCCGAGCGGCCATCGCGCAGCGCTTCCTCCACAAGCCCGGCCTCGTACAGCAGTTCGTAGCGCTCCAGAACCTTCTCTTCGTCCCAGCGGGCACCGATACCGAAGCCGATCTTGAGCCGTTCGGGACGCCGCAAGGGCCGGATGGGCTCGCCCGGGGACGGGGGCCGTTCGGCCCATGCCTTCAGGCGCGGCTCGATCTCGTCGGTGAGGATTTGCGGTTTGCCGTCCCGCCAGTCCTCCCACGGGAAGTACGCATACCAGGGCGACCAATGCGCCCCGCGCATTTCGGCGGTCGTGCCCCGGGTCAAAGCCAGATAACCGACGGAGAGCGTATGGGCGCCGCCGGGCTCGGCGTGCCGGCCGCGGTCGCCGAAGGTGTACAGCTGTTCCACATAGCCGAGCTCGATTCCCGTCTGCCGCTCCACCCATTCGCGCAGTCCGATTTCGAGCGTGCGGTGTGCCCGCGGCGCGAAGGGACCGAAGGGCAGGGCATCCCGGGACTCGTCGCCTGCGATCCCCGGGCGCACCACGAGGATATGGGGCTGCTGGTCGCGGACCATGACGATCGCCGCGTTGAGGCCGAGTTCGATTTGCGGATTGTTGGCGGACGGGTCGTCGGCGGAAAAGTCTCGGGCAGCCGCGTTATGGCGCCGAGTGCCGGGCATGGTTTAGACCGCGTGACGCGCGGGCAGCGAAAAGACTTTGCCTTCTTCGGCCAGAAGGCCGCGCCCGATGTGATCCACGGCCGCGTTCATGCGGCCGCCACGCCCGAGCACGTCGTCCGCGAGGGCGACGATGCGCCGGTTGGGATAGGCGGTCGGTGAGGCGCGGCGCAGAGCGCGGGCAAGCGCGTGCTCGTCCGCACGCGGATTGAGCGCACACAGCACGACGAAGGCGCCCGCCGTGGAACGGCTGATGCCGGCCCAACAATGAATCAGCAGGGGTGCGTTCTGGTCCCAGTCCTCGGCGAACTGAATGAGCTTGGCCACGTGGTCCTCGCTTGGCACGACGAGGCCGTCGCGGGGTTCGGCGATATCGTTCATGGATAGCCGCAAATGCCGGTCCTGACCGATGGTCTCCGGCGTATCGATCAGAGTTTCCCCGTTGATCAGCGTCACCAAGTGGCTCACGCGCGCCATCGTCACCGTTGCTTGGACCCGGCTCAACGGGCAGACGAGCAACGTGTCCGGCGACAAGGTCTCCGGCTCCGCCAGGGCATCTCTATCGAATGTCAGCGTTTCCATGGGGCTCTCTAATGTAGCGATTCGACGGCCGTCTGTACGCTATTCATCTGGCAAGCTCGTGAAAGCGTTTCAAGAACCTTTTCTCGCCTTCTGACGCGGGAACGGGGCGTAACGCGGTCAGAGTTGTGACCAGAGCAGGGCTCAGCCCCTTGGGCTGCCCGAAGAACTTCCGGGCTTCGGATCGGGAGAACCCCGCAAGGCCCACGGCCTCGTAATAGGCGGCGATCCTGTCGGCGCGTTTGATCAGGGCGCTCGTCTCGTCCGGCAGTTCCGTCGGGAGCCCAAAACGGACATGGATCGCCGCCAGGAGCCGTGCTTCGAAGGTGCGGTAGTCGAGAGACAAGGCGGCCTTGAAGGGGCTGATCAGGTCGCCGATCACGTATTCCGGGGCATCGTGGAGAAGCGCCGCAAGCTGCTCGGCCGTCGGCACGGACGGGCAGAGATCGCGCACGATCGCCTCGACGAGCAGGCTGTGTTCGGCCACGGAGAAGGTGTGGTCGCCATGAGTCTGTCCGTTCCAGCGGGCGACGCGCGCCAGCCCGTGCGCGATGTCTTCGACCTCGATGTCGAGCGGCGAGGGATCGAGAAGATCCAGCCGCCGCCCACTGAGCATGCGCTGCCAGGCGCGCGGCGGTTGCGTTTTGGCTGTGGCGTTCAAAGGTCTCTCTTGGTTGCGCGGGCAGACACTGATCGAAACAAGGCGCAAGTGTCAAACCGGCGCTTGTTGCTCCTGCCGCAGATTAGAGAAGGCCGGACCAAAAAAGACATGGACGATGTACTGTGCGGATGCCAATCATACCGGCCTCGTAAACGCGTTGAGGAAACGAACAAGCACGATAGGGAGAGTGCAACATGGCAAAGCTGCCGAGATTTTCCCTCAGCTACAACGACAAGAACAAGAAGTGGGAGTTGAAGCGAGAGGGATCTGGAGAAGTCGTCAAACGATTCAAGACCAAAGCCGACGCGACCAAGGGCGGAGTCTTGGAGCGGGCCGTCAAGAAGATGGGGTCCGTGCGTATCAGAAAACGCGACGGCAAGATTCAGGAAGAGCGGACCTATCCCCGCAGCATGGATCCGCGCGGACGCGGCTGAGCCTTTCGACCATTACAGTACAGCGCAGGCCTGATGTCTGTGGCAACTCGTCAAGTGATCGTTGACGAGCCCTGTCGCTTGCATGAAAGCATAGACGATCGTGGGACCGCAGAACTTGAAGCCGCGCGCCTTCAGCGCATTGGACATCTTGCGCGACAGAGGCGTTTCGGCCGGCACGTCGCTCATGCTCTTGTGGCGGTTGAGGATCGGCTTCCCATCGACGAAGTCCCAGAGGAAAGCCGAGAATCCCGGGCCCGTCTCCATCATGTCGAGCCAGGCTTGCGCCGACCGGACGGCGCCTTCGATCTTGAGGCGGTTGCGTACGATGGCGGCATCGCCCATCAGCGCTTCGATCTTCTTGGCGTCGTAACGCGCGATTTGTGCCGGCTCGAAGCCGTCGAAGGCGGCACGGAACGCGTCCCGCTTGCGCAAGATCGTGATCCAGGCCAGCCCCGCTTGAAAGCCGTCGAGGATGAGTTTCTCGAAGAGCGCCCGGTCGTCATACTCGGGCACGCCCCATTCTTCGTCGTGATAGGCGACGTAAAGCGGGTCTGACCCCGGCCAGGGACAACGGGGGAGGTCGCCTGTGGTCATACGCCCTCGGCGACCGGCATTTCGAAGGTGGCATAGTCCGGCAGACGGACCGTGATCGTCGTGTCTCCCGCCTTGAGTGGCTTTCCTTGCGCTTGTGCCGAGGCGGCCCGGTCCAGCCGGAGCAGAGCGAGACCATGGGTTCCGTCCGCGGAGCCGATGCTGCCGGCAGGCACGTTGCCTGCGACCACCTCTGCTCCCACCTCCAAGGCGCCGTCGCCTTCCACGGGAACGACGCGCTTTCGCACGGTGCCCCGATGCTGCATGCGGGAGACGACCTCCTGGCCCACATAGCAGCCCTTCTTGAACGCCACGCCGTCCAATTGGTCGTAGAGCGCTTCATGCGGAAAGGTGTCGCCGTAGGCGTAGTCGCGCCCGCCTTGAGGAATGCCGAGGGCGATGCGGCGGGCGTGGTAGTCGGCCTCGGTCGCGGGGGGGCACGCCGCCTCGTCCAGAACGGTCCCTTCCGGCAACAGCACGCGGAAGCCGAGTTCGGGCAGCCTGGGATCGGCGTAAGCCAGCGCGCCGTCGGGCAGGGCCGGTTGGCCGCCCCAGACCGCGGCGACCCTCATGGCGGGCTCCGCGTCGATCGCGACCTTGGAGCGCAATTTGTAGAAAGACAGGCGTTTCGCCAGGGCCTCGATGCTCTCCGCGGGCGCCTCGATCAGATAACCGTCTCCGCACCCCAGCACGAAGAAGTCGTGAAGGATCTTCCCGTGCGGCGATAATAACCCGGCATGGATCGCGCCGCCGCCGTCCGTCTTCTCGATGTCGTTGGTGAGGAGGCCCTGAAGGAATGTCTTGGCGTCCGCGCCGGAAACGCGCAACACACCGCGATCGGGGAGGGACGTTCCGCGGCAGATACCGTCTTCGCGATGACTCATGGGGTGCCCTTCTGCTACCAAAGCATGGAAATTTAGGTGCCGGGCATTTGCCCCACAAGGAGACGCCGAAACGCGATGGCTGAGACGTTCGACATCCTCTTCAAGGGCGGAACGGTAGTAAACCACACCGGCGAAGCGCCTGTCGACATCGGCGTGCGCGACGGCCAGATTCGCGCCATCGGCACCATCGACGCGAGCCGGGCAGGGCGGACGGTCGACGCGCGCGGCCTCCATATCCTGCCGGGTGTGATCGACACGCAGGTCCATTTCCGCGAGCCGGGCATGGAGCACAAGGAGGACTTGGAGAGCGGCAGCCGCGCGGCGGTGTTGGGCGGCGTCACGGCCGTTTTCGAGATGCCGAATACGAGCCCGCCCACCACGAGTGCGGAGGCTTTGGCCGCCAAGGTGGCGGCGGGCACCGGTCGCATGCATTGCGATTTTGCGTTCTTCGTCGGCGCGACCCACGAAAATGCCGGCGATCTGCCCCAATTGGAGCTGTTGCCGGGCGCGGCGGGGGTCAAGATTTTCGCGGGCTCGTCGACGGGCAACCTGCTGGTCGACGACGACGAAACGCTGACGCGCATCTTTTCGACGATTCGCCGCCGCTGCTCGATCCATTCGGAATGGGAGGCCCGCTTGCGCGAGCGGCTTTCGGTTCGGCGCGTCGGCGATCCTTCGAGTCACTCGGAATGGCGGGACCCCGTCGCCGCACTCAATTCCACCGAGCGCCTGTTGCGGCTTGCGCGTGCGGCGGGCGCCCGCATTCACATCCTCCATGTTTCGACGGGCGAGGAGATGACGCTTCTGTCGCACAACAAGGACGTGGCGACCGTCGAGGTCACGCCCCAGCACCTGACGCTTGTGGTCCCGGAAGCCTATGAGCGTCTCGGCACGAAGGCGCAGCAGAACCCGCCGATACGGGACCGGGCGCACCAGGACCTGTTGTGGTGGGGGCTTGAACAAGGCGTCGTCGACATCATTGGCTCCGACCATGCGCCCCATACGCTGGAGGAGAAGGCGGGCACGTATCCCGCCACACCGTCCGGCATGCCCGGCGTGCAGACGCTCGTGCCGGTCATGCTCGATCACGTCACGCGGGGCGACCTGACGCTCGCCCGTTTCGTCGATCTCACCAGCGCCGCCGCGCAGCGTCTGTTCGGGATCACCTGCAAAGGCCGCATCGCCGTGGGCTACGACGCGGACTTCACGATTGTCGATTTGAAGGCCGAACGCGTCATCGAGGATGCGTGGATCGGCAGCAAGGCCGGTTGGACGCCCTTTGCGGGCCGCAAGGTCCAAGGGTGGCCCATTGGCACGGTCGTCCGGGGCCATCTGGCCATGTGGGAAGGCGAACTTGGACAAGCGGCCGGGCAACCTGTCCGCTTCGGCGAGGGGCTTCCGCAAGGCGCAGCGCAGCGGGGCTAGCGCGGCCTATTTCAGGAAATAGTGCCAGATCCCGTTGGGCGCGACCCCAAGCCGGTAGCCGGAATATTTGCCGGCCGCCAGCATCGCCTTGGCCTGTTTCGGTGGAACCAGCCGGTAGAACGCCACCTGCTGCTGCGGCGAGAGCGTGCTCAGGTCGGTTTCGGCGAAATAAGGCCAGACATACATCTCGTCGTCGCCCTTGCCCGTCAGGACGAACCCGGTGCTCAGCATGTCGAGCATGGTGGCAAGAATGTCCCGGCCCGTGCCGTCCACGGACTGCGCCTTCCAATAGGCGATCGGGTCGTCGATATGCTTGGCCGCGACCATGGGCTTGAGTTCGTTGGATTCCAGGACCGCACGCATCTCCTCGATGTCGCCGGTCTCGGCCGCCAGGATGATCATCTTCAGGATGCGTTGGACGAGCTTCGGCGTCGCGGTGGCGTCGTAGAGTACCTTGGGTCCGCTCTGGGGCCGGGCAGCCTCGGCGACGGGGTCCGGCAGTTTGTCGCTGGCGGCGGCCGTACCGCCCAGGACGTAGACAAGCACCGCGGTGCCCGTTACCAATGCCGCGAGGGCGACCATGACCACGTTTTTCCGCAGGTTCATGCCAGACTCCCTAGGATTTGGGTCAATCTCGCAGAACCGCGGTCAGTTGCAAGTTCAGGTCGTTAGGAATCAGGTGCGGGATTGCGGCGATCGAGCCCGATCGACAGCCGGCGAATAGGCCATAGAACTTGGGAGCAGGCGCGCAAATTGTGCTGTCCGCGATCCAGCTCGTATTTGCCGGGCTCGGGATCGGATTGCTGATGGCAGCGCCGATCGGCCTGTGAACGTGCTCGTGATTCAGCGGGCCGTGTCGAAGGGCTTCTGGGGCGGGTTGGCGGCCGGCCTCGGTGCGGTCCTCGGCGATGGCGTTCTCGCTGCGGCGGGTGCCTTCAGCATCGCGGCGATCTCCGACGTGATTCTCGCCTATGGCGACACCATTCAACTGATCGGCGGCGTGCTTCTGGTGGCGTTCGGACTTGCGCTGCTGGTGACGAAACCGGTGATGACGACCCCACCCCATGAGCGCTCGCACATCCTCGATCACATGGGCATCATTCCCCAGACCTTCATTCTGACGGTCACGAATCCAGGCGCCGTGTTGGGCATGGCGGCTATGATCGGCGGCCTCGGTTCGCTGATCGGCGGCCTCAACACGAACTTGGAAGCGCTGATCCTCGTTGCCGCCGTCATGGGCGGCAGCCTCTTGTGGTGGCTGGGTCTGTCCGAGCTGATCGCCACGATCCGGCACCGGCTGACCGACAACCGGCTGAAACTGATCAACCGGGTCGCCGGCATTGTCCTGTTCGGCTTTGGGCTCGGCCTGATCCTCGAGTTCGGTCTGCGGTATTTCCGCTAGCCGCGCGCTCTATTGGGCGGTGCGCCGAAGCGTGAACTCGCCGTGGTGGATGCGCCGGGGCAGGCGGGACGTCATCTTGGCCACGGCGTCTTCGCCATAGACCTCGATCAGGTCCGTCAGCGCCACGAACAGCGCCGCGTTGGCCAGCATCTCAGGCTCGATCCCGTCGTGGAGCGCGTCCTCCCAGGCGTCCAGGATGTACCGCAGAGCCGCCTGTTTCTGGCCGTCTCCGTCGTTCTCAACCTGTTCCGCGCCGATGTCAGTGCTCACGCCCGGGGGCTCCCTCGCTCGCGATAGGATTTCGCCCCATACCCTTACAACGCGTGCCGCGGGTCCGCGGGAAGAGAGTAAACTGACGGTTAATTTCGCGCCGCGTTGGGCGCCCCTGGCTGGGCGCCTTCGCTTCCGGTCTGCGGCGTCTGAACTTGCGCTTGAGGCCCGCTCGCGAAGACCGACGCGTGCGACAGGGACGAAGCGAGTTCGGCGCCCTCCGTCGAGAATCGGCGCGTTGCCCGCGTCGCGGACTCCGTGCAGGTCCGGTAGGTCCGGCGATAGCCCCGGTAGCCGTCGTTGAACTTGTTGACCAGCTTGGCGCGGCGGACGCCGGTCGTCCCCTCGTTCCGCAGGATTTCGCCCATCTGGTCGCGCCAGAGCTGCCCTTCATCGGCGCCGCACAGCTCGCGCAAATAGTGAACGGCACCCAGAATTTCGGCGAGCCGCATCAGCTTTTCGTCATAGGGCCGATCGTCAGGCGGCGGAGGGGCGAGGGACTCTTCGGCAGGAGGCGCGATTTTCGGGAGATGGGACTGACGCCGCCGTACGGGCCGGGGCTTCTTCGCCTCCTTTTTCTGGTCGAAGAACCAGAAAAACTGCGCGTTTGCCGGGGAAACATGGCTCACAGTGCCCGCGCCAGCCCAAAAGAGCCCGCTCAGAAGCAGCACCAAAGGTTTCGCAAGCCGTCCCATAAGGTCTGACTAGCGCCAATTCATGGTGAAATCTAGCCGCGCCGCGCGTGCGGCGCGGCACACACCGGGTTCCAAGCGTAAGAAGGACCCGGGCTTAGTCCCTGCGGAGCCGGAAAAGCGTGTCGATGGTGATCTGGCTGCTCTTACCGCCCTTGCCGCCGTCTTCGTCCGCGAGGTAGCCGTTGGCAATGGCATTGGCGTCGTCGATGAGAACGCGTAGGCGCGCCGCGGCCCCGTCGCACGTCATTTTGAGGTCCGGCGGACCGTCGAGGGCCTGAGCGACTGCCGCCACGAGCCTCAGCGCTTCGCCCTGGAGGCGAGCGACGGCGGAATCGAACTGTGCTCGCACCTTCTCCGGCGAGCGCCGATAGGCCGCGATGGCGAGTTCCTTGTTGTTGAGCCCGGAGCGGTGGAAGTGTTCCTCATAGTCGACCGCGTGCCAGCTGTGCAGATCGGACGCGAAGCCCGACGGGTCCGTAGGCAGAGCTTCCAGCAGCATCGCCAGCTCGTGGAACTGGTTCAAATAGTCCGACGCCAGAAAGGTCTGCTCGTTGATGTTCGTACCGGGGACATGCGAGCGCAGGTGGCTTTCCATGGCCTTCTGGAACGCCATGGCGATGGCGTCGCGGCTCACGTCTTCCTGGAATTCCGGGCTGGTCGCGCTAGGCTCTTGTCGCTTGGGTAGATTCATGTGTCGCTCCTCGATCAAGACTTGCGCCAACATGGTTTCCAACGGGTTAACAAGATCTGAGACTCTTCACGGCTGAACCATGTGCTCCCGCTACGATCTCACCTCGCCGCCGGAGGCGGTCCGCGCCTATTTCGGCTATTCCGACAAGCCGAACTTTCCGCCGCGCGACAATATCAGGCCGACTGAACCGATCGCGGTCGTAGTCCTGGACGAGGCTGGCGAGAGACGGTTCCGGCTGATGCGGTGGGGATTGCTGCCGCACTTCGTCAAGGATCCGAAGACCTTCCCGACCCTGTTCAACGCCCGCTCCGAGGAACTGCTCGCCAAGCCGTCCTTCCGCAACGCTGTGCGCCGGCGCCGCTGCTTGATCCCGGCGGACGGCTTTTACGAATGGACAGGTCCGAAGGGGCAGCGCAGGCCCTACCACTTACGGCCCCGGCCGCCCCATCTGTTCGCCTTCGCTGGACTTTACGAGAGCTGGAGCGAGCCGGAAGGGGGCGTGATCGACACGGCGACCATGCTCACCTGCGCGCCGAACGCGACGATTGCCCCGCTGCATAACCGCATGCCCGTCATCCTTGCACCGGATTGCTACGCCGCATGGCTCGACACGAAGAACGTGAGCGCCGAGGAAGCCCTTGCCATGACGGGTCCGGCGCCCGACGATCTGCTTGAGGCGATTCCCTTGCGCGGCAAAGTCGGCGCGAAGCCGCAGACCGCGCAGGAGTCGGACGCGAAAGACGGCAAGAAAAAGCCGTCGCAGCCGCCTTTGCTTTAGGAGAGCCGGCGACAAAGGGGAGAGACATGCTGCCAGACAAGATTCTGGACCGTTACCGGGTCACCAAGGGCGACGGCTTCAAGCTCGCGGATTTCGACCCCGACGATTCGGGCAATGTGGACTTCGAAAAGAAGGACGGCCAGGAACTCCTGGAAGTTGGCGTCAAACGCCTGTCGCGCCTGCAACAGCGCCTCTACGCGGAAGGCCGCTGGGCTGTTCTCATGGTCCTGCAAGGGATCGATACGGCGGGCAAGGACGGCATTATCCAACACGTGCTGACCGGCGTGAACCCGCAAGGGGTTTCCGTTCACTCCTTCAAGCAGCCGAGCCATCTCGAACTCGCGCACGACTATCTGTGGCGTGCTTACCGGGCGCTGCCCCAGCGCGGCCATATCGGCATCTTCAATCGCTCCTATTACGAGGACGTGCTGGTTGTGCGCGTGCACCCGGAGCTGCTTCAGGATCAGAACCTGCCGCCGGAACTCATCACCAAGGACATCTGGAAAGAGCGCTATCAGGACATCAATGAGTTCGAACGGCACTTGGCGCGAAACGGGACCCTGCCGATCAAGTTCTTCCTGAACATCTCGAAGAAGGAGCAGCGGGAACGTCTGCTCGCCCGTCTCGAAGATCCGAACAAGATCTGGAAATTTTCCGCGGCCGACGTGGCCGAGCGCAGGCTTTGGGACAAATATCAAAGCGTCTACGAGGACATGATCCGCAACACCGCCACGGAGCACTCTCCCTGGTACGTGGTGCCGTGCAACAAGAAATGGTTCGCCCGGCTTGTCGTTGCCGACGTGCTGGCCGAACACATCAAGGCGCTCGATCCCAGCTTCCCCAAGATGTCCAGCGAGGATGCGGCGGACATCGATGCCGCACACAAGGAATTGCTGGACGAGGAAAAGTAGCCTCGCCCTACGGCGCCTGCGTCACCTGCACGATCGCGAGCCCGTCATGGCCCTTGTGCCCAACGGTCTGGAACGCGGTCGCGGTCACGCGCGGATCGGCCGCCGCGCGCGCATAGAACGCGCGCAGTCCCTTGACGTGCTTGTTGTCGCTTTGTGCGGCGAGGATGGCCCCTTCACGGACCACGTTGTCCACGACAATGAGCGATCCGGCGCGGGCGAGTTTGACGGCCGCGTCGAAATAGTCCGGCGTGCTCGGCTTGTCCGCATCGATGAAGATCAGATCGAATGGCCCCGCACCTTCGGCCTGCAACGAGGCCATGGTCTCGATGGCAGGGCCGACCCGGACCGTAATGCGGTCCGCAAGTCCGGCGTTCTCGAAATTGGTCCGCGCGATCTCCGCATGGCGCGGATCGAGCTCGAGCGTCGTCACATGGCCGCCCGCGCTCAGACCGCGTGCGAGCCAGATCGTGCTGTAACCGCCGAGCGTGCCCACTTCCAGGATGTTGCGCGCACTTAACGCCCGGGCGAGCATCATCAGGAACTTGCCTTGTAAGGGGGCGACCTGGATCTTCGGGAGCCCCGCGGCGTCGCAGGCCGCCTGCGCCGCTTCGAGCGCCGGATCGTCCTCGAGGAAGTTCTCGACGATGTAGTCGTCGATGGCGAGCCACTTGTCGTCCTGGGTCATGTAGGGGGGGGGTCTCCGGCGGAGAGGTCTCGGTCATATCAGCTTGCCTGGGTTGAGAATGCCGTTCGGATCGAAGCTCGTCTTGATGGCGCGCATGAGCTCCATGGCCACCGCGCCCTTCGCATGAGGCAGGAGGTCGCGCTTCATGCGCCCAATCCCATGCTCGGCGCTGATCGAGCCGCCGAGGTCCAGAACGATCTCGTGCACGGCGGCGTTCAGCGCCTCCCAGTTCGACAGATAGACGTCCTTGTCCATGCCGACCGGCTGGCTGACATTGTAGTGGATGTTGCCGTCGCCCAGATGGCCGAAGGGAACGGGGCGGGCGCCCGGGATCATCAGCTCAACGAGATCGTTCGCCCGGTCGATGAATTCCGGCACCCGTCCGATCGGGACGGAGACGTCATGTTTGATGCTGCCACCCTCGTACTTCTGAACCTCGCTCATGACCTCGCGCAGCTTCCACAGCTCGCCCGTTTGCCGGTCGGACGTCGTCAGAACGGCGTCTTCGATGACCCCGACTTCGATGGCGTCGCTGAGCTGCGCCTGCACAAGTTCATGCACCGTCTCGCCGGCGAGCGGGCTGGAGACCTCGAGAAGGACATACCAGGCGTGGGGCGCCCTGAGCGGGTCGTGCAGGTCCGTTCCGTGCTTGATCGCGAAGTCGAGGCCGATGCGCGGGAGAATCTCGAAGGCGGTGAGCATGGGCCCCGCCGCCTCGCGCATGCGGGCCAGAAGCTCGATCGCGTTTTCGAGGTCACGCAAGCCCGCGAGGCACGTGACCTGTTCCGCGGGCCGCGGAAACAGCCGCAGGACCGCCGCCGTGATCACGCCGAGCGTGCCTTCGGCGCCGATAAAAAGATTCTTGAGATCGTAGCCCGTGTTGTCTTTCCGCAAGGCCTTCAGCCCGTGCCAGACGCGTCCGTCCGCGAGCACGACTTCGAGCCCCAGCGCGAGATCGCGGGCGTTCCCGTAAGCGAGCACCGCGAGCCCGCCCGCATTGGTGGAGAGGACGCCCCCGATCTGGCAGCTCCCCTCCGAGGCGAGACTCAAGGGAAACAGACGCCCGACGCTCATCGCGCGCTCCTGGGCCCCCGCGAGCGTGAGGCCAGCTTCGACGGTCATCGTATTGGAGGCGAGGTCCACATCCCGAATGTGGACAAGGCGCTCCAGCGACAGCACGATCTGGCTGCCGCTTTCGTCCGGTATCTGCGCGCCCACGAGCCCCGTATTGCCGCCTTGCGGGACGATCCCGGCCCGGGCGGCATTGGCGCATTTCAGCACGGCGGCGACTTCGTTGGTCGAGCCGGGCTTCAACACGATGGCCGCCTCGCCCCGGTAGCGGTCGCGCCACTCGGTGAGATAGGGCGCCATCCGGTCCGGATCGCGCACCGCATGCTGCCCACCCACGATGTGCTCAAGCTCGGTGAGCGTGTCCGCATTGGGGGGCCGGAGTTCGGTCGTTGGGCTGATGGCGGCGTCGCTCATGGCACAGGGCTACCCCGCCTTGGCCGCGCGCCGCAAGCGGTCGTTGATCGCTTCGCCGAGGCCTTCGTCCGGAACGGGCATCGCGGCGATCCCACGCGCCCCGCTTTCGTCCAGTGTTCGGAGCGCGGCGAAGAGCTTGGTGGCGGCTTCGGCCAGGTCGCCGGTCGCGCTGAGATTGATCGCCGGCCCTTCGCATTCGGGGGCGTCCGGTCCGAAAGCGAGCAGCGCCTCGCCCGGTTCCACGGTCGCGGCGTCGAGGCGCAAAGGCGTTTGCGGCGCGTAGTGGCGTTCGAGCTGGCCGGGGGAGGCGACGGGCGCGTCTTCCTCGGCGAGCGCGATCGGACGGCCTAAGACCGCCTCGATCTCCTTGCGCGGCACGGCCCCGAGCCGAAGGAGCACGGGACGTGTCCCCGCAACGCTCACCACGGTCGATTCGAGACCGCGCGCGCAAGGGCCGCCGTCGAGGATCAGGGCCGGGATATCGCCCAGCTCCGCTTCCACATGAGCGGCCTCGGTGGGGCTGATCCGGCCCGAGCGGTTGGCGCTTGGCGCGGCAATGGGCAGGCCCGAGGTCTGAAGCAAGGATTGCGCGACCGGGTGGCCGGGAACGCGCACCGCAATCGTGTCGAGCCCGGCCGTGACCAGATCGGAAATCCCGCTCTCCGGCCGCTTCGGGGCCACGATGGTCAGGGGCCCCGGCCAGAAGGCGGATGCGAGTGCGCGCGCCTCCGTGCCGAGCACCGCCAAGGTCTCCGCCGTTGCGATGTCGGGCACATGCACGATCAAGGGGTTGAAACGCGGCCGTTCCTTGGCGGCGAAGACCTTGGCGACGGCGCTGGAATCACGGGCGTTGGCGCCCAGCCCGTAGACGGTCTCGGTCGGGAAGGCGACGATCTGTCCGGCGGCGAGCGCGGCCGCGGCGCGCGCGATCGTCTCGTCTGTGGCAGGCAGGACGGGCATGGCCCGTCCCATGTCGCGTGTCCGCCCTGACAGGTCAAGTTGAGAGGTCACGCTGGCCCGCCGGTCCAAGTGGGGTATCATGGGGATGGGAAACGCCAAGGACCGAATGACAACGCTGCTTCTCACCCACCCGGCCTGCCTCGCGCACGACACGGGTTACGGCCATCCTGAGCAGGCCGACCGGCTGCGCGCCATCGAACGCGCCCTTGCCGCCAAGGATTTCTCCAGCTTGAAGCGCGAGGAGGCGCCGCTGGCAGGGCTCGATGCCATCGAGCGGCTGCACCCGAAGTCTTATGTCGCAGAGGTCCGCGCCGGAATCCCCAAGGAGCTGCACAACTGGCTGGACCCGGACACGGTGGTGTCGCCGGGGAGCTGGGAGGCGGCCTTGCGGGCGACAGGCGCAGTCCTTCAAGCCGTAGACCGGGTCGTGGCCGGGGAGGCGGACAATGCGTTTTGCGCCGTTCGCCCGCCGGGCCACCATGCCGAACCGTCGCGCGCCATGGGGTTCTGCCTGTTCAATTCGGTGGCGGTCGGGGCGCTGCATGCGCGTGCCGTCCACGGGGTGTCCCGCGTGGCCGTGGTGGATTTCGATGTCCATCATGGCAACGGCACCCAGGCCGCGTTCTGGAGCGACAAGGACTTGTTTTACGGCTCGACCCATCAGATGCCGCTGTTTCCGGGAACCGGCGCCAAAGACGAGACGGGCGTCGGCAATATCTGGAACGCGCCGCTCGCGCCCGGCGACGACGGCGAGGACTTCCGGCAGGCGTTCGGGACGCGCATCGTGCCCGCGCTCGACGCGTTCGCGCCGGACCTGGTGCTTGTCTCGGCCGGTTTCGATGCCCATGTCAGGGACCCGTTGGCGCAGCTGCGGCTGACGGAAGACGATTTCGCCTGGGCCACGGAGATGCTGCTTGAGGCGGCGGCGAAACATTCCGGCGGCCGGCTCGTTTCAGTTCTGGAGGGGGGGTACGACCTCGACGCGCTCGCCTCGTCCACCGCCGTCCATGTCAGGACCCTGATGGGTGCTTGAGGGAAAACCCGGAAACCGCTAATTCAAATCATGGCTAAACCGTCCGGCACGACCGACATCGCCACGCTCAGCTTCGAGGACGCGCTCAAGGAGCTCGAGACCATCGTCGATCGCCTGGAAAAGGGTGATGTCGAGCTCGAAGCCTCGATCGCGATTTACGAACGGGGCGAAGCGTTGCGCGCCCATTGCGATAAACTGCTGCGCAGCGCCGAGGCGCGCGTGGAAAAGATCACCCTCAATCAAGACGGTGCGCCGAGCGGCGTCGAGCCCCTCGATGTGGGAGAGTGACCGGCATTCGGTGACCAATGCCGGTTTGGGAGTATTGTTGGAGACGTTGCCAGCGTGAGGCGAGCCGGGTAAGCTCGCGATAACGCATTGATACTGCGAAATATTTCAACACGAGAGTGTTCCCGAAGAGAGCCTTCCCACAGGAAAGAGAATGAGCGCCGAAAACGCCACGCCATTGCTGGACCAGATTCAGACGCCGAAGGACTTGCGTCAGCTCACGGATAGCGAGTTGAAGCGCCTCGCCGACGAACTGCGCCAAGAGACCATCAGTGCCGTCTCGGTGACCGGTGGTCATCTGGGGGCCGGGCTCGGCGTGGTCGAACTCACGGTCGCGCTGCATCACGTGTTCGATACGCCCGACGACCGGCTGATCTGGGACGTGGGCCACCAATGCTACCCCCATAAGATCATCACGGGCCGGCGCGACCGTATCCGCACCTTGCGCGCGCCCGGGGGCCTGTCCGGCTTCTGCAAGCGGGCGGAGAGCGAATACGACCCGTTCGGCGCGGGCCATTCCTCCACCTCGATTTCGGCGGGGCTCGGCATGGCCGTGGCGCGGGATCTGTCCGGCGGCGCCAACAACGTGATTGCCGTGATCGGCGACGGCGCCATGAGCGCCGGTATGGCCTATGAGGCCATGAACAATGCGGGCGCGATGGATTCGCGGCTCATCGTCGTCCTCAACGACAACGACATGTCGATCGCGCCTCCCGTGGGGGCCATGAGCGCACATCTGGCGCGGCTGATCTCCGGTGGGGCCTATCGCCGCTTCCGCCGCTGGATGAAGCAGGCCGCGCACAAGCTGCTGCCGGGACGCTGGCAGCGCCAGGCCGCCCGCGTGGAGGAGTTCGGCCGCGGCTTCTGGACCGGCGGAACGCTGTTCGAGGAACTCGGGTTCTACTACGTGGGGCCCATCGACGGGCACAATCTCGACCATCTCCTGCCCGTGCTGCGCAATGTGAAGAAGATGCAGAACGGGCCGATCCTGGTCCATGTGGTCACCCAGAAGGGCAAGGGCTACGCCCCGGCCGAAGAGTCCGCCGACAAGTATCACGGCGTGAGCCGCTTCAATGTCGTGACCGGCACGCAGGAAAAGGCGGCGCCGGGCGGGCCGCCCAGCTACACGAAGGTGTTCGCCAACGCGCTGATCGAGGAAGCCAAGTCGGACGACAAGATCGTGGCCATCACGGCGGCGATGCCGTCCGGAACGGGCCTCGATAAGTTCGGCGAGGCTTTTCCCGACCGCTGCTTCGATGTCGGCATCGCCGAACAGCATGCGGTCACCTTCGCCGCGGGGCTCGCATCGGAAGGCTATAAGCCCTTCGCCGCGATCTATTCGACCTTCCTGCAGCGCGCCTACGACCAGGTGGTTCACGACGTCTCGGTGCAGAAGCTTCCCGTGCGGTTCGCCATCGACCGTGCCGGCCTTGTCGGGGCCGACGGTCCTACACACGCGGGCTCGTTCGACACGGCCTTTCTGACCTGCCTGCCCAACATGATCGTCATGGCGGCTGCGGACGAAGCCGAGCTCATGCATATGACCGCGACGGCGGCGGCGGTCGACGATCGCCCCACCGCTTTCCGCTATCCGCGCGGCAATGGCATGGGCGTGGACCTGCCCGCCCGCGGCACGCCGCTCGAGATCGGCAAGGGCCGCATCGTGCGGGAAGGCTCGGCTGTCGCGCTCCTGTGTTTCGGCGCGCGGCTCGGCGAGTGCCTTGCGGCCGCGGACGAGTTGTCCGGTTTCGGGCTCCCGACAACTGTGGCCGATGCGCGTTTTGCCAAGCCGTTGGATGTCGATCTCATCCGCGACCTTGCCAAGAACCACGAGGTGCTTCTCACCGTCGAAGAAGGCTCCACGGGCGGCTTCGGTGGCCACGTTCTGCACCAGCTGGCTGCGGACGGGCTGATCGATGGCGCCCTCAAAGTCCGGACCTTGGTCCTGCCCGATCGCTACATCGATCAGGGCAAGCCCGACGCGATGTATGCGGCCGCGGGGCTCGATGCGGATGGGATCGTGAAGGCGGTCTTCACGGCGCTGGGCAAGAACGACCTGGGCAAGAACGAACTGGGCAAGAACGACCTGGGCAAGAGCGAGCTCGGCAAGAACGGCAAGACGGGCGCCGCCCGGCTCGCTTAGCCTCCAAGGCTCAGTCCAACGAGCAGTCCTTGGCGAATTCCGCCACCGTTTCGGCGCGGCCTTGTTCCGGGAGGTCGAAGGCGATCGCGCCCGCTTTCATCGTGACCGTGCCCTTCTGCTCGAGGACTTTCAGGATGGGCTTCACGGCGATATCGCCGGCCTCCATGTAGATGATCCCCGTGCCGTCCTCCGCAGCCGTCTCGCCGGCCACAGGTGCCGTTTTGTCGCCCGCGGTGAAAGAGACGGTGATGGCTTCGCCAGCCTCCCGCTCAGGGAAGTCCATATGCACAGACAGGACGGCGATGCCGACGCCGTTCAGGCAGGACAGCAAAAAGACCGGCCTCGCCTGCTCATCGACGGGTCCGTAGCGCAGCGTGACGAAGCTGCCGCTCGTCTTGACGCGCCAAATGTCGGCCGCGTGGGCAATCGAAGATCCGGCCCCGGCAAAGAGGGCCGCCGCGAGGAGGAATACCGGCAAAGGGCGCATTGTCATGGATGGTGAGGTGTTATTGCGAGGTGAGTCTAAGCCAGTCTAGCCGATCGGCCGGAACAAAGCACACACTGTCGGCACGGCCCTTTCCTTGCCGTTCGGCGCCCGACTCCGGGCCCGGAGCAGCCCCTCCCGCCCCGCGAGAGCGCCCGACGGCTCACGGCAGCGACGGGGGATGCCGCGAGTCCAAATCGGCGGTGGGCGCCGGCATGAATCCCGCGAAGCCCGGGTCGAACTCGTGATAGTTGCAGGTGAGTTCGTCGCCCCGTGCAATGTCCACCAACGCATAGCCGCGGTCGAACAAGCGGAAATCCGTGTTCGGTGTGAGGCTGTGATTCATGTACTTGCCGTTGTCGACGTCGATGACCCTGTAGCCCGGCATCTCGAGGTGCGGATAGCTGTAGCGGGCGATGTAGGTCTGCATGTTGGGTGGCAGCGCACCGAGCTCGGTGTCTTCGACAAGAACATCGAACTTCGGATTGTACTGCCAGATCAGAGCGCCCTGTGGCACCGATTCATCTGCGAACACGCCGAGCCCTTCGATCGAACTGGGACCGACATAGGTATTGATGAGCAGCATGGCGCGTCGTCCTAGGAGCTGGGATCTCGGCGGGAGAGGGCAGGAGACTCAGCGGGGCGAACCGGGGCCTTGCCGCGTGCCTGGCGCCGGGTGGTGCCGTTCTCGGTCGCGGTCGCGACAACGGTCTGCTTCCGCTTTGGGCTGCGCGGCGCGCGCTCGCGCTTGAGCGCGTCGATGCGCCGCTGGATGTAGGGCGAGAAGTAGCCGGCATAGCGCTTCCACAGCGCGGGATCGCGCCAGTCGTGGCCGGTGACCTTGCCGCGGCAAATGGCGGCCCCGCACGTGCACTCGAACTCGTCGTAGGCCGAGCCGTCGCACATCGCGTAGTCGATCGTCACTTCTTCGCCGGGAAGGATGCAACGCATGGCGACGATGGCGATCTGCCCGTTGAGGCCCGCATTGGGCGCGCAGGAATGGTTGATATAGTCCGGCGCCTCGTCTGGCCGTGTGGAGGCCAGGAACAGCTCTTCCTCGACCTGCACGGTGTGGTGCCGGATCTCGTCGGGCAAGCTACCGAGCGCGTCGCGGCCGACGATGCGGCCGCCCCAAAGGCCGATGAGTTCGCCCGGCTCGATCACGGATTTGGCAAAGACGCCATACCCGCCGGTCACGTCCCGATTTCGAACTTCACATTTTTCGGTTAGGTAAGCCGTGTCGTCTCGGCTGAGAGAATCTTGGCCCAAACAGGTCTTGCCTCACGAAGCATCCGCGCCCCAAACCTATAGCAGCGCGGGCAATATGCGATGCGGCCGCCGTTTCGCAGGTCGGGCCGCGCGCGAGGACTCTCGTCGCGACGCAGAGCATATGAGAATGCAAATTGGCCAGCTACAGAAAAATGCGGATCGATCAGCGGTTGGTGGAAGAGGGACTGGCACCCTCGCGGGCGCAAGCCGCTGACCTGGTCCGGCGGGGGTGCGTGCTGGTGGCGGGCGTGCCCGCGACCAAGCCCGGCGCGACCGTCGCGGACGACGTGACGCTGGCGCTGGCGCCGGGAACGGATGCCCACGTGTCCCGGGGGGCGCTGAAGCTCATCGCGGCGCTGGATGCGTTCGGGCTGTCGCCGGAGGGGCGCGTGGCGCTCGACGTGGGGGCTTCGACCGGCGGCTTCACGGAGGTGTTGCTCAACAGGGGTGCGGCCAAGGTCTATGCGGTCGATGTGGGCCGCGATCAGCTCCACGCGCGCCTGCGCAACCGCGCGCGCGTGGTGTCCCTGGAAGCGACCGACGCACGGCGTATCGACGAGACCCTGGTGCCAGAGAGGGTTGCGGCCATCGCCGCAGATGTCAGCTTTATCAGCCTGACCCAGGCGCTGCCCGTCGCCCTTCGCCGCGCGGCGCCCGGCGCGTGGCTCGCGGCGCTGGTGAAGCCGCAATTCGAGGCGGGCCGCGAGGCGGTCGGGAAGGGCGGCCTGGTCCGTGAGGAGGCGGACCGCCAGCGCGCGATTCTCCGTATACGGGATTTTCTGGGGGCCGAAGGCTGGCACGTGCTTGGCGTGATCGAGTCCCCCATCACCGGCGGCAGCGGCAATGTGGAATATCTGATCGGAGCCCGGCGTGAGCGTTGAACTGACCATCGACCGGCTCGGCGCCCAAGGAGATGGCGTTGCGGAAACCCCGGACGGTTCGCTCTTCGTGCCGTTCACACTGCCCGGCGAGCGGGTCCGGGCCGAACTGGATCGGGACGGAAAGCATGCCAACTGCGTCGCGATCTTCGATCCGAGCCCCGAGCGTGTCGCGCCCGTTTGCCGGCATTTCGGTGCGTGCGGCGGCTGTTCGCTGCAGCATTTGAAGGTGCCGAGCTATCTGGCCTGGAAGCGGGATCTCGTGGGCCAGGCCCTGGCCGCGCGCGGCTCGGACGTGCCGGTCGAACCGGTGCGCCCGGTGCCGCTCGCCAATCGAAGACGCGCGACCTTCAGCCTGGAACGGCGCGGCAAGGAGGCGGTGTTCGGCTATCGCCGTGCCCGCTCCCACGAGCTGATCGGCATCGAAGAGTGCCCGATCTTGTCTCCTGCGATTGCCGCCAGCCTCCCGGCGCTCAAAGAGCTGCTGACGCCATTGCTGAGCGGACGGCGCGAGGCGCGGGTGGCCGTCACCGAAACCGAGACCGGGCTCGACGTGGTGATGGAGGGCGCGCGCCCACCGGAGACGGCGCTGGCAAAGCTCGCTGCCGCCGCCGGTGCACAAGGCATCGCGCGTCTCACTGCGGGCGATGACAGCGTGACTCTCGCCCCGCCCACGCTGCGCTTCGGCAGGGCGCAAGTGCGGTTTCCGCCAGGGGCGTTCCTCCAAGCCGCCCCCGCTGCGGAAGCGGAGATGGTGAGGCTCGTCCGGGAGGGCGTGGGCAAAGCCAAACGCGTGGCCGATCTCTTTTGCGGGCTGGGCACGTTTTCCTTCGCACTCGCCGAGCGTGCGACCGTCGATGCTTATGAGACCGATGCGGACGCGCTTACGGCGCTCGAGGACGCCGCCCGGCATGCGACCAGGCTGAAGCCCATGCGTACGCACCGCCGCGATCTGTTTCGCGATCCGCTGGGCTGGCAGGAATTGAAGCCGTTCGATGCGGTTGTGTTCGATCCGCCGCGTGCGGGCGCTGCCGCGCAAGCCGAGCAGCTTGCGAGGTCGAAGGTCGACCGTCTTGTGGCCGTGTCGTGCAATCCGGGAACGCTGGCCCGTGATGTGCGCATCCTTGTCGACGGGGGCTACGCGATCACGCGCGTGACGCCCGTCGATCAGTTCCTGTTCTCGAGCCACGTGGAAGTGGTGGCGCATCTGACGCGCTAGGCGCGCCGCGCCTTGCCCTGCAGCAGTGCGTCCACATAGGCGGGCACGATATCCGTCGCAGCGCCGTAGTGGGTTTCGGCAAACAGGCTCGCACCTTCCGACGGGTCGAGATTGAGCTCGACCGTATGTGCGCCGGCGCGATGGGCTTCGGCAACGAACCCGGCCGCCGGGTAGACCGTGCCGCTGGTGCCGATGGAGACGAACAGGTCGCAAACGCCAAGCGCCTCGTAGATGCGCTCCATCTGACGCGGCATCTCGCCGAACCACACCACGTCCGGGCGCATGGTGCCCGACTCGCCACAGGCCGGGCAGTCGGTTCCGAGCGAGAGGTCTTCCGTCCAGGGATGGCTTGCGCCGCACGCCGCGCAAAGGGCGCGCGCCAGTTCTCCATGCATATGGATGAGGTTGCGGCAGCCCGCGGCCTCGTGCAGCGCGTCAATGTTCTGCGTCACGGTGAGAACCTCGCCGCCATGCTCCTGCTCGAGGCGGGCAAGCGCGAAATGCGCGGCGTTGGGTGCCGCCTGTTGCAGCCAGCCGCGCCGCATATTGTAGAAGCCGTGGACTTTCGTGGGATTGCGGGCGAAGCCTTCAGGGGTTGCGACCTCTTCAAGGTCGTACTCCTCCCACAGGCCGCCCTTGCCCCGGAACGTGCCGAGCCCGCTCTCGGCCGAGAGCCCGGCGCCGGTCAGGACGACGATTCGGGCGGCAGCCATTCCAGCTCAGCATCGATGTCGAGACCCGCGTCCTGGCCGGTCTGGCCGCGATGACGCAGATAGTGGTCGGCCAGCACGATGGCCACCATGGCTTCGCCGATGGGCACGGCGCGGATGCCGACGCACGGATCGTGACGCCCCTTGGTGACGACCTCCGTGTCGTTGCCGTCCTTGTCGATCGTGCTCCGCGGCGAGAGGATCGACGACGTGGGCTTCACGGCGAAGCGCGCCACCACGGGCTGGCCCGTCGAGATGCCCCCGAGAATGCCGCCGGCGTGATTGGACAGGAAGGTCGGCCAGCCGGGCGGCCCGTTGCGCATCTCGTCGGCGTTTTCTTCGCCCGACAGCGCGGCCGACCCGAACCCCGCGCCGATCTCGACGCCCTTGACGGCATTGATGCTCATCAGCCCCGAACAGATGTCCTGGTCGAGCTTGGCATAGAGCGGCGCGCCGAGCCCGACGGGCACGCCGTCCGCCACGATCTCGATGACCGCGCCCGTGGATGAGCCCTCTTTGCGCACCTCGTCGAGAAAGCCGGCCCAGGTCTCGGCGGCTTTCGGGTCGGGGCAGAAGAACGGGTTCTCGTTCACCGCGTCCCAGTTCCAGTTGGCGCGATCGATCTTGTGCGGCCCCACCTGAACCAGCGCACCGCGCACCAGCAGCCCCGGGACGACCTTCCGCGCCACCGCGCCCGCCGCCACGCGGGTCGCGGTCTCCCGGGCCGACGCCCGGCCCGAGCCGCGCCAGTCGCGCACGCCGTATTTCTCCAGATAGGTGTAGTCGGCGTGTCCGGGGCGGAACTTGTCCTTGATGTCCCCATAGTCCTTGGAGCGCGCATCGACATTCTTGATCTGAAGCGCGATGGGCGTCCCCGTCGTGACCTGGTCGCCGTCCTCATCCTCGAACACGCCGGACAGAATCTCGACCGTGTCGGGCTCCTTGCGCTGGGTCGTGTATTTCGATTGGCCCGGCCGCCGCTTGTCCAGATAGGTTTGGATGTCCGCCTCGGTGAGCGGAATGCCGGGCGGGCAGCCGTCGACCACGCAGCCGATGGCGGGCCCGTGGCTCTCGCCCCAGGTGGTGATGCGGAAGAGATGTCCAAAACTGTTGTGCGACATGCCTTTCTCTAGCTGCTTCTCGCCGAAGCGTCTATCGGGCAGCATCCGCCAGGTCACGAAATTGACGCGCGCGAGCCACGGGGTGAGCCCGTTTTCGTCTTATTTTTCCTTAGCTTGGCCCTCGCGCGGGTCTCCGCGCCGTCCGGCTTGAGTCGTCGCCGGCCGCTTCCTCCCAAAACATAACGAAATAAGGAGTCGCCGATGCGTGCGGTGCATGCATGTCTGCTGACATTGACTGTCGTCTTTCTCTCGAGCGCGATGACGCTCACTGAGGCCACCTCGATGCCCTCGCCCTTCGCCAAGGGCGCCTCGAGCACGGCTACAGCCTCGAAAACCGTCGAGCCCGTGGCCCCAGGCCGGCACAGCGTGGGCCCGAGGCCAGGGCGCTGGTGCGGCTGGTACATGCGGACCCAGCTCGGCGGCGGCCCTGAGTATAATCTCGCCCGCAACTGGGCCAATCGCGGCCGCTCTCTCAACGGTCCGCGCGTCGGCGCCGTGGTCGTGTGGCCCCATCATGTGGGCCTGATCACCGGCAAGACGAAGGACGGCCAGTGGATCGTGCGGTCCGGCAATGACGGGGGCCGCGTGCGCGAGCGTCCGCGCTCGGTCGCAGGTGCCGTTTTCCGCAAAGTTTAGATGGCTGGGGGGTGGGGGCTCTGGTCCCGCGTCCCACCCGGCCCCTCCGTGATGTCATTTGGTTGTGACTTCTGAGTAAAATCAATTTAGAGTTGCATCCGGAAGTCCAGGCAACGAGATCGAAGGAGGGCCATATGCAGTTCGATGACTCCCGCAATCGGAAACCTATCGCCGCATTCCATTCGATAAGGCGAGGATCGAGGAGCAGGACGGTGCGAAGCTGCTGGTCGTCGAGGGCGAGGCCCCTTGCGCGAACATGCAAGTCTCGCTGATGCCGCTCGTCTATATCCGCCAGCCGGAATATTGGGGCATCGAAGTGATTGGTTACCTCGAAGGCGGCATCTGCTTGCCGACGGTCAAGCCCTACACGGCCGCGATCCGGCTCGACGGAATCATCGGGACCGAAGGCATCGAGGTGATCGGGGCAAACCGCACCGAACGGATCGCCTGCAAACCTTGATCGTTTCGGTGTGAGCGAACCGTTTCTGTGCGGATCGATGGGTCCAGGAGGGGGCGACGAACCCTTGGGCGCGCATATCGATCTCTTTGTTGAGAGACGTTGGAACGCGGGACGTCTGAAGCGCCCTAGTCCTTCGCCACGGAGATGTCCGGCGCGTCCTCGTTCTTCATGCCGACCACGTGGTAGCCCGCATCGATATGCAGGACCTCGCCGGTGACACCGGCGGAGAGGTCGGACAGAAGATAGAGGCCGCCCCCGCCCACATCCTCGATAGTCACGGTGCGGCGGAGCGGGGAGTTGTACTCGTTCCACTTCAGAATGTAGCGGAAGTCGGAAATCCCCGACGCGGCCAGCGTCTTGATCGGACCGGCCGAGATGGCGTTCACGCGGATATTGGTCTTGCCGAGATCGGCGGCGAGATATTGCACGCTCGTCTCGAGCGCGGCCTTGGCGACGCCCATCACGTTGTAGTGGGGCATGACCTTCTCGGCGCCGTAATAGGTGAGCGTCACGATCGAGCCGCCGTCCTTCATCAAGGGTTCGGCGCGCTTGGCCATGGCCGTGAGCGAATAGCAGGAGATCTGCATCGTCTTGGCGAAGTTCTCCTCGGTCGTGTCGACGTAGCGGCCGTCGAGCTGATCCTTGTCCGAGAAGGCGACCGCGTGGACGAGAAAGTCGAGCCCGCCCCATTCCTTTTCGACCGCCGCGAACACCGCATCCATGGAGGCGGTGTCGGTCACGTCGCAAGGCAGGACGAGTTTGGCACCGGCCTCCGCGGCCAGCGGCTCCACGCGTTTCTTCAGAGCCTCGCCCTGATAGGTGAGGGCGATTTCGGCGCCCTGGCCGACAACGGCCTTGGTGATGCCCCAAGCGATCGAGCGACTATTGGCGACACCGAAAACGATGCCACGCTTGCCCGCCATGAGATTTCCACCGTCAGCCATAAGCCCTCCTTCGAACCAAAGTGAGGGCTTCTTATACACCGGGCTGGCCCCGCCGAAAGGGCTTTCGCCATCTCGGACAAGGCCAGCCCGGTGCTGTCGGGCTGGGGGTGAGCTCTAGGTCTTTGGGCGCCGCAGCGGCACGAGCGGAGACAGGGAGTCTCCGGATTCGGTGCGCGGGGAAGGCGCGCGCACAACGATCGCCGACCGTAACGGCGTGAAGCGCGCGCCGGTCTGCGGCGTGGCCTCGACCGCCTTGCTGCGAAGCGGAGAGGCGGATTCGGTGGTGACGTAACTCTCGGACATGAAACCCTCTATCCGGCGATTGCCCAGCGGCCGTCCGCCGACCGGCAAGCGACGCCTTCGATCTCTTTTTCCGTTCCGTCCCGTGCCAGCGAATAGATCACGGTCCGGCACACGCGGCCTTGCGGGTCCCGGAAGGCGGAGACGGGCTTGACCCGGCCTGTGAGCTGGCTGGCCTGCCGCCGCCAGACAAGGGTCACGCCGTCGCCGAGTTCCGTCAGGGCCATTTGCAAGGCCTTGAGTGCGACTGCCCTATCTGAACGATCGAGAGTGGTCTTAGTTCCGCGAGGGAACCCGAAAGGGAGCCTTCCGGCTCCGTCACGACGGTGGACGGCACGGTCTTGTAAACCGGCACCACCACATGTGCCCCGCGATCCTCTGCCTTGAGAGGAACGAGGGCGGGGAGCAATACACATAACACGAGAGCCCCCGCCCCCATGATAGGGGCGTTCCAATGGAACGTACGCATAACAAACCGTCCCCAAACACTGACGCGGATACCGAAATCCCCCCGCGCCCTCTATCAACGGAAACGATCCTGGCCTATCAGGGTGAGCAAAACGTAAATGCCCGTACCGCGCTGGGAAGTTTTTTGTCCTGCGCAGGGCGAAGTGACAGGCAAATTGTGATGGACGATCAGGATTTCACCGCTGCAGACGACCCATTCGCGCTCTTTCAGGCTTGGCTTTCCGAGGCGGAAAAAACCGAACCGTGCGACCCCGAGGCGATGGCGTTGGCCACGGCCGATTCGGACGGACTTCCGAATGTGCGGATGATTCTGTTGAAGGGCGCGGACGAACGCGGCTTCGTGTTCTACACGAATTGCGGGAGCGCCAAGGGTGGAGAACTGGCCGCCAATCCACAGGCGGCGCTCCTGTTCTACTGGAAGAGCCTTGGCCGGCAGATTCGCGTGCGGGGGCCGGTTGACCCTGCGAGCGACGCGGAGGCGGATGCCTATTTCGCGACCCGCCACCCTCAGAGCCGGATCGGCGCCTGGGCGTCCGAACAATCGCGGCCCCTGGAAAGCCGCGACGCGCTGGAAGCGGCGGTCGCGCGCTATACGGATGAATTTGACGGGCGGGAGATAACCCGGCCAGACTATTGGCGCGGCTACCGGGTCCGTCCGGTCGAGATCGAGTTTTGGCAGAATGGAGACTACCGCCTGCACGACCGGATCGTGTTCCGCCGGCCGGCGCCGGAGGCGGCCTGGACCAAAACGCGCCTCAATCCTTGAGCCTAACTGTGCTATCGCAGCAGGCGTGCGGGATATGGAGACGCCCGCCGGGACTGCGCATGAGGACGAGATAACGTGACCGCGGAAGACACCATCGAACGCTACGCGACCGCGCGCTACGTGGTGAAGGAAGCGCGCGAGGCCCGGTGGGCGCGCTGGATCGCCGTGTTCTTCCTCCAGCTTCTGATTCTCACGGCGGTGCTGCACCGGTTCTTCGACTTGAATACCGCCGCCGCCGTCAACCTGGTCGGGGTTTCGATCGCGGGCCTCGCGGTCGCGGTCCTGATCGCGGTCGTCTCTCTGATCCGTATTTGGTTCGGCGGCCAGACGGGCGCGGCGAACGATTTCGCGGCGATTGTCGTCGGCCTGATCGGCCTGGCGATCCCGGCTTACTTTCTGTCGCAGGCGCTGACATTGCCCGTGCTGAACGATCTGCAGACATCGCCGGAGGATCCGCTGCAATACACCGTGCTGCTGGAACAGCGTCCGCCTGACGCCAATCCGCTTGGCGCACAGTCGCCGGAGACCGCGCAGCTCCAGGCGGAAGCCTATCCCGATATCGGTCCGATCGTCGTGGACCGGCCGGCGGCGGCCGCCTTCACGGTCGTCAATGAGGCGGTGAAGCAACTCGGCTGGACCGTGGTCGTCAACGAGACCCCGGGCGAGAGCGGGGTCGGTCGGATCGAAGCGACCGACAGCACCATGATCATGGGGTTCACCGACGACGTGGTGGTGCGCGTGAAGGGCAACGATACGTTCGCGGTGGTGGATATCCGTTCCGCGTCGCGATACGGGACCCACGATTTTGGAACCAACGCGGACCGCATCCGGACCTTCTACGAGGAGGTCAACACGGCGCTGGAGAAGGGCGAGAAGACCGTTCTCGAACAGACCGCCGCCGAGGAGAAGGAAGAGCCGGTCGCCGCGCCCGCGAAGGAAGTCAAGAAGAAGCAGCGGCGCCGGACCCGGAAGCGGCGCGTACGTAGCACGCGCTGAGCCCTTCCGTCGCGCCCTCAGCCGTGACGAGACTGCGCGCGGCCAGGAATTCCAGATGCGCGAGAACCGATAGGGCCGCGGCCACTTTCAGGTCGGCGTCCAGCCCGGCATAGAGCCGCGCCACGATGCGGGGGATTGTGCCGACGCCTTCGTCGATGCAGGCGAGGATGGTCTGCTCCCGCCAGATGCGGTGGGTCATATAGGCCCGGACCACGCGCCGCGGCGTCTCGATGCGCCCGCCATGGCCGGGGAGGAACACCTTGTCGCGCCGCTCGGCGAGCCGCTCGAGCGAGGCGAGAAAATCGGCCATGCTGCCTTCGGGAGGTGCGATGACCGTCGTGTTCCACCCCATCACATGATCGCCGGTGAAGACCGTCCGCTGGCCAATGAGCGCAAAGCACAAATGGTCCGGCGCATGTCCCGGCATATGCAACACATCCAGTGCAAAGCCGCGTCCCTTGATCGTGTCGCCGTCCGAGACGGGCAAGTCGGGCGTGAACGCGGCATCCACGAAACCGTCGCCAAGGCCGGGCGCAATGGCGCCGCGCTCCGTCCCGGTGGGGCCGTAGGCGACGATCTCGCCGCCGAGGCGCTGCCGCAAGGGCAACGCGCCATCGCAGTGGTCGCGGTGGCTGTGGGTGATCAAGATATGGCTGACGCGCTGGCCGCGCGTGGCGCGGGCGATGGCATCGAGATGCGCTTCGTCCGCGGGGCCCGGATCGATGATCGCGACCTCGTCGGTCCCGACGATATAGGTGTTCGTCCCGAGAAACGTATACGGGCCGGGATTGTTCGCCACGACGCGTCGAACGCCCGGCGCGACCTCTGCGGCCACGCCGTAGTCGACATCGGCGTTTCGATTGAATGCTAGTTCGGCGGACATGAATGTGAGCGCGGATCGGAAATTTCAGGGGCGGCACGCGGACGGAACCCGCGTGCGATCGGACGATAGCAGAACGGGCAGCGCATCGCGCCGGTTTCAGAAGGCAGCCAGCCTTCCATCGGTTCTTGAGCAAAATATGACTGGATTCCGGCGTTCTACGGACTCCCTCAGTCAGTCGCGACGGCCCCGCAGCCCGGCCGGGCACGTGGCGCGGGCGTTTGCGCTACCGACAAGTATGGTAAACTCGGCGCCTAACGGTACGAACCAAGTCGAAGAACAAGCCGAAGAAGAAGCAGAAGCCGAAGAACATGGGGGCGTCGATGGTTGGGTTCCTTAGATATGCCGCGATGGCCGCAAGTGCGATGGCCACAGTTGCGATGGCCACAGTTGCGATTGCCACAAGCGCGACCGTGCTGGCCTTTCCGGCCGCCGCCCAGGAGGGCGATCTCGCTCAAAAGGCTCAGAACCCCATCGCCAATCTGATTTCGGTCCCGTTCCAGAACAACACGAACTTCAATGTCGGACCGTTCGACAACGACCAGAACATCCTCAACATCCAGCCGGTGATCCCCTTCACCCTGAACGAGGACTGGAACCTGGTCACGCGCTGGATCCTGCCGGTGGTCTATCAGCCGCCCGTTTACCGCGGCGACGAGGGCGATTTCGGTCTCGGCAATTTCAATCCGAGCTTCTTCTTCGTCAATCAGGTCAGTCCGACGCTTATGATCGGCGCCGGCCCGACCTTCCTGTTGCCGACCGCTACCGACAGGAGCCTCGGTCCCGAGAAATGGGGGGCCGGTCCCACTGCTGCCATCGTGTGGACGCCGGGCAAGTGGGTGGTCGGTGCGCTCGTCAACAATATCTGGTCGTTCGCCGGCGACTCCAGCGACCCGGACGTGAACGCGTTCCTGCTCCAGTACTTCGTCAACTACAACCTGAAGAACGGCTGGTATCTCACCTCCGCGCCGATCATGACCGCCAATTGGGAGGCGCCCGCCGACGATCAGTGGACGCTGCCGCTGGGCGGCGGCGTGGGGCGCGTGTTCAACATCGGCAAGCAGCCCGTGAATATGTCTTTGCAGGCCTATGACAACGTCATCACCCCGGAAGGCGGCGCCGATTGGCAGGCGCGTTTTCAGGTGCAGTTGCTGTTCCCAAAATAGACCGGCGCCGCGACGGCCGTGCGTCGGTCTCGCGACGCATCATCCGTCCACGTCCCGATTGCGCAGCAAGTCGATGGTTTTGCGCGTCGGAAAGCGGCCGATTCGATAGGAAACACCCGTCTTCCCGCAAGAAAATTCTCCGAGCGTGACCGGAAGCAAACTCAACGGTTGCCGTCGTGCAGTAAACTGTCACCATAGCGAGACAGGTTTCGAGGGCAGAGTTTGCTCGAACACCACGCCGCCGCAGAGCGGCGGGTACGCTGGGAGAAGCGCATGATGACGGCGCAGTCCGAGTTCGCGATCCATGCCGCGGCGTTCGCTTTACGTCCCGGTTCATCCGCCAGCCCCGCACAGGTTCCAAAGATTGCACGCGAAGGTCACGCACGCGCCTGCCGCTCACCGGTCGGGCGCGCCGGAAGGCCAACCGCGGCGGCATGCTAAAGGAGAGACGGAAATGGCCAATCGCTCCGCAACGGTTCTGATCGCCTCGGCGGCAGCCTGGCTCGCGCTTCCCGCAGCCGCTCAGCAAAGCGTGACGACGGATGGCGGCACCATCGACCGCACTGAGGTCGAGAGGTTCTTCAATCAGCCGGGCTACTCGCCTTACGCAGGCCGCAGCTTTCCAAGCCGGCCGCTTTGGGGTGAGATCCATCTGCACACGTCGTGGTCGCCGGACGCGATTGCCGCCGGGACGCGGGTCGGGCCCGACGAGGCGCTCCAATACGCCAAGGGCGCGGAGATCACGTCCAGTACCGGGCAGAAGGTGAGGCTGTCGCGCCCTTACGACTTCATGATGGTCGCGGACCACTCCGATGCACTCGGCGTGATGAGCGGCGTTCTCGAAGGCGACCCTTCGCTGCTGACCGACCCCAAGTTGAAGGAATGGCACGACGGCATGAACGCCGGCGGCGAGAAGGCGAGCGCCGTGGTGATGGAGATGATCACGCTCCAGAGCCAAGGCAAGCTGCCGAAGGCCGTGACGGACCCCAACGTCCAGTTCGACATGTGGCACAACATGACCGAGATCGTGGAGAGCCATAACGAGCCTGGCCGGTTCACGGCGCTCATTGGCTACGAGTGGACCTCGAATTATGGCGGGGGCAACAATCTGCACCGGAATGTCGTCTACCGCGACGGCAAAACCAAGGCCGACCAGGTGCGGCCCCTGACCACCTTCGACACGGAGATCCCGAACGAGCTTTGGGACTGGATGGCCGCCTACGAGGAGAAGACCGGCGGCCGGGTGCTCGCGGTCCCGCACAACGGCAACCTCTCGAACGGGTTGATGTTCGCGACCGAGACTCCCGACGGCAAGCCGATCGATGCAAAGTGGGCCGAAGAGCGCGCCCGCTGGGAGCCGCTCTATGAGGTCACGCAGAGCAAGGGCACCTCCGAGCAGCACCCGAGCTCGCGCCATCGGACGAGTTCGCCAATTTCGAGATTTGGGACAAGTACAACCTTGCCGGCGTGCCTAAGGAACCAGGCATGATCGAGTATGAGTATGCGCGCCAGGCGCTGAAGCGGGGCCTGAAGCTCGAGGCCGAGTTCGGCACCAACCCGTTCAAGTTCGGACTCATCGGTTCGACCGACGATCACACGGGCATCTCCTCGGCAGAGGAGAACAACTTCTTCGGCAAGTTCCCGGCGAGCGAGCCGTCGCCTGAGCGCTCGACCGGCAACGCCTTCGACTTCGATGGCAACACGGTGAAGGATTGGCAACTCGGCGCTTCCGGCCTCACCGCCGTCTGGGCGCCGGAAAACACGCGCGCGTCCATCTGGGACGCGATGAAGCGCAAGGAGGTTTACGGCACGACCGGTACGCGGATGTTCGTGCGGTTCTTCGGCGGTTGGGACTCGCGAAGGAGGATGCGGAGCGCCGCGATCTGGGCACGGTTGGATACGGCAAGGGCGTGCCCATGGGCGGCGACCTTCCGCCGGCGCCGGAAGGCAGCGATGCGCCGACATTTCTGGTCGCGGCGCTGAAGGATCCGATTTCCGGCAATCTCGACAGAATCCAGATCGTAAAGGGTTGGGTCGACGCGAACGGCGACATGCAGGAGAAGATCTACGACGTCGTCTGGTCGGGAGATCGCAAGCCCGGCGCGGACGGCAAGGTGCCGCTGATCGGCAGCACGGTCGATGTCGAGAAGGCGACCTGGACGAACACGATCGGCGCGCCGGAACTGATCGCCGTATGGCAGGACCCGGATTTCGATCCCGCCCTCAAAGCCTTCTACTCGCGCGGGTCATCGAGATTCCGACGCCCCGTTGGACGGCTTATGACGCGGCTTACTTCAAGGAGTCGAAGTTCGATCCGGACACGCCGATGACGGTCACCGAACGGGCTTATACCTCGCCCATCTGGTACGCGCCGAAGGGGTGAGGCATGGGGCTGCCGGGGCTGCCGCGCTGCCGACGTAGCGCGATTGGGACGGCCCGCGGCCCGTAGGGCGCCGTCCCCGGCAACAGGGATCGGCAGCGGCAAGGCCGGCCGTGCGGAGATGTGGACGCGTAAGGGAGGAAACGATGACGGTTCGTTCGATTTCGATGTCTTTCGGCGTTGTGTTGCTGGCTTCCGCCGCGCTGGCCGCGGAACGAGGTGCAGCGGAAGAGGGGGTCATACAACTCCCGACCAAGGAAGGCGTGGCGGAAATCGCGCCGCCGCAATTTTCTCCCTATGCCGGGCGTGACTTTCCCACCAAGGTCTATTGGGGCGATACGCATTTGCACACGGCAGTTTCGGTCGACGCCGGGACGATGAACCGTATCGGGCAGGAGGATGCCTATCGTTTTGCGCGCGGCGAGGAGATCACGACGACCCACGGACTGCGGGCGAAGCTGTCCCGCCCGCTCGACTTCCTGGTGATTGCCGATCACGCGGAGATGTACGGTCTCATGCCGCAGCTCCTGAGCGGCAACCAGGAGGTCCTCTCCACCGAGATCGGAAAACGGTGGTACGGCCAACTGACAAGTGGAGACAACGACGCGGTCTTTGCGACGGCCATGGAGATCGTGGGATCTCTGTCGGGCGACGAGCCGCCGATCAAGAGCGACAAGGCGGTGCGCGATGCCTGGCAAAGCTACACGGCGCTCGCCGACAAGTACGACGAACCAGGCCGGTTCACGGCGCTCATCGGCTATGAGTGGACGGCGATCGGCGGCGATAACCTGCACCGCAACGTGATCTTCCGCGGCGACGCCAACGTCGCCAACAGGATCGTTCCGTTCTCGCAATACGACAGCAAGAACCCCGAGGATCTCTGGAAGCACCTCGATGCACTCAAGAACGATGGTGGTGCCGAAGTGCTCGCCATCCCGCACAATGGCAATTTGTCGAACGGGCGCATGTTCACGGTCGAGACCTTCAACGGCAAGCCGCTGACGAAAGAGATAGCGGCGATGCGTGCCGGTCTCGAGCCTTTGGTCGAGGTCACGCAGATCAAGGGCGACGGGGAGACGCATCCGTTCCTGTCGCCGAACGACGAGTTCGCGGACTACGAAACCTGGGACAAGTCCAACCTCAACGGGACCGAGGCGAAGACGAAGGACATGCTGCAATGGGAGTACGCCCGGGAAGCCCTCAAGACGGGGCTGAAGCTTGAGGATGAGTTGGGCGTCAACCCCTACAAATTCGGGATGATCGGTTCGACGGACGCCCATACGTCGATGGCGGCGGTCGAGGAGGAGAACTTCTTCGGCAAGCATTCCGGCGTGGAGCCCGAGCCTCACCGTTGGGAGCATGTGGTGATCGAGGCGCCCGATCCCGAATTCACCATCAAGGGTTGGCAGCAGGCCGCCGGGGGCTATGCGGGCGTCTGGGCGACCGACAACACGCGCGAGGCGATCTTCGATGCCATGAAGCGCAAAGAAACCTACGCAACGACGGGACCGCGCATGACGGTGCGCTTCTTCGGCGGCTGGGACTTCGACGACGCCGACGCCAAGACGCGGCTTCCCGCCGCTGCGGGCTACGCCAAGGGCGTGCCCATGGGCGGGGACCTCAGCCAAGTGCCCGAAGGCAAGTCCCCGACCTTCTTGGTCGCCGCGGCAAAGGACCCCTATAGCGGCAATCTCGATCGCATCCAGGTCGTCAAGGGCTGGATGAATGCGGATGGGGAGACCGAAGAGAAGGTCTACGACGTCGTCTGGAGCGACGATCGCAAACCCGGGCCGGATGGTAAGCTGCCCCCAGTCGGTAATACGGTGGACGTCGAGAATGCGACTTGGAGCAACGCGATCGGCGAGCCCGAGCTGATCGCGGTATGGGAGGACCCGGACTTCGATCCGGAGCAGCGGGCCTTCTACTACGCACGCGTGATCGAGATCCCGACGCCGCGCTGGACGGCCTATGAAGCCAAGCGCTTCGACGTCAAGATGACCGACGACGTACCGATGACCACGCAAGAGCGCGCCTACACCTCGCCCATCTGGTACACGCCGAAGGGATAGGCCGGCATGGAACCGCGGCGCGCGCGCAACCCCAGTACCAAGGCCGTCGCCGCCGTGTTCGCGGCCGGCATCCTGTATGCTGGCGGCGGCGCGCTTGCTTGCGTTTATCACAATCCCAGCGACGTGGCGCGCGGCGTCATGAACTTCGTGTATCCGAAGTCGCTCTATGTGCGGAGTGCCGTCTGGCAGGCGCAGAACACGGGGTTGCTGCCGCCGAGACCTGCGCGGCGCGCCAAGGAGCTATTCGCGTATCAACGCATCACCGTGGATTTGCGGAAGCTGGGGGAGGCCCTCGGACCGGCCGCTGAATCCAGCCTTGGGTTTACGGTCGTCCTGCTCGACACCATGCTATGGACCCACTACGCAACGGCGGATGGCCGCTTCGCGGTTTCCGTCCATGTGGATGGTCCCAAGAAAGGCGATGCGGTGCTTGTGACCGAAAGCGAAGTCATCCGTGCATTGAACGCGGGCGCCCTCAGCTTCGATGTCGCCGAGACGGCTGGCTTGGTTCGCGTCTATGGTCCGGCGGACAAGCAGGCGCGCGCGCGTGCCGTCTTGCGGAACCTGCCTGTCGATGCGCACGCGCAGTCCTCGCGACGGGCCAAGGGAGCGTCAGGCTGATCCGATGCGTTTGATTTCGCGGCTGGCGCGCGAACCGCTCGTGCATTTTATTTTGATCGGGGCGGCGGTGTTCGCGGCCTATGCGCTCCTCGCCGACGGCGAACCGGACACACGCGACCGTATCGTCGTGACGGAGGGCCGGGCGCGGCAACTGGCCGAGGTGTTCGCCAGGACCTGGCAGCGTCCGCCGACGCCGCAGGAACTGCGCGGACTCCTCGACGCCTATGTCAAGGAAGAGGTCTATTACCGGGAAGCGGTCAAGTTTGGTCTCGACCGCGACGACACGCTGATCCGCCGCCGCATGCAGCAGAAGATGGAGTTCCTTTCCGAACCCGGCGAGGACGTGCTGGCCGCCGACGACGTGGCGCTTCAGGCTTATCTCGACAGCCGGAAGGACGCCTATCGCGTCGATCCGAAGCTGGCGTTCGAGCAGGTCTTCATCAATCCGAAGTCGGACGAAGGGGACGCCGATCGCCGCGCCGCCGAGTTGCTTGAGGACTTGAAGGCCGGGGGAGATCCCGCGGACCTCGGCGATCCCACGCTGCTGCCGAAGGACATGGCGCTCTCCCCCTTGCGGGCGATCGAGCGGGACCTTGGCGCTGCCTTCGCGAAAGCCTTGTCGCTGCGCCGCCGGGCGACTGGACGGGACCGGTCCGCTCGCCGTTCGGCCTGCATCTCGTCCGCGTCGACAAGCGCGAAGACGGCTACGACCCGAAGCTCGACGAGGTGCGGGCGGCGGTGCTCCGCGACTGGCGCAATCTGAAACGGCAGGAGCACCAGGCACAAGCCTACGAACGACTGCGCGCGGAATATGAGGTCGTCCTGCCTGCCGCGACACCGTCCGAACCTGGAAAGGATCAGGCGAAGTGATCCGGGTCCTTGCAGCGTTCGTGTTGGCCCTCGTGCTGCAGGGGGGCGCTGAGGCTCACGAGCTGCGTCCAGGCTTCCTGGAGATCCGGCAAACCGGCGTGGAGACCTACGACGTGCGGTTCAAGGTGCCTGCGCGCGGCGACAGGCGCCTCGGACTCCATGTGCGCCTGCCCTCCGGCTGCACCGACACGGCGCCAAAGCGGACCGAACATGCGGGCACCGCGTTCCTGGACCATCGAGCGGTGCGGTGTCCGGGCGGACTCGCCGACCGCGATATTGCCGTTGCTGGGCTGTCCGGCACGTTCACCGATGTCGTCGTGCGCGTGAGTCCGAGGACGGGTCGGTCCAGGCCGCGCGGCTGACGCCCGACAGACCGTCCTTCACAGTCGCCGCGGCGCCGACCTGGGTCGAGACGGCCCGCACCTATTTCCTGCTGGGTGTGGAGCACATTCTGCTCGGCATCGATCACTTGCTCTTCGTTCTGGCGCTACTGCTGCTCGTCCGCGACGTGTGGATGCTGGTCAAGGTCATCACGGCCTTTACGGTGGCGCACAGCATCACGCTCGTCCTCGCGGCGCTGGGCTGGGCCCAAATTCCGCAAGCCCCGGTCGAAGCGGTCATCGCCCTCAGCATCATGTTCGTCGCGGCCGAAGTCGTGCGCCAGACCGGGCCCGAGACGGACCTCACCAAGCGCGTGCCATGGCTCGTCGCCTTCGCGTTCGGGCTTCTGCACGGCTTGGGCTTCGGCGGCGCGCTCAAGGAGATCGGTCTGCCGCAATCGGACGTGCCGCTGGCCTTGCTCACGTTCAATCTCGGCGTGGAGGCAGGCCAGCTTCTCTTCGTCTTCGCGGTTCTGGGGGCCGGCGCGGTGTTGCGCCGGCTCCTGTCCTTCGACGCCCATGGCTGCGGACGGCCCTCGGCTACGGCATCGGCTCATTGGCGGCGGTCTGGTTTGTTCAGCGCGTCGCACTCTTCGTGTAGAGTTCGTGCAACCTCTGGTCTTCCGCCGCGTTTTCGTCATAAACGGTGCGGCCTACTAGCGGGCCAGCCTCAAGAAGCCACGTCTGGGAAAGGAACCGTCCATGCACTTCCGCCGCTCCGGCAGGATCGCGTTCGCAATCGTCGCCGTGCTTCTGGCCACGGGGGCGCCGCCGCTGGTTACCTCCGTTAAGGCGGAGACGATGGAGGAGGGCTCCAAGCTCTCCGAGGCCGAGACAACGGCGATCAAGAAAGCCTTCATGACGGCGTCGGAGGCCCTTGGGGCTGCGGATTGGCCTGTCTGGTCGGCGTTTTGGACAAAGGACGCGGTGTTGATGCCGCCGAATCATCCGCGCATCGAAGGCCTCGAAAAGATCCGCAAATTCGTTCAGGCCGACCTCGCCAATCTCAAGGCGTTCAGGCCGTCCGATTGGACCTTCGAAGGGCGCGGAGACCTCGCCGTCGTTACCACCGCCATGGAATGGACGTTCAAGGACGGCACGACCAAGACCGGCAAGCAGATGGTGCTCATGGCCAAGGATGCCGGCGGCGCATGGCAGGCGCAAAAGGTGATTTACAATCTGAACGGGGCCCCTTAGGTCCGGTTTGAACCGGAAAGAGCAGCGACAACGACGATGGGTAGGACGATGCGTTTCTTCATGATGACAGCGGCTCTCGCGTTTGTCCTCGGGATGCAGGGGACGGCCTTTGCGCAGGATACCGAGAGCGATGCCGCCGCCGCGCCGCAGCAAGACGCAGCGCCCGCCGAAGCTGACGCCTCCGATGAGGACGCGTCCTCGGACGGTGCCGCGCAAGACACGCTTCTCGGCGAGGCCGAACTCGAGCAGCTCGTGGCGCCTATCGCGCTTTATTCCGATCCGCTTCTGGCCAACGTCCTGATCGCGTCGACCTACCCCTTGGAGGTGGTTCAGGCCGACCGCTGGTACCAGAAGAACAAGGACCTCAAGGGCGATGCGCTTCAGACGGCGCTGGCGAAGGAGGATTGGGACGACAGCATCAAAGATCTCGTCGCGGTGCCGGACGCTCTTGAGATGATGAACAAGGATCTGGATTGGACCCAGAAGCTCGGCGACGCGGTATTGGCGCAGCAGGCCGACGTGATGGCCGCCGTACAGGCCTTGCGGGCCCGCGCGAAAGAGAACGGGACTCTTGAATCCAATCCCCAGCAGACCGTGACCGTGACGCAGACGGTCGTGCAGAACGGCGATGGCTCGTCGTCGGGCGGCGCGACATCGTCCGGAAGCGGAGAGCAGACCCAAGAGGTCATCGCGATCCAGCCGACCGATCCAGAGAAGATCTACGTGCCGTACTACGAGCCGTCGGTCGCATACGGCTCCTGGCCCTATCCGAGCTATCAGCCCTATTACTTCCCGCCGCCGGCTGGCTACGCCATCGGCAGCGCACTCGCGACTGGTCTCGTTTGGAGCGCCGGTTACGCCGTCGGCAACGCGATTTGGGGCAATGGCTTCGATTGGGGCAGGGACGACATCAACGTCAACGTGAACCGCAATTTCAGCGGCAACACGATCAACCGGAACAACGTCAACGCCCAGAAATGGCAGCACAACAGCGCTCACCGGCGGGGCGTCCAGTACAACAACACGAACGTTCAGAACAGATTTTCGAGCAACCAGGCCAACCGGAACAATATTGGCAACAACGCCGGCAACCGTCAGGCCAATCTCGGTGACAGGCGCCCCGGCGGCGCAAATCGTCCCGGCGGCGTCGATCGTCCCGGCGGTGCCAATCGTCCCGATGGTATCGATCGTCCAGGCGGCGCCAATCGTCCAGGTGGCGCCAACCGTCCCGGCGGACGGCCGACCGTTGGCGATATCGAAGCAGGACTCAAGCGTCCTGGCGGTGGCGGAGGAGGTCCTGGCGGCAATCTCGGCGACAAGAGGCCGGGGGGTGCCGACGGCCGTCCGGGTGGTGTCAACCGCCCAGGCGGCGGCAACGCGCGTCCATCCGTTGGTGACATTGAGGCCGGTCTCAAGAAACCGGGTGGGGGCAGCAGGCCCGGCGCAGGCGACGGCAATCGTCCCAAGGTCGGTGGCGGCGACCGCCCGGGCGGCGGGAACCGTCAAGCCAATCTGCAAGCGCGGACGCCGGCCAAGAAGCCAGTGGCCAAGAAACCGGCGGCCTCGAAACCTGCTGCCAAACGGCCCCAAAGCCGGCCCAGCGGAAATGCGTTCAAGAAGGACAGCGGCAGCCGCGCGCGGGCGGCTTCGGCCCGTGGGCATGCCAGCGCCGGAGGTCGGCAGATTTCGAGAGGACATGGCGGCGGCGGACGCCGCGCCGGGGGCGGTCGGCGCCGCTGAACCTGAATTCAAAGCAATGAGCGACAACCAAGATTGGTGGATGGCATGCCGTTAGTTCGACACTTGAGCCACGCATTGTTCGGCGCAACGCTCCTCGTTCTCGGGACCCCGGCGTGGGCGGAACAACAATTCGACAGTCCCGAAGCCGCGGTCGCAGCGCTGGTCGAGGCGGCCCGTGAGGACAGTACCTATAAGCTACTTGAGATCCTCGGGCCGGACGGTCAGGACGTCATCAGCTCCGGCGACGAGGTTGCGGACAAGAACGCGCGAAAAGGGTTCATGGCCGCCTACGACAAGGGGCACAAATTTGAGGCCGAGGACGATGACTTCGTCGTCCTCCTTCTGGGCGACGACGATTGGCCTTTTCCGATCCCGGTGGTGAAGACGGACGACGGGAAATGGGAGTTCGACACCGAGGCCGCCTCGAGGAGATCCTCATACGGCGTATCGGCCGCAACGAACTCTCCGCGATCGAGGCCGCGCGCGGCTATGTGGACGCACAGGAGAAATATGCGGCCCTCAATCCGGACGGCGCGACGCCGCCCGCATATGCGCAACGCATCGTGAGCACGCCGGACAAGAAGGACGGCTTGTACTGGCCCACGAAAGACGGCGAGGCGGAAAGCCCGCTTTCGAAGAAGTTCGTCGAGATCACCGAAGAGGGCTACGAGCCCGACGGCATCAAACCGATCCCCTATCACGGGTATTATTTTCGCATCCTCAAGAGCCAAGGCGAGGAAGCCGAAGGCGGCGCGCAGGACTATGTCGTGGACGGCCGCATGACCGGCGGTTTCGCCTTGGTCGCTTTCCCCGCCGAGTACGGCAATTCCGGCATCATGACCTTCATGGTCAATCGCGACAGCGAGGTGCTCGAGAAGGATCTCGGCGAGGATACGCTCGAGATTGCGGGCGAGATCGAATCCTTCTCTCCCGACGAGACCTGGGAGGTCGCGCAGACGCCCTGACACGGTTGGGGCCCTCGAAAAAAATTTCGAACCCCGCCAAGGAATCGGGCGCGAGCTTCGTCCAACCTTCCGAAATGCGCATGCCGACCGGGGATAACGAACTGGCAGAGCGGGCCGCGGCAGGAGATGCCGAGGCTTCCGCATGCTCTTGGAGCGGCACTATGACGGCATCTTCCGGCTGGCCTATCGGTTCGTCGGAACCCGGGCGGACGCTGAGGATGTCGCGCAGGACATCTGCGTCGCCCTTGCCGACCGGCTCGGCTCGTTTCGGAGCGAGGCGCGATTCAGCACCTGGCTCTACCGCATCGTCGTGAATGCCTGCCGGGACTGGGCGCGGCGCCGGGCAGCCGGGCAGCGGGTCCTGGCGAACTTCGCCGACGTCGATGCATTGCGCCGCGGCGCCGATGCCGATCGCGCGAGCCAACTGGATTGGGTCTGGAAGACGCTGGGATGCCTGTCCGACGACATACGGGAAACGGCGGTCCTCGTTCTGGCCCAGCAGCTCAGCCACGCAGAGGTGGCGGCCGTCCTTGGCGTGAAGGAATCGACCGTCTCCTGGCGCATGCACGAACTGCGCAAGAGACTGAAGCAGATGGCGGACGAAGAGAGATGACCGACGAGTTCGAAAGCCTGAGAGACGCCTTGCAGAGCGATGCGCCCACGCCCGACCCCGAGGCGCGGCAGGCGGCGCTCAAGCTGGCGATGGCGCGGTTTCAGGAAAAAAGCAAGGCAGCGTCCCAAGGAACGGCAACGCAGCCGCGTCCTATCTCCAGCGACGGCATGGGGCCGTCGGCAATCTGGAGTGCGATCATGACTGCATTGAAGCCTTCAAATCGAAACTGGGCGCCGGTTCTGGCCGGTGGCGCGAGCCTCGCGGTGCTGACCCTGGCTGTGTTGTCCACCCATTCCCTCCGGCCCGACCTGTTCCGCCCTGCGGACGAGGCGCCGGCGTCCGCGGCGAAGCCGCGCGCCAGGATACGAAGACGTTTACCGATGCCTTGCCGGTGACGGAAGGGCCTGCGTCGAAGGCGACTGCAAACCGCGAGGCCGACGCACCAGCTGCCCAGGACAGCGTGGCGGCGGCGCCACCGGCCCCCGCGATGCGGGCCTTGCCGGCGCCGTCCGGAGAGCGTGCGCGGATCGCCGGGGGCCTTGCCCCGGATATGCAGCCCGCGCCGCTAGCGCGTGGGCCGCAGGGTGTCCTTGTCGGCAGTGCGGACCTGTCCAACCTCGGCGCGCGCTACGCGGCGTCTCCGCGAGCGGATGTCCCCGCGCCGCAATACCGCGACCAGGGGCGCGATCGCTTCGAGGCCTTCGACCTGAACCCGGTCAAGGTGGTCAAGGAGGATCCGGTCTCCACCTTCTCGATCGACGTGGATACGGCGTCCTACGCCTATATGCGCGCCCGGCTGAACCAGGGCGTGCTGCCCGCGCCGGATTCGGTTCGCGTGGAGGAACTCGTCAATTACTTCCCGTACGACTATGCGGGCCCCGACAGCGCGGCGACACCGTTCAAGGCGAACGTCTCCGTCATGCCGACGCCCTGGAACGCCGAGACCAAGCTGATGAGGATCGGCATCAAGGGCTACGCGCCGCCCGCGGGCGAACAGCCCCGCGCCAATCTCGTATTCCTGATCGATACGTCCGGGTCGATGCAGGCACCGAACAAGCTGCCGCTTCTGCGCAACGCCTTCAAGCTGCTGCTGACGTCGCTTGACCCGGAGGACACCGTGTCCATCGTCACCTATGCCGGGTCGGCCGGGACCGCGCTCGAGCCGACCAAGGTGTCGGACTCCGCGAAGATCCTCGCCGCGCTCGACAAACTCTCGGCGCGGGGCTTCACCGCGGGCGGGGAGGGGATTCGCCAGGCTTACGCGCTCGCCGAAGCCAACAAGGTCGAGGGCGTCAACCGTGTGATCCTCGCCACCGACGGCGATTTCAACGTGGGCATCTCGGACACCGAAACCCTGAAGGACTTCGTGGCGCGGGAGCGCGAGAAGGGCGTCTCGCTCTCCGTGCTTGGATTCGGCGCGGGCAACTACAACGACGCGCTGATGCAGGCGCTTGCGCAGAACGGAAACGGCAACGCCAGCTATATCGATACGCTCAACGAGGCGCGGAAGGTCCTGGTCGACGATGCGGGCGGGACGCTCCAGACCATCGCGAAGGACGTCAAGATCCAGGTCGAGTTCAATCCGGCCGCAGTGTCCGAATACAGGCTGATCGGCTACGAGACCCGGGTTCTCAACCGCGAGGACTTCAACAACGACAAGGTCGACGCGGGCGAGATCGGGGCAGGGCATACCGTGACGGCGCTCTACGAGATCGTCCCCGCGGGCTCGGGCGCCCGGCTCGTGGACGACCTGCGATACGAGTCCGGAGACAGCGCCACGGCGAGGAAGGACGGGGCGGCGACCGGCGAACTCGCCTTCGTGAAGATCCGCTACAAAGAGCCGGGCGGCGACAAGAGCACGCTGGTCACCACGCCCGTGACCCGCGCCGACGAGACGGCCTCTGTCCAGGCAGCCGACGCGGACGCCCGCTTCGCGGCGGCGGTGGCCGGCTTCGGTCAGGTGCTGAAGGGCGGGCGCTATACGGGCGGCTGGTCGATCGACGATGCGATTGCGCTGGCCGAGGGCGCACGCGGCGCGGACCGGTACGGATATCGCAGCGAGTTCCTCAACCTTGCGCGGCTGGCCAAGACGGCGGCGGCGCTGGAGCCCCTCAAGCGCTAGGACGAGCGGCGTCCTTCGCCGGCCCGGTGCCGGTGGAGGACGGGCTTCTTTTTGTGCCCTATCGCCTAGCGGCAGCTTGAGGGCCTGTATCTGTGTCCCGACTCGAGGTAGCGTCCCCACTTGGGAGGATCATCGCATGCGGATCCTGGTCTTGGCGATGGTGCTTGCCGCGGGCGGCGCGGCCGCGCAGGATTTCCCGACGTCGGCGCTGACGCCCTACGAGACCTTTCGCAAGGCGTTGCTGCGCTATGGCTGGCATCCGATGGATGACGGTTCCGGCCGGAAGGGCATGCCGGAGGTGCGGTGTGGTGCCCATATGTGCATCGCCGCCTGGCGTGCGGACAACGGCGCCGTGATGGGGCTTTCCCTGTGGGAAGACGACGCCGGTACGCTCCGGGTGGCACCTCAAGCCGACGATTTCATCGAACACGACTGAGGACGTGCGTTGCGCGTTGTTGGCCTAGCCGTTTCGGCGGCCGTGCTCTTTTTTGTGCGCGTTGATGCGCGATCGTTTGCGGGCAAGGAGCTTTTCTGGAAAAGCTAACCCATTGATTCACTGGTCGGAGTGGCAGGATTTGAACCTGCGACCCCCTCGTCCCGAACGAGGTGCGCTACCAGGCTGCGCTACACTCCGCCTTGACCAAATGAATTGGCTTGAAGAGGGACCGTATATAGACGGCGCGGGACCCGCTCGCAACAAGGAGTCGGGCGGTCGCGGGGAAAGTTTTTCGCACCCCTAGCGGCCGCTCCATTGCCGAACGCGCCCGATGCTGGTAGGACGGCAGCCCGCTCCGCCCCAGACGAAAGAGCCGCGTGTTGTATCGCTTTGCTCGCCGGGCTATGGAGCGGTCTCCAATAGTGCGCGATGGGGCGTGGCCAAGCGGTAAGGCAACGGGTTTTGGTCTCGTGATCCCAGGTTCGAATCCTGGCGCCCCAGCCACACTAAATCATTGATATAGAACGATAAAACGTGTTTCACGCGCGTTTCACGGAACCTCCGCTTTTTGCGCCGTTTCCCGCGCCTTTGCCCCGCCTCACAGTGTGCACTCGAGCGGCAGAGACGTCTTTGTGGGGAACGAGGGCCGCTTCCGTGGCGGAAGTCTCTTGAGGGGCATTTTGGGGTCAACATTTCCGGCGGCTTCGAGGGGGAAGCATCGGCGGGATGTAAGGAAGCTTCGCGCCTGCGTGTCCTAGAATCCCAGCAGGGTCCGCTGTTCGGCCCAGTCGGTAGGGAGCTTGAGGGCCGACCGCATGAGCTGCTTGGCACTGAGCTGAGGTGGGTGTTTGCCATTGATAATGGCCGTCACGATATCGGGTGCCAGCGACGGAAGCCGCAGCAGACGCGACAGATAGCCGATAGTTAGGCGCTCCTGGCTGGCGATGGCCGGCACCGTGAGATCGGGGTCTTGCTGAAGTCTCTCCTGGAAGTCATGCGCGCGGGCAATGATGCGAAGCAAGCCTGGATCAGCTTGCACTCGGTCGTCTGCGTCGTGGACAACCAGTTTCATCTCACGGCCGACGCGTTGAAGCCGCGCCTTGACCTTGAGGTTCAGAGTGTCGCCGGGATGGCTGGCAGGGGGTGAGGCCTCCAAGCATGTGTCTAGGGACTGCGCTTGGAGTAGCGCGTGAAGTCCATGCCGACGAACCGTAATCCCAATGTGCTCGGAGCTGATATCGACCCGGTTGACGAGGGTCAGGAGCATCGATCTGACGGCATCCGGAGCCAGCGTTGGTAGCTCCTCCGAGATCTGACGGCCACGAGCTATGAGCCACTTTTGCTGTGCCCCATTTTGCTCGACGTCGCTGATCGCACTCAGGATTGCGCCTTGATCGGCGAGGAAGTCGCGGAGCCTGCCAATGACCAGGGCCTCCAGATTACCGGCGGGGATCCGCCGTCCGTGTGAATGGTCCGCAGCAGCTCGCGTGATGAGTGCCTTCGAGACGTAATACCGATAGCGCGTGCCCTTCTTCACGGCATGCGTAGGCGTCAGCCGCTCGCCGCTGTCGTCGAAGGCCAGCCCCGCCAAGAGGCTAGGGTACTTTGTGTCCGTGCCTGTGGTCCGGTTCACCCGGTTCTGGGAAAGGACAGTCTGGGCTTTGTCCCAAAGGGCTTGGTCCACGATAGGCTTGTGCTCTCCTGGGTAAGCATTGCCTTTGTGCGTGATCTCGCCGCGATAGATCCGGTTCTGCAGCATGAGGTAGAGGGCGCCACGGGAGAGCTTGTGGCCGCCGTAGACCCTTCCGTCCGCGAAGGTGCGCCGTTTGCTTCGGATACCCGCGGCATCGAGTTCAGCCTTGAGGGTGCGCACCGACCGGAGCGCGACGTAACGAACGAAGACATGAATGACAGTGCGGGCCTCCTCTTTGTTGACGACGAGCTTCCGGTCACGGACATCGTAGCCGAGCGGCGGCAGGCCGCCCATCCACATGCCCTTCTTCTTCGATGCGGCGATCTTGTCGCGGATTCGTTCGCCGGCCACCTCCCGCTCGAACTGGGCGAAGGACAGGAGGACGTTGAGGGTCAGGCGTCCCATACTCGTGGTGGTGTTGAACTGCTGCGTGATCGAGACGAAGGAGACGCCTCGCGCTTCGAAGACCTCCACGATCTTGGCGAAGTCGAATAGTGAACGCGTCAAACGGTCGATCTTGTAGACGACCACTACGTCCACTTTGCCGTCGGCGATGTCAGCGAGAAGCCGTTGCAGGGCAGGGCGGTCCAGAGTCCCGCCTGAGTAACCGCCGTCGTCATACAATGCAGGCAAGACGGACCAGCCTTCGTGCTTCTGGGACAGCACAAAGGCCGCGCAGGCCTCCCGCTGGGCATCGAGCGAATTGAAGGCCTGCTCCAGACCTTCATCCGAGGACTTGCGCGTGTAGATGGCGCAGCGGAGCCGCCTAGAAGGGCGCCGTATCGGCCCTCTCGACTTAGGCATCGCCGGCTCCCTTCGCAGGACTTGTCCGGGCCCGCAAAAGACCGAAGAAGCGGGGGCCAGACCAACGGGCCCCTGTGATCGTCTTGGCAACCTTTGTGAGGGACGAGTAGGTCGTGCCCGCATACTCGAAGCCGTCCTCCGTTACCGTGACGGTGTGTGTGCGGCCATGCCACTCGCGAATGAGCCGAGCACCCGGCTTCAAAGAGAGGCCGGGATCTGGAGCCATTCGGCCCGTTTTCCGTAATGTCTTCGCCAGCGTCTTGAGCTTGCGGCGTGTCGTCTTACCGAGACCGCCATGTTCAAGCTCCTGGCACCGATAGGCGATTCCGCGCATCAAGAGATCGCGGCTGATCCTTGGCGGCTCGCTGCGGTAGAGCCGCCGCCACTCCGCTTCGAGCTCGACCCGCGGACAGTCGGGCAGGGCACGCACGCGCGCAACAACATCCGCCTCGGCTTGAGCAGTGTCTCGCCGATACCGTCGCGGACGAGGACGAGAAGGCATAAGCCGTGTCATGGGTTAAGCCTTGGACGACGTGGCGATGCGATAGCGGCGCATGCCGCTTTTGCTGACCTCGGAGGTAAGCGGCAGCTCTAGCTTCTTCTTGACGACGCCTGAGAAGAAGCCGCGCACCGAATGCGGCTGCCAGCCGGTCTCGGCGACAATGTCGTCGATAGTTGCGCCTGACTTACGGCGCAGCATCTTGATCACGGCCTCCTGCTTGCTTTGCGAAGGCGCTGCGCGCTTCCTGGGCTTGGCGGATGAAGTCTTCCGTGGCCCGCTGCCAGGGTCCGCGGCCGTCTTACGCCGGCGCGGTAGACTTGCCGTCGCTTGCGACGGTTTGGTCTCCTCCGTCTCATTGATGCCGACGGCGAGAAGCCCACTCTTGGTGATGAAAAGGCCAAGAGGACGGCCCTGCTTGTCGCGGCGCCATTCGGGTGCGCCGTTATCGGTCTGCTTTTCCTCGGCCAGCTTTCGTTTGCACAGAATGTCGATCATGATCCGGTTTTGAGCGGCGCTTTTTGCGGCCAAACTTTCCGGCAAGGGCAGAAGTGATCCGTCGGGGCGTTGCGCCGCGGCGTTGAGGATAACGAGCTGCGTGTCGCTGAGTTTGGCTTTGGGCGAATTCGTCTTGGCCATTGTTGCCTCCATCGTGGCGCACCGGCCCGATGCCGGTGCTTCCACCGGCCACAGCCCGGCCAGGGGCCAGGGGGAGGACGTTGGCGGAGGCTTTCACCCGTCGCTAGGTCAGCCGCATGCACGCTCTCTTTCGCGTGGAAGTCCAGTCGATTCTTCGGCCGGCAATAGCGATGCCAGAACCTCGAACCTATAGAGATCAAAAAGCTCGCGAGCCGGGGCAGGATAGGCCGCACGGCAACCATTTGTTTGGATCGAAGCGGCACGTTGTAGCGAACACGAGCTAGGAGTCTCAGCGAGAGCTTTTCACGTCATGGCGCATATCATCCGACCCAACTTTCGTCGGCCGCGCCGCCATCCGCGGCGCAATCAGCACCGGCGAAGCTGGCTGAGAAGTTACTACGTTCGAGAAGGTCTTCTTGTACTAGCGATCTTCGCGGTGCTCTGCGCGGCTTACTACGTCAAAGAGAACCGGAATGTCGGGCACCCGATGTTGGGCGCAGGCGCGATTGACGTGATAGATGGCGACACCGTCCGCAGTGGCGGTCAAAGCTATCGACTTGTTGGATTCAACACACCTGAGACTGGCTGGCGCGCCGCGTGCAGCCACGAACGCGTTCTCGCGACCAAGGCCAAGGCGCGCCTTGAGGAATTGGTCGCAATTGGAGGCGTGGACCTCCAACGCATTGCGTGTGCTTGTCCGGCCGGCAAAGAAGGCACTAGCGCCTGCAACGCGGGCCGGCTTTGCGCCAGGTTGAAGGTCAATGGCCAAAATGTCGGCAGTGTTCTGATCGCCGAGGGACTAGCAGAACGCTATGTGTGCGGTGCCACGACATGCCCGCCGCGCCGAAACTGGTGTGGACAGGGCGCGCCTTAGACTACGCTTTGCGGTGCCGTGGGTGTCATTAAAGGTTGTCCAGTGTGTAGCCGGAAAATTTGTGAGCGAGCGCCTGGCTGATACTGTCGACTTGGTCGTCGTGCTTGCCATGGGGAAAGGCGAGAAGTTCGGCGAGCAAGTCAGGCATGAAGGGCGCATCCTTCGGAAAGTGCACGCGTCCGGCGTCGAACTTTGCCGCCTGGACGTATAGCCGGGTTGCCTTGTCCCGTTCCACCGGAATGGCCTTTACCCGATGTCGGCCCATCGACCGCAACTCTTGGGCCAACGCAATGCCGGCGGATGCGTCTTCGATCACAATGACGGTTGGCTCGTAACGCTCGGCGAGAGCCAAAGCCTTGGCGCGCAATTGCGGGAAATCGTACCGGCCGCGCTCCATGTTCAGAAGATAGTAGTGGTCGTCTTGAACTTGCCAGGCACTGAAAGCCGAATAGCTGTTTTGCGGGCCATCCTTGCTGGCCGCATCGACGCTCAAAAGGATCTTTGTCTTGGTCGTACGCTCAGGCGGCCGGTCGTACCACGTGATCCAACTCCTTTGGATCATGGCGCCACCTTCCGGGATCGGCGCCTGCTGGTACTGCGCGCCGAAGTCATAGGTGCCGAGGTCTTGCTGAAGGGCCCGCAGGGTCTCAAGCGACTCATGCTCCGGATGCAACGCAGTGCCGGCACGGCGGTAATGGAACTCATCGTCACCGACCTGCACCTGCTCGTCGATGTCAGCAATCGCCGGCAGGGTCAGGATTTCCCATCGACCGGAACTGCTCATGAGATGACCGGAAAGGTCGTCCATGTGGACGCGCTGCGTTACGACAATGATGGCGCCCGTCTCTTTGTTGTCGAGCCGCGACACGAGCGAGTTGGCGTACCATTGATTGAGACTGTCGCGGCGCACCTTCGACTGAGCGTCCACGGGCTTTTGGGGATCGTCGAGGATGATTGTTGCCGCCAAGCCCGGTGAGGACGCCGCCGACCGAAGTGGCTTTGCGGAACCCCTAAGTCGTGCTTGCCTCCTCATCGAGCTACGGCTCAGCCCCATCTGGGGAAAGGCACGGGCATACCAAGGCGACTCGACGATCGACCGGAAATCACGGGCGTGCTTCAAGGACAACTCACTTCCGTAGCTGATCGAGAAGATGCGCTGCCGTGGATCATGACCCAGAACGAAGGCCGGGAACGCCACCGACACCGTGATTGATTTCAGGTAGCGTGGCGGCAAATTGATGATGAGGCGATTGATCTCGCCGCGGCGAACGCGCTCGAGCTGATAGGTGATGGCTCGAATATGCCAGTTCGGAAGAAACGGCATGCCGGGATTGAGCGTGAGCACGCTGTACTTCAAGAAGCTCTCGAAGTCGTTCCGCAAAGCGAATTCAAGCAAGTCGCGTTCACTTATCCCATGCATCGGATCACTCCTTCTCAAGTTTGGCACTTGGGGGAAATCGTTTGGCGAACTCTTCGAGGATCGTCTGTTCGTCGTGGGTGAGCGGTTCGTCGTACCCAGTCTCGTCGCTTTCAATCAGCCGGTAGCGGTTCAGGAGAAAGCTCGTCGCCTTGAGGTCCCCCTTTAGGGCTGCCTCGAGGCATCGAAGCAATAGACCCTCTAGCCGCGAGATCTTGCGTGCTCGACCACCTTCGCGAACCTCCATGGGCTGGTGCATGATTTCGCGAAGGATGGTGGCTTCATTCTTTGCCCCCTTCGGCCGTCCCTTGGGATTGCCGCTATGGCCGGGCTTGAACTGGTGCTTCTTAGGCGGCTTCCCGTACCCGATCTCATAGCCATCGCCGGCATTCTTTGTGCGGGAATTTGCGGAGTGTTTGGGCTTGGTCATGAGCGGCGACCCCTCGAAGACTGAGAGGCGTCGGCCGGACTTGCCGCAAGCTCATCAAAGGTCTGGCGGTTGCTTTCGAGAATTGCGTCGCGCTTCGTCAGTTTCTGCCAACGCCGTATCGCCACGTCGGCGTAATGCGGGTCGATCTCGATGCAGAAGGCACGCCGACCGGTCTGCTCGGCGGCAATGATAGTCGTCCCGGAGCCGGCGAAGGCGTCGAGGACGATCGATCCACGGCGCGAACAGTCCCGCATAGCATCAGCGATCATGGCGACCGGCTTCACCGTCGGGTGCATTGCGAGTTCGTCCATACGCCCCGCTCGGAACGTGTTCACGCCGGCGTAGCGCCAAACATTGGACCGGTTGCGACCGCCGGCCCCAAGACCAAAGTTATTCAGATGGGGCGCCTGGCCATGCTTGAAGACGAAAACGAACTCGTGCTCGCTTCGATAGAAGCTGCCTTGACCCGCATTGTTCTTCACCCAGACGCACACGTTTTTGAGTTCGTCGAATGCCTCGGTGCCAGCGGACATGAGATCGGCGACATGGCGCCAGTCCATGAAGACGTAGTGTATGGCTCCGTCGATCGAGTTGTCGGCGCAAAGTCCAAGTGTGTCCTTGAGAAACGCCTCGAACTCGCCGGAGGTCATTTCGCCTGACGCGCAGGCAAACTCGCGGCGCTTGATGCGGCCGCGGCCGCCGACATTTCCTTGGATGCGGACATATACGGCGGGTCGTGGATGCCCATCTCGGCGATCTCACGGCCCATGAGCTGCGCGAAGGCCGCCTTGTCCCGCGCATCACCGACTAGGAGCCGATGGCGGCCCAACACGAACAGGGCGCCGGGCCACGACACCGCAGGGCCGTCCAGAGGCTCGACTGCCTCATCGGCGGCGTCGGCAGTGACTTCTGCCAATGCATCGAATACGGCATCGACTTCGGCCGGCTCGAAACCAGTGACGGACAGATCAAGTCCGATCTCTGGCAGGGCCAGTTCGAGTTCGCCAAGCTCGAGCGACAGGATCTCGAGATCCCAAGCGCTTTTGGTCGCGAGTTGATTGTCGGCGAGCGCGTAAGCCCGGAGCTCTGTCTCCGACAGATGCGAGACCCGAATGACCGGAATGCGCTTCAGCCCAAGCTTCTTTGCTGCGCCCCATACGACATGGCCGGCCACGATTCGGTTCTGCTCGTCGATCACGACGGGTTTGATCACGCCGAAATGGAGTACCGAATTCACGACGGCTTCTTCCTGCGCCTTGTTATGAGCGCGTGCATTCCGCTTGGCCGCCTTGAGGGACGCAGGCGGGAGCATTTCAACCATCCACGGTAGCTTCGAAGCAAGCGCACTCTCAGAAACCGCATGTTGGGTTTCAATTACCCGAGACTGTCTCACGCGTTTTGACATGGTCACCTCAATGCAAGTGGTGAAGGGGAGGCGGGAGCGCCAAACTAAGGCCAGCAACTGCACGGCCTATCGCATGCGATGTAGAAGCAAAGATCACGCGTTACCCCTTCCGCGCTTGCTCGGCGTCGTTTTCGCCAAGGCAGCCTGCAGGTCGTAGGCCTGTCGTGTCAGCTCCATCACAGTGAAAGAGATGCCCGCCTCGCGGAGCATGAATGGCATGAGCTCCTCATTCTCGAGGACGACGACCTCGCGAGTTTCATCGCGGACGTTCTGTAAAGTCCGACCTTTCCGCGAGGAAATTACGAGATAGAGGGGGTAGGTAGTCGAAACGGTAGCGGAACTCCGTTCCGTGATTTCTCGGATCCTCTTCTCATCGAAGAGCTCGGCGGGGTCCAAGTGGAGGATATACTCGTGCTTGGACTCGAGAAGAGGGCGCGCCTGTCGCATTATCTTGACGGCCGTGGCTTGGGGCCACCCGTGATGCATGAGGTCCAATGCTTTGAGCAGGGCGAAGACCTCATATGATGAGAAATAGACTTCGGCGCCACGTCCGGGAGCCTCGCCGCTGAAGAACGCGTAACGCATGCTCGCGGGATCTTTCGAGCTTGCACTCCGGCGGAGGCTGCGATCGGCATCCAACAGTCGTCTGATTTCTGTATGCAGAGCTAGGCTCGGCGCACGGCCCTGGCCGAGCGCCACCGAAATTGCCTCAAGGGCCTGATTGCGTTTGTAATCGCCCATAGCAACCCAACGTAGGGTTTCTATTTGACTTTGTAAATAGCTCCTGGCCCCCTTGGAGGATATCCAAAATTAGCTGAGGCCTATAATGCCTGTTCTTTGGTATGGCTGGTTTGGGGGAGCGAAGCGGACATCCCAGATCCGCTCAACGACGTCTGCAAATGACTCTCAGCGGACCGCGTAGCAATGAGCCCGCATGGGCAGCCTTGAGGGACCGCGCAAGGCAATGAGCTTGGATATCCTGGTCCAGCACAGCCCAACTGCGCCAGGCGCCTATCGTGTTGCCTGCTTCTCTGCTCCTGCAATCCACCTGGCCAGGGGATTGGCGGTTACACCATGCAGGATCAGGCTCAGCACAACAGTGCACGAGACCACCACGGCAATTAGTTCCGCACCCGGTACGCCCTCCTGAAAAACGATGGTAGCGAAGACGATGCTGGCAAGGCCGCGTGGACCGAACCATCCGAGGAAGAGCCGGCTGGCTCGAGACTCGTCGGTGCCGGCCAGCGCCAGGTAGTTCGGGAGCATTCGCACCAGGGTCAAGCTGAGCAGTGCGTACGCCGCTACTTGCCAGGTCGCCTGGTCGAGCACCTCGCCGACGACGGCGACTCCGAACAGCAGCCAGGTCAGGAGCGCGAGCGTTTCTCCTATCCCCTCGGCGGCATGCACCAGCTTATGAGTGCTGTCGCGGGCGATGTAACCGAAGAGCAGCCCGCCAGTGAAGGCGGCAATATAGCCGCTGCCATGGAGGCTCTGCGCCAGCGCAAAGCAGGAGATGGCAAGAGCCACAGTGGTCATTTGGACCCAGACGTCCGAAACCCAGCCTAGGCGCCAGCAGACCCGAAGTAGCCACCCGCCCATGAAGGTGACGCCCGTTCCCACAAGAAGCCCGATGCCGAGCTCCTCTGCGAGCAGGGTGAGCCCGAGGTCTCTCACGGACCCCTCCCCAGCGCCGAGCTCCAGCGCGATGAACAGGAACAGGATCGGGACGCACAGGCCGTCATTCAGGCCACTTTCGACGTTAAGGCCCTCGCGCAACTGCGCCGGGACTGACTTGTTGGTGACGACGGCCTTGCCGAGCGCGGCATCGGTTGCTGCCAACATGGTGGCGAGCATCGCGGCTTCCCAGACGCTCAAGGTGTCGAACATCACCAGCGCCAGGAGAAACCCCAGAGCGATGGCGCCGGGGAGGCCAATGAGCAACATGCGGGTGGGGATCGCGTAGCGTTGCCTCAGTGTCTTCAGGTCGGCGTTGGCAGCATCGATGAAGAGGAACAGCGCCAGAGTCAGGTCCGCGAGCACGCGCAAGAGGGTGTCGGGATCCTCTCCCGGAAACAGCCGAGCACGGCGGGGCCCATGATGAAACCAGCAGCGACGAAGATCATCGGGCCGGAGAAGGCCGTACGTTCCAGCCGCCCGGACACGACGCTGTAAAGGAAGACGAAGATAGCCAGGACAGCCAGTTGCTCGTACATGTTCCCGCGCAATCTCAGATTTGATCGCCAACTGACCGCACGAACGCGACTAGCGCAGCCATTTGCGCATGTCAGCAGACTTATCGGCGCCCCTTCGAGCTATCCAGGCGAGAGCCTTGTCCTCTTCGCTACCCTCGAAGTGCTTCACCTCGGCACGAATGAAATGGCTGACAAGCCGCGGCAAGAGCGCCAGGACGTCGGAGTCGCTGACGACGGCAACCTTAGCGATTTTTCTCTGATGGTCCCGAACAAATTTGAAGTGAGACAAGGCGCCATCAATATTCTGCCATCCGGGGAAGGCATCGGCACAAATCATTAGACCCTTGAGTTTGCCGTGACTCTCGATATAGGGACCGACCTCAGTGGCCAGTTCGGAGAAGTCCGCGCTTGAGAGCGGCCCCTCAGGGCGCACGATCAGAATTCCCTCATCGGCGAGCAATTCGTGAAGCATCCTGTTGGCTCCTGTATAGTTGGCGCACGCAAATCCCGCGACATTTTACCCCGTATCGTCGGAATAGATGCGGATGTACCGGCCGTTGACCTCGATCCCAACAAAGCGCTGCCGGAACTCAACGCAAAGGCGCTGAGCCAAATCGACCACGTCTTCCGTGCCGTCTGTTCTGATGCGCACAATAAGAATCGATCGTCTTCCGCGCTCGTAAACGGCCTCGGCCGGCTGCACAGTGGCGGCAGGAAATCTCTCCCCGATGAGCTGGCACAGGCGATCAACATCAACGGTTTCCAGAGGGCGATCCTCGGTATTCAACATGTAGACGAGATGAACAGGCTGTCCGATCTCGCTGTTCAGTTGCCGTGCAACGACCTCACAGCCGTCAATTTGAAACGGAGCATCGTCGCGAATCGCGCGGTCCACGTCTGCCGCCGTCTCATCGAAAATGCGTTCGATCGACACCTCCGTACCACGCGCCGCTTCGACCAACCGCCGACAATCTTCCAGATAGGCTAGTTTGCGCTCGGACGACCAGCCGGCCGGCGGGGAGACGGCGATGGCACGAAGATTGGAGATTACATCCGCAATTTTGACGATACGCGCCTCTCTCGACTTGCGCGCCATAGCCGCTAATCGCGCCTGCCGTCTTTCGGCCTTTGGCAAAGACATGTCATCGGAGTTTTCCCGCACGATCTCTGCCACTCGCTCGCCGAAGCTCTCCGACACATCCTCATAGGTCCTGGGCGTATCTTCCACCACGTCGTGAAGAAGAGCGGCAATCAACGTATCCGTGTCGACGCGACTTTCGCTCCGGGCCACAAGGCCGAAGACTTCAATGAGATGATTGATATAGGGCTCTTGTGCCGCGCCCTTCCGCCGCTGGTTCCGGTGCGCTTCGGCTGCGAACGAAAGCGCCTTCGTGATCCGCTCAATATCGGCGACCATAAGCCTTTACTCACTCAGCTCAGCCATTTTCTCTGGCCTTGGTGACAGTGTAACGTGAATCCTGTTTTTGTGCCTCTGATGAAGCGGCAGGCCGCTATGCCGAAAAACACACAGCGTAGGCACTGCGCGAGACGCTCTGTCGCGTGAGCTTCGCGATGCTTAACCATTAGCGGCCCCGTTGCGATGCCTTGGTAAGTTCTAATCGATGATATGGTATCCCCCGTCGATGTATAGCGTCTCGCCGGTAATCAGCTTGGCGCCGTTCATTGAAAGGAACGCGACTGCCACACCAACGTCATCGATGGAAACGAGACTCCGTGCAGGCGCTTTCTCCTGCGCCTTGGCTATCAGCTCATCGAAATCCGTGATGCCGGAAGCCGCTCGTGTCTTCAAAGGTCCCGGCGAGATGGCGTGCACTCTGATGCCCTTAGGGCCGAGTTCCGCGGCAAGATAGCGGACGGCCGATTCGAGCGCGGCCTTCACGGGCCCCATCATGTTGTAATTCTCAACCACCATTTGCGAGCCGTAATAGGTCATGGTGGATAGCGTACCGCCGTTCTTCATCAGAGGCTCTGCAAGCTTGGCCATGCGGATGAACGACCAGCAAGATATGCCCATTGCTGTTAGAAAGCCTTCCTTTGAGCAGTCGACCACTCTCCCCTGAAGGTCCCCTGCGGGGGCGAAGGCCAGTGAATGAAGGCAGATATCCAGCTCACCCCACTGCTTCTGTATCTGCTGAAAGACTGCTTCGAGCTGCCCTTCCACTTGGAGGTCGAGTGGGAGAAAGATCGACGCGTCAACCTCCTCGGCCAAAGGCTCGACATAGGGCCGCGCCTGTCGTTGAGGTAAGTGATTGCGAGGTCGCGCCGAAAGCCCGAAATGCCTTGGCGCAGCCCCAGGCGATTGATTGATCGTTGGCGATGCCAGTAACGAGCGCCTTCTTGCCTTTGAGTAGCGACAAGGTGGAAATATCGATCATGCAAGTTTCTCCTCGAGCGCAGCACTGCCATGCGTCCGTAGCACACGCAGCGTGTGGCGGGCGATCATCAGCTCTTCATCGGTAGGTATTACGTAGCAGGCGAGGCGTGACCCCTTTTGAGAAATTCGCGCCCCTCCGCTCTTGTTCGCCGTATGGTCAAAGTCGAGACCGAGCCAAGTCAAGCGTCTTGCCACAGCATCGCGAATGGCTGGCGCATTCTCGCCGACGCCAGCGGTGAATACGAAGCCGTCGATGCCGCCCATCGCCGCTGCCAGCATTCCTGCGTAGAGGCCAATGCGATACGCAAAGTACTCAAGAGCGAACTTTGCGCGAGGGCTCGAACTCGCCAGCAGCTCGCGCACGTCATTGCTGATGCCCGATAACCCCTTGAGACCACATTCATTGTAGAGGAAGCGTTGGATCTCCTCCGCGCCCATGCCCTTTTCGCTCATGAGATAAAGCACGACGCCGGGATCGAGCTGGCCGGGGCGGGTCCCCATCGGCAGCCCGTCAAGCGCCGTAAAGCCCAGTGTACATTCCACACTCTTGCCCGCAGACATGGCGCACATCGAGGCACCACTGCCGAGATGCGCAACGACAACGCGGCCGCCCGCAATCTCGGCCGCAACGTCCGGAAGCCGACTTGCGATATACTCGTAGGATAGGCCGTGGAAGCCGTAGCGCCGGACGCCTTCGGCATAGAGTGTCTCCGGCAATGCATAGCGGTCCGCGAGGTCTGGATGGCCGCGATGAAAAGCGGTGTCGAAACAGGCGACCTGGACAAGATTTGGCTGCGTTTCTCGCACGGCCCGGATGGGGGCGAGATTGTTCGGCTGGTGCAACGGGGCAAGCGGAGAGAATGCCTCAAGCCGTTTGAGCACGGCGTCATCGACGATAGTCGGCTCGCCGTAGTCGGGGCCTCCATGAACCACGCGATGCCCGACCGCCGTAGGCAGTGTGCCTAGCTTGGCGCGGAGAAACGTGACGAGCTTGTCGAGCGCCGCGGGGACATTTCCGACTTCTGCCGCCCGCCACTTCTCCTCGATTTTTGGCTGACCTTCTTCGGCTGCCACAAACCTGGGATGGACGCCGATGCCTTCAATCTGGCCCTTTAGTCGCCTTTCCAGCTTGTCCGCCGAGCAGACGTTGAACAGCTGAAATTTAATGCTGGAACTGCCAGCGTTAACGACGAGGATGCTTTCGCTCACAGCTCAGGCCTGAATTGGCTGCTTCTCGATTTGACTATAGCGGAACAGCGCGGCGACGGCGCACGACGCCAGGCGCGTCCGCACGTTGTCTGCGCGCGACGTCAGAATGATCGGCACTCGGGCCCCGAGTACACGCCCGCTGCATCGGCGTTCGATAGAAACGTCAGGTTTTTGGCGAGCATGTTCCCCGCCTCGAGGTCCGGCACGACGAGGATATTCGCCTCACCTGCAACCGGCGAAGTGATGCCCTTGATCCGCGCGGCTTCAGCGCTGATGGCGTTGTCGAAGGCCAGCGGACCGTCGAGATCTCCGCCCTTGATCTGTCCACGATCCGCCATTTTGCAGAGCGCCCCCGCTTCGATCGTGGACGGGATGCTCAGCGTCACGGTCTCCACGGCGGAGAGGATAGCAACCTTCGGCCTTCCGAGGCCCAGCCCCGCATAGAGATCGATGGCGTTCTGAATTATATCGCGCTTCGCCATGAGGTCCGGTGCGATATTCACAGCCGCATCAGTGATGAACAGAGTGCGTGCGTGGCCAGGAACGTCCATGACGAAGACGTGGCTAATCCGCCGGTCCGTTCGGATACCTGTGTCACGCTTGACCACCGCAGCCAAGAGCTCGTCGGTATGCAGGCTGCCTTTCATCAGGAGTTCCGCTGTGCCGGTCCGAATAAGCTCGACTGCCTTTTCCGCCGAGGCGTGACTATGGGGCGCGTCGACAATCTCGATGTCGTGGAGATCCAGCGAAAAGGCTTGGGCAACCTCTTCAATTTTCTTACGGGGGCCGACCAGGATCGGCTTAATCAGATTTGCCTCAGCGGCCTCAAGCGCACCTCTAAGCGAGGTCTCGTCGCAAGGGTGGGCCACCGCTGTTGGCAGCGGCGCAAGTCTTTGCGCAATCTCGATCAGCCGCTCATATTTCTCGTGGGACCTTACGGATGATGCGATCTCAGTCATGGCGTGGTGTCCTGTGCGAACGCTGGAAGGGAGAAAAACCAAACCGAAGTTCCGTTTGGTTAGTCGTCTCTGCCCACCGTCCGAAGCCGAGGGTGGCGAGGACCGGACGTATCCGCTTCGCGGCCTTGGCGTGCATCGCCGCCACTAGATCGTTTGACCGGTTTTGCCTTGAGGAGGTCTTCGATCTCCGCAAAGCGCTTCTTGGCGGTCTCGCTCTGCAGTCCCACAACATTTATCAAGCGCTTCAACACACCAATCATTTGTGTCGCGAGTTCTGCATCCCTCGCCATCATCGTCGGAATTGCCGCAACCGCACCTCGCTCATCGAGAAGCAACGTGAAGAACTGATTGCGAACGATGCGCTTGAAATCGTCTAGGTCAAGACCGGCACCTGCGTCCTCACGCATTCTTTCGAGCAGACGAAAGCCCCTTTCATCCGCAACGCCGTCGGGCATGCGTATGTAGAGAGCCGCGCGGATCGCCGCTTCGCGCGGGCCGCCTTCCGCAATATCCCTTGTCAACTCTTCAATACGGTGATCGACGAACGCGCGGTAAACCGTATCCACGCCAGGCCGCAGTCGCGGCCCTTCTTCCGCCGCACCAAGCCCTGCGAGAGCTTGGATCAGTGGTGAACCATAGATACCGTGGAAAGCGGCCTCCATAAGGGCATCTCGTGTGTCCCGGTAAAGGCTCAGAGATTGCTCGATCCATGCTGCAAACAAGGATTGCGCCTGCCAGAATGCATTGCTTTCCTTCACTGGCTGCCTGGCCTCCCGAACGCTTTGAGCAAGCGGCGCTATGCCGGCAGCGAACGGATTGGCGCGTCCGAATATTTCGTACTGAAGTCGCAGAGGGTGCGAGCGGCGCATCCACTCGGCGGTTCCCTCGCTCGTAACCAGTTGCACCCAGGGCTGGAAGAACGTTCGGTAAAGTCCGAGATTTACCTCCGACAGACGCGCTACAGCGGCGAATTGGCGCTCGTCCTCGTCGCTGTTGCATCCCAGCGCGCGGATGTCGTCGAGCGTGCGCGGCTCGAAATGAACGAGGTAGCCGCCTCCGACAAGATCGTCCTCATCTGCCGCGTCCTCCTGCCGCGTCATCGCGGCCTCATAGAGACCGGGCGGCAAGACGTCTATCAGATCGATATTGCTCGCGAACTCGTCGTGCTCCTTCTTTGCGACCGAGCCTGAAACGAAGATACCGAGGTGGCCCGCGGACTCGTGCACGGCATAGACAATCGTCTGACCGTGAGCACGGATATCGTCCACGTCCTTGTAGAGATCCAGGATCCAGTCCAACGCTTGCGCCGGCGGCGTAATGTTGTCCGCCTTCGAACAAAACACCACGATCGGCGAACGAATATTGCGCAGGTCGATGGTGGTGCCATCCGATGAGACAATCTGAGCAGTCGCAAGCTTGTTGCCGACAAAGAGCTCATCGACGATGGACTGAATCTCGCCTGCGTTCAGCAGCACATGTCCACCCCACCATTGCTCAAACTCCAGGTAGCGTGGTCCCTCCGTATCGATCCTTGAAAAGAGGTTGTAGTGCTTTGTCCAATAGGTGTTTGCCGGGTTCAAGTTCTCGAAGTTGCTGACAAGCCAAGCACCGTCGAACTTTCCGTTACCGAGGTCGCCGAACAACGCTGTCAGCCAGCTCCCGCCAAGCAGACCGCCAGTGTAGCGCATGGGATTCTCGCCCCGCACGCCTGCCCAATACGACAACGGAGAACCGGCCACGATGAGAGGACCAAAAAGCTCCGGGCGCTTTGCTGCCGCCATCATGACGGCCCAGCCGGCTTGGCAGTTTCCGATTGTGGCGGGGTTCCCTTTGGCCTCTGGGTGCAGCGCGATCACGCGTTCGAGGAACGCGGCCTCGGCGAGCGCAATATCCTCGATCGTCTGGCCCGGCACGGGTTCCGGTAAAAAGCCGATGAAGTAGCAGGGATGACCGGCCTTTAAAGCGACACCTATCTCGCTCTGCGCCTTGAAACCGCCGATACCCGGACCGTGACCCGCGCGCGGATCGACGACCACGAAGGGGCGCTTTCTTTCATCGATTTCCACCCCCGCGGGTGGAGCAATGCGAACCAAGGCGTAGTTGACGGGCCGTGGCAGGGTTCGGCCGTCCATGATGAGTTCGCAGCCGAACTTAAGTACATGGGGGGCTGGTTTGGCTCTGTGCTCCTCATATTGCTCCGCGCGCTGCCGCATCACGTCGAGAAAGAGGATGCCGCGCTGGAAGGCGTCAATCGAATACGACCACGCTTCCTCAGCGAGAGAGAATATTGGGCCGGCAATTGCAGGCTTTAGGAGTGATTGATCGTTCATCAGTAGTCTCCTGGGAGGCGAATGCTATGAGAGACCGCCCATGTTGCCTTGACCGCGGTCATCAGCTTGGCGCAACCAACCAGACGCCATGGCCCAACCCCTTCGGCGAAATGGTCTAGCGCTTAAGCGGAGATGGAAGGACCTGCGATGAAGGTCAGTCTAAAAACCAAAATACCGCTATGCCCGGGCGTCAACAACGACCTCAGCTACTCGCGATGATTGCATTAGCGCCAGCGGTTCCACCTACGATTGACCCTCCGGGCGACACGTCGACTGTGCCCCCAATAAGTGCCGTAGTAAGGCCGCCCGTAACCGTAGTTTGGATTGGCGTACCCATAGTTTGGATTGGCGTACCCGTACCTTGGGTAGGCGTAGCTATACCTGGGATTAGCTGGATAGTTGGCACCTGGGTAGCCGGGGACCACGTAGACCGTAACGGCCTGGGCGGATGCTTCAGCAGGCGCAAGGATGGCCAAGCCTAGAACAATAGCTGTTGCAAAAGCGGCGGACGATCTTTTCATCGCTCAGTTCCTCTAACGCGCGCAGCCCCTCGGTTTCCCACCGGATAAGGACACTAGACTATTTGACGCGAACCTGCATTTGATCTCGATCAGGGATTTATCCGCGCCCGGCAGGAAAGTGGGTTGGACCTCTTGCCTCTCAAGCCAGGGGATAGCAATCTTAAAGTGGCTTGCAGAGTGCGAGATATAGCTCGTTTCTGCTGAAACAAGGAGCAAACGATGTTTAGGGTGTGCTGCGCGGGTGCTTGGATGTTCCTACTGGCCATCAGCCCCGCCGGGGCGCAAGTAGTGCTGGATGTATCCCAGCTCACCTGTGGGCAGTTTGCGAGGCACAAGGTCGCGGACCCAAAGCTGATCGCTGCTTGGCTTAGTGGCTTTCAAAACGGCAAGAGCGACGACACCCTTGTCGATACCGAAAAACTTGACGCGGATACTGACAAGCTGCGGACATTTTGTTTTTCCAATCCCGACATGCCCGTAATGGAAGCAGTCGAGAAAATTGTCGGGCCGGCCAATCAGTAGGAAGGGTTGGGACGCCAGAAGGAGGGTGTCCTGATGTTCAAAGAGTATATTCGGCGTCTCAGCCAGTCGCGCTTCTGGATCAGCAAGTGGACCGTCGCGGCGGTGGTGCTCGCTGTCGCGGCTCTCGTCGGCATTGCTATGGTTGCGCGGCAGGACATCGATTTTGACAGCTTCTTGAACTACTTCGCCCTCGGCCTGCTCATCTTCGTTGTAATCACACTGTTCTACGGGATCATCGCAATCCACGATGTCCCGTATGAAATTGCCAAACACCGAAATCATCCGCATCAGGATGCAATCCATGCTGCTGGTTGGGTTAGCCTGTTCACGCTCCATGCGCTCTGGCCGTTCCTGTGGATCTGGGCGATGCTCTACAGACCTGACCGGGGCTGGGGAGTTGTCACCTCCGACGCAACGAGCCCGGAAAGTGTAAATGGGTTGGAAGAACTCCTGCGTCGGGTCGAACGACTGGAAGCTAAGGCAGAGAAGTCTGAAACACAGTCGTTTAGCCGACGGCCAGTTGAGGCTGCTACCCCCGACGAACCGCTCAAGCGAGGAGCCCGCTGATGGAACTCCTGCTGATCCTCACCTATGCGGCGATCTGTGTCGCTATCTTCAAGATTTTCCGCATTCCTGTGAACAAGTGGACGCTCCCTACGGCGGTGCTCGGCGGCATCTTTATGATTGGCTTCATCCTAGTGGTCATGAACTACAATCATCCCTTCAGCGCGAACGCTCGTGTCTACTTCACGACAACGCCTATTTTGCCGGACGTTAGGGGCCGCGTGATCGAGGTACCGGTCAAGGCGAACGAACCGCTCAAGCAGGGTGATGTTCTCTTTCGCATCGATCCGACGCACTATCAGTACATCGTTGATCAAAAGAAGGCGCTCCTTGCTGAGGCCGAACAAGATGTCAAGGAATTGAAAAGCGCCTACGACCAGGCTCTTGCCAATGTGCAAAAGGTGAAGGCGCAGGTCACGCTCGCCCAGGAGAACTATGATCGGCAACTCACTCTCTTCGAAAAAGACGTGATCGCCAAAGCGACGCTCGACAAGTTCACGCGAGATGTCGACATCGCAAAGCAGGCATTGTCTGAGTCGGAAGCCGCGGCAACAACCGCCAAATTGGCGTATGAATCGGAGGTTGGCGGCGTGAACACGACCGTTGCACGCCTCACGGCCGAACTGGGCGAGGCGGAGTACGACCTAGCGCAGACGGTGGTACGCGCTCCCGGACCCGGCTATGTCACTCAGATGGTGCTTCGGCCAGGGATGTATGTCGTTCCAGCTCCGCTTAGACCGGTCATGGTTTTTGTTCATAGCGACGACCAATCGTTGGCCGCCGGGTTCCACCAGAACTCGCTGCAACGGGTCCGCGCCGGGGACGAGGCAGAAGTGGCATTTCAGGCGATACCCGGAAGGGTTTTCAAGGGCAAAGTTAGATACGTCCTCGACTCAATCGCGACGGGTCAGTTGCAGGCCTCCGGTGTCCTGCAGGACATGGGCGCCCCCCCTCCCGGCGGGCGGGCCGTTGCTATAGTTGATGTCGACGAGGATGCCTCGGACTACAAGATACCCGGAGGGGCAGCAGCCCAAGTGGCCGTCTACACGCCCTATGCGCACCACTTTGCTATCATTCGAAAAATTCTTCTGCGAATGCGTAGTTGGCAAAATTTCGTGTTCCTGGAAGGTCACGGTGGGGGTGGAGGTGGCCATTAGACCTAGCGGCGATGTTTTCATTGCCACCTCCGCTATTTTGCCATCATTCGAAAATTCTTCTGCGCATGAGCGCCGCCAGTGAACTAAGAGTCTTAGACATAGCGATGAGGAATCGATCATGAGTACGACTGCAAGCGACCTGTCGGATCTCCTACCGACCGCAGATCAGGTCATGGAGAAACTAGCGCTAGCCGAGGCGGAAAAAGCCGAGAAAGCACGGCGAAGGGAGGCCCTAGCCGAGACTGAAAAAAAAAGGCTTCTTGACGCGCTTACAAAGCCTTCCGGGGTCTCGGATGAGCAGGCCTTACGCCGTGTGGCCAAGATTGTCGAACGCGCGGTATCGAACGGTCTCACCGAGGTGGAGGTCCGGCGCTTCCCGAACACGCTTTTCTCGGACCACGGCCGTGCGATCAATCAAGGGGAGCGCGGCTGGGAGTCTACACTTACAGGTTTGCCGAAAGAGATGTACGAGTTCTGGGCTCGGCAGCTGCGTCCCCGGGGTTACAAGATAAAGTTCCAAATCGCAGACTGGCCCGAAGGGAGGCCCGGTGACATCAGCGTTTCGCTCAAATGGAGCTGATTAAGTCGGGTTTTCTTGCACGTAGCTTGCGACGGCGCCTTCAATCGTCGGAAAGAAGCGCTCCGAGCCGATCTTCTCGTACAGTTCGAAACGCCTGAGCTTGTCCTTTACGGGATCTTTGAGCTCGGCGAAGCAAAGGTCGATTCCACGGGCCTGGAACTCCTCTAACATTTCGGCAACGACGTCAGCCGACGTGACGTCTACGCTGGTCACCGGTTCTGCCGCTACGACCACGCGTCGCACAGTGCTGGGCGATGCTGCCACTGCCGCCAGTACACGCTCTTTGAACAGTTCCGCATTTGCAAAGAAGAGCGGTGCGTCCCAACGAAATAGAACGAGTCCAGGGATCTGCCGAGCGCCGGGGTAGCGCGTAATGTCGTGATAGCCCTCTACGTCGTTGGGCCGGCCCAACACCGCGGAGTGCGGGCGCCAGCCGTCCCAGAGAAACTCGATGATGGCGAGAACCACCGCCATACCTATTCCCGGAATGGCGCCGAAAACCGCAACCCCTAGGAAGCATACAATCGAAAGCCAAAACTCCCAGGCCTGGATGCGCAGGAGTCGGCCAAGATCGTCGATCTCGAACAAGCCGATTGCCGAGGCAATCACCACAGCGGCGAGGGCTGCTGAGGGCAGGTCCTGCAGGAGATTGGGCGCGACCAATAAGAGCAGGGCCACACTCAGCGCGCCGACGACCCCGGTCAATTGCGTGCGAGATCCCGAAGCTTCCGCGACAGGCGTACGAGAGGAACTGCTGCTGATGGGAAAGCCCTGAAAAAAACCCGCTGCGAGATTTGCTGCTCCAAGTCCCACCATCTCTTGGTTGGGGTCGACCTTTTCGCCGGTTCGCGCCGCGTAGGCGCGGGAAAGAACGCTTGTATCGGCAAAAGATACGAGGGCCACGGTAAGACCGCCGATCAAAACCGGGCCAATGTCGGGGTAGGAAATCCAAGGGACAGAGAATGCGGGCAAGCCTTCGGGAAGCGGCCCCAACACCGAGACGTCTGCGCGTGTGGATAAATCCAATGCGCCCACAATAAGGGTCGCTCCAACCACGGCAATCAATATCCCGGGGATTCGCTTGTGGCCCTTGAGCAAGAGAATGAGGGCGAGCGTGCCTGCGCCGATCGCAAACGTTATCCAGTTGGAGTCGCCCCGGAAGATCGCCCTTGCAATGGCCCAAAGATCCCTCAAGGGGCCGTCGCCATCGATTTTGAAGCCAAACAGCGTTGGCAGTTGGCTGATCAGGACCGTCAGAGCAATCCCGTTCATGTATCCGTAGCGGATGGGCTTGGACAAAAGCTCGGTTATGAAGCCAAGTTTCGCGAACCCGGCTACAATACATACAATTCCCGATACGACTGCCATCATGCCGGCCAGCGCGATGGCGCGAAGCGGATCTCCCCCGGACAACGGAAGGACAACGGCAAGAATGACGGGCGCAAGCGACGAATCCGGGCCCAAAACGAGAATCCGGCTTGGTCCGAACACCGCGTAAGCCAGCAATGGGATGATCGTCGCGTAGAGGCCATAAATGCCCGGCACGCCCGACGCCACGGCGTACGCGATGCCGACTGGAACCAGCATGGTCGCCAACACCAGCCCGGCGACGATGTCGTGGGTCAGCCAAGCCGCCTTATACCGGCGCAGAGTTACTAGCCCCGGTAGCCACCGCATCCAGCTTGGTGCGGCGTCCTCCGGTGGCGCACCTCCAAAGCTGCGAGCCTTGTGGCGTGTTGTGTCGCCTTCAACCCGGGACATGGAAAAAGCCTACCGCCAGGATCGAATAAAGCGCCAAGAGCAAAGCACCGGTGAACCAATTCGAATGCCCATCGCTCGTGACGTGCGCCGTAATCAGGGCGCCGATTAGAATCGCGAAGGTCTCGCCGAGCGTGAACGACAGGTTCATTGGCGTTTTCCCGATTGCATAGCTCAGGAAAACGAGGAGTGGGGCCACGAAGAGGGCGATTTGGGTGCTGCTGCCGAGGGCGATCCCGATGCTTAGATCCATCCTGTTGCGTATAGCGGCGATGACGGCCGTGCTGTGCTCAGCGGCATTACCGATCACCGCGACGATGATCACGCCGACAAATACTTTGGACATGCCGATTGCGGTCGCGGCCTCTTCGACCGAACCCACCAAGATCTCACTGAGCCAAGCGATGAGGACCGTCGCAACACCAAGTATGATAAGTGCCCTGCGGAGTGACCATTGTTCGTCTGCATGTGCCTGCGATGCTGCGTCATGAGCACCAGCGAACAAGTGCTTATGTGTTCTTAGAGCAAAGATGAGACTGAGGATGTAGAGCGCGATGAGGAGGGCTGCGATGATCAGGCTAATCGTCCCCTCATTCGCGTTAGCATCGACGGGGCGTATGGCGTGAAACAGCCCCGGAATGGCTACGGCGATCGCCGATACGAGGAGCATTTGTGCCTGGGCACGGGCGGTAATCGTGTTGAACTCCTGGATCGTATATCTGAGCCCTCCCGCCAAAAAGGATGCCCCGAGTACGAGAAGGACATTGCCGATAATCGAGCCTGTCAGGGATGCTTTCACAATCTCGATTTGGCCGGCGCGCAGCGCGACGATAGCGATGATCAGCTCGGCGGCATTGCCGAAGGTAGCATTGAGCAACCCCCCGATGCCCTCTCCGGCACGGTTTGCGATTTGCTCGGTCGCTCGACCCATCAAGCCCGCGAGCGGAATGATGGCGATGCAACTCGCAAAAAAGATGAGCGTGTGCGCGTCGGGCCGGAAATACTCGAGGTAGAGCGCAATGGGCAGAAAAATCAGAAGTGAGCTGAGCGAGAGGCCAAACGCCTTCGCCGCCTCGGTTCCGCCGGCGGTTCGCTCAGCCTCGCGACCGGGAAGATCAGTACCTTTCGTCGATCCAGCGCCTGTCCCTGATCGTCGCCTCGTCGTCATAAGCGTCCTGCTTGTTGCGGTTGGGTAGGGTGATCTTCTTTTGCTTCGAAGGTTTGTATGGAATCGCACTCAGGAAATGAGAGATGACATTTAGGCGCGCGCGCCTCTTGTCGTCGGACCGCACGAGATACCAGGGCGCATGCTTTGTATCCGTGGCCTCAAACATCAGGTCTCGGGCTCGCGAATACTCGTACCAGCGCTCCCTTGACGGTAGGTCCATCGCGCTGAGCTTCCACTGCCTAACACGGTCATCGATACGGGCCTCGAACCGGCGCTTCTGCTCCTCGTTGCCGACCTCAAGCCAGTATTTCAGAAGCCTGATCCCGTTGTCGACGATCTGCTTTTCGAACGCCGGACAAACTTCAAGGAAGTGACGGTGCTGCTCCGGGGTGCAGAAGCCCATCACGTGTTCTACGCCCGCACGGTTGTACCAACTGCGGTCGAAGATCACGATCTCACCGGCTGCGGGAAAATGCGCTAGATAACGCTGGACGTACATTTGTGATTTTTCACGGTCTGACGGTGCCGGGAGTGCGACGACCCGGAAAGTACGCGGACTTACCCGCTCGGTAAGCGCGCGAATGGTTCCGCCTTTCCCCGCGGCATCCCGCCCCTCGAACACCACGATAATGCGCTCGCCGGCTTCGCGGACCCAGTCCTGCAGCGCACAGAGCTCCGCCTGGAGCTTCCTCAGATGGTGTTCGTATTCCGCGCGCTTCAGCTTTCGGGTGGCTTTGGCGCACCCAGACTTGCCTTCTGTCCTAGCCAATTCTGACAATAGCTAACCTCCCAGCCGCCGGCAGCTCCTTTTTCGGAGATCATATATTAAGACCGGACTCCCGAAAGTGCTCCGACGTAATACGGGGCATGCTGGCACCCTGTCATGGATTCCCCACGCGTGGCTGCGAGACACGGACTCCTAACCCCGGGTCGCCCACCGATTCCGCTCGTGGCACGGAGCAGACGCACCGGCCATTCCACCCCACGTCAGCTTTTGACTGCCGATTCAACCGATCGCCGCAACACACTCGGCGAACTTCTCCGCTGGTG
>NZ_LPWG01000003.1 GCF_001723285.1 Methyloceanibacter methanicus | reverse complement strand
GCGGCCGCCGACCCGCGCCAGCCGATGGCGCACCGCGCCTTGCAGGCCACGCTTCGAAGCGTCATAGGCCCGGCCACCCAGCTCGAACAGGGATTTGGGCTGATCTCCGCGCTTGTCCTCGAACGCCTGGTTCTCCTGCTGCACGCGCTCGTTCAGCTGGCGCACGCGCGGATCTTTCGCGACGTTGCCGGGCAGGGTGGGGCCATCGTAGTTGTAGACTTTGACCACGCCTGTGCAGCCCGGATTCTTCTTCGCCGCACAGGATGCATGGCCGCCGTCCTGGGTGGTCTTCACCACGCAATAGAGCTTGAACGCATCGCTTTGGGTGACGCCGCTGCCCTGAAGCCGGCAGCGATAGGAGGCATTCGGGTTCTTGCAGGTGACGCAATATTCGACCGTGCCGGCCTGCGCGCGGGGCGCTGCGGCAAAGGGCGCAGCGGCCAAAAGCACGCCGGCGCATGCCGCCGCGCGCCAAGGCCATCCGAATCGGATGCCGCCGCTCATACGCTCATTCCTCCCAGGGTTCTTGGGCGGAGCCTATCATAGTGTGCGGACGAGCAATATGGGGGGAGCCCATTGGATTCCGGGGCCGCGCAAATCCGCGCCTGGAAATCGCGCGCGCGTGTTGACCGGGTCGAAGGAGATCAGTAAGCCTTTGCGTCCAGCGGAGACGTGGCCGAGAGGCTGAAGGCGGCGGTTTGCTAAACCGTTATACGGTATAAAGCCGTATCGGGGGTTCGAATCCCCCCGTCTCCGCCAGACCTGACTTCGGTCGCCCTGCGTCCTCGGGGAGGCGTCGGTGCTCTGCAATCACACGATCCACAAGAACCATCACCATTTCGGCTGGGACAACGCCATCGCGCCGGTCTTGACCACCAAGCCCGGCGAGACGGTCGAGATCGAGACGATCGATGCCTCGGCCGGGCAGGTGGGACCGGACACGACACTCGAGGCGTTTCTGGCGCGGGACGCCTCTCGCGTGAACCCGGTGACAGGGCCCATCTATATCGAGGGCGCCGAACCCGGCGATGCGGTCGCCGTGACCTTCAAGGATTTCCAGCCTCGGGCTGGGGCTGGACCGCCAACATCCCGGGTTTCGGACTGCTGGCCGATCAGTTCCCCGATCCGCGCCTGCATATCTGGAAATACGACGCGGCGACACTCGCGCCGGCCATGTTCGGGCCGGGGGGCGCGGTTCCGCTCAGGCCTTTTTGCGGGACGGTGGGGCTCGCGCTCGCGGAGCCGGGGCCGCATTCGGTGATCCCGCCGCGCCGCGTGGGCGGCAACATGGACATTCGCGACAACGCGGTCGGCACGACGCTTTACCTGCCCGTCGAGGTCGCGGGCGGTCTCTTGTCGCTCGGCGATACCCATGCGGCGCAGGGCGACGGCGAAGTTTGCGGCACGGCGATCGAGAGCCCGATGGTGGTGGCGATCGAGATCGGCCTGATCAAGCAGGCGGGGCTTGTCTTTCCGCGCTTCGAGACAGAAGGGCCTGTCTCGCGCCATCTCGATGAGGATGGGTACCAGGCGACGACGGGGGTGGGGCCCGATCTGATGCAGGCGCCCGGGACGCGGTCTCGGGCATGATCGATTGGATTTGCGCCAGCACAAATATGGATGCGGTCGAGGCCTATATGCTGTGCAGCGTCTGTGCCGACCTGCGGATCAGCGAAATTGTGGACGTCCCGAACTGGACGGTCTCGTTGTATTTTCCGAAGATGGTGCTGCGCTAGGTGCGCCTGGATATGCCGAGATGACCGTGAACAGCCCTCAGTCTGGACCCGACCTCGATCCCGCCTTTATCGAGCAGGAGCGGAACCGGCTGGCCGGGCGCGCGCTGTCCTTCCTGATCGGATTGAACGGCATGGCCGCCTTGGTTCTCTTGGCCATCGTGGCGCTGGCGCCCCAGGCAACTGTCGACGGCAAGGTCACGACCGCCATGATGGTGTTCAGCGGGGGCACGCTGGCGGCCCTGTTCAGTTCGTTTCTGGCCTATGTGAACCGGACGGTCCGGCTGGAATCCCCAGGCCGCCGGGGTTTGCGGCGCGCGTTGCGGGCCATCGCCATTGCCGCGGTGATCGGGAGCGGCGCCGCCTTCCTGGTCGGGATGAACATGGTGGGCACCACCCAGGCCCAGAAGTCGAGCTCCCATCCGAAGGGGCGGCGGGAGGACAAGCCGCCCAAGCGGCCGCAAGTCAAGAATGCCGCGCTCCCCGCAGGGTTCGAGGTGAGCTGGAGCCCACGCGCTTAAGCCGTTGAGGCAGGGATCTTTTAGGGGCCTGTGATTTCGCGGGTGAAGTCGTCCCAGACCTGCTGCGCATCCTTGGTGGCCTCGCCGACCTTCTCGCCGACCACGTCCCAATTGACCACGCGTTTCTCCACGGCCTTTTCCCGCTGGTCCATGACAAAGGCAGCGACGACCGTCAGCGCGACACCGAGAATAAGGCCAAGTAGGAACCGCATGGGACCCCCCGAAAATGAGGGGATCATAGGCCCTGGCGCCCCCGAGAGGAAGCGTCGCGGACCCATCCGTCTACGGTCGAGCTAGCCGCTGGCCAGGCGCCGCTGATCGTCCGAGAGGTCGTTCGGGCCTTGATCGTGCTCCTCGGGCGGGCTGAGGGCCGCGGCCATGGCCTCGTCCACGGTCGACATCCAGACGAAGCGGACCGCCTTGCGGGCGGACTCCGGGATGTCCTCGTAGTCCTTGCGGTTGCGCTCGGGCAGCATCACCGTCGTGATGCCGGCGCGGACCGCCGCCAGCACCTTGTTCTTGACGCCGCCAATGGGCAGCACCAGCCCGCGCAGCGAGATTTCGCCGGTCATCGCCAGGTCGTTGCGGACCGTGCGTCCGGTGAACAGCGAGGTGAGGGCGATGAACATGGCCACGCCCGCGCTCGGGCCGTCCTTGGGGATCGCGCCTGCGGGCACGTGCAGATGGATGTCGGAGGTGTCGAAAACACTCTGCTCGATGCCCAAGTGCCCGGCGCGTGCTTTCAGAAGCGATAGAGCGGCTTGTGCGCTCTCCTTCATCACATCTCCGAGCTGTCCGGTCAGGGTCAGCCGACCCTTGCCGGGCACTTTCGTGCATTCGATGAACAGGATGTCGCCGCCCGTGGGGGTCCAGGCGAGGCCCGTCGCGACTCCGGGCACGGAGGTGCGCATGGCGACCTCGTTGTCGACCTTGCGGGCCCCAAGGATGTCATGCAGGTCGCCCGCGTCGATGCGCATGCTGGACTTGTCGCCTTCGGCGATTTGCATGGCCACGTGGCGGCAGACAGCGCCGATCTCGCGTTCGAGATTGCGGACACCGGCCTCACGCGTATAGCCGTCGATGATGGTGCGCAGCGCCTCTTCGGTGATGTCGCACTGGGTATCCGTGAGGCCCGTGGCTTCCAGCTGACGCTTGACCAGATAGCGCTTGGCGATCTCGACCTTCTCTTCCTCGGTGTAACCGGGAATCTCGATGACCTCCATGCGGTCACGGAGCGGCGCGGGAATCTGGTCGAGCACGTTCGCCGTGCCGATGAACATCACTTTCGACAGGTCGAAGGGCACGCCCAGATAGTTGTCGCGGAACGTGCTGTTCTGCGCCGGGTCCAGGACCTCCAGCAGCGCCGCGGACGGGTCGCCGTGGAAGCTGGCGCTCAGCTTGTCCATCTCGTCGAGCATGAGGACCGGGTTGCGCGTCTCGGCCTTGCGCAGGGCCTGGACGATATTGCCGGGCAGGGCGCCGATATAGGTGCGGCGATGGCCGCGGATCTCCGCTTCGTCATGGACGCCGCCAAGGCTGATGCGGCCGAACTTGCGGCCCATGGCCCGGGCGATCGACTGGCCGAGCGAGGTCTTGCCCACGCCGGGCGGGCCGACGAAGCACAGGATCGGGCTCTTCCCATCTGGGTTGAGCTTCCGCACCGCAAGGTATTCCAGGATCCGCTGCTTGACCTTGGGGAGCCCGTAGTGATCCTCATCGAGGATGCGGCGCGCCTCGGCGATGTCGATCGTCTCCTCGGAGAGCTTCGACCAAGGGAGCTCGGTCAGCCAATCGAGATAGGTGCGGATCATGCCGTGCTCGGCCGAGGCCTCGGGCATGCGCTCCAAGCGCCGCAATTCCTTCTTGGCCTGGGTCTCGGCTTCCTCGGACATCTCCGCCTTGTCGATGGCCTCGCGCAGTTCGGCCATCTCGGCTTCGTCTTCCTCGCCTTCGCCAAGCTCCTTTTGGATCTGGCGAAGCTGCTCGCGCAGGATGTGTTCGCGCTGGCGGCCCGACAGGGACTCTTGGGTCTGTTCGCCGATCTGCTTCGACAGGCGCAGGACTTCGATCTGCTGAGCGAGTTCGCGCAGCACCTTGTCGATGCGCGCGGATACGTCGAACGTCTCCAGTATGCCCTGCTTCTCGGCGGGGCCGATGTCCATGACGTTCGCAATGAAGTCCGCCAGCATGGAGGGAGACTCGATCTGGTCCATGGCGCCGGCAAGTTCCTCGGGCGCGTTGGGCAGCAGCGACAACGCCTCTCGCGCCCGCTCGCGCAGTTGATGGACGCGGGCGGCAAGTTCGGTCGAGAAGACTTCGGAGTCGCCGATCTTTTCGATGCGCGCGGCCAGGAACGGGTAGCCATCCAGGAGTTCGAGAATCTTGTATCTGTGTATGCCGCGCACGACGATATGGTGATTGCCGTCGGGCGAGGTCACATAGCGCATGATCTCGGCGATCGTGCCGACACGGTTCAGTTGATCGGGGCCCGGAACATCGGCGGCCGGATCGCTCTGGAGGATGATGCCGACAGGCTTGCCGTTCTGGACCGCGGCTTGCGCGCCGGCAACCGTCTGGGGACGGCCCACCATCAGGGGCGCGACCACGCCGGGGAACAACACCGCATTTCGGGTCGGCAGCAGAATGACGGCGTCGTCCGGCAACTCGCGTTGCGGCGCGGCGGTCTCGGCGGAGTCCGCTGCAGTCTCGGACTGAGAGGTCTCCTCGCCGCTCTGCAAGCTTTCTGTTTTCAGGCTTTGTTCTTGGTCGGTCATGGTTTGAACTTCAATGATTGTGTTAGCCGGCCTCGTAAAGACCAGTCTCAGGCAGCCATTTTCCAGTTGTTGATCGATCAGCCTCAAGCGGCTGGAAATCGCGATGCGCCGTTCGAAGCGGCCATAGGGAATCTCGAGACGGACGATATTGGCGCCGCGTCCTGAGGCTGGGATCGCCCGGATGCCGGTGATGATCAACGTTGTGCCCTCGATCTCGGCCCGGACCGCTTCGGGCCGGACACCCGGCAGGGCCGTGATGATGGTCACCTCGCGCTCGGTCTCGAAAACGTCTACCGGCGGCTCCCAGCTGGCGGAATGGCCGCCCCTCGACGGGCCGAAGAATTGCCGGTGAAGCTGCTCGGCTTGTTTGAGCATGGCGCAGGCTTCGGCAAACATCTGGTTCTTTGGATCACGCATCGCGCCTCGTTCAACGTCACAAGTTTTGCCGGTGGCCGTCAGAATTTCCTTGCGCGGGCAGCGGGTTGGTTGACATGCGGAAAGACCGCGCCGGGAGCCGCGCAGCCTTTGTCATTTGGGAACTTACAGGTCCCGATGCAAGGGCGCACCGCACGCGAGGGGCTCGGTTCCAGCAACACCAGAGCCGCGCCACGCTATTTGGCCACGATGAAGGTCGTGCGGTCGAGCCCGGTATTTCCGGTGCGCGGGTTGTGCGCGTAGACCGTGACATCGTAGAGGCCCGGCTGGTCCACGGTCATTGTGCCGGCAAACTGGCTCGGCTGGCCGTCATAGGCGAGATCGAGGGGCGGCAATTTCTCGCCGTTCCGCGTGATGAGAGCCTTGACCGCGAGTTCGTCCGCATCCCACAGCCCGCCAGGGGTGATCGGGCAGCCGCACATCAAGCTGACATTCGCGCGCAGATCGACCTTGGCCGTTTCTGCCGGCAGCTTCATATGCGCCGGCGGGGCGAGCACATCCACCACATAGCCCGGCAGCTCGATCAGCCACCCGTCGCCGCCCGTGATGTGCTCTCCCGGCACGGCCCATTGGGTGACCGTCACCCGGTTGGCGCTTTGCCGCTGTCCCAACGGCCCGAGGATCTCGACTTCGATCAGGCGCGGCTCGTCGATGTCGATCGTGGCGTCGAACTTGGCCGCGTCGTCGCTCGATAGCGTGGCACGGCGTCCGCCGTCCGCGTGCATGAGAACCTTGGTATCGCCCGTGCCGCCCGACGTGACCCCTTCGGCCAAGATCGCGCCGGTGTCCGCGTCGCGCAGGACCACGCGCGCACCGCCCATGCTCGAGCCGACGAACTTCGCGTCCTTGCTCAGCACACGGACGGTGATGTCGGTGGGCTCGGCACCGGCGACGCGCGGTGCGATGAGGATGATCGCGACCGCGGCCGCGAGCGCCAGGGCGGCGAGAAGGAGGGCATGCTTCAGCCGCGGAATCGGCGAGTGCGGACCGGGCGAGGGCGGCGTGGAGGGACGTGATTTGGGCGGACGGGACATCGGGACCTCCGGCGGACTGTTCGAGCGTGTGCGTTCCTTGAAACGGGCGCGGCGCGCCCGCCGCCAGAGTGCTCGATCAAGCGCGGTACGCGCTTTGAGGCGTGTCAAGCCGGGGGTTGGCGATGCGGCCCTGTACGGCGCAAAACGGATTGGATCGCAGGGGAGGCGGGGCTAGCGCTGGGTGCCGCCGAAGATGCCGTTGGCTTTCCAAGTCGCATTCGTGTCGAGGACGCTATTACGTGCATTGAAATTGCCGACCACGCCACGGGGCGTCTGGCCTTTCCCAGGCGAGCCGACGAAAGAGCCAGCGGCTGAGCCCTGGATGCCGCCATTGCCGGTAAGCGCTCCGGCAAAGCTGGCTTTGCCTGGTGCAAACATGCGTCCGGAGAACGTTTTTCCATCAAAGTTGCTGATTGTAAGCTTGTCCTTTGGACTGAGCCCGCGCGTCGCAAAGTTCCAGTCCATGTTCATGGTGCCCGTCGCAACGGACTGGTTCCAGGTCTGGCCGTTGAACTTTGCGACGGTTCCGACAACATCACCCGCATAATGCGCCGTACCGCGCGTCGGCATGTCCGAGGCGGACACGACATTGCCGGTAATCCACCAGCCGAGATGCGTGTCCTCGGTAACCTGCTCGCCATTGTGGTTCGTGTAGTTGGACCGCATGCCCCAGGCGCCCCATTTGATGTAATCGCAATCTTGGCAGAAGGCCTGTTTCTGAACCAAGCCGTTCGGGGTCTGAACCGTCTGGCCCGCGAACAGGACCTTGTTGGCGCCCATGGCATCGGCACTGATGAGGTACCCCGTCGTATCGGGTGTTGTCGAATGGTCATACTTGCGAAACACAGGGCTGTCGTATGCTACTTTGACCAATTTCCAATTCTGAAGTTTCCAGCGGTACTTCGTTTCGTACCCTGCGAATTCGTAGCCAGTTTCGCGCACATTCGAAGACCCCGATGTCTCGAACGCGCCAAAGATATTGCCGTCAATCATCGACGACTTGCCACTGCCACCAAACTCATACTGGGTCGTTTTTGTCGAAAGGAGGTTCTGGTCAGAGTCGACCAGCCAGGACCGCGAAAATCTCATCGAGGCGGTCAGATTGTTGGTATTCCCGCTGAGCCGCAGGACCACTTCGCTCGCTGAACCGTTTACGAGCGACTGGACGTTGCTCGCGTCGCCCGCCTGCTGCGAGAAACCGGCCGCATAGCCATGGAACGTGCCGGACGTCGTCCCGACATCGTCAAAGGTCTGGGTTCCCACCGCGATGTGGTGGGTCGAACCGATCTGGTTCTGGTAGCTCGTGTCCCCGTTGAGGGGATTGTCGCGGCCGGGATTCGTCGTACCGGAGGTGCCAAGGCCGAGGACGGCGTTGGGTTGACCGTTGCTGGCGCCGAGGAAGTGCCCGCCATCGGGGCCTGCGACGCTTCTGACGTCGCCGCTGAAGCTGTAATTGTCACTCGCCGTGTCGGAGCTGCCCCGCCGTGAGCCGGTCAGGCCATTGTCGGACGACCACTCGCCCAGTGCGACATTGACGAAGGACTGGCCCGAGGACTCGCCGGTGCCCAAGGCAAAGCTGGCTTGCAGCCAAACCGGCCGGCTTCCGTCCTCCGCATCGCCCGTGTTCTGCTCCTTAGCGAACAGCGGCGAGGCAAAGCCATTTCCCTCGTTCGGCATCGAGTTGGCGGAAGCGAATGGGATGCCGCTTTGCTGCACCACGTCGCTGGTCAGCGCGAAGACATAGACCTTGCCGCTCGTCTCCCCGAAATTGTACTTCTTGCCGCCGAACACGAGCACGGGATTCCGAAGGACGGTCTGTTCGTCCTCGCCGAGTCCTTCCTCGGCCACGTGATAGGCGAAGAAGTCCTTTTTCAGAACCGCGTGGCCCGAGAAGTTCAAGGTTTCCCCATTGACGGTCACTTTGGCGCCGTTGACGGCGCAGAGGCCAAGCCCGTCGCACAGGTCACCTTTGCCGGGAAATCGAACTCAAGAGTCTGTGTGTTGCTCGAAACCGTCGTGATCTGGATACAGTCCGAGCTCTCGCAGCCTTCGTCGGTGTTTACCGCAGGTACGTCCGCAACGAGGCGGTTGTTCTTGATCTCGAACGTCCATTCGAAGTCGTCCGTGACTAAGCCTTGCGGTCCGACTCGGATGACGCGCGCATCGACCTTCGGCGTCGTCGGCGGGTTGTCGTTCGGGGTCGTCGTCGGCGGCGTGGTCGACGAGTCCTCCTGCTTCTTCAACTCTTCGTCGATCTGCGTTGCCGTCGCGTCCGCGATGAGGTTCTGCAGGCTGACCGTCTGCGTCATTTGGCTTGTGCCGCTGTCGGCCTGTTGTTGGCCCCCTTGTGATCCGCCGGACCCGTCGCCGTCGCCATTGCCATTGCCGGAGGAGCTCGAACCGCCGCTGTTGGACAGCGCCTTGGAGAAGACCGCCGTATCTTCCGCCGTGGTTGGACGGACCGTTCCGCCGCCCTGTGACAGATCGAGCGTGTAGCCGGGCTGGTAGACGACATGGGTCTTGCCGTTCCGGCCCTGGAGCGTCATCGAGTGGCCGTACAGGAACGAATAGATCTTCTTCTGCGTGTTGCCTTGGAACATGCCGCCGCGAATGGCCAGCGCGCCGGACGGCGTGTTCACCTTCACGCCCCCGGCGTTCTTCGACAGCTTGCCGCCGATGAAGCGCATCGAACCTTTCGAGAACGTGGCGACCACTTCGCCCGTCTTCTTCTTCGGGTCGTAGACGAACTTGTCGATGACGAGGTTCGAGTTGGGGCCGACCGTGAAGGTCGAGCCGTCGACCAGAAGCACTTGGACAAGGCCGCTTGTGGTGGTCTCGATGCGCTCGTTGTAGAAGATGGATTTGCCGATATTGAGCTGCTTGTTCGGAACGCCCGAGAGCGACGAAAACGCGTCCGGATTGACGGCGGCCGCGACACCGACTTTGCCGGCATAGGCCGGAGGGGAAACGGCGGGAACGGACACGGCAAAAGCCAGCCCCGCGCCAATCAGCAGCGCGATCGCCCAGGCGCCGCGGCGCGGCGTCGTGTGACCGTTTTGAGCCATCCCTCCAAGCCTCTTCTGCGAGTCGGTTGAGAAGAGCAAATCCAGGTTGCCAAAATATAGCATACCCCAGCCGATTTGCATTGGCGGAATGCGCCAGTGCCACCGTCGCATCGGCATATGGCGATGAGGTTAAGCCAAGTTAACTAGGGCTTTGAAACGCCCCCGAAAATGCCCGTGGCGCGGTAGCCGTTCGCACCCGAGACGCCCCAATTGCCGATCACGCCGGCGGCAGGACGTCTTCCGTCGGTCACGAAGGAGCCGTGGGCGCCGCCCGAAACTGCTGTCTGCCCGGCCGCGCCGTTGATGGCTCCGGAGAACTGGTTGACGTTGCCCGGCATGGTCATCGTGCCTCCGACATTCAGGTCGGGGAGGCCATGGGCCGAGTTCGCATTGAAGTTGGTGACGGCGAACGCACCCGAGCGCTGGGCGAAATTCCAGGTCATACCCAGATTGCCCGTGCCCACAACTGGGCCGTCCAACTGATAATTGGTGATGCTGCCGATGGCCGTGCCCGCATAGCTTGCCGTTCCGGTGACGGGCAGGTCCTGGAAGGCCGTCACTTGACCGCCGACCCACCAGCCAAGGTCGACCCCCTCGGTGACGGGATACTCAGACACACTGTATTGGTTGTACGTGAACTCGGTCCCGAACGTGCCCCATTTGATGAACTCGCAGTTGCTGCAGAGGGAGCCCGTCTGCTGCTCGATGAAGCCTGAAGAACTCGTCGTCGGGATGGCATCCCCGCTGTTGTTATAAAGACTGAGCGCCGAAAGGCTCCAATTGTAGGCGCTTGTCGGGGTGAACGTCAGCATCGCGCGCTGAACGTAGCTGCCGCCCTCAATGTCGTGCAGCGTCAATGTGATGACCCGCGTGTCTTCATTGTAGGAAAAATCGCTCGGCGAGATGCTGGTTGCAAAGCCGTAGTCGTTGAGGTTCGTGGATTGGATGAGCCCGCTGCCATAGGCGCCGATCGTGTACTTGATGTCTGTCACGTCGGTCGTCGACGGGGCCGTCGTGGGGGTCGTCGTCGTGCTTGTCGTCGACGGGCTTGTCGTCGACGGGGTCGTGGTCGAAGGAGGGGTGGTCGTATTCGTGATCGTCTCGTCGGTCACGACCGTCACGACGGGGATGCGCCGTGCGAGCACCTGCCTCAAGATCTCGTCGGTGATTTGTGTTGACGTCGCATCGGAGACGAGTTGCTGCAGGTTGAGGAGCGTGAAAACGTATTGCGGCGCCGGCGGCTGCCCCTCCGTGTTCGCGCTTGTGGGGTTGACGGCGCTGTTGGTCAGGCTCGTCATGATGGTCTGGATGTCGGCCGGCGTCGTCGGCCTGATCGCCGGCGTACCGTTGCCCAGAACGAGCGAATAGCCCGGTTGATAGACCGAATAAACCTTGCCGCTCAGTCCCCGGAACGTCATCTCCCTGCCATAGAGGAAGGAAAAGATCGAACCTCCCGGCAGGAGCGTTCCCTGGAACATCCCGCCGCGAATCGCGAGACTGCCCTCAGGCGTGTTCACGGTCACGCCGCCGGGGTTCTTGGAGATCTTGCCGCCGATAAAGCGCATCGAGCCCTTCGAGAACGTGGCGACCACTTCGCCGGTCTTCTTGTTCGGGTCGTAGACGAAACGATCAATCACGACGTCGGAGTTCCGTCCCACCGTGAAGGTCGAGCCGTCGACGAGCAGAACTTGCACCACGCCGTTGGCGTCGGTGCTGATGCGCTCGTTGTAGAAGATGGACTTGCCGATCCGGAGTTCTTTTCGCGCGCCGCCTGCGCCGAAAAACGCATCCGGATTGACGGCGGCGGCAACGCCAACCTTGTTGGCCGCGCCGTCCTGCGGCGCCGACACGATGGCTGCGCACACTACGAGGAACGCACCGATTGCGCGTGCGACGCCCACCTTAGAACCTCTTCTGGATGCCGAGGATCGCGGTCAAATTGTCGAATGTCCGCAGATCGTAGTTGGACTGCTGATCCCGGTACTCGACTTGGGGGACGAGCGCCCAGGTCTCGGCGACCGGCACCACGACCGCCGTGCGGGCCCACCACGTGTCGTCCCGCTCCGGCGCGACGGGGTTGATCGTCGGGTCCGGATCGTCATAGTCCCGGCGGATGATGCCGCCGCCGAGCTGCCAGGTCAGAGGAAATTGTGCGGCCCAGAAGGGGTTCGTGAAGGTCCAGGCAAGACCCGCCGAAAGAGCAACCTCGGTGTTGGAATAGAAGCTGGCGTCGGCGGCCTCACGCTGAGCATAGCCGGCCGTGGTGAGCACCACGCCGGGCGTAAAATAATAGGTGTAGTTGAGGCCCAGCCGGGTCTGGAAACCGGTGCGCAACGAGTTTGTCGGGAGATCGCTGTTATCCTGGAAGTCGCGGTAACGGGTCTCGAGACGGACATCGAGCACGCTTTGGGTCGCCGAGAAGCTCAAGAGCCTCATGCCGGCGCCGGGCGCGTAGAAGTACGAATCGTACCCGAGATAGGACAGGTCGCCGATGGCGTAGACGAACAGGCGCGTCTGGTCCCAGTCGAAGCGCTTCATGTTGAAGCTCGGACCCAAGGTAAACTCGAAAAAGTCGAGATCGATGTCCGACAGCTGGCTGTCGAAATAGACCGTCGAATAGGCCAGAAAGTCGAACTCGAGGCGATCGCCCTGCTTCTCCAGATCGTAGGAGTAGTGCAGCGTTCCGATGTTCAGCCAGCTCCAGCCGTCGCGGCCGACGGACTGACTGCCGAGGGTGAAGTCGAGGCCGTTCAGCGTGACGGTGTTGGTGCTCGGGCCGAAATTCGCATTGCTCTCCCAGCGGATGGCGCTGAAGATCGAGGCGGAGAAGGGCGGGGGATCCGCGGCAATGGCAAGCTGTTGAATGTACAGCCGGACCTGATCGGCGACCTCATTCGGTACGCTGGGATTGAGAAGGACCTGCTCGAAATAGCTCCGGGCGACTTCATACGCGCCGAGCTTGTAGTACAGAACGCCGAGCTCGAACTGGATGCGGGGCGTGTTGGGCGCGTAGATGAGCATGCGTTCGAGGGCCGAGATGGCGCCCTCGTAATCGCCTGCGTCGGCGGAGGCTTGGGCGTATTCGAAGGCGAGATCGAGATCGCTCGGATTGGCGATCATCCGTTGCAGCATCGCCTCGCGCTGGGGTTCGGACACCTCAGCCGCAGACGTGGCCTTGGGGGAACCCAAGGCCAGACAGACCGCCACCGCGATCGCCGCCAACTTCGCCAACGAACCCATCAACACGTCCGTCCGGTTAGTGTCTTTGGTGAGATGTCAGACCAAGCCGACAGCAGCACCCGCCCATCACCCGGGACGTTAGCCAGTTAACCTTTGGCCGACAAGGCTTGGCGCGGGTTTTGCGAGTGTTTTCAAAGACTCTGTGGCCGTTTGGGCACGGCGTTCTCGTGCTATGGTTAACAATTGCCAGCGATGACGACGGCGCAAGCTTTACCGGGCTGATTCTGTGGCATATTTCGAGTGTCGAAGAGATTCGGTCTTGTGACCTGCGGGGTTTCGGGCCGCATTTAGTCTTTGCTAACCGAGTTGGGTTCAAATCGACTCTGCGCCGGAAGAGCCGACTTGGTTCTGCGTTCGCGGCTCTTTCGGCGCAACTTGCTTGAGCCCTTTGGGGGGCGGCACTTTGGACGGGCTGACATCAGAGGGACCCGGGCCCGGCTCCGGTTACGTTAAGTCGCTGAGCGGGCTTGTTATTGACGCGCGCCTTTGGTTCGTCCTTCTTCTCCTGACAGTGGCAGGTCTTTGGCTTTGGCCGGGCGCCATCCCGGAGGACCCGGAATCGGCCGGTCTTGGGAAGCGCCTGGTTCCGGTCGGCCAGCCGGCGCCCAAAGGCGGCGGCCATTTCAAGATCGGCCAGCCTTACGAGATCAATGGCGAGCGCTACACTCCCCGAGAAGACCCCGGCTATGTCCGCGAAGGCGTCGCCTCGTGGTATGGCGCCCTGTTCCATGGCCGCAAGACCTCGAACGGCGAGGTGTTCGACATGGAGCGCCTGTCGGCGGCCCATCCCACGCTCCCGCTGCCGGCCTATGCGGAGGTGACGAATCTGGGCAATGGCCGCAGCGCCGTGGTGCGGGTCAACGACCGGGGTCCCTTTCGAAAAGGGCGCCTGATCGACTTGTCCGAGCGTACGGCAGAGGTCCTCGGTTTCAAGCGGTCCGGCACCGCCAAGGTGAAGGTCCGTTACCTGCGCAAGGCCTCGCTCGATGGCGACGACACGTTCGAGCGGGATTACCTTTCGACCCGGGGCTATTCGCAATACGCGGGAACCACCGACCCCGACGGGTGGCCGGAAGTTGCGATCGCGGTCGGGCCGGCAGGTCCGCCGCCGCCGCCGCCGCTTCCGGATCGTCCCGACAGAGAGGCCCTCACAGTGTCTTTGCCCACGCCAAAGCCCGTGATCGTTCGCGGGCCCGGGCCGCGCGATGAGGCCGATGCGGCGGTGGCGGGTCTGCAGGACGCCTCGGGCGAGGACGACTCGGGCGAGGGCGAGACGACCGGCTCGATCGGGCCTGCCGCACCCGCGGCGCCGGCCTCCGGCGGGCCGATGATTCAGGCCGGCTTTTTCAAGGACCAGGCGAATGCGCAGCGGGCGTGGAGCGCGCTTTCCGGTGTCGGGCCGGTGGAAATCGCCCCGATCGTCGATCATGGCGAGACCTATTACCGGGTCCGCGTGGGGCCGTTCGCGGACGGGATATCGGCCGCGGCGGCGCTGTCGGACGTCGCCGATGCGGGCTACCGGGGCGCTAAAATCGTCTTGCAAAACTAAGCGTTGGTCCGTGCCCGGTTGATTTTTTGCCTTAACAGTTCGATAGTGACGCCGCTTGGGCCGCAGCCTTTGGCGGCGTTTCGATCCACCATTCCTCTAGTAGAACGACGTGACCGCGTGCGCGCTTTGCGTAGATTGACGAAAATTGCCGTTGCCTGCGGGCTTAGCGTGGCCTTCGCTGCGGGACCGGTCTGTGCGGCGTCGAAGAAGACGAGCGAATTCGAGACCAAGGCCCAGAACGCCATCCTGATGGATTCCGGCGCCGATCTCGTCCTTTACGAAAAGGGTGCCGATATCCGCATTCCCCCGGCCAGCATGAGCAAGCTCATGACGCTGGCGGTGGTGTTTCGTGAGCTCAAGTCCGGCCGCATCAAACTCGACGATACCTTCACGGTCAGCGAGCACGCCTGGCGCACGGGCGGCGCTCCGTCCGGCACCGCCGCCATGTTCGCGCCGCTCGGCAGCCCCATCACCGTGAGCGATCTGATCCAGGGCGTGACGGTGCAGTCTGCCAACGACGGAGCCTCATCCTCGCCGAGGGGATCGGCGGGACCGAAGAGGGCTTCGGTCAAAATGATGAACGACTACGCGAGGCAGATCGGTCTTACGGGCTCGAACTTCGTCAATCCGACCGGCCTGCCGGCGGAAGGTCACTTGATGACCGCGCGGGATCTCGCAACGCTGTCCAAGCATCTCATCGAGACCTATCCGGAGTACTATCCCTATTTCGCGCAGAAGGAGTTCCGCTATCGGGACAAGTTCACCTTCCGGAACCGCAATCCGCTGGTTTGGTCCGACATCGGCGTCGACGGTTTGAAGACCGGCTACACCAATGAGTCGGGTTACGGCCTCGTGTCGAGCGCCAAGCGCGGCGATCAGCGCCTGGTCCTTGTCGTGACGGGGCTCGAGAACAAGAACGACCGGGAAACGGAATCCCGCAGGATGCTGGAATGGGGCTTCAAGAGCTTCCGGCCGTTCCGGTTGTTCGACGACGGGCAGCAAGTGAGCGAAGCGCTCGTTTGGGGCGGGGAGAAGCACTACGTGCCGCTGGTCGGCGACGGCGCGATCGATCTTCTCCTGCCGGCCAGCGCGACTGGCGCGGTCTCCGGCGAGATCGTCTATGAGGGACCGATCAAGGCGCCCATCAAGAAGGGCGATCAGATCGCCACGCTGAAAGTCCAGTCGGCCGATTTGGCGGCGGTCAACGAGATCCCGCTCTATGCCGGCGAGGACATCAACAGCAGCGGCTTCGCCAAGCGGGGAATCGATTCCCTGCTCGTACTGGCATTTGGCTGGCTTCTCTAGCGCCGGGAAGGCGAGCCTTTCGACCATGCAGCAAGCCATCGAAATCGGACGGTTCATCACGCTCGAGGGCGGCGAAGGGTCGGGCAAATCGACCCAAGCCAACATTCTCGCGGAGCGGCTCGCCCGGTCGGGACGTCCGGTCTTTGCCACGCGCGAACCCGGTGGATCGCCTCGCGCCGAGGAGATCCGCGAGGTCCTTCTGTCCGGACAGGCGGCCTCGTTCGGACCCCTGGCGGAGGCCGTTCTCTTCTCCGTGGCCGGCGACCATATCGACAACGCCATTCAGGGCGCGTTGCAGCAGGGCCAATGGGTCGTGTGCGACCGGTTCGTCGATTCCACGCGCGCCTATCAGGGCGCGACGGCCGGCGTGCCACGCCCGCTCATCAACGCGTTGGAGAAACTGACCGTGGGCGCGCTCATGCCCGACATTACGTTTATCCTCGACATTCCCGCCGAGGAGGGGCTCGCGCGGGTGGAGACACGGGCGGAAGGGACCGAACTCGACCGTTTCGAGAGCCAGGAGCTGATGACCCATGAGCGCATTCGCCGTGCATTTCTGGACATCGCCGAGGAAGAGCCGGGCCGCTGCGTCGTGGTCGATGCAAGCCAGCCCGAAGCCATGGTCGCCGAGGACGTTTGGGAAACGGTCTTGCAGCGCCTCAATCCATGAACCGGCCGCCTGCGGTGTAGGGTCGTGAGCAGAACATGATGAGCGCCGCCGCCAGCAGATCCGCCCCCGCTGCCGCCGAGCCCGATCGGTTGGAGCCGTTCTCCAGCCCGCGGGATGTGGACCGCGTGTTCGGGCACGACGAAGCGGCTCAAGAATTCGAAGAGGCGCTTCGGAGCGGACGGCTGCACCATGCCTGGCTGCTGGTCGGCCCCGAGGGCATCGGCAAGGCGACGCTGGCCTATCGTTTGGCCCGAACGATCCTTGCCCATGCGGAAGCAGGCGACCTTCTTCCGGGCGCGGCTGCGGACGTTTCGATCGACCACCCCATCTTCCGCAAGGTCGCGGGGCTCGCCCATCCCAACCTGCTCCTCATTCGCCGGTCCTGGATGGAAAAGACCAAGCGCTATTCGCAAGTGATCGGCGTCGACGAAGTCCGCCGCTTGCGCGCGTTCCTCGGCAGCACGGCGGGCGACGGCAGCTGGCGCGTGGTCATCGTGGATCGCGCCGACCAGCTCAATCAGAACGCGGCGAATGCGTTGCTGAAAGCGCTCGAGGAGCCGCCGCCGAACACGCTGTTTCTCCTGGTCTCCAACGCGGAGGGCCTTCTGCCGGTCACGATCCGGTCGCGCACAAGGGTGCTGCGCCTCGCGCCGCTCGAGGATGCGCCGCTCGCCGAGGCCGTCACGGCCGCGCTCGCACGCGACGAGATCGAGGCCGACGAGAAGACCTTGGGTCTTGCCATGGCCCTGTCGCAAGGGAGCGTGCGGCGGGCCTTGGAACTCGTGACCGGAGAGGGCATCGCGCTGTACGACCAGATCGTCGCGACGTTCGAGGCGCTGCCTGAACTCGACGGCGCGAAAGTGCAGCGCCAGGCCGAGACGCTGGCAAGCACCGCCGAGACCGAGCAGTTCGAACTCTATCTCGCGCTGCTGCTCGGCCTGATCGAGCGGCTGGTCCGCTACGGGGCCACGGGAGAGGGGCTCGTGGGAACGGAAGAAAAGCTCGCGAAGGGCTTGGTGTCGTTGGACAATTTGCCCGGCTGGGCGGATGCCTGGGAGGGGATTTCCGCCGCGCGCGCCGAAACCTTCGCCCTCAACCTGGACCGGAGCCTTCTGGTCCTGAACAGCTGGTTCGACCTTCAGAAGCTCGCCGCAAGCCGAATGTCCTGACGCGTTCGCTGTGTATGCTTGGCAGGGAGGGGAGGCAAGGCTATGTCTCCACCAGACTCATGCGTTGCTAGTGGTTCTCTCGACTTGGGCATTTGCTCGGGCAGGTGCAGCTAAGGGCGGGCAATTGCCCGAGTCGAACCACTAGGGAGACATTATGGCCGACAGACAAACCTACTACATCACGACCGCGATCTCGTATCCGAACGACGCGCCGCATATTGGCCATGCCTACGAGGCAGTGGCGACCGACGCCCTTGCGCGCTTCCGGCGGCTGCAAGGGAAGGACGTGTTCTTCCTCACCGGCACCGACGAGCACGGCATCAAAATGCTGCAGACCGCGCGCAAGCAGGGCATCACCGCCACCGAACTCGCCGACCGCAACACGCCGAAATTCCGCGAGATGGTCGAGGTGCTGGATTGCTCCAACGACGACTTCATCTCGACGCGCGAAGAGCGGCACAAGCGGGCGAGCCAAGAGCTGTGGCGGCGCATGCAGGCGGCCGGCGACATCTATCTCGACAAATATGCGGGCTGGTACTCGGTGCGCGACGAGGCCTATTACGACGAGAGCGAGCTGACGGACGGCCCCGACGGCGCCAAACTCTCGCCGCAAGGCACGCCCGTGGAATGGGTCGAGGAGGAAAGCTATTTCTTCCGCCTATCCGCGTTCCAGGACCGGCTGCTCGCCCATTACGAAGCCAATCCCGGTTTCATCGGCCCCGAGACGCGCGCCAACGAGGTGAAGAGCTTCGTGCGCGGCGGTCTGCGGGACCTGTCGGTCTCGCGCACCACGTTCGATTGGGGCGTGCCGGTTCCGGACGATCCGAAGCACGTCATGTATGTCTGGGTGGATGCGCTCACGAATTACATCACCGGCGTCGGCTTTCCGGACGAGGAGTCCGAGAGCTTCAAGAAATACTGGCCGGCGGACGCCCATATCATCGGCAAGGACATCATCCGGTTTCACGCGATCTATTGGCCGGCCTTTCTGATGTCGGCGGGCGTGGCGCTGCCGCGCCAGGTGTTCGGTCACGGCTTCCTCTACAACCGGGGGGAGAAGATGTCGAAGTCGGTCGGCAACGTGGTCGATCCGATAGCGCTCGTCCGCGAATACGGCGTCGACCAGATCCGCTATTTCCTCCTGCGCGAAGTGCCGTTCGGCCAGGACGGCAATTACAGCCATGACGGCATCGTTCAGCGCATCAATGCGGACCTCGCCAACGATCTGGGCAATCTGGCGCAGCGCTCGCTGTCCATGATCGCCAAGAACTGCGGCGGTGTTCTTCCCGAACCCGGTGCGCTGACGGAGGCCGACGAGGCGATCCTGGCCGCCGCCGACGGACTTCTACCGCGCGTGGAGGCCGAGATCGACGCCTTCGCCATCCATCGGGCCCTGGAGCTCGTCTGGGGACTGATCGCCGACGCCAACCGCTATTTCGCGGGCGAGGAGCCTTGGGCGCACAAGAAGACCAACCCCGAGCGCATGGGTACGATCCTCTACGTCACGGCCGAGGTGGTGCGTCAGGCGGCCGTTCTGGCGCAAGCGGCGATGCCGCAAAGCGGCGGCAAGCTGCTGGATCTCCTAAGCGTGCCGGACGATGCGCGGGGGTTCGAGCAACTCGGCGCGGCAGGACGTCTCAAGCCCAGCACCGAACTGCCTAAACCCGAAGCCGTCTTCCCGCGCTACGTGGAGCCGGAACGCGAGGCGAGCTGACGCGCGCGACGTCAAACCGGCGATGAAGAGTCAGCGGTGTCATGAGCTCAAGCAATCGAAACCGCCGCAGCCGGAGCCCCGTCGCTAGTTCTGCTTCCGCGGCTCGACCGGCTTCAGCTTGAGCTTGCGAGGCTTCACGGGGAACGGAACCTTTCCGCTGGCCTTCTGATCCTTGTCGACCGGTTTTCTGCGCACGCCTGCATCGAAAAAGAGCGGGATGCGCCGCGTGAAGACCGGGGCCGCGGAAGAGATGTCGATGACCTGGGGTTTGTCCTTATCCGGCGCGGGTCCGTGCATTGCGCGATGGATGCCGCCTGCGAGAATGGCGCGGCCGCGATTGGCAATGGTGATCTCGACCGCGTGCCGCCCCGGCATCGTGGGCACGAATGTTCCCAAGTAAGAGCCGCTATTGGGCTCGATATACTGCTCGTCGGACAAGGACACCATATGAATGCCGCCCTGAGGGTCGACAATGCGCGCGGTGACATCGAGATCAGACAAAAGGTCCTGCCAATTGCCGGAGGCGCGGATCGTCGCCGTACCGCCAATCGGAACCAACGGGTCGACATCGCCGCGCACGGCGATGCGCTCGTTGTCGATCTCCACCGCGTAAAACAGTGAGAAGGGCTCTCCCGGCGTTTTCCGCGCAAGAACTGCTTTCCAAAGGCCCGGCTTGGGTTCCTTGACGATGGCAACCTTCAAAGGCGACTGGGGCGATTGGCTGAGGATGTTCTGGACACCATCGTACTCCACGGCGTTCCCGTCCGGATCGACAAGCGTCACCTCAACATCCTGCTTTTCACGATAGAGGATCGTGAACGCCGTGTAGTTGGCACCTTCTTCGACGAGGAATCGCACCGTCGCCGCGCCTGGCACCGTTCGCCGGCCCAAGAGTGCGCTTGTCTCGCGTAGGCCCAGCATCTCGGCAAGAGATTTGAGCTTCTCGCCTTGCGCGCCCTCCTTGGACATTGCCGCGGCCACGCTGTCCTCGGACCCGATTTGCAATTCGCCGAAGAGAGCGGCCCCGTCGCGCAACAGGGCATGGGCCAGCGCAATCAGCACGCCGACAGATCCCCGCACGGAAAAGTCGTCGGACGCATCGTAGTTCACCGCCGCGAACGCTGCCTGTAGCGCACCGCCGGTTTCCCGGCTGAGCGTTTCGAGCGTTTCCATGTCCACGTCGTTCTGGTCGCCCACGGCAATCGCCAGAATTGGAATCTGGTCCGCTTGGAACGTTGGAATGACCTCAAGCGCCGAGGTGTCGATTGGCCGATTGTGGATTCCGTCCGTCAGCAGCACGACTCCTTGGAGCGCCGCCTGGCCCTCGCGGGAGGTAATCTGCTGATGCGCCTCGTACAGCGCGTCGCGAATGTTCGTGAATCCCTGAGGCACGACATTGTTGGCCTCGGCAACGAGGCCTTGCAGGTTGGCCGTGTCGGCGATCACTTCGAGACCGAGGGCCACGTCCACATTTTCGTTGTACCAAACCACGGACAGGAAATCCCCGACCTCCGCCATGTATGTGAGCCAGAGTTCCACGCCGTATTTCGCGCCGACGATCTTGCCCGCATCGGCCATGGAACCGGAGCGGTCCATGACAAGGACAAACCGGCCTTCGCTCAAGAGATCGTGGCGCAGCGGGTCCTCGTGTTCGTAACCGCCGAACGCGCCGGGCTGCGCTTCCGGAGAGGGTACGATGAGCGGGAAGTCCCAACGCTCCAGCATCTTGTCGCGCATGACCTCCCAACACGACAGGCCGCCATATTCGTCCGTGTGGCGATTGGCATACTCCGCATTCTCAAGTCCCGAAAGATCGTGATTTGCGGCCGTACAGAACTCGGTGACAGCCAAGTCGTTGGACTGATCCATGATTGAGTAGATTGCGCCAGCGGCATCGGCACAGCCAATGCCGTCGGTCTTGTGATAGAAGACCCGGCCGCCGCCTTGAGTCATCGGATCGGCGCCGAAGCTGTTGAACGTGGTCAAGAGCTCCGGCGTGTGGGCTTCCACGAATTGCTCGATGAGCTGATTGCCAAATCGAATAAGTGCCCGGTTCCCTTGCAGATCTTGAGGAGGCAGCTCCGATGTGATCAGGGGGACTTGGTCGTAGAAGGGCGGATCGAGCGCGTAGCCGTCAGGTGGCGTGGCGTCCCGATCGATCGAATCGACGCCAAGCACCTTCAGATATTCGTCGTGAAGCGCGAATGCGTGGTGGGCAAACTCGTGCACGATCGTATTCGGAGTCGAATTCGAGAACAGGTGGAACCGGTGACCAGGCTGACCGAACCCGCCAATTGTCGCGAAAGCCCGCCCGTTTATATCGTGCAAGACGGCCTCGGCCGCGCCGAGACCAAAGCTGTTGTCGCCGATATAGATGTTGCCGAACGATATTTGCCCTTCCGTCGCATCGAACAGCCGCCGCGACGCCTCGACGAACTTGTCCATCCACTGCTGTCTTGCGGTCTCACCCAACACGTGATCGGCAACGACGATGAAGTCGAATTTTCCGTCTGAGAACCGCCCCATGCCCATGATGTCAGCCCTTCCAACCGGTTTACTTGCGTATGCCTCTGCCGAAAGGGTGACGGTTCTCCAGTCGCGGAGAAGCCACCTCCGTCCGACTCGATGTACGCCGTAACGTGAAACTTGGCGATCCGTTCCCCACTCGAAAGGCTAAGTCCCGATTATTGCAATCGTTCGACTTTGAGTTTTCTTTGGGGGGACGGTTGGGGCGATCGGCAAGACCATGCGCGCACGGACGGCGTGCGAACGCGATGTCAGTCCGTCCACGGACAGGCGCGCGCTCTTGCGAACGTCGCTGTGCCGCTGATTGAGAGTCAGCGTTTCTAGGAGCCGAGGCTGTCGCAGAAGCCCGCCACCAGAAAGGCGGCGACCAGCGTGCCGGCAAATGCGAGTGCGATCATCATAAGCGGCAAACGCGCATCGACGAATTCGGTTCCATTCTTCATGGGAAATTCCTTTTAGCGGCAGAACTGCTGGATCTTCGCCGTGTCGAGGCCGCGGACGACGTGCCGCCCGATCAGCATATGCGGCACGGCCACGCTGCGGAACCGCGCCCGCATATCCGCTCTGACGCGGGGGTCGTCCGCGTCCAACAGGGCGTAGCGGATGCCGCTTTGATCGAGATAGGCCCGCAAGCGGCGGCAGGTCCCGCACCACGAGGCGCTGTAGACATAGACGCTCTTGCTGCACCCGGCCGCCGCCGTGGCCGGGGACAGCATCGACGGAGCCGCGGCGGCGATCGCGGCGGCCAGGGCAACGGCCAATCGTGTCTTGGTTGAGCGTGCTGCCATTGTGGTGCGCTGCCGGGCGTTGTCCTATTGTTTCGTCCGCGAAACTGCTGCACAAAGGCGCGAATCGCGTCCCTGTACGTGTGAGCCTAGCAGACTGAACCTTAAAGACATTTCATCTTTGCGTGATGCTGATCGATAGCCACTGCCATCTCGATTTCCCCGAACTCAAGTCGGACCTGCCGGCGCTGCTCGCGCGCGCCGGGGAGGCCGGCGTCGGGCTCATGGTCACGATCTCGACCCGCGTTGGGAACTTCGACGAGTTGAAGGATCTCGTCGCGCCCCACGACAATGTGTTCTGCTCCATCGGCACCCATCCGAACAATGCGGCCGAGGAGCCGGACGTGACCGCCGAAGAGCTGATCGCGATCGCGCGCCATCCCAAGGTCGTCGCCATCGGCGAGGCGGGGCTCGACTACCATTACGACTACGCGCCGCCGGACGTGCAGGCGAAAAGCTTCCGTGCCCACATCGCCGCCGCGCGGCAGACCGGCTTGCCGCTTGTCATTCATGCGCGCGAAGCCGACGAGGACATGGCCGCCATCCTGGAAGAGGAGAGCGCGAAAGGCGCCTTTCCCTTCATCCTGCATTGCTTCACGAGCGGTGCTGAGCTTGCCCGGCGCGGCCTTGCGCTCGGCGGGTACATCTCCTTTTCGGGCGTGGTGACCTTCAAGAAGGCGCAGGAGCTGCGCGAGATCGCGGCCTCGGTTCCGGCGGACCGGCTGCTCGTGGAGACCGATGCGCCATATCTCGCGCCCGAGCCGTTTCGCGGCAAGACCAACGAGCCGGCCTATGTGGCCAAGACGGCCGCGCGGATCGCCGACGTTCGCGGCGTGAGCGCGGACGCGCTGGCTGCCCTCACGACGGATAATTTCTTCAGGCTCTTCAAGAAGGTGCCGCGCGCCGCTCTGAAAGAGCGTTCAGACGCCGCATGAGCCTCAAAGCCACCATTCTTGGCTGCGGCACGTCGGGCGGCGTGCCCCGGATCGGCAATGAGTGGGGCGCCTGCGATCCGGGCAACCCCAAGAACCGCCGCCGGCGCTGCGCGCTGCTGGTCGAGCGGGAAGGGGAGACGGGCACGACGCGCGTGCTGGTCGATACGCCGCCGGATCTGCGCGAGCAGTTGAACGACGCCGATGTGGGCCTGCTGGACGGGGTGTTCTACACCCACGACCATGCCGATCATGTCCATGGCATCGATGACCTGCGCATGGTGGCCTATAACGGGCACCGGCGGGTGGACGTGTACCATCTGAAAGAGGTTGGCGACGTCTTGCGCCAGCGGTTCGACTATTGCTTCCAGTCACCGAAAGGGAGCGAATATCCGCCGGTGCTGAATGGACACGACATCCGGCCCGGGGAACGCGTCTCCATCGATGGCCCGGGCGGTCCGATCGAGGTCGTCCCGTATCTCCAGACGCACGGTTCCATCGACTCCCTCGGCTACCGCTTCGACGGCCTCGCCTATTCGCCGGACGTGAGCGACTTTCCGGAAGAGTCCTGGCCGATCCTCGAAGGGCTCGACGTCTGGATCCTCGATGCGCTGCGTTATACGGGTCATCCCAGCCATATGACCGTGGACCAGGCGCTGAGCTGGGTTAGCCGCATGGAGCCCAAGCGGGCGATCTTGACCCATATGCATGTGGATCTGGACTACGAGACCTTGAAGGCCCAGCTCCCGGAGGGGGTCGAGCCCGCCTATGACGGCATGGTCATCAGCACCGGTTAGAGTTTGTTCCGGGTGTGTTTTCCGTCAGCCGGCCTCGACGATCCGCCCGGTTTCCGCGACGCTTGGCAGACACAGCGCGACGACGGTCTCCGCGATCTGTTCGGGGGTCTTGATCGTGGCCGGATCCTCGCCCGGGTAGGCCTCGGCCCGCATGGCCGTCGCGGTCGCGCGCGGGTCGACCAAGTTCACCTTGATCGCGCTGGCCCCCGTCTCGTTGGCATAGGTCTTCGCCAGCGTCTCCAGCGCCGCCTTCGAAACCGAGTAGGGTGCCCAATAGGCGCGCCCGGTCTTTGCCACACGCGATGAGGTGACGAACACCACGCGGCCGGCATCGGAGAGGCGCAGCAGCGGATCGAGGGTGCGGATCAGACGCCAATTCGCAGTGAGATTGACGGCCAGCACCTTGTCCCAGATGTCCGAGGGAATATGGGTGAGGGGCCGCAAGCCGCCCAAGATGCCGGCGTTGCCGACGAAAATGTCGAGCTTCCCGAAACGCTCATAGAGCGAGGGGCCGAGCGGGTCGATCGCGGCGCCGTCTTGCAGGTCCAGGGGGATGAGCGTGGCCTTGCCGCCCGCCGCCTTGATCTCGTCGTCGACGCTCTCGAGCGTCTTCTGATGGCGGCCGAGCAGGAGCACATGGCTCCCTCGGCCGCGAGCAGCTTGGCCGTGGCGCGCCCGATGCCCCGGGAGGCGCCGGTGATCAAGGCGATCCGGTCTTTGAGGCGTTGTTGCGTCACGTCAGCATTTCACTCGTCATGGCCGGGCCTGTCCCGGCCATCCACGTCTTGCCTGTAGCACACCCAAGTTTGTTGATGCCCGGCGCGTGGGCTGGGCGTGACAGGAAGATGGTAGCGGAGGAGGGACTCGAACCCCCGGCGACGGGAATTGGTTGCGGGGGCTGGATTTGAACCTGCGTCAACCGACCTCGGCGAGGAAGGACAGCTGCTTCTGCTGGGGCGGCCCTTCGCGGTCGCGCAGACGGGTCGGATATTCGCCGGTGAAGCAGTGATCCGTAAACTGAGGATTGTCATCGTCGCGGCCCTCGAAGCCCATGGCGCGATAGATGCCGTCGACGGAGATGAAGGCCAGGGAGTCCGCGCCCATGAACGCGCGCATTTCTTCAAGCGTGCGGTTCGCGGCAAGCAGCTTGTCCTGGTTCGGCGTGTCGATGCCGTAAAAGTCCGGATGGGTGATGGGCGGGCTGGAAATGCGCATATGGACTTCCTTGGCCCCGGCATCGCGCATCATCTGCACGATCTTGAGCGACGTAGTGCCGCGCACCACGCTGTCGTCGATCAGCACGATGCGTTTGCCCTTGACCTGCAGCTCGTTGGCGCTGTGCTTCAACTTGACGCCGAGCTGCCGGATCTGCTGCTCCGGCTCGATGAAGGTCCGGCCCACATAGTGATTGCGGATAATGCCGTATTCGAACGGGAGCCCGGATTCCTGTGCGTAGCCGATGGCCGCGGGCACGCCGCTATCGGGAATTGGCACCACCATGTCCGCGTCCGCGGGCGCCTCCAGCGCGAGCTGCCGGCCCATGGCCTTGCGGACGTCGTAGACGGAGCGGCCGTCGATGATGGAATCGGGGCGCGCGAAGTAGATGTACTCGAAGATGCACAGCCGGGCCGGATTCTTGGGCATGAAGCGGTGACTTTCGAGGCCGTCCTTGGTGGCGATGATCACTTCGCCGTTCTCGACCTCGCGGACGAACTCGGCGCCGATAATGTCGAGCGCGCAGGATTCGGAGGCCAGCACCCACGCATCGCCGAGGCGGCCGAGCACGAGCGGGCGAATGCCGAACGGATCGCGCGCGCCGATCAGCTTCTTGTTGGTCATGCCCACGAAGGCGTAGGCACCTTCGACCTGCAGGAGCGCCTCGATGAAGCGCTCCACGAAGTTCCGTTTCTCGCTACGGGCGACGAGGTGAAGAATGACTTCGGTGTCGGTGGTCGACTGGCAAATGGCGCCCTTGCTGATCAGCGCCTCGCGCAAGGTCAGCGCATTGGTCAGGTTGCCGTTGTGGCAAAGCGTGAAGCCGCCGGATTCGAGGTCGACGAAAAGAGGCTGGACGTTGCGCATGACCGCATCGCCCGTGGTGGAATAGCGCACATGGCCCACGGCCATGTCGCCCTTCAAGCGATCGATGACCGGACGCGAGGTGAAGTGATCGCCGACAAGGCCCATGCGGCGTTCGGTGTGGAAGTGTTCGCCGTCGAAGCTGACGATGCCCGCCGCTTCCTGGCCGCGATGTTGCAGCGCGTGCAGACCCAGCGCCGTCAGCGCGGCGGCGTCGGGATGGTTAAAGATTCCGAAAACCCCACATTCCTCGTGGAGCCGGTCCTCTTCGAGCCAGCGGAGTTGCGTGGTCTGATCGTGTCGGTCTGTCACGGGCACGGGCCTTTCCCTAGCAATTAAATAGTCGCCCCGTCCGGGGCTTCAATGCCACGCAACTGGATACATTGACGCAAGCGCGGGCCTAAAGCGGCGCGCCCTGTTGCTGCGCCGGCGCGCCCTCGGTTTCCGAAGCGCCGCCTTCCTCTTCCTTCTGGGGGATGTACTCCTCGGGATTGGTGGGCAGCAGCGACTCAATGGCGACCTGGGTCCGCTGCAGAACGGGGTAGGAGCGCGCATTGCGGACCCATTCTGGCTGGTCTCTGGCAAGCGCGGTGAAGAGGATGAAGACGATGGCCACCAGGAGGAAGCCACGGGCGAGGCCGAAGACGAATCCGAGCGACCGGTCGAGGGCGCCCACACGGCTGTCCAGCACCTTGTCGGAGATGCGGAAGGTGATGAGGCTTACGACGATCAGCGTGACGATGAACACGGCCGCCGCGAAGGCGATCTGGGCGACGCTCGGATTGTCGATATAGGGCGAAAGCACTTCGTAATAGCGCGGGGTGAAGTACAGCGCGGCGACCGCCGCCATGGCCCAGGAGAAGATCGACAGGACCTCCCGGGTGAATCCGCGCACCATCGCGAGGAAGCCCGAGATGAGCATGATGACGATCAAAATGATATCGAGCCAGGAGATTGGCATGCCGCGGCGCTCCCTCGGACGAGTGTTATCAGACTATCACGATTCTCGCGGATGAAGCACGAATGGGCCCCTCCGCGCAATGACTTGGGGGTCACACTCGGTCGTAATCGACGGGGAGGCTTAACTCTCGGGCAGGGCGAACCAGGCCACGAGTTCGTCCAGTTGAGAAACGGGGTTGAGGGCGATGCCGGCGGCTTCGCGTTCGCCCGGACCTTTGCTTGCCGGGGCCACCGCCTGCACGAATCCGAGCTTGGCCGCTTCCTTCAGCCGCTGGTCCGTGTGGCCCACCGCGCGGACCGCGCCGGTCAGGCTGACCTCGCCGAAATACACGGTGTCTTCGGGCGCGGCGCGGCCCGTGAAGGACGAGAGCAGGGCCGCGGCCGCGGCGAGGTCGGCAGCAGGTTCGGTCAGCCTTAGGCCACCGGCGACGTTGAGATAGACGTCGTGGCCGCCGAGCCGCACGCCGCAGCGCGCCTCGAGCACCGCAAGCAGCATCGAGAGGCGGTTCTGGTCCCAGCCGACCACCGCGCGCCGGGGCGTGCCCAGCACGCTTTGGGCCACGAGGCCCTGAATCTCGACGAGAATCGGCCGCGTGCCCTCCATCCCGGCGAACACGGCGGTCCCGGGCGAGCCCCGGTCCGCATCGTTGAGGAAGAGCGCCGAGGGATTGTCCACCTGGGCCAAGCCCTCGAGGCGCATCTCGAAGACGCCGATCTCGTCGGTGGGGCCGAAGCGGTTCTTGACCGACCGCAGGACCCGGAACTGGTGGCCGCTGAGGCCTTCGAAATACAGGACCGTATCGACCATGTGCTCGATCACCTTCGGGCCCGCGATCTGACCGTCCTTGGTCACATGGCCCACGAGGATCACGGTGGTGCCGCTGGCCTTGGCATAGCTGATCAGGGCGGCCGAACAGCCCCGGAGCTGCGAGATCGTCCCAGGCGCGGACTCGATGCCTTCGGACCAGAGCGTCTGCACGGAATCGATGATGACGAGAGCCGGGGGCGGGCCGCTGCTCAACGTCGCGATGATGTTGGCCACGTTGGTTTCGGTCCCGAGTGCCACGGGCGCCTCGGCGATGCCGAGCCGCGCCGCCCGCATCCGCACCTGGGCCGTGGCCTCTTCGCCGGACAGGTAGATGACCGGGGCCCCGTCTTGCGCGAGCTCGGCCGCGGTCTGCAGCAGGAGCGTGGACTTGCCGACGCCCGGATCGCCGCCGACGAGGACGGCCGCGCCCGGGACCAGACCACCCCCCAGCACGCGGTCCAGCTCGGCGATGCCGGTCTTGAGCCTGGGGGCGTCCTCGGTCTTGGCGTTCAAGGTCTCGAAGCGGGTCTGGCGGCCCTTGCCCCCCTTGATGGCCACGAGGGCGGGGCTCTGCGTGGGGGTGGCCGCTTCCTCGATCAGCGAGTTCCACTCACCGCAGGCGGCGCATTTGCCGGACCAGCGCGCGGCGACGGCGCCGCAGGACTGGCAGACATAGGCCTTTGATGGTTTTGCCATTCTTATCAGTGTGTTTCGCGTTTCTACTCAGCCACCGATATAGCGGCGCGTTGCGCGGGTTCCGAGGCTTGTCAGCACTTCGTAGTCGATGGTCCCGGCCTGGGCGGCCATCGTGTGGGCGCTGACATTGGGACCGAGGAGTTCGACCCAGGCGCCGCGCTGGCAAAACGCCTCCGGAACTTCGGTGACGTCCACGCTGATGAGGTCCATGGAGACCCGCCCGAGGATGGGCGCTGCGTATGGGCCCAGATAGGCCGTCAGCCCGGTCTCGCCGTCGCCGGCAGACAGCGCGCGGAACAGGCCGTCCGCATAGCCGGCGGAGACCACGGCGATGCGGGTCGGCCGCTGCAGGGTCCGGGTGGCGCCATAGCCGACGGTCTCGCCTTGGGTGGCATGACGGATTTGCAGAATGCGGCCCATCAGATGCACCACCGCGCGGAACGGGTTCTCGCCCTGGCGCTGGGGATGGCCGCCGTAGAGGGCCACGCCCGGCCGCACCAGGTCGTAGTGATAATCGGGGCCCAGCAGGATCCCGGCGGAGTTGGCAAGGCTCGTGAGCGTTTCGGGAAGCAGCGCCCTGAGGGCCTCGAAGCGCGCGCGCTGCTGCGCGTTCTTGGCATGGGCGCGGTCGTCCGCGCAGGCGAGATGGCTCATGACCAAGGAGAGCGCGAGCGCCTCCCAGAGCTCGTCCGCGTCGCGGATTTCGTCGACGTCCAGCGCCGACAGGCCGAGCCGGTTCATGCCGGTGTCGAGGTGGACGGCACAAGGAAGGGCCTTGCGGTTACGGGCGCAATAGCCGGCCCAGTCACGGACTTCGGCCGCGCTGTTGAGCACCGGACGGAGGCCGTGCTCTTGGAACGTCATCGCCGTCCCCGCCATGAGACCGTTCAGGACGTAGATTACGGCGTCCGGCAGCAACGTCCGCAGGTCGATGCCCTCGGCGATCGTGGCCACGAAGAATGTCCGGCAGCCGGCGCGCCACAAAGCGGACGCGGCTTGCGCCATGCCAAGGCCGTAGGCGTCGGCCTTGACCACGGCTGCGCATTCCGCAGGCCGGGCGCGGGCGCACAAGTCCCGGTAATTGTCGGCGAGGGCGGCCAGGTCGATCGTCAGAATCGCCGTCTCGTGCGTGTCGCTCGTGTCGGAGCTGTCCGGGCGCGGGGCCGGAGCCCTCACTCCATGCGCTCCGGCAGTCGCTCCGAGGCCGCGAGGTTGGAGAAGCGGGTGTACTCCGGCGTGAACTGGAGCGTCACCGTTCCCGTCGGGCCGTGGCGCTGCTTGCCCACGATGACCTCGGCCTTGCCCACGACCGCTTCCATGTCCTGTTGCCACTGTCTGTGCTCTTCGGTGTTCTCGCGAGGCTGGCTGCGCTCAAGGTAATATTCCTCGCGGAACACGAACATTACCACATCGGCATCTTGTTCGATCGACCCCGATTCACGCAAATCGGCCAGCTGCGGCCGCTTGTCATCCCTTTGCTCCACCTGACGCGAGAGCTGGGACAGCGCCAGAATGGGTACGTGAAGCTCTTTGGCGAGCGCCTTCAGGCCGGTGGTGATTTCCGAGACCTCCTGGACGCGGCCCTCATGGGCCCGGCGCGACGATCCCGTTAAGAGCTGGAGATAATCCACGATGATAAACCCAAGTCCCCGTTGCCGTTTCAGGCGCCGGGCGCGGGCGGCAAGCTGGGCCACGGAGATGCCGCCGGTCTGGTCGATGAAGAGGGGCAGGTTCTGGAGTTCCTGGGAGGCTTCGACGATGCGGTCGAAATCTCTGGAATCGATGCGGCCGCGGCGGATCTTCTCCGAGGAGATCTGGGACTGCTCGGAGATGATACGTGTCGCGAGCTGCTCGGCCGACATTTCCAGGGAGAAGAAGCCGACCACGGCGCCGTCCGTCGCGTCGCCCGAATGAGGATCGGCCGAGTAGGCCTTGGCCACGTGGTAGGCGATGTTCGTCGCGAGCGCCGTCTTGCCCATGGAGGGACGCCCGGCAAGGATGATGAGGTCGGAGGCCTGCAGTCCGCCCATGCGTTGGTCCAGATCGGCGAAACCGGTTGCCAGACCGGACAGCCCGCCGTCGCGCTGATAGGCGTTCGCGGCCATGTCGATCGCGTCGGTGAGGGCGGAGGAAAACGGCTCGAAGCCGGCGCCGTATTTGCCCGTCTCGGCAAGCTCGTAGAGCCTCTGCTCGGCCTCCTCGATCTGCGCCGCCGGCTCCGCGTCGATCGGGGAGTCGTAGGCCGTGTTGACCATGGTCTCGCCGATCTCGATCAGGTTCCGCCGCAGCGCCAGGTCGTAGACCGTGCGGCCATAGTCTTCGGCGTTGATGATGGTCGTGGCGTTGGCGGCGAGGCGTCCCAGATATTGCGGGACCGCGAGATCGCCCACGGGCGGGTCCGACTGGAAGAAGGTCTTGAGCGTGATGGGCGTCGCGCGCTTGCCGCCCATGATGAGTTTCGCCGCAGCTTCGAAGATGCGCGCATGGAGCGGGTCGAAGAAGTGGTCCGGCTTCAGGAAGCTGGAGACCCGGTCGAGCGCCTCGTTGTTCACGAGGATGGCCCCGAGCAGGTCCTGCTCGGCCTCCAGATTGTTGGGGGCTTCCCGAAAATCCGGGGTCTCGGGGTGGGGCTCTTGGGTCGTCTGGCGAATCAGTGCGGTCATGTCCAAGAGTAGCCAATTGCCAGGGCCCGGCCAGACGTCAGTCCTGTGAACAGCGGGGAGATCGTTCCCAAACTCACAACCTGGCCAGCTCGGGGATCAGGTCGATCCTTGCGAGCGCGTGGGCCGCGTCCGGTGCGCGCGGGCCCGCAAGTCCCGCTCGCGGTCCGTGATGTAGTCGCGGGTCACGGGCAGGGCGTCGATATCCTTGGCGAGCTGGAGCTGAAAGACCATGAGCTTTTGATAACGGAAGGCCGCTTCCGAGGAGGCCAAGTACATCTCCCACATCCGGCAGAATCGCTCGCCGAACCTCTCCGATGCCGTGTGCCAGGCGGCACGGAAGCGCTGCCGCCAGTGGCGCAAGGTCATCGCATAGTGCAACCGCAAGATCTCCAGATCCGTGGTGAGCAGCCCTTCGCGCTCGAGCGCAGGCAGGACCTCGCTCAAGGCCGGAACGTAACCGCCCGGGAAGATGTATTTGGCGATAAACGGATTGGTCGGGGTCGGGGCATCGAATTGGCCGATCGAATGCAGGAGTGCCACGCCCCGGTCGGCCAATAGCCGGTCCAATTGCCGGAAGAAGTGCCGGTAATGAGCCGTGCCGACATGTTCGAACATGCCCACCGAGACGATGCGGTCGAACTGGCCCTCGAGGTTGCGATAGTCGCACAGTTCGAACCGGACCGCCTTGGAAAGCCCCTCGGCCGCCGCGCGGTCGCGGGCGGTCTTGAGTTGCGCTTCGCTCAGCGTGATCCCCGTCACGTCCACGTGGGCGGTCTTGGCGAGATGGAGCGCAAGGCCGCCCCAGCCCGAACCGATATCGAGCACCCGCATTCCGTCGGACAGGTTGAGCTTGGCGGCGATGTGGCGCTTCTTGGCTTCCTGCGCCTCTTCGAGCGTCTGGCCGTCCTCCTCAAAATAGGCGCAGGAGTACTGACGGTCCGAGTCGAGGAACAGATCGTAGAGCGAGCCGTCGATATCGTAGTGGTGAGCGACGTTCCGGCGCGATCGGCCGGTGAGGTTGTAGTGCTGCAATCGTAGGGCGACGCTGCGAATGTCATCGAGCGCCTGGATCCAGCCGGGCCGTCGTTGCCACGACGTGTTGATCAGCAAGACTTCGAGGAGGTCGTAGATCGTGCCTTGCTCGAGGACGAGGCGCCGATCCATGTAGGCTTCGCCGATCGCGAGGGACGCATTGAAGAACAGCCGCCGCTCGGTGCGTTTGTCTTGGATGCGGGCGAGGACCGGGCTGCCGGTGCCATCGCCGAAAACGTGCGTCTGACCCTCGGCATCAACCAGCCGCAGGTGTCCGGTCTTTATCGTCCGCCCAAGAATGAATTTGAGCGGGCCAAACATGTCAGGTCACGCGAGCAGCCATGTCGTCGGCACCGTTGTCGCCGAAGTTGCGCCTCGCAATATCCTAGGCAGAGGAGACAGGAGAGACAACAACCTGTCTCCTCGATTGCCTGGTGTTCCGTGTCGCCTATTGTCGCGCTATGCGGACTCTCCGCTGTCTTCCTTCGTCTCGTCCTCGGGCGCTTCTTCAGTGGCCTCTTCGGACACGGCCTCAGTCTCGGCGCCCTCCTCGAAGAGGCTTCGCCGGCCGCCAGCGCTTCGGCGGCTTCCTCTTCCTCCTCGGTGAGTTCTTGAGTCACGTCCTCGCCGCGCGCCTGACGCTCGGCTTCGTCCACGGTGCGGGCGACGTTGACGATCACCGTCGGGACCACTTCGCCGTGCAGGGCAACGCGCACCTCGTGCAGTCCGAGGGTCTTAATGGGCTTATCGAGCAGCACCTGACGGCGCTCGATGGAGAAGCCGCCGTCGGTCACCGCGGCGGCGATGTCGCGGGTCGAAACCGAACCGTAAAGCTGACCGGTGTCACCGGCCTGACGGATGACGACGAAGCTCTCGCCCGCCAGTTTCCCGGATACGGCCTCGGCCTCGGTCTTGCGCTCCAGGTCGCGCGCCTCGAGCTGGGCACGCTCGTTTTCGAAACGGGCGCGATTGGCTTCGGTGGCGCGGAGCGCCTTGCTCGCGGCAGCAGAAAGTTTCGGGCGTAGCCGTCCTTGACGGTGACCACATCGCCGATTTGTCCGAGGCGTCCAATGCGCTCCAGCAGAATGATGTCCATGATTCAGTACTCCTAAGTTCAGGTCGTCAGTGTCAGTCGTGTTTGTCGTTGTCGGGAATGTCTTGGCTTGGGGGTGCGTTGCCGCGCGCCCGCAAGCCAAACACGGGTTCGCCCAGGCCGAGAATGGCGACGATGATCGCCACCCAGCCCAGAAACAGCACGGCGAAATAGAGGACAGCCAGCATCGCCGTGCGGAACGGCATGCCAAGCGTGTAGAAGTGGATGACCGCGAGGCCCTGGAGCAGATAGGCGATCAGGAATGCGCCCGCGAAGCCCGTGGCGACCAGGCCGACGATGCCCGGGAGGAAGGACAGCGCCAGCGAGAGCGCAAAGGCGATCACCATCACGTTGGGGATTTCGAGCGTGTGAAAGTCCGGCCAGGGGCGTAGAGCGTGGCCCGATCCTTTGGCGATCGTTCCGGCCAGCCACATGTTGAACAGGGCGATCGTGATCCAGACGATGGCGATGACGGCCGGAAGGGCGCGCGTCAGAAGCATCCTCAGGTTTTCGGTTGCCTCCTCCGTCCACACACCTTCGTTCGCGCCGAGCGTGTCGTGGATCAGCGGCAGCATCTTGTCGATGGAGGCTGGTAGCCCGCCATGTCGGGGCCGAGAGACAACACCATCAACCCGGCGATCAGACCCGCCATGACGGCCGCGGCCGCCACGAGCCGGCCGATGGGATACCAGGCAACGATCTGTTTGGCCTTGTTGGCCGGATCGGGGACCGTTCGCGATTGCAGGATCAAATGGACGAGCACCGCGGCCGGGATCGCAACCACGACCGCGTAGACGAGCCCTTGACCGGCGCCGAGCGCGATGAGTGCGAGGACGGTGCCCACGAAGCCGGCCACGGCGATGGCCCGGCGCCCCCAGACAAGCCCCGCAAGGCAGAGCGGCAGCGGACAGACATAGAGGATCAGGCCGGCAAGCGCGCCGATACGACGGCGGACGCGAACAGGGCCGCTGAAACCAGGCCTGCGCCTGCGCCTATGACGTAGTGGACCGGCATTGATGTCGCTGTCCCGCCTCTCTGTTGGTGCGGTTAGGGGTGGATTTCACACCCACCCCAACTTTCGTTCGATCTGTGGTTGGGCCCGAAGGCCCGATTTCCAAGTTCTGTAAGCGTGCGGGCCTACTGGATCAGATAGGGCAGCAGACCGAGGAAGCGCGCCCGCTTGATCGCGCGCGCAAGCTCGCGCTGCTTCTTGGCGGATACGGCCGTGATGCGGCTCGGCACCATCTTGCCGCGTTCGGAGACGTAACGCTGCAGCAGCTTCACGTCCTTGTAGTCGATCTTCGGCGCTTTATCGCCGGAAAAGGGGCAGGTCTTGCGCCGGCGGTAGAACGGGCGGCGCGCTTGCATCGTGGTCGAGCTCATTAGGAATCATCCTCGTCGTCGGATCTGGCGCTGTGGGGGGTGTCGGAACCGCCGTCGCGGCCGCCGTCACGGGGGCCGCGGTCATGGTCGCGATCGCGGCGCGGGCCGCGGCGCCGTCGCGCTCGTCGCGGTCGGAACGGCGCATCATCGCGGACGGACCGTCCTCGTGCTCGTCGACCCGAATGGTCAGGAAGCGGATCACGTCCGTGGACAGACCCATCTGGCGCTCCATCTCGGCCACGGCCTCATGGGGCGCGTCGATGTTCATGAGCGTATAGTGCGCCTTCCGGTTCTTCTTCACCCGGTAGGCGAGGGGCCTCAAACCCCAATATTCGGTCTTGCCGACCGATCCGCCATTCTCCTCGATGAGGCTGCGGAAGGTCTGCTGCAGGCCCTCGACCTGCTGCGTCGAAACGTCCTGGCGTGCCAGGAACACGTGCTCGTAGAGAGGCATGATGTGCCTTTCCTTCTTCTTCGTTGCTCCGGCGCGAAGCCTCGTCGTGGGCGCTATGAAGGAAAGGCCCAAGAAGTGCTCTTTAGAGCGCAAGCCCAGAAGAGCGGAGACACGGGAGGGCGGATTACTCCTGCCGCCTGGCCCAAGTTAAAGGGGCCAAATGCGGTCCTCCGTTCAGCCTCCGACCGGAGCGGTTACTGGAAGCTGGGCTTTATAGTGGTTTGTCGCGGGTTGCAAGGCAAATGGGCGGGACGGCGGGCCGGATTTCATGCCTCCTTGACAGGCAAGATTGAAACAGTGTCTTTGGCGACCTTCCGATAAACAACGCGCCGTTCCTTCACGACATGAGCATAGCCTTCGTTTTTCCCGGCCAGGGGAGCCAAGCCGTCGGTATGGGCGCCGGACTGGCCGAGGCCTTTCCGGCCGCGAAAGCGGTTTTCGACGAGGTGGACGAGGCCTTGGGCCAGAAGCTGTCCACGTTGATGTGGGACGGCCCGGAGGCCGATCTGACCCTGACGGAAAACGCGCAGCCCGCCCTGATGGCCGTCTCGCTCGCGGCCATGCGGGCTCTTGAGAGCACGGGCTTCTCGCTGCCCGAGAAGGTCGCCTACGTGGCGGGACATTCGCTCGGCGAATACTCCGCGCTGGCGGCGGCCGGCGCCCTGACCCTCGGCGACACCGCGCGCCTCCTGAAGACGCGCGGGCGTGCGATGCAGGATGCGGTTCCCGTGGGCGAAGGAGCCATGGCGGCTCTGCTCGGTGCGGATTTGGCCCAGGCCCAGGAGCTTGCGGAAGCTGCGAGCGATGGCGAATGCTGCCAGGCCGCGAACGACAACGCGCCGGGCCAGGTGGTGATCTCCGGCACAAAGACGGCGATCGAGCGGGCCGTTGAACTCGCGCCGAAATATGGTGCGCGCCGCGCGGTTCTGCTGCCCGTGAGCGCACCGTTCCATTGCGCGCTGATGCAGCCGGCCGCCGATGCGATGGCCGAGGCCCTGTCCGGCGTGACCATTTCGGCGCCAGCCGTACCGGTTGTCGCCAACGTGCTCGCCGAACCCATCACCGACCCGGAGGCCATTCGCAGCCGCCTCGTCGAGCAGGTCACCGGCATGGTGCGTTGGCGCGAGACGATGGAGTTCCTCGCCGGGAACGGTGTGGACACGGTTTACGAGGTCGGCGCCGGCCGCGTGCTGACAGGGATGGCCCGGCGCCTCGACGGGGTCGAGGCGCGCAGCGTGGGGACGCCGGAAGAATTGGAGAGCGCCGCAGCCGCACTGAACGGCTAGGCGGGCGCCGAACGTAGGGAGAGATTCGAAGATGTTCGACCTCAGTGGGAAGAGCGCTCTGGTCACCGGCGCGACAGGCGGGATCGGCGGCGCCATCGCCAAGGCCCTGCACCATCAGGGTGCGACCGTGGCGATCTCCGGCACCAATGCGGCGAAGCTCGAGAAGCTCGCCGGCGAGCTCGGCGATCGGGTCTTCGTGCTGCCTTGCGATCTCCGGGACCGGCCCGCCGTTGCGGCGCTTGCCGAGGATGCCGAAAAGGCGCTCGGCCAAATCGATATCCTGGTGAACAACGCCGGCATCACCAAGGACAATCTCTTTATGCGCATGAAGGACGAAGAGTGGGACGACGTGTTGTCGGTCAACCTCACATCGGTCTTCACGCTCACGCGCGGCGTGCTGCGCGGCATGATGCGCCGCCGGGGCGGGCGTATCGTCAACATCGCCTCGATTTCGGGCGTCCTCGGCAATCCGGGCCAAGGCAATTACGCGGCCTCCAAGGCCGGTCTCGTGGGGATGACCAAGTCGCTCGCCCGCGAGGTCGCAGCCCGCGGCATTACGGCCAACTGCATCGCGCCGGGCTTTATCGCAACGCCCATGACGGATGCCTTGACCGAGAAGCAAACGGAGGCTATTGCCGCCGCCATTCCGGCGCAGTGCTTCGGCAAGCCGGAAGATGTGGCAGCCGCAGTGGTCTTTTTCGCAAGCGACGAAGCATCTTACATCACCGGCGAAACGATGCACGTGAACGGCGGTATGATCATGGTCTAGGGGGTCGAGGCGGTGGCGTCCCGCGCGGGCGCGATCGGGAATTTCTGTAAACCAGACTACGGGTTAGGGGCTTCTGGCAAAGTTATATAGAGTATGCTACGCAATCGGCCGTTTGCGGGGGCTTGACAAAGAACAATCCCGCCGCGATCAACCCTCCTGACTAGCCATTAGAGGGTGTCTTGGGCCGGGGGCTTTCTGCTCTGGGGTACGCGAGGCCATAAGGATTTTGAGAGTTGAAGGGACGGTGAGGAGGACATGAGCGATATCTCTGAGCGCGTAAAAAAGATCGTTGTCGAGCATCTCGGTGTTGAGGCCGATAAGGTGAGCGACAATGCGAGCTTCATCGACGACCTGGGGGCGGACAGCCTGGATACGGTCGAACTGGTGATGGCATTCGAAGAAGAGTTCGGCTGCGAGATTCCGGACGATGCCGCCGAGACCATTCTCACGGTCGGCGACGCCATCAAGTTTCTTGAAAAGAACTCCGCCTAACACACCCTTCGGGTCGGCCTGATCGGCTGCCCGTGAGGTTCAGAACAAGAGCGATCGGCCCGCCAGGGCTCGATCCTCAGTCTCTTAAGCAAAGGATCTGGCAAAGTCGCGATGCGTCGTGTCGTCATCACAGGTCTCGGTCTCGTTTCCCCCCTCGGCTCTGGCTATGAGACGGGGTGGAAGCGGCTGACTTCGGGCGAGAACGCCGCAAAGCGCATCGACAATTTCGACGTGTCCGATTTGTCGTGCCAGGTCGCCTGCCAAGTGCCCCGGGCGACGGCAGCGGACGGCTCGTTCAATCCGAACGACTGGATGGAGCACAAAGAGCAGCGCAAGGTCGACGACTTTATTATCTACGCCATGGGTGCTGCGACCCAGGCTCTTCAGGACGCGGGCTGGAAGCCCACCTCGTACGAGGATCAAACCCGGACCGGCGTTCTGATCGGATCGGGGATTGGCGGCCTGCAGGGCATCGAGAAGACTTCGCTCCTGTTCAACGACAAGGGGCCGCGCCGGGTGAGTCCGTTCTTTATTCCCGGACGCTTGATCAACCTGGCCTCTGGTTACGTCTCCATCGAGCACGGGCTCAAGGGTCCGAATCATTCGGTGGTGACGGCCTGTTCCACGGGTGCGCATGCGATCGGGGATGCATCGCGCCTGGTGGCCTTCGGCGATGCGGACGTCATGCTCGCCGGCGGCACGGAATCGCCCGTCTGCCGACTGTCCCTTGCCGGGTTCGCCGCCTGCCGGGCGCTTTCGACGAACTTCAACGACGCGCCGCAAAAAGCCTCGCGTCCCTACGACCGGGACCGCGACGGTTTCGTCATGGGCGAGGGGGCCGGTGTCGTGGTGGTCGAGGAGCTCGAGCATGCCAAGGCACGGGGCGCGAAGATCTACGCGGAGATCATTGGCTACGGCCTTTCGGGCGATGCCTTCCACATCACGGCGCCGGCCGAGGACGGCGACGGGGCCTTCCGTTGCATGACCGCCGCCGTGAAGCGCGCCGGGATCGATGCGGCGGATATCGACTACATCAACCCCACGGGACTTTCGACGCCGATGGGCGACGAGATCGAACTCGGCGCCGTGGAGCGTCTCTTCGGCAACGCGGCCGGCAAGGTTTCGATGTCGTCGACGAAATCCGCGACGGGCCATCTGCTTGGGGCCGCGGGCGCCGTCGAGGCGATCTTCTCGGTCCTCGCGATCCGGGACAATATCGCCCCGCCGACGCTCAACCTGGACAATCCATCGGTCGCGACCGCGATCGACCTCGTGCCGCACAAAGCGCGACGCCGGACGATCGATACCGTCCTGTCGAATTCCTTTGGATTCGGTGGTACCAACGCCTCGCTCGTGATGCGCCGCTACGCGGCGTGATAGTGCTTTTGGCTGGCCAGGCGAAACACCCTTTCGCCATATTTGCTCGGAAAGTGGCGTCGTTGTCCTCAAGGTTCGCGCTCATCTAGCATGACATCGTCGCGAAACAGTCCTCCATCTCCGCCGCCGCCCCCGCAAGGCGCGCGGCGCCGTATTTTCGTCGATCGGAAGACTGGACGGAAATACATCGAGGACCCGGCCACGGGCCGCAAGATTCCGTATCAGCCGGCCGGTCAAGAGCCTGGTCAACAGTCTCAAGGGGCGCCTCGTCCCCAGCAGCCTCATCCCACGCCTCCGGTCGCACCCCGTGCCACCGCGAACGTGGCGGCAAATAGTCCCGCCGAAGCCTTGGTTCCCCAGCGGCCGCCGGAGCTGCCGCCGCAGGACGATGACGACGAGAATTCCCATCCGTTCCTGCGGATGTTCGACGGTCTTCTGACTTCGTTGTGATCCTGCTCGTGGCGGTCGCCGCGTTCTTCTATCTCCTGCGCGTCGAGTTCGACCGTCCGGGCCCGCTGCAGGTCTCGGCGATCTTTGCCGTCCCCAAGGGCGCGAGCACAACGGCGATCGCGGACCGGCTCACCGCAGAAGGGATCATCACCGACCGCCGCATCTTCATGGCGGCCATCTTCTATTTCATGAAGCTCAAAGGCGAGGGGACCCTGAAGGCCGGGGAGTATCAGTTCGACAAGCAAGCCACCATGCGCGAGGTCCTCAATACCCTGGTCGACGGGAAGACCGTCCAATACAGGATCACGTTTCCGGAAGGGTGGACCAGCCAGCAGATCGTGGAACGGATAGCAGCGAATGCGGAGCTGGATGGCGACGTCACCGCGGTACCGCCGGAAGGCTCGCTGCTGCCGGATACGTACAGTTTTGGCACGAAGGATTCGAAGGACGACATTCTTCAGCGCATGCAGGCTGCGCACAAAAAGTTCTTGGCCCAAGTTTGGGAAGAACGCGATCCGGACATCATGGTGAAGACGCCCGAGGAGGCCGTGATCCTGGCCTCCATCGTGGAGAAGGAGACGGGGATCGCCGAGGAGCGGCCCCGGATCGCCAGCGTGTTCCACAACCGGCTTCGCAAGGGCATGCGGCTTCAATCGGATCCGACCATCATCTACGGCATTTTCGGCGGATCCGGCAACCGCGATCATCCTATTACTAGGGATGAGCTGCAGCAGAAAAACCCTTATAATACCTATCAAATTGACGGTCTTCCGCCGACACCGATCGGCAATCCGGGTCGGGCGGCGATCGAAGCGGTGCTGAAGCCGGCCAAGACCGGCGACGTTTACTTCGTGGCCGACGGGACCGGCGGTCATGTCTTTTCTTCCACCCTTGCCGAGCACAATAAGAATGTCGCCCAGTGGCGGAAGATCGAGCGGGAGATTCGCGCGCGGCAGAAGGCTGAAGCCGAGGCCGCCCAGGCGGCGGCGGAGCGCGGGTTGCTGCTGCCTGAGGGGGAAGATGGCCTGACCCCCGTCGGCGGGCCGGTCGAGTGGCCGCAACGCAATCCGGTCCGCTAGCGGTCCCGCGCGCGGCCTCACGTCTCGCTCACGTTGCGGACTTCCTGTCCGAATCTATGCCCGACTCGGGTATAAGTCCCGCCAATAAGGATTTGTGACAGCGGGACGCACGCTGACCGGCGAGGGTGGGCACGACCAATGACGTTGAAGAGCATGACCGGCTTCGCCCGTACCGATGGGACTCACGAACAGACCCGCTGGTTCTGGGAAATTCGCAGCGTGAACGGCAAGTCCTTGGATCTGCGCCTGCGCCTGCCGGTGGGGCTGGAGCGGCTCGAGCCTCGCGTTCGCGCGCGCTGTCAGGAACAGCTGGTGCGGGGCAACTGTACCCTGTCGCTCGCGGTGAAGCGCGACGTCGGCCAGATGGAAATCCGGCTGAACGAGGCGGCACTGAGCGAGGCGCTGGCCGTGGCGGAACAAGCGCAAAAACAGACCCTGCTCGAGCCCGCCAAGCTCGACACGTTGCTCGGCATGCGGGGCGTGGTCGAGGTCGCCGAGCCCGAGGAAAGCGAGGAGCAGCGGGAGGCCCTTGCCGAGGCTCTTTTGGCCGGACTGTCTGAGGCCCTGGATCAGCTCGTCGCCGCGCGGATCGCCGAGGGGAAACGGCTCGAAGACGTCATCGGGGCGCAGCTCTCGGCCATCGACGGGCTGGTCTCGCAGGCAAGCGCGGCCATGACGCGGCAGCCGGAGCTGATGGCCGCGCGGCTTCGCGAGCAGATCGCGAAGCTGGACGAGGCCGGTGCATCCCTGGACCCCGAGCGCTTGCACCAGGAGGCGCTTCTCTTAGCCGCGAAGGCCGATATCCAGGAAGAGCTGGACAGGTTGACCGCCCATGTGGCCGCGGCGCGAGATCTGATTGCGGAAGGTCAGCCTGCCGGACGCAAGCTCGAGTTTCTTGCGCAGGAGTTCAATCGTGAAGCCAACACCACCTGTTCCAAAGCCGCCGAGATCGAGATCAGCCGGATCGGGCTCGAGCTCAAATCGGTTATCGATCAGCTGCGGGAGCAGGTTCAGAACATCGAGTGAGCCGAACCGATGAGCGCGCCCATGGAGACGATCGACCGTCGCGGTCTCATGCTGGTGCTGTCTTCACCCTCGGGCGCGGGCAAGACGACGATCGCGCGCCGCGTCTGACGGAAGATGCCGGCATCGCCGCCTCGATTTCGCACACGACACGCCAACGGCGCCCGGGCGAAGTGGACGGCAAGGACTACCATTTCGTGGACAAGAAGACCTTCACGCAGATGCGCGACGAGAAGGCCTTCCTCGAATGGGCTCTCGTGTTCGACAATTTCTACGGCACCACGCGCGCGCCGGTGGACGAGGCTTTGGCGGAGGGCCGCGACGTCTTGTTCGACGTAGACTGGCAGGGCGCCGAGTCGTTGCGGAAGGAAGCCGCAACCGACGTCGTCTCCGTCTTCGTTCTTCCGCCGACTGCGCGGGCGCTCGAGGAGCGGCTGAAAACGCGTGCTCAGGATTCCGACGATGTCGTCGCGCGCCGCATGGCGGGCGCGAGCAACGAAATCCAACACTGGAAAGACTACGACTACGTGCTCGTCAATTTCGACCTGGATCAGTCCGTCGCGGCGGTCCATGCGGTGCTCGCGGCGGAGCGCTTGAAGCGCACGCGGCTGACTGGGCTCGACGGCTTCGTGCAAGGTCTGTTGACCGAGCTCTGACCGTCCTGCGGCGGCTGTTTCTCAGCGTTTTCTGAGCGCGTTTGCGATGCGGCAGAAGTCCGAAATCTGCAATGTCTCGGCACGGGCCCGAGGGTCGAGCCCGAGCTTTGTGAGCAGCGCTTCCGGGTCGGGCATCACCTGTTTGAGGCTTGCACGGAGCATCTTGCGCCGCTGACCGAACGCGGCAGCGGTGACCCTTTCGAGCATGCCGATGTCGCATGACGGTTCGGGGTGTTCGCGCGGCACGAGCTTGACCACGGCCGATGCCACCTTGGGCTTCGGGGTGAAGGCGTCGGGTGGCAGCGAGAACAGAATGCGCGGGTCGGTACGCCATTGGGACAGGACGGCGAGGCGTCCATAGTCCTTTCCGCCGGGCGCCGCGACGATGCGGTCGGCAACCTCGCGCTGAAACATGAGCACGAGACTGTCGAACCAGGGCGGCCACGGATCGCTCTTGAGCCAGCCGATCAGGAGCGGCGTGCCGACGCTGTAGGGGAGATTGGCCACGAGACGGGCCGGCGCGCCGACCGGCAACGCCTCATAGTCCACGTCCCTCGCGTCGGCGCTCACGATCTCGAGCCGGCCTGGATAGGCCGCGGCGATGTCCTCAAGCGGCCCCAGACAGCGCTCGTCGCGTTCGATCGCCACGACCTTGCCCGCGCCTTCCATAAGCAGGGCGCGCGTGAGGCCGCCGGGACCCGGGCCGACCTCGACGACACTGACGCCTTCGAGGCGGCCCCGCGCGCGCGCGATCCGCCGTGTCAGGTTCAGATCCAGCAGAAAGTTTTGTCCGAGGCTCTTCTTTGCCGAGAGCCCCGCCGCGCGGATCACCTCGCGTAACGGAGGCAGACCGTCCGGCCCGGTCATCCGGTGTCCCCGGCCACGGCGGCGCTCATCGTGTCGGCGAGGCGCAGCGCCTCGATGAGGCTGCGCGGGTTGGCCTTGCCGGTACCGGCGATGTCGAACGCCGTGCCATGGTCGGGTGAGGTGCGCACGAAGGGCAGTCCGAGCGTGACGTTGACGCCCACTTCGAAGGCGAGCGTCTTGAAGGGGATCAAAGCCTGATCGTGATACATGCAGATCGCCACGTCGTAGCGCTCGCGCGCGGCCGTATGAAAGAGCGTATCGGCGGGGTAGGGGCCGCTGACATCGATGCCAGCTTCCTGCGCGGCGACGATGGCGCCCCGGATCGTTTCGACCTCCTCGCGGCCGAGGGCGCCGTCCTCCCCGGCATGCGGATTGAGACCGCTCACCGCCAGTCTCGGACGGGCGAGTCCGAACCGCCGGCGCAGGTCGCGGTCGGTGATGGCGATGGTTTTCGCGAGCAGCTCCTGCGTCAAGGCACCCGGCACGTCCTTCAGCGGAATATGGATGGTCGTGGGAACGACCTTGAGGACGTCGGACGCGAGCATCATGACCGGATGCGGGGCTCGACCGTTCTGTGCGGCGAGGGCGGCGAGATATTCCGTATGGCCTGGGAATTCGAAGCCTGCCTGATACAGACACGACTTCGAGATCGGGTTGGTGACGACAGCGCGCGCCTCGCCCGACTGCACCATTTCGACCGCGGCTTCGATGGATGCCGTCACCGCGGGCATCGCGGCGGCCTCCGGGACGCCCGGCGTGACGGCGACAGGCACCGGGATCGGAAGAATGGGCAGGGCGTTGGCGAATACCTCGACGGCCTCCTGGGGCCGCGCCACGGTTGCGATCGGCACGGACAGGCCGAGCGCCTTGGCGCGCGCCTCCAACAGCTGCTTGTCGCCAAGGAACACGAATGGCTGGAGCCCTTCGCGACGGCGGGCGTCGAATGCGAGCAAGGTGATGTCCAGACCGATGCCGGCGGGATCGCCGAGGGTCAGGGCAAGGGGTTTGTCGGCCGGGTACGACATGCGCATTGGCCTAGCACGCCTGGCCGGTTCCGAACATCGCCGTCAGCGGTATTCGATGAACGCCTTCTCGCGCACTTCCTTCAGATATTCCTCGGCCTTGACGCGCAGCTCGTCATTCAGGATTTTCCGCTCAGCCTCGTCGCGGACATCCAAGTCGCCGGTTGCCGCCGCGGCTTGTGCGGCGCAGACGGCGTACAGTTCTATGCCGGCGTGCGTCACAGTCGGTGGCGTCATTTGTCCGACCTTCGCGTTTCGCACGAGGATGCGGGCAGGGGAGCCCAGCGTCGATGCGTCTTGGACCCTGAGGTTTCGAACCGTCGCGCCCTCGACGCCATTGGCCAAGCTCTGAAAGCTTCCACAGCCGCGAAAACGGGCGCGCAGATTCTCCGCTTCGGCGACCTTCGCCGCGACGATCTTCTGGTCGGCCCCGCTGGGCAGGGGAAGGCGCAGTTGCTTGATGCCACCCGAGGACGATCCGCCGTTCGAATTGGACAGGGCCTCGTCGATCTGCGCGTCGTTCACCTGAACTTCCCGACGGAATTTCTGTTGGATCACGCGTTGCCAGACCATCTGGGCGCCAATGCGGTTCTAAGGGTTTGGACGTTGACGCCGGCGCGCCCGAGCGCGGTGGAGAGGCCGGCCGCATCGAGATTGTTCCGCGCGGCCATGTCCTCCACGACGCGATCGACGTCCGCCTCACTCGCCGTGATGCCGAGCTTCCGGCCTTCCTGATATTGAAGACGCTCCGTGATCAGCATTTCGGTGGTCTTCTGATTCAGCGCCGGACCGGGCTCCTCCTTGGCGGTCAGCTGCAGAAATCGCGCGCGTTGGGCGATGTCGTAATCGGAGATCGGGTCGTCGTTCACCAACAGCTTGATTGCAACGTCCTGGGCCTGAGCCCCAAGCGTCAGGAACAGAAGGGCCAGCATGCCCAACGCCGCGATACTGTAACGGGTGATCGATGTGGGGCGTGTCATCATTGGTACAGACCTTCGTCGCCGCTTTCGGTGAACGCGCCAATATCAGTCTGAGCGGTGTACTCACCGAGGTGCTTAAGGGCGAAAGTGAAGACGAAGCGTTCATCCGGTTCGATGTCCTGGTCGCGAATAAAGGAGCGCTGGTAGGTCACATCGATCTTGAAGCAATCGTCCTTGTAGCGGAGGCCAAGGCCGTCCGTGATGGTCTGTTCGCCGGCAAGGTCGTAACGCAGATTGCCGAGCAGCCACCACTCGTCCGTGATCGCAAGCGCGCCGGCAAAGAGGATTTCCTCGTCGGCGTCGGCGTTGACGACGTTGGTCAGGTTCGGCGTGATGGCACTGGACTCGACGACACCGGGCACGCGGGCATAGTTCACGCGCGCCTGGACAGGTCCGTAGTTGAGCGTGGAGCCAAGATCGGTCCGGACTATATCGAAGCTCTCCTGGTCGAAGCGCGCTTGCCCGGTGAACGAGAACCCGCTGACGGTTTGGACATAGAGGCCCGTGACGTAGTCCGAGTTGCTCGTAGCCAAGCCGCTCTGCTGATAGAACGTGGTGTCGAACTCGTTGTCGCCAGCGATCTGGTAGCTCTGTCCGAAGACGGCGCGGGCGTAACCGCCGTCCATCAACTGCGCGGTATAGCCGAAGCCAACATTCGCCCTGGTGCCCGTTTCGATCCGGTCATAGCCCGAGAACTTGTCGATATCGAACAGGATCGTATCGTCGAACACCAGGCTCAGCGCATCCTCGTTGGGGATCTCCTGCTGATCGCCGATGGCGCTGGGCCGCGCGATGATCTGTCCGATCGGCTCGATCGTATGCGTGATTCGTCCGGTCGTGGCGACGAACGGATAGCGGTATTCGAGACCCGCAACGGCGTTGCCGCGCCAGATCGTGCCGTTATCGCGGTTGTCGGCGAGGGTGTTCGGGTTGGCGATGGTGACGTCTTCGGTGCCCCCGAGTTCCAGCACGCCCGGATTGTCGAGGCTATACACATCGCCGCGCAAACGGCCGAACGGCGTGAAGACCTGACCGATCCCGTCGGTCAGCTGCCGCCGCCAGCGCGCTTCCATGATGAACCGGTTGGAGTCCGTGCCGTCCGCGCTCGAGAACACCATCGTGTTGCTGTTGAAACTCAGCTCGCCACCGATAACCGGCGTGTCGACGATGTAGTCGTAGTCGATGATCGGATAGACGACGGCCTCGGAGAACTCCTCGTCGGTAAACAGCAGGCTCTGTGTGTTGTAGAATCGCGTCGAGAAGTAGTTCCGGCCGCGAAGTCCCTCGAGATAGACCTGCGACACGCGATCGGTCCTGAGCCGCGAGTCGAGGTTGTAGTAGCGCCGGAAGGTCTCATCCGTCTCGAGCATTACATCCCAACCCCAGGAGTAGTACGGATCGAGCGCGAAGCGGCCCTTGGATTTGATGCTGCCGCGAAAATCCTCTCCGTAAGCGGGGCTGGTGTCGTCGTTGACATTGTCGAAGACGCCCGCCAGCTCGACGTTGAAGCCGCCGGCGGCGGTTCGCTGCCGCCAGTCGCCGAGCAAGAGCGTGCCCGCCTTCTCCGTCCACATGGGCGCGAAGGTGAAATCGTAGTGGTCCGACAGGGCGAAGTAGTAGGGCACCTGAACGGTGCTGCCGAGCTCGTCGGAATGGCTGTACGACGGAATCAGGAAGCCCGACTTGCGCTTGACCGTGGGGTCCGCGGTCTCGAAGTAGGGGACCCAGAGAACCGGCACGCCGAAGAGGTCGAAGACCGCGTCGTTGAACGTGATCTTCGCTTGATCGCGCTTGTGGGTGATCTTGCCTGCCCGAATACGCCAGGTCGGCGCCTTCTCGGGATTTTCCCGGCAGATCTTACAGGGCGTGAACATGCCTTTCTGGAACACGGTGACATTGCCGGCCTCGCGCGATGCGGATTGAGCCGAAATGCGCGTGTCGTCCTGGGAGACGAATTTGAGGGCGTCGACAAAACCGTCGCGGAAGTCGTCGGTGAGGGTCAGCTCGTTCGCCGTGATGATGGCGCCGTCGGGATCCTTCATGCGGACGTTCCCTTCGGCCGCAAGCGTGTTGGCGTTGCGGTCGTAGACGATCCGATCGGCGAGGAGCGTGTAGTCCCCGTAATAGACTTCGACGTTGCCTTTGGCCGTAACGCGCGCGTTGTTGTTCTCGTAGATCAGTTCGTCGGCCTGCAGCAGCATGGGGTCCGACGACTTGACGTCCGGCGCCCGAACGATCTGCTCGAGGCCGGTTTGCGCTTGCGCATGGGCGCGTTCGTGAGAGGTCAACAACGCGCCAAGCGTGGCCGCAAGCACCAGGAGTGGAACCGCCGTACGCCCCCCGTTAGACGCGCTAAGGCCGGGCAGAGCCCGGCGCATTGCTTGGAGGATTATGAGTGCCGCGCGCATCGTCATCCGTCCTCTTTGTACAAGAGCACAGTGAGTGCGAGCGACATGGCGACGATCACCGGAATCCACGCGGCCGCGACCGCCGAGGTGAGCCCTGACATCGCGAAGTTTCGCGAGACCTCCGGCAAAGACGAGAACCCGAATCCGGCGGCCAATCCGAACACGGCGTTGATTTGCACGTTGCCGAAGCGGAAGCTTTGCAACGAGCAGGTCGCCGCGATCAGCACCATGGTCACCAACAGGAACGGTCGCGACAGAAGCAATTGGTATTGAACGCGGTACTGGGTGGCCGGCAAACCGGCCCGCTCGGCAATCTCGATGAAGTTGGGCAAATCCCAGAACGAAATCGAGTAGACGGTGCCGAGCGTGTCACGCACCTGGGTCGGGGTGAGGTAGGTGCTGAGCAGATAGCTCTCGTGCAGGACCGGTTCGCGCCCGGGTGCGCTGACCCAGGCCTGCTCCAAATCCCAGCGGCCGTTGTTCAACACAGCGCGCTTGGCTTCGATGCGCTCGGTCAGTTCGTGCTTGGCGTTGTACTGGAAGACGGAAACGCCGCGCAGTTCGAGTCCCTGGTTCAGGACACGCAAGGCATGCACCACGGAGGGGCCATCCGCGCCATCCTCGCGCAACCACGCACCAGACTTCCCGGCCGATTGCAGGAAGCTGTCGTCCTTGCCGAACGCGGCCGAATAGAGCCGCTCGGCCTCGCCGCGTGCGGACGCCGCAATCGGATTGTAGACGGTGACGAATCCGATCCCGAGCAGGAAGGCGACGACGAGGGCAGGAAGGGTGAACTGCCACACCGAGACGCCGGCGGCGCGCAAGACGACAAGTTCGGAGGTACGACTGAGCATCAGGAAGATCACGATCGTCCCGATGAGAACTGCGAAGGGTAGGGTGAGTTCCGAAAACGACGGCAAACGCAGAAGGGTGATCCACACCAGAAGAAAACCCGACGCTTCGTTCGAGTATTTTCCCGAGCGCCGTAGAATCTCGATGAAGTCTACGAAGAAGATCAGCACGCAGCAGATTAGGAACATCGCCACCATAGCGGCGAGGAAGCGCGCAGAGAAATAGCGCGCGAGCGTTCCACCTGCACTGATGCCTGGCATCTGCGCCTTCACCCCGTCTGTACCCCTCGTGCGGTCCACAACTTTATGTTTTTTGGCTGAAACTTGAGCTCGAAGTTCAGCTTGGACCGCAGTTCTGGCGACATTCTAACGTGCGCCGTCCACGCCGCAATCAGAATCGCCCCGATCGGAATAGCATATACGAGGATCACCGCCCACGCATTCAGCGTGACCAGATTCCCCGCCATGATGCCGGCCACTCTGAGGGCGATCGCAAGCCCGAAAACGGTGATAATCTGCCCCCATCGACTCTCGCGAGTCGTGCGTGCTTGGCCCATCAGAGCAATAGCGAGAAAGATGAACGCAAGTGGATAGAGCGGAGTCGACAAGCGTTCATGTAATTCGTAACGCAAGAGCCCATTGTCTGTCTCGGAAATATTTTCGTCTTCCGGGGGATTTATGAGGCTCGAAAATGACATTTGCTTGGGCTCAAGCTTACTCCCGGAGTCATTTTTTGGAGCGAATTTGGAAAGATCGACCATATTCTGATCAAAGGCGATGATCTGGACGGCCTTTTCTTCGTCCTTTGCATCGTATCGATGTACGTAACCATCGAACATGATCAGAAAACTGCCCTCGTCATTGGAGAGAATTCGTCCTCTATCGGCGAGGTAGCTCATCACCTGCTTGGGATCGCGTTCGTCGTGGAACAGGAGTCCGAGCAGTTCTCCGTCTTGGGCGCGGTCGCGAATGTGAAAGGTCAGGCCGCGCTCGGGGCTGGAAAATCGTCCTGGTTGAAGGACTTGGGAGATCAGGTCGGCGCGTACCTGCGTGATGAGGTCGCGGAAGGCGCGCATGCAGGCGGGGTTGACGAACACGTTCACCGCCAGGATCAGGACGCTCACGATCAGGGCCAGGGCGATGAGGGGGCGGCAGATCCGCCAGACGGTCGCGCCGGCGGCGGTCATGACGATGATCTCGCTATCGCCGTTCATCCGGTCGAGGGTGTAGAGGCTGGCCATGAGGACGGCGTTGGGGGCGATGAGCGTGATAAGGCTCGGCAGGCTGAGCGCGGTCATCTGGAAAAATATCGTCAGGCCCTGACCTTGCGATGTAATAAGGTCGAGCTGTTTCAACGCTGTAGCCAGCCAGATAATGGCCGTCAGCGTCAGCAGGATGAGGAGGAACGCACTCGTCACCTGCCGAAACATGTATCGGCTAAACAGCGTCATGAGCCTGTATGTTCGACGTCCCCAAAACGACCCGAAACCCGGCCCCCCGAAAATGCCCCCAAATTCGCGGCAACCGGCTGGTTTGTATTGCAAATCTGACCAGCCCAACGTGGCGGAATTTCGGCCATTTCGAATGGGTTGCTTTCACTTCGCGCAAGACTTACGAAGGTCGAACGATTTCCTGCCGCTGTTGCATTGTTGCACCACGGGCGCGCGGGCGCCCGTGACGGCTTTTTCCTGTTTTCCGTCGCCTCACGTCTTGGCGGCGCGGCCCACCGATGGAGTTTACCTTGACCAATCCGACGACGTTGTCCTTTGCCAGCCCGTCCGCCGCAGCCGCGGACGGCACTGCCGTAGTTTTTGCCGAGGAGGGCCCCAAGCTCTCGCCGACCGCGCAGGCTCTCGACAAGAAGACCAAGGGCCTTCTCAGGGCTGCTGCGAAAGTCTCGGCGTTCAAGGGCAAGAAGGGAACGAGCGTGGATGTGCTGGCGCGCAAGGGGTCAAGTTCGCGCGCATTGTTCTCGTCGGTCTCGGCAAGCCGAAGGACTTCGCCAATGACGACTGGGTCAATCTCGGTGGGACCGTTCGCGGCAAGCTGACCGGCCAGGAAGGGGACACGGCGCATGTCTACCTGGAAGCGGCGAGGGGCGAGCTGCCCGTCGAGGACATTGCCAGCTTCGCGCTCGGCGCTCAGCTCCGCAACTACAGCTTCGACAAGTACAAGTCCAACAAGCCCGCGGCGGACGCGGACGCAATGACGCTGAAGAAGTTCGTTATCCATTGCGCTGACCCGCGCGCGGCCGGCCGCGCCTACGCGCCGGAGCGCGCCATCGTCGACGGCGTCTTCGCGCGCGATCTCGTCAACGAGCCGGCCAACGTTCTGACCCCGGCGGAGTTCGCGGCACGCGCAAAAACGCTCACCAAAGCCGGCGTCCAGGTCACGGTTCTGAGCGAGGCGCAGATGAAGCGGCTCGGGATGGGCGCGCTTCTGGCCGTGGGGCGGGGGAGCGAGAACACGAGTCATGTCGCGGTGATGCAGTGGAAAGGGGCGGGCGTGCGCGGCGGCGATCCCATCGCGATCGTCGGCAAGGGCGTGACGTTCGATACCGGCGGCATCTCTCTGAAGCCCGCCGCCGGCATGGAGGACATGAAGGGCGACATGGCGGGTGCCGCGTGCGTGGTGGGCCTGATGCTGGCGCTCGCCGAACGCAAGGCCAAGGTCAATGCGGTCGCGTGATCGGTCTCGTCGAGAACATGCCGAGCGGAATGGCGACGCGCCCGGGCGACGTCGTCGAGGCCATGTCGGGGACAACCATCGAAGTGCTGAACACCGACGCGGAAGGGCGCATGGTTCTGGCCGACTGTCTTTGGTACGCCCAGGAGAAGTTCAAGCCGACGGCCGTCATCAATCTCGCCACGCTGACCGGCGCTATCATGGTGGCCCTCGGAAAGGTGCATGCAGGGCTCTTCTCCAACAACGACGACCTGTCCGACAAGCTGATCGCGGCCGGTTTGGAGACCGGCGAGAAATTGTGGCGGCTGCCGCTCGGTCCCAAATACGACAAGCTGATCGACTCCAAGGTCGCGGACATCAAGAACACCGGCGGGCGCTGGGGCGGCTCGATTTCCGCCGCGCAGTTTCTGCAGCGCTTCGTCAAGCCGGACACGCCCTGGGCGCATCTGGACATCGCCGGTACGGGCATGGCCGCGGAGAACAGCGACATCAATCGAAGCTGGGGTTCGGGCTTCGGCGTGCGGCTGCTCGACCGTTTGATCCGGGACAATTACGAGCGCCGCTGAGGGTTCGGGCTCGAGGGCGGCGGTGCTGCCGGCCCTTGCAGCCCCATCATCTATATTTTCCATAATATACCTTATGCGAATTCCGGACCGAGGCGTGACAGGATTGAGGGTATTCCTGTAAGGCACTGATATGTCGACAAGTTTCTGGATCTTTGGGGCCCGCTCTGCGGGATGGCTGCCATGACTGATACGCGCTCGCCCGGCGGCGAGAAGACCTACGCGTTGGCGGATCTGCTGACCGTGATGGCGCGTCTGCGCGACCCCGAAACGGGATGTCCGTGGGACGTGAAGCAAAGCTTCGAGACCATCGCGCCCTACACGATCGAGGAAGCCTACGAAGTGGCGGACGCTATCCAGCGTGGCGACACGGATGCCCTGAAGGAGGAGCTCGGTGATCTGCTCCTACAGGTCGTCTACCACGCACAGCTCGCGAACGAGATGGGATCGTTCTCGTTCGACGACGTGGCCGATGTCATTACCCGGAAGATGATCCGGCGGCATCCGCACGTGTTCGAGGACCCTACCCGCCGCGATGCGTTTCTCGGTTCCGGCCTATGGGAACAGATCAAGGCGGAAGAAAAAGCCGAGCGCGGCGAAGCCACCAATCCGGCCAGCATCCTCAGCGACGTGCCGGTGGGCATGCCGGGGCTGACTCGCGCCGCCAAACTTCAAAAGCGTGCCGCGGATGTGGGGTTTGATTGGTCCGATGTCGGACTGATCATCAGCAAGGTCGAGGAAGAGCTTGCCGAGCTGAAGGACGCCATCGCCAAGGGCGAAGCGCAGGAGCGCATAGCCGACGAGTTCGGCGATGTCGCCTTCGTTTTGGCGAATGTGGCGCGGCATCTTCACGTGGATCCGGAAGCGGCCTTGCGCGGCACGTGCGCCAAGTTCATACGCCGGTTTCAGTACATCGAGGCGGCGCTGGCGGCCCAGGGCCGGAAGCCCCAGGACGCCGATCTCGAGGAGATGGACCGGCTCTGGGACGCGGCGAAGCGCGATGAGAAGGCCGCTAAACAGGACGCCACAGGCGGGAATGACGCGTAGGGCGCGCGCCCTACTCGGCCGCGGTTTGCAGCCGCGATGCGCCCGCGACCCGCGCAAGCTTGTCGCGTTTTTCCGGGGCCACGCGAATGCGCAAGGAGGTGGCGCCATCGCCAAGATCGGCGCGGGCGATCACCTCGCAATTCTCGTAGATCCAGTTCGACAGTGCGCCTTCTTGAGGCTGCAGCACGATATCGAGGGTTTGCCGGCGCGTGTTGAGGCGGGTTTCGATCTCGGTGAGCAAGGTGTCGAGGCCCTGTCCGCTCACGGCGGACACGAGGATGGCACCGTGGCGCACCGCCTCGTTCTTCGCGTGTTCGAATTCGGCCGGGTCGAGCAGGTCGGCCTTGTTCCAGACCTCGAGCACCCTGTCCGGTTCCTCCTCGGCGTGGATGCCCAGATCGGCGAGCACGGCGTTCACGTCGGCGCGCTGGCTGGCGGTCGCACTATCGGAAATGTCGCGGATATGGAGAATGAGGTCGGCTTCCTGGACCTCCTCGAGCGTCGCGCGGAACGCGGCCACGAGCGTGGTGGGCAGGTCGGAAATGAAGCCCACCGTATCGGACAGGACCGCCTTCGATCCATTGGGTAGGCAAAGCGCGCGGATGGTCGGATCGAGCGTGGCGAACAGAATGTCCTGAGCGAGAACCTCGGCGCCCGTCAACGTATTGAAAAGCGTTGACTTTCCGGCATTGGTGTAACCGACCAGGGCGACGGCCGGATAGGGCACCCGTTGTCGCGACTTTCGGTGCAGCGCGCGCGTTTGACGGACGTGCTCCAGCTCTTTCTGGATCTTGGTGATGCGCTCGGACAGGAGACGGCGGTCGGTTTCGATCTGGGTCTCGCCGGGGCCGCCGAGAAAGCCGAAGCCGCCACGTTGCCGTTCCAGATGCGTCCAGGAGCGAACCAGCCGGCTCTTCTGGTAGACGAGGTGCGCCAGTTCAACCTGCAGGCGCCCTTCCCGCGTCCGGGCGCGTTCGCCGAAGATCTCCAGGATGAGTCCGGTCCGGTCGAGCACCTTGGCCTGCCATGCGGTCTCCAGATTGCGCTGCTGGACCGGCGAGAGCGGATGATCGACGATGACCAGCTCCACCTCTTCCATGCGGACCACGCCCGCCAGTTCTTCCACTTTGCCCGAACCGAACAGGGTCGCGGGCTTGGGCTGAGGGACCGGAACGACCCCGCTCGCGCGAATGTCGAGATTGATGGCCGCGGCGAGACCGACCGCTTCTTCAAGTCTCGCCTGTGGGGTTCGGTCGGGAACGCCCGCAGCGTGGCCCCGCGCGCCTTCCCGCGCACCCCGGCCGGGCCGGACGTCGAGGATCGGCACGAAGACGACGGCGCGCACGGGATGCTCCGCATGCGCCTCGCCGCGTTCTGTTCGTTCCTTGTTGCTTGCGAGCTGTTTCGGGTCAGTCGGACGCAATTACTCTGCGGCACCTTCCGCATCGGCGATGTCGGCAAGCTGTATCGGCTGGCCTGGCATGATGGTCGAGATGGCGTGCTTGTAGACGAGCTGGGAATGGCCATCGCGACGCAGCAGAACGCAAAAATTATCGAACCAGGTCACGACGCCTTGCAGCTTGACGCCGTTCACCAAGAAGATCGTGAGCGGAATCTTGCTTTTGCGGACATGGTTGAGAAATGTGTCCTGCAAGCTTTGCGTGCGCTCTGTCGGCATGGGCTTGTTTGTCCCTTTGGTTCACGCTTGGTCTCAAAATATGATCCGGATTGAGACGAACCGGCACTGAACAGTCTTCATACGCAACCACAATGTGCGTCTATAAGCTATTCGACTTAGGACGAATTTAGCAGCTAAGCCTCGCCCTAAAGGCGAGTCCCTGAACTATGCTAACGCATTGCGGCGTTTCTTTCATTCGAATTGACACCCAGAGCGCGAAGTTTCCGGTGGAGTGCCGAGCGCTCCATGCCGACGAACTCGGCCGTGCGGGAAATGTTGCCGCCGAAACGGTTGACCTGGGCCAGCAGATATTCGCGCTCGAAGATCTCGCGGGCGTCTCGCAGCGGCAAGGACATCAAATGCTCGCCCCCCGCCCCGTTCGGCGTCAGCGGCACCGGCGAGACGATTTCGTCGGGGAGCATGTCGGCCGTGACGATCGTATCGGCATCGCCGCCGACAAGGATCATCAGCCGCTCCACGTTGTTGCGCAGTTGGCGAACATTGCCCGGCCATTCGTGGGATTGCAGCACGGCCATCGCGTCTTCGCCGATGCGGCGCGGCGGGGAGCCTGAGGCCACCGAGATGGTCTGCACGAAGTAGCGCACCAGATCGGGGACGTCTTCGCGGCGCTCGGAGAGCCCCGGTATGCGGATCGGGACCACGTTCAGGCGGTGGTAGAGGTCTTCGCGCAGGCGCCCGGCGGAAATCTCCTTCTGCAGGTCGTGACTGGTCGAGGAGACCACCCGGACATCCACGTGCACCTTCGGTCCGCCGCCGAGGCGCTGGAACCGCTGCTCGACCAGCACGCGCAGGATCTTCGCCTGGGTTTCCAGCGGCATGTCGGCGACTTCGTCGATATAGAGCGTGCCCCCATGGGCTTCTTCGAGTGCGCCGACCTTGCGGGGGCCCGAGCCGGTCCCCTCCTCCGTTCCGAAGAGTTCGAGCTCCATCCGGTCCGGCACCATCGCCGCCGCGTTGAGGACCACGAACGGACCGTCGGCGCGCTGGGACTTCGCGTGCATCACCCGCGCGGCCAGTTCCTTGCCGCAGCCGGAGGGGCCGCTGATCAGGACGCGGCTGTTTGTGGGGGCGACCTTGTCGATGGCCGATTGCAGCTGCGTGATGGCGCTCGACTTGCCGATCATTTCGAAGGAATAGGTGCTGCGTTCGCGCAGTTCCCGGTTCTCGCGCTTGAGCTTCGAGGCTTCGAGCGCTCGCGCGGTGATCAGCACGAGCCGGTCGGCCTTGAACGGCTTCTCGATATAGTCGTATGCGCCGCGCTGAATGGCCGACACGGCCGTCTCGATATTGCCGTGGCCGCTGATGATGATCACGGGAAGGTCCGGATGGGCCTTCTTGATTTCTTCCAGCAGATCGAGGCCGTCGAGCCGCGAGCCTTGGAGCCAGATATCGAGAATGACCATTGAGGGGCGGCGCTCCTCGATGGCCTTCAGCGTTTCGTCGCTGTCCTTGGCGAGCCGTGTACCATGTCCCTCGTCCTCCAGGATGCCGGAAATGAGCTCCCTGATATCGGCCTCGTCGTCGACGATCAGGATGTCAGACGCCATGGGTTACTTCCTCTTCTTCGGCAGACGCTTCACTCGTTTCGGGCTTGGATGCGGACTCAGGCGCAATGACCTTATCCGGTTCCTCGCGCGTCACGATCGGCAGATCGATCCGCACGGACGCCCCCTCCACCTTGCCGTTGCGCTTTGGTGCGTCGGCCAGAACCAACTTGCCGCCGTGCTGCTCGGTAATGCGTTGCACGATGGCCAGGCCCAGTCCCGTGCCTTTGACCCGGGTGGTCATATACGGCTCGATCAGGCGATCGCGGTCCTCCTTCGGCAAGCCGCAGCCATTGTCGATGATGGTGACATAGACCCGGTCTCCCTTGGTCGTGACCTTCGCCGTGATTTCACCGGTCCCGGCGCGATCCGGATCGTTCTCCACGGCCGTGTCGATCCCCTCGCTGGCGTTCTTGACCAGGTTGGTGACGGCCTGGGTGAGGAGCCGTTGGTCCGACATGGTCGTGACCGGCTTGTCCGGCAGATCGAGCGTGAAGTCGATATCCGGGCGGCTGACCTGGAAGAGAAACACGGCCTCGCGCACGATCTCACGCACGTCGTGCATTTCCATGACGGGCTTGGGCATGCGCGCGAAGGCGGAGAACTCGTCCACCATGCGGCCGATATCGGAGACCTGCCGTACGATCGTGTCGGTGCACTGTTCGAAGATTTCGCGATCCTCGGTGATGACCTTGCCGTATTTGCGGCGAATGCGTTCCGCGGATAGCTGGATCGGCGTGAGCGGGTTCTGGATCTCGTGGGCGATGCGGCGGGCGACGTCGGCCCAGGCGGTGGAGCGCTGCGCGACAACCAGCTCGGTGATGTCGTCGAAGGTGACCACGTAGCCCTGCCCGTCGCCTTGGCTGGTGACACGGACGGCGAAATTGCGCTCCGAGCCGCGCCGCCGCAGCGAGACCTGATCGGTCCCGGGACGCCGGCCCTGCTTGCGGGCACGCTTGAGGTGGGGGGCGAATTCGGGCACCGCGTCGGCGAGCTTCGTTCCGACAAGGTCCGTGCCTTTCAGACCGAGTAGCTCTTCCGCGGAGCGGTTGACCAGATTGACCGTCCCGCTCGCATCCACACCGACCGCGCCCGCGGTCACGCCCGAGAGCACGGCCGACATGAAGCGGTTGTGCTCGTCGAGGGTCACGTTGGCGCCGACCAGCTCGTCGCGCTGGGTCTTGAGCTCGGCCGTCATCGTATTGAACGTCGAGCCAAGCACGGCCAGGTCGCCATCGGCCGGGTTGACGTCCACCTTCACCCCGAGATTGCCGTGGCTGATTTCCTCGGCGGCGCCCATCAGCTGGCCGATCGGCGCGACCAGGCGGTTGGCGAACCACATGCCGATCCAGATCGCCGACAACAACAGCGTCAGCGCGATGGCCACATACATGAGGCCGAACGCGACCTGGACGCCGGCGCGCCGCTGCTCGAGCAATTGATATTCGGCAACGTTCGCGCGCGTTGCCCGCAACTGCTGCAACACGCGCGCGTTCACCGGGCGGATCACGTAGAGAAAGGTGTCGTCGAAATTGTCGAGACTCTTGATGGCGCCGACCATGCTGGTCTTGCCGGGCGCGATGACGATCACCTGCCCTTTCTCGGCAAGGTCCATGGCTTCCGTGGGCGGCGCCCGGTACGGCATTTCCGGGATCGAGGCCGCCGTCGCGAGCACCTTGCCTTTGCGATCGATCAGATAGGCACCCGGGATGGCGCGGATCGCGGCCTGGGCGTTTAAGAAGTTCCCGAACCCTTGCGGGCGGGCCCGAACCAGTTCGACCGCTTCGTCGATGTCCTTGGCCATGCCGACCGTGTCGGCGCGGATGACCTGCCCGTGCTCCTGGAGATAGGCCGTGGCCACGTCGATCGAATTCTGGATGATGGATTTCGTGCGGCTGGAGAACCAGTGATCGAGACCGCGGTCGAGCGAGATGCTGGCGAAGATCGCCAGCGCGATCGCCGGCACCACGGCGATGACGCTGAACAGGCTCACGATGCGCACATGCAGTTGCGCGCCCGCTTCATGGCGCCGTCTGGCGAGCCACAGCCCCGTCACCTGCCAGGCGATCAGCCCGATCATGGCGGCCACGAGCACCGCGTTTATGAGCAAGGTGGTCACCACCACCTGCTGCGTGGGCACGATCGGCGTGAGCCCCGTCAGAACGAGATAGGTTGCCAGTCCCGCGCACAGGGACAGCACCATGATGATGAGGCCGAGAGTAAATTGGAGCCGCCGACGTTTCGCCCGCACGGTGGTCTGCCCGTCCGGCTCATGCTCTTGGATCACTTTCGGTGGTGCGGATAAACCGCTGCCGTCCTTAGCGATTTTCTTATCTGGCTTGGGGTCGCGCAAAGCGTGCTGCTCTCCCTCTCAAGTCGGACGTCAGCTTCGAGCCGACTCTCATCGATGCGGCATATTGACCACAAATATGATGCAATAAGATCACATTGTGGCGCTTTGGCGACAGGCGACGTGGCGGTTACGGTGTGGCGCGGCCCCCACCCCGGAGCGCGCGCATGGGGCCAATATGGGGGCGGTGCCTGGGTCTGACCAGGGCCTAAGCGGCCGGGGTGCGGATGACCTTGATGCCGAGATCGCGGATCTTCTTGCGCAGCGTGTTGCGGTTCACCCCGAGGAGATCGGCGGCGCGGATCTGGTTGCCCCGGGTCGCGGCCAAGGCGGCCGTGATGAGCGGGGATTCCACCTTACGCAGGATTCGCGTGTAGAGGCCCGCCGGCGGAAGCTCCTGTCCGAAACTCATGAAGTAGTCGCTGAGATAGCGCTCCACTGCTTCGGACAGGTCCGCCGTGGCTTCGCGCGCATCGCTGAATGACGTCGGGCGTGCGCTCGGCGCGAATTCGCTCTCCACCATGTCGACGGTCACGATGTCCTGTGTGTAGATCGCCGAGAGGCGGCGCACCAGGTTTTCAAGCTCGCGCACATTGCCCGGCCAGTTGTGGCGCTTGAGCCGTTCGATCGCGCCGGTCTCGAAGCTCTTGGGCGGAAGCCCCTCTTTCTCGGCGATGGCCAGGAAGTGGCGCACCAGATCGGGAATATCCTCGAGCCGTTCGCGCAAGGGCGGCAGGCGCAACGGCACGACGTTGAGCCGGTAGTACAAATCCTCGCGGAAGAGACCCTGATCGATCTGCTGCTGCAGATCGCGATTTGTGGCGGCGATGATGCGCACATTGGTGCGAATGGGCGTCCGTCCGCCTACGGTCGTATATTCGCCTTCCTGCAGCACGCGCAGGAGGCGTGTCTGCGCCTCCATCGGCATGTCGCCGATCTCGTCGAGAAAGAGCGTGCCGCCTTCGGCCTGTTCGAAGCGGCCCACATGGCGGGTCTGCGCGCCGGTGAAGGCGCCCTTCTCGTGGCCGAACAATTCCGACTCGATCAGTTCCCTCGGGATCGCGGCCATGTTGATCGCGACGAAGGGGCCGTTCCGGCGCTTGCCGTATTCGTGCAGCGCGCGGGAGACGAGTTCCTTGCCCGTGCCGGACTCGCCGGTGATCATGACGGTGAGATCGGTTTGGGTCAGCCGTGCGAGGATGCGGTAAATGTCCTGCATCGCCGGGCATCGCCCGATCAAAGGCATGCCGTCGCTGGACTCTGCCGGGAGCGGTTGCACCTTCTTGCGCGGTTCGGCGAGCGCGCGGCTGACAACCGAAATGAGTTCGTTCAGGTCGAACGGCTTGGGCAGGTATTCGTAGGCCCCGCGTTCGGCCGCGGTGACGGCGGTCATGAACGTGTTCTGCGCACTCATCACGACGATCGGCAAGTCCGGCCGCAGCTTCTTGATGCGCGGGATCAGGTCGAACGCGCTTTCGTCGGGCATCACCACGTCGGTGATGATGAGATCGCCGTCTCCTTGACTGACCCAGCGCCACAGCGTCGCTGCGTTTCCGGTCGCGCGCGGCGCGTAACCGGCGCGGGCAAGGGCTTGGTTCAGGACCGTTCGGATTGCCGCATCGTCGTCGGCGATCAGGATATTGCCTTTTCCCATACTTCGGTCTGTCTCTTAGGTCTCTGCTTCGTTGGGTTTTGCCGTCTTGGCCGTCTTGGTCGTGCCGTCACCGCTCGCCATCGGCATCAGCGCGCGGAACACCGTGTAGCGCGGCCGGGAATCGCATTCGATGATGCCGCCATGGTCGCCGATGATCTTGGCGACCAAGGCAAGGCCAAGACCGGTCCCCGACGGTTTCGTGGACACAAACGGATCGAACAGGTGCTGGATCAGATCGGCGGGCACCCCGCTGCCATTGTCCTCGACGGCGATCTCGAGTGGCAGGCTCACGCGGGCCTGGCTACCGGGAACCGAAAGCCTGACGCCGGGCCGGAACGCCGTCGACAGGGTGATCTGGCCGTCGTTTCGCTGGTCTCCGATCGCCTCGGCCGCGTTCTTGACGAGGTTCAAGAACACCTGGACGAGCTTGTCGCGGCTCCCCGGGACCGGCGGGAGCGAGGGATCGTAGTTCTCGACGATCTTGATGTTGCTGGCGAAGCCCGTCGAAGCCACCTGCTTCACATGGTCGAGAACGTCGTGAATATTCACCGGCTCGCGTTGGAGCGGCCGCTCGTCCCCGAAGATTTCCATGCGGTCGACGAGCTTGCAGATCCGGTCCGACTCCGAGCAGATCAATTGCGTCAGTGTACGGTCGGATTCGTTGCACTCGCCTTCGAGAAGCTGCGCCGCGCCGCGTATGCCCGACAGCGGGTTCTTGATTTCATGCGCCAGAACCGCGGCAAGGCCGGAGACGGACCGCGCCGCGCCGCGATGGGTGAGTTGGCGCTCGATCATTTGGGCCATGCTGCGCTGTTGGATCATGACCATCACACCGCTATTCGGGACCGGCACCGGACCGCCGTAAAGATCCACGAGCTTTGTCGACTCGAAGCGGAACGAACTCAGCTCCACGCCGTATTCGTTGACGGTGGTGCCGTTGCGCTGAACCTGTTCGACGAGTGCGACGAGCGGACAGCCGAAGGCGACGACGTCCGGCAGGCTGTGCCGGCACAGCACGCCGGCGCTCATCTGAAAGAAGTCCTCAGCGGCGGTGTTCACATACTCGATCGCGAGGCCTTTGCCGATCACCAGCAGCGGATGCGGGAGGGCGTCGACGAGCGCGTCGCATGGAATACCTTTTGCCCCTAGACTCGCCCCTGATGTTTTGGTCGAGAGCGCCAATACCTATATCCTCGCGGCCTCTTTCCGGTGGCCAAACGGTACGTGCATAAAATATAAGCACGAACGAGTCATGAACTATTATTGGGCAACATACGTGGCTTTTGAGTTGGGGGCAATATTCGATATGCCGCAGTGCAACACGTATAAGACTCAGGGGCTTAGCCCTGGGAATGGGCAGGCTTGTTGCAGCGATCGGGGGCAATTTCCGTGAGTGTTGCAGCCCTGATCGTGGCCGCCGGGCGCGGGGCTCGTGCCGCGACCGAGGCCTCGCAGCCCAAACAGTATTGCGAGGTCGGCGGCGTACCCATGCTGAGCCGCACGCTTTCGGCCTTTGCCTCCCATCCCGGCGTGAGCGACATTCTGGTCGTCATCCATCCGGACGATATGGCGCTCTACGGCGCGGCCAGCGCGCCGTTCGCGGCAGACCTCCTGCCCGCGGTGATGGGTGCGCGCCGGCGTCAGGACAGCGTTCGCCTGGGGCTGGAGGCGCTGGCCGGCGACGCTCCCGCCCGGGTTCTGATCCACGACGCGGCGCGCCCCTTTGCCGATTCGGCGCTGATTACCCGGGTGATCGACGCCCTTGCCACAAGTCCCGGTGCCCTGCCCTGTGTGCCGGTGACGGACACGCTGAAGCGCGAGACCAATGGGCGCGTGGCGGGAACGGTCGCGCGCGCGGGCCTGTTCCGGGCCCAAACGCCGCAAGGTTTCGACTTCCAGTCGATCCTGACGGCACATCGGGCGGCGGCGCGCGATTCGACACTCGAGTTCACGGACGATACGTCGGTGGCCGAGTGGTTTGGACTGAACGTGGCGATCGTCGAAGGGTCCGAAGACAATCGCAAGTTGACCACGGCGGAGGACTTGATGATCGCCGATCGATTGATGCAGCAAGGCGGTGCGCCTGCGGGAACCGTGCGCGTGGGATCCGGCTATGACGTTCACCGGCTCGGGCCGGGCGATGCGGTCACGCTTTGCGGCGTGCGCATTCCCCATACACGAACGCTGCTCGGACACAGCGATGCGGATGTGGGCCTGCACGCGCTGACGGATGCTCTGCTCGGCACGATCGCCGACGGCGATATCGGAGCGCATTTCCCCCCGTCCGATGCCCGTTGGCGGGGCGCCAGTTCCGACGTGTTCCTGAGAGACGCGGGCGAACGGATCGTGGCGCTGGGCGGCACGATTATGCATGCTGATGTGACGCTGATCTGCGAGACGCCGAAGATTGGTCCCCACCGGGATGCCATGCGCGGGACGATCGCGGACATTCTGGGTCTGAACCTGTCCCAGGTCAGCGTGAAGGCCACCACGAACGAGCAGCTTGGTTTCGTCGGCCGCGAGGAAGGCATCGCGGCCATGGCCACGGCGACGGTCACGCTGCCATGAGCGGCGGCGGCCAAACGTCCGATCCGCTGTCGGTCTTGGCGGCGGGGGTGCTCGCCGCCGCGCGGGCGCACAGCGATCTGATCGCCACGGCCGAGTCCTGCACGGGCGGGCTGGTTTCGGCCGCGCTGACGTCGGTTCCGGGATCCTCGGATGTGTTCGATCGCGGCTTCGTCACCTACACCAACACGGCAAAGTCCGAAATGCTCGGTGTCCCCTTCTGGATGATCGAGAAGCACGGCGCGGTGAGCGAGGAGGTTGCTCGCTCCATGGCCGGCGGCGCGTTGACTCACAGCAATGCCACGCTGGCCGTGGCCGTCACCGGCATCGCGGGGCCAGGCGGCGGCAGTGTGGACAAGCCGGTCGGCCTCGTTCACTTCGCGGCCGGACGCCGCGACCTGCCGATGCGGCATCAATGCATGGCGTTTGGCGATCTCGGCCGTGAGGAGGTGCGCCGGCGCAGCGTGGAATGCGCGCTTTTGATGTTGCGCGCCCTCGCCTAACGTCCGCTCTGTGTCTTCTCAGGTGGTGAGCGCCGCGCGCTTCGCGCCATAGACTTGATCGGCGCGCGCTTCGAATGCGTCCGTGTACTTCCGAACCGCCTTGTCGAAGAGTCCGCCGACCAGGCGCTCGAACATGCGCGAGCGGAACTCGTAGGCGATGAAGAAGTCGATCTCCGAGCCGCCGGTGCCGCGCGGTTCGAAGCACCAGCGATTTTCCAGATGCTTGAACGGCCCGTCGACATATTCGACGAGGATCGACCGCGCCGCCGGATCGAGCGTCACCCGGCTGGTGAATCGCTCCCGGATCAGCTTGTAGCCGACCTCCATGTTTGCGGTCAGAATCTCTTTGCTGTCGATGGTCTCGCGGCGAACGACGGTGAGCGCCTCGCAAAGCGGCAGGAACTTCGGATAGTCCTCCACATTGGCGACGAGCGCATACATGTCGTCGGCCGCGTGGGCGACGGGATGCCGGGTTTCGAAAGTCTGCATCGTGGCGGTTTAGACCTTAAGCGCGGAGCTCGCGAGCCGCGCCGCTTTCAGGCGTTCGAAGTCTTCCCCCGCATGATAGGACGAGCGGGTCAGCGGCGTGGACGCAACGAGCAGAAAGCCCTTGGCTTCGCCGACGCGCTTGTACTCCGCAAAGCGTTCCGGCGTGACGAAGCGCGTGATCGCGGCGTGTTTGCGGGTCGGCTGCAAATATTGCCCAATGGTGAGGAAGTCGACATCGGCCGCGCGCAGATCATCCATCAGGCTTTCGACCTCATCGTCCGTCTCGCCGAGACCGATCATGATCCCCGACTTCGTGAAGACCGCCGGATCGAGACGCTTCGCGTCCCTCAACAACGTGACGGAGTGCGCAAAGTTCGCCCCGGGCCGAATGCGCCGGTAGAGCGAGGGCACCGTCTCGACATTGTGGTTGAACACGTCCGGGCCTGCCTCCAGCACCACCTCAAGCGCCCCCTCCTTGCGCATGAAGTCCGGGGTCAGCACTTCGATGGTGGTCTTGGGCGCGGCCCGTCTGATGGCAATGATGGTCTGCGCGAAATGCGCGGCCCCGCCATCGGCGAGGTCGTCCCGGTCGACGGAGGTCACGACCACGTGGGTCAGGTCGAGATCCGCGATGGCGGCGGCCGTGCGCGCAGGCTCGTCCGGATCGAGATGGGCCGGCTTGCCGGTCGCGACGTTGCAGAAGGCGCATGCGCGCGTGCACGCGTCGCCCATGATCATCACGGTGGCGTGCCGTTTCGACCAGCACTCTCCGATATTCGGACAGGCCGCCTCCTCGCAGACCGTATGGAGACCGTGACGGCGCAGCGTCGTCCGCGTGCCCTCGAAGGTCTGGGTTGCGGGTGCCTTGACGCGAATCCACGCCGGTTTGCGCATCGCAGGCGTATCGGGCAGCCGTGCCTTCTCGGGATGGCGCAGCCTTTTATCAGGTCCTTGAACGGAATTCAGCAGTGTGACCATGCGTGAACTTGTTGATCTGAGCCTTGGCGATCTTTGCTATGGATTGATCTTGCGCCAAAGCCAAATGACGATGACCGCGCCGATCGAGGCGACGATGAGGTTACCCAGCCATCCGTAGAACTCGACGCCCACGACCCGCGCGAGCGTGCCGCCGAGAAACGAACCGGCGATACCGACCAGAAAATTGGTGAAGAGGCCGTGATCGCTGGCCGTGATCTTCTCGGCAATGTAACCGGCGAGAATGCCGATGATGATCATGCCGATGAATCCGACGCCCGGCATCGAGAACAACCCGTGAGCTTCCATGCTAGCCTCCCTTTTTGCTGTCAGGCCGCGCCGACCCTAACGCATCCGCTGCCAAAGCCAAATACACAAGACCGCGCCGGCGGTCGCGATGATGATTTGGCCGATGATGTTCGATGCGTTGATGCCGATCAGCCCGCCCAGCAGGCCGCCGACGACCGCGCCGACCACGCCGATCAGCAGATTGGTGAGAAGGTCGTTTTTCCGCCCCATCAAATACGAGGCGAGTACGCCGGCGATCAGGCCGACCACCAGGAAGATAATGAGCGACATTTGAGGTCTCCTATCGTTGGTCTGGCTATCTTGGTCTGGCGTCTAACCGCCTATCGCATCGGCGCGTCTCTTCGGCCGCGTTCAGATATGGCCGCGTTCAGATATGCAAGGCCCGTCCGAACGCATCGAGCACCGACTCGTGCATCATCTCCGATAATGTCGGATGTGGAAAGATCGTGGCCATGAGTTCGGCCTCGGTGGTCTCGAGGGTCTTGCCGATGGCGAACCCTTGAATAAGTTCCGTCACCTCCGCCCCGATCATATGGGCACCCAGCAACGCGCCGGTCTTCGCATCGAAAATGGTTTTGACGAGACCGTCGGTCTCGCCGAGGGCAATCGCCTTGCCGTTGGCGGCATACGGATAACGGCCGATTTTGAGCTCGTAGCCCGCCTCGCGCGCCGCCCGCTCGGTGAGCCCGAGGCTCGCGATCTGCGGCGTGCAATAGGTGCAGCCCGGCACGCTTGCCGGATCGAGCGGATGGACCGCCTTCGCGCCCGCGATCTTCTCCACGCACAGGACGCCCTCGTGCATGGCCTTATGAGCGAGCCAGGGCGGTCCCACCACATCGCCGATGGCGTAGAGTCCGGGCACGCCCGTGCGGCACCACGCATCGACGACGATGTGGCCCCGGTCGATCTTGACCCCCTGTTCTTCGAGGCCGAGACCTTCCACGTTGCCGGTGATCCCGACGGCCAGGATGACGCGCTCCACGGCCATCTCGGTCGTGTTTCCATCGGCGGTCCGAAGCCGGGCCGAGACGCCGGTTTCGGTGTCGCGGAGCTGTTCGACCGTCGCGCTCGTATGGATGGTGAGGCGCTGCTTCACGAACGCCGTGTGGGCGAGCTTCGAAATCTCCTCGTCCTCGACCGGCAAGATGCGGTCCTGGACCTCCACGACCGTGACCGCCGCGCCGAGGGCCGAATAGAAACTTGCGAACTCGATGCCGATCGCGCCGGAGCCGATCACCAGCAGCGATTGCGGCAGGCGGTCGGGCACCATGGCCTCCTTGTAGGTCCAGATGCGCGTCCCGTCGGGCTCGAGCCCCGGCAGGCTGCGCGCGCGCGCGCCGGTGGCGACGATGATGTGGCTGGCGGTGAGCGAGGGCAGCGTAGTCCCGTCGTGGCCTGCGAGCGCGACGCGGCCGGGGCCTTCGAGCCGGCCGGTGGCGTCGAACACGGCGATCTTGTTCTTCTTCATCAGATAGGCGACGCCGCGTGCGAGCTTGCCGGCGACGTCGCGGCTGCGCCGGACCAGCCGTTCGAAGTCGAAACCGACCCCGTCGACGCGCAGGCCAAAGGCTTCCGCCTCCTTGATCTGCCGGTAGAGCTCGGAGGTGCGCAGCAAGGCCTTGGTGGGGATGCAGCCCCAGTTCAGGCAGATGCCGCCGAGATGTTCCCGCTCGACCACGGCCGTCCGGAGGCCGAGCTGTGCGGCGCGAATGGCCGCGACGTAGCCGCCGGGGCCGCCGCCGATGACGACGAGATCGAAGTCCGTGGCGGACGTCATGTGCGCGGTCCGATCATCAGGAGCCAGTCCCCAGACTGCGGATAGGCCGGTGGCAGGGTCGCGGGCTCACGCGCCACCGTCTGAAACCCGGCCCGTGCGTAGAGCCGTTCGGCGCCGGTATTCCAACTGCCGACGATGATGCTGGGGGCCGGGGCGCCTGCGTCGCGGGCATGGGTCCCCGCGATATCGAGGAGCTTCGCACCGATGCCCTGCCCCCGATACTCGGCGAAGGTCGCCAGCACGTTGACGTACCACGTGCCGGGCGCCTGGGCTTCCAGGCGCAGCAGCGGCCGGAATGGTTCGGGCATCGCGTCGAGACCCGTGAGATCGTAGGGGTCGTCGAGTCGGTAGCCGATGAGGCAGGCGGCGATCTCATCGCCGATCTCGGCGACGGTCGTGTGGCGATAAGAGAAGCCGCCTTCCTCCCGCCGGGCCCGTTCGCGTCCGACTTCGAGCGCCGAATGACCCGGGCCCGCCATATCGAGCCAGAGCCTGTTGGGCACGCCTTCGCCTGCGATATCCATCAGCACGGCGAGTGTGGCGGCATCGGCGCGTGTCGCCGGACGGAATGTGGGTTCGAGCGCCATGAATTCGCTAGGTTGGACAAGCCAGGTTGGGTTCGCGAGGTTGGGGCAGCGGCTAGACCAGCATGGTCACGGGGTCTCGAGATAGGCCTTGAAGGCCGCGAGCAGTTCGGCGCCCAGCGCGCCGTCGATGACGCGATGATCGCACGAGAGCGTCGCGCCCATCATGGTGGCGATCTTGATGGCGTCGTCCTTGACGATGGGCTTCTTCTCCGCGCGCCCTATGGCCAGGATGGAGCTGTGCGGCGGGTTGATCACCGCATCGAAGCTGTCGATGCCGTACATGCCGAGATTGGAGATCGACGTCGCGCCGCCTTGATATTCGTGGGGCGCAAGGCGCTTGGAGCGGGCTCTGCCTGCGAGGTCGCGCATCTCGTTGGAGATCTCCGACAGGCTCTTCACCTCCGCATCGCGGATCACCGGCGTATAGAGGCCGCCCCCTTCGAGCGCGACCGCCACGGCGATATCCGAGGGGCGGTGGCGCAGAATCCCCTCTTCCGTCCAGGTCGCGTTGGCGGCCGGTACGGTTTGCAGCGCCATGGCCATGGCCTTGATGATGAAGTCGTTCACCGAAAGCTTGAAGGCGCGCGGCCCGTCCTGGGGCGCCATGCCGTTGAGGCGCGTCCGTGCCGCCAGCAGCGCATCCAGCTCGCATTCGATGTTGAGATAGAAATGCGGGATGGTCTGCTTGGCGAGGGTGAGCCGTTCGGCAATGAAGCGCCGCATCGTATCGTGCGGCACGATCTCGTAACTGCCGGGCTCGTAGAGCGCGAGGATCTGCTTGTCCGGCATGGGTTGCGCCAGGCCGGGTGCGGGCGCCGATGGCGGCGCGTGCATCAGTTCGCCCATGACGGCGGCTTCCATGACGGAAGCTTCAGGCTGCGCGGGGGCGCCGCCCGTCTCCGGCGCGGGCCGCGGTGTTGCGGGTTGCGCTTGCGCCGCCGCCCGTTCCACGTCGGCAAGGACGATGCGGCCATGGGGGCCGGAGCCCTTCAGCGCGGCAAGGTCGATGCCGCGCTCATGCGCGATGCGCCGTGCGAGGGGCGATGCGAAGAGGCGCGCCGCATCGCCCGTCCCGTTTTGCCTGTTTCCCAGGATCTGCTCCGCGATCCGGTCCATCACATGCTCAGCAGAGCTTTCGCGCGGACCATTGTGACCCATCGGGACGTTCATGGTCAAAGTCCCTTCTCGATCCACCACGCTTCGGTCTGGTATGCTTCGGGTAGCGTGTCGAGTTCTTCGTCGAGAACGCCGACGTCGCGCCCCAAAATCTTCTCCGCTTCTTCAAAGAACGCGTCGCGGACCGAAGGCGGCAGCGGTTTGCCCGTCCACGGATCGAAGCGCAGCGTGGTCATCGCCGGCCCGCCGTCGAACACGGGCATGCCGAACTCGCGAAACACGGGCGAGTAGATGATCGGCTGTTGCGGATCGCAGGCGGCCCACAACAGATCGGGGTATTCGGAAAACAGGGCCGACTTGCGCGGGTCCAGGTCGAACACATCCCGGACTTCGTCCATGTGTTCGGTGAGGATGGCGAAGATGCCCTCCCAGATTTCGCTCCAGCCGTCTTCGTCGGGATCGAAGTTGTCGTAGCGCTGGCAGGCCAGCCGGTTGGCTTCGATCTCCTGGTCCATCTCCTCGTCTGAGAGCCAGAAATCCGTCATGCGGCGTTCTCCCGGTAGCAAACAGACTTGGCGGCACTCACGACCAGCTCCACCGAGGGCAGAGCGAGCTTTTCGAGATTGGCGGCATAGGGCATCGGCACGTCCGCGCCCGTGATCTTGAGTGGAGGCGCGTCCAGATAGTCGAAGGCCTGTGCCGTCACCTGGGCGCAGATCTCGGTGCCGACCGAACAGACAGGCCAGCCTTCCTCGACGGTGACGATGCGGTTGGTCTTGCGCACCGAGGTGAGCACCGTCTCCATGTCGAGCGGCCGCAAGGTGCGAAGGTCGATGATTTCCGCGTCGATCCCCTGCGCCGCCAACCGTTCGGCCGCGTCGATCGCATAGGCGAGGCCCCGCGAATAGGAGACGAGAGTCACGTCCTTCCCTGCCCGTGCGATACGGGCCTTGCCGATCGGCAGAACGAAATTGTCGAGCTTCGGCACCGGGAAGCTTTGGCCATACAGAATCTCGTTCTCCAGGAAGACCACGGGGCTGTTCTCGCGGATCGCCGCTTTCAAGAGCCCCTTCGCATCGGCCGCGCTATAGGGCGCGATGACTTTCAACCCGGGCACCTGGGCGTACACAGACGAAAAGTCCTGGCTGTGTTGCGCGGCCACGCGTGCGGCCGCGCCGTTCGGTCCGCGAAACACGATGGGACAATGCATCTGTCCGCCGGACATATAGAGCGTCTTGGCGGCGGAGTTGACGATGTGGTCGATGGCCTGCATCGCGAAGTTCCAGGTCATGAACTCGACGACGGGCCGGAGGCCGGCAAAGGCCGCGCCCACGCCGATACCGGCGAACCATACTCCGTGATCGGCGTATCGATGCGCGGCCGCGGCCGAACTCCTCCAGCAGCCCTTGCGTGACCTTGTAGGCGCCCTGGTATTCGGCGACCTCCTCGCCCACGAAGACATCGCCTCGCGCCGCATCTCCTCGGCCATGGCATCGCGCAAGGCCTCGCGCACGGTCATGTCGACCATCTCCGTGCCGGCCGGAACTTCGGGTTCGGGCGCGGCTCGGACGGTGCGGCTTTGGGGGCCGGCCGGGGCCGTCTCGACCTCCGGCTCGGTTTCGCCCAAACCCGGTGACGGCGCCTGCGCGGCCGGCGCTTGCGGCGGCGCGGCGGCTGCGGGCTCCGAAACGGTTGGCTGCGGCGCGACAGCGGGTGCGCCTTCGGCGGGCGCTTCGTCGTCCTCCAACAGCAGCACGGCGATGGGCTGGTTCACGGCCACGTGCTCTGTGCCTTCCGGCACGAGGATGGACTGGATGACGCCATCCTCGATGGCTTCCACTTCCATCGTGGCCTTGTCGGTTTCGATCTCGGCGATGACATCGCCCGTTTGGACGCTCTGCCCTTCGCGCACGTGCCATTTGGCGAGCGTGCCCTCCTCCATGGTGGGCGACAGCGCGGGCATGAGAATGTCGGTCGGCATCGCCTTAGTCCTTCGCCGCCACGACGTCGGTCCAAAGCTCGCCCGGCTCCGGCTCGGGCTCGTCCTGGGCGAACTGGGCGGCCTCGTTGACGACGGCGCGGATCTCCTTGTCCACGGCTTTCAGCTCCTCCTCGTCCCGGCCGAGCGCGGAGAGGCGTTTGTGGACGAGCTCGATCGGATCGTGGTGCTGGCGCATGTCCTGCACCTCTTCCCGGGTGCGGTATTTCGCGGGATCGGACATGGAGTGGCCGCGATAGCGGTAGGTCAGGACTTCGAGGATCATCGGGCCCTCGCCGCTGCGGACATGGGCCAGCGCTTCTTCGCCGGCCGCCTTCACCGCGGCGACGTCCATGCCGTCCACCTGGCGTCCGGGAATGCCGAAGGCGAGTCCCCGGTGATAGAGCTCCTCGGCATGGGCCGTGGCGCGCTCGACCGCGGTGCCCATGGCGTAATGGTTGTTTTCGATGATGTAGAGCACCGGAAGCTTCCACAGCGAGGCCATGTTGAAGCTCTCATACACCTGGCCCTGATTGGCTGCGCCCTCGCCGAAGAACGTCAAGCACACATTGTCGTTGCCGCGATATTTATTGGCGAAGGCGATGCCCGACCCGAGCGGCGCGGGCGTGCCGACAATGCCGTGGCCGCCATAGAAGCCCTTCTCCACGGAGAACATGTGCATCGAGCCGCCCTTGCCTTTGGAGTAGCCGCTCTGCCGGCCGGTGAGTTCGGCCATCACGCCCTTGGGGTCCATGCCGGTGGCGAGCATGTGCCCGTGGTCGCGATAGGAGGTGATCACCTGGTCGCCTTCGCGTTTGGCCATCATCATGCCGGTCACCACGGCCTCCTGGCCGATATAGAGATGGCAGAATCCGCCGATGAAGCCCATGCCGTAGAGCTGCCCGGCCTTTTCCTCGAAGCGCCGTATGAGCAGCATGTTGCGGTAGGCGGCGAGATAGTCGTCGGGGTTTAAGGTCGGTTCGGGCGGAGGCGCCGGCATTTCGCGCGGCTCGGAGGGCTTCTGGTCCATCCAGAAATTGGCCGCTCCAGGCGTTAGGCTTGGGCTGGTCAAATCCGGGCCTCCTTACGACTCACACCTCGTCACGCCTGCGAAGCTAGCACGAGTCCAAAGTCAGCCAAAAGACACGGTCGAGCCGATCGAGGCCGGTCCCCGGGGCCGATCTCAGCGTTTGATCAGCGGTCCGGTGGGATCGGGCGGCCGCCGGTTCATCATGACGAGATCGCCGGGGTGGGCCAGGTTCAGAATGGCCCGCGCCCGCTCGTCCAGCATGTCGGGATCGAGGCTGTCAGGCTCCAAGAGCGCAATGTCGCGCTCGATCCGCTGCCGGACCTCCCGCAGGCCTTCAAGCTCGCCTTCGAGCACGGCCGCACGGCGCTGCAAATCGGTCCGCGCGGTCAAGCCGTGGTCGCCGTTTTGCAGATGGTAGCCGAAATATCCGCCGGCGCTCAAAGCCAAAAGCGGAAAGATGAACGCCCTGAACCGCATGTCTCCTCCCCAGGCAGCGAATCACAAAGATCGTTGCCTGGCCGTTAAGACGCCGTTACCGGCGCGGGGATTTTACGCCTTCAGGATCGCGGTTCCGGCGTAGCGCGCCCTCGGGCCCAACTCTTCTTCGATCCGAATGAGCTGATTGTACTTGGCAACCCGGTCCGAGCGGGCCAGCGACCCCGTCTTGATCTGTCCGCAATTGGTGGCCACCGCAAGGTCGGCGATGGTGGTGTCCTCGGTTTCTCCGGACCGGTGCGACATCACGGCCGCGTAGCCGGCGTTCATGGCCATGTTCACGGCGTCCAAGGTCTCGGTGAGCGTGCCGATCTGGTTGACCTTCACGAGGATGGCGTTGGCGATGTCTTTGTCGATGCCCTCCTTGAGACGGGTCACGTTGGTGACGAAGAGATCGTCGCCCACCAGTTGCACCGCGGTCGCGATTGCCTCGGTCAGCGTGCGCCAGCCGTCCCAGTCGTCCTCCGACATGCCGTCCTCGATGGAGAAGATCGGGTAGTTGGACACCAGGTCGGAGAGGTAGGAGGTCATCTCCTCCGACGTCAGCGTCCGGTCCTCGCCGGCCAGGACGTAACGGCCGTCCTTGAAGAACTCGGTCGCGGCCACGTCGAGGGCGAGATACATGTCCTTGCCGGGGTGATAGCCGGCCGTTTCGATCGCCTTCATGACGAAGTCGAGCGCCGCGCGTGTCGACTCGATATTGGGCGCGAATCCGCCTTCGTCGCCGACCGCCGTGCCGAACCCCGCGTCGTGCAGGCCCTTCTTCAGGGTGTGGAAGACCTCCGCGCCCATGCGCACGGCATCGGCGATCGACGGTGCGCCGACCGGCACGATCATGAACTCCTGGAAGTCGATCGGATTGTCCGCGTGCATGCCGCCATTGACGATGTTCATCATCGGCACCAGGAGGAGTGTCGCCTCCTCACCCCCGAGATAGCGGTAGAGGGGCTGCTCGTGAGCCGCCGCCGCCGCTTTCGCCGCCGCCAGGGAGACGCCGAGAATGGCGTTGGCGCCCAGCCGCTTCTTGTTCTCGGTCCCGTCCAGATCGCGCAGCAGCTGGTCGAGGCCACGCTGATCGTCCGCGTCGAAGCCATCGAGGGCTTTGCGGATTTCGCCGTTGATCCCCTCGACGGCCTTCTTGACGCCCTTGCCGCCATAGCGGGCCCCCCCGTCTCGCAGCTCGTGGGCCTCGTGGGCGCCGGTCGACGCGCCCGAGGGCACGGCCGCGCGGCCGTGGTGGCCGTCCTTGAGGACAACATCGACTTCGACGGTTGGGTTGCCGCGGCTGTCCAGGATCTCTCGGCCGACGATTGTGGCGATGGCTGCCATGTGGGTGTCTCCCCAATGAATCTCTGTGACGTTTTGCGGCCGTCATAGCCTAGGCGGACCGGAACGGGAAGGCGTATATGTCCAACATGTGCGTTCGTGCCCGAGCGCCCACGCGGGAGGCCTTCCATGGCAGCACCTTCCTCCGACGTTCCGGCCGGCGCTTTGGTCCTGTTCTCCGGCGGGCAGGACTCCACCACCTGCCTCGCCCATGCCCTGGAGCACTATGCCCGGGTGGAGACGGCCGGCTTCGACTACGGTCAGCGCCATCGGATCGAACTGGAGTGCCGGGCCCGAATCCGTGCGGCCCTGCAGGAGCGGTTCCCCGCCTGGGCCGGGCGTCTCGGGCCGGACCATATGCTCGACATTTCGAGTTTCGGTGCCATTGGGGAGACGTCGCTGACGACGCAGTCCGAGATCGTGATGCTGGACTCAGGGCTCCCCTCGACCTTCGTTCCGGGGCGCAACCTCGTGTTTTTCGTCTACGCGGCGGCCCTCGCCTACCGGCGCGGGCTCGATGTCCTCGTGGGCGGCATGTGCGAGACGGACTATTCCGGTTATCCCGATTGCCGGGACGCGACCTTGAAGGCGCTGCAGGAGGCGATCCGGCTCGGAACCGAGGTCCCGTTCACGATCGAGACGCCGCTGATGTGGTTGTCCAAGGCTCAGACCTGGGCCCTCGCCCATGAGCTGGGCGGCGACGCCCTGGTCGAGCTTGTCCGCAACGACACCCACACCTGCTACGAAGGCGACCACACGACCCTGCACGATTGGGGCTATGGCTGCGGGACCTGCCCCGCCTGCGACCTGCGCGCCAAGGGCTACCGCGCATGGCGGGCCCTCGGCGCTCAGAACGGCTAATGCGTTAGCGCGTGCTGGCGGTCGGGCGCACGATGATCTCGTTCACGTCGACATCGGCAGGCTGCTCGATCACGTAAGCGATGGCCTCCGCGATCGCGTGAGCCGGCAGCGCCGTCTGGCGGTACTCCTCGATGATGGTCTTCGTGTCGGCGTGGGTGATGGTCTCCGCAAGTTCGGATTCGGTCACCCCCGGCGAGACCACGCTCACGCGGATGTCCGCGTTCTCCAGGCGCAAGCCCTCCGATAGGGCGTTGACCGCGTGCTTCGTGGCGCAATAGACGGCGCCCGTCGGCAACACGTAATGGGCGGCAATGGACGAGATGTTGACGAACTGCCCGTGGCCCTGGCGTTTCATGACCGGAAGACCGGCGGCAATGCCGTAAAGCACGCCCTTGATGTTGACGTCGATCATCCGGTCCCATTCATCGACCTTGAGGGCCTCGAGCGGAGACAGCGGCATCAGACCCGCATTGTTCACGATGACGTCGACTTTGCCGAACGTCTTCTCGGTGAACTGCACGAAGGCTTCGACACTCTCGCGGCTCGTCACGTCGAGCGGCTGGAACTCAGCCGTGCCGCCCGCGGCGCGGATTTCCTCGGCGATCGTCTGAAGCCGGTCCGTCCGGCGCGCCCCGAGCACGACGCGCGCGCCCTTTTTGGCCAGGTGTCTTGCCGCGGATTCGCCGATCCCGCTGCTCGCACCAGTGATGGCCACCACCTTTCCTTCAATGTTCGACATGGTCTCAAGTCCCTTTCCTCTTCGGGTGGGCAAGTCCCGCCCCGTGTGCCGTGAAGGTGGTGTCGGGACCCCGTCGTCCGATAGACCAAAGCTCTCGCAGTCTTGCCTAATCCTCCAGAACACCGCTTTGGGGGCTGCGGCATTCTTGCGCGTACGGGTGATCCGGCGCATGACTGAGCGCAGTTTTCTGCTGTTATTGTGGTGTCTGGGACAGACTTCATGGATGCGAACCGGTCCGAACTCGCCAGTCTGATTGATCGATGCGCCAAAACGGACGGGCTCCATGCGACCGCCATCCCGCGGCTCTCCGTCCTCCGGAGCACGCGCCCGACCGAACCCCTGCACGCGGTCTATGAGCCTGCGGTCTGCATCATCGCGCAAGGCAGCAAGCAGGCTATTCTCGGCGAGGCCGTCTATGTCTACGACCGGAACAAGTACCTCGTGATCTCGGTCGACGTCCCGGTCGTTGGCCAGGTCATCGAAGCCTCGGAGGCGGAGCCGTATCTCTGCCTCAAGCTCGATCTGGATGTCGCAACCCTCGGGACGCTGATGCTCGACGCGGGGCCCGGTCCGGCCAGCGTGGAGCCTGCCCCGGCTCTCGGCCTCAGCAAGGTCACCCCCGAACTGACCGACGCGGCGGTCCGCCTGTTGCGCCTGCTCGAGACGCCGCAAGATATTTCCGTGCTGGCGCCGCTTTGCGAACGGGAGATCTTGTTCCGCCTGCTGCAAGGAGACCAGGCGGCGAAGCTTCGGGAAATCGCGCTGGGCGACACCAGGCTGCGGCAGGTCAGCCGTGCCATCGACTTCATCAAGCGAAATTATCGTGAGTCCTTCCACGTCGAGGACCTGGCCAATGAGGCGCGGATGAGTTCCTCGGCGCTGCATAGCCACTTCAAGGCCGTGACCGCGATGAGCCCGCTGCAATATCAAAAGCAGATCCGGCTCCAAGAAGCGCGCCGGTTGATGCTTCTCGGTCTGTGCGACGCCGCCACAGCAAGTCACAGCGTCGGCTATACCAGCCCCTCCCAATTCAGCCGCGAGTACCGCCGCCTGTTCGGCTTGCCGCCACAACGCGATATCGCGCGGCTGAGAGAGTTTCCCGACGGTTTCGTCGCCGCCTAGTCTTGCGGCCCGTTCGTAAGCGGCCTTGCCGGTTTTGCGATCGCGCCGGGCGGCGGCGGCACCGCTCAGCTAAAGCCAGCGGTCCTTGAATCGCCTCAGGCGGGCCCTGTCCGATGGCAATCGTGTGCTGTATCCTTGTGACTACGTACCGTTCTGGTGCGTGAAAATTTCTAAGAAATCAGAGGATGACTATGAATCAGCACAAACGCCCGAAATGGGTGAGCGCGCTTGGCCTCATTCTGGCCGGTGCCTTTATCGTCGGTGCGGCGCTCGTGACGAGTGAGCCCTTCAGCGACAGTACGGCCTTCGCGGCCATGACCGAACAGGCCGAACGGGCCGAGGCGCCCGCGCCGTCCGAGGGCACCGGGACTGACGATGTGCCGCCAGGTGCGGCCAAGATCGACGCCGCCGCCAACCTGACCGACCTGTCGGTCGTCGTCGCCCAAGCGGACACGGGCGAGTCCGCCGGCGAAGCCACATCGGAACCGGCAGAAGAACCGCCAACGGATCCTGTGGCCGAAAAGGAAGCCGAGGCGCAGGAAGCCGCGGAAGAGGAACTCGCCGCCGAGGAAGCAGAGGACAAGTGCTGCAAGAAGGGCGACAAGACTCCCCCGTTCGAGCTGATCGCGAAGACCCCGCCCGGCGAGCTCCACAACCCGTACGATTGGAAAGAGCTTGCCGAAGAGCATAAGGACAACCCCGACTACCTCGTGAAGCAGTTCCGGCTCCCCGGCTGCAACGAGTGCCACGGCGGCGGCGGCGGCGGCGGGTTCTGCCCGGCGCTCAGCCAAGGCGTCTGGTTCTGGGGCAACACGGACGACGTGTTGTTCCGTCTGATCGCCCTCGGTTCGGCCGAGTTGGAGAAGCAGGGATGGACCCGTTATCAGTACGGCACGGTGAAGGCGCCTATGCCTGAGATGGGCCATGTCATCAAGACGTCCGACCATCTTTGGCAAATCGTCTCCTTCATTCGCTCGATCAATCCTCCGGGCACCAATCCGCCGGAGAAGGTCATTCCGGGCAAATACACGGCCCCGGTGGAGGAAAGACAGGCCGAGTAGGCACGCGCCGTTCTTACGACAACCAATCGCCCGGGCACTTTTCGCGCGCTACCGGCCTCTGGCCTACTTGAGCGCGATGCCCGGGCGATTTTCGTTCAGGCGCGTGCGGTTGCGCCCCTTGCTTCGACGCCGCTTAGAACCCACCTTCCCGCCCATGTATGCGGTCAAGGAAATCTATTACACGCTCCAAGGGGAAGGCGCGCAGGCCGGGCGGCCGGCGGTGTTCTGCCGTTTTGCGGGCTGCAATCTGTGGTCGGGGCGAGAGTGCGACCGTGCCGATGCGCTCTGTAGTTTTTGCGATACGGACTTCGCCGGGCTCGATGGGCCTGGCGGCGGCCGGTTCGAAACCGCGGGCGATCTGGTGGGCGCGTGCCGGTCGGCATGGCGCGGCAATTCCGGGGCGGCCCAATTCGTCGTCCTCACCGGCGGTGAGCCGATGCTGCAGGTCGATGAGGACCTGATCGAGGCGTTCCATCGCGATGGCTTCGAGATCGCCATCGAGACCAATGGCACCCTGCCCGTCTCGGACGAGATCGACTGGATTTGCGTCAGTCCCAAGCCCGGCATGCCGCTCCGGCAGCGCTCCGGCGACGAACTGAAGCTTGTCTATCCGCAAGCCGATATCGCACCTGAGGAGGTGCTGGGGCTCGCCTTCACCCATTTCCTCCTGCAGCCGCTGGATGACCGGGCGGGTGGTACGGCGAATTTGCAAGCCGCCATAGACTATTGCCTCCGTCACCCAAGATGGCGGTTGAGCCTGCAAACCCATAAAATCCTGGGATTGCCCTAAGGGCCCCCGGGGTATCGACGCTGTGGCGTACAGCCTCTGGTCGGCACCGCAAAAATCCCCTAAACAGCGCAAATGCGAATCTACAAAGAATTCCTTTTCGAGGCGGCGCACTTCCTGCCGTCGGCGCCGCCTGGCCACCCCAACGCCAGGCTCCATGGGCATTCGTTCCGTGCGCGCATTACCGTCGATGGGCAGCCGGACGAGGAGACGGGCATCGTCCTTCATTTCGACGAGCTGGAGGCGGCCGTCGCGGAGGCGCGCGACGCGCTCGATCACCGCATGCTGAACGAGATCGAGGGGTTGTCGGCCCCGACCCTGGAGCGGATCGCCATGTGGTTGTGGGATCGGCTCCACAACCGTTTGCCGGGCCTCGTGGAGATCGTCGTGGCGCGGGATTCCTGCCACGAAGGGTGCGTCTATTACGGACCGCCGTTGCGCCTTGCGGCCGAATAGGCGATGGCCAAGAACCCGTCAATGGGCCCGTCAATGGGCCCGTCCAAGAGAACGGCAAAAAGCCCGGCCAAGAAGATGGCCGAGGCGGTGAGGAATGCGGCCAAGAAGGACATGGGCCTCAAGCAGCTCGGCAAGGCCGCGCCCCTGCCCCCCTCGCCCGATGAGGCCGTCCTCGAACGGGTTTCGAACCTGCACGCCGACACGGACTATGTGGCGCGCTTCACCGCTCCGGAGTTCACCTGCCTGTGCCCCGTCACGGGGCAGCCGGATTTCGCCCATTTCGTCGTGGACTATGCGCCCGGCAAGTGGCTGCTCGAATCCAAGTCGTTCAAGCTGTTTCTCGGCAGCTTCCGCAACACCGCGTCCTTCCACGAAGACACGACGCTGCGGATCGGCAAGTCCATCGCGACGCTGATCGAACCGCGTTGGCTCAGGATCGGCGGCTATTGGTTCCCGCGTGGCGGCATCCCCATCGACGTGTTCTGGCAGCACGGGACTCCGCCGGACGGCATCTGGATTCCCGACCAGGGCGTGGCCCCTTATCGCGGCCGCGGCTAGGCGCGACGAAGGGCGGCACGTATGACGGATCTCATCATCACCAACGGCGATTCAGCCGGCGAGCTTCTGCGGCGCACCCTGCCCGGCGCCGAAGTTCTGCCCTGGCGCGACGTTCTGTACGAGGGTCCCGTCCTGCTGACCGACAGCCTGGAAGAGCTGACCGAGGTCCGGGTGTCCTATCTCGGAGCGTCTGGCGCGGGCGACGAAAGCGCCATCGAATTCGAGCTCACCTCGCGGGACCGGGGGCTGAGCATCAGTGCAAATTTTGATCGTGTTATCCTGTGGTTCGAACATGATCTTTACGATCAGCTTCAACTCATCCAGGTCCTCGACTGGTTCGCCGATCATCCGCGCGAGCCCGAAACGCTTCTGCTTGTCCAGACGGACGATTATATCGGCCGCCAGGAGCCGGAAACGATCGCCGAGCAATTCACCCAGGCGCGTCCGGTGACGCAAACGCAGCTCGATCTCGCGGTTCGCGCGTGGGCGGCCTTCCGTCAGCCCACCCCGGAAGCCTGGGCGCATCTTCTGAAAGAGGACCTGTCCGCGCTGCCCTTCCTCCGCGGCGCCGTGGTCCGCATGCTCGAAGAGTTTCCGGGGCCGGACGGCCTCTCGCGGACGGAGCGGCAGATGCTGGCTTGCCTGCAAGCCAAGACGGGTCTGTCGGCGGTGGCCCTGTTCGGCACCGCCCAGAAGATGGAAGAGGCGGACTTCATGGGCGATTGGAGCTTCTGGCGGACGCTTGATGAATTGGCCTTGGCGCCCACGCCTCTTGTCGCCGGTTTGGAATGTGCGCCGTTCCAGGTTGCGGACCAGGCGCGCATGGAAACCTATGTGAAGAGCCAGCCTGCCCTGACCACGCTGGGCAAGGACGTGATCCAGGGGCGGGCCGACTGGGCGGCACATCACACGATCGACCGCTGGTGGGGCGGCACGCACCTGACGAATGCCAAGCTCTGGCGCTGGGATCCGGAAACGGCGCATCTGATCGCACCGGCCTAAGCGGGCGCTAGCCTTCGGCGCGATCCTTCGTCAGGCGCTCCTTGGCCAAGCGCTCCTTGGCCAAGCAATCGAAGGCCATGATCTCCGCAAGCAAGCCTTCCAGATCGCGCAGCGGCACCATGTTGGGGCCGTCCGAGGGCGCATTGTCGGGGTCCTGATGCGTCTCGATAAAGACACCCGCGACGCCGACGGCCACGGCCGCGCGGGCCAGCACCGGCACGAAGCGCCGCTCGCCCCGCGCTGGTGCCCCCTGCCCGCCCGGGTTGCTGCACCGAATGGGTCGCATCGAAAATAAACCGGCGCCCGGTCTCGGCGAGGATGGGCAAGCGCGCATGTCCGACACGAGCGTGTTGTAGCCGAACGAGACCCCGCGCTCGGTCACGAGGACGTTGGGATTGCCGGCGCCGACGACCTTCGCCACCACGTGGCGCATGTCCCAGGGCGCCAGGAACTGGCCCTTCTTGACGTTGACCGCCTTGCCCGTCTTTGCGGCGGCGACCAGAAGGTCGGTCTGGCGGCAGAGAAAGGCGGGAATCTGAAGCACATCCACGGCTTCGGCGGCGGCGGCGCATTGGTCCGGCTCGTGAACGTCCGTCACCACGGGAAGTCCCGTGGTCTCGCGGATGTCCGCGAAGACGGAGAGCGCTTCATTCAACCCGAGACCGCGCGCGCTCGAAAGGCTCGTCCGGTTCGCCTTGTCGAACGAGGACTTGTAGACCAGCCCGATGCGGAGGCGTTCCGCAACCTCCTTCAGCGCCGCGGCGGTCTCGAGCGCGTGCGCCCGGCTCTCCAGGACGCATGGACCGGCCATGACGGCGAGCGGCAAGGCGTTGCCGAAGGTCACGGAACCGGCGGTGACCGTGGCCGCCGGCGCAGGCTTCAAAGCTTCGTTCATGGGGTCCTTCATGAGCCGTGCGCAGGCATGCGTCAACTGTGGGGAAGTGCTTGTTTGGCGCGTTTTGACTAGGCATCGGCGCCGCGATCATGCAGTGGTTGTGCCGCCGGGTTTCCCGGGCATATCTCATTGGGGAGGAATGGGTATGAATAAGGCGATCGCCGAATTCATTGGGACGTTTGCTCTGGTTCTGATCGGTTGCGGAACGGCTGTGATCGCCGGGATGGGCGAAGGGCCCACGGCGGTCGACGTTCTCGGCATTGCCACGGCGTTCGGTCTTGCGATCGTCGCCATGGCCTACGGTATCGGACAGGTGTCCGGATGCCACATCAACCCGGCGGTGAGCTTCGGCGTGCTCGTGGCCGGCCGCATGACGGTCTCCGATTTCGTGACCTATGTGATCGCGCAGGTGCTGGGCGCCATTGCCGGCGCCGCCGTGCTCTATCTCATCCTGTCGGGCAAGGCGTCCGGCTGGACGGGCGGCCTCGGTCAGAATGGCTGGGGCGCAGGCTATCTCGGCGAGTACAGCGTGACGTCGGCCTTCGTATACGAAGTCGTCGGAACGTTCCTGTTCCTCGTCTGCATTCTCGGCGTGACGCAGAAGGGCGCGCCGGTGGGGCTCGCAGGGCTCGCTATCGGGCTGACGCTCGTCGCCCTGCACCTGCTCGGCATCAATGTCACCGGCACGTCGGTGAACCCGGCCCGCTCGCTTGGGCCGGCCCTGGTGGGTGCGGGCACGAACCCCACCGCGCTTGCCCAATTGTGGCTGTTCATCGTGGCGCCGCTGATCGGCGCCGGGATCGCCGGGCTCCTGTTCAAGCCGGGCGGCGTGCTCACCGGCGACGACGAGATCCCGGTCCGCGGCGAAGGCGACTCCGATGTCGCCCCGGGCGCGTCCGCACCGCAGAAGTAAGAGGCGAGCCGCGAGCCGGGGCGTTTCCCGGCTCGCGGTCCCTAGACCAGCCGGCTCTGTTCGACCGCGGCGGCGATGAAGGACTTGAACAGCGGGTGCGGCGCGAAGGGCCGCGACTTCAGTTCGGGGTGAAACTGAACGCCGATGAACCAGGGGTGGCCGGGGATTTCCACGATCTCCGGCAGAAGGCCGTCTGGCGACAGTCCTGAAAAACGCAAGCCCGCCTTCTCCAGCCGGTCGCGGTAGCGCATATTCACTTCATAGCGGTGCCGGTGACGTTCGGAGATTTCCGTCGTGCCGTAGATTTCGGCGACCTTGCTGCCGGGCGCGAGCATGGCGTCATAGGCGCCGAGCCGCATCGTGCCGCCAAGATCGCCATTGTGTTCGCGGCGCTCCAGCTCATCGCCCTTCATCCACTCGGTCATGAGACCGATCAGCGGTTCGTCCGTCGGGCCGAATTCGGTGGAACTGGCGGTCTCGATCCCGGCCAGATGGCGCGCGACCTCGAGGACGGCCATCTGCATGCCGAAGCAGATTCCGAAGTACGGGAAGTTCCGCTCGCGGGCATAGCGCGCCGCCAGGATCTTGCCTTCGGCGCCACGTTCTCCAAACCCGCCCGGCACGAGGATCCCGTTCACGTCTTCCAAATAGGCCGCGGCGTCCTGGCTCTCGAAGATCTCGGACTCGATCCATTCGAGATTGACTTTGACCTTGTTGGCGATGCCGCCATGGGTCAGCGCCTCGCTCAGGGATTTGTAGGCGTCCTTGAGCCCGGTGTATTTCCCGACGATCGCGATCGTCACCTCGCCGTCGGGTTCGGCAATGGTGGCCGAGATATCGCTCCACAGGGACAGGTCCGGAGCCGGCGCGTCCGTAATGCCGAACGCGGCCAGGAGTTCGCTGTCCAGCCCTTCGTAATGATAGGCGAGCGGCACGTCGTAGATGCTGGAGACGTCGAGCGCCTGGATCACGGCTTCGGGGCGGACCGTGCAGAACAGCGCGATCTTGCGCCGCTCGTCCGGCGGCAACGGCCGGTCGGCGCGGCAGAGCAGGACGTCCGGCTGGATGCCGATCGAACGCAATTCCTTGACCGAGTGTTGGGTGGGCTTGGTCTTCAGTTCGCCCGCGCTCGGAATATAAGGCAGGAGCGTAAGATGGACGAATGCGCTCGTCCCCCGTGGCAACTCGTTGCCGAGCTGGCGGATGGCCTCGAAGAACGGCAGGCCTTCGATATCGCCGACTGTGCCGCCGATCTCGCAGAGCACGAAGTCGACGTCTTCGTTGCCCGTGACGATGAAATTCTTGATGGCGTCGGTCACGTGGGGAATGACCTGGACCGTGGCGCCGAGATAGTCGCCCCGGCGCTCCTTGGCGATGATCTCCTGATAGATCCGGCCGGTGGTGATGTTGTCGGCCTGCCGCGCCGGCCGGCCGGTGAAGCGCTCGTAATGGCCCAGATCCAGGTCCGTCTCCGCACCGTCATCGGTGACGAAGACCTCACCGTGCTGGTAGGGGCTCATGGTTCCTGGATCGACGTTCAGATAAGGGTCGAGCTTACAGAGACGCACGCGAAATCCGCGCGCCTGCAAAAGCGCCCCAAGCGCTGCCGAAGCGAGCCCCTTGCCGAGTGAGGAAACCACGCCGCCGGTAATGAAGACGTACCGCGCCATGGGCCTCGACCCTACACCGAGTCTGGGCTTATGCGCAGCCCAAACGTGCCCGGCGAGACGTCTTGGCGCAGAATTTTCTGTGCGAAACTTGACGCCAAATCAGTTCGATTGCGGGACTTGCGGTCCAGATGGCGCTGCGGGGGCGGCCGGTGCCGTCGGCTCCGTCTGGCCCGGAATCGTCAGTGGCGTCAGCCCGCCCTCGCCGCCGCTGGTCGGCACGATCGACGGGGTCGAGGCGGTGTTGTGGCTCGCCAGGATCGACAGGGTCAGGCTCGTCAGGAAGAAGCACGCCGCCAAAATGGTCGTGGTCCGCGTGAGCGCATCGCCGGCGCTGCGGCCGGTCATGAAGCCGCCGCCGCCGCCACCGCCGCCGCCAATACCAAGCGCGCCGCCTTCGGAGCGCTGCAGCAGGATGACGCCCACGAGGGCGATCGCGATCATCACATGGATCAGAAGAATTACGGTGCTCATTGTGTCGCCTTGTTATCGGAAGGCGCTGTCTTATCCGACTCCGCTAGGGGTTGGCTAGCCCCTGCCGGATTGCCGCCTCTTCTTTGGCGACCGCCTCGCTGGCGGCGCTGACACCGGCTTCGGTGCTGGAGACGCTGGTATCGGCTGCGGACGTAAGCTCCGCCGCGTCGTCGGACCCGAGATCCGGATCGCCGTCGATATCGCCCTCGCCGTCGCTCGTGGCGACGCCGCCGTCACCTTCTCACCTGCCCCTCGCGAGGGATTGCGCAAGGGGATGAGCGAGGTGGCGTCCACGCCCGCGAGAACGAAGGTCGGAACCTTCGGTTTGCGGTCGGGCAGCGACGGCGGCAGAGGCTTGGGAATCCGGACGCCGTTGGTGCGGCAGCGGAAGGCGACTTTCTCTTCCACCAGCAAGTATTGGCGGACCTGCTCGATCTTGTCCTGGTCGTGGAGATGGTCCTTGACCCAGTCGGGCCCGCGCTTGAGGGCGGCTTGGACCGTCGCCGTGAGCAAGGCTTCCTTCTCGGATTTGAGCGCCTTGCACTCATCGGCTTCCAGGGGTTCCGCTCCCGCCGTGCCAGTGGGCAGAGCGAATCCCAAAACGACCAGCATCACAGCGATTGGACGCAGCTTCGTCATCCGCTCCCCAAGAACGTCATGGCCCCCTGCCGTCGTCATTTTGGCAGAATGCAGAAGCTTAACCGATTTGCAAGCGCGGACCCAGGGTTTTCGGGCCTCCGATCAGCACCGGGTTTCGGCGTAGACGGACAGAATTTCGTAGAAATCCGCGGCCTTGAGACTCGCGCCGCCGACCAGTGCTCCGTTCACGTCCGGAACGAAGAGCAGTTCCGCCGCATTGGCGGGCTTCACGGAGCCGCCATAGAGGAGCCGCATGGCACCCGCTTCCGAATCGCCCAGCATTTGCCCCAGGACCGAGCGAATGAGGCCATGGACCTGGGCGACCTCCGCCGGCGTCGGCGTGAGGCCCGAGCCGATGGCCCAGACGGCTAGGCGATGACCGTATTCTCGGGCGCGCGCTTCCGGTACAGACCCTTCGACCTGGCTCCTGAGGATGTCGAGCGTCTTGCCGTCCCGGTAGTGTGATTCGGTCTCCCCGATACAGATGATGGCCATCAGCCCGGCCCGGTAGGCCGCAAGCGCCTTGGCATGCACGAGTGTGTCGGACTCGCCATGGTCGATCCGCCGTTCCGAGTGGCCGACGATCACGGCGGTCGCGCCGGCGTCGGCCAGCATTTCGGCAGAGAGATCGCCTGTATGGGCGCCGGACGGGAGCGGATGGCAGTCTTGCGCCCCGAGCATGATCGGCGAGCCCTCGAGTGTCTCGCGGGCACGGGTCAGCAGCGTCGCCGGCGGACACACCATGATGTCGGTCTCCGGACCCGGCGCGGCATCAAGGCGCGCTCGCAGCGCTGCAAGCTCCGACAGGGCGCTGCCGAGCCCGTTCATTTTCCAATTCCCGGCAACAAGCGGCCTGATCCCAGTCACCTTTCCCCCCAACTCGCGCGTTTACGCCAACGAAATAGCGCAATTTTCCTTTGTTTGTTCGTGTTGCCGCACCCGCGCTGTCTACCTATGATGCGCGCCGCGCCAGGCGGCCATAACATCGGACGCCGATGCGCATTTGGCAATTCATGAATAAGAAGGTCTTCGAGGCGTGGCACTCGACACATTGCGCAAAGGCGCAGCACGAACATTAGGACTGATTCTCGTCGCCCTGCTGGTGGTGAGCTTCGCCATCTGGGGTATCGCCGATATCTTTACCGGCTATGGCCGGCAGACTCTGATCGAGGTCGGCGATACGGAGATCTCTCCACAGAACTATCAGCGCGTACAGCAGGACGTCCTGCGCGCCATGAGCCAGGACGCGGGCCGTAGCCTCAGTCTGCAAGAGGCGCGGGGCGCCGGGCTCGATCAGCGCGTGCTGGAACGGCTTGTGGGGGGCGCCGCCGTCGACACCCATGCCGGACATCTCGGCCTGAGCATCAGTGAAGAGGCGCTGCTGGCGCAGATCATGAAGGATCCCTCCTTCCAGGATGCGTCCGGCAATTTCAGTCCCCTCGCCTTTCAGTCGGCCTTGCGTAATATCGGCATGAACGAAGCCACCTACCTGCAGACTCTGCGTGAGCAGTCTCTGAGGCGGCAATTGCTGGTCACGGTCGGCGAAGTCGCAAGCAGTCCCCAGGCGATCGTCGATGCGTTGAACAAGTTCAACGAGGAACGGCGCATCCTGAAATACGTGCTCGTTCCGAAATCGGCCGCCGAGGCCGTGGGCGATCCCACGGAGCAGGATCTGAAATCCTATTACGACAATCACAAGCAGACCTTCACCCAGCCGGAATACCGGAAGGTCGGCATGATTGCGGTCACGCCGGAAACGGTGAAGGACGAGTTGAACATTACCGAGGCCGACCTCAAGTCGACCTACGAAACCAAGAAGGACACGCTCGGCCAGCCCGAAAAGCGGCGCATCCAGCAGATCGCGCTTCCCAATGCCGAGGAAGCTGAAAAGATCGCCGCGAAGATCGCGTCCGGCACCGACTTCGTCGAGGCGGCCAAGGAGCTTGGCCTGAGCGAGACGGATATCGATCTCGGCACCGTTTCGAAGAGCGAACTGGCCGACGAGGTCGTGGCCGAAGAAGCCTTCAAGCTCGAAAAGGACGAGGTCAGCAAGCCCATAACCGGCAAGCTCGGAAGCGTTGTGCTGATCCGTGTGACGGAAATCACACCCGGCAAGGTTCCCACCTTTGAAGAGGCCAAGGCCGACATCGAACAGGAGATCGCCAAGGAGCGGGCGTCCGGCGCCATCTTCGACATGCACGACAAGGTCGAGGACGAGCTCGCCTCGGGTTCGACGCTGGAGGAGACCGCGGGCAAGCTCAAGCTCAACTACACGGTCATCGATCAGGTGGATCGCACAGGCCGCAAGCCGGACGGGTCGACGATCGAAGCCCCGGCGCAGAAGGAACTCCTGAACGGAATCTTCGTGACGGATGCGGGGATCGAAAACGATCCCATCGCGCCCGCGATGAAGGCGTGGTCTGGTACGAGGTCTTGGGTATCACGCCCGAGACGCTCAAGCCCTTCGACGAGGTTCGCGCCGACGTGGAAAAAGGCTGGCGCGCGGAAGCCACGCGCAATCAGGTCACGGTTCTCACGCAGAAAGATGATCCGTGATCTGAACGATGGGTCCAAGACGCTTGAAGGCATCGCCAAGGAGCTTGGCAACGACGTGCTGCCGACATCGGCGCTGAAGCGCGACGACATTACCGTAAACGTGCTTCCGGCGGCGGTGCAGCAGGCCTTCACGCTTCCCAAGGGAGGCTTCGGCTCGGCCGCGTCTGGTGTCGACGAGGGCCGGATCGTGTTCCAGGTGGACGAAATCGTCGAGCCGCCGGAGATAGATCCGCGTGCTCTCAAGCAATTGCGGGCACGGATCGGGCTGCTCTACAGCGAGGACATCATCGCGGAGTATTTCAGCGAGCTGGAGCAGACCTATGGCGTGAAGATCAACAGCCAGGCGCTCGCGAGGCTCACGGGTAGCGGCGAGGAGCCATGAGTTCGGCGCCAGCTTCGGTGAGTCCGCCCCTGCCCGATCTTGGTTCGGCCTCGATGGAGCCGGACTTCACGGCGTTCGCGCGCCTCTATGACGAGGGCGTGGCGCAAGTGGTCTGGACGCGCCTCGTGGCCGATCTGGAAACGCCCGTCTCCGCCATGCTCAAGATCGCAAACGAGCGGCCCAACAGCTTTCTGTTCGAGTCCGTCGAGGGCGGTGCCAATCGCGGCCGCTACTCGATCATCGGCTGCGAACCGGATGTGATTTGGCGGGCGCAAGGCAACAAGGCCGAAATCAACCGCAGCCCCCAATCCGACCGGGATGCGTTCGCGCCGGCCCCGCAACCGGCGCTTCAGAGCCTGCGCGCGCTGCTGGCCGAATCCAAGATCGCACTGCCCGAGGCGCTGCCGCCCATGGCGGCCGGCATTTTCGGCTATATGGGCTACAATACGGTGCGGCTGATCGAGAACCTGCCCGACGGCAAGCCCGACGACCTCGGCCTGCCCGACAGCATTCTCGTGCGGCCCACGCTGATCGTGATCTTCGACAGCGTGAAGGACGAGCTTTGCGTCGTAACCCCGGTGCGTCCAGCCCCAGGGGTCAGCGCGAAGGCTGCCTATGCGCGAGCCGGAGAGCGGTTGAACGTCATCCTGGACCGGCTCGACCAGCTCCTGCCCCACAAGCCCGAGCCGATCGAAGACGTGCCGCATCCCGCGCCGCGCGCCGTCACGTCGCCGGAGGCCTATATGGCCAAGGTTGCGCGCGCGAAGGAGTACATTTCCGCCGGCGACATCTTTCAGGTCGTCCTCAGCCAGCGTTTCGAGGCGCCTTACGAGCTGCCGACCTTCTCGCTTTACCGCGCGCTACGGCGGGTCAATCCCTCGCCCTTTCTCTACTACCTCAATTTCGGGGACTTTGCCGTGGTCGGATCGAGCCCGGAAATTCTGGTGCGCGTCCGGAAGGGCGAGGTCACGATCCGGCCTATCGCGGGAACGCGTCCGCGCGGCGGCACGCCCGACGAGGACCAGGCGTTCGCGAAGGAGCTTCTCGGCGACCCCAAGGAGTGCGCGGAACATCTGATGCTGCTCGATCTCGGGCGGAACGACGTGGGCCGCGTCGCGGAGGTTGGGAGCGTCCGCGTCACCGACAGCTTCTTCCTGGAGTACTACAGCCAGGTCATGCATATCGTCTCGAATGTCGCCGGGACGCTGTCGCCGGACCACGACGCGGTGGATGCGCTGATGGCGGGCTTTCCGGCCGGCACGGTGTCCGGCGCGCCCAAAGTCCGCGCCATGGAGATCATCGACGAATTGGAGGATTCGGCGCGCGGCATTTACGCCGGCTGCGTCGGCTATTTCTCCGCCGACGGCGAAATGGATAGCTGTATCGTCTTGCGGACGTCCGTTCTGAAGGACGGTGTCATGTACGTGCAGGCCGGCGCGGGGATCGTCGCGGACTCGGTGCCGGAAAACGAACAGATCGAATGCATGAACAAGGCGGGCGCCCTGTTCAAGGCAGCCGACGAGGCCGTACGGTTTGCGGCCCGGGCCAAGCGCGGCCAGTAAGGAGACCAGGAGGTTCGACCATGCTTACCCTCAGCCTCCTGCGCCACGCCAAATCGAGCTGGAAGAATCCGGCGCTACCTGACCGGGAGCGGCCGTTGAATTCCCGGGGCATGGCGGACGCGCCCGCCATGGGCCGGGCGATGTCCGAGCGCGGAATCGACCCGGAACTGATCCTGTGCTCGTCGGCACAGCGCACAGTCGATACGCTCGCCCTCGTCCTGCCGGAGCTGAAGGTCGAACCCAAGGTCCTTTACGAGGACTCGCTGTACCACGCGACTCCGGAAGAGATGTTGGACATGTTGCGGGGCATTCAGCCTGGCGCGCGTAGCGTCCTGCTGCTCGGTCACAATCCGGAGATTCAGGCGCTGGCGCTCGAACTGATCGGCGCTGGGCCGAAGGAGCTGCGGGACCGTTTGAGCGAGAAATATCCGACGGGGGGGCTGGCCGTGATCACCTTTCCCGCGGGTCTTTGGTCGAGTGTCGACGTGGGCAGTGGAAGCCTCACGCAGTTCCTTGCACCCAGGGACGTGCGCGGGGACGCCGCGTCGTAAGAGTCGGGCATAGGCACCCACTTGCCGAGGTGCCCTGGGTAGTTGGGTGCCCGCAGGCTTACTAATCGGCAATCGGGCCGGTCAATTTCTCCAGCCGGATGACCGTACCGCTAGGCCACTCCAGAACCCCACCTTGTCCAAGGTTGAGGAACTCTGCCTGGGCTCCGGGGAGTTCGTAGAATGTTACCGACTGATCGCTCAGAGAAGGTTGGCGCGCCAAAAGAGTCTTGGCAGCATCTTCTACGTTCTCTTCGCCGACGTAAAACACCTGGTCGCGCTGTCCAACAACGGCAGCAAAAATCGTCTCCATAGAATCTCCTAAAAAATGAGAGGATCGTAAGGCCAATATTGGTGTGCCAGAGCTAGGCTGCAATGGCTTGCCGGCCTTGACGGCGCCTTGGCGCAAGGCCTAACTGGAACCATGCTGACCCTGATCGATAACTACGACAGTTTCACCTACAACCTCGTGCATTTCCTCGGGGAATTGGGGGCGGAAACGCAGGTCTACCGCAACGACAAGGTGACGGTCGACGAGGTCCTGGCCGAAGCGCCGGAGGCCATCGTGCTGTCTCCCGGACCGTGCGATCCGGATCGCGCGGGCATCTGCCTGGAGCTGGTTCGCGCGCGGCGCCCGTGGTGCCGATCCTGGGTGTGTGTCTCGGCCACCAAACCATCGGGCAGGTGTTTGGCGGCAAGGTTGTCCGCGCGCCCTATCTGATGCACGGCAAGCTGTCCAAGGTGCACCACACCGGCACGGGAATCTTCGCCGGCCTGCCGCAGGATTTCTCGGCCACCCGCTACCACTCGCTGGTCGTCGATCCGGACACGCTTCCCGCCGAGCTCGAAGTGACGGCCCAAACGGGGGACGGCGTCATCATGGGCATGCAGCATACAAGCTATCCCGTCCACGGCGTGCAGTTCCACCCCGAGAGCATCGCCTCCGAACACGGGCATCAATTGCTTGCAATTTCTTGGATCTTGCCCGTGTCGAACGGCGCAGCCGTGGCACTCCGGAAAGAGATACGGCCGGTGCCCTCTAGCCCCTCGCCTGCCCCGCAAGCGGATTCGAACCATCTGCGGGAGGCCATCAAAGCGGTCTTGCGCGGCGATACGCTCACCGAGGAACAGGCCGCGCTGACCTTCGAGGCCATCATGTCGGGCCAGGCGACCGATGCTCAGATCGGTGCCCTCTTGATGGGACTGCAGGCGCGTGGCGAGACCGTCGAGGAGATCGCCGGCGCGGCGCGGGTGCTGCGGGCGAAGGCCTTGTCGGTCAAGGCACCTCCCGGCGCGATCGACACATGCGGTACGGGCGGCGATGCCAAGGGTACGCACAACATCTCGACCTGCGCCGCCTTCGTGGTGGCCGGCGCGGGCGTGCCCGTCGCGAAACACGGCAACAAGTCGATCTCGTCGCGTTCGGGCTCGGCCGACGTGCTGGCCGCACTTGGCGTCAATCTCGACTGCGCGCCGGAGACGATCGAGCGCTGCATCGCCGAGTGCGGGTTGGGGTTCATGTATGCGCCCGCCCATCATGCCGCCATGCGCCACGTGGCCAAGGTGCGGGGGGAACTCGGCGTGCGGACGATCTTCAACCTGCTCGGCCCACTGGCCAATCCGGCCCGGACCAAATATCAGGTCGTCGGCGTGTTCGATTCCAAATGGGTCGAACCGATCGCCAAGGTGCTGGGGCTTCTCGGAGTCGAGCGTGCCTGGGTCGTCCACGGTTGCGACGGTCTCGACGAACTGACCACCACCAATTTCAGCGAGGTCGCCGTCCTCGATTCCGGCAAGGTTTCCACGTTCCGCATCTCGCCGCGCAATGCCGGCCTCCCCGACGCAAAGCCCGAGGACCTGATCGGCGGCGACGCGGAAGAGAATGCCGCCCATATCAAGGCGGTGCTGCAGGGGAACCGAGGGCCGCTTCGCGACATTGTGCTGTTGAACGCGGCGGCGGCATTGCTCGTGGCCGGCAAGGCGGAGTCCTTGCGCGATGGGGTGACGCTGGCGGCGGAGGCGATCGACAGCGGACGCGCGTTCCAGGTTTTGGAGGGGCTCGTGGCGCTCACCAATGATAGTGTGGGCGCATAAGGACATCCCATGGCGCACGTGCTCGACAAAATTCTGACCTACAAGCGCGAAGAGGTTGAGGCCGCTAAGAAAATACGGTCTGAACAGGACCTGCGCGCGGATCTCGACGCGGGCGACAAGCCCCGCCCCTTTGCCGGCGCTTTGAAGGCGCGGATCGGGGCCGGCGGTTTCGGCCTCATCGCCGAGATCAAGAAAGCGAGTCCGTCCAAGGGGCTCATCCGGGCTGATTTCGATCCGCCGACGCTTGCGGTGGCCTACGAGGCCGGTGGGGCGGCCTGTCTGTCCGTGCTGACGGACGGTCCGTCTTTCCAGGGCAACCCGGAATATCTGACGCTCGCGCGGGCGGCGTGCTCGCTCCCTGCCTTGCGCAAGGACTTCATGATCGATCCCTACCAGGTGCTCGAGGCGCGCGTTCTCGGCGCGGACTGCATCCTGATCATCATGGCGGCGGTCGACGATGCGCTTGCCCGCGGCCTCGAGGATGCCGCGCGCGATCTCGGCATGGATGTGCTGGCCGAAGTGCATGACGAGGCGGAGCTCGATCGCGCCCTGACGCTCAAGACGGAGCTGATCGGCATCAACAACCGGGACCTCAAGACCTTCGATACCACGCTCGAGACCACCGAACGCCTCGCGCCACGCGTTACCGGCGATCGCATGGTCGTGGCCGAAAGCGGAATCTTCGACCACGAGGATCTGACGCGGCTCGCACGTGCCGATGTGCATGCCTTCCTGGTCGGCGAGAGTCTCATGCGGAAGACCGATGTGACTGCTGCGACCCGGGCGCTTCTGACGGGCGTAGACAGTGCCGCCGAGGCCGCGCAATGAGCGGCCCGCTGTCCCATCTCAATGCCCGTGGCGAGGCGAATATGGTGGATGTCTCGGAGAAGGCCGTCACGTCGCGAACGGCCGTGGCGGAAGGCTACGTGACCATGGCACCGGCGACGCTCGACATGATCCTCGACGGGACGGCACCGAAGGGGGACGTACTGGCGACGGCACGCATCGCCGGCATCATGGCCGCCAAGAAGACGGCCGACCTCATCCCGCTGTGTCACCCGCTAGCCCTCTCCAAGGTCACGGTCGATTTCACGCCGGACCGCGCGGGGGCGCGCCTGCGCGTCGAGGCGGCCGTCAAGGTGGACGGCAAGACGGGCGTCGAGATGGAAGCGCTGACTGCCGTCACGGTCGCCTGCCTGACGCTTTACGACATGTGCAAGGCTGTGGACCGCGCCATGAGCTTCTCCGGCATTCGGCTGGTGGAGAAGTCCGGCGGTCGGTCCGGCACGTTCCGGGCGCCATGAGTGATGGCGCTCATCTCCGTCGAGGATGCACTTGAGCGGGTCCTGTCGGGCCTGAGCCCACTCGAGGTCGAGCGCGTGCCGATCGCGCAAGCCCACGGCCGGGTACTCGCGGAAGATCTGGCCGCCACGCTGACGCAGCCCCCCTTCGATGCCTCGGCCATGGACGGCTATGCGGTCCGCGCGGCCGATGTGGCCGCCCTGCCGGCCACGCTCGCGTTGATCGGCGAATCCGCGGCCGGCGCGCGGTTCGACGGCATCGTCGGACCCGGACAAACCGTCCGGATCTTTACCGGTGCGCCGGTTCCCGACGGGGCCGACACGGTGGTCATCCAGGAAGATACCGAAGCCTTCGGCGACAGCGTTTTGGTCAAGGCCGCCGTGGCCGGGCGGCATATCCGCCCCGAAGGTCAGGACTTCATGGAGGGTGACGTGCTGCTGCGGCGGGGAACGCGGTTCGGCGCGCGGACGGTGATGCTGGCGGCGGCGATGAATCACGCGGAGTTGCCGGTGCGGCGGAAGCCGCGTGTCGCCATCCTGTCGACAGGCGACGAGATCGTACCGCCGGGCAGCATGATCGGCCCCGATCAGATCGTCGCGTCCGTCAGCTACGGCATCGCCGCGCTTGTCGACAGCTACGGCGGCGATTCGCTGGACCTCGGGGTCGCGCGCGACGACGAGGGCGCCCTCGCCCAGTTCATCGCGCGGGTCGCGGATGCGGACGTGCTCGTGACGATCGGCGGCGCGTCCGTCGGCGAACGCGATCTTGTCGCGGACGCCCTTGCGCGGGCGGGCCTGCAGATGGACTTCGCCAAGGTTGCCATGCGGCCCGGCAAGCCCGCCTTCGCCGGACGGCTTGGTTCGACGCGCGTTCTCGGCTTGCCGGGGAACCCCGTTTCGGCCTTTGTCTGCGCCGTGGTCTTTTTGCTGCCCATGCTCCGCGGGCTCCTCGGCGGGAATGCGAGCGTTGTCCCGCAGCAAGCGACTCTGGCTTCCGCGTTGCCGGAGAACGGGCCGCGCCAGGGCTATCAACGGGCCACATCCAGCTTTGCGGACGATGGAACACGCCATGTCCGGGTCCTGTCGTCCCAGGATTCGTCGCTGATGGCGGCCTTGGCCCATGCGGACTGCCTCATCGTCCGGGCGCCCCACGCCCCGGCCGTTCCGGAGGGAACGAAGGTGCTCGTTCTGCCGCTCGCGGGCTGATTAACGGCTCGGCAACCCGAATCGACCGAACAAAAGGCGTCCAAAGGCGCCAACCAACCCCGCTGTTGCGCGGTTCTGCTTGCGGAACACAAACAGAACATCTATACTGTTCACGATTTGTACGATACGGGGCCAAGCCCTGGCCGGAATTTGCGAAGGCCAGGTTGGTTGTTGCTCAGTCCGAGCCGCTCAACGCAGTCCGAGTCGCTCAAGAAGGGGACCAAATGCTCACACCGAAGCAAAAAGAGCTTCTCATGTTCATCCATGAGCGGTTGAAGGAGTCAGGCGTTCCGCCTTCGTTCGACGAAATGAAGGAGGCTCTGGATCTTCGGTCCAAGTCCGGCATTCATCGTCTGATCACGGCCCTGGAAGAGCGCGGCTTCGTGCGCCGCCTGCCCCATCGGGCCCGGGCCATGGAGATCATCAAACTCCCCGAATCGGTTCCGCAAGGTATTGCGGCGCGCGGGCGCGGGTTCTCGCCGAGCGTGATCGAGGGCAGTCTGGGACGGATGGCCTCGGCAGCATCGGAAACCTCTTCCGAGGGGCAGACCATCGCCCTGCCGATCATGGGCCGGATCGCCGCCGGCGTCCCCGCCGAAGCCATTCAGACCAAGCTTGATACGATCGAGGTGCCGCCGGAGCTGTTGGCCAAGGGCGAGCACTACGCGCTCGAGGTGAAGGGCGACTCGATGATCGATGCCGGAATTCTGGAAGGCGATACGATCATCGTCCGCAAATGTGACGACGCCAGCAACGGCGACATCGTCGTGGCCCTCGTGGACGAGGAAGAAGCCACGCTGAAGCGCCTGCGCCGCCGGGGCGCTTCCATTGCGCTGGAAGCGGCCAATCCGGCCTACGAGACGCGGATTTTCGGGCCCGACCGGGTGCGGGTCCAAGGGCGCCTGGTCGGCCTCATTCGCCGCTACTAAGCCCCCGGCCCGCAGCGCCGGTCTCCGTGCCCTGGCGCGGGCGCCGGGGCGGTTTTGCATTCACTGTGGACCGGGACCAGGGACGTGCCCCGCGCGTTCCGGCGACGGTCTCGGTTCGGATCGACAGGCCTTCGATATAGAGCGCGTGTGCGCCTTGGGCCGACAGCGCCGTCCTGTCGACGACGATGCGCGGGGCCTTGCAGGTCTTTCCGAGCTTGAACGGTGCGATGACGATATCGGCCTTGCGGCAATCTTCGGCCAGAGCCCCCGTCTCGCGGATCAGCGCCACGGTCTTTCCCTTGACTTGCCCCACGCAGCCCAGCGGATCGCAGCGGAACGGCGACGAGCGCGGCAGGTTTCCCGGATCGGTGCCGTCGCCATCGGCCAGGAGCCATTTCTCGACGCTGTAGGTTCCCGCGGTCGCCGACGGGAAGACCAGGCCGCTGTTGCCGCGCAAGGCGGCCGTCTTGCCGTCCCGCTCGATCAGGACGTCGGGCCGGTGCCCCGGTGGCGCGAGCGCGAGCCCCAAAGCGGCGATTACGAGGCCGAGCGCGCGCAGCCGGGTGCGCCACAGGCACAGCCAAAGGCCACCAAGGGCGATCAGGGCGAGCGCCCACCCGGACAGATCGGGCAGGATCGTGACGGCGCCGGGCCAGGCGGCAACCCATTCGGCCGCGCCCACCATGAGCCCGATTCCAAGCCCCATGGCCTGGAGCGGCCAGGCCTCCAGCCGAATGGCATGGCGATCAGGGACAGCAGCGCCATGGGCATGATCAGCAGGCTGATCAGCGGCGCGGCGATCATGTTGGCGGCGATGCCGTAATGGGTCATGCGGTGAAAATGGTAGACGGCGAACGGCGCGACCGCCCCGCCGGCGATCAGGGTGGTGAGGCCGGCGCCGAAAACGAGCGCGCCGCCCCAGCGCAGACCGCGCCAGGCCGCGTTGGTCTCCGCCGCAGGCGCGCGCTGCGCGCGGAATAGGCTCGTAGGCCGCGACCAAGCCGATGACGGCGGCGAACGACATCTGGAAGCTGGGGTCGAACAGGGATTCGGGCGCGACGACGAGAATGGCGAGCGCGGCCAACGCCACGTTGCGCATGGTGATCGGCGGCCGGTCGAGCATGATCGCGACCATGACGATGCCCATCATCAGGAAGGCGCGGACCGTTGGGACGGACGCACCCGAAAGCACCAGATAGAAGCCCGCGGCAAGGAGCGCGATCGCGGCCGCCCATTTCTTGATGGGGAAGCGCAAGGCGATCCCGGGCACGAAGGCCAGCATCGCGCGGACGAGCCAGAACACGCTGCCCGCCATGATCACCATATGCAGTCCCGATATGGCCAGGACGTGGGCGAGCCCTGCGTCCCGCATCGCCTCTGTCACGCGGTTCGGTATGCCGCCCCGTTCCCCCGTGATCAGTGCGACGGCAACGGCGCCGGTCTCTCCGGGCAACGCCGCGCGGATGCGGGTGTTCACGGCGTTCCGGAGATTATCGACCTTGGCCCAAAGGCGGAGCCCCACCGGGGCTTGCGGCGCATTCTCGAGCGGGGCGATGCGCCCCGTTGCGTAGCCGAATCCGCCGATTTGCTGGAACCAGGCCCGCCGTCCGAAATCGAAGCCGCCCGGCGCGACGGGCTCCGGCGGCGGGTTCAGGGTCGCCCGCAAGGCGACGGCCTCTCCGGGCTGAACGCTCGCCGTCTTGCCGGCGAGGCTCACGCGGATGCGTCTCGGCCGTTCGGCCGGCGTGAGCGACCCAATGCCGATGACGCGCAAGGTCAGCCGGTCGCGGGCATCCACCCGGGCTTCGAACGTTTCCACGAAGCCCGTGACCGGCACGTGGCGCAGTTCGCTCTGCAGCACGGGCGCCCTGACGAGTTCCGTGCGCGCCTTCGCGCCCGCAAATCCCAAGGCGAGCGCCAGGAGCGCCACGCCGGCGGCGAAGCCAGCACACTCCCGCGGAGGAACAGGACGATGCCCAGCGCGGCGATCACGAAGGCCGCCGCGACGCGCCCATCCAGCTCCGTAGGCACGGTGAAGTAGAACGCGATGCCGGCGGCGAAGAAAACCGGTAGCCAGAGAAACCAGCGGTCGGTCTCGGCCTCCAGGGCGTCCGCGAACGTGGCGGCCAGCCGGGCGCCCAGGCTGTGAGGGGTGCCGTGAGGGTTGCGCCCCGGCTCCGGAGGCCAGTCGCCGCCTGTTGCGTCCTCGCCCGTCCCTCGCATGGCTCCCCCGGGGCGGGGCGTCTGCCCTGCCCTTACCCGCGTCGCGGCCTTATGCTACACCCTCCCGCGAACGCTTTCCTTCTTCATCTCAACGCACCCTTCCGGTTCAAGACCTCACCGATGACCGAGACCGTTATCACGCGATTTGCGCCGTCTCCGACGGGCTTCCTGCATATTGGCGGCGCGCGCACCGCCTTGTTCAACTGGCTGTTCGCCAAGCGCATGGCGGCAAGATGCTGCTGCGGATCGAGGACACCGATCGGGCGCGCTCCACGGACGCCGCTATCGCGGCCATTTTGGACGGGCTGCGCTGGCTGGAGCTCAATTGGGACGGCGAGCCGGTCTATCAGTACGCCCGCTCGGAGCGCCACCGCGAGGTGGCCGAACGGCTCCTGGCCGAGGGCAAGGCCTATCGCTGCTACGCGAGCCCGGAGGAGCTTCAGGCCATGCGCGACAAGGCCCGCGCCGAGGGCGGCTCCCCGGGTTACGACGGCACCTGGCGGGACAAGGATCCGGCCCTGGCGCCGGTCGGCGTCGCGCCGGCCATCCGCTTCAAATCCCCCCGCGAGGGCAAGACCGTCATCGAGGATCGAATTCAAGGGCGCGTCACATTCGCGAACAAGGATCTGGACGATTTCGTCCTTCTACGGAGCGACGGGACCCCGACCTATATGCTGTCGGTCGTGGTCGACGATCGCGACATGGACATCACCCACGTGGTTCGCGGCGACGACCACCTCACCAACGCGGCACGGCAGACACAGCTCTTTGAGGCTCTCGGCTGGGACGCACCCATCTACGCCCATGTGCCTCTGATTCACGGGCCCGACGGCGCGAAACTGTCCAAACGCCATGGGGCGCTCGGCGTGGAGGCCTATCGCGAGATGGGCTATTTGCCGGTCGCCTTGCGGAACTATCTGGTGCGGCTGGGCTGGAGCCACGGAGACGCGGAGGTCATCTCGACGGAGGAGATGATCGCCTGGTTCAATCTGGAGGCGATCGGCCGTTCGCCGGCGCGGTTCGACTTTGCCAAGCTCGAGAGTCTCAACGGGCACTATCTGCGGACGATGCCTGACGCGGAGATCGTGAGTCATTTGAAGGCTCTCGTGCCCCATCTTGGCGATGCGGATGACATCCTCGGGCGCATCGGCAACGATGGTTGGGCCAAGCTCGAGCGCGCGATGCCGGGCTTGAAGGAGCGCGCGAAGACCCTGGTCGATCTCTTGGAGAGCGCCGATTATCTCTTCGCCGAACGTCCTCTGAGGCCGGACGAAAAGGCCGCCAAGCTTCTCGACGACGGCGGCCGCGAGACGCTGGCGGCGCTGCTGCCGGACCTGTCGGCCGTGGAGCCTTGGTCGGTCTCGGGCCTGGAGGCCTGTGTCCGCAGCTTCGCCGAGCGGACGGACCGGAAGCTTGGTAAGGTCGCGCAGCCGCTTCGCGCGGCCCTGACGGGGCACTCGACATCTCCCGGTATCTTTGATGTGCTTGAGGTCCTCGGGCGTGAGGAGGCTCTGGGCCGGATTGCCGACCAAACAGGCGCCCCCGAGAATGCGTAATATTTATGCACCAAGTCATGTTGCGCTGCGGCGAATTCAACGCGAAAATGCGGCAATGCAAAATGAGTCCGGCTGACATGCGATGTTGCCGACGCTTTGATAGGTCGATTGAACATCGTGTCCGCTGCCCCGTGAATGTCCAGGAGGTTTTGAGATGAGTATCGCAGAAGAACTTGGCTCGAACGATGTGGACGAGGCGACGATTACGCTGCGCGGCGGCGAGCACAATATGCCGGTGCGTGCCGGCACGATGGGACCGGACGTCATCGACATCACCTCGCTCTACGGGCGGACCGGGTGCTTCACGTACGATCCCGGGTTCACCTCCACCGCAAGCTGCGAATCCAAGATCACCTATATCGACGGCGACAAAGGCATCCTGCTCTATCGCGGCTATCCGATCGACGAGCTCGCCGAGCACACGACCTTTCTCGAGACGGCGTATCTGCTCCTGTATGGCGAGCTTCCCACCAAGGTCCAGTACGATGCGTTCAAGCTCCGCATCACGCGCCATACGATGCTGCATGAGCAGATGAACCGGTTCTTCTCCGGCTTCCGCCGCGATGCGCATCCGATGGCGATCATGGTGGGCGTGGTCGGCGCGCTGTCGGCCTTCTATCACGACTCCATCGACATCCGGGATCCGTGGCAGCGCGAAATGGCCAGCATCCGCATGATCGCGAAGATGCCGACCATCGCGGCGATGGCCTACAAATATTCCATCGGCCAGCCTTTCGTGTATCCGAAGAACGAACTGGACTACTCGGCCAACTTCATGCGCATGTGCTTCGCGGTGCCGTGCGAGGAATATGAGATTGATCCGGTTCTGACCCGGGCCATGCGCCGCATCTTCATCCTGCATGCCGATCACGAGCAGAACGCGTCCACGTCGACGGTCCGGCTTGCGGGCTCGTCGGGTGCCAATCCGTTCGCCTGTATCTCCGCCGGCATCGCCTGCCTATGGGGACCGGCCCATGGCGGCGCCAACGAAGCGGCGCTCATGATGCTGGAGGAGATCGGCTCGGTCAGCCGCATCGAAGAGTATGTGCGGCGGGCCAAGGACAAGGACGACCCGTTCCGGCTGATGGGTTTTGGCCACCGGGTCTACAAGAACTACGATCCGCGCGCCAAGATCATGCAGAAGACCTGTCACGAGGTGCTCGCGGCGGTCGGTCATCAGGACGACCCGATCTTGAAGGTGGCCATGGAGCTCGAGAAGATCGCCCTGTCGGACGAGTACTTCATCGAGAAAAAGCTCTATCCGAATATCGACTTCTATTCCGGAATCACGCTCAAGGCACTGGCTTCCCCACCGACATGTTTCACGGTGTTGTTCGCGCTGGCGCGCACGGTCGGTTGGATCGCCCAGTGGAAAGAGATGATCGAGGATCCGTCTCAGCGCATCGGGCGGCCGCGTCAGCTCTATACGGGCGCCACGGAGCGGGCATTCGTACCCATGGACGATCGGCACGCTTGAGGTGAACTCTCAGCGGGGCGGCACGATCCGCCCCAGCGCCATGGCCGCGTCAGTTGAAAGGTCCCGCGAGGATTGGGTGGTCGCAAAAGCCTAAGCCTTCGGCGCGGTCTCTTTCTCCTCCCAAGGCACTCCGCAGAGAAAGAGTTTCCGTTCGTCGGCGGTCTCGATCGTGTGCTTGCATTCGGCGATCAGCACGTGCTGGGCGGCGACTGCAATGCCCGACAGCCCCGCCGCTGCGGCCTTGACGATCGTCTCCGGTCCGATGGTCGGCATGTCGACCCGCTCCTCTTGGCCCGGTTTCGGCGCCTTTACGAGCACGCCTGAGGCTGTTCCGTGGCTGCGGCCCTGCCGCTTGATCTCGGCGCAGCGCTCCAGCATCGCGTCGGTGCCTTCGGCGGCCTCCACGGCCAGGACGTAGCCGCTGGCGACCACGGCCGCCTGGCCGATGTCGAGTCGTCCGAGGGTGCGTACGACCTCGAAGGCGAGTGCCATGTCCGCCTCGTCGTCGGCGGACGGCGCGCGCCGCGTCAATGTCCCCTCGGGCATCAGAAGCTCGGGCAGGACGTCGCCGGCGCCATGGACCCGATACCCCTTGTACTCGAAGAAGCGCACGATCCGGGAGAGGACATGATCGTCGCCCCCCTTGCGCAGGCCATAGAAACGGCAATGCTTGATGGCTCCGAGATCGATCCGGACATTCTTGAAATCCGGCCGGCTCACGCCACCGATGATGACGAGGTCCTTGCAGCGATGGGTCTCCAAGGCGGCAAAAAGCTTCCCGACCTCCCCCCATCTCATCCAGGTGTGCGGAAAGCGTTCGATTTCGGGGTCGGCCTCGCCTTGGATGCCGATGATATGGACGGCGACGTCGTCTGCGGCGGCTGCGTCCGCGATGAAGGCGGGCAAGGAGCCGCGACCGGCAATGATGCCAAGCGGTCCCGTTATCGTTCCGGACCGGAGCGCGTCGAACGGCTCACTATCAGCGGGGTGGCGTTGCGACATTGTTGGGAACGCAGAAGGATCGATCCGAATCGCTCTTGATGAAGTCGATGATCTGCTGCGCGAGCTCGTTGCCCGAGAACATGGTCTCGACGTCCTCCAGGCGTTCCTTGAGCGTGCCTTCGCTTGAGAACAGCATGCGGTAGGCTTTGCGCAGTTCATGGATCTGATCGCGTGAGAAACCTTTTCGCTTCAGGCCCACGATATTGAGCCCGTTCAGATTGGCGCGGTTTCCGAGCGCCATGCCGTAGGGAATGAGGTCCGCAGCGACACCCGACATGCCGCCGACGAATGAACACGAGCCGATGCGCACGAATTGATGGACGGCCGAGAGACCGCCGACAATGGCGCCGTCGCCGACGGAAACGTGGCCCCCGAGCGTGACGCCGTTCACGAGGGTGACGTTGTCTCCGATCTGGCAGTCATGGGCGATATGCGCGCCGATCATCAGGAAGCAGTTGTCGCCCACGCGCGTGGCCATGTGGCCGGTCGGCGTGCCCCGGTGAATGGTCACATGCTCTCTGATCAGCGTATTGGCGCCGATCGTGACCGTGCTCGGGTCGTCCTTGTACTTGATGTCCTGCGGCTCGAGTCCGATCGAGGCAAACGGAAAGATCTTGCACCCTGGACCGATCGTTGTACGCCCCTCGATGACGACATGAGGGCGGAGGACCACGTCGTCGGCGAGCTCCACATGGGGCCCCACGACGCAAAACGGCCCGATCTCGACGTTCGACCCGAGCTTGGCACCCGGATCGACCTGCGCGGTCGCGTGAATATTGGACATTGAGGAGTTACTCAGCCTCTGCCTCGATCGAATCGACGATCACTGCACTGACTTCCGCCTCGGCAACGAGGTTTCCATCCACAAGCGCTCTCGCTTTGAAACGCCAAACGCGCCCGCGGCTGCGCATCTTCTCGACATGGTAGTGCACCGTGTCTCCAGGGATAACGGGGCGGCGGAAGCGGGCCTTGTCGATCGCCATGAAATAGACGAGCGGCGGCTCCTCGAACTCGTCGATGAACCGCATGCACAAGGCGCCGGCCGTTTGCGCCATGCCCTCGATCAACAGAACGCCGGGCATGACGGGGTTGCCGGGGAAGTGCCCCTGGAAATAGGGCTCGTTCGCCGTCACGTTCTTGATTCCAGTGGCAGAGCGGTCTCCATCCATGTCGACGATGCGGTCGACGAGCAGGAATGGGTACCGATGCGGCAGAAGCTTCATGATATCGGCGGCTTCCACCCTATCGGGCCTCTTGATCTCTCCGCTCTCGTTCATTCGGACCGGCTCCTCCGATGCGGGCTGGCTACGCGCCTTCCCCGCCCTCTCCATGGTCAATCTTCACATCCTTACGTTCGGCAAGCTGCTTGAGAATGGTCAGCTCCCGAAACCACAGCCGGACAGGCTTGGCCGCGTTCCACCCCAGCGCGCTCCGGCCGGGACATCGCCCCGGACGTTGCTGCTTGCGGCAATCTGCGCTCCGGCTCCGATCTTCAAGTGGCCGACGAGGCCGACCTGACCGCCCAGAGCCACGAAATCGCCGAGTTCGGAACTGCCCGAAATACCCGTTTGTGACACGATAATGCAATGCCTTCCGACGATGACGTTGTGCCCGATTTGGACGAGATTATCAATTTTCGTGCCCTCTCCGATAATGGTATCGCGCAGCGCGCCGCGATCGACCGTCGAATTGGCCCCAATCTCCACATCGTCCTGCACCACCACGCGCCCGATCTGCGGGACTTTCATATGGCCCTCGCGGCCCATGGCAAATCCGAACCCGTCCTGACCGATGGCGACACCGGCGTGGAGGATGACCCGATTGCCGATGAGAGCATGGGTGACGCACGCGTTGGGCCCAATATAGCTGTCCCGGCCGATATGCACCCGAAAGCCGACGACGGCACCCGAGGCGATGGTCGTTCCTTGTCCGATCTGGGCATCGGGCCCCACAATCGCGCCGGGCTCCACGATGACGTCACGCTCGAGGACCGCGGAAGGGTGGACCCGCCATGCGCCGCCCCGCCCTCCCCAGGCCCCGTGGCTCTCGGCTTGAGCGCTCCCGGATAAAACAGGGCAATGGCCTTGGCGAAGCCCCGATAGGGCTCGCGCATCGTGAGGGCGGCCGTGCCGCCCGGCAGTCTACCGACGAACTTGGGAGCCACGATGCACGCCGCCGCCCGCGTCTTCGCAAGGGCGGGCAGATATTTCGGGTTATCCACGAAGGACAGGTGCCCCTCGCCCGCGTCGTCCAGCGGCCGAACATCCGTGATCTGAGCATCGGGATCGCCATTTGGTCCGAGTTCGGCGCCTGCGGTCTCCGCGACGCGCTTCAAGGAGAATGGACCGGCACGATCGAAAAATCCCGGATGTTCCATTGGGTCTCCTTCGAACTGCCATTGGTAGCGAACCACCAAGGGCGTTCGCGACCGTGGACGCCGCGTACGATAGCGGCGGTCTTTAGAACTGGGTCGAGGCGCCGAAGCGGAAGAGTTCCGTCCGGTCGAAGTCGGCCTTGAGCAGAGCTTCGGCGAGATCGGCACGAAGCGGACCCAGCGGAGACTGCCAGATCAGACTGACACCCGTCGACAGCCGAATGTCCGAGGTGTCCAGAATATAGCTGCCTTCGTCGACATTGACCGCCTCGATCGCACTCTCGCCCGCGCCCCAGAGCGAGCCGGCGTCGACGAAGACGGCACCCTGCATGCCCATGTTCTCGGGAATGAGCGGTAGCGGGAAGCGGACCTCCGCCGTGGTGGCCCAGAAATATTTGCCGCCCAACGAGTCCTTGCTGCAGTCCTTGACGTGGATGCCGGTGGTCGGATTGCGGCAGGCATCCCGAGGACCGTAGCCGGCGCGATCGAAGCCGCGGATCGTCTCGCCGCCCTTGAAGAACAGGTCGGTCAGGCGCAGATCCTCGTCGCCCCAAGGCTCGATGATGCCGCCCTGAACCCGGCCCACAAGGGTGATCTTGTTGGTGATGGGATAATAGCCGCGCGTGTCGAGCACCAGACGGTTGTACTGCACGTCGCCGCCGACGCCCGCGAAGTCCTGCGAGATCGAGGCAAAGATGCCGCTGGTCGGGGACTGCGGCAGGTTCCTGGTGTCGTAGGCCAGCGTGTAGCCGAGGCTCGAAACAAGGACCGCGCCTTCGTCGGCCGCCTGTTTGATGGCGAGCGAGGCGTCGTTGGTCGCGTCGAAGATTTCCTCGCGCTGCAGCCTGTAGCGCAGGCCGAGCTGCGTGTTGTTGGCGACGGGGAAGCCGATGCGCAGATTGCCACCGGTGTCACGCTGCCGGAACGAAGCCACGTCGCGCAGGTCGACCTCTTTGTGGAAGAGATCGAAGCCGGCTGCCATGTTGCGTCCGAGAAAGGCCGGCTCGGTGAAGCTGAAATCGACCTGAAGGCGCTCAAGGCTTCCCGACAGCCCGAGCCGAACGTACTGGCCCCTACCCATCAGGTTCCGCTCGGTGATGCTGACATCGCCGATGACACCTTCCGTGGTGGAGTAACCGACACCGAAGGAGAACTCGCCCGTCGGCTGCTCCACGACAACCACGTTGATGACCACGCGATCGGGCGCGCTGCCGGGCTCGGTCTGGATGTCGACGGTCTTGAAGAAGCCGAGCCCGCGGAGACGTTTGCGGGCCGCTTCGATCAGGAGCCGGTTATAGGCGTCGCCTTCGGCCAGGCGGAACTGACGGCGAATGACCTGGTCTTCGGTCCGGTAGTTGCCGACGATATTGATCCGCTCGATGTAGACCCGCGGACCTTCGTCGATGACGTAGGTGACGTTGATCGTCTGGGACACCGGATCGCGATCGAAACGGGGCCGCACCTGTCCGAACGCGTAGCCCTGCTCGGACACTTTGACGGTGAGGGCCTCGACCGTCTTCTCGATCTTCTCGACATTGTAGTGCTTGCCGGGCTTGGTCAGGAGCGCGCCGCCAAGGGCGTTCACGTCCAAGGACGGCAACGCACTCTCGATGTCCACATAGCCGAAGCGATAGCGCGGGCCTTCGTAGATCTCGAACGTGATCACGAATCCACCGCCGGAGTTTGGCCTCAGCCACGTGCCCTCGCCGCCGCCTTCGATATCCGCATTCGAGGAGAGAATACGGACGTCCGCATAGCCGTTCTTCAGATAGAACTGGCGCAGCAGCTCGCGGTCCAAGGCGAGCCGGTCGGGGTCGTAGATGTTGTCGTTCTTCAGGAAGCTCAGCCAACTCGTGCGTTTCGTCGTGACCACGAAACGCAGCTGCGAGGCGCTGAAGGCTTCGTTGCCCACGAAGTTGATGGCCTTGACCTTGGTCTTGATGCCCTCGCCGATCTGGAAGACGACCTCGACCCGGTTGCCGCCGAGCGGAATAACCTGTGCGCTGACCTGTGCATCGTAGTGACCCTGGCGGGCGAGGACGTCGCGGATTCGCTGTTCGTCGGCTTGCACGCGCGCTTGCGTATAGACGGAGCGCGGCTTGAGCTGAACTTCGGAGCTGAGCGTATCGCTCTCCACATCCTCGTTGCCTTCGAAACGCACGCGCGCCACGACGGGATTCTCGCTCACGACAACGACGACCGTGGAATACTGGCGCCGGATGCGTACGTCCTTGAAAAGGCCAGTTGCGAAAAGGGTTTTGAGGGATTGGTTGATCTCGCCGGGATCGTAGGCATCGCCGGCGGAAAATGTGAGGTAGGACCGGATCGTCTCGGCTTCGACGCGTTGATTGCCTTGGACGACGATGGAGCTGATGGTGGCGTTTTGGGCGGCCGCTGTGAAGTCGCCAAAGCCCGCGCTGAGACCCAGCGAGAGCGGGACGCTACACATCACGAGGAGGACCGCAACCAGTCCTCTTTCCAACGTCCACCGCACCATTTCTGGTGTAATCCCCCGTTAACCCAAATCCCCCATAGGCTTAGAGCCTACGAACGATAGCTGGCCACTTGTTTGTGGCCGATTTTAGATACGCATCGCTCTGTTTTCGATGAAATCGCGCGGCTTTTTTCGTTCCCTGCTCGCAAATCCCATCATCACAGAAACTTCAAATGAATCAGATCGTTCCAGGTTGCGAAAATCATTAGCATGAGGACGAACGCAAGGCCAATGCGAAAACCGATTTCCTGGGTGGATTCGCTCAACGGTTTGCCCCTGACAGCTTCGATTCCATAGAACAGAAGATGGCCGCCATCGAGCATAGGTATTGGGAAAAGATTGATGAGCCCAATACTGACCGAGATGATGGCCGCGAGGTTGAGAAGGGCAAGAAATCCGGCCGTCGCCACCTGTCCCGAAACTTGGGCTATTCTCAGCGGTCCGCCGAGCTGGTCGGCATCCTCGCGCCCTTTGATGACGTCATAAAGGTAGCCGAGGGAGCGCGACACGACGAAGTAGCATTCCTTGACGCCCATGACGAACGCGGTGACGGGGTTGTGCCGCTCGAGCGTCCAATCGTCCGGGGAGGTGCTGCGCTTGATCCCCAAAAGGCCAATTTTGAACGTATTTCCAAAGCGGTCGGTGATTTCCTTCCGTTCCGGAACCGCCGTGAGATCGACAGATTTCCCGTCACGATCAACCACAAAGTGTAGTTCGAGATCAGGGCTCGTCGCGACGATCCGCTGCATCTCAGAGAAGTTCACGATCTTCGATCCATCGATGCTCGTGACGAGATCACCTGGCTGAAATCCCGCCCGCGCGGCGGCGCTGCCCTCGGTGATCGAATCGACCCTCGGCGCCGTGATGCGCTGGCCGAAAACGCTGAATATGACGGTGAAGATCAGGACGGCGAACAGAAAGTTCGCGAATGGCCCTGCGGCGACAATGGCGGCGCGCTGGGCCAAGGTCTTGCCCTGGAAGGTTTTCGCGCGATCCGCCTCGGGCAAGGATTCCAGCGACTTTTGACCCGCGCTCGCGGCGTTTTCGTCGTCGATGAACTTCACGTACCCGCCGAGCGGAATCCAAGCCACCCGCCAGCGCGTCCCATGCCGGTCGTAGAAGCCGAAGATCTCAGGTCCGAATCCGATGGAAAACGCCTTGATGCCCACGCCGCACCAGCGGGCCACGAGGAAATGCCCCATCTCGTGCACGAAGACCACGATGGTCAGGACGAAAAGGAACGGGATGAGATAGCTCAGAAAGTTGCCGCCGAAACCGGCCAGAGATGTGAATATGTCCATAAGTCCAGATACCTAGAGAATTAGGCCCTTGTTAGTCCGTTCGTCCGGGCGGGACTCAATCGGCCGTGCCGGCGCCTACTGTTCCGCCGTGTCTCGATCCCCTGCCCGGCTCACGATGCCCACCGTGGCAACCGGTCCCGGGCCCGGCGGCGCGCCTCTTCGTCGATTTCGTAGACGTCCTCCGCGCTTTCCGGGCTGAGGCCGGTCAGATCGGCGCAATCGGCCAGCGTGGTCTCCACCAGCCCGGCGATTCCCAAGAATCCTAACCGGTTCTCGAGGAAGGCCGCAACGGCCACTTCGTTGGCCGCATTGAGGACCGCGCCCGCGCTGCCGCCCGTTTCGAGAACCTCCTTCGCCAGGCGCAGCGCCGGGAATCGTTCGGGATCGGGCGTTTCGAAGGTGAGCGAGCCGAGCTTGGCGAGGTCGAGCCGCTCGTTCGGGACGTGCATGCGTTCGGGCCAGGCCAGGCTATAGGCGATGGGCGTGCGCATATCCGGGCAGCTGAGTTGCGCCAGCACGGCGCCGTCGGTCATTTGCACGAGGCAGTGCACGATGGACTGAGGATGGACCACGACGTCCAGCTTTTCCGGCGGCAGCGTGAAAAGGTGGTGTGCCTCGATGAGTTCCAGCCCCTTGTTCATCAGCGAGGCGGAATCGATCGTGACCTTGGCGCCCATGGACCAGTTCGGATGTTTCAGGGCCTGCTCCGGCCCGGCCGAGGCCATCCGCTCCGCGCTCCAGGTCCGGAACGGTCCGCCAGATGCGGTGAGGCAGACACATTCGATCCTGTCGAGGTCGGTTCCGGTCATGGCCTGCTTCGCGGCGGAGTGTTCGGAGTCGACGGGCAGGAGCGTCGTGCCGTGCGCGGCCACTTCGCGCATGAAAATCTCACCGCCCGAGACCAGGCATTCCTTGTTGGCGAGCGCGACGGCGGTTCCTTGTCTTACCGCGCGCAAGGTCGGCCGCAGCCCCGCGACACCGACGATGGCCGCCATGATCCAGTCCGCAGGCCGGGACGCGGCCTCCAGCAGGGCCTTCGGTCCGGCCGCGACCTCGATTCCCGTCCCCGCCAGCGCGAGCAAAAGGTCCTTATAGGACCCGGCGTCCGCCACCACGGCCAGCTTGGCCCTGTGCCGGACGGCGAGTTCGGCGAGCCGCGCGACGTTCTTGTTGCCGGTCAGCGCGACCACTTCGTAGTCGTCCGGGTTGCGCCCAACGAGATCGAGCGTGCTCTCGCCGATGGACCCGGTGGCACCGAGGATGGTGATCCGCTTGGGTCTCTTGGCGCTCGTGTGCGGCACGCTTGCCGTCTCTTCGCTTACAGAAAACAGGGTTCGCCCTTTACCATATCATGAGCCCGGCACCCGGAGATGCGGGATCCCGCAGGGCGATCAGCGCTGCGACGACCGCCGCGACCAAGAGGCTGTCGATCCGGTCGAAAAAACCACCGTGGCCCGGAATAAGCTGGCTCATGTCCTTGATGCCCAAACTTCGTTTCAAGGCGCTCTCAAGCAAGTCACCCATCTGGCAGGAGAAGGCAAGCCCTAATGCCACCAGCGCCAGGGCCACGGCCGAGCTGTTGCCGAGATAGAGCGCGAACGCGACGCCCACCAGGATCGGTGTTGCCGTGCCGATGACAAACCCGCTCCAGGTCTTTTTCGGCGAAATGGTCGGCGCGAATTTCGGCCCTCCGAACGTCCTGCCGCCCGCATAGGACGCCGTATCCGTGGTCCAGGTGACGACGAGAACGAACAAGACGGCCGTCAGTCCGTAGGCGGGATCGCTGCGCAGCCAGATCAGGGCCGCTGCCGGGAGCGCCACATAGACGAGCCCGGCAAGGTCGAACGTGGCCTCGCGCGCAGGTTTCGTCCGATAGCTGACGATCCCGAGGACGGCCGCGAGCCCGCCGAACAGGATCCACCCCATGGCGTAATTGTGAAACGCGATGCAGATCACGAGAACGCTCACGCACAACACTTGAAGGATCGTTACGGCGTCGCGGCCGGTGCCGCGTGTCGCGCCCCCCCACTCCCACAGCAACAGCGTGGCCGACCCAATCGCGAGGACCAGGAAACTCCACGGGCTCGCGATGAGCGCCAGGAGCGCGAGCGTCGCCAGCACGACGGCGGAGGCGATACGGCGCCCTAACTCTGGAAACGATTTGCGCGGAGATGCCGAGGGATGGTTTCGAGAAGGCGTTCGGGACGTCACGCCGTCGATCTCACATTGCGGCCGCCAAAGCGACGGTTCCTTCGCTGGAACTCGGCGATGGCTTCTTCGTAGTCCGCTTTGTTGAAGTCGGGCCAATACGTGTCGACGAAGACGAACTCCGCGTAGGCGAGTTGCCAAAGCAGGAAGTTCGACAGCCTCAGCTCGCCGGACGTGCGAATGAGCAGATCGGGATCGGGCAGTCCGCTCGTATCGAGATAGGACGCGAAGCACTCTTCCGTCATGTCTTCGGGCGCAAGGTTGCCGTTTTTCACCGCTTCCGCCATCCGGGCCGCCGCGCGGGCGATTTCGTCGCGTGCGCCGTAGTTGAAGGCGATCGTCAGATTGAGCGCCGTGTTCTCCTTGGTCAGTTCCACGGCGTCGTCCAGCATGCGCTGAATGTCGCTGTCCAGTTCGGCGCGGGAGCCGATGATGCGAATGCGCACGCCGTTCTTATGGAGATCGGCGAGATCGCGCCGGATGAAGCGCCGCAAGAGTCCGAAGAGGTCGTTGATTTCCTCGACGGGGCGCGACCAGTTCTCGGAGGAAAAGCTGAACAGGGTGAGATGGGTGACGCCCAGCTCCTTCGAGGCCTCGACCGTCCGGCGAACGGCTTCGACGCCGCGTCGGTGGCCTTCGACGCGCGGCAGGCGCCGCTCGGCGGCCCAGCGGCCGTTGCCGTCCATGATGATCGCGACATGGCGAGGCCCCGGTTGGCTCTCGCTGCCCCATTTGTTGTCCACTACGAGCGTCACAGCCAGCCTCTCCGCAGCAAGCCATCAAAGCATCGAATGCAGCCGACCAAAGTCAGACCTGCATGATCTCCGCTTCTTTGGTCGCGAGTGCCTCATCGATTTCCTTGATGACCGTATCGGTCAAATCCTGAACCTTGGTCGCCAGCGCATGGTGATCGTCCTTGCCCATGTCGCCGTCCTTCTCAGCCTTCTTCAAATGCTCCATCCCGTCCCGGCGCACATTGCGCACGGCGATCCGGCCCTGCTCGGCATATTTGTGCGCGACTTTGGCCAGTTCCTGGCGCCGCTCTTCGTTGAGCTCAGGGATCGGCAGCCGCAGGAGTTGCCCCTCGACAACGGGGTTCAAGCCGAGATCCGACTCCCGGATGGCCTTGTCGACAGCGGACACCTGGCTCTTGTCCCAAACCTGCACGGTGATCATCCGGGGCTCGGGCACGTTCACGGTCGCGACCTGGTTCAGCGGCGTCGGATTGCCGTAGGCAGAGACCATGATGGGGTCCAAGAGGCTCGCGCTGGCACGGCCGGTGCGCAGCCCGCTGAATTCGTGTTTGAGGGCCGTCAGCGCGCCGCGCATCCGCCGCTCGATTTCAGCCAAGTCGAAATCAGACATCTTGCCTTCCTGCCTGCCGTCGTCCGGCGCTTCCAGGCCGGACATGGCGCGTTCTGTTTTGCGCTTCCGTTTGTGGAGACGGCCTAACCGCCGTCGATCGTTGTGGAGGCCCCTTGCCCTTGTAGTTCAAGAGCCAAGCTGCCTTGGTTCTTGATCGAAAACACAATTATCGGAATCCGGTTGTCCCGGGCAAGAGCGATTGCGGCCCCGTCCATGATCCTGAGATCCTGCTTGAGGACGTCGGCGTAGCTCAAGCGGTCGTAACGCTTCGCGTCCGGCACCTTCTTGGGATCGGCGCTGTAGACGCCGTCGACCTGCGTTGCCTTGTAGAGGGCCTCGCATTCCATCTCCGCCGCGCGTAACGCAGCCGCCGTGTCGGTCGTGAAAAACGGATTGCCCGTGCCGCCGGCGAACACCAGACCCGGCCCTTGTCCAAATGATCCAAGGCCTTGTCCCGGATATAGGGCTCGCAGACCGTCGGCATCGGGATCGCCGACAGCACGCGGGCCGTGCGCCCTGCCCGCTCGATGGCGGCCTGCAGCGCCAGGGCGTTCATCACCGTGGCCAGCATACCCATATAGTCGGCGCGGGCCCGCTCGATCCCGCCCTCGGCGGCCATCAAACCACGGAAGATGTTGCCGCCGCCGACGACGACGCAAATCTCGACGCCCATGGCCGCAGCCTCGGCAATGTCCTTCGCGATCGGGTCGATGACATCGAGGTCGATGCCGTAGCCCTTATCGCCGGCGAGTGCCTCTCCGGAGAGTTTGACGAGTACGCGCTTGTAGCGCGATTTCGCGGCGGCAGATGGTGTATCCATCAACGCAAGGCTCCGGCGGCGGCATATGACGGGACTTACCCAAAAACTGGCCTGGCCAAATCTGGCCCGGTCCTCCTAGGCTTGGAAAGGCGGCGACTCGGCTAAGAGCCGCCGCCAGAACCCTATGCGCCCGAGGCGGCGGCGGCAACCTCGGCGGCAAAGTCGCTTTCGTCCTTCTCGATGCCCTCGCCCAGGGCAAACCGGTAAAAGCCGGTGATCTTGATCGGCGCGCCGGCATCCTTGGCGGCGGCTTCCATGGCTTTGGCAACCGTGTTGTCCGGATCGTGGACGAAGGGCTGCTTCAGCAGAACCACTTCCTCATAGAACTTCCGCAGGCGCCCTTCGACCATCTTCTCGATGACCGCTTCGGGCTTGCCGGACTCCTTGGCCTGCTCGGTGAGGACCGTGCGCTCGCGCTCGACCAGCTCCGGGTCAAGGCTGTCCGTGTCGATGGCTTGCGGGTTCGTCGCGGCGATATGCATGGCGACCTGCTTGCCGAAGGCCTTCACGGCTTCCGGATCGCCCGTCGATTCCAGGGCTACGATCACGCCGATCTTGCCGAGACCGGGGGCCGCCTGGTTGTGCATGTAGGTGGCCACGACGCCATTGTCGGCGCCCAGATGGGCGGTCCGCCGCAGGGTCATGTTCTCGCCGATCGAGCCGACCATCTCTTTCAGCGTCTCGGCGACGGTGCTGCCGCCGTCCGCATAGGCTTCGGCGCCGAGCTTTTCGATGTCGCCCTTGGCCTTGATCGCCGAGTTGGAGATGGCGTTGACCATGTCCTGAAAGGTCGGGTTCCGGGCCACGAAGTCCGTCTCGGAATTGACCTCGACAAGAGCGGCGTCCGAGCCGGTCTCGGCGAGGCCGATCAGACCCTCCGCGGCAACGCGGCCGGCCTTCTTCGCGGCTTTGGCGAGACCCTTGGCACGAAGCCAATCGACGGCGGCTTCCATGTCGCCGTCGTTTTCCTGCAAAGCCGCTTTGCAATCCATCATGCCCGCGCCGGTCGTCTCGCGGAGCTCCTTGACCATGGCAGCCGTGATCGTCGCCATCCGTTCCTCTATCTGTTCACTTGCACCGGGCCCCGACAGCCCGGTTGCTGGTTACGCGTTTTCCGTGGACTCGGCCTGGGTCTCTTCGGCCGGAGCCGCTTCCGCCTCCGGAGCCTCCTCGATGGCCGGCTCGGCCAGGGGCTCCTCGGCCTCGCCCAAATCGACACCCATCGAACCCTGGCCACGCTCGATGCCGTCGATGGCGGCGCGGGCGATCAGGTCGCAATAGAGCGTGATGGCGCGGCCGGCGTCGTCATTGCCCGGAACGGGATAGGTGATGCCGTCGGGATCGCAGTTGGAGTCGACGATTGCAACGACCGGGATGTTCAGCTTCCGGGCCTCGGCGATGGCGATGGACTCCTTGTTCGTGTCGATCACGAAGACGAGGTCCGGCGGCGCACCCATGTCCTTGATGCCGCCAAGCGAGATTTCGAGCTTGTCCCTCTCGCGCGTGAGCTGCAGCAGCTCCTTCTTGGTAAGGCCGCGATGTTCGCCCTCAAGAAGCTCCTCCAGCGCCTTGAGGCGCTTGATGGAATGGGAAATGGTCCGCCAATTCGTCAGCGTGCCGCCGAGCCAGCGATGATTGATGAAGTACTGCGCCGACGAGCGTGCGCCTTCGGCAATGGCTTCCGTCGCCTGGCGCTTGGTGCCCACGAAGAGCACGCGTCCGCCCTTGGCGACCACGTCGGACACGGCGACCAGCGCCTGGTGCAGCAGCGGCACCGTCTGGGTCAGGTCGATGATGTGGATGTTGTTCCGGGAGCCGTAGATGAACGGCGCCATTTTCGGGTTCCAGCGATGGGTCTGGTGGCCGAAGTGAACACCAGCTTCCAAGAGCTGGCGCATAGATAGATCGGGCAGTGCCATGGGACTGCAGACTCCTTTTTCCGGTTTTTCCGCCGCGGGGCCTTGAGAGACCGGCTGTTCGGCCGGTCACCGGAGCGAGCGCAAAGAGTGTAAACACCCTTTGTGACGCTTGATCCCCGCGTGTGAGATGGTGCGCCTTATAGGGGCCACGCCCGCGCTTGGCAAGTCCGGAACGCTCTCGAAATCAAGGCCTCCAGCGGACTTGAGTGGCTCGATGCGGGTCAGAGCGCGCTGACGTCCCTGACCCCGTCCAGCAGTTTGAGCGCGCTGCGCTGGCGCGGGGTGGAGTCGACCCCGCGCGGGACCTTGAACGTGACTTCCTTGCCGTCGACGAGGAGATGCAAGTGGAAGTTCCCCTGCCCGCCCGTCGCGCCGATCTGGGCGGCGAGTTGGGGCAATGCCGCGGGGTCGTCGACGACGACCTTCATGCCCGAGAAGCGCTCCTCGGCGGTGCTGTCGAGGGACGACACCCCCTGGACGCGGACGCGGACCGTCTCGCCCTCGGCTTCGGCCTCGACGTCCAAGAGCACGACCGAGCCGGGTTCCAGGAGCGGACGGGCAGCGATGAGGGCCTCGGAGAAGATGACCGCTTCGAACTGGCCGGTGGCGTCGGAGAAGGCCACGAACGCATAAGGATTGCCGGTTTTGCCCTTGCGCTCGCGGGCGGAGAGCACGGTGCCGGCAAGACGGCCCACGACGTGGCGCGTCTGCGCTTTTGCGGCGAACTCGGCCCAGGTCTCGGCGCCGAGGGAGCGAAGCACCTCCTCGTAGTCGTCGAGCGGATGGCCGGTCAGGAAGAAGCCGACGGCCTCGAACTCGCGCGAGAGCCGGTCCGTGGGCAACCAGGGCGTGGCGGGACGCAGTTCGATCGGGGGTGGCGCGCCCCCGCCGCCTGAGAAGAACAGATCGTTCTGCCCCCCCGCCTTGGCCTCCTGGGCGCTGTTTCCGGCCAGGATCATGCGATCCACGTTCTCGAGCGCCGTCGCCCGGTCGATGCCCAGCGCGTCGAACGCGCCCGCGACCGCGAGTGTCTCCAGGGCCCGCTTGTTCACGTGGCGCGGATTAAGACGCCGGGCGAAGTCCGAAATGTCCTTGAAGGGGCCGTTGGCGCTCCGTTCCGCGACGATGGATTCCACAGCGGGACGCCCGATATTCTTAAGTGCTGCAAGGGAATATCGGATTGTATTGTCATGCGGCACGAAGCCCACATCGGAGTGGTTGACCGAGGGCTGCTCGAGCCGGATGCCGAGACGCCGCGCTTCCTGGGCGAAGCTGTTGAGCTTGTCGGCATTGCCCATGTCGAGCGTCATGGAGGCGGCGACGAACTCGGTCGGGTAATTCGCCTTGAGATAGGCGGTTTGATAGGCGATGAGCGCATAGGCCGCCGCGTGGGACTTGTTGAAGCCGTAGCCGGCGAATTTCGCCACCAGCTCGAAGATGTATTCCGCCCGGCCCTTCTCGACCCCGTTGGCCACGGCCCCGTCGACGAAGCGCTTGCGCTGCTTGTCCATCTCGGCCTTGATCTTCTTGCCCATGGCCCGGCGCAGCAGGGTCGCTTCGCCCAGCGAGTAGCCGGACAGGACCTGGGCGATCTGCATCACCTGCTCCTGGTAGATGATGACGCCGTAGGTCTCTGCCAGGATCGGCTCGATCATGGGATGGAGGGTCTCGATCTCCTCCTTCCCGTGCTTGCGGTTCACGAAGGTCTCGATGTTGTCCATCGGTCCCGGCCGGTACAACGCGACCATGGCGATGATGTCCTCGAACCGGTCGGGCTTCAGCTTGCGCAAGGCATCGCGCATGCCCTGGCTTTCCAGCTGGAACACACCAACCGTCTCGGCGCGCTGGATGAGCTCGAAGGTGCGCGTGTCGTCGAGCGGGATCTTCGCGGGATCGATGTCGGGTCCTGAGCGCGCGATCAGCCTTCGCGTCATGTCGATGACGGTGAGCGTCTTGAGACCGAGAAAGTCGAACTTCACGAGACCAGCCGCCTCGGCCCATTTCATATTGAACTGGGTCGCCGGGAGCTGGGCGCGCGCGTCCTTATAGAGCGGGACGAGTTCGGTCAGGTTCCTGTCGGCGATGACGACGCCCGCGGCATGGGTCGAGGCGTGCCGGTAGAGCCCTTCGAGGCGCTGGCCGATATCCAGGAGCTTCGCGACGATCGGCTCCTTGTCGCGCTCTTCCTGCAGGCGCGGTTCGCCCGCAATGGCTTGCGCCAGCGTGACCGGGTTCGCCGGATTCATGGGGACGAGCTTGCAGAGCCGGTCCACCTGGCCATAGGGCATTTGCAGCACGCGGCCCACGTCCCGCAGCACCGCGCGGGCCTGGAGCTTACCGAAGGTGATGATCTGCGCCACCCGGTTTGCGCCGTAGCGGTCGCGCACATAGGCAATGACCTCGTCGCGGCGGTCCTGGCAGAAATCGATGTCGAAGTCGGGCATGGACACGCGTTCCGGGTTCAGGAAGCGCTCGAACAGGAGCCCGAACCGGATCGGATCGAGGTCGGTGATCGTCAGGGCGTAGGCGACGAGCGAGCCCGCACCCGAACCGCGGCCCGGTCCCACGGGAATCCCGTGCTCCTTGGTCCATTTGATGAAGTCCGAAACGATCAGGAAGTAGCCCTGATAGTTCATGCGGGTGATGATCTCGAGTTCGAAGGCCAGCCGCTCGCGATAGGCGGCCGCGTCGTGGCCCGGGGCCGTGCCGTGCTGCTCCAGGCGGGCTTTGAGGCCCTCTTCCGCCTGCCGTTTCAGTTCCGCCGCTTCGGTTTCGGCGACTTCCTCGCTCACCCCGCTGCCCGATAGGAAGGCCGGCAGGATGGGGCTGCGGGTCGTCGGCCGGTAGGCGCAGCGCCGCGCAATTTCCGCCGTGTTCTCAATGGCCTCGGGAAGGTCCGCGAACAGGGCCCGCATCTCGTCGGCGGACTTGAAGTAATGTTCGGGGCTCAGGCGCCGGCGCTCGTCCACGGCGACATAGCTGCCCTGCGCGATGCAGATCAGCGCGTCATGGGCCTCGAAATCGCCGGTCGTGGCGAAATACGGCTCGTTGGTCGCCACAAGCGGGATCGCGAGATCGTAAGCCAGCTGCACCAGCTGGGGCTCGACGGACTTTTCTTGAGCTAGACCATGGCGCTGGAGCTCGATATAGAAGCGATCTCCGAAGATCGCATGCAGCGCCTCGACGCGGCTTTTGCCAAGATCGGCATTGCCGTCCGCGAAGGCCGTGTCCACCAGGCCCTCGGGGCCGCCGCTGAGGGCGATGAGACCCTCCGAACGGGCTGCCAGTTCGTCGATGGTGACGAGCGCGTCCCCCTGCTCCGCCGCGGTGAAATAGGCCCGGCTCGTAAGGTCCATCAGGTTCACATAGCCGGTTTCGTCCTTGGCGAGCAGCGCAAGGCGACCGTCGGACGTCGGGCTGTGCGGCTCGGGTGCCGCGCCCTTCTGCCCAGGCTTTTCGAAGGTCAGGTTCAGCGTGCAGCCGATGATGGGCTGGATCCCGGCGGCGGACACGGCCTGGGAGAACTCGAGGGCCCCAAAGAGATTGTTGGTATCGGTGAGCGCGAGGGCCGGTGCCGCGTCGGCCTTCGCAAGCTCGACGAGCTTCGGAATCTTGAGCGCGCCCTCCAGCAGGGAATAGGCGGAATGCACGCGCAAATGCACGAAGGGTTGCTGGTCGCTCATGGTCGTCCGCCGGTGGTTCGCTGTGGAGACCTAATCTTCGCGTATCAGAGTCGTGGAAGCGACAACAGACCGGAGACTTATCTACAGGCAGCGCCGACAGAGTACGGCGTGAGCGGTCAACTGGCCGCTTCCACAACCGCGACCTCTTCCTCCACAAGCAATCCCTCGGTCAGGCGAAGGACCCGGTCCATCCGGGCGGCAAGATCGAGGTTGTGGGTGGCGATGACGGCCGCGACCCCCTCGTCCTGAACGAGATGCATCATCTGATCGAAGACCTTGTCGGCCGTGTGCGGGTCGAGATTGCCAGTGGGCTCGTCAGCGAGAAGAACCCTCGGCTGGTTCGCGACAGCGCGTGCGATCGCGACGCGCTGCTGTTCGCCCCCGGAGAGCTCTGCTGGACGGTGGTCCCAACGGTCCTCGAGGCCGAGGGGGTCCAGGAGCGCCTTGGCGCGGGCCCTCGCCCGATCCTTGGTCAGGCCGAGCACGAGCTGCGGCAGCATCACGTTTTCCAGGGCGGAGAACTCCGGCAGGAGATGGTGGAACTGATAGACGAATCCCACCTCCATCCGCCGAATGCGGGTCCGTTCGTTGTCGCTCAGGGTGCCGCAGTCGGCCCGTTGATGATCACGCGGCCCGCGTCCGGCCGTTCGAGGAGGCCTGCGATGTGCAGCAGGGTGGATTTGCCGGCGCCCGAGGGGCCGAGCAGCGCCACCGTCTCGCCGGGATAGAAGGTCGCGCACGCCTTCGTCAGGACGTCGATGCGGCGGTCGCCTTGGGTGAATCCCCGCTCGAGATCTTCGAGCCGCAGCGCCGGTGTTCTTTCGGTTGCGTCCAAAGTGCCCCCTACTCGTAGCGCAGCGCTTCGACCGGATCGAGCCGGGACGCCCGCCAGGCCGGATAGACCGAGGCCAGAACGGAAAGGGTCAGCGCCATGATCACCACCGAAACCGTCTCTCTCACATCCATTTTGGCCGGCAGCTCGGACAGATAGTAGAGCTCGGCGGGGAAAAGCTCCGTATCCGTCAGCCAGGACATGAACCAGCGGATGTGATCGATGTTCAGGCAGACAAGGACGCCGAGCGCGAGGCCCGCCAGGGTTCCGGTGACGCCGATCGTGGCGCCGGCTATGAGGAAGATGCGCATCACCGAGCCGCGCGTTTGCCCCATCGTTCTCAAAATGGCGATGTCGCGTGCCTTGTCCTTCACGAGCATCTTCAGACCCGAGATGATGTTGAGCGCCGCTACCAAGACGATCAGTGTCAGGATCAAGAACATCACGTTGCGTTCGACCTGAAGGGCCGAAAAGAACGTCGCGTTGCGCTGGCGCCAATCGGTGACATAGATGGACGGGCCGCCGGCCTCGAGGATTTTGGGTGCAAGATCGGCCACTTCGTCCGGCGATTTCAGGACGACTTCCAGGACCGTGACCGAGTCGGGCTGATTGAAATAGTTCTGCGCTTCATTCAGCGGCATGAACATGATGCTCGCATCGTATTCGGACATGCCGAGTTCGAAGATGGCCGCGACGGGATAGCGCTTGATGCGCGGTGCCGTGCCCAGCGGCGTCGAGGCGCCGCGCGGGGTCAGAATGGAGACGCTATCGCCGACCTTCACGTTGAGCGTGTTCGCCATGCGGCTGCCGATGGCGATGCCCCGGATCTTATCGAAGCCGTTGAGCGTGCCGAAATGGACTTTCCGGGAAATGGCCCGGAGGTTCTTGAGGTCTTGTTCTCGCAAGCCCCGGACCAGCGCGCCCGTCGAGCCGAGCGGCGTGGAGGCGAGCACCTGGCCCTCGACCAGCGGAAGCGCGTATTTCACGTCCGGCACGCCGCGAACGCGTTCGGCGACCTCGTCATAGTCCGTGAACTGTCCAACGCTGTGGACGACGACATGACCGTTCAGCCCGAGCATCTTGTCGAACAGCTCTTGCCGGAAGCCGTTCATGACCGCCATGACGATGATCAGGGTCGCGACGCCGAGCATGATGCCGATAAAGGAAAAGCCGGCGATGACGGAAATGAAGCCTTCCTTTCGGCGTGCGCGCAAATAGCGAAGCGCCACAAGCCATTCGAAGGGCGCAAAGGCGCGCGTGCTCGGCGCCGAGGCTCCCTCCAACTGTCCGGCTGTCGTGTCGCTGACGCTCATGCGCGGTCCCTACCCTAGCCTACCGCCGCTTCGGTCAGCTTAGTCAACGCTGAATCGAAGGTAAGACTATGGCGGGCGCCGGTCGCGCGTTCCTTCAGCTCGACCTCGCCGGCCTTGAGGCTCTTGGGTCCCACGATCACCTGCCACGGCAGTCCGATCAGGTCCATCGCGGCGAACTTCGTGCCGGCCCGGTCGTCGCGGTCGTCATAGAGAACGTCGAAGCCTGCTTTTTGAAGCTCGGTGTAAAACGTCTCGCAAGCGGCATCGGTGTCCGCATCGCCGGCTTTGAGGTTGATCAGGCCGATGTCGAAGGGCGCGACCGATGGCGGCCAGACGATGCCGGCCTCGTCGTGGGAGGCTTCGATGATGGCCCCGACCAGGCGCGACACGCCGATCCCGTAGGAGCCCATCTCGACCGGGATCAGCTCGCCGTCGGGGCCTTGCACCTTCGCGCCCATGGGTTCGGAATATTTGGTGCCGAAGAAGAAGATGTGGCCGACCTCGATGCCGCGCGCGGTCACGCGATCGGCTTCGCTTACATCGGCCTCGAACCGGGCCGCGTCGTGCATCTCCGACGTGGCGGCGTATTGTCCGGTCCAAGCCCGGACCAGCGGGCCGAGGTCACTGTCGTAGTCCAAGTCCTCGCCCGGCGGCTCCATGGCGAGATAGTCTTTGTGGCAATAGACCTCGCTCTCGCCGGTGTCCGCCAGAATGATGAATTCGTGGGACAGGTCGCCGCCGATGGGCCCGGTCTCCGCGGCCATTGGGATCGACTTGAGGCCCATGCGGGCGAAGGTCCGTAAGTAGGCCACGAACATCCGGTTATAGGATTTGCGCGCATCGTCCTGGGTGAGGTCGAAAGAGTACGAATCCTTCATCAAGAACTCGCGACCGCGCATGACGCCGAAACGCGGCCTGATCTCGTCCCGGAACTTCCATTGAATGTGATAGAGGATGCGCGGCAGGTCCTTGTAGGACTTCACCCCGTCGCGGAAGATCGCCGTGATCAGTTCCTCGTTCGTGGGGCCGTAGAGCATATCGCGCTCGTGCCGGTCCTCGATGCGCAGCATTTCCTTGCCGTAATCGTCGTAGCGTCCGCTCTCGCGCCAAAGATCCGCGGACTGGATCGTCGGCATCAGGAGTTCGAGCGCCCCCGCACGGTCCTGTTCCTCGCGAACGATCTGCTCGATCTTGCGCAGGACCCGGTATCCCAAAGGCAGCCAGGAATAGATGCCGGCGCTGGATTGGCGGATCATGCCGGCACGCAGCATCAGCCGGTGGGAGACGATCTCCGCTTCCTTGGGATCGTCACGCAGAATGGGCAGAAAAAAGCGGCTAAGTCGCATCGTTATGCTCTGGCGGCGTTGTTGCGGGCGGTTTCCACGAGTGGCGGCTGACGTCTTGGTCTTTTTGTCCTGGGTCCTTAGCGGCGATGGGCCCCTAGCGCCCTGGATGCGGCTAATAGCCAAGTTCGGAGGGCGAGGCAATCGAGCCGGGCAACCTTTGTCGCAAGGCGGCGAGTTCCGTGCCGCGTGAGAGGCTCCGTCGGGCCGAAGGACGTGGCCGGATCGTCGTCGCACAAGGGGTCCGGGGAACGGCCCTGATTTTAGTCAGCCAACCCCTTTGCCGCGAAACAGGGCAGATTCGAGTGGAATGGGGCCGCGATCGGACGGCGTTCTTTCGGTTCACCAATAGGGTCATCAAATTCTTCGAATAAATCTGCGTCGACCGGTCACAATCATGGTGACAATTTGGCGCGGGCAAGCTAGGGTCCGCCCACAACGCAAGAGCGCTCGGTCCCCTTGGCGGATCGTGACGTGAAGCGTTTAGAGATTGGACAGAGTCGAAGACCAATTAGTGTCAAAGACCGATACGGTCCAAGTCTTGGGAGGAAAGACTCCTGGCGCGCGTCTTTACAATTGACAAGCGCAGCCGCTTTTCCGCCCCGCTCCATATCCGATCGGATAGGAGTTGTCCCGGCGGGAAGATAAGGAGTGAAACACTTAAAAGCAGGGTCCCTTGGGACCTTGCTTTTTTTTAGGCGGGCGTTGGGTCTTCGATTTGGCGTTGCGGTCTTATGACCAAACGCTCGCGCCTTGCGCCTCCGACCTCGTCTGCCACTCGGCTAATGCGCTTCTTGAACCGGTTCGTAGCGGGGAAAGAACGGAATGTCGTCCAGCGTGATCACGTGGTGCACCATCATCGCGTAGATGCCCGCAAAGACGATTCCGGACAGGATCGTCGTGGCGAGAATCTTCGGAAGCAGCTTCGGCTTATGCGGGGCGCTTTCGGCGAATCCGGCATTGCTCGCCTCGCCGGCTTCCTCCGAGGTCCGCACGCCGAAGGGCAGCACGGCGAACAGCATGATCCACCAAATCACGAAGTAGATTGCGATGCCGAAGGCGAGGCTCATGGCTTACGCCTCTTCGAGTTCGACAAGGGTCCCGCAGAAATCCTTCGGATGCAGGAACAAGACCGGCTTGCCGTGGGCGCCGATTTTGGGTTCGCCGTCGCCCAACACGCGCGCGCCGTCCTTCATCAGCTGGTCGCGCGCGGCCATGATATCGGGCACCTCGTAGCAGATATGATGGATGCCGCCGCTCGGATTACGCTCGAGGAAGGCCGCGATCGGAGATTTGTCGCCCAGGACCCCTAAGAGTTCGACCTTGGTGTTCGGCAGTTCGATGAAGACCGTTCGAACGCCATGTTCGGGCTGATCCTCTTCGGGAGAGACCTTCGCCCCCAACGTGTCGCGGTAGACCGCCGTGGCGGCCGTCAGGTCCGGCACGACAATGGCGACATGGTTCAAACGGCCAATCATGTATTTCTGCTCCAGCTTGGAAAACGCGTTTGTCCGGTAGTGTACGTGGGAATTGAGGCTCCCACCGGGCTCTTTTTGCGGCGGTTAGAGGACCGTCGTCAACACGGTGCAGACGGGTTTCTTGCCCCAGGCCTGATTCAGGCCGCCCGACGCCCCGGCGGACCGCCTCGGACACGAGTTGCGGGTCCTTGCGGCGCGGGCGCGGGATGCTCTCGACCGTCCCGATCGCGGCGTCGCGGGCGATCTCCTCGAGCGGCACGCCGTCATTGTCTTCCGCGGGCAAGCCCATCAGCGCGATTTCCGGATCGGCCACGAGTTCGCCTTTCGTCGTCAGGACGAGGGAGACCGAGGCAATACCGGCGAAGCCCAGCTTGCGGCGTTCCCGGACCTGGCCCTCATCGGCGGAGGTCAGAATCCTGCCGTCGCGGTAGAGCCTGCCGACGGGTACGTCGTCGACGATGGCCGCGGGCTTTGGCAGAAGCTGCACCATGGTGCCGTTGCGGGCCCGGATCACCTGTTTGACGCCGAGATCCTCGGCGAGTTCCGCGTGCGCCTCCAGATGCCGCCCCTCCCCATGCATCGGCACGGCAATGTCGGGCTTGAGCCAGTCATAGAGTTGTTCGAGCTCGCCGCGGCGCGGATGTCCGGACACATGCACCAACGCATCCTGGTCCGTGAGGATTTCGATGCCGTCGTCGGACAGCGCGTTTTGCACCCGGCCGACGGCCTTCTCGTTTCCGGGAATCGTGCGCGAGGAGAAAATCACCCAATCGCCCTGCTTGAGCGACACGTGCGGGTGCTCGCCGGAGGCGATGCGCGACAGGGCTGCGCGCGGCTCGCCTTGACTGCCCGTGCAAAGGGCCACGACCTTGTCTGGCGGCAACTGGGCGAAGGCCGTTTCCTGATGAAAGCGCAGTTCTGGATCGAGGTAACCGGTCGCCTGCGCCGCCTCGATGACCCGGTACATGGCGCGGCCCACCACAACGAGTTCTCGGCCCGCAGCGTGCGTCGCGTTCGCCACCGATTTGAGCCGGCCGACATTGGAGGCGAAGGTGGTGACGGCGACGCAGGCCGGCGCTTGCCGGATGAGGTTCACCAGGTTCTCGGCGACCTCGCCTTCCGAAGGCGAGACCCCTTCGCGGATGGCGTTGGTGGAATCGCAAATCAGCGCGTCGAGCCCCTCGCGGCCGATCTCACGCAAGCGGTTTTCGTCCGTCGGGGCGCTGGTGAGCGGCGTTTCGTCCAGTTTCCAGTCGCCGGTGTGGAGCACGGTGCCAAGTGGCGTCCGGATCGCAAGCGCCATGGGCTCCGGTATCGAATGGGACATGGAGATCAGCTCCACGTCGAACGGACCGATCTGGCGCCGCGCGCCCAAGGGGACGACCTCCAGCGGGAGATCGTCGTCATCCATCCGCATCTCGCTCAGCTTGCCGCGCAGCATTTCCGCGGTGAAGGGCGTGGCATAGATCGGCACGCGGCCGATCATCGGCCAGAGATCGGGGATGGCGCCGTAGTGATCTTCATGGGCGTGGGTCAGGACGAGCCCGGCGATGTTGTGGCGTTCTTCTTCGAGGAAGCGGATATCGGGAAGGATCACGTCGATCCCCGGTTCGAGCTCGCCGCCGAACGTCACCCCCATATCGACGATCAGCCAGGTATGCGCGCCTTCGCGCCCGAACCCGTACAGGTAGAGGTTCATGCCGATCTCGCCCACGCCGCCGAGGGGCACGAAGACGAACGTATTCTTTGTCTTGCTGTCCTTACCGGCCATGGCGTCAGTGCGCGAAGAAGACGTCGCCCGCCGTCACGGTGCGCGTGCCAGTGTCCGTCTTGAGCCGAAGCGCGCCCTCGAGATCGAGCCCTGCGTAGGTGCCCTCGATCTTCTCGTCGCCGATCTGCACGACGAGCTTCCGCCCGGTCGGGCCGGCGCGGTCCAGCCAGGAACGCCGTATGCTTGGGAAGGTGGCGCCCTCGTCCCAACGCGTCAGCCATTCGTGGGTGGTCGCGGCGAGAACCTCCAGGGCTTTGCCCGGCGCGACCGTCAGTCCGTAGGCGGCGAGGCTCACGGCAGGCTGAGGAACGTCCTCGGGATGGCTCGCCAGGTTGATGCCCGTGCCGATCACGACCGCGGAGCGCCTGTCGTTCGGCGCACCGAGATTCTCGAGCAGCATCCCGGCCACTTTCTCGTCGGCGAGCAGCACGTCATTGGGCCATTTCAGCAGAAGCTTCGAGCGCCCCTCATAGGCGATGAGCTTGGAGAGGGTCTCGAAGGTGATGATACCGGCCACAAGCGCAAGCTGGCTCGCCGTCTGGAGCGGGCAGTTGAGGCGGATCAGCAGGCTGGCGAAGAGATTCCCGAATTGCGAGGTCCATTCGCGGCCGGCGCGCCCCCTGCCTTTCGACTGCCGGGCCGACCAGATCCACAAGGGGCCCGGCTCGCCCATATCTGCGCGGCGCTTGGCTTCGTCATTGGTCGAGTCGACGGTGTCCAGCTGGACCAGGCGATAGCCTGCGGGGAGCTTCGGTGTAGTGCGCGCGAATTGGTTCATTCAGACCGGCGGTTAAGGGTTCAAAACGGCCGGGGCGTCGTGTCCCGCGGCGCGAAAGCGAGATTCGCTCAAAAGAGCGATTTTGCAGCGGTTCCGGCCGCCGCGACAAGCGGCGACGGATAGACGAAGAAGAACATGATCAGAAGCCCCGCGGCGCCGAGCACGACGGCGAGCGGCCGGGGCATCGGTTCGAAGCCCTTCACGGGCTCGTCGAAATACATGAGCTTCACGATCCTCAGATAGTAGTAGGCGCCGACGACGCTGAGAAGCACGCCGATGATGGCGAGTGCATACAGGCCCGCCTCGACGGCTGCGAGGAAGACGTAGAACTTGGCGAAGAAGCCGGCGAGCGGCGGGATCCCGGCGAGCGAGAACAGCAGGACGGCGAGCGCGAGCGCCATCAGCGGGCTCGTGCGCGACAGCCCGGCGAGCTGATCGATCTCCTCGACCATCTCACCGTCGCGGCGCAGCGACAGGATGACGGCGAAGGTTCCGAGTGTCATGACGAGATAGATCGCGAGATAAATGATCACGCCCTGCACGCCCTGCTCCGTCCCGGCTGCAAGGCCGACCAGCGCAAAGCCCATATGGCCGATCGAACTGTAGGCCATCAGGCGTTTGATGTTGCGCTGGCCGATGGCGGCGAAGGCGCCGAGCGCCATGGAGGCGAGCGCAAGGAAGATGACGATCTGTTGCCATTGGCCGGTAATGGCCGGGAAGGCCGAGATCACCACCCGGACGAACAAGGCCATGGCCGCGATCTTGGGCGCCGCCGCGAAGAAGGCGGTGACCGGGGACGGCGCGCCTTCGTACACGTCGGGCGTCCACATATGGAACGGTACGGCGGAAATCTTGAAGGCGAAGCCGGTCAGCAGGAACACCAATCCGAAGATCAGGCCGAGATTGGCGCCGGACGGCTGTGCCGCATTCGCGATCTGCGAGAACTCCGTGGACCCGGTAAAGCCGTAGACCAGCGATGCGCCGTAGAGCAGCATGCCGGACGACAGGGCGCCGAGGACGAAATATTTCATGCCGGCCTCGGCTGAGCGGCTCGAATCCCGCTTGAAGGCGGCGACCACGTAGAGCGCAAGGCTCTGCAATTCGAGACCCACATAAAGCGCGATGAGATCGTTGGCCGAAATCATCATCAGCATGCCGGTGGTGGCCAGCAGGAGCAGCACGGGATACTCGAATTGTATGCCCCCTGCGTTGCGCCAGAAGTCGCGCGACATGATCAGCGCGACGGCGGCCCCGGTCAGCGCCAGGAGCTTCAGCATGCGGGCGAACGGATCGACGATGAAGCTGCCGCCGAACAACGTCACGGACCCCTCGCCCATGGCGACGAAGAGTCCGGCGAGCACCAGGACGGCCACGGAAAGCCACAAGACAAGCTCGCCGCGCTCTTCGTCGCGGCCGCCGATGCCGACCATGAGGAGCGCCATGGCGCCGACCGCCAGGGTCAGCTCGGGAAGAAGGGGCAGAAGGTTGAGATGTTCGGTCATAGCGGCCTCGCTCACGGCACCAGCGCCAGGCGCGCCTGTTCGGCTGCGGCCAGGTTCGCCTTGAAGTCGGCCATCAACGCCTCGACCGAGGTCGCCGTCACGTCGAGGACCGGATTGGGATGGAAGCCGAAATAGATGGTGAGGAGGATCAACGGCACCATGACGGCGACTTCGCGCCAGGACAGGTCCTTGATGAGCTTCAACGCCGGATTGGTGATCTCGCCGAAGATGACGCGGCGATAGAGCCACAACGCATAGCAGGCCGACAGGATCACGCCCGTGGCCGCAAGCGTTGCGACCCAGGTGTTGACCTGGAACACGCCCATGAGGCTCAAGAACTCGCCGACGAAACCGGACGTGCCCGGCAGGCCCACATTGGCCATGGTGAAGATCATGAAGACCACGGCGTAGAGCGGCATGCGGTTCACGAGCCCGCCGAACACCGAGATCTCATGGGTGTGCATGCGGTCGTAGACGACGCCGACGCACAGGAACAGGCCGGCGGACACGAGCCCGTGAGAGAGCATCAGGAAGATGCCGCCCTGCAGGCCCTGCATGGTCAACGTGAAAATGCCGATCGTGACGAAGCCCATATGGGCGATGGACGAATAGGCGATCAGCTTCTTCATATCCTCCTGCGCCAATGCCACGAGCGAGGTGTAGATCACCGCGATCACCGACAGCGCGTAGATCAGCGGCGCGAAGTCGGCCGATGCCAGCGGGAACATTGGGATGGAGAAGCGCAAGAACCCGTAGCCGCCGAGCTTCAGGAGAATGCCGGCCAGCACGACCGAGCCCGCCGTGGGGGCCTGCACGTGCGCGTCCGGCAACCAGGTATGGACCGGCCACATGGGCAGCTTCACGGCGAAGGACGCGAAGAACGCCAGCCACAGCCAGGTCTGCATGTGCGGCGGGAAATCGTGCGCGAGGAGCTCGGGAATGTTGGTCGTCCCCGCCTGCCAGTACATGGCCAGGATCGCGATCAGCATCAGCAGCGAGCCGGCGAGCGTGTAGAGGAAGAATTTGAAGCTCGCATAGACGCGGTTCGAACCGCCCCAGATGCCGATGATGAGGAACATCGGAATGAGGCCGCCCTCGAAGAAGAGGTAGAACATCACGAGATCGAGCGAGCAGAACACGCCGAGCATCAGCGTTTCCAGGATCAGGAACGCGATCATGAATTCGCGCACGCGCGTCTTGATGGCGCCGTAGGTCGACAGGACCGTGAGCGGCATCAGCAGCGTGGTGAGGATCACGAACGGCATGGAAATGCCGTCGACGCCCATATGGAACCGGATCGGGCCGAGCCAGGCGCGCTCCTCGACGAACTGGAACTTGGCCGAGCCCGGATCGAAGTCGATCCACAACAGCAGCGAGATGGCGAAGGTGATCAGCGTGGTCCACAGCGCGATATAGCGGGCATTGCGGGCCGTGCTGTCGTCGTCGCCCCGCAGCGCGAAGATCAGCAGCGCGCCGACCAGCGGCAGGAACGTGACCGTCGAGAGGATGGGCCAACCGTAGCTCATGGCTTCAGCGCGCCCCCCGTCACGATGAAATAGGTGATCAGAAGCGCGACGCCGATCAGCATCACGAAGGCGTAGTGATAGATGTAGCCGGTCTGGAGCTTCACGACGCCCTTGGTGATGTCGAGGACCCGGGCGGCGACGCCATTGGGCCCGAGCCCATCGATGATCTTCCCGTCGCCCACGCGCCACAGGAAGTTGCCGAGCCACTTGCCCGGGCGCACGAAGATGCGGTCATAGAGCGCGTCGAAATACCAGGCGTGCAGGAAGAACTGGTTCGTGGCCGGGAAGCGCTTGAGCAGACCGAAGGGCACGAGCGGCCGCCACATGTAACAGTACCAGGCGATCAGGAAACCGAGCGTCATGGCGATGGTCGGCGACAGGACCAGCCAGAACGGCACGTCGTGGTGTCCGCCTTCGGGAAGCACGATGGATTCGCGCCAGAAGCTCGCCTGGTCCGCGCCGATGAACAGATGGCGGAAGCCGAGGCCGGCGAACAGCGCACCGGCGGCCAGGATCAGCAACGGCACGGCCATGGTCCAAGGCGGCTCGTGGGCATGATCGCGTACGTCCTTGGGACCGCGGAAATTGCCCTCGAAAGTCATGAACATGAGACGCCAGGTGTAGAGCGAGGTGAGGAAGGCGGCGATGAGCACCATCCAATAGGTGTATTGGCCGACCAGCGAATGGTCGAACCAGGTCGTCTCGATGATGAAGTCCTTGGACACGAAGCCCGACGTGAGCGGGAACGCGGTCAGCGCCAGCGAGCCGATCAGCATCATGAGCCAGGTGAAGGGGATGATCTTCCGAAGCCCGCCCATGCGGCGCATGTCCTGATTGTCGGCGAGGGTGTGGATCACCGCGCCCGCGCACAGGAACAGCAGCGCTTTGAAGCAGGCATGGGTGAACAGATGGAACATGCCCGCGCCGAACGCCCCCACCCCTTCGGCCGCGAACATGTAGCCGAGCTGCGAGCACGTCGAATAGGCGATGACGCGTTTGATGTCGGTCTGCACCACGGCGGCGGTGGCGGCGAAGAAGGCGCTGGTAGCGCCGATAAACGCGACGAAGGCGAGCGCGTACGGTGCCAGTTCGAACAGCGGCGACATCCGCGCGACCATGAACACGCCGGCGGTCACCATGGTCGCGGCATGGATGAGCGCGGAGACCGGCGTCGGGCCCTCCATGGCGTCCGGCAACCAGGTATGGAGCAGGAATTGCGCCGACTTGCCCATGGCGCCCATGAAGAGCAGGAAGCAGATCAGTTCCAGAACCGGCACCTGCCAGGACAGGAACGTCATGGTCTTGCCGACCTGGTCGGGCGCCGCGGCGAAGATCGTGTCGTACTGGACCGCGCCGAAGATATGGAAGATCGCGAAGATGCCGAGCAGGAAGCCGAAATCGCCCACGCGGTTGACGACGAAGGCTTTGATCGCGGCCGCGTTCGCCGATGGTTTCTTGTACCAGAATCCGATCAAGAGATAGGACGCAAGGCCCACGCCCTCCCAGCCGAAGAAGAGCTGCACCAGATCGTCCGACGTTACCAGCGCGAGCATGGCGAAGGTGAACATCGACAGGTACGCGAAGAAGCGCTCCTTATGCGGATCGTGGTCCATGTAGCCCACGGAGTACAGATGCACGACCGACGACACGGTGTTGACCACGACGAGCATCACCGCCGTCAGCGTGTCGACCCGGATCGACCAATAGGTCTCGAAAGACCCCGAATGCATGAAGCCGACGAGCGCGATGCGCACATCGTTGCCCTCGATGGCAACCTGATAGAACGCGATCCAGGACAGGAACGCGGCCACGAACAGCAGCGAGGTGGTCACGATCTCGCAGGCGCGCGCGCCAACCCAGCGGCCGAACAGCCCCGCGAAAAGGGCCCCGATCAGGGGGAGGAAGAGGATTGCGTGATACATCGCTTGCCGTCCTCAGCCCTTCAAGTGATCGATATCGGCAACGTCGATCGTGCCGCGATTGCGGAAATACACGACGACGATGGCGAGGCCGATTGCGGCTTCCGCGGCCGCGACGGTCAGGACGATCAGGGTGAAGACCTGACCGACGAGATCGCCGTGGAACGAGGAAAAAGCCACGAGGTTGATATTCACCGCCAGCAGAAGCAGTTCGATCGACATCAGGATGACGATGACGTTCTTGCGGTTCAGGAAGATGCCGAACACGCCGATCGTGAAGAGCACGGCGGCGACGGTCAGGTAGTGCGACAGACCGACGGTCATTGCAGCCCCCTTCCCGTTTCGACTTGCACGACCTCGACAGCCGTCTCGGGGGAACGCGCAACCTGGTCGGCGATGTTTTGGCGCTTGACGTCGCGCCGGTGGTGCAGCGTGAGCACGATCGCGCCGATCATGGCCACCAGCAGGATCAGCCCGGCGGCTTCGAAGAGATAGACGTAATCGGTATAGAGCAGCTGACCCAAGGCCTTCGTGTTGCTGACCTCGGCGGGCGGCGGTGCCGGCGCATCGTTCACAAGCGTCGGTGCCGTGACCCACGCGCCGACGACGAAGAGCAACTCGAACAGCAAGAGAAGGCCGACCACGAGGCCAATGGGAAGAATTTTGAGGACACCGGCCCGCAGCTCGGCGAAGTTCACGTCGAGCATCATCACGACGAACAGGAACAGCACCATCACCGCGCCGACATAGACGACGACGAGGATCATGGCCAGGAACTCGGCCCCGAGCAGCACGAACAGCCCCGCCGCGTTGAAGAAGGCGAGGATCAGGTACAGGACGGCGTGCACGGGATTCTTGGCGGACACGACCATGACGGCCGCGCCGATCAGCACGATGGCGAAGAGATAGAAGAACAGAGCGGTCAGCATCGGTGCGTCTCTCCCATTCCGGAGAGAGCGCCCAAAAGCGATCCCGCGCGTTCGCCGTGCCTAGTCAAAGAAACTCGCCCCTCAAAACGTGCCCCAAAATCCGGCCGTTGCGGCCGGAGCGTTCGCTCGACCGGCCTAGCGATAGGCCGAATCCAGCTCGATATTCTTGGCGATCTCGCGCTCCCAACGGTCCCCGTTCGAGAGCAGCCGCGCCTTGTCGTAATACAGTTCTTCCCGTGTCTCCGTCGCGAATTCGAAGTTCGGGCCTTCCACGATGGCCTCGACCGGACAGGCTTCCTGGCAGAAGCCGCAATAGATGCACTTCACCATGTCGATGTCGTAGCGCGTGGTGCGCCGGGTGCCGTCGTTGCGGCGCGGACCCGCTTCGATGGTGATGGCCTGCGCCGGGCAAATGGCCTCGCACAGCTTGCAGGCGATGCAGCGCTCTTCCCCGTTGGGATAGCGGCGCAAGGCGTGCTGGCCGCGGAAGCGCGGGCTCAACGGTCCCTTCTCGTAGGGATAGTTCAGCGTTGCCTTCGGCGCGACGAAATACTTCATCGCCAGCCAAAAGGCCGACACGAACTCCAGGAGCAGGAGCGATTTGGCAGCTTGAGCGAACCGTGTCACGCGTCGTCTCCCCTAGATCCCGTGCTGCCAGACCCGCAAGACCACGGCAACGACCAGCACCGCCGCAAGCGAGATTGGAAGGAACACTTTCCAGCCGAGCCGCATCAGCTGATCGTAGCGATAGCGCGGCACGAAGGCTTTCACCATGGAAACCAGGAAGAACAGAGCGCAGACCTTCAGGACGAACCAGATGACGCCCGGGATCCAGGTGAACGGCGCGAACGGCGCCGGCGGAAGCCACCCGCCGAGAAACAGAATGGTTCCGAGGCTGCACAGCAGAATGATGGCGACATACTCGCCGAGCATGAACAGCATGTAGGGGGTCGAGGAATACTCGACCATGTAACCCGCCACGAGTTCCGATTCCGCCTCGAGCAGATCGAAAGGCGGCCGGTTGGTCTCGGCCAGAAGCGAGATGAAGAAGATGACGAACATCGGGAACAGCGGTAGCCAGTACCACCCGAACAGGCCAAGTCCCCTATCCTGCGCCAACACGATCTCGGTGAGGTTTAGCGAGCCGGCGCACAAAAGGACCGTGATGATCACGAAGCCGATCGAGACTTCGTAGGAGACCATCTGCGCGGCCGAGCGCAGCGCGGAGAGGAAGGCGTATTTCGAGTTGGACGCCCATCCGGCGATGATGACGCCGTAGACTTCCAAGCTCGAGATCGCGAACACGTAGAGAATGCCGACATTGATGTCGGCCACGGCCCAGCCCTCGGCCACGGGGATCACGGCCCAGGCGGAAATCGCGAGGCCCGCCGTGATGATCGGCGCGATGACGAACAGTCCCTTGTTCGATCCGGCCGGGATAATGAACTCCTTGAAGAAGAACTTCAGGAGATCGGCGAAGGACTGCCACAGGCCGAACGGGCCGACCACGTTAGGCCCGCGCCGCATTTGGACCGCGGCCCAGATCTTCCGGTCCGCCAGTAGCACGAAGGCGATGAAGACCAGCAGCACCACGATCGTGACGAGGCTGTGCACGATGGTCAGGGCGGTGGGCCACCCATAGCTGGTCCAGAACTCAGCCATCGGTTCCCGTCGCTTTCCCGGCGTCCGCGCGCATCGCGCTCACGCTCGCCATGATGGCCGAGGCCCGCGCGATCGGGTTGGATAGATAGTAGTCGCCGATCGAGAGCCCGAACGGATCCTTGCCGGGCTTGGCCTTGTGGCTCGCGAACTTGACGATGGGGCCGGAGTCGGCCTTCTCGAGGGTGTCCAATTGCGCCAATTGGGGTGCAGCGGCGTACATCTTGCCGCGCAACTCTGTCAGCGTCGCGAACGGAAGCGGCTTGCCCAACGCCTCGGACAGCGCCTTCAGGATGGTCCAGTCCTCGCGGGCCTCGCCGGGCGGGAAGATCGCGCGCGCGGTCATCTGCACGCGCCCTTCCGTGTTGGCGTAGGTGCCTTCCTTCTCCGTATAGGCGGCACCCGGCAGGATCACGTCGGCGCGATGGGCGCCCTTGTCGCCATGGCTGCCTTGATAGATCACGAACGTTTCGCCGAGGGCCGACATGTCGATTTCGTCGGCGCCAAGCAGATACAGGATGTCCAGATCGCCCTTCCCGGCCGCCGCGATCATGTCTGCGGTGCCGAGGCCCTTCTCACCCGGCACGAAGCCGAGGTCGAGGCCCGCGACCCGGGCCGCCGCCGTGTGCAGCACGTTGAAGCCGTTCCACCCTTCGGCGATCGCGCCGCTCTCCGTCACGATCTTCGCGCCCACGGCGAGGATCTCGTAGCCGTCGGGCCGCGCGAACGCCGCCTGGCCCAGGATCACCATGGGCTTCGAAGCATCCTTGAGGGCCTGGGCGAAAGTCGTGTTTGCCGCTGGCCACGTCCGCCAAGGTTTCCGGGCCCGCGCCAAGCCGCGCGAGGGATAGGTCAGGTTGACATCGGTCCCGATCAAGCCCACGGGCAACCGGCCTTCCAACTGCTTCCAGCGCTTGCGGATGCGCGCGTTGAGCACCGGCGCTTCGACCTGCGGATCGCAGCCCACAAGAAGGATGGCGTCGGCCTCCTCGATACCCCCGATCGTGGTGTTGAACAGATAGGTGGCACGTCCGAGAGCCGGGTCGAATTTGGCGCCGCCCTGGCGGCAGTCCACATTCGCGGAACCCAGCTGTTCGGCCAGAGTCTTGAGCGCGAACATCTCCTCGGCGGCCGCGAGGTCGCCGGCGATGGCGCCGAACTTCGCGCCGCTCGTGGTCTTCACACGATCCGCGATGGCGGTCAGGGCCTCATCCCAGGTGCAAGGGGTGAGCTTGCCGTCCTTGCGTACGTAAGGCCGATCCAGCCGCTGGGTCCGGAGGCCGTCCCAGACATGGCGCGCCTTGTCGGAAATCCACTCCTCGTTCACCGCGTCGTTGATGCGCGGCAGGATGCGCAGGACTTCCTTGCCGCGGAAGTCGACGCGGATCGAGGAGCCCACCGCATCCATCACGTCGATGGACGGAACCTTGGAGAGTTCCCAGGGGCGCGCCTGGAACGCATAAGGCTTCGAGGTCAGCGCGCCGACCGGGCACAGATCGACCACGTTGGCCGACAGGTTCGAGTGCAGGCCGTGCTCGAGATAGGTGGTGATCTCCGCGTCCTCGCCGCGGCCGATCAGGCCGAGCTCGGGCACGCCGGCCACTTCGGTCATGAAGCGGACGCAGCGCGTGCAGTGAATGCAGCGGGTCATCGACGTCTTGATGAGCGGGCCGAGATATTTGTCCTCGACGGCGCGCTTGTTGTCCTTGAAACGCCCCGCGTCGAAGCCCGTAGCCATGGCCTGGTCCTGCAGGTCGCACTCGCCGCCCTGATCGCAGATCGGACAGTCCAGCGGGTGGTTGACCAGCAGGAATTCGAGCGTGCCTTCCTGGGCGCGGCGCGTGACTTCCGACTTCGTGTTGATGGTCGGCGGCGTACCGTCCCGGTTGGGACGCAGATCGTTGACCGACATGGCGCAGGACGCCACGGGCTTCGGCATGCCGACCACCTCGACGAGGCACATGCGGCAATTGCCGGCGATCGACAGGCGCTCGTGAAAACAGAAGCGCGGGATCTCCACGCCCACGATCTCGCAGGCCTGGATCAGCGTGATGCCGTCCGGGACGTCGTGCTCTGTTCCGTCGATGATGAGCTTCGGCATGAGGTCCCTATTCCGCGGCTTCCGGAACGGATGGCGCGATCGGCTCGGTGCGCCCGCATCGATGCGTTCCTCGATGACATGGCGGAAATTCTTGATGAGGCCCTGGATCGGCCACGCCGCGGCGTCTCCCAGGGCGCAGATCGTGTGGCCTTCGACCTGCTTGGTGACTTGGAACAGCATGTCGATTTCGTGCTTCTGCGCGTTGCCGACGGCCATGCGCTCGAGCACGCGCCACATCCAGCCCGTCCCCTCGCGGCACGGCGTGCACTGGCCGCAGGATTCGTGCTTGTAGAAATAGGACAGCCGCGCGATCGCGCGGATGATGTCCGTGGACTTGTCCATGACGATGATGCCCGCGGTGCCGAGCCCGGTTCCCAGGGCCTTCAAGGCATCGAAATCCATGGTCACGTCGGCGCAATCCTCGGCCGTCAGGCAGGGTACGGACGAACCGCCGGGGATGATCGCCAGCAAATTGTCCCAGCCGCCGCGCACGCCGCCCGCATAAGTGTCGATCAGCTCGCGCAGGGAAATGCCCATCTCCTCTTCGACCGTGCACGGCTCGTTCACGTGACCGGAGATGCAGTAGAGTTTCGTGCCCGTATTGTTCGGCTTGCCGAGGGCGGCGAACCAGGTCGCGCCGCGCCGCATGATGTCCGGGACCGAGGCGATGGTCTCGACATTGTTGACGGTCGTGGGCGCGCCGTAGAGGCCGCAATTGGCCGGGAACGGCGGCTTGAGGCGCGGCTGGCCCTTTTTGCCTTCGAGGCTCTCCAGCAGCGCGGTCTCCTCGCCGCAGATATAGGCGCCCGCGCCGTGATGGACGTAGATGTCGAAGTCCCAGCCGTTGATGTTGTTCTTGCCCACGAGCTTGGCTTCGTAGGCTTCGGCGACGGCCGCTTCGAGGATTTCGCGCTCGGCGATGAACTCGCCGCGAATGTAGATATAGGCTGTGTGGGCCCGCATGGCGAAGGAGGCCAGCATGGCGCCTCGATGAGAAGATGCGGGTCATGCCGCATGATCTCGCGGTCCTTGCAGGTGCCCGGCTCGGACTCGTCGGCGTTCACGGCCAGATAGCTCGGGCGCGGGTCGTCCTTCGGCATGAACGACCATTTCAGCCCCGTGGGGAAGCCCGCGCCGCCCCGTCCGCGGAGGCCCGAAGCCTTGACCTCTTCGATCACCGCCTCATGGCCACGCGCGATCACGTCCTTGGTGCCGTCCCAGGCGCCGCGGGCGCGGGCGGCCGGCAACTGCCAGCTGTGAAGGCCGTAGAGGTTCTTGAAGATGCGATCGGTGTCCTGAAGCATCAGTACGGCCCCGGCATCTTTGACTTGGGATCGGACGTTCCCGCATAACCCGGTTCCGGCCCGGACTTGTCGGCGCTGTAGATGGCGGGGTCGGAAAGCGTGTTCGGGCCGCTCTTGGGCGCGCATCCCTGGCGGCCGTCCTGGGGCCCGGGCGGCACGTCCTCGCCGTTGCGGAGCCGTTCGACGATCGAGGCGAGCGATTCCGGGGTCAGGTCCTCATAATAGTACTTGTTGATCTGGGCCATGGGCGCGTTCACGCAGGCCCCGAGGCATTCGACCTCGGTCCAGGAGAACAGGCCGTCGTCGCTGACCGTGTCCTTCGGGCCGATATGTTTGCGGCAGGCGTCCTTGATGTCCTCGGCGCCGTTCAGCATGCAGGGTGTCGTGCCGCAGACCTGCACGTAGTACTTGCCCACCGGCTGCAGGTTGAACATCGTGTAGAAGGTGACGACTTCGTAGACCCGGATATAGGCCATGCCGAGCATGTCGGCGATGTAGCGCAGCGCGGGTTCGGACACCCAGCCGCCATTTTGCTCCTGCGCCCGCCAAAGCAGCGAGATCACCGCAGAGGCCTGGCGCCCCTCCGGATATTTCTCGATAACAGCCTGCGCCCATTCGAGATTCTCGGGCGTGAAGACAAAGCCTTCAGGCTGTTCCGCAGCAAGGCGTCGGACGCTCATCTCAATCTTCTTTTACGGATGTGAAGGCCGTGCCCTGGCCAGCAACGTCCCGTTCCGAATTGACTTCCCCAGCACTCAGAGTCTTGCCGATCTAGGCGCATTTCGCAACTGCACAATGCGTCACCGGTCGACCTCTCCAAAGACAACGTCGATCGAACCCAGGACGGCGGAGACATCGGCCAGCATGTGCCCGCGCGCAGGAATTCGAGCGCCGCCAGATGGACGAAGCTGGGCGCGCGGATCTGCAGCGATAGGGCTTGTTGGTGCCGTCGGAGACGAGATAGACCCCGAACTCGCCCTTGGGCGCCTCGACCGCGGCATAAGCCTCGCCGGGCGGCACGTGATAGCCCTCGGTGTAGAGTTTGAAGTGGTGAATGAGGGCCTCCATGGAGCCCTTCATCTGGGCGCGCTTGGGTGGCACCATCTTGTGATTGTCTACCGTGACCGGGCCCGGCGTTTCCGTGAGACGTTCGCAGCACTGCTTCATCAGCCGGATGGACTGACGCATCTCCTCCATGCGGATGAGGTAGCGGTCGTAGCAGTCCCCGTTCTTGCCGATGGGCACGTCGAACTCGAGCTCGTCGTAGCATTCGTAAGGCTGGCTCTTGCGCAGATCCCAGGCCGCGCCCGTCGAGCGGATCATGACGCCGGTGAAGCCCCAATCCCAGGCGTCCTTCTGGCTGACGGCGCCGATGTCCACATTGCGCTGTTTGAAGATGCGGTTGTCCGTGAGCAGCCCCTCGATGTCGTCGCAGACCTCGAGGAAGGGATCGCAGAAGGCGTAGATGTCGTCCACGAGTTCGGGCGGGAGGTCCTGATGAACGCCGCCCGGGCGCACATAGGCCGCATGCATGCGGCTGCCGCTGGCGCGCTCGTAGAACACCATCAGCTTCTCGCGTCTTCGAAGCCCCAGAGCGGCGGGGTGAGCGCGCCCACGTCGAGCGCCTGCGTGGTGATGTTGAGCAGATGCGACAGGAGGCGCCCGATCTCCGAATAAAGGACGCGGATCAGCTGGCCCCGCTTGGGAATCGTCAGGCCCAGCAGCTTCTCGACCGCGAGCGCGAAGGCGTGCTCCTGGTTCATGGGCGCGACGTAGTCGAGCCGGTCGAAATACGGCAGCGCCTGCAGGTAGGTCTTGTGTTCGATCAGCTTCTCGGTGCCGCGATGGAGCAGGCCGATATGCGGATCGACGCGCTCCACCACCTCGCCGTCGAGCTCGAGAACGAGGCGGAGCACGCCATGGGCGGCCGGGTGCTGGGGGCCGAAATTGATCGTGAAGGTGCGGTCGCGTCCTGCGGGATCCCGGCGTCCGGGTTGCCGCCCACGGGCTTGGTCTCGAAATCCGGCACGATCTCCTTGTGGGTGTCGAGGTCGGTGTCGGCCATTACGCGGGCGCCTCCTCAAAGCTCTTGTCCGGACGCGCGTCCAGACTCCTGTCCCGCTTGGGCGCGAGGCCGCGCTCGAACCGGTTCCAGGCGACGATGAAGCGGTCATGGATGCCGGCGCCGATCTCGTCGACACCGTCATGGGCCCTGAGCCTGAACTTCGCGCGCGGGCCTCTGACCTCGATGCACTCGGCCTCGACGGTCACCGTGAGTCCCGGCGGCGTCGCGGCCGTATGGGACACGTCCACATGGACGCCGACGCTGCCCTCGCCTTCGTCGAGATGCGGCGCCAAGAGCTGCACGCAGGTCCATTCCATCAAGCCGATCATGAAGGCGGTCGCGAACACCTCGGGCATGGCCTGGAGTTCGGGCGACTCTTCGTACAGATGCGGCACCGTCTTCGTGGCGGGCACCTTGTAGGCGAAGCTGTGTTTCAAACCGGGGGCCAGGGTGTCTTTCACGACTTCTCCTCCCCCTCTTCGACGACACTGGCCTTTTCGTCGCCAGGGATGGCCGTCTCCATGGCTTCCCAAGGGCTGAGATAGTCGAAGTCGCGATAGTCCTGCATCAGCTGCACGGGCTCGTAGACGACGCGCTTCTGCTCGTCGTCGTAGCGAAGTTCCACGAACCCGGTGAGCGGGAAGTCCTTGCGGAGCGGATGGCCCTCGAACCCGTAATCGGTGAGGATGCGGCGCAAGTCCGGGTGCCCGTCGAACACGACGCCGTACAGATCCGAGGCTTCGCGTTCGAACCAATTGGCGGCCGGAAAGATGTCGACAATGCTCGGCACGGGCGTCTCGGCATCGGTCTTGACCTTCACGCGGATGCGCGTGTTCTTCCAAGGGCTCAAGAGGTGATAGACGATGTCGAAGCGCTCTTCGCGCTCGGGATAGTCGACGCCGCAGATGTCGATGAGACAGCCGAAGCGGCAGGTCTCGTCCTCCTTGAGGAGGGTGATGACATCGCGGATATGGTCCCGCGCGGCCTCGACCGTCAGCTCGCCCCGGATCACATGGAAACCGGCGAGCTTCGAGCCTAGCTTCCCCGAAAGGTCGCCGCCCAGTCTATTCAGTTCGTCGTCCATCAAGCCCCCGAGGACCTGGGCGGTTTAGCGTGTGATCGTGCCTGTCCGCCGTATTTTCTTTTGAAGGAGGAGCACGCCGTAGACCAGCGCTTCGGCCGTCGGCGGGCAACCGGGTACGTAGATGTCCACTGGCACGATGCGGTCGCACCCACGGACAACGGAATAGGAATAGTGATAGTAGCCCCCGCCATTGGCGCAGGAGCCCATGGAGATGACGTAGCGGGGCTCGGGCATCTGGTCGTAGACCTTGCGCAGAGCGGGCGCCATCTTGTTGCAAAGCGTGCCGGCGACGATCATCACGTCGGACTGGCGCGGGCTGCCGCGCGGGGCGAAACCGAAGCGCTCCAGATCGTAGCGGGGCATGGACGCCTGCATCATCTCCACGGCGCAGCACGCCAGCCCGAAGGTCATCCACATCAGCGAACCGGTGCGGGACCAGTTGATGAGATCGTCCACGGTCGTGAGCAGGAAGCCCTTGTCAGCAAGCTCGTCGGAAAAGGTTCCGAACGAGGTGGCTCCGGCGGTGACGAGGCCCCCGCCCTTCCCCTCGGTCTCGAACGTGACTTTCGGTATCAGTTCCATTCGAGCGCGCCCTTCCGCCACTCATAGATGAACCCGACGGTCAGGACGCCGAGAAACACGATCATGGCCCAGAATCCCAAGGCCGGGAGCCCGTCGAAAGCGACGGCCCATGGAAACAGGAAGGCGACTTCGAGGTCGAAGATGATGAAGAGCAGCGACACGAGATAGAAGCGCACGTCGAACTTCATACGCGAATCGTCGAAGGCGTCGAAGCCGCACTCGTAAGCGGAGACCTTCTCGGGATCGGGATTGTTGACCGCGATGATGTTCGGGATCACCAGCAGCACGGTGCAGATGGCAAAGGCGATCGCGATGAAGATGGCAAGTGGCAGATAGTCGAGAAGCAACTGGCCCATGGCTCTGGAAGCCTTCCTTCAACGTCTTCTGCGCGTCGACGGGCCAAAGTGGCGGGAGTGACGGGACTCGAACCCGCGGCCTCCGGCGTGACAGGCCGCGCTCTAACCAACTGAGCTACACCCCCTACCGGGCCGTAACCACGGCCGGAGGCGATCCCCAGCATGTACGGCCTTGGATTTTGGGTGTCAAGGCGCCGTGGGTAAAGACCGTATGACGAATTGCGGCGAGATGCCGCTTGGGGGTTCTCGTCCCATTGAAGCGCTGAGAAACGGCGGCTTTTCAGCCGCCTGCCCTTTGACGGCCGACGGCCGTCTTGCGCCCACGCGAGTGCGGGACGCTATTGCGGCGGCGGCACGTCCACGCGCCGGCGCTCTCTGCGCGATACCGTCTCGAGCCGGCCATCGCACGGCGAGGTGGTCTTCGTTGAGGACAATGGTGGGCGGTGACAGGCTCGAACTGCCGACATCCACGGTGTAAACGTGGCGCTCTACCAACTGAGCTAACCGCCCGCCGGGCCGGACACATCATGTCCGGGAAACGTCAAGTCCGAAGCGTTAGAGCAAGACGTGGGCCCTGCCAAGGGTGCCGTCGGACCGGACCTCCACGCTCAATTGAAAAGGCGAAGCCCCGCTCGCGCGAGGCCTCGCCAAGATCTCACCGAAGGTCTGTATTGGCAACGCCCTAGGCGTTGACCGCCTCCTTCAAGGCCTTGCCGGCACGGAACTTCGGAACGCGCGAGGCCGGAATTTGCACCTCGGCACCCGTGCGTGGGTTGCGGCCCGTGGAGGCCTTGCGCTGCGCAACTTGAAAATTGCCAAAGCCGACAATGCGCACCGTGTCGCCGCCGCTCAAAGCCTTCTCGATATTCTTGAACGTCGCGTCCACGGCCTTTTCGGCAGCATCCTTCGACAATTCGGATTCCTTCGCCACTTGGGCGACCAGCTCTGCTTTGTTCACGATGTTATCCTTTCGCTCGGCCCCATGGGTGGGGCGCTTGTTATGAACCCGTGGGCCCCTATGGGGTACGCTTCGATTCACAAACAAGTCATGTATGACTCGCGCAAAAAGCGCAGAAAATCAACATTCTTGGCCGAATCGGTGCATAACGCGCGACCAGAGGATTGGGGCGTTTTAACGGCAGCGCCGCCAAGAGGGGCGTCGGATCAGTGGGCGGTGAGGCCCGTGCCGGACTTGTCCTTGTTGGGAACGACCTGTGAAGCGCCCTCGCCTTCCTCTTCCCACACGATGGGTTGAGGCGTCCGCGTGAAGGCGATCTTCAAGACCTCGTCCACGCGCGAGACCGGCATAATCTCAAGCATATTCTTAAGCTTATCCGGTATCTCCGCGAGATCCTTGACGTTTTCCTCAGGGATAATCACGGTCTTGATGCCAGCGCGCAAGGCTGCAAGCATCTTCTCCTTGAGGCCGCCAATGGGCAGCACGCGACCGCGCAAGGTAATTTCGCCGGTCATGGCCACATCGCGCCGCACCGGAATCCCGGTCATGAGCGAGATGATCGCCGTCGCCATGGCGACGCCCGCAGACGGCCCATCCTTCGGCGTCGCGCCCTCCGGAACGTGCACATGGATATCCCGCCGTTCGAACAGCGGCGGCTCGATGCCGAAATCCACGGCCCTGGAGCGCACATAGGCGTTCGCGGCCTGAATCGATTCTTTCATGACGTCGCGCAGATTGCCGGTGACGGTCATCTTGCCCTTGCCGGGCATCATGACGCCTCGATGGTGAGGATTTCGCCGCCGACCTCGGTCCAGGCGAGTCCCGTGACGACGCCCACCTGGTCTTCCAGCTCGGCCTCGCCGTAGCGGTATTTCGGTACGCCAAGATAGTCGGCGAGGTTGTCGCGCGTGACGGTCACCTTGGTGTGGTCGGTGGTCAGCAGTTCCTTGACCGACTTGCGGGCGAGCTTCGCCAGTTCGCGCTCCAGGCTGCGGCGCCCGCCTCGCGGGTGTAGCGGCGGATGAGCTCCTGCAGGGCATCGTCATCGAGCGCGAATTCCTCCGGCTCGAGCCCGTGGTTCTTCACCTGCTCGGGGATCAGGTGCCGCCGTGCGATCTCGACCTTTTCGTCCTCGGTGTAACCGGCGATGCGGATGATCTCCATCCGGTCCATTAGCGCCGGCGGAATGTTCAGCGTGTTGGCGGTCGTGACGAACATGACGTTCGACAGATCGTAGTCCACCTCGAGATAGTGGTCGTTGAACGTGTTGTTCTGCTCCGGGTCCAGGACCTCGAGCAGCGCCGAGGCGGGATCGCCGCGGAAGTCCGCGCCCATCTTGTCGATCTCGTCGAGGAGGAAGAGCGGATTGACCTTCTTGGCCTTCCGCATGGACTGGATGACCTTGCCGGGCATGGAGCCGATATAGGTCCGGCGGTGGCCGCGGATCTCGGCTTCGTCCCGCACGCCGCCGAGGCTCATCCGCACGAATTCACGGCCTGTGGCCCTGGCGATCGACTTGCCGAGCGAGGTCTTGCCCACGCCGGGCGGCCCGACGAGGCAGAGGATCGGCCCCTTCAACATGTTGGTGCGGTTCTGGACGGCCAGATACTCGACGATCCGGTCCTTGACCTTCTCGAGCCCGTAATGGTCATGGTCGAGGACCTTTTGCGCGTCGTCCAGGTCGCGCTTGACCTTGCCTTTCGACCCCCACGGGATCGACAGGAGCCAATCCAGGTAGTTCCGGACGACGGTGGCCTCCGCGGACATGGGGCTCATCTGGCGTAGCTTCTTGAGCTCGCCCATGGCCTTTTCGCGGGCCTCGCGGGTCAACTTGGTCTTCTCGATCTTCTGTTCGAGCTCGGCCAGATCGTCCCGGCCCTCTTCGCTGTCGCCGAGTTCCTTCTGGATCGCCTTCATCTGTTCGTTCAGGTAGTACTCGCGTTGCGTCTTCTCCATCTGACGCTTCACGCGGCTCCTGATCTTCCGCTCGACCTGGAGGACGGAAATCTCGCTTTCCATCAACGTGAACACGCGCTCCAGCCGCTCGGAGACAGACGTGACCTCGAGGATCTGCTGCTTCTCGCCGATCTTGATGGCGAGGTGCGAGGCGATCGTGTCGGCGAGCTTCGAGTAGTCCTCGATATGGCTCGTCGTGCCGAGCACTTCGGGCGAAATCTTCTTGTTGAGCTTCACATAGCTTTCGAACTGAGACACGACCGAGCGCGCCAGGGCCTCGATCTCGTTCTCAGCGCCGACCTGCTCTTCGACGGGCTCGATCTCCGCCTCGAAGTAATTCTCGTTGTCGGTGTAGTTCTTGATAACGGCGCGGCGCGTACCCTCGACGAGCACCTTCACCGTGCCGTCAGGCAACTTCAGGAGCTGCAGCACGGAGGCGAGCGTGCCCATGTCGTAAATGCCCTCGGCGGTCGGCTCGTCGTCGGAGGCATTTTTCTGGGCGACCAGCAGGATCTGCTTATCGGTCCGCATGACCTCTTCGAGCGCGGCGATGGATTTCTCGCGGCCCACGAAGAGCGGCACGATCATATAGGGGAAGACCACAATGTCGCGAAGTGGCAGCACCGGGTAGAGTTCCGGGCCACCTTCCATGGTCACGGACGGGATTGTTTCAGTCATATTCTTTCCGTCGCCTTCCTTTTTGTGCGGGCCAGATCGTCGTCCAGCCGTCAAAAGCTTCGCGAAATACTGGCCTCGGCACCCCCAGTTCCGTCCAATTCGCTTGCCGGAGTATAAGCTCCTGGCCTTTGCCAGGGGGACACTGCGTCACTTTGGCTCGCCTACCCCGGAAAGTGGCGGTCGGCAGACCCGCCGTCAAGGGCCCGACCCGACGGGAAGGTTCACGCGCCGCCCGCCACAATGAGAGTGGGATTCGGGAGGGTCTTCAAGCCGACAATCATGTGGAAAAGGTCAGGCGCTGGTCCCGACTTCGTCCTGCCGGTCGGAGTAAATCCGCAAGGGCCGCGCCTTGCCATCGACCACTTCGGCGCTGATGACGACCTCTTCAACCCCGCGCATGCTGGGCAGCTCGAACATCGTGTCGAGAAGAATCCCTTCCATGATCGACCGCAGACCGCGCGCGCCCGTCTTCCGTTCGATGGCCTTCTTGGAAATGGCCAGCAGGGCCTCGTCCGCGAACGAAAGCTGCACGTCTTCCATCTCGAACAGCCGCTGATACTGGCGCACCAGCGCGTTCTTCGGCTCCGTCAGGATCCGGATCAGGGCGCTTTCGTCGAGATCGTCCAGCGTGGCAATCACCGGCACACGGCCGATGAACTCGGGAATCAGGCCGAATCTCAGCAGGTCTTCGGGCTCGATGCCGCGCAGGATGTCGCCCGTGCGGCGCTCGTCGACCATCTCCACCTTCGCGCCGAAGCCGATCGACGTGGACCGGCCGCGCGCCGAAATGATCTTCTCGAGCCCGGCAAAGGCACCGCCACACACGAACAGGATGTTCGTGGTGTCGACCTGGAGGAACTCCTGCTGCGGATGCTTGCGGCCGCCTTGCGGGGGCACGGACGCGACCGTGCCTTCCATGATCTTCAACAGCGCCTGCTGCACGCCCTCGCCCGACACGTCCCGGGTGATGGACGGGTTGTCGGATTTCCGGCTGATCTTGTCGACCTCGTCGATATAGACGATACCGCGCTGGGCCCGCTCCACGTTGTAATCGGCGGCCTGCAGCAGCTTCAGAATGATGTTTTCCACATCCTCGCCCACATAGCCGGCCTCGGTCAGCGTGGTCGCGTCCGCCATGGTGAACGGCACGTCCAAAATCCGGGCGAGCGTCTGCGCCAGAAGCGTCTTGCCGCACCCGGTAGGTCCGATCAGCAGGATGTTCGACTTGGCCAATTCCACATCGGAGTTCTTTCCCGAGTGGTTCAGGCGCTTGTAGTGGTTGTGGACCGCCACGGACAGCACGCGCTTGGCGTAATCCTGGCCGATGACGTAATCGTCGAGGACCTGACAGATTTCCTGGGGCGTGGGAACGCCGTCGCGAGATTTCACGAGGGAGCTCTTGTTCTCCTCGCGAATAATGTCCATGCAAAGCTCAACGCATTCGTCACAGATGAATACGGTTGGCCCCGCGATCAGCTTGCGGACCTCGTGCTGGCTCTTGCCGCAGAAAGAGCAGTAGAGGGTATTTTTGGAATCTGTTCCGCTCACCTTGCTCATTCCTTAAATATCCAATTTTTCTTGGTTGCTGCTGCGTACGCGCGGTTGTCCGCGCGCTCTTAAGAGATGGCCGTTGCCCGCCCTGCAAAGTGTCAGCGACTCCCTTTGACAAGTCGTCAGATTGACAATCTGACCATGTTGAGGGGGCACTGATCAAGGATTGATTAATCCTGCAAATCCTCTCGCCGTCGCGATGCTGGACGAGCCACCCGGTTGCCGTGAATCGCTATGGTGCCACGAACTGCGCCGCGCCGCCAAGGTTCAGGGCCGGAAACGGGCCCTTTAACCCTAACCGGGCCGCGGGCCCGTTCCGGGCAACGATCAGGACGCCGGCGCCGGTTCGTCTTCCTTCGGTGCGTCGCCGTGACGCTTGCTGACGACCTCGTCCACGAGCCCGAACTTCTGCGCCTCCTCGGCCGAGAAGAAGAAGTCGCGATCCAGCGTCGTCTCCACGGTCTCGTAGTCCTGGCCCGTATGGTCGACGTAGATCTCCGTCAACCGGCGCTTCATCTTGATGATGTCCTCGGCGTGACGCTCGATGTCGCTGGCCTGGCCCTGGAAGCCGCCGGAGGGCTGATGCAGCATGATCCGCGCGTTCGGTAGCGCGTAACGCATGCCCTTCTCGCCCGCGCAGAGGAGCAGCGACCCCATGGACGCGGCCTGGCCGATGCAAAGGGTCGAGACCGGTGGCCGGACGAATTGCATCGTGTCGTAGATCGCCATCCCCGAGGTCACCACGCCGCCCGGCGAGTTGATGTACATCGAGATTTCCTTCTTCGGGTTCTCGGCCTCCAAGAAGAGAAGCTGGGCCGTGATGAGCGAGGCCATGTGGTCCTCGATCACGCCCGTCACGAAGATGATCCGCTCTTTGAGCAGGCGCGAGTAGATGTCGTAGGCGCGCTCGCCGCGATTGGTCTGCTCCACCACCATGGGAACGAGCGTGCTCAAATATGTGTCGACCGGATTTTGCATGGATGTCCTGTTTGTCGGGGCTGTTGGACGAAAAAGGCGCCGGTCCCTGATTCGTCTTGTGGGAGAGCCCTCAAAATATGTGCTCGAGGCCCGAAACGGAAGAGGCCGGGCCCCTCTTCCTTAAGGCCCGCGTCAGTCTGCCCGAGGGCTAGTGGTCGTGATCATGATCGTGGTCATGGTCGTGATCGTGGTCATGATCGTGGCCTTGGCCGTCGTCCAGATCCTTGTAGAGCTCCTCGAGGCTCACGTCCTTGTCGGTCACCTTGGCGAGTTCGAGAATGTAGTCCACGACCTTGTCTTCGAAGATCGGGGCCCGAAGCTCGGCCAGCGCCTGGGGCGTGTTGCGGTAGAAGTCGTAGACTTGCCGCTCTTGTCCGGGGAACTGACGGATGCGCTCGATGAGCGCCTTGTTGACCTCGTCGTCCGAGACGGTGATCTCGTTGCTCGATCCGATCTCCGAAAGCAGCAGGCCGAGCCGGACCCGCCGTTCGGCGATCTCGCGGTATTCCTTCTTGGCGTCTTCCTCGGTGGTGCCCTCGTCTTCGAAGGTCTTCTTCGAATGCTCCTGCTCGTGGAGCACCTGATCCCAGATCGATTTGAACTCGTTGTCGACAAGCGTCGGCGGGAGCTCGAACGTGTGCCCCTCGTTGAGGGCGTCGAGCAGTGCCCGTTTCACCTTGAGGCGGGAGGCCATGTTGCGATCGAATTCCAGCCGGCCCTTCACCGTCTCGCGCATCTGCGAAACCGATTCCGCGCCAAGACTCTTGGCGAATTCGTCGTCGAGAGTCTTGGTTTCGGCCGCCGCGACTTCCTTCACCGTCACTTCGAATTTGACGGACTTGCCGGCCAGTTTCGGTTCGCCATAGGCTTCCGGGAAGGTCGCGTCGACAACCTTCTCCTCGCCCGTGGTGACGCCTTCCAGGCCTTCTTCGAAGCCCGGGATGAAGCCGCCGGCGCCGAGCGTGATCGGTGCGTCCGTGGCGGTGCCGCCCTCGAAGGCCTCGCCATCGAGCTTGCCGACGAAATCGATGGTCACGCGGTCGCCCTTCTGCGCCGGCCCGTCCTTCGGCTTGTAGCTCGGGTTGGTCGCCAGGATGCGCTCGACCGCCTCGTCGATGTCCTTGTCGGTCACCGGTGTGGTGGGGCGCTCGAGGGCGAGCGTGGCGAGGTCCATCACCTCGACCTTGGGCAGCACCTCGAAGGTCATCGTGTAGGACAGGTCGCCCGTGCCGTCGAAGATCTGATTGATCTCCGCTTCGTCCTCGGGAAGTTTGACCTGCGGCTGGAAGGCCGGGCGCTCCTCGCGCTCCGAAATGGCCTTCTGGCTCGTCTCCTGAACGGCCTGCTGCACGACCTCGGCCATGACCGAGCGGCCATAGACCTTGCGCAAGTGCTCCTTCGGCACGTGGCCGGGACGGAAGCCCTTGATCCGGGCCTTGTCCTTCAGATCGTCGAGGCGCGAGGAGAGCTTCTCCTCGAGTTCGTCGGCGCCGACCACGATCTTCAGTTCGCGGTGCAGGCCTTCTGCATTCGTCTCCGTGACGTTCATACCGTCAATCCACCATTCCTGCGGCGCCAGGGCCGCGCCTACTTCCTTGTCCTGCTGTCCAACGAAGTTGTTTCGTCAACGCGTTGGTTGGTGCGGGCGGAGGGACTTGAACCCCCACGGCCGAGGCCACCAGAACCTAAATCTGGCGTGTCTACCAATTCCACCACGCCCGCTTAAGAGGGTTCGTGCGACGGATGATCGCGCGCGACTCCCATTCGCGGCTTTATATACACACCGGCCTTGCTGGCTGCTAGGCCCCAAAACGTGCCGATTCCCAAGGGGCCGTTCCGGGCCCCTGCGGCCCTCGCCGGTCCTTCCATACCCCGCCGAACCGGCGGGGTGGAATGGGATGCCAAATGGGCGCGGATTCATGGGATTTCCGCGACTTGCAGCGGGCATCAGCCCTCAGTAGGTTGCAGATCACAAAGAATTCCCAAAGGCTCTCCCGTGACCTACCGCAACGGCATTCTCGAGGCGATCGGCAACACGCCGCTCATCAAGCTCAAACGCGCGTCCGAGGAGACGGGCTGCACAATTCTCGGCAAGGCCGAGTTCATGAATCCGGGGCAATCGGTCAAGGACCGCGCCGCCCTCTTCATCATCCGCGATGCCATGGACAAGGGGCTGCTCAAGCCCGGCGGGACGGTGGTCGAAGGCACGGCCGGCAATACAGGCATCGGGTTGACCCTGGTCGGCAATGCGCTGGGGCTCAAGACCGTCATCGTGATCCCCGAGACCCAGTCCGACGAGAAGAAGGACATGCTCCGGCTGGCCGGGGCCCAACTGATCGAAGTGCCGGCGGTGCCCTACCGGAACGAAAACAACTACGTCAAATATTCGGGCCGCCTCGCCGAGGAACTCGCGAAGTCCGAACCCAATGGCGCAATCTGGGCCAACCAGTTCGACAACGTGGCCAACAGGCAGGGCCATATCGAAACGACAGCCCAAGAGATTTGGCGCGATACGGACGGCAAGGTCGACGGATTCATCTGCGCCGTGGGGACGGGCGGGACGCTGGCCGGCGTTTCCATGGGCCTCAAGGCGCACAACCCGGACGTGACGATCGGAATCGCCGATCCCATGGGTGCGGCGCTGTACAACTACTACAAGCACGGCGAGCTCAAGTCCGAGGGCAGTTCCATCACCGAAGGGATCGGCCAGGGGCGCATCACGGCGAACCTGGAAGGCGCCACGGTCGATGCGGCCTACCAGATTCCCGATGCCGAAGCCCTGGAGGTCGTGTTCAATCTTCTGAGCGAGGAGGGTCTGTGCCTCGGCGGTTCGAGCGGCGTCAATGTCGCGGGCGCCGTCCGGCTTGCCAAAGACCTGGGACCGGGCCACACCATCGTCACGGTGCTTTGCGATTACGGCACCCGCTATCAGAGCAGGCTGTTCAATCCCGACTTCCTGCGCGAAAAAGGGCTGCCGGTGCCCTCTTGGCTCGCCGAGCCCGAACCCGCGGCACCGGCCGTATTTGTCTAGACGAGAATTGGAGACCGGAACTTTATGACGCCGAAGACATGGCTGATTGAAACCGACGAGCTTGAGCGCGAACTGGAGGCGCCGGATTTCGTTGTCATCGATGCGACCTGGTACCTGCCCGCCGAGACCAAGAACGCCCGGGAGGACTATCTCGCCGAGCATATTCCAGGCGCGGTGTTTTTCGATATCGACGACATCGCGGACGACAAGGCTCAGGCCGCGCATATGTTGCCGCCGCCCGAGAAGTTCTCGTCGCGGATGCGCAAGATGGGCATCGGCGACGGCCAGCGTGTGGTGGTTTACGATCGCCAGGGCACGTTCAGTGCCCCGCGCGTCTGGTGGACGTTCCGCGTCATGGGCGCGCAAGACGTCAGTGTGCTGAACGGCGGCTTGCTGAAGTGGAAGTCGGAAGGGCGCCCGCTCGCGATGGGCGAGCCGGCCCCGCGGACGCCCCGGCATTTCACGGCGCGGCACAATCTCGATCTCGTTCGGGACGTCGACGACATGAAACGCGTGATCAACGACAAGTCCGCCGACGTGGTCGACGCGCGCTCGCCCGAGCGTTTCGCGGGCACGGCCCCCGAACCGCGCCTGGGCTTGCGGGCCGGTCACATGCCCGGCGCAATCAACGTGCCGTACAAGCAAGTGCTCAACGGGGACGGCACGTTCAAGTCGGTGCCGGAGTTGCAGGAGCTTTTCGCGGCCGCGGGTATCGATCCGCACAAGCCCGTAGTGACCACCTGCGGTTCGGGAATCACCGCCTGTGTGCTGGCGCTGGCCCTGGGCGAAGCCGGCCATTTGCGGACCTCGGTCTATGACGGCTCTTGGGCCGAATGGGGCGCGGACGAGCGGTTGCCGATCGAGACGAGCTGAGTGGCGTCCGGCCAGCCTCGTCTCCTTGAGAGGCCTTCATGAGCAAGACGAAAAAGCACCGCAAGCCCGCGACGCGGTTGTCGCATGCGGGCCGCGATCCGGGCCGCTTCCACGGCTTCGTCAACACGCCGATCTATCGCGGGTCGACGGTTCTCTATCCCACGTTCGACAGTCTCCTCGCGAACGATCAGGAATACAGCTATGGCCGGCTCGGTACGCCGACCGTGTCGGCGCTCCAGGAGGCCCTGGCCGAGCTTGAAGGAGGACACGCGACCCTGCTCGCGCCATCGGGCCTGACCGCGATCACGACCGCGATCCTGAGTTTCGTCGCCAGCGGCGACCACATTCTCGTGTCCGACAGCGTCTACCGGCCGACCCGCCGCTTCTGCGACACGGTGCTGAAACGGCTGGGCGTGACCACGACCTATTACGACCCCGTCATCGGAAGCGGCATCGCCGATCTCATGAGCGAGCGAACGAAGCTCGTCTTCGCCGAGTCGCCCGGATCGCAAACCTTCGAAGTGCAGGACATTCCCGCCATCGCCGCGGCGGCCCATGGGGCCGGTGCCGAGGTGATCCTGGACAACACCTGGGCGACGCCGCTGTTTTTCAAGCCGTTCGACCACGGGGTGGACGTGGTTGTCCATGCGGCTACGAAATACATCGTGGGCCATGCGGACGCGATGCTGGGCGTGATCACCATGAGCGAGGCCTCGACCGCGCCCGTGGCCAAGACCCACGACATCCTCGGCCTGTGCCCGGGACCGGAGGACGTGTATCTGGCCTTGCGTGGATTGCGGACGCTTGGGGTCCGGCTGCGGCGGCATCAGGAAACGGCGCTCGCGCTTGCCGAATGGCTGTCGCAGCGTCCGGAGGTTGCCCGCGTGATCCACCCTGCCCGGCCCGACCATCCGGGTCATGCGCTGTGGCAACGGGACTTCACCGGGTCCTCGGGCCTGTTCGCGATCGTCCTCAATCCGGCCTCGCACGAAGCCTTGGCCGCCATGCTCGACGGACTTGAACTGTTCGGCATGGGCTATTCCTGGGGCGGCTACGAGAGCCTGATCCTGCCGTTCGACCCGAGCGGCTACCGCAGCGCGACGGTTTGGGAGGCGGAGGGTCCGGCCTTGCGCATCCATGCGGGGCTGGAGGACATCGAGGATCTGAAGGCCGACCTGGCGGCCGGCTTCGAACGGCTTGCGGGCGCGAGCTAAAGGCGCAGGCGCGCGCCCAACTCGTTTCTATTCCGATGCGGCCGGGAGCGGCCGGGATTTCCCGTCCTCGCCCAGGGCCACGAAGGTGAAGATGGCCTCCGTCACCTTCCGGCTCTCCTCGCTGTGGCGCGGCCGCCGCCAGGCCTCGACCCGGATGGCCATCGAGGTGCGGCCGGTCTTGACGATGCTGGCATAGAGGCTGACCTCGTCGCCGACGACAACGGGCGAGACGAATGTGACCGCATCGACGGCGACGGTTGCGCAACGCCCCCGCGCCCGCCGCGCGGCGACGTTGCCGGCCGCGAGATCCATCTGGGACATGAGCCAGCCGCCGAAGATATCGCCCGACGGGTTGGTGTCCGCCGGCATCGCGATGGTCCGCACCACCGGAACCATGTCCGGCGGCGTTTCGTCTTGGCTTTTCGTGGTCGTCTCGCCGTTCATCAGCCGCCCCAATCCATCTCAACCCGCCGTCACAATGGCAGAGTCCGGAAAAAGGGAAACCGGACAAATGGAGCCTGTGGGCGCGGCGGCGCCTTGTCCGAACGCCGAGCCGGCCGGGCTCTAAGCGGCGCGCGGGTCAACTGAAGTGATAGAACACGCCGAGCGTGATGGCGTAGATCAGCAGCACCAGCGCGGAATCGATGCCCATTCGGAAGACCGTGCGGCGCGACCGGATGATGAGTCCGGCGAGGTAGATCGAGGTGACGAGAACGCCCGAGATGATCGCAAAGGCCGTGCCCTGATCGATTGCCCCCAGGATGGGCGCGCCGCGATAGACGAGGTCCGCCGGCAGGACCATCGCCACCATCAACAGATTGCTGCCGAAGATGTTCGAGATGGCCATGCTGTATGCGCCGATGCGGACCGCGGAGATCGTGGTGCTCACCTCCGGGAGCGAGGTGGCTGTTGCGAGGAGGGTCATGCCGATAAAGCTGGAGCCAAGGCCGGTTTGTTCGGCGATGGCCGCCGAACTCGCAATCAGCGCCAGGCCGCACATCAGGATCGCGGTGCCCATCAAAGCAAAGCCGACGATCAGGCCGACCGTGCCCATGCGGTCGACGCTCGAACCCGTATCCGAACTCTCGGCGGTGCGCGGCAGGGCCGCATCGATGCTCTCGACCGGGATCCAGGACTGCACGCCGTCGTAGTGGCGCAGCATCATCACGATCCCCAGATAGGCAACCGCAAGCAGGAGCGTCCCGAGCCCGACGCCGAAGGGCAGCGCCAGTTCGCCCACGGCATGCAAGCCCAACAGCATCGCCAGAAGCGCGATCAGCAGCGTGGCCTCGAGCGCCGAGGTCGGTCCGCTCGGATACGAGGTCAGGGCATAGGTGATGAAGAGCAGATCCACAATGGCCAGGATTGCGGTCTGCATGGTGATGCCGCCGAACATGTTGCCGAGAACGAGCTGCGCCTCGCCGGTATGGGCCCCATAAAGCGTCGTCACCAGTTCCGGGAGGGACGTTGCGGCCGCGACGAAGATGAGCCCCATGAAGGCTTGCCCGATCCGTTTGCGGGCGCGATGGCGTCTGCGTAAATGGCAAGGCGCGTGCCCGCAAGCCAGACCCCAATCGCCGCAGCGGCAAACACCGCGAAGGTGATGGGAATGGGCAGTTGCGCAAGGACGGGGATCACGCGGTTGTTCTCATTAGTGTCCGAAAAACGCTGGCGGGACCGGTTCGGGCCCCCTGCCCGGGCGTATCTCATGGCTCCGCGTTATGGCGATCCGTTCGACGGCCCAACGTTCCTTCTTCCGCGAGGTCTTGAAGGCCGGTCAGGGCTTCGCGGTCCCGAGACTATAGGCCGCCAAGGTGTTGTCCAACATCATGGGAATGACGACAAGCTGCTTGTCGGCCATGTAGATCAAATCGGCGCTGCCTGATTGAGGTCGAGGAGAGTCTCGACCTTCGCTGCCCCCTTGCCCTTCACGTCGACCTTGTACAGCGCCCCTTCGGGCCAATCCGTGGCGAGATAGGAACCGGGTTTGAGCGCGCCAAGGCCGTCGAGATGCCCGACCGGCTGGCTGAGAGGCGTGACGGCCTTGTCCTCGACGTCGATCGCGAACAGGCCGGCGGTCTCCGGCTCCTGGCCCGCGCTCTTGAGGCGCCCCAAAGAGGCGACCACGAGCTTGCCGTCCTGAATGATGAGGCCGTTGGGGCCGTTGAGTGTGTCATCGGTCAGCCACGGTTCGAACACGCCGTCCTTGAGGCGCCAAATCGTGTTCATGGGCGTGTCGGAGACAAAGACGGTGCCGTCTTCGGCGACGACCAGGTCGTGAGGAAGATCGCGCCGTTGGCCTTGTACGTCTTCTCGATGCTGCCCGAGCCCGCGCTGAGTACCACCAGTCGATCGACGTCGGCCACGTAGAGCGTGCGCTCATGCAATCCCATGCCGGTCGGCGAATTGAGCCCTGTGGCCCAGCTGCGCTCCAGGATGGTGCCGTCCGGCTTGATGCGCGAGATGAAGCCGTTGCCGTCCTTGCCCATGACGGCGCCGTTGATATTCGAGACATACAGCACGTCCGTCACCGGATCGTGGAGCACGGATTCGGGTTGAGCGAGCCCCTTGGCTTCCCAGAGAAGCGTGGGCGTTTGCGCCGACGCTCTGTCCGTGCCGAGGACCGTACCGGTAACGCAGAGACATGCCAGGATGCCGAGCGCCACGCGCACGCGGCCGCCCAGGCGAGCATGTGAACGGGACGACGTACGAGATGTCCGTGACGCCATGTGATGAGGTGGCAGAGCGGAAGTCGGTTTCATCCAAGCTCCATGCGTGTTGCAGCGGGCGCGAAAGCAGGTTCGGGCCGGTACCCTACGCGGCTTTTGCCAAGGATTGAACATGTCGGTCCGGTCAACTTTCCGGCACGATATCCCGCGCGGGGCGGGTATGGACCGGCAAGCGGCCTCGCGCCACGTGCAACACGGACCGGCTCTGTGACAGGGATGGCGGCCAAGGCGAACTGGTGATCCCGGCAGGACTCGAACCTGCAACCCCCTGCTTAGAAGGCAGGTGCTCTATCCGGTTGAGCTACGGGACCACACGAACGCGAGTATAGCGCGACTCGCTCTCATTCAGTGTGTCCAGTTCAGTGTGTCCAGCTGTCCGGGCGGCCGTATTTGAAGTTCTCCGCGTAGGATTTCGGGCGGATCTTCGAGACCGGCGGCTCTTCCAGGCGGAAGGCGATCCCGTTCTCCTTGGCGTAGGCGACGGCTTCGTCCTTGGTGGCGAAGCTGAGACGGATCTGGCGCTTCGTATCGGACGAACTCGTCCATCCCATCAGCGGTTCGATGTCGCGCGGCTGGTCGGGAAGATACTCCAAGACCCAGTCCCGCGTGGCGCCCTTGCCCTGCTGCATCACGTTCTGGGCGGGTTTGTAAATTCTGGCCAGCATCGGCGTTTCCCCTCGCGTGGGTTCGGATCCAAGTGGTCGGGGCACAAGATCGAACTTGCGACCCCCTTGCTCCCAAAGCAGTGCGCTACCAGACTGCGCTATGCCCCGAAACGACCACACACCCTTGGCACGGACATGGCAGCCAAATCCGCCACAGGCAAGCCCTCTCGCCAAGACAAGAGTTCAAGGCTCATTCATACTGAGACTTGAAGCGGGAGGCTAGTCCCGCGACGTTAAGACCGCCTCACCAAAGGCCGGTGCCTTCGGACTCGAGGGCCTTCTCGGTCCCAAGCCCTGGAAAGACCACGCGGTCGCCGGGCTTGAGGCCGACTTTCGCGGCCTCCCCGGCGTTGAGCTCGAGAACCGCCACCGTCTCGCCGCCCGAACTGATGATGTCGGTGGAGAACGGTTCGGTGTTGGCCTCGATCCGCAGCACGGTCCCTTGCTCGGTGATGAAGATCATATCGAGCGGGATCGCGGTGTTCCGCATCCACATGCTCGTCGGCTGGGGCGGGTCGTAGAGAAAGATCATCCCGTGGTCTTTCGGAAGGTCCCGCCGGAACATCAGGCCGCGCGCCTTCTCGCCCGGGTCTTCCGCAATCTCGACCGTGTAGGCATGGTCGCCGCTGTGCGTCTTCAGCACCAGCGTGCCGGTTCCCTCTGCGTGACCGGATGCGAACGGCACCATCAGCAGCGCCGCCGCAAGCCACGCCGACAGGATCCGCAGTCGAAAGGGATCAGGAGTTAGTGGGAGGCCGGGCCGTTGGCACCGTCCGGCTTGATCTCGGCGGCCATCAATCCCTTGGGGCCCCGGCCGAAACGGACGAGAAGGGATTGGCCCGGTCGAAGTTCGGTAAAGCCGCACCGCCGTAGGGTCTCCATGTGCACGAAAATGTCCAGGGTCGAGGGCCCGCGCGTCAGGAAGCCAAAGCCCCGGACGCGATTGAACCACTTGACCATGACCCGCTCCCAATCGCCTTCGGGCACAACCACCACATGCGTGCGCTGGGGCAATTGGGAGGGATGGATCGCCGTTGTATCGTCCATCTCCAAGATACGGAAGGCCTGAAGCCCCTTGGGGCGGCGCAGGACTTCGCAGACGACGCGCGCGCCCTCATAGGCGGTCTGGTGGCCGTCTCTGCGCAGGCAGGTCACGTGCAGCAGAATGTCCGGTAGGTCGTCGTCGGGAACAATGAAGCCGTAGCCCTTGGAGGCGTCGAACCATTTTATTGATCCGGAGATCTCGAACACATCGACGGTAGCGTCGTCGATGGTGGCCTCTTCGGTGCGTTGGGTAAGTTCCTCCTGAAGTGGCGATGCTTTCGCCGCCATGCCGCATTCCCCCGCTGTACTAAGTAAGCCCGACTCGACGCCGCAATGTACGAATCAGATAGTGCGTAAGCCTGAGGATAACATCGGCTGTTTCAGCGGCCAGTTTATTTTTGTTTGAATGGTCTGCTTCTCCACAGTGCGAGTGCGAAGGTGTCAATGTGAGACAGCCCGATGCCCAAACATCTGATCGGCAAGAGAAACCGTTGGCTCCGTTTCGTCAGGACCTTTCGCGCGGCCGACACGGCAAAATCTCGGTGAAACATGCCCAAACTTTTCTGCCGTCGAACAAATTCGGCGTTTTGTCATATTCGAGCGCAGGCTGTGGGCGCGATGCAACAATTGAAATAAAAATTTCATTCACCGCTTGCTTGAAGGTGAATCCGTCATCTTGCCATCACGCCGCCGCGGGTCTTAGGGTCGGTCGCAACGTCACTCGAATACCCATCGAACTCACTCCGGAGGTCGCCACCGATGAAGTATCTGCACACCATGGTCCGCGTTGCGGACGTCGATGACTCGCTCGACTTCTACTGCAACAAGCTCGGGCTCAAGGAGGTGCGCCGGATGGAGAGCGAGCAAGGCCGCTTCACGCTGATCTATCTGGCGGCGCCCGGTAACGAGGACGCACAGCTCGAGCTCACCTACAACTGGGATCCGGAGGAGTACGACGGCGGGCGCAATTTCGGCCACCTCGCCTATGAGGTCGACGACATCTACGAGACCTGCGACCGGCTCATGAAGGCCGGCGTGACAATCAACCGTCCGCCGCGGGACGGCTGGATGGCCTTCATCCGTTCGCCCGACAATATCTCGATCGAACTCCTGCAGAAGGGCGAGCGTCTACCGCAGCAGGAGCCCTGGGCGTCCATGCCGAACACGGGAAGCTGGTAGGGGAAGACGCGGCGGGCCGGGAGGCGCCATGAGCCGCGAAGTTGGCACTCCCTAGGGGAATTGAACCCCTGTTTCCAGGTTGAAAACCTGGCGTCCTAACCATTAGACGAAGGGAGCGTGCCGGTGGAGTCCGCTCATATAGAAAGCTTTGCGGCTTCTCGCAAGGGCGCTGTGTAAGACGCCGCACCGCTCGTGGACAAGCCCCTAAATGGACCCTTCCTATGTGGGCGAATCCTGACTTGCGGCGGCGTCTTCGATCATGAGTTCGATGCGCTCCCGGCCCTGCCAGACAGAGCGGCGCAAATGACCCGCCACGTGGAGCCGTTGTCCCTCGGCGCCCGCGAGCAGGTCTCCCAGAGGCGAGCCTTCGACACGGAACGCAACCGCATCGATCCGGCTGCCGTCGGCCGCTTGCAGCGTGCAGCGGAGATGGCCGGTGCCGATGCTGCGAAGCCGCGTGACGCGGTGCGCCGGAAACGCGAAGCGCGGCCTTGGGTGCCCCGGACCGTAGGGGCCGGCGCGGTCCAAAAGGTCGATGAGTTCGGGCGTCGCGCCGCCGGCGGACAACGCGCCATCGAGCCCGAGGTTGCGGTTCGTGGCGGCGTTGGCCACGGAGCCGGAGAGCCGCTCGCTCAGAAAGGCTCTCGCCGCCGCCTGCTTCTCCCATTGAAGCGAGAAGCCGGCCGCCATGGCGTGTCCGCCGCCTTTGACGAAGAGCCCCTCTTCCACCGCGTCCCGCACCACCGTGCCGAGATCGACGGACGGGATCGACCGGGCGGAGCCCGTGGCCATGCCGTCGGCGTCGAGGGTCATGACGAAGGACGGGCGCTGGAAGCGTTCGGTGAGACGGCCGGCAACGAGACCCACGAGGCCCTTGTGCCAATCGGCGTCTCCGAGAAACAGAAGCGGCGCGTCCGGGTCCGCCGCAAGGGCCGCGTCGGCCATGGCGGCCGCCCCTTCCAGCATCCCGGTTTCGATCGCCTTGCGCTGGGCATTGAGGGCTTCAAGACGCGCGGCGATGGTCGCGGCCTCCGCTTCGTCTTCGGTGGCGAGGAGACGGGCGCCGAGACCCGCCGGCGCGACCCGTCCGCCCGCATTGATCCGTGGTCCGAGGACAAAGCCGAGGCTGTAGGTGGATGGGGCCTCGGTCAGCCGGGCCTCGTCGGCGAGCGCGCGGAGCCCCGCATTGTGGCGCAGCCGCAGGACCTTGAGCCCCTTGGCGATGAAGGCGCGGTTCGCGTCCTTGAACGGCACCACATCGCAGACCGTGGCGAGCGCGACCAGGTCGAGCAGTCCCAGCAGGTCGGGTTCCGCGTGATCCTGATGGGCCCCCAGGCGACGGAGCGCGGCGGCCGTGGCGACAAGGAACAGGAACACGACGCCCGCAGCCGCGAGATGACCCTGGCCCGAGAGATCGTCCTGCCGGTTCGGGTTGACGACCGCGAAGGCCGGCGGCAGGTCCTCGCCGGCCTGGTGATGATCCAGGACGATCACGTCCGCGCCGGCTGCATTGGCGGCGGCGATCGCCGCGGTGCCGGCCGTCCCGCAGTCGACGGTGAGGATGACGCCGAGGCCCTCCTCGGCAAGGCCCGTCAGGGCTTCCGGGGATGGCCCATAGCCCTCGGTGAGGCGATCGGGAATATAGGTCAGGCAGCGTTGCCGCCCTGATCGTGCATGCGCACGTAGGAAGCGCTCGACCAGGGCGACACACGACGCCCCATCCACGTCGTAGTCCCCGAAGATCCCGATCGTCTCGCCGCGCGTGATCGCTTCGGCCATCCGCTCGGCGGCACGGGTCATGTCCTGAAGGCTGGCCGGGTCCGGCATCAGGGTCCTGAGCGAGGGGTCGAGGAAGCGTTCGGCGCTCTGGAGCTCGGCCCCGCGGGCGGCGAGGATGCGCCCGAGCAGGTCGGGCAGACCATGGGCCTGCGCGATGGCCGTTGCCACATGCAGGCGGTTCGGCTCGAGCCGTTCGGTCCAACGCTGGGCCCGTGCGGATTGCTCGACGCCCAGCACGGCTTGTGCGGGCTGTTTCAAAGCCTCCTTTGGGTCGCGTTTCAGGGCTGCGGTCACGGGCGAAAGTCGGCTCGAGGCTAAAGTGGATCTGCCCTCAGAGTAGCCGATTCGAGGACGCGTCTTCGATCAGCTGAATTTTTTCGGATCGGCGTGTTCGGTCCTGATCCAGCGCCGGGTGCGCGTGGAGGCGCGCATGACGACGCTTTCGGTGGTGATCGCCGTGCTGCTGCGATGAACGCCGGCCATCATCGATCCGTCGGTAATGCCCGTCGCCGCGAAGCTGAGATCGCCCGCCACCATGTCCTTGAGCGTGTATTTCTTGGAAAGATTCGTCAGCCCCGCAAGCTTGGCCCAGGCGCGATGTTCCCGGTTGAGCGCCACGAGCCGGCCTTCCATCTGGCCGCCGAGACAGGCCAGCGCGGCGGCCGCGAGGACGCCTTCCGCCGCACCGCCAATGCCGAGATACATGTCGATCCCGGTCTGCAGGGGTTCGGTGACATGGATGACGCCGGCGATGTCGCCGTCGCCGATCAGGCGTAGCGCCGCGCCGGCGGTCCGGATCTCCTCGATGAGATGTCCATGGCGCGGCCGGTCGAGAACGCACACGGTGAGATCGGAGACCGCAACCCCTTTGGCGTCGGCCAGGGCCTTGAGATTTTCAGATGCCGTCGCACCGACATCGACGACGCAATCGGGAAAACCCGGTCCGATCGCGACCTTCTCCATGTAGATCGGCGGGACCTTGAGAAGGCTGCCCCGCTCAGCCACGACGAGGACCGACATGGCATTTGGAAGGGCCTTGGCGCACAGGGTCGTGCCTTCGATCGGATCGACGGCGAGGTCCAGGGTCGCGCCGGACGGGGAACCTTCGCCGATCCTCTCGCCGAGATAGAAGACCGGACAATCGCCTTCCTCGCCCTCGCCGACCACGACGACGCCTTCGAACGGCAGTCGCGCGATTGCGCGATGCATGGCCGCCGCTGCCGCCTCGTCGGCCGAGGCTTCGTCGCCACGGCCCAGCCATTGGGCCGCGGCCACCGCCGTTGCCTCGGTCACGCGAACGATGTCGAGCGCCAGCGCGCGGTCGAGTTCCGTTTTTTCACCTGCCTCTGCCACGTCAAAACCTCCCTCGTTTCAACGCGTGCGATTTAACATCGCCGCGGCGGCCGTCAGAGTTTCTCGATCCGGATCATCTGCGGCTTGGTATCCACATGGCCGTCCCGCTCGATGGCCGCTAGGGCCTTGCGAACGGCGGCTTCCGTGTCTCATGGGTTACCATGACGACACTGGCTTGTGGTGCGCCCTTCTTGCGAGGGCTGCGGCCTTGGCCAGGGCGCTCGCTGTGCGGCCGGCGTTGGACGATGCTCTCAAGCGAGATGCCCTGCATGGCCATGCGCTGGGCAATGGCCGCGAAGGCGCCGGTCCGGTCGTAGACCGACAGGCGGATGTAGTAGCCGCCCTCATGGGTGCGCATGGCGGCCTTCTTGTAGGCCTTCAGATGCTTGGCCTTGATGCCGAAGGGCCGCAGCACGATGCCGCGCGCCAGATCGACGATGTCACTCATGACGGCCGACGCGGTCGGGCCGCCGCCGGCGCCAGGACCGATCAGCATGACGTCGCCGACGAAATCGCCATCGATCGCGACGCAATTGGAGACGCCGTCCACATTCGCGATGGCCGTGTCCTTGGGGACCATGGTCGGATGGACGCGCTGCTCGATCCCGCTGTCGGTCCGGAGAGCGACGCCCAGAAGTTTGATCCGGTAGCCGAGATCGGTGGCCGCCTCGATGTCGGTGGGGGTGATGGTCTCGATGCCTTCCACGTAGACGGCATCGAAGCGCGTGCGCGTCCCGAACGCGAGGCTCGTGAGTAGGGCAAGCTTGTGCGCGGTATCGAATCCGCCGACGTCGAAGGTGGGATCGGCTTCCGCGTAGCCCTGGTCCTGCGCCTCTTTGAGGACGTCCGCGAAGTCGCGGCCCTCCCGCTCCATCTTCGTCAGGATGTAGTTGCAGGTGCCGTTCAGGATGCCGAACACGCGGGTGATGTCGTTGCCTTGCAGGCCCTCCCGTATGGTCTTGACCACGGGGATGCCGCCGGCCACGGCGCCTTCGAAATTGAGCGCGACCCCGTTCTTTTCGGCGAGCGCCGCGAGCGCCGATCCGTGATGGGCCAGAAGCGCCTTGTTGGCGGTAACCACATGCTTGCCGGCCTCCAGAGCCGCCTCGACGGCGTCCTTGGCGGGCCCTTCCTCGCCGCCGATCAGCTCCACGAACACGTCGATTTCGGGGTCTTTGGCGAGCGCGACCGGGTCGGACACGAAACGCATGTTCGAAAGATCGACGCCGCGTTTCTTGCGCTTGTTGCGGGCACAGACCGCGACGATCTCGACGGGTCGTCCGGTCTTCTCAGCGAGCCCGTCCGCCCGCGCGGCGATGAGCTGCAAGAGGCCAGTGCCGACAGTGCCGAGTCCGGCCAGTCCAAGCTTCAAGGGTTCGGCCATGCGAGGAGCTTAAAGTGTGCGTGTGGCCTTTGGGGCCAGGGGAATGACGTTGTGCAGCTCGTTCGCCGATTCCGTCAAGAACTTCCGAATGTTCCGCGCAGCCTGGCGAATGCGCTGCTCGTTCTCGACAAGCGCGATCCGCACGTAGCCCTCGCCGTATTCGCCAAAGCCGACGCCCGGCGCCACGGCGACCGATGCCCGCTCCAACAGGAGTTTGGAGAATTCAAGCGAGCCGATATGGGCGAACATGTCCGGGATCGGGGCCCAGGCAAACATGGTGGCGGGCGGCGACGGAATCGGCCAGCCCGCGCGGGTGATGGCATCCACGAGCGTGTCGCGGCGGCGGCGATAGACGCCACGGATTTCCTCGACGCAATCCTGCGGGCCGTTCAGCGCGGCGGCGGCCGCCACTTGGATCGGCGTGAAGGCGCCATAGTCGAGATAGGACTTCACCCGTGTCAGCGCTTGGATCAGCCGCTCATTGCCGACGGCGAAGCCGATGCGCCAGCCGGGCATGGAATAGGTCTTGGACACGGAGGTGAATTCCACCGCGATGTCCATGGCGCCGGGAACCTCGAGGAACGAGCCCGGCGGCTCCCCATCGAAATAGATCTCCGCATAGGCGAGATCGGAGAGCACGATCAGGTCGTGCTTCTTTGCGTAGGCCACGACCTCCGCATAGAAGTCCCGATTTGCGACCACCGCCGTCGGATTGGCGGGATAGTTCAACACTAGCGCCGAGGGCTTCGGCACGCTGTGGCGCATCGCCTTGTCGAGGGACACCATGAACTGGGAGTCCGTGCTGGCCGGCAGGTGCCGGATCACGCCTCCGGACATGATGAATCCAAACTCGTGGATCGGATAGGTCGGGTTCGGGACCAGGATCACATCGCCCGGAGCGGTGATGGCCTGCGCCATGTTGGCGAAGCCCTCTTTCGAACCCAGCGTCGCCACGACCTGGGTATCGGGGTTGAGCTTCACCCCGAAACGGCGATCGTAATAGGCCGCCTGTGCCCGGCGAAGACCCTGGATGCCCTTGGAGGCCGAGTAACGATTGGTCTTGGGATCGCGGACGGCCTCGACCAGCTTGTCGACGATATGCTTCGGCGTCGGCATGTCGGGATTGCCCATGCCGAAATCGATGATGTCGTCGCCGCGGGCGCGCGCTTCCGCTTTGAGCCGGTTCACCTGCTCGAAGACATACGGCGGCAGCCGCTTGATCCTATGAAATTCGTTGTGCACGGACGGTTGTCCCCACCCGATTGAGTGAAAAATGGGAGTCTGGATTTGAACCACGAAAAGGCCCTGCCCGGCAAGCGCCTCGCGATGCGACCTTCGTGGGGTTCGCTTTGAGTCTAGTTCGATTTTGGAGCGTTTTTCACCTGTTGGACCTGGGCCCGCTGGCGGTCTTTTTCATCCTTCAAATCCGAGATCGCCGCGTCACGCTCGGATTTCGTGAGCGTGTTGTCGTAGCTGCGGATCGCGTCGCTGAACCGCTGCAGGGGGCCCTCGTTGGGCAGGCTGCTCGCACATCCCGACAAAAGGATGACAGACAACACCGCCGCCAGCCAATAAGCTGAATGTGAAGACATCGCTACGATGTTGCTCTGGTGGAGTTTCCTCTGGCGAACCCAGCCGCCTCATCGCTATATTGCATAGCACAATGACAAGGTCAGCGGAAGCTGGCGTACACCACGCTCCAACACCTTGGCGGAAGCGTGGTCCAAGGGTGGGCAATTGAGGGCATTGGCATGCGGGACGACAATCGGGATGGCGAAGCGGGCGCCGGGGGGCCTAAAGGAAGCGATAAGGCTCATGGTGGTACACCGGACGACATGAACTTCGACGAGTTCGCGCGGAATATGGTGCGCTTGTTCGATCAAGGGGCGAAGGTCGCTTCGTCCTTGGCCGAACGGAACATCTCGAACGGGAACAGCCCCTACAGCATGGCTTCCGAGGTCGGCGACGCGGCAAAGACGCTCGGTTCAGTGGCACAAGCCTGGGTCAAGAACCCCGGCAAGCTCGCTCAAGCCCAGGGCGAGCTCCTGCACAGCTACGCCAATCTTTGGGGCCGGTCCGTGCGCAGGTTCCTCGGCGAGGACGTGGAGCCGATCGCCGAGCCCGAGCCCGGCGACAACAGGTTCAACGATCCGGGGTGGTCCGAGAACCAGTATTTCGATTTTTGGAAGCAGGCGTATTTGATCACCTCGCGCTGGGCGGAGGACATCACCGAGAACACCGAAGGCGTCGACGAAAGAACGCGCCGGAAGGCCATGTTCTACCTGGAACAAGTCCTGTCGGCGATGTCGCCTTCCAACAATCCTTTCACCAATCCCGAGGTGGTCCGGACCACGCTTGCGACCAACGCCGAGAACCTGGTTCAGGGCATGGCGCTCCTGGCGGAGGATATCGAGCAGTCCAAGGACCTGCTGCGGGTGAGCCAGACCGACTTGTCAGCCTTCGAGGTTGGCCGGGATCTGGCGATCACCCCGGGCAAGGTCATCTTCCAGAACGAGCTCATTCAGCTGATCCAGTATGAGCCGACCACGGAGCAAGTCTCGACGACGCCGCTGATAATCACGCCGCCCTGGATCAACAAATACTACATCCTCGACCTCAAGCCGGAGAAGTCGCTTGTCAAGTTCGCGGTGGACCAGGGCTTCACGGTGTTCATGATCTCATGGGTGAATCCCGACGAGACGCTCGCGCAGAAGAGCTTCGAAGACTACATGCATGAGGGCATTCTCAAAGCCGTCGAGGTGGTGAACCGGCAGCTTGGGCTCCATCACGTGAACCTCATGGGCTATTGCGTGGGCGGTACGCTCCTCGCCTCCACCTTGGCCTATTGCGCCGCCAAGGGTGACGATCGCATCGCGACAGCGACCTTCCTGACAGCGCAGGTCGACTTCACCGAGGCCGGCGACCTTCTGATGTTCATCGACGATGCGCAGTTGAACGCGTTGGAAGAGATGATGGCCGAGCGCGGCTTTCTCGATGGGTCGCGCATGGCGGCGGTCTTCAACATGCTAAGGCCCCGGGACCTGATCTGGCCCTATGTGGTGAATAACTATCTCCTGGGCAAAAAGCCGTTCCCGTTCGATCTGCTGTTCTGGAACGCCGATTCCACGCGCATGCCGGCCGCGAACCACGCGTTCTACTTGCGCGAGTTCTACCACGAGAACCGCCTCAGCAAGGGCGAGATGGAACTCGGCGGCGTCAAGCTCGACCTCTCCAAGATCAAGATCCCGATCTACGAGCTGTTCACGCGGGAAGACCATATTGCGCCGGCCCCGTCGGTTTACCGTGGCAGCCGACTGTTCGGCGGCGATATGCGCATTGTCATGTCGGGTTCGGGTCATATCGCCGGTGTGGTGAATCCCCCCCTCAAGAAGAAGTATCAGTATTGGACGGGTGCGCCGGCCGAGACCTTTGAAGAGTGGATGGAAACGGCGACGGAGACGGCGGGCTCTTGGTGGCCCGACTGGGCGGAGTGGCTCCAGAGTCTGTCCGGCGAGAAAGTGCCCGCGCGCGATCCGTCGTCCGGCCCGTTTCCGCCTATCGAGGATGCCCCGGGCAGCTATGTGATGTCTCACGACTAGAGCCGGTGGCGCCCGCGTTGCCGCCGTGCTTACGGGAAGAGCGGGAGCTGCTCCAGCGCCGTGGTCTCGTCGAGACCGTGCATCACATTGAAATTCTGCAGGGCCTGCCCCGCCGATCCCTTCACCAAATTGTCGATCGTCGAGATCACGATCGCCCGTCCCGGAATCCGGTCGGCGAAGACACCGATATGGCAATAGTTCGAGCCGCGGACATGCTGGGTCGCCGGAATGATGCCCTCGTCCACCACGCGCACGAACGGGCTCGACGCATAGGCCTCTCTGAGCCCCTGCCGGAGATCGTCCGCCGACGTGCCGCCCGCAAGCGGGACGTAGCAGGTGCACAGTTCGCCCCGTGTCATGGGGACGAGATGCGGGGTGAAGTTCACGGTCACGGCCCGGCCCGCCGCCTGCCCGAGTTCCTGCTCGATCTCCGGGACGTGGCGATGGGTTCCCACCCCGTAGGGCGAGAGCCCCTCGCCGGCCTCGGAGAAGAGGATGTTCTGCTTGAGGGACCGGCCCGCGCCGGACACACCCGATTTGGCGTCCACGATGATGCCGTCGGTGGCGATCAGAGCGCCTTTCGCGAGCGGCAGCAGAGCCAGGAGCACGGCGGTCGGGTAACAGCCCGGACAGGCGACGAGCCGCGCGTCCGCGATGGCCTCGCGATAATGTTCCGTGAGCCCGTAGACCGTGTCCGGCAGGAGATGGGGCGCTCCATGCTCGCCGCCGTACCACTGCGCGTACGTGTCGAGGTCGCGCAGTCGGAAGTCGGCGGACATGTCGATGACTTTGACGCGTTCGGGAAGCTTGGCGATCTCCCCATGGGCGGTGCCGTGCGGCAGACCGCAAAAGGCGACGTCCACCCCATCCCAGTCGACCTCATCGGACGTGACGAGGCTCGGCAGATCGAGGCTGGCCAAATGCGGAAACACCTTGGCGAGCGGTTGGCCCGCATGCGCCTTCGCAATGAGGGCGACGATCTCGATATTGGCATGTCTGGCGGCGAGCCGGATCAGGTCGGCGCCGGTGTAGCCCGAAGCGCCGAGCACGGCGGCCCGGAACGTCTGTGTGCTGGTCATGTCTGACCCCAAGGAAGTTGCCCCGCTTTGGAGGCTTGCCGGCTCAAAACGAAAAACGGGAGAGAGGCAGCGCCCCTCTCCCGCAACAATCCAGAAACAAGCGCGGGTATGCTAGCGCTTGGAGAACTGGAAGCTACGGCGGGCCTTGGCCTTACCGTACTTCTTACGCTCAACTGTTCGGGCATCCCGGGTCAGGAAGCCAGCCTTCTTGAGAACGCTGCGCAGTTCCGGCTCGAAATGGGTGAGCGCTTTGGAAATGCCGTGGCGGACGGCACCGGCCTGGCCTGAAAGACCCCCGCCCGAAACCGTGCAGACCACGTCGATCTGTCCATCGCGTGCGGCCGTGACCAGCGGCTGCTTCAAGATCATCTGAAGCACCGGACGGGCGAAATAGGCCGTGTGATCCTTGCCGTTCACCGTAATGTTGCCGGGGCCCTGCTTGACCCAGACACGGGCGACCGCGTCCTTCCGCTTGCCTGTGGCATAGGCGCGGCCAAGGGAATCCACCTTGCGCTCGTAGACGCGCTCGGGTGCCGGCGCATCGGCTTCGCTCTGCAGCTGAGCCAGGTCTTCTAGCGTGTTCGTATCGCTCATGGCTCTTAGGCGCTCCTTGTGTTCTTCGTGTTCAGGGCAGCGACATCCAGCGGCACGGGGTTCTGCGCCTCGTGGGGATGCTCGGGGCCTGCATAGACTTTAAGATTCTTGAGCTGCTGGCGGGCGAGCGGGCCGCGCGGGAGCATGCGCTCCACGGCCTTCTGCAGCACCCGCTCCGGATGCTTGCCGTCGAGGACTTTCTCGGCGGTGCGGCTCTTGATGCCGCCCGGATGGCCCGTGTGCCAGTAATAGGTCTTGTCGGCGCGCTTATTGCCCGAGAAGATCACGTCGCCCGCGTTGATGACGATGATGTTGTCGCCGTCATCCATATGGGGCGTGTAGCCGGGCTTGTGCTTGCCGCGCAGCCGCGACGCGATCAGCGCCGCGAGACGGCCCACCACAAGGCCGCTGGCGTCGATCAGGACCCAGGACTTTTCGATGTCCTTGGGCGTGGCGGAAAAGGTTTTCATGGTTCGCGTCACTCTTGCGTCTCAACCGAAAGATCGGCGCTTCTAACGGCTGTAAACATGCCGGTCAAGAGACTTTAATTTTTGGCGTGAAATCAAGTGGCTAAGAATGTGGTATTAGCATACCGGACAGAAGTGGATTGAATTCGCGTGCCTTTTCCGCTGGTTCCCGTTAGCGATGGGGTACCGAAGCCAAGGAGACCGAAGCGGGGCCATGACAAGCGAGGACGACATCCTTTTGAGCGACGATCAGGGGGCGGTCCGGATCCTGACCCTCAATCGCCCCAAAGCGCGCAACTGCCTTTCGATGGAACTGATGACGGCGCTGAGCGGCGCCCTCGCCCGGGCCGCCACCGACGATGCCGTCCGTGCGGTCGTGCTCGCGGGCGCCGGCCCTGCCTTCTCGTCCGGTCACGACCTCAAGGAACTGACGGCCCGCCGCAATGACCCGGACAGAGGCCGCGCCTTCTATGACGAGACGATGCGGACCTGTTCGGATCTGATGCTGTCTATCGTGCGCTTGCCCAAGCCGGTCATTGCCGCGGTGACCGGCATTGCCACGGCGGCCGGCTGCCAGCTCGTGGCCAGTTGCGATCTCGCGGTTGCCGCCACGGATGCCCGCTTCGCCACGCCCGGCGTGAATATCGGCCTGTTCTGCTCCACGCCCATGGTGGCGCTCAGCCGCAACCTGTCGCGCAAGGCGGCGATGGAGATGTTGCTTCTCGGGGACATGGTCGGTGCCGAGGACGCCTGCCGCCTCGGTCTCGTGAACCGGGTGGTCGCGCCCGACCGGGTGGTGAACGGGGCCACCGAGCTCGGCCGCAAGATCGCAAGCAAGCCGGCCCGCACCTTGAAGATTGGCAAGGAGGCGTTCTACCGCCAGGCCGAGATGCCGCTCGACGAAGCCTACGCTTACGCTGCCGAGGTCATGGTCGAGAACATGCTCGACGCCGAAGCCGAGGAAGGGATCGGCGCCTTCCTCGATAAGCGCGAACCGCAATGGCCACGCTAGGGTCGCGCGCCTGAGCTTATGAACCACGATACCTATCCGGATGCCTATATCCGCGACATCCTCCTCAAGCACGCCGTATTCGCCGTGGTGGGCGCCAGCGCCAAGACCACGCGGCCGAGCTATTACGTGATGAAATATCTTGCGGCCAAGGGCTACGACGTGATCCCGGTCAGCCCAGGACTCGGCGGCCGGACTGTCGCGGACCGGGTGGTTGTGCCGTCCCTTGCGGAGATCGGCCGGCCGGTCGACGTCGTCGACATCTTCCGTAACTCCGACGCCGCGTTCGCTGTGACCGAAGAAGCCATTCGCATCGGCGCCAAGGTGATCTGGATGCAAATCGGTGTACGGAACGATGCCGCCGCGCGCCTCGCCGAGGAGGCCGGATTGAAGGTGGTGATGAATCGCTGTCCGAAGATCGAATATGGCCGGCTCTCGGGCGAGATCGGCTGGACCGGCGTGAATTCGCGCACCCTGTCGAGCCGCCGTCCCCTTCTCGGTCCCAAAGGGGGCCAGCAGAGGACCTTGCGCGACGAGACTTAGGCTTTGGGATCGGAAGGCCCCGCGCTGCAAAATGGAAGACGCGGGCGGCCTGTTCCCCTAAGGTCGCCGAGCCTACAATGTCCGCACAAGACAAGGACGGCTTCAGGGAGGACAGCGATGTCGGAAGAGCGTACGCCTGGGTTCAATACACTCGCCATTCACGCCGGTGCGCGGCCCGATGCATCGACGGGCGCGCGGGTGACGCCGATCTATCAAACGACATCCTACGTCTTTGACGACGCGGACCATGCCGCGGCGCTGTTCAACCTCGAGACATTCGGCAATATCTATTCGCGGATCATGAACCCCACCCAGGCGGTTCTCGAAGAGCGTATGGCTGCGCTCGAAGGCGGTACGGCCGCCCTCGCCGTGGCCTCGGGCCACGCGGCCCAAGCCATCGTGTTCCATACGCTGATGGAGCCCGGAGGAGAGTTCGTCGCCGCGCGCCAGCTCTATGGCGGATCGATCAATCAGTTCGGCGAAGCTTCAAGAAGTTCGGACTGGCACGTGCAGTGGGCGGACACGACGGACGCGGAGTCCTTCCGCGCGGCGGTGAGCCCGAAAACGCGTGCGATCTTCGTCGAGTCCATCGCAAATCCGGGCGGCATCGTTACCGACATCGCGGCGATTTCGGCCGTTGCCAAGGAAGCCGGCGTCCCCCTGATCGTCGATAACACGCTGGCAACACCTTATCTCATGCAGCCAAAGGAGTATGGCGCGGACATCATCGTGCACTCGCTCACCAAGTTTCTCGGTGGCCACGGCAATTCCGTCGGCGGCGTCATCGTCGATTGCGGCACGTTCGACTGGATGGCGAGTGGGCGGTATCCCACCCTCTCCGAACCGTGCGCGAGCTATCATGGTATGACGCTGGGCGAGACGTTTGGAAACTTCGCCTTCGCCATTGCCTGCCGCGTTCTGGGACTACGCGATCTTGGGCCGGCGATCGCGCCGATGAATGCCTTTCTCATTCTGAATGGCATCGAAACGCTTCCCTTGCGCATGCAGCGTCACTGCGACAACGCACGGCAAGTCGCCGAATGGCTCTCCGACCACGACAAGGTCGCTTGGGTGAACTATGCGGGCCTGCCGGGCAACAGCTTCCACGGGACCGCCATGCTCTATTGCCCGAAAGGCGCCGGCGCCGTCTTCACCTTCGGGCTCAAAGACGGGTACGAGGCCGGCATCGCGCTTGTGGGCAAAGTGGAACTCTTCAGCCATCTGGCCAATATCGGCGACACGCGCAGCCTGATCATCCATCCGGCCTCGACCACGCATCGGCAGCTTGGAGACGAGGCGCGCGAGCGTGCCGGCGCCGGCGCGGATGTGGTACGCTTGTCGGTCGGGCTCGAGGATGTCGACGATATCATCGCCGATCTGGATCAGGCCCTCGAGGCGATCTGATCGCGGGCAGCCGCATGATCCCCCAGGGTCCGCCAGAAGAGGTAGAGCGCGGCGGGCGAACACGACGATCGCGCCGGCTTGGTGAGCAAGGCCGAGCTCGATCGGCACGGCGGCCAGCAGGGTCCAAATGCCGAGTGCCACTTGCGCCAAGGCGACGGCGGCAAGTGCGGTGGCTGCGGCCCTTAGGTGTGTGGCGCTAGGCTTTCGCGCGATCCAGATCGCCTGCGCGATCGCCGCCACGACCACCCCATAGCCCAGCATGCGGTGGTCGAACTGCACGGTGAGCGGGTTCTCGAAAAGATTGAGATACCAGGGCTCCGCTGCGCCGAGGCCAGAGGGGACGATGGTGCCGTTCATGAGCGGCCAGGTGTTGAACCCGAGGCCGCCATCGATGCCGGCAACCAGCGCCCCGGCCAGGAGCTGTACATAGACGAGCAGCAGGACGAGCCCGGAAACGATCGCCGGGGTCTTGGATCCGGCGGGCCCGCGATGCATCCGTCCCAGATCCAGGATCAGCCAAAGCGTGTAGCCGAAGATCGCGACGGCGACCCCGAAATGGGCCGCCAGGCGATACTGGCTGACATCCACCCGGTCCACGAGGCCGCTCATGACCATGTACCAGCCCAGTGCGCCTTGCAGTCCGCCGAGGACGAAAAGCCCGAGGAGACGCGGCAGCATGGGTCTTGGGATATAGCCGGCGAACCAAAACCACACGAATGGCACGAAAAAGACGATGCCGATGAAACGGCCCAGAAAGCGATGGGCCCATTCCCACCAATAGATCCTCTTGAAGCCTTCCAGGTCCATGCCCTGGTTCACTTGCGAATATTCCGGAATCTTTTTGTAGGCGTCGAATGCCTCTTGCCAATGCGCGTCCGATAGAGGCGGTATGGCGCCGAGCATGGGCTGCCACTCGGTGATGGAGAGACCGGAGTCGGTCAGCCGCGTGGCGCCCCCGACGAGGATCATGGCAACGATGAGCAGTGCGACGATTGAGAGCCAGACACGCAAGGCGCACACCTGCCGTGGCGGCATGGCTTCGGCGTCCAACGCGGGGCTTAGACTCTGCGTGTGGGGAATACTCATCGGCCCGGTGATAGCGGGCTCTTCGCCCGAACTCAATGCCGGAGGCGGCGCACTGCGGCGGCGCGAGCGCGCATGAGCGGGCGCTCGCTAAAGCTGGTCGGTACGGTCGTGCTGCTCGTCTTTCTGGCGGTCTATGTCGTGATCGCGGCGGCGATCGGCTCCGGGCGTATCGCCGAAGCCAATGGTTTCGCACAGTTCGGTTATTTCCTCGTGGCGGGGCTGTTGTGGGTCGCGCCCGCCGCGCTTCTCATCCGCTGGATGGCGAAGCCGGACTGAGACGCGTCGAATTCACGGTCCGCTAGGCGGCGTCGACACGCTGGAACCCGTTCCAGATCGCGAACGGTGCGCCGGTGAGGTACAGCGCCGTATAGGTCAGGCTCTGATATTCGCCATTGAGCGAGACGCGGGGTAGCGCCGTCAGGTGGTCCTTGTGGGCGGGGAACAACATGCCCTTGCGGGTGGTGACCGCCGTCCGGAAGCCCGGCGCCTCTGCGAGCGCGAACTCCCTGGCGCCCGCGCTTCCAGGATCGCCATAGGGATAGGCGAAATGAACCGGCCGGGTTCCAAGCTCCGACTCCAGACGGTCCGCGCTGCCCAGCATCTGGTCGACCGCCTCCTCGACGGGAAGCTTGGCGAGGGCAAGGTGGTCCTTCGTGTGCGCGCCGATGGTGACGAGCGGATCGCCAGCGAATTCGCGCAGTTCGTCCCAGTTCATGATCAGGTCCCGGCATTGCTGGGTGAGATCGATCTCATAGCGGTCCGCGAGCCCGCAGACGACCATGCGCATCTTCTGTTCGGGAAGCCCGCGCAGCCACCAATACACGGCCTCGTAGCTGCGATTCTTTTCCGCATCTGTCTTCGTGGGTAGGCGCCAGACCTCGCCATCGCGTTCCACCTCGACCGTGGGATCCGCCTTGGCGATCGCCTGCTCCAGGGCGAGCCACCACAACTCCCCGTGTCCGCTCGGGTATTCGGTCGGAACGTAGAGCGTGAAGGGCAAGCGGCGTTCCTGAAACAGCGGCAGCGCATAGTCGCAGTTGTCGCGATAGCCGTCGTCGAAGGTGAAGCAGGCGAAGCGGCCCCCTTCCCCGTGCGTGAGCCGGTCGGCGGCTTCGTCCAGCGTAATGACGTCGAGACCCGCCTCCAGTACCTGGTCCAGCACGGCCTCCAGGAAGTCCGGCGTAACCTCGAGGATCCGATTGGGCGCGAATGCGGGCGGTTCGCCCGTTTGGGGTCTGACCTGATGCAGCGTGAAAATCAGCCCTTCCCCTTGGGTGAAGGGCGCAAGCAAACGTCCCGCGCCCGTCCTGTGGAGACCGGCGAGTGCGGCCCGCATCATGGCCGTCTTTCCCTTAGCCATGGTTTTTGCCCTTAGCCATGGTCTTTGCCCTCAGCCACGGGTCACCTCCTCGGGCTTGAGCATCAACCATTAACCTCGCTCTGCCATTGTCGCCCCACTTGCCGAGTAGCTTGACGCCGGTTTCTTGCGAAAGCGTTGCCGTCCTCGAATACAGCACTGAGCTGTCCCGTGGACATTGCGAAACAGGGTTCGTTTGATGGGTTCGATGGTCTTGGCACGCTCCTCCGCGGAAATGTCTGGTATGGAGGCATCGGAATTGGCCCAGCCGGTCCTTCAGACCTCGGCGGGTCCGATCGCGCTGCAGGTGACCTCCGATCTTAAGGCGGTCCGCTCGCTTTGGCACGAGATGCAGGACGCGGTGGCCTGCACCTGCGCGCAGACGTTCGATTGGGCGCGAGCCTGGTCCGAACATGTTCTCGCGGCGGAGGACCGCACGCCGGCGATCGTCGTCGGCCACGCCGCGGACGGAAGCGCCGCCTTCCTCCTGCCTTTCGAGACAAAGCGCATCGGCGGTCTCACCGTCTTGAAATGGCTCGGACAAGATCACGCCAATTACGTGTTTGGCCTCTTCCGTCCCGAGGTCGCGGGGGTCCTGACCGATACGGACATGTCCGCCATTCTGCACGAGATCGGCCGCCGGACCGGCGCGGCCGCCGCCTTCCTGGAGGCGCAACCGTTCACGTGGGACGGCGTGCCCAACCCGTTTGCGCTGTTGTCGCATCAGCCGGCGCCCAACAGCGGCTATGCGGTGAAGCTGGGCAACTTCGAGGACCTCTATCTCAGCCGTTTCAAGAAGCGTGCGCGCCAGACCCTGCTGCGCAAGGAACGGCGCCTGCAGGAGGCCGGAACGCTCACCTATGGGTGGGCTGCGACGGAGCAAGAGAAGACCGACATTCTCGAGACGTTCTTCGCGCAAAAGGCGCAGCAATTCGCCGCCATGGGCGTGACCGACGTTTTCGTCCCCGAAGCGCGCGCCTTCTATCGGGACTTGGCGATGCTCCCGGACGGCAACGCGAGCCGCCTGCGGCTCGGCTACGTGTCCCTGGACGGGGAGATCCTGGCGACCTTCTCGGGCACGATCACCCATGGCCGCGTGTGTGTCTTGCTGTCCTCCTTGGCGGACAGCCCGTACCAGCGCCAGTCGCCGGGGGCGCAGCTCCTGCGCTACCAGATCGAGGACGCCTGCAACGAGGGCTTGCGCTATTTCGATCTTGGCGTCGGCGCGGCGCGGCATAAGTCCGAGTGGAGCAATATTGTCTATCCGCTTTTCGACAGCTACATCGCCCTGAAGCCCCAAGGGCTCGCTCTCACCTTGCCTTTCGGGGTCAAGAGCAGCGTGAAGCGCCGCATAAAGTCGAACCCGAGGCTCTGGGCCCTGGCGCAGGCTTTGCGGAAATGGGTCAACGCCCGCCGCGTCTGACGGGCCGGCCCTCTCCTCCTATGAACTAGAAACGATGGAGAAGACCGGCACCGGACCGTCCGCTGGGCCGTGCGCGGTCCGTCTCGTTAGACGGCGACTTTGCGGCCGAACAGCGAGAAGCGCCGCTGCTTTTGTTTGCCGCCCTTACCGTAGATGACGATCGGACACCCCAAGCGCTGGACGGTCGCAAGGGAGTCCCGTTCGTCTTCGGGCGTTGCGCGCGACGGCAACACGGCGACGGCGACCGGCAGTTCGAATTTGAGCGCCGGCATGAGGCTTTCGATCGCGGCCATGTCCGCATGGAGGACCACGCAGTCGTAGGTCTGTGTGAGCGCCTCGAAGACACGCATGAACTTGTCGGGCTCATAGTAGCCTTCGTTGGCTGTCGGATTGCCCGCCGGGATCACTTGCAGCGTCGAGCCCTCGTCGAGCTTCACCACGTCGGCGAAGTCCACCGATCCGGCCGCAAGGTCGGCAAAGCCGGGAACGCGCGGCAGGTTGAGCTGCCCGGAAACGACAGCGGCGCCTTGGCCAGGTCCACCAGCGCCACCTGCTCGTTGCGGTCGGCGAGGCTGCGGGCAATGGCGATCGCGGCCTGGGGCGACTCGGCCCGCGCGGCGGTGCCGGCGACCAGCATGGTGCGCGGAAGCCCCCGGTCGAACTCTCCAAACCGTGTCGATGACGTCGTCGAGGGTTGCGAGGACCGGGCCCACCTCGCCGAGGTCGGCGTGCGGGTCCTTCGGGGTCTCCCATTCGTCCTTCACGTCGGAGGCCGTTATCCGCTGCGTCAGGTAGTGCCGCAGGTCGTTTGGGCTCAGCGCTGCCATCTCACTCTCGTTCGGTTCGTCTTGCTGGGGGGCTCTCGAACGGGCCTTCGCCGTCCTTTCGGATTTTCGGGGCGCGTCCTTGGCCGACTGTTCGGTTTGCCGTCCGCGCAACCGATCGAAGAATCCCATGGAGCGGCGCGTGGCCGATCCCGGCGCCAAAGCAGGGGTCTCCTGCTTGATCATGTCCCGCCGGACACGATGGACGAAATCCATTGCGGACGACGGTGCGGCAGACGGCGGCTTGGGCTCCTCTTCCCCGGCCGTGTCATTCGCTGCCTCGCCGGCCGTCGGTGGACGCGCGGGCGCCGCGCGTTCGGAGGCTTCCCGGGTCTCGGACGACTTGGTCGTCTCGGACGGTTCGGCGCGTGTGGCGCCCGTGGCGGCAAGCGAGGCCGGTGCCGCCAGGGCCCCGGCCGACTTTTTCGTGGCGCCGTCGCTTGAGCCGTCTTCGCCTGCGACTTCGTCGCGGGTGCGATCGTCGCGCGTGTCGTCGTGAGCTTCCCGCACTTCGGCCTTCGGTTCGTCGGCCGCCTTTGATTCCCGTGGCGACTGGTCTTCGCCCGTCGGCTTGGGCTCCGCAGCCTCAAGCGGTCCGGTTTCCGCGTCCGGCGTGCGGTCGAGTTCGGCACTGCGCGGTTCGTTGACCGCAAGCCAGGTGGGCCGCTTCGCAGGCTTGGCCGGGCGCCAAATCGCGTCCGGGCCCCTTCGCCCGCGCTTGGTGTGCTCGCGCCCTTCGGTTCTGAGTCCTCGGTCCGGGCCTCGGCGGACGCCGAGGGCCTCACGGGGGCGCTTTTCACCGTGGCGGGGCTGGCCAACAGCGCCGTGGCTGGCTTTGGCGAGACCGATCCTTCCCGTCCAGACGCATCCTCGGCCTGTTTATCTTGAACTGAAGGGGCTTGAACCGAAGTTCCGGCCGCCTCGGAAGGCTTCTCCAACGCGGCTTCGGGGGCCGGGTGCGACGGGGGCACAGCCTTGCCCTGCGGCGCGTGCGCGGGACGCCTCTTCACCTTCGGTTTGCCACGCCCTTCGGGGTGGCGGCGGCTCTCGACGACCGGCTTCGTGTCGGCGTCCCCGGGCCTCGGTGCCACCGGTCTCTGCTTTCGCTCTCGCATCCGGCCGAGCGCGATCATCTCCGCGCTGGACATGTATTCCGGCTCGCTCGGTACCAATTCGTCGGGCCGGTAATAGCCCGACGGCGCCTGGCGCTGTTCGCCGCCACCGCTGACGATGATGGCCTTGGCGAGAACCGAACCGATGGAGAGCAGCGCGGTCGCCGCCATCACCAGGAGCGTTATGGGGCCACGCCGCGGGAAGGACGGCAACACGGCTGCATGGGCCCGCGACACGATCGCGGCTTGCGCAGGCACGGCGCCGATATCGTGACGCGCGGAGGCGTCGCGGTAGCGCGCCAAATACGACTCCAGCAAATCGCGATTGGCCTTGGCCTCACGTTCCAGGGCACGCAGTTTCACTTCCGCGTCGGACTGGCCTGCCGAACGGTTCTTCGCCGCATCCAGGCTTGCTCGAAGTGAGTCCTCGCGCGCGGCGGCGACTTCGGCCTGATTCTCGAGGCTCTGGATGACCTTCTGCGCTTCGGTGCGGATCTGAGCCCGCACGTCGGCCAGTTCCGATCTCAGTTGCTGAATGCGCGGATGAGACGGCAAGAGCGTCGCCGACAACTCGGCGAGCTGGCGTTGCACGAGCACCCGCTGCTCGATCAGATTGATGACCAGCTGCGAGTTCAAGACTTCCGGCGTCGCGTCGATGTCGCCGCTGGTGGCCAGCATCTTCTTGATGAGCTTTGCCCGGGCGCGCGCCTCCGATTCTTGCGCTTCGGCGAGGATCAACTGGCTGTTGAGCTCGGAGAGCTGCTGCGCGTTGAGGGTGATGTCGTTGCTTCCGGCGTAGAGGCCCTCCGAGGCCCTGAACGACTCCACCGCCTCTTCGGATTCGGCCGTCGCCGTGCGCAATGCTTTGATCTGAGCGTCGAGCCAAGCGGTGGCATCCTTCGTCTGTGCGATCTTCTCGTCGCGCTGCCAGCTGATGTAATTGTCGGCCAGCTGGTTGGCGATCTTCGCGGCCAACTGCGGATCGCCGGACGTGTATTCGACGGCGATCACAGACGAGTTCGACAACTGATACACGTCGAGATGTTCCGCCAGGGCGTTGGCGGCCCGCTCTTCTTGTGATTCTTGCGAGGCGCGCCCAAGGCTGAGCGCTTGCAGGAGCCGCTCGATCAGCGTCTTCCCGGCGTCGCGTGCAAAGGCCGCGTTCTGTGTGAGATCGAGCTCCCGCACGACCTTGAGGATCAGGTCGCGCGAGGTCAGGACCTGAACCTGACTTTGCACCGCCTGCTCGTCCAGCGTGGTGCGGTAGTTCGTGTTCCCCTGCTCCGTCGTGGGGCGCGTGAACGCGGTTTCCTCATTCAGCACCAGGACACGCACTTCGGACGTGTACAGAGGCCGCATCATCGACAGAGCAATGAAGGTCACCGCGCCGACGGCGAGGGTCAGACCTACGATCCACCCTTTGGCACGCCACAGTGCCGCCCCAAGGCTCCCGAGATCGATATCGTCGGTGGCGGGCGGAAGGCTTGAAGAATTGCTCACAGGTTTCAACTCGTTCTGGAATCAACAAATCATTAGCAATAAGCGCAGATTGCCGTAACCAAAGATTTAAGCGGCGCATCGCTTTAAGACGGCCAAAACAAGGGCGCCTCGATCTGCCATCGACCTATAACGGGACGCCCGCTCAGCATTTATTAACCATGCGAAGGGTAGGTTCGGGACGTATCGACGCCGT
>NZ_LPWG01000002.1 GCF_001723285.1 Methyloceanibacter methanicus | reverse complement strand
ACCGACTACCCCGTCCAGCCGGGCGATACTATTTACGTCCTCCAACGCCTGTTCTGACGTCATCGGACATCCGCCGGCTCGACATTGGGTCCGTCGAGACTTTCGGCGCGGGGATCAACGATGCGGCGGCCGTTTACCGCGATGTAGAGCCCGGTTCTCGAAGGTCCACTGCACGCCGACGAAGACCAGCGCCGTCGACCAACCGAACATCAGGAGACCGTTGGCGGCTTCGAACGACGACAGCAGCCGCCATTCGTCGTCGAGCACGATGTCTCCGAAGCCAAGCGTGGTGAAGGTCACGGTCGAAAAGTAGACGGCCGTTTCGAGAGACTCCAATGCGCCGAGGACGACGTAGACCACTGCCCAGACCCAAACCTCGATGATCGTGGCGAGAAACAACCACAGAACGAAGGCTGCCAGCCGGAGCGTTGACCAGATGAGCGCGGGCTGGTTGTGCCGGTCGGCATAGTCTCGCATGTACTCCACGCCCACCATGGTGAAGACACCCTGGATCAGCGTCGTCACGACAATCATGGCGCTGCCGATAATGATCTCGAAGTGCATGTCTTACGTCTGCTGCGGCGTGGGATCTTGCTGTGGCGCAGGCCTCGGCGGCTTGGCCGCTGTATCGGTCTTTTTGCGCTTCACGGATTCGCGCAAGCGCTGGAACTCCACATAAAGGAACGGTATGAAGCTGACGCCGATCACCGTTGCGAACAGCATGCCGCCGAAAACCGTGACACCTACCGAGACACGCGACGCTGCGCCCGCGCCCGTCGCCAAGACCAGCGGCAAGACACCCAGGACGAAGGACAGCGCCGTCATGAGCACCGCACGGAAGCGCAGGGACGCAGCCTCCTCGGCCGCCTGGATGATGGGCTCGCCCGCCTCGCGCTTTTCCTTGGCGAACTCGACGATGAGAATGGCATTCTTCGCCGCAAGGCCCACAAGCAGGATGAGCCCCACCTGACCGTAGGTGTTGAGCGCGATGCCGGTGAGACGCAAGGCCAGAAGCGCGCCCAGAACGGCAAACACGACCGTGAGCATGACCGACATGGGGATCGTCCAGCTCTCGTACTGCGCGACCAGGAACAGATAGGCGAAGACGATCGAAAGCAGGAACACCGCGTTGCCCGCGGCACCCGCCTTGACCTCTTCGTAGGACATGCCCGTCCACTCATACGTGTAGCCCTCGGGCAGGCTCTCCGCCGCAAGCGAATCCATCGCGGCAAGCGCCTGACCCGAACTGAAGCCGGGAGCGGCATTGCCGTTGATGGTGGCGGAGTTGAACATGTTGTAACGCTGGATGGTGTCGGGACCGAGCGACGGCTCCAGAGTCACGAGAGTCCTTACCGGCACCATCGCGTCCGTGTTGGAGCGCGCATAGAGGTCGCCCACGTCCGACGGCTTCTCCCGCTTGTCCGCCTCGGCCTGGAGATAGACCTTGTAGACCCGGCCGAACTTGTTGAAGTCGTTGACGTAATACGTACCGATATTGGCGTTCAGCACGGTGAAGAGGTCGTCGACGCTCACGCCCTTCGTTTCGGTCAGGTTGCGGTTGAGATTGACGAAGTACTGGGGCGAATTGGCCGTGAACGTGCTGAAGACGCCGGTGAGAGTCGGATCGCCGTTGGCCGTGTAGATAAATCCGTTCAGCGCCGAAGCAAGTTCCCCGATCGGCCGGTTCTGCGTGTCCTGGAGGACGAACTCGAATCCGCCGGTGTTTCCAAGCCCGGGAATGGCCGGCGGCACGAACGGGATGATGGTGGCTTGCGGGATTGCGGCGAATTTCGGGGCGATGGATTCCATGATGCCACGCAGGCTGAGTTCCTTTGTCGTCCGTTCGTCCCACGGTTTCAGAACCGCGATGAGAAATGCCGAATTCGGCATCACGGTGCTTTGGAGAATCGAATAGCCGCCGACGGAGATGATGTTCTCCACGCCGGGGTTGTCTTCGAGAATCTTCTCGACCTGCTTCATGACCTCGGCCGTGCGCGGCAAGGCAGCGCCGTCCGGAAGGCTCACATTGACGTAAACCGTACCCTGATCTTCCTGTGGAATGAAACCGGTCGCCGTCGTCATGCCGAAAAAGGCGGTGGCGCCGATCATCGCGGCGATGAGCACGATCCCGACAACCGTTCGCCGTATCAGATGGCGCACGACGGAATTGTAGCCGTTGCGCGTCTTTTCGAGCCCCGTCTCGAACCACGCGAGCGGTCCCCACTTCGCCTTCTTCGGCTCCCTTAGGACCAAAGCGCAAAGCGCGGGACTGAGCGTGAGGGCGTTGATCGACGACAGCAGCACGGAGATCGAAATCGTCGCGGCGAACTGCACGAACAGCCGGCCCGTGATTCCTGGCGTAAAGGCCGACGGCACGAACACCGCCAGCAGGACGAGCGTGGTCGCGATGACGGGGGCCGTCACCTCCTTCATCGCGACTTTCGTGGCTTCCCGCGGCTCGAGGCCATCGGCGATGTGCCGCTGCACGTTCTCGACCACAACGATGGCGTCGTCGACCACAAGACCGATGGCGAGCACCAGGCCGAACAGGCTGATCGTGTTGATGGTGAATCCCATCGCCAGCAGCGCGGCGAGGGTCCCAATCAGCGAAACGGGAATGGCGATGGCGGGAATGAGCGTGGAGCGCCAATCCTGCAGGAAGATGAAGACCACAAAGATCACCCAAGCGAGGGCCTGGAACAGGGTGACAACGACTTCCTTGATCGAGGTCTTCACGAAGAGCGTGGTATCGTAGGTGACCTGATAGGCGACGTCGTCGGGGAAGCGCTGCGCCAGGACTTCCATCTGGGCGCGGATCTGGTCCGCGACGTCGAGCGCGTTGGCGTCGGAAAGCTGATAGACGGCCAGGAGCGCGGCGGGCTTTCCGTTCAACTCCCCGAACCAGCCATAGTTCGCGGCGCCGAGCTCCACCCGTGACACATCCTTGAGGGTCACCACCGTGCCGTCAGGCTTGGCCACAAGGATGATGTCCTCGAACTCCGACACCGTGTCGAGGCGGCCCTGGGCCGTGAGCGTGTACTGGAACTGCTGCGTCGGCGAGGTTGGCGCCGCGCCGATCGACCCGGGCGCCGCCTGAATGTTCTGCTTGCGAATGGCGGAGATGACGTCGGTCGCCGTCAATCCGAGGCTCGTCATCCGGTCCGGCTGCAGCCAAACCCGCATACTGTAATCGCGCGCCCCGAGATTGGTGACCTGCGCGACGCCGGGCGTCCGCGCCAGCGTATCGAGCACGTTGATGCTCGCATAGTTCGACAGGAAGATGCTGTCGTAGGTGCCTTTCGGAGAGTAGAGGGACACCACCATCAGCATCGTGGTGGACGTCTTCTGCGTCGTCACGCCCTGGCGCTGAACCTCCTCCGGGAGCTGCGGCATGGCTTGGGCGACGCGGTTCTGAACGTTGACCTGATTGATGTCACCGTCCGTGTCGATCCCGAACGTGACCGTGAGGGTGTAACTGCCGTCGTTCGTGCTTTGGGATGACATGTAGCTCATCCCCTCGACGCCGTTGACTTGCTCTTCGATGACCGCCGCCACGGATTCGGCGACCACGCCCGCATTGGCGCCGGGATAGTTGGCGGTCACCTGCACCTGGGGCGGCGAGATCTCGGGAAACTGCGCGACAGGCAGCACCATGAGAGCCAACAGACCCACAAGCGTCGTCACGATCGCGATGACGAACGCGAATTTCGGGCGGTCTATGAAGAAGGCGCTGAGCACGGTCTACTGCTTCGCCTCCGCGGCGTCGTTGGTCTTGCCATCTTTGCCGGCATCGGGCTTCGGTTCGGACTTGGCATCGGACTCGTCCGGCGGCGCGGCGTCCTTGTCGGCTGTAGTCGTGTCCCCGGCCGTGTCTTGATCCTTCGCGTCACCCTTGGTGTCACCGTCACCCTTGGCGTCGGGCTCGGCCTTCTTGGAGGGCGTCGAAGAGGCGCTCGCCGGCGTGCCGTCGACGTTCTGGGCCGTCCCGGATGGATCCTGATAGGTCACCTTGACCTTGGCGCCGGGCCGCACCTTCTGAATGCCCTCGACGACGATCGTCTGGCCGGGCACGAGACCTTCGGTAACCACAATCCCGGTGCCGACGCGCTGGCCCGTCTTGATCGCACGGGACTGCACTTGGTCGTTCGCGTCGACAACAAGCACGAACGGCCCGGACTGATTCTGCTGAACGGCGGCCTGTGGAACGACGACCTGCTTCTCAGGCTCGTCGCCGGTTAACAGCACCGTGACATACTGCCCAGGCAAGAGGAGCCGGTCCGGATTGGGAAACTTCAACCGCAGTGCGATCGTGCCCGTGGCTGGATCGACCTCGTTGTTGACGACGTAGAACTCCCCCTTGTGCGGATAGAGTTTGCCGTCGGCGAGTCGAATCTGCGGCGTGAAGGCCTTGGCGGTTCCCGCCTGCTTGGCTTCCATATAGTCGAGATACACGCGCTCGCCGACGGAGAAGTCCACTTCGATCGGATCCAGCGCAACCACCGTCACGAGCACGCCGCTCTCCGGCCCGATGATATTGCCGACATCGACCGCGGAAATCCCCGCGCGGCCTGTGAGGGGCGAGGTGATGGTCGCATAGCCGAGATTGAGTTTGGCGTTCGCGACGTCGGCCTTGCCGGAACTGACCTCGGCGTCGGCCTGCTTGGCCTGAGACAACGCAATATCGTATTGGGCCTCGCTGACGCCAGGGCTGTTCTTGTCGACCAAGGCTTGATAGCGCGCGAGCGTCAGGTTCTTCTCATCGGAGCTGGCTTGCGCCTTGGCGAGGGTCGCTTGGGCAGCAAGGAGATCGGCGTCGAACTGCGACGGATCGATCTTGTAGAGAACCGCGCCTTCCTTGACCTGATGTCCTTCCTGGAAGGGCCGCTCCAGGAGCGTGCCCTTGACCCGCGCTTGGATATCGACGCTCTGAGAGGAGCGGGTCTGGCCCACGAAGGTCGTCTCGTCGCTGACGGCCTTTTCGGTCACCACCTCGGCCACGATCCCGGGGAGCGGTTTGTCGGCGTCCGATCCCGCCTCTTTGCCGTCCGAACAGGCATTGAGGAAGAGCGGGAGCGCAAGCGCCAGACCGAACCTGCAAACGATCGCAATACTGCCCGACTGACCCATTCCACCCCTCTTGCGCCGCGTTCCCGAAATTTGTGACGCGATGCTACCTCACCGGGATCGGGAGGCAAATCATGACCTACCCCAATCCGCGCGCTGCCGCGAGCCTATGGTGGCGGGGAAACTTGCACATGACGCTCATACGGCGGACATTCGCTGCATCGCGGGCGGCAGACGGCCCCAAAAGACGCACCAGCCAAGCCAGTTGATCTTAGGCTCGAACGAGGGAGATACGCCTCATGATGTCCACCAGTTGGACCCGTTCCCGCATCACGCGCCGAAGCCGCACGCGCGCCGCCGTTCTTGTGGGCGCCGCCGTTCTTGCGGGCGCGGGCGCGTCCATCCTGCTGGGTGCGTCGGCGGCCCTCGCCCGGGACGGGGTCACGGGCTGCTTCATCGCCGAAGCGGAAACGGAGGCGGGTAAGGTCTGGCGTCACAAGGTCGACGTGCAAGTGCCGGAAGGCGGCTATTGCCGCATCTATATTGGCGAGGACAAGGACCGGAAGAGCTGGCGCTATTGCGCGCTCAAGCGTTCATCCGAGAACCCCGTCTCCATCGTCTGCGACGACCCGCGCGACGACAAGGACTTCGATGGCTGGAAGGCGAAGGCCGTGTGCGGCGGCAAGAACTTCACAGCCTATTGCCGCCGGGAGAAGCCCCTCCAGCCCGGTCAAACCTCCGGAGACTGAGGCGCCGCATCGCGGCCCGCCCGCTTCGCGCTGCCGGCACCGGTCCTCAACCGCGCCGGCCGCAAGACGATGGCTTGCCCCCGCACGCCTTGGCCTGTCCGCCCTTGCGCGGCTGGCCGGCCTGGCCGTGTTTGCGCAGTGGGGCCCGTGCCTGGACGTTCCGGCTGCCGCCCCGCCCGGCGCCCGGTTGCCGCTGCGGGGAGCGCGCGCGAACATTTTTCGGCGGACCGCTCGGCCGCGCGTGGGCCGCTCTGACCGGCGGCCGCTTGGCCTGGGGCTTGCGATTGAACTGGGGCGTACGATTGTAGGCCGCGCGCCCTTGCGGCTGCGGGCCATGAAGCCGGTTCGGCTGGGGCCCGCGCCACTGCGCCTGCCTGGCTTGCGGTTTTGGCCCTTGCGGCTTCTTGGCTTGAGGGTTCTTGGCTTGCGGGTTCTGGCTTGAGGGTTCCTGGCCCGTGGCGGCCTCGCTTGGGGGGGGCCTGGCTTGGGGGGGCGCTCGCCCGGGGCCCCGCGGCCTGACGTTGCCCGGCTTGCGGGGGCGGGGGCACGCCGCGCATTCGCAGGCGGCGTCCTCATCTGCGGCGTCCGTGCCTGCGGCTGCCTCGCTTGCGGCGGCCGGGCCTGGGGGCTTCCGTGCTTGTGGCGGCCGTCAGTTTGGGGATTGCGCGCCTGCGAGTTCCGCCCCTGTGGCGGACCGGCATAGGCCTGCCGCGGCGGCGTTTTTCGCCTGGGCCTTACGGGCCTGCGGGTTGCGCGCTTGAGGCTTGCGCACCTGGGGCGGCCGTGCTTGAGGGCCGCGCGGCTGGGGACGTGCGGCTTGAGGCGGCCTGTTGGGCAGGCCGCGTGCCTGGGCCCGCGGTGTCGGCCCGGGCACGGCGCGGGGCGCGCCGCGCGGTCCCGGATTGAGGCTGGCCGCCCGGGGACGGCCGCAGGCCGGCTCGCGGGGCGCACAGGGGAGGACACCGTGTCCCACGGCACCAGGCCGGACAGGACCGCGATTGACCTGCTGACGCGGCCCGGGCCGCACCGGCAGGGATGCAGCTCTGTTTGAATTGGCCCTTCCGCCCGTCCGCGGCCCGTTCGCCTGGACGGGACGCGTGGGTGCCGCCAGCCTGTTGGGCCGGGGCGCGGGACGCACCGCCGCACCGGCTTTCCCCGGGGTGTTCCGTGCAGCGGCAAGGCCCTGAGGGGTCCGCGCGAGAGAAGCCCGATTGAGGGCGGCACGATTGACGGCCGCACGATTGACGGCCGCACGATTGGCGGCGGCACGATTGGCGGCGGCACGATTGGCGGCGGCACGATTGGCGGCGGCACGCATTGCAGCCTGCGGCCGGCGCGGCGCCTGCGCAACCGCCCTCGGTGCACGGCGGGGCGCGACGCCCTTCCTCACGTGCGGCGCATAGACGTTGAGATCCCGCCCCACGCCGCGGCCACGGACTCTGGGCCCTCCAAGGTTGGGGCGCGGGTGGTGCGCCACCCGGCGGATATGATCGCGCCGTTGAGACGCCGTTTGGTCACGCGGGACCAGTGCGCACGCGGCATGCCGGCGTTGTACACGTACCCGTTCCGATAGCGCGGCCGGTAAACATTCTTCGTGGAATTGAACACGACCGCGATGCTCGTGCGCGGCACCGCATAGGAGCGGACCCTGGGCGCCACCAGATGGCGGGGCCGGACGAATGTCCACGCATCGTAGGCTCGCGCATAAGGCACGCGCGCATAGCGCCGCGGCGCATCGTAGCCGTAACGGCCAAAGGAAAACCCGAAGCCGACAGAAGACGATCCATAGCCGTCATAGCCATAGCCGTCGTAACCGTAGCCGTCATAGGCCCAGTCGTTCCCGTAATAGCCCCCATAGGGCGCGCCGTACCCGCCATAACCGATAGGCGTCACGGGAGCCTCGGGCGCCCAACCGACATAGTCGTCGCTGTAGCGCCACTGCACCCAGGCCGGCGACCACGTGTCGCCCGGAACCCAATACCAGCCGTAGTCGCGATCGTAGCCCCAGCGCCCGTAGTGATAGACGGCCCACGCGAACGGCTCGGGCGAATCCCAATACCAGCCATAGTCGTCCGTATAGACCCAATTGCCGACCGTGAACGGGCGCCAATCCGGATCCACGGCGTGCGGATACCAGACATAGCCGTAGCGCGGCTGCGCGACCCAGTCCCCATAAGGGGCGAGCGCGTCGTAGAACTGATCGATTTCGAAATCGGCCGCGGCATACGGGGCGACAGGCCCGCCCGCGATTGCCTTTCCGGGACCCAGCACGCCGGCCGCGATCGAAGCCATCGCCACCAAGCCAGCCAAGAACAAGCGCTTCATTGGAACCTCCAAGGGCCCGCCGCTCGGCACGGCCGACCCGCATGCCGCACAAGGTGGCGGTTGCGACCTGAACCCAATCTGAATGCTGTGCGAAGACCGGCCAGGCGGGCGCAGGCGCGATGCTGCGTCGTCTTGATGCGTCCCCTTGCCGTGGGGTCGCGACTGGCTAGGGAAAACGCGGCCCAGACGCTCGACGGCAAGAGCAGGGAACTGAAGCACGAGAAAAAAAGGAATTTCCATGTCGGGCGTCCCCTTTGTCGATTTGAAGACGCAATATGCGCGGCTCAAGCCGCAGATCGCGGAGGCGATCCAGGAGGTCCTCGACGATGGCCGCTATATCCTGGGTCCCGCCGTCACCAGACTTGAATCAGAATTGGCGGACTATTGCGGCGTCCGCCACGCGATCTCCTGCTCGAGCGGCACCGACGCGATCATCATGCCGCTGATCGCCTATGGCATCGGGCCGGGCGATGCGGTCTTCGTGCCGTCCTTCACTTTCACCGCGAGCGCCGAAGCGATCATCCTGGTGGGCGCCTCGCCCGTGTTCGTCGATGTCGAGCCGGACAGCTTCAATCTCGATCTCGCCGACCTGGACGCGAAGATCGCCACCACGCGTGCCGACGGGAAGCTGACGCCGAAAGCCATCCTCGCGGTGGATCTCTTCGGTCTGCCGGCCGACTGGGACGAGCTCAACGTCCTCGCCGAGCGGGAGGGCATGAACCTGATCGACGATGCGGCCCAGTCCTTCGGCGGGATCTACGACGGCAAGCGCGTCGGCGCCTTGGCGCCCGTGAGCTGCACCAGCTTCTTTCCCGCAAAGCCGCTCGGTTGCTACGGGGACGGCGGCGCAATCTTCACCGACGACGACGATCTCGCCGAACTTCTGAAGTCGATCCGTGTGCACGGCCAGGGCGCCGACCGCTACGAGATCGCACGCATCGGCATCAACGGGCGTCTCGACAGCATTCAGGCGGCGATCCTGTCCGTGAAACTTCCCATCCTCGACGAGGAACTGGCGGCCCGGGATCACTTGGCAAGCGTCTACGACGAAGAGCTGAAGGACGCGGTAACGGTTCCGAAGCGCATCCCCGGACGGCAATCGGCCTGGGCGCAGTACACCATCAAGACCGATCGTCGCGCCGAGATCCAAGCCGCACTGAACGACGCGGGCATCCCCTCGGCAATCTACTATCCCAAGCCGATGCACCTCCAGGCGCCGTACCTGCCCTATGGCGGCGGCGAGGGTTCGTTGCCGGTCAGCGAGACCATCTGCCATGAGGTCATGAGTCTGCCCATGCATCCTTATCTGCCTGACGACGACGCACGGCGCGTGGCCGCCGTCATTCGCGGCGCTGTCGCATAGTCGCGTGGCGGCCTGCCCTGCGAGAGGAGGGCTCAAAGGCCGCGTTCACGTGATATTCAGGCTCAAGCGTGTTAGGTGAGATTCGGTGCCCAAGGAGCAACACGACGGACAGCTTTGACCAGATCTTTCCGCCTCAGCGCCTTTCTCACACTCTGCCTGTTGGCCGTGCCCTTCGGTTCGGCCGAAGCCGCACAAAGAAACCGGTGCCTCGTTAAGCCGACATCGCCGCTCGTCGTGAACGTGAAGGACAGAGGCGCGAAAGGGAACGGGCGCACGGACGACACCAAAGCCATCCAGCGCGCCATCAACGAGGTCGCTGGCACCGGCGGCACCGTCTATGTCCCCAACGGCACCTATATGGTCCGGGCGGAATATCAGAGACATTTGGTCCTCAAGAGCAAGATGACATTCAAGATGGCTCCCAAGGCCGTCTTGAAGATGTTTCCCACAAGCACGCCGCGTTACGTCGTGCTGTTCATCCCGGACGCGACGGATGTGGTCGTCTCGGGCGGCACGCTCGTGGGCGATCGCAAGAGCCACAAGGGCCGCGGCGGCGAGAAGGGCATGGGGATCCGGATCGAGCGCGGCTCGAAACGCATCACCGTCGTCGGCGTCGAATCCAGGTATATGTGGGGCGACGGGTTCAACCTCCGGCAGGGGGACGACATCGCGCTTTGCTCCGTCCGCGCCGAATGGAACCGCCGCCAGGGTCTGTCCATCATCGAGGGCAACCGGATCTTGGTGACGCAATCGGTGTTTCGCAATACGCGCGGGACCCAACCCAGCGCCGGCATCGACATCGAGCCGTTCAAGCGGGGCCAACAGGTCTCGAATGTCCGTATCGAGCGCTCGAAATTCATCAACAATGACGGCGGCGGCATCATGCTTGCGGGGAAGTTCGGCCGGATATCGCGCGTGCAGATTCAGAACAACCAGTTCGAAGGCGTGCGTCCGCTCCTGATCGAGTACGCACCGAAGGTCGGTCTGAGCGGAATCTGCCAAAACCGGCACGCGCCCTTCAGGGGGCTCGAGGGCGGTTTCGACAGTTTCGCCCATGTCGACATCATGATTGCCATGCAGAAGAAGTGCAGCCGCCAGGCGAAAAGGCTGCTCTGGTAGGGGTGGCCCAACCGGGACCCGAACGCCGTAGGCCGATGCAAACCGCAAAGGGCCAGCACCGCTTGGACAGGGTCGAAACCGTCGTCATTGGCGCGGGCGTGATCGGACTGTCGATCGCCCGTGCCCTTGCGCTGCGCGGACGCGAGGTCCTCGTCCTGGAGGGCGAGAGCGCCATCGGCCAAGGGACCTCGTCACGCAACAGTGAAGTCATCCACGCCGGTCTCTACTACGCCCCTGGCAGCCTGCGCGCCCGGTTCTGCGTAGAGGGCCGCCGGGCGCTCTACCGCTATTGCACCGAGCGGGGCATTCCGCACCGGCGCTGCGGCAAGCTTGTGGTCGCAACCGCGCGCGAGGAGGAGCCCGCGCTGCAGGCCCTGTTCGAACGCGCCGAGGCCAATGGCGTGGAAGATATCGAAATGGTCGGCGCCGCACAGCTCGCGCAGTTGGAGCCGGACCTGAACGCAACGTCTGCCCTGCACTCCGGGACCACCGGCATCGTCGACGGACATGCTATGCTGAGCCTTCAGGGCGATGCGGAGAATGCGGGCGCGCTCGTGCAATGCCGCGCGCCGGTCCTCGGCGGCACGCTGACTGGCACCGGCGCCCGCCTGCGCATCGGCGGCGAAGCGCCCACGGAGATCGAGACGGCATTGCTCGTCAACGCGGCCGGGCTTGGCGCTTGGGACGTTTCGAACAGTCTCAACCGCCTGGACTCCTCGACCATCCCGCCACGCCACCTGGCGAAGGGCTGCTATTTCTCTCTGAGTGGCCGCGCGCCGTTTCGCCACCTGATCTACCCCGTGCCCCCCGCCGGCGGCCTCGGCACGCACCTGACGTTCGACCTTGGCGGGCAGGCGCGGTTCGGCCCCGATGTCGAATGGGTGGACCGGATCGACTATCGTGTGGAGTCGGCCCGGGCCGAAGCTTTCGAGAGGTCGATCCGCCGCTACTGGCCGGGCCTGCCGGAGAACGCCCTCGCGCCGGCCTATGCCGGAATCCGGCCGCGCACATGGGGGCCGGATGACGGACCGGGCGATTTCGTCATCCAGGGACCCGCCGAGACCGGGCACCCGGCCTATGTTGCGCTCTACGGCATCGACTCGCCGGGGCTGACGTCGTCCTTGGCCGTCGGCGCGCATGTGGCGGGCCTCATGCGATAGGCCCGTCAGCACAAATTTGGTTCGTTCTGAAAATATTGCCCTGGCGGATCGCAGTTACTCTCGGTTGCCCGCAATGGGCGTACCGAGAGGAGCCTAGTGAACGATCTTGCGAAGACGCTTTACCCTCTCAGTGGACGGGGTAGGCCGCATCGACTCTTGGGCCACGCCACATCGGGCCGGGCCTAGTCTGTTCCCTCTATTCCACGAAGTTCTCGGGGCCGACCAAATCGCGATTGTTGACCACTGGAACATCGGCAATCTCGCTGGCGGCGTACTTTATTTTGGTAAAGTCCCTGAACACGCGTGGCGTATGGCGCACAGAATAAAAGCTCTGGATTGGTCTTATGCCAGTGGCGTTGTTGGAAGTCTTTCGGACTGCACAGTAGGTCAGCGCCCTGGGAAACGTGGCACCCAGACGATCCTGATCCGAATGCATGGAAATGCCCTTGTAATCGAAGGCCAACTTGTCAAAGCGGCCCCAGTTCGAAGCCCTGACGTAGAGGAAGAGAATCTCGTAACCAAGATCGTAAAACAGATCAAAGTACAGCGTGGGACTGATTTGCCAGAATCCGTGGTCCAAATAACCGTTGGTTGGCGACATGAAAATAGCCACCCCGCCGACTTTCAAAAGAGACAGGGTATTCTCGATCGCCTTGAGTGGGTCCGCGCAGTGCTCGATGGTCCCGTTGTCCAAAACCAGGTCGGCGCAGCCCGCGTAAGCGGGGTCGAGCGGCGCGCTGAGATCCTGGATGATGTCGGCGCCCTCGAAGTCTGAAACGTCCAAAAACGATATTCGGTCAAAGCCTACACGGCGAAGCACCTCTTTGAACTCTGTCCGGTCCTCGGTGAACTGTGTGAATCCACACCCCTTCAAGATGCCTAAGTGCACGTAAGCATCGTCAACGGCGCCGAGCGTCACAATGCGACCCCGTAACTTTTCAAGCGCGATTGCTTTGAAGATTGGCCAGTATGCAGCTATGCCTAACGCCACGGTTGCGGCCCCCAGAAATAAAACGCCTTCAAGTGAGGCTGCAGAGTCTTTCCGCTGGTCGGACGACGATACTTGCTGTCCGCCAATGTCAGAGTGCTGCAAAGATTCAGACGAAATATCGTGGTCGCGACACCCAACGGTTATCCAATTAACAGCGACTCAACGAAAGCTCAACAGAGTCGTTGTGCTCTGTGATCGCAACGGCGAGTTGCGCTGTTTACCGGCACCGTTGCCGCTTCAACGCGGTCGGACTGGCGTGCACATCGACGTCCGGCATCAAGACGAAGACGACGCCGTGACCGGCAGCGGGGTCGGCGCCTACGGCTCCAATCGCGGTGCCATGGTTCAATCTTCCGCGGCCCGGTCGGCTGTTAGTGTCGTGCTTCAGCCAGCTCAAATTGGGTTTGGACGGGGTTCGGCCTTCGGCAATGCCACCGCACGCTGAATTGGCCTGAGACGGCGGCTGGAGAGATCTGGGAGTCGACGGACCACCAGAAGCACCGCGCCACGTCGCTCACCATGTCTGAATGTCCGTCGTGTGTGCAGCGGCCGGGTCGGCCAACCCACACCAACGCCATGGTCGCTGCTAAGCGCGCCTTTCCAGCGTAATGGCGGTATTTGCCTCACCAGCCTCGCTGGTTGAAACAATACGAAATCCCGAATTTTCCGCGAGTTTACAAATGAACTTCGAGCAATGGGGCGTCAGCAGATAACGTGAGTTTAGGCTCTGCTCGAACCTCTCAAAATGCCTGGAAAAATCAAATTGATTCGGATCAAGTCTATTGCTGTCAAGAAATGTGAATAAAAATCTACCGCCTTCGGGGATAAGGTCCGCAATTCTTTTCAGATAGTAGTATATATCATAGATGTTAAAGTGAATAAAGACTGCCGTACTATATGCACTACGGATATTGTATTTACTAATTTCTGAAAAATCTCCGTACTGCATAACAAAATATTTGGCGTTATCGACACCTCTTAATGCAGTTCGAAGTGCGAAAGCTTTCTGATTGGCACTAATGTCAACACAGACAACGCTCTCGCACAATTGAGCCATACGGGCTGCCACTAAGCCGGCGCCTGCCCCAATGTCGAGCACAGTATCGCTGGGCTGTACATCCAGCTCCTGCGCTATCCAATTGGCCGTCTTTGCTTTTTCATCAAGTATGTCATCAAGTCGATCAATGGGCCTTTCCCCGAAGCGTGCCCCTACAATCTTCCGCAAGAGTGCGTTGTCATCATCGGTGCCGACCCAAATTGTCTCTTCTTCGGCCGGCTTCGATAGATTTGGATTGGTATCGTTTGACATATTCTATGTATATATTGAACTCAGATTGTCATGCTAAACTGATTGCAGTTTCCGTGTTTTTCTCCCGCACTATCGGCGAGCTGTCAATCGTTCGTACAACTCCGATATCCAAGCCCCTCAGCCAAGTCGACCCGCTGGCCCGAGCGGGGCGCACAAGGCCTCCGAGCTAGGATTAGTTCGTGGCGTAGGGATGCTGCCGATGCGCAGCAATGTACCGTTGGCCTAAGAAGCGGCCGCCTTGCGCGTTGAGTGGTGCTGGATTTCCCAAAAGGTCTGAGGAGCTGGCCGCAATGGATATGCTGTGCGGTCCAAAGCGCCGTGTGGCGCTGTGGTCCTTCACTTCAGCAGGCCCTTGACGACAGTACCAGACGGACCGAAAGCACCTCCAACTCTTGTCGTGCAATGAGCCTGCAGTTGCTCTGAGGAGAGCTTGGTCTTGACGCCCGTCCCACATTCAGGACCTGAATGGCAACTGCCATGTGGGTCATGGCGGCCACCTGATCGGCCGTAAAATTCTCTCCGACGCGCGATTTCAGGAATGAGGACGCGACGTCCAGGTTGATCTCGCGGCCGCAGGCGAAACCCTCCGCATATCCTGTATACAATTGTCCAAGCGCTTTGCGCTGGTCCTCATTGAGCCAACTCAGCGGTGGCGGCCCATCTGCGACCAGGATCGTCTCGGAACGCGCCGGCGCAGTGGCCAGGAGCATCGGACAGAGCATGACCACCAGCGCACAGAGCAGACGCGCGAGCGCCGGTAAACGTTGTTCGCGTTTCAATTTCTCACCCCCTCCTGGCCGAATTGGCAAATCTGATCTTTCGTCCAACGCCGCGCCGCACCATACAGCCGTCAGAACAACTTCTCGCCAAATGGCCGGCGGTAAGACCGAATACTCGACCCTAGAGTCGAGCTGACAGACAGGCCGTCACGCACTGTCGTAATAGGCGAATGTTGTGGCAATGGCGAGTCATCCAACCATATGGCCAAGGCCGCGCCCGTGTACTGTTCTTCGAATTCGTGCGAGGCGTAGCCAACTTTCCCGACGATCGAGTCGGCCAGGTAATACGTCCCATCCTTCGTCATCCGCAAGACGCTGAAGTGTTGGAACTGCCCCTTGTTGAGATGCACGATGATAGGGCCGTCGAGCTTCTCGAGTTCATCCACCGAGATCTCGACACTTTGCGCATTGAACCCCAGTGCGGCCGCTGCAAACTCAAGGTCGTCGAGCGAGAAGCCCGTCTTGAGCTTCATGGCCCAAGCCTTCTTGTCTGGGTAGCGGGCCTCGAGAATCTTAAGCACGTAGACTTCGCTAACGTTCCGGCCCCAGTAATACGTGGAGAGCGTCGCCAACGACGCGGCGCCGCAGCTGAAGTCTGCATTCTGGGAGACCACGCCGTCATACTTGCGCTGAGAATAGGTCTGAAAATACTTCATTTGGAGCGGATCACTCACGCCGCAAGCGCTCATCGGAAACACTGCTATCAGCACCAGCAGCGCAGCAGGGGCGATACGCACCGCAATATCCTCGTGGGTTGCCCTAAAATCTCTTTCGCACCGTCGTGGAAAAGGTCGAGTTTGCCGACTGGGCATTCAAACCAAAACTCACAGCGGGCTCTAGATAGACCCCCGGCCACAGGCCTTGAATGATTGAGACGCGGGCGCTGTGTTGCTCGGCAGCGGGCGCAGATGGCGCTAACCCGTTGACCCATAGCCCCTCGGCATATCCGCCAAAGACCTGAAAACCAAATGATGTGTGCTCACTCAGGCCCATACTGATTCCGGCATTGTAGTTGAACGTAAGGCCTGGCCTAATCTCGACGCCTGAAAACTCTTGGGCAAAAGTATACTGAAGCCCCAAGCCCAGATAAATGATCACCGGATCATAGGTCTTGAAAAATTGGAGGTTGCCGAACGTCGCCCAATGCTGTTGCGCCTGATAGGGATAAATGATGTTTCTCGGATCCGTCCCTGGCCTAAGGGCCTTCACGTCGTCGAGATAGGGTGAATACGTTGATGTGGGGAGGATGGCACCAAGGGTCAAAGCAGCGCCCGGTCGCCAAGCATTCTGCTCCCAAAGGTCGCCGGAGCCCTGGAGCGTGATATCGCCGATATCGGCAACGTCATACGACTGCCACTCATTCAATCCCACTTGGGTTTCTCGGATACCCCAATATGCGGGAATAATGGCGCCGAGTTCCAAGCCGTTCATAATACCGTATCGAACGGCAGTCGTGGACATGAACACCCGATCGCTTTGCAGGTTGCCTTGGTTCCTCGTATAGGCGAGCTCTTCGGAAATCTCGAGCTGACGGCGCGTCAGCGTCGGAACCGTGTCACGGAAAAGCAGGGCGGCAGCGGCAACGTCACCGTCCTCACGCGCCACGGCTTGGGCCGATGGGTCTTCGCGGGGGATCCCGCTTTCATCGGCCGCTCTCGCGGCTTGCTCCGGCGTCACAATCACATAGCCGCCGGACGTCGTGGGGACCTGTGGCTGCGGCGGGACGGCCGCTGATCCATAACCGCCGCCCGCAGGACCCGGTTGGTCATAGGCCGGTATGAGGTCCTCGTAGGCTTCAGCCCCGTCTGAAGACGGACCCTGCGCGGCCTCCTGGTCTTTGAGTTGGCCCTCGAGTTCCAGTATCCGCTTTTCCAGCGCCTCGAGCCGGGTAAGAAGCACAGCCGTCGCCTGCGAGTCGGCAGATTTCGCTACAGATTGACCAGCAGCGCCATCGCCTGGCTCAGCGCGAACCGGCACGATAGGAGCTATCAAGGCGAGAAACGAAGCCGCAGCAAGCGTTTTCAACAGGCTAGTTATTCTGCTCGACCGCATGGAGGTACCCGACCCCGGTCCAAACGAAAAACTGGGGCGAAAAGTCCGAAAGCCTTCCCGCCCCAGAAAACCGCTCAAAGGGTGTCTAGTAGCAACTAGCTGTAATAGCGGTAGTAGTAGGCGCTGTAGAAGTTCGATGCAGCCGTGTTTGCATAGCTTCTCGCGCTAAGCCAATATTGCCCCGCACTGTAATCATAGTTCTTAACGTTCAGGTAATTGGCATAGGCGGCATAGTTCTGTGCCTTTGCCAGATAGTACATGCCGTAATAAGCGTAGTACGCTGACCTCAGACCTTTACCCGTAACCTGTGCCGCTTGTGCGTGCGAAAGTGTCTTGGCAGTTGCATTACCCAAAATTGGGCTGCCTGCGCTAGCCGAAGTAGCCATAGCAAAGAGTGCCACCGCGACGGCCGCTATCGATAGACCAAGTTTACCCATGATTCCCTCCATCAGTACGCGAGCATTGGATACCCAAGTACCCGCTCGCCTGGTCAGCATCGCACGAATCCTGAGGTTGTCAAACGCGGGATCACACGCCGGTTGACCAGCGACGAGTCGAGCCGTATTGCGACGGCAACTGTCACTTTAGGCTTTCGAATTTCGTCCGTCTTTTTCTGTGGTTGGCACGCCCCATGGCCACTGTTGCAGTTGGGTCACGGCCTCCGGACAAAATGGGATCTTGAAGGGAACTCGATTGAATCGCGTTCCGTGACCTGACAACCGCAGACCACGATTTAAGCTACCATGCAGCCTAGAGACGTAGACTGACCGTTCAAAGTCTAAATATCTTCAGGGATGACGCTTCAGAGCTAGTCGGGATTTTGAGCGGCCGGACTCACCATTGAGCGCGGACGGAGCGGCAACGTTAGCGTCACCGTTGGCGGCGTGCCTATGATTGGTAGATGCGAATGTATCGCACGCCGCGTCGGGACGCTGTTGCCACTTCGGCCGCGTCTTCTGCGCCGTCCGACCGCCGCATCCGTGCCGAGCTGCACTATAGGAAGCCAGTCGAGCGAAACTCGGGCACGCGCCACGTCATTTTGTTGCGACAATTATGTTCGCAGCCTCGAGGATTGATCTTCCTTCGGGTCGTTTGGAGCTGATGCCAATGTCCAGAACCACTGCTCTCGCAATAGCGTTTTGCTTGTATTCTTCGACAGGCTGGGATGTGGCCGCTCAAGCCCCTCTCGGGGGCCCTGGGGCGCCCCCCGGTATCGACGGGCCCCACTTGCCGCCGGAGGAGCCTTTTGGACCTCCTGGGGTGCCGCCTCGCGCGATCGGGCCTCTCGCGTTGCCCATGAGACCCTAAGAGCGGCCGTACCCCGAAACATTCATCGGCGGCGGTACGGGGCACAAATGCTTACAGGCCGCTCCCTCAGCGCCAGAGGGAGATTGTGCTGGTCCTGGACCGATCGGTCGTACATGAACGGACCGTGGGATTGTTGCTGGTGAGTGAGCATGCCCCACACTCGATCTGAATCCGACTTCTAGCGTCGCGTGTCACTGGACCGAACCTAACCCTGCTGGAAGAGCGCCTCGGACGTCACCGCGCCACAGAGCCGGCAAGACCGTCTTGGCGTGCGGACGGGGCTACTCCAACCCTTCACCCGGAGCGTTGCCCCCGAGCGATGACGCTCATTCTGACCATCTTTGCGCACGCGACCCGCCATCGAACGTGTGAGACAAGCCGAAGGGGCGGAGCGGAAGCTTCATTTCCCCTCATCCAGGCAATGTAGGCTCGGTCGGATTGGCCTGGAGCGCGGCACATTGCCATCGGCGTCCCGTCGTTGCCGGTGCGTAGCTTTGCCTTAGACCGTCAGTTTGAAAAAACCGCTGACCGTTAGACTTCCACATATCGCTAACGTAGCATGCGTTGCAATCCGGCAGCACGGAACTCAATAATGGTAAAACCCATTCGCGAAATATTTAAGGCTCAGACCCTCATGGGGCGTGCGTTGCGAGCTCCTAGAGACATTGTTCTGCGAGGCCCGCTTACGGGAATACGTCAAGGGCAGCAGCGTTTCCGCAAGGAGATGCTTGACGAGCAGAAGCGCCTCCGCGAGGAGATGAGTGGGATATACGAAGAGCTTTCCCGCCTGCGTGACGAAGTCGGAAATTTGAGCCAAGCTGGAACCGGCCTAAGGATCCCGGAGAAGTTCAAGAAGCACGCCGCTCATATTGATGCACTGGGAACTCCGGCCGAAACTGGCGCAATGCTCATCGAGTACATGTGCCAACGTCTCGGCATTGCCGATCTTGGAAAGACCGACGTTCTTGATTTCGGCTGCGGCTGTCGATTTGCCGATGCCATCGTCAACAAGGAACTGCCGATCGGCCGGTATACGGGCATCGACATCGACAAAGAGATGATCGAATTCCTCTCCCGGAACGTTTCCGACACGCGGCTCGCGTTCTACTACTGGGACGTGCAGAACCCCCTGTACAATCCCAACGGTGAAGCTTTGACGTCGAACAGTTCGCTGCCGGTAGGCGAACGGGACTTTGACTTGATTTGCATGTTTTCGGTGATCACCCACCAGTTGCCCGACGACGCTGAAAATCTATTGCGGATTCTGCGGCGGTACGTAAGGCCAGAGGGTCGGCTTTTCTTTTCCGCGAACATTCAAGACATGGATGGCGATTACCGCGAGATGGCACATCGCCCAACCCTCCACAGCGCCTATTCAGCGGCGTTTCTTCAAGGCCTCTTAGCTCGGACCGGCTGGAAATGTTTGTCGCTGGAGGGCAAGACCCCACAAGGCGTCCCGATCCAGGATTCGTTTCTCTGCGCCCCGGTCTAGTGGATCGAGTCTCAGGCTCGACGTTCGACAACGTGCGCCCCACAAACTCCTCCCGATGAAGTGAGGGTCCGTCGATAGCAGGAGACGGGCACGGCGAGCGCCGATGTTTGCCGCAAGCAGTGGATCAGGAGCGACGTTTTACGAGCGGAAGGCCAAAAAATGCGGGGCGGAGACTTTAGGCGCTAGCAAGCTCCGGGCGCTGGAAGACGAAAGCGCCAACCTGAAGAAGCTGGTGGACGAAGCAACATTCGGCGACGCTGTCCTAAAGGACGTCGCTGCAGAAAATTGCAGCGCCCGACGTGCAGCGGGAGCCTGTGGCGCACGCCTACAAGGGAGCACTGCGATAGCCCACGCCGGAGTGCATCTTGTTTTTCATCTGGTCACCGTCGATTACGTTGTAGGAACCGATCTATGCTGGATCGCTTGCGCTCGCAGTAACTCAAGCGTTTCCCTCGGAGACTGTCCGGGCGCGCTGAATATGACCAACTAACGCTAGCGGGCGCAAGGCATGCGCAAGCCCCGTTTGTCGCCGGCATCGCCTATAGGATGTCAGCACTGGCGCTTAGGTGGCGGCGCAGTCACACCTGTATGGGAGCGATTGCGAGACTGGCGGCCAAGCCTGGAGCATTGCTGCCATTTGGCTTCGTGCGCTACCGAGCCAACGACGGCGAAGCATTTTGAGCGTCAAAGATCGTCGACGAGTTCAGCCAGGAATGCCTCGCGATCAAGCGGGTTCTAGCGCTCAAGGCGACCAAGCTAATCAATGGCTCGATTGACCTGCATGTCTGGCGCGAGCCCGAAGGAGGAACGGCTCGCGATCGAGCGGTGGAGGAGACGTGGATACGAAGTGAGTACACGCTACTCTGGGCCACGCTCCCCCGACTCCAGAAGCCTTCCCCGCAATCGACCACAGGCCGGTCATATACCACCGATCAAACTCGACAATTCGGCAAGATTGCTCTTCTGTGCCTTGAACTCTCAAACAGAACTGTCGAAGATGCCGCAGACGCCCCGCCGGACGAGTTCGGCCAGGCTCCACCCCGTATCCAGGTCAGTCTTTTCAAGATGGCCTTCCCCACTATAGTATAATAGACATGTCGAAACGCAAAAAATCCGAACGTATACTTTACTTACATGCTGGCGCCGTCAAAACTGGAACAACGGCAATACAAAATGTGCTCGAAAATTGCCGCGAGCAACTGAAATCGCAACACTTGATCTATCCTTTGTCGTATGGGGCTACGTCCAGCCAATCTGGTCTGATTAGCGGGAACGGAACCACTCTCTTCAACGACGAAGAAACAACAATAGAAGTACTCCAATCTGCAGTAAAGCCTACGGGCCGTAGAGACTCTATATTATTTTCAAATGAAAATATGCTATATAGAGCTGTCAAGAATAACTGCTTTGCATCCGCGGCACACTTTGCACAAAAATTCGGATTTGATAGTGTAAAGGTTTTGTTTATTCTCAGAGATCCAATAGTTCACGCAGCCTCGGTTTGGAACCAAAACGTTGCTAATGGCATTCAAACTAAATCAATAGATGATTGGATTCAGAGTGCTGATTATATACGGATTTTTAGTCGTGGACTTTGTCTTATGCGTTCGCTGTCCAACGTGCAGTTGGAAGTTAGAAACTACTCACATATCAGAGATGACCTGTTTAGCACATTTTTCTCGTGGCTAGGTATCGAGCCATGTGAGCCTAGCTCACATTATACTTTCCCCGGCAATAGGTCGTTGACGCGATCTGAACTGCTGCTTCAACAACAATTGAATAACATCGATCCGTCCTACGCGATAGTTGCGCGTGAGCTCTGCGAAACACTGCCGGATGTCCGTCCAGAAAGAGTTGGCCCCTCAGTAGAGGCGCAGAAGATTTTTTTGGAGAAGAACGAGGAATATCTTGATCTCCTGAATTCATTCCTTCCTGAAGGGGAGAGCCTCGATCTCTCACTTCAGCAGTTTATTACCTTGGATGATGACGCAGGCGCCCAATTGGACCAGCAGCAGTTACGCTCGGTTGCAAACAGCTTGAGGTCAAGGGAGGTCAATGTTCAACGAAGCTCACAAATTTGGCTTAGAAAGTCTGTCAATGAGAAAACTGAACATGTTGCGCAGCTTGAAAAGCAAATTGGGTTGTTAGAGGCCGAGGTCGTGAAACTTAGAGCCGCAGAAAATAAGCTCAAAACGGATGTTGATAATATTAGAGCAAATGCTGATAAAGTCAGAATAGATGCTGATAAAATCAGAACTGATGCGGATAAATTTAGAACTGAATCTTCCAACACAATACAAACGCTCACGTCAGATTTGAACGTTGCAAGGAAAGAGCTGAAAACGATTAAGGAGGACAGTGTTTACTTTTCGGGCATGGTTGGAAGATCTACGATCTTTCGCAAGCCACTTTCGTTTGTCGGATTGTACGTCGTATATATCGGATTTATTGCGGTATCAAAAATTGCAATTCCGGTATTTGGGCTCAAGAGCAAGTTGCAGCGCATTGCGCAGAAGGTAAAGGAAAGAATACTTTGCGCGGTAGAGATTTGACATATTGACAGCGGGCGACCTCTAACTTGGGCACGTGGTACTAACGACGCATAGGCCTAGGCGTCGTTCTAAGCTTGAGCAATGTGAGTTTGAGAGTGGCCGTTGTGGCGCCATCGCTCGCGTTTTGGGAAGTTTGGCTGGATGGTCAGATTAAAGCGGCTGGCCAAAGTCGCTACTATACGGCGTCGGGTCTACCTGAACTTTTTTAGTATGTTTGCGGGGCTCTCAATTGTTACCGCAATATCAGGGTGTTCAAATGCAATGGCCTCACGCTTGGTGGCTCTTGAGTTCTTCGACAAACCGAACGACCCCCGGAAACTGAGTGGAATAGTCATCGAAGACCATGCAGTGACCGGCATTTGCGTAGCGCATGACACTAAGCGCGTCGCGCTTCACCGCTTCATAGGTGTGATCTCCATCGATATACGAAAAGTCGAACGTGTCGCGCCCAGAGTTCCAGTCGGACGCCGAGTCACATTGAATCTTCGTAACGTTCTCCAACATATGGGGGAACCGCTCTGTTGTTAAGTCGAAACAGTCTCCGATGGTCGAGATCCGCGTTAAATCGCAGTATTGGCCTTTCGATGACTCGGCGTATTTCATGATTTCTCGAATAAGGGGAAGTTGGACAAAATTTTGATCCACCTTTGTGTCGAACAGGTCGACGCAAATTAACCGCCTACCGCCGCCCAATGCTGCCAAGGCCAATGAAATAACAGATGCGGACCTTCCCATAAAAGAACCGATCTCAACGCACGTCTTTGGCTGAAACTGAACCACAACACTGTACAAGAGTCCCAAAACCTTTGGGTTCGTGAAGCCCGGGACGGTTGGGCTCATTTCCTGCATGACGCGGTTCACTGACATGTTCGCTCCAACTCAGACGATGACTAACTTGTGGTCGGCTTGTTCGCCCCTATGAATATCAGGGCATCGCACAGAAACAACAAGGAAGTGAGTCGCGATCAGCTCATGGGCCCGATCTATTATTTCGTGATGCCCTGATTGACACGCTCCGGCCAAGGAAGTCTTGACACGGTAACGGCTGAGTCCAAGCGTCCGCGGCCAAAGCGGGGTGCACCACGCCAAAAAGACACGTCACTTGTCTTGATTGTTTCTGAAAAATTTGCAACCTGCCTGCAAGGCTGCCTGTCTCAACACCAACAATATCAAACCCCGACCAATGGAGTCGCAATATTCGGTGCGCATCCAAACATGCGTGTAATGCAAGCCGCCCGCCCTTGGACACCGGACGGCGCCGTTGTTGACCGTCAATCAATTGTTGTCCCGAAGCCTTATTTGCCGTTGCGCAAATGGCCGCACAATTGCCGCCATCGACGTATGTTAGGGCAGGTAACGCTGTCAGCCGAACCACTATAGGTTGGCGTCCGCGGGGCCACTAAGTTGCTGTAAGATGAGTTTTTCGGACTATGCGCACAGATACGCGTCGGAACACGGTAGCTAAAGCATCATGCGACCGCCACTAGTCAGCGTCGTTGTGCCAGCCTTCAACCTGGAGAATTATCTCCAGGAAACGTTGGCGTCCTTGTCAGCACAGTCCGAGAAGCGCTTCGAGGTGCTCGTTGTCGACGATGCCTCATCGGACGCTACGCCAGATCTTGTCGAACACTGGGCCGCAACGGACCCAAGGATCCGCCTGATTAGGCACGGCGAACGCAAAGGCGTCTCCGCCGCTAGAAATCGGGCACTCAGCGAAGCGGTCGGTGACTATGTCCTGTTTGTCGACGGAGACGACGTGGTTCGAGCGGACGCACTCGAGACCCTTACACAATCGGCCCTTGCGGACGACGCAGACATTACCCGGGCGATCCACTGGCTTTGGTATCCGGGCGACCCGGTTTCCCTTCGCCCCAATATGCTGGAAGAACTAAATCATCCGGACATCCGGACATCCTGCTATCGCAGCTGTCCCAGCATGGTGTTTGCCTTTTCAACGTGGAATACGCTTTTCAGACGCGCTTTTCTCCAAGACCTAGGAGCCCGGTTCAACAACGATCTGGAAATCGGCGAGGATCGACTGTTCAACCTGCAAGTCTATCCCCATGCCAGTTCCATCACGTATCTGAAGGACTACACGTATTACTGGCGCATGAACCGGGCCGAGAGCCAGACGTCCAAGATCCGCTCTTCACTGCGTCAAAATTGCGGACAGATGACAGCTAAGCTCATAAAGACCGCACTCACCACATTGGAATACATCGACGCCTCAATGCGAGACCTGCCGACTCATTCGAATTGGCTTAAAGCATCCATCTTCTGCGACGTCATGAACAGGATGCCCACATCCCGCGACGAGTGGTATGAGATAGATGAAGAGCTACGCCGAGATGTTTTGAGAATATTTGATTCTGCAAAATTCCCAATAGAGCTGATCGATTCTCCATTTATTAAGGCCCGTCATCTCGACATGAAAGACGCCTACAAAGAATTTTACTACAGATACAACACTCTAAACGATATAATCGGGGGCATGGCCGAAATACATCGTCGATAGCGAACAGTACTCCTCCTAGAAGCCATGGTATTCCGTACGTCTATTCACCGCCATCGCTACTTATGAGAAGTTTCCTTAAGCCCCTTAGGGGCTTTGTTATTTTCCAGCTTATCGAATTATTCATTCTCTCGCAACGTAACTTATAGCGCGCCGCCTCCGATCTATAATGCGCTGCACCCCGCTTGTACTTATAGAGTTCTCTGCTTGGCTCAACGACAGCGGCCGTCAAGGCCTCCACCAACTTGCTGTCAAACTGGGCTTCGTTTTCAGTCAGGCAACGGCGAAGGTCCTCCGCGGAAACAGGGGTCTCTCCGGACAGTGCCTTTAGGCGTTCATGCATGGAAAAGACAAAGTCGAGACCTCCAATCTCTTCGTCTCGACCGTCGACGCCACGAGACGCTCGCCGAAGACGAGAATCAATAAACTCGTCGCGATACCATTCGATCAACTCAGAGTTGGGCGTTTCGGATGTCAGCGTCGCAATGCGCTCAATTTCCTTTAAAGGCTGCGAGATAAGATCTGTATAGTTCACAACGATTGCGCTTTTCCCGGTCATCGTCGATATTGCGGTCTTGTAATACGTATACCAGAGCAACATTGTATAACGTATATCGCTCCCCAAGACGTGAAATCCGGGATTCACTGCACACCGCTTCTTCTGAGAATTGGCAACCTCTAGTGGGTTTCTAAGGGCTACGACATAATAGACCTTCCCGGTGCCAAGTTCTTGCATGATGGGTTCCCAGAACCACAGCAGCATACACATACGTGGATCCTTCAGGACCCACCGATCGGAGTTGCCGTAGAATTTCTCAAGAAGACGTGCGGCCTCGTCCTTGTAACGCGCTGCTATTTCGTCCCGATTTACGTCCGCAGAGAACCCTGGGATATCCCAAGAGGAACCCAGGTTGCGCAGAAGCGTGTCGTTAAAGCGAACGATGTCGAAATTTTCAAAGTAACCTTTCGGGTTGTCTTGGTCTTTCGTGTCACCGATCGAGCCCAATTCAAAACCACAGGCGTGCGCCGCGGCCGTCAGAGCGGATGTTCCGGAGCGGTGCATGCCAACTACTATGACGCATTTTTTGGCCATTGTTGCTCTTCTACTATCTAATACTCAGCAGGGTGAGGTAACATGCGATATTCGGCGCTTCAATATCGGCGCCAAAATTTCTTGAAAACTTGCATAGCCCAGTTTAGTTGTCGCTGGAAAACGGGTTACCGTACCGATCGTTCTTCGTTGTGCAGTCTGGGATCCGCCTCATGATCTATTTCTACAGCTGTTGCGCGCTCAATTTTGTCCCCGCAGCGCGGGTGCTTTTCGAATCCCTCAAGCAGCAATTTCCTGATTGTCGTACTGTTTTGGGACTGGCCGATCAATTTCCCGACGGTCTTGAGTCAGAGACCCTCGGGATTGACGAGATTTGGTCCCTCGACGAGATGGTATCCGAAATGGAGCAGCCGCGGGGATGGGTTTTCCGTCACAACGTGATGGAACTGGCGACGGCCCTGAAGCCGTTTATGCTCGACAGACTTCTCAAGCGCGATGACTGTGAGGCCGCCATCTTCTTGGACTCCGATTGTGTTGTTTTCACCCCTCTTTCCCCGGTCTTTGACGCCCTGGAAAGGGCCTCCATTATCCTGACCCCGCACATTTGTCGCCCGCACGAGCGCGACGAGTGGATATTTTTCGAGCTCAACCCACACAAAGTTGGCATCTTCAATCTTGGCTTCATAGCCGTAAAGAACACCGAAACGGGCAAGCGCTTCGCGTCGTGGTGGAAGCACCGGCTGCGACGACACTGCCTGATCGAGCACGAGCGTGGGTTGTTCACAGATCAGAAATGGATCGACTATGTCCCGGCGTATTTTGACGACCATGAAATCTTGCGCCAGCCGACATTGAACTTCGCGCGTTGGAACTCCTATCAGCGCGATATCAGTCGGAGCGATTCCGGCGTCATCCTCATCGACGGCAACCCGGCAGAGTTTATCCACTTCTCCGGCTTCTATAAGGTGGGCGGCTACGTCAAGGGCCTTTACGATCAGGCCACGAAGCCGTTCTGCAATGATGTCGCACTACTGGACGAGCTCACGGATTGGTATGCTGGGAAGCTGAAACGAGACGCGGAACGACCCGTCTTCAGCGGCCCGTGGCATTTCGGCTATTACGACGACGGAACGGAAGTCTCCCAACAAGAGCGCAAATTTTTCCGTAGTAATGATGCCCTAATGCAGAGGTTTCCAGACCCCTTCGCAACCGCAGGGAACAATAGTTTCAAGACCTACTATGACAGCTGTCAATCGCACGGAACGGGGGCCGGTCAAAATCACGCGGCCCAGCAAGGCGGCACCGAAAATACCGCAGAACCCCCTCGCCCCGGACGGCCGCAAGGCACCTCGTCCGACGGGGTTCGCAGGATTTGGAACAGGGTCAAACACAAGACCTTAGGCCTAGCAAGACGCTGTGTGTCGAGTTAGCTTCCTCTAGAAATCTCAGCGGAGGGGAGGGGAGTTATTCAGGCATCCAAGGTTGGGCCACAAACGTGGGGCCACGGGGCTCGACACGCCAAAGATGAGGCTCGCGGGTGACCCCTCGGCCGTGACCGACTGCAGTTGCCTCGCGCCGGCGGCTCAGGGCCAAAGAACAAGAGGCTCACAGCCAAAGAAAGAGAGTAGTCGGGACCGTCGCACAGTTCCGAGAAGTACTACACGTAACCCACGAGTTATAATGTCGAACAACAAAACATTATATTCTATCTTTGTCGATAGTGGCCCGAAATTTCAGCATCAGCCCTAATATTTGCCCAGACGCTGCATAATATCGGCGGCGTGAGCTACGATCGTATCTACGCCCATATCCCGGATCCGAAGAGCCCAGTGATTGCCCCCCTTAAGGACAAGGGCGTCAATGTCTTGGAGGGCAAGCGCTTCGGCGACGAAAAATACTGTAACAAGATCTCACAGGTGGACAGCGTCGATCGATTCATTGCCGATGGTGGGGATTTCGTTTTTCTGTGCGACTGCGATCTCGCCTTCGCCAGTCCTGTCGGCGATATGGCGCCAAAATCGGATGTGATCTGCGGCAAGACCGTCGATTTCCCCAATCCACGGTTGGACAAGATCATCGAGCTGCTAAACGCGGCAGGCTTTGACGATCTGCCGCCACCTACGAGGGACACCCTCACGCACGAGCCGACCCTTCGCGGGAACCTGAACGGGGGAATCTACGGAATCCCTGTGAAGTGGTTGCGTGAGTTCGGGGATGTGTGGAAACAAATTGCGCTTGATCTCCTGAATTGCCCGCAACGCCTCGAGATCCTCGGACCACACGCGATCCATGTCGATCAGATGAGCTTCTGCATGGCGCTCCATTCCACGGGCTATCCGCTGGAAATCTTGCCGCTCACCTACAATTGCCCTACCCACGTGCCACTACCAATGTCCGGGCGTGAACTGACCGAAAGGCCTCTAATCCTTCATTATCACGACAATCTCGATGACGATGGGAGGCTAGGCCCTTGCGGAACTTTGGCAATTGATGCAGTCATCCAAACGATCAATGAAAACATCGAGCCCCTTTCCACTTCAATGTTGTTAAAAAGTAGCGACGCGCCAGAAAGCAGCGCGCGGAAGAGAAGCGAGACTGTGGTCAAAAGCAACCAAGAGGCCTTGCGGCATCTGCTCGTCACGTACGGTATTTGCCGCTCGAAGAGCACGCTCGATTTCCGGTGCGGAACCGCGTCACACATCCTCGGCCTCGACATCAGTAACTACAAGGCACTCGAGCCCCGCGAACGCGAGGCCCATGCGGCGGCACGGCGCTATCCCAACCTGGAAATCCTCAACCAAGGCTTGGCCGAACTCGAAAACGACGACGGGCAATATGAAATCGTCTTGTGCACCGATCTATTCGCTGCAGAGGCCGAAGGTGAGGATATCAACGCACTCATTGCGGCCCTCGCCGCACGCACTCAGAAGCGGTTGATCGTCGTTGGGCCGGATGTCTCGTGGACCAAAGACAGCACGATTCCGGGAGACTTTCGCTCGCTGACCCTCATGATGGAAGAGACCGGTCGCTTTGCTCATGTCTACAAAGCCGGAAACGTCGGCGGCGGCGACGTGCTTATAGGTGAGTGCGACTTCGTCCCCCAAATCGGCAAGCAAGGCGCTAAGAACGATATGGATGATGCGCTGCTCGCTTCGGCGATTGCGAGCTCGGAATTCGGTGATGCCTTGGTCGAATGCGTGTCGATATCCCGTGCCGTTTTTGGTTGGTATACGGAACACACACCGAGGTTGTTTGAATATCCCTGGTTGCTCTCGTGCTTTGGCTCAGACCTGCGCCAGCAGCGCATCGGCGATCTTGGCGCCGGACTATCGGCCCTGCCATTCGCACTTGCCAATCGAGGGGCGGACGTTCGCACGGTCGATAGCCATACGCGCATTGTTTCTAACGAGGGCGCATCGCAGTTCAATGAGTGGGGCTTCTACGACTATGGCAAGGTTCATTCGCGGATCTCGAGTCTCAATGCCGAGATGCGCGCTGAAACGTATGAGCCGAGATCTTTTGACGCCTGGTATTCCATCAGCGTGATCGAGCACATGCCCGCAGACATTCGGCGAAATCTGATCAAGGTCATCGCCACGACGCTCAAGCCGGGCGGCAAATTGTACCTCACACTCGATCTGGAAAAGCGCTCGCAGGACCTTTGGATCTTGAATGAAGGCAAGGCGGTGGAGGCGCGCGACCAACACGGCACACTAAGCTCGATCGTCCAGGAGTTGCGTGCTGCGGGATTCGCCGTTGGGACCGAGCGCATCATGCCGCTGCCGCTCAGCCTTCGTGTCGATCTCGGCTTTTTGGAAGCAACGCTCTACAGCGCTCCGCTCTGCAAAGAGGCGGTGGCTGACGACCTCGCCGCCTCGCCTCCACGGGCATCCTCCGACGCTCGTTGGAAGGAGCGCGTCAAGGCCGTACTTCCCCGCCCAGTTATCGACGTTGCAAGACCAATCGCACGTCGTCTGTTGCGATAAGTAGGGCGCCTGATGACCGACACGATTGAACAGGTGGGGATGCCGCTCAGTCCTGTGCGCATCATTTTCCACTCTGTCTGCCGCCAACGCGCTCTGATTGATCTCTATTATCAGATCATTACGATCCGAGCCTTTATCGAGAACCCAATTCTCGATCTCGTCGTTTTCATGGAGCCCTGCCCTGACGGCGACGAGGTGGATTGGAGCATTCTCGCAAATGAGCTTCGTGATGACAGAGTACATTTCTACTTGGAAGGCGACACCCTTGAAGCCCCTCCAAAGGATACGCTCGTCCTTAAAATGAAGGTCGGGCTCATCGCGATTCGCAAGTTCAGCGTCACCGCGCCTGGAACCCTCACGGACGACGGTCATATCTGTCTTGTTGTCGACGACGGCAACTGCGACGGGGACGGACTACCTCCACAAGATGCGTTGGACCTGAGTGAGACGCTGGGAGACGGATTGGTGAGGCTGGACGACTTTGTCGACGGCCTTGGCGCCCGGAGGATCGGAGCTCTCGAGGAACGCAGCGGGCAACGCCTACACGAATTTCGCCTACTGCTGCGGAACTCGCATTCGAACCGACTGTTCTGGAACAACCGGTACGAGATGAATCCGGCTCTCGGCAGCGGGATTGGCTCGCGCGGTATCTACAAGTACCTCAAACAGCTCCTCTTGCTGCGAAACATTCCAATCGGCGAAGTGAGCGTCCTGGACTTCGGCTGCGGCGATCTCGAGGTGCTCCGTGAGCTGGAAATAGAGAATTATACGGGAGTCGATGTCTCAGAAGAGGCTATTCAAAGAGCAAGTCGTTCGCGTCCGGATTGGACTTTCGTCCATGGCTCGATCCTGGAGGCCGAAGTCGACCCCGCCGATGTCGTTCTTTGCTTCGAGGTTGTCATTCATTGCCCAAGCCCAACCGAGTTTGAGGCCCTAATCCATCGGATTTGCAGTAAGGCAAAGAAACGCGTCATCATTTCAGGCTACGATTTCCCGATTAGGCTCGGTGAAATGACGTTCTTTCATCGGTCGCTGGTCGATACCCTAGCCGAGATGCCGGGGTTCACCCCACCAACGAAGCTTGCGTCCTACCACGACTTGTCCGTCTATTGCATGGACCGCTTGGATAGTGGCTTGTTGCCTCCTTGCCCCTTAACAACCCAAGATATGCTCACCAGCGTATTGGTCCAAAACGACTGGGTCGCAGACATGCAAAGAGGCCATACCGTTATGGCCAAGCGCATCCGGGATCTAGTCGATGGGAGGACCAGCCAACTTCAGAAACCAATTGCGAAGCTAGTGGAAACTCAGCGTCAGTTAGACGAAAGAATTTCTACCAAGATGGGCATGGAATTGGCGGAATCGCGTAACGTCGTCGACCGGTTGCGCAACGAATTGACAGAATCACATAAGGACATGGACCGGTTGCGCAACGAATTGACAGAGTCACATAAGGACCTGGACCGGTTGCATAACGAATTGACGATATCGGGCGACAAAGTCAGGACGTTGCGCGACGAGCTACGCGCCGCAAACAACAAACTAGCCCGACTGACGCAAACCGTTAGTTGGAAGGTTACGCAACCGCTACGATCTCTTCGCAAATTGACGAGGACCAAAAAGTAGCAGACAGGCAAGTCGGATCAAATTTCGCGTCCGTGCGAACTGTCGAAGCGTGCGCACAGAGCCCGCACGCAATGCTACCAAAGGCTCCACTGGCAGCAGCCACATTCGCCGCTTGCCGGCAAGCTAACCCCCGGCCAATCAGCGCGCAGGGCTAGACCCGGCTAAGCGTCAATCCCCGACCATCCCGCTAGGTTGCGATTGTCTCGGCTACGCCACGGTCGTGAGCATTTTTGCCCATCTCCGGCCCCACATGGCCCCGCCCGACGCCCGTGTAGACGAAGCCGGCTTCCGCGGCGAGCTTCGGTGCGTACACGTTCCGCAGGTCGACGAGAACGTCTCCATTCATCGTAGCCCGCAGCGCCTTCAGGTCGAGCGCCCGGAACTCGTTCCACTCGGTCAGCACCAAGAGCACGTCCGCATCTCGTGCCGCCTCAAGCGGATCGGCGAACCACGATACGCCGGGCAGCAACTCCTCGGCGTTGGAACGGCCTTGCGGATCGCAAGCGCGAATTTCCGCGCCCCGCGCTTGTAGCATCGGCAGGATCACGAGGCTCGGCGCCTCGCGCATATCGTCCGTATTCGGCTTAAAGGTCACGCCGAGCACGGCGACGGTCTTGCCCCGGACCGTACCCCCGGCCGCGGCTTCGACGCGCGCCGCCATGGCGATCTTGCGCTCCAGATTGGCTTTCTCGACCTGCTCCACCAAAGAACAAGGGGCTCTTGGCTTCCCGCGCGTCCGGCACAATGGCACTGACGTCCTTCGGGAAGCACGACCCGCCATAGCCCGGCCCCGCGTGCAGGAACTTGTCCCCGATGCGCCCGTCGGCGCGACCGCGTTGGCCACCTCGCTGACATCCGCCCCAACCATTTCACAGAGATCGGCGACCTCATTGATGAAGGTGATCTTCATGGCGAGGAATGCATTGGCGGCATATTTCGCAAGCTCCGCCGATTCGCGGCTGACGAACATGACCGGCGCGTCCCGCAGCGCGATCGGCTCGTAGAGGCGTGCCATGACCTCGCGGCCGCGGCCATCCGCGGCAGCGACAAGCACGCGGTCGGGATGGGTGAAGTCGCGGATCGCCGAGCCCTCGCGCAGGAACTCGGGATTCGAACACACTGCGAAATCGGCATCGGGGCGGAGCTGTCTGAGGCGGCGCTCAATCTCACGGCCGGTCCCCACCGGCACGGTCGACTTCGTCGTGATGACCACGTTGCTACGCGCATGCGGCGCAAGTTCCTCCACCGCCTCGAAGACATAGGTGAGATCGGCATATCCGTCGCCGCGCCGGACAGGCGTACCAACCGCGAGGAACACGACGTCCGCGTCGCTGACGGCCTCGGGCAAGGACCCGGAAAAGGACATGCGGCCCTTCGCGACATTGCGCGCAACCAGATCGTCCAGTCCGGGCTCGTAGATCGGAATCTCGCCGCGCTCGAGCTGCGCGAGCCGGTCCTCATCGTTATCGACGCAGGTGACGTTCCAGCCGAAGTCCGAAAAGCAGGCTGCGGAGACCAGGCCCACATAGCCCGCCCCGATCATGCAGATTTTCACGCGGCAGCTCCTCATCTGAACCAAGGTCGTTCTTAGATCGATCACTGGAACGAGGCAATAGCGGGGGAGCCGGATTCTGGGGTCATGCCTAATCGCGCTCATCGCGGGCCCGAGCGGGCCCCGGGCCAGCTAGACTTGGCAGATCGCATTCGCTATCAACACCTCGCCACCGCGACGGCAATCATGGGTCGCGCAACGATCCCAGCGAGCAACGAAGCATGAGAGTATTGGTCACCGGCGCCGCCGGATTTATCGGCTTCCACGCGGCCCGTGCCCTGCTCGACCGCGGCGATGACGTCATCGGCTTTGACAATCTCAACGACTACTACGATGTCGGCCTGAAAGAGGCGCGCCTTGCGGAGCTGGCGCCCTATGAAAGCTTCACCTTCGCCAAGGGTGATCTCGCCGACAAGGACGCCGTCGAGAGCGTCTTCGCGGAGCATCGCCCCGAGCGGGTGATCCATCTCGGCGCGCAAGCCGGCGTGCGCTATTCGCTGACCCACCCGGATGCCTACGTCGCCTCGAACCTCGTCGGCTTCGTCAATATTCTCGAGGCTGCCGCCACGGGCAACGTGGATCATCTGGTCTATGCCTCTTCCAGCTCCGTCTACGGCGCCAACACGGAAACGCCGTTCAGCGTTCACCACAATGTCGACCACCCATTAAGTCTTTACGCCGCGACCAAGAAGTCGAACGAGCTGTCCGCCCATGTCTATGCGCACCTCTTCGGCCTGCCGGTGACGGGCCTGCGCTTCTTCACGGTCTACGGTCCGTGGGGCAGGCCGGACATGGCGCTGTTCAAGTTCGTGAAGCGGATCTTGGCCGACGAGCCGATCGACGTTTACAACCAGGGACACCACGCACGCGACTTCACCTATATCGACGACATCGTCGAGGCGGTCGTCCGTGTGAGCGACCGGGTGCCCACGCCCAATCCCGAATGGTCGGGCGATCATCCCGATCCCGGAACCTCGTCGGCCCCCTACCGGCTCTACAACATCGGAAACCACAGCCCCGTGCAGTTGATGGACTTCATCGGGGCGATCGAAGCGGCGCTCGGCCGTGAGGCGAAGAAGAACTTTCTGCCGCTCCAGCCCGGCGACGTTCCCGAGACCTTTGCGGACGTGACCGACCTTACCGCCGATGTCGGCTTCTCGCCGGATACGTCGATCGAGGACGGCATTGCCCGCTTTGTCGCGTGGTACCGCGACTATTACAAAGTTTGACGACCCGGCTTTACGGCCCCTCGAAGCACGCTCGGGACGCCGGCACGCGGGAGGTCCCTCACACGCCTGTCTTCAGCCTCGGACCCGACAGTGCTATGTGTCGCCATCCCGGCCGGACACGGTCGGCCCCACCGGGATTTCCGCGCCGTTCCCTCCCAGGAGCGGCACCTCACGGACAACACGCAGGGACCGAGCGACGGACAGATTGAGGAGTTGAAGGTGGCCATTTATCCCACCATCTTGTCGGGCGGATCGGGCACGCGCCTTTGGCCTCTTTCGCGGCGCGACCTGCCGAAGCAATTCTTGAAGCTGTTCGGCGACGAAAGCCTGCTGCAATCGACCTGCCGGCGGCTGGCAAACCCGCTCTTCGAAAGCCCGACGGTGATCGGCAATCACGACCATCGCTTCTTGATCCAGGAGCAACTGGCCGAGATCGGCATCACGCCGCGCCACGTCGTACTGGAACCTGTGGGGCGCAATACGGCGGCGGCGGCGGCAACCGCGGCGCTCGTCGTGGCCGCGGAAGACGAGAACGGCCTGGTCCTCTTGCTGCCGTCCGATCACATCGTTCCCGACGCGGACGCTTTTGCCGCATGCGTCCTCAAGGGCGTCCCCGCAGCGGAGCAAGGGGCGCTCGTGACCTTCGGCGTCGAGCCGGACCACCCCCATACCGGATACGGCTATCTCGAAATCGGTGACCAGACAGGCGAGGCCTGGACCGTCGCGCGGTTCGTGGAGAAGCCGTCCCAAGAGGCCGCACAAGACTATCTCGAGTCCGGCCGCTTCCTCTGGGACGCCGGCGTGTTCCTGTTCGGCGCGAAGCAGATGATCGCGGCGTTCGAGGCCCTTGCGCCCGGGATCCTGAGAGCCGCGGCGGATGCGCTGGCCAAGGCACATCGCGAAACCGGCGCTATGACGCTCGACCAGGAGGCCTATGAGAGCGCCGAGAATATCTCGCTCGACTACGCCATCATGGAGAAGGCCGACAACGTGCGCACCGTACTGCTGCGGACCGCTTGGAGCGATGTCGGCTCGTGGTCGGCGATTTGGGATGTGCTGAACAAGGACGAGGCCGGCAACGTGGCCCATGGTCCCGCCGCGATCAACGTGCACGGCACCACGAACTCCTATGCCTATAGCGACCGGGCCAGCGTCTCGATTGTCGGGCTCGACAATGTTGTCGTGGTGGCGACCAAGGACGCCATCCTCGTCGCTTCCAAGGACAGCGCCGAATCCGTGAAGGATCTCGTCGCCGCCCTGAAGGGCGGGGAGGAGACGCTGCGCCACACGCGCGTCTACCGGCCCTGGGGCTGGTATGAGGGGCTCGCCTCCGGCGAGCGCTATCAGGTCAAATGCCTGATGGTGAAACCGGGCGGGAAACTGTCCCTGCAAAGCCACCGGCACCGCGCCGAGCATTGGGTCGTCGTCCAGGGAACAGCGAGCGTCACGCTCGGCGGCGAGACGCGGCTCTTCGGCGAAAACGAATCGACGTACATCCCCATCGGCGCGAAGCATCGCCTCGCCAATCCGGGCAGCGTTCCCGCGCTATTGATCGAGGTCCAGTCCGGGTCCTATCTGGGCGAAGACGATATCGTGCGCTACGAGGACATCTACGGCCGGCTGAAGGACCCCAAGGACCTCTAGGGCGGGGTTCACGCACTGTGCGCCGGGGCGCGGCCTAGGGTTCGGCGCCGTGACGGCGCGCGATTGCGGCCACTTCCTCGGCCGTCGCGCGATGGATTTCCGGCCGGTCCTTCAACGGGGCGAGCTCGGGGTGCGCCAGGAAGCGTTCGAGATCGGCCTGCCACGTCTCGTAATTCGGCAGCGGCTGGCCGCCTTCGAAGGATCGATACGGAATCTCTCCGACAAGTCCCGCGACCGTCTTGTTGTAGCTCGCAAACCGCTGACGAATCCGGGCCGCATCCGTGTCCGTGAGCCGGAAGCGCCCGCGATAGGCCGGATCGCTCAAGGCCAAGTCCTTGAGGATCCAATAGATCCGGGCCCCATGCAGGCCATGCCGGTTGAGCAGGAGTTTGAAGCCCAGCAAATTGCCGGAGATGGAGGGATTGGCATCGCTCCGTTCGACGGTTCCCGGCACGGCAAGACCGATCCGTTGAAAGAAGTCCTCGACGATGTCCTGCTTGAAAAGCCGGCTGCGGTCGAAATGGCCAAACGTCGCTTCGTCCGAGAACCAACGCCAGAAGTTCGAGATGAGCCAAAGCGGGCGTCTGTAGCGGCGTGCGCAGTAGTCCTCGAAGCTCAGATCGAGCCCCGAGCTCTGCACCTGTTGTGCATAGTCGCTGCTGGCGGTCTCCAGGAACTCGCGGACATAGCAAATCGTCCTGATGCGACACGCGCCACGCCTCGAGCCGCCAGGCGCGCCGAAAAAGGCGATCACGCCAGGGTAGCCCCGGACGCTCTGAAAACCTTCGCTGCTGACGATGACACGATCGAACGGCGCTATCTCCGCGTCGAACTCATTTCGTAGCGCGCGCAAGCCCCCCCAAAGCGGCTTGAAGCGCTTGCAAGCGTCGGCAATGTCGTGATGGGCGATACGCCGGCCGCATCCGGCCACAGGGTAGCAGATGCCCTGAGCGGCCAGTGTGCTCCGGTTGGCGAGCAGATGCCGTTGCACGCTGGTGGTGCCGGTCTTGGGAAGACCGATATGCAGCGTGATGTCTTTCATTCAAACGTCGTTCCACGTCGTTGCCGGGGGATTTTGAGCCGCACAACCTACCCCGGCCAAAACGGTCTGTCCCGCCTCTTCCCTGTCCGGAGACGCCGCGCTTGGGCCTGCCGCTGGGAGCCCCGTACCGACGATAGGCCCCTGACGATTGTCAGGGCGCGGCGCGCATGCGAAGACCTGCACCGGATAGCCCGTTGCGGGGCGGCAGAGATATATCAACGGCAGGTCAAGGTGCGGCGATGCGAGGTCCCTGGTGAAGCCCCTGGTATCTTTCATCTATCTTGGCCGCCAAGGGGCCCTCGGCCGGTTTGCGCTGGAGCTCGCCCAAAGCGCGGCGCGGGCCGCCGGACAACGGTTCGGCTTCATCATTTCATCCGATAGCGAGGTCGCCGACGATTTCGCCGCATCCGGTCTGGACGTCTTCCAGGTTCCCACGTTTCGCCAGGCGACGCCGATCAACCTCCTCAAGCGCTTCCCGGCGACACGCCGGCGGCTGCTGGAGCACCTGAAAGAGACGGATCCGGCGGCCGTGGTCATGCTGATGCCGCATGTCTGGTCGCCGCTGTTGGCACCGGCCATCCGCAAGCTCGGAATCAAATACGTGACGATCATCCACGACGTCGTCCCGCATCCAGGCGACCGCACGGCTATCGTGACGCCCTGGCTGCGCCGCGACGCCAAGGAGGCCGATCTCGTCATCACGCTGTGCCGCGCCGTCGCCGAGCGCATCGTCACGTCCAAGCTCGCCCCGCCCGAACGGGTGCTTCCGCTCTTTCATCCCGATCTCACCTACGGCGCGATGCCAAAGATCCGGGAACGCCACGATCCGCTGCGCCTGCTCTTCTTCGGGCGGATCATGGCCTATAAGGGCCTTCCCCTCCTGATCGACGCCGTCGAGGCCCTACGGCAATCGGGGCTCGAGGTGGACCTCGGCGTGGCCGGTTCGGGAGCCTTGGGCGAGGATCGCGTGCGGCTCGAGGCGATGGGCGCCGACATGACCAACCGATGGATCGCCGATTCGGAGGTGCGCGACATCTTTTCGCGCTTCGACGCAATGGCGTGTTCCCACGTGGAGGCAAGCCAATCGGGCGTCGTGAGCGCCGCCTTCGGCAACGGCCTGCCCGTCGTCGCCATGCCCATCGGCGGCATCGCCGAACAGGTCGTCGACGGCCGGACCGGCCTGCTTGCCCGCCAGATCACGGCGCCAGCGTTTGCCGACGCCATCCGCCGGCTCGCGACCGAGCCAGGGCTGTACGAGAGCATCGCCAGGACGCTGATCGAGGAGGCGCCACACCGTTCGATGGACCGCTTCCTGAGCCAGATCGCAAGCGAAGTGAGGCGATTGGCTCCCGGACGGACGGCTTAGCCCCTCAGCCCCGATAGAGCGCCAGCGCACGGTCGAGGGCATCCTGGTTGCCGAAGCTGAACCCGTAGCTCTCATCCCGGAACGTCACCGTCGCCTCGGCGCACGGCCCGGTCCGGCCGATCGTCACAACCGCCTGATCGGCGTCCGCTGCGGCACCCTCTCCAATCGCGACGGGCGCCCCGGACCGTGACTCGGCGAGCCGGAGCATCGCCGCGAAACACACGGCGCGCGCGAGCCCCGTGGCGAGATAGTCCTCGACGCTTTTCACGTATTCGGGGTAGCGATCGAGAATCTGGAGCGTGGCGCGCCGGCTCCGCGCCTGCCAGCCGCCGCCGAAACTCTGGCCGCCGACATGGAAGACATAGGCATTGGTGGCCACGACATTGCGCAGGCCAAGCCTCGCCGCCTGCAGGGAGAACCCGCTGTCTTCGCCATAGCCGCGGCCGAACGCCGTGCTGAAGCCGCCGATGCGCTCGATCGCGTGGCGGGACATGCCCATGCAGAACCCGACCCCGCGCGGCAAGCCGATCTCGGTACTCAAACGCAACCCCGCGAAAGCGGCATCGATTTCCGCGGTCGTGGCCCCGAACGGGCGCGGATTTGGATAGTTCAGCTCAGGGAAGCCGACGCCATAGGCCGCGTTCGAAAACGGAGTCGCGGTCGCGATGTCCGGTGCGGCCTGAAGGGCCCGGGCGATGCGCCAGAGCGCACCGGCAGGGACTTCGGTGTCCGTGTTCAGCACGATCACATCCCGCCGGCTCGCGGCAAAACCCCGGTTGCAGGTCTCGACGAAACCCATATTCTGTTCGTTTTCAATGAGTTGCCAATCAGCACGGTCGGCGCATGCAGCCTGCAACATGGGCCCGACGCGCGGGTCGGGGCTCGCATCGTCGATCACGACGACGCGTCCGGGTAGCTCGGGATCGTTTCCGAGCGCCTCGAGTAGCGCTCGTGTCTGCTCGAAATTGCCATAGACGGGCACGACGATGTCCGTGATGCCCTGCACCGTCGCGCTCACGGCCACGTCCTCCGCCGCATGGATTTCGGGCACATGCCGGATGACCCGCCGGCGCGACGTGCGGTTCAGCATCGTCAGCATGAGGTAGCGCAGGAGCAGGAGCGGCGCCTTGAGATGGCCGACGCGCCAAGCGGACGCCAGAAACTCAACCAGCTCACGTATCGACATGACGATCCTTCAAGCTCCGTGCCGGATCGGAGTCCGGCAGAGGCGACGCCGTTGCATAGTTCGCCTGTGGAGGCGCCGCAAGGGTCCAGCTCTGGCCCGGGGCGCCGGCGGCAGACGCCCGCCAAAGCCCTGAGATGAGACTTCGCCTTCGCGGCAATCCTTGCTAGTGGAGGGAGCCAAACCTTTCCAGACGAGCGAGCCGAGTAATGAAGGCAACAAATCTGAAGCTTCCGGGGCTCATTCTGATCGAGCCGAATATTTTCAGGGATTCGCGGGGGTTCTTCTCCGAAACCTACAACGCCCAGCAGTTCGCGGAAGCCGGCATCACCGAGGCATTCGTCCAGGACAATCACTCGCACTCGGCCGACCGCGGCGTCATTCGCGGCCTCCACTTCCAGGCCCCGCCCCACGCCCAAGACAAGCTTGTGCGCGTCAGCCGCGGGGCCATTCTCGACGTTGCCGTCGATATCCGGGTCGGTTCGCCCACTTTCGGGCAGCACGAGGCCGTGGTGCTGTCGGCCGAGAATTGGCATCAGCTCTGGGTGCCGAAGGGGTTTGCACACGGCTTCTGCACCCTGGAACCTGATACCGAGGTCCAGTATAAGGTCACCGAGTTCTACGCACCGGAGGTTGATTTCGGGCTCGCTTGGGACGATCCGGCGTTGGGCATCGACTGGCCCGTGCGGGGGGAGGAAGCCGTTCTGTCGCCGAAGGATCGGAAACATCCGAGACTCGCCGAGCTGCCAGAGCATTTCAGCTACTGAAATTGATACGGGTTTAGGCGTGCGGCAAGCATTCGTGCCGTTCTCGGAGAAAGGTCGTTAGGAGTATCCATGAGAATTATCGTGACCGGGGGGGCCGGCTTCATTGGTTCCGCAGTGTGCCGGCTCCTAGTCGGCGAGTTGGCTGCCGACGTCCTGAACATCGATAAGCTGACCTACGCCGCCAATCTGGCATCGCTCGATCCGATTGCGGACCGGTCCGGTTACAGCTTCTTGCAGGCCGACATCTGCGATCGCGAGGCCATGGATCGGGCTTTCGGCGAATTCAAACCGGACGCTGTGATCCATCTTGCGGCCGAGAGCCACGTCGACCGGTCGATCACCGGGTCGGGCGCGTTCATCGAGACCAACATCGTGGGCACGTACACACTGCTCGAAGCCGCGCGCGCCTATTGGTCGTCCCTCTCCAAGGATGCGGCGGAGACGTTCAGGTTTCTGCACGTCTCGACCGACGAGGTCTACGGATCGCTGGGGGCGGAGGGTCTGTTCCGAGAGGACACGCCCTACGATCCGAGTTCGCCCTACTCATCGAGCAAGGCTGCCTCCGACCATCTCGCCATTGCCTGGTACCGGACCTACGGCCTGCCTGTGGTGATCTCCAACTGCTCCAACAATTACGGTCCCTATCAGTTCCCCGAAAAGCTCATTCCATTGATGATTCTGAATGCCCATGACGGCAAACCTCTCCCGGTTTACGGCAACGGCCAGAATGTGCGCGATTGGCTCTATGTCGAAGACCACGCGAGAGCGCTTCACCTGATCCTGACGCGCGGACGACTGGGGGCGAAATACAATGTCGGCGGGCGCAACGAACAATCCAACATGTCGGTGGTCGAGCGAATTTGCGCGCTGATGGACTCCTACGACCCGATGGGCGCCCCGCACGATCGGCTCGTGACGTTCGTCGCCGACCGGCCCGGACACGACCTGCGATACGCCATCGACGCAACGCTCCTCGAAACGGAACTCGGCTGGCGCGCGCAAGAGAACTTCGCAAGCGGCATGGAGAAGACGGTCCGTTGGTATCTCGACAATCCGGACTGGTGGCGGCCGCTCCGCGACGGCGTCTACGAAGGCGAACGGCTTGGATTGCTGGCGGGCGGATCGGCCGACGCCACGCCATCGCCCGCACCCAAGCGCGGCCATGAAGCGGCGACGGAGGCGGCGAAGCTCACGTGACGGCGAACGTACTCGTCATCGGACGGAAGGGTCAGGTTGCCACATCGCTGGCCGAGGCGGCGCGGGCGGCCGGTCTCACCCTCACGACACTCGGCCGGCCGGAGATCGATCTTGCCGATGCCTCCTCGATCCACACAGCCATTGCCGGTAGCACGGCGGACGTTGTCGTCAACGCGGCGGCCTACACGGCAGTGGACAAAGCCGAAAGCGAGCGGGAGCTGGCCTTTGCTATCAACGCGGACGGGGTCAAGCATCTTGCGGAGGCATGCGCGCAGACGGGCCGTCCGCTGATTCACATCTCGACGGATTACGTTTTCGACGGAACCGCGCCGGGCCCCTATGCCGAGGACGATCCCGTCGCGCCGCTCGGCGTCTACGGGGCCAGCAAGCTCGCCGGCGAGAACTTCGTGCGCGCGGCCTGTCCAGCCCATGTGATCTTGCGCACCGCGTGGGTCGTCAGTCCGTTTGGCCACAACTTCGTCAAGACGATGCTGCGCCTCGCCGAGACGCGCGATGAGCTCGGCGTCGTCGACGATCAGCGGGGAAGCCCGACCTATGCGCCCCATCTGGCGGACGCGATCCTCGGCATCGTGGAGCAGATCGCGGACGGACGCGACAGCGGCAAATGGGGCACCTACAACGCGGCGGGGACGGGCGAGGCGACCTGGTGCGACGTGGCGCGCGAGGTTTTCGAGCAATCGGCGCGGCGGGGCGGTCCGACCGCAAAGGTGCGGCCGATCACAACCGCCGAGTACCCCACACCGGCACAGCGTCCGGCCAACTCTCGGCTCGACTGCAGCCGGATGGCGGCGACGTTCGGAATCAGCCTGCCGGATTGGCGGCAAGGCATAGCGGAATGCGTGCAGCGCCTGCACGCCAAGGACCAGGCCGGAACGGGCGACGCTGCGGTCGCCGGCGGTGAGGCATAGTCGGGGAGATATCATGAAGGGTATTATTCTGGCCGGCGGCAAGGGCACACGGCTCTATCCGATGACGCTGGTGACGTCGAAGCAACTGCTTCCCCGTCTACGACAAACCGATGATCTATTTTCCGCTGAGCACGCTGATGCTCGCGGGCATCCGCGAAATTCTGATCATCTCCACTCCGGAGGATCTGCCCAACTTCCAGCGCCTGCTCGGCGACGGCAGCGCCTGGGGGCTGGAGCTCAGCTACGCCGAGCAACCCAATCCCGGCGGCCTCGCGCAGGCCTATATCATCGGCGCCGACTTTGTCGGAGACAGCCGTTCGGCCCTGATCCTGGGCGACAACATCTACTACGGGCACGGGCTTGCCGAATTGCTCAGAAGCGCCAGCGCGCGACCGCGCGGCGCCACGGTCTTCGCCTATCACGTGACCGACCCGGAACGTTACGGCGTTGTGGGCCTGGATGAGCAGGACAAGCCGGTCTCGCTGGTTGAGAAGCCCGCCAAGCCCGAGTCGAATTGGGCGGTCACGGGACTGTATTTCTACGATGAGCGCGTTACGGACATCGCCGCGAACTTGACCCCGTCACCCCGCGGCGAACTCGAGATTACCGACGTCAACCGGAAATATCTGGAAATGGGCGAACTCGACGTCGAACTGATGGGCCGCGGCTTTGCGTGGCTGGACACCGGTACGATCGACAGCCTCAACGAAGCCTCGGACTTCGTCCGTGCACTGGAGAAACGCCAGGGCTTCCGTATTTCATGTCCGGAGGAAGTCGCGTTCCGGATGGGATTCATCAGCCAGGAGCAGCTGGCACGGCTCGGTAGCGAACTCGGATCGTCCGACTACGCACGGTACCTGGTCATGACCGCCGAGAACCCGCGGCTCTAGTTCGAGCCTCTCGGGCTAGACCTTGGGGCTCCGGCGTGCCCGCAGCGCGCCGCTCCGAAAGGTCAGCTGCGAGTCTTTGGCCGCCGATTTCGTGATCACCGCCATGGTGCGGTCGATCGCGATCTTCTCGATGGCATGGTTGGACGCAAGGTCGCCCACAAGCTCGAGCAGAAGGGTCGCCAAGCCCGTCTTCCAAAATTGGCCGCGCCACGGCTTCTGGGCTGCGGCCTGGTAGCTCCAAGCCCAATCCTCGATCACATAGATCCCACCGGGCGCCAGCTTGGGGAACAGGATCTGAAAGCTCTTCTTGGTCAGGTCATAGGCGTGGGACGCGTCGTCGATGACCGCATCGACCTCGCCGCCGAACTCCTCGCGGCATATTGCCGTCAACGCCGCTTCGTCGTCTTGCGACGTGTTGTAGTAGGTCTTCACGGCGCCATCGCGCGTCGCAACGTAGGCTTCGAGGGCAGGGATCGGTTCGGCACGGAGATCCAGTCCGACGAGCTTCTTGGGCCGGAAGCGCTTGTCGAAATAGACGAGGCTGCCGCCCTGGAAGATCCCAAGCTCCAGGATTGCCTTTCCCTCCAGCCTGCTTGCCAGTGCGTCATAAGTCGCCAGGAATCGGCGCGTCTTGACCAGCGTAAAATTGTCCGACGTCGACGGGCGGCGCTCGTGGCTTGCACTGATATCGATGGTGAACCTGCAGCCATCGATCTCGAAGTTGTTAGCGTCCAGCCAATTGAGCCCGTTCGACGCTTCCTGGTTTCCGCTAGTGGCGGTCATGGTCTTGTGCCCCGTTTGACGATCCGGATGCCCATCGAATGCGATTGCGCCAAGGCGGTCACCAGCCAAGACGGCATCATGCGTTGATCGCGGAACCGGCGGCGCTTGTTGCCACGCATTGGCACCTCACTATTCCCACGGCCTAGACAGAAGGGCTTGCGCGATTTCTGAGACGGCCCCGGCCATAAGTCAGCTCGGTAGCCGTTGCCTGCGACTTTGTGATCACCGCCATGGTCTTGTCGATGGTGATCGAGTCGATGGCACGATTGGTCGCAAGATCGCCAATCAGCTCGAAGAGCAACGTTGCCATGCCCGTCTTCTTGAACCAGGGGTGGCTCGCTTCCTGATAGGGCTTTTGATAGCTCCATGCCCAATCTTCAATGATGTAGACCCCTCCCGGCGCGAGCCGTCTGAACAGTACGTCAAAACTCTTCTTGGTCTGTTCGTAGAGGTGGGAGGCATCGTCAACGACGACATCGATCTCGCCCCCGAAGCCTCGCGGCAAATCTTCGCAAGGGCCGCCTCATCGTCCTGAGAGGTCGCGTAGTGCGTCTCCACCACACCACCACGCCCCGCAACATAGCGCTCGAGCGGCGCAATCGGCTCTTTGCGGATGTCGATGCCAACGATCTTCTCGGGCTGAAAGCGCTGGTCGAAAAAAACCAAACTGCCGCCCTCGAACAGACCGAGTTCGAGAATCTTCTTGCCCGTCAGGCGTGGCTCCAACGAGTCGTACATTGCCAGGAAGTGCGGTGTCTTGACGAGCGTGAAGTCGTTGTCCGTCGAGAGACGGCGCCTGGCGCCCGGCGTAACGTCGATCGTGAACCGATACGCGCCGATTTCAAATCTGTGGTCGTCGATCCAATTGACTTGCATGCCACCTTCGCGCTCTGCCAGAACCTGCCGATCAGAGTTTGCGACCAAAGCTCGCGGCAAGCGTTTGAGCGTATCGATAGGCCTCAAATCGATTGGTCTCAAGTGTCTTCTCGATGCACTGCATTAGCGATTTCCTGTAGCCCTTGGCGCTGAAATATGTGCTGATCCTCGCAAGATCATCCGATGTGACAACCGGCGGCAACCACCCTGGATCCTGCTCCGGCCTTGGCTCGATAAACAGCACACCGTCAGCTCGCCCCATCAGCTTGCTCGCGACCCAGCGGTTGCCGTCGTCGACGCGTTCGAGAATCATGTTGCGTTCGGTGGGCGAAATCAGGTTCGACTCATGGTAGATCGCGGTTGAATTCTGGTCTTCGGCGGCCGAGTACGCAAGAAGCGGGTCGATAAATGCGTTCGATTCAGCGGGAACCGGCACCACGTTGTTGATCATCCGCTTGTACTCGAGTGCACAGAGCGCAAGGCGGGGGTTTTCGTTTGCATTGGTCCATTTGAAGTTCGCATCGTCGTCGATTGCAAGAACCTGACTAAGAAAATCACTGCGAATGTCGCCGCCAACCAGTTGTCCCCTTTCGTAAGGACGCACAATGACGTTGTCCGCTCCGAACGCCTCGATCCACACGCTCATGCGTCCGACCAAATTTGCCCCTCGGAACATATGCCCAAGGCTCGATGGGAAATCGAGCCGCTGCGTTCCAGCTTTGACTTGTTGGCTGTAGGCCGCCACCATCCAATGGTCCTGCCGCCTCACATAGATGACGATCTTCGTATTGAAATGCTGATTGACGTGTTCGGCGAATGGTCGAATTACGTCCGGGGCTGCGTTGGATGCCAGCTCGCTGGATATGAGAGCACGCTGTTTGGTCTTTGCGTAGAGGTCTGGGGCCCAATCCTTGGCACTAATGAACTTCCAATCGAGAAACGGGGGATGGTGCGGCGATAGGAGATGATGTGCGCCAGACACAACCCCCAGGTCTGGGTAGAGGATACCATGGCGCTGTAGTGCTCGCCTGTTCGCCCAAAGGAAATGCTGCAGGGATGTGGTCCCTGTCTTGCCGGCCCCGATATGGATGAGCAGTTCTTTCTTATTCTTCGTGAACATCTAAGTTTCCGTTGATGAATCAATTTGGCGAGAGGACGGCCGGTTCGCAGTCGACTGCGACCACTCCAACACCCGACGAAGTCCCTCGTTGAGGTCGATCCTCGGCTTCCATCCCAGCGTACGGGCCGCAAGGCCGACATCGAGACAAATGTGTCGTACGTCGAAGGCTCGCCCTTGGAGATATCGTCTGGGCACCTCGCGCCCGGTGATCGTCGCGATCGTGTCCAGAACCGTGTTGATGCTGACGCTTGTGCCCGATCCGATATTGACGACCAGGCTATCCCCGTCGTGATCGAGCGCGGCCACGAAAGCATCCACCACATCGCTGACGTGAATGAAATCGCGGGAGACGGTTCCGTCTCCCCAGATGTCAACCGTCTCACCCGCAACGGCTTTATGGCAGAACGAAGCGATCACGCCAAATCCCGTATCGTGTCGCTGCCCTTCTCCGTAAAGGTTCGAGATGCGCAGAGACACGCTTGTGATGTCGTGCTCCCGGCCATAGAGGGCGATGTACTTTTCTAGCGCGAGCTTGACGATACCGTATGAGCTGATCGGCTCTGTCCGGTGGCTCTCGTCGACAATGGGGACCGTCGGTTCCCCGTAGACCGTACCGCCTGACGATGCAAACACGATCCGTGTCACACCGGCACCGACACTCGCTTCGAGCAAGTTCAGTGTGCCGATGAGATTGGAACTGACATCGCATGCCGGATCGTCGTTGGACGTCTTCGGGACGACCGAGGAGGCAAGATGGATGACGGCGTCGGCGCCTGCGACGGCGGCCTTGGCGGCGTCCTTGTCGGCCACACTACCGGCGATGAATTTGACGGCAGGATCGCGTCCATCGAAATCCCGGACATCCAGGACGCACACCTCATGTCCCAGATGGCGGAGCGTGGCACGAGATGCTGACCCATGAGCCCTGAGCCGCCTGTCACAAGAATCTTCATACCGACGTCAATATCCGTCCCACGTCACGCAAGAAACTATTCGGCTGCGGCCGCCATCGAAGGCGCACGCGGATCTTCGCCACGCATGATCCGGTCGTAGACATCCATGTAGCGGCCGACCATCGCATCGGGGTCGAACTTGCCATAGGCCCGCGCCGTTGCGGCTTTCATCTTCGCATAGTCAGGGCCGCGCGTGGCCAGCGAGGCGATGATGTCGGCCATTTCCTCCACGGGCAGCCGCCAATCGTCCAGATCGAATGTTTCGCCCGCCAGTTCACCGCCCGCGCCAACATCGAGCGAGTCTCGCCGACATTGGACACCAGGAACGGTGTGCCGGCCGCGAGGCAATCGATCAGGGTCAGCGGAAAGCTCTCACCTTTGAAGCGCGATGGGAGGAAGCCAAGATCGGAAGCGGCGAAGTAGTCGCGGAGATTCTTGCGGAACCCGAGCAGTCGGACGAAGTCGCCGATGGCACCGGGCTGGCTCAGCCGGTCGAACTCCGGCCCCTCGCCGATCAGGAGGAGCCGGATGTCCCTCTGGCTCTTGGCACGGGCACGTTCAACGGCTTCGATCGCCTCGGCCCATCCTTTCTCGGGGAGTGCCCGGCTGACCAGGCACATCACGAACGCATCGGCAGGGGCCCCCAGCTCGCCTCGGTCTACCGGCGTGATCGGCACTTCGGGAAGTGCATTCGGAATGCCCAAGATCTTCGGGCTGTCCGCGAGACCGAGCCGTTCGAACGGCCCAAGATTCTTTCGCGACGTGAAAACCAGGGCACTGCTGCGTGAGAACAGACGCGGCACCAAGGCATCCTGGTCGATCGGTTCCATCAGTTCGTACATGCCATGCATCGAAACAACGATGCGGGCGGGCCCCCGGGGCGACAGGCTCCTGATCACCGCACTATCGACCCAACCGTGATGGGAGTGGATGATGTCAATGCCGAACTGCTTCACAACATCCCCGATGTTGTGGATTCCGGTCAGAATCGGAATGTCGGGCGACAGGAGCGTCCGAACGCCGTCCTCGCGGGGCAGGCATTCACACGACAAGAAGGTCACGGCGTAGCCTTGTCCTTGAGGAGGTTCGCCAGAAAGATGGGGAACGTCTCGCCGCCGCCGGCTGCAAACGCGAATCCGGCCATCAAGATGTTCGGCTTCCGCTCCGTCCCCGCCGCCGTCAGCTTGGCTGGGTCGTAACAGTCCTTCAGATTCGAAACCGGTTGATCGCTCCGGTACCTCTTCCAATGGGCGCGCAGATTGGATGCCTGTTTGTCTACGAAATCAGAAGACACGTTGTAGTTCTTGAGCACGTACTCGGCGACTTGTTCGTGCTCTTTGTAGTAGACGTCCCGCGCGTAGGTGCCTTGCGCCGTGCTCGCCTCGTGTACGCGGTAGAAGTTCAGCATTTCGGGCCTATAGGCCACGGCTCCGCCGCGAATTCGCTCCAGGTAAAAAAGCCAATCTCCGCAGATTGTCGCGCGGCTCCAATCGCCGCTCAACATGGCGTTTTCCCCTCCCGGATTCCGGAACACCGCGCCACTGACATTCGGCACGAGATTCTTTGTCGCCCAGCCTTTGCGAACCAGGTCGTGCGCCGCCCGCCGAAACGGCTTGGTCCAGAGTCGCTTGTCGACATCGTTCAGATACTCCGGTGTCGACCAAATCACTTGGTTTCCTTCGGCGTCCATGAAGGCGGAGTTGGTGTAGGCGAGCATGACGCTCTCGTCCTCGAAGGCCGGAATGAGGCTCTCGAGAAACTCCGGTCTCGACCAATCGTCACTCTCCGCAATCCAGATGAGGTCCCCACGGGCAAGGGACATTCCCTTCGCCCACTGACGATAGCCGCCACCGGAGTTTTCGTCGTTGACGACGAGCCGGATTCTATCAGGGTCGGACTGCTCGTATCGGCGCAGGATTTCGAGGCTGCCGTCACTCGAACAGTCATCGAGCAGGATCAGCTCGAAATGCTGGTAGGACTGCGCAAGGATCGTTTCGAGCCGCTGTTCGAGGTACGCCGCGTGATTGTAATTGGGGACGATGATCGAGACGAATGGCTCTTCGTTGCGTTTGAACTCGGCGACGTTGAAGTTCAGCGGCGGCTTGGCGAGCGCCCGCAGACGATGGCCCACACCGCTGACCCCTTCCCGGAGCAGGACGTCGACGGCCTTGCGAATCGTGGGCACCACACCGCCACGCAGTTCGATCAGCTCTATGATCCGGGAGGGATCCATGCTCCAAGCCTCGTCACGCCGGTTGGGACGCAAGCTGACGGCCGAAATCGGGCCATCTGCCTGTGAATATTGAGAAATTTTCTCCCAATTTTCGGATAGTCATGCCGAGTTGTGCTGTCATGTCAATCATTCTCCGGGCGCTGCCTGACGCACAGGCCCGCGAATTTCCCGGCCACGACAAAGGGACCACCCACCCCTCAGCTTTCTTGATAGCCATCCGATCCGTAAAACTCGAGGGCCTCGTCAATCGGCCCATCGTAGATCACTTTGCCGCGCTTGAGGACGAGACCCCGCGTACACACCTCGCCAAGAACGCTTGCGTTGTGGCTTGCGAAGACCAGCATCCGGCTCGCATCGATGTGACCCATCAGACGCTCCCGCGAGCGCTCGATGAAGAACCGGTCCCCAGCGCTGATCCACTCGTCCAGGAGAAGAATTTCCGGCTTTACGGACGTCGCGACCGCAAACGCAAGCCGGAGTTGCATACCGGCGGAATAGGTTCGCACCGGGTCGTGGACGGCATTGTGAAGATCGGCGAATTCGAGGATTCCGGGAATGCTCTCGTCGATTTGCTCTGTCGTCAGCCCCGCGCAGTATCCAAGCAGGTAAACGTTCTCAAGGCCGGTTGCGCGTTGTTCGAGACCCATGGACATGTTGAGGAGCGCCTGCGTCGTCCCGTCGATCTCAAGATGCCCCGACGACGGCTGGAGCACGCCCGCGAGCAGGCGCAGCAGGGTCGTTTTTCCCGAGCCGTTCTCGCCGATAAGCCCGATCCGTTCGCCTTCGTGAAAGTCAAAGGACATGCCCCGAATCAAGGACCGCAATTCCCTCTGCCTGCTTCCAAGGTAAAGATCCTTGAGCACGGACACGCTGCGAATGGAGGAGCGATTCCCCACTTGGAGGGGCACACTCAGATGGATGTCATCGGCGCGGATAAAGTGTTCTGAACTCAACGATCCCTCCTCATATCCAAAGAGGAATATAAGGCTTGGCACGCGCGTAGAGCTTACTGGCCACCGCCCACACGAACAGCGCCATCACGGCCGTGGCACCAATTTCCAGCCACGGGACATGACCATAGATGAGCGGGCCGCGAACGATCTCGATGAGATAGTAGAACGGGTTCAGATAGAGGAAGGCTCCGATGAGCGCACCCTTCCCAGCGCCCGCCGACCAAATGATCGGCGTTACGAAGAACCCGAGGCGTAGGACCGATTGGAGCAACTCTCCGAAATCCGAATAGCGCGCACCGATGATACTAACGAGAAAACTGCTGCCTAAGATGGTCACGAAAAACAGGGGGACGGTGAACAGAAGCGCGAGAGCTGCCCAGGTCAGCGGTATTGGCGTAAACACCATCGCCAGCACGACGACAATGAAGTTGTGCGCCAGGATAATGGCGAGCTCGGCGAACATGCGCAGCACATAGTCCGTATAGCTCACATAGCCGTTTTGGATCATGTTGCGGTTCATGGAATAGATCCGCGAGCTGGTCTGCAGCGCGCGCAGAATCAGGATCCAAAATACGTAGCCGCAGGCAATGTGCCCAAAATAGTAATCGGCGCCTTCGGACAGGACACGCGAATAAAGCGAGCCAAGAACGCCGACGAAGATGAGCGTACCCGCGATCATCCAGAACGCGCCGAGGACATGGGACCGGTAGCGCAGGCTGATGTCGAGCCAGGCACCGTACGTCCAGTAACCGGGCGCACGGAACGAAGCGATCAAGTCCTGGATGAGCTCCCAGCTGGAGATGGGCCGAGGCCGAACGCTCCGATGCGGCGGCGCCCCTTCGCCCGTTCCAGCCAAAGTACCAACGTGCATTTGCGTAGAGCTATCCACAGAGTCTTGATTGGTGTAATAGGCCCGCGCTGAGCGGCGCCTCCCTGATCCGGCTCGGTCTATCCCAGGTCTTGTTCCTAAGCAAGGAGGCCGGCCCCCCTCCCGCCTTCGTGGCGCCTAGATGCAAGGATCGACTTTGACGAGGCTGGTCTATGTTGGCGGGTATGGACGCAGTGGCAGTACGCTACTTGAATATCTCCTGGCCGCCAGCGCTGATGTCGTCGCCTGCGGCGAAGTCGTCCTGGCGGCGAAGCGCAAGGACATCCCGCGCTGTTCCTGCGGCCAGACCCGGGAAACGTGTAGTTTTTGGAGCCGGCTGCTGACGCCGGAGCGCCCGCCGGGATCCTGGACGCACGAGGGCCTGATGCTGGCGCTCCTAGACGATTGCCGCGACCGGTTTGCGGTCCTCGTGGATTCGTCGAAGACGGCCAGAGGTTCCTTCCTCACGCCCTTCGCATTTCGCCGACGGCTCGGGGACGACTTCAAGCTCATCCATCTCGTGCGGGAGCCTCATGGTGTATGTTGGTCGCGCCGCAGTGGGAAGCGGGTGTCCGACGTCGAAAACTCTCCGAGACGATTCGCGCGTTACGTGCGGACCGTCGCCGGCTGGCTCGCAGCCAATATGGCCTGCGAGGCGTTCGGACAGCGTTACCCGAACCAATACATGAGAGTCCGCTACGAAGATCTCGCCAGTGCACCCGAGGAGACGCTGAGGACGATTTTCGAGAGGCTCCATCTCGGTCCCGCGCCCAGGTTGGACAACCTCAAAGCAAGCGGCAACAGGCACCAACTGTTCGGAAACCGGGTGCGCCTGCACGCGCCGGGGCCGTCCGAGATCCGCCATGACGCGCGCTGGCGAAACGAGATGGCCGCGCCGGACCGTATGTTGATTTCGGCTCTGAGCTGGCCTTTGAGACGGCGCTATGGCTACTGAGCACGCCGCGGCCGGGGACGGCGCTTAAGATGCGTCCTGGCCGGCCTGGTCCTGCTGCATCATCAGACCCTCGACGATTTCGCCGAGATCCGCCGTCCGGCGAGCGGGGTCCGCAGCCGTCATGCCGCGCACGAGATCGCCGATGGCGCGCGGCATCTGGTTCTCGGCGTCCCGTTTCCACAAACGGCCCAGATTCGCACGGGCCGGCACCCGTCCGCCCCAGATCTCCGCGATCATCTGCCCAAGCGCATAAATGTCGGCACGCGCATCGGCCTCCTCGCCGGCCACCTGTTCCGGAGCCACATAGGGCGGCGTACCCGGATGTCCGGGAATGCCGGATGATGCGGTGACGGGCGCCAGGCCCAGCTCGATCAGTATAGGCCGCTCCCGGCCCTGCTCGTCGTGCCCGATCACCACGTGGTCCGGCGTGAGGTCGCGGTGGACGAGATCGCGTCCGTGCAGCGCGCTGAGAGCCCCCGCCGTTCCGGCCAGAAGAACGAGCATCCGCGCAGGGTCCGTTCCCGCCGCGTAAACCTCTCGAAGGGTCGGCCCTTCGGGACGAAGCTGCAGCGTATAGAGCACCCCGTCGGGCGCAAGCCGCATGTCACGGATCTTGGCAACGCGCGGATCGTGCAAGGTCGCCACCGTGGCATAGGCCCGCCGTTCTTTGGAGAGCACCGCTTCCCGGTGCTTCTCGTCCAGGGCGCCAAGGTCGAGCGTTCTCAGAGACACCCGCGCGCCGTCGCCCACATCCACCGCGAGCACGCTCTCACCGGCGCTTCCCAGGCCAAGCGGCCCGAGAATCACAAACCGCCGGTCGCGCTCGTCGTTCAAACCGATCAGACTCTTCGTTCCGGCAAGATCCACGAGCCGGTCCGCGCCGCGCGCCGCAGAAGTTCGGTGCGCAACGTGCCGGCAACTTTCAGCTTGGCGCGAAGCGCGGTCCGAAGTGCCTGGCCAAGCGCATCGAGCGCGCCCGGAACGTCCCCGCGCTTCAGCAGCGCATTGGCCAGCGCACGGCATGCCACGACGACACGCGCCGCCTGATCTTGCTCCGTATACTGTGCAACAAGCTGCTTGAGACTCTCGATCGCGGATTCCCCGGCCCGCACCTCTTGCAGCTCGGTCACAGCCTCGACGAATTCGGAATGGTCGAGCGCCGTGGCGCTTTCGGGGAGGAAGTTCTCCGCCATGAGAAGGGCTCCCTCCGCCTCGTCGTGACACCCGAGCCCTGCGCTCGCGCGTGCCGCCTCGAGCTGCGTCAGAAACCGCAAACGCCTGTTCTCCTCGCCCAAGGTCGCGTGGGATTCTTTGACATGCGGGTGGACCTCGTCATGCCGGCCCAGCCCGTTCAGCGCCTGGACGAGATTGATGCGCGCGCTCTGGACCACCTGTTCAGGAATCTTGAGCGTGTCGTTGCCCTTCAGGAGGAAATCGAACAAGAGGGCGGCGTTCTCGAAGCGCTGCGCCTCGAGTTCGCCGCGGGCGACGTCGGCAATGAGCTTCACGACGTTGTCGGCGCCGCCGCCGATCAAGGCGAAGGTCAGTGCCGCGATCAACTCGTCCCGGGCAAGATGGTCTTCGCCGCGCGCGGCATGCAAGGCCGACAAAGCCCGCGCGATATTGCTGAGCTCGCCAAAATTGGGTGGTGACAAGGACGCGGCCAGCGCCCTGGCTTCGCGCAGTTCCTTGAACGCATCGGCCTCGCGGTCGAGCCGGGCGAACACGACGCCGAGCATGCGATGGGCACGGGGGCGCTGCTCGGAATTGCGCGGGAAGCCGAGAAGGAGCGTCGCAAGTTCCGACAGCAGCGAATCGGGCGAGGCCTTGGGACTCTCGATCGCCGCTTCCATCGCGTCCAGGGAAGCACTCAGGTCCCGCGGCTTCTCGTCCTTCGGCTTCTCGTCTGTTGTCTTCTCATCCTTTGGCGTCTCAGTCATTCGGAAATCACCCTCGGCCGAGGTCGTGGACGGAATGTCACCCGCACTCTTTCCAGAGTATGTGTCCACCAGACCGCGCGGCCGCTCAAGTCCGTTTTTTCAAGTTCGTTGATCGGAACGCGGCTCTTGCGCTAGGGTCGCGGCGCGAGAGGCTCTCGTGCGGCGCAACGCGGCGCTACAAAACCTGAAGCGAGTTTCGTTCATGCCCCTATCCTTCGGTCCTCTTGGCAAAGCCGTCGCGATCCTGATCATCGCCGCTTTCGTCCTTTGGCTGATCTTCACCTATATGTTCGCCACCGAAGAAGCGGCTGAGGATGCAGAGCAGGTTGGCGCACTGTCGGCCGCGGCGCAGCCGCTCTCTTAGCGGGGCCGCGCGCTTTCCATAGGCGCGCGAAAAGCGAGGTGCAGCACGTCGGTCCTGAGGCCGCTCACGCGTGCGAGGACAACGGCACAAGCGCCGAGCCAGACAATCATGGCCAACACCACGGCCAGCGCCGCGCCAATCACCCCGGCCGCGGGCACAAGAGCCACATTCGCTAAGGCCAGCACCACCAGCGCCCCCACCGCCAGCATGGCGTTCTCGCGCTGGGCGCCGACCACCGAAAGCAGTGCCACGCTCGGCCCGAACAGGACCCGCGCCAGTTGAGACCCCAGCAAAATCAGGAGCGGCAGTTTCGCGCCGGAGAACTCCGGTCCAAACAGCGACAGGATGGTCTCGCCCCAAAGCGCGACCACGACGATGGCGCCGAGCATCACCGCAAGCGGAAACCCGAAGGCCTTCAGGACGACACCGTGTATTGCAGCGTGCTCTTTGCGCGCATGGGCGTCGGCGAGATCCGGCACGACCACCTGATGGGCCACCTGGACCGCGAAGCCCACGAGTAATGCCAGCTTGAGGCACAGGCCCACGATGGCCGTTTCCGCGCTGGGCAGCAGCAGCGTCACCAAGAGGATGTCAACGTCGGCGAAGAAGAACGTGAAGAGCGCGACGAGGACCAAGGGGGGCGCCTCGCGCCGCCAAACCCGCAAGTAGCGCGACGGGGGGGACGCCGCGGACCCGTCCGCGCCCGGCGCGGTCCTGGTCAGCTGACGGTACTGCACAACCGCGAGGCCCGTGAACGTCACGGTGAGGACACACGTGGCCAGGGCGGCCGTCATTGCCACCCCCGCCGCGATCAGGAGCATGAGGCCGGCCAGCAACACGAATGGCCGGATGCAGGTATCGGGCAGATAGGCCAGCGCGAATTGGCGAAACGATGCGGCCAAGGCGCCGTTCAACCGCAGGGCCGCATTCGCGGGGATGGCGAGCGCGGCGGCGGCTGTCGCGAGCCTGATCTCCAGCGCGAGGCCAGGCCAGAATACGGCGAATGCGAGCACGCCGATCGTGGCGGCGGCCGCGTAGCGGGTCACGGTCTTTCGGGCATGGACGATAAAGGCAGCGAGAAGGTCCTCACGGCCCTTTTCCCGGAAACGCGACACGAATCGCGAGGCGATACCCGGATAGCCGAGCGCGGCAATGACCCCCATGACGGCGGCAAGGCTGGTGACGGAGTAGAAGATGCCGAGCCCCGAGGCGGTCAGGGTTCGGGCCAACAGGATTTGAGTCGCAAGACCGGCCGCGGCGCCGGCGATGCGCGCCAAGGACAGCAGCGAGGAGGTCGATACGAGGCGCCCTAGGCTTCGCTGAAGCGACGACGTCCAACCATCGCCGGTCATGACGTCCTCGGAGACGCTTGTCGGATCCACGGAGCGAGGCATCGGGGCGATGCGTTCCTCACGCCGCATGACGCGGCGGACCGGCCGGACCTCGCCGGACCACAGCCGCGCCGTCGCCTGTCTCCTTGGACCAATCGGCAGGGTCGAGACCCGGATCGAGGCGCCACCGCCGGGGTTGGTCCGACTCCGCCGCGTACCAGGGCAGCAGGGACAAATAGTCGTCGCGCGGCATGTCGATGAATCCCATATCGGCCAAATGAGGCGTCATCCATTTCGCGTCGTAGAGCTTGTAGCCCCAGGCCGCGAGATGCCGCTGCAGATAGGCGACCGCGACCTTCGATGCATCGCGCGTCCGGCAGAATTTGGATTCCCCGAAATAGACTTGGCCGATCGCAAGCCCGAACAGCCCGCCAACGAGCTTTCCGTCCTTGTCCCACACCTCGACGGAATGGGCGTACCCGGCCCTGTGGGCGGCATAGAAGGCGCGCATGACCTTCGGCGTGATCCAGGTGAGCGGGGTCTTGCCGGGTCGCGGCTGCCTGCACGCCTCCATGACCCCGGCAAAGTCCGCGTCCATGGTGACGGTAAACGCGTTCCGGCGGATGAGGCGCCGCACCGTTCGGCCGACACGGGCCAAAGCGGGGTCCTGCACCGCCCGGACCGAGGGACACCACCATTTCATCGGGCCGATATGACAGACGGGGAACAGGCCGTGCGTATAGTTCCGCAAGAGCGCCGGAACGCTGAGATCGTCGCTGATGTCGGCAAGGCCCCAATCCGTGTAGTAGACGGGGCGCTCGGGAAGCTGATCGCGCACCGCTCTCGGTCTGAAATAGTAGGCGAGGGTCATCCGCCAGATCCGCGGCAACAGGGCCAGCCGCGACGGCTTCAAGGCGTAGGCGGTTCCGAGGATCAGGCGGCGGAGATACTGACTCCAGGACTCGCGGAACTGCGGCAGTGCGCCGGCCGAATCGGTGGCCGCGGCGGCGCCCGAATTATTCGCTAGCCCCTCTTGTCCGGTCGCATCCATGCAGACATCCCATCCCAATTGGCCCCTGGGACGCGGACGACGCGGACCGGGCCGATTTGACCTACCCTTCTAAGCCAAAAGTCCTTAACAACAGGGTTAGGATGGGCGGTGCTAACGATTTGTTATCCTTTATAAAACGTGTGGAACGACGCAGAAAAATCGGAGAATCCATGGAGTATCGGGACCTCGGACGCACAGGGCTAAAGGTGAGCGCCCTCACCCTCGGGACCATGACCTTCGGCGAACAGAACACGGAAGCCGAGGGCCACGCGCAGATGGACTACGCCCTGGAGCAGGGCATCAACATGTTCGACGCAGCCGAGATCTACCCGATCCCGCCGAAAGCGGCCACGCAAGGCGCCACGGAAACGATCGTCGGAACGTGGCTCGCGTCCCGGAAGAAGCGGGACCAGGTTCTGATCGCCACGAAGGTCGCCGGACGCAGCGCCGTCATCGACTGGCTGCGCGACAAGCCGGCCTTGTCGCGGCAGACGCCCGAGCAGATGCGCGAAGCGATCGACAAGAGCCTCAAGCGTCTCCAGACGGACTATGTGGACCTCTATCAGCTTCACTGGCCCGACCGGCCCATCCGGGTGTTCGAGGGGCTCGAATACCGGCGCTTCGCCGACGACGCCCACAACATCCACGAAATCCTCGACGTGCTCGGGGCGTTCGTCGCCAGCGGCAAGGTGCGCTTCATCGGCCTGTCCAACGAAACGCCCTGGGGCGTGATGAAGTTCTTGAAGCTCGCGGAACAGCATAACCTGCCGCGTGTGGTCTCCGTTCAGAACGCCTACAGCCTCGTCAACCGCGTCTACGAGGTCGGCCTGTCCGAGGTCGGCTACGAGGAGCAGGTGAGCCTGCTTGGCTATTCGCCGCTCGGCCAGGGCTACCTGACCGGCAAGTACGAGGACGGCGCGTTGCCGCCCGGCGCCCGCAAGACCCTGTTCGACCGGCTCGGGCGCTATGAGCAAGGAAACGGACCCCGCGCCATCTCAGCCTATGTGGCCCTGGCGCGAAGGCATGGGCTGGACCCCGCGCAGATGGCGATCGCCTTCGCCAAGTCCCGGCCTTTCATGACGTCCGTCATCATCGGCGCCACCACCATGGACCAGCTCAAGACCGACATGGCCGCCGCGGACCTGGAGCTGCCCGAGGCCGTTCTTGAGGAGATCGACAAGATCCACCTTGACTACCCCAACCCTTGCCCGTGAGACTCTGAATCGCAACAACATGTTGATTCGGTTATGCCCAGGCTATTCACCGCAATAGAGATCCCGAGGAGCATCGCCGATCGTCTTTCGATGCTCCGCGCCGGGCTTCACGGCGCACGCTGGATCGATCCTGAAAACTACCACCTGACCTTGCGCTTCGTCGGAGACGTGGACGGCGCCACGGCGCGGGACTTCACCGAGGCGCTGGGCGAACTGGTCGCCATGCCCTTCACCTTGAAGCTGAACGGCCTGGACAGTTTTGGGGGCAACAAGCCCAGGACGATCTTCGCCGGCGTCGCGCCCTCGCCCGAGCTCGAAGCCCTGCAGCATGCCCATGAGGGTGCCGCCCGGGTCGCGGGCCTTCCGCCGGAGCGGCGCAAGTTCACGCCCCATGTCACGATCGCGCGCCTGCGCGGAACGCGGCCCGATGCGGTCGCGGCCTATCTGCAGAATGCCGGCCTGATTTCGGGGACCTTCACCGTGACGCGCTTCGTCCTCTACTCGTCGCGCAATTCGGTCGGCGGCGGGCCCTATGTCGTCGAGGCGGCCTACGACCTCGAAGACGACGAGGACGACTATTACGGCGCCTACGAATTCGACCAGCCGCCCCTCTTTGGGATCGACCCCTAACGCTCGCCGGCCGCCTCGCCCGGGCGCAAGAGCGCAGCGAGCAGGCCCTCGGACGCCGCCTCGATGAGATCGAGCGCGTGGTCGAACCCCGCCTCACCGCCGTAATACGGATCGGGCACGTCGTCTTCGGCCAGATGCGGGGCGTAATCCAGAAAGCGCCTGATCTTGTGCCGGGCCGCGTGGGGCGCGATGTCCTGAAGGTCGGCGATGTTCGCCCCGTCCATGGCCAGGATCAGATCGAAATCCTCGAAGTCTTCCAGCTCGATCTTCCGCGCCGATTGACCGGAAATGTCCACGCGTGCGAGCGCCGCCTTCTGGGCGCGATGGTCCGGGGCCTGGCCCTTGTGCCAATCGCCCATGCCGGCGGAGTCGATCTCGAACAGATGGAGCTGGCCTTGCTCCTCGGCCACACGGCGGAACACGCCCTCGGCCATGGGCGAACGGCAGATATTGCCGAGACAGGCGAACAGGAGCCTGTAGCGGACCGTCTCGGGCGTGTTGGTCTCTTGGCCGGTCATGGCGCTCCATCGCACGCGAACATTTTGGACGCAAGACGCGGACGCTGACGCAAAGCGCACGGTCTCGCGCGCACGACGCCTGCCCTTGAGTCAACGCCTCGCGTACCCCATGTATTGGAGGAATTATGCCCGCAAACATCCAACGGAGTGGTGGTTGACCATGACCGCATTTGAAGACGCGGCCGATCTCCGGGAGGCCGCGATGGGACGTGAGATTTCGGTGGAGATATTCTACGAACGCGAACAGAAGGTGCGCCGGAACTTCTGGATCAAGCTCAAGCGCGTTGCCGGCAATGTGCCGTTCGTCGAGGATCTCGTGGCGGCGTACTACTGCGCCATGGACCCGGCCACGCCCATGCGGGTGCGGGGCATGCTGCTCGCAACCCTCGCCTATTTCATCATGCCGATCGACGTCATCCCGGACATCGTCACCGGGCTCGGCTTCGCCGACGATATGGCGCTGCTGACGGCCGTGGTCGGTCTCGTATCGGCGAATATCACGCCGGTCCACCGCGCGGCGGCCGCGCGGGCGCTGGACAAGGACCTGCCGGACGCGAACGCGCAAGGAAACGCATAAGGATAAGACGACGAGGCGCCGGTCTGCCGGCGCCCGCTACTCTTGCGGGCGAACGATGACCTTCCCGCTGGCCTTGCGCTCCTGAATGAGGGTCAGCGCGTCTGCCGTCTCGGCAAGCGGAAACGTCCCGTGGACATGGGGCGCGAGCCGCCCCTCCTGGCACCAGTTCAGCACCTCGACCATATTGGCGCGATGCGCCTCCGGCTCCCGCTCGACAAAGGCCGTCCAGAAGACGCCGAGGACGTCGCACCCTTTCAGCATGACCACGTTGAGCGGCAGGCGCGGAATCTCGCCGGAGGCAAAGCCGATGACGAGATAGCGGCCCTTCCAGCCCAGCGCGCGCAAGGAGGGCTCCGCCGCATCGCCGCCGACACAATCGTAGAGGACGTCGAGCCCATCCGGCGCGGTGCGCGCCTTGAGCGTGGTCTTGAGATCGCAGGTCTCGTAGTCGATACCTTCGTCGGCGCCATGCCGCATGGCCAGCGCGATCTTCTCTTCGGACGAGGCCACGGCGATGACGCGCGCGCCCATGAGCTTGGCGATCTCCACAGCCGCTAGCCCCGCGCCGCCCGCGGCCCCAAGCACGGCGACGCTCTCGCCGGGGCGCAACTTCGCCCGGTCCTTGAAGCCGTGCATGGCCGTCCCGTAGGTGACGGACACGCCCGCTGCAACGTCATCGCTGACGCCGTCGGGAATGGGAATGACGCGCGAGGCCCTGACGGCGAGGCGTTCGCGGCAGCCGTTGCCGCCGGTATGCGCCATGACCCGTTGACCGATGGCGAGGCCGCCGACGCCTTCGCCCAAGGCCTCAACGACCCCGGCGATCTCGCCGCCGGGGGAGGCGGGCAAGCGCGGCGTGAACTGGTACTTGTTGCGAAGCACGAGCGTATCGAAGAAGTTCAGCCCGGCTGCGGTGACCTTGACGAGCACCTCCCCCGCCTCGGGAACCGGATCGGCGATCTCCACAAGTTTGAGCGCCTCGATCCCGTTGAACTCGCTGAACTGAACAGCACGCATGGCATGGCTCCCGGGTCTCGCGTGAAGGCTCGGCGGACAAGCGGCCGGGGCACGGCCAAGGGCGCGGCGCGGCTGCGCCCAAGCTTTTGCCCTCACGGCGCCGCGATCACAAGCCCGCTTGCGGCCGGATTGCGGAACCGGCTTTTGCGAAATGGCTCCGTGTGGCAAAGAGAACCCGTGAAACCGAACCCTAAGAGCAGCCGTGGCTATTTCGGGATTGGCGCCGAAGGCATTTCCAAGTCGGTCAATCTCGGCGGTCTGCTGCGCTCGGCCAACGCCTTCGGCGCAAGCTTCGCCTTCACCGTCGGCGCCGACGAGCGGGCTTTGGAGATGCGCTCGGACACCTCCAAGGCCGACAGCCATTTGCCGGTGTTCCACTGCGCTCCGCCAACGAGATGCAGCTTCCCAAGGGTTGCAGCCTGGTCGGGATCGAGATCCTCGATGGCGCCACAGACCTGCCCAGCTTTCCCCATCCTTTGCGCTGCGCCTATGTGCTCGGACCCGAACGGGGTGTACTGAGCACGGGCCTTCTCGACCGCTGCGACCACCTGATTCGGATTCCGACGAATTTCTCATTGAATGTGGCGACCGCAGGCGCAATCGTCATGTATGATCGGCTTCGCGCTTCGGGCCGTTTCGCCCGGCGGCCGGTCGCCGAGGGCGGCGAAACGCCGGCGCTCGCGCCGCACGTTCAAGGGCAACCGAAACGGCGGCGGCAGGGTTGACCTTTGGACCAGAACTAGGGAAGACTGCAGCCATTCATGCGTAGGGTCTGCTCACGACACGGGGACGGGGAGATGCGCCGAGCCGTTGTAGCGGCTTGTGCGATGGTGGCGTTGAGCACAACGCCGGTCGTCGCGCAGGAAGTCAAACTTCTGCAGAAATATAGCGACTGGGCCGCCTACGTTTCGGAAGGCAGTCCCAAGGTCTGTTTCGCCGTCTCGCAGCCACGCAAGTCGTTGCCGAGAAACGTCCGGCGCGGCCCGATCTATTTCTACGTTTCGGACTATCCCGGCGACAAGATTGCCGGCGAGATCAGCGTGAAGATGGGCTACCCCTTTCCACCCGGCGGCAAAGTCACGGTGACGATTGGCAAGGACAGCTTCGAACTCTTCACCAAGGACGAGGGCGCCTTCGTCGAGAAGCCGGAGGACGAGGCCAAGATCATTGAGGCCTTGAAGGCCGGAAGCGCCATGTCGGTCAAAGGCCGCTCGGCGCGCGGCACAAGCACGACGGACGAGTACTCCTTGAGCGGGACCTCGGACGCCTTGTCGCGCATCGCCACCGAATGCGCATCGGAGGAATCCGGCTAAGAAGGCGCCTCGTGGCGAGGCTTGCGACCGTGCGACACCCCTCCGGGCCTCAGCGTCGCAAGACCAAGGATACGCGACACCTTGGCATTTTCGGCTTGCCGCATGATATGAGGGGTCAAGAAAGCAAGGCCCCCACGACAATGACTCCTGTTATCGAACAGACCGCGCGCACCGCCACCGCCGAAGCCGGCGTCCGGGAGAGCCTTGCCGGGCTCGGCCGGGAGGCGCTGCGGGACCGCCTCGCTCAAGCGGGGGTGCCCGAGCGGCAGTTGCGCATGCGCGTCAACCAGCTCTGGGGCTGGCTCTATGTCCGTGGTGCGACGTCCTTCGACGTCATGACGGATGTGGCCAAGGAATTGCGGACGAACCTCGGCGCCCGGTATTCCCTCGACCGCCCCCGCATTGTGTCGGAGCAGGTCTCCGTGGACGGCACCCGCAAATGGCTGCTGCGCCTCGCAGACGGCAAGGACGTGGAGACCGTCTATATCCCGGAAGAGGATCGCGGCACGCTGTGCATCTCGAGCCAAGTCGGCTGTACACTGAATTGTACTTTCTGCCACACGGGCACGCAGCGCCTGGTCCGCAACCTCACCGCAGCCGAGATCGTCGGGCAGATCCTCCTCGCCCGCGACCGCATCGGCGACTGGCCGGGCGCGGAGCCGGACGATCCCACAGGGCTCCCGTCCGGGGAGCGCAAGATCACCAATGTGGTGCTCATGGGCATGGGCGAGCCGCTCTACAATTTCGAAACTGTGCGCGAAGCCTGCGCCATCGCCGCCGACGGCGAGGGGCTGTCGATCTCCAAGCGCCGCATCACGCTCTCCACCTCAGGCATCGTCCCTGAAATTCCGCGCTGGGGCGAGGAGGCCGGTACGATGCTGGCGATCTCGCTTCATGCCGTGCGCGACGAGCTCCGCGACGAGCTGGTGCCCATTAACCGCAAATGGCCCATCGCCGACCTGCTCGACGCCTGCCGCGCCTATCCGGGCCTATCCAACGCGAAACGCATCACCTTCGAATATGTGATGCTGAAGGACGTGAACGACTCCATCGCCGATGCGAAAGCGCTGGTGAAACTGCTCGCCAAGATCCCGGCCAAGATCAATCTCATTCCCTTCAATCCCTGGCCGGGCGCGCCGTACGAATGTTCGGACTGGGAGCAGATCGAGAGATTCGCCGAAGTCGTGAACCGCGCCGGCTATGCGAGCCCGGTGCGCAGCCCCCGCGGGCGCGACATCATGGCCGCCTGCGGCCAGCTCAAGAGCGCGAGCCTCAAGCAGCGCGCATCCGAACGGCTTGGCGAGGCACGGGCTTGAGCGCCCTCGACGCGCTTCCGGACAATCTTCCCCGTCCCGTCGAACGATGGCGCTGCGATCATCTCGCCGGGATGAAGATGCCGGACGTCGTCCTGACCTCGACCCAGGGACGCGACGTGCCCCTCGCCACGCTCGGCCCCGGACGCACGGTCATTTATTGCTATCCGCGCACGGGCGTGCCGGGCGAACCCTTGCCGGACGGCTGGGATGCCATCCCCGGGGCGCGCGGCTGCACGCCGCAAGCCTGCGCCTTCCGCGATCACGCCGCCGATTTGGCGAGGCTCGGCGCCCGCGTCTTCGGGCTCAGTACGCAGGACACCGCCTATCAGCGCGAGATGGCGGCGCGGTTGCACCTTCCGTTCGAGGTCTTGAGCGACGCGCGGTTCGCCTTCACCGACGCGCTGCGTCTTCCGACGTTCACGGTGGACGGCATGCGCCTCATCAAACGGCTGACCCTGGTTGTCCGGGACGACAGGATCGAGCACGTTTTCTATCCGGTGTTCCCGCCGTCTGCGAGCGCCGGCGACGTGGTCGCCTGGCTCGAAGCCGCGCCGAGCCGCTAAGCCTTGGCCCAGCGAAGCGCCGCCTCGAGCCGGTCGTTGCCCCAGAACGGCTCGTCGCCGACCGTGAAGAACGGCGCCCCGAAAATGCCGCGCGTCTTGGCTTCGGCGACCTGCGCGAACAACGCTTCCTTGTTGGCCGGCGCATTGGCGGCCGCGAAGGCGCGTTCCGGATCCACGCCAATCCGGGAGAGAAGGCCGCGCAGCGTGTCCTCATCCGAGATATCGCGCTGCTCGGCATAGTTCGCGTAGAACACGGCGCAGGTGAAATCCGGCGTCCAGCCGTCTGCCTCACCGGCAAGCGCCAGCCGTGCGGCCTTCACGCCGTTCTGCGGAAAACGGACAGGCGGCAGCTTGAGCGGCAGGCCTTCGCCTTCACAAACCCGCTCGAAGTCGCGCCACATATAGCGCCCCTTTGCGGGATAGATGTTGAACGGCGAGTCGTTCCAGCCGAGTTCCTTGAAGATCGGCCCCAGCAGAAATGGCCGCCAGCGGACCGCCACGCCCGCAGCCGCCGCGACACGCCCGATCCGCATCGCGGTCACATACGAATAGGTGCTGGCGAATTCGTACCAAAACTCGATCGTGCGCATGATCCTCGTCCCCGGCTGGTGCGCATCCTCTATAGTCCGGGCCGGAACGGCCGTCACGACCGGCGGAATGAGAGGACCCCATGATCGGACACGTCGTCTGGCGCGGATTCGTTGTGGTGGTGGCGTTCTTCGTCGCCGTCGCCGTCGCGCTCGTGGTGCTCTTCGTCCTCGGCGCCATGTGGACGGGCGATGAATTGAGCGCGATCGCGGCCGCGGATCCCGCGTTCCGGGACTTCGCGCTTCAGGACCCGGCGCTCCAGGACCCCGTTGTCCAACGCTCCGTGGCGATGGCGTTCGGCGCTATCGTCTTCATCGAACCGTGGTCCCCGCACTGACGGCGCTGCCGGCCTTTGCCGCCGCCGTCGCGGGCGAAGTCCTGCACATCCGGTCCTGGATATACTACGTGCTGGCCGGCGGGGCATCGCTGGCGGCCATCCCACTTCTCGCAGGCGCCGCCGCCGAAGCGCCGGCCCTGCCCGCGAGCGAATACATGACCATCTTCGCAACTGCGGGCTTTGCCGGCGGACTTACTTACTGGTTCCTGGCAGGTCGCGGAGCCTGACCGGCATGCGCGCCTTCTCATGGGCCAAGGCACGAGCCAGCTCCGGCTTGAAATCCGTCACGGTGTCCCGCCAGGACCGCGCGGCCAGCCCGCGGCACTGCCGCCGCCAGGCAAAACCGAATTCGCGAAGCAGCTCAGCGCGCGAGCGCGGCTGGGCCCTGTCTTCGGAGATCTCGTTCTTGCTCATCAGCACACTCCATCGCCCCCCGAAGACTCAAACACGCTCCAGTCTCTGCGGTTCCAGGTCCTTGCGCAACAATCATAAAAACGTCACGCGGTGAGGGTCCCAGGGGACAGAGATGCCCTTGTTGGCAATATGAGCGCGCTGGGCCATAAAGCCTTGATTCTGGTCATACGAACCGCGCCGATCGGACAAGTATCCGGGCCGGTTCCCGCTTCTGGGAGACACGCGTGGCGCGCCGTTGGCTGCTCGCAACTCTGGCACTCGGAGTGAGCCTGGGATTGATCTTCGCGATCTTCCCGGAGGTCGATCTCTGGGCCGCGAGGCTGTTCTTCGATTCCGAGACCGGCAAGTTTCCGATCTCGCGCGACGAGGACTGGGAAACGGTCCGCAATCTTGCCTATTGGGTGCCCTATCTCCTGGTCGCCCCGTCCGTCTTCGTCCTGATCCGCAAGCTCGTGTTCCCCCGCACCAAGATGGTCATCGCGCCGTCCGTGGCCCTCTTCCTCGTCGGCTCGTTCATCATGGGGCCCGGCGTCCTCACGAACCTCGTTCTGAAAGACAATTGGGGGCGCCCGCGGCCGAACCAGATCGAACAGTTCGGCGGCAAGTCCGGCTTCGAGCCTGGTGGCGGCCTGGCGGGGCCTGCGAACGCAATTGCTCCTTCGTGTCGGGCGAAGGCAGCCTCGCCTTCTGGACCGTGGCCCCCGCCATGCTGGCGCCGCCCGCGGCCCGGCCCTTCACCATGGGCGCCGCCGTGCTGTACGGCGCCTCTGTCGGGGGCTTGCGCGTGGCCTTCGGCCGCCACTTCCTCAGCGACGTGCTGTTCGCAGGAATCTTCACCGTGACCATGGTCCTGTTGTTCTATTACCTGCTTCTGGCGCCCGGCCGCCGCAACGACGCCCGTCTCGAAGCGCGGCTGGACCGGATCGCGTTTGCGCTCCATCGGGGCATCGCCTCGCTTCTTGCGGGCGTCGGAACCGGCCTTGCGCGCCTGGGCGCGGCCCTGCGCCAATCGGGTCATGTCCTGCTGCGGCGCTCCGACCCCGATTGAGGGAGCCGCGCGCCCTCTTGCGTGCGCGCCGCTCACGCCTATAGTCCCGGCCAAATCCATGAACCGCGCCGGACGCCGGCGTTTCTCCAGGACCTCAAATGACCGACATCAAGAAGGTCGTGCTCGCCTATTCCGGCGGCCTCGACACCTCCATCATCCTCAAATGGCTCCAAGAGACCTACTCTTGCGAAGTCGTGACGTTCACGGCCGATCTCGGCCAGGGCGAGGAGCTCGAACCCGCGCGGAAAAAGGCCGAGATGCTCGGCATCAAGGAGATCTTCATCGAGGATCTGCGCGAGGAGTTCGTGCGCGACTACGTGTTCCCGATGTTCCGGGCGAACGCACTCTATGAAGGCGTCTATCTGCTCGGCACTTCCATCGCCCGGCCCCTGATCGCCAAGCGGCAGATCGAGATCGCCAAGGAGACCGGCGCGGACGCCGTCTGCCACGGCGCCACCGGCAAGGGTAACGACCAGGTGCGGTTCGAACTCGGCTATTACGCGCTCAATCCCGACATCAAGGTCATCGCGCCCTGGCGCGAATGGGACTTCCATTCCAGGTCCGACCTCATCGCCTTCGCCGAGAAGCATCAGATCCCCGTCGCCAAGGACAAGCGCGGCGAGGCGCCGTTCTCGGTCGACGCCAATCTGCTGCACTCCTCCTCGGAAGGAAAAGTGCTCGAGGACCCGAACGTGGAGCCGCCGGCCTACGTGTTCCAGCGGACCGTGGCCCCGGAGGACGCACCGGACGAAGCGACGACCATCACCATCGGGTTTGATAAGGGCGATCCGGTCTCCATCGACGGCGTCACGCTGTCGCCGGCCGCGCTCCTCACCAAGCTGAACGAGCTCGGTCACGACAACGGCATCGGCCGCGTCGATCTCGTCGAGAACCGCTTCGTCGGCATGAAGTCGCGCGGCATCTACGAGACGCCCGGCGGCACGATCCTGCTCGCCGCGCACCGGGCCATGGAATCGCTGACCCTCGACCGCGAAGCCATGCACCTCAAAGACCAGTTGATGCCGCGCTATGCGGAGCTCGTCTATTACGGCTTCTGGTTCGCGCCCGAACGCGAAATGCTGCAGGCGCTCGTCGACAGGAGCCAGGAGCACGTCGAGGGCGAAGTGACCCTCAAGCTCTACAAGGGCAACGTCATCGTCATCGGCCGCCGAAGCGACAAGTCGCTCTATTCCGATGAGATCGTCACGTTCGAGGACGACGCCGGCGCCTACGACCAGAAGGACGCGGAGGGCTTCATCAAGCTCAATGCGCTCCGCCTACGGACCCTGCGCAAGCTGCGGGGATAGGCGGCGCTACTCTTCCTCCGGCATGATCACCGCGTCTCCGGGCATCTCCTCGAAGACGGATTGCTTCACGCCGAAATTCGTGGACAGCAGGAGATCGGGCGTCCCCGCCATCCAGGCGGTGATGGAGATCGATTCGTAGGTGCCGTTGTTGAGCACGACGAGGAGCTCCAGATCGTCCTCGCCCGTGTTCTCGATGTAGTGGCCGAAGCCTTGCGGCACATAGCCCACGTCGCCGGCGGCGAAATCGTCGGTTCGCGCCCGCCCGCCCGAGCCGAACACGGTCATCCGCCCGGTGCCGGTGAGGTAGTACTGCCACTCCACCGCGTTCGGGTGCCAATGCAGTTCGCGCATGCCGCCCGGCGCGATGGTCAGCAACGCACCAGTCATCGTCGTCGAGATGGGAAACTCGATCTCCGAGGCGATCCGCATCTCGCCGCCCGGAAACGGCTCCGGCGCCTGCGCCAGGAGACGGTAGCGATGAGTGAGGGGCGGCGCGTGAGCGAGCCGGGCGCGGGAACGCCTCCAGCGGGGGCGGGACCGGCCCCTTGGCGATGTAGACCTCGTGGTCGGGGAAATCGGCGAAGGCCGCCTCGGGCAGACCGAAATTCTTGGCCAGCACATCGTGCGGCGTGTGACCCAGCCAATCGGTGATCGAGAACGTGCCGAACTCGGAGAAGTAGCCGTTGTCGAACACCAGGATGAACGTGCAGCCGTCGGCAAGCCCCTGAATGGAATGGCCGTGTCCGCGCGGGAAGTACCAGACGTCGCCGGGTCCGAAATCGGCGACCTCGGCCTGGTTCTCCGGGTCGATCGTGGTGACGCGTGCGTGGCCGTCGATCATGTAGGCCCATTCGGCGGCATTGGCGTGCCAGTGCAGCTCGCGCACGGCGCCAGGCTCCAGGGTCATGTAGACCCCGGCCAGAGCTTCGGAGACCGGGAACTGGCCGACATTGGCTTCCTTCGCCGTTCCGCCGTCGAATTGCTTGGCGGGGGCCGCGCCGAGCGCGTAGCGGAACGAGGGCAGCTCTGAACCGGAGAGCGCCTTGGGCATGGCCCCAAAGGGCGGTTGCGGGGTTTCGGACATCGCGGAACCTTCATGGCGTGACGAGATGAGGGACGCCCCGGCCCCGGTCTCTTGGACGGTTTCGCGGGCGCGCGAGTGTGCGGTATCGACGGCCGCGCGTGCAACGGTTATCGACGGTCTGCGACGGACACGTGACCGCCCGCGCCGCCCGCCATTGCGATTGGCGGCAAAATCCCTATATTGCGCCGCAACAACAGCCCGCTGGCGGATGCGCCGGCGCATGGCCGAAAGACCCATCCGAACATGACGCTACGTAACATCGCCATCATCGCGCATGTCGACCATGGCAAGACAACCCTGGTCGACCGCCTCCTCCAGCAATCGGGGGCCGTGCGCAACAATCAGCGCGTGGACGAGCGCGCCATGGACTCCAACGACCTCGAACGGGAACGCGGGATCACCATCCTGCTAAGGCCAACCTCGATCGTGTGGGAAGACACCCGCATCAACGTGGTGGATACGCCGGGCCACGCCGATTTCGGCGGCGAGGTGGAACGCATTCTCAACATGGTCGACGGCGCGCTGGTGCTTGTCGATGCAGCCGAAGGTCCGCTGCCCCAGACCAAGTTCGTCGTGTCGAAAGCGCTCAAGATGGGCCTCAAGCCGATCGTGGTGATCAACAAGGTCGACCGCCCGGATGCGCGCCCCGACGACGTGCTGAATGAGATTTTCGATCTGTTCGCGGCCCTGGACGCAAATGACGAGCAGCTCGACTTCCCGGTCCTCTACGGCTCGGCCAAGGAAGGCTGGATGGCCGAGAGTCCCGAAGGGCCGAAGGATCAGGGCATGACCCCGCTCTTCGAGCTGGTGCGCCGCCATGTGCCCGCGCCCGCCACCGAGGAGGGCGCGTTCCAGATGCTGGGCACGATCCTCGAAGCCAATCCCTATCTCGGCCGCATCGTCACCGGCCGCATCACCGCGGGCAAGATCAAGCCCAATGAGATGGTGAAGGTGCTGGATCATGAAGGAAAGCTGGTCGAGCAGGGCCGCGTGTCCAAGGTGCTCGCGTTCCGCGGGCTGGAGCGCGTGGCGCTGGATGAAGCAAGCGCCGGCGACATCGTTTCGATCGCGGGCCTGCCGAACGCGACGGTCGCCCACACGATCTGCGCGCCGGACATCGACGCGCCGCTCCCGGCCCAGCCGATCGACCCGCCGACGCTGTCCATGACCTTCCGGGTCAACGATTCGCCGCTTGCGGGCACCGAAGGCTCCAAAGTCACGGGCCGCATGATCCGCGACCGGCTGCTGCAGGAGGCCGAGGGCAATGTGGCGCTGAAGGTCACCGAATCCGACGAGCGCGACTCCATGGTCGTCGCGGGCCGGGGCGAACTGCAGCTCGGTATCCTGATCGAGACCATGCGCCGCGAGGGCTTCGAGCTCTCCGTGTCGCGCCCGCGTGTCCTCTTCACCCGTGACGAGACCGGGCAGCTCTTGGAGCCCATCGAGGAAGTCGTGATCGATCTCGACGAGGAGCACCAAGGTGCGGTCGTGCAGAAGCTGTCGGAACGCAAAGCCGACCTGATTGAGATGAAGCCGTCCGGCGGCGGCCGCGTGCGGCTCGTGTTCCATGCGCCCACGCGGGGCCTGATCGGGTATCAGAGCGAGCTGCTGACCGACACCCGCGGCACCGGGATCATCAACCGTCTATTCCACGGCTACGCGCCCCACAAAGGCCCCATTCAGGGGCGCCGCAACGGCGTCTTGATTTCAACCGACCAGGGAGATGCGGTGGCCTATGCGCTGTGGAACCTCGAGGACCGCGGCCCGATGATGATCGAGCCCGGCGCGCGGGTGTATCAGGGCATGATCGTCGGCGAACACACGCGCGGCAACGACCTGGAAGTGAACGTGTTGAAGGGCAAGAAGCTCACCAACATCCGCACGACCTCGAAGGATGAGGCCGTCCGCCTCACCCCGCCCATACGCATGGTTCTGGAAAGAGCGTTGTCTTACATTCAGGACGACGAGCTGGTCGAAGTGACGCCGGACTCGATCCGCCTGCGCAAGCGCCATCTCGATCCGAACGATCGCAAGAAGGCCGAGCGCCAACGCGAAGCCGAGAACGCGGCTTAGCGAACCGGCCCGGCGGTCGCCTCAGAACCGTGTGCGACGCTAGGTCTCGGCAAGAGGCTTTGCCAAACTTTCCTGAACATTCCGTGGCGATCTACCCACCAATATTGGCGCACCTTACCCTCGGGCCTCTGGCACTGTTGAAACATTGCCAGACTACAAGAACCGCATGCGCCAGCGTTCGCGCATAGACCCTGAGATCGCAAGGAGTTCCCGATATGATCAAGACCGTTTCCCTCGCCGCCGCCTTGGCGCTCGCCGCGACCACCTTCGCCTATGCTGACGACGATGATGATGACAAGGACCTTCCGGCCGGTGTGGTCGAGAAGATCGAAGAGGTCATGAGCACGCTCGGCTGCAAGGGCTACGAAGAAGTCGAAGTCGAGGATAACGGTTACATCGAGATCGAAGACGCCAAGTGCGAATTCGGCGTGATGGACATCAAGCTCGACAAGGACGGCAAGATCGTCCTGATGTCGGCGTACTAGTCAGCACAGCTTTTACACCAAACGAACTCTAGGGGCGGGCCGGTTTCTGGCCCGCCTTTTTTCTTTGGAGCCTTGTTCCTTTGGAGGGGCGGCATCGCAGCGTGGGATAACCCAAACGCGCCCTTTGCCCGACCGAGGCAAACTAGGCTAGGCTCTGCGCATGTCCGTCGATGTCGCTCATGTGAGGCCGGCACGGCCAAAAGACGCACACGCGCTCGCAACCGCCTATGAAGAAGCATGGCGCGGGGCCTATCAGGGCATCATTCCCCATCTTGATCTGGAACGAATGATCGCGCGCCGGGGCCCTGGCTGGTGGGCGCGGGCCCTGCAACGGCGGGCATCCGTGCTGGTTCTGGATTTTCAGGGCGACGTGGCGGGCTATGTGACCTTCGGGCGCTGCCGTGTCGGCCGTGGGCCCTATCGGGGCGAAATTTTCGAACTCTATCTTTGCCCCACCTATCAGGGCCTCGGTCTTGGGACGAAGCTGTTCGAGGGCGCGCGCCAGAAGCTTCGCGAAGGGCGCCTGCATGGCCTCCTGGTCTGGGCACTCGCAGACAACGAAGCAGCCTGTGACTTCTATCTCCGGTTGGGCGGCAAGCCGATCGCCGAGGGCGCCGAAGGCTTCGGCGGGACCAGCTTGCGCAAGATCGCATTCGCTTGGCGTTGATTCGCACCACGCCCGTTTAGCCTTCGTTAACTGTAACCATTCGGTCTGCCTTAACGACCCTACGCCTATGGTCATCCATTGGTGAGGGACGGTAGGAAATACGCACATATGTCTGAATTCGATACGCGCGACCGATGGATCATGCTGGGCCTCGTGGCTTTGGGCCTGTTTACGGTGATGGCGGCCGTTCTATCCGGTCGATCGGCCATCGATTATGCGCTCGAGGTCGAGGCCGCCGACGCCGCCAAGGCCTGGGGCACCGAAACCGACAAACGCCTGCGCCGCATCCTTGAGGAGCCCGAGGCCGTTCCCACCGACGACAGCCTTCAGATCCTGCAGCCAGAGGCGCTGCGGCAACGACTCGCACGGGGGACGGACGAGGCGCCCAGCGTCCCGAAGGCCTCTGTGGGCGAGAGCCACCAGATGTTCGCAGAGCGCATCCGTTGGCTCACGGGCGGACTCTTCGCGGCCGACACGGGCGGCTCCAGCGACGACTATGTGAGCAAGATGGACGGTTTCGCCGTGCTCACGCCGCGCGGCGAGACCCTCGCCGTGGGCGGCCGGGTGGCGCCGGGCGCGCTGTCCGGCAAGCTTGAGACAGAGACAGCCAAAACGGCCTTGGCCGAAGCGGTCGCGCAGCAGAAGGTCGCCGTCTCGGCGGTCCCGGATCAAGACAGGGACAGCCTCGTCTTCGTCCCTGTCACGCAAGGGGGAAACGTCTCCCATGTCTATGCCTTCGACATAGACCAGAGCGCGGCGGCGGCGCTGACGAATCTCGCACTCGTCGTCGTGACGGTGACCACCAGCCTCCTGATCGTCATGGGCTTTTCGGTCCCCGCGGCCATTGCATCGCGGCGCATTCGCGAGCGCTGGCAGGCAGAGGACAAGATCCGCTATCTGGCCATGCACGATTCGCTGACGGGGCTGCCCAACCGGCTGCAGTTGCGGCACCATCTGGAACAGGCGGTCGCCCGGGCCAAGCGCCATGACACCAAGATTGCCGTCTTCGGGTTGGATCTGGACCGTTTCAAGAACGTGAACGACACGCTCGGCCATGCGACGGGCGACGCGCTTCTGGAAGAGGTCGCCGCGCGGCTGGTCGAGACCCTTCGCGAGAGCGACGTGGTCGGACGCATGGGCGGCGACGAGTTCGCCATCGTGGCCGAGCAAATCACCGCGCCCGAGGATGCCATGAACCTGGCCCGGCGCGTTTGCGGCGCGCTCGGCGCCCCGTACAATGTCAACGGTCACGAGATCATCACATCGGCAAGCGTCGGAATCGCCCTTGGGCCCCTCCCCGACCAGCCGGTCGAAATCCTGATGAAGAATGCGGACCTCGCGCTGTACCGGGCCAAGCAGGACGGCCGCAACACGTTCCGCTTCTTCGAACCGGCCATGGACGCGGCGCTGCAAAGGCGCCGCCGCCTGGAACACGACCTGCGCAACGCCATTCGCAAGCACCAGCTCTATCTCGATTACCAGCCCCAGTTTGGCCTGAGCCACGGCGACCTCACTGGCTACGAGGCCCTGGTGCGCTGGTGGCACCCGGTGGAGGGCGAGATTCCGCCGTCGACCTTCTTGCCGATTGCCGAAGAGACGGGGCTCATCGTGCCGCTCGGCGAATGGATCCTGAAGACGGCCTGTACCTACGCGCTGGGCTGGCCGCCCGAGACCAAGCTCGCCGTGAACCTGTCTCCGGCGCAATTCAAGACCCAGGACGTCTACGCGCTCGTGCGCCGCGTGCTCATGGAGACCGGGTTGGAGCCGGAGCGCCTCGAGCTCGAAATCACCGAAGGGACCATCCTGCAGAATACGGACGCCGTCATCGAGACCCTGACCAAGCTGGACCAGCTCGGCGTCTCCATCGCCATGGACGACTTCGGCACCGGCTATTCGAGCCTGTCCTATCTGACCCGCTTCCCGGTCAAGAAGATCAAGATCGACCGCTCCTTCATCGACACGCTCGGCTCCAATCCGCAAACAAGCGCCATCGTCTCCAGCATCGTCGGCCTGGGTCAGTCCCTGGACGTCACGATCACCGCCGAGGGGGTCGAGACAGAAGGCCAGGCCGCCATGCTGAAGCATTGGGGCTGCGATCAGGTCCAGGGCTATTATTACGGCCGCCCAGAAGCCGAAGTCCCGAGCGATCCGCTCGAGGACATACCGCTCGACGCGGCCGAGGTCGCCTAGCCTGCCGGCGCTGCGTCGAACGCGTCTCTCGCCTTGTCGATTGGCTTCCCGTCCGCACCGTAGGTTCGCGGCCGGTCGCGCTTGCACGAAAACCGGCGCGCGTCTTCGTCCGCCACCTCGCGCGCCAGTCTGTTCGCATCGGCGTTGTTCTCGGCCCGCACATAGGCCACGTGGCATGAATCGGTCTCGCCGAGCTTCGTGACGACGAGGGTCGAGCCCCGGCTGGTGCCGTCGTTGTCCCATCGGAACCGCAGGATGGTCGCGAAGGGCTTCCCGTCCTCGAGGCGCCACTCGAGTGTCTCGCCGATGGAGTTGAAGACCGGAAGGGTCTGCCGGGCCGCGGTCTGATCGCCCGCGCCCTTGCCGTAGGACACGAACATCCGCAGATCGCCCTCGGCGACACGGACCTCGGTTCCACCATAGCCCTCGCAGCGGAATACCGCTCCATGCTCGGCCATCTCCGGCGGGGTGACGTTGTCGCACGACTCCAGGACGAGGGGCGTATACGCACTTTCGATGACCCCTGCGACCGCTACTGCAGGGAGAACCAGCCCGGCGGCACCGAGCAGGATGGCAAACCTACGCATCGCGGATTGGGTCATGTTTGTCGGCTCCCTACTATGGTCCAGTGGATTGCAGCCATCGCCGCACTTGTGACCGGCCGCCCGCCGTCCTACAACGGCACCGCACAAATTTGCAGTCAGCCGTCCTATCATGGCGGCGTGACGAACGCATCGGGGGGCGCCACGCACGATGAGTGACATGAGGATCGCGGTTCTCGGTGCTGCCGGACGCATGGGCCAGGCCTTGACCCGAGCCCTGCACGCGACGCCAGGCTGCGAGATCGCCGGGGGTCTCGAGGCGAAGGGGTCGCCGGCCGTGGGCCGGGACCTCGGCGAGATCGCCGGGCTCGAGACCATCGGTGTGCCCGTCACAGACGATCCCCATGCCCTGTTCGCCCATGTGGAAGGCGTCCTCGATTTCACCCTGCCCAAGGCGACGACGGAGTTCGTGGCGCTCTCGGCGCAGGCCCGGATCGTCCACGTCATCGGAACCACGGGCTTTACCGACGACCAGCTCGCCAAGCTCGACGCGGCCGCGCGTCACGCCACGATCGTGAAGGCGGGGAATATGAGCATGGGCGTCAATCTCATGGCCGCGCTCACGAAGCGAGTCGCGGAGATCTTGGGACCTGAATTCGACATCGAGATTCTGGAGATGCACCACCGCCACAAACGCGATGCGCCCTCAGGGACCTCGCTCATGCTGGGCGAGGCAGCGGCAAACGGCCGCGCCGTCGCGCTGGCCGAGAAGGCCGTGCGGACCCGCGACGGCGACACCGGGCCGCGAAGAGAGGGCGATATCGGATTCGCCGCGCTCCGGGGCGGCGACGTGGTCGGCGAGCACAGCGTGATCTTCGCAGGCCCGGGCGAACGCATCGAACTCACCCATATCGCCTCGGACCGCGGCATTTTTGCCCGTGGCGCCGTTCGGGCGGCACTTTGGGCGAGAGGGAAGCCGCCTGGGCTATACACAATGGCGGATGTGCTCGGATTGTAACAACGCGATGATAGTTCGTTTATCGGCCGTTCTGAGAGAGGACGCTAAGGTCTTGTTATCCTTGCAGCCAAAAAGTCACCCCATTGGGCGGCGATAGTGACCTTGGCTCTTAACTCTGCGGGACTATAGTCACCACCAATCAAGAGACCGCAAAGGCGTCACAGGGCCAATCGAGCAGACAATGACAGGGTGTCATTCAGGGGACATGCTTCAAAAAACCAGCGATCGACGGCAAGATTCAGATAATGTTCTTGTTTTGGTCCGGCATGGCCAAAGCGAGTGGAACCGCCTCAATATGTTCACGGGCTGGAAGGATGTCGGCCTCAGCGAGGAAGGCGTCTCCGAAGCGCATCGCGCGGGCCAGCGGCTCAAGGAGGAGGGGCTGGTCTTCGACAGCGCCTTCGCATCGACCCTGAAACGGGCCCACAACACGCTCGACATCATTCTCGACGAAGTTGGTCAGGGGAAGCTCCCCATCATCAAGGCCGCAGCCCTCAACGAGCGCGACTATGGCGACCTTGTCGGAATCAACAAGGAAGAAGCCCGCAAGCGTTTCGGGGCCGAAAAGGTCCAGATCTGGCAGCGCTCCTACGATGTGGCGCCCCCGGGCGGCGAATCCCTGAAGGACACGGCTGCACGCGTCTGCCCGTTCTTCGACCGCTGGATCGTGCCGGAGCTGCAGTCGGGCAAGAACGTGATTGTCGTCGCTCACGGAAACTCGCTCCGCTCGCTGATCATGGAGCTGGACAAGCTCAGCCCGGAAGAGGTTCAGCACTATTCGCTGGCGACGGCCACGCCGGTGATCTACCGCGTCATGGCGGACGGAACCCTCACCGAGAAGCGCAGCCTCGCCGCTTGAGCTCAAGCGAACGCGGTCTGTCCCGTGTCCGGCGCGCGGACCTCGCGCAGTGCGTCTTTGAGCGCATCGGCAAAGTCCTCCCGTTCCGGGTCTGTCAGAAAAGCCCCGAAAATCAGCCGTTTACCGTGACTAGCGAGCGACAGCTCGGATGACAATCCGACCCGCTCGTCGACCCGGACACGCACCCAATAAGGATTGAATTGCCAAGACTGTTCCCTGCCGTCCGGCGCGACGCGCGTGACGGTTAGGGCATCGCCCGTGAGCGCGACCGTCTCGTAGACCCGCAAGGCGCGGAAATTGATCCGAAACGCCACATAGATGAGAAGGACGTCGAGGCCCATGAAGCCCACCACGGGCCAGGCACCCATGAGAAAGAACAGGAGCCCCGTCCCGAACGAAATCGTGCTCACCGCGAGCATGAAGATCACGAACCCGCGCGGCCCCAGCGAACGGTGCGGGGTCAGCACCGCGCGGAAGCTCGGTTCCGGGTTATCAGGGCCTTGCGGCAAGGGATGCGTCTCTGTCATAGCGTTGAAGGTAGTACAGCCGGGAAAGGTGGCATAGCGCAAGTGGCCGCTCGAGCAAAGAAACGTGAGGCGCCGAAGACCAGGGCGAAGCGGCGGGCTTCACGCACCAGACTCACGCGCGCGCAGATCGAGGAAATGTTCGCGCGGTTCGAGGCCCTCGATCCCGACCCGCGCACGGAGCTGGAGTACCGCGACCCCTTCACGCTGCTCGTAGCCGTGGTTCTCTCCGCCCAAGCCACCGACGTGTCCGTCAACCGGGTCACGCCGGCCCTGTTCGAGGCGGCCGATACGCCCGAGAAGATGGTCGCGCTCGGCGAAGAGGCCGTCAGTGAGCGGATCAAGACCATTGGGCTCTTCCGGAATAAGGCCAAGAACGTGATCGCGCTTTCGCGCAAGCTCGTCGCCGAGCACGACGGCAAGGTGCCCGCGCGCCGCGAGGCGCTGGAAGCCTTGCCGGGTGTGGGACGCAAGACCGCAAATGTGGTGCTCAATGTCGCGTTCGGCCAGCCGACGATCGCGATCGACACCCATATCTTCCGGGTCTCGAACCGGACAGGGCTCGCACCCGGAAAGACGCCCCTCGAAGTCGAGCACACCTTGGAGCGCGTCATCCCCGAGCAATACAAGCTCCATGCGCACCATTGGCTGATCCTGCACGGACGCTATGTGTGCAAGGCGCGCAAGCCCGAGTGCTGGCGTTGCCATATTCGCGATCTATGTGCGTTCAAGCAGAAGGTCGAAGCGCCGGCCTAGACGCGCGTGGTCTGCGCGAACGGGTCGCGCGCCCCATTGCGCTCTCCGGCCCCCGGCAGGCGTGCGTTCGGTTTCGCGGCGATGTGCTTCCACACGCGCACCATGAACCCGGTCGCGAAGAGCGGCGTCACGAGATTGAGGATCGGCACGGACGCCAGGGCCGCGATCACGAGCCCGCACAGCAGGATGGGCGTCCCGTTGGCCTTGCGGATGCGTTTGGCCTCGCGCTCGCTCACATGCCGCATGGCCGCGAGCTCGAAATATTCACGGCCCAGCAGATAGCCGTTGCCCACGTAGAACGCGATCAGATTGACGCCCGGCACCAGCAAGAGCAGCAGCGCGATCAGGTTGACGATCAGCACCACGAAGAAGAAGCGGATCGCGAGCCAGATCGACCGGGCCGTCGGAAGTTCCCGGCCCGGCGGATCGCCGGGGAAGTTCTGCCGCTCGACGACGCCGGCGATATCGTCGAGATAGAGGCCCGCGATGAGCGACGTCACCGGCGGAATGAGAAAGATCGAGCCCGCGACCAGCGCGAGGCCGCCGAGCCACTGGATCGTGGTTTCGATCCAATCCGGCCAGACGACGAAATACGAGAACGACCACACGGCCAGCGCAATGAGCCCCGCGAGCAAGGCCAGCGTGAAGGCCACGCACTTCACCATGACCGCGCGAAACGGCGGCGAGAAGAGCTCCTCGAAGGCTTGACGTGCTGCGTTAAGCATGAACTTGTCCTGCTTCGGTCTGCTGGGGGAATATAGCGAGCGAAAATCGCAGCGCCAGCGGCCGCACCGGATTGACCAATTTCGAACGGGGAGACCTTGCGAGACTATGGCTGCAAAGACCTATGACGTGGTTGGCATCGGCAATGCCATCGTAGACATCATCGCCCGCTGCGACGATGCCTTTCTGTCCAAGCGCAACCTAGACAAGGGCTTCATGCGGCTGATCGATTCGAGCGAGGCCGCGGAGCTCTACGAGGAGATGGGTCCGGCCACGGAACGCTCTGGCGGATCGGTCGCCAACTCGATTGCGGGCCTTGCCTCGCTCGGCGCCAAATGCGGCTTCATCGGCCGGGTGGCCGCCGACCAGTTCGGCGGCATCTTCCGCCATGACATCCGTTCCTTGGGCATCGAATACGGGACCGAGCCGGCCGTCGATGGGGCGCCGACCGCGCGCTGCCTCGTGCTCGTGACGCCCGACGGCGAACGCACCATGAATACGTTCCTCGGTGCAAGCGTGGACCTGACCGCCGCCGATATCGATGCCGACCTCATCGGCGCGGCCAAATTCGTCTATCTGGAAGGCTATCTGTTCGACAAGGACGCGGCCAAATCCGCCTTCCGGGAAGCGGCGAAGCTCGCGAAGGAGGCGGGTGCCAAGGTGGTCCTGTCCCTCTCCGACCCGTTCTGCGTCGACCGGCACCGCGAGGACTTCCGCGCGCTCGTCAAGGACGGAGCCGACATCGTGTTCGCCAACGAGAAGGAGATCACCTCCCTCTACGAGACCAACACGTTCCTGGAGGCCGCCGACGCGGCTCTGCAGGACTGCGAGATGGCCGTCCTGACCCGCTCCGAAGCCGGATCGCTGATCGTCGGTGGCGGGGAAACGACGGAAGTTGCCGCCGAACCTGTTTCGCAGGTCGTCGACGCCACCGGTGCGGGCGATCTTTACGCGTCGGGATTCCTGTTCGGCCTCTCCCGCCGCATGCCGCTGGCGGATTGCGGACGGCTGGGCAGCATTGCCGCGGCCGAAGCGATCTCCCACATCGGCGCCCGTCCCGAGACCAATCTCCTGGACCTGGCCAAATCCCGCGGGCTTCTGTCGTAAGAGTCAGAGCTTCCGGAGTGCCACACTTTCAACGGCATGGCCCTCGCCCTTGCGCACGATGAGATCGGCGCGCTGGCGCGTCGGCAGAATGTTCTCGCGCAGATTGACGAGGTTGATCGTCCGCCAAAGCGATAGCGCGGTTGTGCGCGCCTCGTCCTCGGAGAGCGTCGCATAGCGATGGAAATAGGCCGCCGGATCGCGGAACGCGGTTTGGCGCAAGCGCAGGAAGCGCTCCACATACCATCGCTCGACGAGCGCCTCCGCGGCGTCGATATAGATCGAGAAATCGAAGAAGTCGGACACGAACGGTATGGCCTCGCCGTCCTTGGGCAGGATGGCAGGTTGAAGCACGTTGAGCCCTTCCACGATAACGATGTCCGGATTGTCGACGGCGAGTGTGTGGCCCTGCAGCACGTCGTAGACCACATGGGAATAGACGGGGGCTTCGACGCGCGCCTTGCCGGATTTCACCTCGCCCCAGAAAGTTGAGCAGCGCCGGCAGATTGTAGCTCTCGGGAAAGCCCTTGCGGCGCCCCCGGTCTTCCAGTACGGCGTCGGGAACAGAAAACCGTCGGTCGGCACGAGGGCCACGTTGGGATGGCTCGGCCAGCGCGCAAGCAGCGCCTGGAGCACGCGGGCCGACGTGCTCTTGCCGGCCGCAACACTGCCCGCAAGCCCGATGACGAACGGGACCTTGCCGTTGCCCTTGCGCAGGAACTCCTCCGTGACGCCATGCAAGCCTTGGGAGGCCTCGACATAGAGATTGAGCAGACGGCTCAGGGGCAGGTAGACGTCGACCACCTCGTCCGTGGAGACGCGCTCGGTGACGCCGGAGAGATTTTCGAGATCCGCCTCGTTGAGCGTGAGCGGCGTGTCCTCGCGCAAGCGCGCCCATTCCATGCGCGAATACATCGTGTAGGGCGAGAAGGCGACGGCGGGGCTGGTGTCCATCACGAAAGCGCCCGTGTCCGGCTAGTCCGCCGGCCCCTTGGTGCGCGGACGGCCGTCGCGGCGCGCAAGACCGGACGTGCCCATGCGGTCCTCGAGCACCGCGCACACGTCCGCAAGACCGATCTCGCGGGACTCGAGCAGCACCAGAAAATGGTAGAGCAGGTCGGCGCTTCGGAGATGAGCGCGTCCCGGTCCTGCGCGGCGGCGCGATCGCCACCTCGACACCCTCCTCGCCCACCTTCTTGGCCGACAGGATCGGATCGTCCAGAAGCTGCCGCGTGTAGGACTTGTCGGACGCGGCGGTCCGGCGTTCGCGGATCGTGGCGGCGAGCCTATCCAATGCATCCTTGGTCATGTCGTGGCTCATACACCGTGGCGCGGCTGCTGGGAATAGGCGGGAACGCTCATGGGCGGCTCAAGGGTCCAGCCGTATGGGCAGCCCCGCATCGGCCATGAAGCGCTTGGCCTCCCCGATCGAGTGCTCGCCGAAGTGGAAGATCGAGGCGGCCAGGACCGCCGAGGCGTGCCCGTCGCGGACCCCGTCCACCAAATGCTGCAGATTGCCGACGCCGCCCGAGGCGATGACCGGCACGGTCACAGCGTCCGCGATCGCGCGGGTCAGAACGTTGTCGAAGCCCATGCGCGTGCCGTCCCGGTCCATGGAGGTCAGGAGAATTTCGCCCGCGCCGAGCGACACGACCTCTTCGGCATAGGCGATGGCGTCGATGCCCGTGGGCTCGCGCCCGCCATGGGTGAAGATCTCGAAGCGCGGCGCCTTGCCGTTGGCGCCGACGCGTTTGGCATCGATCGCCACCACGATACATTGCGCGCCGAACTTCTCGGCCGCGCGGCGGACGAGTTGCCGGTCGCGCACGACGGCCGTGTTGATCGAGACCTTGTCCGCGCCCGCTTCCAGCAGCGCCCGAACATCCTCGGTCGACCGGACGCCGCCGCCGACCGTGAGCGGCATGAAGCAGCGCTCGGCGGTGCGGCTGACGATGTCGAGGATCGTGCCCCGCTTTTCGTGGCTCGCGGTGATGTCGAGAAAGCACAGCTCGTCCGCGCCGGCCTCGTCATAGGCGGCGGCGGCTTCCACGGGATCGCCCGCATCGCGCAAGTCGACGAAGTTCACGCCTTTGACGACACGGCCGTCCTTCACGTCGAGGCAGGGAATCACACGGACTTTGAGCATCGCGTCAGTACTGCCCCGTCACGCCGTGATGGCCGTATTTCGCGGCGATGATCCCGAGCGCCTCGCCCGGGTCGAGCCGGCCGTCATAGAGCGCGCGTCCCGCGATGGCGCCGTCGAGTTTGGCATAGCGCGATTCCACGAGGCGCTTGATGTCGTCGATGGAAGCAAGACCGCCCGAGGCGATCACCGGCACGGAGACCGCATCGGCAAGCTCGGCCGTCGCATCGAGGTTGAGCCCTTCGAGCAGGCCATCGCGGGCGATGTCGGTGTGGATGATGGCGGCGACCCCCACATCCTCGAACCGGCGCGCGAGATCCAGCGCCGTCATCTCCGATGTCTCCGCCCAACCCTCGATGGCGACCTTGCCGTCGCGGGCGTCGATGCCGACCGCGATGCAGCCGGGGAATCGCGCCGCCTCGCGCACGAGATCGGGATCGCGCACGGCCGCCGTGCCGAGGATCACCCGGTCGATGCCCTTGTCGAGCCAGAGGGCGATCGTGTCGATGTCCCGGATGCCGCCGCCGAGTTGGATGGGCAAATGGCTCGCCGCGAAGATCGCCTCGACCGCCGGCCCGTTGACGGGCTTGCCCTCGAACGCGCCATTGAGATCGACCACATGGAGCCACTCGAAGCCTTGGTCCTCGAAGGTTTTCGCTTGGGCTGCTGGGTCAGCATTGAAGACCGTGGCCTGGTCCATCGCGCCTTGGCGCAGACGCACGCATTGACCGTCCTTCAAATCGATGGCGGGGAATAGGATCATGAAACGCGTCTTCCTAGGGCTTCCATTTCAGGAAATTGGCGATCAACGCCAATCCCAGTTTCTGGCTCTTCTCGGGGTGGAACTGGCTGCCGGCCACATTGTCCCGCGCCACGAAGGCGGTCACCGCACCGCCGTAATCCGTGGTCGCCACGCGGGTCTCGGCCGCCTTGGGCACGAAGTGGTAGGAGTGCACGAAATAGGCGTGCAGGCCACTCTCGCCTGTGGGGATTCCCTCGAACAGCGCGTGATCGCGCTCGAGGGTGAGCGTGTTCCAGCCCATATGCGGGATCTTGAGCGCGACGTCGTCGGGCTCGATGGCGCGCACTTCGCCGCCGATCCAATCGAGCCCCGGCGTCACGCCGTGCTCCAGCCCCCGGCTCGCCATGAGCTGCAGGCCGACGCAGATGCCGAGGAACGGTGCGCCGCGTTCGGTGACCGCCTCGCCCAGCGCCTCGATCATGCCCGGCACGGCCGCGAGCCCCGCCTTGCAGTCGGCGAACGCGCCGACGCCCGGCAGAACGATGCGGTCGGCGGCGAGCACGTCGTCCGGCTCCGCCGTCACATGGATCTCGAGCGGCGAACCGAGCTCGCCGGCCGCGCGCTCGAAGGCCTTCGCGGCGGAATGAAGATTCCCGGAGCCGTAATCGATGATGGCGACATGCATGGCGCTAGCTCCGCGGAAACGAGCCGATCACTTCGTCGCCGCCAAGCGGGCGGGTCGGCACGATCGCGGGAGACTTCGCCGGCACGGGCAAGTCCGCGGGCACGGCCGGCTGTGATTGCGCCTGCTCGGGAAGCCAACGGGTGAAGAAGCGCGTCTCGGCCTCGGTCTGGTCCCGGCCCCAGGCGGTGCCGGCGAATCGAAAGCCGCGGCGCCGCAGGGCCCAGGCGCGCAGATCGTTGGCCTCGAACGCGAACAGAACCGTGAGGCCGAGCGAGGCCCAGCCCGCGAGGTCTTTCCCAACCGGATCGTTTCCGAAGATCGCCGGCAGCGATAGGAAGACGGCCAGGAACGCGAGGAGCTCGAGCCACATCCGATGGTAGATCAGCCAAAGGATGGGCACGATCAGCGCAATCCAGGCAAAGCCCTCCTTCACGAAGGCGATCTTTTCGGCGCGCGCTTCGGCGCCGGCATCGCCTTGGCCCGAAGGCGCATCGGAAGGCTCATAGACGGAATAGACGGTCACTTTACGTTACGCTCAACCTCGATCGGGCGTTCGCACCGGAACGCCGGCCCAATGGACCCTCACAATTGCCCCTTGGTGGAGGGCACCCGCCCGCTTTGCCGCGCGTCGATGGACACGGCCTGGCGCAACGCCCTTGCAAGGGCCTTATAACAGGTCTCGGCAACGTGGTGGTTGTTCTCGCCATACAGGGTCTCGACATGGAGCGTGATGCCTGCGTTCTGCGCGAACGCCTGGAACCACTCGCGAAAGAGCTCCGTGTCCATCTCCCCGATCTTGGAGCGGGTGAATTCCACCTTCCACACGAGGAACGGGCGCCCGGACACATCGACCGCGACACGCGTCAGCGTCTCGTCCATGGGCAGGTAGCAAGACGCATAGCGCGTGATCCCCGCCTTGTCGCCGAGGGCCTGCGCAAAAGCCTGCCCCAGGACGATGCCGGAATCCTCCGTCGTATGGTGCTGGTCGATGTGAAGATCGCCGTCCGCCTTCAGAGCGATGTCGAACAGCCCGTGACGGGCGAGCTGTTCCAGCATGTGGTCGAGAAAGCCCACGCCCGTGGCGACGTCGTACGCCCCCGTACCGTCGAGATTGACGGTGGCGCTGATACTCGTTTCCTTGGTGCGACGGTCGACCGTCGCGGTCCGGTTTTCTGCCGGCGCGGCGGACTCCGCGGATTTGCTTCGCTGTTGCATGTCTGCCAGCCTAGCCCAAAGGCTCTTAGCAATTCGCTTCCATTACGCGTGGCTTATACGCCCCGTCATGCAGCCATGCTATGGGCGACGGTCACAAATTGAGGGATTTACGTTCATGCGCCGCCTCTTTCTGCTGCTTCTGATCCTGCTCGCCATCTATGTCGCCTACCCCTACTGGACGCTCTACCGGCTCGAGCAGCGCTCCTGACCAACAACGCGGAATCCTTGAAGAAAATTGTCGATTTTCCCGCGATTCGGGCGAGTGCGAAGGCCCAGGTCGAGGGCAAACTCTTGCAGAAATCTCAGGAATTGGGCGAAAAACGCCCCGTTCTGGGGGATATCGGCGAAGCGCTGACCAAGATCCTCGGGCCCTCGGTGATCGGCGGCACGGTGGACGACCTCGTGACCCCGGAGGCGCTCCTGAGCAATCCCACCGTGGTCGAGCACCGGGAAAAAGACGAGGGATTTTGGGACTATATGACCTACGCCTTCTTCTCCTCGCCCACCACCTTCCGGGTCGATGCGAAGAACCCCAACGAGGCCGACGCGCCCACCATCACCGCCACGATGACCCTGGAGGGCGTCCGCTGGCGTGTCACGGATGTCGCGGTGCCGCCCCTGACGGCCATGGTGCCCAAGGTGAACTAGCGCGGCCGGGACGTCGCGCCGGCCGGATTTCGGCCGCAACCCGCCGATCCCGCGCCGGCGCTTGACGAACGGGGCCGCAAGGCCGATATCGCAATGCAGTATGAGTGCACCCTCCTCCTCCCCGGAAGTCTGGCATGGCACAACCATTCTCACCGTCCGCAAGGGCGGCAAGGTGGTGGTCGCCGGCGATGGCCAGGTCTCTTTGGGCCAAACCATCATCAAAGGCACCGCGCGGAAGGTGCGGCGCGTGGGCACCGGGCCGGTGATCGCCGGCTTCGCGGGCTCGACCGCCGACGCCTTCACCCTGTTCGACGCCCTCGAGACCAAGCTGGAACGGTTTCCGGACCAGCTGAAGCGCGCCTGCGTGGAACTGGCAAAGGATTGGCGGACCGACCGGTATCTGCGCCGCCTCGAGGCCATGATGATCGTCGCGGACCCGAACGAGAGCCTGGTCCTGACCGGCACGGGCGACGTGCTGGAGCCGGACGATGCGGTCATGGGCATCGGCTCGGGCGGCATGTATGCGCTCGCCGCCGCCAAGGCCCTGCTCGACTCCGATCTCGACGCGGAAGCGATCGCGCGCAAGGCCATGGCCATTGCCGCCCAAATTTGCGTCTACACCAACGATTCCCTGACCGTCGAAACGCTCGACGCGACCGCCCGCTAATTCCGAACAAGTCAGTCCCTGCATGACCGCCTTTTCCCCCCGCGAAATCGTTTCCGAACTCGACCGGCACATCGTCGGCCAGAACGACGCCAAGCGCGCCGTCGCCATCGCCTTGCGCAATCGCTGGCGGCGCCAGCAACTGGACGAGGACATGCGCGAGGAGGTCCTGCCCAAGAACATCCTGATGATCGGCCCCACCGGGGTCGGCAAGACGGAAATCTCCCGGCGCCTGGCCAAGCTCGCCGGCGCGCCCTTCATCAAGATCGAAGCAACCAAGTTCACTGAGGTCGGCTATGTGGGCCGGGACGTGGAGCAGATCGTCCGTGATCTGATCGAAGCAGGTATCGGTCTCGTGCGAGACGCCAAGCGCAAAGAGGTCGCGGCCAAGGCACAGATCAACGCCGAGGAGCGCGTGATCGACGCCCTCGTGGGCGCGGGCGCAAGCAGTTCGACCCGCGACGTCTTCCGGCGGAAGCTGCGCGCCAACGAGCTGAACGACAAGGAGATCGAGATCCAGGTCGCCGATACGGGCGGAGGCATGCCGTCGTTCGAGATTCCAGGCATGCCCGGCAGCCAGGTCGGCATGATCAACCTCTCCGACATGCTCGGTAAGGCCTTCGGCCAGCGCACCAAGTCACGCACCGTCACCGTACAGGACTCTTTCGAGATCCTGATGGCGGAGGAATCCGACAAGCTCATCGACGACGACATGATGGTCCAGGAGGCGATTCGGAACGTTGAGAACAACGGCATCGTCTTCCTTGACGAGATCGACAAGATTTGCGCCCGGTCGGACCGCGCCGGCGCGGATGTCAGCCGCGAAGGCGTGCAGCGCGATCTTCTGCCCCTCATCGAAGGCACGACCGTCGGCACGAAATACGGACCCGTGAAGACAGACCACATCCTCTTCATCGCCTCGGGTGCGTTTCATATCGCCAAACCGTCGGACCTGTTGCCCGAACTGCAAGGGCGCCTTCCCATCCGCGTGGAGCTGCGCGCGCTCACCCGGGAAGACTTCCGCCGTATCCTGACGGAACCGAAGGCGTGTCTCATCAATCAGTATGTGGCGCTGATGAAGACGGAAGGCGTCGCGCTCGACTTCACCGAGGATGCTATCGACGCCATCGCCGACATCGCCGTGGAGGTGAACACCTCCGTCGAGAATATCGGTGCACGCCGCCTGATGACGGTGATGGAGCGCATTCTCGACGATGTCTCGTTCAATGCCGCCGACCTTGACGGCGACACCATCACCATCGACGCCGCTTACGTGCGCGAACACATCGGCGACCTCGCCAAGAACGCGGACCTCTCTAAGTTCATTCTTTAGCCTGAGCAGGGCGCGGAAGCCTCGCTACTAAGGCTCGCAAGGCGGCGTCGTGCCCGGGTCGTAGTAGAGGGCGTCGAAATCGTCGCATTTTCGCAGCGGCTCCGGCGGCTTGACGCCCTTCTCCTCGGCGATTGCCTTCTCGGGCTTGGATCCCTTCTCAGTCGGCTTCGCGAAAGGCTGCGTCGCCGTCAGCAGCTTCTGTGCCCAGGCACGTTGGTCGCCCTCGATACGCGCCAGATGCTCAGCTGCGAGGGTGAAGTCGCGCTTGCCCAATCCGCGTCCCGAACCGAGCAGAACGGCCGCTTCGCCGTTCGCCACGTCTTCGGCCCCCGTGTTTCCCACGAGCAGGGCCTCGGCATAAATCAGCGCCCTATCGAACTTCTCCTTGTGGATGTTGATAAAGAGGCACTCGAGCACGTCGTCGACAGAGTCCGGCCACGCGAAGAGGTAGACTTCCTTCGCCCTGGACTGTACGCCCGCCCAATCGCAAGAAAAGGTGCAGCCGGCCGAGCACGAACGCCCGGCGACGAAGGCCTCGGGGCTCTTACCGGCCTTGCGGGCAAGCTGCTCGATGGCACTGGCGGCGTTTGCCTTCTGTTTTTCGGCCTCCGTGTCGTAGAGCGCGTTGAGGTCGAGCTCGGCTGCGGAAGCCTTTGGCGTTTTCTTTTCGGGCGGCGCCTCGGACTTCTTCTCGGGCTTCTTGTTCGCCCCGGCGATGAACTCCCGCGCGGTCTTCCGCCCCGCCTGCCAGGCCTTGGCCACCTCTTCGGGCTTCGCGTTCGATTCGGTTTTCGTGACGGTATCGGCCCACACATCGCGAGGCAGGCCGCTTGATGGTCCTTGCGCCTTGATCATCTTGCCGAGCTGTCCGTTGACATTGGGGACGCCAATCTGGTTCAGCGTCATGGCCAGATAGCCGGCATTGGAGACGGCGAACACCGCGCCTGCTTGGGCGCCGAATTTCTTCTCCAACGCCGCCTCGACCGCCTTGCTCTGACGGAAGACGAAGGCGACCGTCTGCTTGAGCTGAGCCGATTTCGGGCCCTTGAACGCGGGAATCTTCCCAAGTCCACGCGGCGGCTGCCCCGCTTCCCTCTGTTCGGTGCTGACGAACTTCGACGTCATGTCCCACGCCTTGTCGATCGTGGGGTCTGGTTTCCCGATCAGGTGTTGAAGCGGCGCCAAGGCACGACCTCTCCCATGGTCCAGGCTTCGCGTAGCGCCTCGGGCGATGTGGAGGGTTCGGCGAGACCCGCCCCTCCCCCCGCCGCGGCCAGCTCGCGGGCCCGTTCCGGATCGTCGAGATAGCCGGGTTTGAGCTTGTCGAGCCGCGCGCGCAGTCTTCGCACCTGACGGGTATCCCTTTGCTGCGTGCGCACGAGCAGCAAGCCGTAGAGACTATCGGTGTTCTTGGGCTGTTTAGATAGTACCGCGGCATAGTCCTTGGCGGCCGCGTCGAGCTTCCCGGTCTTGCGGTAGAGGTCGGCCCGCGCCGCCAGATATTCGGGGTACCTGTGGTAGTTCTCGTCGCTCATCGCCTTGGTGTAGTCGGCAATGGCCTCGTCGATCCGTCCGGCCTGCTTGTGAAGAGAAGCGCGGTTCGCGTAGCGCCAGGGCCCCGGGTCGGAATCGAGCTCGATAGCCGCGTCGAGATCCGCAAGCTCTCCCTCTTTGTCGCCAAGCCGGGAGCGGGTATAGGCCCGATCGTAAAGGGCTTGGGCTTTGTCCGCGTTGTTCCGTGCGTAGTCGACCTGCGCGGTGCGTTCGGCGAGCGCCTTGTCGAACTCTTTTCTCACCTCGTAGATCTTTGCGCGGGCAGCGCGGTAAACCGATGTCTTGGGCTTTTTCTCGATGGCCTTGTTCACGACCCCGAGCGACCAGTCCAGAAACACGGTTCCGGAAGGGTCCGACATCGCCTTGCTGTTGAACAAGGCGCGCATGTGGGGTCGATGTTCCCAAAGCCACACGACATCCGACTTATACAACAAGGCGATATCGCGTGCGGCGAGATCGTAATCGCCGGAACCCGCCGCGGCGATGGCCCGGCCCAGATGGCTCTTCTTCAGCTCTTCCTTGGCCAGCGAGTCCGCCTCTAGGGTCTGACCGCAGGTCTTGGCCGTCCACTCGATCGCTTTGGTGTAGCCTGCGATCGCCTGCCGATACTGTTTCTTCTTGACCGCCTCGTCGGTGGTCTCCGTCGTGACCCAGCAGGTATCCTTGGTCATCGTCGCGTACATATCCGCCCTGGCATCCCGCGCGGCAGGGAGAGCGAAGGTGAAGGCGACGAAGATCGCCAAAAAAAAGTCGATGGCACGTAGATTCGATCCCAGGCATCGCCGCCCTCCCGCAATCTGTCCGCCTCACTTCACATAGTTCGCCTCGAAGCTGGCGATGTCGTCGACGGCGACGCATCCCAGCGGCGTGCTCATCCTGGTCTCGACCCCCGGTGCCACTGAGCGAAACGTCCAGTCGCCTCCACTACGTTGGGTCACGCGGACTTTGATGGGCCGCTGGCCGCCGTTCAGGATCTTGCACTGTTCCAGCCGTCCACGTTCGGCGAAGAGAACGTCGCAGGCATTGCCGCTGCACGGGCGCATCGGCGAGTGCTTGGCCTTGCCCTTCGGCTTTTCCGGCGCGGCGGCCTCCTCGGCCCCCGCGGCAGACGTCGAAAGAAGATTGGCGATGCCGGCGACCGCAGTGCCGTCCTCTGCCGCATTGGCGGCATAGGTGTCGATCTTGTTCTTGTCCGCGATGCAGCCCTTGGGTCCCCCGATCTTCACCGAGAACGTGCCGTAGTCGGCCTGCATGAGCGGATCGTATTTCTTGCCGTGCTCGCCTGCGTAACGGTCGTGGCCTGGGGACGGCGTGAGCGCCGCGGCCTCGAGCCCATAGCTTTTGGACTTTCCGCCGATCTTGACCGCCACGACGACGGGCTCCCCCGCCCGGCTTTGCAGCCAGTAGCATCCGTCCTTCTTGGTCAGAGTGACCGTATGGCAGGAATCGCCCGTACAGTTTGGTCCCGTTTTTTCGCGGCCGCCGCCGAGGGGAGGCAGCGACAGGACAACCTGATAGTTCGCGAGAGTCTTGGCCGGGTCCAGACAGCCATCGGCCGCGTAGGCCTTGCGGGTTTGCCCCGGAGGGATCGTGTAGCTCGAAAAGCCGCCACTCTTCAGGAAGACGAGGACTTGCATCTCACGGTCGGCGTTGTTGGTGAGCTTGCAGCCGTCCTCGCTGAGGGTGAGCGCGGCGCAGGCCTCCTGCTTGCCGCGGCACGCCGGATTGGCCCCGGCATCCCCCCAGACTGCGGCCACGAATCCAGCCATCAGAACGGTTCCGAGAATCGTGTATCGGAACATCTCTCGTCTCCTCGACCGGCGACCGCTCACGACCCGTCGTTCTTGGCGAAGAACTCTCGAACCGCCTCGATCTTGGTCTGCCCACCAATCATGAGACCGGTCGGCTTGCCGTCGCGAAACGCGATCACCGCCGGAATCTGCATGTTGGGCGGTCTCTTGATCTCTTCCTCATCGAGCAACTCGAGCATCGCGTTGACCGTACGGGGGTTTTCGTCGACATCGACGCTGACGAGTTTCGCGCGGCCGCTGTATTCGTCGGCAACCGTATCGAGCACCGGAAAGAGCGGTCGGCAGGGACCGCACCAAACCGCGTAGAGATTGACGAATACCGGCTTCTGCCTGGAGGCCTCGATCACCTCCGCCGTGAAGCTGTTCTCGGTCACGCCCGGGGCCTGGCCCATGGCGGGTTGCGCGACGGCAAGTGACAGCCCGAGCAGCACAAGAGCGGCGGGTATTGCAAATCGGTGACTGAGGGTTCGACGGGACACGACGAGGACTCCCTCACCAGAACCTGGCAAAGCCTGTGTTCCCCGCTTTCGCGCACAGCCTAGGATCACAGCCGCGCCCATGCAACCAGAACGATAGGACGGTCAGCGCGCCGTCTTGGAACGCCGCAACCGCACATACAGCGCCCCTCCGCCGCCGAGCCGGCGCGGGCTTCGGAGAAGCTGACAATCAGCGGCGCCAGGTCTCCGTGGGAGAGCCAATGCGGCACCGTCTGGCGTAGCACGCCGCGCGCCTCCTCGTCGTAGAAGCTTCGGCCCTCGGCCCGGAGCGACCCCTTCCCGGTGATGACCAGGACGTGGCGGTAGTCCTTGGCCCGCGCCCAATGCAGGAATTTCCGCAAAGCGCTGTGCGCCTCCCGCTGGCGCATGCCGTGCAGGTCGATGCGTGCGTCGATCGCGAGATGGCCCTTGTCGAGCTTGCGGGCCGTCTGCCGGTCGAGGCCGGATTTCGGCGACGGGACCGTCTTGACCGTGATCTTGGCTTGCGGTGCCCGCTCCCCCGACGGCGCCAGCGCGGCGTCTGCCGGGGGCGCCAGTTTTCCGGCACGCGGTCTCTGTTTGGGCTTGGGCGGCGAGAGCGGCATCTCCAGGTCGATGAACCGGTTCTTCTTGGTCAGCGGCGCGGCCGTCTCGGCGACCCGCGCCCAAAGCGCCGCGTCGTCTTCGAGGCGCGCGCGGTCGCCGTCCGCTTTCCCGGGCTTGCCTTGACCTGATTTCCCTTTGCCCGACTTGCGGTTGTCTGACTTGCGGTTGTCCGACTTGTTCTGGGCCATGCGATCACACTAGCGCAAAGCGCCTTAACGCTTCCGCATCAAGACGTGGAACTGCGCGGCGAAGCGGGTGCGCCCCGCGATCGTGCCGGCGGCCGCGCCCGTGCCGAAGAAGATGTCGCCGCGCTGCGGACCCCGTATGGCCGACCCCACGTCCTGGGCGATCATCAGCCGACGGAAGGGGGCGGCGCCGTTCTCATCCGCGAGATCCGGCACCGTGACGAACACGGGCGACCCAAGAGGGATATAGGCGGGGTCGACGGCGAGGCTCCGGCCGGCGCTGAGGGGCACGCCGTCCGCCCCGCGCGGACCTTGCGCGGCGTCCTCAGTCGAAAGTACGGAAAAGAACACATAGGACTCGTTCTTCTGCATGAGCGCCCTGCCACGCATCGGGTCTTCCCGAAGCCAGGCTTTCACGGCGTCCATGTCGATGTCGTCTGCCGCAAGCACCCCGGAATCGACCAGAACCCGCGCAATGGACGTATACGGATGACCGTTCTTGCCCGCATAGGTCAACCGCGCAGTGCTTCCGTCGTCGAGATGCACAAGCCCCGAGCCCTGCACCTGCATGAAGAACAGTTCGACAGGATCGTCCGTGTGCAGGATTTCGAGGCCTTGCCCATCCAGCGCACCAGCCTCGATCTGGGCACGCGTGAAATAGGGCACGAGACCATCCGGCGCTGACGAAATCCGGTGACCGCCTCGTTATGAGCCGCGCGCTCCGTCTCGCCGATCGTGGTGACGAGATCCCCAGGGCGTCCGTAGACCGGTACCGCATAGTGCGGCGTCTTGGTGCGGGACCCACGTAGCTCCGGCTCGTAATAGCCCGTGACGAAGCCGGGCGTTCCGGCCGGTGCGGCGAACGGTTCGAACCGGGATTCAAAGAAGGCGCGCGCGGGCGCGCGATCCGCCGCCTCGCCGGAACCCCGGGGATCCGCGAAGCGCTGCGCGTCGCCCGCCTGAGGCTTGGAGTTCCGCAAGGCCTGCAGCGCCGCTGCGTGATCGTCGTCCCCCCACCCGTCGAGGGCGGAAAAGGAACGGCGTGTCGAATAGACGGAGCCCGACAAGGACGGCGGCTAGTTCGCCGCCTCGGTGGCCACGAGCTTCCAGTTCGGATTGCGTGAAGACATGTCGCGCGAGAAGGTCCAGATGTCGGTGACTTCGCGCACCTTCTTGGGGTCGCCGTCGACGACGTCGCCGCCCGCATCGCGCGTCACCGAGATCAACTCGCTTACGAATTTGACCGTGACGAAGGCCTGCTTGTCCTTGAGTTCGGCCTCGATGATATCCGCCTTGTCGATGCCGACCAGGGTCGTGTGCTGGGTCTCGCCGCGCTGGTCGCGCTCGCCGATCGCGCGCGCAAAGCCGTCCAGGACGTCGTCGCCGAGAAGCTGGCGCAGTGTCTTCTCGTCGCCTTCGGCAAACGCCGCCACGATCATCTCGTAGGCCATCTTTGCCCCGTCCAGAAACTGCGTCGGGTCGAAGCCCGGATCGGCCTTGATGAGCGCGGTGAGCGACTTGCCAAGCGGGCTGTCCGCCTTGGCGAAACGCTCCAGGCGCTCCTCGATGTCCTCCGCCGTGGGCCCTGCGGCGTCGCCGGCCGGCACATCGGCCGCACGGCCGCGCGGCAGAGCCACAACGGTGCCCTCCGGCGCGCCTGGCTTGGACTCCGGGGCCGAATAGGGGTCGTATGGCTGCCGCTCGTTGCCGGTCCGGCGTCCGAGGACGCTGCGCAGCCGGATGAAGATCACCACCGCGAGAACCAGAAACAGCAATGTATAGATGTCGAAAGCTTCACTCATGATCGCACGGCCATCCAATTCCGGATCGAATCCGGTTCAATGCGGACTGCTCTGAGGTCAATATTGTTTCGTGCCTAGAGGTTTTCTAGCGGTCGCAATCCGCCGCGGCACATTTTTCAGGTCCAAATGGCCACGTTTCACGGTCAACTTACGTCATTCCCGTCAGCGACGCCAACCCCAAAGGGCGCGCAGGGCCCTTTCAGGTCCATGAATGCGGAATGCTGAATTGCGCGCCGCTCGTATCCCATGCTAGCCAGCGGGCGCAGCTTGCGCCGAGGGAGGATCTTATGGCGGACAACGACGACGAGAACAGCCCAAAGGGGACCAACGGCGACGGGCCGGCCGGCGGTGCCGGCAGCCAGGCGCAGCTCAACGTGCTCGCGCAATATGTGAAGGATCTCTCCTTCGAAAGTCCCGGCGCGCCGCAGACGCTTCAGGGACCCGGGCAGAACCCGCAGCTTAAGGTCGGCGTCAACGTCAATGCCGGCCCGCGCGGCGAAGATATCTACGAGGCGGTGGTGCATCTCGAGGCCCACGCCAAGAGCGACGACGGCGTGATCTACAATGTCGAGCTGGATTACGGCGCGCTGTTCCGGATCAAGAACGTCCCGGAAAACATGCTTCAGCCGGTCCTGTTCGTGGATTGCCCACCCCTGCTGTTCCCGTTCGTCCGGCGTGTCATCGCCGATGTCGTGCGCGACGGCGGCTTCCCGCCTCTGATGCTCGATCCGATCGATTTCGGCCGTCTCTACGCGCAAAATCTGGCCAAGGGCGACGAGACCCCCAAAGGGCCCCCGAACTAAGGCGGACGCTCAGATCACTCGTAACGGCGCCAGAGCGCGTCCTTACCCAACGTCGCCACGAACGCGCGGTGCGCGTCACGCTCGTCCGATGTCAGCCGCGCGGCCAGCGGCGTCGCGCGCGGGGTGACTGCGGCGGCCATTCCCCGACGATCGATCCGCTGCGTTCCGTTCCCGGCAAGTTCCAGCCGCGCCTGTTTCCCGCCGACCAGCTCCACATAGACGGAGGCGAGCAGCCGGCAGTCCAGAAGCGCGCCGTGCAGATCGCGCTCGCTGATGTCGATGCCGTAGCGGCGGCAAAGCGCATCGAGGCTCGCCGGCGCCCCCGGATGCCGCCGCCGCGCGAGCGCCAGCGTATCCACAATCCTGTCCCAGGTCAGAAGTGGCTTGAACGCCCATTCGAGTTCGGCGTTCAGGAAGCCGAAATCGAATTTGGCATTGTGAATGACGAGCATGGCGCTTTCGACGAATTCAAGGAACTCGTCCGCCTTGTCGGCGAAACGCGGCTTGGTCGACAGGAAGTCCGTGGACAAGCCATGCACGGCAAACGCCTGCTCGGGCACGTCGCGCTCGGGGTTCAGGTAGCAGTGCCAGGTCCGGCCCGTGGGAATGGCGTTCACCAGTTCCACACAGCCGATTTCGACCACGCGATGGCCTTCCTTAGGGTCGAGGCCCGTCGTTTCCGTATCGAGAATGATCTCACGCAACGTCCAGATGATCTCCGCTTGGCTAAGAGCGCGATCCGCGCAAACGCTCCATGACGCGCCCGTCCTTCAGTTTAAGCGATTCGATCAGCGCATCGAGCTGCCCATGGAGGTTTTCCAAGGTCGACCCGCTTTCCAGCACGTGATCAGCACGCGCCCGCCGCTCCGCATCGCCGAGCTGCCGCGCCCGCAGCGCCTCGAACTTTTGGAGTGTCATGCCCTCGCGCTCCAGGACGCGCCGGTGCTGCACCTCCTCCGGCGCGCTGACCGTGACCGTAACATCGACGCGGGTCTCCGCGCCCGTTTCGAACAGAAGCGGGATCTCGAGCACCGCCATGGCCGCGCCGCGCTCTTCCTGCGCGCAAAGAAAGTCGATCTCGGCCTGCGTCACCAGGGGATGGACGATCGCCTCGAGCGCCTTCAGGCGCTCCGGCCGGCCGGCGACCTCCCGGGCCAGAAGCCCCCGGTCGACGCGGCCGGCGCGGGTCGTGCCCGGGAACGCGGCCTCGATCAGCGGCACGGCCTCGCCCTCGTAGAGCTTGTGCACATAGGCGTCCGCATCGAACACGGGCACCCCGTGCTCTTTGAAATGCGCAGCGGCGGAGCTCTTTCCCATGCCGATGCCGCCCGTGAGACCGATCACCAGCATCAGCCCCCTCCCAAGGTGGCGACCACATGGGCGCGCAAATCCGGCGTCACCTCGGGGCGGAGGCCGAACCAGCGTTCAAAGCCGGGGACGGCTTGGTGCAAAAGCATGCCGAGCCCATCAATCGCGGCGAGGCCGCGTCTGCGGGCCGCCGCCAGCAGCGCCGTCTCGAGCGGCACGTAGACGATGTCTGTCACCACCGCGCTCTGGGGAAGCGCTTCCACCATGATGTCGAGCGGTGGCTGACCCGTCATGCCAAGGCTCGTCGTATTGACCAGGAGCCCGCACGCGGACAGGGCCGACTCCTTGCTCTCCCAGGGCAACACCTCGACGGGTGCCCCGAATTCACGGGCGAGCGTCTCCGCTTTCGCGACCGTCCGGTTTGTCAACAGAATGCGCGAAACGCCGGCTTCGATCAGCCCGTAGAGAACCGCCCGGGCGGCACCGCCCGCGCCCAGCACCATGGCCACGTCGCAGGTCTCGCGCCATCGGGGGGCGCCCGCATAGAGATTGGTCATGAATCCATAGGCGTCCGTATTGCTGGCCTGGAGAGCACCATTTGCATCGAGCCAAAGCGTGTTCGCCGCGCCGATCGCCTCAGCGGCCGCGTCCGCCGATGCGGCCGCGCGCAACGCGGCCTCCTTATGAGGCAGAGTGACGTTCGCGCCCACATAGCCGTGGGCGGAGAGGTCGCTCACGAACGCGGCGAAATCCTCCGGCGGCACCGCCTCCTTCTCATAGGCCCCGTCGATGCCGTACTGCCGGAGCCAGTACCCGTGGATCGCCGGCGAGCGCGAATGCTCCACCGGCCAGCCGATCACGCACGCGCGCGGAGCCTTGCTCATGGTCGCGTCATCCCTCGATCGCGTCATTCCTCGATCGCACCTTGGCGCCGGAGCGCATCGAGAAGCGGAAGCAGCGGCAGGCCGAGGATCGAGAAGAAATCGCCGTCGATCTTCTCGAAAAGCTGGATGCCCAGCGATTCGATTTGATACGCGCCGACGGAGCCGAGCACGGCCTCACCCGCCGCGGCCAGATAGCGCCCGACGAATTCCGGCGAGAACCGACGCATGGTCAGCGTCGCCACGTCGGTGTAGGCCCAGATCGTGGCCCCGCCGGTGGCAATGGCAATCGCAGTATGGAGTTGATGGCTCTTGCCGCTGAGGTCGAGCAGCCGCGCCCGGGCTTCGTCGACAGATCGGCGCTTTCCGTAGGTCACTCTCCCGGCACACATGACCTGATCCGCGCCGATCACAAACGCCCCGCCCGACTGTCCGCTGACCGCTTCGGCCTTGGCGCGCGCGAGGACCTCGGCCACGTCGCTCGGATCGACAGTCCCGTCCAGCCCCAAGGCCGTGCGCATCGCCGCCTCGTCCAGATCGGCGGCCTTCGTGGTGAATGTCAGCCCAGTGCTTTCCAGGAGCTTGCGGCGTGCGGGACTCGCCGAAGCCAGAATCAAAGGCGGACGGCCCTCTTGGAGGAAATCGGTCATGAATCGAGGGCCGGGGCGTCACGATCGTCATAGAGCCGGATGATCGCCGCGGCCGTTTCCTCGATGGAGCGGCGCGTCACATCGATGATGGGCCAGCCCCGGCGCGCGCAGAGCTGCCGCGTCTGGGCAATCTCGGCAGCGATGGCGTCACGATCCACGTAGTCGTCCAAATGACCGTGGGCCTGCTCGATGACCCGGTTGTGGCGCACTTGCGAAATGCGCTCCGGGCTCGCCACAAGGGCCACGACGAACGCCGTCGTGTCCTGCTCGAGCTGTGGCGGGACGGGCACCCCAGGCACGAGGGGAACGTTGGCCGTCTTGAACCCGCGATTGGCGAGATAAATGGCCGTGGGCGTCTTCGACGTGCGGCTGATGCCGAGCAAGATGATGTCGGCGTCGTCCAACCTGTCCGGTAGATGGCCATCGTCGTGCATCATGGTGAAGTTCAACGCCTCGATGCGGCGATAATAGTCCGCGTCGAGCTGGTGCTGACCGCCGACCGTCGGCGTCGACGCCATGCCCAAATAGGACTCGAACACCTGAAGCACGTTCATCAGCGGTGCGACGTATGGAACATTGAGCCGCTTGCAGGCCTGCTCCAGCTCTTCGGCCATCTCACGATTGAAAAGCGTGTAGAGCACGATGCCTGGCGCCGCCTCGACCTCTTTCAGCACCCGGTCCAGCTCGCGGCCGCTGCGCACGAGCGGATGCAAATGCTCGATCGCCCGGGCGGCCGCGTATTGCACGCCGACGGCGCGCGCGATGGTGACGAGCGTCTCGCCCGTCGCGTCCGAGATCATATGCAGATGGAAGGTGCGCTGTTGGATATCCATTGTACGACCATTGGATAACTGGGGCAGGCGACAGGAGCAACACGACGGCCTGCCGGCCCTCTCCCCGCTGTCGGGAAAATCGTCCGCCGCGTTCTTCACAGATTCGTCTGTGTCGAGATCGTGACAGACTTTATGAGCAAGGGAGACAATAGCCTTTTTCATCCCCAGCTCAGAAGGCCCCAAATCCACAACGCCTTCAAGCCTTCTCAAGTTCGCTGTTGGCGTTAAAACCGACGCTGCATCAGGCCCTTATCGAAACTATCAAGGGTGCCTGATCACAGTGGCTTCAGATTATCGCCAAACCGTCAGGTCCGCATCGGGCGAGCCTGTTGAAACAGTGGTGATGGATTTGAATGTCCGCTATCCACGGCATAACAAAAACAACAGAAATCCTTTTAAAGACTCTTCTTATTAGTTTTAGAGAGGCGCATGTCTCATTCCGACGCTCCCCTGCTGACCGTTTTGAACGGCGAGCCCTGTTCGCCTCCGCCCCTATGGCTCATGCGTCAGGCGGGCCGCTATCTGCCCGAGTACCGGGAGGTGCGGAAGACTGTCCCGTCCTTCCTGGATCTTTGCCTGACACCCAAGCTTGCGGCGGAAGTGACGCTCCAACCTCTGCGCCGGTTCGATTTCGACGCTTCGATTGTGTTCTCGGACATTCTCATCGTGCCTTTTGCCTTGGGTCAGCCGGTGGCGTTCCTGGAGGGGGAAGGCCCCAAGCTCGATCCCATTGGCGATGCAGAAGGGCTGGCACGGCTCGACCCCGCGAAGGCCGGTGAGAAGCTCTCTCCGGTCTACGAGACCGTGGAGCGTGTGGTGGCCGAGCTTCCGCATCGGGTTCCGCTGATCGGCTTCTGCGGGGCGCCCTGGACCGTTGCGACCTATATGGTCGAAGGTGCGGGCAGCAAGGATCAGGCGGGCGCACGGGCGCTGGCCTATTCGGACCCCTCCCTGTTCCAGGCGCTCATCGATCTGCTTGTGGAGACGTCCACGGCCTACCTTCTGGGCCAGGTGAAGGCGGGATGCCGCGCCCTTCAGATCTTCGACAGCTGGTCGGGCAGCCTTCCCGAAGATGCCTTCGCCCAGTGGTGCATCGCGCCGACGAAAGAGATCGTCGCGCGGGTGAAGCGGGAAGCGCCCGGAATTCCCGTCATCGGGTTTCCGCGCGGTGCGGGACCGTCGGCGGTGCGCTATGCCGGCGAGACCGGCGTCGATGCCCTGGGATGCGACACGAGCCTGCCCTTGGACTGGATCCGGTCCGAGCTGCAGACGTTGGTGCCGGTGCAGGGCAATCTCGATCCGGTGCTGCTGGCTGCCGGCGGACCGGCCCTGGACGCGCGGGTGCGGCGGATCCTGGAGAAGCTCGCCCCCGGTCCGTTCGTCTTCAACCTGGGACATGGCATTCTACCCGAGACGCCGATCGAGCATGTGGAGCGGCTGGTGCGCCTGATGAAGGGCGCGAACGCTTGTTAAAGGTTTGAAAAACATATGGTTTTTCTCTACATCAAGGCGTTTCACATCATCTCGGTGATTGCCTGGATGGCGGGTGTCCTCTACCTGCCGCGGCTGTTCGTCTATCACACGGACGCCGAGACGGGCTCGACGCAGTCCGAGACGTTCAAAGTCATGGAGCGGCGTCTTCTGAAGGCGATCGTCACGCCGGCCATGATCGCGAGCTGGGTCTTCGGACTCATTCTCGCGTTTCAGGTGGTGGATTGGGCCCATGCGGGCTGGTTCCACGCCAAACTGGTTCTGGTCGTGGTCCTGTCCGGCTTCACCGGGTTTCTGTCGAAATGGACCCGGGAGTTCGCGGAAGACCGGAACGCGCACAGCCAGCGGTTCTACCGGATCGCCAATGAAGTGCCGACGTTGCTGATGATCGCGATCGTCATTCTGGCTGTGGTGAAACCCTTCTAGGCGGTTCGTGGGGACCGAATCGTGTCCCACTCAAAATTTATGCGGGTTTTCCGGCAAATCTATTCCGCGCGGGCGCAGGCTCTGCTATAAGACGACTCAAAACCAGTCCAAGACATAGGTTCCGGTCCGACATTCGATGCGGACTGGCAAGGGCGGTCCCACCGCTCTCCCGCCAAAGATCATCCCTTTCCTTATCTCTCAGATCCCGTGCGTCGATGCGCGCGGAAACCGAAACAACACTTTCCCCATTGGAGTTTAGCAGCGCATGCAGGAAATGAAGCTGCAGGATTTGAAGGCCAAATCGCCGACGGAGCTCTTGAGCTTCGCCGAGGAGGTCGAAGTCGAAAACGCGAACGCCATGCGTAAGCAGGAGTTGATGTTCGCGATCCTGAAACAACTTGCCGCCCGCGAGGTGGATATTACAGGCCAGGGCGTGGTCGAGGTCTTGCAGGATGGTTTCGGCTTCCTGCGATCGCCGGATTCGAACTATCTGGCCGGTCCCGACGACATCTACGTCTCGCCCTCCCAGATCCGGCGCTTTGGTCTTCGGACCGGCGACACGGTCGAGGGCCAGATCAGAAGCCCCAAGGAGGGCGAGCGCTATTTCGCGCTTCTCAAGGTCAACACGATCAATTTCGACGACCCGGAGAAGCAGCGCCACAAGATCCATTTCGACAATCTGACGCCCCTCTATCCGGACGAGCGGCTCGAGATGGAGACCGAGGACCCGACCAAGAAGGACTATACCGGCCGGGTCATCGACATCGTCGCACCGATCGGCAAGGGCCAGCGCGGCCTCATCGTGGCGCAGCCGCGAACCGGCAAGACGATCATCCTCCAGAACATCGCCCACTCGATCACGGCCAATCATCCGGAGTGCTATCTGATCGTGCTCCTGATCGACGAGCGCCCCGAGGAAGTGACCGACATGCAGCGCTCGGTGCGCGGCGAGGTCGTGTCCTCCACCTTCGACGAGCCGGCCTCCCGCCACGTGCAGGTCGCCGAGATGGTCATCGAGAAGGCCAAGCGCCTGGTGGAGCATGGCCGCGACGTGGTGATCCTCCTGGATTCGATCACGCGGCTGGGCCGGGCCTACAACACGGTGGTGCCCTCCTCCGGCAAGGTGCTGACCGGCGGCGTGGACGCGAACGCGCTCCAGCGACCGAAGCGCTTCTTCGGCGCGGCGCGCAATATCGAGGAAGGCGGCTCGCTCACGATCATCGCCACGGCCTTGATCGATACGGGCAGCCGCATGGACGAAGTCATCTTCGAAGAGTTCAAGGGCACCGGTAACTCCGAAGTCGTGCTCGACCGGAAGGTCGCCGACAAGCGCGTGTTCCCGGCCATCGACATCGCCCGCTCCGGCACCCGGAAAGAGGAGCTGCTGGTGGATCGCGATCAGCTCAAGAAGATGTACGTGCTCCGCCGCATCCTGAACCCCATGGGCACCATGGATGCGATCGAGTTCCTGGTCGACAAGCTGAAGCAGACCAAGAACAACGCCGAATTCTTCGACTCGATGAATACGTAGCGGCTTTGGGCTGCGGCCGGCCAATCGTCGTCCTCGCGCGGAAACGACCATCGTCCTGACGCTCGTGTCGTCGTCATGCCGAGGCACGAGCGGAGCGAGCCTCGAAGGATGACACGAGGTCCGCGTTGAGGCCATCCTTCGAGGGCCGCCCACCGGCGGCCACCTCAGGATGAAGGCCGAATGTGCGAATGGGCTGTTACGTGTACATGCTGCGGTGCGCGGATAGGTCGTTCTACGTCGGCAGCGCGTCCGGCGATGACCTTGATCGGCGCATTGCCGAACATCAAACCGGAGCTATCCCGGTTACACGAAAAGCCGGAGGCCAGTGGTTCTCGTTTGGTCGGAGCATTTCGATCGAATCACGGATGCCATATCGGCCGAGAGGCAGATCAAAGGCTGGAGCCGAGCGAAGAAGATCGCTCTAGCAGATGGCAATTGGGCCACGCTTCAGGTGCTTGCAAAGCGGCGTGGCGGCAAGCCGCGGACGCGAGCCGTCATCCTGAGGTGCGAGCGCAGCGAGCCTCGAAGGATGAGAGATGAGGCCTCACGATGCTGCCCTTGGTCGAAGGCCGCTGACCGGTGGGCACCTGAAGACGAAGCCAGGGAGACCGTCGTCGGAGAACTAGGCCACCGTCACCTGCCGCGCGGTCTTGATCGTGTCTACGAGTTTCTCCGGCTCGGTCACGGGTAAGGAGCATTGCGGGCCGATGCAGACGTAAGCGGTCGTCGCGCCGTCGATGACGGTCTTGCCGGACGCGGGCGAAGAGGACGGCAGCGTCTCGTCGGCCCAGACCTCGTCGACGACCACGTTGGGCAGAGAGACGTCGGCCAAGGCCGCGCGCATCGCCGTCGGGTCTTCGCCTTCCGGCACCATCAACACGATCAGCGCCGGCGCGAGCAGGTCGAGCGCGGCGCCTAGCAACCCCGCATGGCCGACCGGGTTCGCGGTGATGGCGGGGCCGAACGCCTCGATGATCTTTTCCGCACGGTCCGTATACGCACTATTCCCCGTCCAGGCGGATAGCGCCACGAGGTTCGAAACCATCATGGCGTTGGCGTTCGGCGTGGCATCGTCGTTGCCGCTCAAGGGGCGCACGAGGATGTCGTTTGTGTCGTCCGCGGAGAGGTGATAGCCGCCAAGGTCTTCCGCCCAATAGTGGGTGTCGAGCACATGGGTCCAGGCGCAGGCCTGTTCCACATATTCGGGGTTGTTGGTGGCGTTGGCGAGTGCGAGTGCGGCGCGGATCATGTTGGCATAGTCGCTTGCCGTTGCCGGGGCGTTGCCAGGCCCGTCGCGATAGGAGTGAATCAGCCGTGTGGCCAGACTCATCCGCATAAGGATGAAATCGAAAGCGGCTTCCGCGGCGGCGAGCCATTCGGGCTTGTCGAAGGCGGTCGCCGCGTTGGCGAGCGCCGCGATCATCAACCCGTTCCAATCGGCGAGGATTTTATCGTCGAAACCAGGACGTATACGGAGGGAGCGGCATTCGAGCATTTTCGCAAGCATCGCCGAGAGCCGCGCCTCGGTTGCATCGTCGCGAAGGGCGACCGCATACAGACGATTGGGAATGTTCTTGCCTTCGAAATTGCCGGGCGGCGTGATGTCGTAGATGTCGGCAAAGAAGTTGATGTCATCCTTTCCAAGGAGGGCTTTTACCTCGTCGAAATCCCAGACATAGAACTTGCCCTCTTCGCCTTCTGAGTCCGCATCGAGGGAGGCCGCGAAGGCGCCGCCTTGGGCGACCATCTCCCGCAACAGCCATCCGACGGTCTCCTCGATCCGGCGTGCGTAGAGGGGCGATTTGGTCTCGCGCCAGACTTCGGTCATGAGATCGACGAGGAGTGCGTTGTCGTAGAGCATCTTCTCGAAATGCGGGACGAGCCATTGTTCGTCGACGCTGTAACGGGCGAAGCCGCCGCCGACATGGTCGTAGATGCCGCCCTGGCAGATATGGGTGAGGGTCAGGTCCACGGCCTCGCGCAGGCTCTCGGTGCCGTAGCGGAGGCCCGCGCGCCAGAGCAGCGCGAAGAACTGGGTTTGCGGAAATTTGGGTGCCCCGCGCATGCCGCCCGTTGAGGGATCCACGGCCTGAAGGAAGCGCCGGGTCCAGTCTTGGAGCGTGGCCTCGGTGAGCGGGACCGTCTCGCCTTTGGGATGGGCGGGTTTCAGGCGCGCGCTGAGGGCGTCCGCGTTGCTGCGGACCTTTTGCGGCGCTTCGTGGAAGGTGTGGGACACGGTGCGCAGGACGTCGACGAAGGCCGGGCGCCCGTAGCGCGGCTCTTTCGGGAAATAGGTCCCGCCCCAGAAAGGTTCCGCGTCGGGGGTGAGGAACATGGTCAGCGGCCAGCCGCCCTGCTCGCCGATCAGGTGGAGCGCGTTCATATAGATGGAATCCACGTCCGGCCGCTCTTCGCGGTCGACCTTGATGTTGACGAACAGGTCGTTCATCACCGCGGCGGTGGCGGGATCCTCGAAGCTCTCATGGGCCATCACATGGCACCAATGGCAGGCGGCATAGCCCACGGACAGAAGGACGGGCTTGCCGGTTCGCTTGGCCTCGGCGAAGGCCTCCGGACCCCACGGGCGCCAATGCACGGGATTGTCCTTGTGTTGGCGGAGATAGGGGCTGGTTTCCTGGCCGAGTTGGTTGCCGCTGTGTTCGCTCATCCTGCCTTCCGATTTTTCCGCCGCTCCAGGTACGATAGACTATGAACCATAGCCCCTTGCATCACGAGTCGCGCACGGAGCCGGCGTCGCGCGCCGGCGACACGATCATTGCGCTGGCGTCCGGCGCCGGCGTTGCTGCCGTCGCGGTCGTGCGGATTTCAGGTCCGTCGACGCGTGCGGTACTGGAGAACCTCATTGGAACACTGCCTGTTCCACGTGAAGGAGCCGTGCGCAAGATCGGCGACATCGACCGTGGGCTGGTGCTGTGGTTTCCGGGTCCGGCGAGCTTCACCGGCGAGGATATGGCCGAGCTGCAGGTCCATGGCGGCAGGGCGGTCGTGCAGGCGGTGGTCGAGGCGGTGCTGGCGGTCCGGGGGACGCGGCTCGCCGAGCCCGGCGAATTCGCGCGCCGGGCCTCGAGAACGGGAAGCTTGATCCTCACGGAGGTCGAAGGGCTTGCGGATCTAGTCAGTGCTGAGACGGAGGCCCAGCGGGTCCAAGCCCTGGCCCAGGCCGAAGGCGGTCTTCGTCGGTTGTACGAAGGCTGGCGCGGCGAACTCCTGAAGGCCCAGAGCCTGATGGAAGCCGGGCTCGACTTTTCCGATGAGGCCGATGTCGCCGCCGATGCGGCGCGTCAGGCCGCCGATGTCGTCGCGCCGTTGCTGGGCAGCGTCGAAACGCACCTCGCCGACCGTAGCGGCGAACGGCTGCGCGACGGTTTCCGGGTTGCGATTGCCGGTCCGCCCAATGCGGGCAAGTCGTCCATCCTGAACGCGCTCGCCAAGCGCGACGTGGCCATCGTGTCCGAGGAAGCCGGCACGACCCGGGACGTGATCGAAGTGCACCTCGATGTTGGCGGCGTGCCCGTCATCGTCGCGGACACCGCCGGTTTGCGTGAGGGCGGCGGGCGGGTCGAGGCGGAGGGCATGCGGCGCGCCGTCTTGCGGGCGCAATCGGCGGACCTTGTGCTTTGGATTTCCGATGCCGCCGATCCCATGCCGGCGCCGTTGGGGCGGTTTGGGGACGTGCCGATCGTTTCGGTGACCAACAAGGCGGATCTGCTGCCGCAGCGTGGCGCGGTGCCGGAACCGCCGTCCGGCATCGTTGTTTCGGCCAAGACGGGAGAGGGGTTCGAGCGGCTCGTCGCCGAGCTTGGCCGGCGTGCCGGGGCGGGTATCGAGGAGCGGGCAGCGTCCCCCATCACGCGGACACGGCACAGGGTCGAACTTGTGTCAGTTCGGGACGCTCTGAAACGGTTTGTTAACCCTGATCTCGACGCAGAGCTTCGGGCCGAGGAATTGCGCAGCGCCGCGCACCATCTGGGTCGCCTCACGGGCCGGATCGATGTGGAGGATATTCTCGGGGCGATTTTCTCCGAGTTCTGCATCGGCAAATAGCGGGTTCGGGGCCGCATGGGCCTAAATTGATTCACGTGAAACGTCGCCGGAGATCGCGGGCCGATTGATTCACGTGAAACATGGGTTTGGTGCGGCTTTGACGGCAGGCGGCGGAGCGACTAATTAGCGCCCATGAGCGAAACGCGAACCGAGAAGCCCTACGACGTCGTCGTCATTGGCGGCGGCCATGCCGGCTGCGAAGCGGCGGCCGCAGCCGCGCGCCTCGGCGCACGCACGGCGCTGGTGACGCACAATGCGGCCTCCATCGGCGAAATGTCCTGCAACCCGGCCATTGGCGGTCTCGGCAAGGGCCATCTCGTGCGCGAGATCGATGCGCTGGACGGTTTGATGGGGCGCGTGGCCGATGCGGCCGGGATCCAGTTCCGGGTCCTCAACAAGAGCAAAGGGCCAGCCGTTCAGGGTCCCAGGGCGCAAGCGGACCGGAAGCTCTACCGCCGGGCCATGCAAGCGGCGATCACGGGCACGGACAATCTGGATGTGGTCGAGGCCGCGGCCGAGGATCTGATCGTTGAGGCAAACCGGGTTGCGGGTATCGTGACCGGCGACGGGCGCCGTCTCTTGGCCGGAGCGGTGGTCCTCACCACGGGCACGTTCCTGCGCGGCCTGATCCATATTGGCGAGACGCGCATCCCCGCCGGGCGCATGGGCGAGGCCCCTGCCCTTGGACTGTCGGAGCGCCTCTACGGGCTCGGCCTTCGCATGGGCCGGTTGAAGACCGGGACGCCGCCGCGCCTCGACGGCAAGACCATCGATTGGGCCCGGCTGCAGGAACAGCCGGGGGATACGCCGCCGGTCCCGTTCTCCTTTCTGACCGACACGATCGCGACGCCGCAGGTGCCCTGCCACATCACCTATACGTCTGAAGAGACTCATAGAATCATCGAGGCGAACCTGTCGCGCGCGCCGATGTACTCCGGTGCAATCGAGAGTGTCGGCCCGCGCTACTGTCCCTCGATCGAGGACAAGGTCGTGCGCTTCAAGGACCGGGCGAGCCACCAGATCTTTCTGGAGCCGGAGGGCCTCGACGACGACACGGTCTATCCCAACGGGATTTCGACGTCGCTGCCCGAGGACGTGCAGCACGCGTTCCTCAAGACCATCGCCGGCCTGGAGAATGTTCACGTGAAACGTCCGGGCTACGCGATCGAATACGACTACGTGGACCCGCGCGAACTTCATCCGAGCCTCGAGACGAAGGCCGTGGCGGGGTTGTTCCTCGCCGGTCAGATCAACGGCACGACCGGCTACGAGGAAGCGGGCGCCAAGGGCTCATCGCGGGGCACGCGGCGAAGTGCGCCTCGGGCACCGGGGAGCGCTTCGCGGACGCGGGCCGACGGCTATCTCGGGGTGATGATCGACGATCTGGTGACGCGCGGCGTCACCGAGCCCTATCGCATGTTCACGTCCCGTGCGGAGTACCGGCTCATGTTGCGGGCGGACAATGCGGACCAGAGGCTGACGCCGCTGGGGATCGCGGCTGGCTGCGTGGGCACAGAACGGCGCCGGCGCTTCGAGGCGAAAGCCGCGCGGCTGGCGGCGGGCGCCGCGCTCCTCCGCGACCTGACGCTGACGCCCAACGAGGCCGCGAAAGCGGGGCTCGCGATCAACCGGGACGGCCGCAAGCGCAGCGCCTTCGATCTGCTGAGCTACCCGGACGTGGATATGGCGCGCCTGTCGCAAATTTGGCCCGAGATCGGCGCATTGGACCGGGACATCGCATCCCAGCTCGCCATCGATGCGCGCTATGCAGTCTACATCGCGCGGCAGGAGCTGGATGTGGCGGCCTTCCGCAAGGACGAGGCAATCCCGATCCCGCCGGACTTCGCCTACGACGCGCTGCCGGGCCTCTCGAACGAGCTTCGGCAGAAGCTGACCCGCCACCGGCCCGGGAGCCTTGGGCAGGCGGCGCGGCTCGACGGCATGACGCCGGCCGCCCTGATGCTGCTGCTCGCGCACGTCAAGAAGGGCGCGCGCGCGAAAAGCGCATGAGTGCGGACGGTAAGCGGGCGCGCCTCGTCCACGATCCGGAGTCGTTCGCCGAAGCCTTTAAAGTTTCACATGAAACAATCCACAGGCTGGAGGCCTTCAGGAGCCTTCTGGAGCACTGGCAGAAAACAACCAATCTCGTGGCGCCTTCGACGCTTCCGCACGTCTGGAGCCGCCATTTCGCCGACTCGGCCCAACTGTCAGCTCTTGCGCCAAAGGCGCGACTCTGGCTCGATCTAGGCTCGGGCGGCGGCTTCCCAGGGCTGGTCGTCGCCATTCTCAGAAGCGGCGATCCGGACTTCCGCATGCATCTCGTCGAATCGAACCAGAAGAAATGCGCGTTTCTCGGCCACGTGGCCCGGACCATCGAGGCCCCTGTGGACATCCACGCAATGCGTATTGAACAGTTTGCCGAAAACGCCCAAAGCCTTAGACCGGACGTGGTCAGCGCCCGCGCCCTTGCGCCGCTGCCCCGTCTCTTGGAACTCGCAGAGCCGTTTCTGCGGGGCGAAACCCGGGGGCTCTTCCTGAAAGGCCGCGAGACAGATTCCGAGATCGAGGCCGCCAAAGCCGGGTGGACCTTCGACGTGACCTGCCATCCCAGCCTCACGGCGGACAACGCGCAGATCGTCGAAATCACGAACTTGCGCCGGAGGCCCGCATGAGCCGGACCACCATGCGCGTCTTGGCGCTGGCCAATCAGAAAGGCGGCGTCGGCAAGACCACCACGGCCATCAATCTCGGGACGGCTCTCGCCGCGGTCGGCGAACGCGTGCTGATCGTGGATCTCGATCCGCAAGGCAATGCGTCGACCGGCCTCGGCATCGAACAGCGCGTGGTTTCCACCTTCGATGTCCTCACCGGCGCGGCCTCGATCGTCGACGCGAAGGTCGCGACCCATGTGCCGCGGCTGTCGATCGTCCCGGCGACCATCGACCTGATGTCGTTCGAGCGCGAGGTCGGCGACGCCAGCGGGAAGCACTACCGTTTGCGGGATTGCTTCGCCGAACTGGCGGCTCGGGAGAGCGACGACGAACGCACGACCTACGTGCTGATCGACTGCCCGCCCTCGCTCAACCTGCTGACCTTGAACGCCCTGGCGGCGGCCGACGCGGTCCTGGTGCCGTTGCAGTGCGAGTTTTTCGCATTGGAGGGTCTGGCGCAGCTCTTGAGCACGGTCGAGGAGATTCGCGGGCGCCTCAATCCCAAGCTGCGCATTCATGGCGTGGTGCTGACCATGTACGACCAGCGGACCAGCCTGTCGGACCAGGTCGTGGAAGACGTGCGGGCGGTCCTCGGCGAGAAGGTCTACACGACTGTGATCCCGCGCAATGTCCGCGTGGCCGAATCGCCCTCCCACGGCAAACCGGTCCTTCTCTACGACTACAAATGCACGGGAAGCCAAGCCTATATCCAGCTCGCCTCGGAGGTCATCGAGCGCGAGCGGCGGATCAAGGCGGCATGATGCGGCGGCGGTCTTATGCCGCCCGGAATTGGAGACCAGAACCATGGCAGTGAGCGCACAGAAGAAGCGATTGGGCCGGAGCCTCGCCTCCCTGATCGGGGACGAGGCGGACGAGGGCGTCACGTCCGACGAGCAGCGGGCGGTGCCCCTGTCGGCGTGAAGGCGAGTTCCTACAACCCGCGACGCGATTTTTCCGACGCGCAACTCGACGAGCTCGCCGCCTCCATTCGCGAGCGCGGCCTAGTGCAGCCCCTGGTCGTCCGTCCCAAGGGCCGTGACAGCTACGAGATCGTCGCCGGCGAGCGGCGCTGGCGCGCGGCGCAGCGGGCCAACCTCCATGAAGTTCCGGTTATCATCCGTACACTGACGGATCAGGAAGCGATCGAGATCGCCATCATCGAGAACGTTCAGCGCGAAGACCTCAACGCCATCGAAGAGGGTGAGGGCTATCAGGCGCTGATGCAGGGCCACGGCTACACCCAGGAAGACCTCGCCAAGGTGATCGGCAAGAGCCGCAGCCACCTCGCCAATACGCTCCGTCTACTGAAGTTACCGAAGAGCGTCCGCGACCTCGTTCGCAACGGCGATCTGAGCGCGGGCCACGCGCGCGCCTTGATCGGTCGGGACGATGCCGCCCAGCTCGCGCTGCGCATCGTCAAGGAGGGGTTGACGGTGCGTCAGGTGGAGGCTCTGGCCCAGGAGCAGAAGTCGAACGGCAAGGCGAAGACGAAGCCCGCTAAGGACGCCAACACGCGCGCGGCCGAATCCGAGTTGCACGAGGCGTTGGGGCTGCGGGTCGAGATCAAGAGCGGGCGCGGCGAACGCGGCGAGCTTCGCATTCGCTATACGAACTTCGACCAGCTCGAAGACTTGCGCGAACGGCTGATGCGGATGCCCCGCCGCTAGTTCGAATAGTGGCCAACGGACGCAATACGCCGCATACAGACTATTGTTCGGACTAAGCTCCGAGAAACTCTTCGGCCTTGAACAGGGACTTGAACGGCACGCCCGCTTGCGCGTAGAGCGCGGCGGCGCCCTCGCCCCGGTCGAGGATCGAGATGACGAGCGACACCTTGGCGCCCGCGTCCTCGACGGCTTTGACCGCGTCCATGGCCGAACCGCCCGTGGTCGTGACGTCCTCGAGGATCACCACGGTCTTGCCCGCGATGTCGTTTCCGTCGACCCGCTTCTTGGTGCCGTGGTCCTTGACGGCCTTGCGGACGAAGAAGCCCGGAAGGTGGCGCCCAAAGGCCCGGGACTCATCGCGACCGGGGCGATCAACGGAACCGCACCCATCTCGAGACCGCCCACGGCGTCCGCCTCGACGCCCTCGAGCTCACGGAGAATGAGATCGGCCATCAGGTCCGCGCCGTCGGGATCCAGCATGGCCGGCTTCATGTCGAAATAGAAATCGCTCTCCTTGCCCGAGGCGAGCACCACCCGCCCGCGGCGGAACGCGCGCGCTTGCAGCAGCATGAAGAGCTTGTTGCGGCGTCGAACGTTTCGGGGTCTTGTGCTGCGGCCTGGTGGTCCATTGCGCGTTCCTCTGCTCGTGCGGCGCTCTGGCCGTGGTTCGTTCCTGGCCGCAAGGGACCTATGCATAAGAACGCCGGCGCGTGGCGTCAAACCTTTGAGGCAAGCGCCAACAAGAGCCGCTCGCCGAACGCCGCACCGAGATCCGGCGACCGGCGGGTCCGCCGCACGGCCTCCTGAATCAGGGGCAGGGCGGTCGCCAATCTGCGTGCGCCCCATTTGCGGCAATGGCTGAGAAACATGTCGCGGCGCTGTAGTGCAGGGGCGGCCGAAGCTTCTTGGCGCCGTCCTCCAACGCGCCCCGGTGCGAGGCGACGACATAGAGCTTGGTGAAGTGGCGGGAAAGCGCCGAAAGGGCCGCGGTCCGGTCCGTGCCGGACGCGGCGAGCCGGCCCAACTCGCGCAGCGCGCCGGGCGCATCGCCCGCACTGACCGCGTAGACGAAATTGTCGAGCGCGATCTCCGATGCATCGCCGACGATCGCCGCGACGTCGTCATGGGTTACGTGCCCCGTGCCTTGCGCATAGAGGGCGAGCTTGGCCACTTCGCCTCGCGAGAGCGCCTGATCGGCGCCGAGCCGCGCCATCAGATAGGCCTTGGTGTCCCGGTCGATGCTGAGGTCGCACCTGGCGAGCTCGTCCTCGATCAGGCCCGCGAGGGTTCGCTCGTCCGCATAGCACGGCAGCGCCGCGGCATGCGGCGCCTTCTCGAACAGCTTCCGCAACGCGGAATCGGGACGCAGATTCCCGGCCTCGACGATGAGCGGATTGTCGCTCGGTTCGGCCAGCACGGCCTTGAGCGTGGCGGCGTCGAGGCGTGCCCCGGCGCGCGCGCGGACAACCTTGCCGGAGGCGAACATGGATTGGGTTCGAAGCTCGACCTCGAGCCGGCCTGCGTCGTCTGCGAAATCGCGATCGTCCAGCCGCACCACTTCGCTTCCCTCACCCAGGCGCTCGGCGAACACCCGGGTCAGGGCCGTGGCGCGCTCGGACACCAGACCCGCATCGGGGCCGTAGACGAGCACGGCCCGGCACGCGGGGTCGGGCGCTGAGAGGAATCGCGGGACGGCGGCGGCTTTGTAGGCGACCATGGGTAACGGCGAACCGGGTCTCGGTAAGCAAGTGGCTTGGCGGATACGGGGGTGTCGTCACCCGCACGCCTTCAGGATGCCGCAACAGCTGTGCGGCGGACTACGTCGTCGCAAGATACGCTGCGATCTGACTCTTGATACTCTCGGAAATCGTCTCGGCCGCGCGATCCTCCGCGTTATACCGGGCCCGGACATTCGCGAACACTTCCTGGAATCGCGAGTAGGGCGCCCGCGAGATGGCCTTCCCTTTGTGGCGGACCTTGCCGGTCGCCGTGTCGACGAGCGTATAGGTCGCCTGGAGCTGATAGACTTGGCCTTGCGCGTTACCCGTGACCTGAACAAGCTGCTGAATATCCTGCTCGCGCAAGACGACATTGAGCTTGTACCGCGGCGCGGCCGCATGGCCTCCGCCGGTATTTGAGAAGATCAGTTCGTTGCGGACCTTCTGCCCCACGCGCCCGGGGATCGGCTGCACGTCGACCGACGACATCGCCTCCGAGAGCCGCGTCCCGCTGGCGGTTGTCGTGTTGGTGCCGTAGAGCGGCCGAAAGCCACACCCCGCCAGGGCCAGCCCGGCGCTGCGGCGACCGCAACAACAGCGAGTGCGCGACTACGCGACCACATTGACGATCCTCTGTGGTACGACCACGATCTTCCGAATATCCCGTCCCTCAATGGCGCGCGCGACTGCATCCAGCGCAAGCGCCGCAGCCTCAATATCTTCCTTCGCGGCGTCTCGTGCAATCGTCAATTCGCCCCGCCTCTTGCCGTTGACCTGGACGGCGATGGTCACCGTGTCCTCGGCCAGAAGCGCCGGGTCCGCCTCGGGCCATGCCTGTTCTGCAACAAGTCCTTGATTTCCGAGAATTTCCCAACATTCCTCGGCCAAATGCGGGACCATCGGCGCCGCCAGCCGTACCAGGGTCTGCGCCGCCTCGCGGATGGCGAATTCCAGACCCGGATCGGGTGCCTCCGCCGCCGAACTGGTCTGCAGCCCCGACGATAGGGCGCTCGCCAGCTCGTAAATCTGGGCCACGGCCGAATTGAAGCGCAGCCGCTCGACGGCGCCGGTGACGGCCGCGATGGTCTTGTGGGTGGCGCGGCGCAGCGCCAAAGCGTCGGCGTTCAGATCGGCCGGGCAGGCCGTGCCGGCCGGCGCGCCCCTCTCGGCCGCTTCGCCCGCCAGCCGCCACACGCGCTGCACGAACCGGTGGGCGCCATCGACGCCGCCTGCGGTCCATTCGATATCGCGCTCGGGCGGCGTATCGGACAACATGAACCACCGCGCCGTATCGGCCCCGTAGGCGCTGATGATGTTGTCCGGGTCGACTACGTTCTTCTTGGATTTCGACATCGACTCGACGGCACCGACGGTCACAGGCGCGCCCGTTGAGACGTGTACGGACTTTCCGCCGCGGCTCGTGACCTCCTCCGGAAAGAGCCACTTGCCGGCCTCGTCTTTGTAGGTCTCGTGTGTGACCATGCCTTGGGTGAAGAGGCCCCGGAAGGGCTCGTCGAGCGCGGCGTAACCCGTCTTGTGCATGGCCCGCGTGAAGAAGCGCGCATAGAGGAGATGCAAGATCGCATGCTCCACCCCGCCGATATATTGGTCCACCGGCAGCCAATAGCCGACCGCGTTCGCGTCGGTCGGCACGGGCGCCCGCGGCGAACAGAACCGCGCGAAATACCAGGACGAATCGACGAACGTGTCCATGGTGTCGGTCTCGCGCTGAGCCGGGCCGCCGCATTTGGGGCAGGTCACGTGCTTCCAGGTCGGATGCCGGTCGAGCGGATTGCCGGGGACGTCGAACGTCACGTCCTCGGGCAATTGCACCGGCAAGTCCGCGTCCGGCACCGGCACGAGGCCGCAAGCCTCGCAATGGATCATCGGGATCGGACAGCCCCAATAGCGCTGCCGGGAAATGCCCCAGTCGCGCAGGCGGAATTGCGTCTTGCGCACGCCTTGCGGTGCGCCGCCGACCTGCCGCGCTTCGAGCCGGTCCGCCATGGCGTGCTTGGCGTCCACGACCGCAAGCCCGTCGAGGAAGCCCGAATTGAAAAGCGTTCCGTCGCCCGTATAGGCCTCCTCTCCGATTTCGAAGGAGGCGGGGTCGGCGCCGGGCGGAAGCACGACAGGCAAGACCGGGCGTCCATAGGCCCGGGCAAATTCCAGGTCGCGTTGATCGTGCGCGGGACAGCCGAAAATCGCGCCCGTGCCGTAGTCCATGAGGATGAAGTTGGCGATATAGACCGGGAGCTCGGCGCCCTCGATCACCGGGTGGGCGACACGGACGCCCGTATCGAAACCCTTCTTCTCCTGGGTCTCGATCTCGGCGGCGCTGGTTCCGTGCCGATGGCATTCGTCGATGAACGCTTGCGCGTCGGCATTGTCGGCGGCGATCGCCCGAGCCAGCGCGTGATCGGGCGCGATGGCGACGAAAGAGGCGCCGAAGAGCGTGTCGGGGCGCGTGGTGAACACCTCGATCGTCTCGAACCCTTGTGGGGCCGAGCCCGGTGCCGTCTCGAATTTCAGGAGCAACCCTTCGGAGCGCCCGATCCAGTTGGCCTGCATCAGGCGGACCTTGTCCGGCCACCGGTCGAGTGTCTCGAGGGCATCCAGCAAGTCTTGCGCATAGTCCGTGATCTTGAAAACCCATTCGGGCTGCTCGCGCTGCTCGACCAGCGCGCCCGAGCGCCAGCCGCGCCCGTCAATGACCTGCTCGTTGGCGAGCACGGTGTTGTCGACAGGGTCCCAATTCACCTTGCGCGTCTTGCGGTCCACGAGCCCGGCCGCAAGCATGTCCAGGAACAGCTTCTGCTGCTGGTGGTAGTACGCGAGGTCGCAGGTGGCGATCTCGCGCGACCAGTCCAGCGACAGGCCCATGCTCTTCAGCTGCGCGCGCATGGCCGCGATATTGTCGTAGGTCCAACGTGCCGGGATGGATGCCCCGCTCGATGGCGGCGTTCTCGGCCGGGAGCCGAAGGCGTCCCAGCCCATGGGGTGCAAGACGTTGTAGCCGCGCGCGCGCATGAAGCGCGCCACCACGTCGCCCATGGTGTAGTTCCGCACATGGCCCATATGGATGCGGCCCGACGGGTACGGAAACATCTCGAGCACGTAGTATTTCGGGCGCGCCGCGTCCTCGTGCGCCTCGAACAGGCCCTTCTCGTCCCAGGCCTTCTGCCAATGTTTTTCGCGTGCCGGCGCGTCGTAGCGGTCCGCGGCCATTCTCACCCCATCCGTCAGTCGATTGCGCGGCAATCGAAACCAATTCGCCAACAGGGTCAAGCACGCTGAAAGCGCGCGTTGCCACAGGTCACGCCATAGCTGGACATGGTCGCCGCCGCCGCTAATGATGGGCCCTAGGTATCCCGCATGACCGCAGAAAGCCACTCCGCCGCCGAAATTCCGTCGCGCCTCGACCAGGTCAGGGAGGACATCCGTCTCGCCTGCCGGGCCGCCGCGCGTCCGGCCGATGCCGTGAAGCTCGTGGCGGTGAGCAAGACCATGCCCGCCGCCGCGGTGGAGCAGGCGATCGAGGCGGGCCAGCGCGTCTTCGGCGAGAACCGCGTGCAGGAGGCATATGGCAAATGGCCGGCGCTGAAAGACCTCCATCCGGGCCTGGAGCTGCATCTCATCGGCCCGCTCCAGACCAACAAGGTCAAGGAGGCGGTTGCCCTGTTCGACGTCATCGAGACGGTGGACCGGCCGAAGCTGGCCCGGGCCCTTGCCGAGGAGATGGAGCGCGTGGGCAGGCGTCCCCGCTGCTTCGTCCAGGTCAATACGGGCGAGGAACCGCAAAAGGCCGGGATCGCACCGGACGAGGCGGCCGAATTCGTCGCCCTCTGCCGCGAGACGTTCGGCCTGCCTGTGGTCGGCTTGATGTGCATTCCGCCGCTGGATGAGGAACCGGCCATGCATTTCGCGCTGCTGGCCAAGCTCGCAAAGGAATCGGGTCTCGACGAGCTCAGCATGGGCATGAGCGGCGACTTCGAAACGGCGATTGCATTTGGGGCGACCTATGTCCGGGTCGGCACGGCGATCTTCGGCGCCCGCGTCCTGCTCGAGTAGCCCGCGCCGCGATGCCTAGGGCTGGACGAGGAAGCCACCGCCGGCCCGCAATTGGGCGAGCACGGCCCGCAGATCCTTGTACGAAAAGGCGATGCAGCCTTCGGTCGGCGTATAGCCCGGGCGCGCCAGGTGCACGAAAATCGCGCTGCCGCGGCCGCGCACACGGGGCCGGTCGTTGTAGCCGAGCACCAGCACCACATCGTAGAGGGCGTCGGCGCGCATCATGGTCTCGGTGCTCTGTCCATAGGGACACCGCACAGGCCGGTTGTAGTTCCGGTCGCCGGGGTCGTCGCACCAGCCGTCGTCCGCGCGGATCGGCCGGACGGGAAACGGGACCCTCGGCCGGGGAACGCGGTCCGCCCGGTAGAGCACCCGGCGAACGGGCAGACAGCCGATCGGCGTCCCGCCGTCGCCTTCGCGTTTCAGGGGTTTGATCCCGCCATAGCCGAGGGCCGCGCGCCGGATGCCATGGGCCAGTTGAACACGGGCCTCGGTCGGGCGCCCCGGCGCCCGCCGGACGATGATGGGCTTTGGCCGCTTCACGCCCGCTTCCGCCTCCATTCGCCAATTCGCCAAAGAATCGATATGCTTGTGGCGTCGCCGCGCCCCCCTTAAAAGCATGTATCGAGAAAGTATCCTGCCGTCGACCGACGAAAGACTTTTGGAAGGACCTGCCAATGAGCAATGCGCGCAAGATTCTCATCATCGACGATGACGATGAGCTGCGCGAGTCCTTGAGTGAGCAGTTGTCGCTTCATGAGGAGTTCGAGACCGAACTCGCCTGCACCGCTCAGGACGGGCTCAAATTGGCCCGCAACGGCCATGTGGATCTGGTCCTGCTCGATGTGGGCCTACCCGATCTTGACGGGCGCGAAGCCTGCAAGCTGTTGCGGCGTGGCGGGTTCAAGGGGCCCGTCATCATGCTCACGGGCCAGAGCTCCGACGCCGACACCATTTTGGGCCTGGAGTCCGGCGCCAACGACTACGTCACCAAGCCCTTCCGGCTCGGCGTCCTCCTGGCCCGGATCCGCGCCCAGCTGCGGCAGCACGAGCAGAGCGAGGATGCCGTGTTCACCATCGGGCCCTACACGTTCAAGCCCGCCTCGAAGCTTCTGCTGGACTCGAACGGCGGCAAGAAGATCCGGCTGACCGAGAAAGAGACGTCGATCCTGAAATATCTCTACCGCGCCGGCGAGCGGGTGGTGACGCGCGACGTCCTGCTGCACGAGGTCTGGGGTTACAACGCAGGCGTCACGACCCATACGCTCGAGACCCACATCTATCGGCTGCGCCAGAAGATCGAGAAGGATCCGTCCCAGGCCGAACTTCTGATCACCGAGACGGGCGGCTACAAGCTGGTCCCTTGACGGCTCATTGGGCCCCGGCGCTTGGCGGCGCCTCAATCGAGTTCGAAGTCCGAAATCACCGGAACATGGTCGGAGGTGCGTTCCCAGTCGCGCGTCTCCTCGAGCACCCGCATGGACACGGCCGCGCCGTCCAGAGCGGGGGTCGTCCAGATGTGGTCGAGGCGGCGTCCCCGGTTGGAAACGCGCCAATCGCGATTGCGATAGCTCCACCAGGTGAACAGCGTGTCCTCGGGCGGCACATGACGGCGCATCACGTCGATCCAGTCGTGCGACGCCAGCACCTGCGCCATCCGCTCCGTTTCGGGCGGCGTGTGACTGACCACTTTGAGAAGCTGCTTGTGGGACCAAACGTCGGTGGGCAGCGGTGCCACGTTGAGATCGCCCACGAGGATCAGCCGGTTCTTCGCTTTCGTCTTGTGCGCGCCCGACCAGGCCGTCAGGGCGTCGAGGAAGTCGAGCTTGTGCTTGAACTTGGCGTTCGCGACCGGGTCCGGGACATCCCCGCCCGCCGGCACATAAAAATTGTGCAATGTCAGAGGTTTGCGGTCCGCGCCGCCCTCATCGAGCACTACGGACACATGGCGCGCGTGCCCGTCGCCGCAAAGGTCCAGCCGGGCCATCTTCGTCAGCGGGATCTTCGAGACCGTGGCGACGCCGTGATAGCCCTTCTGGCCGCTGACGGCGATATGGGGAAAGCCCATCGCCTCGAAGGCCGCGCGCGGAAACTGGTCGTCCTGGCACTTGATCTCCTGAAGGCACAGCACGTCCGGCTGCTCGGCGCGGACGAACCGTTGCACCAGGTCGAGGCGCAACCGAACCGAGTTGATGTTCCACGTGGCCAGTCTGAAACGCATGATGGGGCTTGCTAGACGTTCCGAAGCGCCCGGGCAATGGCGCAAGCGTGTCGGGGCCCCCTTTTCTGGGGATCGAGCACGCGGAGCCCGTGGGGCGGCAAAGGTAATGGGGCGGGCAAGGAAAAAGGCGTCCAACCGCTGCGCGGGGTTGGACGCCTAAAGCGCGTTCTTCGCGCGAGCCGGGAGGGAAGCCGGCTCGAGCAGACCACATCTTCGGCTAGACGGGGGGCACTGCCGATAAAAGCGATGCGGTCCGCTTCTGATCCAGAGATATGCAGTTCCAGCGGCGACTTCAAGACTTCACGCGCGGAAAACTTAATAACTTGTAAAGACGTTGAGGATGCGCCGATAACCCTTTGAGTTACCCGCCCATTCTAAAGGGCGTGCTCGGCGCTTCCTTGAATTTGAACCAATATGGAGGTCTTTTTCTGCCCGCCACGAGGCTGTCGACCGTCACCCGCGTGGTCAGCCCTTGCGCGTCGGTGATCGTCCATTCCCGCAATTGCAGCTCTGAGCCGGAGTTGAACGAGAGCTTGATATGGCCGGCCGTGCCCTTCTGGTCCTCAAGCGTGATGGCGAGGACGCCATCGTCGCGCTCCACGCCAATAATCCTTGCATCCCGCCCCAGATCGACGTTCTGGGTGAGCAGCAGCCGGAAGGGCGTCGATCTGATGGGATATTTCTCCAGAGTCTTTAGGCTCTTGTCCTGGATGCCGAGAGAGTGCCCGTCGGCAATGATCTGAAGCGGGCTCGGCGGCTCGTAGTCGAACCGGATCTGTCCGGGCCGCAAAACGTAGAAGCGCCCGCGCGTGCGCTTGTTGCTGGCATCGGTTTGCTCGAAATTGCCTTCGAGCCGAGTCAGGCCATTAAAGTAGGCGTTGATCTTGTTGACGGCCGCCTCTTGCTGCTTGCCGATCAGCGGGGTGGGCCCTTTCGCCGAATCGACGGCCACTTGCCAGCTCTCGCCCTCGTCGATCGTCGGAGGCACGATTTCTTCGACCGGCGCGGCATTCTCGACCGGGACCACCTCTTGGCCGATGCTGGGCCGGAGGGCTCCTTGGGGTGCGGCTTGGGGCGCCGGGGCCTGCGGGGCGGCACTCTTTGTGACGGTGGTCGAGGACCCTGAGCATGGGCCATACCAATCGCCAGACTCAGGGCAATCGGCAGACCTGCAACGAGAAGTGCAGCGCAGTCTTTGGTCATAAACCCCCCGTCGTCGGAGCCCGCTTCGCGAGGACGTGTGTCGAACCATCTCCAAATAGATTATTCCGCCAAATGTGGTCAACTTATTGGCGCCGAGCCGTTTTGTCGCGGGGGTTTAGTACGGCGCGTCGGCCTCGTCGTTGCCGACCAGGATCTCACGCTTGCCGGCGTGGTTGGCCGCACCGATCAGGCCTTCCTTCTCCATCCGCTCGATCAAGGTCGCGGCACGATTGTACCCGATCCCGAGACGCCGCTGGATATAGCTGGTCGAGACTTTCTTGTCCCGCAGCACCACGGCCACGGCCTGGTCGTAGAGATCGTTGCTGCCGTCGCCGTATTCGGGCGCGCCGTCGCCGTCCCCATCCTCGGAGTCGTCGTCTTCGGTGATGGCATCGAGATAGGCAGGCACGCCCTGCTTCTTCAGATGGCGGACCACCTTCTCCACTTCGTCGTCCGATACGAACGGGCCGTGCACGCGGATGATCCGTCCCCCGCCCGCCATATAGAGCATGTCGCCCTGGCCCAGCAGCTGCTCGGCCCCTTGTTCGCCCAGGATCGTGCGGCTGTCGATCTTGGACGTGACCATGAAACTGATCCGTGTAGGGAAGTTCGCTTTGATGGTACCGGTGATCACATCCACGCTCGGCCGCTGCGTCGCGGTGATCAGGTGGATGCCGGCGGCGCGGGCCATCTGCGCCAGACGTTGAACCGCGGCCTCGATGTCCTTACCCGCGACCATCATGAGGTCCGCCATCTCGTCGACGATGACGACGATGTACGGCATGGCCTCGTAGTTCATCTCTTCCTGTTCGTAGATCGCCTGGCCCGTCTCCCGGTCGAATCCGGTCTGCACCGTGCGCGTCAGGGTCTCGCCCTTGGCCTCGGCTTGGGCGATGCGCGCGTTGTAGCCCTTGATGTCGCGGACGCCGAGCTTGGACATGCGCTTGTAGCGCTCCTCCATCTCGCGCACGGTCCATTTTAGGGCGACTACGGCCTTTTTCGGATCGGTCACCACGGGCGCCAGCAGATGCGGAATGCCGTCATAGACCGACAGTTCCAGCATCTTCGGGTCGATCATGATGAATTTGCACTGCTCCGGCGACAACCGGTAGAGCAGCGATAGGATCATGGTGTTGATGCCGACCGACTTGCCCGAGCCCGTCGTGCCGGCGATGAGAAGATGGGGCATCCGGGACAGGTCGGCCACCATGGGCTCGCCGCCGATCGTCTTGCCGAGCGACAGGGCCAGGCGCGCGTCCGTCTGCTGGAAGTCGGGCGATTCGAAAAGTTCCCGCAGCATGACCATTTCGCGCTGCTCGTTCGGCAGTTCGATACCGATCGCGTTCCGCCCGGGCACGACCGCGACGCGCGCGGCGATGGCGCTCATGGAGCGCGCGATGTCGTCGGCGAGGCCGATCACGCGCGACGATTTGGTCCCGGGGGCGGGCTCCAGTTCGTACAGCGTCACGACGGGGCCGGGCCGCACATTGGTGATCTCGCCCTTCACCCCGAAGTCCTGGAGCACGCCTTCGAGCTCGCGCGCATTCTCTTGCAGGACTTCGTCGCTGATGCCATTGGCGCGGGTCACCCGTGGCTTGGGCTGCAGCAGCTTGACCGAGGGCGGGTCGAATGGCGTCCCGCTCGGCCGCGCGGGACCACGTGTCTGCTTGCGGGCACGCTTGCGCTGCGGCTCCTCGGTGCGTGTGATGCGATAGGCGGGCGCGCCGTCCTCGTCGTCGTAAGGGTCGTCGCCATAGCGATTGTCGACCAGGGGCGCGGGACCGAATGACGGTTCGATCCGCCCATCGTCGTAGGTCAGAAGCTTGGGTTCCTCGCGCGCCCCGTCCCAAGGCTCGTCGTAGCCCTCGGCGTCGGGCTCCAGGTCCTCGTCCGCCTCGAGGTCCTCATCGGCCGCCGTTGCAGCACTGGGCTTGCGGCGGAAGAGGCGGCGCAGGCGGGCAAAGCTATCGATGGCCACGTGCATGCCGGCGCCCACCCAGGCATTGGCCCATTCCTCGGCGGCGCTGGCGCGGGGTGCCCACAAGCCGACCAGTTTCGAAGCGCTGGTGCCGCTTGCGAAGAACAGAAGTCCGAAGCCCGCGATCATGAACACGAGCCCGGCCACGAACGACACGGCCGATTCGGGCAGAAACGGACCGATGACGTGGGCCCCAGCCATGATGAAGTCGCCGAGAATGCCTCCGAGCCCGTTGGGGAGCGGCCAGCTCTTGGGCTGTGGCAGACCGGCGAAGGCCGCTGCCAGCAGCAGGCCGGCAAAGGGCCAGGCCAGAAGGCGGTATTTGATCTTGCCGGGCACCGTGTCGGCGACGAGGTGCCAACCCCAGCCGCAAGCGGCAGGAACATGAAGATCGAGGCGAGGCCCAAGGACTGGATGCCGAGATCGGCGATCACCGCGCCCCAGCCGCCAAGCAGATTGCGTGGTACGACGGGCGTGGCGTTGTTGAGGCTGGGGTCGTGGACGGACCAGGAGGCCAGGGCTACCCAGACGGCGCTCGCGCCCGCGATGAGGGCAAGACCATAGGTGCCGAAGACGAGACGGCGCAGGCCGTGCACGACGGCGCTGGGAAGAAGCCGCCGTCTTGGTGTGGATCTGCCTGTCGCTGCCATTCCTCTAGTCCAATGTGGCGACGATGCGCGCCAGTCCCTCGCGCGTTGTCTCCGCGTCATGCACGAGCGCAAGCCGGACGAAGTCCAGACCGTGATCGGCCCGGCCGCCTTGCGACTTCGTGAGATAGGTCCCTGGGAGAACTTTGACGCCACATCCTTTCCAAAGGGTTTTCGCGGCCCTTTCGCCACCTCCGAAATCGGCCATATTCAGCCAAAGGAAGAAGCCGCCGTCTGGTCGGGCATAGCCGTAGCGGCCCTGAAGAACCGCGTCGGCCACGTCGAAATTGGCCCGGTAGAAGGCCCGGGCCCGCTCCACATGCGCTTCGTCGGCCCAGGCCGCGGCGGAGACATATTGGATCGGCAGGGGGACTTGCGGGCAGGCCACGTTCCGGAAACGCCCGAAAGCCTCGATAAAGACTGGATCACCCGCGATGAAGCCCGACCGCAGGCCCGGAAGACCGGACCGTTTCGACAGGGATTGGAAGGAAAGCACGTTGGCGAGGCTCCCCGTGGCGCCTTGCGCGGTCGCAAGCGCCCCTGGCGGCGGCGCATCCGTGTAGATCTCCGAATAGCACTCGTCGGCGAAAAGCAGAAAATCGTGGGCGCGCGCGAGCCGGATGGCCTTTTCCAGGTAGCCGGGGCTCGCCACGGCGCCTTCAGGGTTGGACGGCGAGCACAGATAGAGGGCGACGCTCCGGTCCAGAAGCCGCCCGTCGATCGCATCGAGATCGGGGAGAAAGCCCGTCTCGGGCCCGGAACGGAGAAACACGGGCTCCGCACCTGCCGCCGCCGCTGCCGCCGCATAGACCTGGTAGAACGGGTTTGGAATGAGAACCACCGGATCGGCGAGATCGGGTCTCCGTGCGCGCGCCGGAAAGATGGCGGAGAACAGCCCTTCCCGCGACCCGTTGAGCGGCAGGACGTGCGAGTTCGGGTCCACAATGCCTTCGAACTCGGGATAGCGCCGCGCGAGCCAATCGCAGATCGCGTCCCGCAAGGCCGGTATGCCGCGAATCGGCGGGTATTTTCCGAACGCCGCCAAGTGCTCCTGCAGCACGGGCCCCACGAAGGGCGGCAAGGGCGTATTGGGCTCGCCGAGCGAAAACAGGATCGGATCGGCGCCGGGCTGCGTGCCCGCCAGCAGCGTGTTGAGGCGCGCGAAGGGCGAGCGGATCAGGGCGTCGAGTGCGGTGCCGGTATCGGCTTCGGTGTGGGACATGGCGGTTCTGCGTGTAGGCCAGCTCGGCGTCTAGGCCAAGTCGGCGTCTAGGCCAAGTCGGCGTCTAGGCTAAGTCGGCGTGTGGGCCGAGCGGGGCGCCGCGGCAATGGCGCCGCTCACGCCTGAGGCCCGCATCGGCCATAGCCAGACACCGCATAAAGAGACCCCGGCGCCGAGGTGACGCCGGGGTCCGAGGTGGAGCTAGAAGTCAAGGGAGGAGGAGACCTAGCTCGAATTCTCCAATGTTCTTGTCCCTCTCAGGTTTGCGCGAAGGCTTACTGGACCGTCTCCCCGTGAAGGTTGATGTCCAGGCCCTCGATTTCGACCGGCTCGCTGACCCGGACGCCCACCAGGATGTTGGTGACGATCAGGATCACGAAGGTCGCGATGGCGCACCACACGATGGTGGCGATGATGCCCCAGAACTGGGTCAGCACCTGGCCGGGATTGCCTTCGAGGAGACCGGCGGTCCCGCCAATCGCTTCGACGGCGAACACGCCCGTCAGGAGGGCACCGACGATACCGCCGACGCCGTGGATGCCCCAGACATCGAGGGAGTCGTCATAGCCGAGCGCCTTCTTCACGGTGGTCGACATGAAGAAGCAGATCAGACCGGAAGCAATACCGATCCAAAGCGCGCCCCAACCGTCGACGAAGCCGCAAGCCGGGGTGATGGCCACGAGACCGGCGATCGCGCCCGAGATGATGCCAAGAACGGAGGGCTTCTTGTGGATGATCCATTCCATGAACATCCAGGCGAGAGCCGCCGCCGCCGTGGCGATCTGGGTTGTCACCATGACCATGCCGGCACCGCCGCTGGCGGCGAGAGCCGAACCGACGTTGAAGCCGAACCAGCCCACCCACAGCAGGGAGGCGCCGATCAGGCTCAGCACCAGGTTATGCGGCGCCATGTTTTCGGTGCCGTAACCGATGCGTTTGCCGAGGAAGATGCAGGTCACGAGACCGGCAACACCGGCGTTGATATGCACCACCGTACCGCCGGCAAAGTCGAGAACGCCGTCTTCCGAAAGGAAGCCGCCGCCCCAGACCCAGTGACAGACCGGCGCGTAGACGATCAGCGACCACAGCACCATGAAGATGCAGACTGCGGAAAACTTCATGCGGTCTGCAAAGGCGCCGACGATCAGAGCCGGGGTGATGGCAAAGAACGTCATCTGGAAGGTGAAGAACACCGTTTCCGGAATGGTTCCGCTCAACGTATCCACGCCGACGCCGGCCAGGAACATCTTCGAGAACCCGCCCACATAGGCATTGAGCGATCCGCCGTCGGTGAAGGCGAGCGAATAGCCGACGATGAACCACACGACCGTCAGCAAACAGACGATCGCGAAGCATTGCATCACGACGGCTAGCACGCCCTTCTTGCGGACCATGCCGCCGTAGAAGAGCGCCAGACCCGGGATCGCCATCATCAGGACAAGAACCGTGGAGGTGAGCATCCAGGCCGTGTCGCCCGAATCGAGGGTCGCTTCAGGCTCCTCACCAGCCCCTTCTTCGGCGAGAGGCTCTTCGGCCGCAGGTGCAGCCTCAGGCTCCGCTTGGGCCAGCCTAAACTCGCCCGTGGTAGCAACCGGCACGTTGGCCGCTTCCGCGGCGTCTCGAGCGATTGCCGGGTCGACGTGGGTGAGCGCAAGCAAGGCGAGCGCCGCGACCACGCCGAACATGTATTTGGCAAAGGTCGTCATCTTCAACTTTCCCCCAATCACAGTGCAGATTCGTTGGTTTCGCCGGTGCGAATGCGCACCGTTTGCTCGACGGGAACGACGAAGATCTTGCCGTCGCCGATCTGACCGGTCTTCGCCGCGGCGACGATCGCGTCCACAGCGTTGTCGACCATCTTGGCAGGCACCACGACCTCGATCTTGATCTTCGGCAGGAAGTTCACGGCGTACTCGGCGCCGCGATAGATTTCCGTATGGCCTTTCTGCCTCCCGTAGCCTTTGACCTCTGTAACGGTCATGCCTTGCAGTCCAAGCTCTGTGAGGGCTTGGCGCACCTCGTCGAGCTTGAATGGCTTGATGATTGCCATCACCAGCTTCATCTGTTTGAGCCCTCCTTATTTGACGGCCGTCTGGGCGGATGTCGCCGCAGCTTCAGCCGTTGGAACCCGTTAACAGAGTCAAGCTGCGTGCCAAGTCTGCGGGAAAGCAGGCAAGCCTTTGGTTTTACGGAAATTTCACCAAGCTGCCCCCCAGGTGCGTATGGGTTGAGCAACAGCGTTGCGCCCAGATTGAGGGCAAATCCATTGAAATGCCTAAAAAGTAGGCGGCTATGACGTTGTGATTTCGCGCACCAGCCCCTCTTGGGCTGTGGAGGCAACCAGCCGCCCGTCCCGCGTGTAGAAGATGCCCCGGCAAAAAGCGCGTGCCCCCCCTGAAAAGGGGCTGTCTTGCGCGTACAGGAGCCATTCGTCCGCCCTGAACGGCTGATGAAACCACAGGGCATGGTCGAGACTCGCCAGCATGAGCTCCGGGTCGAAGACGAATCGCCCATGGGCGACGAGCGCCGTATCCAGGAGCGTGAAGTCCGATGCGTAGGCGAGGACGCATTGATGCAGGGCCGGATCGTCGGCCAGAGCCCCGTTGGCCCTGATCCAGATCAGCTGGCTCGCTTCCCGCTTCTGGGGCGTCAAATAGCGCGTTACATCAACGGGCCGCATCTCGATCGGCCTCTCCGCCTGCCAATAGGCTTTGGCCTGAGGCGGCAGGCGATCCATGAACGCTGCGACCACGGCCGCTTCGCTCGGCACGTCCTCGGGCGGCGGCACGTCGGGCATCGCCATCTGGTGCGTCAGGCCCGGCTCGTCCCGGTGAAAGGAGGCCGCCATGGAAAGGATGGCCTGGCCGTGCTGGATCGCCACGACCCGGCGAGTCGAGAAGCTCCTGCCGTCGCGGATTCGATCGACCTCGTAGATGATGGGGACGGCGGGATCGCCGGCGCGCAAAAAATAGGCATGTAGCGAATGGGCGCCGCGGTCCTCGACAGTTTGCTGCGCGGCGACGAGCGCTTGGCCGATAACCTGGCCGCCGAAAACCCGCTGCCACCCGATTTGCGGGCTGAGACCCCGGTAGAGGTTGTGTTCCAAGGGTTCCAAATCGAGGATCGACAGGAGTTGATCGACGGCAGCGCTCATGGACAGGCCTCTTTCGATGTCGTTGGTCTGGGCGGTCGGCCCGGACCATGCCCATAGCAGTTTGCGCGCGGTGGCGAAAAGGCGATCCGTGCCGCGCGGGCATGCGAACGGACGCGGGACGCGAGGAGTGGCGCGGCCGTGCTGGCTCGCCTATAGAGAACCCGTGTCGCACAACGCAGATCAAGACGGCGGTTTCCGCATTGTCATCGCCGGGGGCGGGTTCGCCGGTGGAACGCTGGCCCTGGCACTTGCAAGGTTCGCTCCGAAAACCTGCCGGGTCACGCTGGTCGACGCGGCGTCGCCCGAGGCGCCGCGGGATCCGGACGGCCGGGGGCTCGCGCTTTCGCCGGCTTCGAAGAACCTCTTGACCGCCATTGGGTTGTGGCCCCGCCTGGAGCCGGGCGCGCAATCCATGGACGCCATCGAGATCACCGACAGTCCGCTCAATGCCGCGCTGCGGCCCCATCTTCTCGGCTTTACGGAGGAATTGCGCAACGACGGGGCCAAGGCCTGGCTCGTCGAGGCCGGCGCGCTCCTTGACGCGATCACCGAGGCCGTCGACGCCGATCCGTCGATCGAGGTGATCGCGCCGGACACGGTCGAAGGCTTCGAGACGGACGCGTTCAGTGCCGACATTCATCTCGCCAGCGGCCGGACGGTGCGGGCCGCCCTGATCGCCGCCGCCGACGGCAAGAACTCGCGGGCGCGGACGCTTGCCGGCATCAAGTGCATCGGCTGGACCTATCCCCAGATGGGCATCGTCGCGACGCTCGCTCACGAGCGCCCCCATCAGGGCCGCGCGGTGCAGCATTTCCTCCCGTCCGGCCCCTTCGCGATTCTGCCGCTCAAGGGAAACCGCTCCTCGATCGTCTGGACCGAGGACGCGGACAAGGCGAAGGCGCTCGTGTCGGGCGACCCGGATATGTTCGCGGCCGAACTCGGCCGCCGCTTCGGGCATCGCCTCGGCACGATCTCCCTCGAGGGTCCGGCCCGCGCCTTTCCGCTCGCCTTTCAAATGGCCCGCGCCTTTGTCGGCGACCGGCTGGCGCTGGTCGGCGATGCCGCCCATGTGGTGCATCCGCTGGCGGGGCAAGGACTGAATATCGGGCTTCGCGATGTCGCCGCCCTGGTGGAGGCCGTCACCGACAATGCCCGCCTCGGACTCGATATCGGTTCGGCGACGGCGCTCGGCCGCTATCAGCGCTGGCGCCGATTCGACAGCGCGTTTTCCGGCGCGGTCATGGACGGCATGAACAGGCTGTTCTCGAACGACAGCGCCCCCTTGCGCGCGATCCGCGATCTCGGCATGGGCCTCGTCGATCGGGCGCCCGGGCTGAAACGCTTTCTGGTGCGCGAGGCCGCCGGCGCCACCGGCGACGTTCCGCGCCTGTTGAAGGGCGAGGCCCTCTAAACGCGTGGCGGACCAACCCACGTCCGCTGCAGACAGCTCTGCTCGCGCCATGGCACCGGCTGGTTTCGTCACGCGGTTCGCACCGTCTCCAACGGGACTGCTCCATCTGGGCCATGCCTACTCGGCTCTGACGGCCTGGGATGCGGCCCGGGACGCCGGCGGCGTGTGCCTTCTGCGCATCGAGGATACCGACACGGCCCGTGTGCGCCCGGACCACGAGGCGGCCATCTACGAGGACTTGGCCTGGCTGGGTCTTCGTTGGCCGGAGCCCGTCATGCGCCAATCCGACCGGCGTGTCGCCTACGCGGAGGCGTTGGCGCACCTCGCCGGCCTCGGCGTGACCTATCCGTGCCGCTGTAGCCGCGCCGACATTCGTGCGGCTCTCGCCGCGCCCCAGGAAGGTGCCGGCGCATCGGGCGCCGCGTCCGGCCTCTATCCGGGAACGTGCCGAGGCCGTGCGATGTCGGAAGCCGGACCGTCGGACGCGATCCGGCTCGACCTCGAAAAGGCGCTGGCGCTCACGAAGAACCAAACCCTGCATTGGACCGAGACGGGCCCGTCCCACGCGGGCCGCCACACGCTCGATCCCGATGCTATGCGGGCACACATCGGCGATGTGGTGCTCGCCCGCAAGGATATCGGCACCGCCGCCTATCACCTCGCGGTCGTGGTGGACGATGCGGCCCAGAACGTGACGCACATCGTGCGCGGCGAGGATCTGCTGGAGGCGACGCCGATCCATCGCCTCCTGCAGGCCCTGCTCGAACTGCCGGAGCCGGTTTGGCATCACCATGCCCTTGTCCGCGACGAGGACGGCAAACGACTCGCCAAACGCAACGATGCGCGCGCGATTCGCACCTATCGGGAGGCGGGCCTGACACCGGCCGATGTCCGGCGTCTGTGCGACGAGTCCGCGCGATAATGCACCGAGACCTGCCGGCTCGCGCGCCTAAACGTCGTCCAGCTTGCGCGCTTCCTCGGGCAGCATGATGGGAATGCCGTCGCGGATCGGATAGGCCAGTCCCGCCGCGCGACTGATGAGTTCCTGACGTTCCGCGTCGTAGGCCAAAGACGTTTTCGTCAGTGGACAGACCAAAATCTCCAAGAGCTTGGCGTCGACGGTCCCGCTCTCCTGATTGGGCATATCGTTAGAACCCGTCATTGCAGCGATGTCTCGGAATTGTCGTCGCGCGCGGCCAGCTCCATCTCGGCCAATGCGACCAGGGCGTCGGCCCGGTCTTTCAGGCTCGCGGTCTCGAGAAGCGCCTGCTTCTCTTCGCTGCCGTACGGAGACAGGATCGACAGCGTGTTGACGAGCTGCTCGTTGGCTGCTTCGTTGATCCGGTCCCAGTCCGCATGCAGACCGTTCGTCTCGAGATAGCGCCGCAACGTTGCCAGCAGGCGGACGCGGTCCACGTCGTCCTCTCCAAGGTCCTGGATGAAGTCATCCGCATACGGCATAAAATTCGCGGTAAAGATCCGGAAGGGCATATCCGAGGCGATTTCGTCACCAAGTGCGAAGCGCGATATGCCGGTGAGAGAAATGATCTCGGGTCCGTCGTCTGTCTCGTTGAACGCGGTGATGCGTCCGACGCAGCCGATGTTCCGGACCGGGAAGGATTTTCCTTCCGGCGATTCGGCGCTTCCCGTGTCGCCGGATGGCTGCACCACGCCGATGAGCCGTTCGTTGGCGAGGGCATGATCGACCAGTGCAAGGTAGCGGGGCTCGAACACGTTGAGCGTGAGCGAGGCGCGGGGAAGGAGGATCGCGCCACGCAAGGGAAAGATCGGCACGGTCGTGGGAAGATCGCCAGGGCTGCTATAGGGGCTGGTCATGGAGCGCGCCTCGCGGGCCTCGTCATGCGAACAGCAGCGACGAAAGTCGTTGCCGGCCCGAGGTGGTCGCCGGATCGGCAGGGCCCCACACCTCGAAGAACTGCACGAGCTGTTTCCGGGCTGCGTCGTCGTTCCAGCTGCGGTTCTTGGCGACAATCGCAAGCAGCGCGTCGAGCGCGCCCTCCCGGTCCCCACTCGCATTCAGAGCCAGGGCCAGATCGAATTGCGCTTGAAGGTCGCCGGGCGCTTGCGCCGCCTTCGCGCGGAGCGCGTCCACGTCGCCGGCCTTGTCGGACTTCCGCGCAAGATCGAGCGCCGAGCGGGCGGCGGTAATCGGTGCGCTCTCGGTCTTGTCGGGCGGTGCCAGCGCGAGCGTTTGCTCCGCGCGTTCCAGATCGCCGGTCGTGACGTAGCACTTCGCAAGGCCCGCCAGGGCGTCCATGTTCTCCGGCTCCTCCTGGGATATCCGTCCGAAGATCTGCGCGGCGGCGTTGACGTCGCCGGCTTCGAGAGCCGCCTCGGCGGCCTCCAGTTCCGCGGCACTGCCGACGGTCTCGCCGACGAGCCGGGCGATGAACGCGTTGATCTGCGATTCCGGCAGAGCCCCCATGAAGCCGTCCACGGGACGCCCCTCCTTGAAGGCAAACACGGCGGGGATGGACTGCACGCCCATTTGGCCGGGAATTTCCGGATAGTCGTCGATATTCATCTTCACCAAGGCGACGGCCCCCTTGGTGGCACGAACGGCCTTCTCGAGAACGGGCGTGAGCTGCTTGCAGGGCCCGCACCACGGCGCCCAGAAGTCGACCAGCACGGGCCGGCCCTTCGAGGCCTCGACCACATCGCGCACGAAGTCCTGGGTCGTGGTGTTCTTGATAGTTTCGGCGCCGGGCGCGTCCTCGCCCTCCGCGCCGAGGATCGGGGTATCCATGCTCATACTTGAATCCGTGGGCCGCGGCTGCGACGCGGCATTTTTCGATTGTCTTCCTTGCCTCGAAAGATGGGCCGTCGGCTCGCATTTGGCAACCTTGGCGCCGTGCCCCGCGCCGGAAATCATCGCAGCGGCAGGATTTCCGGCTCGTGCCCGCAGGCGCGCATGAAGCGCAGCAGGTCCGCCGTGGCGAGCCGCGTGGTGGCGCGGTTGTCCAGCGGATGGCAATTCACCTCCGCGAAGGTCAGCAGCGCCTCGTCCACGACCACGGCGGCAAGGGCGGCCGAGCCCGCGTGCAGGAGCGCCAGCGCCGTAACCGAGCCGGGCTCGACCCCCAGCACGGCTCGCATCTGCTCGGGTTTTCCGAAGCTGAAGCGGCCGAGCCCCAACCGCTTGGCGAGGCCCTTGAGATCGACCTTGGTGTCTTCCTTGGCGACGACCAGGACGAGCCGGCCGTCCTTGTCCCGCAAGAACAGGTTCTTCGTGTGGGCGCCAGGGATTGTGCCACGCAAGGCTTGCGACTGTTCGACCGTGAACATGGCCTCGTGCTCGACCGTGACGGAGTCGATGCCCAGCGCCTCCAGATACGCAAAAAGCTTGGCGCGTGCTAAATCCATTGCGTTTGCTGCGCGGTTCCTTTAATGGGAGCCCCTCACCGGGACGGAATTTCAGCCCGGTTGTGGCACGGCGGGCGCAAGTAGACAGTTCGGACGTGATCCACTACAAGGCCACGACGTGGCACGTGACCACCCAGAGACTTGAAATTCAAGACCGAGCGGTGGTTTGGAGTGCGGGTGTAGCTCAGGGGTAGAGCACAACCTTGCCAAGGTTGGGGTCGTGGGTTCGAATCCCATCGCCCGCTCCAATTTTCTCTCATGCAAAGCTGAAGGACGCGCCATCCCGGCGCACGGCGGTCGATGCCGTGCAAGTCCCTACACGGTCAAAGGGCAGACCCGCTCGGCGTGCCCCCTGCGCCCTAGAACTGGAAGAAGCCGCGGCTGCGCCGTGTATAGCGCGGGCTGGTGGACCGCTCCCGCGTGTAGGCCGGGCGCCGCTGGGTGCTGCGCTTGCGCACCGCGCGTCTCGGCGAGGTGCTTGCGCGCTGGACCTTGGCCGCCCTGGTCGTATCCCAGACGAGGAAGTCGGCGCCCTTGGGTAGGGCCGCGGAGTTGATGGCCGTATCGGCAACGATCAGGGACGATCCGGGCGTCAGGCGCTCGGAAATCCTCTGGCGCACATCCGCCGGAATCTCGATCCGGTCGAGGACGGACTCGGCGGTCTCCTTGTCGTTCAGGCTGATCGCGGTCCAGTTCGCCTGGGTGGCGCCCGGCTCGAACTGCATGATCGTGAACAGATGCGTGCCGAGCGGCTTGTCCGGATCGGAGAAGCTCACCGGCGTCGAGAACACACTGGCGAACTTCTGGCGCACGAAGAGCTGCCCCTCCGCCGGCTCTTCCTTGCCGGCCACTTCGTAGACCTTCTTGAACACATCGTCCGTGAACGCGCCGGTCACGGGCATTTCGTTGTCTTTTTGGAACGCCTTGAGGGCCCGGACGGTCGCCGCGCCACGCGTGCCGTCGAAATTCTGCGGGGCCAGATAGCCCATGTCGGACAGCATGTGCTGAATGTCGACCGTGCGGTCCCGCTCGGTGCGCCGCGTGATCAGGATGCGCAGAGGCTCCTGAGAGATCGGCTCGGCTGCCTCGAAGGCCGCGGCCTTCGCGCCGGCGCCGAGACGCGACAGCATCACCGAGGGCCGCGTCGGCGGCAGCGGCGGATGGTCGTTCACGCCAAGAACCGAAAGCGACAGCGCGAGTGGCTGCTGGGCCTTGGCCGCCACGGCGTCGGCCGACACGGTGAGGATCGGCTGCGCGGCCGGCTCGATCTCCGATGCCGTTTCGCCCACGATCGCGGCGATCGGATCGGCGTCCTGGCTCTCCGCGGCGGGGCCCGGCGTGGCCGGCTCCTGCGAAAGCATCTCGGGTGCAACGGCGGCCGATTTGATTTCCGTCGCCTCGGCGTTAGCCGTTTCGGCCTCGGCGCTCTCGGACGCAACGGTCTCGTCGGCGAGAGGCAGCCGGTCTTCCGCTTTGGGCGGGTCGCGGTCCACCAGGCGATCCTGGTGCTTCATGAGTCGTCCGACGTTTCGACCGCCGCGTCGTCATCGCTGATCTGCGCCGGAGATTTGGCCGCAACAGCGTGGGAGCCGCTGCCGATGAACGGCTCGGCCTCCGGATCGATCGCGTGCTGGGTCGTATCCTTGAGCGCGGTCGACCCCCGAAGGGTCTGCGCCGGCGCGATGGAGCCCGTGGTTTCCGGGACCAGCGCCAGTTTCGCGGCGGCCTTGCCCACGATCGGCTTCGGCTGCACGGCTTCCGCCTTGGCGAAGATCAGCGGCAGGCCGAAGGGCTTGGCGCGACCGGTCTCGGCGGGATCGGTCTCGTTGCTGGACTTGCGTATCGGCGCCTGGGACGCATCGTCCCGCGTCATCAACTCGGGCGGCATCGGCGGCGGCAGCGGCTGGAACAGGGCCGGATGCGAGATGGGCTTCGGCGTCACCGCGCTGTGCGCGACGACGACCTGAAGGCCGACTTCGGTCATGGCGAACAGCTTGGGCGCGAAGGAATAGGGCAGGCGGATGCAGCCGTGGGAGGCCGGATAGCCCGGCACCACGCCCGCGTGCAGGGCCGTGCCGGTCCAGGTCAGGCGCTGCATCCAGGGCATGGGCGCGCCGTTGTAAAGGTTCGAATAGTGCCGACGGCGCTTCTCCAGAATGCTGTAGATGCCGGCTTTGGTCGAATGGCCCCGCTTCCCGGTCGAGACGGGCGTCGTCGTGACAAGCGACGTGCCGCGATAGATGTGGGCTTTCTGGTTCGGCAGCGACACCACGATCGTCATGGGGTCGGCGGAGCTGACGAATGCGCCGTCTTCGGCGGAGGCGGGCGCAGCCCAAAGGGCCGCAGCAAGAACCGCCGCGCTCGAAACACTCGAAATTCTCATAAGGGTCCGCATCTCGGCGCCTGCCCGTATTTTCCAGGTCTTACGCCTACGCAACACCGCAACTGCACTCATGAAGAGCCCCCAAAACGACTCACGAATCAGCCTAGAAGAGGCCTTGGAGTTTGACTAGCAAAGCCTTCGGATTGGCTAACGCCCGCGAACACGGACCTCGACGGACGCTTGTTCGCGCGCTTGTGGAAAAAACGCTGATCAACCGCGTAGTTAGTTTGTGCGTGCGGTGCAAAAAGGAAAGGGCCAACGGCCTTTCCGCAGCCGTGCGGCCCGCAGAAAGTTGGCGGCTGTCTCATTCGCGCAACACCCGGCCGGCGCATTGGGGCCGGCGCCCCCCAACAGATTGGGGCCGGCGCCGCCCAACCGTAAGGCGAATCTGCTTGTCACCGGCTGGGGCTACCACTACACGAAGTCAGTGAGAGGGATCGCTCGGAAGGAGACCATCATGCAGGCCTTGGCGCGGATTTGGAACGGGCCCGTCGGCCGGACCGGTATCCTCATGCTCACGGCGGTGTTGCTGGCCGGCTGCGGCATCAACACCATCCCGACACTGGACGAGCGCGCGAAAGCGGCCTGGAGCGAAGTGCTCAACCAATATCAGCGCCGTGCCGACCTGATCCCGAACCTGGTCGAAACCGTCAAAGGCTTCGCCGAGCAGGAAAGCAAGGTGCTCACGGACGTGATCGAGGCGCGGGCCAAGGCATCCCAAGTCAAGATTCCGGACGACATCCTCACGAACAAGGAAGCCTTCGACAAGTTTCAGGAGGCGCAGAACAATCTCTCCGGCGCGCTGGGACGGCTCCTCGTCACGGTCGAGCGTTACCCCGATCTCAAGTCGAACCAGAACTTCCTCGCGCTCCAGTCGCAGCTCGAGGGCACGGAGAACCGGATCGCGATCGCGCGGCGCGATTACATCTCGGCCGTCCGCGACTACAACACCGAACTGCGGACCTTCCCCGGGCGGCTGTGGCACATGGTGCTGTATTCCGACCTGAAGCCCATGCAGAATTTCGCCGTTTCCGCCGACACGATGGAGACTCCCAAGGTGGAGTTCTAAGGCCTCGTCCGCTCCGATCGTCAACGCGAGGGCTTCATGAGCGACGGCTCTATGGCCACAACTTCGCAGAACCGCGCACGCCGGAGCTGGCGCCTCGGCGCGCTGACGGCGTTGTTTTGTCTCGTGTTTTTCGCGCATCCGGCGGGGGCTGAGCCGGATTATCCGGCCCTCACCGGGCGCGTGGTCGACAACGCCGATCTCCTGAGCCCCGCCGAAGAACAGACGCTGACCGAGACGCTCAAGCAGCTCGAGGACAAGAGCTCCGACCAGCTGGTCGTGGTCACGGTGCCTTCGCTGCAGGGCTACACCATCGAGGATTTCGGCTATCAGCTTGGCCGCCATTGGGGCATCGGCACGCAGGAGCTGGACAATGGCGTCCTGCTGATCGTCGCCCCGAACGAACGCAAGGTCCGGATCGAAGTCGGCTATGGGCTCGAGCCCATCCTGACGGACGCGCTGTCCCGCGTGATCATCGACAACGCGATTCTGCCCCGCTTCCGCGGCGGCGACTTTCCCGGCGGCATCCGCGATGGCGTGCGGGACATCGGGCTTGCGCTCACGGGCGACGCGGCGGAGCTCGAACGGCGCGCCAAGGTGCGCCACGATGCCGACGAGGTGCCGATCGACTGGTTCACGATCCTGTTCTTCATCGCGATCTTCGTGCTCGTCCTGTACCTGTCCAGCAATGGCGTGGTCGTTGCGCCGGGCAGCGGACGCAGCGGCCGGTCCGGATGGAGCGGCGGTGGAGGCTGGAGCAGCGGCGGCGGCGGCTTCTCCGGCGGCGGCGGGGGATTTGGCGGCGGCGGTTCGTCGGGCAGTTGGTAGGGACCGGAAGCGATGAAGCCCTTCACCCCCGATGAACACGCCCTGATTTCCGAGGCGATCACCCGTGCCGAGAAGACCACCAGCGGCGAGATCGTCGTGGTCGTGGCGCGGTGCTCGTCGGGCTATCACTTCTTCGCGCTGATGTGCGTGGCCTTGGCGGCTTTGGCCGTCCCGCTGCCGCTCATCCATCTGACCAAATGGCCCATCGAATATGTGTACCTGCTCCAACTTGCCGTTTTCGCGGCGGGTGTGATCCTGACCCAATGGCGCAAGTTGCGGGTGGCGATCGCACCCGGGTGGCTGAAACGGTCCCGCGCGCATCTGCGCGCCATCGAACAGTTCCTCGTCCAGAACCTACACACCACCAAAGGCCGGACCGGCGTTCTTCTCTATGTCTCGGACGCGGAGCGCTACGCCGAGGTGATCGCCGACAACGGGATCTACGAAAAGGTGTCCCAGCACGTGTGGGACGATCTGATCGCGGACCTCACGGCGCGGATCGGCCACGGCGACCGCGTGCAAGGCTTTGTCGAGGCCGTGGAGCGGTGCGGCGAAATCCTGGCCGAGCACTTCCCGCCCGAGCCGCTCGGCGAGGATGAACTGCCCAATCATTTGATCGTGCTCGATGCCGAACAATACGCCTAGCTTGGGGCGGCCGTCCGGGAAGGCCGGCCTCGTCGGCTGGGCGTTGTTCGATTGGGCCACCCAGCCCTACTACACGCTAGTCGTCACGTTTCTGTTCGCACCCTATTTCGTGAACGGGTTCATGAGCGATCCCCCCCACGCCCAGTCGCTATGGGCCTTCGCGACGAGCGCCGCACAGCTCACCGCCGCGGTGCTGGCGCCGGTTCTCGGTGCCATCGCCGACGCAGGGCTCCCCAGGAAGCCATGGATCGCGGTGTTCTCGGCGATGCTGATCCTGGGCTCGGCGGTCCTTTGGCTCGCGGTCCCGGGTTCGGAGGGGGCCGTCCCGCTGGTGCTCCTGTCGTTCGGCATCGCAACCCTCGGTGTCGAGCTCGCGACCCAGTTCAACAACGCCATGATGCCCGGCCTCATCTCGGAGCGGCGGCTGGGCCGGCTCTCGGGCTTCGCCTGGGCGATCGGCTATGCCGGAGGGCTCGTGAGCCTTGCCCTGGTCGCGGGGCTTCTCGTGACCAGCCCGGACGGGGGCAAGACCTTGTTCGGGTTGACCCCACTCGTGACGCTCGATAGCGCCACGCGCGAGGGGGACCGCCTGGTCGGGCCCTTCTGCGCGGTCTGGTACCTGGTGTTCGTCCTGCCGATGTTTCTGTTCACGCAGGACAGGCACGGGACCCGGCCGGCCAACAATCCCGTGCCCGAAGGGCTCCGCCGGCTCGTGAGCTCGATCCGGAACTTGCTGCGCGCGCACCGCAACGTCGCGCTCTTCCTGCTGGCGCGCATGCTCTACGCGGATGGGTGCGCTGCCGTGTTCTCTTTCGGCGCGATCTACGCGGCCAGCGTGTTTGGCTGGGGCGCCACCGAGCTCGGCCTGTTCGGCATCATCCTGACCGTCGCGGCCCTTGTCGGCGCGTGCATCGGCGGTCTCGTCGATGACGCCGTGGGCTCCAAGACGGTGATTGTCGTGGGGCTCCTCGTTTTCATCGTGGGCTCGATCGGCGTGTTGTCCGTCGACCCGGACGAGATCTTCTTTGTGGTGCCGGTGGCGGAGAAACCGGCGGGCGGCGGGCTCTTCGCTGCGGCCGGCGAGCAGGTGCTGCTGGCCTTCGCGCTGCTCATCGGCATCGCCCTCGGTCCGGTCCAGGCCTCGAGCCGGACCTTGCTCGCCCGCATCTGCCCGTCCGACCAGACGACAGAGTTCTACGGCTTCTTCGCCTTTTCCGGGAAGGTCACCGCCTTCGCGGCCCCCCTTGCCATCGGCATCGTCACGGCCGTCACCGGCAGCCAACGCCTTGGAATTTCTGTCAGTCTCGTGTTCCTGATCGCCGGGCTCCTGCTCTTGGCACCGGTCCGCGCCACCCGGTGAGGCCTCGAGGGGCGGCCAACCCAACCGCCCCGGGCACGCGTGCGAACGGCGCAACCGCGTCGTGGAAATGCGCGCGTATTCGCGCTACGCTCCGCATAAGGCCTACGTTGGATGATAGTGCGCAAAATCGATGGACCGGGGGGCGACTATGAGACATTTGGGTTTGGGAGCAGCCATACTGGCGGCATGCTTGCTAGCGGCTTGCGAGAAGCCGAAGGACGAAGATACCGAGAAGGACGTGGCACCGCCCGCGGTCGAGGATGCGGCCAAGGACGCAACGAAGGACGCAACCGAGGACGATGCGGCGCCGGCCGCCGAAGCCGAGCCGGCTGCTGAGGAGGAGGTGACCACCGAGGAAGTGACCACGGAGGAGACCATCGTGGTTCCGCCGACCGTCTCGGAAGATGCGCCGACGCTCCCTAGCAAGGGAGAACCGCCCTCGCCGAACCAGCCTCAGCCCGTTGTGCCCGAGGAACCTGCCGAAGAGGCCGAAGGACCTGCCGAGGCCGAAGAGCCGGCGGCTGCGGTCGAGGAAGAGGCCGTCACGGAGGGTGTGATCGTCGTCTCGCCCGAGGTGTCGGAAGACGCACCGAAGCTGCCCCACACGGGCGACCGCCTCGCCCAACCAGCCGCAGCCGGTCTATCCGGATGGGCCGCCCGAGGGCGCGATGGACAGCTCCGACGCGGGCGAGCCTGCGGCGGTGATTGTCGAGGAAGCCGACACCGTGATGACGACGCCCGAAGGCAAGACGGTCATCATCGAGGAGGACTACGTCACGGTAGTCGTGCCGCCGACGCTCTCCGAGGATGCCCCGACGGCGCCGCACAAGGGCGAGCCGCCGTCGCCGAACCAGCCCCAGCCGGTCTATCCCGACGGGCTTTAGAAACGGCTCGGCAAAGACCGACGAACAGGCCTCCCTTCGGGGGGGCCTTTTTTGTTTTGCGTGACCGCTATTCGTGTCGCGTGCCGGCTAGTGCCGGAAATGGCGCATCCCGGTGAAGACCATGGCGAGGCCAGCCGCGTCCGCGGCGGCAATGACCTCGTCGTCGCGCATGGAACCACCCGGCTGGATCACGGCGGTCGCGCCGGCGTCCGCCACCACCTGCAGCCCGTCGGCGAAGGGGAAGAAGGCATCCGACGCGGCAACAGACCCGATCGTGAGCGGGCTGGGACAGGCCGAGCGCTCGGCCGCGTCCTCGGCTTTCCGCGCGGCAATGCGCGCCGAATCCACCCGGCTCATCTGGCCCGCGCCGATGCCCACGGTCGCGCCGTCCTTCGCATAGACGATGGTGTTCGACTTCACATGTTTCGCCACGGTGAAGGCGAAGATCATGTCCGCGAGCTCCTGTTCGGACGGCTTGCGCTTCGTCACCACTTTGAGCGCGTCCTGATCGACCAGGCGATTGTCGCGGGATTGCACGAGGAACCCGCCGGCGAGCGCGCGGTAGGTGAGGCCTTCGGCACGCGGATCGGGCAGGGCGCCCGTGAGCAGGAGACGCAAGTTCTTCTTGGACGCAATGATCGCCTTCGCCTCATCGGACGCGTTCGGCGCGATGATTACTTCGGTGAAGATCTTGACGATCTCTTCGGCCGCCTCGGCATCGAGCGTCGCGTTGAGCGCGACGATGCCGCCGAAGGCGCTGACGCCGTCACAGGCCAGCGCCTTCGTATAGGCCTCGGCCAGCGTGGACCCGACCGCGACGCCGCACGGGTTCGCGTGTTTGATGATGGCAACGGCGGCGGAACTGTTCGGATCGAACTCGGCCACCAGCTCGAAGGCGGCGTCCGTGTCGTTGAGATTGTTGTAGGAGAGTTCCTTCCCCTGCACCTGGGTGGCCGTGGCCACGCCGGGGCGCTGTTCGGCGGTCGTGTAGAACGCCGCCCATTGATGGGGGTTCTCCCCATAGCGCAGCTTGGCCGCGCGCGTGCCGCCGATCACGCGCTTATGCGGCGCGGTCACGCCGAGCTCTTCTGCGAACCAGGTGGCGATCGCACCGTCATAGGCGCCCGTATGGGCAAAGGCCTTGGCGGCCAGGTGCCGGCGGCGTGCCGCCCGTCGTGCAGCCTCGTGCGTGGCGATCTCTTCGAGGACCTGATCGTAGTCCTCCGGGTCGACGACGACCGCGACACCCGCATGGTTCTTCGCCGCCGCACGAATCATGGCCGGCCCGCCAATGTCGATATTCTCGATGGCCGTTGCGAAGTCCGCGCCACCCGCGACCGTCGCTTCGAACGGGTAGAGATTGACGACCAGCAGATCGATCGGCGGGATGCCGTGCGTGTCCATGGCCGCCACATGCTCGGCGTTGTCGCGCATGGCCAGCAGGCCGCCGTGGATTTTCGGGTGCAGGGTCTTCACCCGGCCATCCATCATCTCCGGACTGCCGGTCACCTCGGCGACGTCGACTACGGTGAGCCCCGCCTCGCGCAAGGCCTTGGCGGTGCCGCCCGTGGAGACGAGCGTGACGTCGTGGCCGGCGAGCGCTTGCGCGAACGGCACGAGCCCGGTCTTGTCGCTGACCGAAAGCAGCGCTCTCGTGATCTTTCGTGTTGGCATGGTCTAGCTGTCGTTTGACCGGATATCCGGCGTGTCGTTGGGATCCACCAAGGGGTGCGGGGCGGCCTCCTCGCCGGTCTTTTCGAGGTTCCATACAATGCGCACCTCGCGCGCTTCGCCCATCATGCCGCTGAGCACGATCTGCGAGGTGACCTGCGGCCCGCGCGGATCGGCGAGCAGAACGCTCTCCTCGATCGTCATCTCCTCGGCATTGGCGCTGAGCCGCCAGGTCTCGCCGTTGCGCAGGACCAGGACCGCCGACATGCCGTCTCCCATGGTCTGGGCCTTGACCGACGGGTGGAGGTGAAACCGCACGGCGTAGGAACCGGCGATGAGGCCTTCGGGGCTCTTCAGCCCGCGGGTCGAGAGCTTGTCCTCGCTCGAGATCAGGTTGCCGTCCGGTGCGATGAGGATTTGCCGGGCATGGCTGACTCCGTACCGTTCCACGTAGCCGTCATGGGAGCCCTTGATGCGCAGGTTCCCGCCTTCGCCCTGATCCGAGAACGCGCCTTGCGGGTTGAGCGGGCCGATCAGCGTGGCGTCCGGCTCGGGTTCGGCATCCTCGTTCGCCACCTCGAACTCGGCCAGCGAGTCGTCCTCCAGGCTGAGCGTGGAATGCGCCGGGGTCGTCCGCGAAAAGAGCCGCCACTCCTCGAACTCGGGTGTCGGCGCGCCGCAGTTGATGATGATGGGGGCATCCCCGGAACTCATCTCGAACGACAAGAAGCCCGCATGTGCGTCCCGCGTCAGGGATGCCACGGGGGGCGGTCCCAGGTCGCACAGGATGAGCGTCGAACCGGCCTCGACCCGCACATAGCCTGAATTGGCCGCCGAGCGCACCGGCGCGCCCTCGATATCGTCATAGGCACGCACCGTGGCCAGGGCATCGGTCGGCGTCGGGCCGGCGCCGTTGAACCGCGCCATCGAGCCGTCGCCCAGCCGGAAGAACCGCAGCATCGGCATGATGCGGTCCACGGCGTCGGTGAGCTCCTTGGGCGGCGTACGGTCCCGCGCCACGAAACATTGGCGCAACGGAAGCAGATCCAGCAGCAGCTCGATGAGCGCCTCGGGATTGCGGGAGATATGGCCGCCATCGGGCAGGATCTGCCGGTCGAGCTCGCGGCAGAACGGCTTCGTGTAGCGATCCACCACCGGTTTCTGGTCGGCAATGCACAACCCGCCATAGAGCAGGGCCATGAGCGACAGCAGCCGGGGAACGCCGTCTGGTGCGTCCCGGTAGCCGGCGGAGAGATAGCGCAGCTGGGCGGTGAGTTCCTTCAGGAACGATTCGTAGGCCTCCGGCTCGTCGGCGGCCAGCACCAGCACCGAGTTCGACAGCCACGAGATCACGCGCCGGGCGACGATCTCCGGTTGCCAGGCGAGCGGCGGAATTTGCCGCCGCAACCGGATGAAGTCGTGCACGAGGGTCTTCGCCTGCTCGCGCGACAGCTCGGAGTCGGCGGCGCGCAGATGCCGGAGCCAGCCGAATCCGTAGAGCTCGCGCGCCCAGTTGACCGAGGCGGCTCGATCTCGAATGGAGATCGCGCGCGATATCCGCCAGCTTGCCCGCCAGTCCGAAATGGCCGTTGTAGATCTCGGTCGCGAAGCTCGGATCGGCGGTGCGCAGCTCTTGCGGCGCGAGGAGGAGTTGCTCGGCCTGCGAGCCCGGATAGCTGACCGCGGCGAGACCGGACAGCATCAGCCGTCTCAACGGGCTCGGCCCGCCAAGCTTCACCTCTTGAGCGCCGGACTCGCGCTCGAAGGCCTGATCGCCCGCCATAAGGATCGTTCTCCACGCGAGCTGCGACACGCTAGATGGGTACCGCGCTCTCCCCCGCCGCTTGTTATTCAAGCGGTGCGCATTGTCGTGCAGCAGGACCCCAAGGGCAAGTGGCTCAAGGCGTTCTTCCCTAGCTCGCGCGCACGAGCCGGGCGGCGAAGAATCCGTCCATACCGCTCCACTCGGGGGAGTCCAGCGCAAGTTGGTAGGGAAACGTCCGCAACACGCCCGAGGCTTGAGCCCATTCCGTGTCCCCAAAGGGCTCGTCGGCGTGCAAAGGCTCGATGCGGAGTGATTCGTTCCGTGCCAGGAGCGCCGCGATCTGCGCCTCGCCCTCCTCGGGTTCGAGCGAGCAGGTCGAATAGACCAGCGTGCCGCCCGGCTTCAGCAGGCGCACCGCATTGTTGAGGAGCCGGGCCTGGAGTGCTGCCAGTTCGGCGATGTCCTTGTCCGATTTGAGATACGGCACGTCGGGATGACGGCGGATCGTCCCGGTCGACGAGCAGGGCGCATCAAGCAGCACCGCGTCGAACGGCTCGTCGGCCTGCCACGTGCTGGCATCGGCGGTAATGGTTTGCACGAAGAGGCCAAGCCGGGCGAGGTTCTCCTCGAGCCGGGCCACGCGCGCCTTGGACAGATCGACGGCGGTGACGTTCGCGCCGGCGGCCGCGAGCTGGGCGGTCTTGCCCCCCGGGGCTGCGCAGAGGTCGGCGACGCGTTTGCCCGCGATGTCGTGCAGGAGCTTTGCCGGAATGGAGGCCGCCGCGTCCTGCACCCACCAGGCGCCGTCGGCGAAGCCCGGCAGGTCTTCGATCCGGCCCTTCGGCAACAGGCGTACGCTGCCCGTGGGCAACACCTTGCCGCCAAGTTCGGCCGCCCATTTTTTGGGATCGCCCGTCACGGTGAGATCGAGCGGCGGTTCGGTGAGCTGCGCATCGGCGATCGCCTGGGCCCGCTCCTCGCCCCAGGTGCGGACCCAGCGGTCCCAAAGCCAGTCCGGCGTATTGGCCCGGCCGGCGTCGAGCGCACCGGCGATACCCGCGCCCTTTTCGGACACGCGCCGCAGCACGGCGTTCACCAGCTTGTCGTAACGCTTGGCGCGCGGGTCCCACTGCGCGAGGCGCACGGCCAGATCGATGGCCGCATGGGGCGGCACATTCATGAACAGGATCTGCGCCGCGCCCGACAGCAGGATGGGGTAGAGCGTACCGGCCCGGGCCGGCAGTCCGCGATCGAGAAAGGTTTCGAGCACGCGGTCGATCTGGCCCTTACGTCTGAGCGAGGTTCCGACGATCGCGCGGGCGAGCGCCCGGTCGCGCGTGGGCAGGTCGAACATGGCGCCGTCCCGGACGCGCCCCAGCACATCGTCCAGGGGCTGCTTCTTCTGAAGGACGGCGTCGAGCACGGTTGCCGCGGCGCGGCGGGCGGGCAGCCCGACCTGATGGTCGCGCGTACGCGACAGCGTCTTGTTCGGGGGGGTCTTGGTCATGTCTTCTCCTCCAAAGTGCTTCGGTTTCCAAATCTCGACCGGGGGAGAGCGGGTCCTGTCGAGAAGCAATCGATGATAGGCGGTGGCGTCCCAGGGCCACCATCAGCCTCCACTTGGCTTTGTGTCTAACCCCAGGGCCCGCGGGCCCGGCGGCGCGGGGCTTCGGGGACGCTCCCGGACCAGGGTCCGGCCGGCGCGAAACCGGCGGCGTTCGCGTCCTTCGACATGGCCACCAGCCGCGCCACGCGCTCCTCCATCGGCGGATGGGTCGCGAACATCCGGTCGAGACGCATGCCATGGAGCGGGTTGACAATGAACAGATGCGCGGACGCGGGGTTCTCCTCCGCCTCTTCGTTGGGAATGCGCGCCGCGCCGCCCGCGATCTTCTGCAAGGCGGAGGCAAGCCACAACGGATGGCCGCAAATCTCGGCGCCGCCCTTGTCGGCCTCGTATTCGCGCGTGCGGCTGATCGCCATCTGCACGAGACCGGCCGCCATGGGCCCGAGGATCATGAGGGCAAGCGTGCCGATGAAGCCCATATGGTTGTTGTCGCGGTTTCCGCCGAAGAACATGGCGAAGTTCGCGAGCATGCCGATCGCGCCCGCGATGGTGGCGGTGACCGTCATCAGCAGCGTGTCGTGATGGCGGATATGGGCGAGCTCGTGCGCGATCACGCCGGCCAGCTCGTCCCGGTTGACCGTGTGCATCAGGCCCGTGGTCACGGCGACGGCCGCGTTCTCGGGGTTGCGGCCGGTGGCGAAGGCATTCGGCTGCGGGTTGTCCATGACATAGACCTTGGGCATCGGCAGGTTCGCGTTGCGGGCGAGTTCGCCGACCAACTCGTAGAGGTCGCGGGCGTCGCGGCCGCTATTCGGATCCACCAGATGCGCGCCGTACATGCGCAGCACGGCCTTGTCCGAGTTCCAATAGGCGAACAGGTTCATGCCGCCGGCCATCACGAGCGCGATGATCATGCCCGTCTGACCGCCGATCAGAAAACCGATGCCCATGAACAGGGCGGTGAGCGCTGCGAGCAGTATCGCCGTGCGCAAATAGCTCATGGACCGGGTGACCTCCTCAACATGTCCAAAAAACGCGGAAATCCGCCGCTTCTTATATGTTGGGAGCGGACTCGCCCGGTGCAAGGGCTTGAACGGGTGGCGAAAATCGGACGTTGGGGGAGATGCGCGACGGCATACTTAAGATCGCGCTTACCTTAACGCTTCCTCAATCCGCCTTGCGCATTCTGGCGACAAGTCAGTTCAAGGAGTAACCCGACATGCCTGCCGCACTGCACGTTTCCGACGCTGCGCCGAAGAAGACCGTAAGCCGCGCCAAGCGCGCGCCGTCCAAAGACCTGCACCTGACAACAGAGCAGAAACGGTTGATTCTCAACAGTTTTGTGCGCATCGAGCCCGCGCTGGACCTGGTCGCGCAACTCTTCTTCCTGAAGCTGTTCCGCCTCGATCCCGGCCTTCGCAAGAAGTTCGATGGTCCGGTGGAAATGCAGGCCCGGAAGTTCTCGGCCGGCGCCAAACTCGCCATGATCTCGCTCGGCCATGAAGACGGCCTTGCCCCCACGCTCAAGCTGCTGGGCACCCGCCACCGCCAGATGGGCATTCGCGCCCGCCACTACCGCACCATGTCGCGGGCGCTTGTGTGGACGCTCGAGCGGTCTCTCGACAAGTCTTTCGACCGCGACACGCGTGACGCCTGGACCACCATGCTGGCCCAGTTCACCAAGGTGATGTCCGGCTAAGGGCGCGCCCTCGAGCAGCCGCCAAGACCTGGAAATTGGGGCCTCCTTGCGGGGCCCTTTTTTCGTCCGGCGCCCCTCAATTCGCCGGCGCGACGCTGACGCGTACCGACCCGTTCTTGGCCACGAAGACCGTGACGTTCTCCTCCGGTTCGAGCACCTGGGCGTTGCCGTCCATCGAGAGTTGATCTTCGGTGACCATGATCTCGTGCCCCTCCACGATGATCTTGACCCCATCCGCGACGGATTCCTGGCTGAGGGTCTTGTAATGGCCCGCGACCGTGACCGTGCGGGAGCCGACCGTCAGCGACGTCGATTCGGTGCCATCGTCGCGTGAACCGGTATTGCCGATCAGCAGCACGAACACGATCACGAGCCCGAGGGCCAGCGCCACACCGACCAGGCCCCGCATGATCCACACCATTCGCCCGTCCTCGTGCAATCGCCTCGCATCGCGCGATGCGAGGCTCCTCCGAGGTTCATAGCGCGGTTCGGCCGCGCAGGGGAGCCCGTCCGGACCGTCGTGAACGATCGGGGCGCCAGCTATGGGGCGCCGGGGTGCTTAGGCCTGGCGGTTTTGGCGGTTCTCGATCAGATGGTCGACGACGCTCGGGTCGGCCAGGGTGGAGGTATCGCCCAGATTGCCGAATTCGTCCTCGGCGATCTTGCGCAGGATGCGCCGCATGATCTTGCCCGAACGAGTCTTGGGCAGACCCGGCGCGAACTGGATATGATCCGGCGCGGCGATGGGTCCGATCTCGTTGCGCACCCAATCGCGCAGTTCCTTCTTGAGCGCGTCCATCTCGTGCTCGCCCGACATCAGGGTCACATAGCAATAGATGCCCTGGCCCTTGATGTCGTGAGGGAAGCCGACCGCGGCCGCCTCGGACACTTTCGGATGGGCTACGAGCGCCGACTCGACCTCCGCCGTTCCCATGCGGTGTCCCGACACGTTGATGACGTCGTCCACGCGTCCGGTGATCCAGTAGAAGTCGTCGGCATCCCGGCGGCAGCCGTCGCCCGTGAAGTACTTTCCTTTGTAGGCGGAGAAGTAGGTATCCACGAAGCGCTTATGGTCCCCGTAAACCGTGCGCATCATGCTCGGCCACGCATCGAGGATCACGAGATTGCCGGCCCCTTCGCCTTCGATCGTCTTGCCGTCCGCGTCCACCAGGGCCGGTTGCACGCCGAAGAAGGGCCGGGTCGCCGAACCAGGTTTCAGCGTCGTGGCGCCCGGCAGCGGCGTAATAAGAATGCCCCCGGTCTCCGTCTGCCACCACGTGTCCACGATGGGACAGCGCATCTCGCCGATCACGTGATAGTACCACTCCCACGCTTCCGGGTTGATGGGCTCGCCCACCGAGCCCAGCAGCCTGAGGGACTTGCGGCTGGTCGTCTTCACATACTCTTCGCCGGCACCCATCAGGGCCCGGATCGCCGTCGGCGCCGTGTAGAAGATATTGACGTTGTGCTTGTCCACCACCTGCCAGAAGCGGGACGCGTCGGGGTAGTTGGGAACGCCCTCGAACATCAGCGAGATGGCGCCGTTGGCGAGCGGGCCGTAGACGATGTAGCTGTGCCCGGTGACCCAGCCCACGTCCGCCGTGCACCAATAGACGTCGCCCTCGTGATAGTCGAAGACGTGTTGGTGCGTCATCGAGGCGTAAACCAAATAGCCGCCCGTGCAGTGAACCACGCCTTTCGGCGCCCCCGTCGAGCCTGACGTGTAAAGGATGAACAGGGGATCTTCCGCGTTCATCTCCTCCGGGCGGCAGTCGGCGTCCACGGCAGCCATCGCTTCGTCGAGCCAGACGTCCCGGCTCGGGTCGAACGGCACATCGCCGCCGGTATGGCGGACGACCAGAATCTTCTCCACATGCCCGCTCTTGTTGGCGGCGGCATCCGCATTGGCCTTGAGCGGGACGCTGCGCCCGCCGCGCCGTCCCTCGTCCGCGGTGATGATGACGGCGGACTTGCAGTCGTCGACGCGGCCAGCCAGCGAGTCGGGCGAGAAACCGCCGAACACGATCGAATGGATCGCACCGATGCGCGCGCAGGCAAGCATCGCGTACGCGGCCGCGGGGATCATCGGCAAATAGATCGTCACGCGATCGCCGCGCTTGACCCCGTTGGCCTTCAGCACGTTGGCGAGGCGGCAGACATTCTCGTGGAGTTCCCGGTACGTGATGTACTGGGCCGGCGTCTCGGGATCGTCCGGCTCCCAGATGATCGCGGTCTGGTCGCCGCGCGTGGCAAGGTGCCGGTCGACGCAGTTGGCGGAGACATTGAGCGTGCCGTCCTCGAACCATTTGATGGAGACGTCCGGATACGCGAACGTGGTGTTCTTCACGCGCGTGAACGGCTTGATCCAATCGATGCGTTGCGCTTCCCGGCCCCAGAACGTGTCGGGATCCTCGATGCTCTCCGCATAGAGTTTCAGATACGTCTCGTTATCGATGAAGGCGCGGTCCTTCCACGCCTCGGATACCTCGACAGGGCTGAGTTTGTAGACTTTGTGCTCGGACATGTGTCCGTTTCCTCCCTAGAACGCGAGAAGCCTTACCGGCATCGTATTATGTGGGACATTATGACGCCATGTGAGGCGGCGGAGAAGCATTCGGAGGTCATCCTTTCGTCTAGACCGACTTTCGTCTAAACCCCGAGGCCTCCGATGATGGCGCCCATGACGAGGAGCACCGCGAGCCAATGGCCGCCATCGATCGCGGTCAGTTTGGGGCTGGCGCCGCTGAAGGCATGGTTGACGCCCATGGTCGTGATGACGAAGCCGACCCAAACGAACAGAGCGCTGATCAGCCCGCCGCGGATCGAGATATTGCCGAGATGGCCCATGAGCCCGGCTAGCATGATCGCCATCACCAGATTGGCGACCAGCGCGATCACGAACGGCAGGGCTTGGGCCGCACCGCCGTCCTTGATCTCGTCCTCGGTCTTGCCGAGGGCGTCGAGCCAGGCCTTTCCGAGCACCATGTACCAGACCGCGCCGACGCCGAAGCCGGCCAGCGCGGCGACGACCACGGCAAGATAGTTCATGCCTGCGAATGCCATGCGTGTCTCCCTCCCGCCCCTGACGGCGATCCTCGCCGCGAAACCTTAGCCCAGATTGGCCCGGGGGAGCACTACGCCGTCGGCGGTTTCTTCAGGCCGCTCATGGCGCAGACGGCCTTCCATTCCGCGGCTGTGACGGGCTGTACGGACAGGCGCGAGTTGTTGACCAGAACCATGTCCTCAAGTCCGGGTGTCGCCTTGATCTCGTCGAGCGTCACCGGCGTCGGCAGGTCTGCCACCGCAGCCACGTCGACGCATTCCCACTTGCCGGTCGTATCGGTGGAATCGGGATGTGCCTCGACGACGACCTTGACGATCCCCACGCAGGCCTTCTCGCCGACCGAGTGGTAGAAGAAGGCGAGGTCGCCTTTCTTCATCGCGCGCATATTGTTGCGCGCCTGGTAATTGCGCACCCCGTCCCACTCGGCGCCTTTCGGCCCTTCCTTCTTTTGATCCTCCCACGACCAAGCGCCGGGCTCGGATTTCATCAGCCAATACGCCATCGGTTCCCCTGCGCCTTACTCTTCGGGCTTCCCAAGCGACCACAGCCAGGGCCGGATCTCGACGGAGGCGAAGAGGCCGGCCTTGGCGAAGGGGTCTGCCGCCGCAATGTCTTGCGCTGCCGCCAGAGACGGCGCTTCGACCACGATCAGGCTGCCATTCATGGTCTCGCCGTCCTCGGCGGTGAACGGGCCTGCGAACTTCAGGGCCTCTCCCAGGCTCTTGAGGTAGGCGAGATGTTCGGGGCGGTGCGCCTTCCGGATCGGGAGCCCGTCCGGCTTGTCGGTGCAGATGAACGCAAAATACATTCGGGCCTCCCTCGCTGGTCTGTCGGGCGCCGCGGCGCCCGCGCGCGATCCCGTTCTGGTGTCTGTTATCCGGCTTCGGAACGCAAGGGCCGCGACAGCAGGGCGCCGATGGCGGCATCGACGCTCGTCGCCCCGGTCACGATGGCATGGACGGCTTCGGCGATGGGAAGCTCGATACCCCGCCCGCGCGCGATCTCAACCATGGCGTTCGCGGTCGCGACGCCCTCGGTGACGGATAGACGCTCGGACAGAACTTCGTTCGTGGTCGCCCCGCGGCCGAGCGCGACGCCTAAAGACATGTTGCGCGACTGCTCGCTGCCGCAGGTCAGCACGAGGTCTCCGAGGCCCGACAACCCGATCAGCGTCTCGAGCGCGGCACCGAGCGCCACGCCGAACCGCGCCATCTCGGCGAAACTGCGCGTGATGAGCCCGGCTTGGGCGCTTCTGCCGAGGTCCTTGCCGACGACGATCCCGGCGGCGATGGCATAGACGTTCTTGACGGCCCCGCCGATTTCCGCGCCGACCACGTCGCTGCTCCAATAGCAGCGGAAGGCCGCGGAACTGAGCGCATGGGACAGCTGGCGCCCCAACTCCTCCTGGCCCGTCGCAAGGGTTACGGCGGCAGGCAGTTCGCGGGCGACCTCCGCCGCGAAGCTGGGGCCGGACAAGGCCGCGATCGTCGCGCCCGGCACCGCGTCCGCGGCGACCTGAGACATCAGCTTGCCCGTCGCTTGTTCGATGCCTTTGGAACAGATTACGAGCGGCCGGCCGTTCTGCACATAGGGCTGCAATGCGCCCAAGACATCGCGCAGGTGCTGTGCGGGGCTCACGATCAGCAGGGTATCGCAGGTCGCGACCTCGCCGAGCTCCGAGGTCGCCTCGATAGCGGGGTCGAGCGCGACGCCCGGCAGGTAGACTGGATTGCCGTGCGTCTCGTTGATGGCCGCGACGGTCTCCGGCTCCTGGGCCCAAATGAGGACATCCCGGCCCGCGCGCCGCGCCACGGTCGCAAGGGCCGTCCCCCACGCGCCGCCGCCGGCAATTCCAATGCTTTGAAGTTGCATGCCACTCACCGCGAATGCTTTTAGCGCAGATTCGCAAGTCAGGTGGACGAAAATGCGCGGCCAAACCGCACTAGGCTTTCACCCCCGCCCCGAGGGCCGGTGGCGCTTCCGGGTCCAGCGGCCAGCGTGCGCGTGCCGCCGCGCCCATGTCGTCGGTGAGGCCGCGCGCCAGCCGCTGAGCCCCGGCCCAGGCGATCATGGCGGCGTTGTCCGTGCAAAGGGCTGGCGGCGGGACGACCAGGCGGTACCCGCGCGCTACCGCGACCTCGCCGAGCACCGTCCGAAGCGGTCCGTTTGCCGCGACCCCGCCGGCGGCGACCAGCGTCAGCGCCGTGCCCTCCGGCACCCGGTCCTCGAACAGGGCCATGGCCCGCAGGACGCGGTCGCGGACCACGTCCGATGCCGCTTGGAAGCTGGCGCAAAGGTCGGCGACGTCCTGGTCGCTGAGCGGCGCCCGTGCCATGGCCTCCTGGCGGAGGGCAGTCTTGAGGCCCGCGAGCGAGAAATGCGGTTCGGGCCGCCCGGTCATGGGGCGCGGGAGCGGGATGACCGGCTTTCCGCGCGCGGCGTGGCGCTCGACTTCCGGACCGCCCGGATAGCCGAGCCCGAGCAGTTTCGCCGCCTTGTCGAAGGCTTCTCCCAACGCATCGTCGAGCGTGGTTCCAAGACGGGTGTAGCGTCCCACATCGTGGACGACCACGAGCTGCGTGTGCCCGCCCGAAACCAGCAACAGCAGGTAGGGAGGCGCCACATCGTCCGTGAGACCCGCGCTCAACGCGTGGGCTTCAAGATGATTCACCGCCACGAACGGCTTCCCGCAGCCCAGCGCGATGGCCTTCGCGGTGGTCAGGCCGACGATGACGCCTCCGATCAGGCCGGGCCCCGCAGCCGCGGCGACACCATCGAGATCGCCGAAATCGACAGAGGCCTCGCTCATGGCCTGCCTGATCGCGGGGTCCAGCAAGTCCACATGGGCGCGCGCGGCGATTTCCGGCACGACGCCGCCATAGGCCGCGTGAAGGTCGAGCTGCGCGCGGATGACGTTGGCGAGGATTTCGCCGTGCCCGTCCGGATACAAACGCACGACCGCGGCCGCGGTTTCGTCGCAGCTCGTCTCGATGCCAAGAAGCGTGAGCGGGTCCCGGTTCATTTCTCGGGGAATAGCACAGCGATGGGCTTGAGCAGCACGGTCACGATCGGAATCAGGATCGAACCGAGCACGAAACCAAAAACTGCGTGCAACAGGGCGGTCACGATCCAGGTCACTCCGCCGTTCGCCGCCGCGCCCACCAACGACGTGACCAGCCAGCCGGTCGTCTGGTGCGGCCATGAGACATGAAGTTCGTGCAGGCTGTGCTCCACGATACTGCCGCCGACCCAAAGCATGGCGATCGTCCCGACCACCGAGATGACATTGAGCACCGTGGGCATCGCCACCACGAGGCCGCGCCCGAAGGACCGGAGCGCCTTCAACGGGGCCTCCTGGCTCATATGCAGCCCGATGTCGTCGACCTTCACGAGCAGTGCGACGGCGCCATACACGATGACGGTGAACAGCACCGCGACGACCGCCAGCACCGCAGCGCGTGTCCAGACATCGTCGACCTCTATGGTGGACAAGGCGATGGTCATGATTTCGGCCGACAGAATGAAGTCGGTCTTGATCGCACCCTTGACCCGCTGCTCTTCGAGATGGGCCGCGGTGAGGGATTGAGCGGTCTCGGGTTCCGCCTCGTGATGACCGAGGATCCAATGCCAGATCTTTTCGGCCCCTTCGAAACACAGATAGGCGCCGCCGAGGAGGAGCAACGGCGCGATGACCCACGGCGCAATGGCCTGAAGCAACAACAGAACGGGCAACAGGATCACGAGCTTACTGACGATGGACCCTGCGGCGATCCTGCCGACCATCGGCAGCTCCCGCGCGGCCGCGATGCCGGTGACGTATTTCGGCGTCACCGCCGCATCGTCCACGACGACGCCAGCCGATTTTCCGGTGGCTTTGGCCGCATGCGCGGCGATGTCGTCGACCTGTGCCGCAGCCATCTTGGCGATGGCGGCGACGTCGTCGAGCAATGCGAGAAGACCGCTCATGTGTTCAACGTGACCTGTGTGTGATGTGCCCAGAGCCGGGCTCGCATTCTAATACGCAACATGTCCGCGGCGCGACAGTGCGGATCGGGCCGGCCGTACCGACAATCCTTGGGACCCACCGAGCCGGGAATGTTCGGCGCTGGACATTGATGGGGCGCACGAAACGGTCCAATAATGCGGGGCTCCACTCCTGAGTCGCCGGCGCAGCACTCTGTTAAAGCAAGGATTTTTCGCGCTTTGCCCGCATCCCTTCCGATTGGCACAAGAGGCAGTCCGCTCGCGCTCTGGCAGGCCGAGCACGTGCGCGACCGCTTGTCCGCCCATCACGGTCCAGAGCGCGGCGCGGCGTCTCTGAAGGTCATCACCACCAGCGGCGACCGCATTCAGGACAAGCCGCTGGCCGATTTCGGCGGGAAGGGCCTTTTCACCAAGGAGATCGACGAGGCGCTGCTTCGGGGCGACATCGCGCTCGCCGTGCATTCCACGAAGGACCTGCCGACGCAGCTTCCGGAGGGGCTGTGCCTGGCCGCCGTGCTGCCTCGCGCCGATGTCCGCGACGCGTTTCTCAGTCCGGTTGCGCCGTCCTTGGCCGCGCTGCCCGCCGGTGCCGTGGTCGGCACGTCGTCCTTGCGCCGCGCGGCGCAGGTCAAGCGCGCCCGTCCGGACCTGCGCGTCATCGACTTCCGCGGCAACGTCCAGACCCGGTTGAGAAAGCTCGCCGAGGGCGTTGCGGATGCCACGCTCCTGGCCAAGGCAGGCCTCGACCGGCTCGGCCTTGCCGAGGCGGCCACGTCGGTCCTGTCGGTCGAGGACATGCTGCCGGCCGTTGCGCAAGGCGCGATCGGGGTCGTGGCGCGCACGAACGATGTGCAAACGCGCGCGCTCCTCGAACCGCTGAACGATGCGACGACGCAATTTGCCGTCCGGTGCGAACGTGCGTTTCTTGCGGAGCTCGACGGGTCGTGCCGGACGCCGATCGCGGGTCTTGCCGCGATCGAGGACGGCGCCATCCGGTTTCGCGGGTTGATTCTCTCCCCGGACGGCGCAGAGTGGCACGAAGTCGAAATGACCGGTCCCGTTGCCGAGGCGGACGCCATCGGCCGGCAGGCCGGCGAGGACGTGCGCGGCCGGGCCGGCCCCACTTTCCTCGAAAAGCTGATGTGATGTGACTGGATGCGCTTACTTGTAACGAGACCTGAGCCGGACGCGACACGCGAAGCCGACACGTTGTTGGCCCTGGGCCATGAACCCGTGCGCGCCCCGCTGCTCGAGATCGAGTTCTTGGAGGACGTTCCTCTGAACCTCGATGGCGCGCAGGCGATCGTCATCACCAGCCGGAACGCCTTGCGCGCGCTCGGGACCCATCCGGAACGGGAGCGCGTCGTGGCGCTCCCTCTCTTCGCCGTGGGCGAGGCGACGGCCTGGGCCGCACGGCAACTTGGCTTCACCGAGGTGACGATCGGGCCGGGGACGGGAGCCGGGCTCCCTCCACTCATCTGCCGGGAGGTCCATCCCGACAACGGTCCGCTTGTCCATATCGGCGCGGAGAAGGTTGCCTTCGACCTCAAAAGCGCGTTGGAGGACAGCGGCTTCGAATTGCGCCGGGTGATTCTCTACCGCTCTCATGCGGTCGAGAGTCTGAACGAGGCGGTTGTCGACGATCTCAAACACGGGGACATCGCGGGCGTCATGCTCTTGTCGCCGCGGACCGCGCGTGCCTTTGCGCGCCTGGTGCAACGCTACGGCCTCGTCACACAAGCTAAGGGACTTGTTTGCTATTGCTTGTCGAAGGCGATAGCAGAGGCCGTCGTGCCTTTGGGGTTTGCCGCCCGCGTTCCCCAATATGCGCGCGAGGAGGATCTCATCGCGCTTCTGGAGTCCGGCGCGTGATGGGTCTTTCGGTGGGGTCGTGGGCACATTGGCGATAGCGCAGAGGTCATGATGCGATGAGTGGGACCTTCGACGAGAGGGGCACAGGATCCGAGCTCCCGGGCAAACGCCCTGCGCCGACCATCGAGGGCACGGCGACGGAGGTCGAGGTGCAACCTGTCGACGATGCGGACAAGGACGCCGGCGAGACCGACGAGACCGCGGCGCCGGCGCTCGAAGCCGCGTCCTCCGGGATGGACGACGGAGACGCTGCGAAAACGCCCAGCGAAGAGCCGGGCGAGGAGGATGAGGCCTCCGACGGCGACGAGTCCGATAGCGACGACACCGATCACGAGGCGGATGACGCCCCGGCTGCGTCTATGGCGCAGCCCCAACCTAAGCCCAAAGGGCGTTCGTTCGGCGCGAGGCTGTTCGCCTGGATCGCCGCGCTCTTCACCCATGCCCTCGCGGGCCTTGCCGGCGGACTTGCTGTCCTCGCGGCGCTATCCTGGGGCTATTTGCCCGTCAGCCTCCCGCAAGATACGGCCGGGGCCGATGTCATCGCGAGCCGGATCGCCGCCCTGGAGTCGGCGCCGCAGACTCCGGACAATACGGCCGCGCTCGAGGCGCTGAAGTCCCGGCTGGCGACGCTGGAGTCCAAGACCGCCGAGCCCGCGCAGCCCGCGGTCGACCCGGCCGAGATCAAGGTGCTGTCGGAGCAGGTGGCGCAAATGGAGGCCAGCCTCAAATCCATGGCCGAGGCCGCGAAGGACGGCGGTTCGGTCAGCGATGCCGCGGCCATCAGCCGGCAGGTCGCCGAGGCCGAACAACGTCTCGACAGCCAGATCCAGAGCAAGGTCGAGTCGGAGGTCAGGTCGGCACTGGCAAGCGGTGCGGCCCCTTCGGCCGACGCGAAATCCGTCGAGGCCCTCAAGACCGAGGTCGCCGACCTGGACGCCAAGCTCAAGGCTCTGACCGAGGCCGCACTCAGCGCCGATGACGGGTCAAACTTGAAGCCCGAGCTCTCCGCCTTGGAGCGGCGGCTGAGCGCGATCGAGACGACGCTTCCGTCCTTGGCCGAAGAAATCGACGCGGAAAACGCACAGACCAAGCGGGCCAACCTTGCCATTGCCTTTTCCGGCCTGCGCGACGCGGTCGTCGCAGGACGCCCCTACGCGACCGAGCTTACGACGATGACAGCCCTCTCGCCCGACTCGGAGGAACTTGCAGACCTGATCGAATACGAGGACACCGGCATTCCGACCGTGTCCATGCTCACCGAGCAGTTCGGCCCCTTGCGGGACAAGGCGCTCGTCGCATTGTCCGAGTCGGAGTCGGGCTTGCTCGGCCGGTTGCTGGGGGGCGCGCAATCTCTCGTCAAGGTCCGGCGCATCGGCGAAGAGGCCGAAGGCGATGGGCCCGATGCGATCCTGGCGCGGGCCGCCGCACGGCTCGAGGACGGAAAGCTCCAGGATGCGGTCATGGAGCTCGAAAATCTCGACGGTCCGCCAGCGGCAATCTTCGCTCCATGGATCGACGGTGCGCTTGCGCGCCTCGATGCCGAATCCGCCTTGCAGCGGTTGCAGGACGCCCTGCTTGTCTCCCTCGTCGGGGGCGGCGGCGATCCGAAGCCGAATCCCAGAACGCCAGACGCAGAGACGGAATAGCCGCAGAGACAGAATAGCCGATGACACGCATCCTCTTTTTCATCCTCTTCGTCATCGCGGCGGCGCTGGGCTTGGCCTGGCTTGCCGACCGGCCCGGCTCCGTCACCGTGGAGTGGCTCGGCTATCAGATCGAGACGAGCGCCTTTGTCGGCGTTCTGACCGTCGCGATCTTCGTCTTGGCCTTGATTCTGGTCTGGGCCGTCCTGCGCTACATCTGGACACGGCCGTCCGCCGTCGCCGCGCATATGCGGCAACGCAAGCAGAAGCAGGGATTCGACGCTCTCTCGCGCGGCCTCGTGGCGATCGGCGTCGGCGACCGGGCCCAGGCGCAGCGCTATGCGGGGATCGCGCAGCGCAACCTGCCGCGCGAGCCGCTGACGGCGTTGCTGCGGGCCCAGGCCGCGCAACTGAAGGGTGACAACGCCGCGGCGCGGCGCGCTCGAAGGCATGCTCGACACCCACGAGACGGAGTTGCTCGGCGTGCGCGCCTCTTCCTGGAAGCCAAGCGCGCGGCGACGAGAGCGCCGCCCTTGTGCTCGCGCAGCAGGCGGTCGACCGCGACCCCAAGCTCGCTTGGGCGTCAATGCCTTGTTCGACCTCCAGGCCCGGTCCGGCGACTGGGACCATGCGCTGAATACGCTCGCCATCGCCCGGCAGAATGGCCATGTGGATTCGGCGGCCGCCAACCGGCGCCGCGCGGTCTTGCTGACCGCCGAGGCGCGCGAAACCGAAACGTTCGATCCCAACAAGGCGCTGATTCTCGCAAACGAAGCCTTGCGGCTGGCGCCTTCGCTCGTTCCGGCCGCGGAGCTCGCAGGCCGCCTGCTCGCCTCGAAGGGCGAAGTGCGGGCCGCGTCGCGGCAGCTCCTGCGGACCTGGTCGTTGTCGCCCCATCCTGATCTTGCCGTGGCCTATGCCTTTGCCAAGCCCGGCCTGTCGCCCAAGGACCGGCTCAAGCGCGTCGAACATCTCGCCAAGCAGACGCCGGACGACGTGGAAGGCGCCGTTGCCGTGGCCCAGGCGGCCGTCGAGGCGCAGGAGTGGCAGCGGGCTCGCGACGCGCTCGCGCCGTATCTCCAAGACGCCCCGTCAGCGCGCATCTGCACGCTCATGGCCCGGATCGAGGGGGGCAGCGGCGACAAGGGACGGGAGCGCGAATGGCTTGCCCGGGCCTTGCGCGCCCCGCGCGACCGGGCCTGGATCGCCGACGGCTACATTTCGGATCGCTGGCTTCCGGTGTCCCCGGTCACCGGCGCCGTGGACGCGTTCGAATGGAAGGCGCCGGCGGACGCGATTGGCCGCCCTGACGAGACCCTCCAAATCGAGGAATGGACCGGCCCGCCGCGCGATGCCAGCGCCATGCGGCGCGAGGCGCACCCTTCGCCTGCGCCCGTGCATGCTCCCACGGCCGGCGACGAGGCCGCGGACCGGACCGGAGAGGCCACCCCGTTGCTCGACGATCAGGTGATCGAGGGCACCGCCGAGGAAGTGGCCGTCTCCGAGGCGGAGCCCGCCAAAGCCGAGCAGACCGAGCCGGTCCCGCCTGTCGCAGAGACGGCCCCCGACGAGAAGCCGTCCGACGAGAAGCCGCTCGACGAAAAGACGCCGGGGCCGACTCGTCAGACCCAAGGGGACGCCGAGCCGTCCAAGGAGGCCCCGGACGGCGCGTCGGCCGGGGTGTCGCCGTCTGTCGCCGAACCGGCCGCGCCAGCGGATGGCAAGCCCCGTGCGGCGATTCTGGTTCCGGACCGGGCGCCGGACGATCCTGGCGTCGCCCCTGAGGACGTGGACGAGACGGAGATCTCGCTCGAACGGCTCCGGGCCGCCCATATCCGCTAGGCTCTAGAGCGACGAGTTGTGGGCGGCTAGTCTTGGGCGGCTAGTCTTGGGCGGCGTCTTGGTGCGAGGGCAGACCGGCAAGCGGCCGGTCAATCTTCACGTGCGGCCCGCTTGCGCCGCGCCGCCAATGGCATTAAGCACTGGGCCCACATTGGCCACACCCAATGGCCCACAAGAAGGGCCGCAATAGCTCAGTCGGTAGAGCGGCGCATTCGTAATGCGTAGGTCGGGGGTTCGAATCCCTCTTGCGGCACCACTTCCCGTCCGGGACCCGCGCGCCCGGGCGGACGTCTTCCCGGACGCGCCGAACAGCCCCTAGCTCCCGTAGTCGAAGAAGCCCTTGCCGGTCTTGCGGCCGAGATAGCCGGCGGCGCACATCTGTTTCAGCAGCGGGCTCGGCCGGTATTTCGGATCGTCGAAGCCGTTGTAGAGCGTTTCCATGATGTTGAGACACACATCGAGGCCGATCAGGTCGGCGAGCGCCAGCGGCCCCATGGGGTGGTTGGCGCCGAGCTTCATCATGTCGTCCACATCCTCGGGCGTGGCGACACCCTCGGCCACGCAATTGACGGCCTCGTTGATCATGGGGATCAGGACGCGGTTCACCACGAAGCCGTAGCTGTCCTTGGAGACTTTCGCCTCCTTGCCGACGGCTCCCACCATGGCCGTCACCGCGTCGCAAACCGCATCGCTCGTCTGGAGCGCGCGGATGATCTCGACCAGCTGCATCAGCGGCACGGGATTGAAGAAGTGCATGCCGATGACCCGCGAGGGGTCCTTCGACACCGCCGCGATCCGCGTCACGGAGATGGACGAGGTGTTGGTGGCCAGAATGGCGTCGGGCCGGCAGACCTCGTCGAGTTCGGCGATCAGAGCTGCCTTCAGGTCGAACACCTCGAGAATGGCCTCGACCACCAAGTCGCAATCGGCAAGCGCGGACAGTTCGGTCGTGCCCGTGATCCGCGCCAGCGTCGCGTCGCGGTCGTCCGCGCTCATTTTCTCCTTGGAGACGAGGCGGTCCAAACTCTTGGTGACGGTCGCCACGCCCCGTTCCACAAACTCCGGTTTCAGGTCGCGCATCACGACGGGAAAGCCGGCCGCGGCGAAAGTCTGCGCGATCCCGTTCCCCATCGTGCCTGCGCCGATCACGCCGATCTTGCGAATTTCGATCGCCATTGAGGCCCCCTTTGTTCAGACGCAATACGAGACGGCCGCTGGCCAAGCCCAGAGGCCCGTCGAGGCCGGCGCCTGCGCGCTGTCCGGACCGCAGGACTCGTCTCCCCGAAAGGCTTAACCATCTTGCGTTGTCACTAGGGTGACACTCCAAGGGCGCGGTTGCACAGTGACTCTGTGTCGCCGGGCTTTTTCTTGCAGGTGCGACAGAAAAGCCTAGAATGTTTGGCAACAATAACAGCGGCCTTCTTGGTCTGGGTGGACGCGCTTCAACGGGTTGTCATTCAACACGCGTAGGTTTTCCTCTCGACGGCACTACCAACGCATCGTCCGGTCTACCTCGCGTCGCAAAGACTTGCAGCTCAAAGGCCCACTGTCCCATGACCGACCCTGTTGCCGAAGCCGGCACGACATCCGATCACGTTATCGAATCCATGTTCGACTCCGTCGCGAAGGCGGTCTCGGAGTCGCCGGGAGTGATGTTCAATCGGCGGGTCGAGGCGGCCACCAAACTCTCCGATGGCCTGCAGTCGACGCAGACCTTCCTGATGCGCAGTGCGATGACCCATGCGGAGCGCATCTCGCGCGAACATCAGCAGCGCCTGAAAGACTCGCTCGCCACGCTGTCGAACATCGCCAAGGGCTTCTCGGCGAACCCCGACATGGACGGGCTCAACGAGGCTTGGCAGGCCTATCTCAAGGACAGCTCCCAGCGCGCGGTCCTCACATTGGATACCCTGCGCGAGCGCGGCGACATCTTCCTGGAGCACGAAGCGGCCGGATGCCCGCCCGTCCTGACCTATGACTACGAGGTCGTTCTCGACGGTGCGGACCTGCCCCACCCGTGCAACTACATGCTGCTCAAGATCCTGCCGCCCGAGGGCGTCACGGTCGACGATACGGCGCGGCCCTATGTCATCATCGATCCGCGCGCCGGCCACGGCGCCGGCATCGGCGGCTTCAAGTCCGACAGTCAAGTCGGCGTCGCCCTGACGCGGGGACATCCGGTCTATTTCGTCGCCTTCCGGCGCGAGCCGGTTCCGGGGCAGACGCTCGCCGCCGTCACCCGCGCCGAGTCCGAATTCGTGCGCGAGGTCGCCCGGCGCCATCCGCAGTCTCCGAAGCCTGTCATCACGGGCAATTGCCAAGGCGGCTGGGCGACGCTTCTTCTCGCGGCCACGAACCACGACCTCACCGGGCCCATCGTCCTGAACGGATCGCCCGTCTCGACCTGGGGCGGCGAGGTCGGCAAATACCCGATGCGCTACAATGGCGGCGTTCTGGGCGGCACCTGGCAGCCGATGTTCTGGTCCGACTTGGGCGACGGCGTGTTCGACGGCGCCCATCTGGTTCTGAACTTCGAGCTGCTCAACCCGAGCCGCAATTACTTCGGCAAGTATTTCGACCTGTATCGTGGCGTCGATACGGGACGCGAGCGCTTCCTGGAGTTCGAGAAATGGTGGGGCGGCTTCTTCCTGCTGAACGAGGCTGAAATCCACTGGATCGTGGAGCAGCTCTTCGTCGGCAACCGGCTGGCCAAGAACGAAGCCGCGCTCGAACCCGGGCGCCATATCGACGTCAAGAATATCCGCTCGCCGATCATCGTGTTTGCGAGCCGTGGCGACAACATCACCCCGCCGCAGCAAGCCTTGAACTGGATCGTGGACAGCTATGCGGACTCCTCGGAGATCAGGGTCCGGGGACAGCGCATCATCTACATGGTCCACGATCAGGTCGGACATCTCGGCATCTTCGTGTCCTCGAAGATCGCCAAGCGCGAGCATTCGGAAATGACAGGCACCATGGAAGCGATCGAGTCGCTCGCGCCGGGCCTCTATGAAATGAAGATCGACGACTATCACGGTCATGGCGAGGGACGCGAGTTCACAGTCAGCTTCCATGAGCGCTCGCTCGATCAACTGCGCGCGCTCGACGACAACCGGGAAGACGAGAAGCCGTTCGCGGCGGTGGCGCGCATGTCGGAGATTCAGGCGCAACTCTACGATCTCTACCTGCGGCCCTTCGTGAAGGCCATGGTCAATCCCGGCGTCGCCGAGCTCGCCCGGATGCTGCATCCCTTGCGGCTGCAGCGGGGCCTGGTGTCGGGGCGCAACCCCGTGATGGCCGGTGTCACGGGTCTTGCCGAGAAAGCGAAGGAAGAACGGGAGCCTGCCGCCCCCGACAATCCGTTCGTACAGGCCGAGAACGTGTTCGCCGCGCTGTTCGAACAGTCCATCGACTTCGTCCGCGACATGCGCGATGCCATGTACGAGAACATGTTCTTCTCGATGTGGGCGACGCCCTGGGCCGCGGCGTTCGGCCGGCCCAACCTCCCGGGGCGGACGCTCAAGAACGAGGCGGAGCTTCGTGCGCTGCCCGAGGTTCAGTCGGCGCTGCTGCATATCTCGGAGGGCGGCTTCACGGAGGCGGTCATCCGTATGCTGATCCTGCTCGCGGACTCGCGCGGCGAAGTGCGGCGCGACCGGCTCGAGCGGGCCGGTGCGGTGCTCACCGAGGACGAGCCCTTCCGGTCGCTGAACACAGACCGCCGGCGCCAGATCATCGACGAACAGACGCTCGTGGTTCAGTTCGAGCGCGAGCTGGCGATCCAGACCCTGCCGGACCTGCTGAAGTCGTCGGAGGACCGGAAGCTCGCGGCCGAAGTCGCGCAATACGTGCCCGGGTCGATCGACGAAATGTCACCGAGCACCTTGGAGATGCTGCAACGGTTCCGGCATGTCCTGAAACTGCCGCCGATCTCCGGCGACATCACCAAGGATCCGCTGGCCGGCCGCGGCTTTGGTCCCTTGCGTGGGGCCAACCAGGTACCCTCGGCTGCGGAGTAGCACGTCCGGAACTTGTGCAGCCGCGCTGGGACGGAAGGGTTAGCGGTTCCAGTCGAAGCGGTAGGCGAGCCCGACCGTTCCCGAAACCTGATCGGCCGTTTCGACGACGGGGCTGTCGGCCGCTTCGTCCAGAAGCCGGCCATAGCGCACCCCGCCCTTGAGCACCCAGCGGTCGCTGATGTCGTAGGTGCCGCCAACGGCAATGAAGACATCCTTGATGCCGCCATCGGTGGTGTAGACGGGAAGGCCCGCTTTGGACTTGCGGCTCTGGTTCTTCGTCACGCCGAAATAGGTCTGCATGAACTCGGCGCTCGCGAACGTGGTGCCGACGCGGATCCCGACACTGGCGCGGTCCGTCAACCGCCGCTGCGTCTCGATGCCAAGACGATATTGCGGCCCGGCCGAATCGCCCGTGAGCTTGTCGAGATAGGCGGCGTCGAACGTGAACGCGCCGAACGTGAAGGCGGAATAGGCGCCCAGGACCAGTCCACCCGTGACGTCACCGAGGCCCCGCAGCAAGTCGCCGTCGCTCTGCTCTCGATCCGTGATGTAGCCCGTGACCGCGCCGACCTGAAAGACGTCGCCCCCAAGCACGCGAATGCGGATGTCGTCGAGCCCCCGAAAGGCGACGCGATTGCGCACCTCGGTCAGGACCGTGTTCTGATCTTCTTCGCGCACCACGAACTGCGGCAGGATCACCGGGATGGGGATGACTTCGACTTCGTTCGAGCCCTCGTATTTCGGCTGGACGACGGCCGCAGCGCCGATGCCGAGCGTGCTCTTCGTGACCGTGGTTTCCCCGCCCGTCGGGCTCCCGACCAGGACGCCTTGCGCCTGCGCGCCGGACGCGACCAAGCCGCCCGTCAGGAAGGCGCCGATGGCGACAGACGCCATGACTCCCTTGGCGGAACCATGGCACTTGGCAGAACCTTGGCGCTTGGCGGAACCTTGGCGCCGTACTGACCCGAACCCAAACCGCATCCGTGGAATCCCCGTTGAATCGTCGATCCTTTTAGCATGGAATGTTAAAAGGAGGTAATCGAGATGCCGCCGGCGCCCGTCCGATCGTGATAGGAGCCGGCGATACAACCCGGTGCTTTCAAGCGCGGGCGTGGTGCTTGTGCCGCATCGTCCGCAATCTGAAGAACGCTACGCGGCGGCAACGGACTCGTCGGCTTTGCGGGCCTTCTTCGCGGCATGATCGGCGATCATGAGCTCTTCGTTCGTCCGGATGATGAAGACCCGCACACGGGAACGGTAGGACGAGATGACCGTCTCGCCCTCGCGGTTCTGCGTCTCGTCGAGCTCAAGACCAAGCCAGCCCAGGTCCTGGCAGACCCGTTCGCGGATGCGCCAGGCGTTCTCGCCGATGCCGCCGCAGAAGACGAGCGCATCGAGACCCGAAAGAACCGCCACCATGCCGCCCAGCTCCCGGCGGATGCGGTACACGAAATAGTCGATCGCGCGCCGCGCCTCGACCGTCCCGGCCTCTTCCAGCACACGCATGTCGTTCGACAGCCCCGACAGTCCCTTGAGACCGGACTGCTTGTAGAGGAGGTTCTCGATCTCGGCTGCCGAGAGGCCCTTTTCCGCCATCAAATAAAGGACCACGCCCGGATCGAGCTGGCCGCAGCGCGTGCCCATGGGAAGGCCGTCCAGCGCCGTGAATCCCATCGTGGAGCCGACGCTCTGCCCGCCCTGGATCGCGCACATGGAGGCGCCGTTGCCAAGGTGGGAGACGATCACGCGCCCCGCCGCATGCATCGGCGCCAGCTGCTTTAGAGCGCGCGTGACGTATTCGTAGGAGAGGCCGTGAAAGCCGTAACGCCTAACGCCTTCGTCGTAGAGTTCCAACGGTAGAGCGTAGGTATCGCTCACCCACGGATGCTGCCGGTGGAAGGCCGTATCGAAACACGCGACCTGCACGGCCTCCGGAAAGGCAGCCTGCGCGGCCCGGACGCCTGACAGATTGTGGGGCTGGTGCAGCGGGGCCAGCGGAATCAGCCTCTCCAGATCCGCGAAACGCTGCTCGTCGATGACGACGGGCGCACTATAGTCCGGCCCGCCATGGACGATGCGGTGTCCGACGGCTTTGATCCGGGCACCCGAGAACCGAGATTCGATCAGCGCGAGAATCGCCGCCAGCGCGGAGGCGTGATCGCCGACTGCGTTCCCATCGAGATCGCTCTCGGTCTTTTCCGCGTCGGCAACGCGGGCGCTCAGGCGAGGGCTGGTTCCAAGGCCTTCGACCTGCCCGCGGACGCGCTCTTCGAGGGTGTCGGCCTCGAACAGCGCGAACTTGATGGACGAGGACCCTGCGTTGAGCGTGAGAATATGCGTCATTACTCCGCGGCCTCCGCGAGACGGACCCCGATGGGCTGGCCGTGCTCCTGCCAGTACCGGTACAGCACCGCGATGGCGCAGGATGCGAGCCGGGCCTTCTCGCCGTCCGCCCGGCTGGTCAGGATGACGGGGCAGGATGCGCCGAGCGCGATACCGGCCGCCTCGGCGCCGGCCACGAAGGCCAGTTCCTTGGCCAGCATGTTACCGGCTTCGAGATTGGGAACGATCAGGACCTCGGCATGACCGGCCACGAGCCCCGTCACGCCCTTGGTCTTCGCGGCTTCCGCGTCCATGGCATTGTCCATGGCAAGCGGGCCGTCGACGACGCCGCCCTTGATCTGTCCGCGATCCGACATTTTCGATAGAGCGGCCGCGTCGAGCGTCGAGGGGATCTGCGGGTTCACCGTCTCCACCGCGGACAACACGCCAACTTTGGGGGTCTCGATGCCGAGCGCCCGCGCGACGTCGATTGCGCTCTGCGTGATGTCCACTTTGGTGGTGAGATCCGGCGAGATGTTGATGGCTGCATCTGAAATGATCAGCGGGTGGTCGAGACCCGGGACATCCATCACGAAGGCGTGGCTCATGCGGCGGCTCGTGCGCAGCCCGCCCTTACTCTTCAGGATCTCACGCAGCAGATCGCTCGTGTGCAGATGGCCTTTCATCAGGGCGCCTGCCTGCCCTTCATGGACAAGCTCGACGGCTTTGCCGGCCGCGGCAACATGATCGGGGATGTCGATGATCTCGTACGGCCCAAGGTTCTCGCCGGCCTCCTTGGCGGCCTGGCGAATGAGCGTTTCGGAGCCGATCAGGATCGGCCGGATGAGGCCGTGTTCCGCCGCGAGCAGTGCGCCGCCCAGGGACTCTTTTTCCTCGGGCGCCACGACCGCCGTCACGAGCGGATCGAGCCCCTCGCAGGCGCGGATGTACTCGTCGAAATGCTGATGCCGCTGCACGACGATCTCGGGCAGGTCCTCCATGTCGACGCTGACTTTTCGCTCCGGCGCCAACACCTCGGCGACACCCTCGGCGACTGTCTCGCCGCCCCGGCCGGTGACGACGGTCTCCATCGCAACGATGGAGTCAGGCAGTTTTTCCTTCACCGTGACGGAAACCGTCAATTCATCGCCTACATGGGCGCGGTCGAGAAACCTGAGGCTTTGAGAGCGGTAGAGTGTCCCCGGTCCCGGCAGCACATTGCCCAGAACCGATGAGATCAGCGCGCCCACCCACATGGACGGCGCCACGGCCTCCGTCTGGTCGTCGTCCGGATCCGGCATGTGAAGCGGGTTGAGGTTTCCGGATGCATGGGCAAATACGTAGAGGTCGTTGGCGGTACACACCCGTTTGACCTGCGCGGTGTCGCCAACATTGAGTTCGTCGTAGAGCTTGTTCTCGCGGATCATGTATGCCTCCTGGGGTCTACTGCATTCCGCTGCCTAATCGCTCGCTTGCTCCGGCAAGGCTCCCGCCGTCTTAGGCGCCGACCCGAACGTCAGGCGCCACACCGTTGCTCTTTCCTGCGGCCGGTTCTTTCCAGCCCCGGGCCATGGTGTACAAAGTTGATTGCAGTTGCTTGAACATGGCGATCGTCCGGCCGTCCATTTCCTCGATGGGACCGACAATATCGAACACGAGGTTGACCGCGCGGACACGATCGACATCGTCGCGCAGGAGAACCGGGAGAGACGACACTGCGCCCTCGCCCGCGAATTCGACAATCATGTTCTGCTCACTAATGAGGCGAGCGCGCTGATCCGGCGTCATCGTATCGAAGGGCGCGCGCGAATGCAGCAGGCGATTTGTCCGCTCCAGCCGGTCGCGCCGGACGGAGCCGCGCGCACGTGCCAAAAGGATGAGCATACGAACGATTGCTTCCTTATAGCCTCCCGCCTCGGCTCTTTGTACGGCATCTCGAACTTGAGGCAGTTTTCGAATGTTATGCTCCTGCGGGCGCGACTGATATGTGGCTCCAAGCCGCATCATCCAAGGGTTGCCGTAAAGACCGAGGAAGGCGAGTTCCATCCAAGCGTCACGCATGTCGCGAGCAAGGTTGAGGCTTTGTTCAACGGCGGTCGCCGCAAAGCGCTCCAACTGCAGGAATGGGTTGTCCTCGTCGGCTTTCGCTCGCGTCTCGCGCGTCGTCTCGGCGAGCGAGGCGATGTCGCTGAGCAGGGGGTTGTCGCTCGAGAAGAAGGTGTACTGCTGACGCATCGGATGAAGGCGCCGCAAGGTCTCCGCCACTTCCGGCGTGACGAGCGCCTGAAGGATCGGCTGCACCGTCAGCTCGTAGGACTTGACCGCCCATTCCGATAGGCGCGCGACAGCGGCGAACGCGGGCTCCTCTTTCCGGTCGCCGCCAAGCGCGAGGATATCGTCGATGGTGCGGGCCTCGAACGACACTGTCGGCGGCCCATCCCCCTCGTGGATCAACATCTCGTAAAGACCCGGCGCGAGGGACTCGATCGTCTTGACGACCGATGCGATCTCCTTGTGCTGCTTGTTCGCCACCTGCGCGGACACGAAGATGCCGAGATGGCCGATACTGTCATGCAGCGTGTAGACGATGACATGACCGCGCGCGCGCAACTCCTGGACCGACTCGTATAGATCGGCGATCCAGAACAAGGCTTGCTGCGGCGGCGTGATGTTGTCGCCGTGGGAGGCGAACACGACGACCGGCGACTCGATGCGGGTCAAGTCCACCGGCGTGCCGTCGTCAAGCATGGCCTCGCCGCGCACCAGCTTGTTGCCGACGAAGAGGTTTTCCACGATCCAACGGATCTCCGCCGCGTTCATGAAATAGAAGCCGGACCACCAGCGCTCGAAATCCAGATAACGCTCGGAGTCCCAATCGATCTTGGAGAAGATGTCGTAGTTCTTGCGCCAGATGGTCTTGCCGGGATTGAGCTGCTCGAAATTGTGGATGAGCGTCGCGCCGTCGAACTTGCCCGCACCGAGATCCGAGGTCAGTAGCGCCGGGACCGCACCACCCTCGATGCCGGCCAGATAGCGAAAGGGATTTCGCCCGACTTTGCCAGCCCAATAGGACAGGGGCGTGCCCGCGATCACGACCGGGCCCATCAGGTCCGGATGAGTCGCGGCGAGGATCATGGCCGCCCAGCCGCCCTGACAATTGCCCGTGACGAGAGGCTTGGAACTCTTGGGGTGCCGCTCGCGCACCGCTTTCAGGAACTCCGCCTCCGCAGCGCACACTTCAGCCAGGGTCTGCCGGGGCTCCGGGTCGCGGAAGAAGATCACGAAGTAGACGGGGTGACCGTCGCGCAGCGCCTCGCCCACTTCGGATTCGCTCTTGAAGCCGCCGATCCCGCTGCCCTGACCGGCGCGCGGGTCGATGATCACCCAAGGGCGGCGGTCGTCCCGTGGCGGGGGCGTACCCTCGGGCGGAACGATGCGGACCAGCGCATAGTTGGCCGGCCGTTCCAGCAAGCGCCCGTCGACGACGATCTCGTAGTCGAACGCGAGCACGGGCGTGAAACCCTCCGCCTCGCGGGCGGCGCACGCATCGCCGCGGCGGCGCAGCGTGTCGAGGGTCAGCACCCAACGCTGGGCGGCGTCTTTCCAATAGGCGGCAAGGGCGGCGGCGGCCTGTGGACCCGCGAGGCCGGTGCTCACCGCGACCCAGTCCGTGGTCAGCTCGCTCCAAACCGTCCGCGCCTTTTCCGAAAGCTCCGAGCCATGTTGCACGGCGAGGTCGCCGAGGAGCTTCGCCTGCTCCTGTGCCCGATTCAGGTCTTCCGCCGCGTGACGGGCATAAGCGTCGCGGCTGTTTGAATATCCGTTCGCTCCGTTCGTGGCGTCATCCGACAATGTGGTATCCGCCATCGATGTAGTGGACGCCGCCGGTGACGTTCTCCGCCTCGCGGCTGGCAAGGAAGGCCGCATACGCACCGACATCCTCGATCGAGGCGAGATGAGTGGTCGGAGCGCGCGAGGCTGCCTCGTTCATCAATTCGTCGAAGCGCGAAATTCCCGATGCGGCCCGGGTCTTCAAGGGCCCGGGAGAGAGGGCGTTGACGCTGATGCCCTTGGGCCCCAGTTCGGCAGCCATGTAGCGCGTGACGGACTCGAGCGCGGCCTTTGCCGGCCCCATGATGTTGTAGTTCTCAACAACTTTTTCAGCCCCGAAGAAGGACACCGTCATACAGCTGCCGCCATGGCGCATCAGCGGCTCGGCGCGGCGGACCATCCGGATGAAGGAGTAGACCGAGATGTCCATCGCCGTGATGAACCCGTTGCGCGAGCAGTCCACCACGCGGCCGTGGAGATCTTCGCGCGGGCAAAACGCGATGGAATGCAGGCAAATATCGATATGGCCCCAGATCTGACGAATCCGGTCGAAGAGCTGGCCATACTGGCCGTCCTCCCGAACGTCGAGAGGCAGCAGAATCTCCGTACCGAGCTTCTCCGCCAGCGGCCGCACAAATTGCTCGGCGCGTTCGTTCTGATAGGTGATTGCGAGATCCGCGCCCTGGTCGCGAAACGCCTTCGCGCAGCCAAAGGCGATGGAGTCCTCGTTTGCGACCCCAAGGACGAGGGCCTTTTTTCCTGCAAGTGAAAACATGAAATGGCTCGATATGCTTGTGACGCTGGAAACTACCGGTGCAACATGACACTTCGGATTCAGTGAGGCGCGCCCGTTGCGCGTTATGGTCGCGGGGCGGCTGGCCCGGCGCAGGGCTCCAAATCCATAGAGCGGACGGCGACGCCCGGCAGACCGGCGCGGTCCGGCGTCCCGGGCGTCCCCGACAGGGTCGCCGCCTAGTCCTCGAGGGCCTCGTCTTCGATTTCGTCCATGCGCACGTCCGAGGACAGTTTCTGCCGTGCTTTCTCGGTCGGCTGGCTGGTGAAGTCCTCCAGGGTCCCCACCTCTTCGGCATCGCGCCAGAAGGCAATCGGGCTCAGCAGATACGCCGTGATGAGTTCGGCCAGGGACCGCAGGGCGTGAACGTGAATGCGCTCCCACCCGTGGGAGGCGTCGACGCCAAAACAGATCAGGGCGGTGCGGACGTCGTGACCGGCCTCGACGGCCGAGGCCACGTCGGACCGGTAATGCCGGAAGACGTCCTTCTGGTAGTAGATGTCGTCCTCGCGGCATAGGCGCGCGAGCTTCCGCGTGAGGTGATAATCGAACGGACCGTTTTGGTCGGCCATGGCCAGCGTCACGCCGAACTCGGAGCTGTTCTGGTCGGCCGCCGACGTGCCGTTGTCGACCGCGATGAGCGAGGCGATGTCCTCGGTCAGAATATTGGCGGCGCCGATGCCGACTTCTTCCTCGATGGTGAAGAGAAAATAGACGTCGACTGGAAGCTGATCCTTCACATCGATCAGGGCCTTCAGGGCGGCGAACATCACCGCCACGCCGGCCTTGTCGTCAAGATGGCGCGAGCAAATGAACCCGTTCTCCAGGAACTCTGGCTGCGGATCGATGGAGACGATGTCGCCGACATCGATCCCGAGCCTGAGAGCCTCTTCGGCGTTCGAGCAGCGCGCATCCACGCGAATTTCCACTTGGGCCCAGCCGATCGGCTGTTCGTCCACCTTGTCGCCATAGGTGTGCCCGGAGGCCATGAGCGGCAGGATGGTTCCCCGGTAGCTGCCGCGCTCGGTGAAGATCGTGCAGCGGGCCCCTTCGGCAAAACGCGCGCTCCAATAGCCGATGGGGACGACCGCCAGCCGGCCGTTGCTCTTGAGCGCCTTCACTTGTGCGCCGAGCGTGTCGAGATGGGCGGCGATGGCGCGGGCGGGGCGTCGCTCCTTGCCTCGCAGCACGGCGCGGATGGCGCCGCGGCGCGTCACCTCGAACGGGATCCCGAGCCGGTCCAGTTCCTGGCCGCACCACTGCACGGCGTTGTCGGTATAGCTCGTGGGGCTCGGAATGCTGAGGAAGGTTTCGAGCGTGGCGGCAAGGTAGTCGAGATCGATATGAAGAATAGTCATCACGCAAGCCCCGTTGCTTGGAGCGCTTGCCGTGGCGGGGCGCCCCTTATGGATTGGTTATCGGTTTAGTACGAGGTCGCTTACATTTGAAGCGCTTTGCGCACCGTCGCCGGTACGGTCTGGGGGAAGAGAAGGTCGACGAAACGGGCCGCGGTCGGCTGCGGCTCGTGATTGGCGAGGCCCGGGCGTTCGTTGGCCTCGATGAACCAGTAATCCGGCTCCGTGGGCGTTTTCACCATGAAATCGATACCGGTCACCGGAATTTCGATAGCCCGCGCCGCCGACACAGCCGCCTCGATCAGCGTCCGGTGGAGAATCCCGGTCACGTCGTGGATCGTGCCGCCCGTGTGCAGGTTGGCGGTCTTGCGCACCGCGATCGAGGCATCGACCTCGGGAACGTCGTCGTAGGTGTAGCCGGCCGCGGCGAGGCAGCGTTCGGTCTCCGCGTCCATGGGAATGGCGGACTCTCCACCCGTTGCCGCCAGCCGCCGGCGCGTCTGACGCTCGATGAGCTCGCGCACGGTCGATTTGCCGTTGCCGATAATCGTCGCCGGCTTGCGGATCGCCGCCGCGACCACGCGGTAGTTGATGACGATGATCCGAAGGTCCACGCCCGCGACGAACTCCTCCAGGACGACCTCGTTGCACAGCGTCTTCGCATAGTCGATGGCCGCCTTCGTATCGTCCCAGTTCGTCAGGCCGACCGCGATGCCTTTTCCCTGCTCGCCACGGGCGGGTTTCACCACGACCGACCCGTAGTGCCCCAGGAAGGCCCGTGCGGTGTCGTCGTCGTCCACCGTGATCTGCTCCGGCACGCGCACGCCTGCGGCCCTGACGATGCGCCGCGTGACCCGCTTGTCGTCACAGATGCTCATGGCGATGGCGGTGGTCAGCGCGGTCAAGCTCTCGCGGCAGGCCACAGAGCGTCCCCCATGGGTCAGCCGGAAGAATCCACCTTCGGCGTCGATGATCTCGACTCCGATGCCGCGCCGATGCGCTTCGTCCACGATGATGCGAGCGTAAGGATTGAGCGCGTCGTATTCGTCGGAGCTTTCGGTAAAGAGCTGCTCGTTGATGACGTTCTTGCGCTTGACCGTAAAGGTGGCCCAGCGGATGAACCCCAGCTTCTCGTAGAGCGCGATCGCCATCTTGTTGTCGTGCAGGACCGACAGGTCCATATAGGCGCAGCCACGGTCCTTGAAGTGCTCCGCCAGAGCACGCACGAGCGCCTCGCCGATGCCGGGCAGCGTGGACTGGGTGTCCACGGCGAGGCACCAAAGCGAGGAGCCGTTCTCGATGTCGCCGAAGGCTGCGTTGTGATGCACGCCCGTGACGGTGCCGACGATCGCCTTGGTCTGATCGTCCACGGCCACGAGATAGGTGATGGCCTCGCTGTCGCGATGCTCCCAGAAGAAGTTCGGTGCAATCGTCACCATGCGACGCGCCGCATAGATGCGATTGATCTCTTCGGCGTCCTGGAGCGAGTTCAGCCGCCTGATTATGAAAGCGGTGCGGCGCGGTCGCGCGGGCTGGTACTTCTTGAGATCGAGCCGATAGGTATGAGACGGGTCCAAGAACAGTTCCTGGGGCGCCGCGGCCAGCACCACATGGGGATCGAGAATGTAAAACGCGATATCGCGCCGCCCCGGTCCCTCCGCGCGCAGGCAATTGGCCACGTCCGATGCTTTCGTGAACGTCTGGCCAAACAAGAGCCGTCCCCAGCCGCAATCGAACGCAACGTCGCTCTGGAGCGCACCTTTCGGAGACAGGTTCGCGCGCGGCGTCGTGCCGCGCGGAGCGCTGTCCTGACTAGCGCTTTCGGGGCTGTTCTTTTCCGTACTCATGCCGGTGCCTAGAGGTTGTGGGTCTGAAGCCAGAGCTCCAACAACGCACACTGCCAAAGTTCCGATCCGCGTAAGGGGGTAATGTGCGCTTTCGGGTCGGCAAACAGACGGCCGAGATATTCGGACCGGAACAGGCCCCGCTCGTTTTGCGCCCGGGAGGACAGCGCGTCGCGCGTCATGTCCAGCACGGGGCCGTCGATATATTTCAGCGCCGGCACGGGGAAATACCCCTTCGGCCGGTCGATCACCGACGAGGGAATGACATCCCGCGCCACATCTTTGAGCACGCCCTTGCCTTCGTCCTTGAGCTTCATTTCCGGCGGCACGCGCGCGGCAAGTTCCACGAGCTCATGATCCAGGAACGGCACCCGGGCCTCGAGCCCCCAGGCCATCGTCATGTTGTCGACGCGCTTCACCGGATCGTCGACGAGCATCACCGTGGTATCGATGCGCAAGGCGCGGTCCAGCGGCGTTTCGGCGCCCTCTTTCATGAGGTGGGCTTCGACCAGGCGCGCCGGCTCGTCCTCCTCGGCCATCCAGACCTCGCTGAGATGGGTGGCGAGCTTTTCGCGTCCCCGGTCGAAGAACAGCGCCCTGTAATCGGTCAGCACGTCGTTCGAGGTGGCAAGCTTCGGATACCAGTGGTAGCCGGCGAACACCTCGTCGGCGCCTTGGCCGCTCTGCACGACCTTCACATGCTTCGCCACTTCGCGGGAGAGAAGGTAAAAGCCCACATTATCGTAGGACACCATGGGCTCGGACATGGCACCGATCGTGTCCGGCAGGGCCTCGAGCATGTGCTCCGTCGGGATCATGATCTTGGTGTGGTCGGTGCCGAAATGCTCTGCGATGATGTCCGAATATTGAAACTCGTCGCCCGCTTCGCCATGCGCGGCTTCGAAGCCGATCGAGAAGGTCTTGAGGTGCTGCTGGCCGGCCTCGGCCAAAAGGCCCACGATCAGGCTGGAATCGACGCCGCCCGAAAGCAGCACGCCCACCGGAACGTCGGCGATCATCCGCCTGTCGACCGCCCGGCGCAGCGCTGCACCGACGCGATCCTTCCATTCGGCATGGCTGATCGCCAGATCCTCGGCCGAGCGCTCGAACCGGAGGTCCCAGTATTGGATGTCCTTGAAGCTGCCGTCGGGCTCGATCAGACGCAGCGTCGCGGGCGGCAGCTTGCGCACCCCGCGCAGGATCGTGTGCGGCGGCGGTACGACCGCATGAAACGTCATGTAGTGGGCGAGGCCCACCGGATCGAGGGCCGTGTCCACGTCGCCCGCGGCGACGAGCGCAGGAAGCGTCGACGCGAAACGGAGGCGCTTGTCGTTCAGCGTGTAGTAGAGCGGCTTGATGCCGAGCCGGTCGCGGCCCATGGCCACGCGGCCCGTGTCGCGCTCGTAGACCACGAAGGCGAACATGCCGTTGAAGCGCTTCGGCGCCTCGGGACCCCAGGCGTGCCAGGCTTTTAGGACGACTTCCGTGTCGCTTGTCGAAAAGAACCGGTAGCCCTGTGCTTCGAGCTCGGTCCGCAGATCCTTGTGATTGTAGATGCAGCCATTGAAGACGAGCGTGAGACCGAGTTCGGAATCGACCATGGGCTGCTGGCCGCGCTCCGACAGATCGATGATCTTGAGGCGCCGATGGCCGAAGGCGAACGTGCCGCGGGACACGATTCCGCCCCCGTCGGGCCCCCGCGGAACCATCGAGCAGGTCATGGCGTCCATGGCTTCGACCGACGCGGGCGAGCCGTCAAACGTGATCTCGCCGCACAATCCGCACATGTGTTATCGCCTCAGTTGGAATGAAGGTTTCAGTCTGACGACAGCGCCTGGTCCAAGATGTAAGCAAGAATGGGGCCGACTTTTCTAGGCTCAGCGCGCCGCGGCGGCAGCGCTCTCAAGACGTCAGAAGTGCTGTGATAGCCGGAATTATTGCATCAAGGCCTGCATCGATCAAATCAAGGCCGGCAGAAAGACCGGGTCAAATCGGCGCAGATGCCCATTTTTCAGGCAGGTTGGCCGTGAAGTCCTTAGCTCGACTATCGGAGCAGCCACAATCATGGTCGCGAAACCGTCAAAAAGATGCGACGCTGGCGTCCTTGTGATGGGTTGTGTTTCCCGAGGCCAAGGAACTGCCCTGTTTTGCCATTATGTTTAGGCTCTTGCGCGATCCTCTCCAAAATCACGATGGGAAAGTCTACACCAAGGGATGATGTGCGGCGGGTTTGAGGGGCGACGAATGAGTGGACGATTCGCCATTGTCGGGCTGACGGCGCTGGCGTTCTTGGTTTTTGGGGCTGGCGCCGGTTTGGCCCCGTCCAAGGCGACGGCCGAATTCCGCGTGCCCGGTCTTTTCGGCGGCAAGCCGGCAGTTAAGCGCAAGCGCTATCGCGCGCCCCGGCCCGTGCAACCGAGCCGCAATCCGGATCGCGTATTCGCGACCGTCTCCGCCAAGGCCGTCTCGCCGGAGGTCGCCAAGAACAGCGATGCCGTTCTCGGGGTTGGCACCACGTCGGCCGCAAGCGTTGCCTTGGCCTTGCCGGCGCCCAGGCGCACGGCGGCGAAGGACGAGGACCCGGCGCCGTCCGTGGCCGCCGAGGCGAACGCTGATGAGGCCAAGGCTGACGAGTCCAAGGCTGACGAGTCCAAGGCTGACGAGTCCAAGGCTGACGAGGCGAAGACGGACGAGTCCGACACGGCAGAGACGGCATCTCAAGACACCAAATCCGCGGAGACCGAGACGGCCGATACCGAGACGGCGGACTCCGAAACACCCGATTCCGAACTGGCCGATACCAAGACAGCCGACGCGCAGGACGATGCGTCTTCGGCCGACGAAGTTGCCTCGGCGGCGGACACCGGCACGGCACGGGCCGAAACGGAGACTGAGGTCGCAGGCGAGGCGGATCCCAAAGCCGAGTCCAAGACGGAGCTCGCGGCTGACTCCGAAGATGAGTCCCAGTCCGTGGCGGACATGGACTCCGAGCCGTCGTCTGAATCCAAGACGTCGTCCGGGTCCAAGACGGCCGATTCAGAAGCTGACACCGAGACGGATGGCGACAGCAAGACGGCTTCGTCGGATTCAAAGCCGGACGAAACCGCGAGCGCGACCGATGGGGCCGATACGGCGGCGGCTTCGGATGCCGCGCCGAACGCCGACACTAGAGCCGACGATGCCAAGTCTGGTGATGTCAAGGCGAGCGAGACCAAGACCGCTGACGCCGAAACGGGCGACGACGCAACGACCGGCGACGACGCAAAAGCGACCGAGACGAGCGATGCCAATTCTGGCGATGCCAGTTCTGGTGATGCAAAGTCTAATGAGACTGAGCCGACCGAGACCAAGGCGGCCGATGCGGGCACCGGCGAGAGCGCTGACAACAAGGACGCAGACAAAGAGGCCGCGACGGACGTAAGCGACGCCGGCGGGGCCAAAACCGCCGATGAGAAGACAGCTGACGAAAAAACCGCGGATGCTAAGTCCGCCGCAGCCGCGTCGGACGAGTCCGATGCCGCCGAAGCGACGTTGGCGGACAAGACCGACGAGATCGCCGTGACCTCCCCGTCCGACGTCGGGACGGCCGCCGCGGCCACGGCTGCAGCGGTCACGGCGGCGGCGCTTGCGGCGAAGGCCGAAGCCGATGGCTCCACGGAGGCCGCCGACACGTCTGAGGCCGAAAGCGCTGAAGCTGACGCCGACAGCGCAGAAGTGGCGGCCGACGCCGGGCCAGTACCGCCCGCTCCGCAACCGAAGCCGGAGGCGGTCCGCCTGGCCAACAAGACCGGCGTTGACGCCAAGGACGAATCTGGGGTCAAGGACGGGGCCGAAGCCGAGACGAAAGCCGAAGCCGACACAGAGACCGACACGAAGACCGCGTCCGACGTGGTGTCGGAGCCCGAAGCCGATCCTGTGGCGACGGCCTCGATCGCGCCGGCCTCGGCGCCGAGCAGCACCGCTCAATCAGCGGTGCCCGCGGATGTGACCGACGTCGCGCGCGCAGCCGATGCCCCTGCGGCAGCGGCGCCCAAGCCCGATCCACGCGCCTACAATGCGACGGTCGTTCTGGATGTGTCGCCGCCGCCGGGCAGCGAAGAACCTGACGTCGAGGAGACCCAAGTCGCCGCTCTCAGTCCGGGCTCGGCGCTCGTCCCGGACGACGGTACCGCCGCCGAAGACGAGCCCCCGGCGGACAACGCGGTCGATGTTGGGCCGCCCCCGCCTCCGCCCGTCGACCCGGTGATTGCGTCGGTCCGGTCCAAGCTCGAGGGCCCCGCGGCGCCCAAGGTCGCCGCCGCCGATTTGGAAGCCCTCAAGACGCTCTATGGCGAGCGTGACGACGAACCGTTCTGGGTCACCGAGGACGGCCTGACGTCCGGCGCCAAAGTGCTCATCGCGACGATCCAGGACGCGGACGATTGGGGGCTCGATGCCGGCGCTTACGCGGTGCCGGACCCCAACGCCGCCCTTGCAACCGACGAGGCGCGGGCGGACGCCGAGCTCGCATTGTCCGCCGCCGCTCTGAAATACGCGCGCCACGCCCAGACCGGGCGGCTCACTCCGTCGCGAGCCCACAAGCTGTTCGACTACAATCCAAAGGCGCGCGACCCGAAGACCGTGCTGACCGGGCTGGCGGCGTCCGAGACGCCGGACAAGGCGCTCCTCGCGCTTCATCCGCAATCGGAGCAATACCAACGGCTGCATGCCGCGCTCGTGCATGCCCGCGACACGGCGCAGGGCCTTGGCCGCAATCCCGACAACGACCGGAACGTCCAGCGCATCGTCATCAACATGGAGCGCTGGCGCTGGCTTCCGTCGGATCTCGGTAGCTTCCACGTTTGGAACAACATTCCCGAGTTCCAGTTCCGGGTCTTCAAGGGCGGCCGCGAAATCTACCGGGAGAAATCGATCGTCGGGCAGGTCAAATACGCCACGCCGTTCTTCTCCGCGCCCATGCGGAACATCGTGTTCAATCCCAATTGGACGGTTCCGCCGACCATCGTCAAAGAGGATATCGCTCCGAAATTGAAAGGGCCCCGGCGCTCAGGCGGGCTGTTCAGCGGTCCAGAGTCCAGAAACAGGATGTTGAGCCGCTATGGGCTCACGGTCAGCAAGGGGGGCAAGCCAGTCGATGCCGACGCGGTGGACTGGCAGACCGCGAACGTTCACACCTACACGTTCACGCAGGATCCCGGGCCCCACAACGTGCTGGGCCAGTTCAAGTTCAATTTCCCCAACAGTCACGCCATCTACATGCACGACACGACCCAGAAGGAGCTGTTCTCGCGCCAGACGCGGACACTGAGTCACGGCTGCATCCGCGTCAATCAGCCGGCACGCTTTGCCGCCTTGCTGCTCGGCGAGGACAAGGGCTGGTCCATGGGGACGGTCCAGGACGTGCTCGCGCGGGCGCAAGGCCAGACCAAGGTCATCGCGCTCAACCGCAATATTCCGGTCCACCTCACCTACAATACGGCCGTTGCCGACAGCTATGGGTCGATTCAGGAATTCGGCGACGTCTACGGCATTGACAACCAGATGGCGGCGAAACTCTTCAAGAACCCCGCGTACTTCAATGTGCCGTATTCGGCGGACGTTGCGGAGACGAGTCCCGCGCCGCGCTACTCGGAGCCCCGTCCGCGCCGCCGCCGCTCCGCCAATAGCGTCGACGACTTCATCTCAGGGATTCTCGGCAACTAGCCGGCCGGGCTAGGCGCGCCGTGCTGCGCCGCCCTCGAGCGCGCCGAGAATGTCGCGCGCAAAGCCCGTGAGCGACGGGTCGCGCGCACCCATGACCAGCACCACATCACCCTCACGCGCTTCGTCTGCGATTCTGGCGATAAGCCATTCCCGCGACGGCGCGAAGGAGGCGTTGGTGCCCTTCGTGGCAATCTCGCGCACGATATCGGCGGCGGAGAAATCCCGCGTGGCCGTGCCGCCCGCGTAGAAGACTTCAAGCATGAGCAGACGGTCCTGCGCGGAGAGCTCGCTCGAGAACGTCCGCACGAAATCCTGCCAGAGGAAGCGTGTCGGGCCGTAGCCGTGCGGCTGGTAGATCGCCAGCACACGCTGCCCCCGCAGCTTTGCCGTTCGGATCGCCGCGGCGATCTTCTCCGCATTGTGCGCGAAGTCGTCCACGACCTCGATGCCCCGGGCGCGGCCGACGGTCTGGAACCGCCGTCCGATGCCGGAGAATCCGGCGAGTGGCGCAGCCATGCTCTCCAGCGGGAAACCGGCGGCCCGGCACGCGGCGATCGCTGCCAGCGCGTTGGTCACGTTGTGGAGGCCCGGGACGGGAATCTCGAACCCGACGCCTTCGACGCGGAACCTCGCACCGTTCGGATGGTGTTGCACGTCCGTCGCGCGAACATCGGCACGTTCGCTGAGACCGAAGCGGATGGCGCCGCCCGCGAACGCATCGAGATTCGCATCATCGCCGACGACCAGCGATTCGCGCGTCCGCGCTCGCAGCGTGGCGAACATGGCGGCGACCTCGTCCATCTCCTTGTGGTCGCGCTGGAGATTGAGCACGACGCCGATAGAGGGCGCGTAGCGCACCAGGGAGCCGTCGCTTTCGTCCGCTTCCACCACGAGCAGGTCGGACTCGCCCGCATAGGCGTTGCCGATCAGCCCTTGTGCCTGCAGCGCGGGCAGGTCCCCGCCCGTGATTACGGAGGGATCGGCGCCGATACCGCGCAGGATCTCGAAAATCATGCCGGTGACGGTCGACTTCCCGCTCGTGCCCGTCACCGCGATCGACCGGTAGGTGCCGACGAAATGGGCCAGCATCTCGGAGCGATGTACAACCGGCACCCCGCGCGCTTGGGCCGTGGCGAAGTCGGGCACCGTTTCTTCCACCGCTGTGGACACGACGAGAGCGGCGCAGTCCTCGCCGACCCCGCTGCCGTCCTGCGGGAACACGGAGATTCCAAGCGCTTCGAACCGGGCCCGCACGGCCGCTCGCTCGCCCTGGTCGAAGGCCCGGTCGCTGCCGCTGACGCGTCCGCCCTTCATGGCCTGGAACTGGGCGATGGCGCTCATGCCCGAGCCGCCAAGGCCCGCATAGTGAAAGCGTCCCGACGCAAGGTCCGGGATCGCGCGCGTCTCGGAGGGCACGATCAGGACGAAGTCCCCCTCGCGGGCCCGGTCGAACAGCGCCGTCACGTCGGCGTTGGACATGCGAACGCAGCCGCACGACACGGGCCGTCCGATCAGCACCTCGTGATTCGAGCCGTGGATATAGATGTAGCGCTCTCGCGAGTCGCAGCCCGGTCCCCGATTGACGCCCTCTTCGAGGCCGTCCAGCGTCAGAATGCGCGTGAGAATGAGATCGGCCTCGCAAGGCTCGCCCTGCCAGACTTCGCCGGTGGGCTCGCGCGAGGAAAACACCGTGCCCGCGCCTGCGCCCGTCCCGATCTTCGCATCGATGCGGTGCCAGCCTGGCGGCGTCTTGAGGGAGTTGTTCGCGCCGCCAATGCCGTTGCGCGCCGTCGAGACGGGCCACGATGCCACGACCGCGCCGTTCTCGATCAGGGTCGCGATCTGCCGTTCCACATCGATGAGGAAGAGACGTTCGGGAATGGGCTGGGGCGCGCCCGGCCGCTCACGGGCAGCCTCGAAAAGCGCGATCGCGCGGGCGGTTATTGCGGGGGTCGGGGGCGTCACGCGGCGCACTCTGCCACAAGCCAGTGCCGCGGTGTCACCCTTTTATTGCAGCGAGATGAACCAGCCTAACGCCCCGCCGAGAAGAGCGGGCCGCCATAGGGGTAGTAGAATTTCCAGTAGCGATACTGGTAGGGCCGCCAATAGCGCTTGCACTGCCAGCCGCATTTGCGGGTGCTGCGCCTCACGGTGTTGCGCGATCGCTTGGCGGCGGTCGCGACCATTGAGCCGCTGTGTTCGGCGATGGAATGCGCCGCGTTTCCGGTCAGGGGAACGGGTGCGGCGCTCGCGCGGGAGGCTGCGGCCCACGACACGCCGAGACAGACGATAATGGCGATCGCAATACGCATGGGACGGAACTCCTCATGGCCCCGACCTTCTTGAGGCCGCTGCGGGCCACTGTATCCCGATCCTAGCATGCAACGCGGTTCTTCGCGCTGCCCCGCTCCTCGCGATTGCGTGACTCAGGCAGGCCGTGGCCCCACTTGATACCCTAGAGCAGCGCGGCTGCCGTGAGCAGGATCGAGATTTCGCCGGTCTGTTCGGCGGCACCCAGGACGTCCCCGGTCTGGCCGCCGATCTTATGGATACTCATGCGGGCGAGTAGGGCGAGCGCGGCGGCGGCCAGGAGTGCCGAGACCAGGGTCGGGCCGAGCCCAAGACAGACGATCGCGACGACGACGGCAATGGCGATGGCAATGGCGGCCATGCCGGGGCTTGGCTGGCCCGCGTTCGCCGATAGACCGTCGGCGCGGGCGCGGGGAACCGCCCGCATGAAAAGCGGCAGGACGCTCCGGGCCCCCGTATGCGCGGCGATGAGCGCCAGCACCGGCAAGCCCGCGCCCCCTGCGGCAAGGCTCGAAAGGGCCCCGATTCGCAAGAGAAAGCTGACGATCAGGGCGATTACGCCGTACGTGCCGATGCGGCTGTCGCGCATGATCTCGAGCACGCGCGCCCGGTCCCGTCCTCCGCCGAAGCCGTCGGCCGTGTCGGCCAGCCCGTCCTCGTGCAGACAGCCCGTCGCCAGGGCCGTGGCGGCGACGGCGAGCGTTGCCGCCGCGAAAGGCGGCAGGCCCACCGCCATGCCCACATACAGACAGACGCCGCCGATCAGCCCGATGAGGGCGCCCGCGACCGGAAGTGTCCACGCGGCATCGGCAAGCCGGGTACCGTCAGCGGCCGTGACAGGCAGCCGCGTGCAAAAGGCTAGGCCCGCCCTGAGGTCCGTGCTAATGCCGCCCATGAAATTGGAATCCTCGTCTCTCTCCAGCCGCCTTCTTGCGACACTACGCTGAAATGTCCCGCTTTTCCTCCTTCAAACAGTTGCGCGCGGCGTGTCTCGACCTGCCCGCGCCGGACCAATCCGCCGCCGACGCGGCCGCCGCGCGCGAGGCCCAACTGACCAAGCCCCCCGGTTCGCTCGGCCGGCTGGAAGAGCTCACGGCCTGGCTGGCGGCCTGGCAGGGGCGCAACCCGCCCACCCTCGACAACTGCGAAATCCTGATCTTCGCGGGCAATCACGGCGTGGCCGGCCAGGGCGTCTCCGCCTACCCGCCCGAGGTCACCGGGCAGATGGTGGCGAATTTCACCGCAGGCGGGGCCGCGATCAACCAGCTTGCCCGCGCGAATGGCGCGAGGCTGCGCGTGACGCCGCTCGATCTCGACCGGCCCACCGCCGATTTCACCGAAGCCCCGGCGATGGACGAGGCGGAATTCCTGGAGGCTGTCGGCACCGGCTACGACCAAGTGTCCGACGACGCGGACCTGATCGTTTTGGGTGAAATGGGCATCGGCAACACCACGGCGGCGGCGGCGCTCTCCGGCGCGCTGTTCGGGGGCGGGGCACGTTTTGCCAGCACCGGGACGGGCGTCGGCAGGGACGGCTTCGGCCGCAAGCGCGCCGTGATCCAACAGGCGCTGCTGTACCATTCCGACGTGCTCGGCGATCCGTTGCGGGCCGCGGCCGCCGTCGGCGGGCGCGAATTGGCCGCCATGATGGGCGCGTGCCTCGCGGCCCGTCACAAGCGGACGCCCGTGCTGATCGACGGCATGGTGTCCTCCACGGCCGTCGCGCCGTTGAAGGCGCTGCGGGACGATGCGCTGGACCATGCCCGCGTTGGCCACAAATCGGCCGATGCCGGACATGAGTCCCTCCTCCAGGAACTTGGCATGCGGCCGCTGCTGGATCTCGGCATGCGGCTCGGCGAGGGGACCGGCGCCTCCGTGGCGCTCCTCGTGCTGCGTGCGGCGCTCGTCTGCCACACGGGCATGGCCACCTTCGAGGAAGCGCACGTCTCGGGGAAATCCACGTCCTAGGGATTGCCGCTCAAGCTGCGGCGATCGCGTGGAAGAACGTGCCGGTCACAGGGCCCCGGCGCGCCCCGGCGTGCCCAAGAGTATTTCCTTCGCCGTCGGCAAGAGTGGCGAGGGGCGCATCGTTGCCCTCCTCGATCACCCGCGCATAGTGGAATTCGTGACCGCGCACGGACGCGCCCGCGCCGCCCAGCGCGCACGGTTCCAGGAGCCGCGCCTCGCGGTAGCCGAGATGAAGCTTGCGGTCGGCGAAGCTCGTCGCGTGGCCGAGGAGGCCGGTCATGGCGTGGCGCGTGCCGTCGCCATCCACGAGGCCCTGCCCTAGAACCATGTAGCCGCCGCATTCGCCGTGGACCGGCCGGGTCTGCGCGAACGCCGCCAACGTCGTCTTTGAGCGCGTCGCGGCGGCCAGCCGGCCCGCATGGAGCTCCGGATAGCCGCCCGGCAGCCAGCACGCATCGCAATCCGAGGCCGGCCCTTCGTCCGCGAGCGGCGAGAACGGGACGAGCGTGGCGCCTTGCGCCCGCCAGCCCTGGACGAGATGAGGGTAGAGGAAGGTGAAGGCCGCATCCTCGGCGACCGCGATACGCAGGCCCGGCGGCGGCAGGCGCCCAGAGACAGGCTCGCCCTGCAGAAGCGGCGGCCGTGCCAGAGCGCTGATCGCCTCCAGATCGAGATGCGTCTCGGCGAGGTCCGCAAGCGCGTCGAACCTGGCCTCGAGGTCGTCGTGCTCACCCGCCTGAACGAGACCGAGATGGCGTTTGGGCAGCGCGACGGTCTTGTCGCGGGGCAGCATTCCAAGAACGGGAATGCGCAGAGCCTCGATGGCGGGCGCGATCAGCCGGGCGTGGCGCTCGCTCGCCACGCGGTTGAGGATCACGCCGGCAATCTGCACGGCCGGGTCGTGGGTTGCAAAGCCGCGCAGAAGCGCAGCGGCGGACTGGGCCTGCGACGTGACGTCGATCACCAGAATCACGGGAAGCCCGAAGCGCGCCGCGAGATCGGCGGTGGCGCCTGAGCGGCCCGGGCGCACCGGCAATCCCGTCGAACAGCCCCATGACGCCTCGATGACGGCAATGTCCGCGTCGGCGGAGACGTCCGCCATCAACGCGTCCAGAAGGCCCGGCGGCATGGCCCAACTGTCCAGGTTGATGCTGCCCCGGCCGGCCGCCCGCTCGTGAAAGACGGGGTCGATATAGTCCGGCCCCGTCTTGGCCGGATGAACTCGACGTCCCCGGCGCTTCAAGGCCGCGAGCAGGGCGAGGGTCACGGTGGTCTTGCCGGCCCCGGACTTATGCGCGGCGACGATGATGCCTGGAGCGCTCACGGCGCGGACCTCCCGTGACGGCGTCTATCCAAGGGGCCCATGCCGTCGCCGGGGCATGCGCTCATGCGGGACCTCCCCGATAGCGGCGGCGATAGTCCGCGTCGTAGAGCGCGCTCTCCCTGAAATCGCCGCTGAGGAGCGCGGGCCCAACCAGGATCAGCGCGGTCCGTTCGATCGGGTTCGTCTCGTGCTGTGCGACCAACGTGCCGAGCGTTCCACGCAAGATGCGCTCTTGAGGGTGGCTTGCATGGGCGACGATGGCGGCCGGGCAGTCCGCGCCATAGAACGGCAGCAGGCTCTCGACGACTCTTGGAAGCGCGTGGATCGCAAGATGAATGGCGAGCGTGGTGCCGGTCGCGGCGAAGGCTTCGAGGGTTTCGCCGTCCGGCATCTTCGAGGCCCGGCCGGGCACGCGGGTCAGCACCACGCTTTGCGCGACTTCCGGAACGGTCAGTTCACGGCCCAGCGCCGCGGCGGCGGCGGCGAATGCCGGGACGCCCGGCGTCAGCGTGTAGGGGATGCCGCGTGTATCGAGCCGGCGCATCTGCTCGGCCACGGCGCTATAGACGGACAGATCGCCGGAATGAAGTCGCGCCACGTCGTGCCCTTGCGCGTGCGCGGCTACATATTCCGCCTCGATCTCGTCGAGGGCCATCGGAGCGGTGTTCACGATGCGGGCCCCCGCCGGGCAATAGGCGAGCAGATCTTCGGAGACGATCGATCCCGCGTAAAGACAGACCGCACAGCGCGCGATGAGATCGCGTCCGCGGACGGTGATCAGGTCCGCCGCGCCCGGGCCTGCGCCTATGAAGTGGACGGTCACGTCTCCCGCGCGGCGCTCGCGAGGGCGCAGGTGACGGGGCCGAGGATGGTGCGCGGCGCGAGCAGCGCGGAATCGGGACCCGCGGCGGCGAGCGCCGCCGCCTCGGCCACGGACGGAACGCCGAACATCTCGTTGACCCTCGGCGAAAACGATTGCGTGCGCGGACCGGCGCTCTCCAGCGCCGCGGGCTTGACGAGCGTGAGTTCGAGTCCGCGCGCGGCGGCGGCGTCGACCAGTCCGGGCTCGCTGCCTTTGCCGTCGGACGTCGCCAGCAAGGTCAGCGCATCGCGCGTCAGCCCCGTTTCGCGCAAGGCGGCGTCAATCGCGGCGTCGATTTCCGTGGCGGTCACGCCTTTGCGGCAGCCGATCCCAGCAACGATCATGTCTTCTCCCAGCTCCATTGGGTTACGGGCATCGCGGGACGCCAGCCGGTTTTGCCGCCGACGGCGTTCGCGCGCGAGACCTCTATGCGGACGAGCGTGCCGCCATGCGCAGCATGCCGCTTGATCAGTTCCGATTCCGTCTCGAGCGTCACCGCGTTGGCCACCAGGCGGCCGCCGGGCTTCAGCCTCCCGAGACACGTCTCGAACACGCCGTCTCCGCTGCCTCCGCCGCCGACAAAGATCGCGTCGGGCTGCGGCAAACCGGCGAGCGCCTCGGGCGCGCGGCCCTGAATCACATCGAGATGTGGCACGCCGAAGGCAGTGGCATTGCGGGCCGCACGTGCGGCGCGGTCCGTATCCGCTTCGACGGCGATGGCGCGCAAGGACGCGTGGGCCAGCAGCCATTCGATCCCGACGGAGCCGGACCCGGCGCCCACATCCCAGAGGAGCTCGCCTTGCCGGGGCCGGAGCGCGGAGAGCGTGAGGGCCCGGATTTCGCGTTTGGTGATCTGGCCGTCATGGTCGAACAGATCGTCGTCGAGCCCCGGCGCATAGGCGAGAATGCGTGCGCCCGGTTCGGCGGCAACCTCGATCGCGACCGTGTTCAGGGGCGCAATATCCGTCAAGCCGAAGCCGCGCGCCTCGGCCATGCGTATGCGCTCGCGGGCGCCTCCCAAGGCCTCCAGCACGGTCATTTGCGATGGGCCGAAACCAGTCTCTGAGAGCAGTGCCGCCAAGGCGCGCGGGCCTTCGGCATCCGACGTCAAGGCGAGGATCCGCGCGCCCGGGTGCAGGTGCGGCCGGATCCGGTCCAGCGCGCGCCCGTGCAGCGACACGCACACGGTTTCGGCAAGGGGCCATCCCAGCCGCGCCGCCGCCAGGCTGAAGGCGGACGGCGCGGGGACGACCCGCGTCTCCTCGGCCGGAACATGGCCCGCAAGCGTTGCGCCGACGCCGTAGAAATAGGGGTCGCCCGATGCAAGGACGCAAACCCGCCGGCCACGTAGGGCCGCCACCTCGCCCGGCGCGGATGAGAACGGCGACGGCCAGGGCTTGGCCTCGCCCCGGATCAGCGGCGCGGCGAGCGCGAGATGGCGCACCCCTCCGAAGACGAATTCGGCATTCTCGATGAGGTCGCGCGCCTCGCGTCCAAGGCCCTCAACGCCGTCCTCGCCAAGGCCTACGATGGACAGCCACCGCTGCAATGGGGCAGGCTCCGCCGCAATCGGATTAGGACCGTTCATGAACATCCTCATTCTCGGAGGCACCACGGAAGCAAGGCAGCTCGCAGGGGCGCTGGCCGCACGCGACGATCTCGCGGTCACGCTGTCGCTCGCCGGCCGGACCGCCAGCCCGCGCGCCCAAGGCGTGCAGACGCGCATCGGTGGCTTTGGCGGGGCCGAAGGACTTGCCCGGCACATCCGCGACGAAAATATCGGCCTGTTGATCGATGCGACGCATCCTTACGCCGACACGATTTCGGCAAATGCGTTCCGGGCGGCCGGCGAGACCGGGGTCCGGTTCCTCGCCCTGCGCCGTGCCCCCTGGACCAAGCGTCCGGGCGACGATTGGACCGAGGTCGGCACGATCGCAGAGGCGGCCAAAGCGTTGGGCGCCAAGCCGGTGCGCGTCTTTCTGGCCGTCGGCCGCAAAGACATCGCGCCATTCGAGACAGCGCCCCAGCATGCGTATCTCGTGCGCAGTGTCGACCCCATCGATCCGCCTCTGGCGGTTCCCAACGCAACCTACGTGACGGCGCGGGGTCCCTTCGGCGAGGCGGACGACCGTGCGTTGCTGGAACGGCATCGCATCGAGATCGTCGTCTCCAAGAACAGCGGCGGCGAGGCCACCTACGGCAAGATCGCCGCGGCGCGGGCGCTGGGCATTCCCGTCGTCATGGTACGGCGGCCGCTCCTGCCGGAGGCACCGTCCGCCGAGACGGTCGAAGAGGCCCTGGCCTGGTGCGATCATGCGCTCACCGTCGCGGCCATGCGCGGGGTGTAGACCAGCGGCGCCTTGCCCTCGCGCGGGATGACCCGGGTTTCGGGCGCGCCGACAATGACGAGGGTTGCCATGTCCGCCGGCGTCTCGGCGGCCTTGTCCAAGGTCGTGACCGTGACCGCCTCGTCGTCGCGCCCGACCGCGCGCCCGAAGATCACGGGCGTGGTGGGCGACAGGTGCCGTCCTAGTCGCGCAAAGGCCTGGCCGAGCTGCCACGGCCGCGCCGTCGAGATCGGATTGTAGAACGCGATCACGAAACCGCCCGTGGCGGCGGCATCGAGGCGCCGTTCGATCAGCTCCCAGGGCTTGAGATTGTCCGACAGCGAAATCGCACAGAAATCGTGACCGAGCGGCGCGCCGGCTTTGGCCGCGACGGCGAGCATGGCGGTAATCCCCGGAACGATGTGCAGGTCCAGGGCCCGCCACGCCTCCGGACCGTCTTCGATCTCTCCGCACACGGCAGCCGCCATGGCGAACACGCCGGGATCGCCGCCCGAGACCATTGCGACATGCGCGCCTTGCGCCGCATGGGCGAGCGCGGCCCGCGCTCTGTTGCCCTCGACACGGTTGCCGGACGGATTGCGCGCTTGGCCCTCGCGTACCGGCACGCGGTCGAGGATAGGGCCCGTAGCCATAGAGGGCCTCTGCGCTCGCAAGCGCTTCGCGCGCCTCGGGCGCAGGAAGCGATCGTCGCCGGGACCCAGCCCGACAACGGTCAAACGGCCGCTCATCGTCGCTCCTCCCATCCGGGCACGAGCACGATGGCGAAATAGGGCGCCGTCATATCGAGCTTGTCGGTGAGCTTCATCACCGCCGCGTTCGTCATCGTCCCGCGCTCCACATAGATCGCCCGGTCGAGGCACCCGGCCCGCTCGCAGGCGCGGCGAATCTTCGGCAGATGCCGGCCGACCTTCATGACCACGGCGGCATCGCTATCGGCCAGGCGCCGCTCCAGCTCGACTTCCGGCAAAGTCCCCGGCAACACGGTGAAGACGTCATCGCCTTGCGTGATCGGCGCGGCCGCGGCCGACCAGCAGCCGGACATGCCGGTGACGCCGGGAATGACCTCGGTCGGATAGCGGCGGCTGAGGCGCACGTGAATATGCATGTAGGACCCGTAGAACAGCGGATCGCCTTCGGACAGCACCGCCACGTCGCGCCCGTCGTCGAGATAGGAGGAGACCGCCGCCGCCGACACGTCGTAGAAATCGGCGATCGCGTCGCGATAGGCGTCCCGCGCCTTGGGGATCTCCGTGGTGACGGGATAGAGCAGCGGGAGTTCCTCGGCGCCGTTGATGGCCCTCGACGATCCTGCGCGCATTGCTGACATTGCCGGCCTCGCGAAATAGGCGATGACATCCGCCGACTTGAGCGCGTTCAGCGCCTTCACCGTGAGAAGCTCGGGGTCGCCGGGTCCAACGCCGACGCCGATCAGACGGCCGGTCATGCGGCTCATAGGCTCATCCTCATATACCCTTCTTGGCGAGCGCGTTCAGCGCCGCCGCGGTCATGGCACTGCCGCCCATGCGGCCGCGCACGACAAGCCAGGGAACGCCGCAGGAGCGTGCCGCAAGCGCGTCCTTGGATTCGGCCGCGCCCACAAAGCCGACGGGCACGCCGAGAATGGCGGCGGGCTTCGGTGCGCCCGCGCTCAACATCTCCAGGAGATGAAACAAGGCGGTGGGGGCGTTGCCGATGGCAACAACCGCGCCCTCGAGACGGTCGCGCCACAGTTCCAGCGCCGCGGCCGAGCGCGTCGTGCCGAGCTCCTCGGCGAGCTTGGGCGTGCGTTCGTCGCGCAGGGTGCAGATCACGTCATTGTTCGCCGGAAGCCGCGCGCGCGTGACCCCGTGCGCCACCATCTGCGCATCGCAGAAGATCGGAGCGCCCTGTTGCAAGGCACGCGTCGCCGCCGGCACGAAGTCCTCGGCAAAATCGATGAAATCCGCCGCGTCGACCCGGCCGCAGGCATGGATCATGCGCACGGCGATGTCCGCTTGCTCGGGCGTGAACCGAGACAGGTCCGATTCTTCGCGAATGATCGCAAACGACTGCGCGTAGATCGCCGCGCCGTCTCGAATATAGTCGTTCTCAAGCATCCTCATTCTCCGCGGCAATCCTGCGCACCGTCTCGGCAACGATATCATCGGTATACGGATCGCCGTATGGCAGTTGAGCGACGGACTCTCCTTCGATGATACGGGGTCCTTGCGCCGTGCCCAAGATCGTCACAGGCGCCGGCCGCGGATAGGCGCAACCCTTGCTGCATCCGGAAATGTGAAGCGCGAAGCCGCCTTGGGGCAGGCGCTCGGCGATTCGCGCGGCCAGTTCGCGCGAGCGGATGTATCCCGAGGCGCAGGCCGGTGCGCCGGCGCAGGCAGCAATGCGCCGTCTTGCATCGCGCGCGTCCACGATGAAGCCGAGCGTATCGGCAGCCGTTCCGAGCGCGAACGCGGTCATCTCGTCGATGGGACCGAGCAGCAGCGTGCGCTGCGGCGCGAGCGCCGCCCAGTCCGCGCCGTTGGCACCCGCAACGCGGGCAAGTGCGATGAGATCGAGCGCATGGGTCTGGCCGAACGGCAGCGCGACCCCGATCGCGCACGCCCCGCCATGCAGGCGATGCAAGCCAATCGTCTCGGTGATTCGCATGGCCGGGCGAACGAACGTTGCCTCGATCCGGCTGCCACCGGCGCGCGCGAATGGGTGCGGCCCCTCGCGCGCCGCCACGTCGCGGGCGCGTGCATGCGTGCCGCTCTCGGCCAGCACCGCCAGGAGATCCACGACCAGGCGCGCCGCATCCTCGAACCGCGCAAGTCCAAGCGGGGCCGCGGTTTCGTGGTCGCCGCCAACGCTTAGGAGAAGCTGCGGTGCTGTGTCAGCACCAACGGCACGCAGACGGATATCGGCGGCGAGGCTATCGAGAGAGATCGGGCCGCCGTCGTCGATTGCGACCGAGACCTTCGGCGCGAGATCCAGCCCGCGCGCGTCGATGGCCCGGCGCGTTTCGACGGCGAGGCCGCGCGCGTCGAACCGCGCCGTCGGATGCGCGGGCAGCGGCGAGACCAGGACCGGAACATGATTGTCGACGGGGACGTCGAGCGCCGCGACCGCGCTTGCGAATTGCGGCGCGGATGTCGCCGTCAGGCCTCTGATCTGCAAGCTGCCGCGCGCGGTGACCTCCATCAGCCCGTTGCCATGGGTGCGGGCGGCCGCGCATAGTGCGGCAAAGTCGTCGATGGCGATCAGCCAGATGAAACGATACGCGCCAGCAGGCCGTCTCCCGTTTCCATGGGGGCCGAGAGGCACGGACAAGCGCCTCGTGCATTGGCGGCGCCAGCGTGGAGGTTCCGAACGGATCGCGTCCTCATTGTGCCGCCTCCGCGAGGCCCAGAAGGTCGTCCATCCCAAGATCGTTGCGCTTCGGATGCCACAGGCCCTTGCGCCGCGCCGTCTCAAGGCGCTCGGCGATCGCGCATGCTGCTTGCGGATTCTCGCGCACCAAGAAATTCCGTACAGTTGCATCGCCAAGATAGGCGTCATGGATCGCATCGAACAGCGCGCCGGAGACCGCATCGGTCACGTCCGCGAAGTCCGCGAGCCGGTCGACGGTCTCGGCGAGCTCCGCAGCGCCGCGCGCGCGGTGGCGCATCATGCCGGCGATGAAGGCGGGGCTGATCGCGCGGGCCCGGACGATGCGGGCCAGCGCTTGGGGAAGCGGCCGCGCCTTCGGGGCGGATGGATTGGTGGTATCGAGCACGATCAGGTCGGGCTTGGCACCGAGCGTGCGGGCGGCCGCGGCGAAGCCGCCGATATGGGCCACGTCCTCGGCGCCTTCGAGAATGTCGCGGGTGGGGTCGTCGCTCAGGTGAACGAGAAGATCAGCTTCGGCCACGCGGTCGGCAAAGGCGCCGTGCCGTGCCGTGCCCTCGCCCTCCGCGCCGCCATAGACATACGAGGTGGCCGCCAGGTACGCCGCCCCTAAAATCTCGTCGGAGGCGTCCTTGAATCCGTCATCAGTGGCCCGTGCGCCCAGAAAATCCTCGATGCCTGCGCCATAGGCACCCGGCGCATTGCCGAAAATGCGCTCGGGAACGGCATTCCCGGTTCCCTTGACCGCCGCGGCCAGCGGATTGTCGTGCGGGTCCTCGTCGCGCGCCGCCACGAGCTTGACCGCCGCATCCAACAGCGCGATTTGAGCCGGAAAGAGGTCGCGGAAAAGTCCCGAGATCCGGAACGTCACATCGACGCGGGGCCGCCCCATGGAAGCGGGCGGCAACACTTCGACACCGGTGACGCGCCCGGTCGCCGGGTCCCAGACGGGCCGGCAGCCCATCAGGGCGAGCCCTTGGGCGATTTCCTCGCCACCGGTCCGCAAGGTCGCGCTGCCCCAGAGGTCGATTACGAGCGACCGGGGCATCTCCCCATGTTGTTGCATATAGCCGCGAACGACCTCGTCGGCCGCACGCATGCCCAACTCCATGGCAGTCTGGGTCGGAAGGACGCGCGGATCGGCGGTGTAGAGGTTGCGCCCGGTGGGCAGCACGTCGCGCCGCCCCCGAGACGGCGCTCCGGCCGGTCCCGGGCGCACCCGCTTGGCGTCCAGCGCCGCGAGAAGCGCGGCCCGCTCCGCCGCCGCGCAGGCGATCCAGTCGGCATCGTCCGTATGCGGGTCGCGCCCAAAGACGTGAAGACCGTCCTTGACCGCGAGGTCCTTGAGATCGCATAGCCAAGTGTCGATCTTGCGCAGCGCCTCTTGCCCGCATTCGTCGCGCGAAAGCCCCGCCTCGTCGGCGAGCCCCGTCTCCTTCGCCTTGTCGACGATCAGCGCCGCCAGCCGGTCGCGCCGCCGGGTATCGAGTCCGTCGGCGATCGCATATTCGTCGACGAGTTGCTCCAGCTCCAAAGCCGCGCCGGTCATTTCCGTGCCCGTGATCGGTGGCGGCAGATGGCCGATGGTCACCGCCGCCACGCGGCGTTTGGCCTGCGCGGCCTCGCCAGGGTTCGACACGATGAAGGGATAGAACACCGGCAACGCGCCCAGCACGGCTTCGGGGAAGCACGAGGCGGTGAGCGCGACCGCATTGCCCGGCAGCCATTCCAGCGTGCCGTGCGCGCCGAGATGCAGCATGGCATCGGCGCACACCTCGTGCTGAAGCCACAGGCCGAAGGCGAGCAGCGCATGGCGCGGCGGCAGATCGGGATCGTGGTAGTCCGCGCGCCGGTCCGTCGTCTTGCCGCGATCCGGCGGGAGCGCGACGGTCACATTTCCGAACGTTGCGGCCTGAAAGCGAAAGGCGCCGTCGCGAAAATCCGGATCGTTCTCAGGGTCGCCCCAGGCTTCGCACATGGCCGCGCCAACCGCCTCGGGAAGGGCCGCCAGATGCGCCTCATAGTCTTCGAGCCCCAGGCTTAGACCATTGTCTTGGCCGGTCAGGCGGGCGAGCAAAGAATGCGTGCCCGGCGGGATGTCGTCCACCGTGTAGCCCGCGGCATCGAGGTCCGTCATCGCGCCGAGCACGCTTGCGGGTACGTCGAGCCCCACCGCGTAGGCGGCCCGGCCGCCCGCGCCAGGGTAGTCAGGCAGAACGATCGCGATCTTGCGTTCGGTGCGCGGCAGATGCCGCAGACGGACGAGCGCGGCGACCTTGTCCGCGACGGCCTCGATGCGATCCCGTTCAGGTCGGCTGACGAAGCCGGCGAAGCCCAAAGCCTCGTCCTTGTCCTGCGTGTCCTTGAACCCCAGCGTCCCCGCCAGCACGCGCCCGTCGAGCTCGGGGAGCACCACATGCATGGACAGATCCGCAGGTCCAAGACCGCGCGGGTTGGACGCCCAAGCCTCGCGTCTCGTATTGGCGATGACCGCTTGCACGACAGGCGCATCGCATCCCTCGAAGACGCCGTCGCCAGCGGCAAAGGCGGTGGTCGTGACAATCGCGGACGGTCCGAACCGTTCGAACGCGCCACGCACGAACGCAATGGCGTCGGGAGCCTTCAGGCTGGGCACGAAGAGCGGGACGGGGCGAAGCCCGCGCCTGGAAAGCGCCGTATACAGAACATCGATCGGACCGGTGTCGGCGGCGAGAAGGGCGGCGCGATAGAACAGGATCGGCACCGTCGCCAGGTCTCGGGCGTCATCCGCGTCCGTGTGGTCTCCGGCCAAGAAAGCCTCGAGCGCGACAACGCCCTCGCCGGGGCAGTAGACGCCCATGCGCGGGAAGGCTTGCGGCGCCGGCGCGTGCAGCTCCGTCCCTCCGAGACGGGCCAAACGCCGCAGAAGCGCGCGCAGATTGGCCGGTCCGCCTTCGCGGAAATAGGCCAACAGCGTCTTGAGTTCCGGTTCGTCCAAGGTCGACTGCTCGAACAGGCGCGTATCGTCCCGGTCCTCGCCCGGCAGCACCGCCAAGGCGATGCCGCGCTCGCGGGCCACCGCCGCCAGACGCTCGACGCCGTAGCGCCACCAGTCGAGTCCGCCCAGGAGACGCACCACGATGACCTTGGCGTGTTGCGCGACCGTCACGATCCAAAGATCGGTGGACATCGGATGGCGCAGGTCGCGCAAGCGCGCGAGCCGTACCGACGGCAGACAGTCCCGCTCTTCTGCGTAGGCCGCCACGAGCCCGGCAAGGTCGCTGTCGGTGAACGACAAGATCACGATATCGCCTGGGGTTTGACCCAGGTCGATCGGCTCGGCGATGTCGTCGAGCGTCGCGCTGCTTGTCTGTAGGAGGTGCATGGTCGCTGCCTGCGGGCTATCCGGCCAGGGACTTGACCACGGCGTCGCGGTCCAGACCCTTCAGGCCGATAACGACAACCTTGCCCTGGCGGTCCTCGGCCTGCCCCCAGGGGCGGTCGAAATAATGATTCACGCGCGGTCCCACGGCCTGGATCAGAAGCCGCATGGGCTTGCCTGCCACCGCGGCGAAACCCTTGACGCGCAAGACATCGTGGGCCCCGGCCAGATCGGCGATGCGCTGGGCGATGGACGCGGGGTCGGCCACCTCGGCGATCGGGACCACGAACGTGTCGAAGTCGTCGTGGTCGTGATCCGCCTCGCTGTCGTGGTGGGTCATGCGGTTTTCGATATCGTCCTCCGCGCCGATGCCGAGACCGAGGAGTGCGGTGGCGTCGACCTTGCCTTCCGCGACCGTGACGACGCCGATCCCGCGCGGGAGCGCGCCGGTGACCGTCGTCATCGCACGCTCGAGCCCCTCCGTGTCGAGCAGATCGCGCTTGTTCAAGACGATCAGGTCCGCGCAGGCGATTTGGTCCTCGAACACCTCTTCGATGGGGTCGTCGTGATCGAGGGCATCGTCCGCCGCCCGCTGCGCCGACAAGGCTTCGAGATCCGCGGACACTTGTCCTTCGGACAGCGCGGCGCCGTCGACCACCGCCACCACACCGTCGACCGTGACACGGTTCTTGATCGCGGGCCAATGGAAGGCCTGCACGAGCGGCTTCGGCAGCGCGAGCCCGGAGGTCTCGATGACGATGTGATCGACTTGGGGGTGGCGCGCCAGAATCGCGTCGAGCGCGGGCACGAACTCGTCGGCAACCGTGCAGCACAGGCAGCCATTGGCAAGTTCGACGATATTCTCCTCGGAGCAGTTTTCGTCGCCACAGCCTTTGAGGATCTCGCCGTCGATGCCCACATCGCCGAACTCGTTGACGATCACGGCGAGGCGCCGCCCGTTGGCGTTGGCGAGAACATGGCGGATGAGCGTTGTCTTGCCGGAGCCGAGAAAGCCGGTCACGATCGTGCAGGGAACGCGGGCAACGGACGTCATTCAAGGTCCTCCGAGGTCGGTGTGAAGTGGAGCGGTGGTATGCGCGCGATCAGGCCGCGCTTCAAGACATCGGGCCGCCCGCCCCAGGGCAGGATGCCATCGGCCGCATCGACGAGAAGTTGCGCCCCCGCGATCAACGCCGGCGCATCGTTGGCGGCATCGAGACCGCCGAACACATAGGTCCAGCTATCGGGCGCGCGCATCGCGGCGCTGAGCGAGCGGCTGCAATTACCAAGCATTCCACGCCCGTGACGGTGACGCCTGTTCCGCGGGCGGCTTCGGCCGTCGCCGCCGCAAGCAGGGAGCCCGGGCGCGGGCCTTCCTCGGTCTCGCCCGCCCTGCGGCAGGTCACGCAGACATAAACGATCGGCCCGTTTTGGGCCTCCGGGGTCGGGTCGTTGCTGCCTTCGGGAAGTGTCACCCTTGAGATCCTCTGGCGGTCTCGAACGAGACCCCGCGGCAAGAAGGGTGCACGACGGCCGCGACGCGTGTCGGGCCAAGAACCCAGCGTCGCGGAGGCACCCCGCCCGGCGGACGACTCGATCGACGGCAGGTCTCCTGGCTTCGCGGGTATCAACCTTCGCCGCCTTCCCGGGTCGAACCCAGTGGCGTTGGCTTAGGCGCCCAAGACCGCTTTCCAGCTCTTGCCTGGGCACACCGCTTACAGTTGCGGGGGCAGCCGCGGATTTGGAACTTTCCTTACCGCGTTCCCTGTTCGCTCGAAATGAGCAACCGTCGATACGGCACATAAGGGCCCCTCAGCCGCGTTTGTCAATGCGTTGCAGGCGCCGGCGCCGGCGCGGCGCCCCGGGATTCCCCTTGCGGCTTGCCCTTTGCCGACTATAGTCGGAGCGCCGATGGTTCCCGCGCTCCGCGGGATAAATGAAGGGAACACGGTGAGGGATTTCCCAATTCCGTGACTGCCCCCGCAACTGTAAGCGGCGCACATCCCTCTCTTGGTCACTGGAACGAGGGCTCCAGACGACCGAGAGGATGGATGGAGCCGCAAAGTCAGGAGACCTGCCGCGGCGCCAACCTTGAACCGCGCGCTCGGGCGGAGGGCGCAAGGGGGATCACATGACCACGTCTTCACTGCATCGCATCGTGTTTTTGGCGCTCGCCGCGCTTGTGCTCACCGCTGCGCCGGCGTCGGCGCATCACATGATGGGCGGCGAAATGCCCTCGACCTTCTCTCAGGGCCTGCTTTCCGGTCTCGGCCATCCGGTGATCGGGCTCGACCATCTGGCCTTTCTCATCGCCGTCGGCGTAGCAGTCGGCGTCGGCGGTCTCAATCTCGGCCTCCCTGTTCTCTTCGTCGCGGCGTCGGCCATCGGTGTCGGTATCCACGTGGGCGGGTTCGATCTGCCTGGCGCCGAACTGATCGTGGCGTCCTCCGTGGTGATCGTCGGCGCCCTCGTCGCTAGTGGCCGCGCGCTTCCGCTTGCCGCCTGGGCCGCACTGTTCGGTGCCGCGGGCCTTGCGCATGGCTATGCCTACGGCGAGTCGATCTTCGGCGCGGAGCCGACACCCCTCGCGGCCTATCTGCTCGGTCTCGTGATCATACAGAGTGTCCTCAGCGTCGGTGTCGCCCTGCTCTTCCGCGTGCGGACCCCGTCCGTCTCGGCCATCGCCCCGCGTCTAGCCGGCGCCGTGGTGGTCGGCATCGGGATTGCCGCGCTTCTCGGGCAAATCATTCCAGACGCGTAGCCAATAATGGCAAGTGCCAGCCCCGAGGACGAAGGAATCACCTTGGTCCTCGGCGGGGCCCGATCCGGCAAGAGCCGGTTTGCCGAGAGTTTCGTCAAGTCTCTCCCCCGCCGTGGATCTATATCGCCACGGCCGAGGCGCATGACGACGAGATGGCCGCCCGCATTGCCGAACATCAGGCCCGTCGCGAAGCCGGTTGGCAGACGATCGAGCGCCCCACGACCTGGCGGATGCGATCCGCGAGGCGCCGAAAGGGGCCGTCGTGCTCGCGGACTGTTTGACCTTGTGGCTCTCGAATATCATGCATGGCCCGTTCGATATCGACCGCGCCATGGCGCAACTCGAACACGCGCTGCAGACGCGCGAAAACGCCACCGTGCTGGTCTCCAACGAGGTGGGGCTGGGGCTCGTGCCGGAGACGCCGCTTGGCCGTGCGTTTCGCGACGCGCAAGGCCGTCTCAACCAGCAGATCGCGGCTCTCGCCAGCCGGGTCGTCTTGGTGGTCGCCGGGCAGCCTCTCATTGTGAAGGGAAACACATGACGAAGTCGGTCGAAGACAAGGACCTCGAGCGTCATCGGGCCAAGATGGCCAAGCGCAAGGAATTGCAGGACGCCCAGGTCGCCGGGAAGACCGTCGAAAAAGGGCTTCTGATCGTTCACACCGGTACCGGCAAAGGCAAGTCCACGGCCGCGTTCGGCCTCGCCTTGCGCATGATCGGGCGCGGCAAGCGCGTCGGGATCGTCCAGTTCGTCAAGGGGGCTTGGCACACGGCCGAGCGCGACGCTCTGGAGAAGTTCGGCGATCAGGTGGCCTGGTATTCCATGGGCGAAGGCTTCACGTGGGAAACCCAGGATCTCTCCCGCGATATCGCCGCGGCGGAACGAGCTTGGGCCAAGGCGGTGGAACTCATGGACGATCCCAGCTTCAGCCTGGTCATTCTCGATGAGCTGAACATCGCCCTGCGCTACGACTATCTGCCTGTCGACGAGGTCATCGCCACGCTGAAGGCGCGGCGTCCGGACCTGCATGTGATCGTCACCGGACGGAATGCCAAGCCGGGTCTGATCGAGGCGGCCGACCTCGTCACCGACATGACACTGGTGAAGCACCACTTCGCCGCCGGCGTGAAGGCGCAAGCCGGCATCGAGTACTAGGGATGACCGCCCGCGCGCTCATGTTTCAGGGCACGGGCTCCGACGTGGGCAAATCCCTGATCGTGGCCGGGCTCGCCCGCGCGCTTGTGCGCCGTGGGCTGAAGGTCGTGCCCTTCAAGCCGCAGAACATGTCGAACAACGCAGCCGTCACCAGCGACGGCGGGGAAATCGGCCGCGCCCAGGCGCTTCAGGCGCGGGCCGCACGCGTGGCTCCGAGCGTTCACATGAACCCCGTCCTGCTCAAGCCGCAAAGCGAGGTCGGTGCGCAGATCGTCGTGCGCGGCCGCGTCCACGGCAAGGCCAAGGCCGACTATCAGGCGCTGAAACCGCAACTGATGGGCGCCGTCCAAGACAGTTTTGCCCACCTCAAGGCCGAGGCCGACATCGTGCTCGTGGAAGGCGCGGGCAGCGCCTCGGAAGTCAATCTGCGCGTGGGCGACATCGCCAATATGGGCTTTGCCCGCGCGGCCGGCGTGCCGGTCATCCTGATCGGCGATATCGACCGAGGCGGCGTCATCGCCAGTCTCGCCGGGACGAAGGCCGTGCTCGATCCCGCCGATGCGGCGATGATCGAAGGGTTCCTGGTCAACAAGTTCCGGGGCGATCCGGCCCTGTTTGCCGAAGGGATGGCGCGCATTGCCGCCGCGACCGGCTGGGAGGCGCTTGGGCTGATCCCGTTCTTCGCGCGGGCCGGCCTTCCGGCCGAGGACGCCTTGGCGCTCGACGAGGCCCAAACCGGCAAGACCGGAGCCAAACTTAAGATCGCCGTGCCGGTGCTGCCCCATATCGCCAATTTCGACGATCTCGATCCGCTGGCCGCCGAGCCTGCCGTCGACCTTGTCCGTATACGGCCCGGTCAGGCGCTGCCTGGCGATGCGCAGTTCGTCATCGTGCCTGGGTCCAAGGCGACGCTGTCGGATTTGCAGGCTTTGCGAGAGGCCGGTTTCGATATCGATATCGCCGCGCATGTGCGCCGCGGTGGCGCGGTGCTGGGGCTTTGCGGCGGCTATCAAATGCTGGGGCGGGTGCTTCGAGACCCGGACGGCATCGAAGGGGCGCCAGGCGAAGCAGAGGGGCTCGGTCTGCTCGATGTGAACACGACCTTGTCGGCGGAGAAGCGCCTCGAGCCCGCGCACGGGGTCACGTTCGATCAGGTGCGGTTCGAGGGATACGAGATGCATATGGGCCGCACGGAAGGGCCCGATTGTGCGCGTTCCTTCGCGGTGCTGGAGGACGGGGCGACGGATGGTGCGGTCTCGGCGAACGGCAAGGTGTTCGGCACCTATGTGCATGGTCTGTTCACGGACGACCGGCAGCGCGCCGCATGGCTCGAGCGGTTTGCCGCGGGACCGCTGCAAATCGGCTACGATGATCAGATCGATGCCATCCTGGACGAGTTCGCCACCCATCTGGAGGCTCATGTCGATGTGGATCGACTGCTCACCCTGTCACGGTGAAGGCCATGCTGAGAGCCGCCGCCGCGCCACGAGCGCGATCAACAGGCCGTCGGCGCGGACATAAAGGCGGAGCGCCGCACGAAGGTCGGCCGCCGTCGCCGTACGCCGGCCGTCGCCGAGCCACGGGCCGTCGGTGAGCGATCCGGCATAGGCGCGGGGACCGCCGAGCGCCACGTCGAGGGCGCCCGCCATGGCCGCTTCCGGATAACCTGCGTTGGGCGAAGCATGCTTGGCCGCATCGCGCCGCATGACCGCCCAGGCCCGCCTGGCCGAAGCGTCCTGCATGAGGCTTGCCGCGCCGATGAGCAACAGCCCCGACAGACGGGACCCAGGCAGATTGACGGCATCGTCGAGCCCGGCCGCCGCCCGCCCGAAATCCGCATAGCGCGGCGAACGATGGCCGATCATGCTGTCGGCCGTGTTGATCGCCTTGTAGATCGCCCCGCCGGTCAGGCCCGCCAGCCCGAGCCAGAACACGGGCGAGACCACACCGTCGGAGAAGTTCTCCGCGAGACTTTCGATGGCGGCGCGCGCGACGCCCGCCTCGTCGAGCGGCGCGGTGTCGCGTCCCACGATCTGCGACGCCGCGGCGCGGGCCTCCTGGAGCGTACCGGTCTCAAGCGCATCGGCGACGGCGGCCACGTGGCTGTAGAGGCTGCGCTGCGCGATCAGCGTGCTTGCGGCCAGCGCAACGAAGAGCAGCCCAAAAGGCAACAGCAGGAGGGCCGTCTCGAGGATGAAGGCGCTCGCACCGACGACGAGCAACACGAGCGTGAGGGCGATGCGGCCCGCCCGGCGCCGCGCGGCCGCGTCTTTTGCCGCATCGTTGAGACGGTGGTCCAGCCAGGAGATGACATCTCCCATCCAGGTGACCGGATGGCCGACGCGCTTCACGAGCCGTGCCGGATAGCCGACGGCAAGCTCGACGAGCATCGCAAGAAGCGCTAGCGGTGCTGCCATGACGTCACACGATCCAATCCCATCCAGACGCTCCGCCATTTCGATCGCGGGACCGTTGACCGACGCGCCATTGAGTCATGGCGGCGATCTCGGTGCCGCGCGGGCGCTCTTTCCCCATGCGCCCGAGCCATTTGTCGATCTGTCGACGGGCGTCAACCCCCATCCCTATCCTATCGCGGATCTTGTCCGGGAAGACTTCGCGCATCTGCCGGAACCCGCCGCGCTCGAACGCCTGACGCAGCTGGCAGCCGCCTACTATGGCGCGCCCTCCGCGGACAACGTGGTGGCGGCGCCGGGAAGCCAGGTCCTGATGGCGTTGATCGCCGACCGGATTCCGCGGGGACGCGCCGCGATCCTCCGTCCGACTTACGCCGAGCATGCGCGTGTGGCGGCGTTTGCCGGTCATGAGGTGGAGACGGTCTGGACGCTCGCCGAGCTCTGCGGCGCCTCTCTGGCCGTTGTCGTCAATCCCAACAATCCCGATGGACGGCTTGCAGCCAAAGACGATCTGTTGAGCCTCGCCGCGCATCAAAAGGCGCAAGGCGGCGTCTTGGTAGTGGACGAGGCCTTCATGGACGTGGGGCCTTACGGCGAAACCATGTCCGATAGCGTCGAAGAGGTCCCCGTTGCGGTGTTGCGGTCCTTCGGCAAGTTCTTCGGTCTCGCCGGTATGCGCCTCAGCTTCGCGGTGACTGGCCGCGAATTGGCGTGCCACTTGCGAGCACGCCTCGGCCCTTGGCCGGTCTCGGGTCCCGCGCTTGCGATCGGCGCGGCCGCGCTTGCCGACCGGGCCTGGATAGACAGTACACGGATCGATCTGAGGGCGGCCTCCAAGCGGCTCGAGGCCCTGCTTCGCAAGGCGAATCTGGAGCCGGTCGGCAAGACCGATCTCTTCTGTCTGGTTCGCAGCCGGCATGCTCAGGAAATGTTCAAAAGGCTCGGCGAGGCAGGCGTCTTCGTGCGGCGTTTCGACGGGAATGAGCAGCTCTTGCGGTTTGGTCTTCCGGGAACGGAAACGGAATGGCGGCGCCTGAGAGACGCGCTTGCAACCCCGTCTTAGCGGGGAACGCCCGACAGAGCCGGTTAGTGGGCCCAGCGGCGGCTATAGTGCTCGGCCAGTTCGATACTGCCCTGCGCTTCTTCGGGCAGGAGCCGTGCGATCACCCCCATGGCGAGTTCGACGGACACTTCGCTCCCGCCGCACTCTTTGAGTTGATCCCGAAGCCAGCCATAGACTTCTTCATCGCCCGATTTCAGCCCTACGGCGATTTCCTCGAGCATCTGCACCAACGATTCGGCTGCCATCGCGTCCTCCAATCGAACGAAGCCCAAGGAAGAACAAGGGCTTGCGGCTGGGTTTAAGCGTTCCTGGTGCGATTCTTCCCCGTGACGATCATACCCCAATGGTGCGGCTGCGAAGTTGCTCTAGGGCCACAGTCGGCTGTTTTCTCCCTAATCGCTCGGTCCCAGCGTGAACGCGGGCACCTGCGGTGTCGATTCGCGTGGCCCGGTGAAGGGGATGGGTTTGACCGAGGCCGTCGAGACGGGATCGTCGTCCTCCACCGCCGCGAACAGGCCGCTCTTGGGCTGGGGGCGGCAGTAGTGGCCGCCACCCTTCGACACGTTGGTGACCAGAAGGTCCACGTGGAAATGGTTGTAGTGAGCCCGGTCGCTGCCCGGTCCGAGGACCGTGTAGAACTCCCGACAGGCCCCCGCGAACGCCTCGCGCAGAAAAGCCTTTTCTCGCTGCGAGCCGCGCCACCAGCCTTTGACGACGGTGATGGTCCGTCCGTCCGCCAAGGTGAATCCGGCGATGTCCAGGGCATTGCCGAAGGAATGTTCGGACAGTTTTCCCGTGGTCCTGCCGTTCCGGCCCCGGCAGCTATAGGACGAGATCTGTTTGATCTCCACCACGGGCTGACGGAACTGGCGCATGGCCGCCCGTTGCACCGAGTTGTGGATCCAGCGGTCCAGCGCCGCCGTCATGGGGCAGCCGATCGTCGCGGGCGGGGAGATCTGAACCCGGCCTCCGAGCGCGGCCGAGACCCGCAGCGGCGCCAAAATGCCGCACGCGCTGCGGCCGCGGATCGAGGAGACCTGCGTCACATAGGACGAGGCGCGCACATGGCCCGAGGCCATGCACTTCGCCTCGGCGCGGTCGCGCCATTCCGCCCGGCTGTCGTGCGGTACGCCGCCGCCGCCGCACGAACTGAGAAAAACCGCCGCCGCCAGAGCCGCGGCCGGATACGCAATACGAGCCCCCAACATGGGCAAGACATTGTGCCAAAGGTTCTGAACAATTCTTCAATGCCGGTACGACCAGAGCTCCGCGGCGCGCGGCGGGGGGGTCTCGGTTTCGCGCCGCTAGACGAGTCCGAGCGCTTTTCTCGCGCGGGCCGTGATCGTCTGCGCCGTGTCGAAGAAGCCCTCCCAGGGGTCGTCCTTGAGGCCTGCAAGCCGCCGAGGCAGAGTTTCCACCGTGTAGGGCGCCCCGCTCTGGAGCCGGGCCAATTCCGTCCAGCGCAGCGGGGTGGCGACGGGCGCCCCGGCTTTTGCCCGAGGCGAATAGTTGCAGATGGCCGAACTGCCCCGGCCGTTGCGCAGGTAGTCGATGAAGATCTTGCCGGTCCTGGTGCGCTTGAGCGGATTGGCCGTGTATCGATCGGGCGCCCGTTCCACGAGCGTATCGGCGAGGGCCCGGGCGAAGGCCCTGATCTCGGGCCAGCCGGCCCGAGGCGTGAGCGGTGCCACCACATGCACGCCCTTGCCTCCGGTGGCCTTGAGAAAACCGGTCAAGCCCAGTTCTGCGAGGAGATCGCGGACTTCGCGCGCGGCGCTACGGAGCATGCCGAAATCCAATGCTTCGTCCGGGTCGAGATCGAGCACCAGCCGGTCCGGAGATTCGAGCTTGTCGACGGACACGCCCCAGTCGTGAATCTCCAGCGTCCCGATTTGCGTCAGCGCAAAGAGCCCGTCCGCATCCTCGATATACAGATACGGCCTGTCCGTCTCGCCGCCCGGTACCCGGACTTGCTTGATCGCATCGGCCATACCCTTCGTCGCGTGCCGTTGGAAGAACCGCGGGCCGCCGAGCCCTTCGGGACAGCGCACAAGGCTGATGGGCCGCCGCGCCACGTAAGGCAGCATGGACGCGGCGATTCGGGCGTCGTATTGGGCGAGGTCGTGCTTGGTCAGGCCGACCTCGGGATAGAGCACCTTGTCGGGGCTCGTCAGCGTAACGGTGCCGAATGTTTCAGCGTGCGCTGTCCTGCTTTCAGCCGCCATTGTCGCGTCCTCGGCCGCAACGTGTTTTCTGTCCAGGGCCGAAGATGCCACGGGAGCGGCCGGTTCCGAAGGGCGCTTGTACCAATTGGCATGACCGATGGCTTGCACCTGCGGGCGTTCGGTGCTTGCTTGCCGCTCGATCGGCGGCATGACTGTGAACACAGGACGGCACTTGGCAGGTATGGACTCGGCGAAAGGAATGCGAGGGGCGTTGAGGCCCGCGGCTGTCATCACGGGTGCCACGCGCGGGATCGGCCGCGCCCTGGCCGAAGAGTTCGCCAAGAACGGCCACACGGTGCTGCTCGCCGGACGCAACGAGGCGGGCTTGGCCGAGCTTGCGAAGGCCTTGGCCGCAGCACACGGTGTGGGCGCCTACGCCGTGCCGTGCGATCTCGCCACGCCGGAAGGCTGCGACAAGATCGAAGAGGCCCTGTGTACCCACGGGCTCTATTGCGAATCGCTTGTCAACAACGCGGCCATGATGACGGCCGGCTTCTTCCAGGATCAGGATCGGGACGCGCTGCTCAAGACCGTCGACCTCAATCTGCGCGCGGTGATGGACCTGACGCGGCGCTTTCTGCCCGACATGGTCGCCCGGGGGAGCGGCGGCGTGTTGAACGTCTCCTCCGTGGAAGGTTTCATGCCGGTGCCCTATCACGCGACCTACGCGGCGACGAAGGCGGCCATGATCTCCTGGAGCCGCGCTCTGGCCTATGAGGTGATGGGGACGGGCGTGCGCATCTGCATGGTGGCGCCGGGAGTCATCGAAACGGATATCCACGCCGCCGGCGGCGCCGAGAACTCGCGCTATGCCCTCTACCTGCCGAAGATGACGCCCGGCCGCCTGGCCGAGGCCACGTACCGGCGTTTCAAGCACGGGAATTGGGTGATCATAGAAGGCTGGCTCAACCGGGCGTTCGTGGCGCTGGCCCGCTTCGTGCCCGGCTATTTCCTGATTCCCTCGTCGGGCTGGTTCTTCCAGGTGCGCGACGAAGAGGGCAAGCCGGTCGAACCCAAGCCGCTTCCGCATCCGGATGCGTGCGCCGGTGACACCGAGCGCGACAAGACCTGAAATCGGGGAAGTGGTGGAGCCGAGGGGAGTCGAACCCCTGACCTCAGCAGTGCGATTGCTGCGCTCTCCCAACTGAGCTACGGCCCCTTCAGAGCCCCGCATTTAGGGAGCGGTCCGGGGGTCTGTCAAGCAAGGCGCGCATCGAGGGTGAGATTCTCGCGCTGGCTTGGGTCACGTGCCGGCGCGAACCCCAGACCGCGGTTCCGGGCGCGATTTTCGCCATTGCGTCTGAGGGCTTGCCCTTTGGCGTGCCCGTCCGCTACATGGGGTCCGAGGCCGCGCGAGGAGGGGCCGTTTCATGGTGCCATTGATCGGATTCATTGCTCTTGTGATCGACCTCTTCATCTGGGTCGTGATTGCGAGCGCAATTCTGAGCTGGCTGATCGCCTTCAACGTGGTCAATACGAACAATCGCTTCGTCTACTCGATCGCGGACGCCCTCTACCGGATCACCGAACCCGCGCTGGCCCCGATCCGGAGCTTCATGCCCAATCTCGGCGGGATCGATATCTCGCCGGTGATCTTGATCCTCATCCTGTTGTTCATTCGCGACGTGGTGCTGCTGGGCTGGCTGCTGCCGGCGTTCGTATAGGTGCGCCGTGGCGAGGCCTCCAATGGCCGACCCTCGCCAGGGCCGTGCCCCGCCCCAATTGAAGATCCGTCAGACGGAGACCGGCGTTGCGCTCGCCGTGAGGCTCACGCCGAAAGCCGCGCGCGATGCGGTTGAAGGGGTCGAAGAGTTCGGCGGAGATCCGGTCCTGAAAGCCCGCGTTCGCGCGGTCCCTGAGAACGGGCGGGCCAATACCGCGCTCGAAAAGCTGATCGCCGATTGGCTCGACGTGCCGCGCTCGACCGTTTCGGTCATCCAAGGTGCCAAGGCGCGCATCAAGATCGTGGCGGTCGACGGCAGCGCCATCGGCCTTTCGGCCTTGATCGCCACGCGCCTCACCGCCTTCCGCGACACCGATGCCTAGGCGCCGACAGTTGCAATCTCCGCGGCGATGGCTTCGGCGGCCGCGCGCGGGTCGTCGGCGCGGGTAATGGGGCGTCCGATCACCAGATAGTCCGCGCCGGCCCCGATCGCGTCGCCCGGTGTTACGACGCGAGTCTGATCTTGCGCGGCCGCGCCAGCCGGTCTGATGCCCGGCGTGACAATCACAAAATTGCGCAACCGCTCATGCAGCGCCGCCGCTTCCTTGCCGGAGGCCACGATGCCGTCGAAGCCCGCATCCTGCGCCAGCCGGGCCCGCTCCTGCACGAGCGCCAGAGGCGGCATGTCGATGCCTTGCTCCGAAAGATCGGACCTGTCGAGATTGGTGAGCACGGTGACGCCGAGAAGTTTGAGCGCGCTGTCCCCGCGTCCGCGCACGGCAGCATCCAGCGTCTTGCGGTCGGTCGCGTGAACGGTGAGGAACTGCGCCCCGGTTTCGGCAATCGCCGCGGTGGCCCGTTCCACTGTCGTTTCGATATCGAGAAGCTTGGCGTCCAGAAACACGCGCCGGCCCTCCTTCGCAAGGTCCTCGGCGAAGCCGAGCCCGCCGCGATAGATCAGCTCGAGCCCGATCTTGTAGACGCCGACACTGTCGTCGAGCGCGGTCACGAGCTTGCGCGCCTCATCGAGATCGGCGACGTCCAGCGCCACCACGATTCGGTCTTTTGGTGCCAAGGTGTCCGCTGTCATGTCTATCCCCCCAAAACGTTCGTGCTTTACGCGGCGAACTTTCGCGCCGCCACGGCCAAAGCCTCGACCACATCGGCGAACATCTTCTGCCGCGTGTCGTCGACCAGGCTCCCATCCTCCGCGAACGCCTTCATGGCTCCAGGCAGCGCCATCTGCTGCGGAATGACCGTTGCGCCAAGTCCTACCGCGAGAATCTCACGGAGCTGCAACAAAGAGCGCATGGCGCCGTAATAACCGGGAGAGGCACCGGACACGGCGAAGACACGGGTGCGAAACACGTCGGGCTCGGTTCGGACCCGGCTCACCCAATCGAGCGTGTTCTTCAATAAGGCAGGGATGCCCGCATTGTACTCGGGCGTCACGATCATCACGCCATCGTACTCGGCAAGCAGCGCCTTGAGGGCCTGCGCGCGTTCCGGCACGCCCTCCGCGTCCTCGAGGTCACCGTGATAGATCGGCATGGAATAGTCGCAGAGATCGGCAAAAACAGCCTCGATGCCGTTTGCCTCCGCGACCTTCTGCCCCAGACGGGCAAGCTTTTTGTTGTGTGATCCCTCTCGAGCGCTCCCTGCGAAAAACAACAACCGCATTGGCGTCTCCGTCCTTGTTGAGCATTGGCGCGTGCCCGCCGTGGCCTAACCGGCAAAGCGCGCCGGTGCCGCTCTCCTGTCGTCCGCGCGAGAACACATGTGGGGATCGTTCCGCGGCGGCGAAAGAGGCAGAAGTGGAAATCGCCCGAACGAATTGCGTCGAGGAAAAGCGCCGTCCGCTATTCGCCGATGCCGTCGAAGAATTCCTTCACCCGAGCGAAGAAGCCTTCCGACTCAGGGCTCGTCTGCGCGTTCGACTCCGCCTCGAACTCCCGCAGGAGATCGCGCTGCTTGCGCGTGAGATTTTTCGGCGTCTCGACCTCGACTTGGATATAGAGGTCGCCCTGCTGCTTGGAGCGCAGCACGGGCATGCCCTTGCCTTTGAGCCGGAACTGCCGGCCGCTTTCGCTGCCCTCGGGGATCTTCACGCGGCTGCGCCCGCCGTCGATCGTCGGCACCTCGATCTGTCCGCCGAGCGCGGCCGTGGTCATGGAGATCGGCACCCGGCAAAACAGATCGGCGCCGTCGCGCTGGAAAAACTCGTGGGGCTTGATCGCAAGGAAGATGTAGAGATCGCCGGGCGGTCCGCCGCGCAACCCCGCCTCGCCTTCCCCGGCGAGCCGGATGCGCGTGCCGTCCTCGACGCCCACGGGGATGGTCACGGAGAGAGTCCGCTCCCGCGTGACGCGGCCGGCCCCGTCGCAACTGGGGCACGGGTCCTCGATGATCTCGCCACGGCCCTCGCATGTGGGGCACGGGCGCTCGATGGTGAAAAAGCCCTGGCTCGCACGCACCTTGCCGGCGCCGCCGCAGGTGCGGCACGTGACGGGAGCCGTCCCGGCCTTGGCGCCCGAACCCGAGCAGTCCTCGCATGTCACGCTGGTCGGCACGCGAATCTGCGCGTTGCGACCCTCATAGGCCTCCGCCAGCGAAATCTGCATGTTGTAGCGCAGGTCCGCCCCGCGCGCGCGGCCCGAGCGCTGCCGGGGGCGCCGCGCGCCCATGAACTCGCCGAAGAGATCGTCGAACATGGCCGACATGGACTCGGAGAAGTCAGAGCCAAACCCGTGGGCGCTGGCGCCACCGCCGAACCCGCCAAAGCCCGAGCGGCCGTCGAAAGCCGCATGGCCGAACCGGTCATAGGCAGCGCGGCGCTGCGGATCCTTCAGCACCTCATAGGCTTCGTTGACGATCTTGAAACGGTCTTCGGCGGTGGGGTCTCCGCCGTGCCGGTCCGGGTGACATTCCTTCGCAAGGCGCCGGAACGCGGACTTGATTTCGCTGTCGCCGGCTCCGCGGTCAATGCCCAGAACCTCGTAATAACACTGCTTCGCCATCCACCCCTCCGGACCCTCCATGCCCCGTTCGCCGGCGAACGGGCCGCATGCGGGCCTCTTATTGGGCTTTCGGCGGAGTCCCCTTCGAGGATCGGGGACTCCGCTGCCTTGTTGGAACTCGCGTTACGCGGACTTCTTGTCGTCGTCGTCCTTGACTTCCTCAAAGTCGACGTCGACTACGTTCTCGTCGGCGCTCCCGCCCGCATCCGCGGAGGGGCCCTCATCGCCGCCTTCGGCCTGGCTGGACTGGTACATCGCTTCGCCCAGCTTCATCGAAGCCTGCGCCAGCGCGTCGAGCTTTTGCTTGATGGCTTCGACGTCCTCGCCCTCGGCGGCGGTCTTCACGTCCGCCGCGGCGGCCTCGACCGCCGACTTGTCCTCGGCCGAGACCTTGTCGCCGAAGTCGGACAGCATCTTCTCGGTCGAATGGACCAGCGCCTCGGCCTGGTTGCGCACTTCCACGAGCTCGCGGCGCTTCTTGTCTTCCTCGGCGTGGCTCTCGGCTTCCTTGACCATGCGGTCGATATCCGCGTCGGACAGACCGCCGGACGCCTGAATGCGGATCGACTGCTCCTTGCCGGTCGCCTTGTCGGCCGCCGAGACGTTGACGATGCCGTTGGCATCGATGTCGAACGTCACTTCGATCTGCGGCACGCCGCGCGGCGCCGGCGGAATGCCAACAAGATCGAACTGACCGAGCATCTTGTTGTCCGCGGCCATCTCGCGTTCGCCCTGGAAGACCCGGATCGTCACCGCGTTCTGATTGTCTTCGGCGGTGGAGAACACCTGGCTCTTCTTGGTGGGGATCGTGGTGTTGCGGTCGATCAGGCGGGTGAACACGCCGCCCAGCGTCTCGATACCCAGCGACAGCGGCGTCACGTCGAGCAGCAGAACATCCTTGACGTCGCCCTGCAGAACGCCGGCCTGGATCGCCGCGCCGATGGCCACGACCTCGTCGGGGTTCACGCCCTTATGGGGCTCCTTGCCGAAGAAGGTCTTCACGGTCTCGGCGACCTTCGGCATGCGGGTCATGCCGCCGACGAGAATCACCTCGTTGACGTCGCCGGCCTTCAGACCCGCATCCTTCAGCGCCGCTTCGCACGGGGCGATGGTGCGCTTGATGAGGTCCTCCACCAGGCTTTCCAGCTTGGCGCGGGTCAGCTTCATGGTCAGATGCTTGGGACCCGACTGATCGGCGGTGATGAAGGGCAGGTTGACTTCGGTCTGCTGCGTCGAAGACAGCTCGATCTTGGCCTTCTCGGCGGCCTCTTTGAGCCGCTGAAGGGCGAGCTTGTCGCTGCGCAGATCGATGCCGTTCTCTTTCTTGAACTCATCGGCGAGATAGTCGACGAGGCGCATGTCGAAGTCCTCGCCGCCGAGGAACGTGTCGCCATTGGTCGACTTCACCTCGAATACACCGTCGCCGATTTCGAGGATCGAGACGTCGAACGTGCCGCCGCCGAGGTCGTAGACGGCGATGGTCTGTCCGTCCTTCTTGTCGAGGCCGTAAGCGAGCGCTGCGGCCGTCGGCTCGTTGATGATCCGAAGGACCTCGAGACCGGCGATCTTACCCGCATCCTTGGTCGCCTGGCGCTGCGCGTCGTTGAAATAGGCCGGAACGGTGATGACCGCCTGCTCGACCTTCTGGCCAAGATGGGATTCGGCGGTTTCCTTCATTTTCTGAAGGATGTAGGCGGAAATCTGCGAGGGTGAATACTGTTTGCCGTGGGCTTCGACCCAGGCGTCGCCGTTGGCGGCCTTCACGAGCTTGTAGGGAACGAGCTTTTGGTCCTTCGCAACCGTGGGGTCGTCCCAGCGGCGGCCGATCAGCCGCTTGATTGCGAACAAAGTGTTCTCCGGATTGGTAACGGCCTGGCGTTTCGCCGGCAGTCCGACCAAAGCCTCGTCGTCGTCGGTGAACGCCACCATGGAGGGCGTCGTACGCATGCCCTCGGCGTTTTCGATCACCTTCGGGCTAGTTCCATCCATGACCGCGACACAGGAATTCGTCGTGCCAAGGTCGATACCAATAACTTTCGCCATATCCGAGCCTCTCTTTCTGGCAAACCGTCCGGGCCCTGACGCGGCGCCCGGGATTGACTGACGCGCCTGGCTTCGCTCGAAGCGGCGCGAACCGGTTCCCAATTGTTTCGCAGCGCCCCGCGGCGGAAAATCGTGCGGGGTTCCGCGGTTATATAGGTGCCAGCCCTATGGCTCGCAAGGAGAACACGGGTCGCATCCGATCGTTGGCGCAGGTTGTCACGCCAGGCGCCTCCACGCCCCGATAAGGATTGGAGTCACGCAGTAATACCGGCCGTCCGCGGTGGCCTCCGCAATCTCCCTCTTGAAGGCTTCCGCGCGGGCGTCGTCGGCGATTCCAAGTTCCACGGCGGAGGCGAAAAGTCCTTGGTAAACGCCGATTAACATTGCCGCCATGCCACTCATGGGGAGGAATTTCACTTCGGCCCGCGTTCCGTCCGGGATGCCGAGGCCCGCGGCCTCGAACTGGGCGGGCAGTTGGCGCCCGGCCCGCAGGTTGCGGCCATGTCCGCGAAAAACCCCCTCGAACAGGCGGAAAAACTCGGTCATGGCAGGGCAGATCGGCTCCACGGTCATGGCACCGAAATCGAACTCCTGCACCGCGATCACGCCGCCCGGCTTCGTCCAGCGATGCATTTTCTCGAGAATCGCGACGGGGTCGGGCATGTGCATCAGAAAGAACCGGCAATAGGTCAGGTCGAAGGGCGCCCCCGGCAGGTCCTCGGTTGTCAGGACATCCGCCTCAATCTGATGAAAGTCAGCGCCGCCGTCCGTCTTCAGGTCTGCGAGCGCCTGGCGCCCGAGACTGCCGTCGATCTCAGTCCGGTGACGGTGCCCTTCTCGCCGACCCGGTCCGCCATGAGCCGCATGACCGAGCCCGGTCCGGAGCCCACGTCGAGGCAGGACATGCCGGGCGCGAGCCCGATTTCGTCGAACAGGGCCTCCGACGCGCCCTGCCACATCTCTGCCTGGTTCCGCAACCGCGCGTATTCCTGCTCGTCGCGGCTGTGGATGTAACCGTCGGTATTGGCCGGTGTCGCTTCGCTCATCAGATCCGTCCCTGGAAACGCTCTACCGCCGGGGCGCGTAAGCGCTAGAGTGCGACCCTAGGCGAGAGGGCCCCCGGCGGCAAAGGACGCATGCTGTATTTCCCAAAGAAATTGAACGCGCAGGCCCAGGCCGCGCTACTCGGCGATGTCCGCGCGATTGTCGGCGAGGCGCCCTTGTTCGTTCCGACCATGCCCCGCTCAGGCACGCCCATGTCGGTCCGGATGACCAATGCCGGTTCGTTGGGGTGGGTCACGGACAAGACGCGCGGCTACCGCTATCAGGCCACGCATCCCGAAACCGGCGCGCCGTGGCCGGCGATACCGCAAAGGCTTCTTGCGCTCTGGGCTGCGCTCGCGGACTACCCGCACCCGCCGGAAGCCTGCCTCATCAACTATTACAGTGGCGGGGCCAAGATGGGGCTGCATCAGGATCGCGACGAGGAGGACGTCACCGCGCCCGTCCTGTCCGTGTCGCTGGGCGATACGGCGATCTTTCGCGTGGGCGGTACCACGCGGAAGGCGCCGTCGCGGACGCTTGAGCTGCAGTCCGGCGATGTGGTCGTCTTGGGCGGTGCGGACCGGCTCGCCTATCACGGCATCGATCGCGTGCTATCCAAAACGAGCGGTCTTCTCGATGAGGGTGGGCGCTTCAATCTGACGCTCCGCCGCGTCACCAAGCCGGCGAACCCCGTCTCCACCTAGCCGCGTTGCGGCCTAGCCTTTGCCCGGCGCGTCGTCGTTGGCCGCGCGGCCCGGACCGAAGCCGTCGCTTTGCGGCTCCTGTGGCGCGGGCTTGGGCGCCGGGGCCGGTTTGGGACCGCCTTTGGACACGGCGACGAGCGCCGGCCGGAGGACCCTGTCGCCGATGGTGAATCCCGCTTGCATGACCTGCACCACGGTGCCTTCGGGCACTTCGGTGGTCGGCACCTCGTACATGGCCTGCTGCTGGTTGGGGTCGAAGCGCTGGCCCAGCGGCTCGAGCTTCGTCACGCCGTGCTTCTCCAGCATCTTCATCAGTTCCCGCTCCGTCAGCTCAACGCCTTCGAGAAAGCTCTTGAGCGCCGGATCCTTCGCGGCTGCTTCGCCCGGAACATGCTCCATGACGCGATGCAGATTGTCGCCGATGGTCAGAACGTCGCGCGCGAAATTGGAAATAGCGTAGCGCGACGTGTCTTCCTTTTCGCGCTCGGTCCGGCGGCGCAGATTCTCCATGTCGGCCATGGTGCGCAACAGCTTGTCGCGCATGTCCGCATTCTCCGCCAACAGGGCCTCGAGGTCGCCCGCAACGTCGGTGCCGGCGGTGGCGTTCGGCGCCGTCTCCGGCGCGGCCTGGTTGGCCTGCGGATCGTTTTTTTGGCGTGGATCGGAAGGTTCGTCCGGCATCGAAGCTCTCGGGGGTCAGAATTGATCGGAAGAGCCCCGGATATCGACCGGGCGGGAACAAAAATCAAGGGACAACCCGACGGCTCCGGCGCAGCACTCTTGCCGGCCGGCACGGGTCGGGGGCCCGCGCGTTACGGGACGAGCCGTCCCAAGAGCCGCGCGGTATAGTCGACCATCGGAATGATACGGGCATAGTTGAGCCGCGTAGGCCCGATCACCCCGAGCACGCCGACGATCTTCTGCTCGGTGTCTTGGAACGGCGAAACGATGAGGGCCGATCCGGATAGCGAGAACAATTTGTTCTCCGAACCGATGAAGATTCGCACGCCCTCGGCGCGTTCGGCCAGGCCGAGCAGCTGGATCAGCCCCTTCTTCGCATCCAGGTCCTCGAACAGGAGCCGAACCCGCTCCAAATCCTCCATCGCCTTGATGTCCTCGAGGAGATGGGCATGGCCGCACACGATCAGGCTTTGCCGGTCGTGCGCCTCGCCCGACCACGTGGCCAGGCCATCGGTGACCACTTGAGCCGTGAGCGCGTCGAGCTGGGCGCGGCGTTCCTCGATTTCCGTTTCGACGCATCGGCGCGCCTCTTCCAGCGTCATGCCCGCGATCCGCGCGTTCATGTAATTGGTCGCTTCGCTCAGCGAGGACGGCGACAGGCCCTGTGGGAGCGTCACGATGCGGTTTTCGACGTCACCATCTTCGCCCACGAGAACCGCCAGCGCCTGGCCCTGGCCGAGATTGACGAATTCGACATGACGCAGCGTCTTGCTCTGTTTTTCAGCCAGGACCACGCCCGCGCAGCGCGACAGGCCCGAGAGCATCTCGCCGGCCTCGGCGAGATAGTCCTCGACGCCCCGGTGCCGGCCGCGGGTGACCATACGGGCTTCGATTTCGCTGCGTTCGGCCTCGGAAACGTCACCGATCTCCAGCAGGCCGTCGACGAAAAGCCGCAGGCCCGTCTGGGTCGGCAACCGGCCGGCGCTGGTGTGGGGCGCGTAGATCAGGCCCAGCCCCTCAAGGTCGGACATGACGTTGCGGACCGACGCGGGCGACAGCGTCATCGGCAGCGCGCGGCTCAAATTGCGCGAGCCGACGGGCTCGCCCGTCTCCAAGTAGGTTTCGACGATCCGCCGGAAGATCTCGCGTGAACGTTCGTTGAGCTGACGCAATCCCGCGGCGGCGTCGGCCGCGGCTTTGGTGCCTCTGACGTCTGGATGACCCATGACCGGAAATTTAGGAAGCGCGCCACACGGCGTCAAACGGAGTTGCGACAGCGCGCGGGGCGGTTCGGTTCGCCCGCCCGGTTTAAGGGCCCCGTTCAAGGGCTCAGTTCAACGGGCCAAAACCGGAGGAGATAGGTGACGAAAGCGCGTCCGGCGCGCCGAAATGGGCGAAATAGCGGGAATTGATGTGCTCGACGGGCAGGATGATCAAGACGTCCGTCGTGCCGAACTGCCGGTCGATCACGGCGCCGTCGCCGATATAGGCGCCGAGCCGCAGATAGCCCTTGATCAGCGGCGGCATCGCCTTGAGCGCCGCGCGCATGTTCACCGCTTCCTTTGGCATCATGTTCATGTCGACGCGCAGATGATCGTGGGCTGAAACGCGCCACTCATCGGGCGCTTGGGCCGTATGGTGCAGAAAGCTGAGCGGCATCGCATGCTCCGCCGGATCGACTCCGGGGAAGCTGGCGCAACCGATCATGACGTCGACGCCGTGCTGGCGCACATAGGACCAGATGCCGTGCCAGAGCAGCTCGACCGTCCGGCGGTTGCGGTAGGGCTTCAGCACGCAGGACCGGCCGAGCTCCATGAAGCTGTATCCGGGCTTGGACCGGATCAGCGGCGCGATGTCGTATTCGCCCTGGGTGTAGAAGCCGTCGTGCTCGTCGGCGATGTCCTGGCGGAGCACGCGATAGGTGCCCACCACTTTGGGGCGCCGCCAGCCCTTCTTGTTGGCATCGCCATGGTCCACCACGAGAAGATGATCGAAGATCGGGTCGAAGGCGTCTTCGTCGCGCCGCGACAGCATGGCCAGCGCGTTGGGCGTGGCCGCCATCTCTTCGTAGAACACTTTATAACGGAGGCGTTGCGCGCGGCGGATTTCGCTCTTCTTGCGTGCGAGCCGTACCTCGAGCGAGCCCATCCGGCCGTAGACTTGCGCGGGCTGAAACCGTCCCCGAAACCCTGCCGAGAAGGGCCGGCCCCGGCCCATGAAGGGCAGCGCACCGGGGGGGCCCGGCCGGAAGTTCAAACCGGGGAGTTTGGCCCCAACCAGAAACTTTTCTGCAAAGCGTCCCGGAATCATTTTTGTCGGCATGGTTCAGCCCACCTGACGATCTTGGGGAACGTGCCGCGAGGCCTCAAGTAGCGCTCGACGGATCGCAGGGCCCTCCGGCCACCCCGATTCGGCCACATCAGAAGCGGGTTAGCAAACCAATTCGAACTCTATGTGACAGGCGGTGGAAATCGGGTCCACGGACGATAGGCCGTCTACCGCCTATGCCGCCCCCGCCCCGGTCGAGAGGCCGTTGCCCAGCCAGCGCGCGAGGAGACCCTCCAAGTCCCTCTTTTCAAACGGTTTCGCGAGGTAGTCGTCAAGCCTGCGGCGAGGTAGGCCGCCCGGTCCTCGGCGAGGGCGTTGGCCGTCAAGGCCACGATCGGCGGGCGCCCGTCGCCCGGTTCGGCCCCTGCGACATAGAGCGCGCGAATACGGGCAGCGGACTCCATGCCGTCCATATCCGGCATGTGGATATCCATCAGGACCAGATCGAACCCGCGCCCGGTTTCGAGCGCGTTCTTGGCTTTGGTGATGGCGTCGGCGCCGTCCCGCGCGTGGCTCACGGTGGCACCCGCCTTCTCGAGGACGGTGCGTGCGAGCAGAGCGTTGATGTCGTTGTCTTCGGCGAGCAGGATTGCGAGACCGGCCGCAGGACGCGCCCGCCCGCCGGCGGGGTGGGCGCCCTTGAGCCGTGTCACGGGTTGCTCAGGCATTGGCTGCGCGCGAAGAGTTGCGTGAGCGCCGAGACCGGCCGGACCGGGCGTACGAGATAGGCGTTGAAACCTTGCGCGGCTAGTGCGGCATAGGCGCTGCGTTCCCCGGGGTCGATGGTGACGACAGCGCGCGGGGCCGGCTGCCCCGGGGCACAGGCCAGGAACGGGAGGATCGCGCGGCCGCTCTTGCCGGCGTTGGCCGTATCGGTGAGCAGCGCGGTGTAGGGTGCGCCTTTGTCGGCCGCGGCTTGCGCCACGCGCACGGCCTCGTCCGCCGAGACGCGGGTCGCCGAGGCGCCCATGGAGGTGATGAGGTCGCTGACCACGGCGGCCTCGGTGCCGCCGTCGAGGAGGATCAAGACCTTGTCGTCGTCGCGCGGCGTTGGCCACGCGGCCCGCAGCGCCGGCGTGTCTTTCGGCGTTCCCAGCGGCAACTCGACGGTGAAGGTCGCGCCCGCCCCCGGCTCGCTGGCAACCCGGATCTGGCCGCCCATGGCTCGCACTAGCCCCTTGGAGATCGCAAGGCCAAGCCCCGTCCCGCCGTGGCGGCGCGCCGGGGCCTGATCGGCTTGCTCGAATTCGGCGAAGATGCGTTCGAGGGCCTGTGGTGGGACGCCGGGCCCCGTATCGGTCACGTCGAAGCGCACGACCGTCCGCTCCGGATCGGAGGAGTCTTCGGCGCGTTTTGCGGTCAGAGCGACGCCGCCCTGCTCGGTGAATTTAATCGCGTTGCCCACGAGATTCATCAGAACCTGCCGGATTCGCGCCTGGTCGCCCACAACTGTCTGCGGCAGATCGGGCGCGACGAACCAGCCGATCTCGAGCCCCTTGTCGCGGGCGCGGGGGCCGAGAAGCTCGACGACGCCCTGGGCCGTCTCGGTGAGATCGAACGGCGCCGGGCGCAAGTCCGTCTTGCCCGCTTCGATCTTCGAGAAATCGAGGACTTCGTCGATGAGGCTCAGCAGCGTGGTCGCGGACGTCGAGATGGCGCGCGCATACGTCATCTGTTCCGGCGAGAGCTTGGTGTCGAGCAACAGGTCCGTCATGCCGAGAATGCCGTTCATCGGTGTACGGATTTCATGGCTCATCGAGGCGAGGAATCGCGACTTGGCCTGACTTGCGGTCATCGCCTGGTCGCGGGCCTGCGCCAGGGCAAGTTCCGCCGCGCGTTGTTCGGTGACGTCGCGTCCGATGCTTTGGATTTCGCTAGGGCCGCCGTGCTCGCTTGGCAGGGGGGAATCCTCCCAGACGAACCAGCGCGGCCCCGACGTGGTCGAAAGCTCGACCACACGGGTGTCGCGCACGCCATTGCGTTGTCCCGTGTCTTGAGTCGCTTCGCTGTCGAGGATCGGAAGCGACAGGGGATGGCCCAGCACGTCGCGCCGTTCGACGCCGAACGTCTTGCAGAAGGCGTCGTTGACGAAAGACAACATCCCGTCGGCGTCGCGGCGGGCGATCACGTCATCCTGGTGGTCGAGCAGGTCGCGGTAGCGCGCCTCGCGCTCACGGATTTCCCATTGCAGGTCTTTGATCGATTCGAGGCCTGAATCGAGGCGGGCAGCGAGGGATTCCAGCTGTGCGTGGCGGGGTCCTGAGTTCCAGCGCGCGGCCATGACAAGGAGGGCGATGCCGAGGAGCAAGGGCGCGAGCGTGAGCACCACCGGTCCGGCCGGGCCGATCAGGGACAACCCGATCAGCACCAGCGCGAGACACGCGATGGGTATGGGTGCACGCGCACTCCCGGCGCTGTCAGCGCCGAAGCTCTGCCAGATTGTGTACTGCACTGTCTTGACGCCTGTTTATATGCCGGACATTTGCCCTGGCTTTTCATTGGCGCCGAGCTTGGCAGAGAAAGTTTGAGAAACTCTTGAGAGGCCGAAATCGGCCAAAAAGCGCGCTAGGCGGCCACTTTGGCCCGGCGCAGGGCCTCGCCGCGATAGCTCAGCGCCTCGGCGATATGGATCCGGGAGACGGTTTCGGCCCCGTCGAGGTCGGCCAGGGTCCGTGCCACGCGCAAGGTCCGATGGTAGCCGCGGGCGCTCAAGGACAGGGTGCCGGCCGCGTCGCGCAGAAGGGCGAGACCTTGCGCATCGGGCGCAGCGACCTCTTCCAGCACGGCGCCGTCGGCCTGCGCGTTCGTGCGCACGAGAGGCAGACCAAGCCGTTGGTAGCGCGCCGTCTGGCGGGTTCGCGCCGCGGCGACGCGGTCCCGCACCTCGGCGCTCCCCTCGGCGGAACGTGGCAGAACGAGGTCGGCGGCGGACACGGCGGGCACTTCGATTTGCAGGTCGATCCGGTCGAGCAGCGGCCCGGAGATGCGGGCCTGGTAGCGATCCGCGCAAGCGGGGCCCTGACGGCAGACATGGCCCGGCTCGCCCGCGTGGCCGCAGCGGCACGGGTTCATCGCCGCGACCAGTTGCACCCGGGACGGATAGGCGATGCGGTGATTGGCCCGGGCGATCACGGTTTCGCCGCTCTCGAGCGGCTGGCGCAAGGCGTCCAGGACCTGCGGATTGAACTCGGGCAATTCGTCGAGGAACAGGACCCCGAGATGGGCCAGCGCCACCTCGCCGGGGCGCGGCCGCGTTCCCGCGCCGACCAGCGCGGCCATGCTGGCAGAGTGATGGGGCGCGCGGAAGGGCCGGTTGCGGCCGATGCGGCCGCCGGCCAAATCGCCCGCAAGGCTCCGGATCATGCTGACTTCCAGCATCTCGGCGGGTGCGAGCGGCGGCAGGATCGAGGGCATCCGCTTGGCCAGCATCGACTTGCCCGAACCCGGCGGGCCCACCATCAGGAAGTGGTGCCCGCCCGCGGCCGCGACCTCGAGCGCGCGCTTGGCCGTCTCCTGCCCCTTAATGTCGCCGAGATCCGGCATGGCCTCGTCTTCAGCCTCCAGATCGGGCTCCGGCCGCCGCAAGGTCTGGAGGCCCTTGAAGTGATTGAGCAGCTGCAACAAATCGCCAGGCGCCAGGATCGGCATGTCGGACGCCGCCCAGGCGGCCTCGGGCCCGCACGCTTCAGGACAGATCAGCCCCTTGTCCATGGCATTGGCCCCGATGGCCGCGGGCAGCGCGCCGGCGATCGTGGCGATCGACCCGTCGAGCGCCAGTTCGCCGAGGACGCAATAGCCCTCGATGGCATCCGGCGCGATCGCGCCCGCGGACGCCATGACCCCAAGGGCGATGGGGAGATCGTAATGGCTGCCTTCCTTGGGAAGATCGGCGGGGGCGAGGTTCACAGTGATGCGCTTGGGGGGCAGCGCCAGCCCGATGGCGTTCAGTGCCCCGCGCACCCGTTCCCGGCTCTCGGCCACCGCCTTGTCGGGCAGGCCCACGATGGTGAAGGCCGGCATGCCGGAACTGATCTGCACCTGGACATCCACCGCGCGGGCCTCGATGCCCTCGAATGCGACCGTCGTAACCCGCGCGAACATGTCCGAACCCCCGTTTGGTTGCCGGGGGCAATGCTATCGCAGCGTGTACGTGCACGCAAGAACATTAGGAGAACAAACGGGAGGTCTGCCAAATTCGCCATGATCGTGTTTGTCTTCGCCCATGAAGACCGATTCGATCCCGCTCGGATTCTTGATCCACGCAGGTGTCTACCTCGCCGTCGTTGGGTTGTGTGCCGGGCTGGCGCTGTCTCATGATCCGCCGCGCCACTGGTTCGTTTGGGTTGCGGCCGGGTGGGGCATTGGCCTCGGGGCCCATGCGCTGGCCGTGTGGCGCGCGCGCGTGCAAGACGGCGCGAGCGGTCCTAGCGCGCCGCCACCTTCTTCTCCACCACGTCCCAGATCATGGCGGCGATGTCGTTGCCGCCGAACTCCTTCACCTGGCGGATGCCCGTGGGCGAGGTGACGTTGATCTCGGTGAGGTAGTCGCCGATCACGTCGATCCCGGTGAAGATGAGCCCGCGCTCCTTGAGCGCCGGACCGAGCCGCGCGCAGATCTCGTCCTCGCGCGGAGTCAGCGTGGTGGCCTTGGCCGTGCCGCCCACATGCAGGTTCGAACGCGTTTCGTCCGCGGCCGGCACCCGGTTGATGGCGCCCGCCACCTCGCCGTCGACCAGGATGATGCGCTTGTCGCCCGCGCGCACGTCCGGGAGGTAGCGCTGGACCATGATGGGCTCGCGAAAGGTCTGGCCGAGCAATTCGATGAGCGAGTTGAGATTGGTGTCGCCCTCGGCGATGCGGAAGATCGCGGCCCCGCCATTGCCGTAGAGCGGCTTCACCACGATGTCTTTGTGCTCGTCCCGAAAGGCGCGGATCTCGTCCGGCGAGCGGGTCACCAGCGTCGGCGGCATGAGGTCGAGAAAGTCGAGCACGAAGACTTTCTCCGGCGCGTTGCGGACCGAGGCGGGGTCGTTGACCACGAGCGTGCCGGGCTGCAACCGCTCCAGAAGATGCGTCGTGGTGATATAGGCCATGTCGAAGGGCGGGTCCTGGCGGAGCTGCACCACGTCGAAGTCGGAAAGGTCCACGTTGCGCGGGTGTGCGAGCCGGTAGTGATCGCCCGGCTTGTCCTCGACCGTGAGGCTGTGGCCGTGGGCGATCAGCCGCCCGTCCTTCAGGGAGAGATTGGGCGGGGTGTAGTAGAACACGTCATGGCCGCGCCGCTGCGCCTCCAAGAGAAGCGCGAAGGTCGAATCCCCGTTGATATCGATGCGCTCGATCGGGTCCATCTGGAAGGCGACTTTGAGAGCCATGATGTCCTGTTAGGTCTGAAGGCCGACGCCGGTCTCGGGCAAAGGCCGTTTCGTTGGGGCGGAACTTGCGCGTTGAGGGCATCCATTTCAAGCGCCGCAGTGGCCAGCCTCGCGCCCGGTTCTAGGTTGGAAACGCGTTTTCCACGTGGCGCGGGAGCGCCCACGGCGCACACAGCACCACATCGAAGGCGATGGCATACCCGACAAAGGCCGGATGACTGGCGATCCAGTATTGGGCGGCGCGCACGATGCGCCGCTTCTGTTTCGCCGTCACGGCAAAGGCGGCTTCGTCTCGCGTTTTCCGCCGCTTGACCTCCACGAAGGCCAGCCGCTGGCCCTTCGTGGCAACGAGATCGATCTCGCCCACGGGCGAGCGGTAGCGCCGCGCCACAATGCGATAGCCCTTGAGCCGGTAGAGCCATGCCGCGAGGGTCTCCGCCATGATCCCGGCGCGATAGGCGCGCACGCGGGCCCGGCTCATGGCGTGCCGCGCTTCGCCAACGAGAGGCCGAGCTCGTAGACGCGGGCGCGCTTGACCCCCGCGCGTCCGTCACCGCGCGCACCGCGTCTCGCAGGCTCATGGTCCGAGCGCGGCTCAGGTCCGCAAGGAGGCGCGCATCGTCCACCTCCGCCTCTTCCGTGCTTGGCGGCGCGACCACAACGGCCACTTCGCCTTTGACCGGCTGCGCCTCGATCTGCCCGGCAAGACTATCGACGGTGCCGCGATGGAGCGTCTCGTGCAGCTTGGTGAGTTCGCGGGCGATCACCGCCTCGCGCGGACCGAGCACGGCCGCCATGTCCTCAAGGCTCTTGGCAAGACGCGGGGCCGTTTCGAAGAAGATCAACGTCGCTTGGGTGTCGCGCAGCGCCTCCAGGCGGGTGTGACGCGGCCCGGACTTGGGCGGCAGGAAGCCGCCGAAGAGGAACGTATCGGTCGGCAGCCCCGCGGACGTCAGCGCGGCGAGCGCCGCCGACGGGCCCGGAATGCTGGTGACCGTGAGCCCGGCATCGAGCGCCTCGCGCACGAGCTTGTAGCCCGGGTCCGAGACGAGCGGCGTGCCGGCATCGGAGATCAGCGCAACGGCATAGCCGGCCTCGATCCGTGCGAGCAGCTTCGGCCGCTCGCGCGCGGCGTTGTGCTCGTGATAGGGCGTCAGCTCAGCGTGGATATTGTAGTGCGACAGCAATTTCCGCGAGTGCCGCGTGTCCTCGGCGGCCACGAGCGGCGCGCGGGCCAGAACCGCAAGCGCCCTCAAGGAAATGTCGGCGAGATTGCCGATGGGTGTGGCCACGAGGTAGAGCCCGGCCGCCAGCGGCCGGTCCAGGAGCTCGGCCAGGGCTTCGCCGGCCCGCGCCACCGTCCTCGCATTGGCCTCTTCTTTGCCGTCGTCTCGCACGGGTCGATCTCGTTGTTCTCACGCGTTCCGTGCGTGAGACGTTATGCGGATTCGCGGTTCTTCGCACCCGGCCCTCAGGCGGCGAGCTCGAGGATCAGCCGTTCCAGCACCAGCCGTCCCGTTGGCGTGGCTGTCAGCCGGTCGCCGGTCCGGCTGAGCAGGCCTTCGGCGGCGAGGGCATCGATGCGGGTCTCGTCGAGGGGTGTGCCGGCAAGCGCGGCGAACCGGGACAGGCCCATGCCTTCGGCCAGCCGCAAGGCCATCAACAGATACTCCTCCGCCGATTCGCGTGGGCTGAGCGGCTCGTCGCTGGCAAGGCCGTGCCCGCGCGCCTCGACCTCAGCCAGCCAGGCTTCGGGGAGCCGCAAAGTGGAAAGCGCCCTTTTCGTGCCGCCCGTGGTGATGCGGGCATGGGCGCCCGCGCCGATGCCGGCATAGTCGTGGCCGCGCCAGTAGACGAGGTTGTGGCGGGATTCCGCGCCGGGCACGGCGTGGTTGGAGACCTCATAGGCCGGAAGCCCCGCCGCCTCGCACAGTTCCTGGGTCGCCAGATACATCGCGCGCGCCGCCTCGCTCGCGGGCACATGCAGACGCCCGGCCTCGTGCAGCGCGGCAAAGGGCGTCCCGTCCTCGATGGTCAGTTGGTACAGCGACAGGTGATCAGCCGCGAACCCGAGCGCGCGGGTGAGTTCGTCCGTCCAGCCGTCGAGCGACTGCCCCTCCCGCGCATAGATCAGGTCGAAGGAGATCCGTTCGAAACAGTCCCGCGCCAGCGCGAAGGCCGCCAGCGCTTCGTCGGCGCTATGGCAGCGCCCGAGGGCTTTGAGGCTGGCATCATCCAGGGCCTGAACCCCGAGCGAGAGGCGGTTGACTCCCGCAGCTGCATAGCCTCGGAAGTTCTCCGCCTCCACGCTGGTGGGATTGGCCTCGAGCGTGATCTCCGCGTTCGCATCGAGCGTCCAATGCGTGGCGATCGCGTCGAGGATCGCATCCGTGACGCGCGGGGCCATGAGCGAAGGCGTCCCGCCACCAAAAAAGACGCTCGTCACGGTTCGCGGCGTGAGTGCCGCGAAATGGGCCAGCTCCTTGAGATAGGCGGCGAGGAAACGGTCCTCGTCGATGCCGCCATGGCGCACATGGGAGTTGAAGTCGCAATAGGGGCACTTGGCCGCGCAGAACGGCCAATGGACGTAGACACCGAACGGCTCTGCGTCGGACAAGGCTCTAGTCTGTGTTGCCGTCTTCGGCATAGGTCGCCTCGATCAGCTGTTCGAAGGCGCGCATGCGGTGCGACAGGTCGTTCTTCAGCGCCGGATCCATCTCGCCGAACGTCTCCTTATAGCCTTCGGGCACGAAGATGGGGTCGTAGCCGAAGCCATGCTCGCCGCGCGGCGGCCATTGGATATGCCCGAAGACGCGGCCGGAAAACACGGCCTCGTCGCCGTTGGGGGCGGCCAGGGCCAGGGCACAAGTGAAGTTGGCGTGGCTGAAGGCGCCCCCCGTGGCCGCCAGGGCCTCGTGCACGCGCTGCATCGCTTCGGCAAAGTCCTTCTTCGGTCCGGCCCAACGCGCCGAATGGATGCCGGGTTCGCCACCGAGCGCGTCGACTTCGAGGCCGGAATCGTCGGCCAACGCCATCATGCCCGACCCGGATGCGGCCGTATGGGCTTTCAAGAGCGCGTTGGCCTCGAAGGTGTCGCCGGTCTCCTCCGGTTCGGGCAGGTCGAGGCTCCCGGCAGAGACGCAAGCGATCCCGAGTGGCGCGAACAGCTCTCCGAGTTCGCGCACCTTGCCTTCGTTGTGGCTGGCGATCACAAGTTTCGAATCGCGATGAAGCGCGCCACATCCAAGCACCGCCATCCCCCTAGCCAATGGTCATCTTTTGAAGTTCGACGAGTTCGGCGATGCCGCCGCGTGCCAGCCCCATCAGCGCATCGAATTGCTCCTGGCTGAAGGGGTCGGTCTCCGCCGTCCCCTGGACTTCCACGATCCCGCCCTGGCCGGTCATCACGAAATTCGCATCCGCGTCCGCTTCGGAATCCTCGGCGTAGTCGAGATCGAGCACAGGCTCGCCGCCATAGAGCCCGCATGAGACCGCCGCCACGTGATCGGTCAAGACATTGCCTTTGATCATGTTGCGCGCCTCCATCCAGGCGAGCGCGTCGTGCAAGGCGACCCAGGCGCCGGTGATCGATGCAGTGCGCGTGCCGCCGTCGGCTTGCAGCACATCGCAGTCGATGAGGACCTGCTTCTCGGCGAGGCCGGCGAGATTGGTCACCGCCCGTAAGGAGCGGCCGATCAGGCGTTGAATCTCCTGGGTCCGGCCAGACTGCTTGCCGGCCGCCGCCTCGCGGCGGGTCCGGTCGTGAGTGGCGCGCGGGAGCATGCCGTATTCCGCGGTGACCCAGCCACGTCCCGAGCCCTTGAGCCAGGGCGGCACGTTTTCGGCGACCGAGGCCGTGCACAAGACATGGGTCTCGCCGAAGCGGACAAGGCAAGAGCCTTCGGCATGGCGCGAGGCCGCGCGTTCCAGGCTGACGGGGCGCAGCGCGTCCGGTGCGCGTTTCGAAGGGCGAGTGATGACGGCTCTCCTGACAAATGGCGTTGAGGCCGCGCACCCTAGAGGACACCGAAAGGCGCGGGAAGCCATTTCCCAACCGTCCTCCCCAACTGTCGCGGCGCGCGCCCTTGTGCGCCCGACGGTGAGAAGCTAGGACGCTTTGATGGCCTGGTGCGACGAAGTTTTGGGGTTTTGCGATGCCTCGGGCGCCGCGCTCGATCCCGTGCCCGGCTACGGCGAGGTCGCCGCGCGGATCGAGGCCATGCCCATGACCGACTGGGTGCGCGCTTGGCGCGAGGTCTGCACGACCCGATTCCGGGATCGCACGCACGGGGTGTATGCCTTCGTCATGCATTTCGACCGCTTGTCCCATGACGATCCGAAGCGCGGGATCGTCTTCATCGAGGCGGCGCTGCAGCACGAGCAAGACGAAGAGGTCCTCAACCTGATCGCCAAAGGCAAGCCGCTCGGTCAGCTTCTTGTCTTCCGCGCCTCGGTGGCGACGCCTCTCCTGCAAGAGCTTGCACTGCGGCAGCCGCGTCTGCGGTGGCTGATGGGCCGCCAGGCGGCGTCCATAGGGAACGGCAAGGTAGACGATCCGGATCTGGCGCGGCGCCTCCTGACGATCTGCGACGAGCCCGCCTACCGGGCCTGGGAAGAGGCGGCGTATCCCAAGTCCGAGCCGGTCGCGTTCGAGGCGCTGCCGCTCCCGGAACTTGCCACGAAATGGGTCGAGGTCATGTCGCGCTCTGATATCGAGATCGAGCGCGACGACCAGTGGTACGACCTCTACGATTACCAGCACACCCTGACTGGAAGCGAGCCCTTGAAGGCCTTGGCCTTGGTGAAGGCCATACTCGAGATCGAGGACAATCCCAACCTGCTCGGGATCCTATCCGCCGGGATGCTGGAGGACTTGATACCCTATGACGACGGTCCGGTCGTCGATGCGGTGGTGGCGGAGGCCGCCCGCGACCCGAATTTCCAGGATTTGCTGTGTGGCGTGTGGTTCGATGATTTGAGCCCGGAGGTGGTCGCCCGGCTCACATGGGCCTGCAATCAGAGACGGTCATGACGGTGGACGACACGACGAAATCGCAGCTCCGTGCGCCCGAGGGCGTCACGCCGATGATGGCGCAGTACTTGGAGATAAAGGCCGCCAACGCCGACAGCCTTCTGTTCTACCGCATGGGCGACTTCTACGAGATGTTCTTCGAGGACGCCTCGGTCGCCTCGCGCGCGCTCGGGATCGCGCTGACCAAGCGCGGCAAGCATCTCGGCGAGGACATTCCCATGTGCGGCGTGCCGGTCCATGCCGCCGACGATTATCTGCAGAAACTGATCGCGCTCGGACACCGCGTAGCCGTGTGCGAACAGACCGAGGACCCAGCCGAGGCCAAGAAGCGCGGGGCGAAGGCCGTCGTCCGGCGCGATGTCGTCCGGCTTGTCACGCCCGGGACGCTGACCGAGGAGTCGCTGCTCGACGCCGCGCCCACAACTTCCTCACGGCTCTGTTCCGGGAGCCGCACGGAGACGGGCGCGGAACCGCGCTTCGCCTTGGCCTCGATCGACATTTCCACCGGCGAACTCATCGCGGCGACCTGCCGGCTGACCGACATGCCTGGCGAGCTCGCGCGCATCCGGCCCGGCGAGGTGCTCGCCGGCGAGGACCTCGCGAGCGACGAAGCGATCCGCAATCTCGTCAAGGAGGCCGGTGCCGCGTTGACGCCCTGCCCGCGCGCGCATTTCGACTCGGTCCGTGGCGAACGGGCCTTGAAGGAGCGTCTCGGCGTGGCCGCGCTGGACGCGTTCGGCGAATTCTCACGGGCCGAGCTCGCGGCGCTTGCGGGCCTGCTCACCTATGTGGAGCTCACCCAGGTGGGCCGCGCGCCGCTTCTGCGTCCACCGCGCAAGGAAAGCGCCGACAAGCTTCTGCTGATCGATGCGGCGACGCGGGTCAATCTCGAGCTGGTGCGCTCGAACCAGGGAACGCGGGCGGGCAGTCTCCTCGCCGCGATCGACCGGACCGTCACGGCGGCCGCGGCGCGCGAACTGGCCAGCCGTCTTTCGAGCCCGCTGACCGATGGACCCGCGGTCAATGCCCGGCTCGATGCGGTGGGCTATCTCGCGGACGAACCGCGCCTGCGTCAGGATCTGCGCGACGGCTTGAAGGCGGCACCGGACCTCGCCCGCGCTTTGGCGCGTCTCGCCTTCGGCCGCGGCACCCCGCGCGACCTCGGTGCGGTCCAGACGGCGATCGGCGCGGCGCACGCGCTTGCGGCCCGGCTCTTGAACGCAGGCGAAGCGCTCGGTCTGCCGCGCGAACTGATGGCCATCGCCGAGCGCCTGGCGCAAGCGCCGCAGGCGGTCGCCGCGTCCTTGTCCGCCGCTCTTGCGGACGAATTGCCCGTCAACGCTCGCGACGGCGGCTTCGTGCGGCCCGGTTTCGACACCGATCTCGACGAGTTGCGGGCCTTGCGCGACGGCAGCCGCAAGGTCATTGCCGGCCTCCAGGCGACCTATGCGGAGGCAACGGGCATCAAGTCGCTCAAGGTCCGGCACAACAGCGTGCTCGGCTATTTCGTGGAGGTAACGGCGCTGCACGCGCCCACGCTGACGGCCGCGCCCCATGCAGAGACCTTCATCCACCGCCAGACCATGGCCAATGCGGTGCGTTTCTCGACCACCGAGCTCGCCGAGCTCGAATCGCGCATCACGTCCGCGGCCGAACGGGCGCTCGCGCTTGAGCTGGATATCTTCGCCAGGCTCACGGCCGAGGTGATGGATGCGGAACGGTCTCTGTCTTCGGCCAGCGCCGCGCTCGCCGAACTCGATGCCTATGCCGGGCTTGCCGAGCTAGCGGTGGAGCAGCGCTATGTGCGGCCTCGCGTGGACGACAGCACCGTCTTCGCGATCGAGGAAGGCCGCCATCCGATGGTGGAACAGACATTGCGCCGAGAGCAAAGCGCGGACTTCATCGGCAACGATTGCCGGCTTCGCGGTGGTGGGGACGACCAGAACGACGCGCCGAGCGCACTCGTGGTGACCGGTCCCAACATGGGCGGAAAGTCCACGTTCCTGCGCCAAAACGCCCTGATCGTGGTCTTGGCGCAGGCCGGGGCCTTCGTGCCCGCGAAGTCTGCCCATATCGGTCTTGTGGACAGGCTGTTCAGTCGCGTCGGGGCCGCGGACGACCTCGCGCGTGGGCGCTCCACCTTCATGGTCGAGATGGTCGAAACCGCCGCGATCCTCAATCAGGCGACGCCGCGATCCTTCGTGGTCCTGGACGAGATCGGACGGGGCACGGCGACCTTCGATGGTCTGTCCATCGCCTGGGCCGCGCTCGAATATCTGCACGAGGTGAACAGGTCGCGGGTCCTGTTCGCCACGCACTATCACGAACTCACGGCACTCGCCGACCGGCTGCCCCGTGTGGCCAACGCGACTGTCGAGGTCAAGGAGTGGCGCGAGGCGATCGTGTTTTTGTATCGTGTGAAGATGGGCGCCGCGGACCGGTCCTATGGCATCCATGTGGCGAAGCTCGCCGGACTTCCGGCGCCCGTCCTCGACCGCGCCGGCGCCGTCTTGGCGGAGCTCGAGAAGGCCGATGGGCGTCCGAAACCGGCGGACCTTGCAGGCGACCTGCCGCTGTTTCAGGCCGCCGTCTCGACGCGGCCGGACGGTTCGCCGTCGAAACTGGCCGAGGCGCTGCGCGACTACAATCCCGACGGGATGACGCCGAAAGAGGCTCTGGAAGCGCTCTATCGCTTGAAGGGGCTATTAGACGATGCCTAGCGGACGGATGTGCTAAGGTCGGCTCCAATGGATCAAGCGGTCATCAAACAGCCTCCCTATTTCGACTTCGACTCATTGCGCGAACAAACCGCCGAGGTTGCGCGGGCCCATGCGGGCCAAGACACGCAAATGCGCGCGGCGCTGGTCGAGTTCCTGAAGCCTTACGTCGATCAGGCGCGAGCCTTTGCCAAGGCGCAGCTGGAAGACGACGGGGACGGGCGCGCTTGCGCCGCCGGCCTGTCGGCGTTCCAGGACGAATTGATTCGCCTCGCCTACGACTTCACCACGGAGCACGTCTATAGGGCCGAGAATCCCTCCACGTCGGAACGCATGGCCGTTGTGGCGCAAGGCGGTTACGGACGGGGGTTGCTGGCACCGGGCTCGGACATCGACCTGCTGTTCCTGCTGCCCTACAAGCAGACCGCCTGGGGCGAGAGCGTCGCGGAGTACATCCTCTATCTCCTGTGGGACCTTGGCTTCACGGTGGGGCACGCGGCGCGCACGATCAGCCAGTGCTTGCGGCTGAGCCGGGCCGACATGACCATCCGCACCGCGCTGCTCGACGCGCGGCTGATCCTCGGCGACGAAAAGCTCTTTGCCGAGTTTCTCCATCGGTTCCGGCGCGAGGTGCTCGATGTGGACGCGCGCGCCTTCATCGAAGCGAAGCTTGCCGAGCAGCATGCGCGTCATTCGCGTGCGGGCGCCTCGCGTTATCTCGTGGAGCCGAACATCAAGGAAGGCACTGGTGGCCTGCGCGACCTGCACACGCTGCATTGGCTCGCCAAGCACGTCTATCCCGACCAGGCCGAGGACGAGTTCGTCGATGCCGGCGTGTTCACGCCCGGTGAATATGCCAGCTTCCGCCGCTGCGAGTTCTTCCTGTGGACGGTCCGGTGTCACCTGCATTTTCTCACCGGCCGGGAGGAAGACCGGCTGAGTTTCGATCTGCAACGGGCCATGGCGGAACGGCTCGGCTACCGCGCCCATGCGGGGCTCAGCGGTGTCGAGCGGTTCATGAAGCACTACTTCATGGTCGCGCTGGAGGTCGGTCAGTTGACGCGGATCGTTTGTACCGCGCTGGAGTTGAAGCAACTGAAATCCGTGCCCTCGCTCGATGCGCTCCTGGCGCCGTTCGACTGGCGCCGGCGCGCCAAGCTGCGCCGTACCTCCGATTTCCGGATCGAGAACGGCCGAATCTCCACCGTCTCCAAGGACGCGTTCAAGACCGATCCGGTCAACTTCATTCGCCTGTTCGTCGTGGCCGACGAAAGTCAGGCCGCGCTGTCGCCCGAAGTGCTGCGCCTGATCCGCGCGAATTTCAGTCTCATCGACGAAGATCTGCGCCAGGATCCGACCGCCAACAAATTGTTCCTGAAACTGCTGACGTCGGCACGCGATCCGGAGGCCGCGCTGCGCAAAATGACCGAGGCCGGCGTGCTCGGGCGGTTCATCCCCGAGTGGGGCCGCGTGGTGTCGATGATGCAGTTCAACATGTATCACCACTTCACGGTGAACGAGCATCTGGTCCGCACGGTAGGCCATCTCGATGCCATCGAGCGCGGGAAGCACGCGGCCGAACACCCGCTCGCGAACGAGATCCTTAACACGATCGACAATCGCCGCGCGCTCTACGTCGCGGCGCTGCTGCACGACGTGGCCAAGGGGCGTGACGAGGATCACTCCATCGCGGGCGCGCGAATTGCCCGGGAGCTTTGTCCGCGCCTGGGGCTCACGCCATCCGAAACCGAGACGGTGTCCTGGCTGATCGAGCAACACCTCACCATGAGCCTGTTCGCGCAAAGCCGCGACCTCAACGATCCGAAGACCATTCGGGACTTTGCGGAGATCGTGCAAAGCCGGGAGCGGCTCAAGCTGCTCCTGCTCCTGACGGTCTGCGACATTTGCGCGGTCGGGCCGGGCACTTGGACCGGGTGGAAGGGGCAGCTCTTGCGAACTCTCTACTACGAGACCGAGCCGTTGCTGGGCGGCGGCCACACCGAACTCACGCGGTCGCAGCGCCTGCGGCGCGCGCAGAACGAACTGCGCGAGCGCCTGGCCGATTGGCCGGAGAAGGATCTCAACCGGTTTATCGACCGGCACTACCCGGCCTATTGGCTGCGTACCGATCTCGATGTCATTGCCGAGCATGCGCGGTTGTTGCGCGAGGCCGAAGAGCAGAACAGCATCGTCGTCACGAATATTTCGACCGATGCGTTCCGCGGCGTCACGCAACTCACGCTGTTCGCGCCGAACCATCCCTGGCTGCTTGCGATGGTGGCGGGCGCGTGTACGGGGGCCGGCGCGAATATCGCCGACGCACAGATTTCGACCACCCGCGACGGCATGGCGCTCGACACGATCCACCTCGAGCGCGAGTTCGACCACGCCGAAGACGAAAAGCGGCGCGCGCGCAAGATCGCGACATCGATCGAGCGCATGCTCAAGGGCGAAACCGATGTGGTTGACGTGATCAAGGCCAAGGTCATCGGCGCCTCGCGCCTCTCCGCCTTCTCCGTCGAGCCCCAGGTCATTATCGACAACACGATCTCCGATGCACTGACGGTCATCGAGATCAACGCGCTCGACCGGCCCGGCCTGCTCTACGAAGTCACCCGCGAAATATCGAACCTCAATCTCGACATCGCCTCCGCGCATATCGCGACCTTCGGCGAGAAGGCCGTGGACGTGTTCTACGTGACCGATCTCACCGGCAAGAAAGTCAGGAGCTCCAGCCGCGAGTCTTTGATCCGGGAGCGTTTGACCCGCGTGCTCATGGAAACGCAAGAGCCGGAATTGGAGCTCTCGTGATCCTGGGCGCCACCCGCTCGTAAGCCGCCTATCCCGATGGCGCAGCACCCATGAAGCTCTATCGCGGGTTTGCCACTGTCGGCGGTATGACCGTCATCAGCCGTCTGCTCGGCTTCGTCCGGGACATCTTGATCGCGGCCGTGCTCGGCGCGTCCGCCATCTCGGACGCCTTCTTCGTCGCGCTCCGCGTGCCCAACATGTTTCGCCGCATCTTCGCGGAAGGGGCGTTCAACGCCGCCTTCATTCCCCTCTACACCAAGAAGCTGCATGAAGCCGGGGAAGAGGCCGCGAAGACCTATGCGGCCCGGGCACTGGCGGGCCTCACGGCCATCCTGGTCGCCTTCGTCGTGCTGGCGGAGATCGCGGCACCCTGGCTTGTCATGCTTCTGGCGCCCGGGTTCTCGGACGATGCGGACAAGTTTCGCCTCACGGTCCTGCTGGTGCGGATCGCGATGCCGTACCTCCTCTTCATGTCGTGGGTCGCGCTCTATACGGGCCTTCTCAACACGCTCGGCAAATTCGCGGCTGCCGCCTTCGCCCCGAGCATTTTGAATTTCGTGCTCATCGCCGTGCTGCTCGGCCTCATCGCCACAGGGCACGGCGAACACCATGTCGCCGGCGTGGCCATGGCCTGGGGCGTTGCCGTCTCCGGACTGCTGCAGGTCGCCATTGTCGTGTTTGCCGCGGTCCGGACCGGTCTTCGGCTCAAGCTGGAACGGCCCCGGTGGAACGCCGACATGAAGCGGCTGGTTCACTTAGCGATCCCGGGGGTCATCGCGGGCGGCGTCGCGCAAATCGCCATCGTCATCGCCACCATCGTCGCCAGTCTCGAAGATCGCGTGGTGTCGTGGCTCTACTATGCCGACCGCATCTTCCAGCTTCCGCTCGGCCTGATTGGCGTGGCTGTCGGCGTGGTGCTGCTCCCCGATCTCAGCCACAAGCTGCGGAGCGGCGATGCCGAAGCGGTCGTCGAAAGCGAGAATCGCGCGCTGGAATTCTCGCTGCTGATGACCGTGCCTGCCGCGGTGGCGCTGTTCTTCTGCGCGGAGCCGATCATGCGCGTCCTGTTCGAACGGGGCGCCTTTACGACCACGGATGCCCGGGCCTCGGCCGCCATGCTCGCCGCGCTTTCGTTCGGCCTGCCCGCCTATGTGGTGGTCAAGGTCTTGCAGCCGAGCTTCTTCGCGCGCGAAGACACCAAGACGCCGATGTTCTATTCGCGCTCGGCGCTCGTGGGCAACGCGGTGTTGAGCCCGCTGCTCTTCGTCCTCGTTGGGCCGCCGGGCATCGCCATGGCCACGAGCCTCGTGGGCTGGATCAACGTGGCGCTCCTGGCCTTCGCCTTACGCAAACGTGGCGAATTCATCCTGGACGACAAGTTCCGGCGGGCCTTCCGCGGCATCGTCCTCGCCAGCGTGGCCATGGGGCTTGGCCTTTGGTGGATCGCCGGCGCATTGCGGTCCTATTTCGATCCGGCCTATGGGCTCCTCGCGCAGGTTGCCGCCCTCGCCGCATTGATTGCCGTCGGCCTTGTGCTCTACTTCGCCGTGGGGACCGTCACGGGCGCCGTGAAGCCCCGCACCCTCGTCAAGGATCTTCTAGGCCGCTGAATTCGACCAAGGAACGGCGTTCCCCCTGTTGCGCCACCACTATGTTGCAGTGCAATATCGGACTGCAACCACATGGGGGGTATCGAATGGCAGGTCGTCCGCGCCGCAGCGTGCTTTATATGCCGGGGTCCAACACAAGGGCCCTGGAAAAAGCCAAGACCATCCCTGCCGACGCGCTGATCTTCGATCTCGAAGACGCCGTCGCGCCCGACGACAAGGTTACGGCCCGGGAGCAGGTCTGCGCGGCGGTGGCCGACGGGGGCTATGGCGGCCGCGAGGTCGTGGTCCGGGTCAACGCGCTGGAGACGCCTTGGGGCGCGGCGGACATCATCGCCGCCTGCGAGGCCGCGCCGGACGCGATCCTCATCCCGAAGGTCATTCACTCCGGCGATATCATCTCGGCCGCCAAGCTGCTGCAGAGCGTGCACGCGCCCAAGAAGGTCCGGCTCTGGGCCATGATGGAAACGCCCATGGCGATCCTCAATGCCCGCACCATTTCCGCACGGGCCGTCTATGACGACAACCGGCTCGATTGCCTCGTCATGGGCACCAACGACCTCATCAAGGAAAGCCGCGCCCGCGCGCTGCACGACCGCTTCGCCGTGGTGCCCTGGCTCGCCATGACGCTTGCCGCCGCGCGCGCCTACCGGCTCGACATCATCGATGGCGTCTACAACGACTTCCGCGACGTCGAGGGGTTCCGCGACGAGTGCGAGAAGGGCCGCATTCTAGGTATGGACGGCAAGACGCTGATCCACCCGGCGCAAGTAGGCCCCTGTAACGAGATATTCTCGCCCAGCGCCGAGGAGGTCGAGTGGTCGCGCAAGGTCATCGACGCGTTCGGCCTGCCGGAAAACCAGAAGAAGGGCGTCATTGTCGTCGAGGGCCACATGGTGGAGCGGCTGCATTTCGCCATGGCCCAGCGCGTGGTCGAGATCGCCGATCAGATCCGGGACTTGGAAGCCTCCGCCGGTTAGAACCGGCACACGCCGGTCTTGCGTGTGCGCCTGCCGCGAGCCATAACCCCGCGTGGTTTAGGGCGAGGACATGCAAGAAACACCGCAAGACACACCAAGACACAAGACCCGCGTTTTCTCCGGAGTCCAGCCGACGGGCAATCTCCATCTCGGGAATTATCTCGGCGCCATCAAGCGCTTCGTGGAGATGCAGGCGGACCACGAATGCCTGTTCTGCGTGGTGGATCTGCACGCCATCACGGTGTTTCAGGATCCGGATGAGCTGACCCACAACACGCGGGAAGTGACGGCCGCCTATATCGCCGCGGGATCGATCCCACGCGCAAGCGCGATCTTCAACCAGAGCCAGGTGTCGGGCCACGCCGAACTTGCCTGGATTCTGAACTGCGTCGCCCGGATCGGCTGGCTCAATCGCATGACCCAGTTCAAGGAGAAAGCGGGCAAGGATCGCGAGAAGGCCTCCGCCGGGCTCTACGTCTATCCCAATCTCATGGCCGCGGACGCGCTGCTGTATCACGCCACGCACGTCCCCGTGGGCGAGGACCAGAAGCAGCATATCGAGCTCGCCCGCGACATCGCGCAGAAGTTCAACAACGATTTCGCCAAGACCATCGAACGCGCAGGCTATCCGGACGGCTTCTTCCCCTTGCCCGAGCCGCTGATCGCAGGCCCCGCCACCCGCGTGATGAGCTTCCGCGACGGCACCAAGAAAATGTCGAAGTCCGACCCGTCCGATCTCAGCCGGATCAACATGACGGACGATGAGGACACGATCGCCAAGAAGATCAGGAAGGCGAAGACCGATCCGGAGCCGTTGCCATCCGAAGTGGAAGGGCTGGAGACGCGCCCCGAGGCCGATAATCTCGTCGGCATCTACGCGGCGCTGGCCGGCATCGGCAAAGACGCGGTGCTGGCCGATTACGGCGGCGGAGAGTTCTCGGCCTTCAAGGGCGCGCTGGTGGAGCTCGCCACCGAGAAGCTCACGCCCATCGGCGATGAGATGCGCCGGCTGCTGTCGGACCCCGTCGAGATCGACCGTATTCTGGCCGACGGTGCGCGCCGCGCCCACGACGTGGCCGATCCGATCCTCGCCAAGACCAAGGACATTGTCGGCTTCATCCGGAGCTAGCGCGGCGGGCCGGGGCGCCGGTCGTCGTCCTTCGAGGCCCGGAGCGTCATGCTGAGGTGTGCGCGAAGCGCGCCTCGAAGCACGCGCCGGGCACCTCGGGATGACGGCTCCCGACTTTGCGCATCGCGCGCTTGGAACGCTGTCGGGCTAAGCTTCGACGCCGGTCCCGATGGGGCAGGCGACACCCGTGCCGCCGAGCCCGCAATAGCCGGCCGGGTTCTTGGCGAGATATTGCTGGTGATAGGCCTCCGCGAAATAGAACGGCGGGGCCGGGGCGATCTCGGTCGTGATCCGCCCCATCCCTTGCGCCCGCAGTGCGGACTCGTAGGCGTCCTTCGAGCGCTCCGCCGCCTCGGCCTGTTTGTCCGAGAAGGTATAGACCGCCGAGCGGTACTGGGTGCCCACGTCGTTGCCCTGGCGCATGCCCTGGGTCGGGTCGTGGCTCTCCCAGAACACCTTCAAGAGGTCTTCGTAGGTGACCTGGCCGGGGTCGAACACCACGAGCACCGGCTCGGTGTGCCCGGTCTTTCCGGTGCACACCTCGTCATAGGTCGGATTGGGCGTCGGCCCGCCCGCATAGCCCACGGCCGTCACGAGCACGCCGGGAAGCTGCCAGAACTTCCGCTCCGCGCCCCAGAAGCAGCCGAGCCCGAACAGGGCCTTCTCCGAACCTTGCGGGTAGGGGCCTTTCAACGGGGCATGGGTCACGAAATGCGTGGCGGCCGTCGGGATCGCATGATCGCGGCCGGCCATGGCCTCTTGGGCCGTGGGGATCGAGAGAGATTTGCGCATGAACCCAAACATGGGGGCTCCTCGGGGCGATTTCAGCGCGGGTGCCCATCACATCCGCGCTAGGGCTAGTTGATGAAGACCTCGACCTCTTTGCGCTTCTGCCCCAGCCAATAGAGGAACACGCCCAGGATGCCGAACACGACCCAGGTCGGGGCCGCAAGGACCGACAGCAGGATCGGGTCCCAAAGCCATTCGCCCACGGTGCCGATCACCCATTGCCGGAACCCGTCGAGCATTTCCGGAAAGAGCTGGCGCCATTGTTCGCCGAGCGGCGTGACAGCCCAGGCCCCGCCGCCCGCGAGGCTCTTCGTGGCGTCGACGACGGCGGCCACCATGGCCAGCAGAAGCAGCCAGATCCCGAGTGTTCGCAAGACAAAGCGCATGGGCGTCACCGCTCCAGAAGCGTAAGGACGTTTCCGCTTAGATACGCGATCCGTCTATCGGGTTCAAATGGCCCGAACAAGCGCTTGCGATTTGGGGACCGAAAGCCCTATTCGCTCGCTTGAACGGAAAACGCGCTTCGCTATAGTGCGGCGCTTCGCTTTCAGCGCCCTGATGGAGAGATGGCCGAGTGGTCGAAGGCGCACGCCTGGAACGCGTGTAGGCGGGTAACCGTCTCGAGGGTTCGAATCCCTCTCTCTCCGCCATGCGCATTTTTTTGTTCTCCTATTACAAAGACTTACGCCCAGTTTTGGCTAACCCGTTCCCCCGGTTAGCCAGTTTTTGTTCGCGTTCTGGTCCGGCGATGGCACGCATCGCGGCTTCGGCGAGCAATTCCTGATCCGCTGCCTTTGTGTATCGAGAAACCTCTTTGAGCGTAGCGTGTCCGCTGATCGACGCGATCACGTTGGCCGAACAACCCGCCTCTGCGAGCCTCCGGCAAGCCGCCTTGCGGAGCCCGTGCGCCGCGCATCCCTTCGGGAGCCCTGCGGCGTCACACGCTTCTCGGAACCAGTTCCCGAACCCGGCCGCCGTGAAGGGTTCGCCCTTGGCGGTCGTGAGGAACGTCATGTGGTCAGACTTGTGGGCGTCGAGCACTGCCTTTAGGTCGGGGTGAATCGGGATCGACAGCGTGGCTCCGGTCTTGTGCTGAACGACTCTGATCTTGCCGTCGCGGACGTGCTGGCGCCCCATGTGAATCACGTCGCCCCGGCGCTGGGCGGTGTGCAGCAATAGGCTAAACGCGAGCCGTTCGCGTGTCCCGACGGGCCAGCGCTTTTCGAACCGGGCGATCTCGTCTTCGGTCCAGGTGTGGAACCCGCCGGAACGAGTCCTGATCGACTTGATGCCGAGCGTCGGATCGTCGCGTCTCCATTCCTCTTCGATGGCGAAGCGCATCAAGACGCGAATCATGCGGAGCATGTTGTTAGCGGCGGCGGGCGTCTTCGCCTTCTTCGCGACAATATCCCGAACGTGACGGCGTTCCAGGCGAGCTACCGGCTTATGGCCGTGCTCGACGCGGAACCGTTCAATGATGCCCTTGTAGGTGGCCTTGGTCGCATCCGACAGGTTTGCCCATTCCGCACTGCGATAGAACTTCACGACCAGTGCTGAAACGCTCCCCGGCTTGGTCCGGGACGCACCGATTTCGAGGCGGTGTTCCCTGCCCTCGTGCCACGCCAAATATTCAAGAGTGAATTCTTCGGTTCCGGGACGTGACTTGAAATAGTACGTCACGCCTTTCCGGCGCCCCCTGATCCTGATCTTGCCGTGCCGGTCACGGAACGAGGTCACACCTTTTGGGAGTCCGTTTCGCTTCATACTAATGCACAACCTCATCGTCCCACGGATTGGGGCCAGCGCCGGACTCGTCGCCATCGTGCTCAGCCGCAACAACGATCACGATTCGCCCGTCCGGACAGACCTCGACCCGGTTGACCTCGATCCCAACCGCAATGGCTGCACGAAGGGCACGGGCCACGTCGCCTTGCTTAAACTTTAATGGGCCTCGTGCCACTTGCTAGTCCTCGTCATCGCGGGTGAGCCGGGCCAGATCGGCCGACCTGACCTCAAGAGCATCATTCGGGAACAGGCCGGGGCGGACCGGAAGGATGCCGCGCGCCACCCATCTGGACACGGTGCGCTCGGACCTTCCAAGGCGGTGCGCAATCGCCGCGCGACCCCGAACGGAACGTTGATCATTTGGTTTCGTCATCGCATTACTTCTCCGAAACTTGGCGATGCAGCTCCCTCACAGCGCTGCGGAACTTGGGCAACAACTTTTTGGCCATGTCTTGCGCATCCACGAGAATCCCGACCGGCTCGGCGAGCGATTTGACCTCGCGCATCCGCGTCCCGACCCACACGTCGCCGTCCTTCGTGACGAAGACGAATCGACGCAGCTTCGGATAGGAGAACAGTTTGAGTTCGTGGAGCGACCACCACACAACATCCTGGACCACGGTCTCGGCCACGGCGCGCGACGTGTGCACGTCGGCCACGGCATAGACCTTCATCAAGATCGCAACGATCAGCGCATCGTAAACTGTGAAAAACCAGCGCCGATTCGGAGCCTGATCGCCAATCTTTTCCAAGTAGCCGCGAATCCGCCAGTCTCGGACTTGGTGGGTCCCGATGCCTGTCATTTCGACAAGCTCGGAAACCGTGATTATCGGTTCGGACCGGAAAAGTTGATCAGCCATAACGGGCCTCTTGTTGCCATCTGCTACTTTTATAATGTTGCCACCAGATACGATCAATGAAAATCGTGACAACCCAGGGATGAAAATGGGCGGGGCGCCCATGCTCAGAAACGCCCCGCCCGTCCGGCGGTACAGGAGCCGGCGCCGGGCCGGGTCGCGACGCGCATGCGAAACGCGCCACGAAGTGGCGGTGCCGCGCCTCACAAGCGACACAATGTGAGGCCGACGCCATGGCCAAATTTTTCGCGGGGATCGGGCCACCCCTGTCGCAGCCACAGAGAAAAACTGCGACGCTCGCGGGGCCGCCATAGGAAACGGCACCCGCGAATCCACAAAATCATCCGTCAACAGACCAGTCCACGAGACGCGCCGCAGCGGCTGGATCGATTCCGGCCTCCTTGGCCATGACGAGCGACTGGATGACGCTGTTCATCGCCCTGGCCCGCCCACCGGCGTCGAACGCCTGCAATGGCCGCATCACGTCAAGATCAACCTCGGCGCTGAGCTTATTGGAGGCTTCCTCAGCGATGAGGGCGGCGACGGGTTGCAAGGTCCAGGATGCGAGATGCCGTTGCGCCTCTCGAACCGTTGGACCCGCTGCGGTTGGTTCGACCAGGCCGGGCAATACGCCGTATGCTGTCAGTACAGAGTTCCGTGCCGCAACGAGGTGTTCGTGGGTCGCGGCCCGTTCCAGGTCGGGCGCAAGCTGGTCGGGCGCCAATCCTGAAACCGCGCCGGACCGGCCGCCGCCGTGACGTAAACCGACTCGCGGAGCAGGACCCGGCCCCGCTGGCCCCGGAACGACCGTTGAAGCGCCTCATTGTCAGTGGCCGGATTTTCAGGCATCGGAACAATTTGCGATCCGAGCGGAGCGAACTCGAAAACTTCGGCCAGGGCGGCCTCAATGGCTTGCAATGTCCGTGTGCTGATCGCGGCGCGCCGGAGCGGCGCCGTTCCGATCCACGGGGCGACTGGATCGGTGCCGATCCTGAAATGCAGAACCTCCGCAGCAAGGGCGGTCCGCGTCGTGCCGCCCCCCGCCTCACTGATCGAGACCCGGTACGCGCGGGGCCGTCCGTTGCGAGTCGAAAGGTCCCAATCCGCACACGGCACGAGTCCGTCCTCCTGAATCAGGAACACCGCTTCGCCTCGTAGCGCAAGGCTCCGGGCCGCCACAGCCATGACGCGGCGGGTGAGAACGTCCGTACCCGTCACATCCGCGAGGCCAAGCCCGCCCTCCCACAGCGACACGCACGACTGAACCGTCGCCGTCAATTCGCCAACACCGCTCCGTCCACTGATAAAGGACTCGCGAGCCGCCATGATCTCGGCGGTGAAGCCGGACCCGGACGCTCTGGTCTCGCGTCGAAAGAAATTTTTGATTCGATCTAGCATCCCGGCGATCTCCGATATCCGCGCAACATGTCCGCCGCGCCGCTCAATTGCATGGCCCTTCCGAGCCAATTGTCTCGACGAGGCGGAATCAGAGAAACACCCCCGCCGCCGATCCGTCCATACGAACAGTCCTCCCAACCAGGGCAACCGCCCGTCGCCAAATATTCGGCAAGGCGTCGATAGGCTTCGTCGAACGCAATAGGGTCAGCCGCGATTCCTGGCGTTCCGTCCCAGTCCCCGACCTCGCCGGTGATGCGGTACAGCGTTCCGGCCGGTAGGCTCAATCCGTGTGGTGACGGTCCGTATGCTGTGGTTTCGGTCCAGGCGTCGTCTAGCCACGACTCGACCTTCGCGATTGTCGCCGGGTAAAGTGGCACCGGCCAATCGCCCGGGCCCTCGACGGTCCAGATGCACTCACGGGGCCAGAACCGATACGCAGTATACGCTTCAATTCGGAGCCAAACCTCTTCCGAATCAAGCTTTGCGGCCTCTTCACTCAGGCCGCTCGGCTTCACCCCACGGCCCGCGAGCGGGCTTTCGTATTGTTCAAGTGTAACGGCACGCATCGCTATGCCCTCCATCTATTCAGTACACGTTGCACCCCGGCGTCCGGGGCGTCGCGCAGGTGCGTTTCGGTCGCGGTCCAATCGCGCATTTCAACTTGACTTTCCTTATAGGCCGGGCGCGTCACGATTGAGATTTCGTAGAGCAGCGCCTCCCAAATCAATCGGATAATCGCGCCGTACCGGGGGTCGCCGTTCTCGTCGAGCGTGCCGTCGTTCGGCTCGTCCTCAATCGTTACGGGCTCGCCACTGATCGGTCTACGGACCGTCTCGATCTCAGTCGTCACAGGAACAGCCACGGCCCGCTTCGGCGGGATGCGGAACCCCGGCGAAATCCCGAACGCGAGGCCCGACATGATCATGGCGATGATGTCGCGGCCGTAGCTTGTCGCCGCAATCGCTGGGGCGATTAACGCGTCGAATTCGAGCGCCTCCGCCGTGTCCAGGAAAATCAGGGTGTCGGTCAGCTTAGACGCCAATGGTTTTCCGAAATTATGGCCGACAAGCAAATGGATTTCCTTGCCCGGGGCCGCGACCCGGTAATTGAACGCCTTCGGACCGAAACGCTCCTTCTTGGGCCGCCCGGTTCGTCCGCCGTCGGACAGAATCGCGGTCTTGTTGTACGGGAAGCGGCCGTGAAGGCGGAGCCCAGCGCCACCGTCTTCACGGCATTCCAACGTGCCGATAGCTCCGCCCTCGTAATTCATGGCTAGGCCGCCGCCAGTTCGAGGCCCGTGACCAGCTCAAGCTGGGCGGGGCGCGCAACCGTCACGTCGGCGGTCGTCAGTGCGGTCAACCGGAGGCCACCGGATGCGGCGTCGCTGTACGGGTCGCGGATCAGGTCCACGCCGCCCCAAACCCCGACGAATACCGGCGCCACGCCGCCCGCGTGGTCGTGAGAAGCGCCTGCGTCTCAGCGGGCGTGCCGCTCGGCGCGGCGATTGCGTTCGTAGTCATGGCGATGTTGCCAGCAGGCACGTTCTTGACCAAGCGGTCCCACTCGGTAATGCCGGTCCCGGTGTCAATATATGCACCGTCGAGGAAGTCCCAAAGCTCCGGTCGGATCAGGGCGCGGACCGCACCGGGACCGCCCGCCGCGTTGGCGGTCATGAAGCGCACCACGGCGGCCCGCAGCGCGGCCCACGATGCAAGATCATCCGCGTCCGTCGCGGTGATGCCGTACGTGGCTTGACCAGTGATCACGCCAAGGGGCTGGCCGTTGGCGCCAGTGCCAAGAAAGATCGCCGCGTCGAGCGCGGAGGAGACCGCACTATTCATGTCTCGGCGCACCGCTTGTTCCAGCGCGGCACCGGACTGCTTGAGCGTCTTTCTGGTGATCCGCATGGTGATGCCGAGGTTCTGTTCGGGCTTCAGCGCCTTGTCCGTCGTGGCGAAGACGGTCGGTCCCGCAACACTTGCGGTTTCACCGTCAGCCCAACCGGCGGCCACGCTGGAGGTCACGACGGGCCACTCGACCGCGCCCGAGTCGATACTGATCATTTGAGCACCCATCCGGGCCGCCACGCTGTCCGGGAACAGGCGGTCGATGATGGGCCGCGTGGTGATCGGATCAGGAGTCCCGGCGGCCACGGTTTCACCGGCGCGTCGCTCAAGGGCGAGCCACGGCACGGGGATGCCGCGATACCCGCCCTCGCCACGCATCTCTTCCACGAGTTCAGCCGTGGCACCCTCCAGCGGGCGCCTCGTCGAGGGCAAGAGCGACCTGGCGCATCTCAAACGCGTCGATCAGGTCGGCACGCTCTTGGTCGGTTCGGGTCTCAAGATCGGCTCCGGCTTCGCGACGCTCTTCGTCTTCCGAGACCAATGCGGCACGATATCTGGTCTCGTTTGTTCTATACTCCGCATCGAGGGTTTCCATCGAGCGGGTCTCGTCCTCGGTCGGCTCGGTCTTGCCGACAAGATCGGCAAGGGCCTGCCGGATTTCCGACTGGCGTCGGCTGATTTTCACAGATTCCAACATCAATTAACTCCATTACTAAGAAGGGCGCGCCACTTCCGGCGCTCCGGATTTTCGGGGGGTAGTCCGATGTCCTCGCGCGTTTTTTCGCGCGTGACACGATTTGCAAAGCGTTTGCAAATTGCTCAGTTCAAAGCTCAGTTCTGGATTGTTCCGGACCGGCTTGACGTGATCGACTTCAAGAGGTCCCGCCGCACCGCACGACACGCATTTCCAGCGGTCTCTCCGTTTCGCCGCGAGACGAAGGGCGGGCCAGCGCTTGTCGCGCGTCACGAGGCGGGACGGACGGAACCAGTCCTTTCTATTGGTCATGCCCACACCGGCGCCCTCGACTCTTTCTGGGGCCGGGCCGTGACCCGAGCCCCCTCCGCAACGGCCAGCACGGCCGCCGCCGCCGCGTCGATCCTGCCGGTCGAACGTGCTTTCGCGAGTTTGAGATTGTTCGCCGGGTCCCTCAGCGTCACGGCGTCCGCAAATGCCGAGCGCAGTAAGAGGGATGGAACAGATTTCACCTTGCCGTCGAAACAGGCCCGGCGAAATCTTTCGCAATCCTCGCCGCCATCCCTGAATCCCATGCCGCGCCACACGACCGGGACCCGCACCCCGGCCCGATCCATCGCCTCCGCCAGTTCGGCCTGCTTGAATCGGTCCCCGGTCAGTGCTGTTACGGTTTCACCCTCGACGTGCCTCATGACTTCCGCGAGCCACGCCGCGACGGGGACGGTCTGGTCGCCCAGGGTGACAAGCTCGCCACGGTCCTGCATTTCGGTGTATCTCGACCCCACGCCATCTGATTGGCCACGGTCGAGCAGGCCGGGACGGGACGGGAACCATCCAAGAACCTCAAGGCGTCCCGTGTCGGGCCAATAAAATGCTGCAGCCGTCATGGACGCCGAGCCGCCCAGATCGATCCCAATCACCACGGCGCCCTCGCGGGGCGGCAGTTCGGACGTTTCGCATCCGAGCCACTCATCCACCGTGAGCAAGAGGTCCCGGGTCTCGCCCGAGACGCGCTCATTTCTATTGTAGAGCCGGAACGTGGTAAGGGCTGATCCGCCGCGCGCGATGGCCCGCCGGGCCTGCGCTACGAGCCAATCGAGGTCCGATCCAATGCCATACCGGGCGCCGGGGTTCGCGACGAGAAGGCTCTTCACGTCGTCTGCGGGAAGGCCCGGTGCGGGCCTGTGCTCCTGGCGGTACACGCCTGCTTGTTCCTCGTCGAGCCATTTGGAAAACGGGTGCGCATCGTCGGGTGCCGACGTGGAGATGATCAGGCACGGCCGCCACGCTTGCCCAGGCCGGACAGGAGCGCGTGTTCCAACTCGTCGCCTTTGTCGCGCTCCCAATGGCCACGCTCATCCATGAGCACGAGATTGGGAGCCGACCCGAGGCTGGACTTGCCGTCCGCCGGGAGGACCCGCAGCATGTGCGATCCGCCGTCACCTTCGTAGCTGATCTCAAGCCTGGGGCTGCGTCGAAAAATAAGATCGCGCTGAACGTCCTCGGGCAGGGATCGTGACAGCGCCGCCGCGAAGCTCCACGCGATCCTGCCCTGGTCAGCGGTGCGCGCCGCGATCAGGACCTCGCGGCGAGGTTGGTCATCCCACTCCCCCAGCAAGGCGCCGAGCGCCACGCCGGAGGATAGTGCCGTTTTCGCGTTGCCGCGCCCAACGGACAGAACGCCCACGTTGATGTCATCGGCAAGCGATCCGTTCACGAACTTCTTTTGGAACGGCGCCAGGGCGAGCTTTTGCCCAGCCTGGGACCCTCAGGAACCTCCAAGGATTCCAGGAATCGCACCGCTTTTGTGCCGGACCTGGAACTCATGACGCGACTGTCCCATTTTGGCACAGCGCGACAGGAGTACTTAGGCCCGCGTTAACTCCGCGTTGAACCAAACATGCCATTGGGACCAGATCGGCGAGTGGGGATCGAAACATCATCCCCAGACGTTAGGCCCCGTCGCACCGCCGGTGAATCGTCATGCCGGGACAAGCCAGGACAAGCCGGGACATCGCGACGATCCGGACCTGACCGGATCAGGCCCGGATCAGCGCAACTGATTCACGACTCGATGATCACGAACCCAACGCCGGGATGGGCCCGATCTGCCATAGCGGTGTAGCCCGCCGGGAACTCCGTGCCTGTTTCGTACCAGTCGCACTCCCGGTCATCGCGGCTCAAGAACATCTGCCACGAACACCCCGGCGCGCCCCAGCCAGATCAGGCTCAAGGTCTGCGTCGCCATCAATGTCATCGAGCAAATCAATCGCCGCCCCGATTGCATCGAGACGATCCGCATCACCGTGACGCAGCGCCACGTGCAGTACAGCCTCTATCGCTGCCTCAAGGGTGTTCCGCCTCACCCTAATCAAACCTGATGTGGTGCCGGACCCGTTCCGCCTCCGCATCGATCCGCTCAATCAGGTACCCAACGCCTTCCATTACGGAACGGCTCGGGGCTGTGCCGGTCAGACCAGGACCGCCGAACCACAACTCACGCAGCGCATGTACCGCGCTGACGAGATGTCCGCACGCGTCATCGGCCAACACCATGTTGGCACCCAACACGTCTCGCCTCGCCTTCACCACATCGTCAGTCATGCCAACCACCTTCCGTTCCGTGCTGCGTTACCAAGTACCGGCACCGGCGCTACGTGGCGCTCGGTCGCCACGACAATTGTGCACATTTTACGTGCCTGCGGGATTGCCCAAATTTAGGCCACATACGTTGAGAAGCTTGGCGGCTTCGGGTTGGCTGATCGATGATCCGCAATTTTGCGGATTATCACGACGCGGGCTGGCTGATTTCGTTATTCCGCAAATTTGCGGATTTACTGCTGTGCTGGTTTCTACATTCCGCAATTTTGCGGAAGGTTTCAGATCGGTGCGTGATCCTTGGCGCATGTTCGCCAGTTCCGCCGCGATCATGGCGCGCCTGCTTCGTGACGAGGTGACGCCGGTGCACCGTTGCGGCCCAATCCTGGACCCGCTATCCTGATCGCCCCGGCCCCTTCTTACCGCGCCAGGACAACGGCTGATCACACAGCCCACCAAGGCCCGTGCCCAACGCTCGGGCCTTTTCCTTGGCCACGATCCGCCGACTCCGTGCCCCATCCACAGTTCCGCTTGCCAGCGGGCGCCTGCGGCGCGTGTCCCTTTTTTTTCTGGTCGACTTTTCTCTTGCGAGTCGATCCGTTTCAGCCCTTCGCGCCGGGCCTTGGGCTTGAGTTCAGATCGGAGTGAGGACAGGCTTGGCCTGACGCGGCCAAGCCTGCCTTGGGCTTCGAGACGAGTCGTCGCTTCGGACAGGATGGATCAGGACAGCCTCTTTCGAGGTGAGCCGGGGTCGTGCGGTCGGCTCTTACGTCCCGCTTAACGGCGCGGGCCAAGTCGTCACGGCCGATCCATCAACCGCAACAACGCCTGAGGGTCGGCGCTAGCCGGAGCCCTCTCCTGGACCTCAGAACACGGCCTGAGGCCCTTTTACAGATCACTGAGCAACGGGCAGGTAGGGCGCGACCCCTTTGCCACACCGCGGATCAGTGCATCACTCCACCGGTTCTCCCCGCTGTACAGCCTGGCTAGCTGGCGACGGCCGGTCCCGTTCGTTACGGGCTTGGATATGGCCGGTCCCGTGACGGAACCGAACAAGGTGCTTCGATTTATTCGGGCGCGTCACGCGTTACGCTTGGCGTTACGCTTGGCGTTACGCTTTCCGTTACGCTTTCTGCGTCACGCTTGCGCTCGCGGTAGCGACGCTGGCGTTCAGCGTTCCGTGACGCGCCGGTCTTGCTGGATTTCAGGTCCTCCGGAGCGGCCACGACGAGGCCGGTTCCGGCCCGCTCAAGCATGGCTCCGGCCAGGGCCGTAACGGCGTGCCGCGCGACCTCAAACGAGAACTCGTCCATGTGCGTGTTGTCGTCGCGCTGGACCGTGACTAGGAGGTCACCCGTCACCATGGATTCGACAGCAATGCCGTTCTGGTGCGTCACCACGACCCGCTCGTCGCCGCCGTAGAAATCGAGGTCATCCATGACCGCCTTCCTCCGCGAGCCTCGCGAAAAAATCGGCGATCAGGTCGGCGGCACACGCGTCACTCACCACCGCGACACGGAACGCATCGCAGCCGTGGTGATCTGTTAGGAGAAGGAATAGGACCCCCTCGACGCGACGCAGCACAAGCTGAACGTCACGGCCGGGAAGCTCGGCAAGAACGGTGTCGCCGGAGCGAATCGGTGCAACGCTACCCATGCCGGACCTCATTTTCGTTGAGGTTCGGAACGAGGCTCGCTATAAATGGGGTACGCGGATCAAGCGTTTTTTGGGCCGTCGTCTCATCGTGGCTGATGAGCGGCGGCCTTCGCTTGTCTGGGGGCCCTGATCGGTTAGCCACTCCCCAAAATTCACTAAGGGAATCAAAGGGGGGCCTTAGGGGGGTTAGCCAGATCAACCCATTGTTTTTTTTCAGAGGGTGTACACCCTCTCTCTCCGCCAGCTTTCGGATGTCCTCCCGGACCTTGCTCAGTGGGCTTGCGAAGCCGGCTGCCAGCCTATGACGGTCTCCGGAGGAGCACCTTGATAAGCCCGCGTACGAAGCCCGCCAAGCCGAGAAGCAGACCCACGAAGCCGAGAATGAAGCCCAGCGGCAGGTAGAAGCTCTCGTGCAGCACGCCGTCGGCATCCACGTAGTCGTAATAGGCCGCGTTCATGCCGAGCGAGATGACGCCCGCGACGGCGAATCCCAGGCCAATGAGGCAAAGCGCGTTCAAGAACAGAGTGCTAAACGTCTTCAACGTGGTCCCTCCAGTACTGACCATGGCGACACCGGCCGCCACGGCACTTTTCGGTGGCTAGCCTACGCTCTGAAACCTGAACCTCGGACAACGGCGCATCCATGATCATCCGTCCCGAAACCGCCGCTGACGAAGACGCGATCCACCGCATCACCGAAACGGCGTTCGCGGAGGCCTCGCATGCGTCCCATACCGAAGCGGACATCATCCGGCAGCTGCGCAAGGACGGCGATCTCACCCTGTCCCTTGTCGCCGAGGAGGACGGGGAGATCGTCGGGCACATCGCCTTTTCGCCCGTCGCGATCGGCGGACGCCACGATGACTGGTACGGGCTTGGTCCCGTCGCCGTGCGCCCCGACCGGCAACGCCGGGGTATCGGCAGCGCCCTCGTCACGCAAGGTCTGGCGGCGCTCCGCGCGCGGGCGGCAAGAGGCTGCGCCCTTCTCGGCGACCCGGCCTTCTATGGGCGCTTCGGGTTCGAGAGCGACGGCACGATCACCTATCGCGGCTTGCCGGTCCGCTATGTGCAGCGCCTCGTGTTCGCGAGCGAGGCCCCCTACGGCGAACTCACCTATGCGCCGGCCTTCGATCTCGCCGCCCTATGATCCTCTCGGCGGCGTCGCCGATGCGCGGCGCCGCGTTCACATCCCCTTGGCGGCAATCTGACAATCCGCGCGTTTCGGGCCCGACAAACGGCCCGGTGTGATGTGCGCCTGCGGGCGTCTCTGACCATCAACACTCTGATTCCGAAGAGATTTCAGCGCGCTGACAAAGTCGGTGCGAAACTTGCTTCGTCTTGTCCAAGACGCGGGTTGCCGCGCGTGTGGCCCTGCCCGGTGCAGGGATTTCGGACGGAAGGAGAGCAAGCCCCATGACGGACATGACGGAATTGGCGAAGCGTAAGCTGCCGCTCAACCTGGCGATCGTGCATGTCGATCCTGACGGGTTCCTGGCCACCTACCGGCGCTGGCTGGAGATCACGACCTTCATCTCGGCCTTACGCATCGGCGAGGCGGAGATGCCCGACGACGGGATCACCCCACAGCTCACCGAAGCCGATCTCGCCAATGGCGCCGTGCACAGAATCGGCAACGACACCGTCATGGCCTTTTGCGCGACCGCCGCGATGAAGGGCGACGGCGCGTCCGTCGACAAGATCGAAGCCGGCCTGAAGAATGATATGGGGGACGAGTTCCCCGGCAGCTTCGCGCTTCGTCACTTCCGCAATCCGGTCGCGGCCCCGATCACGCTGGAGGACTTCGTGGGCGCCTCGGCCAAGAAACTGCTCGAGGGCGATATTCCGCCCCCGCCAAAACGCGCCTCCGAGTGCTGGGAAACGGGCTTGCGCTTTCTCGAACTGGCCCGCGGCTCGAACTTCAAGAACGAGATCATGTATCCGCTCGCCCTGTGGACACGCGATGTCTGGACCTGGGCATCGACCGACGGTCTGGCCTTTCTCGCCCATATCGAGGACAGCCAGCCCATCCTGACCGAGGCGCTGAAAGAAGAGCGCAACGACGAGCCCTTCATCGCCAACATGCTCCAGCTCGGCGCGCCCGCCGTCGAAATCGAACTCGACGAAGATGTCGAAGGCATGCTGCGTTCGCTGGCGCGGCGCTAAAGGAGGCGGATGTGAGCACCTATCAGCGTATCGGCATCGCCGAAGCCCGTTTGCTCGCCGCACGGGACGATGTCTCCCTCCTCGATGTGCGCGACCCCAACGCCTTCCGGCAAGGCCATGTCTATGGTGCGCGCAACGTGAACGAGAAGGACGTGCCCCGGCTTGTCGAGGAACTCTCCAAGTCGGCGCCGCTCGTCATCTATTGCTATCACGGCAATTCCAGCCGGCTCTATGCGCGGGTGTTCGCCGCGCAAGGCTTCGCCGAAGTCTACAGCGTCGATGGGGGCTACGACGCCTGGCGCTCGTCGAGCGCTGCGGCGGGCGTGGGCGCGCCCGGGTAGGGGCGCACCTGACGACCTGCGGCGCGTCTTAAGCGGCGCGGCGACGGGGCGGCCTGCGGCGCTTGCCCCGCGCCGGTTTGCCGCTCGCAGATTTGGCCGCACCGAAACCTTGGCCTTGGCCCCCGCGCCGGTGCGGGTTCGGCCGCCGGACCGGCTTGTCTTCGCGCCCCCCGGTCGGGAGCGTCCCGCTCGCGACGGGGATGTCGAACTTCATGAGCCTTTGAACTTGGCGCAAGAGTCCGACCTCTTCGGGCGCGCAGAAGGCGATCGCCTCGCCCTCGCGGCCCGCACGCGCGGTCGGCCGATGCGGTGCACGTAGCTGTCGGGCACTTCGGGCAGGTCGTAGTTGATGACGTAGGCCACGCCCTTGATGTCGATGCCGCGCGAGGCGACATCGGTCGCCACGAGAACCGTCACGCGGCCCTCGCGGAACGCCTTGATGGCGCGGTCGCGCTGGCCTTGGGTCTTGTTGCCGTGGATGGAGGCCGCGTTGTAGCCGTCGGCGATCAAGCCCTTCGACAGCTTCTCGGCCCCATGCTTGGTGCGCGCGAAGACGAGCGTCGTGGCGTCGAGGTCGCTGGAGAGGATGTCGCGCAGCTTGGCGGGCTTCTCCGACTTTTCGAGAAAGTGCACCGATTGGGTAATCTTGTCGGCGACCTTGCCGGGCGGCGCCACCTGCACGCGCTTGGGATCGGTGAGGTACGAGCGGCTCAGCTCTTCCATTTGTTTGGGCATCGTGGCCGAGAACAGCATGGTCTGCCGGGGCGTCCCCAGCCGGGGCGCGATCTTCCGGAGCGCATGGATGAAACCGAGGTCGAGCATCTGATCGGCCTCGTCCAGCACGAGCTGCCGCACGGTGCTGAGGTCGACCGCCCTACGGTCCATCAAGTCGATGAGACGGCCGGGCGTCGCCACGAGGATGTCGGTGCCGCGGCCCAGCATCTTGATCTGGTTGTGGATCGAGGCGCCGCCGACCACGGTCGTCACATGCAGTTTCGTCTTGGCCGTGAGACCGCGCAGATTGTCGGCGATCTGATTCACGAGCTCGCGTGTCGGCGCCAGAATAAGGGCCTTGGCGGTTTTCGGCGCGGGCCGGCCGGGCGCGGCCAGCAGGTGCTCGATCAGCGGCAGGCCGAAGGCGAGCGTCTTGCCCGTGCCCGTCTGGGCGAGGCCGAGAATGTCATGGCCTTCCAGCGCCAGCGGGATCGCCTGGTCCTGGATGGGTGTGGGTTTGGTAAATCCGGCGCGGGACAGCGCCTCGTTCAAAGCCGGCGCGAGGCCGAGCGTTTCAAAGTCTAGCAATTCGAATCCTTTATTGCCGCGACCGGCCGTGAATGGCCGCGCGGAAGTGTTGCGTGGCCGCGCGCGAGCGCGACGAACGAGGGTGCTGCAAAACCTCGGCGCAACCGGGCGTCGTGCCCTTGCGCGGTCTTGCATGGAGAACCCTGCGTGATGGGGAACTGGTCAGAGGAATGTGTGCTGCTGAGCCCGAACTGTCGGGCGCGGCTGATTCACGCGGCAGCGCAGCGGTGCCCTCGACGTGGGGCACGGCGCCCGAATTGTCAAGCACTTAGAGTGTCACCCCCCCCCCCCGCGCGCGATGGCGCAACGGGCTCCGAAAGCACGGGCCGGTCCGTCGTGGACGGTCAGGTCTGGCTCATGCGGTTCCACGCATCGAGTCCGGCCACCTTGTAGGCTTCGGCGAGGGTCGGATAGTTGAACGTGTTCTCCACGAAGAAGTCGACGGTCCCTTTCAGATTGATCACGGCCTGGCCGATATGGATCAGCTCGGTCGCCCCTTCGCCGATAATGTGCGCGCCGAGCAGCCTGCGCGTATCCAGGGCGAAGATGAGCTTCAGGAACCCCTTGTCGACGCCCATGATGTGGCCGCGCGAGGTCTCCCGGAACCGCGCGACGCCGCATTCGTAAGGCGTACCGCTGGTCCGCACCTCTTCCTCCGACTGGCCGACGGTGGAAATTTCCGGCACGGCGTAGATCCCGTAGGGAAACGCTTCGGGCGGCGGCGGCGCGGGCATGCCGAAGGCGTGGCACGCGGCCAGGCGCCCTTGTTCCATCGAGGTCGAGGCGAGGCTCGGAAAGCCGATCACGTCGCCCGCGGCGTAGATGTTGGGGACGGCGCTCTGAAACGTCTCCGGATTGACCTTCAGCCTCCCGCGCTTGTCGGCCTCGAGCCCGACAGCGGCGAGGTTCAGGCTTTCTATGTTGCCGGAACGCCCCGCGGCGAACAGGACGAACTCCGACGTGACCTTGCGCCCGTCATTGAGCGAGATGGCGACCCGATGATCGCTGAGCGCAATATCCTTCACCGCCGCACCCAGCCGGACGATCATCCCGCGGTCGCGCATCTGGTGGATGAAGTCCTCGACCACTTCCTTGTCGAGAAAGTCGAGGATGGTGTCGCGCCCCTCGATCAGAGTGACGGGCACGTCCAGCGCCGAGAAGATGGTCGCGTATTCGACGCCGATCACGCCGCCGCCGATCACGGTCAGCGAACGCGGCAGGTGCTCGATCTCCAAAATGTCGTCGCTGTCGTAGACCCGCTTGCCGTCGAAGGGCACGTGGCTCGGACGAAAGGGCCGGGTGCCGACCGCGATCACGGCCTTGTCGAAACCCACCGTCCAGGTTTCCTCGGCCTCGGTCGTCAGCTCGACCTCGTTGGGGCCGACGAAGCGCGCGCCTGCGAGGGCGAAGTCGACCATGTTGCGCATGAACTGGTGCTCGAGAACTTCGACTTCGTGGTCGAGCGTCTTGTAGAGGCGCTCCGTGAGATCGACCGCGCTGATGTCTTGCTTCACCCGATAAGAGCGTCCGTAAAAGCCGCGTTCGCGCCAGCCGCTGAGATTCAACACGGTCTCGCGCAAGGTCTTCGACGGGATCGTGCCGGTGTGTACCGAGACGCCGCCCAGCCGCCGCCCCCGATCGACCACCAGGACGGACTTTCCGAACTTCGCGGACTGAACGGCCGCGCGCCGCCCGGCAGGCCCGCTGCCGATCACCAACATATCCACCTTGTCCATGTTCCCCCCGGATTTTTCGTTGCGTCGGACGCAAAGCCCAGTGCTGGCACATGCAAGTTTCGTACAAATGACGGGCGCAAGAGAAACGGCGGAAGCCCATGCGTTGCCTGCGAAACGCGGCGCCCGGCGCGCGCTCAGGGGGCCGGTTTTGCTTGCAAAAAAGGCACCCGTCCCCTATTTGCCCAGGGTCGGATCGGCCGGGGGGCTCTCCTGAATATTGGCTCGCAAGAGGCGCTTCCCGTGGGCCGGTCGCGCGTTGCGGAGTTGTGGGTGGAAAGCCGCCGTCGCCGGCTTGTCGTTGCATCGAAGCGCACCGTGCATGGGGTGCGGCGCGCCTAAACATGAGGGTGTGTTCCCGTTCATCCGGCGCGCGAACAGCAAAGACCGTGAACATCAATATCGCCCCGACCGTCAACATCAATTCCATCTTGCGAGATTGGGTCGAGCGCCAGCCGGCGCGCCGATTGTTCGCCTTTGTCGATTCCCGGGGCGAGACCCTCGAGGACTACAGCTATTCAGGTTTCGCCGCCCGCGTGGACACGCTGGCGTCCGTTCTGGCCCGGACGGACGGTCTGTCGCCGGGCGAGCGGGTCGTTCTGTCCTACCAGCCCGGTCTCGAATTGGTGGCGGCGCTCTTCGCCTGTTCGAAAGTGGGGCTCATTCCCATTCCGACGCCACCCCTCAGCGCTTTCGACTTCGTGGCGTGGGTCGGGCGGATCGACCACATCGTCAACGATAGCGGCGCGGTGGCATGGCTCGCGTGCGGGCGCACACGAGACCTGTTTGCCGAGGGTGCACAGCGCCACGCCGACCCGATGCCGCGCGAGGCCGTCGAGCGGCTCGAGGAGCTTCCGGTCATCGAGACCACGGGCATCGAGACCGATCCCGATGCAACCGCGCCGGAACGACCTCATCCGATCGCTTTTCTCCAATATACGTCCGGCTCGACCAGCAATCCCAAAGGGGTCTGCGTTTCACACCAGAACCTGATCGCGAACTGCCGCGCCGTGGTCGACTACGATAATCAGGTCGCGGTGACCTGGCTGCCGCAGCATCACGACATGGGGCTGATCGGCTACTACATCTACGCGGTGCTCTCCGGGGGAACCACGTGGGGCCTGTCGCCGCGGTCCTTCATGCAGAACCCGTCGGTCTGGCTGGAACTGCTGACCCGGCACAAGGCGACCGCCACGTCGGTCCCGAACTTCGCGTTGGAACTCTGCCTCAAGGAGCGGCACGTGCCACCGGCGGAGATCGAGCGCTACGACCTCTCGTCGCTGCGGATGCTGATGGTCGCGGCCGAGCCCGTCTCGCCGGAGACCTTCGAGGCGTTCCGGAGAAAGTTCGCACGCTGCGGTCTTGCGGACGAGGCCTTGTTTGCCGCCTACGGCCTCGCGGAATTCACGCTCGCCGTCTCGAGCCGCGGCCGCCGGTCGCTCTCCGTCGATCGCCGCAGTCTCGCGCAAGGCCAGGCGTCCCTCGTGACCGAGACGAGCGGGGTGAGTCACGCGCTGCCGCTCATGAGTTGCGGGCGTGCGCTCGGCGATACGGATATTCGCATCGTGGATCCCGACACCGGTATCGAGGTGCCGGCCGGACGAACGGGCGAAATCTGGTGCGCGGGCGCCGGCCGCGCCATGGGCTATTGGCGAAAACCCGAGGAGACCCGCGAGGTCTTCGACGCGCGCCTCGGCGATGCGCCCGGCGTGCAAGAGCCGTTCTTGCGGACCGGCGATATCGGCTTCATGCATGAAGGCGAGCTGTTCGTATGCGGACGCCTCAAGGATATGATCATCGTCCGTGGACAGAATATCTATCCGGAGGACATCGAGGCGCTGGCGCTGCAGGTCTATCCGGAGCTGCGCCGGAACGGCGTCGTGGCCTTCTCCTCCGGCGGCGGGGCCGAGATGGACATCACCCTCGTGGCCGAGATCGCGCGCGGCAAAGAGATGCCCGACGAAATCGAGATCGTGAGGGTCATTCGCGAAGGTTTGCAGGTTCCCGTGGCGCGTGTCGTGTTCGTGCCGCCGCGTTCGGTCGCCCGCACGAGTTCCGGCAAGGTGCGCCGCGCCCGCACCCGCGAGCTGTTGGAGACGGGACAACTCCCCATCCTGGTCGATACGCGTCACGCCATGACGGCGGTCAGTGCCGACGGAAAGTCCGACGTCTACGAGTTGGAACTCCTGAAGGACCGCTACGGCATCACGGGCGAGGAGGACTACACGCTGTTCGACGCGGGCATCGACTCGCTCGACCTTGTCGTATTCCTGAACTGGATCAAGGATTCGCTCACCGATCGCAACGCGCCGGAACTGGCCGAGCGGGTCAATCCGCGCCTCTTATCGTCGATATCCATCCGCGACCTGTTCGCGCTCGTGCGCCAATTCGTGAGCGCTCCGGCGGCGGCCACCCGCGCCATGGCGGAGTTCTTCGCCCATGCGTATGAGGCTCGGGTCGCCGCCGAAAAGGAGAAGATGCTGGCCGACCGGAGCTACAAGGCCGTCGACCGCCGCGTGGCCACGCCGCCCTGTCAGAAGCTCGGGACACTGCTCACAGGCGGGACGGGCTTTCTCGGCCCGTTCCTGATCGCGGCCCTGCTGAAGCAAACGGACGAGGACCTGCATGTGCTGGCGCGCGGCCGCGACGGTCGGCACGCACGGGCGCGTCTGGACAAGGCGTTTTTCGAGAACATCGTCGATCCCGAAAGCCGCAAGGCCTACGAGGCGCGGGTTCACGTGGTCCTCGGGGACCTGGAGGCGCCGCGCCTCGGCCTCGATGAGGAGGCCTGGCGCCGGCTCGCCGATGGCGTGGAGACCGTCTACCACAACGGCGCGCTGGTGAATTACCTGCTGACCTACGATCACATGCGCGCCGCCAACGTGTTGGGCACATCCGAAGTGCTCGATCTCTGCTTCACCGGGCGCGACAAGGTGCTGAACTACATCTCGACCACCTTCATCTTCGGCTGGGCGGTCAAGGACTTCCTCTACGAGAGCGACAACAATGACGGCATGGACCGTCTCGATTTCGGCTACAGCCAAACCAAATGGGCGGCCGAACAGAAAGTGTTCCAGGCCATGCAACAGGGCTTGCGCGCGCGAGTGTTCCGGCCCTCGCTGGTGACGCCCGCGCTGAACGGCAATGGGGGCAATCTCGATATCGCGCTCCGTTTGCTCAGTTTCATCGTCAAGCACGGGCTCGGGGTGACTGCAGGCAACCAGGTAAGCTTCATGCCGGCCGACATCTCCGCCGACAACATGATCGCGATCGCATGCCAGGAGGAGACCTTGGGTCAGACTTTCCATGTGGTGCGGGACGCGCATGAGACCATGCCGATGATCACCGACATCATCGCGCAGCGCCTCGGTACCTGCTTCGAGATGTACGATCTGACGAGTTTCGTGCCGCAGGTCATCCGGCGCTGCACGCGGGCCGATCCGCTCTACCCGCTTCTCGACTTCCTCGTCGGCTCCGTCGACAACATCTCGCGGATGGAGTTCAAGCGTTACGAGAGCAGCAACTACCAACTTGCCCGCGACCGCGTGTTGGCCACCCGTGCCGATCCGCCGCTGGACGTGGTCGTCGACGGCATCCTGCGCTTCTTGAAAGTCCGGAACCTGCTCTAAGCGGGGCGTGGCCCCGCAACCATGCGGGACCACCGAATGGCGCGGCCGTTACATGCGTGTCTTCAGGCCCGGCTATGCTGCGCGCGGTTTCAGTTAAGCTAGCTGATCGGCGGTTCCCATGGAAACAGGACTCATCAACCCACTCAATTTCGCAGCGGCAACGGCAGTGCTTCTGTCCGTCATGTTCGTGGTCGTGTTCCCATTCGTACTGGATCTCGCCTTCCGTGCGCCCCTCGCCTAGTCGGGTCGAGATTCACGATGGAACGGGGACCCCGGATCGTCTCCGTGTTACCCTTCTGGTCGATATCGGCGGTCGACGCATCGCCACGGCGCTGCCACCGTCAGGCTAGGCCTACGCGGCCATTGCTTGCCGCAGAGCACAGGGAGAAGCCCCATGATCACGCTGTACAGCTTCGGTCCCGCCTTCGGGTTGCCGGACATGAGTCCGTTCGTGACCAAAGCCGAGATGCTGCTTAAGCTCGCCGGGCTCGACTACCGTATGGATACCAGCGGTTTCAGCAAGGCGCCGAAGGGCAAGCTCCCCTATATCGACGACGATGGGGAGATCGTCGCGGACTCGACCTTCATCCGCCGCCATATCGAGCGGAAATACGGGATCGACTTCGACAAGGGTCTGGATTCCGAGCAGCGTGCGATCGCTTGGGCCTTTGAACGGATGTTCGAGGACCACGTCTATTGGGCCTTTCTCCATGCGCGCTGGGTGGACGATGCGAACTTCAACCGCGGTCCACGCGTCTATTTCGACCGCCTGCCGATCCCCATGCGCTTCATCGTGCCACGGGTCGCGCGCCGCCAGCTCAAGGCGCAGATCATGGGCCACGGCATCGGCCGCCATACCGATGCGGAGATCGTTGAGCTCGGAACGCGATCGCTCGATGCGGCGGCGGATTTTCTCGGCCGCAAGACCTACATGATGGGCACGGAGCCGAGCGGACTGGACGCGACGGCGTTTGCGTTTCTGGCCGGGGCGCTGTGCCCCTCTTCGAAACGCCGCTCCTCGCGGCGGCCGAGCGCCACGACAACGTCAAGGCCTATGTGGGCCGCATGGCCGAACGCTTCTATCCGGACTACGCCGAAATGCGCCAATGGGCGGCTTAGGCCGCAAGCACACACCCCTCCGTATTCGGATGAATGGATTCGCATTCGTCTGACTCGCTGGCCGATGAGCCTCGGCCGCTGTCACACGCCTTGAACGTTGCTGATCTAGGCTCCAATGCCGATCGCTCGCAGAGGGGCAGTGATGGACCAGGCAGTCATCGCGGAAAAGATCCAGGCCGGCCAAGCGCGTACGGTCCAGGACTATATCGACGAAACGCCATTCTGGGCCGATGGTACGGACGTGCCCGACGGTCCCATAAGCGGCATGCAGTGGCGGATCTGGTGGCTTTCGATCGCCGGCAAGTTCTTCGAGGGCTTGGTCGTGTTCATGACCGGCGTCGCACTCCCGCTGCTGGCCAAGGAGTTCAGCCTCACCGCTGCCCAGCACGGCATGGTCGGCGCGGCGACGCTGTTCGGTATTCTGATCGGGGCGAGCGCCCTCGGTGCCATGGCCGATTATTTCGGCCGTAAGCCGATGTTCATCTTCGAGATCGGGCTGTTCACCCTGTTCCTCGTGCTCATTGTCCTTTCGCCCGGATTCACGTGGTTCATCGTCTGCCTCTTCGGGCTTGGGCTCGCGCTCGGCTGCGACTATCCGACGGCCCATGTGATGATTTCCGAAAGCACGCCCTCGCGCGTTCGCGGACGGCTCGTGCTCGGGGCATTCGGGTTCCAGGCGGCGGGGGCGCTCGCCGGGACCGCGGTCGGCTATTTCGCGTTGAGCCTCGATCCGGATCTCGGCGCCTGGCGCTGGATGTACGGCGCTGCCATCCTCCCGGCGCTGCTGGTTCTGATCGGCCGCTTCTCCGTGACGGAGAGTCCCCATTGGCTCGCCGAGACAGGCCAGCGCCAAAGGGCCGAGCACGAGCTCAAACGGCTTCTCGAGCGGCACCCGCCCTATCCGCCGGCGTTCACATTGCCGCCGGCGAAGACGGAGTCGGAGGCGAAGAAAGGGTCCGGCTACGGTGTCTTGTTCAAGAAGAGAACCCGCCGCGCCCTCGTGCTGGCTTCGGTCCCGTGGTTCCTTCAGGATCTTGGCACCTACGGCATCGGCATCTTCACGCCGACGATCCTCGCCGCGTCTTTGGGGCACAAACGCGAACATGCCCAGAGCGTCGCCGATCTCGTCAACAACGATCTGCTCGCCGCAAAGGGCGCGGCCATGATCGACGTCCTGCTTCTTCTGGGCATCGCGGCCGCCATCTTGCTGTCGGACAAGGTCGGCCGGATCCGGCTTCAGGTCGTCGGCTTTATCGGCTGTGCGGTCGGCCTCTTCATTGCGGCCCAATCGGCCGGGTTCGATGGCCCAATGAAGCTCGTTCTGATCTTCGCAGGCTTCATGCTGTTCAACTTCATGACCAATCTCGGGCCGAACGCGCAGACGTATCTGATCGCGGGCGAAGTGTTCCCGACCAAGGTCCGGGCCAAGGGCGCCGGGTTCGCCGCGTCCTTCGCCAAGATCGGCGCGTGCACGACGGCGTTTCTCTTCCCGATCCTGCTTGCCGATATCGGGACCCAGGCGCTTCTCTACGGGCTCGTCGCCACCTCGCTTCTGGGCGCGGCGATGACCTGGATGTTCCGGATCGAGACCAAGGGGGTGAAGCTCGACACCGTCGGTGTCGAGCTGGAGTAGCGCCTAGAAATAGTCGGGCACGAAAGTCTGGTCTTCGAGCGGCGGCCGCACATAGTCGCCGGCCTTCGGGCGCGGCGGCAGCGACGGCGGCGTCGGGGTCAGATCGCCGTATTCGATCTGGCTCAGCAGGTGCGTGATGCAGTTCAGCCGCGCGAGCTTCTTGTTGTCCGCTTTGACCACGTACCAGGGCGCCTGTTTGATATCGGTGTGCGCGAACATGTTGTCCTTGGCGCGGGAATACTCGACCCAGCGCGAGCGCGACTCCACGTCCATCGGGCTGAGTTTCCAGCTTCTGGTGCGGTCGGTCATGCGCTTCTGGAAGCGCCGCTCCTGTTCCGCGTCGCTGACGGAGAACCAGTATTTGATCAGAATGATGCCAGAGCGGACCAGCATTCGCTCAAATTCCGGGCAACTGCGCAGGAACTCCTGATACTCGGTGTCCGAGCAGAACCCCATGACGCGTTCGACGCCGGCGCGGTTGTACCAGCTGCGGTCAAACAGGACCATCTCGCCGGCTGCGGGCAGATGCGGCACGTAGCGCTGGAAGTACCAGGACGTCTTCTCACGCTCCGTCGGGGTGCCGAGCGCGACGACGCGGCAGAGGCGTGGATTGAGGCTTTCGGTTATCCGCTTGATAACGCCACCTTTTCCGGCTGCGTCGCGGCCTTCGAAGATCACCACCACGCGGAGCTTCTCGGCTTTGATCCACTCCTGCATCTTCACCAGCTCGATCTGGAGCTTGGCGAGTTCCTTCTCGTAGAGGTCGTTCTTGATCTTCCGGGTTTTCGCCTTCACATCGCCGACGGTAAGATCGGCGTCGGCAAGTTCCTCATCGGATAAATGCTTGGCGGCATGGCCATTTTTCTTGTTCTTCTTGTCTTTCTTGGGCTTTTTCTCCTCATTCGGCATCGCGTCCATGGCTATTCCCTCTCGTTCCGGCTCCGAGGCCCTGCGAAACCCGAACTCTCGGAGGCGACCATCTTGCCGGGCCCGCGAGAGGCGGCTTCAGCCGCCGTCACCGCAACCCATGAACAGATTTACGCTGCAACAAAAGTGCCATAGAGCGTCTCGGGCCGGTTTGCCCGCCGGTCTGGCCGTGCCGACGCGCCCTCAGGCGGGGCGCCTCATTGCCCGTCCGCCGTCATGTCGGGTGGGCAGTCGGGGCCGAGATATTTTCCGTCGATGTTCACGCCCATTCTGCTGATCGCGCCGATGGGCGGATCGAAGGTCGTCTTCAGCGTCCCGTGGTAGCGGGTCTCGAAATCGCCCGTGAACGTGGAACTGATGATCTGCTTCCCGTTCGTCCCTGAGCATTCGATGGTAACGATCACCCCTTCGTTCAAGGGCGTGAGTTTGGGTTCCGTGCAGTCGGCCCCCTCGGGACGGATGATATCGTCGTTCTCGCCAACGCAGACCTTCCGCGTCGTCATGCCGGACACGGGCGCAACGGTCGTGATCTCCCAAAGGCCGGCCTTGCGCTGAGGGGCGGTGTCGCCTGCCGCCGCCGCCGCGGAAAGGACGGCCGCACTTAAGGTTGCGGTGATGGTCAAAGATCGTGTCGGGAACTTCATGGGCGTCCTCCATGCCGGATGATTGGTTTTTCTCTTGTCGGTGTCGTTGCAGAGATCGGCGCTTCCGCCAACGGAGGGACAGCGGAGCACCAGACAAAAATGCACTGGCGATAATCCCGAATAAGCCCGGGAAGATTGTCCCGGCGGTGCGTTTGGCACGTGCGGCGAATCTTCGCTTGCCTCAAGGGTCGGGTTTGGCCCAATCCTGCAGCCGGACGTGATACGGGAATGTCGGATGACAATGGAGACGCATCAGGCGCCCCAGGTGCCGGGGACAGCGAACGGGACAGCGAACGGCGAGGCGCAGAAAACGGCTGTGACCGTGCTGGCGGCGATCAGCGTCTGCCACATGCTGAACGACGTCATTCAGTCGTTGATCCTTGCGATCTATCCGATGCTGAAGACGTCGCTTGCGCTCGATTTCGCGCAGATCGGCTTCATCACCTTCACCTTCCAGGCGACGGCGTCCGTGCTGCAGCCCTTCGTCGGCTATGTCACCGACCGCTATCCGACGCCCTATTCGCTCGTCGCCGGCATGGGCTCGTCCCTGGCCGGGCTGCTCCTGATTGCGTATGCGACGACGTATTCAACGGTTCTTGTCGCCGCCGCGCTGATCGGCATGGGCTCGTCCGTCTTTCATCCCGAGTCCTCGCGCGTGGCCCGGCTGGCGTCAGGCGGCCGGCACGGCACCGCCCAAGCGGTGTTTCAGGTCGGCGGGAATTTCGGCACCGCGCTCGGGCCGCTGCTGGCGGCGTTCATCGTCCTGCCCTACGGGCAGGGCTCCATCGCCTGGTTTTCGCTGGTGGCTCTTGTCGGCATGGTGATGCTGGCCGGCGTCGGCGCCTGGTACGGCAAGGCCCTGAAGTTTCGGCCGATTTCCAGTGCCGAAGAGCGCGCGGCGATTGCCGCGCTCGGAAAGCGCAAGGTGGCAAAGGCCATCCTCATCCTGGTGACACTCACCTTTTCCAAGCACTTCTATCTGGCGTCGATCGCAAGCTTCTACATCTTCTATCTGGTCCACACGTTCGACCTGTCGGTGCAGACGGCGCAACTCTATCTGTTTCTCTTTCTGGGAGCGGTCGCGGCGGGCACGGTCATCGGCGGCCCGATCGGCGACCGCATCGGACGGCGCCGCGTCATCTGGTGGTCGATCTTCGGCGTGTTGCCCTTCACCCTGGCGCTTCCCCATGTGGGGCTTGCCGCCACCGCTGTCCTGAGCGTAATCATCGGCTTGATCCTCGCATCCGCCCATCCGGCGATCATCGTGTATGCGCAAAGCCTGTTGCCAGGCCGAGTGGGGATGGTCGCCGGGTTGTTTTTCGGACTGGCCTTCGGGATCGCCGGCATTGGCGCCGCGCTCCTCGGCCGGCTCGCCGACGCGACGAGCATCACGTTCGTCTACAACGTGTGTGCGTTTCTTCCCGCGATCGGTCTACTTGCGGCCTTCCTGCCGGAAATGTCGACACCAAGCCCGGCACCTGCGGAGGAGAAGGACCCGCTTCCAGCGAACTCCCGCCAAACTTGACAAGTCAATGACACTTTTTTCTTGACCGTTCCGGTCGCCTGTTCCGTACGCGTCTTTGTTTTGTCTTATTCAGCAGTTCTATGGGTTCGCTATTAACGTTAATGAAGCGTTGCGTTGCTTCGCGATACGTCCCAGGTCTGGAAGTGCGCGACTCTGCAGGCGGTTAGCGGTAAGATGTTGGCTGTTGGCGCCGATGCTGAGGCTGAGTTCGGTGTCCTTTCGTTGAGTTCTGCGTAGCGCGCCGGGCGGCGGACGGCAGGTTCAATATTCGACCTGCGGGAACCCCAAACCCGGGCTTTCGTTAGTATCGAGGTTCAGTGATTTCTGGGGGTAATTGATGCGTGATATTCGCGGGGACCTACAAGACCGCGCCGGCTTCCTAGAGGAGCAGATTAACGCGGCGCAATCGCAATTCGAGAAGCGGATGGAGCTGTTTACGCGCGAGCACGAGTCGAAGATCGCCGATCTTCAGGCCGAGCTCGAAGCCGTGAGCATGTTGATGGAACGCGAGTACCGGCGGATCATGAGCGCGCCGGATGTCGAGGAGGAGCGCCGTCAAGCGGCGCCACAGGCGGCACCGGAGCAGCACCGTCCCGCGGTCGCGGCCGAAATCTACGAGGAGGCGGACTATCCGGAGGAGGAGCCTGAGGCCCTTCCCGAGGAAGAGCCTTACGCCGATGCGGCCGTTGCCGAGGCGGCGCCGACCCATCGCGCGCCGGAGCCGCAATACGCGCCGCGGCCCGCGCCTCGGGCAGACGAGGAATACCGGCGCCCGGTCGCGGCGGAAGTCCGGCCGCGCCGGCCGATTGCCGTGGAGCCGGCGGCGGCCGAGAGGCGTCCGGCTGCGGCGCCGGTCTACGACCGTCCCGCCGCACGGGCACCCGAGCCGCGCCAAGACGAGCCGCGCCAGGAAGCACCTCGACAAGATGCGCCTCGCCAAGATGCGCCGCGCCAGGAGCAACCGCGCCGCGCCGAGGCGTCTGGGCGTTACGAGCCCGTCCAACGCGACCTGGGTCCTAGCCCGGCACAGCGTCAGCCATTGGCCGATTTCCTGATTCGCAAGCTTGGCGAGGTCGGCAATATGAGCCTGGACGACCTGTGCGGCGTCGCCATTCAGGAGGGATACTTCGCGGAAGGCGACAATCCGGACCGCACCGTGCACATGACGCTCATGAATGTCGTCAAAGCAGGGTTCATCCGGCAGATGCCGAACGGAACCTTCGCGCCGGCGTCCGTCATGGACACGATCAGACTGCGGCGCGCGATCTAGCGCCGCCTCATTCGGCGGGCCGCCCGCGTAGGAGCTCGACGACGTCGTTTCGGATCTTGTCTTCCGTATAGCGCGCAAGCGCTTTGCGATCCGGGAAGTCGTCGAGGGGCACGGGCGGTCCGATTCGGATATTGGCTTCCAAGGGCCCGAGGCCCAGAAGCCGCCAGGCGTGGCTCGCCAAGTCCATATCGCCGTACCAGGCGACTTGCGGGCGCCCGCGCCGTCCGAGCGGCAGTCCATAAACCTTGGTGTAGGTGAGCGCCAAGGTCTGGACCGCAATATCGAATTTGCCCCGTTGCCGTTTGCGGACGCCCCGCCCGGCGGCCTGCCGCGAACAATGCGGTGCGGAAGGGCAGCACCCCGTTGCCGTCGCTGGACGTGCCTTCGGCAAAGAAGACCACGTGGTCGCCCGCCCTCGACGCCGGTCGAGAATTTCATTCGCCTTCGTACTCGTTTGCGTACGCCGCTCGCGATCCACGAAGACCGAGCGCTGGAGTTTGGCCAGCCATTTCACGAAGGGCCAGGTCGAGACCTCCTGCTTGGCGACGAACGACACCGGCGCCACGGCAGACAGAACGGTGATATCGAGCCAGGACACATGGTTCGAGACCACCAGGACTCCGTTCTGGCGCTCCAGCGCACCGTCGACGCTGAGGCGCACACCGACGATCCGGCAGACTTGGCGGTGGTACCAATGGGGGAAGGTGCGGGCGAAACGCGAACCCGTCCGCACGAAGAGATGCTGCAAGGGCATCAACGGCAGCGTGAAAGCGAAGAACGTTGCCAGCACCAGAAATGCGCGTGCGTTTTTCATCGATCAGGAGCGAATCGAGCGGGTCCGAGGGCGCGTTTGAAAGCTCAAGCGTCAATAGCAGACTCGGTTCCCGTAGCGCGTGATGCAGATCCCGCGCAAGGCCGGATTTTCGGCCCGGACCGGAAGCGGCTCGGTCCGGCATTCCGTCCGGACATCGCCGCCGCCAAACGAGTATGTGTCGCAGACCTCCCGCGTGCCGGTCTCGACGAGATACACGTCGAGCTCGGACGGGAAGGCCACTTTGACGTTCGTTGCGGCGGGCGCGGGTGCCCGCTCAGCGGCAATTCCGTTCGATGGCGCCGCTTGCGGCGCGGCGACGGCCTCGGCATCCAGCGGAACGGCGTGCTCCGCAAAGGCGATCGTGGTCAGCAGCATCAATGCAGCGGCAAGACAAACGCGCGTACCCATCACGCACCCCTTCGTCGGACGTTAACCCTTCGTTAACGTTGTCCCGGCGCGCGCCGGAAGTCAAACGCCGGGCGAGGACCCGCCGGCCTTGCGCCTATTTCTTGGGGTGCTTTTTTTGGGCTTGGAGCGGCATGCCGAAGAGTTCGAGCCGATGGCCGATCAGCCGGAAACCAAGTTCGGCCGCCACGCGCTCTTGCAGGCGTTCGATGTCCTCGTTGGTGAACTCGATGACCTCGCCGGTGGTCACGTCGATGAGGTGGTCGTGGTGGTCATGGCCGCCAGGTTCGTAGCGCGCGCGGCCGTCACCGAAATCGTGGCGCTCCACGATGCCTTCGTCCTCCAGGAGGCGGACCGTGCGATAGACGGTCGATAGCGAGATGCGCGGATCGCGCTCGGCCACGCGCCGATAGACTTCCTCCGCATCGGGGTGATCGTTCGCTTCGGAAAGCACCCGCGCGATGATGCGCCGCTGTCCTGTCATCCGGAGGCCGCGCTCAGTGCAGAGGCGCTCCAACCTGCTTTCCCGCCTGGTTTGTTGGGACATCGCTTTTGGCGTGCGCGACTTGGAAGGCGCTTGATCCATGATCGGCGCTGGCTCGGTTCGGGTTGTTCGCGGTCGCCTCCATCATCGGGGCGCGGGTCCCAAAGGGCAAGATTGAAGATCGGCCGCCGGCTCCGGGACCGGAGGATCAGGACGTCAGATCGAGGCGCAGAACCGCTGCGTTTCCGCCGTTTTCGTAGTAGCCGGGGCGCCGGCCCACCGCAACGGCCCCCAAGCCCCGATAGAGCGCAAGCGCTGGGGCATTGGTCTCGTCCACCTCCAGGAAGAGCTGGCGGATACCAGCCTCTCGTAAGGATTTCGCCGCGTGTTGCAGCAGAGCCCGGCCGAAACCGCGTCCTCGGTACGCGGCAAGCACGCCGATGGTCAGGAGCTCGGCCTCGTCAGCGGCGGTCCGCGCAATCAAGAACCCGGCCGGCGCGGGCTCCGGCGCCGCGACCGTCGCCAAGAGGCAGAGGGTCGGAGGGCCGGCGATGAACCGCGACATGGCCGCGTCGTCCCAGGGTGTCGGCCGGGGTCCAAGGGCGCCGTCGAAACAGGCCCCGTGAAGGGCCGTCAGGAGCGCCGCCTCGACCGGCACTGCCGGGCGGATCCGCACCTCCGCGCCGTGTCCGCCATCCGTCATGGACGGCGTTCCAGGGCGGTGTTTTGGGGCTTTGCGTCGGGCGGGCGCAAATAGAGCGGGCGCAGGAGCGCCGTACGATCGGCACTTTCGGCCGCAAGCTCGGCAAGCGCCATCGCGCCCGGCTGCAAGCTTGGAAGCGTGCTGTCGAGTGGACGGCCGCTCGCCACGGCGGCCTCCGCCAACAGGCCAGCGCCACTGCCCGCGGCAAGGACAAGGTCTTTCGGCAGGCGGTCCACGGCATCGGGGGGCGTGCACAGCATGGGCCCGTCCAGCCGCGATCCATCCGTGCCATAGAGCCCGAGATAGATCATGCCGCGCCGTGCGTCCACGGCAACGGCGAACGGCCGGTCAGGGGCCAGGCCCTCGCGAAGGGCCCGGCGTGCCATGACCGTGAGACTATCGGTGCCGTAGAGCGCCGCGCCACAGGTCAGGGCTAGGCCGCGCGCGGCGGCGATGGCGATCCGCACGCCCGTGAAGCTGCCGGGCCCTTGCGTTGCGGCGATCCTATCGAGGTCGCGCGGTTGAAGGCTCGCCTCGGCCAGCACGGCTTCCACCATGGGCATCAACGCCTCGGCGTGGCCGCGCATCATCTCGGCCTCGCGGAGGACCCGCGTCTTCCCCGAACCGGTTGTCCGCAGTACGGCGGCCGAGCAGACCCCCATCTCGTATCGAGCGCGAGAACGTTCATGGGAAGGTCTTAGAGGATGCGCGCGACTTGGTCGAAGTCGAATCGCGGCGATCGGGGGCGCAGGGCGGACGCATCGCCATAGCCGAGATTGCACAGGAAGTTCGCCTTCACGTTGGTCCCGGCGAAGAATTCGGCATCGACACCCGCCGGGTCGAATCCCGACATGGGACCGCAATCGAGCCCGAGCGCCCGGGCGGCCATGATGAGATAGCCGCCCTGGAGGGTCCCGTTGCGGAAGGCCGTTTCGGCGATTTTCTGCGGCTTGCCCGCGAACCAGCTCTTGGCATCGGTGTGCGGGAAGAGCTTCGGCAGGTGCTCGTGGAAGTCCTGGTCGTTGCCGAGGATGACGCAGACCGGCGCCTGCATGGTCTTGTCGCGATTGCCCTCGGACAGGAACGGCTTCAGCCGCGCCTTCGCCTCACGCGATTTCACGAACACGAATCGCGCCGGGCTGCAATTCGCGCTGGTCGGTCCGAGCAGAACGAGCGACACGAGTTCGCGCAACAGCGCATCGGGCACGTCCCGATCCTGCCAGGCATTATGGGTGCGTGCGTCGTGGAAAAGCTGCGCGAGGGCGGGGTCAGTCAGACGTCCCGTCAAATCGGGCGGACTTTCTGCACTTCCGGAATGAAATGCCGCAGCAGGTTTTCGATTCCATGCCGGAGCGTGGCCGTCGAGCTGGGGCAGCCGGAGCACGCGCCGCGCATGTGCAAATACACGATCCCGTCGCGATAGCCCTGGAAGGTGATATCGCCGCCGTCTTGGGCCACGGCCGGGCGCACCCGCGTGTCGAGCAGCTCCTTGATGGTCTTGACGGTCTCTTCGTCCTCGGGCTCGAAGAACTCCTCGTCGCCGGGCTGCACGTCGCCCTGGCTGCCCATGGTGGCTTCGCCGGACAGGTAGTGCTCCATGATGGCGCCCAGAATGGCCGGCTTCAGATGTGGCCACTCGCCGTCGCTCTTGGTGACGCTGATGAAGTCTGAGCCGAGGAACACACTCGATACGCCCTCGATCTCGAACAAGCGCGAGGCGAGGGGTGACGTCTCGTCCTGGTCGTCCGCGCGGTACTCGACCGCATCGTGATCGCCAACAACGCTTCGGCCTGGCAGGAACTTCAAGGTCGCCGGATTCGGCGTCGCCTCGGTCTGGATAAACATGATGGGACCTTTTTGAGTCGGAACTCACACCTGACTTAGAATGGTTCTATATTTGTGGCCACACCGCTGCAAAGTCAAGGCGGCCGCGCGCATAGTCGGCGTCTCGTCAGGGTCCTTCAGGCCCTTAGGCAAGCGCAAGAATCTCCTCCGTCGACAAGTGTCCCGGTACGACCGTGATCGGTGTCGGAAAGACGCCGGCGAGGCGGCCGCCCGCGAGGCTGGACACCAGAGGTCCTGGTCCCGACGGGTCTTTCGAAGCGCCGAGGACCAGGACGCCGATATCCGGATCCTCTTCGATAAGATTGGTGATCTCCTCGGACTTTGAACCCTCGCGCACGATCTCCTCGGGAACGAGGTCCTCGAACCCCATCGTCTTGAGCTTGCGGCCAAACAAGCGGAAGACTGCCTTCGCCTTGTTGAGCCCCTCCTCCCGGGCGATCTCCTCGACCCCGAGCCAATGCATGGCGCCGTCTTCGGGTTCGATGACGTAAAGCAGCGCGAGCTGGCCCTTGGTCCGCTCCGCCCGGCTCGCGGCGAAGGCGAGCGCGCTCTCGCATTCCGGCGTCTCGTCGACGACCACCAGAAATTTGCGTTTGTGACCCTTGTGATAGATCTGACGCTTCTGGCGGCGCTGCGAGGGCGCGGCTTTCTTGTCTGCTGCTTTTTCGCTCATCGTGTGGCGGTGTGCCTGTTTGTGGCCCGGGCGCGCATGCTGCCACCTCCAGATGGGCGCAACAAGCCAGTTCTATCCTTGCTTCCCGCCTCTCAGGCGAGGTCGATCGCGTATCGTTTGAGGTCTTCCAGGGCCACAATCTCGAGCGTGGCCTCGTGGGTCGCACCGAGAACCACGCGCGGGGCCTTGCCGGCCTCGAAGGCTTCCAGCCAGCGGGCCGCGCACAAACACCAGCGGTCTCCCGGCTTCAAGCCCGGAAAGCCGAAATCCGGGTGGGGCGTGGACAGATCGTTGCCGCGGGCCTTGGAAAACGCGAGAAATGTCTCCGTCACCTCGACGCAGACCGTGTGCAGCCCGGCGTCCTCCGGCCCCGTGTGGCAGCATCCCGTCCGGAAAAAGCCGGTCAGCGGCCGGTCCGAGCACGGCTTGAGGGGCTCACCAAATACGTTTTTCTGCCCTTCGAACGGGCTTGAACGCCGCTGCAACATGGCCGGGAGTGTGCCCGACTCGCGCGGCCGCGCAAAGACGACTCTTCGCCGCTGAGGGACAGGTCAGCGAATCGGATTGCGCTCGGGCATCTGCATCGAGACTTCTTGTTCTTGGTGCCAAGAAGCGCGGCGAGCTGTTCCTTGGTGAGGACCGGCACGCGGCCCGGCGTCCTTGCTGGTCGCGCCTTGACGGCGATGGGCGGCAATTCATCGCCCACCTTCAGCGGCTCGGCGCGCCCGCGGTCAGCACCGACTCGCAATCCTTGGGCAGATCCCTCAGCTTGCCGCGGCGCTTGCGATCGGAGAGGCTGGGCCGGCGCCGGAGCGGATCCATGGGGCTGTAACCATGGTCGGTCGCCCACTTCGCCGAGGTCTTCAGATTCTTGTCCCAGTACTTGAAGTCGTCGTCGTCGCAGCCGATTTCGCCCGACACGGGCGATTGCCCGTTGCACCCCTCCATGCCATGCGGGCATTTCAGCCGGACATGGAAGTGATAGTGGTGGTTCCACCAGGGCCGGACCTTTGCGAGCCACGCCTTGTTCTTGCCAGCCACATCCGCGCGGGCGCACAGCGCCTTCTTGATGGCGGGGTGGACGAAGATGCGGGCGACTTGCCGGTATGACGCCGCCCGGCGGATCAGCTTCACCTGCAGGTCCGTGAACACCTCCGGATCGACGCTGAAGGGATCCTTCAGCATCGAGACGGCCGTCATCTCTTCACGTTCGGTCTCGGACAGCACATGGTCCGGCATGGGCGTCAGCCAAATGTCCGCATCCAGACCAATCTGATGGCTGGTATGGCCGGTCAGCATCGGGCCGCCGCGGGGCTGCGAAAGATCGCCGACGAGCAGGCCAGGCCACCCATCGAGCGCATGCGCGTCGCTGGCGAGGCGCTCCATGTAATCGATGAGCTGCGGCGCTCCCCAATTCCGGTTTCGCGACAGCCTCATCACCTGCCAGTCCGGCCCGTTGATCGGCAGGGAAACGCCGCCGGAGAGACAGCCCTTGGCGTAGCCGCCGATGGCCCGCGCGGCGAGCGGCGCAGGCGTCGGCACCGAGCCGAACAGATCGTTCGCGGGCGCGAGCTTCGCCGGCGGAATGTTCTTCGGTGGCTCGGGCCGGCGCAAGGGACGCTCCATGGGAATGTCGGCGAGCGATGCCACGTCTCCCTCATCCTCGGCAGTGTCGAGTGGTTCCGCCTTGTGAAGTGCGTTTTCTTGTGGCGAGGAGTCCGAATCGGGCGGGGCGACATGCTGAGGCCGCACGGAGTCCTGAGGCGTGGCCACCTGGCCCGCCGAGACACCGGTCATCAGAATCAAAAACGGTAGGCTGATGATCAGCCTACGCATTGTCCCCCAGCCATATGACATATGCCCCACGAACTGACGACGATGAAATCGCAAGCTTAACACAAACAACACCAATAGTAGGAGCCTCTTAAGGGTATGAATCGTAGTGAGTTTCGGACCTGGCGCACCCGGGGGCGCCATTCAGGAGATGTTCAGTCCCGTGGCCTTAGACTGGTCCGGACACTAGCCTTGAGAGGCCGCGCTTTGCAGCGTCGCTGATCCTGAGTGCGAGTTGAATGGTGGAGGAGACACAACAAATGCGTCGTTTCTTGGTCCTGATCGCGATTTTGGGCGCTGTGCTGACGCTGCCCAGCGCGGCCTTTGCCGGCGTTCTGGCTCAGATCAATCTGTCGAGTCAGCGGATGCATGTCTATGTGAACGGTAAGCCCAAATATACGTGGAAGGTTTCCACAGCGCGGTCGGGTTACCGGACGCCGACAGGCACGTACAAGCCGTACAATCTCGTGCGCTTCCACCGGTCGACGATCTATCACGGTTCGCCGATGCCCCATTCCATCTTCTTCAAAGGCGGCTATGCCATCCACGGCTCCTACGAGACGAAATATCTCGGGCGGCCCGCTTCGCACGGTTGCGTGCGGCTGCATCCCTCCAATGCGGCGCGCCTCTACGCCCTGGTGCAGCAATACGGCAAGGGCAACACCACGATCCGCATCACCCACTAGACCTCGCCCCGGGCGTGAACGACGCGCGACCCGCTTGACCCCAAGGGGCCCGCGCGGGACGCTTTCCTTCAATGAGAATCGCTTGAGCGGGGGGAGGACATATGTGCGACTGCCGTATACGTCCAATTTTGTCGCGACGCGCCTTCGTCGCCGGCGCGGGCGCTTCCCTTGCCGCCAGGGCGTTCCCGTCAACACGCGCGCGGGCCGAGGACAAAGCCGCGGTGCCAAACGCGATCCCGCCGTCGGAGGCCCTCGAACGCTTGAAGGCGGGCAATGTCCGTTTTGCCGCCGGAGACACCAAAGACACCGATTTCTCCGCCGGGCGCGCGGCGCTGACCAAGGCCCAGCATCCGATTGCCGGTATCCTGTCCTGCGCAGACAGCCGTGTGCCCCCCGAAATCATTTTCGGCCAGGGTCCGGGCGATCTCTTCGTATCCCGCGATGCCGGCAACGTCGTGAGCAACTATGGGCTGGCAAGCTTCGAGTACGCCGTCACCAGTCTCGGCATCCCGCTCATCTTCGTGTTGGGTCACACGGGCTGCGGCGCCGTCTTGACCGCCCTCAGCGCGTCCATGCAGCGCAAGGAACTCCCCGGCCACCTTCCCGAACTGCTGAAAGCCATCGAGCCCGCGGTGATCACGGCGCATGGCCGTCATCCCGGCGACTTCTTGGCGGCCTCGATCGAAGAGAATGTGCGGCTCGGCATGAAGCGGCTGAAGACGCGATCGAAGATCATCGGCGATGCCGTCATGGCCGGAAAGCTTAAGATTGGGGGCGGGATCTACGACCTGGGGACGGGCGTCGTCACCTACCTCTGAGCCGTGCCAGGCTTAAACTTTTGCGAGTTGTATATTGACATATACAACCAGTAGGAGACTCTACTTCCACCATAGCGGATCTCGGGTGGGAGGACCTCATCATGCGGGTCGGTTGGATCCTCCTTGGCAGCGGCTTGGCGCTCTCAACGATCGCCCTCGCCGCCGAGCCCGAGGCGGCCGGGACCTTGACCGAGAGGTTCCAGAACTTATCAGCCAAATTTCAGTCTCTCGCCGGACGGTCGCGGTTCGCCGCGCCGGATTCGGCGTCGCTTGTCGGCATACAGCGGGACCTGGAGCTTCTGCTGAACGAAGTCAAAGCCATCTACGGGCCCGACGACCGCAGGAACTACTATCGCGCCTCTCCCCATGAGCGCCGCGCTGCCGATGCCACCGCCGTCCTCGTCAACAGTCTCAAGGTCACGCCGAACGACGACGGCACCGTTTCGGTGTCGGACGAGGGCGCCCATCTTTGCGGGCCGGCATCGGGGTTTCCCGCCGAACGATTCTGGGACGAACCCGCTCCGGGGTTCTGTTCGGGTTTCAAGGTGGGCCCGCGTCTGATTGCAACGGCGGGCCATTGCGTGCATGTCGCGACCTGCCCCTCCACGACGGTTCTGTTCGGGTTTCGCAAAGAGACCGAGAGCCAACCCGTCAGCACGACGTTCGCCCGCAAAGACCTCTACCAATGCCGGGAAGTCGTGGCCGGCGCCCTCGGAGGAGAGGATGGCAGCGACTGGCGCGTGATCCGCGTGGACCGCGACATCGAAGACGTCCCGACCGTGGCCCTGAGCTCAGATCCGGTTCAGTTCGGCCAGCCATTGACGGTGGTCGGCTATCCGATGGGACTTCCGGTCAAGATCGCCGCCAACGCGACCGTCCGGGACGTCAGACAAGCGTTCTTTGTCGCCAATCTCGATACCTATGGCGGAAACTCGGGCTCGGTCGTTTATGACACCGACAAGCTCCGCGCAGGGGAACTGGTCGCAAGAGGCGTGCTTGTGCGCGGCGAAGAAGACTTCCTGATGTCCTCGCCTTGCCGCATCTCCAACAAGTGCCCCGACCAGGGGTGTCGCGGGGAAGACGTCACCAAGGCTGAAATGCTGCGTGCTGCCATTCCCTGATCGTCCGCAGCAGCGGTTCGGGCGCCTGGCCCATGAGAAATTCGCCTGCCCCTTGACAGAAGGGGCAGGCGATGCGCGTTACAGCAAGGGGCCGCAAGCAGCCACGCAAATGGGGTTGCAACCGAAGATGCCGCAGCACGCGGCGACGCAAGCTGCATACTCTCCGGCGCCTTTCGTGTCGCTGAAGTCCGGGCGGGACGCAACGAGCTCGCCCGCCATCCATTTGTCCAAGACTTTTGCTGCTTCCGCGCGGTTCGTCGCCGGAAACGCCTCGACGATCTTCGAGTAGGCGAGCACTTGCTCGCCTGTCGGTTTGGGCAAGGGCTCCTCGGCCCTCGCAGTCCCAATACTGAACGTCGCCCAGATCAGAGCGACGAGAAGCAAGCCACGTGTCATTGATCCTCTCCCACCACTGAAAGTTGCGCAAGGAGCTTATGGACACGTAATGCGTTAGTAAAGCGCTTCCTCACCCGTCAAAGTTTGGTTGCGTTCCCTCGTGTACGCTCCAGGCTCACGATTCGCGGGCGCGAGGATGCCCATTCGGCAGGAAGGTTCGACCATGGAGAATACGCTTGCACGCTGGCAGTCCGAGAAGACCGCGGCCTACCTCTCCAGCGCTGTCGCTGCCAATGAGCCCGATCCCAGGCGCGCCAAGCTGTTCGGCAAGATGGCGAAGGCGGCTGAGGAACAGGCGGCGATCCTTGCGAAGGATCTGAAACCCGTCCCCGACTTCAAGCCGTCGCTGCGGTCCCGGATTGCGGTCTTGCTCTTGGGCATTCTACCGCCGCGGGCCATGCGCAACGTCTTGTCGGCGCACAAGGTGCGCGGCGTTTCCGTTTATCGCAGCAAGATGCCCGAGCCGGGCGCGGCGGACGGGAGGGGCCACCCCTGGCCGACCTCGGTGGAGGACATCGGCCGTCAGCACAAGAACTATACGAGCGGGACGCTGCGCGCCGGTGTGTTCGGCGTGAATGACGGTCTCGTGTCCAATACCTGCCTGGTCATGGGCGTGGCGGGCGCCGGCGTGGGGCCGAGCGAAATTCTGTTGACCGGAATCGCCGGATTGCTGGCGGGCGCCTTTTCCATGGGCGCGGGCGAGTTCATCTCGATGCTGTCGCAGCGGGAAATGTTCGAGCATCAGATATCGCAAGAACGAGACGAACTCGAACGCTATCCCGATGAGGAGGCCGAGGAGCTGGCGCTCATCTACGAAGCACGCGGCATCCCCATCGGCGAAGCACGCGACATGGCCAAGCACCTGATCGCGAATCCCGAAAAGGCGCTCGATGCGTTGACCCGCGAGGAACTTGGCCTCAATCCGGAGGAGCTCGGATCGCCCATGGGCGCCGCGGTCTCCTCGTTCCTCACCTTCAGTGTCGGCGCCTGCGTGCCGTTGATCCCTTACCTCCTGGGGTACGAGAAGGAGGGGATCGTAATCGCCGCTGTGCTAGCAGGGATCGCACTGTTCGGCGTGGGATCGGCGCTCAGCCTGTTCTCCGGCAAGAACGCATTGGTCGGCGGCGCGCGCATGCTCGCCGTCGGGTCGATTGCGGCGGCGGCAACCTATTTCATCGGCTCCCTACTCGGGGCGAATGTCGCGTAGCGCCTGACCCAACGCGGACTTTGGGACGACGCACAGCTTTCCGGGCGCGGGAATTTTGGGTAGGACTCGCAGGACCTGGATATCGTTTTTGGATCGGTACAGGAGCTGGGCATGAAAACACATTCGACTCTCGGGATTCTTGTGATTCTTGCAGCGGCCGCCATCGCGGCGTTCTCGACGGCGGAGGCCTTCGCCGCCGACGTCAACCACGGAAAGCAGCTTTATATGACCTGCGCCGCATGCCACGGAGCGACTGGCGCGGGGAACGAGGCGCTCGGCGCACCTCCAATCGGCGGCCTGCCGGCCTGGTACACCGCGCGCCAGCTGAACAACTTCAGACCGGCGTCCGCGGTGGCGACCCGAAGGATACGTTCGGCAAGCAGATGGCGCCTATGGCCATGACACTGGCGACGGACCAGGACGTCGCGGACGTGGCGGCCTATGTCGAGACGCTCAAATAGAGCCGGAAGGGCGCTTAGAGCCGAATGGGGTGACGAGAGCCGGAGTCCGGCGCCGCCTTGGTCGGTAGCAGGCTTGAAGACGGGGCCGCACACGGCGGGCCCGTCTTTTTCGTCTGCGGACTTCATTTGCGGACCTGTTGTTCGCCCGGCCGCGCGCATGCCGCGCAGCTTTTACGAAAATGCGACCGAGTTCCGGTGGTCCAAACTAAGCCTGTGTGGAAATTCCGCACGTACTTAACGCGGCCTTCACGGCGGGCGCGCACTCTCCTCCCGAATTTCACCGAAGGAGAGATCGTCATGATCCGACGCGTTGCCACCTACGTCTTCGCCGCTTCGTTTGCTTTTGCGACGACGCCGGCTTTCGCTTGCACGGGAATCAGCCTCAAAGCAGAAGACGGCGCGGCCGTTCGCGGCCGCACGCTTGAGTTCGGATTCCCCCTCAAGTCCAATGTGATTGTCGTCCCCGCCGGCCAGGCGTTCAGCGGGACCCTGCCTGACGGCAGCAAGGGGCTGACCTACAAGACGCGCTACGGCATTGTCGGTGCCAACGCGTTCAACGAAGTCGCCATTATCGACGGCTTGAACGACCAAGGCCTGTCCATCGGCCTGTTCTATTTTCCAGACTACGCCCAATACGCCGATGTGACGTCGGAGAATGCGTCCCGCGCGCTCGCGCCCCAGGATTTCGGCATGTGGGTGCTCGGCAACTTCGCCACGGTCGATGAGGTGAAGAAGGCGGTTGAGGACATCGCGATGGTGGCGACGCCGATGCCGGGCCTCGGCAGCGCCAAGGGCATGCCCGCCGACGTGCACTTCTTCGTGCAGGACAAGACCGGCAAGTCGATCGCCATCGAACCGCGCGGCGGCAAGCTCAAAGTGACCGACGCGCCGCTCGGCGTGATGACCAACGCGCCGACCTACGATTGGCACATGACCAATCTCGACACCTACATCAACCTGTCCCCGAAGGATGTCGATACGGCGAAGCTCGGCCCCGTGACCCTCGATCCGACCGGTTCGGGCACGGGCATGCTCGGGCTGCCCGGCGACTTCACCCCGCCCTCGCGCTTCGTTCGCGCCGCCATGTTCAGCCAGGCGGCGGTCCCCAATGACGACGCCGATGAGGCAGTGTTTGCCGCCTTCCACATCCTGAACCAGTTCGACATTCCGAAGGGATCGGTGGTGAACGCGTCCGTGGGCGGTGCGCTTCCCGAGATCACCGAATGGACCAGCGTCAACGACCTTCAGAATCTGCGCTGGTACTTTCGCACCTATCAGGATCAGGGCGTCCGTATGGTTGACCTCAAAGAGGCGCTGAAGGCTGCGAACGGCAAGATCAGCTTCATCGAGATGGAGACGGCGCCCCAAGCCGTGTCCAACGTGTCGGGCGAGGCCAAACCCATGGCCACCGGAGATGCGACGGAGAAGTAGCGCGCGCCATCGAGACGGAACCGCACGGCCCCGGGTCCTTCGCCCGGGGCCGTTTTTACGTGGACCGGCCGAAATTGTTTCGATTTGAGACAAATTGGCGAGAAGTTTGCGCAAAGCCGTTCGGAAGGCGAGACAAGCCGCGTTTCGGCGAATAGGATCGGCGCCCTTGGGGAAATTGTTCTGCGCATCATCATGACGTCTACATACTTGAAAGCGTTTGCCGGGCCTTGCTGCGCCCTAGCCTGCGCTTTGATCTTGTCTCTCTGCGTGATTGTCTTCGCACCGTATCGTGCCGCCGCACAGGAAGCGCCGGACGCCGGCGAAGCCGCGAGCGAGCAGACCGAGGCGGGCGGCGAGTCTCTGGAGGGCGAGTCTCTGGAGGCCGAGTCCTCGGACAGCGAGGCGCCGGCGGACGAGGCCAAGCCAGAAGCGGGTCCTTGGGACGTTTCGGATCCGTGCGCGAATGTCCAGCATCCCTATCAGGCGGAGGTTTGCCAGCAATCGCGGGCGGCGGCGGCATCGGAAGCCACGGCGCGGCTGACGCGCCTCGTGATGCTGATCGGCCTGCTCGCGTTGCTGATCTTGCTGCTGATGCTCTGGCCCGTGATCACGGCGGCCCTCGCGGCACGTCGGGCGGCCGAAGGCAGTGCGGCGCCCGTGCGCCTCTCGTCGTCGCCGAGATCCGCGGACCGCGAAGCCGAACTGCGGGCCTATGTGGATGTGGACTCGCTCGAATTCATCGAGACCCCGGACGCCGACGGCACCGTCAAGGTGAAGATCACCTACCGCAACTCGGGACAAACACCGGCCTTCAAACTCGAGAGCCTCGCCGAGATGGAGGTTGTCGACATTGCGGACGAGGACGATCTGCCGATCCGGCCCGTTCCCGACGACGGGCCTCTCGCTCCGTCGCGCCCGCGGCTGGGCCGGGACGGCACCGCGACCGCGATCGTCCAATGCGATGCGGGGCCGAATCTCGCCGACCGTGTCACGAACGGGAAGGCGACCATTCTCGTCTGGGGCGCGGCGGGCTATTACGATGTGTTCGACCGCAGGCGCCGGACGATCTTCCAGTATTTCTGCAACGCCGAGACGTTGGACACGGGCGAGATGTTCCGGCCCGTGGTGCGCGGCGACGAGACGGGCTAGGCGCGGGACGCCTGCGCGAGGCCAAGGAGACAGACCCGGGGGCCTCAAATCGGCGCCGCCGAAGGCCAAGTCCGGCCGGAAACGCAGTCCCCGGCCGGCGCTCGCCTAGGCCGGTTCTTGTTGTGGCGTGGCGTGAGGCTCCCGGAAGCCCAGCGCCATGAAACCGCCGAGAGCCAGTGCGCCGGCCAGGAACAGGAGCGCCGCGGAGAAGCTGCCTGTCGTCTCCTTCAAGACGCCGAAAATATAGGGGCCCGCGAAACCGGCCACGTTTCCCATCGAATTGACGAGCGCGATTCCCGCCGCCGCGCCCGCCCCCGTCAGGAGGGCTGTCGGCAGCGACCAGAACGGCCCGAACGCCGCGTAGAGGCCGAGCGTGGCGAGGGTCAGGGCCACCATGGTGGGTATGAGCGGCCCGGAATAGGCGGACCAGGCGAAGGACGCCGCAGCCAGGAGCAGCGGCAATGCGATATGCCAGCGCCGCTCTCCCGTCCGGTCCGACCGGTGTCCCCAAAGAACCATGGCGATGGCGGCGAAGAGATACGGGATCGCGGCAAGGAACCCCACGGCGAGCGGGGCGAACCCGAAGCCGCTGATCACCTGGGGCATCCAGAAGCCGATGCCGTAGAGCCCGGTGACCATGAGGAAATAGAGGCCGCCGAGCGCCAAGACGCGCGGGCGGGTCAGCGCGGAACCGAGGTCCGCATAGCCGACCGCCTCGGTCTGTTCGGCTTCGTGGGCGAGGGCACTCGTCAGGGCAAATTTCTCGTCGTCCGTCAGCCAATGGGCGTGTTCCGGCGTGTCGGTCAGAACCTTCAAGGCGAGCACGCCGAGGACGATGGCCGGAACGCCCTCCACCACGAACAGCCATTGCCAGCCGGCGAAACCGAGAAGACCGTGCATCTCGAGCAGCGCGCCGGAGAGCGGTCCGCCGAACACCGTGGCCAGCGGTACCGAGGCCATGAACAGGGCAATGATGCGAGCGCGCTCGGTCGCGGGGAACCAATAGGTCAGATACAGGATGATGCCAGGAAAGAAACCGGCCTCGGCGATGCCGAGCAGGGCGCGCGTCACATAGAAGCTCGTTTCGGAGTGGACCAGCGCCATGGCGCAGGCGACAAGACCCCAGGAGATCATGATGCGCGCGATCCAGATGCGCGCGCCGAAGCGCCGGAGCGCGAGATTGCTCGGAATCTCGAAGGCGATATAGCCGAGAAAGAAGATGCCGGCGCCGAATCCGTAGACGGACGGGGGAAAACCCCAAATCCTCGTTGTGCAGCGCGGCGAAGCCACATTGACCCGGTCGAGGAAATTGACCGTATACGCAAGGCATAGAAAGGGAATCAGCCGGACCGTTGCTTTTCGGATCGCGCTGGCAAGGGCTTGGGTATCGTCGCTCTGACGCTTCATCGGCCGCCTGCTTGTCGTATGCTGTCCTCAAGACTCGAATCAACGTCGGATCGATTCGGCCGACACCCTAGAGGAGGGCTCAACCTATGGCTATTCCAGTGGATGCCGCCGCGGCGGCGCTGCGCGAGGCGATGCGCGAGACGGTGAAGCGTTATTCCCTATGGTACCTGATTCAGGGCGTGCTGCTCGTCGTGGCCGGCGTGCTGGCGATCATTTCGCCGGTCATTGCGTCCGTGGCGGTCGTGTTCCTGCTCGGCTGGATCTTGATCATCAGCGGCGTCCTGCAGGGCATCGGCCTGATCGGCGCCAGCAATGTCCCTCATTTCTGGCTGCAGCTCATCTCCGCCGTGCTCGCGATTTTGATCGGGGTCTTGCTGTTGCGCTCCCCCGACAGCGGCCTGCTCGTCATGACGATGCTGCTCATCGTTTATTTCATGGTCGAGGGGATCGCGAAGGTAATCTTCGCCCTGACGATCCGTCCCTTCCCGAACTGGGGCTGGGTGCTCGCGAGCGGGCTGGTCGGGATCGTCCTGTCCTTCGTCCTCTGGGCGAACATGCCGCTCACCGCCGATTGGGTGCTTGGGCTGATGCTGGGGCTGCTCCTCGTCACCGAGGGTGCGGCGCTCACCTATCTCGCCTGGAACGTCCACAAGGCACCGGCGGTGTCCGGCTCTTAAGGCGCGCTGCTCTCCTTCAGGAAGCGGTTGTAGATATAGCCTTCCTGCGCCGTCTCGGGATCGGCGACGCGGATCCAATTGCCCTCGCGTCCGACGACGCGAAGCTTGGCGCCCGTCAGGGCGACCTTGTCGGACCCGGCGTTCGATGAAGGGCCTTTGCGGATATTCACGGGGGTCTTGACTTCCATCCATTCCTCCTCCGCGGAGCGGCCAGCCGCGGCCCGCATGAGCATGGACAACGGCCCGGGTTTGGACTCGCCCTCGGAGGCAAGCAATTGCGGCCGAACCGATTGCGTCGCGGCAGGGCCGCCGGCGGCAAGACGTTGCCGCTGCGGCTCTTCTTGGTCTTGTGGCTGGTCTTCGGCAAACGCCTCCTCTGGGGCGCTTGGAACGGCTTGGGAGCTTGGAACGGCTTGGGAGCTTGGAATGGCTTGGGCGCTCCGCATTTGCGCCGGCGCCGCCTCGGATTCCTGAGCGGCAGGGGAACGCCCGAGATTGGGCCGGCCGATGCCATGAGTCCGGACGGCCCGGAAAGGCCCGGTTCCTGGCCCCAATCGTTCGTCAGACGACGGAGCGTTGCTTCGCGATCCGCGACGCCGAGGCCTGCGGCTCTGGCGTACCACTTCGCGGCCTCGGCCCGGTCGGGCTTGATGCCCTGAACGGCCAGCCGCGCGATGATCTTCGGATCGTAAGTGGCCCCGACCGCCAGCGCGGCCTCGCCACTGCCCGCTTCGGCAGCGCGGCGGTAGTAAGCCCGGGCGCCGGCGAGATAGCCACGTCGATCATCTTCGCCCATGGGCCATCAGCCCTTCGATCCGGTCCGTCTCCCCGGCCCGTACGGCAAACCCAAGTGAAGATGGGGCCGCCGTGCGGACCTTGCCGTCTCCGTCCGCTCCGGTGGACAGGGCGGCGCGCGGCGGACTGACCGGGATCGATAGCGCCGGCGAGGCATGGGAGCTCGCATTCGCGAAGCCGGTATCGAGGCTCAGGCCCTTAAGGCCGCCGAGCCATAACATCGCG
>NZ_LPWG01000001.1 GCF_001723285.1 Methyloceanibacter methanicus | reverse complement strand
CTTGGGAGGAACCTCTTGGGAGGAACCTCTTGGGAGGAACCTCTTGGGAGGAACCGTGACGCCCGTCAGGCCCCGGTGCCGAGACACGGGCGGCGATCCTCCAGATGCGCCGAACAATCCGCGCACAGAAGGACGAGATCGCGCGCGTAAGCATGGTCCGCTTCCGAGCCCGGGCCGGGGGCGGCCAGAAACACTTCGATGCCGATATAGAGAAAGTGGGGATTTCTCCAGACGGCTTCGGGAATGTAGGTCCAAACGACCGGCCGCGATCCGGGCTCGGCCACTGCGCGAGACTCGTTCGCCTCGTGCGGCACGATCTTCACCCGTCTCACATCCCCACGCGCTTTGCCGCCGGCGGGCGGGCGGGCGACGAGCGCGCGGTCGAGGCAACTCAGGAAGCCTTCGCTCTGACAATAGATGTCCGCGCACCGGCCTCTCTCGTTCAGGCCCGTATGGATGTCGATTACCGGCCCGGTTCGCCGGTGCAACTGCTGGAGCACCTGCCGGTACATCTCGGTATGGCGAATGCGGTAGTGGAATTCGCCGTCCGGCGTGGGGTTGGCGTTGTCCAGCCCGTTCTCCACGCGGAGCAGATCGCAACGGGCACCGAGAAGCTGGGCGAGGCGATCCCCAAAGGGGCGTTCGTCCCTATGAATACCGATCAGGAGAAGCGGCTTTTCCATCGTTTGCGCCGTCGAGCCATTGGTAAATCTCGAAGGAAGTGGAGCAGCAACTGCCGCAAGTGCCACCCTGCGAGCAGCTCTTGCATGTGCATCCGAGTTCGAGACGCTTCACCTTACCCTTGCGGATCCAATGATCGAGCATGCCCCGCAAGGCGTCCGGTTCGATACTATAGTGCGTCGCGAGGTCCCCGATGCTGGCCGGATTGTGGGCCTCGAGGTAGTTCTTCAGATCGAGCAACATGGGCGTTCGTGATCTTCGGTGCTGTTAGGGCGCGGTTTAGGCATGCACGTCTTCGGTTATACGCTCGGGACGGCGGCGGTGCGGGGCTCCTCGCGCGTGCCGTAGAAGCGCAAGGCCAAGAACACCGCGACGAAGAGTGCGAGGATTCCGCCGATCCACCAGGCCGACGACACCGGATCCCGGGAAAACGTCGCGGTCTGGTAGAACAGCACGGCGACAGCGTATGCGAGCGCGGTGGTCCAGACGCTCACGAGTATGGCCCAGGTCGTGCCGGTCTCGCGATAGACGGCGGCGATGGCCGCGACGCAAGGCATATAGAGCAGGATGAAGAGCAGATAGGCGAAGGCGCCGACTTGACCGTCGAAGAGGTTTGCCATCGATCCGAAGATACCGGCGCTCACGCCTTGCTCCTCCGCCGCGGTGAGCGGCGAACTGACGTCGCCGATATCCATGCCCAACGGATCTTGTGCCGTGCCGAAGGCGTCCCGCAGGTTCGGTCCGACACTGTCGACCGCCGCCTGGAGACCGCCCCAGACGCTGAACGCGTCTTCGCCCTCCTCGGAACCCGGCTCGGCGTCGCTCGTCGCCATGCTGGAGTAGAGCGTGTTGAGCGTACCGACCACGACCTCCTTGGCGAGCAGGCCGGTGAAGATGCCGACTGTCGCGGGCCAATTGTCCTCCTGAATGCCCATGGGCTCGAATACCGGAACCAGCCCGCGCCCGATCTCCGACAGCACCGACTCCTCCGAGTCCTCGTGGCCGAAACTTCCGTCGGTTCCCCAGGAGTTGAGGAAGGCGATCACGACGACCATGGCGACGATCACCTTGCCGGCGCGCAGAATGAAACTCCGCAAGCGGTCCCAGGTGCGCAGCATGATGCCTTTGAAGGTCGGCATGTGGTAGGGCGGCAGCTCCATCACGAAGGGCGAGGTTTCGCCTCGCAGCAGCGTGTGCTTCAGCACCAGCCCGGTGAATACGGCGGCGAGAATGCCGATCAGATAGAGCGCGAAGACGAGGTTCTGTCCTCCGACCGGAAAGAACGCTGCCGCGAAGAGCGCATAGACGGGGAGCTTGGCGCCGCACGACATGAACGGAGCCATCATGATGGTCATGGTGCGGTCGCGTGGATTCTCCAGCGTCCGGGCGGCCATGATCGCCGGCACGTTGCAGCCGAATCCGACAATGAGCGGGACGAAGGATTTGCCGGGCAGGCCGACCATGCGCATGAGCCGGTCCATGACGAACGCGGCGCGCGCCATATAGCCGGAGTCCTCCAGGATCGAGAGGAAAAGAAACAGGCATGCGATGACCGGGATGAATGTCGCGACGGTCTGAATGCCGCCGCCAACGCCGGTCGCGAGCAGGGTGACGATCCAGTCGGGGCTGCCGATGCCCTCGAGGAATTGGCCGAAGCCGTCGACGAAGATGGTGCCCGCGGCAATGTCGAAGAAGTCGATGAAGGCGCCGCCGATGTTGATGGTGAACATGAACATCGCGTACATGATGACGAGGAAGATCGGGATGCCCAGCGTCCGGTTGAGGATGACGCGGTCGATGCTGTCGGACACCGTCTTTTTCAGTTGCGTCTTCCGGCGCACGGATGTCTGCGTCACCCCGTTGACGAAGTCGTAGCGACCGCTGGCGATGAGCGTGTCGGTGTCGACGCCTAGTTTCTCCTCGAGCTTGTTCCTTTCGCGCGCGGCGATCGTCTCCGCTTCGGAGTCGAGCGTGCCCGATGCGTTTTCGTCGCCTTCGAGGAGCTTAACCGCGAGCCAGCGCGGCGAACCGCTCGTTGCCGTCGATGTGATATGCGGCAGCAACTCGGCGAGGGCCGCTTCGACCTCCGGCCTGTAGGTGACCGCTTTCCGGCCGGGTTTCTCTTCGTCCGCGGCACGGGCAATCCCCGCCTTGAGATCCTCGATGCCCTTCTCGGCCGAGGCGACAATGGGGATGACCGGACAGCTCAGCCGCTTGGAGAGTTCGTCGATATCGATCTCCAACCGCCGCGACTTGGCGATATCGATCATGTTGAGCGCCACCACGATCGGGGCGCCCATTTCGAGCAATTGCGTGGTGAGGTAGAGGTTCCGCTCGATGTTCGAGGCGTCGACGATGTTGACGATCAAGTCCGCGCCGCCCGACACGACGTAGTCGCGCGCAACGCGCTCGTCGAGAGAGACGCGCGCGCCGCGCCGTCGAGCGAGTAGACGCCGGGCAAGTCGACGACCTCGATTCTCTGGCCGCGATAGGCAAAGCCGCCGACCTTCTTCTCGACGGTCACGCCCGGCCAGTTTCCGACGCGCTGTTGCGTGCCCGTCAGCGCGTTGAAGAGTGTGGTCTTGCCGCAATTGGGATTGCCAACAATGGCAATGCGCACGTCAGCCATCAATCGATCCTCTCGATTTTTAAGGCGTCCGCCTCGGCCTTGCGCAGGCTGAGCGAGAAACCGCGTACCTTGATTTCGACCGGGTCGCCCAGCGGAGCGACGCGGACCACGCTGAGCTCGGTGCCCGGGGTGAGTCCCATCGCAAGCAGCTTCTGCCGGTAGTGCTGCTGGCCCTGGTTGAACCCGATCACGGCAGCGCGGTCTCCGACGGACAGACCACCAAGTCCTTCATTCATGCCTTCACCTCGTTTCCTCGCCGGCAACGGGCCTGACGAGGATCTTCTGCGTGACGCCGACTCCCAGAGCCAGCCGGAGATCGCCGAGCGCAACCACCATGCGCCCGTCAACCTGACGCTGGGTGACGGTCAGCTCCTTGCCGACAACGATTCCGAGATCGAACAAACGTCTTTGGTCATTGTGGTCGCCGGACACCGCGACGACCTTGACCCGCTCTTCCGCACCGACCATTGCGAGCGGCAGTCCACCATCACTCATCGTTCTCGCACCAAGCGACCCTCGATCGCTCCAAAAGATTGACACGCGACCACGGCGCGCGCCAGATTGTGGACAAGATAAGTCATATTTTTTAGCCCGAGAAACTGACCTTGGTCAAAGTGCTGCTGTTTGAATGGCTTTACACGGCTGAAGGCGGGCGTTCGCATGGCAGCAACGAGTGAATGAGTGATCGACACATGAGTGATGAGACCGGTCCCGGGGCCGAAAACCGCATGGGCAGACAATCGAACGGTCCATTCGGCGGCGATTACGAAGCGCCCGAAGGGGCCGGCATGCACGCGCAAGGCGCATTGCCGTTCGGTTGGTACTACTACGGGCCCGAGCCTCCGGCGTTTCCGCCATATGGCAATGCCGGGTACGGAGCGGCGGGCGCCCCCGGAATGATGCATGGTGGGGTGTTTGGTCCCGCAGGCGATCCATACAGGGCAGGACCCGGCGCGGACGCATACGCGAGCCACGACAGGAATGCCGCATACAAGGAAGCGTTCGACCGGCTCTCGCGCGGCCATGTCGATGCCGACACGATCGGCAAACTGCTCTCGCTCGACGACGACGGGTTCTGGAAAGGCGCTTTGATCGGCGCGGGCGCGGCGCTTCTTGCGACAAACTTGCCGACCCTCAAGACCATGTTCGCCGGAGCTTTCACTGGGGCCGCCGGTGCGGGCAAGAACGGCGGCACCGCTGCCGCGCAACACGCGCCGGAACCCGGCGCGAGCGGCGGACCAACCGCCGACGACAAGGAGAAGAAAGAGTGACCTATCCCAATTACGTTCAGAGCTACGGCTATGCCGCACCCATGCTGCCAGCCGGTCCCTATCTTCTGCGCACAGGCGCGGCCGGTGCCATGATTGCCGGCGGCTGGGCCGCAGTGACCGATCTACGCCGCATGCGCGAGGGCGAGCTGACGCGCGACGAGGCCATCAAACACACGGTCACCAACGCCGCGATCGGTGCCGGCGCCGGCGTGCTCGCGGGAACGGCGGCGCATCTGGTGCGGAACCATCCGTTGACGGGCGTGGCTGTCGTGCTGGCCGTCGGCGCGGGAGCGCTCTACATGGCCGGCCAAGAGAAAGCGAACGAGCCCGCGGGCAGCTGACGCGCGGCGGTTCTGCAGCAACGTTCAATCGGAAGGAAGTCTCGATGAATCCCCATCCCCACATGTATCAGATGTCTCCCGGCAACCCGGCCGATGCGCATAACGGCGGCCCTGGGCCGCAAGCTTACGACCCAGGCCAAGCTTTTGGTTACGGGCCGCATTGGCATCAGCACGCGCACCCTTTCGGTCCGGGCCACGCCGCGGGCTATGGTCCGATGGCGCCCGGCCAGCCGCAAGGCCCGGCGGCGCTCGGTCTGCTCAACAATCGGTTCGTCACCGGCATGCTGGTGGGCAGTGCGCTGACTTATGTCCTGACCAACGAGCACGTTCAACGCGCGGCGATCCGCGGCATCACGCAGGTCTGGCTCGGCATCCAAGGCGCCCTCGAGGAGACGAAAGAGCGTTTCCGTGATGCGGAATCCGAGGTCAAGGCCAATCACGGGGAGTAGCACGGTTGTCACATGTCTCTTGAAGCCACCGCATCGCCGAGCGGCGACAACGTTAGGCCGCTTCACCAGCGGCAGAACACGGTCGTCGTGGCGCACGCGCTGCCCAGGAGACTGCGTCTCAAGATGCCGCTGCTGCGCCGGCCGCATCTGGATGCCGGGCATCTGACGAGCCTCATTTCCGAGTTCGACGGCGTCGAGTCCGTGCGGATCAATGCGGCCGCGGCGTCCGTGACCATCGGTTACGACGGCAAGGCCGCGACGCGGCAGGCCATACTCGACCGGCTCTCGGCGCTCTCGCCGAGTGCGCTCGCGTTCCACAACGGTGAGAGCGAACCGAGCGTCACGCCTCTTGTGCTGCGTGCCGCGCTGTTCCTGGTTCTTCCCGTGCTGCCCGCAACTCTCGGCCGGGTCGTGGTCTGGGGTTCGATCGCGCCGCGGGTCTTCCGCGGCGTCTGGTCGTTGCTCACGCAAGGCGTGACGGTCGAAGTGCTCGACGCCACGGCCGTGTCGCTCGGTGCCGCGCGTGGCCGATACGGCACGGCCCTCCTCACCGACGAGCTGATGGCGACCGGCGACTATCTCGAAGAGACCACCGAGCGCCATTCCGAGGACCTTCTGTCGCACCTGCTTTACCGGCACCCATCCTCCGTGTGGGTCGAACGGAACGGAGACGTGGTCAAAGTGCCGTTCGCGGACTTGGACATGGGCGAGATCGTCGTCGTCGGCATCGGCGAATTGATTCCGGTCGACGGGTTGGTGCGGAACGGGGCCGCTCAGGTCAACCAAGCGTCCGTGACCGGGGAGAGCGTGCCGGTCGGCAAGGAGGCGGGGGATCGGGTCATTGCCGGCAGCATTGTCGAGAACGGGCGGATCAGGATTGAAGCCCGCCAGGTTGGCGATGAGACCACCACCGCGCGCATCGCCGCGTTCATCCACGAGTCGCTGACCGCCAAGTCGGAGACGGAACGGGTTGCGGAGGAATTCGCCAACCAGCGTGTTCTGACGACGCTCGGATTGGGGCTGGCGACGTTCCTCCTGACCCGGGACATCACCCGCGTGATGTCCGTTCTGCTGATCGACTATTCGTGTGCGGTGAAGTTGAGCGCGCCGGTGGCGATCCGGTCCATGATGTCGGAAGCCGCCGATCGCGGTGTGTTGATCAAGGGCGGTCCGAGCATCGAGGCGCTGTCGAAAGTAGACACGGTGGTGTTCGACAAGACGGGAACGCTGACGCGCGGCGACCTCGCCATCACCGACATCGTTTCCCTGGCGCCGCAAGACTGGTCCGAGGACCGGTTGCTGGCGATGGCCGCGTCCATCGAGGAGCATGCGCGCCATCCCGTGGCGGCGGCCATTGTCCGCGTGGCCCGCGAACGGGGCGCGCCCCATGTCGCGCATGACGATATCGACGTGGAAATCGCCCATGGGCTGAGGACACGCGTTGACGGCGAGGCGGTCCTGATCGGCAGCCGGCATTTCTTGCAGGATCACGAAGGGATCGCGCTTTCGACCTACGAAGACACCGCGCAGGCGCTGTCGGCCCAAGGCAAGATGCTGCTCTATATCGCGTTCGGGGGACGCGCCGTTGGCATCATCGCGCTCCGCGATGAGCTCAGGACAGACTCCGCCGAGACCGTGAGACGGCTGCGGGCATCCGGCGTCCGCAGGTTGATCATGCTCACGGGCGACCGCAAGCAGCGCGCCGAGGCGCTGGCCGAAGGTCTGGGTCTGGACGGCGTGTTCGCCGAACTGCAGCCGGAGGACAAGGCGGAGATCGTGAAGCAGCTCGGCGAGGACGGTTGCCGGACCGCTTTTGTGGGTGACGGCATCAACGACGCGCCTGCCTTGGCCACGGCCGATGTGGGGATCGCCATGCCGCGCGGCGCCGATATCGCGCGTGCCACAGCCGACATCGTGCTGCTTCAGGACAGTCTCGGTCTCGTGGCCGACGCGCGAGAGGCGTCCCGGACCGCCATGGACATCATCCGCAGCAATTTCCGCGCGGCGATCGGCATCAATTCGGGGCTGTACGTGGTGGCCTCGACCGGCTGGCTCGGTCCGGTTGCAGCTGCGACCTTGCACAACGGAACGACGCTGGCGTTGCTGGGGCGCGCCTGTCCGCAAGCCGGTTCCCGTCAATGAAGAGCGAGCCGGAGGAGCCCGAAAGACCGGCGCCTGTCACGATCGCCGATCACAATGCCGCCCTTGCCGTCGACTAACATGAGGGATGCAAAGTCGTGACGAAGCTGTCAATCTCGATCCTTAAGATCAGTCCCAGCGGCGGCGCGTGAGGAGGATCCAATGGTTTATTGCATTCACCACGTACCCGGGCGTGCACGCTTCAAGGTGCCGCGGATCAAGCAGGATCGTGCTTTCGCGCACGAGCTCGAGACCAAGCTTCTGAGCCTCGAGGGCGTTCATCGCGTCGAGGTCAATCCTTCCGCGCACTCGGTGATCGTGCACTACGACGTCGTCGTCAATCCCTTGGGCGACGCGGTCTCGCACATGCATGGCGGCAAACCGCCCATCGAGACGAGTGGGTGCGACCCGGGCGTGATTCCGCTCAGCCCCAAGCCGGGCGCCGGACCGGCCGACCGGAAGACGCACGAGGAGATTTCGCGCGGTGTGGGTAAGATCGTCGGACAGGCCGTGTTCGCCACGCTGGTACAGCGGACTCTCGAGCGAAGCCTCCTGTCACTCTTGACCGGCCTGCGCTAAGCGGCTGTCGCTGGACCCGCGCCCGGGCTTGCCTTCGTGTGCTGCATAAAAGCAGGATGGGGGCAGGATCGAGTGGCGGCACGGCATCGCCCAAGGAGGGAGAGGGGATCCCGTGCCGCGCGGATGGTTCGCGCTGAAGCGCTGCGTCTCTTTAGCCGATCATGCTTGCGTGAAGCGTGACGAGCTTCGCGCCGAGGGGCGAATGCATCGCCGTGGCAATCACCACAATGGCCCCGGCTGCGATGAGTCTCATGGTCATACGAGAGGGCAAATACATGGGGGGGTATCCTTCCCGTCTAGCGTTGTGGGGCGTCGGATTTCGACACGGAAAGCCTAGACCTGTTGCGCGCGGTTTGGGGTTACAAATCGTACACCTGAGTTCACGCCTCGGTGAGGGGGACTGAGGCCGAAACAGGGCGGCGTAACCGAAACGAACTTTCCGGTTTGCATGGCATAATGGTTCGCAATACGCATAGTGGCCGAGGGGTGCCCCTGCCGGGGGACCCCGCTGACTAAACGCAAATACGGGCAGATTCGTTGCAGGATTCGTCTATGAAGCTGTGGGAGCAGGTGCTGATCGCCCTATCGGTGCTGGCCGTCGGCTTTCTGCTGATCGACCCCTTCATGCTGGAGCGGGCCAAGGCCATGCCGCCGGCCGCCCGCGACTTCTTCCGCGTCATCACCGATATCGGCCGCTCCAATTGGATGCTGATTCCGACCGCGACCATCATCGGCTTCGCGGTTCTGCTCCGGCGCAACCATATCGGTTTCCGCAACGCGGCCGGGTACGGGCTGATCATCCAGGCGGCGACCTTCGCGTTTGTGAGCATCGGCGGGGCCGGGCTGATCTCCTCGCTGTGCAAGAACATTCTGGGCCGGGCGCGCCCCAAGCTCTACGAGGAGCTCGGCCATTTCGACTTCACCTTCTTCGCCTTCGACGCCGATCACGCCTCGCTGCCGTCGGGCCATTCGACGTCGATCTTCGCGTTTGCGACCGTTGTGGCCATATTCATTCCGCGGGCGCGGGTGTTCGTCTACACGATCGCGGCATGGGTCGCGTTCAGCCGGGTGCTGATCGGCGTACACTACTTCACCGACGCGGCGCTCGGCGCGATTCTGGGAACGGTCTTCCCCTATATCGTCCGCGACCGCTTTGCGGCCCGGCGCTGGCTTTTCGAATACGCCCCGGGCGGTGGCTACCGGCTCCGGGGTTTGCGCACCCAGGCCTGGCTGGGCTGGCCCGCAGGCGTGCGCGCATCGCACGACGCCGCTGGCGCGCCATCTCAGGAGAAATCGGCGAAGCAGGGGTGAGTCCCGGCTGGACTGTCTGGGCCTGCTCACGCCCGTCCCCCGTTGATCCTTCCGCTCGTCGTTCCTATCTGCATTTTCTCGACAAAATACGTGGCCCACGCCCCCGTTGCTGGCTTGAGGGCCTAAGGAGAAATTTCGAAATGACGACAAGTCTGAAGCGTATCGTCGCCATGCTGGCCCTCATCGGCGCAACGCTGGTCCCGGCGGCGGCCTTGGCGCAATTGCTGACACCCGAAGACGTGGCCAAGATGGAGGCGCGTCTCGGCCTGACGCCGGAGCAGCGCGCCGCCATTCAGCCGATCCTGCGGGACTCGATGTCGGCCCGTAGCAGCACGTTTCAAAAGCACGGCGTGAACTTCGAGACCTGCGAGCGGCCTGGCGCTCTGGGACTCATCAGGCTCAACAAGGACATGAACCGGATCAACGCGGATACGCGCACGCGGCTGGCGGCCATCCTCAGTCCGGAGCAGCTTCGCGAATACGACAAGATCGTCGCGGAGCAGACGGTCCTCGTGAAGAACAAGATCATGTGCTGATTTCGGATGGCGCGCGGAGCGGTTTGTCCGCCTCCGCGTCGCCTCCGCGTGCAAGCGCCGCCAGTGCGGTTCTTTCCGCCTGCAAGGCGCCGAGGATGGCGAGGTGGCGGTTCGGGTCGTAGGACCAATGTCCGCCCGCGCCCGCGCGGGCCGAGTTGCGCGCGAGGCGTATCAGCCGGGCGATCAGCTTGCGCCGGCCCTGAAGCGACAGATCGGCGATCTCGTCCGGTTTTGCGGCGAGGATCTTCGGCAAATGGCGGGCCCGCTCGTAGCGCGCAGCGGTCCGGGCGATGGCGCCGGCGCGAGAGCCTCGTCCGGCGCGTGCACACGCTTCAAGCCGTTTCCGTCCGGGCTGTGGTGTCGGCACGGGACACTCCGCTGCATACCGGCCACCTCCCGTCCCCTCCGGCACCCGCCGATAGGATAGAGGCAGGCGCGCGGACGCGGACTGTCTGTGGACAGCGCGGTCCCGTGCGCGGACGCTACTAGGCGAAGATCAGTGTGATGACGATGCCGAGGGCGAGGACGGCGAGCGACACAGCCCCCATGACCCACACCGGCGGCGTGGGCTTGTGCAGCGCGGAGCCGCTCTCGGCCGCCTTCATCTTGTCGGCCATGGTCATGGCGGACATTTTCGTGCCCGGTGCGGCGCCGTCCTTGGAGGTGGCGTTGGGCGTATCCTCGGACATGTCCATGCCGGCCATGTTGCTCGATCCTTCCCCGCGCGAGCCCTCGCCGCCGGCGCGTGACTCTCGGCGTCCTGGCCCGCGGGCCGCACCGTCAACATGCCGTGTTTCAGATGGTGTGCGACCAGCCAGTAGTTCATGGGGTAGGCGCACAGGGCGCCCACCATGAGGGCCAGCGACATGCGGAACCAGAACAGCGGCTGCAGGGGGTCGTGAGCGTCCGCGTTGCCCTGAAAAGCCAAGGCGGAGACCGGCAGCATGCCGCCCATGAGGCAGTTCATGGACAGGAACTCCGAGCTGAATGTCCCTTTCAGCGCCTTCCAATAGGAGCCGAACATCTCGCCCATGAAGAGAGCCTGAAAGATGCTCCAGCCGAAGGCGAAGCCGAGCACGTATTCCAGCGCGAAATCCGCCATCAAGGGGAGGGCGACGAGGGCGCCGATCACCGCGCCGACCAGGATGCCGACGCCGTCGCCGGCAGCGCAATGCATCGTCGAGCCGAGCGCTTGGCGCCACCGCGAGGCCACGTAGCGCTCATGAAGCCCTGGCAGTGGTTCGCGGCAACCCAGGACGTAGAGAAAGGCGCCGAAGGGTCCGGAATAGGCGGTGAAGAGCACGAAGGCCCATTTCATCACCGGGTTCTCCGGCGTCGCACGGATATCGACGGCGACGAACACCAGCGAAAACGCCGTCAGGATGAACCATAACAGTATGACCCCGTCGATCAGCATATCTCGCCCCCCGGCTGTCCCAGCCACGTGCCCCGTGTCCAGCCGTTTTACCCCGGCCATCCGGCGCTTGCGACCGGGACGGTGCGCGCTGGCGTGCTCTGCCGAAAATATAGGCATTTCTGCTGCCTCGTTGGCGCCCAGGTTGCCATTTTTCCTATGGCTGTTGCTCCGTGCTCTAGGGTTTGGTCATCGTTCGCGTTAGCCTAAGGGCCATCTTGCGAATCAATTTTTTGCGGTGCAGCATTCGAGTGGAGGGCCGGAGAAGAGGCGAAAGCCTTGGAATTCCGGCACTTCATACCGGTCTAAGGGGCTACGAAATGCACGTAAAACCGCATAGTTTTGGGCATTCTGACGCAGGGTGCCCGTCATGGTCCGGTTTTGCACGGGTCTTGCGAAGGCAACACTAAGCTCGTGCAATCAGGCGGGCGGATGCTGCGATGCAACATCAGCCGACCATGCGGTAAAGTTCCAACCGGTCTGGAAGAGTTTCGGGAGGTAGCGGTCCAAAACGGACCTCAAGGAGTGGCGTTGGTGCAACCTTTGTAGAGGGGGCCAAATGCCTACGAGACTGACCCGAGTCAAAGCGGCTGCCCTGAGCCATTCGGTTCAGGCCGTCAAGCAGCCGCCCACGGCGCCACCACGGACAATCGATGCGGCCATGCGGCTGCCCGAGGTGTTGTTTGCCGCGTTTATCCACATGCTGTCCACCCGCCTCTCGGGGCTGCGCAGAATAGACGGCGTCGATTGGGCCTTTGGGCCGATCCTACGCGTTCCGTCTGCGCATCCGGCGGCACGTATTTCCGAACAATCGATGCTCGCTGCACCGGCGGGCCAACTGGTCCCGTTGGGGGGCCTTATTCAGAATTGGGGAGCATAGATCATGCCCGTACCCATGCCATCTGCCATTGTCTTGATTGTTTGCAAGACGGTCGTTGCCGGTCCGGCCGATCAGAACGCGGCCTATACCGGATACGAGAACCTTGAATGGGCCACCGAACACTCCATGATGGTGTGCCGCCGACAGAAGGTGGACCTTTACGATCCCGCTGTCGATGGGGGCTTCGATGTAAGTGGCAAGAGACTTCCCGCCGCCGCACCCCAGCCCTTCAACCAGCAGCGCTGCCAGCGAGCCGGCATCACGCTCGGCGTGAACTGGGACCAAGCCCATCGCGGGTCGAAATACCGCTTCTGGCGTGTTGCCTGCCCGGTTCCGATCGTCGACACAAGGACGGGCGAGGTGATCGCCTGGAAGATGCCCGAATGCGGCCGGCGTGATATAGTGGTCTGCGAGGTCGATACCGCGATCTAACGCGGACCAGCCTCGATCTTGCGAACGCCGTAGAAGGCCCTCCCGCGTGAGAGCGGCCGCGGCGGGGGAGGATCTTGGCGATGCCAATTCGTGTCCCGATGTGGGCGAAAATCTCTGCTGGGCTGGTTCTTGCCGTTGTCCTGTTGGGATTTGCAGGGCTCAAAGCCACGTCCAGCAAGTTCGGACCGCTCGTCCAGCCGCACGGCACGACCTATTATGGCGGCGACGGTCCAAAAATCGCGAGCGTGCCGTGCAAGTCCGAGAGCGAGATCCGGTCCGCCATCGCGCGGGTCCATGCCCAATTCGACCATTATGCTGGCCCGCGCCTGCAGGCTTTCGAGCAACGGGCCGCGCATCAAAAGGGCCTGCCGCCGCTCCGGGTCGACACCCTCTATGTCATTACCGAGGACGACCAGATGCGGGATGGGAAAACAGTCCTGTTTATCGGCCTGAAGTCCGATTGCGTGAGCACGGTCTTCAGCTTTCCGGCGCGGCTATATCTTGAATTGATGTCACCATCGGCGAAGTCAGGGGAAGGTTGATGGACGTTCGATATTGGGCAGGGGGCGAGCTCCGATGAGAATTAGGACTCCCGGCGCCGAGTCGTCCTGCTTGCCCGCCTGATTTGGGTCGTAAGCCACGCTAAGATGCCCTGCTGACGCAAGTCTCCCCGCGATGAGCTTAGCGAGTGGTTCGTTGCGACCACCTATAATGATACCGATTGCAAGTCGGCCAACGTCGAGCCGCGAAGCGACCTCGCTCGATACCTGAATCCCAGCGCTCCGCAGGCAGCGTATGAGCTGTTCCGCGAAATTGGCCGCCTCGGCATCATGCGCATAGGTCTCAACGGCCACGGTCTCGCCCTCAAATGCGCGAATGGCGTCTTTGAGTGACTCTTGTGTTGTCCGACTGAGCGTCCTTGGCGACAGCTGCATTTCGAGCGTTACACGTGCTGCTCTTTCTTTTAGCAGACGCTCCTTTGCTCTTATTGCCTCAAGCTCCAAGCCCGCGGTTTTCTCTTGGGCATGCGCGAGTTCACGCTTTAGGTTGTCCTCTTTTACTCGGCCGGAGATGATTAGGAGGAAAGTCGCGACAATTCCAACTAGTAGGCTGGCTAGAAAAAACCAGTTGGACCAATTAGCGACGGTTTCAGCGGTGTCTGGTGACATCCTCTTACCAATCAATCTCCAGGTCGATATTTGCCACATCTTACGATTCTGCGTCGGCTTGGCGCTTCAACTTGTGCGCTAATTGTGAGTTATATCAACTTTTGCCATGGTCAGGTACTTTCGAGGGATTGTGTTGTGACCCCCACGGTTCCCGAGGGCGAAGTCGTCTATGCGATCGGCGATATTCATGGGCGCACGGACCTGTTGTCCGCGCTCTTGGCCTTGATCGCGCAGGATGCGGCGCGCAGCGATCATTCGAAAAAGACCCTGGTGTTCCTCGGGGATTATGTGGACCGGGGACCGGACAGCCGCGGCGTGATCGATATGCTGAGCAGAGGCCCGCTCGACGGCTCGAAGCGCATTGTCCTCAAAGGCAACCACGAACAGTTCCTGCTGGATTTCCTGAACGACCCCGGCTGCCTCGACTCCTGGTGCCGCAACGGTGGGGAGCCGACGCTTGCGTCCTACGGCGTCGATATCGACCGGCTGGAGCGCATCGGCGCGCGCCGAGGCTGGCGGGAGGCCTTTATGGCCGCGCTTCCCCCCACGCATCTGCGTTTCCTCGAGAGCCTCGAACTCACCTGCGTGGTCGGCGACTATGTTTTCGTGCACGCAGGCTTACGTCCCGGCGTTCCCCTCGCCGCGCAGGTCGCGGATGATCTCCTCTGGATCCGCCATGAGTTTCTGGAGGCGCAGGAGCCGTTCGGGAAGATCGTGGTCCATGGGCACACGCCAGGGGACAAGCCCGTGGTTCGGACGAATCGGATCGGGATCGACACGGGCGCGGTGTTCACGGGCTGCCTGACGGCGTTGCGCCTTGCGAACGGAACGCGGGATTTTCTGCAGACTGACGGTTAGCCGCGCCGCTCGGGACTGTCCGCCACGAGGCCGCGAAGCCGGCTTGTCAGGCTTCCCCCGCCGGACTTTGCCGACTGACGCTTGGCGCGCCGCGCGGCGAAACGCTTGGACAGGCTGCGCGGCGGCTCGACCGGCTCCTCCGCGTCCTCGCCGGCATGGGCTTCCGTATACGCCGCCTCGCCGCCGTCCTCATCCGGCTGGTCCTCGTGGCCCTCCGAGGCCGCGCCCGGTGTGGCGTAGTGCCCTGCGATCTCGTAGGTCTCGTAGTCCTCTTCGAGCTCGTAGTCGTCCTCGTCGTCATAGGTCTCTTCCGCGGTCTCTTCCACGGAGTAGGTCTCCGCCGCCGCGTAAGCCTGTTCGGCCGGGACCGGCTCGGCAGGGTGCGCCTCGTCTTCGTCGTAGGCGGCTTCCTCAGCATAGGCCCCTTCAGCCTCAACATAGGCCCCTTCAGCCTGGTAGATGTCCTCGGGCTGATCGGTTTCGTGATGCCGATAGGGCTCCTCCGGCTCATAGGTCTCTTCGGCCGGTTCGATACCCTCCGGCGCGCCGGGGGCCTCTTCGGCGTAGGCCGTCTCCGCGTAGCCGGCCGCGCCATTGCCCGCATAGGCGACGGTCTCTTCCTCGACCGCGCCGTCATGCTCGGCTACCGCGTCGTGCTCCGCCTCCATATCCTCGTAGTCCGTTTCCTCATAGGTCGTGTCCTCTTGGGCAACGGCCTGTGCCGGGGCGGCTTGCCACGACGGGGCTTGGTGCCGCGCGGCGCCGAGAATCTGGGAGGCGAGGTGGCTGAGCTCCCGGCGCAGGAAGGCGATCTCCTCGCTGCTGGTCCGCACACGGTCCAACTCTTCCTGGGCGCGCGAGAGTTCCGCCGCCAGGCGTTGGCTCTCGGCGACGGCGCGCGCGCGGTTTTCGCCGAACCGCGCCCGGCCGCGCTGCCGCTTTCCAGCGACAACCTGAGCTGATCGATGTCGGCACGCTGGTTGTGGACGGTCGCGCGGGCGACTTTCAGCGCTTCGGATTGGGAGGCGACCGTCGTCCGAAGCTCGGCGTTCACCGTTTCCAGATCCGACAAAGCTTTCTTGGCCGCCTTCAGCCGCGCATCGACGTCGGGCAGCCGCCGTTTGATCGTCTGTTGCAGCACGCGGTTGGCGTTTTCGGCTTCGTGCAGTTCGCTCCTGACGGAGTCCAGATTGCCGTTCAGCTTCTGTATTTCGACACGGCGCTTATTGGCCTCGATCAGTTCGCGCGCCGCCTTCTCCTTCGACTTCTCGAGGGCGACCTCGACTTTGCGCAGCTGGATGGCGAAGTCCGCGCGAATCTGGTCCTTGTCGGCCTGGATCTCGGCGAGCGTCATGGGCATGGTGGCTTCGAGCCGGCGCGTGGTGAGCTTGACGGCGCGGTTCCACAATGGGGGCGCAAGCATGAGGCCGAGCAGGCATCCCAGGAAGAAGCCCAACGCCCCGAACATGAACCACTCGATCATCAAGGCCTTTAATTCCTTGAAATGAGGCCGCGTCAGCGCCCCAGCTTGGCGCTGCATGCCAGCGCTCCACGTGCCCCTCGTGCCGCCGCCCGTGCCACGCGCGCAACCCATCGGGCAAGCCAATGCCCGGCGCGCCCGGCAGTCCGCGACCCGCAAGACCCGTGCTACCGCTTCCTTAGCGCCTAATTAGAACGGATTCCAGGTCGGCTGGCGAGTATACTTCAAGTAGCCGACATTTGCGCCCAGTCTAAGGCCGACCCCGGAGCGTATGGGGGCGAGGACGAGGTCGTCCCGTGCCAGATAGGTGACGCCGACGCCGCCGACGAGATAGGCGGACCCATCGACGCCTGCGAACTTGTTGTAGATCTGGTTGGGATCTCGAAGATTGTAGACCAAAACCATGGTCTTAGAGCCTTCGGCGCCGAAATCGTAGCCGAGCGAGGGGCCCTGCCAGAAGACGCGAACCTGCTGACCCGAGGCGGTGTGCAGGGTGCCTTCGCCGTAGCGCAGACCGGCGACGAAGGCGCCGCCCGCCTCTTCGCCGATAATGTAGCCGTTGGGCCGTCCCGAGCGCTGGAACGTATATTCCACCGCGCTTGCAAATCCCGACGAGACCTTTCCGAAGACTGGTGGCCGGCGTTCTTGATCTCCTCGGCGGAGAAACCGTCCGAGGCACCGTCCAGTTTTTCCGAGGCATAGCCTTGGGCCGGGACGTAGGTCTGCTCGGATTGGTAGGCCTGTTGCTGATAGGTCTGTTGCGGCGCCTGTTGAGACGCCGGCGCGGGCTGCGTGGCAACCGGCGTGCTACCGGGCGCCGGGTCGGGGACGTAAGATCGCGTCTGCGGATAGGCGCCGTTCACGGTCGCGTTCGGCACCGGCATCGTGTTGGACGCCGTGCCGTTGGACGCGTACTGCGCCGGCGCACCGGATGTCAGGACAAAGCTGATAAGGATCGCCGAAGTCGCGGCGATCGCGATGCTCGTACTACGCATGACTATAGCCCCCGGACGCGCGCGCCGGCGAAATGGCTGGGTTTAGAGCCACAAGGCCTCCGCCGCGATTATTGACCGAAAGCGTTACCAAACGGTGGAAGGCTTACCGGGGCGTTAAGACGGTGCGGCCCCAGGCGATGAAGTTCGAATTTTTCAGTCCGGCGTCCGTTTTTCCATAGGCGAAGCGCGCGCCCTTGGTGTCGACCACATGACCGCCGGCCGCTTCCAGCACGGCCTGGCCCGCCGCCGTATCCCACTCCATGGTGGGGGCGAGGCGGGGATAGAGATCCGCATTGCCTCGGGCGATCTCCAGGAATTTGACCGAGGAGCCCGCGCCGCTGCGTTCGGTCACGGAAAAACCTTTCAGGAACTCCTCGGTCTTTCCGTCCAGATGAGACAGGCTGACAAGCGCCGTGATGGCCTCCGGGTTCGCGGCCCGCGCGTGCAGCCGCGTGTGCTCGAGTGCGCTCAAGTCAGCGCCGTCGGCACTCGGCGCCATCTCGGCCTCGATCGCGACGCCGTCGGCGATCGTCACGGCGAGGAGCGCGCGTGCGGGCGCATAGACGAGGCCGAAACAGGGGAACCCGTCCTCGATCAGCCCGACATTGACGGTGAAGTCCGTGCGCTTCTTGATGAATTCCTTGGTCCCGTCCAGCGGGTCGACCAGGAAGAATGTCCGGCCCAGCGGGGCTTTCCGGTCGGCCGCGGTCTCCTCGGACACCACGGGGATGGACGGTGCGAAGTCACGCAGCGCGGCGGTCAGGATGGCGTCGGCGTCCCGATCCGCCCTGGTCACGGGGGAGTCGTCGTCCTTGTACTCAATGCCTTCCGTGGAGCCGTAGTGCGACATGATGGCGGCGCCCGCCTTGGCCGCGGCGTCGGTCAGAACCTCTGCGGCGGCACGCAGGTCGAAGACGGTGGTCTGTTCGGCAAGTGCCGCTGTTGTATGTCTTGGTGCTGACAAGGCAAAATGCTCCAAAGGGCTGTGATTCGTTCGAACGTGTCTTTGATGATTGCGCCCTTCCTGTAACAGAAATTCGTACCTAGGCCACGATAACTCCGCAGGGGGCCCTGGGGACGCGACAAGGAGCAAGCCATGTCGGAGCCGGCCGAGCTCGGCGATCTCGATCTTGCGGCGCTGGTTTCCAGCCGCATCTGCCACGACATCATCAACCCGGTTTCGGCCATTTCCAACGGCTTGGAGATGCTGGCCGAGGAACCGGACGACGATATGCGCGCTGCGGCGATGGATTTGATTCTCAAGAGCGCCAATCAAGCGTCCGCCAAGTTGCAATTCGCCCGGATCGCCTTCGGCGCGGCGGGTTCGGCCGGGGCCGAAGTCGACACCCGCGACGCGGAAAAGGTGGCCCAGGCCTTCGTGGGCACCAGCGAGAAGCACGACCTCGTCTGGGACGGTCCGGCTCTGATCCTGCCAAAGAACAAGGTCAAGCTGCTGCTCAATCTCGTGGGACTTGGCGTGGTGGCGCTGCCGCGCGGCGGAACAATTCGGGCGGTGATTTCCGGGGATGGCGAGGATTTGTCCTACACGGTCACCGCGACGGGCAAGGCCGCGCGTCTCGCCGACCAGGTCCGGGCCCTGCTGGCCGGCGATGCCAGCGGCGAGGTCGATGCGCATTCGATCCAGCCTTACTACGCCGCGCGCGTGGCGCGGGCTGCCGGCATGACGGTGACGGTCGAGTCGGGCGAGGACGAGGTCGTGCTGACGGCGCGGTAGTCCGACCGCGGCCGGCTCTTCTCTATGCGACATCTTCGGTCAAACGGGCCGTGAAATTCGGCCGTCAACGGACCGTAAACCAGGAATCGTGGACAATCCGCGGATCAATTTGCGTGGTCCTTTGTACGGCGCGAGTCGTTTTCGATTCGCGCTGGGGTGTGTCATGGACGATCTTCTAGCGGAATTCCTGGTCGAGACGTGCGAGCAGCTTGACGAGCTGGACACGAGCCTCGTGCGCTTCGAGCAGAATCCAAACGATGCGGAGATGCTCAACACGATCTTCCGCACCGCGCACACGATCAAAGGCACGTGCGGCTTCTTCGACCTGCCGCGTCTGGCAAAGCTGGCGCATGCTACTGAAGCCCTCATGGGGCGCTATCGGGACGGCGCATCTGTATCGGCGCAAGGTGTCACCGTTATTCTGGCGAGCCTCGAACGGTTCAAGGAGATCTTGGCGGAACTCGAGCTCAACGGCCGGGAACCGCAAGGCTCCGACGACGATCTTATCCAGAGGCTCGAGACTCTGGCCGAGGAGCACACGTTGTCCGAGGAAGACGTTTCGGCCGAGGAGCACGAAATATCGCCGGGCCCGAGGAACGCGGACCACGGCGTGCAATTTCAGGCACCGGCGGAGTTCGAGGTGGAGACGGCGGTGGCGACTTCGCCGGTTCACGAACATCTCGATGCCTTGGAACGGGCCTGGCAAGAGGCGCACGCCTCGCCGGAAACGGTCGAGCCGGGCGGCCAGCGGAGATCCCGGACGCATTCGACTCCGTCGATCCGAATACGGACCGGTTGGAGGTCGCGCCTGCAGATGCGGAGCCGCAAGCGCCCTTGCTGCGCGTCCAGACGGTTCGGGTCGCCGTCGATACCCTGGAAACACTGATGACAACGGTGAGCGAACTCGTGCTTGCCCGCAATCAGTTGCTCGATATCGCGACCCGCTCGGACGTGCCGGCCTTCTCCGCGCCTTTGCAGCGATTGTCCTCCGTGACGGTCGAACTCCAGGACGCGGTCATGAAGGCGAGACTGCAACCCATTGCCAACGCGTGGCAGAAACTGCCGGTCCTCGTGCGCACGCTCGCTGCCGATCTTGGCAAGTCGATCGAGATCCGGATGTCGGGCGGAGACAAGGAGCTCGACCGGCAAGTCCTCGAAGCGATCAAGGATCCGCTGACGCATATGGTGCGCAATGCCGCCGATCATGGCTTGGAAGACCGCGCGGGCGCGCCGAGGCCGGCAAGCCGGCAACCGGCCGGATCAGCCTCAGGGCATCGCAGCAGGGGGGCAGTATCGTCGTCGAAGTATCCGACGACGGCCAGGGTCTCGACGTTCAGGCCGTGCGGCGCAAGGCGCTTGCCAAGGGTTTGGCTTCGCCCATGGAGCTCGATGCTCTGAGCGATGCCGAAATCTGCAATTTCATTTTCAAGCCCGGCTTTTCGACCACGGATACGGTGAGCGAGATTTCCGGCCGCGGCGTCGGCATGGATGTGGTTCGCAGCAATATCGTGTCGATTGGCGGCACCGTGGAACTTGCATCGACATCGTCCCGGGGCACCACGTTTGTCATCAGGATTCCATTGACCCTTGCGATCATGTCCGCGCTGATCGTGGACGCGGCCGGTATGCGGTTCGCGATTCCGCAGTTCAGCATTGTTGAGCTGGCGCGCACTGGGGATACCGCCGGGCACCCCGTCGAGACGATCAACGGAGCCGCGGTCTTGCACCTTCGCGACGAACTTCTGCCCTTGTTGGATTTCGGCGCGCAGCTCGATCTGCGCGAGGCGGATTGGCTAGACGTCAACGCGTCGGGACGAACCGCCGTGATCATGCAGGCCGGGACGAAGCGATTCGGCATCCTTGTCGATGCGGCGTCCCGCACCGAGGAAATCGTGGTGAAGCCGGTTTCCAGACTGTTGCGGCAAATCGATGTGTTTTCCGGCAGCACGATTCTCGGTGACGGCAGCGTCATCATGATCGTCGATCCCGGCGCGCTGGCCGGTGCCGTTGGGCACATCGACGGGCTGGACGAGGGGGCGTCGTACGCGGAGCCGGTTGCACAGGACGACAACCGCATGGCTCTGCTGTTGTTCCGGGCGGGGTCGCAGGGGCTCAAGGCGTTGCCGCTGTCTCTTGTCACGCGGCTCGAAGACGTCTTGGTGGAGTCGATCGAGGTCTGCGACGGCCAGGACGTCGTCCAGTATCGCGGGAGCCTTCTCCCGCTCGTGCGTCTCGACGAAGACCGATCGGCGTCCCACGGCGCGACCTTGCCGGTGGTCGTGTTCACCGATGGGGCGCGCGCGGCCGGTCTGGTCGTCGACGAGATCGTGGACATTGTCGAGGAACCGCTGGCGATCGATCTGCATGCCGACGGCGCCGGAATTGCCGGGATGGCGATCGTGCGCGATCACGCGGTCGAGATCGTCGACGTGGGACACTATCTCGCACCGTTCTTCGATCAGCGGGACGCACGAGACGGACGCGGCGCGGCGGCCCCGACCCGCATCCTGCTCGTCGACGACGGTCAGTTCTTCCGCGACATGCTGGTGCCGCTGCTGCGGGGAAGCGGCTACGACGTCACGCCGGTCTCCTCGGCGCGCGAGGCGCTTGCGCTCAAGGATGCCGGGGAACGCTTCGACGTTGTCGTGAGCGATATCGATATGCCGGGCATGGACGGGCTCGCGCTCGCCCGCACCATCAGGGCCGATTCGGAGTGGAGCACAATTCCCCTGATCGGCCTGTCGTCACAGCCTAGCCCGCGGCTTGCCGAGACCGGCCGCTTGGCCGGATTCGATGCCTTTGTCGGCAAGTTCGACAGACGGTCGCTGATGCAGGTCCTGGGAAGTTGGCGGGAAGACCGGGAGGATGCCGCGTGAGTCTTGAACGGAGTTCGCAGTCCCTGACGAACGGGTTGGTCACGGTCAAAGTCGCCGACCAGCGTTTCGCCGTGCCTCTTGAGCGTGTCAGCCACGTCTTCGTTCCGGACCGTCTGTCGACGGTGCCGCTGGCGCCGCCGGAGATCGCGGGGCTTCTAAACTTGCGGGGCCGGATCGTGACCGCATTCGATCTGCGCATGCGGTTCGGGCTGCCGACGCGCGCGCCGGACGATCCCATGGTTGCGCTCGGTGTCGAGGACGGCGGCGAGCTGTACGGATTAATTGCGGATAGGGCGGGCGAGGCCATATGGACCGCGCCGTCCGCCGTGGAGCCCGTGCCTACCAATCTCGATGCGCGTTGGGCGGGTCTTTGTGCCGGTGTTTGCCGGTTGGATGACGGGCTCCTGATGGTGCTCGATGTCGATAGGGTTCTTGACTTCAATCACAGCAGTATAGCGGCGTGAGGACGCGTGTGTCCTGCATACCGAATTGGGGGAACAGGTTATGAAGCATTGCTTGGTCGTGGATGACAGTGCCGTCATTCGCAAAGTGGCCAGACGGATCTTGGATTCACTCAGCTTCTCGACTTCCGAAGCCGAGAATGGCCGCGAGGCTCTCGATCAGTGCCGCACGTCGATGCCGGACGCGGTGCTGCTCGATTGGAACATGCCGGAGATGGACGGCATCGAGTTCCTCGTCGCGCTACGCAAGGAAGCGGGTGGACAAGAACCGAAAGTGATCTTCTGCACGACGGAAAACGATGTGGAGCATATTGCCCGTGCGATTTCCGCCGGTGCCAACGAATACATCATGAAGCCCTTCGATCGAGAAGTCATCGAAGCGAAGTTTCAGGAAGTCGGGCTGCTCTAGTCCGCCTATGGCCGCTTCAGCCAGGGTCTCTCAAATGCCAATTCATAAGGCGCCCCCGATAGGCGGCGGGCGTGCATACAGGCCGGGGGCCACACCCAGCCGGGTCATGATCGTCGACGACTCGGGCCTGCTGCGTCGCGTCGTGTCGCGATGGATCGATGCCGAATCGGATCTGGAAGTCGTCGCCTGCCACGCTAACGGCAAGCAGGCGGTCGACGATGTGGCACAAAGCCAGCCCGACGTGATCATCCTCGATATCGAAATGCCGGTGATGGACGGGCTGGAAGCCTTGCCGCTCCTGAAGCGGGCCTGCCCCAACGCCCAAGTGCTGATGGTCTCGACGCTGACGAAGCGCAACGCCGAGATCAGCCTCAAGGCGCTCGAGCTTGGGGCGGTGGAGTGCATGCCGAAGCCCGACAGGCAAAGCGAGATCGTCGGCGTTCCGGAATTCCAGCGCGAATTGCTGTGGAAGGTCAAAGGGATTGCGCGTTGGCGCGCGCGGCCTGCCGCACGCCCGGATGGTTTCGCATGGCGTGCCTACGCGACCCGCCCGCCGCGTGCCGTGGTGATCGGCAGTTCCACGGGGGGGCCCGAAGCGCTGGTCAGGCTGCTGAAGGGCCTTGCGCCTTCGCTCAGCGACGTCCCGGTCCTGATCGCGCAGCATATGCCGCCGATCTTCACTGCGGCCTTGGCCGAGCGTTTGTCCCGCGTCGCAGGCGTGGAGGCCGTGGAAGCGCAGGACGGTGAGACGCTCGTTGGCGGGCGAGTCTATGTGGCTCCCGGCGATGGGCATATGACGATCGGGCACGGTGCGCCACCGCACATTGCCATCGGCAACGGGCCGGCGGTGAACTACTGCCGTCCCTCGGTGGACCTCTTGTTCGACAGCGCGGCGAAAGTCTTCGGCGGCAGAGCGCTCGCAATCGTGCTGACCGGCATGGGCGCGGACGGTGCCGAAGGCGCGAGCCAAATCGCCGATGCGGGCGGCAGCGTGATTGCCCAGGATCTGGGGACGAGCGTGGTTTGGGGCATGCCCGGCGCGGCGGTGAGAGCCGGGGCTTGCGCGTCCGTTCTGCCGTTGGACGCGATCGCCCGCACCGCGGCGCAACTCATCGCGGGCAAACGACCGGAGGGCCGCGCATGAGGCAGCAAGAGTTTCAGCGCATCGGCCGCGTGCTTCGGGACCATTCCGGGGCCGAGCTCGGGGAGAACACAAGGAGCGCCGTCGCGGTGAAGCTCTCCCCGGTGCTGGAAGAGTTCAATCTTCCGACCATGGCGCATCTGACTGCGGCCCTGACCATGCCGGGGAACGGCCGTCTTCGCCAGCGCGTCGCGGAGGCCGTTGCCGTGCCGGAGTCCTATTTCTTCCGGAACAGGGAGTGCTTCGCATACATTGCCGACGTGATGCTCCCACATCTTATGGAACAGCGCGCCCGCACGCGCCGGCTTCGCATTTGGAGCGCCGCCTGTTCGACAGGACAAGAGCCCTATTCGCTGGCCATGCTGTTGGCCGAGAAAGGCGCGGTGCTCGACGGCTGGACGGTCGAGATCCTCGCCACCGATTTTTCGGGGCCGGTCCTGCGGAAGGCGGCTCAGGGCCTGTATTCCCAGTTCGAGGTTCAGAGGGGCTTGCCCGCCACGAAGCTGATCAAATATTTCGAGAAGTCGGGTGCGGCCTGGCAGATCAAACCGGACATCCGTGCGCGCGTCGCGTTCCGTGAGCAGAATCTGCTTCACAGCTGCGCGGAGCTCGGCCGTTTCGATATCATTCTGTGCCGGAACGTCCTGATCTATTTCGGACTTGCTCAGCGCGCCGCGGTCATTGCCCGCATGGCACGCCGGCTTGAGCCTGACGGCTATCTGGTCCTCGGAGCCGCCGAGACGACCCATGGCTATTCGGACGACTTCGGGCGGGTTCCGGAGGGTCAGAATGGCGTCTATCGCCTTCGCTCCAGTCTCGCGCGCGATACCACGGAGCGGCCGTTCGGCAAGGAGCGCGAGTCTGCGGCGGCGTTCCGCAGTGTCATCCTCGACCGGGCCACCGCGGACCGTCTGGAGGCAAGGGCCCGTGCGCGGGGGATGACGCTGTCCGCGCTCCTGGCCGAAATAGCGGGAACGGACCCGTACCCGGAAGGCTCCACCGAGACCAAGCGCCGCTAACAGGGCGTTCTTGCGCCGAACCGCGCTACGTGAAAGCGGCGATCAAGTCGGACAAAGAGGGCCGTTGCTTCAGGGACCTCTCGATCGCCTGACGCCACTTTGGTCCAGAGTTCATGGCCTGTTTGAACGCGTCTTCCAGAGCGTAAGGACGGTCTTCAACGAGCGTACTCATGAGCCATTGCGCCTGGGCCAGATCTTTCCGCGCCTTTGCCTCAGAACCTGCCGCGCGGCGTTGAGCGACGATCAATTTGTGGATCGCGTAACGCTCAGGCGCGGAATCTGTACGAGCACGCCGTGGCGATAGAGGCTCACCGCGGGGATGGGTTCGGCTATGAGATAGTTCAGAAATGTGAGTGTTTGAGCGTAGACGCCAAGAGGTTCCAGCATGAGGATGTCTTTGTCTTCGAGCATTTTCGGAGCCAGAAAGTCGACCACGGCACCTCCTCCTTGCATGACCCAACGGGTCGGGCGGTGCTTCGGGTGCAGGTTCGGTGCTGGCGAGAGTTTGAGGTCCTTGAAGGTGACGGCGAGCGATGGGTCGACCTTGTCGTCAATAACCAGTTTGAGTCCCTCGAATGCCGCAATGTCGACATCCTCGGTCGCGGCCAATGTGTTGTCCATGCGGACACCCAACTCGGCGCTGTAGTGGCGGAATGCATGGGTACCAACCAGGGTTCCGCCGAGGCGAAACGTGCCGACCCGGGCCATGGCATTGAGGACTTTGCCTGTCTCACGATCCAGCGCCGGCAGACCTGCGGCGCGAAGTTGCGCGACGAGTGTGGAGCATCGCCGCTCAAAGGACTTCTGGTCTTCACGGTGGCTCTTGGCGGCCTCGATCCGTTCGCGGAGGTCGGGCGTGTCCGGCCCCAGGTACCGGTCGACGACGCGCTGGCCGATCCGTCTCTGAGCATACCAGTACTGTCCTTTCCCCTTGATGTCCTTGAGGAAAGGTGTGCCGCCTAGATCGGACACCGCCCGTATCTTGTGTGCTTCAAGAAGGTCCTGGTAGGCGGTCTGGATGGCCAGCGGAAATGAGTCCATCGTTACCCTACGTTTTTGAGTTTTGTAGGGTATATCAGTGTTACCCTACAAAAACAACTTATGTAGGGTATCACACGACGCCCAAACGCAAAAATGGCCGGGGCGGGCCCGGCCATTTCCACGTCCAACAATCGAGACTTCGAGAGGTCTACGCGGCGGCTTCGCCGGTATCCGCCTCATCGTCCGGGTTGCGCAGCACGTAGCCACGGCCCCAGACCGTCTCGATGTAATGCTTGCCACCGGTTGCCGCTGCGAGCTTCTTGCGGAGCTTGCAGATGAAAACGTCGATGATCTTGAGTTCCGGCTCGTCCATGCCGCCATAGAGATGGTTCAGGAACATCTCCTTGGTCAGCGTCGTGCCCTTCCGAAGTGAGAGCAGTTCGAGCATCTGATATTCCTTGCCGGTCAGATGGACGCGCTGGCCGTTCACGTCGACCGTCTTGGTGTCGAGATTGACCTTCAGGCCGCCGGTCTGGATGACGGACTGCGCATGCCCCTTGGAGCGGCGCACGATGGCGTGGATGCGCGCGACCAGTTCGTCCTTGTGGAATGGCTTGGTCATGTAGTCGTCGGCGCCGAAGCCGAGGCCACGAACCTTATCCTCGATGCCCGCGAGGCCGGAGAGGATCAGGATCGGGGTCGCCACCTTGCTCACCCGCAAGGACTTCAAGACTTCGTATCCGCTCATATCCGGCAGATTCAAGTCGAGAAGGATGATGTCGTAGTCGTAAATCTTGCCGAGATCGACACCCTCTTCGCCGAGATCAGTCTTATAGACGTTAAAGCCTTCCGACTGCAGCATTAGCTCAATGCTTTGAGCCGTGGCGCTGTCGTCCTCGATCAGAAGAACCCGCATTTTAATCCCCCGTCTTCTCTATGTCCTGGCTGTCCCCTGACCCAATACGTCGGACGCTGATTGGTTAATTTCGAATCAAGAAGTTAATGGGCAATAGTTAACAAAAACTAATCAACAGGATAGTGCTAACCTAAAATGCTAACGAACAGCGCCGGCCGAGCCCGTCCCGGCCCGGGCGCTTCAATCGATTAGATGCAATTCATATGGTTTACCGGCGCTTAAGTCCTCTCGGCGATGATCTTGCGTGAAGGGGCGGGGGGAACCGGTCCTTGAGACTTGTTTTGAGGCCGTCTTTGGACGCGGATCTGAGGGATGTCCCGCGCACAATATTCGGCTCGTGGCATGTAAAGAGTATCGTTCGCGGGTGCGCGGACACCGAACAGGCTTGAGGGTATTGAGTATGAAGTCACGCGACGCAGTCATCCGTTTGAAGCGCTTCGAGGTCGAAGAGAAGCGCCGCAAACTTGCCGATATCGAGTCCATGATCGCCGAGTTCAACGACATGGCGGTGGATCTCGACCGGCAGATCGCCGTCGAGCAAGAGCGCGCCGGCGTCACCGACGTTAACCATTACGCCTATCCCACCTTTGCCAAGGCGGCCATGCAGCGCCGGGACAATCTGGCAATGTCGGTGGCCGGGCTCGAGGCCAAGCTGGCCGCGGCCAAGGGTGAGCTCGAGGAAGCCGAAGAAGATCTTCGGAAGATCGAGTTCATGCACGGGCGCGATTCCGATCGTGCGCGGGATGACGTGCCCGAGGCGGAATTCGGCATGCTGGGCGTTCAGCGAGTCGCCGGTTAAATTCGGCTCGCGGCGTTCTCGATGGTCCGGCGGCGACGGGCGGCGATTGTCCGCCCGATCCCGCGCGCGGGGGCTCGGACGCCCCTGATCCTGGAACACCCGAAACCACGGAGGCCCGGCCATGCCGTCGTTCGATATCGTCTCCAAGACCGAGCTGCCCGACGTCGACAATGCGCTCGCGAACATGACGCGCGAGATGAGCCAGCGCTACGACTTCAAGGGCTCCAACTCCAAGATCGAGCGGAACGAGGGCGTCATCGTCATCCACGCGGACGACGACCTGAAGCTCAAGCAGATGCACGAGTTGCTGCAAGGCCACCTCGCCAAGCGCGGCATCGAACCCGGCGTGATCGACTATCAGGCCGTGGAGAAGGCGGCCGGCCAGTCGGTCCGGCAGAACGTGTTGCTGCGCCAGGGCATCGACAAGGAACTGGCCAAGCGCATCGTCAAAGAGGTGAAGGGCGGGAAGTTCAAGGTGCAGGTCGCCATTCAGGGGGACGAGCTGCGCGTCACCGGCAAGAAGCGCGACGATTTGCAGGATGTCATCCAGTTCGTGAAGGGCCTGCCCATCGACCAGCCCCTGCAATTCGAGAACTTCCGGGACTGAGGCGCGTGACGGCCGTGCGCGGACACACGCTTCTCCGGCCGGCAGCGGTGGGCCTCGCGCTCGCCGCCACGGGGCTTTCGCTCGCCGCCTGCCGGACCAACAAGCAGGCCGCGCAGGCGCAGCTGGTCGCCGCCGAGCAGACCGGCGCTATTCCCGTCTACAATAGGCAGCGTCTCACCACGACGACGGCGCGGCCGGTGGACGCCTATGTGATGCTGGGCGGGCGCATCAAGACCTGCTGGTTCAACGCGTCCGCGCCGCTGCTGCCGCGGCATGTCTACCGGGCCGACGTCAGCCCGGACGGAGGCAAGGTGGCGATCACCATTCACGACAAGAAAGATGCGCGCGGTCTCGCCGGCGACGTCGCCTATGCCATCGACATCGCCGAAGAGGGCGGCGGGACGGTCATCACCACCAAGAACCGTTCCATGACGCCGTCCCAGGCCGCGAAGATGCAATACGACATCAATCGCTGGAAGAGCGGCGAGACCAATTGCAGCCGCAAAGTGCCGCGCCTGGCGGCGGGGTGAGGGTTCTAACGAGCGGTCACTGACAGGATCGCGAGGCGTATGTCTTCATCAGAAATAGCCATTGATCAGGGCTCCTTTGTTAAGCGCGCCACTGTCCGTGACGATTGATACTGACTCTGGAATGGTCTTTGGAAACATGGATCCGAGCGGGCGAAGCATGGGAGATGGTCCGGCAATTCGGGCCAGCCGGGACGCTCCGTCGTCAGCTGCAAGTGCGCGGATTTGATGGAGAAGTTTTGACTGAATTCCTGTGAGGGATTGGCGAGCTTGACGCGCCTCCACGTGTCGGGTCTGGTCGGATCTGCGAACGTGATCATGATCGGCAATTGATCTATGGGTACATCAGCTCCGATCTTCTCCGCGGTGGCCATTTTAAAGGGCGGCAGTTCAGTTAACTTGGTCGTGCCGAAGCGGAGAACCATTCGGGCTAGAACGCTAATTGCGTTTGGGACGTTTGTTCCCCCGGATCCGGCCATCGTGACCAAGAGCGGCTTGCCGCCTACGTCGAAATAGATCGCTTCGCCGAAGACCACGACCTGCTCATTGGAGACGCCGCCAAGCGTTAGCCTGTTCCTGATCGGGTTCCTCGCTTTCAGGACCTCATAGACCTCAGAGTTGCTGATCGTCTTCCCGTCGACGTCAAGCGTGACCGTCAATCTGTATTGATAGCTAATCCAAGGGTTCACGGCGCAATAGCGGAGCCATAGGACCGCGACAGCCGCAGGAAACAACATCAAGATGACCGGCCACTTTCGGAACCGGCACCGAACCATGATGGACACCGCGAGGCAGAGCACGATGGCTGCAAGTACCGCATGCCAGTACAGCATCCACCACATCTGAAAATGAGCGATGCTGTCCTTGCTGGCCTCAAACATCCCGCTCGCCCTTCCTAGAGACCGGCCAAAATGGCGAGAGCGTCTGCATGCGTCTCGCACGCGGCGCGCCAGTATGCGTCCATGGAAAGGATCGCGAGCCGGATATCTTCGTCAGAAATAGCCATTGATCAGGGCTCCTTTGTTGAGCGTATCGGCGCGTGTCACAATCGATGTCGTCTCTCGAATTCCGATCGGAAAAATCCAGGCTCGCGAACGGAGCCAGGGAAGATGCCCCGGCAACTCGGGCCACCCAGGCTGTTCCGTTGTTAGTTGCAAATGTGCGGACTGGATCACAAAGTTCGGACCGAGAGTGTCCGCGTAGTCGACGACACGGCGGATATGTCGCCACGAACCGGGATCGTCGACATCCATAAATGTGATTGCTCTCGGCAGTTGGCCGATCGGAACGGCAGCCCCGATTTTCTCCGCGGTGGCCTTTTTGAAGGGCGGCAATTCCACCAACTTGGTTGGTCCGAAACGAAGGACTTTGTAGGCAAGAACGCTGACTGACGTTGGAGCATTTTGCTCGCCAGACCCCGCCATCGTGAATAGCAGCGGCTTGCCATTCACATCGAAATAGATTGCTTCGCCGAAGACCACGGTCCGGTAACTAGACCCCGGGGCACCCAGCGACAGCGCATACATTAGCGGCGTCTTCGCTTTTCGAACCTCATATGTGGAGGAGTTGCTGACGGCCTTCCCATCAGTCTCAATGTTGACGGTCAGCGTGTAGCGGTAGGTCTCCCACGGATACGCCGCGCAATACCAAAGCCACGCTCCAGCGAATACAGCCGGGATAAGAGCAAAAAAGCATGGCCAAAAGTACGCGGCGTACCGATAGATGACGTACGACGTTTGACAGAGTACGAGCACCGCAAGAACCGCATGCCAGTACAGCAGCCACCACATCTGAAAATGGGCAATGCTGTCCTTGCTGGCGTCGATCATCGGGTTTTCCGCCTCTCACCTACCAGTTGTAGATCACTCCGCCATCCTGCAGGCGGGGTGGGGCATTCGTCCAGGGACGGGGCGTCGCAATCTCGCGAAGGGGTAAATGGCGGGACCTAGGATGAGGCTTCGTGTGCGGCCTGGACGCTTGCGCCGCACCGGCTTGGGGCCGTCCTTCAGTGTAATGTGCTGCTTGACAGTCAGGTGTCATGCGCTACATTACAGGTGTGATCCGGTCGTTCAGGCACAAAGGCCTCAGGGCCTTCTGGGAGAAGGGCGAAACACAGAAGCTTCCGGCGGAGCGCGTCGGCCGGATCGAGAGGATGCTCGACCGCTTGAACAGCGCAACCGAGCCAGGCGACATGGACGTGCCCAGCTACCGGTTTCATAGACTCAAAGGTACTCGGACGGGCACCTATGCCGTGACGGTCTCGGGCAATTGGCGCTTGACCTTTCAATGGGAAGACGGCGACGCGACCAATGTGAACTTCGAGGACTATCACTGATGACCAAGACCTATCCGAAGAGGGACCCGAACCGGAGGCCCACCCATCCCGGCGCGCTGCTGCGCGAGGATGTGATCCCTTTCTTGGTGGAAGAGAAGGGGCTGACCAAGACCGCCATCGCGAAGGGGCTCGGCATGTCCCGCAACCAGCTCTATCAGATCCTTGCGGAGAAGCAGCCGGTGACGCCGGAGACGGCGGTCAAGCTTGCCGCGGCCTTTGGCGGCTCGGCCCAGTCCTGGCTCAATATGCAGTCCGCCTACGATCTCTGGGAGGCCGAGCGGACGGTCGACGTCGGACCGGCCAGAAAGCTCCGGGCGGCCTAGGGCAGCGCCGGAACGCGCCACCCCAGAATTGCATTTTCGGCGCTCGCGCCCCATCTAAGCGGCGATGCGCCCCTCCGCCGCCCGGCTGCCCGCCAAGCCCGTTTCGTCTATATCTAACCCATGATCTCGATCCTCGTTTTCGTCGTCCTCGTGGTCGTCCTGCTGCTTATCGCCCGGCGCAGCAGCAAGAACCGGGACGCGATCCTCATCGAAGTGATCTTGGGCATCGCGGGTTCCGTCGCGGCGGCCGTCATCGTCACGTCCTTCCCGAAGGTCGATACGGACAATTTCCTGGGATATTTGGACAACCAGATCTACGAGTTCGTCTTTGGCAAGAAAGCGGACGAGGCGCCCAAAGTGCCGGCGGCGGACGAAAAAGTGGTCGCCATCAAAAAGAACGTCAGCTCCGACGACCGGAAGATCGAAGGGGTCTACGCCGGGCTTGTCCGCGCGGTCCAGAACGGCTCGGATGTTCTTTCGGAGAAGGCGTATATCTTGCGGGTCGATCCCGCCAAGAAGGACAAGATTCTCGAGATCTACCAGGGCGGCGACATCGAATACCAAATCCGGATTGACGGAAAGCTTCAGAAGGACGGCGTGACCTGGCTCGGCGAAACGAAGTCCGTCCTGAAGGGCGGGACGTTCGTTCAGGACGATCTGAAGCTGCTCCTGTCCCCCGAAGTCGGGCGGATCGACTGGCACCAGCATGACAAGGTTCAGCGCATCGAGTCGATCGGGACGCTGTACAAGATCGACGAGGAGATCGCGTCGGAGCGCGTTCGCGCGATCAACAGGATCAAGAACAATATCGTCATCTGCAAGGAAGACAGCGCCAAGAAGGGCCCCGACCCCTCGCAGTTTCTGTTCATTCCGGTCGGATATCGCGCGGGCTCGGCGGCGCCCTCGCTGGAGGGACCGAGCTATGCGGACAAGCTCTTCGGCCAGATCATCTCCGGGTACGCGATGCCGTACGAGGCGCCCTACGACGTGCACATCAAGACGCGGTTCAAGAGCAACGACTTCCCGAATCTCACCGGCATGAACATGCTGCAGCCGGATCTGTCGTTCTTCGTCGGGTTCTTCGACAAGGACTACAGCGTCGGCGTCAATCGCCCGGGCGAGGAGGCGACCTGGTTCAAGCAGGCGTTCGGCGAGACCGAGCCGTGCCGGGTGTTCTTCGTGGGGTTTCCGCCGGTGGCGGGGCTGGCCGGTGCGCCCGCAGCCCCGGCACGGCAGTGACCCCCAAACAAAATGGCCGGGGCGGGCCCGGCCATTCGGAAGTCCTGTCTTGGATGGAGCGCGGGGCTAGTTGCCGCGATAATCCTGGATGCGGGTCGCGCGCAGGCCGGCGAGGCCGTGCTTGTCGATGGAACGCTGCCAGCTCAGGAACTCGTCCACGGTCAGCGTATAGCGGTCGCAGGCCTCTTCGAGGCTGAGGAGACCACCGCGCACGGCGGCAACGACCTCCGCTTTCCGCCGGATGACCCAGCGGCGGGTGTCCTTCGGGGGTAGGTCGGCGACGGTCAGCGGGCTGCCGTCTGGCCCGATGACGTATCGGACGCGTGGCCTGTAATGTTCAGTCATCGTACGCAACACTCACAATACTTCGATGAGCAACAATCAAGGGAGACCCTACCAGCGCCCCATTTAAGAATTGCCTAAGCCGGCCGGTAAAATAAGCCGCAAGGAAATCGCCAAAACTCTCTGAATTATTTCAAATTTCTCGGTCCGCGTTGTGGCGTCACAATGGGGGTTTGTGTCCCTTTAGCTTGCGTGGCGGGCGCGCGCTCCCTATGTTCTGGGACTTATCCAAACTGTCACAAGGGATTAGGGGACAGGCTCGCGACCGCGCGGCGAAGCGTCGAGAAGCAGTCAGGCCAGGCCTTGCGCCACCATCGTCGTGCCATGCCCGCCCGGTAGGGTCTTGATGGCGAAAGCCGGCCGCGCATTCAGCCAAGAGAGTGCCTAACAGCAATCATGGTTAACAGTTTGCATCTTCCGGGGCGTCCGGCCGAGACGCGGGTGGTCGTCGCCATGTCGGGCGGCGTCGACTCGTCCGTGGTGGCTGGCCTCTTGAAGCGGGAGGGATACGACGTCGTCGGCATCACCTTGCAGCTCTACGACCATGGCGAGGCCGTGGCCAAGAAGGGCGCCTGCTGCGCCGGCCAGGACATCAAGGATGCGCGCCGTGTGGCGGCCGCGCTCGATATCCCCCATTACGTGCTCGACTATGAGCGCAAGTTCGAGCAGGCCGTGATGGGGGCGTTCGCCGATAGCTATCTCTCGGGCGAGACGCCGGTGCCGTGCGTCGCCTGCAATCAGAACATCAAGTTTCGCGATCTTCTGGAAACGGCCGAAGGGCTTGGCGCCGCCGCGCTCGCAACGGGCCATTACGTGAAAAACATGACCGGCGCGCATGGCCGGGAGCTGCATCGCGCGGCCGACAAGGAGCGCGACCAGAGCTATTTCCTGTTCAACACGACGCCCGAACAGCTCGCCTTCCTGCGCTTCCCCTTGGGCGGTATGCCGAAGGACGAGACGCGCGCGCTCGCGCGCGAATTCGGGCTCGACGTCGCCGACAAGTCGGACAGCCAGGACATCTGCTTCGTGCCCACGGGCCGGTACACGCAAGTGATCGAGCGGCTGCGCCCCGGTGCCGCCGAGTCCGGCAATATCGTCCATGTGGATGGCCGCGTGCTGGGCCGCCATACGGGCATCATCAATTACACGATCGGCCAGCGCCGGGGCCTCGGCATCGCCGCGGCCGAGCCGCTTTACGTGGTCAAGCTCGATGCCGGGCGCCACGAAGTGGTGGTGGGCCCGCGCGAGGCGCTTCTGGCGCGCACCGTCGTGCTGCGCGACCTCAATTGGCTGGGCGATGAGCCTTTCGAGACGGTCGCGGCCGGCGGTCTCGAGGTCTTGGCGCGGATCCGGTCCACGGGCCCGCTGCAGCCGGCGACGGTCCTCTGCGAAAGCGGGACGGTGCTGGTGGAGCTTGCCGATGGCGAAGAGGGGGTGTCCCCGGGACAGGCTTGTGTATTTTATGCCGCATCGGGCGGCGGAGAGCGGCTTCTTGGCGGCGGATGGATCAAGTCCGCGGCCGGAGCCTTCCAAACCAAGGACGCATTTCCGGTCGGGGCGCCATTGCCGCCCGAGGCGTTCTTGGTGCAATCGCGTTAGGCCGCCAAAGGAAAGCGGCTCACAGCCTCGGGGAGGGTTAAGCGTTGTCTTCCAATCATCCAGTGATGGACACCGAATCCGTCCGCCACGCTTACCGCCGCTGGGCGCCGGTTTACGATTACACGTTCGGCCAGGTCGCCGATGCGGGCCGCAAGCACGCGGTCAAGATCATCAACAAGCGCAAGGGCCGCGTTCTCGAAGTGGGCGTCGGCACGGGGCTGTCGCTGCCGGCCTACGGCAAGCACCTGACCGTCACCGGCATCGATCTGTCGCCGGACATGCTGGACAAGGCGAGGCAGAAAGTCGCCAGGAAGAAGCTCGACAATGTGGACGGGCTGCACGAGATGGACGCGAGCGCGCTCGGCTTTGCGGATGAGAGCTTCGACACCGTGGTCGCTATGTACGTGATGACCGTCGTGCCCGATCCGGAGAAGGTCATGCGCGAGCTGGAGCGGGTTTGCGCGCCCGGCGGCGAGGTGATCCTCGTCAACCATTTCAGCCAGGAGCACGGCGTGCGCGGGTTCCTCGAGCGGAAACTGGCCAATTTCGCCGACCTGATCGGCTGGCACGCGGTGTTCGAGCCCGAGCGCGTCCTGATTTGCGATGACTTGCGCCTGGTGGAGCGGCGGCCGCTCTGGCCCGTGGGACTGTTCACCATGCTGCGCTTCGTCAAGGAGCCGGGCTTCGGCGTCGCCCCGCAGGCGGCACGCGAATTTCTGGCTAAGGGTCGCAAGACGGGGCGTCAGGCGGTTGGCGCGGCCCATGCGGCGTCTTCGTCCGCGCCGCGGAAAGAGGCCTTCGCGCGCCGAATGCTTGACAGCAATTACTGGCGGTCCCTATATCGCCGCCTCCAGAGTCAATTGGCCGAGCGTTAGTTTTTTCTTGCCCTACCGCGCTAGCGCGCTACTTGAGGGCTCGATGTTCGCGCTATCGGCCTAGCGGCCTATTTGAGCGCATGATTTTTGCGCTATCGGCCTAGCGGCCTATTTGAGCGCATGATTTTTGCGCTACCGGCCGTCGGCCCACTTGAGCGCGAGACCAAGTTAGGGTCTAAGGTGCGGACGATCTGGAGTGCGTGGGCCGTGCCCAGCGCACCATTGGGGCGGAGTAGCTCAGCCGGTTAGAGCAGCGGAATCATAATCCGCGTGTCGGGGGTTCGAGTCCCTCCTCCGCTACCAGATCTTCCAATTGGTGAGCCTTAGAGTGCCGCGTCGCGTCACGCCGGCAGTGTCGTTTCCGGGCGGCCGGGACGTACGGCGCCGACGCTTGGATGCGGAGACCCATCGACCGAAAACACGGGCCGCAAGCCGGGCCGCAAATCCCGGAACGGACGCTGGCCGGCTCCCAGCGCTGCTCAGTTGCAGCCGGCAAATTCTCGTGCAACGATAAGTGGCAGGTGGGGCTGAGACTTAACCGATATGCAGCAATTCGGGGCTCTGTTCACAGTCTTCGTGGGGATGATCAGCTTGGGGATGGTCAGCGCCGCGGCCCTTGCCGAGGCACCGGCGCCGCTCTCGAGCTTCAAGGACTGCGACGCATGTCCTGAAATGGTGGCCCTCCCGCCAGGTAAGTTCCTGATGGGCGCCTCCGCAGCGGACCGCAAACTCGCGGACGCCTACTCGGTTGCGAGCGAGTTGCCGCAGCACGAAGTCACAATTGCCTATCCGTTCGCACTCAGCCGGTTCGAGGTGAGCGTTGCGGACCTCGGCGCCTATGCCGCGGAGACCGGCGCCAAGCCGGGCGGAGAATGCCAGATCAGGGCGCCGGACCTTGGCCCCAACAAGGGGAAGTTCCTCGGGACATTGAAGCCCGGCACGCCGCGTAACATCCCGGGGCTCGTGGTGATCACCGATGGCGACTTCCGCAAGCCCGGCGCCGTCGTGACCGAGCGGCACCCGGCGGTCTGCATTTCGCGCCGGGAGGCCATGGCCTATCTCGCCTGGCTGAGTAAAAAGACCGGGCGCCGCTATCGCCTGCCCACAGAAGCGGAATGGGAATATGCCGCGCGGGCGGGCAGCAAGACGCCGTTTCACTACGGGGGCGGCCTAAGCGATCTGTGCAAGTACGGTAACTTCGCCGACAAGAAGTCTGTGTACGGCGCGAGGATCGTCGCCAAATGCGCCGAGAACCCGTCGCCCGAGGGGCTCGCGCCGATTGGCAGCTATCTGCCGAACGCGTGGGGCCTGCATGACATGACCGGCAACGCTTTTGAGTTCGTCGAGGATTGCGCGTCCGAGAATTACCATGGTGCGCCGAACGACGGCTCGGCGTGGCGCGGCAGCGGGAAGCCTTGCGAGTTCTTCACGACACGGAGTTATTTTTTCGACAGCCTCGGAACCAGTCTCCGCTCAGCCGCGCGTTGCACGGCGGTGGATTGGGACGGCCGCAGCAACGGACTTGCGATCCGCGTCGCCGTGTCGCTCGACGAGGTTGGGCGAGCCGAACCCGAAATGGGCAACGGTTCGCCAAAGGCCGAACGAACGTCCCCTCCGCTCGGTCCGTCATTGGTCCTCAAGCCCCCACTTGGGGCAACAGGCAACATGCCGCTGCCAAAGGCGTTGAGCGGCGTGGATCGGATCTACACGAGCGCCTGCGCAGCGAACGGCTGTTCTGTCAGCGCTTTGAGAGACGTAAGGCCCACGGTCGTCGCGGACCTGCGCGAGGTGGACACCGTGACGTGGACCTGGGACGTGGATATGGATCGAAGGCCGCGTTCTGAAAAAGTCGAAAAGGCGTTCAACAACGAGCTCACGGTCTCATGCGACGAGGCTAAGGTTTGGCAGGGGGCGGCGGAAATCTCCATCACCGCGACAGCCGAAACGAAGTTCCGTCCGCGACGGCCGGACGTTCCGTTCTTCGACCTTTGGTGGGCGGTTTGCCGGGACGTCATGAAGAAATATTCGGGGGGATGACGTGAGGGCCTTGACGGGTTCCGTTCTGCTGCTGACCGCGGCGGGTGTCTTTAGCCTCGCGGGCGCATGCGTTGCGTCGGCCGTGGCGGCCGGGGGTCCGTGCGGCATAGCGTCTGGGACGTGGACGGACGAGCAAGGCACCTGCGCGATCATCAAAGAGGGCGGCCGGAATCTAGGCGGCCAATATACCTATATGACCTTCGGCAAGAACGGGAAATGGGCGCAGTGGGAGAGTCTTTGTCAGATTCGAAACCCGGTGCTCAGCGGAGACATCTGCGCGCTGCAAATGGCTTGCTCTGTCGAAGGCTCGACGTCGGTCTCAAAAGTCAGATTTCGGATCGTCGATTCGAATTCCATTGCCTTCGAAAGCGACAGCGGCGCTTTCGATAACACGTACATGTTTTGCACGCCGAAACCGTACTCACCCTATTTCGACATCGACTAGGTCCCTAAAACGGCAGCAGAACGCAGGATGGACAGCCGCTTCGCGGAAGTCCGCAAGAGGAGGTCGCGATGCAAATAGCCGGGTGGCGCACACCGATTGTCGCAACGATTCTTGTGCTTCTCACATCGGCGCCCGCCAAGAGCGGGACGGATGTCTACGGGCCGGAGTTCAAGAGCTGCCCGTCCGGCAGTACGCTGCAAATCGTAGACTGCCTCAACCGCTACACGAAGGCCTGGGACAAACGGCTGAATGCGGCCTACCAGAAGCTTCTCAAGGACAACCCCCAGGCAGAGCAGCTCAGGAGCGCACAGCGGCTGTGGCTGAAGTTTCGTGACGCCAATTGCGGCTATTACGGATCGGGCGACGGCTCGATTGTTCGCATCCACGCGGCGGCATGCCTCCGGTACATGACGTCTCAGCGGGCGCGGGAGTTGGAGGAGTTGCTAACGTATTAGAGACGCGGGCCAACGGGACGTGCCAAGTCTCGCTTTCGCGCGCCCGGTTCGACGACTCCCGCCGTGTTGAGCCGCACGCGTTGACTCGGTGTCTATCATCTCGATGTGCAGGCCCACCGGACGACCCTGCAATCGCTGCTCGAACCGGCACACGTCTGCAGCGCACTGCGCTCGGCGGCGGCGCGGCTGCCGGCCCAGGCTCCGCCATAGCCGCCATAGTCCCCAAGGGCCAGGGCGCCACACGCGTTGCGAAACCAGGTCACAACCCTGCAGCCTCCGCCATAGCTTCGGCAGCGAGCCATGGCAGTCTTCTCGGCGTGCGCCCGGCTGCGCGAGTCGTAGGAATAGCCGTAAGCGCGCGTGTCCGGCGAATAGGCGATGGCCCCGTAATTGTCCCGGGCCGTTGCAGGCGTTGCCACACCCACCACGACGAGAGCCATGCAGAATAAGCCTATCAAGTGTCCTTTGCGGCACATGGCTTGGTTCACCCCCGTTCGTGGCCGGCCAGCTTCGCTTCGCTATGAAAACCAGTTGAATTATGGGTGTGTTGTCGTAGTAATCAACTGTGTGTTGTGCTTCACTCGGGTTAGGCCATGTCACCAATCCTGTTTTCCTTGAGCTTCGGTCCAGGTTGGCGCGGCAACAAGGCTCTGTTGCTGTTGGCGGCTGGGCTTCTGATAGGCGCCATCGACGTGTCGGATGCGAGCGCCAGACAAGTCTTGTGCTACCCCAAGGATGTCGATCCTCAGATTCTTCGGTCGCCTCGCGCTGGCGACTATCTCCCGAATTGGGCGCCTCCGAGCGGCGTCGGCACGGGGTGGTCGTTCACGAAGGTCTCCCGGACGGGAGCGTTTCTCAAAGGCGTCTTGAACACCTCACGCGGTAATCCGACTACGGGCACGATTTATGTCGTCGCCGCCGAATGGCATTGCGACTGACTCCACCTAGAGCCCGGTGTTCCATTTGGAGGCCCGGGATACGGTAATGTCGCTTGCGGTGCTCGCTCTTCGTTGTGCGCGCCCGGTTCGGCCCTGCGGTAGAGCAGGCGTCAGTGTCGGTGCACCTGGCCGCCTTCGAGACGGAAGAGGACGTCTTGTGGCTCGTCGAGTGAGAGGATCTCCGCCTCGGACATGCCCGCATACGACCCGCGAAGAACGCGTTCGACGGCCCCGTGAGTCACCACGATCAACCGTCCGTGTGCTGCGCGCAGCCAGGACTCAACGCGTCTTGCGACCATGGCATAGCTCTCGCCGCCGGGGATTCGATAGGACCATCGGTCCTTGTTGCGCTCCTGCCATTGGGCCCCGAAGCTTTGCTCGATCTCCTTGAGAGTCAGCCCGTCCCAAACGCCGAAGTCGATTTCGGTCAAACGCTTCTCCGTCTCGATTTCGGCATCGGGCCGCGCCAAGGCCTCGGCGACGATTCGCGCCGTATGTACGGCGCGGCCGAGTGGACTGGACACGATATGAAAGTCCTCCGCGGGGCCGATCAGGCTACGAAGGGTGCGGCCCTGTCGTTTCGCCTCCGCAACGCCTTTGGCGGTGAGCGGTGAGTCCAGCCGGCCGTCGAACCGCCCGGCGCGATTGCATTCCGTTTCCCCATGGCGCAACAGGTAGATGGCCTCCAGGGACGCGTTCGGCCTTGCGTGCATCGATCGATTGGTCGCAATTGAGGACGGCAACCGATACCACATGGCCGTGAGAGCTTCCAGGCTGGCAGGAGGCAGCCCCAACTGGGCTTCGACAAGGGGGCGCCGGTTATGCGATCCTGAAGAAAAGGACTGTTGAGGAAGCGAACCAAGATGAAAGACAAGACAATCAAGGCTGAAGAAGCCATCGCGCTGATCCGCGACAACGACGTCGTCACGACTACGGGCTTTGTTCAGAGCTGCATTCCGGAGGCGCTCCACGCAGCCCTCGAGACGCGCTTTGTCGAGACGGGCGCCCCTCGTGACCTCACGCTGATCATGTGCGCCGGCGCCGGCGACAGCAAAGGCCTTGGGACCGGGCGCCTGCACCATGAGGGTCTTCTGAAGCGCGTGATCGCCGCCAATTTCGGCCGGATGCCCAAAGTGGCCGAGGCCGCCCAACAGAACAAGATCTGCGGCTACAACCTGCCCCAAGGCGTGATCTCGCAGCTCTATCGGGCCTGCGCCGCCGGGCAGCCCGGCCTGTTCTCGAGGTCGGCCTTCACACCTATGTGGACCCGCGGCTCGACGGCGGGAAGGTCAACGACGTCACCGAGGAAGACATCGTCAAGCTCGTCGAAGTCGAAGGCGAGGAGTGGCTGTTCTACAAGGCGACAAAGATCGACGTGGCCTTCATCCGCGCCACGAGCGCAGACCCGTCTGGCAATCTCAGCATGGAGAAGGAAGCGCTGACCCTCGACGGCCTGGCCCAGGCCATGGCGGCCTACAACAATGGCGGTCTCGTGATCGCTCAGGTCGAGCGCATCGTCGAGCAGGGCTCGCTCAAGCCGAAAGACGTCAAGGTGCCCGGTATTCTGGTGGACTGCGTCGTGGTGGCCGACCCGCCGGAGATGCACCGCATGAATTACGGCGTGCTCTACGATCCGGCCCTGTCAGGCGAAATCCGGGTGCCCGTGGAAGGCATGCCGAAGATGCCACTCGATCCGCGCAAGGTCATCGCTCGCCGTGCTGCGTTCGAGCTGCCGCCCAACGGTGTCGTGAATCTCGGCGTCGCGCTCCGGACGGCGTGGCCTCCATCGCAAACGAAGAGAAGGTGACGCCCTATATCACCCTCACGACCGAAGCCGGCGCTGTGGGCGGCGTTCTGGCGGGCGGATCGAGTTTCGGATCCTCGGCTAATGCCCACTCGATCATCGATCAGAACACCATGTTCGACTTCTACGATGGCGGCGGGCTCGATCTCACCTGCCTCGGCATGGCCGAATGCGATGCGCAGGGCAACGTCAACACCAGCCGTTTCGGCGGCCGCCTCAACGGGTGCGGCGGGTTCATCAATATCTCGCAGACTCCCGCGCCGTCGTGTTCGCGGGCACCTTCACGGCAGGCGGTCTCGAGGTCGAAATCGCGAACGACGGCATCAAGATCGTCAAGGAGGGCCGTGCGCGGAAATTCGTCAGCCACGTCGAGCAGATCACGTTCAGCGGATCGTTCGCCCTGGAACGGTCGCAGCCCGTGATCTACGTGACCGAGCGCTGCGTGTTCCAACTGACGCCTGGCGGTCTCGAGCTGATCGAGGTGGCGCGAGGGATCGACATCGACAAGGACATCCTGGCCCAAATGGACTTCAAGCCGGTCATCAACAAGCCGGTTCCCATGGAGAGGCGCATCTTCAACGACGAGCCGATGGAGCTTCTGGACGATCTGCTCAATCTCAAGCTCTGGGAACGCGTCAGCTACGATGCGGACCGCAATATCCTGTTCCTCAACCTCGAGGGTTGGAGCGTCCGGAAGAAGAGCGATGTCGAGGATCTCACCAAGGTCCTCGTCGATGCCTGCAAGAAGGCCGGCAAGCGGGTCAACGCCGTGGTGAACCACGATGGCTGCCGGATCGCCGAGGACCTGTATGACGATTACGCCGGCATGATCGAATACATGATGGAACACTACTACGCGACCACCACACGCTACACGACGAGCACATTCATGCGCTTGAAGATGGAAGAAGCGTTGAGCAAGCGTGGGCTCGCTCCGCATGTCTACGAGCGGGCCGAGGAAGCGCACGATGCCGTGGGCATCGCTTCACCCATGGCGGCGGCCAGCTTGGCGCCGCAAAAGCACAATGGCCGGTCACACCCGGCGGAATGACGGCGTGAGTTTGAGCGCATTGGGCCGTGTGACGCTGCCCTTCGCAGCGTCGCATGCCCGGCGCGCTGGCCTGGTTGGACGTTGAGGCGAGGCTCAGCCATGGGCGTGAGCACCGCATGAGTGCTCAGCGGGACCCGGTGGCATCCTAAGCCGGCTCATGCGGGGCCGGGGCGCCTCGTCGGCTGGTGCGGCTACCAGGTGAGAGTCTTCGTGCCATCCATGAAGAGCCGCTCGGTCACCTTGTCCGGACCGCCGACCGCGACCCCACGCACCAAGCCGGTGTCCTCGATGCCGTAGTACTTCATGCAGTGCGGGCACGCGAGGAGCACGGCGCCGCCGCTTGTCAGGGTGCCAATCTCTTTCTGCTGCTCAGGGTAGGTCTCGGCGTGAGCCTTCGAGACGACGAGGACGCCTCTGTTGCTGAAGAAGACCGTGACGGGATGGCCCTGGTCTTGAATGGTCTTGGCGAAGCTGAGGGCCATGGTTGCGGCGTGCGCGTCGTCGGACACCAGGCTGACGAAGAAGGGGTCTTCGTCTCCGGAAACGGCTGGCTGCACGCTCGCCGCAAGCGTCGCGGCGGCAAGCACGAAGGCGAGGATAACGCCAAATCTAAACACGGATTTCGTCATTGAGGGGGGCACCTGTTGATCGATGAACGCAGTCTGTCGAGAGGCAATATCCAATCGAGGGTCGCGCTTCGGCCTTGATCTCAATCAAGCGGCATCGTGTGGGCCGCAGCAGCGCACCGGCCACGCAGATGTTTCTCTGTTCCGGTTCTTGGGAGCGCGCCGGACCTGCGTTCCGCCTGTCAGCCAGCCCGCTTTGCGCGGGACGAGGTCGTCAATCTGCGGCCGTTTCGAGAAAGTCTTCGACGAAGCTGGCCAAAGCGGTCCAGTCGGTGAACTCCCGGTCCGCTCCGGGCTCGGAGGTCAGCCCCCGCCTCATGACGATGAACTTCACGACCTGCTCTTGGAAATAGTCGTATTCGGTGAATCGGACGGCGCCGCCGAGCAGAAGGGTCATGCGCGGCCGCCACCCCGTCAACTCGACGAACTGATCCACGTAGCTTTGCGCGGCTGGACGGGTCTCTTCCAGCGCCGCCGACAGGCTCACCGATATGAAGGCCGAAGGGCTTGCATTCAGGCGATCGCAATGCGCTGTCGCGAAGTTCTTGATGGCATTTTGGTGCTGCTCCTGGTGAACCGACCCGGCGACGACAAAGGCTTGAAAGGCGTCGAGATTCACGCTGGCACCCGGTTCTCCGGCGTCGAGCAGCTCGACGGAGTGTCCGCAGTCGGCGACCTCTTTTGCCACCCGCTCGGCGATCTTCCGGGTCTGCCCCTCGGTGGTTCCATAGACAATCAGGACATTCACGACGTTCCCCCGCAGCCAGAGTGCACCGTTGGATGAATGATCGACGGCGCCCAGCATACAGTTCGGGCCGCGCGGTGCCCAGTGCGCCGTCTCCGTTTTGTGTGACTCAATCTTCTTGTGTGACTCAGTCTTCGGAAACCGTGACGCCCCAGGGCGCCGTTCCGGTCGGGATCGACTTGACGACCTTCAGGCTGGGGACGTCGATCACCGATACATCGTTGCTGTTTCCGTTCGTTGCGAACAACAGCTTCTGGTCCGGCGTGAAGGCGAGTTGCCAGACCCGTTTCCCAACCAGCAGATAGTCTTCGACCTCGAATGTCTTCGCATCAATGACCGCCACGCGGTTCGCCGGCCCAAGCGCGACGAACGCCTTCGTGCCGTCTTTCGTCACGCGCACGCCTACGGGTTGGAGGTAAATCGGCTGGACACCAGGGACGTCGAACTTGATGACCTTGATCACCTCGCGTGTCTCGGCATCGATTACGGAGACCGTGCCGGCCACCTCTGAGCTGACCCACAAGTGCTTTCCGTCCGCCGTGAACTCGGCAAAACGTGGCCGTGTGCCCACCAGGACGTTGTCGGTGATCTGGTAGGTCTCGGTATCGATGAAATGCGCCATGTTGGTCGTCTCGGACGTCACCACGACCGTCTTGCCGTCGGGGCTGACGCCGACGCCCTCGGGCTCCACGCCAACCTGGACCTCCGCCAAAACCTTCGTCGTATCGAGATCGACGACCGTCAGCAGGTTGTCGTCTTCGTTGGCGATGTAGACGGGGCTGCCGGAAGGATGAATGTTCAGGAGTTCGGGGTCGGGGCCGGAGGGAAGGTCGGCCACAATCTCCCTCGAGGCGACGTCGAGCACCTGCACGGTATCGTCGTCGCTCGCGCAAATGAGGACCTGCTTTCCGTCCTTGCTCACCTTGATGCCGCGCGGCCGTTGTCCGACGGGGATCGTCGTCAGCACTTGCAGCGTGTCGCTGTCGATGACCGTCAGAGAGTTGCCTTTCTCGTTGGACACATAGACCGTGTAAGCGGCCGCGCGCCCGAACCGCAGAAAAGAAGGGCCGTCACGAGAACGGCGAATAGTGGCAGTATCTTCACGGTGTCCTCCCAGGACTTAAGTTTTGTCTTGCGCTTGTCTTTGTCGTTACGACTTGCTTTCGGTTTAGAATTCACACTTGGTCTCGGGCGCATCGATCCCGAGCGTGTCGACGTCTTCGTGCTCGTGCAGGAATCCGCTCTGAGGCGAGGTTGAGACCGGCAGTTCCGCCTCGGCGATAATGATGGGTTGGCGAAGCTGGCCGTCCCATTTCCGGAACGTCACCTTCTGTCCCTTGAACGCAGCAAGGTCAAAGCTGTCGCCGCGAATGTAGGCGTCGATCGGTCCGTAGTCTCCGGACTGGGTGCGCGAGGCGGCTTCGCCGACGGCGCGGACTGCGATCCACGCTTGGTGATCCAGGGGCAGCATGAAGCGGTTTGCGAAGCGCTGAAACCTGTTTTGCATCTGTGTCGCGCCCCATTGCTCATGCGCCGGATGCCAGCTCATGGCTCTGAGACCGGCCGTGCCGGCGACGGGGCGCGGGTCCCAGGTGCGAAATGGAAGATAGGGTCCGAAAACCTCGCGCTGATCCGCTACGATCAGGACGTCATAAGATGGCGCGGCCTGCGTGAAGACCGGCATCTGCTGCTGGATGCGTTGCTGGCCCGTATCGGAGCGACGCGCGCCGGGGGTCTCCTTGTACGCGCGCTCCTCGACGATCTCGGCGCCAAATCGTTTCGCTGAGCGGCGGATGGCGTCCCGGTACGCCTGGTCCTCCGGAAAGACGCCGTTGACCAAGAACCATCGCTGCCATTTCTTCCAAACCAGATATTGGGCAAGCGCGTCGGCAAGCATGGCGACATCGGGCGCCGTGTGCAGCACGTTCGCGCGGCAGTCTTCCTGCCGGAGGCCGACGTCGGCGGCGCTGATATTGAACAGCAGCACGTCTTTGCCTTCGACCGCGTCCGCAAGCGCCAGCAAGACCTCCGCCGGCGCATCGACCAGCACGAACTGATGGCCACTATCGACAAGCTTGTTGAGAGCGGCGACGGGATCGCCATCGACGGGCACGCGTTCCACGTCCAGTGCGAATTTTTGATTTGTGAACATCCCCGTCGTGTTGTTGTCGCTCAGCGCGATTTGCGCTCCCGCGATCCCTAAGTCGTCCGGTTTCACGTTCAAACGTGACAGGGGAATGAGTTCGTCGACCTCCTGTTTGAGGTAGCCGATCGGGATCAATGTAGGCTCAGGCTTGGCTTTGGGAGGGGCGGCTAGGGTGGCTGGCGGCATCAAAGCGAGCAAAGTTCCTACGCACGCGAGGATTCGCAGCCGCATCCAAAACGGCTTTGGCGGGATGCTCGCGAGCCCGCACGCGCCGTTAGACCGGACCGAATTTCTTAATCTCATTCCATAACCCACCGTGAAGCCTTGGCTCCGCCCCTCATGCCATGGTGCAAGTGTAGCCAGTTCGAGGCCTGTCGCGTAGCAAGTTCGGCGGGCAGTTATGGCAAGGAACATGCCATCTGGTAGCGTTTGCAAGAGGATAAGCAACACTGCGTTGACAAGTGCCAATCCCGCGCGCAGGCTTCGTATGTGAACCCATCTGGAGCTTCCGGCCGACAACGGCCGGTTGAAATGGGTGTCCAAGGGAGGAAAATATGGGGAGCTGTAAGACAGCCACCACGCTTGCTGGTGCGCTTGTAGTTAGTCTTGCCGGAGCCACCGCAGCGTGGCCAGGTGCTGAGACGGAAACCGTCGTAACAACGACAACCCGAGAAGCACCTGTGCCATCCGTGTCGCAGGACATGCTCAGCGGAGCGGCGGCAGACACAAAAAACAATCTTCACACCAATCTGAACTACGACCAGACCCGGTATTATCAAGGGAAGCAGATCAACAAGTCGAATGTTGGGAAGCTTCGCCCGGCCTGGATATTCCAAACCGAAGTCGTTGAATCGCTGGAAACGACACCGATTATTGTCGACGGAGTGATGTACGTCACAACGTCGTTCAACCACTCTACGCGATCGATGCGAAGACAGGCGAGCAGTTCTGGCATTACAAGCACAAAATGGGGCCCGTCACGACGTACTGTTGCGGTCCCAACAATCGCGGCGTCGCGATCTACAAAGACAAAGTCTACATGGGGACGCTCGACGCGAAGCTCGTCGCCCTGGATGCCAAGACAGGAAGCCTGATCTGGGAAACGGAGATCGCCGATCCGGAACTGGGCTATTCGGAAACCATGGCGCCGACCGTCGTCGACGGCAAGGTTCTGATCGGCACCAATGGCGGTGAGTACGGTATCCGCGGTTTCGTCCGTGCCTACGACGCCGACACGGGCGAGCTCGTCTGGAACTTCCATACGATCCCCGAGGACTCCGTCGGCGAGTGGGCGACGCATGATGCCACGGGCAAGGATATGCACCGCGACATCGAAGCCGAAAAGGCGGCGCTCGCGAAGCTGGGCGATCCCTACAAGACCCTCGGTGGTGGCGTGTGGCAGAATCCGGCCGTCGATCTCAAGACCAAGCGCATCTACTTCGTCGTCGGCAACCCGTCTCCCGATCTCGACGGCTCGATCCGTCCGGGCGACAACCTCTACACGGACTCGCTTGTGTCGGTCGATCTCAACACCGGCGAGTATGTGTGCCACTTCCAATACATCGCCCATGACGTTTGGGATCTCGACGCGGTGAGCCCGCCGATCCTGGTCGATGTCAAGGACAATGACGGCAACACGGTTCCCGGCGTCATCCATGGCGGCAAGACGGGCAACGTCTATATCCACAATCGCGATGACTGCAGCCTCATCCGCTTCTCCGAGGCGATGGTCGATCAGACCGGTATGTGGTCCCTGCCGACACCGGAAGGCACGCCGATGCTTCCCGGCGCCAATGGCGGCGTGGAATGGTCGGTGATGTCGGTCAATCCCGACCTTGGCCTGACCTACGCGGTCAACCTGCATCAGCCGATGACGTACCACGTCGAGAGCTCGCCCTATCCGGGCGGCAAGCTCTGGCTTGGTGGCGCCTTCAAGGTGATCCCGGACTCCGATCAGTTCGGCAACGTGACGGCCGTCGACTACAATACCGGCAAGATCAAGTGGCAGAAGAAGACGCCGCTGCCGATGATGGGCGGTACGCTCGCGACCGCCGGTGGGCTGGTGTTCACCGGTGAAGGCGATGGCTGGTTCCGCGCCTACGACGCTGAGAATGGCGAAGTCCTGTGGTCGTTCTTCGCCGGCGCGGGCGTCAATGCCCCGGCCACCGCTTATTCGGTGGACGGCAAGGAATACATCGTGGTCGGTGCAGGCGGTAACACCCAGATCGACTTCAAGCGGGGCAACAATATCATCGCCTTTACCGTCGATTGATAGCGGTTGCGTCGTGAACGATTAGAATGAATGAGGACGGGGCACGGCCGTGCCCCGTCCTTTTTTGCAAGTGCGCTTTTCTCAGGGGGATGCAGAATGCTTCACGTTTCGCGGCGTGCCGTTTGTGCCGCTTTTCTCATCGGTTCGACCTTGTTTGCCGGCAGCGGCAGCGCCGAAGAGTTCAATCTGGAAGAGAAGGTCAAGCTTTGCGCGACCTGTCACGGGGCGGACGGCGTGCCGATCAACAAGCAGACACCCGTGATCTGGGGGCAGAACGAAGGCTACTTCTACCTGCAGCTCCGCGATTTCAAGCGAGGAACACGCAAGAACCCGTTGATGGAGCCGATCGCGGCGCCGCTTGAGAAGAAAGACATGTACGCGCTCGCCGCATACTTCACGAAGAAGAAGTGGCCGAATCTCGGTCAGCCGCCCGCACCGGCCAGCGTCGCCGCGAAGGCCGACTCCGCAGTGCGATCCGTTGGCTGCAGAGGCTGCCACCTCGACCATTTCCAGGGTGACGGCACGACGGCCCGTCTTGCCGGCCAGTCGCGGGAGTATCTGCTGGCGACGATGCTGGCGTTCCGCGACGGTTCACGCGGCAACAATCCTGGCATGTCGAATCTCATGAGCGCCACGCCCGAGGACGATTTCGAAGCGCTGGCAGAATATCTGGCGGGGCTGCAGATCGATCAGTATCTCGGCCACGGCCGCTGAGCCTAGGGCGCGGCCGATAACGTCTCGCGCAATGCCGTCAGCGACGTGAGGTCGGCGGCCGACTTGCCTTGATCGTCACGCAGGCTCTTGTCAGCGCCACGCGCGAGCAAGAGTTCGACCGCGGCGGTGTGGTCGAGTTCGGCCGCTATCATCAGCGCCGTGCGGCCGCGATTGTCTCGGTCGTCGACATTGGCGCCGCGATCCAAGAGCAGTTTCATCACCTCCACGACGTCCAAGACACCCGCCTCGCTCGAATGACCCGCCGTCCACATCAGCGCTGTGAGATCATTGCCGTAGCGCGCATTGACGTCGACGCCGCTGTCGAGAAGAAGCCGGGTCACCGGCAGGAAGCCGCGGCCGGCCGCGTAGACGATCGCGGACTTCTTCGTCCCATCGATCCAGTTGGGATCGGCCCCCTTCTCGAGTAGATAGGCGGCGATGGGCTCGCTTCCCATATAGGCGGCGGCGACGAGCGGCGTGATGCCGCTACGGCCCGGAAGATCCACTTCCGCACCCCGCTCCACCAGCAGCTTCACGGTCTCCAACCGACCCGCTTCCGCGGACTTGTAGAGCGCGGTGGAACCGTCGAGATTTCGCGCATCGATTGGCGCACCGCTATCGAGAAAGAGTTTAACGAGCGCGACCTCACCCGACGCGGCTGCGTGGGACAGTGGTTTCGCCCCGAACCGGTCGCGAGCCTCGAGGGACGCGCCATCCTTCAGCGCAAGGGCGGCAAGCTCCTCGCATCCTTTGTCAGTCGCGGAAAAGAGGGTGTTGTTGACCTCGACCGTGCTGGCGCCACGCTCGATCTGCGCATAGCTCTGCTCAAGGTTCTGGCAGGCGCGGCGATTGGCAAAGGCGGCCTCGGGCAGGAGCATCAGAATGGGGAGGGAAGCGGCAAGAACCAAGCGAACCAAAAACAGCATTTCAATCTCCAACGGCGTCACCGCTCGAAAGTATCAGCTTTTCGCAATGTTAGGGATAGAGCGGTTGTCTGTCGTCCGGCGCTATTGCGCCTTCAGCTCGCTGGACACCTTCGAGAAGATGTTGGTCAGCGAGCAGGAGACCTGCGTCAGGGACGTGGTCATGACGATGGCGATGCCGGCGGCAAGGAGGCCGTACTCGATCGCTGTCGCGCCGGACTCGTCCCTGACGAACGCTAGGAGCAGTCTGCCCATCGCCGATGGTCTCCAAGTTGCAGGGCTCCGATTACATACCCATTCCCTTAACGCTTTCTTGAGCCTGCCGGATGATCGTCAGCATGCCACGCAATTGTGCAGGGCCCGTCTAACGCGGCGCGAGCGAGGTGATCATCTCGTTGACGACTTCGGCCATGGTCGTGGCGGCGGCGAAGTCGAACTGGTTGATGGCCACGAAGGCGGCGATGCCGCGCGTCGGCGCGAAGGCGATATAGGAGAACGTTCCCTGCAGGCCGCCGGCCTTCTGTAGGATCAGCGGGCGATCGTTCTCCGGCATCATCACCACCCAGGCGAGACTCATCGCATCCATATGGCCCGACTCGTCCATGCCCTGCACGGGATTGAGATTGTCCCGCACGAGGTACGCGGCGTGGTCGAGCATCCGGGTTTCCGCGTCCTTTTCCGCGAGGCGATCGAGATGCCATTGCATCCAGCGCAACAGGTCCTTCGGCGTCGAATACAGGCCGCCGGAACCGACAATGACCTCGCCGGTCGGAACGTCGGGCAGGGCCTTGCCGTCAAAACCGTGGCCCTGCATCAGGCGGCTCTTCTGGTCGTCGTTGAGCGTGAAGCCCGTGTCGGTCATGCCGAGCGGCCCCGTGACGTGCTCCTTCAGCAGTTCCGGGTAGGGGGTCTTGGCCGCCTCCGACAGGCCGATGGCGAGGAGATCGAAGGCGAAGTTGGAGTAGAGCACGCCCGTTCCCGGCGGATAGAGCAGGTCGTTCTCGGCCAGCCAGCCGGCGAAGGCCTCGCGCGTGATCGGCTTGAACGGATTGTCCTTGGGGCCCGGCTCATGGGGAACCTCGCGCGGGATGCCGGCGGACTGGGTGGCGATGTCGATCAGCCGGATTTTGGCGACGTTCGGATCCTTGCCCGAGCCGAGATCGGGCGCGAGCGTGCCGAGGCGCTGGGTGAGGGAGACCGTACCGTCGGCCGCGAGCGCGGCCAGCACCTGGCCCGTGAACGCCTTCGTGATCGAGCCGATCCGCATCACGGTGTCGCCGTCCGGCGCCTCGCCGCTATCCGTGGCTTCGCCGAACCCGTAGACGGCGGTCTCGCCGTTGCGGACGGCGCCGATCACGAGCCCGGGGACCTTGGTCTGAAGAAACAGGACCGTTCCGGTAAACTCGACCGTCTCCTCCAGCAGCGGGTCGGCCTGCGCGGGCGCCCCAATGACGGGGGCCGCGCAAACGCAGGCGGCGAGTCCGAGAATGACATTGCGAACACGTGGCAGCATGGAGTGTGAACGGGCGGGCATGTCTTTGAGGGCCTTTGTTGCTAAGAGGACGGCGCAAGACGGCGCGCCGTCCCTTATAGCGCCTTTGGGCGGCGTGCCGATAGGACGGAGACGGAACACAATGCGCCAGGTGGTTCTGGTCCTGCTCGCGATCCTGGCGTCGGCCAATGGTCCGGCCGGCGCCGACCCCGCCGGCGGCGTGCACGCTCTCCGCCATTTGTTGGTCGAGCGTCTGGGTCTCATGGAGCAGGTGGCCGCCCATAAATGGAACGAGCGGCTCCCGATCGACGACCCGGTCCGCGAGGCCAATGTGCTCGCGGCGGCTCTGGCGCGGTCGCGCGCCGCGGGGCTCGATGTTCGGCTGGCGCGGCGATTCATCGTGGCGCAGATGGAGGCGGCCAAGATCGTGCAGCGTTTCTATTTCGACACATGGCGGTCAGGGGGCGTCGAACGGCTCGCGGATGTCCCGGATCTCGAGGCGGACTTGCGCCCGAGGATTGGCGCGCTTTCGGCCGACTTGATCGTGTCCATGGCCGAGAACAGCCGTGAGCTCACCGGGTGCTCGGCCGTGTCCATCCTGAGGCCGATCCCGGAAACGCTCGCGAACGTACCGCGCGCCTGGGCCGTGGCCGTCGACGGCGTGCTGGGCGCGCGCGTGGATTGCCCTTAAGGGCGGTCAAGCCCCGGCGCCCGGTCACCCTTTTCTAACCATGTCGCCGTTTTCTCCAAGGTTTCGCCCTGTTTTTAGGAAAATTGATTCCTAAGTAGGGTGGAGTCCTTTGCTCGAACCATAAGATTTTGTACGACGCGATCATGAGACAGATTGCTTTATTTGTCGCCACTGGGCTCGTGGCCTTGTCCGTCGCGGGTTGCGCGGTCGAGGTGCCGATGTCGGCCTTTGGCGTGGGCCCGCTGAATCAAGAGCGGAGCGCCGTCGCCAATCCTCAACACGGTCAAGACGCCGCGCCGCGCCGTTAGGGCGTTGCCGGGCTTCGTTCGCCGGCGAGATATCGCGATAGGGCGCGCTTAGAAGGCGCGGCTCAACGGCCGGAGCATCGCTGCTCCGGGTCCGTCGTCATCGTCTGTATCCAAGAAAGACGTGCTGGCGGGATGAACGCTAGGCGAAGTCGGACAGCTTGCCGAAGTGATCGGCCAGCAGGTAGTAGACCGTCACGCGGTTCTGTTGCGCACGTCCTTCAACTTTTCGCCGATGGTCGCGATGGCGCCGTCCAGTTCGTCGTCGGACATGCTGAGGCCGAGTTTCTTCTTGAGGAACTTCTCGCGCACGCGCTCCAGCTCGGATTTGTCGGTGAAGGACACGAGCGATGCATCCCGGCTTTGCAGCGCGATACCGCAGTGACGTACGATTCCCGCGATCGCCTTATCGTCGGCGTCCGCTACGTATTTCTTGACGTCTTCGCCCCAATCTGTGTCAGCCATCCGATCCTCCCGTCATTGGTTTCACAACCTGCAAGCGTCTTATGACAGCATCCTACGTCTGTAGGGGCCGCTTATGACAAGACAATTGCAGAGCTGCGCCAGAATGTATCAACGCGTCTTGCGCGCTTAACGGTCGATCTTGGTGATTTTGGAGCCTTCGAGCGTCAGGTTGTACATGAGCCCTTTCGGATCGAGCACGAAGCCGATCACGGGCTGCGTGATCTTGTCGGTATCGATGGATCCGCCCACGCCGACCGTGATGATCGCCACCGAAGCATCCACGCCGATCTTGAAGCCCGACAGGCTGTAGAATTGATCGAGTGCGTCCTGGGTCATGAACATAATGATGACCGAGCGCTGCTGCACGCCGAGCTGAAAGCCGAACGATGCGCCGACGAGATTATAGAAGCCGGCCGGCCTTTGATCGACGATCAGCATGCCTTCGCCGTACTCCCCGCCAATGCCGAAACCGGCCTTGACGATGGAGGGAAACACCAAGATTCCCACGGCCTTGTTGGCCAGCGGCCGCGCGCCGCCGATCTGATCGACGAATCTGTGCAGCGTGTCGTTGACGTCGTCCTCGATCTCCTGGGCGGATGCGGCCACGGCGCACGACGGTTCGCAGACGGATGCGACGAGCGCGAGGAAGGCGGCAAACACACTGGTTGTCAGAATTTTCATGGCGCAGCTCCTTGAATCCCCCGAACGCCCTATACGGTCGCATTGTGGCAGACCTTCGCCCGGCATACGGCAACAATCCGCTCGAAGGTTCCGGCACGCGAGCCTGTCCGGCATTCTCTTTCAAGACGCAAACGGGACCGTGACGGCGCCCCGCCCGGCGCCCTAAAGTCCGGACATGGCTACGGACATGGAAGAGATCGCCGGGATCGTTCTTGCAGGCGGGCAATCGCGCCGGATGGGCGGTGGCGACAAGGCCCTGCTCAAGCTGGGAAAAAGGCCCGTGCTGGCCGAGGTCGTCGCGCGCCTGGCCCCGCAGGCCGGCTCTATCGTCCTGAGCGCCAATGGCGACCCGGCCCGCTTCGCCGCGTTCGGCATGCCCGTCGTGCCGGATTCCCGTGCGGAGTTCCAGGGGCCGTTGGCCGGGATCGAGGCCGGCCTGTCCTGGGTGCGGGCCGCATGTCCCGGCGTCCGCTTCGCGGTGACCGTCCCCGGCGATACGCCGTTCATTCCGCCGGACCTCGTGCAGCGGTTGGCGGAAGGCCGGGGCGATGCCCCGATGGCCGTGGCCGTCTCGACGGCAGGTCTTCATCCGGTGATCGGGCTGTGGCCGGTCGCGATGGCCGAGGGTCTGGCAGAGGCCCTGGCGCGCGGGGAACGCAGAGCCAGTGCGTTCGTGCGGGCACACGGGGCGGCGGAAGTCGCTTTCGGGCCGATCAGGATCGGGGGCGCCGCGCTGGACCCGTTCTTCAATATCAACACGCCGGAGGATCTCGACTTGGCCCGTGGCCTTTGCGAGTAAGTCTCGGCGAACGAAAACCTGGCCATGAAAGGGCCGGCCACGCTCCGTGGCGACCAGGCGAAGCTGGATGGCCTAAGCCACGTCGCTTTTCGAAGCGCCGGCGATGCGGTGCGGGTGGGTGAAGACTTCGAATCCGTCCTTGCGGGCCACGGCGGCCAAGGTCAGCCCGCAGGCCTCGGCCATGCGCACGGCGAGCGCCGTCGGCGCCGACACGGCCACGACGACGGGCGCGCCGATCATGGCCGATTTCTGCACCATTTCGATCGCCACCCGGCTGGTCAGAACGATCACGCCGTGCGCGCCGCCGCCGCCGCCGCCGTCGCGCGCCCGCGCGCCCGCCAGCTTGTCGAGGGCGTTGTGACGGCCCACGTCTTCCCTGATGGCGACAAGACCCCGCGCGGGCTCCCAGAAGCCGGCGGCATGGACTGCGCGGGTCTCGCGATTGAGCTCTTGATGGGCGGCAAGCGAGGACACGGCGGTCATGATCTCGTCGGGCGTGAAGACACGGCCCTGGCTCACGGCGGGCGGCGGGCGCATGGCTTCGATCAGGCTTTCGACACCGCAGAGGCCGCAGCCCGTGGGGCCGGCCAGCTTGCGACGGCGGCCCAGGAACTCGGCCGCGTCCTTCGCCTTGAGCCAGACGCGCAGTTCGATCCCGGCCTCTTCCTCGACCACCTCGACCGTGTCGATGGCCTCCAGGGACGGCACGATCCCCTCGGTGAGGGCAAAGCCGACCGCGAAGTCTTCCAGGTCCTGCGGCGTCGCCATCATCACCGCGTAGGAGGCCGTGTTGAACGTGAAGGCGATCGCGGTTTCTTCTGGGATCGCGCGGGTGCCGGCCGTCATGGTGGCCGATGCGGAGTCGGCGCGCCAAACCGAGCAGGGGACGCGGACGATCGGTTTCATCATGGGGCCCTCCGGGACCGGGCACCGGCTGACGGCGGCTTTCCGAGAATCACTTCTCTTAGATAAGGGAGCATATCAGCCTTCGCCACCGCATGTCGGCGCTCGATAAATGGCAGATTTCAGGGGAAACCCATCATCATCCGGTACAGCGGCAGGCAAATTGCTATAATTCTGGGCACAAGCGCGGGCGCGCCCGCGGCGAAAACAATGAGACGACATCAGGGAGGATATGACTATGGCTGCAACGACCGCCCCGAAGAGCCACTCGGATATCTGGTGGGTCTTCCTGCTCGAAGGGATCGCGTCGGTCCTGTTCGGTTTTCTGCTGATTACCCGGCCCGCGGAAACGCTGGTCGCGCTTGTCATCTTTCTCGGGCTCTATTGGTTGTTCGTGGGCGTGCTGGAATTGGTGCGGGTGTTCGTCGACGACACCGTGCCGTGGTACTGGTCGCTGATCATTGGTGTGCTCGGCATTCTCGCGGGCATCATCGTTCTGAGGCATCCGCTTTTCTCCGCCATCGTGCTGCCCACGGCCATTGTCGTGTGGCTCGGCATCCTCGGTATCGTCATCGGTATCGTCGCGATCATCGGGGCCTTCACCGGCGGTGGCGTGGGCTCCTTCATATTCGGCCTGATCAATCTGATCATCGGCGTTATCCTGCTTGGGGCGCCAATACCGGCAGCGCTGGCCGTTCCGCTCGTCTTTGGCGCGCTGTTGCTTATTCAGGGCGTGATTTTGATCTTCTACGCCTTCAAAGTCCGAGAGTAGCCCCCGCCGCGGCCGCGAATGCAGCGGCACATTGAGCGTTTCTTAGAGCGTCTTGCGGGGAGAAGGGTGGTTTGGATGACGACACCAAATAGACTTCTCCTCGCAGGATTGCTCTGGGCCATGCCGCTCGCTGTTCTCGCCGGTCCCGGCAAGGCACAAGACCAGAAGACGCCCTGCACGGAAGATGCGATGATCGTGTTCGATGCCTCCGGGTCCATGGCCGGGAACCTCGGACAGGGCATCATGACCGAGAAGCCGCGCATTCACGAAGTGCGCAAAGCCTTGGCCCGCGTTCTGCCGGGAATCACCCGCTACCGCAAAGTGGGGCTGATCACCTACGGTCCGGGCCCTTATCGTCAGTGTAACGTGCAACTCGACCTGCGGCCGATCCCCAATGCCGCCGAGCCCATCATGCGCGTGGTCACGGGGCTGAACCCTGCCGGCAAGACACCCTTGACCGAGGCGGTCGAGCAGGCCGCGGAGGTCCTCAGCGATCGCTCGCAACCGGGCATCGTCGTCCTGCTGACGGACGGCGAGGAGACATGCAACGGCGATCCGTGCGGGTTGGGGAAAACCTTCGTCGCGAACGGCGCCAATCTGACGGTCCATGTCATTGCCTTCCAGATGAAGAATTTCACGTGGATGGGCGAATCCAGCGTACTGGACGTGAAGTGTCTCGCGCAGGAAACGCACGGGCTCTACATCTCGGCGGAGAACGAAGAAGACCTGGTGAAAGCGTTCCGGCAGACGCTCGGTTGCCCGATGATGTCGGCCTTGGACGCGCAAGGTCACTTGCCCGATGACTCGAAGCTGCTAGGAATGCGCCCCTAGATTGCCGTAAAATGGCAACTTTGAGGGAATGGGGTAGCATTCATGCTTGCCAAGTCTGCGTTGGGTTGGTTCAGGCGTTGCGGCCTGGCGCTGATGGCTGTTTGCGTGTGGCCGGCGCATGGTTTTGCGGTTGAGTCGGCCGTGCCATGCACCGAAGACGCGATGATCGTCTTCGATGCCTCCGGTTCGATGGCCGGCAGCCTGGCCGAGGGGATCGGCGCCAAGATCCGCCGCATCGACGAGGTCCGCAAGGCCCTGGCCCAGGCGCTGCCGCGCGTCACGCATTTCCGCAAGATCGGGCTCATCACCTACGGCCCCGGGCCCTACCAGCAATGCAACGTCACTCTCGATTTACGGCCGACCGCCGATGCCGCCCAGCCCATCTTGCAGACAGTCGGCGGGCTCAACCCCTCTGGCAAGACGCCGTTGACGGAGGCCGTCGAGCAGGCGGCCGAGGTTCTCGACTACAAGGCCAAGCCCGGCATCGTGGTGGTTCTGACCGATGGCGAGGAGACGTGCGGCGGCGCGCCGTGCGACCTTGGCGAGAAACTCAATAGGGAAGGCACGCGGCTGACGGTCCACGTGATCGGCTTTCGCATGACGGCGTTTTGGACCGGGGCCCAGAGCGCACTGGACGTCCAGTGTTTGGCCAAGGAGACGGGCGGGCTCTACATCGCCACGAACAGCCAGGATGAACTTGTCCGCGCGTCGAGAAGACGCTCGGGTGCCCCATGATGTCGGCCTGGGATCCGTCCGACCTCGAGCGGCACTATTCATCAAGCATGGCCCCGCGTCCTTAGCTAAGAATAGGCGATGATCGTTCGGCCCGCGTCCACCTTGAGAAACGCTGCGCGCTGTGGCGTGAAGCGCGTTTTCGATGTGCTCGCGTGTACCGTTCTGGTGCTTTGTGGCGCTCTGTCCGGGGCGGCGCCTGCTCTTGCGGCCGAGAGGCCCAGCCCCTGTACCGAAGACGCGATGATCGTCTTCGATGCCTCCGGATCCATGGCGGGGAATCTGGATCCGTTCTCGACGGTTGTGCAGTTGCGCATCGACGAAGTGCGCAAGGCACTGCGCCGTGTCCTGCCCCGGGCGCAACAGAACCGGAAGATCGGTTTGGTGACCTACGGTGCCGGCGCCTACAATCAATGCAACGTGTCGCTGGACCTGCGGCCGACACCAAACGCGGCGGAGCCGATCATGCGCGTCGTCGATGGCCTCCGTCCCGCGGGCAAGACGCCGCTGACGCAGGCGATCGAACAGGCCGCAGAGGTGCTGGACTACCGCAACAAGCCTGGCGTTATCGTCGTCCTGACCGATGGCCAGGAGACATGCGACGGGCATCCTTGCGAGCTGGGCAAGAGATTGGGCTCAGAGGCGCCCAACCTGACCGTCAACGTGATCGGCTTTCGGTTGCAGTCCGACTCGTGGCTCGGTGCGCAGAGCTATCTCGACGCGAAGTGTCTCGCCGAAGAGACGGGCGGAACGTATCTGAACGTGCACGGCGAGGACGATCTCGTCAAAGCGTTCGAGCAGACGCTGGGGTGCCCCATGATGTCGGCCTGGGATGGGCGTGTGCCTCAGTAGAGCAGGTAGGGCGCTCTCAGCGCTTCGAAGTCGGCGACGCCTTTCGTCCAGCTCGCCGCGATTTCGGCGACCGGAACCTGCGCTTCGACCTGTTCGCGCAGCTGGGGCGAGCCGGCGAGAATGTCGATCGGCATCTTTTCGTGCTCATACTCGTACGGCCCTTCGCGCCATTGGAACTGGTCCGGTGCCAGGCCAATGCATTCGCGGATCAGCGCGGCGCCCGCAATGACGGGTGCGAAGGTTTCGCGCGCGGTGACATGCAGCTGACAGCCGCCGCACGGCGTCTTGGCGTGCTTCTGGAACGTGGGCTCGAACACGGCCGGCCGGAAATAGACGCCTTGGAGCCCGTGCGCGTTCATGCGCATAGCGAGGGCGTCGGCATCGAGATAGGGCGCGCCGATCAGCTCGAAGGGCCGTGTCGTGCCGCGTCCCTCCGAGACCATCGTGCCCTCGAACAGGACGGTTCCGGGATAGACGATTGCCGTATCCAGGGTCGGCATGTTGGGGGAGGGCATGATCCACGGCATGCCGGTCTCGTCGAAATACTGCGCGCGCGACCAGCCCTCCATGGTCACGATCTCGAGCGGCGCGCCGATTCCGAAATGCTCGTTGAAGAGCTTTGCGAGCTCGGCCACGGTCATGCCGTGGCGCATGGGAATGGGATACTGGCCGACAAAGGACTCGTAGCCCGGTTCCAGCATCGGCCCTTCGACCTGCAGGCCCCCGATGGGATTGGGACGGTCGCACACGATCACCGGCGTGCCGGTCTTGGCGGCGGCCTGCAGGCAGTTCGCCATCGTGTAGATGAAGGTGTAGATGCGCGCGCCGACGTCCTGGAGATCGATCACGAGGACGTCGATCGGATCGAACATCTCCTTGGTCGGCTCGCGGGTCTCGCTGTAGAGCGAGAAGATCGGGACGCCCCGTTTGGGGTCCGTCGCATGGGGCGTCTCGATCATGTTGTCCTGAAGATCGGAATTGAAGCCGTGCTGAGGACCGAAGATCGCCGCGAGCTTGATGTCGGCCGCGGCCGCGAGCCGGTCGACGATATGGCGGTAGTCGCGGTCGACCGAGGCCGGGTTGGCCAAGATCCCGACATTCAGTCCCTTGAGCCGGTTCGAGGCGAGCAAGCGTTCGGAGCCGAGCAGCATGGACTAGAGCCCTCCGCGGGGGCCGTGACACCGTCGCCGGGACGCAAGCCGGGCAGACGCATCGAGAATCGAGTGGTGCGGCATTCTGTTCTCCCTCGCTGGCCGGCCGGGTCTCGCGGCCAGGCCCTGCTTATCGCCAAGCGCCGCCAAGGACTTAACCGGAGTCGCCCAAACTTTCCACGGCACAATTTCCGCCCGCCCCGCTGAGGCCGCCGTCTAGGGGCTGGCGAAGGGGCCAATTTTGCGACAAAAAGCCCGGCAAGGAACATCCTCACAAGAGGGGCAGCGGGCCCGGCAGGGTCGTGACCCCGCCCGGGGCGGGCGGACAGTATCAAAAGGAAGATGGGAATGGCGGATCAGATTCGCACCGCGGTCGTGGGCACGGGGTATTTCGGGCGGTTCCACGCCAATCACTACACGAAGAACGCCGATGCGAAGCTGGTCGCCGTGGTCGATGCCGATCCCGAACGCGCCAAGGCCATGGCCGAGGAGTTCGGCGCCGAGCCCCTGACGGACCACCGGGACATCTACGGCAAGGTCGACGCGGTGAGTGTCGCCGTGCCGACGCCGTTCCATTTCGATGTGGCGCGCGATCTGATCGATGCGGGGCTCCACGTCAATATCGAGAAGCCGATCACCGAGACGGTCGAGCAGGCGCAGATCCTGACGAAGCTTGCGGAGGAACGCGGCACCGTGCTCCAGGTGGGCCATATCGAGCGCTACTCGGCCGCCTATCGGGTCATCTCGGAAAAGATCGATTTGCCGCTCTATCTCGAGAGCTACCGCATCGCGCCGTGGAAGGCGCGCGGGGTGGACGTGGACGTCATCCTCGATCTCATGATCCACGACATCGACATGATCATCGGCCTGGTCGGCTCGCCTGTGTCGAGCGTGGACGCGGTCGGCACCGGCGTGATGGGCCGCAAGGTCGACATCGCCAATGCGCGGATCAATTTCGAGTCCGGCTGCGTGGCGAATGTCACGACGAGCCGCATCAGCTACAAGACCGAGCGTCGTCTGCGCGTGTTCTCGCACAGCCAGTACCTCAATTGCGATTTGGGGGAGCGCAAGATCTTCGGCTACAGCCTCCGCGGCGATCCCATGACGGAGGGGCTGGCGGCCATCGCCACCGATACCGTCGACATCCCGCAGGAGGACAGTCTCGGCAACGAGATCGCCTCGTTCCTCGATTGCGTCAGGACCGGCAAGAAGCCGTTCGTCGACGGCTATGCGGGCTCGGAAGCCTTGCGGGTCGCGGTGATGATCAACGAAAGCATCGATGCGCAGCTGAAGAAGGTGCAAGCCTGGCTTACGCCCGGTTCGCCCGTCACGGTGACCGCAAAGGCTTAAGCGCCGCGCGCGGTCAGGTTTCCCGCGTCCCGATCAGGTCGAGCACGAGCTGCGCGGCGCGCCGGCTCGGCGGCGGATCCGCGTCGCCAAGGACGTGCAGCACCTCTTCGAAGCCTTCCTGTTGCGCCGCCCGCGCCTCGGCCGATCCGAGCAGGTGTCCGACCGCGTCGGCCACGGCTTCGGGCGTGCAGGCCTCCTGGATGAGTTCCGGCACAACGTCGCGGTCGGCGAGGAGGTTCACGAGCGAGGCGTATTTCACGGCGATCGGCATGCGCCGCACGATGAACGCGGTGAGAGCGCTCACCTTGTAGCCGACGGCCATGGGGACGCGCGCAAGGCCGAGTTCCAGGGTGACCGTGCCCGACTTCGCCATGGCCACGTCGGACGCCGCGAACGCATGAAACCGTTCGGCGGGGTCCGTCACGCGCACGACCGGCAGCGGCCAGTCCTTCGTCTGCGCTTCCACCAGGTCGGCGACGTTGGGCGCCACGGGGATCACGATTTGAAGATCGCGATAGCGCTCCGACAGGCGGCCTACGGCCTCGGCGAACACCGGCAGCATGCGCCGCACTTCGCTCGTGCGGCTGCCCGGGACGACGCACAGGATTCTGCGCGTCATCGGCGATGCATGGGCTTTGCGGAAGGACTTGCCGTCGCCGGCCAGCGCCGACTCGATGGCCGGGTGGCCCACGTAAGTCGTCGGCAGTCCGTGCTCGGCAAAGAAAGGGACTTCGAACGGCAGCAGCGCCATGAGATGGTCGACGCGTTTGCCAAGGGTCTTGGCGCGGCCCGCGCGCCAGGCCCAGGCCTGCGGCGCCACGTAATGGACGATGGGAATGCCGGACCCGCGCAGCTTGTTGGCGACCCGTAAGGTGAAACTCGGCGCATCGACCGTCACCACGATGTCGGGCCGCATCTCGCGGATGGTCGCGGCGGTCTGGTTGATCCGTTTCACGAGGCGCGGCAGGTGCGGCAGAACCTCAGCGATGCCGATCAGGGCCAGCTCGCGCATGGGGAACAGGCTTTTCAGCCCCTGAGCTTCGCTCTGCGGGCCGCCGATGCCGGCGATCCGGATGCGGCCGTCCGTCAGCTCCCGCAAGGCGCCGATTAGCCGCCCGGCGAGATTGTCGCCGGACGGTTCGCCCGCGATGATGAAGATCAGCGGCTCCCGCCGGCTCATCGTGCGCTTCTCCCCACTCTCATGCCGGGTAGGACTTAGGCTAGGACCGCCGCGCGGCGCTAGGGGTTTTCGTCACAAACTTCGTCAATGGGCCCTTCCATGGGCCGTTCCATGGGCCCTTCCATGGGCCGAGATTCTCGGCGCGCCCCGTCCCGGGAGCCCGATTTGTTGTATTCGCGACAATATAGGTTCTCTCGTAAGGGCCGGGTTTGTTGTATCCCCGACAATATAGCAGGGGCGTTCGTGCGAGGGCACAGGCCGGTCTGGCGCCTGTCGTACAAATGACTGAAATTACGGTATTTTTTAGGGGGCGCTTGGGTTGGCCTGCAGCTTGCTACGAGGACCGTGAACCGAACCACGCCACGCCCATGAACCGCAATCGTCAATCTCCCGTCCCGTCAGCGCGCCAGCCCCTCGCCGTGGTGCTCGGCACCAACGAGATCGCTTCGGCCGTGGCCGTCCATCTCAAGGGCGGCGGCTTTTCCGTCGTGCTGAGCCACGATCCGTTTCCGCCGGTCATCCGGCGCGCGATGGCGTTTCACGACGCGCTCTATGGCGACCCGGCGGTGCTGGCGCTCCTTCATGGCGAGCTTGCGGAGACGGGGCCCGAGCTTGCGGTGGTCTCGGAAAAACCGGATCGCATCGCCGTGTCGCCGCTCCATCTCAGCGAGATTCTCGCTTGGCGCACGCCGCAGGTCTTGATCGATGCGCGGATGCAAAAGCACCGCGTGACGCCGGACTTACGCGGGATCGTGCGGCTGACGGTCGGTCTCGGACCCAATTTCGCGGTCGGGCGCAATTGCGACGTGGCGATCGAAACCCGGCCCCGGAAAGCGGGCGGCATTGTGGTTCGCGGGCGCACCGACGCTGCGGACGGCGTCCCGCCTGCTCTCGGCGGCGTGGGCAAGGAACGGTTCGCCTATGCCGAGACCGACGGGCTCTGGCACACACCCATCGAGATCGGCATGCGCATCTACAAGGACTTCGTCGTCGGACATCTGGGACGCTGTGCGGTGCGCGCGCCGATCGACGGTCACGTGCGGGGCATCGTCCGCGATTCGGTCAAGGTCGAGGCGGGCGGCAAGCTGCTCGAAATCGATCCACGCGGGCGCAAAGCGGTGTGGACGGGCATGGACGACCGGGGCCGCGCCATCGCCCGCGCCACGATGAAGGCGATCCGGCTCTATGCCGGGGAGCGCGCGAACGCACGCGAGGCGGCCGAGCCGCGGGCACGAACCTAAGGAGGCCGGCGATGGCGAAGGTGATCTTCTACGAAAAACCGGGTTGCGGGGGAAACGCGCGGCAAAAGGCGCTGCTCCTCTCGTCGGGCCACGAGCTCGAGGTGCGCGACCTGCTCACGGAGCCCTGGACGCCCGAGCGTTTGCGTCCGTTCTTCGGGAACCGGCCAGTCGCCGGCTGGTTCAATGCCTCGGCGCCGGCCATCAAGTCCGGCGAGATCGACCCGGAGACGCTGACGCCCCAGCAGGCGATCGCCCTGATGCTGGCCCAGCCGATCCTGATCCGTCGACCCTTGATGCAAGTGGCGGAGCGGCGCGAAGCCGGTTTCGACGCTGAACTTGTCGATGCTTGGATCGGTCTCGAAAGACCGCCACGCCTGTGACCGACGCCTGTCCGAAAGACGCCGCTACGGCCGACCGGGAGGTGCCGTGATGGCGAGAATCGCCGCACTGCGCGGGTCGTCGTCGGCCCATCAGGCGCTGCTCGCCGCGTTCGCGCGTCAGGTCAGCCACAAGGGCTATCGCGTGGCGGGACTGGTGCAGATCGCCAAGCCGTGTCCGAGCGGGTGCGCCGGCCTCGCCCTGCAAGACCTCTCGACTGGCGACATTGTCCCGATCTCGCAAGATCTCGGCCCGGGATCGAGCGCGTGCAATCTCGATTCGGCCGCGCTCGCCGATGCCTGCGGGCGCGTGGAACGAGCGATCGCCTGCGGCGCCGATCTCGTGATCCTGAGCAAGTTCGGCAAGCTCGAGATCGCGCGCCACGGCCTTGCCGATGCGTTTCGCGCGGCGCTGCTGGCCGGCGCCCCCGTCGCCACGTCGATCGCTGCCGAGGCGTTTTCCGCCTGGCAGATCTTCGCCGGGCCGCTCGCGGACTTCGTCCCCGCCGATGTGGACAGCCTCGATGCGTGGTGGGCGGCCGCGCGGGATTTGTCCGGACCGGAAGCGTTGGCGGACTCGATGAGCGGCGAGGGAGGCCTGGCGTGATGGGACGTAAAGCACCGGACGCGACGCAGTTGGAGCTCACCATCCGCTTCGCCAATGGCGGAACCGTCACGGCGGAGGATATCGATCTCATCGAAGCCGTCCGCCGGGCGCGCTCGATCCTCGCGGCGAGCAAGGCAACGGGCGTGCCTACCGGAAATGCTGGCTGACGGTGGATGCGCTCAACCGCTGCTTCGAGACGCCCGTGTTCGAGACGTTTCCGGGACGGCGCGGCGGCGGCACGGCGCTCACGGATTTCGGTGCCCGGCTTGTGGCGCTTTACCGGTCCGTCGAGAGGCGCGCGGGGAACGCCGCGGCGCCCGCCCTCGCCGAGCTCACGTCGGCTCTCGATCCGGACTATCGGTCCCGCGCCACGTCCGGGGCCGAGGCAGGTCGTGCGGCTCAACCGCGTCCTTCCCGATGGCAACGGTCTTGATCATGGCCCAGGCATTGAGATGCGGCTCCAGACCGAGCCGCTCAACGGATTCGCTGGTGACCAAAACATCGAGCACGGTCGAGCCGAGATTGAACCCAATCCGGACGAACGGAAGCGCCAGCGGTTCGAGCGCCACGATCGTGCCTGGCAGACGATTGGTGATGGAGACGTCCATGGGCCGGGACAAGGCGATGGAGACGTCGCGCGCGCAGATCGTCACGCGCACCCCTGAACCGGCCGGTGCGTCGACCAGGGGAACCCGCAACTCTCCGTCACCGAAGAAAAGCGTCGAGAGGCCGTATCGCGTGTCGTGGCGCAGGACGCGCGCCACAAGGGTCGTCGACAAGGCCGGCGGCGTCCCCGGCGCTTCAGCAACGTCCGCCGTGCCTGGGGTCTCGGTGACGTGAGTCATGACATGTTTATTACCACCAAGGAGCACACAGCATGAAGATATCTGCACGCAACGCGATTTCCGGCAAGGTCGTCGAGATCAAGACGGGAGCCACCACCGCGCATGTGCGCATTGACGTCGGGGGCACCGTCGTGACCGCCTCCATCACCAACGAAGCGGTGGAAGATCTCGCCTTGGAGGTGGGCGACGACGTTCGCGCCATCATCAAGGCGTCCGATGTGATGGTCGCGAAGGGCTGAGGCGAAGGCCGGGTCTCAATCGACGCAGATACGGAATGTCGCGCCGAACGTATCGCCAGGAGACACCAGCCGCAGCCCGTCTCGGCTGATGAGCGCGTTGGCCGGCGCGGTCATGGGCTCGAAGGCGATGTAGTTCTGGTCGTGCGGCGCATAGACCTGCGCGTGGGTGTAGCCCTCCAGCAGGTCGACGGAGATTTGGTGTCCGCCATAGCCGATCGAGAGCGTGGCGCTGGGCTCCAGCAAGGCAAAGCCGTCGTCGAAGCTTCGTGTACGGAGCAGATCGTCTAGTCCCGGAAATGGAACCGACGTGCCGGTCGGGATCTGCCGCGCATCCAGCGTGAGGTGGCGCATCCGTGGAAGGCGGATGCGCCAGTCCGCACGATCCGCGTCGAACCCGAAATAGGGATGGAAGCCGAAGCTCACCGGCACATCGATATCGCCCGTCGCGGACAGGGCCGTCTCGATCGTCAGGCTGCCCGGCTCGAGACTGGCGCTCATGGACAGCAGGCACGGATAGGGGAACACCGCGAGGCCTTGCGGGTGAGACCAGTTCAACCGGGCCGACACCGTCGAGTCCGACGTGCCGATGACCTCCCAGCTGAGATGGGGCCACATCAGCCCGTGCATAGGCAGGCCGTTCTCGTCGTAGCGCAGCACGAGGGATTGCGGCGGCAAGGTCACGCCCCTCCCGGCGACCTCGTAGCGGAAATCTGCGAGCCGGTTGGCGAAGGGAAACAGAAACGGGATCCCGACCGTTCGGTTGGCCGCCGCGGCGACGATGAGGTTGTCGATCCGCCGCAACGCCTCGATTCCGTCCCTCTTGAGGGAAATGCCGATCATCCCGTAGCCGGGCAGGAAAATGGCCTCGGTGTCGCCCGCAACGATGCGCGTGGCGTTGGGATCGCCGAGCAGGTTCGGAACGGGTCTCTGCGTCACGTGCGCCTCCTTCCGCGTGGCGCGATCAACGGAGCGTCAGCGTACCGCTCATCACCGGGATACACCGCCCGCCCACCTGGGTCGCTGTGACGACGCCATTGCGCTTCGCCGCCATGGCCTGGAGAAGGCTCGGACGCCCCATGTCGACGCCTTGCCCGATACGGGCTTTCAGGACCAAGTCCGGCTTGCTGTTAAGATGCGCCAAAAGGCCGATCAGCGCCACATTTCCGGCGCCCGTCGCCGGGTCTTCGGGCACGCCCAGCAGCGGCGCGAACATCCGGGCCTGGATGGGCGGGTCGCTCTGAGGCTCGCGCACATACAGGAACAGACCGCTCGCCAGGTCGGGCGGAAGGTGCTGGAAGAACGCATCGCGGTTCGGGGCCGCCGCCGAGAGGGATGCGCGGTCCCTCAGCTGGGCGAAGACGAACGGCATGCCGGCACTCGCGATCAACGGAAGATGCCGGCTCTGTTCGATGCTATGCGTCGGCAGGCCGCAAAGGGCCGAGACCGATGCCGGGCGCGAGGCCCGAGCCGACGCTGAGCGGTTTCGGCGCCGCGACCTGGGCCCCTTCGATCCCCGCGCTGTTCCGCAACACGTTGACCGTGACCAAGCCGCCCGCTCTTCGAAGATCAGCCTGTCGTTCGCCAAGGGACGTCCCCGGCGTTCCGCTTCCGTGGCCAGCACATAGGCGGTGCCCACATTGGGGTGGCCCGCGAACGGCAATTCCGCGCGCGGCGTGAAGATGCGGACCCGCGCCGCGTTCGCGGGGTCCTGGGGCCGTTGCACGAAGGTGGTCTCCGACAGATTGAATTCCGAGGCGAGCCCCTGCATTTGCTCCGTGGTCAGCCCATCCGCGCCATGGACGACCGCAAGCGGGTTGCCGCCGAACTGCTGCTCGGCGAAGACATCGACGGTGTTGAATCGAAGCAGGGTCATGTCAGCGCGGGTCCATAGAGGTCGGTGCGGCGGTCCCGGAAGAACCCCCAATCGGCACGATAGGCGGCGATGTCGTCGAGGTCGAAGCGCGCCGTCAGCACGCCTTCGGTTTCGTCTCCGAGACCGGCGACGATCGCGCCCGTATGGTCCGCGGCGAAGGAGTGTCCGTAATAGCGTTGGCGCGTGCCGTCATTGTCTTCCTCGCCGACGCGGTTCGTGGCGACGACAGGGACCGCATTGGCGACGGCGTGGCCCTGCATCACCCGCCGCCAGCGCTCATGGGTGTCGAGCGCGGCGTCATAGGGTTCCGAGCCGATGGCCGATGGATAGAGAAGGATCTCCGCGCCCTCGAGCACCATGGCCCGCGCCGCTTCCGGGTACCATTGATCCCAGCAGATCCCGACGCCGAGCGTGCCGTGCTTCGTGCGCCAGGCTTTGAATCCGGTGTCGCCCGGACGGAAATAGTATTTCTCCTGGTAGCCCGGACCGTCGGGGATATGGCTCTTGCGGTAGACGCCCAGGATCGCACCGTCCGCGTCGGCCACGGCGACGCTGTTGAAATAATGCGGGCCGTCCTTCTCGAAGAAGGAGATCGGAATGACGATGCCCAGCGCCTTCGCGAGTGCGCTGAGAGAACGAACGCAAGGGTGCTCGTCCGCGCGATGCGCCGTCGCGAACCATTTCGGATCCTGGCGCGTGGGGAAATAGATGCTCTGGAACAGTTCCGGCGGCAGGACCACCTGCGCGCCCCGGCCTGCGGCCTCGCGGATCAGCGCTTCGATCCGTTCGAGGTTCGCGGCCATGTCGTGACCGAAGGCGGCCTGGACCGCCGCAACCGTCAATTCGCGCGCCATGGACTGTCCTGGTTGTTCCGGCCTGACGTGGTCTTCACAGATTGGTTTTCACAGATTGGTACTCACCGATTGGCTCTCACCGAGATCCGAGGCTTCCCCGAGCGAAGACGGGTTCCTCACGGGTGATGCAATGGAAGGCGCCGCCTCCGGCGTCTCCGGCACCTAGCAGGCCCGAGGCGGGAAGCCCGACGACTTTGCGGTCCGCAAACACCGCTTGCAAGCACGCGAGCGCGTCCGATTGCGTATTTGTGCCGAAGACCGGCACCACCACAACGCCGTTCGCGATGACAAAGTTAAGGTGCGAGGCCGGGGCGATCTCGCCCAGCGCGTTGAGGACGCGCCCGGGACTTGGCACCTGGACGATCTCGATCGGCCGCCCTTGCGCGTCGGTCGCGCCTTCGAGCGCGCGCGCGGCAGCCTCCAGCACGGCGGCATTGGGGTCGTCCGGTCCGGCCGGCCGTTGGCAGACGATGCGGGCGGGCCCCACGAACCGTGCGATATTGTCGACGTGACCGTCCGTATGGTCGCCCGCGAGCCCGTCGTCGATCCACAGAATCTTTTTGGCGCCCAAGGCGGCGCCGAGCGCGGCTTCCGCATCTCCTTGCGACCAGCCGTTCCGGTTCGCGTTTAGCAGCGTCTGCCGTGTGGTGACGATCGTACCCGCGCCGTCGTGGTCGATGGCGCCGCCTTCGAGAACGAAATCCGCCCTGCGCGCAGGCACGCCCGCAAGCCGTGCGATCTCGCGACCGACGGTCTCATCGCCCGGCAGCGCGAACTTGCCGCCCCAGCCATTGGTGCGGAAGCACAGCGCAACGGGGCCGGTCGGGCCGGCCGCGAAGAGGGGCCCCGTATCCCGGAGCCAAATATCCCCGTAGGAGGCCGCCACGATGTCGGCGACGTCACCCAGCGCATCTTGCGCCGAGTTGAGCGCTTCGTGGCCATTGGCGAGAACGCGGACGCGATTGTCCGGTGCCAGCGTACGCACGAGCGCGGCAACGTCGCGGCGCGGGGCCTCGAGGTCGCCGTTCCATTCCTCATGCGAAGCCGGCCAGGCCGTCCATAGGGCGTGCTGCGGCGCCTCGGCGACAAGGCGCGCATCGGGCACAAGGCTCACGTCGGGCAGGAGGCTCATATGGGGCACGGGTCTATCGGTCGTGGAGGGTGGCGGCGGTGGCCGGAGACAAGGAGCGCAGGAAGGATGGCGTCAGCGTGCGACCGAACAGGCAGGCGCCGCCGCGCGCAGGAGCGATGTTAAGGACAAGAAATTCGGTTCGGCAAGGACGCAGTTCCACAGATGCAGGGTCAGCGCGGCGGCTGAACTCCGGCGCAGAGGCGTTCGCGCGCGCCAAGGAGCCCGTTCGAATGTCCTTTTCTCGAAACCTAGGCCGAAGCCACCCACACGCCGGCAACGTAACCGAACGCCACTGCGTCGGGATTCTTTTGCGCGGCCGCCAACAGCTGCTCTTCCGCGTCGACCTTGAGGCGATAACCGCCAAGCCGTTGCGCCTCGCGAACACCCTTATGGTCGTCTTTGCAGTAGCCGCTCAGCAGAATGACCTGCTTGCCGCGAACGACAATCTTCGGGAGTGCCATACCCGCCTCCAAATGCGCCATCCTCGAGATGCGCCCCGCTCGTTCAAGCGTCGGAGACGGTTCATGCTCTCAGACAGCAATTCTACAACAGCGACCCCCACGTCAGCCTTATTGGACTATAGGGGCAGAATGCGACATTGGTAAGACGCATAACACGAAAAGTACTTAAAAATCCGTGTGTTGCGCGGTGCAACATCGACGCGGTGCAGCATGGGCGTAGCGCTTGATCAGTCAGGCATTTGCCGGGCGAGCGCGGCCAGTCCCTGTTGCGTTGCAACAGGGGGCGCCCAGTCCAGCGCCCGCAAGGCGGCCGGATCGGCGATGAGGGAGTCGAACAGCGCGGCGGTCTCGACAGGCGCCCCGACGGCTCTCAGCGCGGCCTTGAGCATGGGCGGGGGCACGTAGAACAGACCGGCCCGCCGTCCGAGCCCCTGGCGCAAGGCGCGGACGATCTCGGCGATCGTGACGGGGGCGGGATCGGCCACGATAAAGGGCCGGTTGAGCGGTGCGGGCGCGGCCAGAACCCGATCCACGGCCTCCACCAGATTGTCGAGACCGAGAAGCGAATGGCGGGCTTTCAGTCCGGCCAGCGGCAGCGGGTAGGGCGCGCGGGCCAGTTTCAGGAGCTTGGCCACATTGCCGCCCACGCCCGGGCCGTAGACCAGGGCCAGCCGCAAGGCGGCCCAGTCGAGGCCCGTCTCGGCGAGGCCTCTTTCCGCTTCGAGCTTGGAGCGTCCGTAGGCGTCGGTCGGCCGTGGCTCCTGATCTTCGGTCAGGACGCCGGACGCGGCCGGTCCCGACTGGGCGCGGATCGACGACAGGAAGAGGAACCGCTTCACGCGGGCGCGCTTCGCCGCCTTCGCGAACTGGACCGTCGCCTCAGTATTGAACAGGCGGTAGTCGTCTTCGGGGAGGCCGGTCATGGCGCGGGGAATGCCGGCCGAGTGGATCACGGCATCGACGTCCGCGAGGGCCTCGGACATGTTGTAGGGCTTGGTGATGTCGCCGATGAGGACGCTGGCGCACGACTCCGGCATCATGGTGGGACGCCGCAGCAAGACCCGCACCCGGTAGCCCCGCGCGGTGAGACCCTGCAACAGATGCCGGCCGATGAAACCCGTCGCGCCGGTGAGCGCCACCAGCGGTCTCCGGTCCGGTTGCTGTCCTCGCGCTCCGGTCATGCCGTTCCACGGTTCCCGGCGGGCGGGCGCCCGCTTCCGATGGCAGAGTTCACAACCACAATTGGGCCAGAGCAAGCCCTGGGACGGAAGAGGCGGGGCGGAACGAGGGGAGGCCGGCGGTCCGGGAGGCCGGACGCGGACTAATCAGAACTTGAAGCTGATCGCCGCATCGAAGGTCTCGCCTTCGAATGCGTTCTTGGCGTCAAACTCCTTGTAGTACTTCAAGATCACGGTCAGGGCCTTGGTCGGATCGGCGCTGGTGGTGAAAGTCGCGATGGGCCCGAGGCCATAGATCTCCGACTCGAACGACCCCAGGCGCGCCCCAGCGCCGCTGTCGCCGGTCACCTGGACCATGCCGTAGCCCACGACGCCCAAACCCAATGGGCCGAAATTCTTGGTGATCGACCCTTCGAAATTGACGAGGTCACCGGTGGTGTAGTTCGTCGCGGTGTTCTCCGTGTTCCAGGTGTAGAGCACGGCGCCCGTCGCCTGCCAGCCGGTCTGCGGATCGAAATAGGTGGCGGCGAAACGCGGCATGAAGGACCAGTGATTGAGGCTCGTGTTCGCGAGCTGGCGGGTGCTGTAGTCCCCGGTCGGCGCGAGGACGAACATGGCGACGTTCCAGTGGAAATTGCCCTCGTCCCAACCGAGGATCGCCGGCGCGAACACGGTGTCGCCCAAGTCCAGATTGGTGTCGCCCCGGTTCACGGTGAAGCCGCCGAACGTGTTGCCGCGCGGTCCCGTGAAGGTGGGAATCCCCAGGCCGAGGCCGACGTCCATGGTGACGACTGTCGGTGTGACGTTGACGGCGAAGGTGCCGCCGAGGGGTTTCCACGGGGTCACATAGGTCAGAGAGGCGACGGTGGCGGTGAAGTCCTGATCGACGCCCAAGTTGACCAGCCCGTTGAAGATCGTCGCGCCGGCGCTGCCGCTATAGGTGTAGGCGTCGGCGCGGAAATAGAAGCCCGGGACGGACGGGATGACCCCCCCGAAGATATCCGTGTAGCCCTTGAGCCACGGGCTGGCGCCGAACTCGGCGCTTTGCGCCGCACCCGGCACGGACATGGCGGCCATCAGCGCCAACCCGCCCGCAACGAGACTCCGCTTTGCCATTTCCCCCGCCTCCGAACGATGCTTCCCCGTTGTTTTGGCGTCAGTCTAGCGCCCCCGCGCCGTGCGTCACCATGGCATTTTGCGACAGCATCACCGACCGCGTGCGGGCGTGCAAATTTGCAACAGCCTGTGCCCCCAATAATACGCGCTATGGGCCCGCGGAACGACCGCGCCGTCAACAACCGGTGAGTTTCCGGAGGCCCTTTGGGTCGATGAGTTTGACCCGGCCATAGCCTTGCTCCACGAGTCCGGCGTTCGCCAACCGTCCAATCGTCCGCCGCAAGGTCGGCAGGGAGACCGCCAAGAGTTGCGCCAGTTCGGGCTGGGAGATCTGAATCCAGCCATCGGCCTTGGGATGGGCGGCCGCTTCGAGGAGCAGCCGGTCGGCCACGCGCTTGTCGACGGAGACGATCGCCAGGTTTGCGATGATGTCGAGCGCAGTCCTGAAGTTCTCGTATGTCAGGACGTAGAAGTCCGTATGCAGCCTCGGATCTTCCCGCAAGAGTCGCTTGATCCCCTGGGGCTGGAGCTGAACCATCGTTGTCGGTTCGGCGGCATGGATCGAGACGAGCCGGGGTGCGCTGGCAAAGAATGCGAGGTCGCCGGCCCAAAAGCCCGAACCGGCGTGGTGGGCAATGTAGTCCTCGCCGTCGTTCCTGGGAAAAGCGATCTTGATCGACCCATCCACGAGACCGAAGACGCCGTTCGGAACCTGGCCGGTCAAATAGATTGGTTGACGGGTGTCGAAAGTCCGAAGCCTGGCTATGCCCGCCAGCTTCTTCTGCGTTTCCTTGCTGCGTTCGGAATACCAGCCGTGCGCTTGCAAAACACGAAGGGCGCCGTCCAGGTCCCAAGGGGCCTTCTTCATGGAGGAATCTCGTCAGGTGAGCAGGTTTTGATTGGGCGAGCAGAGTACCATCCGGTTATTCTCTTCGCGAGAGGAGGCGTTCCGTACGGTTCTTTTCACGGTCCGGACGTCGCCTGCGGCCCTTCTCTTCGCGTCTCCAGACTTCGCACAACGTGTATCAAAGCAAGAAGGAGTGCTAGCATGAGTCTCGGCTTACATAAGCAGCTATGGGGCTTGGCGCTTGGCGCGCTGGTGGCCTGCGGGGGCGTTGCCCACGCGCAGGATACCCAGAGCAGTTCCGGCGGGGAGGAAAAGAAGCCCAATATTCTTTTGATTGTTTCAGACGATACGGGTTGGGGCGATCTCGGGCCCTATCTCGGCGGTGCGGCGCGCGGCATGCCGACGCCGAATTTCGACAAGCTTGCCGAGGAAGGCATGGTCTTCACCAACTTCTACGGCCAGCCGAGTTGCACGCCGGGCCGGGCCGCGATCCAGACCGGACGCATCCCCAACCGCTCAGGCATGACTACCGTGGCCTTCCAGGGTCAGGGCGGCGGCCTCCCGCACGCCGAGTGGACCTTGGCGTCGGTGCTGAAGAAGGCCGACTACAACACCTACTTCACCGGCAAATGGCATCTGGGCGAAGCGGACTATGCACTGCCGAACGCCCAAGGCTACGACGTGATGAAATACGTCTTCCTCTACCATCTCAACGCCTACACCTACCCCGATCCCAAATGGTTTCCGGCCATGAGCCCGAAGCTGCGTGAGATGTTCCAGAAGGTGACCAAGGGTGCGTTGTCCGGCAAAGCCGGCGAACCGGCAAAAGAAGATTGGAAGGTCAACGGCGAGTACGTCAACACGCCGGAGAAGGGCGTGGTCGGCATCCCCTATCTCGATGAGTATGTCGAGAACGCCGCGCTCGAGTTCCTCGACGAAGCGGCGAAGTCCGACAAGCCGTTCTTCATCAATGTCAACTTCATGAAGAACCACCAGCCGAACATGCCGGCGCCGGAGTTCGAGCATAAGTCGATCTCGAAATCGAAATACGCGACTCCGTCGTGGAGCTCGATGCGCGTGTGGGCAACGTCCTCAAGAAGCTCGACGATCTCGGTCTCGCCGACAACACGATCGTCTTCTACACCGTGGACAACGGCGCCTGGCAGGATGTCTACCCCGATGCCGGTTATACGCCGTTCCGGAGCACGAAGGGCACCGATCGCGAAGGCGGTAGCCGCGTTCCCACCATGGTGCGTTGGCCCGGACATGTGAAGCCCGGTTCCAAGAGCGACGATATTGCTGGCGGGCTCGACCTCATGGCCACCTTCGCCTCGGTTGCCGGCGTGGATCTGCCGAAAGAAGACCGGGACGGCCAGCCGATGATCTTCGACAGCTACGACATGACGCCTATCTGGGAAGGTACCGGGAAATCGGAGCGTAACTGGTGGTTCTACTTCACCGAGGACGAGCTCTCGCCCGGAGCCGTGCGGCTCAACCAGTTCAAGTACGTGTTCAATCTCCGTGGCGACGATGGCGCACACACCGGCGGCCTGGCCGTGGACACGAATCTCGGCTGGAAGGGCGCCAGCAAGTATATCGCGACGGTGCCGCAGGTGTTCGACCTTCTGGCCGACCCTCAAGAGCGCTACGACATCTTCATGACGACGTTCACCGAGAGCACCTGGGCGGTCGTTCCGGCCAACGAGACGGTGGCGAAGCTCATGAAGACCTACGTGAAGTACCCGCCGCGTAAGCTTCAGAGCGAGACCTATACCGGTCCGATCACCATCTCGAAGTATCAGCGCTTCGAGTCCATTCGCAAAGAACTGGAGAAGCAGGGCTTCAGCATCGGAATGCCGACGGGCAATTAGGCTGCGAACGGCGAGGCTCCGGCTAACGAGGCTTCGAACAATAGGCTATAAGAGGGGCGGTCCGGCGACGGGCCGCCCTTTTTGCGACCGGAGTAGCGTCAATGTTCAACACTGTCCGCTTGGCGACGCTCGCGGCCCTGCTTGCCGTCCTGATCGCGCCGTCCCCTCTGCGCGCCGACGACGAGGCCGATCCGTTGCCGTCCTGGAACGAAGGCGGGGTCAAGGCGGCCATCCTCGACTATGTCGCGCGCGTGACGACCGAGGGGAGCCCGGATTTCGTGCCGGCAGCCGACCGCATCGCCACGTTCGACAATGACGGCACGCTCTGGGTCGAGAAGCCGCTCTATACGCAATTCGTCTTCGTCATCGACCGGGTGAAGGCGGTGTCGAACCAGCACCCGGAATGGAAGAACAAGGAGCCGTTCAAGTCCGCAATCGACGGCAACACGGAGAAGCTCCTGACCTATGGCGAGAAGGGCGCCATGGCGCTCGTGACCGCGACCCATAGCGGCATGACGACGGTCGAATTCAACGACATCGTGTCGAACTGGCTGAAAACGGCCAAGCATCCGCGCTTCAAGCGTCTTTACACCGACCTCACCTACAAGCCGATGATCGAGCTGCTGGAGTACTTGCGTGCCAACGGTTTCACGACGTTCATCGTCTCCGGCGGGGGCACCGCCTTCATGCGCGCCTACACCGAGCCGTGCTACGGCGTCCCGCCTTGGCAGGTCGTCGGGTCGGCCGGGGAGACCGAGTTCCGCTATTGGGATTCGAGCCCGACGCTGGTGAAACTGCCGGACCTGCTGTTCTTCGACGATGGGCCGGGCAAAGCCGAAGGCATCAACACTATATCGGGCGGCCAGCCGGTCTTCGCCTTCGGCAACTCCATCGGCGACAAGGAAATGCTCGAGTGGACGGCGAACTGCAAAGGCCTGTGCTTCATGGGCCTCGTGCATCATGACGATGCGGCGCGCGAGTATGCGTACGGGCCGGAGTCCGACGTGGGGCGATTCCCGGTCGAACTCATGGAGCATGCCTTGGCGAACGGATGGAACGTCGTCAGCATGAGGGACGACTGGAACCAGATCTTTTCCTGGGGCGAGGCGGAGACGCCGGGCGCCGAAGCCGGACCGCAATAGGAGGGGCAAACTCGATGGTGCCGCTGCTCGTTCTCGTCTCCGGATGCATCGAACTTGCGTTCGGCGTGTCGGCGATCCTGATGCCGGCCATGGTCGTCGCGGGCGTCGGCGGGGCCGAGGCCGATTTGGCGAGCCTGTCGCTGATCCGGTTGCTCGGCGTCGCAACCTTCGCGCTCGGCGTGGGGGCCTTGCTGGGGCGGAATTGGGCGGCCGCGAGCGGCGATCATGCCATGGCCTACGGGCTCGGTTCCTACGCAGCGATTTCGCTCGCCGTCTACAACATTCTCGCCGCGCCCGCGCTGCTTTTCGGCGCGCTGCAGACGGGCAGCCAAGGCCTTTGGGCCGGTGGTCTGCTCCATGGCGTGATCGGGTTGCTGTTCCTCTATGCCTTGGCGAGGCGCCGCTGACGGGCGTCCGCGCTTGCCCCCGTGGAACTGTCCACTAGCAAAGCCCGCCTGCACTGCTGTAAGTTGCCGGCGGGTAAAGGAAAGCCGGGTCCGTTGGCCGCGTTTCCGGGGGGAAAGACTTGGGGACATCACGTATTGCGTTTGCCGCCCGGCCATTGGGGCGCGCTCTTATGCTTCTGACGGTTGCATCCGTGCTTGTGGGCTGCGCCGTCGCGGGCGCCCGCAATGCCGTTCCGGTCGCGCTTGAGAGCGACGCAAACGTGGCCGGGATGGGGCCCGAGACCATCCGCTTTTGGGGCGATGAACTTCCTCCCAACGCGGCCGCTTATCAGGCGAAGCGCGCATCCCAACTGGCTCGGAGCCGTCCGGAATTGCGCGGCGGCGGGGGCCGGCCGGTGCTGAATTCCTTGGCGCTGTCCGGCGGAGGCCCTTATGGAGCCTATGGTGCGGGTCTCCTGGCGGGTTGGACGGCGGCCGGCACGCGGCCCAAGTTCGATGTGGTGACCGGCGTCTCCACCGGCGCGCTGAGCGCGCCGTTCGCCTTTCTCGGGCCGAGATACGACCACGCACTGAAACAGGTCTTCACCCATTCCCACACCAACGACATCGCCATCATGCGCCCGGTCAAGGGCTTGCTCGGCGGCAGTTCGCTCTCCAGCAATGCGCCGCTAGCCAAGTTGATCGCACACTATGTGACGCCGTCCTTTCTCGCCGAGGTGGCGGCGGAACATCGCAAGGGCCGCAGATTGCTGATCGGCACGACCAACCTCGATGCGGGGCGCCCGGTCATCTGGGATATGGGCGAAATCGCCGCGAGCGGCCGTCCGGGGTCCGTCGAGCTCTTCCGTAATGTGCTGCTGGCCTCGGCCGCCATTCCGGCCGCGTTCCCGCCGAGCTTCATCAAGGTCACCGCCGAGGGATACAGCTTCGAGGAGATGCACGTGGATGGCGGGGCGACGCGGTCGGTCTTTCTCGCGCCCACCCAACTGACATTGGGAGGGATGGACCGCGATCTTGGCGCCACGCCCATCCGGCGCTTCTACGTGATCCTGAACGGCTACTCGGCGCCCCATTACAAGGCGGTGAAGCCGCATACGCTCGACATCGCCGGCCGGGCGGTTACGACCCTGCTCACAAACCAGGGTGTGGGAGATCTCTACCGGCTGTACGAGTTTTGTCGCCGCAACGGTGTTGCCTACAACCTGGCCTATATTCCCGAGGACGTTCCGGATACGAGCACCCAGGCCTTCGATCCGGTGTTCATGTCCCATCTCTACGATGTCGGCTACCAGATGGCCCGGCGCGGCTATCCCTGGCAGCACCAGCCACCCGGACTGTAGCCGTGCGACCGGCGGGCATAGGTCCGCCGAAGTTCCAATTCGTGGCTTGTAACGCACGCGCGAGCATGGCTTATGGGCGTCAAAACTGGGCTGAAATTTTTGCGTGATAGGGAGAATACGACATGGACCTCGCGGCCTTGAACAAAGTCGCCACCGCCATGACCCAGCCGGGCAAGGGGCTCCTTGCGGCGGACGAATCGAGCGGCACGATCAAGAAGCGGTTCGATGCGATCGGCGTTGAATCGACGGAAGAAAACCGGCGCGACTACCGCGAATTCCTGTTCCGGACCGAGCCTGCCATGAAGGACCGGATTTCGGGCGTCATCCTGTTCGACGAGACCATCCGCCAGAAGGCCGCCGACGGTACGCCGCTGGTGAAGGTCATCGAGGCGGCCGGGTCCATTCCGGGGATCAAGGTGGACAAGGGCGCCAAGCCGCTTGCCTTCTGCCCGGGCGAGACCATCACCGAAGGCCTCGACGGCCTGCGCGACCGCCTGATCGAGTACCGGGAGCTTGGCGCCAAGTTCTGCAAATGGCGCGCCGTGATCGATATCGGCGCCGGCATCCCCAGCCACGACGCCATCAACGCCAACGCCCATGCGCTCGCCCGCTACGCCGCGCTCTGCCAGGAACAGCAACTCGTGCCGATCGTGGAGCCTGAAGTCCTGATGGACGGCGACCACACGATCGACCGCTGCGAGGGCGTCACCATGTGGACGCTGAAGACCGTGTTCATGGAGCTGTACTACGCTAAGGTCCAGCTCGAAGGCATGGTGCTAAAGCCCAACATGGTCCTGCCGGGCAAGAAATGCGCGACGCAGGTCTCCGACGAGGAGATCGCCGAGACGACCGTGCGCGTCTTGAAGGATTGCGTGCCGGCGTCCGTGCCAGGGATCGCGTTCCTCTCGGGTGGCCAGGACGATGTGGAGGCTACGGCGCGCTTGGACGCCATGAACCGCATCGGCGGGTTCCCCTGGCATCTCAGCTTCTCTTACGGGCGGGCGCTGCAGCACGCACCGCAGGTCGCCTGGTCGGGCAAGGCGGACAACGTGGCGGCGGCGCAGGCGGCGTTCTCTCATCGTGCCGAAATGAACGGCCTTGCCACTCTCGGCGAATGGACGGCCGATATCGAGAAGAAGGCCGCCTAGGCCGGGCGCACGAGATACCGCAGAGACGAAAAGGGCGGGGGCTGGGCTCCCGCCCTTTGTCTTGCAGGCTCGGCCGAACCCGTTCGCGTTGCCTTGCCCGTGTGGGACCTGGAGCCTTAGCGGCTTGCGCGACCGCGCCGTGCGAAGAAGTGGAAAATGGCCTTCTCCAGCTCCACGATGATCAGAGCGCCGCGCCGATCCCGACGATTAGCAGCCCGTCCAGTGGCGCGATGGGCTCGGTCGCGAACACGGCTTGCAGCGGCGGCAGGTAGGTGAAGGCAAACTGCGCGACCACGGTGATCGCGACACCGGCCAGCACGGCCGGTGTGCCCAACACGCCCTGCCATGTGAGCGAAGCGCCGTGGACGTAGCGCACGCTGAACAGATAGGCCATCTCCATCACCACGATGGTGTTGACCACCATGGTGCGCGCTACCCCGACGCTCAGGCCGCGTTCGATTGCATAGTAGAAGATGCCGAAGGCGCCCAGTACAAAGAGGAGCGAGACGAACAGCGTTCGCCACACGAGCGTTCCCGAGAGCAGCGACTCGCCGGCTTTGCGCGGCGGACGGGTCATCGTGCCCGGTTCCGTGGGCTCGAAGACGAGGGTGAGGCCGAGCGCCACCACCGTGACCATGTTGATCCACAGGATCTGGATGGCGGTCATCGGCAGGGTGAGGCCGAAGGCGATGGCAGCAATCAGCGCGGCGCCTTCGCCACCATTGGTGGGTAGTGTCCAAGCGATGACTTTGCGGAGATTGTCGTAGACCGTGCGGCCCTCGCGCACGGCCGCGACGATGGACGCGAAATTGTCGTCGGCCAGGACGATCTCCGCCGCCTCCTTGGCTGCGTCCGTGCCCTTCCGGCCCATGGCTACGCCCACGTCGGCCCGCTTCAAGGCGGGCGCGTCGTTGACGCCGTCGCCGGTCATGGCGGTCACGGCCTGCTCCTCCTGCAGGGCCTTGACGAGGCGGAGCTTGTGCGAGGGGGTGGTGCGGGCGAACACCGTGGTCGTGCGAACCCAGTCCGGAAGGCCAACGTCGTCGATATCGTCGAGCTGGTTTCCCGTGAGGGTTTGCGGCTCGGGTGCCAGCGCGAGCTCTCGGGCGATGGCCGTCGCCGTGGCGGCATGGTCCCCGGTGATCATCTTCACGTCGATGCCGGCGGCGCGGCACTCCTGGATCGCCGGGAGGACTTCCTCGCGGGGCGGGTCGATGAAGCCGACCAAGCCGATAAGGGTCGCGCCGGTAGTCACATCGGTGACGTTCAAGTCCTGCTGCCCCGCGGGCAGGTGCTTCATGGCCAGGGCCAGCATGCGCTGGCCTTGGTGGGCGAGGGAATTGGTCCGCGCGTGCCAGAGCCCGGCATCCAGCGCGTCGGGCTCGGGCCCGATCTGCCGGTCGCACATATCCAAGATCTGTTCCGGCGCGCCCTTGATGTAGGCGACGCTGCCCCCGTCTTCGTGGCCGTGATGGAGCGTGGCCATGAAGCGATGCTCGGTATCGAAGGGAATCTCGTCGGTCCGCGGCAATTGCTTGCGCAGGAGCGCGGGATCGAAACCGGCTTTCATGCCGAAACAGACCAGCGCCCCCTCCATCGGGTCGCCGTGGACGGTCCATTCTTCGCCGCTGTGGCGCAGTTCGGCGTCATTGCACAGGATGGCCGCGCGCGCCGCCTCAATAAGTGCGGTGCGACTGCCGGGATCGACGGGCACGTCGCCCGCGCTGAAGCCGCCATGCGGCCGGTACCCGGCGCCCGATACCTCGATCAGGCCATCGGCGGTCTGCACGCTCCGCACCGTCATCTCATTGCGGGTGAGCGTGCCAGTCTTGTCCGAACAGATCACCGACACCGAGCCGAGCGTTTCCACGGCCGGCAGCCTGCGAATGATGGCGTTCCGGGCCGCCATGCGCTGAACCCCGATGGCCAGCGCGACGGTCATGACGGCGGGCAGTCCTTCGGGGATCGCCGAGACGGCAAGGCCGATCACGACCATGAACGCCTCCTGCCAGGGGTAGTCGCGCACATAGACCGCGAACAGGAAAACCGCCGCGCAGCCGGTGAGGATCACCACGGTGAGCAGGCGGGCGAAGTGGTCCATCTGCCGTAGGAGCGGCGTGGTGAGCTTCTGCACCGTGCCCACAAGTGCGCTGATGCGGCCGAGCTCGGTTTGAGGTCCCGTGGCGACGGCGACGCCCGTCGCCGTGCCGTTGGTGACGAACGTGCCGGAGAACGCCATGGAGGTTCGATCCGCGAGCGCCGCCTCGGGGGGGACCGAGTCGATACGCTTGTCGACGGGCAGGGATTCGCCGGTCAGCGCGGCCTCGTCGATGCGAAGATTGCGGGCGCGCACGAGGCGCAGGTCCGCCGGCACGCGGGTCCCCGGTTCCAGCAAGACGAGATCGCCCGGCACGATGTCCTCGGCCGCAATATTCAGGCGCTCCCCGTCGCGAATGACGGCTGCACGGGGATCGATCATGCCGCGGATGGCTTCGAGCGCGCGTTCCGCCCGCCCTTCCTGGATGAAACCGATAATCGCGTTGAGGATGACCACGGCGACGATGACCGCCGCATCCACCAGATTGCCGATCACCGCGGCCAGCACAGCGGCGGCAAGCAGCACGTAGATCAGAAGATTGTGGACCTGCAGCAGAAAGCGCATGAGGGCGCTGCGCTGCCGGATATCCGGAAGGCGGTTGGGTCCGCATCGCTCCCGCCGGGTGCTTGCTTCGCCGACGCTCAGGCCGTGTCGAAGGTCGACATCCTGCTCGGCCAGGACTTCGCCGGCGCTCAGCGCGAAGGGCGCGCGCGCCTCGGGCGGTGGCGGATCGTCGCGTTGTGCCGGAACTCGTGCCAATGGTCCTATCAGCTTTTCCGGGAGTCGATCTCGTTGAGGGCTGTTTCGTACCCAAGGTCGTCGTACGGAGCGGTGCGGTGCGGTATGGCTTACCCCGTGGCGACGCGCCCAATCAATCCTACCGTGCCGGGCCCGCGTTGACTCAGATCATGAGTCCGCGCGTCCTGCGACTTTAACGCCATCTTACTGCGCGGTTTCGTCCTGCTCCAGCGGCACGCCCATGTCGTCGAAGTCGGCGGGCGGGGGCGGCATGTCCGCATCGTCCGGCGGGGGCGGTATGTCCGCACCGTCTGGGGGCGCCTGCTCCGCCGCGTTGGCGAGGGTGTTCGTGGTCCAGTCGAGAATGTCGCGCGACGCGGTCTCGAAGGCCGCGCGCATGGCATCGACATAGTCGCTCGGCTCGCTCCCTTGAGCCGGGGCCGTCGCCTCGAACTTCCTGGACTCGATGACGCTTCCGTCCGGCCCCTGAAGCTTCGCCAGAATAACGATGGTGGCCTTCGGGTCGCCGTTCGTGGAGACGTCGAAGCGCCGGATATCGATGGTGAGCTGGTCGCTCTCCGGGAAGTCGCCGAGGGTGCGGCTGACATGGCTGGCATAGCCGGCGTTCTCGAAGGTCTCGATCAGTTTGGCCTGGACCAGGATGGGCAGGCTGTCGCTCCAGCGCGGGCCTTCCAGCGCAAGACTTTGATCGGGCGCCGGACGCGTCATGATCTTGTCGGTGTTGAACGCCAGCAGCGTGCTCGGCTCGGGAACGGTGAGCTTCCAGGCCGGCGGGGTCTCCGGCGGCGCCGGCAGGTCTTGGGCGGGCTTGAGCGAGTAGCGGAGGTCGGTGTCCTTGCCGCCGCCCGTCATGCGTTCGATGCCCTTGAGGATGCCGTCGACCTTATCCGAGTTCCGGGCCAGGGCATCGGTGAAGACCTCGATGTTCTCGATCGCCTCTTTGAGCGGCACCTTGTTCTCGTCCAGGATCTCCTCGACCTGTTGAAACGCGTCTCTCGCGCTTTGGGTCCAATCGCGGCCCACGCTGGGCGGCGCGACCAATGTTGCGACGCCGCCGTCCGCAGGCAGAGGGTCGTTGGATTGGCCGCCGGTCAGGGTCACGGCGACACCGCCGGTCAAGCCCTGCTGCTCCACATTCACATGCGTGTCCTCGCGGATGGGCGTGTTCTTCATAACCGAGATCGTCGCCAGAACTTGCTGGGGCTGGGCGGGATTGAGGCTGACGCTGGTCACGTCGCCCACGCGGATGCCGTTGAAGAGAACCGCCGAACCCACGTAGAGGCCCGGGACCGCGCTTTCGAACTGGATGCGATAGGTCTCGCGTTCGCCGAAGCCGCCTTTGTTCTCCAGCCAGTAGACGAAGCCGAAGCCCGCGCCGATGACGGCGAGGATGAAAAATCCGATCAGGGCGTAACGGGCACGGGTTTCCATCGATCAGCGTCCTTTTCGTTCGGTCACGCGTCTACTGCGTCAGTTCACGGTCGGCAAGGCTGCTGCCCCGCTTCCCTTGGAAATACATCTTCACCCAGGGGTGCTGCGATTCGAGCATGACGGAGATCGTGCCTTCGGCGGCGACCTTTCCGTCGGCGAGAACCGCGATCCGGTCGCACGCGTTGTAGAGACTTTCAAGGTCGTGGGTCACCATGAAGACGGTAATCTCCAAGGTCTGCTGCAGCGTGCGGATCAGTTCGTCGAAGTCGCCGGCCGAAATCGGGTCGAGGCCCGACGTGGGCTCGTCGAGAAACACGATCTCCGGGTCGAGCGCGAGGGCGCGCGCGAGCGCCACGCGCTTGGTCATGCCGCCCGACAGTTCCGATGGGAACTTTTCGCCGTCGCGCGGCGAAAGGCCGACCAACTCGAGTTTGGCGTAGGCCATTTCGTCCATGAGGCGCTGGGAGATATCGAGGTTCTCGCGCATGGGGAACTGAACGTTCTGTTTCACCGTCAGCGAGGAGAAGAGGGCGCCTTGCTGGAACAGAACGCCCCAGCGCCGCTCCAAGGCGCGCCGCTCGTTCTCGTCCACCCGGTCGAGGTCCTTGCCCAGCACCTCGATGGAGCCTTCCCGCCGGGGGATGAGCCCGATAATGGTGCGCAGCAGGACCGACTTGCCCGCGCCCGAGGCACCGACCACGCCGAGAATCTCCGACGGGCGTACGTCCATGTCCAGATGATCGAGGACGGTCTGGGTGCCGAACCCCACGACGAGGTCGCGCACTTTGATGACCGGCGGTGTCTCGCTCATGTGCGGATCACATTCCAATCGAGGCGAAGAAGATCGCGAACAGGCCGTCCAGCACGATCACCATGAAGATCGACTCCACCACGGACTTGGTCGTCTGGATGCCGAGGGATTCGGCGCTGCCTTTCACGCGCAGGCCCTCGGCGCAGGCCACGAGGCCGATCACCAGCCCCATGAACGGCGCCTTGATCATGCCGACCTTGAAATGGGTGAGCGAGATCGCATCCGTCAGCCGTGCGATATAGATGTCGGGGCTCATCCCGCCATAGAGCCAGGCCACGATGCCGCCGCCATAGAGCGCCGCCATGGAACCCAAGAACGTCAGGGCGGGAAGCGCGAGCACGAGAACGATGATGCGCGGCAGGACGAGCACCTCGACGGGGTCGAAGCCCATTGTCCGCAGCGCGTCGATTTCCTCGCGCATCTTCATTGAGCCGAGTTCGGCGGTGTACGAACTGCCGGAGCGTCCCGCCACCATGATGGCCACGATCAGCACACCGATCTCGCGCAGCACGAGGATGCCGACAAGATCGACGGCGTAGAGTTCGGCGCCGAATTTCCGGAAATGAAAGATGCCCTGCTGGGCGAGAATGGCACCGATCAGGAAGGTAATCAGCGCGATGATGGGGACGGCCTGCAATGCGACCCGGTCGAACTGGTGAACCGTCGAGGTGAGCCGGTATTCGCTGGGACGGACCAGGACCCGGGCCGCGGCGAGGCCCGTTTCGCCGAGCATTTGCGCGAAGGTGTGGAAGCTTCCGGCAAAGCCCGTCGTTCCGCGTCCGATCGCGGCGAGAACCGACACGATGGGGTTGTGACGCGGGGCCGGCGGCGGCGGCTCGCGGTTGACCCCATGCATCTCCTCGACGAGGTCGGCGCCGTGCTGGGGCAAGCCCACGACGACCGCGTCGCGGCCCGCACCGGTCCATTGACGGGTCAGGCGCTCGAGCAGCCAGGCGCCGAACGTGTCGAGTTCGCGCACGCCGCCCATGTCGATGGACACGTCCGTGGTCTTGGTGGATTTCGCGCCGGACGGCCCCCCGGCGACCCGGTCGATCTCGGTCTCAAGCTCGCCCGCGTACGGGGCCGTCCAAGACCCGCCGGCCACCAGTTCCAGCCGGTCGCCCACCAGTTTTTGGGTCAGTAACGCCTCGCCCATTGCCGTCTGCTCCTCGTCCCCCGGTTCGCGCCGCCCAACCTACCGCCCGAGAGGCCCGTAAGAAGGGCCCCGGAACGCAGTACACTATAGGGAAATGCGGAAGGCGAGGGCGGCCAATCAGCCGCTGCGGCTGAGCGCCATTGAAACGCCCCGCAGCGATGTGCCCGTCGTCGAGATCGAGACGCTCTGCCGGGACTCGTGTAGTTGACCGTCATGCTTCCGTTGACCGTGCCGGAAATCCGAATGCTCAGCCGGCTCGGTGTGACGGAGCCGGAGGCGCGTCCCTGGGCGTTGAACGTGCGCTCTTCCCAACTGCCCGAGAGCTTGCCGCCGCTCACGCTGAGGTTGCTTCGGATGTGCACTTGGGAACTCGGAGAGTTGCAGATAACGGCCAGCCTCAGACTGGAGCCGCCGCCTGTGTAGTACGCGTTGCAGCTGAGGCGTTCCGTCCCGGAGGTATATCTGGCCGTGCCGCTGCCGCGCCAGGACCCGATGAGTCCGTCGACCGCGCTGGCCGAGGCCACCTCGAAGGTGTGAACATGAAGACGCCCGCAATGACAGCGGTGGCGAGCAGAACGGGGGCAGCTTTGCGAATCAGAGTTATCATGGGGTCGATCTTCCCGCAGTTTTGACGTCTGAAGCAAGTCAGGATGGTGTTACCTGGTGATGGCTGACGCACGGCCGGTGCCGTCCGAAACGGGTTTCATGGAACAGTGATGTTGCGCGCAGGTGACATCCCCTCCGGAAACACCTTCGAACGGTGAACCGATCGCCAGCATGCTCCAATAGGAATGGGGCTGGAATCGGTCGCGCTGCCCAGTCTACAGTCTCCCGCGGCAGTTGGCATCACCTTGGAGCCCGCAGAATGGTCGCGCCTCGTCCCAATATTGCCATAACCTATTGCCGGCTCTGCAATTGGATGCTCCGGGCCGCATGGATGGGGCAGGAGCTTCTCTCCACATTCGCCGAGGAGGCGGGCTCGCTCACGCTGATTCCCGACGACACCGGCGGTGTTTTCGAGGTGCGAATCGACGGAACGCTGATCTGGTCCCGAAGCCAGCAGGGCCGGTTTCCGGAGATCACCGAACTGAAGCAGATCGTACGTGACCGGATCGCCCCGGCCCACGATCTCGGCCATGCGGACAATCGTCCGGAGGGGCCGGACGAGACGTAACTGCCTGTAGTCGTTGGCTTCAAGCCGCTTTCGGGGGCGTGTCCGCGGGCGCGGGCTATGTTTTCGGCCGCTCGATGGCCACGGCGTCAGCAACCGCGCGCAGCAGAGGCTGGTCGTTCAAGGTCTCGATCGGGACTGCGATCTTGCGCCGCCAATTGGGGTGCTCGTCGACAGTGCCGGGCAGGTTGGCCTGTTCCACGGTGCCCAGCGCATCGTCGAGTTGCACCGCGAGCAGGCGGCACGGGGTCGCGGCCAGGAAGCGGTGCACGGCCACGATGACATTGTCCGGCATTTCGGCGGCCCCTGCATAGGCGGGATCGGGGGGCAGCGCTTGCGCGCCCATCAGCGCGTCTAACAGCCGCTTGCGATCCCGCTCGCGATCCTGCCGTTGAAGCACGGCTTCGGTTTCGGTGGCGCGGCCGCACTTGACGCGCCAGTTGATGTCGCCGCAGACCCACCAACCACGAAGTGTGGGCAGGTCATGGGTGGAGGCGCAGACCATGGCCTCACGCCGATAAGCATGGGGCGCGCGCCAGACGTCATCTTCTTCGCTGAAATAGAATACCTGGTAGCTCAACAGCCCCGCGCGGACCATCGTGTCCGTGAAGCCCGGTGGGACGGTGCCCAGGTCCTCGCCGATGACGACGGTCTGGGAAATCCAGGATTCGGCGGCGACGCCCTCCAGGAGTTCGCGGAAAGGATAGGCGACATAGGCGCCATCCACGGCGGTATTGCCCTCGGGAATCCAGTAGAGCCGTTGCAATCCCATCGCGTGGTCGATGCGCAGCGCGCCCGCATGCTGCATGTTCGCGCGCAGCACCGCCTTGAAGGGCTCCAGGCGCGCCTCGGCGAGCCCCACCGGAGAGAAGGGCACAAGGCCCCAATCCTGGCCCTGTGTGCTGAACGGATCCGGCGGACAGCCGATCCGGGCCGAGCGCGCGATCTCCGAGCCGTTCTGCCAACAGACCGACCCGTCCGGCGAGATGCCGACCGCGAGGTCGAGATAGAGGCCGATACGCATGCCGGCCGCGCGGGCGCGCGCTGTGCGTCCGCCAATTGCTTCTCCGCCGTCCATTGCAGCCAGGCGTGGAAGGCGATGCGCGTCTTGGCAGCGCGGGCGAAGTCGCGCACCGCGATGTTGGTTGGATCGTGATAGTGCTCGGGCCACGTGGTCCAGGCCGCGTTGCGTCCTTGCGCGACCATGTGCTCCGACAAGGCTTCGTAGAGGGCGTGGATCTCCAGAGCCCTGCCCCGCTCGTAGCAATAATGTTCGAACACGTCCTTTGCTTCCGCGCTTCCCCCTTTCAGGAAATGGGCGAACAATTCCTCGAGCACAGGAACTTTAAGGGCGGAGACGCCGGGATAGTCGATCAGGTCGGTCTCCCGTAGGGCCTCGCATTGGACGGCGAGCGCCGGTTTCTCGATTTCGGCGAAGCCCGGGACCTGATCCGGCGCGATCAACAGAGGATTGAGGAAGCTGCGCGAGGACGGGCTGTAGGGGCTGGTGCGTTCCGGCTCGGCCAGGAACAGGGCATGCAGCGGGCTGACGCCGACGAAGTCGGCGCCGAGCGTCGCGGCATATTCGGCGAGCCGCGCCAGGTCCTCGAAATCGCCGATGCCCCAATTGCGGGCCGAGCGCAGCGCATAGGCTTGCACGGCGAAGCCCCAGGCGCGCTGTTCCACGAGGAAAGGCGGCCAGAACGCGGAGTCGGACAATCCGGCGATGTCCTCCATACGCGCCGGTTTCGGCATATCCTCTTCGCCGTCCAGCGGCACGCCCATCGCCTCGAGAACCTTGGCCTTGGTCTCGTCGGGGGTCGTGACCCAGTCGCCCTGCTCGCTGACATAGCCCTCGGCGATACCGAAGCGCTTCGCCAATTTCTCGATCGGGTCAGTCATGCGGGCTCCTGAAGGGTGAGACTGGCGACAACCGACCACGGGGGCAGGGCGCCGGCGCCGGGATCGATGCCTGGAGGGGTTGTGAAGAAGGATGTGCCACCCCCCTACGAGGGGTCGTGACAGGCGCGTCCGACAGGTTGGCGGTCAAGACCAGTGCGCTGCCGTCGTCGAGGCTCCATTGAATGCTGAAGGCGGGACCTTCGAGCATGGTCACGGCGCCCGCATGCCCGCCAAGGGACATCAGATGCGGGATGACATGGGTCTTGCGGGCCGTCAGAAGCCGCTTCACCAAGGCGCGGCGCGGGGTGTCCGCAGGCTCCAGGATGCTGCGCTCGAAGGTTGCCACCGCATTGGGATCGGGGATCGCGGCCCCCGTCGCGGCGTTTGCGTAGGACTCGTGGCTCCCGAAATCGGCGCGCCGTCCCTTGACGACGGCCTTGGCCAGCTCACCGCGAAAGTCCGTGAAGAACAGGAACGGCCGCGTCTCGCCGTACTCGTCGCCCATGAACAGCATCGGGATATGAGGCCCGAGCAGCAGCAGCGTCAGCGCTGCGTCCACGGCCTCGGGCGGTGCGAGCGAGACGAGCCTGTCGCCGTGCGCACGATTGCCGGTCTGGTCGTGGTTTTGAACGTAGTTGATGAAGACCGTCGGCGGCAGGTGTGCCGACGGCTCGCCGCGGGTCTTGTCGCCCCGAAACGCCGACACCTCGCCTTGATAGTCGTACCCTTCCGCCATGGTGCGCGCGAGGCGCGCGATGGGTTCGTCGGCGTGGTCCTGATAGTACCCGGTCTCCTCGCCGGTCAGGATCACGTGCACTGCATGGTGCCAGTCGTCGTTCCACTCCGCATCGTAGAGGCGCGGCGCCCCGCTCTCGTCGAATTGGAACAGCCGCGTCGTGTTCTCGTCGTCCTCGATGGTGAGGTGGATATGCTGGTCCGGATTCCGTTCTCGGACGACCCGCGCGATCTCGGCGAGGACTTCTTCCTCGGCCGTGTCCTTGATGTGGTCGACCGCGTCGAAGCGCAAGCCGTCGCAGCGGAACTCCTCGAGCCAATAGAGCGCGTTGTGCACGAAGAACTCGCGCACCGGCACGCGATCGAAGGCGATGGCCGCGCCCCAGGGCGTGTTCCGGTTGGCATCGAAGAAGTGGGGTGCGTAATGGTGGAGATAGTTCCCGTCCGGGCCGAAATGGTTGTAGACCACGTCCATCAGCACCATCAGCCCGCGTTCATGGCAGGCGTCCACGAGACGCTTCAGACCCTCCGGCCCGCCATAGGCGGTGTGGGGGGCATAGAGCAGGACGCCGTCATAGCCCCAGCCGCGATTGCCGCCGAACTGCGCCACCGGGAGCAGCTCGATCGCGGTGATGCCCGTGTCCACGAGACGGTCGAGGTCGCGGGCAGTGCCGTCGAAGGTCCCGTCGTGCGAGAACGTGCCGGTGTGAAGCTCGTAGATGACGGCCTCCTGCCAGGGGCGCCCCGTCCAGTCCGGGCACTGCCATGCATAGGATTTCGGGTCCACCAGCCGGCTCGGCCCGTGGACGTCGGAAACTTGCGCGCGGGCCGCGGGGTCGGGGACTCGCATCCCGTCCGTCAAGACGAACTGATAGCCGCCGCCGACGGGCACGGCATCGGTGCGCACCTCGAACCAGCCGCCGTCCGCCTTCGCCATCGGAATGGTGTTGCCCTGGTCGGTGAGCAGCGACACCGCGCCTTGCGCCGGGGCCCATAGCCGGAAGCGCGCGCCGTCCTCCACGATCTCCGTGCCCCAAGGGAGCGTATGGGCGAAGCGCGCCGTCATCGCTCGGTCCTTTCGAACAGGAGCAGCCCGCTACCGGGAATGATGGTCTTGCCCGTCGCGATCGGGACGCCTCCGGACGGATCAGAGCGTTCGCGGTGTCGCACAGGAGCTTCCAATGCAAATGGCGTTTGCCGAAATAGGGGAAGATGAAGTCGATGGGGTGGGAATCCGCATTGAAGAGCAGCAGCAGGATGTTCCCGCCCCCAGCAAAGGAGGCGCCGATGCATTTAGCGACCGGATCCTCCCAGTGTTCGGCCTGCTGCTCCTCGCCGTCCGGCTTGAACCAGGACACGTTCTTGATGCGCGGCGCGACCGGCTCGCCGTGCAGGAATTTCGACGAGCGCAGGAGCGGCAATTGCTGCCGCAACGACGACAGTCCGCGCACGAATTCCAGGAAGGCCTGGTCGCGCTCCGAGATGTTCTGCCAGTCCATCCAGGAGATTTCGTTGTCCTGGCAGAAGGCGTTGTTGTTGCCGAGCTGGGTGCGGCCGATCTCGTCGCCCATCTGCCACATGGGCGTCCCGTGGCACAGCAAGAGGCTGGCCGCCAGCGCCCGGCGGACGCGGTCGCGCTGATCGAGAATCGCGCTATCGTCGATCGGTCCCTCGACGCCCCAATTGTAGCTGCAGTTATGGGAGTGGCCGTCCTGGTTGTCTTCCAGGTTGGCCTCGTTGTGCTTCTCGCTATAGGACACGACGTCGTTCAACGTGAAGCCGTCATGGGCGGCGATGAAGTTGATGCTGGCCCAGGGCTTGCGGCCGCGGCGGTCGAAGATTTCCGCCGAGCCGGAAATCCGCCGGCCCAGTTCCGGCAGCCGGCCCATGTCGCCCTTCCAATAGGCGCGCAAACCGTCCCGCCACTGATCGTTCCATTCGGCCCACCCCGGAGAAAACGCGCCGAGCTGGTAGCCGTCCATGCCGAGGTCCCAGGGTTCGGCGATGAGTTTCGTGCGCGACAGAACGGGATCCTGGCCGATCGCGTCGAGGAACGACGAACTCGGGTCGAAGTCGCCGCCTTCGCGGGAGAGCGCCGGGGCCAGATCGAAACGGAAGCCGTCGACGCCGCATTGCTCGACCCAATAGCGCAAGGAATCCATCACGAGCTGCAGCACGCGGGGATGGCCGAGATTCATCGTGTTTCCGCAGCCGGTGGTGTCGTGATAGTGGCGCTTGTTCTCCGCGAGCACGTAGTACGATGCGTTGTCGATGCCCCGGAAGGAAAGCGTCGGGCCGAACTCGTTGCCTTCGGCGGTATGGTTGTAGACGACGTCGAGCAGGACCTCGATGCCCGCGTCGTGAAGCTGGTCGACCGTGGTCCGGAATTCGTCGATGTCCGCGCCGGGCGACACGTAGCGCTCGGCGGGCGCGAAAAACCCGATGCTGTTATAGCCCCAATAATTGCTGAGCCCGTGCTCCACGAGATGCCGGTCGTTGACCATGGCATGCACCGGCAGAAGCTCGATGGCGGTCACGCCGAGCTTCACGAGGTGTTCGATCACGGAAGGGTGGGAGAGCGCGCCGAACGTGCCGCGCACAGGCTCGGGAATGTCCGGGTGGAGCGCGGTCATGCCCTTCACATGGGCTTCGTAGATCACGGTCTCGTGCCAAGGCCGATTGAGCCGGTTCGCCAAGGGACGCTCCGTACTGCCCGTAACCACGCATTTCGGCATGAAGGGCGAGCTGTCCGTCCGGCTCTTGACGAGGTCGCCGCGTTTGGCGCCGATCTGGTAGCCGAACAGGCTGTCGTCCCATTTGAGCTGCCCCGCATAGGCCTTGGCGTAGGGGTCGAGGAGCAGCTTGTTGCGGTTGAAGCGATGGCCGTATCGGGGAACATAGGGACCGTGAACGCGATAGCCGTAGCGCTGACCGGGTGCGAGCCCGTGGACATAGCCGTGCCAGATCTCGTCGGCATACTCGGGCAGGGTGATGCGGTCCGTCTCCGTATCGCTGTCGTCGAACAGGCACAGATCGACCCGGGTCGCATGGGCCGAGAACAGCGCGAAGTTCACGCCGGTGCCGTCAAACGTCGCGCCGAGCGGATAGGGCGCACCGGGACCGAGTTTCAGCGACATTGGCGATCGTCCTCGGTCAGGCGGAAAAGACAGGAGGCAGTCACGCGCCGTCCCCGTCGGTCGTGGTGTCGAGCGGTGCGACGAGCTCCAGCGCGGCCCGCAGCGGCGTGGCGAGGTAAACCGGCCGGTTCGCGCCCTCGTACAGAATTTCCTCGAAGAGCTTGTCCGCCAGGAACAGCGGGAGAAGCTCTCCGCCGGCGAGATGAGAGCCTCCCGTGGAGTCGTCCCTCGCCATGCCGTAGGAGCGCAGGAAACGCCGCTCCGCCAGAGAGCGCCAGGTGAGGCCCCGCGTCTCGATCTCTTCGAGATGTGTCGCGCCCCGTTGCCGCTGACGGTCCACGGCCGTGCGCGCCGCGTAGTCGAAGGAGCGCAGCATGGTGGCGATGTCGCGAGAGGCGGGCGCCTTTTGCCGCCGCTCCTCGACGGGCCGGTCCGGTTCGCCCTCGAAGTCGATGATGTAGATGTCGTTCGCGGCCACGAGAACCTTGGCCAGGTGGTAGTCGTTGTGCAGGCGCAGCTTGTTGCCGCGCGCGATCGCCGGAACCAGCGTCTCGATTCGCCGGATCATCGCCTCGCGCAAAGTCAGAAGCTTGCCGGCGAGTTGAAGCGTCTCCGGGTCCGTCGTGTCCGGCAGCCTTGCAAGGGAGTCGAAGGCGGCTTCCGCCCGCGACACGGCCCGCTTCAGCCAGTCTTCGAGATCGGCGTCCGTAACGGGTTCGGGCGCGAAAGCCGGATCGGTTTCGTCGGCGGCGGCAAGGGCGCGATGCAGTTCGCCCGTCCGGCGCCCGATCGTCTCGATCGTGGTCAGGGAATAGGGAAGCCCCCGGTCCTCGCCGTTGCCGGACAGGGTCTCCTCTTCCAATTCCCGGTCGAGCGCATCGACCACGACGGACCAGCCGTCGCCCTGGTTGCGGATGTATTCGAACGCCACGGCCAGCGCGGTCGGAACGCCGTCCTCGTTCATGTGCTCGAGCGTACCGAGCAGGGCCGGGCTGTTGGCGAAACCGGACTTGGCCAGAAAGTGTCCCATCTCGATGCCGGGATCGATGCCCGTACGCAGGCGCCGCGCCAGTTTCAGGACGACGGAGTCGCCGAGCGTGCGCACCGTGTGCGCGTGCTCGCCGGTCGCCACGCGGCGCACTTCGAGCGGTTCCGACAAATCCAGTGTACGGAGCTTTTCGGTCGCGCCGAACCGGAACGTGCCGCCGACCGCCGGCAAGGTCGCGTGCGTCCGCATGGCGTTGAGGAGTGCGCGCGGAAACGTCTCGCCATGCACCGCGTCGAAGGCGATGCCGGATCGAGCGCCGCGCCGGACCTTGCCGAGGACATAGGGCAGGATCGGACTGTCCTGACCCAGGCGTTCCTCGCCCCAGGCCAGCTCCACCGGAATGAAGTAGCGTTGTGCGGTTCCGTCCGCCAAGGTCACATTGCCCAGAAGGAGAAGGAAGCTCTCGCGGGCTTCGCGCGGGATCTCGCCGAGCCGTTCGGGTGTGGCGCGGGTGATCTTGGCGTCTTTCGGCCCGAACCATCTTTGCCGCGCGATATAGGTCGGCAGCATCTCGTTGACGATCCGGTCGATCCGCGCGGTGTCGCTGCGTTGGCTTTCCACCACCCGCCAGCCGTCGGCGAGAATGAAGGTCTCGAGCTCGGGCAGGGATTCAGGCTCCTGTTCGGGGAGCGAGGGCACCTGCGCTGGATCGGCGAGGATGAACCAGTAGAAGCCGTAGGCCGGAAGGGTCAGGAGATAGGGCAACGTCCCGATGGGCGGGAATGCGGAGGCGCCGGTCAGCTCGACCGGAACCTTGCCGCGCTGGCTCGCCAGATCCAGTTCGACCGCCTGGGCCGAGCGGGAGAGGTTGAAGACGAACAGGATGACTTCGCCGTCGTGCTCGCGCAAATAGGCAAGGACCTTCCGGTTCGTCGGGCGCAGGAAGGTCATGTCGCCGTTGCCGAAGGCCGTATGGGTCTGCCGCACGGCGATCATGCGTTTGGTCCAGTTGAACAGGGAACTCGCATGCTTTTGCTGCGCTTCCACGTTCACGGTTTCGTAGCCGTAGATCGGGTCCATGATCGGGGGCAGGTACAGGCGCTGCGGATCGGCGCGCGAGAAGCCGCCGTTGCGGTCGGCCGACCACTGCATGGGCGTGCGCACGCCGTCCCGATCGCCGAGATAGAAATTGTCGCCCATGCCGAGCTCGTCGCCGTAGTACAGAACCGGGGTGCCGGGCATCGACAGGAGGAGGCCGGTCAGCAGCTCGAGCTTGCGCCGGTCGTTGTCGAGGAGCGGGGCGAGCCGTCTGCGGATGCCGAGATTGAGGCGCGCGCGGTCGTCGGTGGCATAGGTCTCCCACAGGTAGTCGCGCTCGGAGTCGGTGACCATCTCCAGCGTCAGCTCGTCGTGATTGCGCAGGAAGATGGCCCATTGGCAATCGTCGGGGATCGGTGGCGTCTGGCTGATGATGTCGGTGATCGGGTAGCGGTCTTCGCGCGCGAGGCTCATGAAGATGCGCGGCATGAGCGGGAAGTGGAAGGCCATGTGGCACTCGTCGCCCTCGCCGAAATAGGGGCGCGTGTCCTCGGGCCATTGATTGGCTTCCGCCAGCAACATGCGGTCCGGATAGCGCTCGTCGATCTCGGCCCGGAACCGCTTCAGGATCTCGTGGGTCTCCGGCAGGTTCTCGTTGTTGGTCCCGTCGCGCTCGATGAGGTAGGGCACCGCGTCGAGGCGCAGACCGTCGACCCCCATGTCGAGCCAGAAGCGCAAGACGCGCAGGATGTCCGACAGCACGCGCGGATTGTCGTAGTTGAGGTCGGGCTGGTGCGAATAGAAGCGGTGCCAGAAATAGGCCTTCGCCACCGGGTCCCAGGTCCAGTTCGACGTCTCCGTGTCGAGGAAGATGATCCGCGTGCCGGGGAACTTCTGGTCCGTGTCGCTCCAGACATAGTAGTCGCGCCAGACCGAACCGGGTTTGGCTTTGCGCGCCCGCTGAAACCAGGGATGTTGGTCCGAGGTGTGGTTGACCACGAGCTCCGTGATGACCCGGATGCCGCGGTCGTGCGCCGCCGCCACGAATTGGCGGAAATCGCGCATGGTGCCGTAAGTCGGATTGATGGAGGTGTAGTCGGCGATGTCGTAGCCATCGTCCCGCAAGGGCGAGGGATAGAACGGCAGCAGCCACACGGCGGTGACGCCAAGGTCTTGAAGATAATCGAGTTTCTTTACGAGGCCCGCGAAGTCGCCGATGCCGTCGTTATTGGCATCGAAGAACGCCTTGATATGCAGTTCGTAGATGACAGCGTTCTTGTACCAGTGCCGGTCGTTGCGATCGATCATGTGGCTTGGGCGATGCGAAGAGGGTTGGCGATTGAGGATTCCGGGGGCGGGCCCTGATAGGCCATCGTATCGCTCAAAGTAAGAGGGTTCATTCGCCGCGACTAGAGGCAAAGATGCGCCGCCAGTCGGTTCTTTCGTCTCACCGGAACGGATCCCGCGACAGCGGCGCCCCGCTTGGTGCCTCCGTCTTGGCGCCTCCGTCAGGCAGCGCCGGCCTCTTTCGGGAACAGGTTGACCGGATTCGTGTCCGACTCCGCGAAGGACTGAATGAAGCTGTCGCGCCAGTTGAACAGATCATAGGTCTCGATGCGCTGCCATAGCCGGTTGTGGCGGGCCCAGCGTTCCTGGCGCGGCATGGTCAGGGCGCCGTCGAGAGCCCGGGCCGTCTCCTGGATGTCGTGCGGGTTGATGAGCAACGCTTCGCGCAGTTGCTCGGCGGCGCCTGCGAAGCGCGAGAGCACCAGCACGCCCGGATCCTGCGCGGCCTGCGCGGCGATATATTCCTTGGCCACGAGATTCATGCCGTCGTGCAACGGGGTCACGAGCCCGACATGGCTCCGCCGGAACAGCCGGACGAGAATGTTCTGCGGAACGCCGCGATGCATGTAGATGACGGGCTGCCAGCTGAGGTCGCCGAAGCGGCCGTTGATGCGGCCGACCAGCCGTTCCACATTTTCGCGGATCTCCTGATAGACCGGCAGTCCTTCGCGCGTCGGGGGCGCGATCTGCACAAGCCGGACCTTGCCCCGGTGTTCGGGATATTGTTCGAGCAGAACCTCGAACGCCCGCAAGCGCTCGGGCAGCCCCTTGGTGTAATCGAGACGGTCCACGCCGATAATGGTCTTCACGTCCTCGCCGGCGTCGGGGAGAAGCGCGCCCTTGGCGTCTTCCTCGTCCGCGAGGGTCTTGAAATGATTGACGTCGATCCCGACGGGGAACACGGACGCCAGCGTCGTCTCGCCCTGCGCGGTGACCCGGTCGCCCTGAAGCTGCTCGCCGTCCAGCGAGGCGGTGACGTAGCGCCGGAAATTGTCCCGGTCCGACGTCGTTTGGAATCCAACCACGTCGTAGACCATCAGCGCGTTGCCGAGACGCTTCTGGCTGGGGATCGCCGCGAAGATCTCCGGCGAAGGAAAGGGCGTATGCAGAAAGAACCCGATCCGGGCCGTGCAGCCGCGCCCGCGCAATTCCTCGGCCAGCGGGATCAGATGGTAGTCGTTGATCCAGATGATGTCGTTCGGCTGCAGCAGCGGCATGAGGGCGTCCGCGAAGCGCCCGTTCACCTGGAAGTAGATCTCGCTCTGCTCTTCGTTGGACTGGGCGAGATCGAGCCGGTAGTGCAACGCCGGCCACAGGCAGCGGTTGGCATAGCCGTAATAGTAGCCCTCCGCCTCCTTATCCGTGAGATCGATCGTGGCGACGGTCAGTCCCGAGATGTTCTCGACGTGAGGCGGCACGGAGAGGGCGTCGTCGCGCGTGTCTCCGCTCCAGCCGAACCAGAGCCCCTTGGAGGCCTTGAGCGCATCGCCGAGTGCGACGGCCAGGCCGCCGGTCTGGAACTTGGCCTTGAAGTCCGCAACGCGGTTCGAAACAACGACAAGGCGGCGGTTATTTTCCGTCTTCTCAGGCATCAGCGTCTGGTTTCACCTTGGCTGGCCGGGCGCGCCACCGGATGCGGGCGCGCGGCCGAATCATTCGTCTGTGGACTTACGTTTGTCATATCCCGTGCGGATGACGTGGCCATGTCCTGCTGCCACGCCCTGCCGCCATGTCCTACTGCCATGTCTTGTTATCATGCCCCGCTGCGAGGTCCCCTGGCGTTTCGCAACCTATCGTATAAGAACCTCGCAGGGCGCGCATCGCGCATGCCGCGGTCGGCACATGATCATAACCGGAATCGTCACAAAGGGTTCGGAACATTTCGAATATTTTTGGCAAGTTGGGCGGCGGACCCCGATTTTTGCTGATCTATGCCGCTTTGCCTGCCTCCTTCCAAGACAACGCCGCGCCAATGGAGAACCATGACCCAGAATTTGCCGGATGTGCCGCGCTCAAGCGCATTTTTCTTTGATTTCGACGGGACGCTGGTGGCGATCGCACCGCGCCCGGACCTGGTTGCCGTCGAGCCGCATGTGCGCGAGATCCTGCGCGCGCTCGCCATCCAGTTCGATGGCGCCGTCGCCGTTGTCACGGGCCGTCCCCTCGAGGTGGTGGACGGGTTCCTGGCGCCGGTCGCGCTCCCCGTCGCGGCCGAACACGGCTCGATCCGGCGCGATTCACGCGGCATGCTTCATATCGATGAAGGGAACGAAGCTGCGGTGGCGGCCGCCCATGCCGCGCTGGAGCCCTTGGCGGAGGACAACGCCGGGCTGCTTTTGGAGCGGAAGCGGTCGTCCATCGCCCTCCACTTCCGTCAGCGGCCGGAGCTGGCGGCCGTTTGCGAAGGCGCCGTCCAGGACGTGGTGGCCGAGAACCCCGGCCTCGTCATTCTGCCGGGCAAGATGGTGTTCGAGTTGAAGCCCAAAGGCATCGACAAGGGCGAGGCCGTGCGGGCCTTTCTGGGGGAGGCGCCGTTCCAGGGGCGGACGCCGATCTTTATCGGCGACGACGTCACCGACGAGCATGCCTTCGAGGTCGTCAACGCGCTGGGAGGCCTGTCCGTCAAAGTCGATGACGGGGATACGCTGGCGCGATTCCGGACGGACCGTAAGGGCTTGTTCGAATGGCTCTTTCGGGTTGTCGACCAAGGCTAGCAGGCGCGCCGGCCCCGCCGACTTACATCAGGCGGGCGCGGTTCCTATATATAACGCAGGTGTGCGAAGGGTACGGGGGCTCTTCCTTCAGTCAGTTCCTACGGTGTCACAGGAGAGGTGTCACAGGACATGCTTGACGACGGACAGCGCGGCACCGCCCTCGTGGAGGCCTACGACGCGGCGTGCACGAGATTGAAGACGTGACATCCGCTCCCCCCGCCAAGGAGGAGTCGTGGCTGTCGCGTGTCACGCGGCGCCGGGACACGCCTGCCAAGGAACGCGAAACGCGCGTCACCCAGAAGGTGGTGAAGCCGGGCCCGCTCGGTATGTTCCTCAAGCCCATCGGGATTGCGATCGGGTTGATCCTGATCGCTTATGCGGTGCTGTCCTTGGGAACCACGTTCTATCGCAGCTATTACCGCCATCTCGATCACACCGCCGCCGTCCATCCCGACGATAGTCTTTTCGATATCTTCACGCCCAGCCGCACCTTGCCGCCCGACGCGGTCGATCTCGTGGTGAAGGATGTCGACGGCAAGCTGCACAAGCTCGTCGTCGGCCAGTCGGAGGCGGACAAGTTCGTCAACGACACGATCCTGATGCTCGACGAGGAGCGCGCGCGCATCAAGCGGGCCGCCCATGAGGACATGGCCCGCAGCTTCGAACTCGCCTTTCAGGATCGCGATGCGGCCATCGAGGCCTATGCAGACTGGTTCTTCGCATGGAAGCGCTCATACATCGTGCTGAAGGAAACCGTGGCGTCCGCGGTCAGCCGGTTCTTCGAGACCGGGAAATACGAGTCGCTCGGCGAGGCGATCGAGGCGGACGTCGACGAGTACTTTCTGAGCAACTACACGGACCAGGTCCTGAAGCCCGAATTGCGCGATCAGACGATCACCAAGGGCGTGGAGCAGGCCGTGCGCCATGCTCATGACAGTTTCCGGCGCGTGATTGCCAACACCGACATGCGGCTGCAGTTGTTCCTCGCCAAGCACACCAGCAACATGGAGGACATTCCGAAAACCACCTCCATGACCAATCTGAAGCTGGATTGGGATGCGCAGAAATGGAAAGCGCCGACGTATCTGATGGAGGACCGGGCCTTTGACGGTGTCGTGGGCGTCGGGGCTGCCGCGGCCGGCGGGACCATCGGTGCGCTCACGCTCGGCCGGGCGATCAACGGCATCGCGGCGCGCAGCTTCGGGCAGATGTCCACGCGTCTTGCCACCTCGCTTGCCACGCGCGCGGGGCCGGCGCTGCAGGGTGCGGCGGTCGGGACCGTCGTCGAGCCCGTGGGCGGCCAGGTGATCGGCGCCGCGCTTGGCGTAGCCATCGGCATCGCCATCGACTACTTCGTCAACGAGGCGAGCGAGGCGATCAATCGCGAGAGCTTCGTTGCCGCCAACGACGAGGCGCTGGACTCCACGATCGCCGCCTGGCAGCTGGGGCTCGACAAGAGCGTCGATGCCGCCATCGACAAATGGTTCGACGATGCGAGAGCGTCCGTTGTCCTGGCGAACCGGTAAGGGCGCGGCCGAGCCGCAGACGCCGTTCGGATCGGATCCGGTCCGGCGCAGACGCTCGGCGGCCAGCTGGCTCACGGTGAATCGGACGCGTGCGGACGATCGAGGCGAAGGCGTGTCTGGCTCCGGTTCGGATGCGTTGTCTGACTCCGACGACGACGCTTGGCCGATGCGCGATTTGAGGTCCTCCAGACCCGTGCTGACCGGTCCGGTCCGCCTGACCCCGCTCTCGCGGGCGCGGGAGGTGGCCGAGGCGGCTTTGGCTGCAGCCCCACTGACGGAAGACGAAGCGTTCGGAGCCGAAACGTCCCACGCCGAACCGTCCCACACCGAAGGGTGGCGGGCCGATGCCAAGCCCAAGTTCGAGGCCGCGGCTTCCCCGACCGAGGCGGCGGCGTCCAGGTTCGAGGCGGCGTTCCGAAGGACGAAAGACGAGACGGAAGAAGAAGAGGACTTTTCGGCGATGGACAACAGCGTCAAGGCAATCGCGCGCCCGGCGGCGAGCCGCTCCTTGCGCGAGGCGATCGGGCGGGCAAGGCTCGAGGAGGCCGAACGGCTCGATCGCACGGCGGACCATCGCGATGGGGAGCTCGCGCGGCTTGAGCTTTTGAAGGCCGAGCTGGACGCGGTCTTCGCGGACATTCCCGGGCACGACGACCGGTTCAACCTGGCGCTGGTTCCGAGCGGCCGGCGCGGCTGTGGGTCGATCTGTTCACCTATGTCACCGTCGATGAGGATACGAACGCCTATCTGTTCATGCGCAACAGCGAGAACGGGCGCCGGACGTTGTTTCGCGCAACCAACGTGGTCGAAACGGCGGACCGTATCACCGACTATGTCGCCGGCGAGATCGTGCGCCGGGAGCGCATGGAGGCGGGTCTGCTTCAGCCGGCCATTCGGCCCCACGGTACCGATGCGGAGCCGAAGCCTCGGCTCAACACGCGCATGGTGATCTTGAGCTTCATCGTCGGATTGCTGACCGGCGCGGTCGGATTGTTCGCCGCGGTCTGGCTCAGCGCGACCTGAGCACGCGTTTCTCGCACTCCCAGACCTGGCCGTCCAACGTGGCCGCGCGGCCGGTCATCTCCACACACCACCCGTTTCCCGCCCGTTCGATGGCGTATTCGTTGTAGCGCGCGGCCGGAACCCGGCCGTCCACCGCCTCGGACGCGGACGGAACGCCCACGACGATCGCCGGGCCGCCGGCGGTCTCGCAGTCGAGGACGCTCTGTTCGTGATTGTGGCCATGGAGGACGAGTTCTGCGCCATGGTCCCGCAGCACCCCTCGAACCTCGCGTGCGTCCCGTAAGCCGCGTCGCCAACCGGCCTGCCCCGGAAGCGGCGGGTGGTGGATCAGGACCACGCGGAACAGTCCTTCGCGGCCGAGCCGGTCGAGGACGTCGGCGAGCGCACGGCGCTGCGTCTCGCCGAGCCAGCCGGCGGCGACGAACGGCGCCGTCGGAACGGCCGAGGACAGGGCGATGAGAGCGATGTCGCCAAACCGCCGCACGAAGGGGAAGCCGCCCGGCGGCGTCTCGTAGAGCGCATGGCCGGCCTCGTTGGCCTCCATGAAGGGGCGCCAATGGGCCGTGGTCTTGTCGGGATGGAGCCGCACATAGGCGTCGTGATTTCCCGGAATGGCGGTGACCTCGTCCGGGGCCCCGAGCTGGCGCAGCCACTCGGCCGCAGGCGGGAATTCCTGTGGCAGGCCCAGATTGGTGAGGTCGCCCGTCACCGCGATGTGGTCGGGACCGCGCACTTTCACATCGCGCGTGAGGAGGTCGAGGACGTCGCGCCGATGCACGAACTTTCGTCCCCGGTGCCAGTTCACGTAGCCGAGGAGCCGCTTGGACAGGAGTTGGTGCCGTTTCACCTTCGGCAGCGGACTCAAGTGAATGTCCGAGAGATGGGCGAGTGTGAACACGGACCGGGCCTCATTGGCGCTCATGGGCTCTGCCTATTGCAAAAAGCCGCATCCGCCAAGAGAACGTGCCCGGCACCCAAGAGAAGCGGCCCGCGCCGAGGCGAACGCTCCCCGCGTCGCGGCCGGCCGCCGCAGGAGGCGGACCGTCTGGACAAGGACCTGCCTGTGCCGTCATGGTGCGGCTCGATTTCAGCACGATGACAGCGGAGACTTTGCGGTTGAGCAAGAACGGACCACGCAGCAAGCGCCTGTCGCGGCTCATGACGGCGGCGTTCCGGCCCGTCTGGCGTCTGCGCCGCGGCATGACGCTGGGGTCCCAGGGCGCGGTGATCGACGAGGCGGGCCGTGTCCTTCTCGTGCGGCATAGCTATCGGGCTGGCTGGTATTTTCCGGGCGGTGGCGTCGAATGGGCGAGACGCTCGAGGATGCGCTCGCACGCGAGCTCGACGAAGAGGTGGGCGTCACTCTGACGGGCCCGCCGAGCCTGCACGGGATGTTCTCCAACAACACGAATTTCCCCGGGGATCACATCGCCCTTTATCTGGTGCGGGACTGGACGCGAAAGGGCGATTACCGGCAAAGGGGCGAGATCGCCGAAACGGGGATGTTCGCCCTGGACGCTCTGCCCGAACCCTTGGATCCGGGCACGAACCGCCGTCTTGCGGAGATCTTCGGCGCGCGCCGGTCAGTCCCCTGTGGTCGGGCTAAACGGCGTCGCGGGACGGACCTCGGCGGGCGCGCTACTCGTCGCCCGTCATCAGTTTCTTGGTGATCTTCGCGACGTGGTGACCCTGGAAACTTGCCAGGTTCAGTTCCTTTTGCGAAGGCGTGCGCGAGCCGTCCGGCGCGGCGATCGTGCCGGCGCCGTAGGGTGAGCCGCCCCTGACCTCGCTGATGTCCGGCAGGTCCGGCGCGGAATAGGGCAGACCCACGATGACCATGCCGTGATGGATGAGCGTGTGGTACACGGACACGATCGTCGTCTCGTTGCCGCCGCCCGTCGAGGTCGAGGTGAAGACGCTTCCGACCTTGCCGATCAGGGCCCCGGCCGCCCAAAGCGGACCGGTCTGATCGAGGAAATAGCGCATTTGCGAGGACATGTTGCCGAAGCGCGTGGGCGTGCCGAGGATGATGCCGTCGTAGTCGGCGAGTTCGGCCGGATCGGCGATCGGTGCGGGCTGTTCGACCTTCATGCCGGCGGCCGCCATGACGTCGTCCGGCATCAGCTCGGGAACGCGCTTCACGGTCACCCGAATGTCTTCCACCGCACGCACGCCGTGCGCCATCGCGTAGGCCAAGGTCTCGGTGTGCCCATAGGATGAGTGATAGAGAACGAGCAGCTTCGCCTTGTCTGCCATGAATAACCCCGCTTAATCTTCGGATCGTGCGTTCACGCCCCACCTTGCCAGAGCCGAAGTCTAGCAATTCCAACACTATAACGTGAGCCGATAACACTTAGTGAACTTGGGGCGGTTCGTAAACGTGCCCGAGCGCTCCGGGCCCTCGATGATGCTGGACCTCTTGGCGTCGTCCGTGATATGGCGAGCGCCCATGATGTGGACGAGCAAGACCATAACCCGTCTTCAGCGACGACGAGCACGCGCCCGCTTTACGCGGAACGCCTGACCCTCGCCGCCGCCTCGCCCTGAACCCACGCACAATCAGCTGGTCACGTTTGGCGCTCGGTAGGGATTTCCCTTCGCCCTTTTTCCTGGTGCCAACCCTATGACGACCTTCGACATTCGCCCCGAAACCGAAACCGACATTCCGGCGCTCAATGCGCTTTCCGAGAGCGCCTTCGGCCCTGGCCGGTTCGCGCGCAGCGCCTACCGCGTGCGCGAGGGCGTCGCGCCCGTGGCCGCGCTCAGCCTGACGGCGTGGAGCGAGGGCAGGGTGGCCGGCGGCGTCCGGTTCACGGCCATCCGGGTCGGCGAACGCGACGGTGGGCTCTTGCTCGGGCCGCTCGTGGTCGATCCGGTGCTCGCGGGCAAAGGCTGGGGCAGGGCGCTCGTCGAGGAAGGGCTGGCGCGCGCCCGCGAAGCCGGGTTCGGCTTCGTGCTGCTGGTCGGGGATATGCCTTATTACGCCCGCTTCGGTTTTCAGCCAACGGCGCAAGGCGCGATCACCCTTCCGGGACCGGTCGATCCGGCGCGCCTCTTGGGCGTGGAGCTCGCCGAAGGCGCACTCGAGGGCGCGGCCGGTCAGGTCAGGGCGTATACGGCCTAGCCCGAGGAAGAGCGCCTAGCGGCCCTCGCGGTACCAGGCCGCGGCGAGGAGTCCGAGCAGCAGGGCCAGTGCCAGGAAGCCGCTGAAGAGCGGGAACAAGCGCACGCCCTTGACGTGATAGGCATCGCGCTTGTGGAGACCGAGCCAGTCGGTGCCGTGCATGACGTGGCCGCTGCGGATCATTGGCAAGCCGGGGAAGGCCACCCCTTCCGTGTCGTCACGGCCCATCCAGAACGCGCCGCCGCCCGTGCCTTCGAGGACCGGCCCGAGCGGTTCGTCGGATGCGGTCACGGCCGCGAACTCGCGGGTGTTGGCCTTGCCCACGGTGGCAAGCCCCGCAAGGTTGCCCGAGGCCACGCGATAGACGCCGTGTTCGTCGACTTGCAGCACCTTGCGCCAGATGCCGCGTTCGCCCTTGTCGAGCTCGACGCTCATCTCCTCGCCCGACGGCGTGGTCACGATCACCGGGTCCACTTCGTCTTCGATGGAGCGCCGTTCGATGATGAGGCTTTGCCCTTTGCTCGAGGCCCTCAGGGTCTCCTGCTCGAGCTCCGGCTCCTTCATCAGCCAATGCGCCAGGCGCCGCAGCAGGTCCGAGTAGGGCCCGCCACCGTCATAGCCGCGCGCCCAGAGCCAGGCCTGGTCGGAGAGCAGCACCGCGACGCGGCCCTTGCCGCGCTCGCCGATGACCAGAAGCGGCCGGCCGTCGGCGCCTTCCATCAGAACCTCCGCCTCGCGCGGGGAGACATCGACCACGCGGAACCAGCGGCCCCAGGTCGGGTCGGTCCCGTGGGCGCCGCCGCCACGGGCGCCTTCGAGATCGCCGGTCACCGGGTGCTTGGTGCCGAGGTCCGACAGGGCCGGGCGGTAGGGCTTTTCGATCACGCGTCCCGAGGGGGCCGCGGGCAGGATCTCGCCGAGCGGGGTGCGGTAGAGGCTCAAGGGCGATGCGTAGTCGTCGCCGGAGGACACCAGCACCGCGCCGCCGCGCTCCACATAGCGCGCGACGTTCTCGAGATAGAGCAGCGGCAGGACGCCCCGGCGCTGATAGCGGTCGAAGATGATCAGGTCGAACTGATCGAGCTTTTCCTGGAACAGCTCGCGCGTGGGGAAGGCGATGAGCGAGAGCTGGTTGATCGGCGTGCCGTCCTGCTTCTCCGGGGGACGCAGGATCGTGAAATGAACGAGGTCCACGGACGCATCGGACTTCAACATATTGCGCCAGGTGCGCTCGCCCGCGTGGGGTTCGCCGGAGACGAGAAGCACGCGCAGGTTCTCGCGCACGCCTTCGACGGTGAGCAAGGCCCGGTTGTTGATCGCGGTCAGTTCTCCGGGCGCGCCATCGACTTCGATCTCCACGATGTTGGGGCCGGCATGGTCGATCTCGACGGGAACCTCGACGCGATCGCCGATGCGCACCGTCTGGGTGCGGGGTTCCTTTCCCTGATGGGTCACGGTCAACGTGGCGATGTCGTCGTCGCGCGGCTTGGATTCGCTGACCTTGACTTCGATCGTCTGTGTGCTGCCGACGATGCCGAACCGGGGCGCTGCCGTGACTTCGAGCCTGCGGTCGAACTCACCCTCCTTGCCGGTCAGCAGCGCGTGCACGGGCGCGTCGAACCCAAGGGCGGCCACCTTGTCGGGCACGTCGTGGACCTGGCCGTCCGTGATCATCACGACGCCGGCCAAGCGGTCCGGCGGCACGTCGGCGAGAGCCTGGCCGAGATCGGTGAAGAGCATCGTCCCGTCCCGTTCGGTCTCGCCCGACGAATTGGACCGCACGACGCGGGTCTCGAGCTTCGGGACCTCCTTGAGGCGGTCTTCGAGCGCCTTGCGGAGCTCGGCCGTGCGATTGGTGCGGCCGGCAAGCGTCTGACTTTGGCTGTCGTCCACGACGACGGTCACGATGTCGTTGAGGGGCTCGCGGTCCTCCCGCTTCAGATGCGGGTTGGCCAGCGCCAGCAGCAGCGCGGCGAAGGCGAGGAGCCGCAGCACGGCGCCGCGCCGGGCGCGCCAGAACAGCAGCGCCAACAGGACGGCCCCGATCCCGGCGATCACCCAAAGAGCGAGCCAGGGCACGAAGGGGATAAAGGTGATGGACCAGTTCATCATCTATTGGCCCAACCTTTCGAGCAGGGCCGGCACGTGGACCTGGTCCGCCTTGTAGTTGCCGGTGAGGGCGTACATCACCAGATTGACGCCCGCGCGGAAGGCCATCTCACGCTGCAACTCGCCGCCGGGCACCACCGGATAGAGCGGGCGGTTGGCCTCGTCGAGCGCCCAGGCGCTGGCCAGGTCGTTCGAGGTGATGACGACGGAGCTGACGCCGTCCGTGCGGCGGGACCGCGCATTGCGCTCCGCCTCGTCCGCGGGCTCGGCCTCGACCCAGAGCGAGCCGCCGTCCCAGCGCCCGGGGAAACTGTTCATCAAGTAGAACGACCGGGTCAGCACATGGTTGCCGGGCACGGGCTCGAGTGCCGGAATGTCGAGCTGGCCGATCAGCCGGGTCAGGGCCTTGCCCTGACTGCCGCCATAGGCCACGCGTTCCTGGTCGCGGGTGTCGAAGACGATCATGCCGCCTTGCTTCATATAGGCGTCAATTTTGGCGAGCGTCTTGTCGGACAGCGGTTCGGCGTCCTCGCGCACGGGCCAGTAGAGCACCGGGAAAAACGACAGTTCGTCGTTCTCGATGTCGACGCCCATGGGCGCGCCGGGCTCGAGGGCCGTACGGGCGCCGAGCACCTTGCTCAGCCCCATGAGGCCGTCCTCGCTGGTGCGGTCGATCTCCCCGTCACCGGTCAGCACATAGGCGAGCCGCGTCTTCAACGTTGCGCGAAGGGCGAAATCCTCCGCGGCTTCGTCCGCGTTCATCGCGCTATCGGGCTCCGCCGCGACGGCCTCGTGCGGCGCGGCCGTGGCCGCGAGCAGGGTGGCAAGGGCGATCGCCGCCGCGGCTCTGTGGTGCCTGCGGATGCCGAGGCCCGTGCTCAGCGCGAGCACCGCAAGGATGTCGAGCGCGAAGATGCCGAGCGCGGCCAGATAGAGCCAGGGCTCCAGGGCGAAGGGCTTCTTCAACGTGTAGAAGCCGACCGTGCTGGCGCCCTCGATGTCGGGGAGCGGCACGAGTTTCGAATTCGTCTTCACGATGTTGAGGGCGCGGGCTTGCCCGGACGGTCCGTAATAGCCCGGCGGATGGTCGGGACCGGCAACCGTCTTGTCGAAACTGTCGGGCGCGATGGGCGCCGCGTTCAGGGGCGGGGGCACGAGCTGGCCGAATCCGTCGAGGGTCTGAACCGGGGCGAGCGCGGTTGTCGCCGAACTGCGCACGGTGCTGGCCGCGGTATCGCCCGCCTCGCCGTCTTCGTCGCTCGGGGCGCCGACCTGGCTCGGTCCCAGGGTGATGGTCTGGCGGAGCATTTCCACGAAGAGGCCGGACAGCGGCAGGTTCGACCAATCGGAATTCGCGGTCACATGGAACAGGACGATCCAGCCGTCGCCGTGATGCTTGGCCGTGACGAGCGGCGTGCCATCGGCCAGGGTCGCCCATACTTCGGCATCCATCGCGACGGCCGGATCCGCGAGAACCTGCCGGTTCACGCGCACGTCTTCCGGAATGTCGAGCCCGCTGAACGGGCTGTCGTCCTCGAACGGCGAAAGCTGTTGCGGCGTTCCCCACGACAGGGCCCCGCCCATGGACCGGCCGCCGCGCCGTAAGGCGGCGGGTAGGAGTTCGTCGCCGCCTTGCTCGAGCCGGGGTCCGGCGAAGCGGATCAGCACGCCGCCCTTGTCGAGCCAGGTCTCGAGCTCTTCCTGGGTCGCCGGAACCAGCTTGCCGATATCGGCCAGCACGATCGTGGAAACGCGCTGTTTCTCGATCAGGTCGTTGACGGCGGTGGCGACATTGCGCTCGGACGGTCTGATCACATCCGCATAGGGCGACAGCGCGCGTCCACGTAATAGAGCGGCGACAGGAGTGGCTGGCTCCTCGCGCGATTCGCCGGACACGATGCCGACGCGGTGCCACTGGGACTGCGCGTCCAGCAGGTGCACTGCTCCGGCAGAGCGCTGCCCCTTGATCTGAAGGCGCGCCACCTGGTTGCGGATTTCGAGAGGCAGGTCGAACGGCGCAATGGCCTCGGTTTCGCCGGCCTTGATTACGAACGGCGCTTCGCCCAGCGGTTCGCCGCGTGCCGTCAGCGCGCGGAGGCGTCCCAACAGAGGGCCTTTGGCACCGGCGACGACGCGGCCGGCGAGAACGCCGCCTTCGGCGCGCGCGTGCCCGACGCCGAGGGCCGCTTCCTGAGGGCCGGGCTTCAGCACGGTGAGGCTGCCGCCCTCGGCCAGCTTTGCGAGAGCGTCCGCGAATGGCTGCGCATGCCCGTAGTCGAGACCGTCGCTCAGCCACATACGCTGTAGCCGGATGTCTCCTTCAGAGTCTCCGCCAGCGACGCGGCCAAGCTCCCGGTCCGGTGCGAAGGGTTGGGGCACGAGTCCGGCGATGCGTTCGCGGACCGCATCCGCCGGCAGCGGTTCGCCGATTTCGTCGGTGGAGGCCGTCGGCACGATCAGGACGGTGCGGTCGTCGCGATCGGCACGGTCGATGGCGGCCTCGATGGCCTCGCGCCGCGCGCTCCAATAGGCCGCGGACGCCCAACCATTGTCGACCACGAGAAGGAGCGTGCCGTCTCCCGTGAAGCGTCCCTCGTCGGGATTGATGACGGGCCGCGCCAGCGCCAGGATCAGCAAGGCGGCGAGCAGCATCCGCATGAGGGTCAGCCACCAGGGGCTGCGCGCCGGCGTCTCTTCGGTGGGCTTGAGCTCCTTCAGGAGACGCGTTGGCGGAAACTCGACGACCTTCGGGCTCGGCGGGGTGAAGCGCAGCAGCCACCAGATCGCGGGCAGGGCCGCGAGGGCCAGCAAGATCCAAGGCTGCATGAAGCCGATGGGGCCGAGCGTCATCATGAGCGGGCGCCCGTTTCGGCGGCGGGCGCGGTGGCGGCGCGCCCGGGGCGGTAGCGGTAATCGCGCTCCTGGCCTGCGAGCTGGCCGTGCACCGCCAGCAGCACTTCCTCGGCGGGCCGGTCGGTGTGATGCAGGACGAAGGACCAGCCGAGTTGCCGCGCCACCTCCTGAAGGTCCAGGCGGTGACGCTCGATCCGCTTGCGGTATTTGTCTCTCAGATCTTCCGCGCGGCCGGCGATCATGGTGTCTCCGCCTTCCGAGGCCTCGAACTCCGTGCGTCCCGAATAGGGCAGGGTCTCTTCGGCGGGATCCAGAATCTGCACCAGATGTCCGCGCACGCCCTGACTGGCGATTTCATGGAAGCGGGCGACGGTGTCCTCGATGGGCTCCAGAAAATCCGAGAACAGGATGCACTCGGAAAAGCGGTTGAGGCGTGCCGGGGGCGGCAGGCTGTCATCCGCCGTTTCGCTCAAGAGGACCTCGGCGATCTTGCGGCTCACATAGCGGCCCGTGGATGGCACTCGCCCATCAGTCCGATCCGTTCGCCCGAGCGCGCCAACAGCTCGGTGAGTGCGAGCGCCAGGACGACGGCACGGCTTTCCTTCGTGTCTTCGACAGGAACGACCGGAAGCGCATCGAAGGCGACAGGTCGAGCCAAAGCCAGACCGTGTGCGCGGCTTCCATTCGCGTTCGCGGACGAACAGACGGTCGGAGCTTGCGGAGCGGCGCCAGTCGATCGCCGCCATGGGATCATTCGTATCGAAATGCCGGAACTGCCAGAAGGTCTCGCCGGGGCCGGGCCGGCGGCGCCCGTGGGTGCCGTGTGTGACAGTATGCGCGACGCGGCGCGCTTCGACGAGCAGCGCGGGCATTCGCGCCGCAAGCCCGTGGGCCTGGGCCTCTTCCGCCAGAAACGGTTGAAGCGCTGCGCGTACGTTTGCCAAGGCAGGCCTACTTCAGCGGCTCGATGAGCCTTGCCATCATGTCGCTCATCTCGATCCCTTCCGCGCGCGCGGCGAAGGTCAGCGACATGCGGTGTTTCAAGACGGGCTCGGCGAGGTCGATCACGTCGTCGACGGACGGGGCGAGCCGGCCCTCCATCATCGCCTTGGCGCGCACGGCCAGCATGAGCGCCTGGCTGGCGCGCGGGCCGGGACCCCAGGCGATCATCTCGTCCAAGGTCTGGTCGATGCCGGTGCCCGGGCGGGCGGAGCGGACGAGTTTCAGAATGGCGTCGACGACCTGGTCGCCCACGGGAAGCTGGCGCACCAGCCGCTGGGCGACCATCAGCTCCTCGGCCGTCAGGATGGTCTTGAGCTTGCGCTCCTCGGTGCCGGTGGTGGCGAACAGCATGCGCCGCTCGGCGTCGATATCCGGATAGGAGACGTCGATCTGCAACAGGAAGCGGTCGAGCTGCGCTTCGGGCAGCGGATAGGTGCCTTCCTGCTCCAGCGGGTTCTGCGTGGCGAGCACGTGGAACGGCAGCGGCACGTCGTGACGCACGCCGGCCATGGTGACGTGGTGTTCCTGCATGGCCTGGAGCAGGGCCGACTGGGTCTTGGGGCTGGCGCGGTTGATCTCGTCCGCCATCAGGAGCTGGGTGAAGATCGGCCCCTTCACGAAACGGAACGCGCGGGAGCCGCTCGAGTCTTCTTCCAAGACCTCCGAACCCACGATGTCGGACGGCATCAGGTCCGGCGTGAACTGGATCCGCTTGTTCTCGAGTCCGAGCACGGCGCCCAGCGTCTCCACAAGGCTCGTTTTCGCAAGGCCCGGCACACCGATGAGCAGGGCATGTCCGCCGGAGAGCAGCGTCACCAGCGCCAAGTCGATGACCCGCTCCTGGCCGAAGATGACGGTCGCGGTCGCCTCGCGCACATCCTGGATTTTGGTTCCGATTTCATCGAGGCGGTCGACGAGCTGGGGGTCGGATTCAAGTGTGGTCATGACTGTCTTATCTTTGCTTCCGTTTTGCTCGATCCACAGGGTGGAGAAAAAATAGGGCCAAAGTCGTATGAAAGCAGAACACTTTGATCGGCTATCGGATCACAATCCCTTGTTCGTATGTTCTAAGGTCTTTGTTGCGAACACCAGGTCGTTTTTGGCGGAATACGACAATGCCTGAGGAGAACACCAACCGACTCGTAGCACCTGCAATGATGGCGGCAAACGAGCCAAGCCTTCATTGCCAAAGCTTAATGTTTGCGGCGACATCGGCCTGAAAATCACGCGCGACGGCACGTGGTTCTACGAGGGCTCGCCCATTGGCCGCAAGCCCTTGGTGAAGCTCTTTTCCACCGTGCTGCGGCGCGAAGAGGACGGCTTTTACCTGGTCACCCCGGTCGAAAAAGTGCCGATCGAGGTCGAGGGAGAGCCGTTTATCGCGGTGGCGATGAGCCGGGACGGGGAGGGCGCCGATCAGCGCCTGACCTTCACCACCAATGTGGACGATGTGGTCACGGCGGGACCCGGGCATGCCATCGGCTTTCGTCGCGAGCCCGAGGGCGGGCGGGCCCCGTACGTGGAGGTGCGGGACGGCTTGCGGGCCCAGCTCTCGCGCGCGGTCTATTACGAACTCGCCGACATGACGGTGGAGACCGAGCAGGGACCGGGCGTGTGGAGCAGCGGGGTGTTTTTTCCCTTCCCGATGGACGAGTAGGCCTGACCCGCGCGGCCGGGGGAAAGCGCGCTCGCCTTCGGCGCATCGCGCCGCTAAGCTCCCGCACCAAAGGCGCGTCAAGACCCGTGCCGAATAACCGATTTGGGGAGACTGCCGGGACAGATGTTGCGCGTTATTCTGATCAACATCCTGTTGTTTCTGCTGCCCTTCCTAGTCTACGCGGCCTACGTGGTGTGGGTGAAGGGCGTCGCCCCCAACCGCGCGATGGCGGGGGCCCCGTTCCTGTGGCTCGTCATCGCCGGCCTCGTGGTCTTGTTCGTGGGGCTCTTCACGCTGGTCGACTTCACCGGCGGCGATCGCGAGGGCCGCTATCAACCGTCCGTTCTGGAAGACGGCGTCATCAAACCGGGCGGCATCAATTGACCTTCCGCCCTTCCTGTCGGACCCAGTCCCATGGCCGAGCACGACACACCGCAAGACAAGAGCAACGACTTGGCGCCGCCGTCGCTCGATGCTGCCCCGTGGCTCGCGCGGCCCGAGACCGTCCGCCTCTTTGAGGCGCTGTCGGGGGAGACCGGTGCGACCCGCGCGGTGGGCGGCGCCGTGCGCGATGCCTTGCTCGGACTGCCGGTCTCGGACGTCGATTTCGCCACAACCATCGTTCCCGAGAAAGTCATCGCGCGGGCACGCAAGGCCGGCCTGAAGGCCATTCCGACCGGCATCGCCCACGGCACGGTGACGGTCGTCGTCGACGGCGTCTCGTTCGAGGTCACGACTTTGCGGCACGATGTGGAGACGTTCGGCCGCCACGCCACGGTCGCCTTCACGGAGGACTGGGCGGAAGACGCAGCAAGGCGGGACTTCACCTTGAACGCGCTCTATGCCGGCATGGACGGGACGCTGTTCGATCCGCTCGGCGGCTATCCGGACCTGGTGGCCGGGCGCATCCGCTTCATCGGCGACCCGGCATCGCGCATCAAGGAAGACTATTTGCGCATCCTGCGCTTCTTCCGGTTCAACGCGTGGTATGGCCGGGGCCCGTTCGATGCGGCCGGGCTGTCGGCCTGCGTGCGGGCGCGGGCGGGCATGCGCCGGCTTTCGGCGGAGCGGGTGGCGAGCGAGGTGAAGCGGCTGCTGGTGGCGCCGCGCGCGGCCGAGGCGATGTCGGTCCTGTTCGACCATGGGCTTATCTGCGACATCCTTGGCGGCGTGCCGCGTCTCACCCGTTTCGCGCGCCTCATCGGCATCGAAGATGCGCTCGACCGCCAGCCCAGCGCCATTTTGCGCCTCGCCGCCCTGGCGGTGTTCGTCCCCGAGGACGCAAAGCGCCTCGCGCGCCGGTTCAAGCTCTCCAACGCCGAACAGGCCCAGCTCGCACTCGGCGGCGTTCCCTTCGACGAGGCCTTGCCGGACGAGGCCGCGGCCAAGCGCAAGCTCTATGCGCTGGGGCCGGATGCCTACACCGCGCGGGTGATGCTGGCCTGGGCGACGGGCGATGCCCCCGTGACCGATCCGGACTGGCACCGCGCCGCGACCTTGGCCGCGCGCTGGGAGGCTCCGGTCTTCCCCTTGCGCGGCACGGACATCGCCGCGCTCGGCAAATTCTCCGGGCCCGAGATCGGCGCCATGCTGCGCGAGGCCGAACAGCGCTGGATCGACGGCGGTTTTGCGGAGGATCGCGAAGGGCTTCTGGCCTTGGCGAGAGAGCTGGCCGGGGTGCCCTGAGTATCGGTGCGCCGATTGCTATCAAATTATGATAGCATCCCGCAATTTGATAGCATAGAATGCTAGCATGAACAGCAAGCACAAGAAGACCCTTGCGGCTCTGTTCAACGACCCTCTCAAGGGGACGCTTGCTTGGGCCGATATCGAGCGCTTGCTGATCGCCGCGGGAGCGGAGGTGGTCGAAGGGCGCGGTTCGCGGGTCCGGTTCGAAAAGGAGGGCGTGTCTGCCTTCTTCCATCGTCCGCACCCGGACAAGGAAGCCAAGAAGTACCAAGTGAAACTCGCGCGAGAGTTCCTGATCAAGATCGGAGTGAAGCCGTGAGCAATGCAATGTCCTACAAGGGCTACCAGGCTCGAATTGAGTACGACGACGACGACCGTATCTTCTGGGGCCGCTTGGCTGGCATCAACGACATCATCAGCTTTCATGCCGACAACGTCGAAGCGTTGCGCATGGCCTTTGAAGAGGCCGTGGACGACTATTTGGAGACGTGTGCGACGCACGGCAAAGAGCCTCAAAAGCCGTACTCCGGCAAGATGATGTTCCGCGTTGCGCCCGAGGTCCATCGGCGCGCGGCCCTGGCGGCGGAACTCGCGGGCAAGAGTCTGAACCAATGGGCCGAGGAGTTGATCGACAGCGCTACTCGGGACGCGGACGACGGGCAGCGCGCGGCCTGAATTGCGCCGACAAAGACTTGGCTCGGAGGATCGGTCGCTGTCCCCCGTGTGCCCGCAAAAAAGCCGCGCCCGAAGGCGCGGCTCGTTGTTCTCAGGCGCGTCCGAAGAGACGCGATGGACCGGGTGGGGCTTAGAAGCCCATGCCACCCATTCCGCCCATGCCACCCATGTCGCCGCCGGGCATGGCAGGACCGGACTTCTTCGGAATCTCGGCCACCATCGCCTCGGTGGTGATGAGGAGGCCGGCCACCGAAGCGGCATCCTGCAGCGCGGTGCGGACGACCTTTGCGGGATCGATCACGCCCTGCTTGACCAGGTTGCCGTACTCGCCCGTCGCGGCGTTGTAGCCGAAATTGTACTCGGCCTTGTCGAGGATCTTGCCCACGACCACGGCGCCGTCTTCGCCGGCATTCTCGGCGATCTGACGGAGTGGAGCCTGGAGTGCGCGGCGAACGATGTTGATGCCGACCTTCTGGTCGTCATTGCCGGCGCGCAGGGACTCGATCGCCGTCAGCGCACGCAGCAGCGCCACGCCGCCGCCCGGCACGATGCCTTCCTCGACGGCGCGCGGGTCG